>OZ253439.1:0-2764847 GCA_965261035.1 Polaribacter sp.
CGTTCTAATTTAATTGCAACTACCCATTCTTTTGTTTTCTGAATAATTCTTTTAACAGTATTTCCCGATGTTCTTTTCGTAAATAAGTTTTTTGCTAATTGTTGAGTGATTGTGCTTGCTCCACCGCCTTTGCCCATTTTTATAACAGCTCTGGCAGTTCCTCTAAAATCAATTCCAGAATGCCCATAAAAACGTTCATCTTCTGTAGCCACCAAAGCGTTTATTAAGTTCTTGGGAAGGTCTTTAAATTTGATTGGCGTTCTATTCTGCACCGCATAAGTTCCAAGAGTTTTTCCGTCAGAAGAAATGATTTCAGTTGCCAGATTGCTCTCTGTATTTTCTAATTCTTCAAAGGTTGGTAAAGTTCCAAAAACGCCCCACGAAGCTAGTAAAAACATAAATAAAATTGATGCAATTCCTCCTAAAAAAAGAATCCAAAACCATTTTATATATCTCTTAAATTTGTTTACTTTTGTTTTGGTTCTATTTCTCATTTTATATTGTCTTGGTTGTTTGAATGTGTAATTGTCAAATTGTGTAACTGTTTAACTGAACATTTTTTACTTTTCACTCTTTTCTACCCTAAATCCTACGTCAATAATTCCTTCTAGTGATTTTATTCCATAAGCCTCATCATTTTTACGCATTGCTTGAGTAATCGTTACAGAATAATCTCCCGCCATTGGAAAAACTACATTTTCTTTATAAAACAACTTATTTTCTTTAATGTCAGTAAATCCCTTTCCTAAAAATTTACCTAAAAAGTCTGTCATTTTATACTCCAGTGTATCAATTATTTTCTTTCCGTCAGGGAACTTTAATTGAGTGATAATAAACAAGTTACTAAACGAATATTCTTTGTTGTTTCTTATGTTGATAAACAAATTATTTCTATTAATAGTATCTTTTATTTCAAAATAAAAAGTAATATCGTTGTTTATCTGCCAAGATTTACCCGGAATATAAACATAAGAATCGTACACTCTTTTAGAATCACATGCGGTAAAACTCGCTACTAAAAACAGTGCCAAAAAAAATCTATTTTTGTTAGTTTCTTTTGCCATTTCTGTTTCTGTTTCTTTGTTTGTTTCTGTGATTTCTTTTCCTCTTTGGTCTGTCAAAACGCGTTAAACTATCCTGCCCTACAACGTCTTGGAAATCAATTATTTCTTCTTCTTCCAAAGATTCTGATTCGTACTCTTCTAAAGGAGGAGATTTGTCATTTCTTTTATTTAAGGCAACAATTTCTTTTACCTGTTCTAAGGTTAATTTAAACCATTTAGAACTATTAGTCTTGTAGGTGTACCAAAGTATTTTCTTAAAAATATCCATTTTGACAAAAACTCCATCTCCATTTTTGGTTTTTAAAACTATATCTTGTTTGGGAAAATCCTTTAAAGCATCTAAATATGTGTCTAATTCATAATTCAAGCAACACTTTAGCTTGCCACACTGTCCTGATAGTTTTGTTGGATTTAATGATAATTGTTGATAACGAGCAGCCTCTATACTAACTTTTCTAAAGTCGGTTAACCAAGTGGAGCAGCACAATTCTCGTCCGCAAGAACCAATACCTCCTAAGCGAGCAGCTTCTTGTCGTAACTCAACGTGTTTCATTTCTATTCTGATAGAAAAAGCAGTTGCTAACTCTCTAATTAATTGACGAAAATCTACACGGTCCTCAGCCGTATAATAAAACGTCGCTTTGTTTCCGTCTCCCTGATATTCTACGTCGGATAATTTCATTTTCAACCTTAATGCTCCAATGATTTCCCTTCCTCTACGTTGTGTTTCTGCTTCTTTTCCTCTTACAAACTGCCAAACTTCAATGTCTCTTTGTGATGCCTTTCTATATATTTTTCTAATATTTTGGCTGTCAATAGGAACCTTCTTTTTCTTTAATTGAACTTTTACCAGCTCTCCTCCCAAAGAAATTATGCCAATATCATATCCTGAAGAACCTTCAACAGCTACAATATCTCCGATAGAAAATATTAGGTTTTCGGTGTCTTTAAAAAAATATTTACGCCCATTCTTAAACCTGATTTCGTATATATTGAAAGGGGGTTCTCCGTTTGGTAGGAGCATATTTGACAACCAATCAAAAACATTTAATTTATTTCCGCTACCGCAAGTACTTGTCCCACAATTTCCGTTGCTTTTACAACCTTTTGGAATGCCGCTATTGGTAGAGCAACTATTACAACTCATATTTATATGTATTTAAAAGTTAACTATATACTGCACTAAAAATGCTATTCTCAAAAGATACGGATAACTTCTTTTTATTATTTTGTAAAGGTACATAATATGATGGAATGTAAAAGAGGTTTTTATAACAGGCTTGTAAAATAAATATGACATTAAAATAAAAAACAGTAAAAATTGTGCCTATCTAAAAAAATAATACTTATTTTGGTGTTTCTGATTAAGTTAGAGTTATAACTATTAAATATATCTATTGAAAACAAATAAACTGAAAATAATTAATGACCCTATTTACGGCTTTATCACTATACCAAATAGTTTAATTTTTGACATCATAGAGCATCCGTTTTTTCAACGTTTAAGGCGTATAGCTCAAATGGGGTTTTCTAATTTGGTGTATCCGGGAGCGAACCATACACGTTTTCATCACGCAATTGGCTGTATGTATTTAATGCAAAAAACGGTGAGAATTTTACGATTTAAAGGAATTAAAATCTCTGAAAATGAGGCAAATTCACTGTATATTGCGATTTTATTGCATGATATTGGTCACGGAGCGTTTTCGCATGCACTTGAAAATAGTATTGTAAAAGATATTAGCCACGAAGAAATCTCATTGAAGTTTATGAAATTGTTAAATAAAGAATTTGATGGGAAATTAGATTTAGCCATAGAAATATTTGAGGGAAAATATCATAGAGGTTTTTTTAATCAACTAATATCAAGCCAATTAGATATAGATAGACTGGATTATTTGAAAAGAGATAGTTTCTATACCGGAGTTACCGAAGGGAATATCAGCTCAGACAGATTAATTTCAATGATGAATGTTATTGATAACGAGCTTGTAATAGAAAAAAAGGGGATTTATTCGGTAGAAAACTTTTTGATAGCACGCAGACTTATGTATTGGCAGGTTTATTTGCACAAAACCAGCCTCGTAGCAGAAAATATATTGGTCAAAATTTTAAAACGAGCAAAAGAATTAGCGTCTTTAAATGTTGAGCTACCAGCCACAAAAACAATGCAATATTTTTTATACAATCAAATTACTAACACCAATTTTGACGAAGAAACCTTGCGGTTTTTTTCTATATTAGATGATTATGACGTGTTATCGGCTATAAAAGAATGGACTAATCACTCAGATTTAGTACTGTCTAAACTCTCTCAAATGATTGTAAATCGCACTTTGCTAAAAATAGAAATACAAAATAAACCATTTACTGAATCAGATAAAACAGTATATAAAAACAAACTGATAAACAAACTTAAAATTGATAAGAACCTGACACACTATTTTATTTTTGATGGCAATATTTCTAACCAAGCCTACAGTCAGATTAATCCGATAAAAATACTTTATAGCGAAGGAGAGGTAGAAGATATTGCCAAAGTATCAGACCAATTAAACTTGCAGGCATTAACGAAGCCTGTAGAGAAGCACTTTCTCTGTTATCCTAAAAAAATGATATTAGACTAATTCTAAGTTTTTTTTATACCTTTGCGGTTGATGAAATATACAGCTGAACAAATAGCAGAAATTTTAGAAGGAGATGTTGTAGGAAATCTAAATGAAGAGGTTTATAAGCTTTCTAAGATAGAAGTTGGAACTGCAACCACTATAGATAGAGGAACATTCGGGTCAACAATTATTAGAAGAGGAGTAAAATTAGACAATCAAATTCAAATAGCTCATAATGTTGAAATAGGAGAGAATACAGTAATTGCAGCACAGACAGTAATTGCAGGCTCTACCAAAATAGGAGAAAATTGTATGATTGGCGGACAGGTAGGAATAGCAGGGCATTTGGTGATAGGAAATAATGTTAGAATCCAAGCACAATCTGGAGTCGGCAAAAACATAAAAGACAATGATCTTGTACAGGGCTCGCCTGCATTTCCGTATTCAGATTTTAATAAATCGTATGTATATTTCAAAAATTTACCTAAAATAGCATCAATCATAAATAAATTAGAAAAAGATTTTAAACCTCAAAGTGAATAATGACGAATAGAAAACAACAAAAGACTATACTAGAAGAAGTTAGTATATCAGGAGTAGGATTACATACAGGAAAACCAGTAAAAATTACATTTAAGCCTACGCAAGTAAATCACGGATTTGCGTTTTCTCGTGTAGATTTAGAAGGAAGTCCAATAATTGAAGCAAGAGCAGAGTACGTTGTAAACACGCAGAGAAGTACAAATCTTGAGAAAAACGGGGTTCAAATTCAAACCTCAGAACATGTTTTAGCAGCAGTTGTAGGCTTAGATATAGACAACATTTTAATAGAAATTGATGCCCCCGAACCGCCAATTATGGACGGATCCTCCAAGTCTTTTATAGAAGTGTTAGAAAAAGCAGGAATTCAAGAGCAAGATGCTACTATTGACGAATACGTTGTAAAAGATATTATTTCTTACAAAGACGAAACTACAGGTAGCGAAATTATCCTAATGCCTTCTGATGAATATAAGATAACAACAATGGTTGATTTTGGCACAACGATATTGGGAACTCAAAACGCAACTTTAAACACAATTTCTGATTTTAAAAACGAAATTGCAAACGCAAGGACATTCAGTTTTCTACACGAAATTGAAATTATGTTGGAAAATGATTTAATTAAAGGAGGAGATTTGAATAATGCTATTGTATATGTAGATAAAGAATTATCTGAAAGTACAATAAAAAAACTAAAAAAGGCTTTTAAGAAAGATAAAATAAGCATAAAACCGAATGGAATTTTAGACAACCTAACTCTGCACTGGTCAAATGAAGCTGCAAGACATAAATTATTGGATATTGTTGGAGATTTAGCATTAGTTGGAACTCGTATCAAAGGTAAAATAATTGCTAATAAACCGGGACATTTAGTAAATACACAATTTGCAAAAAAGCTAGCTAAAGTTATAAAAAAAGAAAAACGCAATAAAGTCCCTGAGTTTGATTTAAACTTGCCTCCATTAATGGATATTCATAAAATTATGGATATTCTACCACACAGACCTCCGTTTCTATTAATTGACAGAATTATGGAATTATCAGATACGCATGTAGTAGGGATGAAAAATGTAACTATGAACGAGACTTACTTTCAAGGTCATTTTCCAGGAGCACCAGTAATGCCGGGAGTTTTACAAGTTGAAGCAATGGCACAATGTGGAGGAATTTTAGTGTTAAGCACAGTGCCAGACCCCGAAAACTACTTAACATACTTTATGAAAATGGATAATGTTAAATTCAAACAGAAAGTATTGCCGGGAGATACATTAATATTCAAATGTGAATTAATATCCCCAATAAGGAGAGGTATTTGCCATATGCAAGCTTACGGATATGTCAATAAAAAATTAGTGGTAGAAGCAGAATTGATGGCTCAAATTGTTAAAAATAAATAAGCTATGAATCAACCATTATCATACATACATCCACAGGCAAAAGTTGCTAGAAACGTAGTAATAGAACCTTTTGTAACAATTAATAACAATGTAGAGATTGGTTCTGGCACATGGATTGGCTCTAATGTAACCATTATGGAAGGTACTCGTATAGGTGAGAACTGTAGAATTTTTCCGGGAGCAGTAATTTCAGCAATCCCACAAGATTTAAAATTTGAAGGAGAAGATTCACTTGCTATTATAGGGAATAACACTACAATAAGAGAATGCGTTACCATAAACAGGGGAACAAGTGCTTTTGGTAAAACAATGATTGGAGACAACTGTTTAATTATGGCTACTGTACATATTGCACATGATTGTGTTGTCAAAAATAACTCAATTTTAGTAAACGGAGTAGCACTTGCAGGTCATGTAACCATAGGAAAATATGCTATTATTGGCGGCTTGTCAGCTATTCATCAGTTTATTCATATTGGGGATCATGCTATGATTTCTGGAGGGTCATTAATAGGCAAAGATGTCCCACCTTATGTAAAGGCTGGTAGATATCCTTTATCTTATGTCGGCATTAATTCAATAGGATTAAGAAGAAGAGGTTTCTCAAGTAAAAAAATTCAAGAAATTCAAGAAATTTACAGAATACTTTATCAAAAAAACTACAACAATACACAGGCTTTAGAAATTATTGAAGCCGAAATGGAGGCAACCCCAGAAAGGGATGAAATAACATTGTTTATTAGGAATTCTCAAAGAGGAATAATGAAAGGATATTCTGCAGGGGTGAGGAAATGAATTACGAATTGAAAGATAGAAGCTGGAACCAACAACTGACAGCCAACAACCAGAAACAAATATGGCAACAACATCAGATATTAGAAATGGGCTTTGTATCAAATACAATAACGACATTTATAAAGTAATAGAATTTTTACACGTAAAACCGGGAAAAGGTCCTGCGTTCGTAAGAACAAAACTCAAAAGTGTAACTAACGGAAAAGTAATAGACAACACATTTCCTGCGGGAAGAAAAATAGAAGATATACGTGTAGAAACTCACAAATTTCAGTTTTTATATGCCGACGGAGATTTGTACAACTTTATGAATACTCAAGATTACAACCAAATTGCTTTGCAAAAATCAGTGTTAGATGCCCCAGATTTATTAAAAGAAGGAGAAATAGTAACGATTGTTATCAATTCTGAAGATGATATGCCATTGTCTGTTGATATGCCACAAAGTGTTATTTTGGAAGTAACACATACAGAACCCGGCTTAAAA
The DNA here is from genome assembly GCA_965261035.1 of Polaribacter sp. Classification (GTDB taxonomy): domain Bacteria; phylum Bacteroidota; class Bacteroidia; order Flavobacteriales; family Flavobacteriaceae; genus Polaribacter. The sequence goes on from OZ253439.1 coordinate 6,896, forward strand.
GGAAATACAGCTACCAACGCAACAAAACCTGCAACTGTAGAATCTGGAGCAATAATAAATGTACCTTTGTTTATAAATGAAGGAGATAAAATAAAAATTGAAACAGCAAAAGGAACTTATCAAGAACGTATCAAAAATTAGTTTTGAAATTCAATCAACCGCAAACTTTACAGAAAATAGCCACTTTATTAAAAGTAGATTTTGTTGGCGATGCCAATTTTCTAATTACAGGAATTAATGAAATTCATGTAGTGGAGAGCGGTGATATTGTTTTTGTTGACCATCCAAAATATTATGACAAAGCATTAAAATCTGCTGCAACTACAATTTTAATCGATAAAAAAGTTGATTGCCCAATAGGAAAGGCACTGTTAATTTCTGATAATCCTTTTCGTGATTTTAATAAAATTACAAAACATTTTAATCCGTTTATTTCATCAAAAGAAAATATAGCAAAATCTGCAATTATTGGAGAAGGAACGATTATACAACCAAACGTTTTTATAGGTAATAACGTGGTTATAGGTAATAATTGTGTTATACATCCAAACGTAACTATTTATGACGATTGTATTATTGGAAATAATGTAACAATTCATGCAAATACAGTTTTAGGAGCTGATGCTTTTTATTATAAAAAACATTCAGAAGGGTTTGATAAATTAATTTCTGGAGGTAGAGTTTTGTTAGAGGACGATGTAGATTTGGGAGCTTCCTGCACAATCGATAGAGGAGTAACAGGAGATACAATCGTCAAAAAAGGAACAAAAATTGACAATCAGGTTCACATTGGTCACGATACGGTAATTGGCAAAAAATGTTTGATAGCATCGCAAACTGGAATTTCGGGTTGCGTTACTATAGAAGATGAGGTTACTATTTGGGGGCAAGTTGGTATAATTAGTGGAGTTATTATTGAAAAAAGAGCTGTAATACTCGCTCAAACTGGAGTTTCAAAATCTTTAGAAGGAGGAAAATCATATTTTGGAACACCAGTTTCAGAATCGAGAGAGAAACTAAAAGAAATGGCAGAAATCAAACAGTTTTTAAAAGAGTGGAAAAATAAATGATAAGAATATTTTTGTGATAGAGATTAAACAGTTATTTTTGTGTCATTAAAACAGTTGAATAAAATAATTTATGTTAAATAAAAAGACAAATGAGCGTTTTAGTAAATAAAGATTCAAAAATTATTGTACAAGGTTTTACAGGAGGTGAAGGAACTTTTCACGCCGGTCAGATGATTGATTATGGAACTAACGTTGTTGGAGGTGTTACTCCGGGCAAAGGAGGTCAGGAGCATTTAGAGAGACCGGTTTTTAATACTGTTGCAGATGCCGTTAAAAAAGCGGGAGCGAATACGAGTATTATTTTCGTACCGCCAGCTTTTGCTGCTGACGCAATTATGGAAGCTGCAGATACAGGAATCAAAGTAATTATTTGTATTACCGAAGGAATTCCTACGGCAGATATGGTAAAAGTTAAGAATTATATCGACTCAAAAGATTGCACTTTGGTAGGTCCTAACTGCCCAGGAGTTATTACTCCAGACGAAGCTAAAGTTGGTATTATGCCGGGATTTATATTTAAAAAAGGGAAAGTTGGAGTTGTTTCTAAGTCCGGTACTTTAACTTATGAAGCCGCAGACCAAGTTGTAAAACAAGGATTTGGAATCACGACAGCGATTGGCATCGGAGGAGACCCAATTATTGGGACAACTACCAAAGAAGCCGTAGAATTATTGATGAATGATGATGAAACAGAGGCGATTGTGATGATTGGTGAAATAGGCGGAAACTTAGAAGCAGAGGCTGCTAAATGGGTCAAAGCAGATGGAAACAGAAAGCCAGTTATTGGTTTTATTGCCGGACAAACTGCGCCTGCTGGTAGAACAATGGGACACGCCGGAGCAATTGTTGGCGGAGCTGACGATACCGCACAAGCAAAAATGGAAATTTTAAGAGCAAACGGAATTCACGTTGTAGATTCTCCTGCTAAAATTGGAGAAATGGTCGCTAGTGTTTTAGCATAAATTATGAATTACGATTTACGATTCAACAATTTTAAGTTACAAGTGCTGCCTTAGTTCTACGCAATGTTAAAATAAATATAAATATTAAAATAGATATATCATTCGTAGCTAAATAAATCATACATTTGGCGATCATTTTTTATAATCAAATTTGTATAAAATAAAACCTTTATTATGAGAAGAATAAATCAATTATTATGCGTTTTGCTGGTATTCATAACATTGAGTAGCTGTAAAAACGAAAGAAAGTCAACAGAAATTAAAACTGAAAACTATACTGACGCAAATGGCTTTAAGTATGAGTTGGTAACAAATGACCCAACGGGATTACGCTTATATACTTTAGAAAATGGAATGAAAGTATATTTGGCTCAAAATTCCGAAGAACCTAAAATTCAAACGTTTATTCCTGTAAGAGCAGGTTCTGTATATGATCCAGCAGATAATACTGGGTTAGCTCACTATTTGGAACATATGGTTTTTAAGGGAACTGATGAGATTGGTGCTATAGATTTCGAAAAAGAAAGCACTCTTTTAAAACAAATTTCAGATTTGTACGAAAAACACAAAGCAGAAAAAAATCCAGAGAAAAAGCTGAAAATTTATAAGGAGATAGATAAGGTTTCTCATAAAGCGTCTAAAGCTGCAATTGCCAATGAATACGACAAAATGGTAAGCTCATTAGGAGCTCAGGGAACTAATGCTTGGACTTGGCACGAAGAGACGGTGTATGTAAATAAGATTCCGTCAAATGAGTTAGACAAATGGCTGTCGTTAGAAAGTGAGCGTTTTAGTCAATTAGTATTGAGGTTATTTCATACAGAGTTGGAAGCTGTTTATGAAGAATTTAATAGGGGTCAAGACAGCGATTTTAGAAAAGCTAATCGTGTTATGATGAAAACTTTATTTCCAAAACATCCTTATGGACAACAAACTACTATCGGAACGTCTGAACATTTAAAAAATCCTTCAATGGAGGCGATTCACGCGTATTTTAAGAAGTATTATGTACCCAATAATATGGCTGTTATCCTAGTAGGAGATTTAGAATTTGACCAAACCATTAAAAAAGTAAACGATGCTTTCGGTTCTTTTGAATACAAAGAAGTGAAACATCCTGAAAGACCTACGGAAGTTCCATTAACAGAGGTTATTAAGAAAGAAGTTACAGGTCCGGAATCGGCGAGAATTAATATAGCTTTTAGAAGTAAAGGCATTGGTACAGAGGAGGAAAAATACCTTACGCTTGTCGATATGATTTTGAGCAATAGCGAAGCTGGGTTGATTGACTTAAACTTAAATCAACAGCAAAAAGTACAACGTGCCGGTTGTTCTCCTACGTTTTTAAACGATTATGGAATGCATAGTTTTTACGGAGTTCCTAAAAGTGGACAATCTTTAGATGAGGTAAAAGATTTGATTTTAGGTCAGATTGAAAAAGTAAAAAAAGGAGAGTTTGACGATTGGCTGATTGATGCTGTGATTAACGACTTGAAATTACAAAAAATCAAACAATATGAAAGTGCGTCGTCTGTGGCTTATGAGTATGTAGATGCTTTTGTTCATTTTCAAAATTGGGAAGATAGGGTTCGTTTGTTAGATGAATTGAAGAAAATTAGCAAAGAAGATTTGGTAAAATTTGCAAATGAATTTTATAAAGATAATTATGTGGTTGTCAAGAAAAATCAAGGAAAAAGCACCGATTTAGTAAAAGTTCCCAAGCCAAAAATTACACCTAATGAATTGAACAGAGATAAATCTTCAGAATTTATTACCTCTTTCAACAATCAAAAATCACCAGATTTAAAGCCAAAATATATAGATTACGAAAAAGCTATTCAGAAAACTAAAACAGCGAGTGGAATAGAAATCTCATTTATAGAAAATAAATTGAATGACTTGGCTGAATTGTATATTATTTTTGATATGGGAAAAGACCATAACAAGAAGTTGGGCATAGCGGTTGGTTATTTAGAATATTTGGGAACAGACAAGTATTCCCCTGAAGAATTAAAGAAGGAATTTTATAAATTAGGAGTAAAATACGGGGTGAGTTCAGGTAGCGACAGGTCGTATGTATATTTATCAGGATTGAGAGAAAATTTAGATAAAAGTTTAGAATTATTAGAAAATTTATGGGCAAATGCAACTCCTAATCAGGAAACTTATGACAAATATGTGCAGAAGATTGCAAAATCTAGAGATGACACAAAATCCAGCAAAGGTCAAATTCTTTGGAACGGATTGATGAATTACAGTATGTACGGAGAAAAATCTAGATTGAGAGATATTTATACGATTGATGAATTGAAGGCTATCAACCCGCAGGAATTAGTAAATTTGGTAAAAGAATTGAAAGGTTATAAACACAGGATTTTCTACTATGGAAAAGATGTAAATCAGGCGATTGCCGCACTTGATAGGAAGCATAAAATTTCTTCGGAATTGAAAGAATATCCTGCTAAAAAAGAGTATAAAAACATAGAGACAGGTGATAACGTGTATTTTGTAGATTATGATATGGTGCAGGCACAGATGCTGTTTTTGGCAAAAGGCGAAGAGTTTGACCCAAAAAAGATAGCAGCTTCCACATTGTTTAACACCTATTTTGGTAGTGGATTATCTTCAATTGTATTTCAGGAAATACGTGAGTCTAAATCGTTGGCATATTCTGCATTTTCTATGTATTCAAACGCGTCGGAAAAAGGAAAATCAAATTATGTGTATGCTTTTATAGGTACACAGGCTAATAAAATTCTAGATGCCGTAGTTGCTATGATGGAATTAATGACCGATATGCCAGAAGTTGAAGAGCAGTTTAAGGCTGCGAAAGAAGCGACATTAAAAAAATTAGCGGCACAACGAATAAATAAAACAAAGATATTCTGGTCTTACGAAAGTTTGAAGAAGAGAGGAATCTCAAACGATAATAGAGAAGAAATCTACAATTCTATTCAGCAAATGACAATAAAAGATTTAAAAACTTTTTTTGATAAAAACATCAAAGGAGAAAGTTATAATATTATGGTTATTGGAAATAAAAAAGATGTAAATCCAAAATCATTGAGTAAATTAGGGAAAGTAAAAGAATTAGATGTAGATTATCTGTTCAATTATAAAAATCCTAAAAAAGTTGAACATTAATAAAGAGTTTTATAAATTTAGGGAGCAGAGAATAAGTTTCATAGTTTTTAAGGTTAATAGGATAAAAACAGAGTGTTTTACATTTTTATCTGTTTTTGTTATACTATTCTCTGACTCCCTTTTTTTATTCTTTATGACTAATATCCGTTTGACTACAAAATATTGCATAAATTAATTACGAATTGGAAGTTGGAAACCGACAACCAACAACTTTTATAATTAAAAAGGTATTATACTCCAATTTGAATGAGATGAAGAGAGTAATTGTAGGTCTTTCTGGAGGCGTGGACAGTAGCGTAACAGCATACCTTTTAAAAGAGCAAGGCTATGAAGTCATCGGCTTGTTTATGAAAAACTGGCACGACGATTCTGTAACTATTTCCAACGAATGTACTTGGCTTGAAGACAGCAACGACGCTATGATTGTTGCTGATAAATTAGAAATTCCTTTTCAAGTAGTAGATTTGAGCGAGCAATACAAAAAACGTATTGTGGATTATATGTTCTACGAATATGAGAAAGGAAGAACACCAAATCCAGATATACTTTGCAACAGAGAAATAAAGTTTGATGTTTTTATGGACGTCGCTCTAAATCTTGGAGCAGACTACATTGCAACAGGTCATTACTGCCGAAAATTTGAAGAAGAGATTGATGGAAAAATGATTTATAAATTATTGTCAGGAAAAGACAATAATAAAGACCAATCGTACTTTTTGTGTCAATTATCACAAGAGCAGTTGGCAAAAACGATGTTTCCAATAGGTGAATTAACAAAATCAGAGGTAAGAGAAATAGCCAAAAAAGCTGATTTAATTACTGCGGATAAAAAAGATTCTCAAGGTTTGTGTTTTATAGGTAAAGTTCGTTTGCCAGAATTTTTGCAACAAAAATTAAAGCCAAAAGAAGGTGTAATTGTTCAAATTCCAAATGATGCTGAGGCATATAAAAGAGAAATTCCTGTATTCAATAATAAGGAGGAGGAATTAGTTTTTTATGCTTCAAAATATCAATACAATTTAACAGATGGCAAGATAGTTGGCAAGCACCAAGGAGCACATTATTTTACAAAAGGACAGCGTAAAGGACTTGCAGTTGGAGGAACTAAAGAGCCTTTATTTGTGATAGAAACTGATGTTGTTAAAAATATAATCTATGCAGGAGAAGGAAAAAATCACAAAGGTTTGCACAGGAATGTTTTATTCGTAACAAATAAGGAACTCCATTGGATTCGTACAGATTTGGCTTTAAATTCTGAAGAATATATGGAGGTTAAAGCCAGAATCAGGTATCGTCAGTCGTTAGAAAACGCGATTCTTTATAAGGTTAAATCTGGTTTATATGTAGAATTTGAAAACAATCAGTCAGCTATAACAGAAGGTCAGTTTGTCGCTTGGTATCAAAAGGAAGAATTGCTTGGTTCTGGAGTTATTTCTTGAAATAATGTTTATTGTAATAAATTACGATTACACAATTCAACGATTTAACATCTACAATATTTTGAAAACTTTGCGAGATTTTAAATTAGTAAGGTTTACAAGAATTTAACAACTAACGTTTGAGGAATACACAATAAAACGATATTTAGCTATGAAAAAGATATTTATTATATATACTTTTATTTTTAGTTTACAAATTGTTGCACAACAAGAAGACGCATGGATTTTTTTAAAAGATAAACCTAGTTCTGCCACCTTTTTAGCAAGTCCTTTAACTATGTTGTCGCAACGCTCTTTAGACAGAAGAACAAGGCAAAATATAGCTTTAGATAATAAAGATGTTCCTTTGGGAGCAAGTTATTACAGGCAAATAAAAGCAGCGTCAGGAATTACTGTTTTGGCAAAATCTAAATGGTTAAATGCAATTCATATACAAGGTGCAAAGGCAGATATTGATGCGTTAAAAATATCTTTTAGTTTCGTTAATAGAATAGAATTTGCAAATAAATCATTGAATACAGGAAACAAAAAGATTAATAAAAAACCAAAAAGAAAATATATAAATAAATTCGAAGAAATAGTAACAGACTTTAACTACGGAAGAGCTGCCAACCAAATAGAAATGCTAAAAGGCGATTTCTTACATAAACAAGGATATACAGGAAGAGGAATGCAAATTGCAGTGCTTGACGGAGGTTTTATAAACGTAAATACATTAAATGCTTTTGCACGGATTAGAAATAATAATCAAATTTTAGGTGGCTATAATTTTGTAAACAGAAACGAAAATTTCTATTCAAGAGGTAATCACGGAACAAATGTATTATCAGATATTGCAGGTTATATTGATGGAGAATTTGTCGGTACAGCACCTGATGCCTCTTTTTATTTATTTATTACGGAAGACGGTTCTAGAGAAGTTCCTTTAGAAGAAAGTTTATGGGTAGAAGCTGCAGAAAGAGCAGATAGTTTAGGTGTTGATATAATTAATACTTCTCTAGGATATACAACGTTTGATAATTCTGATTACGACTACACATACGCCGATATGAACGGCAGAACTACATTTATTTCTCGTGGAGCTGAAATAGGTGTTTCCCGCGGAATGATTTTAGTAAATTCTGCAGGAAATTCTGGAGGAAATTCTTGGAAATATATAGGAGCTCCAGCAGATGCGGTTTCAGTTTTTTCGGTTGGAGCAGTAAATGCTTCAAGAATTATTGCTTCTTTTAGCTCTTTTGGACCGACATCAGACGGCAGAGTGAAACCAGACGTGTTAGCACAAGGACAAAATGTATATGTAATAAATCATCGTTCTGGAAATCCTAAAACATCTGCTGGAACATCTTTTTCTTCTCCAGTTATGGCAGGAGCTATAGCTTGCTTCTGGCAGGCATTTCCCAATAAAAATTATTCAGAAGTTATGGATATTATCAGAAAATCATCGGATAGATTTGATAATCCGACAGCACAATATGGTTATGGAATCCCAAATTTTGAAAACGCATATAATACAACTTTATTTGTTAGTGAATTTAATATTATTAATAATGTGAGAGTTTATCCAAATCCCGTCAAAAATAGATTTGCGATTAATATATCAGGCGTGAAGATTAAAGATTTTGGAGTTAAAATCTTTAATATATTAGGGAAAAAAGTATATCAACAAGAAGAGTTAAGCACTAATATTATAGATGTTCATAAGTTGAGTAGCGGTATGTATTTTTTGCAAATCACTGACGGAGATAAGCAAAAAACCATTAAGTTGATAAAAGAATAGTGACGCAAAATATTACACAACTTTTTAATATAAAACACCCAATTATTCAAGGAGGAATGATTTGGGTTAGCGGTTATAAATTAGCGTCAGCGGTGAGTAACGCTGGTGGATTAGGTTTAATCGGTTCTGGTTCAATGTACCCAGAAGTTCTACGAGAACACATTCAAAAATGTAAAAAAGCAACTGATAAACCTTTTGGTGTAAACGTGCCAATGTTATATCCAGATATTGAAAAGATTATGGATATTATTGTAGAGGAAGGTGTAAAGATTGTATTCACATCAGCAGGGAATCCCAAAACTTGGACTTTTTTCCTAAAAGAAAAAGGAATTACTGTTGTGCATATTGTTAGCTCTGTAAAATTTGCTTTAAAAGCGGAAGCTGCTGGAGTTGATGCTATAGTCTGCGAAGGTTTTGAAGCTGGCGGACATAATGGGAGGGAAGAAACGACTACATTTACTCTAATTCCGATGGTAAAAGAACAGGTAAAAATTCCAGTAATCGCTGCTGGCGGAATTGCAACCGGAAGAGGAATGTTAGCCGCTATGGTTTTAGGGGCAGATGGTGTTCAAATAGGAAGTAGATTTGCTGCAACTAAAGAATCTTCTGCACATAGTAATTTTAAACAGAAAATATTAGCTCTTAAAGATGGAGATACATATCTGACCTTAAAGGAATTAGCACCTGTTCGCATGATAAAAAATAAGTTTTATCAGGAAATAGAAGAATTGTATCAACAAAATCCTACAACTGATGAACTCAAAAAATTATTGGGTAGAGCCAGAGCTAAAAAAGGAATGTTTGAAGGCGATTTAGACAATGGAGAGTTAGAAATTGGGCAAGTCTCTGGATTAATTCATGAAATAAAATCAGCCAAAGAGGTGTTGAATGAAATTGTAGAAGAATTTAATAATTTGATAGTTACACAATTACACTAATTACAATTTTTGATTCACGAATGAACAATTTAACGAGTCAACAATTTAAAAATCGTATAGTTTAAAAATGAAAATAATTATATCCCCGGCGAAATCTTTAAATTTTGAATCTAAAGTTCCCACAAGTTTATATTCTATACCGGAATTTTTAGAGCATTCTGCCAAACTAAATAAGAAATTAAAGACAATATCGCGGAATAAATTATCTGAGTTAATGGGAATATCCTCTTCTTTGGCAGAATTGAATTATGAACGTAATCAAATTTGGGAACTTCCCTTTACTTTAGATAACGCAAAACAGGCGATATACACTTTTTCTGGCGAAGTATATAAAGGAATAGATGTAAATTCTTTGTCAACAGAAAAATTACCAATATTGCAAAGTAGATTACGAATTTTATCTGGTTTGTACGGAATTTTAAAGCCTTTAGATTTAATTCAACCGTATCGTTTGGAAATGGGAACTCGCCTAAAAGTTGGAAGCCAAGAAAATTTATATAAATTTTGGGGAGATAAAATCACCAATTCATTAAATCACGAAATATTAGATAATGAATTGTTTGTAAATTTAGCTAGCTCAGAATATTTTAAAGTCATCAACAAAAAGGCATTAAATACACCTATGATTACACCTGTGTTTAAAGATTTTAAAAATGGGCAGTACAAAATTATTATGACCTTTGCCAAAAAAGCTCGTGGCTCAATGGTGCGATATATCATTGACCACAACATTACAACAACTGATAGATTGAGGAATTTTGATACTAATGGTTATAGGTTTGACGAAAAACTTTCTACAGAAACAGAACTGGTTTTTACTAGGTAATATCAAATGGAATTACGAATTACGATTGAACAATTTGATAATTCCACGATTGAACAACTAACAACCAATTAGGCAATTAAAATGAAGATAATATACTCAAAAATATTAGGAGAGGGAACTCCTCTGTTAATTTTGCACGGATATTTTGGTATGGGAGATAATTGGAAATCTCTTGCCAATAAATTTTCTAAAAATTATGAAGTGCATCTGATAGACCAACGGAATCACGGACGCAGTTTTCATTCAGATGAGTTTAATTATAAATTGTTAGTTGCAGATTTGCACGATTATATAGAGTATCATCAATTGAAAAAAGTCAACTTATTGGGGCATTCTATGGGAGGTAAAACTGTGATGCTGTTTTCGGTAAAATATTTTAAAATTGTAGATAAATTAGTGGTTGCAGACATTTCTCCCAGGTATTATGAACCACAACACAAAGATATTTTACGGGCGTTAAATTCAGTTGACCTTTCAGTTGATAATTCGAGAAAATTAGTAGATGAAAAACTCGCAAAATTTATTACACAAGTTGGTGTCCGTCAATTTTTATTAAAAAATCTTTATTGGAAAGAAAATAAGCAGTTAGCTTTTCGTTTTAATTTGCAATCACTTACTGAAAATAATAAGGAAGTTGGTGTTGGTTTATCATCGTCTGAAGTTTTTGAAGGTGAAACGTTATTTCTAAAAGGTGAAAAATCAGATCATATTTCTTTAAATGAAATTCCATTGATTAAAGCATATTTTCCAAATTCAGAAATAACTACGATTAAAAATGCAGGTCATTGGTTGCACGCCGAAAACCCTACGGATTTTTACGACAAAGTATCTGGTTTTTTGAATCGTTTTTTGGGTTTAATTCCCCGACGCTCTGTGTCGAAATAAAAAAAGGAATTCCTATTTGATACCTCGTACGCTCTGCACCGGGGAATTAAACCCAAAAAACGCCTTTTAATGCAGTTAAAAAATGGTATGAATTAGACCCTGAAATATTTAAAGAAAAACCTGACAATTTTAAAAATAAAATACTAAATTTGAAAATTATTAAGACAAGTTGCAGATAACAACCTTGTGAAACTTAACAGCTATTGATTTAAAAATAATTATTATAAAATTATGAAAAAAATAATTATGCGAAAAGGAAGATTGTTAAATTATTCTTGCAATTTTTCCAACACAGACTTAAAAATGAAGCTAACTGTATTTCTACTGGTTGTTTTATTATCTCAAGTTTCGCAGGAACTAAAAGTTTAAGAATCAAGGGTATAATATTAGGAAAAGCAGCATTTTTATTTTGTTAAGTTACTATATATAAGTATCTTAGCGGAGTATTTCCAAACACGTAAAAATGCTGCAGCACAAAGATATTAAATCAGTTTATACCAACATAAGTTTGCAAAGGTTTAATTGTTCAATCGTAAATTAAAAAATCGTAATTATATGCAAAATAAATTAATTGTTTTATTTAGTTTATGTTTTTTTGGCTTAGGTTTATCACAAGAAAACACAAAAAGTTTTTCTTTAGATGAGGCTATAGCTTACGCTATAAAGAATAATTATAATGCTAAAACAGCAGTGAATAACATTGCGGCAGCACGTAAAAGAAAGTGGGAAACTATATCTACTGGTTTGCCAGAAATAAGTGCAAAAGTCAATTATCAAAACTGGTTAAAACAACAAATAACACTATTGCCTGCGGAATTAACTGGCGGAGAATCAGGGACTTTTATACCCATAACTTTTGGGACAAAACAGAATGCAAGTGCAATGGTAACCTTAGAGCAATTAATTTTTGATGGTTCGTATTTGGTAGGATTACAATCTACAAAAACATATCTAAAAATTTCTGAACAAGCCAAAGAAAAAACAGATTTATCAATCAGAGAAGCTGTAATAAATGCCTACGGAAATGTGTTAGTAGCAGAAAAAAGCATAGAAATACTTGAAGGAAATCTAAATATATTAGAGAAAAACCTAAGCGATGCAAAGAAAATTTTTGAAAACGGTTTAAACGAAGAGGAAGATGTAGAACAGCTTCAAATAACATTTTACACTGTTGAAAGTCAGCTAAATAGAACAAGGCGACTAAAAGATATTGGTTATAAAATGTTAAACCTATCGCTTGGCAATTCTATTGAAAATAAAATTATTTTAACCGATAATTTGGAGTCTCTAGTGGATAATACTATGAGTTTTAATCTGTTATCAAAAGCGTTCAATATCAAAAATCATATAGATTTTAAAATTGCTGAAAATGATAGAGAAGGTAAAAGATTATTGATGCGTTTAGAACAAAGTAAAGCACTGCCTAAACTGGAAGCTTTTGTAAATTTTGGTTATTCTGGCAATTCAGATTCATTTAATTTTTTGAATAAAAACCAGAAATGGTACGATTCATCTCTTTTAGGATTTAACTTAAAAATACCTATTTTTAGCAGTTTTGGGCGGAGTTCAAAGACGCAACAGGCAAAAATTGAATTAGAAAATTCTGATATAAAATTAGAGGAGACAAAACAGAGGTTAAACTTAGAATTAGCAAGTGCAAAAAGCGATTATCAGTTTAGCGTTGAACAATATCAAACCGCAAAACAAAATTTAAAATTGGCAGAAAAGATAGAGAAAAAACATCATATTAAATTCTTTGAGGGAGTTTCTACAAGTTTTGATTTGTCTCAAGCACAAAATCAATTATATGCACAGCAACAAAATTATATCCAATCTATGCTGGATGTAATTGCCAAAAAAGCAACATTAGAGAACGCATTAAACATTCCTATAAAAAAATAATGGCTCTATGTTGATTTAGGCGGGTAATAAAAGTTTGGAATAACGAATCTTACGTGGTCTTGAACTTTTATCTTCAAAGACTTCTCTGTTTTTCCACTTACGGATTGTGTTTTCTGATACTCCAATTTTCTCAGATAGTTCTAAATTTGTTGCTTTGCTCTTACTAATCTCTTCTCGCAATCGTACATTTGTTGTCGCGTTTGAATGATATGTTTGTTTCATTTTTTCATTATACAAATTTAAAACAAGCTGTCATTCTTTCGCAATTAATTAGTGGCATTGTTGAAATGGAATAACTTTTTAACGGACTTCGTCCTAAAGTTATTTCCACTTGAACTAAGCCCTCTAATATTTTTACCTAAAGTTCTGGGGTTATAACCAAAAACTAATCCCAAAGATGATCTTGCTCTCCATTTAATAACCAAGGTTCTCTTGGCTGATTTTCACTCTTTATTATACCATAGCAAAATGAGATAATTTTATCATCTTCTATTATAAATGATGTCCAAATCTCCTTGTCAGCTACTAAATGATACACTCTTGAATAACTCTTATATATTGAATAACGCTTATAATAAGTTAGATTGATTTTATTGTCCTTTTTTAATTTCTTTAATAAAAGATTCTATTAATTCTTTATCCTTATTTTCCTGAGTTTGACACGAAAATAAAAATAATACGATTATAATAATAATTGCTGATTTCATAATTAGTTGCCAAGTAGTTCATTAATTTGAGCCTCCGAAGTAAGTAAAAAAGGTTCTATTTCTTTTTTCTGACGTCTATAGGCTTCAATAAATGAAATAATTTTATTATTGTCATCAAGTATAAAAAAACAAAAAAAAGTTTTATTAGATACAACATAATAAATTTTTTCTCTATCAGGATAAATTATATTAAAGCCTTTTAATAGCTTCTGGTCAAAATTTTTTGAACTAAATATCTTATATTCAAATTTATTAGCTTTCAATTCTTCATGTGCAGAAGCAAACATTTCTTTAAGTAGATATTCACTAACCTCTTTCATTTCTACAGAGATGTTATTGTACGCTTCTTTACTATAATTTATATAAGGGAACATTTTTTCGATTGTTATTTTTTCATCCTGTTTTATATAAAAGTTTTTAATAAAAGCATCAATATTTTTAATGTCACCATCATTTTGACATGATAGAATTGCTAAAAAAATGAGCAATATAATAAGTTTATTAATTTTCATTTCTCACAATTTTTTACATTACTTGGCGAAGCGCCTCCTTTTTTATTTACACTTTGAAAACCAGTCGGTGAAAAGTTGTTTCTTATATATTGCCCCAAACTAGCTGGATTAGAGCCTCCACCTAAAATCCATTTCTGGTATGCGTCTGGCAAGTTTAAACCACATTGATTTCCAATTTCAATAATGAAGTCCGTACAATTATAATCATTTAAATTGTATGTAGAATTATAATTTATAGAGCTATTTACAATATTTTTCAATGTATCAGAATTTACCGAAACTGAAACACTTACATCGTATGATGATTGACTATCATCTCCCATTACGCTTGTCCTTGTTGGTCTTCCTGGTGAGGCAGTTCCGTTGGGATAGAACCCAAAAGTACTTGTATATCCATTTCACATTTTTTGCAGACAATTCCTTCCTGTTCTCTGTATTTTTTAAATGTTTCCCTGCAACTATTCTCATCTGGAAAATGTTTTGCAAAATCTATTAGTCTCATTATATCTATGTTTTTAGGCAAAGATAATCATTTATGGGAAAACATACGGATTAGCATATAATGAATATACTTCTTAGTATCAGAAAAACTAACCCCTTTTTTTAAAACTATTTCTTTAATAAAAGATTCTATTAATTCTTTATCCTTATTCTCTTGAGTTTGACACGAAAATAAAAATAATACGATTATAATAATAATTGATTTCATAGTTAATATTTAAAAAGTTCATTAATTTGAGCCTCCGAAGTAAGTAAAAAAGGTTCTATTTCTTTTCCTGGATAAATAGGACTCGAAGGGCAAAATGAAATTATTTTATTATTATCATCAAGTATAAAAAAACAAAAAAGAGTTTTATCAGATATAAGTACAGCGTAATAAATTTTTTCCCTATAGGGATAAATTATTTTATACTGTTCTAATAGTTTTTGGTCAACATTTTTTGAGGTATATATCTTATATTCAAATTTATTATCCTTCAATACTTCACGCAATAAATAAAAGAAATATTGAAAAGATTCAATAGCATTTTCTTTCTGCTTTGCAGGTAGGCTATTGTATGCTTTTTGATTATAATTTATATAAGATATTTTATCAATTTTTATTTCTTTATCTCGCTTTATTAAATACTTTTTAATAAAAGCATCAATATTTTTAATGTCACCATCATTTTGACATGATAGAGTTGCTAAAAAAACGAGCAATACAATAAGTCTATGAATTTTCATTTCTCACAATTTTTTACATTACTTGGCGAAGTGCCTCCTTTTTTATTTACATTTTGAGAACCAGTCGGTGAAAAGTTGTTTCTTATATGTTGCCCCAAACTAGCTGGATTAGAGCCTCCGCCTAAAGTCCATTTCTGGTATGCGTCTGGCAAGTTTAAACCACATTGATTTCCAATTTCAATAATGAAGTCCGTACAATTATAATCATTCAAATTGTATGTAGAATTATAATTTATAGAGCTATTTACAATATTTTTCAATGTATCAGAATTTACCGAAGCTGAAACACTTACATCATATGGTGATTGACTATCATCTCCCATTACGCTTGTCCTTGTTGGTCTTCCTGGTATGGTAGCCCCGTTAGGATAGAACCCAAAAGTACTTGTATATCCATTTTGAGATATCGACACAAAAGTATGTCCTGACCTATCTCCAATAGATACAAGTCTGTCGGAGTTAGCAACAGGCTGATCAATATAAATAGTTATTGTTGCACCTAGATTTAGGTCAAAACATTTTAATTTATACGATTTTGTACCCAAAAGTTGCACAAAATTATACTCAATAGTTGCAATAACACACGGGCTTCGTACTCCAGATACCGTTCTAAAAATAATATAATTACCATTCCCCATATTTGCAATAATTATTCTTTTGGCTTATTTTCTTCTATCCACTTTTCTAAATTTCCTATTTTGTTTTTAACAAAACTCTCCCAATTTGTGATGTTGTTTACAAATCCTTTTTTTTCTAAAGCTTTAATATACCAATCCTGATATTCAAACCAAACCATATCATAAAAATTAGGAAATTTAGCTCCTTCAAACCATATTTCATCTATTTTATTAACTATTTCTGTATCTGATAAATTCCATTTTCTCAAAGTACCATCCAGTTTATTATCGTTACTACACGCATAAATTACTTTTTGCGTTAGCATAGTTTCAACAACTTTTAAAACAGCCTTCTTTTCTTCTCTACTACACTTTTTATTAAGTTTTATATTCAATTCATGGAAGAAATCAAATAATAATTCAATAACGTATGGTTCATATGCGTGTATCATTCTTTATGGATAAAATTTTAGCTTAACTACTTCTTGAAAAAGTTGTGAGAAATTCAAATCAATATTTGCAATAACACCCGGGCTTTGTACTCCTGATATCGTTCTAAAAGTAATATAATTTCCATTGCCCATATTTGCAACAATAACACCATCTGCTCGATTTATTTTGGTTATATGATTCTTGGTTAGTGTAGCAAATAATTCCTCAGCCTTTCTGACAGACGAACTGTTAATTAATCTTATGTGTGATTTATTACCACTTTGTATTCCGAGTTCCGATACACTTCTTATAATTTTATTTAATCTAGCCCCTCTAAGCACCATACTTAAAGGAATTTTAGATAATAAAGGGATAGCTACACCGAGAGATGCTTCAATAATTGCATATTGAATAAAAAGTGTAACAGATTCTAAAACAGGTGTAAAAATAGCTTTTACATATTGTGCCTTTAGATACAAGTATTGTTTTCTAGTTAATTTATAAATTTCTTGTACTTGACCAATAGTAAAAGAGTTAAAATCAGGGACAATACTTTCTATATATTCTCCAAATTCTCTATTACCTCTTTCCTTTAACCATGCAGTCATTCTAAGAGTTTCTGCTTTATAATCTGGAAAATTAGAAGATGTAATCTTAGGTTCTAACTGGCTATAAATAGAAATGATGTTACTTAAACCTAAATTTAGATTTATAGGAATATTACGAATTAAAGCCTCAATAGCAAGTTTAGCAAAGTTTTTAGCTTCGGAAGAGTTATTTTGGTTTAAGAAGTTAAGAACATTTTCTGCTGCTTTATTATTTCTAGATAACCATAAAAGTTGCTCGCTGGTAAGAGAACTATTCAATATTGTATTAATTTCATCAGAGGTAAATATCACGCCCTCAAGTTCTTCTTCTTCAATATGTCTTGGTATTCTTACACAATTTCCATTTTCATCAGGTATATATCCTTCCAAACAAAAAATAGGAGTTGATTCATATACATCTACACATCCATCTTCAGTACACTCGCCATTGTCATTATCATTATTATTATCAGGTAACCATTCTTGATGACACTCTTCCCGCTGTGTAGTTCCTTCAAAAGTAGTATATAAAAAAGTAGATGAAATAACACGACCATACCTACCAGTAACCACCCAATACCAATCTATATAATGATATGTTGTAATGGTTTTACATACTCTAATCCATTTAGCCAATGGTTTTACTTTGTCATCTAAAGAATCAGACTTATTTTCTAAAAAGAAATCTTCAATTTTATTTTCACGGCTTACGTGTTTTGCAAATACCATTTTTCCATCTTTGTC
This sequence comes from Polaribacter sp., assembly GCA_965261035.1. Lineage (GTDB taxonomy): Bacteria > Bacteroidota > Bacteroidia > Flavobacteriales > Flavobacteriaceae > Polaribacter. The sequence continues at coordinate 24,668 of OZ253439.1, forward strand.
ATATAAATGAACTGTACCGTTGTATCCACTGTTTAGATTAAGACCTACAATTGTGTTTTCTACGTCGGGATTCTCTCCATTATTTTTTAAGTAATATCTGGCAATAAAAAAATCGAATTTGCCGTCCTGCTTTTCTGCTACAACTATTTTGTATTTCTTATAAAAATCTCTTTTTCTTTGTTTATTAAAAGTTTCGGGATTAAAAGCATCGGTATATACGATAGGAAATTCATAAAATGACGTTCCCAACTGCTCAGAGAATTGTTTTTTAGGGTTACTCCAATCCACTTCGTATTTATAGGGAAGTGTCTTTTTAAATTCTTCTGAATTAAATTCTCTTTGTAAAATTTCAGATAAACTGTCTTGTAAAGCAATTTGCTCATCTTCCTTTTCACAATTCCAAAGAAATAAAACCCCAAAGAATAAAACTCCGAGTTTTAAAAAATTCATTGATTTTCTTTTTGTCTGCATAATTAAGCTATTTTTTAAAATTAAAAAATATTTTAAGCAAATAATATATGTCTCAAATGTAAAGAGAGTGTCCCAAATTCTTAACTACTTAAGAAATCAGGACAAATTATTTTTTCTAAACTCTGTTGGTGAGAGTCCTGTTTCTCTTCTAAAAGCATTGTAAAAGGCTGATTTAGAATTAAATCCAGATTCTAAAGCAACAGACACAACGGTATAATTTTTATATTCCGAATTTATTAAGGATGTCTTTGCTTTTACCGTAATAACTTTTCCCTCAATGTTTACCTCAACACCTGATAGAATTACTACTGGACTTTTTCTTATTCTACTTATTTAATTTCTTTTTAGGTTTGTCTTACAAACTATATTCAATTATTAATTCTCCTTCCGTGGCTTTATATGGATCAAAAATACATCTAATGTTATGTGTACCATAATAATCCCTACTTACAATTGTGTCTATTTTTCCTGACAAGTTCATGCTAAAAATACCTCTTATCTTTATAGTGTCATTCGTACAGCCTTTAACTTTAACCAAAGAGGTAGCGTATGTTTTGTAATTATAGGGGACTAAAGTATTTATTCGTTTTTTAGAAAAATCAGTAATTGATAATCTTGCTTGATCTTTAGTATAAAGCACTTCTATAATTCCCTCTTGAAATTCTTCCCTCTCAAGCATTTTTTTCCCATAATGAATATACTTCTTAGTATTAGAAAAACTAACCCCTTTTTTTAAAACTATTTCTTTAATAAAAGATTCTATTAATTCTTTATCCTTACTTTTTTGAGTTTGACAAGAAAATAAAAATAATGATGCTATAATAATAATTGCTGATTTCATAATTAGTTGCCAAGTAGTTCATTAATTTGAGCCTCTGAAGTAAGTAAAAAAGGCTTGATTTTTTTTCCTGGAGACATAAAGCCTTCTCGAACAAATGAAATAATCTTATTATTGCCATCAAGTATAAAAAAACAGAAAAGAGTTTTATTAGATACAACATAATAAATTTTTTCTCTATCAGGATAAATTATATTAATTTTTTCTAATAACTTTTGGTCAATATTTTTTGAAGAAAATATCTTATACTTAAATTTATTATCTTTCAATTGTTTGTGTATAACATCAAATAAAAATTTAAGATATTCATTAACATCTTCTTTCTGCTTTACAGATAGGTTATTGTATGCTTCTTTACTATAATCTATATAAGGGAACATTTTTTCGATTGTTATTTTTTCATCCTGTTTTATATAAAAGTTTTTAATAAAAGCATCAATATTTTTAGTGTTACTCCTCTTTTGGCATGATAGAGTTGCTAAAAAAACGAGCAATACAATAAGTCTATGAATTTTCATTTCTCACAATTTTTTACATTACTTGGCGAAGTGCCTCCTTTTTTATTTACATTTTGAGAACCAGTCGGTGAAAAGTTGTTTCTTATATGTTGCCCCAAACTAGCTGGATTAGAGCCTCCGCCTAAAGTCCATTTCTGGTATGCATCTGGCAAGTTTAAACCACATTGATTTCCAATTTCAATAATGAAGTCCGTACAATTATAATCATTTAAATTGTATGTAGAATTATAATTTATAGAGCTATTTACAACATTTTTCAATGTATCAGAATTTACCGAAACTGAAACACTTACATCATATGGTGATTGACTATCATCTCCCATTAAACTCGTTTCTGTTGGGTCTAATGGTGAGGCAGTTCCGTTGGGATAAAACCCAAAAATGCTTGTATATCCATTTTGAGATATTGATACAAAGGCATGTCCTGCTTTATCTTCAGTGAAAACAGATACAAGGTCATCAGAATTAGCAACAGGCTGATTAATATAAATAGTTATTGTTGCACCTAGATTTAGGTCAAAACATTTTAAATAATCTGTCATATTAGCAATAGGATTTTTGGGACCGTCAACAGTTATATCACTGTTGCCCAAATTGCCACCACCACCACCTCCATAATTCCATTCCTCGTCATAATTCCCACCACTATCTCTACCATATCTAGGATAATGATCTTGTTCTTCTTGTAAAAAAATATAAGGTATATTTATACTAAACCTCCTAATAGTTCCCAAATCTGTTTCATCAAGCTCTTGCATATTAAATATGCAATGAGGGTCTTCATCACCATGTCCATTAGGACATCTTTCGTTACTTTTTAAAAGATATTTAGATGATTTTGACATGCGGGTTTTCTTTTTATATTCCGAAATAAGAACACCATCATATATTTTATATCCGCTTATAAATTTTCCATTTAAATCTGTGATTATAACTTCGCCAGAAAACTTATCTGTATTAACCTTTTTGTTGGAGTACATACTAAATACAACACTCTGTATTTCATTGTTAATTTTTAGTAATAAAATTCTGCTATAATGTTTCTTATAAACAGTAATTGCTGGAATTACTGCTAATAGCTCATCAGAGTCGATAATCTCTTCGTATGTGATTTTTTCTATAAAAGGAACAGCATACCGTTGATTCTTTCTTTTTTGGTAGAGACCAGATTTATTTCTTTTTAAAAAATCTATAGATTCTTGTACACTAACTGTTTTATAAATAGAGTCTTCTTGTACTAACGTATCTTCCTTTTCACAATTCCACAATAATAAAACTCCAAAGAATAAAACTCCGAGCTTTAAAAAGTTAGTTAATTTTCTTTTTATTTGCATAATTAAGTTGTTTTTAAAATTAAAAAATATTTTAAGCAAACATATGTCTCAAATGTAAAGAGAGTGTCCCAAATTCTTAACTACTTAAGAAATCAGGACAAATTATTTTTTCTAAACTCTGTTGGTGAGAATCCTGTTTCTTTTCTAAAAGCATTGTAAAAGGCTGATTTAGAATTAAATCCAGATTCTAAAGCAACAGACACAACAGTATAATTTTTATATTCCGAATTTATTAAAAATGTCTTTGCTTTTTCTACTCTCAACTTATTTATATAGGCAGAAAAATTATCATCAGAAAAATTATTAATTAATTGAGATAAATATCCTTCGCTCAGTCCGAATTTACCAGCGATAAAAGTCAGACATAAATTTGGATTTAAAAATAATTCTTCTCTTTTAATGTAAATATCTATTTCTTCAAATTTATTGTAATTAAAAACAACTTCTTTTTGTTTTGGCAAAATTATTTTAGGTACATTATCAAACCTAATCTGTTGCCTTTGGTTAAAAATCCCATTGTAATAAATACCTAAATAACCTAACCAATAAACCAAAAAAGAAACACTTAACCACAGTATATAATTCCCAAAATAATTAATTTTATCAATTTTTAATAATTGACTCGCCATAGTTACCAGTATCCAGATAAAGCATACGTATATTCCAAAGTACAGCAGTTGCTTTATCCATTTTGTTTCAGTAGTAACCTCATTTGGCGAATAGTTCTGATGCTCTTTTCTGTACTTTTTAATAATTTTAAAGGTTTTATAAATGATAAAAACCGTAAAAAGAGATGAAAAATATTCTTCCGCATAGAAAAGTCTGCGGTTAATTTGTATAGCCTGAGGAATTATTTCAATTGAAAACACTTCAAATATCAACAAAATAATATGAATTCCTAAACTTATAAAAAAAGGAAATAATAAGTAATTTCTGACTCTTAATAATTCTTTTTTGCCCTTTAAATATGAAGTTACATAATAATAGAACACAGGTAAAATGAGCAAATTCCAAGGAATATACACCTTCTCAAAATATTCAAATCTATTAGATAAATTGGTATCTGCAAACCAATAGTAAAGATTATTTAATGACAAATAAAGAATTACTTGTGCTAAATAAAAATTAGAAGGAGATTTATATTTTTTAGTGAAGAGTACTACCAAACTAAAGATTACACCTTGAATAGTACCCCCGATAATTATGGTGTTAAAGGCATTAAAGTTTAAAATATCATTCATTATTTTGTTATTATACTCGAGCGTAAATAAACAAAAAATTCTTAAAAATCAAACTTATAGCTAACACCTCCAAGAACCTGAAAACCTTGTACAGTAAAGTTAGCATAACGCTGGTAATCAGAATTTAAGACATTGTTAAGTTTTAAAAAGGCAGTAAATTTATCGTTAAAGTAGTAGCCTCCATTTAAATTTAAATCTACATAAGATTTTAAGATTTGCTGCCCTCTTGTTGGTGGAAATACCGAGCCATCTGCTAAATCCTTGCGTTCTCCAACAAAAAATAAATTGGTTCCAACATACCATTTATCAATTTTGTAATTACCAAATACCTCTGCGGTTATATTTGGCAAATTCCACGCTTCTGTCTGATTTGTCAGTTTAAATAAATTAAATTCTCCAGCTGTGCCAATAATGAGATTTTTAAATAAATCTATCGTTAATTTTCCAGAAATAGAAAAGGTTTTTACATCGTCATAAACAACCGAAAAAGAGTTTCCAAATTCATACCCTAACAAAGAATTTGAATTGCTTCCGTCAAATTTTGAATTATTTCTTACAAATAACGCTTTGTCATCTTCGTCGCTGTAACTCGCTTTAAAATGATAATCAATATTAGATGATAATTTACCAATCAACCCGACAAATAAATTATATTTTTTATTGGTCTGCGTTATAAATTGTGTCGGTGATAAATATGGGTTTTCTGAAATAAAATCTTCGTATGAATTTGTCTTCAAACCTCCATCTGCACCGATATAAATATTTATGTAATCTACTAACACAGCTAAAGTTATGTTTATATCAGGGTAGGCAAAAAACAGATTTATTTTATTCTCTATATCTGATGTAAAATATAATTTAGCCCCCAATTTCATATTAAAATATTTGCTCCCCAAACTATATTTTGGCAAAACTCCGAGTGTAAAAAAACTGTGTTTCAACGTAGCATTGTTCTCATACGTTTTTGTAAACTTTCCACCTAAATATTCAATAGAACTGTTGACAGAAATCTTATTAAATTTTATCCCAGAATCACTCGATAAAAGCTTAAATAGCGGTTTTACAGAAAATCTAAATTCTTGACTATTTAATTTGTCAGAAAAATAAGAGAAATCTATTTTGCCAGATTTTAGATAGAAATCTTCAAAAACAACCTCTCCTTTAGCGTTAAAATCTGTGTAAACTTGGGTTTCGTTTATTGTATTAATTGTGTTTTCTGTAAAAGAAATATGGTCTGGCAAACCGTACCAATTATACTTATTTCTTTTAAAATCTGCTCCAGCCGTCCAATTAAAATCACGTTTTTCCTGCTTGTAAAAAACACCAATTATTGCATTAGAAAATCCATTGTCTAACGGTGCATTTTTTACGAAATTTTCTGAAGATATATATTTTCCGTACAGACCAAAATTAGTTTTAGAACGAGTTTTATGGGATAAAAACATTTCAAAAAATGGAGTTGTGTTATTTCCAAATCCAGTAGCTATATAATTTTTGTAAATACGCTCTTTTCTGCCTGTATTTACTCCTCTAAATGTTCCGCTTCTGGGAATAAAAGTTGAAGCAACTGGAACAGAAAAAATTTTATATTCTAGCTTCTCTTTTTTTGACTTTAACCTCTCTTTTACAGTTGGATTTTTTTTGATTTTAAAAGCATCAGAAATTGTTGGACTATAAGAAGTTATCACATTAATAACTTCAGTTTTTAAGGTGTCTTTAGCTTTTTTTGTGGTCGTTCTCTTTTGAGAAAAAACTATATTATTTACAAGTAAAAAACTAAATATTAATACAATTTTTTGCATTGGTCAAATCTATTAATGTTAATTTTGTGGAGTTACAGAATCGTTGGTTTTTGCTTCTTTATTTTTAATTCTTTCCAGTTCTTTTTGTGCGTCTGAAATAATATCTTCAAACTGAGTGAAATTTTTGATAATATTTTCTAAAATATACGTCGCCTGATACACGTCTTTTAATTCATAATGGTTTTTTGCCATAATAATATAGCTTTTTACACCCCAATATTTGTAAGTAGAATAATCGGCAATTAACTGTTGAATTACTTTGTTAGATTCTTCAAACTCTTTGTTTTTATTTTTAAAAAAAGCGTTGTAATACAAAGCTTCAGCTTTTAATTCTCCGTTAGCCGTTTTTTCAACTTCGGTGTAATATTCTTTAGCAGCCACCAAATTACCTGTTTTAAAAGCAGAACGAGCAATAATTATTTTAGCATCAGATTTTAAAGCTTCATCTAATTTATCTTTTGATAAAACTTTTTCTGCATAAGAAACCGCGTTTTCAAATTTATTAGATTGATAATAACCTTTCATCAAATTACTCTGTGCAAATAATATATTTTGAGGGTAATTTGCCTCCTCTTCCAAACGAATTAACAACGGAATTGCAGACGACCAATCTTCTTTTTCTAAATAAATTTGAGCCAACTTATTTAAAGATTCTTCACTAAACTCACTCTGATTTTTATCAACCACAGACTTGTAATAAATCATCGCTTTTTCAGATTTATTTATTTTATCCAAAGATTGTGCTAAATAAAAATTTGCTTTTAGTGAGTGCAATCCTTCAGGAAAACGGGTTATATATTTTGTAAAACCTTCGATTGCTTTTTCGGTATTATTTTCCAAAAATCTGTTCTCTGCCGCTTCATAAGTCGTGTTGTCCAAATCGGCATCCGTAACGTTTACAAAACGTATATTTTTTACCCAAGTAGCGTATTCATCAACGGCATCCATATCAATATATACATTTCTCGCATTTGTAACAGCTTGTTTTGCCTCATCAGTATTTGAATATTTACTCACAATTTTCTTGTATTTTTCCAGTGATTTTTGATTTTCATTCTCGTTATAATACAATAATCCCTGGCGCAATAATGCTTTTGGAACGTACGAACTTCTGGTGTGTTTGTTTAATAATCTGTCAAATGTTTTGTGTGCTTTTTTATTATTTTTTATAGAAACATACGTATTTGCCAACTGAAATAAAGCATCGTCCCGTAAACTTGTACGACTGTAATTGTTGACAACAGCCAATAAATTATCAATTTTCTTATCATTTTGACCAATAAAACCATAACTAATCGCTTTTTGATAATGTGCATAATCAGCTCCAACACCTTTATTAACAACAACTTTGTTGTAAGCTATAATTGCGTTTGTATAATCTTTTGTAACAAAATAACAATCTGCCAATCGTATATTTGCATCGTCATTTAATGCAGTGTCATCTGTGTTTTTTAAAACAAAATATCTAAAAAACTTTGCTGCATCGGTATAGTTTTTCAACTTAAAATAACTGTAAGCAATATTGTAATCTATCCGCTTAAATTCTTCTGTTTTTGAGGCACTTCTAACCTTTCTAAATCGAACAAAACCATTCAGAGCTTTCCTAAAATTTGAAAGTAAAAAATCTGTTTCTGCCTTCCAGAAAATTGCTGACGCACTTGTAATCTTATCCGAAGATTCGGTAGCATTTTTAAAAAACACGTACGAATCTTGTAATTTATTCTGATTAAATAACTGCACAGCTCTATAAAAAGAAACATTCTTGTACAACTCCTCGTTTTCTTTGCTTATTTTTTTAGATAAATAATCCAAAGCTCCCTGATAATCTTGTTGATACAAAAATGAGTTAACCACCAGGTTGTTAATTTCCTGATAATGAGGTGATTTAGGATATTCAGTCAAGAAATTTTGCAAAACCTCTGCAACGCTTTCGTATGGATTGCCCTCCTCATAACTCAATCTGGCGTAATTTAAACTCGAATCTTCTTTAATTTTTAGGTCAAAATCCATTTCGCTAGCACTTTTAAATGCGAGCAGAGCCTCAGTTTTTTTCTCTATAGAAAGATAACATTCTGCTAAGTGATAATAAGCATTTTGTGAAATACTATTTTCCCCCCCAATAATTTTATTGAAATTTTTAACGGCATTTTCAAAATCATTTTGCTTGTAATAAGCATATCCCAACTGATAATAATCCGTGTTGTTCCACCTTCTACGTTTCCCTCTATAAGCCGTTAAGTACGGAATTGCTTCTGCATATTTCTTTAAATTAAAATAGCTTTCACCAACAATCTTAGAAATTTCTGACTTTTCTTTTCGCGTTGATTTTACCAATAATTTCCCCCCGTTTTCTATACATTTTTCAAATTTACTAGCCTTAAAATCAATGTCTAACAAATAATAAGTTACTTTCTTTTGATAGGCTTTTTTATCAGCTATTTTTGTTAAATATGTTTCGGCAGTATCGTAATCTTCTTGCTTATAGGCAATAAATCCATAGTAATATTTAGATTGATTTCCGTATTTAGCATTGTAAATTAACGATAAAAAACGCTCTTTAGCTTTATCCAAATTTCCTGTAACCAAAAGAGAGTAAGCCATTTTGAAATCTAATTCTTGCCTGTCCTCTACCGATAAAATATTAGGATTTACTTTTGAATACCACTTTAAAGCAGACGACACTTTGTTATTTGCAAAATAATAATTCCCAACATTCAAAAACGCTTTCTCCCTTTTATTGCTATTTGGGTAGTTTTTTACAAAATCAAGAACCATTTTATCTGCTCCCGTTTGATTTAGTTTTATAGCACACATAGCGGCATAATAATCAGAATCTAACTTTAAATCTGGTGTATTACTGTCTTTTTTAGCAGCTTCTTTAAATCCTTTTTGGGCTAAAGAGTACGCTTTGTTATTATATAATTCTACTGCGTGATTGTATGTTGCTAAATTATTTGCGTTTATTTCAGATTCCTGTGCCGACGCAAAGTAGTTTGTAGAAATACATAAAAATAATAATATATATTTTATAAAAAAACGGTGGTTCATTTTCTAAATTTTTTACTAATTTTTAATGTTATAACGCATTTTATTCTATTTTGTTGGAATAAAGTTAAAAGTTAAATTTAACTTTTATAATTAATTGCGAAGGTCTTAAATTATATGTACTTTGTATGTATGAAAACGAATTATTATAAACAGTTGTAAATTGTTTTGTATTTAGAATGTTATTCAAATTTAATTCTAAATCAATTTTGCTTTTTTTAAGAGTGTATCTGTAATTCATATTTAAGAAATAATTTTCTTTATTTTTATTAGAAAAATTATTTCTGTAGTATTCTGCGTCAAAACCTATGTACTGATTTGATGCTGGATAAAAATTTAAATTCAATAAATGCTCCTCTGTTATAATATTATCAAGTGATTTATCTTTGAATTGTGTATTAGAAATTGAAAATTTGTTTTTATAATCAACACTCATCCACTCTGTAATTTCAGTATTTAATTTAGTGTTAAGTTGAATATTTTTTGTTGTAACATCTGTAAGAATACCATTTAAGAGATGTTTTTTTTTGTTTAATGAAGTGTTTGCTGTTATTGTGAGTGTTGTTTCTAAGGCACTAAAATATTTGCTTCCTCTCAGGTTAATATTATGCGTATTACTGCTATTATCTCGTTCTACAAACCCAAGTGAAGAAGCTCCGTCAACAGTTATCAGATTAACTAAAAGTAAATTTTGTTTGGTGTTACCATAAGAATAAAACGTATTTATAAAAATAGATTTTATAGGATTTCTATACGAAAAACTTAAAGAAACACTCTTTCTAAAACTCTCTAAAATAGGAGTGTCATATTGTTGAATATTTCTGTAATTATTTAAAATATAACCGTAATAAAGTTGATTTACATCTCCAAAACTATTCTTTAAACTTGCAGAAAAAGTAGTTTTGAAAAAAGCATTAATATCTTTTCTTACTGAAAATCTTGGCTCAAAAAGGAGGCGATTTAGTTTTTGAGCTTTGTTTAAATTGTTATCAACTCTATCAAATATTTGAATTTTAAGAGGAGTTTCTAATTCTATTTTCCAGTTTTTATATCTATAATTTGTTTTTATATCAGTATAAAATGATGATTTATTAAAACTTAAATTATTTCTAAAATTGCCCGTAAGTCTTGTAATATTATTGTCCTCAAAAAGTGTAATATAGCTATTTAATTTCTGATTTTGTAATGTAAAACCAATTTTAGGGTTGAATGTAAATCCTCTATATCCTTTTGTAAAACTAACAGAGTTATTTGTATAAAAATTTGATGCGTTTATACTTTGATTAATTTTATCAAAAGGCTTTTTATTGTTTAAAAGTTCCTCAAACTGTCCCAGAGTAACTGTTAATTTTTGTGGAGCATTTGTATAAGTAACAACAGATTTTATAGTTATTAATTTCTTGCCAAAAGGTTGTATCCATTTTAGTTTATTGCTAAAAGATTTGAATGGATTTGACACATCTTGATTAATTTCCCTGTCGGTTGAAATTATAAATCCTCTTTTAGAATCCCAATATTTATTTAGTTCAAAAGTGTTTTTAAAATATCTTCTTTTTGTGTTTTTTGTCAATATAAATTTGCTTTTCAAAGAGTTAAAAAACAACTTGTTTTTAGTGTTTTCGGTAATATTTATAGTGTCGGTTGGCGTAAAAAATTTAGTTTGAGTATTTCCGTTTTGTCGTTGAAAATCATTTATATACGACAGGTTAACTTTTAGGTCAAAGTCTTTTTTTAATCTAACTAACTAAATAATTACTTGTAAGCAGATGTGCATTGTTGTCTAACCACCGTTTTTTAGAAAATGGAGGCGGAGATAATTCTTTAATATTTACCCAATCTTTCTTTTCATTATTGCTCTCTAATTGGTCAAATAAATCTTCAATAGTTAGTGTTTTCAATTCGGTAGAAATATCTTTTCCCGTGTTATTAGCTTGATAAGAGGTTATCATCTGCTGCTTTTTTGTAAACAATATAGGCGTTAGATTTGCATTCCATAAAAGAGGGGAGAATCCTGCTCCTAACCTTGCAACTCCAGTTACTGTAATATTCTTTTTTAGATTGATATTTAATGATGCTTTATCAGAAAACACTAGGCTGTCCAACAGTTTTATAGATTGATGATTTTCTAGTATTTGCACTTTAGAAACTGCATCAGCAGGTAAATTATTATTGGCGAGATTGTATTTTCCTTCGAGTAAATCTAAGCCTTCAATATAATATTTTTGTATTGGTTTTCCTTGATATAATATTTTGCCATCATTCAAAACATCAATTCCGGGCAATTTTCTTAAAACATCGGCAATTACTCTGTCTTTTTGGTCTTTAAAAGCACTGACAGAATAATTTATGGTATCTCCTCTTTTTGTAATTGGCGACATTTTTAGAAAAACTTCTTTTAATTCTTCTGATGATTCTAAAAGATTAAAATTTATTGTTTGATTTATATTTGCAACTATTTTTGCCTTCTTGGCATAACCGATATAGGAAACTTTAATCTGCAAGGAATCCATTTTAAAATTAATCTTCAACCTATATTCTCCTTTATTATTGGCTATAGCATAAGCTAATATAACATCGTCTTTTACTTTGGTTATAATTATAGTTGCCCCAGAAAGTGGTTTGTTTTCTATCCCATTTATTTCCCCACTTATTTTAGTTTGTGAAAAAATGGAAGTGTGAAACAGTAAAATAGTTGTAAATAGTATAAAACGCGGACTCACAAATTAGTTGTGTTTTAGTTCTATTGGGTTGTTTCATTTTTTACGTCTCTCTTTTGCTTTTCTCATTAATTCAGGGCTTGTAACAAAGTTAAATTTTGAGTTTTTAAATCTACTATCTCTCACTTTTTTAATTTCAGCTATAGAAACGTCTATTATTTTTTTATTGTGTAAAGGAAAAGTTCCTTTCTCCTTTTTAAAACTTTTTAACGTAAAATGATGGTGATTTTTAGAATCATAAATTTCAATAATCATTCCAGGTAATCCTTTAAACTTATAAGGTCCGTCTGATATAGGAATTTCCGTAGTGTACCATGCAGTATAATTTCTACCCGCAAAATTTACAGTTGCTTTTTTGCAAATAAAATTATGTATTTGTTTTTCTTTAGATTCTACCTTCCAATTAAATGTTAATTTATCTTCTTTAAACCTGTAAGTGATGCCAGAAATTTTTTCATAATATATGTTGGATGAAGATTTTGTACTTTTTTCAATTTCAGATTTGACTCTGTTTGTGGGAACACTTTTTCTTAACGCCAAAAGTTCTTGTAAACCCGCATTAGGGTTATTTTTTACTAAATCATCTAAAGCAAATTTTAAAGAACTGTAAAAATAGCTTTTTTCATCATTTAATAGAAGAATCATATCCTCCTGTTTAACGCTATTAACATCCGTAGAATCTGTCTGAAATTCATATTTATATACAAGACGATAGTCGTAAGTGCTGTTTTGCGAAAAACTGAGCATATTTATCGCAAGTAAGAATGTTATTGATAATACTTTCATTTTAATATATTTAATTAATTTTATGAAAAACCTGTATCTCAAAACATTGAGATACAGGTTTTTCTGTTATGGATTTAAAATATTATCCGCAGAATTTTTTTCTAAATCTTCTACCACACTTAGAACTTCCGAAAAATTTGGGTTCCCTTGTCCAAGAGAGAGTTCCTTCAACTCCACAAGAAACGAACCTCTACGGAACTATCCACTGTTACAATCTCTTCTGAGGCAGTTTGACTTAAATTGCCATCTGCAAAACCAGTCATAGTTGCAAAAACAAATGCAACTGTCATAAATATTTTTTTATTTTTTAAGAATTTAAATTAATAAGCGACAAATGTATTAATAAATTTGATTTCTGTGTTGTTTTATCAAAAAATAATTCAATTTACCTTCCCTGCTTATTTTAGTTTGTAAATAGTATAAAATGTAAGGTCGTAAATTACTTGTGCTTTAGTTCTATTCGATTGTTCTTAGACTTTTTCTTTTTTCTAAAAATATCAAGCATCTTTTTTCTTTTTTTTTTATCAAATACGGCTCCTTCACTTTCCATTATTGGAATAGGGTTAGTACGATAAGAATCTACTAACTTAGAGTATTCTTCCCTTTTTATATAGATTGGGGAGTCAACAGTTTTTAAGTTAATTTGTGTGTTTTCAACTTTATAAAAATTTTTCAATAAGAATTCGTAATGATTTCTTGAGTCATTAATTTTAATTATTAACCCAGGTAGTCCATTAAATTTATAGGGGCCATCACTAATTGGTATTTCGCTTGTAAACCACGCTATATAATTTCTTCCTGCAAAACTTCCAATTGCTTTTTGACATTTATAATCGCTTATAGTTTTTGTTTCATTTTTTATTTCCCAATTAATTATACTCATCTTTTGATTGTAAGCATAAAGTTTTGAACTAATACTGTTTAAAACTGTTATCTCCTTCAGATAATAATTTTTAATAATCTTTACATTTGTAATCGGTTTAGGCATTAAATGAAGATTAGCAAGTATATATCCTTGTTTTATATCACCTCTATCAACTCCTCTCATAATAGAATCTAAGAGGTGTTTTTTGTTGTCAGCATACATAGAATAATTTTTTCCTAAAAGTAATGTAAACAAAAACCCAGATATTTTAGATTTAACATTTGTAGAATCTGGTTGAGCTGTAATTGAATAAATTGCCTTATAATTAGCATTGACATTAACATCACTGAATTTTTTATTAGATACTTGCGAAAAGCAAGCAGAAGTAAATAATAAAAATAAAAATATTTGTTTAACCATAAAAGTTGTATTTACTAATTGAATCTAAGAATATGTGTTTTTTTAGATAGAAAACGTTGTTAAGTTCAATGGTTGAATCGTAAATCAAAATATCCACCACGTTATTCTATCACTTTTGGTTTGGTTATCACAGAGTTACTTTTTACAACTACAAATACTGATGTAGCATAACTAGCATCCCCATTCTGTCCATCAGTAGTCCAGTCTTCATAATCATATTCAAAAGTAAAAGTACTTCCTGTCATAGGGTTACTAAAATTATCTATTCTGACAGGAACAGCCATTCCAGGACACCAGCCTGCTCTATCTGGTCGCCAGTTTCCTCTTTGAGGCCTTACAGGGTTTAATGAGCAGCCTATTGGAGCCATATTGTGTTGGAAAGTAATATTTCCATTAATTTTTATATTGTGTGTTCTATAACACCATTCTGCACAACGTCTTCCGTTACTGTCCCTTGGAGTTGCGTGTCCCCAACCTGTTATTATAGTTCTTAAATGTGTGCTTTCTGCATTTGCTGGAATAGTGACAGATTTTGTTAAATCGTAAACTGAGGTATCTAAATCTACTCCGTATGGAACACTCTCGGGTGCGTACTGAATAACTTTTGAAATTGCATAATACGGATAATCTGGTGGTGTACCTGTAATATAATCAAAATCCACAGTTAAATCCCAACCATTAGGTCCCCAAACTCCTATATAAGCTCTTAGTTCTGTACTTCCTGTTAACAATGATTTGAAATCAGTTACATCAATTTCAAACCCTCTATCTAATTGTGAGTTATCCACACCATAGGGCGTTATATACCGTCCAATCTCATACCATTCGTCAGTACCCTTATCTCTCACTTCTATATTTGCAAATTGATCCCAAGGGTCACAATTAGCTGTAAGACATCTTAATGTTACATACATCTTTATAGCTTCAGTCTTAGTAGTAGTAGTATGTAACGTAAAAGTTTGTACAGATGATTGATTCCCCCAAGGGTTATTACCTCCAAAGAACAGATGTTGATTATTAAAAGTTAAATAATTCTGTATTAATGATAATCCAGTGCCGGATAAACTTACTTCTACATTTTTAGCTTCAGTATTTTGCAACAATAACTTGCCTGAAATATTTGATGCTATGTCTGGTATAAATCTTACATAAATAGTTGAGTCATCATTAGTAGATGTCGCCAGAATTTGTAAAGTATTTGTAAAAATAGCATTGTCAGTAGAAATTTCAAAACCTTCAGACACTACTAAATTAATATCAGAGACTAAACTGTCCCCATTGACAATTATACTTAATGAATTTGACATTTCTGATACAATTGTATCATCAAAATCTAAACTTGTATTATCCACATTTATAACAGGAAGTGGTGCTAAACTTACACCTGCTAAATTAACTGTTATTATCTTAGAACTTTTCAAAGAAATACTTCCAGAATTATCTCCTAAGGCGGTTTCATTTGGCGAAAATCTTGCGTAAAGTGTAAATTTTTCTTCATTAGCATCATCTTTAGTAATAGATAATTGATTTGAAAAATTGGAGTTATCTAAAGAAATTTCAAAATTATCTGAAACTGTTATTAACAAATCAGAGGTGAGATTACTTGCTTTTACTTGAATATTTTGTGATATTGAATTACCTAAAACATAAGTGTCTGCGAATGTCAGACTATTTTTTGTTACAGTAATATCTGGAGATACAGGTAAGTTATCATTATTACAATTAACAAATAATAATGCGATAGCATAAAAAATTGTCGTAATACTTCTTTTAAGGATGATTATTTTCATTTGTCTTTATCTTTTCTTGCTGTTTCCCTTTATTTACAAGGGTTATCAGTGTTTTTGTTTAATTTTTGAATAGAAAAATCCTTGCCCACTTATGGGATATTTAGTATTCTCAACTATTTAATAAGTAGCAAATACGTTAAGAAAATTAAAATTTCATATTCATGCTCTATGGCGATACTCTTGGGTGCTTAACGTTTGTTGTCAGTTTCATTTTCGGGGGTTTCCATAGTTTTATGGATATTTCAACCTCCAGTAAAAATCGACCTTTTAAATTATGCTACATATTATTTCTTCTTTATAAATCCAAATGTACTATTTTTTCTATTTGTAATCACTATTGCTTACTCAAAAGTCATTCACTTGGGTGTTAAAAAATTATCATGAATGTTTCATTTTTTTAAGAATTTAAATTAATAAGCGACAAATATATTAATAAATTTGATTTCTGTGTTGTTTTATCAAAAAATAATCCAAGCTAAAATTAAACTATTCAGAGCTAATTTAAGAGGCGTAACTGATACCGAATTTTTCTTGTTAGGATTGCATAAACTTTTTGCTTAATCCCCGTAAAATTAATGTGACTCTTTCTTTCCTCTGTAATCTGACAGATTAATTGCTGACCCATTCAAATCCACAAGGGTAGGTTTTGTAGTTTGCTGGCATCCGGCATCCTACCAATATAAAAATAAAACAGGCAAAAACAATCTTTCTCATAATTATTATTACTATGGCAATATACAACATTTTATAATTAAATTTTATATACTTTTGGCACACAAAAAATAGTTGAATTATTTTTAATTTTAAACTTCAACAAACAATACAAAAATGGATACAAATTCATTTCAATTAAGGCATATAGGTTCAAATAATAAAGGACAAAAAAAAATGTTGGCAACAATTGGTGTTAGCGATTTAGATAAATTAATTTATGAAACTATTCCAGATGATATTCGCTTAGAAGAAGAATTAGATTTAATTCCAGCGATGAGCGAATACGAATATTTAAATCATATTAAGAAGCTATCGTCAAAAAACAAGGTTTTTAAAAGTTATATCGGTTTGGGATACAATGAAGCCATTGTGCCAAGTGTTATTCAACGAAATATTTTGGAAAATCCGGGCTGGTACACCGCTTACACACCTTATCAGGCAGAAATTGCACAGGGGAGATTGGAGGCTTTGTTAAATTTTCAAACGATGATTTGCGATTTGACAGGTATGGAGTTGGCAAACGCTTCTTTATTGGACGAATCAACTGCCGTAGCCGAAGCAATGGCTCTATTATTTGATGTTCGCGAGCGTAAACAAAAGAAAGCTAACATAAATAAATTATTTGTTTCAGAAGAAATATTGCCACAAACTTTATCTGTTTTACAAACGCGTTCTGTTCCTATTGGCGTTGAATTGATCATCGGAAATCACGAAGAATTTGATTTTTCTGAAGACTTTTTTGGAGCTATTGTTCAATATCCCGGAAAACACGGACAGATATACGATTATACAAATTTTATAGCAGAAGCCAATAAAAATAATATAAAAGTGGCTGTTGCTGCTGATATTTTATCACTGGTAAAATTAAAAGCTCCTGCCGAATTTGGTGCAGATGTAGTAGTTGGGACTACACAGCGTTTTGGAATTCCGTTAGGCTATGGCGGTCCTCACGCAGGTTATTTTGCTACCAGAGAAAAATATAAACGAAGTCTTCCGGGAAGAATTATTGGTGTTACAAAAGATGTAGATGGCGAACGGGCTTTGCGTATGGCATTGCAAACACGCGAGCAACATATCAAACGTGAAAAGGCTACTTCTAATATCTGTACTGCACAAGTTTTATTGGCAGTTATGGCAGGAATGTACGCGGTTTATCACGGGAAAGAAGGAATTAAAAATATCGCTGATAGAGTTCATAATAACACCAAAATATTGGCTAATTCGATAGAAAATTTAGGTTACAAACAGCTAAATTCATCGTATTTTGATACCTTAAAAATTAAAGTTGACGCAGTAAATTTAAAGCGAATTGCAGAAAGAAAAGAAATTAATTTTAATTATATTAATGATAAAACTATTTCTATTTCAGTAAACGAAACTGTCTTTGAAAAAGAAATAGAAAATATTTTATCGGTTTTTGTAGAATTAGAAAACAGTAAAAAAGGAATTGGTATTTCTGCTAATTCTAATTTTGAAGTTATTCCAGATTATATAAAAAGAAACACCTCCTTTTTAGAAGATACGGTTTTCAATTCGTATCAATCGGAAACGGAAATGATGCGTTATATCAAAAAATTAGAGCGAAAAGATTTGGCTCTAAACCATTCTATGATTCCTTTGGGTTCTTGTACGATGAAGCTAAATGCAGCTTCTGAAATATTGCCATTAAGCAATCCTAATTGGGGAAATATTCATCCATTTGTGCCGTTAAATCAAGCGGAAGGATATCAGGAAGTTTTAAAAAATCTAGAAAATCAGCTTAGCGTAATTACAGGTTTTGCGGGAACTTCTTTGCAACCAAATTCTGGTGCGCAAGGAGAATTTGCTGGGTTGATGACCATTAGAGAATATCATAAAAGTAACGGGGAATCTCACAGAAATATTTGCTTAATTCCTGCATCGGCACACGGAACAAACCCTGCGTCAGCGGTAATGGCGGGGATGAAAGTTGTGGTTACCAAAACAGATGAAAGAGGAAATATTGACGTTAAAGATTTGCGAGCAAAAGCTACCGAACACAAAAATAACCTCTCTGCATTGATGGTTACATATCCGTCAACTCACGGAGTTTATGAGAAATCTATCAAAGAAATTACACAAATTATTCACAACAACGGCGGGCAGGTTTATATGGACGGTGCAAATATGAACGCCCAAGTTGGATTGACAAATCCTGCTACAATCGGTGCAGATGTTTGTCACTTAAATCTACATAAAACATTTGCTATTCCTCACGGTGGCGGAGGTCCCGGAGTTGGTCCCATTTGTGTTGCTCCGCAATTAGTTCCGTTTTTACCGACAAATCCTGTAATGAAAACTGGTGGTGAAAATGGCATCACCGCAATTTCTGCTGCTCCTTGGGGTTCTGCTTTGGTTTGCTTAATTTCCTATGGATATATTACTATGTTAGGTGCAGAAGGATTGACAAATTCTACCAAAAATGCTATCTTAAATGCAAATTATATCAAGGAGAAATTACAAGGTCATTACAAAACTTTATATACAGGAGAAGTGAACCGAGCTGCACACGAAATGATTTTAGATTGCCGTGATTTTAAGCAAAATGGGATTGAAGTTATTGACATTGCAAAACGTTTGATGGATTACGGTTTTCACGCTCCGACAGTTTCCTTTCCTGTGGCAGGAACTATTATGGTTGAACCAACCGAGAGTGAAAATATTGCTGAATTAGACCGTTTTTGTGATGCGTTAATTTCTATTAGAAAAGAAATTTCTGAAGCGACTAAAGAAGATAATAACAACGTTTTAAAGAACGCTCCACATACACAAAAAATGCTAACTTCTGATGAATGGACTTTGCCATACACTCGAAAACAAGCAGCTTTTCCTTTAGATTATATCGCAGAAAACAAATTCTGGACATCTGTACGTAGAGTTGACGACGCTTTTGGTGATAGAAATTTAATCTGTTCTTGTAGTCCTATTGAAAATTATATGTAGAGGAGATAACTGGGGGTTTAATATCACTGGAATAAGTGAGATATATTGACCCTTCATTTAATGAGTAACATTTTGACTTAATTGTTAATAACTTTTCTGCTAATTTCATATACTATGTGGATATATTTATACATTTGTTGTATTCTTTGAAGAAGACTTTGCTAATCTTCTTTAAAAACTGCTAGCAAAAAAAAGAATATTTATAAAAAGTAGCATGCCATTCTTTTTTATATTAACGACCTTTAACTTGGCATAAAGCCATGTATGATTTGTGAATATTTAATATATTCAGGTTAAAGACAATAGTCTTTATCATATCTTTTTCTAATATTTTTTCTCAAAAAAAATATAATGAAACATTCATGATAATTTTTTAACACCCAAGTGAATGACTTTTGAGTAAGCAATAGTGATTACAAATAGAAAAACTCAAACCAATATAATTGGGTAAGGGGATTTCATGGTTAAAACAAAGCACAAAACAGTTAAACTATTTAATATCAGTAGCTTAGCTAAATGGATACATAAACATATGAAAGCATATATTTTTCCGGGACAAGGGGCACAATTTACAGGGATGGGATTTGATTTGTACCAGAAATCTTCATTAGCCAAAAAATTATTCGAAAAGGCAAATAATCTTTTGGGGTTTTGTATCACAGATATAATGTTTTACGGAACATTAGAGGAGTTGAGACAAACCAAAGTAACTCAACCAGCTATTTTTTTACATTCAGTAATTTTGGCAAAAGTATCGGTCAATTCTTTTCGTCCAGAAATGGTTGCAGGACATTCTTTGGGAGAGTTATCAGCTTTAGTTACGAATGGAGTTTTGTCTTTTGAAGACGGATTACAGTTGGTTTCTAAAAGAGCGTTGGCAATGCAAAAAGCCTGTGAAATTAAGCCGTCAACAATGGCAGCAGTTTTAGGATTAGAAGATAAAATAGTAGAAGACTTGTGTGCTAAAATTGACGGGATAGTGGTAGCAGCAAATTACAATTGTGTAGGACAGTTAGTTATTTCTGGAGAGGTAGAAGCGATTAATAAAGCGTGCAGAGTTTTGATAGCAGAAGGGGCAAAAAGAGCATTAGTATTGCCAGTTGGAGGAGGATTTCATTCTCCAATGATGGAACCCGCTCGTGAAGAATTAGCAACGGCTATTGAAGGTACTCACTTCAATATACCAACTTGCCCCGTATATCAGAATGTAACAGCCAGTGCGGTAATAAATCCGGCAGAAATAAAAAATAATTTGATTTTACAATTAACAGCCCCTGTACGTTGGAGACAATCAATTAAGCAAATGATTGCCGATGGCGGAACAAATTTTATCGAGGTTGGTCCAGGAAAAGTATTACAAGGATTAATGCGTAAAATAGATAGAAATGTTAGTGCAAATCAACTTCCCTTTTGAAGATTAGTTGAGTTTATTTATATTAGAGTAATTGTGCACTGCTAATTTTACGATTTACTGTTCAATCGTGTAATTGTTTATCCGTAATTCGTAATTCAAAAATCGTAAATCTAACAACAAACAACAAAAACATGAAAAATTTAAACCAAATAACTGTAATTTCCCTTGTCTTTTTGACATTATTTTTGATGAGTTTTTCTAATGAGAAAGAGTTAATTAATTCGACAAAAGCAGTGTCGGAGAAAGACATAAAAGTCGCTTATTTTGCAAGCGGATGCTTTTGGTGTGTGGAGGCTATTTTTGAAAGTGTAAAAGGAGTAGAGGAAGTGATTTCTGGTTATGCTGGCGGAGTTACCAAAAACCCGACGTACAAAAAAATAGGAACAGGAACCACAGGTCATTCAGAAACCGTAGCAGTTTATTACAATCCAAAAATTGTGAGTTTTAAAACCTTAGTAACTGTTTTTTTTGGCTCTCATAATCCAACGACTAAAAACGGACAAGAGCCAGACTACGGAACACAATACCGTTCAATAGCTTTTTATAAAAATACAGATGAAAAAACAATCATAGACAATGCAATTGCCAAGCTAAATAAAGAGGTTTATGACGGTAAAATTGTTACGGAAGTAATACAAATTACCAAGTTCTATAAAGCGGAAGAATACCACCAAGATTTTGAGAAAAGAAACCCAAATCAATCTTATGTAAAAGCCGTTTCTATACCGCGTTTAAATCGTTTTAAAAAGAAGTTTCCAGAATTGTTGAAAAAATAAGTTGAGTAATTTTTAATTTCTATTTTCTATTTTCTGTACATCCTTTCATATAAATCTTTGTAAATATCTTTGATTATTTCCCTTTTCATTTTCATAGTGGGAGTTAAATGTCCGCTGTCAATAGACCACTCATCTTGGGTAAGCTCAAATTTCTTGATTTGCTCCCATTTACCAAATTTTATGTTGCAAGAATCTATTTCTTTTTGAATACGGTCAATTACCTTGCGGTTACCAGCCAAATCTTTGTTATTATTAATGTCAATATTATAGCGTTTTGCCCATTCTCTTACAAATTCAAAGCTAGGCTGTATAATAGCTGTCGGCATTTTTTCGCCTTCGCCTACAACTATTATTTGCTCTATAAAACGAGATTGTTTTAACTCTCCTTCCAATAATTGAGGAACAATATATTTTCCTGTGGAAGTTTTAAACATTTCTTTTTTGCGTCCCGTAATTTTTAAGAAGCCGTCATCGCTAATTTCTCCGATATCTCCAGTGTATAAATAGCTGTTTTTAAGCACCTCATCTGTTTTTTCTGAATCTTTATAATAGCCTTGCATTACATTTGGACCTTTTACTAAAATCTCTCCGTCTGTAGAAATTTTTATTTCTACATTATCTATTGTTTTGCCTACGGTTCCTATTCTAAATTTCTTGTTTTTCTGATGATTTACAGAAATTACAGGCGATGTTTCTGTCAATCCATATCCTTCCATAATTGGCATTTCCGCAGCGGTAAAAACTCTGATTAAACGAGGTTGAAGTGCAGCACTACCAGAAACCATTAATTCTAAATTTCCTCCCAAAGCCTCCTGCCATTTTGAGAAAATTAATTTTCGGGCAATACTTAATTGTATTTCGTACCACCAGCCATTTGCTCTGTAAGGCTCATATCTTAAACCGAGTTCAAGAGCCCAAAAAAACAATTTCTTTTTTATTCCAGTCAAAGTCGTGCCTTTATCGTATATTTTATCGTATATTTTTTCATACAGACGTGGCACGGCAGTCATTATATTTGGCTTTATTTCTTTTGCATTTTCGCTTAATTTATCAATGGATTCCGCAAAATATATAGATACTCCGCAATATTGATATAGATATAAAATCATACGTTCAAAAATATGGCACACAGGCAAAAAACTTAATGCGATGGATTTTCCATAATTCAACGGAACACACTTTTCGCTATTCAATACATTAGACACAATATTATTGTGCGACAACATCACTCCTTTGGGTGTTCCTGTAGTGCCAGAGGTATAAATTATGGTTGCTAAAGTATCTGGAGTAACTGCTTTTTTGCGGGCTTCAACTTCATTTTGATTGCTACTATCTTCTCCTAAAGTTAAAATTTCTTTCCAACTTTTTTCACCTTTAATGTTATCAAAAGTAAAAACCTCTTTTATTTTAGTTTTTCTTTTAATCTTATTTAGTTTTTCTAAAATTGTGCTATCGGAAATAAAGCAATAAATCGCTTCCGAATGATTTAAAATATATTCGTAATCTTCTTCAGAAATTGTAGGATAAATAGGCACATTTTGCGAGCCAGTTTGCAAAATTCCGATGTCGCATATATTCCATTCTGTTCTGTTTGTGGTTGAAATTACAGCAATTTTATCATTAGGTTGAACACCTAAACGCAACAATCCTCTGCTGATAGCATTTGCCTGATTTATGTAATTTTGTGTAGAAATAGATTTCCACTCCCCGTTGTATTTTGTAGTTAAAGATTTTTGTAAATTATATTTTCCCAATTGATAATAAGGAAAATCAAAAAGACGTGTAATTTGTGTTGACATAAAATAGATTTGTAGTGCTGCAAGATATAAAAAATTAATAATATTTACTCAAGTTTTATTTAGTTAGCCATCCCCTGTTTTTTTAGTCAAAGATTAGGTTAAGTTGTGAAGGGTCTATTTTAGGAGGTTCACTCTGTATTTTCCGTCTACTTTTAGTTGGCATCAACAGAATAGAAACCACCTTTGATATCTTATAATACAACTAATTATTTGATTTTCAAAATATTAATTGTAGAGGTTGCATATATATAGTGAGCAAGAAATCAAAGCTATACAATATAAAATCAACCGAAGACCAAGAAAAAATCTATTTTATAAATTTGTAAATAAAAAAGGTGCATTTGGGGGTTGAATCTACCTTACAATTTTGTTAACATCTTACTGTTTTAAAAATCACTAAAAATTGTATCTTTGTGCTTTTATAAATAGTTACCATATTTTTATGAGTAGAATTATTGCAATAGCAAACCAGAAAGGCGGAGTTGGGAAAACAACAACAGCTATTAATTTAGCAGCTTCATTGGGTGTTTTAGAAAAGAAAGTGTTACTAATTGACGCAGACCCACAGGCAAACGCTTCATCGGGGTTGGGTATTGATGTGGAAAACGTAGAAATTGGTAGCTATCAAGTTTTGGAACACACTATTTCTGCAAAAGACGCAATATCAAAAACCAATTCCCCTAATGTAGATATTATTCCCGCTCACATAGATTTGATTGCCATTGAAATTGAATTGGTGGACAAAGAGCAAAGAGAATATATGTTAAAAAAATCTTTGCAGGATATTAAAGACGATTATGATTATATCTTAATTGATTGTGCA
Organism: Polaribacter sp.; assembly: GCA_965261035.1. Lineage (GTDB taxonomy): Bacteria > Bacteroidota > Bacteroidia > Flavobacteriales > Flavobacteriaceae > Polaribacter. The sequence goes on from OZ253439.1 coordinate 48,982, forward strand.
CCGTCATTAGGTCTAATTACTTTAAATTCTTTGGTCGCCGCAGACTCTGTTATCATTCCAATACAATGCGAATATTTTGCTTTAGAAGGCTTGGGAAAACTGCTAAACACTATAAAAAGTGTACAGAATATTCACAACCCAGAATTAGGTATTGAAGGTTTATTATTGACTATGTTCGATTCCAGATTACGTCTTTCCAATCAAGTGGTAGAGGAAGTAAGAAAGCATTTTGACAGTATGGTTTTTGATACAATTATCGCAAGAAATGTTCGTTTAGGTGAAGCTCCCAGTTATGGCGAAAGTATTATTGCCTATGATGCCACAAGCAAAGGAGCAGTCGATTATCTGAATTTTGCAAATGAAGTTTTAAAGAAAAACGTATAGATGGCAAAAGCAACAAAAAAACAGGCTTTGGGCAGAGGATTATCTGCTTTATTAAAAGAAACTCCCACCAATATTACGTCTGCTTCTGACAAAGGTGCAGATAAACTCGTCGGTAGTATTGTAGAAATTGAATTAGAAAACATTGAAGTTAATCCCTTTCAGCCAAGAACATATTTTGATGAAAAAACTTTAAGAGAATTAGCAAGCTCTATTAAGGAACTCGGTGTTATTCAGCCGATTACCGTTCGCAAATCAGAGGGAAATACATTCCAGTTAGTGTCTGGTGAACGTAGATTTAGAGCATCTAAATTAATTGGGAATTCTACAATTCCTGCGTATATTAGAATTGCTAACGACCAAGAAATGCTGGAAATGGCGTTGGTAGAAAATATACAACGTAAAAATTTAGACCCAATTGAAGTAGCACTTTCTTATCAACGTTTAATCTATGAAATTAAGTTGACACAAGAGTTATTAAGTCTTAGAGTTGGCAAAAAGAGATCTACGGTTACAAATTATTTACGTCTGCTAAAATTAGACCCAATTATTCAAACCGGAATGAGAGATGGATTTATTTCTATGGGACACGGGAGAGCTTTAATTAATATTGATAGTTCTGAAAATCAATTAAATACATACAGCAAAATAGTAAAAGATAAACTATCTGTAAGGCAAACGGAGGAATTGGTGAAAAATCTAAAAGAAGGCATAACAACAACAACTCCGAAGAAAAAGCAAATTCCGAAACACATTAAAGAAAGTATTACAGAATTGAGTACCTATTTTGGTCATAAAATTGATGTTTCAATCAATAATAAAGGGAAAGGGAAACTGACAATCCCTTTTAGCTCGGAAGAAGATTTTAACAGAATAAAAGACCTGCTTAAATAAGTGTTATCCTTAAAAAAAATATTTTTTATTCTGCTTGTAATCAGTAGTTTTGCTATAAATGCACAAAAAGATACCACGCAAATAAAAGAGGCAAAAGTAAAAGGTATTATTAGAATAGAGAGCAATTATTACAATCCGTTATCGCCAGCAAAAGCTGCATTTTATTCTGCAATATTCCCCGGAATGGGACAGGTTTACAATAAAAAATATTGGAAAGTGCCGATAGTTTGGGGTTCTATCGGAACGGCGACCTATTTCTATTTAATTAATAATAACGAATACAAAAGATACCGAACCGCTTTTAAATTGCGCAAAGCAGGTTTACAAGATGAATTTACAAAAGATGATGGCTCTATAATTATTTCTGAAAATGGTTTGATTAACGCTCAAAAAGTTTTGAGAAAAAACAGAGATTTATCATTGCTAACAACTATTATTTTTTATGTTTTACAAATTGTTGAAGCCAGTGTAAACGCACATCTGTTACAATTTAATACAAATGATAATCTTACTTTTTCGCCAATAATATTAGAAAATTATATTAAATTTAACACTCCAAAAGTCGGACTAACTTTAAAATATTCCTTTTAAAATGAAGATTGCATTACTCGGTTACGGAAGAATGGGCAAAGAGATTGAAAAAATCGCTCTGCAAAGAGGTCATAATATTGTTATTAAAGACGAAGGACTTGTTCCTTATGACATTACCAAAGCAGATATTGCCATAGATTTCAGTATTCCTACGGTGGCTTTTGACAATATTTTTAACTGTATAGACAATAATATTCCCGTCGTTTCTGGAACCACAGGTTGGCTGGATAGATACGATGATATTATTAAATTATGCCGTCAAAGAGATGGAGCTTTTATCTATGCCTCCAACTTTAGTTTGGGCGTAAATGTCTTTTTTGAATTAAATAATCAACTGGCAAAAATGATGGACAAACTTTCTCAATACTCTGTTTCTATCGAAGAGATTCATCATACAAAAAAATTAGATGCACCGAGCGGAACCGCAATTACACTGGCAGAAGGAATTATAAATAATAGCTCAAAATCTGAATGGAAATTGGACGGAAATCCATCCGAAGAAATAATTCCTATTACGGCTAAAAGAATTATAGAAATTCCGGGAACTCATACCGTTAATTATTTGTCAGAAGTAGATTTAATTGAGCTAAAACACATAGCATATAGCCGACAAGGTTTTGCTTTGGGAGCAGTTGTTGCCGCAGAATGGTTGCAGAATAAGAAAGGAGTTTATACAATGAAAGATGTGTTAAACATTGGTATAGAAAAGTAATAGACTCTCTTGGTATTGGGTAATCAACTCAAATTATTTTTGGCACTTCTCAAAAGCAATAAAAAACCTTTTAATGCTGTGTAAAAACAATGTTAATTGAAGGTAGATTCAACCGTCAAGTGCAACTTTTTATACAAATTCATATATGACTTAGCGATATTTTCATCATTAAATTTTTGCACAAATTCATACCCTTTAGATACTATTTCTTCTCTTTTATTTGGATTATTTAATAAAAATTGAATATTGTATTCTAAACCTTCTACGTCTTTAGAGTTTATATAAATAGAATTCAAGCCTCCCGCTTCAGAAAAACAGCTTCCTTTACTAGTTATAACAGGAGTTTTGGAGTATATTGCTTCTATTATAGGTATTCCAAAGCCCTCAAAAATACTAGGATATACGAAAATAGTTGCCATTTGATAAAGTGCCGATAATTCTTGTATCGAAAGTTTTTCTAAAAAATAAACTCTATTCTCCAAATTGTGTTGCTCAACACATTTTACTACATCTTTAAAATAAGAGGTCTTTCCTCCCACTATTACTAAAGGAATATCAATGTTTTTAATTGCTTTAACTACAGAAATAACATTTTTACGTTCTTCAATAGTTCCTACATTTAGGATAAACTTGTCTGGCAGATTATATTTATTTAATATTTCTTTCTTAAATTTTTCTGTTTGTTTTTCTTTAAAAACTGCGTTGCAACCTTGATAAATAACTTCAATTTTGGCTTCGTCTATTTTTAAAAACTCAACAATATCTCTTTTTGTTTGCTCGCTTATGGCAATGATTTTATCCGCATTCTCAGCTGCGTATAAAAATTTTTTGAAGTGGATTTTTCTATCAAAAAAAGGATATAATTTTGGGTATCTTACAAATATTAAATCGTGAATTGTTACAACACTTTTAATTCCTGACTTAGATAATCCTCTGGGAATCTCACCTGTTAACCCGTGATAAATGTCTATTTTTTCTTCCTTTAATTGTTTTACGATAGGTCCTTGCCTCCAAATTGAGGAAAATTTCTGCCATATTTTTTGTTTTGGAAGTATCTCCGTAGTTTGAGCTGTAAGTTGAAAACTATCAATTTTCTTTGGCTTTGGATTGTACAATCTATACTCATCATTAGGGTAAAATTTATTTAGAACACTAATCAAATCTCTGCTGTAATTTCCTAATCCTGTCGTATTATGAAAAATTCGTTTGGCGTCAAATCCTAATCTCATTTTAAAAGTTTATAATTCTGCAAAAATAACAGAAAATTATACAATAAAAACGTTAATCTAATATAATCACAAATCAATTTTCTTCACCCTTTTTAAATTTAACATGTCAATTGGGTTAATTCCTAAACCCTGTACGTTTTTATGTGTGAATCTAATCACTTCGTCATAATACAACGGAACAATCGGCGCTTCAGAAATGATAATACTATCCATCTGCTGATATAATTTGTGGCGACTTTTATCATCAACTTCTGCTATGGATTTTTCGTATAATTCATCAAATGAATTGCTTTTAAAATGAGTGTAATTCGGTCCGTTAGGAGTAAAATTTTTACTGTAAAAAAGCGATACATAATTTTCCGCATCTGGATAATCGGCAATCCAACTCGCTCGGAATATTGAGAATTTTCCGTTGGCTTTTCCCTGCCGCAATGTTGACGGAGGAATCACATCTACGCTCACTTTTAATCCAATTTTCTGCAATTCTCGTTGAATATATTCACACAAATCTAAATACTGACCGTTGGTTGTAATTCTTATTTCTGGGGATAAATTTCCTGTTTCAGTTTTAAACCTTTCAACTAATTTTTTTGCCTTATCAGGCTGATAAGAATATCCTTTTTGATTATTAAACGAAGGCAATCCTTTTGGAATAAACCCATTTACAGCTGGGGTTCCGATGCCATTTCGCAAAAATTTTATCATTTTTTCTTTATCAAATCCGTAGTTGATAGCCTGTCTTATCAGCTTGCTTTTAGTCGGTTTATTTCCCTCCGAACCTAAATAAATTCCTAAATATTCCGTATTCAGATACGAGCCTGTTTGCATATTTATTTTCCTTCTGTATTTTTCTTGCAACTTTCCGTCAGTCGATAAAATATCATCTTTATACGAGGCATCTAAACTTTTAATAAAATCTAAATTCCCTTGAATAAATTGCAAAAACTCACTTTGTTTGTCTGGCAAAAATGTAATTGCAACCGCTTCCATATAAGGTAGCGAATTTCCTTTCGTATCTTTTTCATAATACAACGGATTTTTACGCAACACTAATTTAGTGTTTTCTACCCATAATTTAAACCGAAAAGCTCCCGTGCCAATTGGGTTTGCTCTAAATTCACTTCCAAAATATTCAACTGCCTCTTTGGGTACAACCGAGCAATATTTCATCGTTAGTAATCCTAAAAAAGGCGGAAATGCCCGCTTTAAATTTATGGTAAAAATAGAATCGTTTTCGGCTTTAAAATCGGCTACATTTTGCAATACCCAACCTCCGGGAGAAGCTATATTCTTATCTATCAAACGATTAAAACTGTATTCAAAATCATTTGCGATTACATTTCTTGTAGAATTTTTACCAAACAGAACGTGTTTGTGAAAATTTATATCATCTCTCAGAATAAATTTATAGGTTTTTCCATCGTCAGAAATAGTCCAACTTTTGGCAATATCTGGTTTAATATGTAGGCTATCATCTAATTGAACTAAGCCATTAAATAATTGATTTGTCGCCCAAATATTTCGTTGGTCTTTTGCAAACGCGGGGTCTAAAGAGCTAATATTAGAATGTTCATTATATCTAAAAACCTGATTATCATCGTACTTTGATATTCTCGTTTGGCAGGAAATCATCAGAAATAAAAGTAATATTTGCATAATCCGTTTTCTATAATTAAATAGTTTATTCGAGTGGAAACTAAATTTTAGAACAAGAGTTCTGTGTGTTTCAAAAATAATTTTGGCAATAGTGTCGGTCATATAATTATTGTAATTTTGCAGAAAATAAACATTGTTGGTTGTTGGAAACTGCCCGCTGTAATTCGTAATTCAAAATTAATAAATATCTCTGTTATTTTCAGTTGATAAATGTACAAGAATGGTCTCAGATAAAAAAGTAGCTTTTTATACTTTAGGTTGCAAATTGAATTTTTCAGAAACCTCTACAATTGCCCGTGATTTTACAAACGAAGGTTTTGAACGTGTAGAATTTGAAGAAAAAGCAGACGTATATGTAATCAATACCTGCTCGGTAACGGACAATGCGGATAAACGTTTTAAAACTATTGTAAAATCTGCTTTAAGAAAAAATGACAATGCTTTTGTAATTGGAATTGGATGCTATGCTCAACTAAAACCTAAAGAATTAGCCGAAGTGGATGGCGTTGATTTAGTATTGGGAGCTACTGAAAAGTTTAACGTTACAAGCTATATAAATGATTTGACAAAAAACGAGATTAGCAAAGTACATTCTTGTGAAATTGAAGAAGCCGATTTTTATGTAGGCTCATATTCTATCGGCGATAGAACACGTGCTTTCTTAAAAGTTCAGGACGGATGCGATTATAAATGTACTTATTGCACTATTCCTTTGGCTCGTGGAATTTCACGAAGTGACACCTTAGAAAATGTATTAAAAAACGCCAAAGAAATATCTGATAAAGGCATAAAAGAAATAGTGCTAACTGGTGTAAATATCGGTGATTACGGGAAAGGTGAATTTGGAAATAAAAAACATAAACACACTTTCTTGGAGTTAGTACAAAAATTAGACAAGGTGGAAGGAATTGAAAGGTTACGAATTTCATCTATTGAACCCAACCTTTTAAAAGATGAAACTATTGATTTTGTTGCAAATTCTGATACATTTGTTCCTCATTTTCATATTCCGTTGCAAAGCGGAAGCGACGTATTGCTAAAAAAGATGAAACGTCGTTACTTACAAAAAACTTATACGGATAGAGTTAGTAAAATAAAAGAATTGATGCCAAATGCTTGTATTGGCGTGGATGTTATCGTTGGTTTTCCCGGAGAAACAGATGAGTTATTCTTAGAAACATACAACTATTTGAGCGAAATGGATATTTCATATTTGCATGTTTTTACCTATTCTGAAAGGCCAAATACTGAGGCTATATCAATGGGAGAAATCGTTCCTAAAAGCGTTCGTACCAAGCGTAGCAAGATGTTACGTGGTCTATCTGTTAAAAAACGTAGAGCTTTTTACGAAACTCAATTAGGCAAGACCTTGACCGTTTTGTTTGAAAGTGAAAATAAAGAAGGTTATATTCAAGGATTTACGGAAAACTATGTAAAAATAAAAACTCCTTGGAATCCTGAATTGGTAAATACATTACACAAAGTAACATTAACCAAAATTGGTGAAGACGGTTTGGTATGCATTAATTTTGCGAAAGATTTTATAATTAATTTGGTGTAACGCGTATTTTCCTAAAAAACAATTTGTTTATGATACCTTAATTCAATACCTTTATAGTCTGTAAAAACCCATTATGATGAATAAATATACCCGCACATTAGCCCTTTCCAGTTTATTAATAGTAACGTTATTTTCTGTCAATATTATTAGTTTTAACAATATTCAAGACTCTAAAAACACGAGTGAAAAATACGAAATAAAAGCCCTAAAATTACCTCCTTATTTAAATTTAGCTGGCGAAAAAGTTCCCTTAGAAAGACCTGATATTAAAGAGCGAATGGACAGAGAATTGCTAATAAATACTTACTGGCAATCAAATGGTTTGTTGTTGATAAAAAGAGCAAATAAATATTTTCCTATTATCGAGTCGATTCTAAAAAAGCACGGTATTCCTGACGATTTTAAATATTTAGCAGTTACAGAAAGTGGATTGCAGAACAATTCATCTCCAGCAGGAGCATCAGGTTTTTGGCAATTTTTGCGTTCTTCAGCAAGAGAATACGGGCTGGAGGTAAACGACAATGTAGATGAACGTTACAACTTAGAAAAAGCAACTAAAATTGCAGCAGAATATTTAAAAAAATCTAAGGAGCGTTTTGGAAGCTGGACATTAGCTGCAGCTGCTTATAATGCGGGCAATGCAAGGATTTCAAGAAATCTAAAAGAACAACAGGTAGATAATTATTATGATGTTTTATTGAATTCTGAAACCTCTAGATATGTGCTTAGAATCGTCGCTTTAAAAGAAATATTATCTAAGCCCAAAAAGTATGGTTTCTTATATGACACAGAAGATTTATACGAATTTCCAAAAACATACACTGTAAAAGTAGATACAGTAATAACAAATATTGCTTCTTTTGCAAAAGGTTTTGGAATTAATTATAAAGAATTGAAGTTGCACAACCCGTGGCTGCGTGAAAACAAACTGAATAATAGGAGCAGAAAAATGTATCTGATTAAGATTCCTGTAAAGTAGATATTTTGATTAAGTCGCCACGTTATATTCTCTAAGTGCATCATTTAATGAAGTTTTTTTATCAGTACTTTCTTTTCTTTTTCCGATGATTAATGCACAAGGTACATTGTAATTTCCTGCCGAAAATTCTTTTGTATAACTTCCCGGAATAACTACTGAACGAGGCGGAACAATTCCTTTCATTTCTACAGGTTTATCACTAGTTACGTCAATTATTTTTGTACTCATCGTCAACACAACATTTGCACCTAAAACAGCTTCTTTTTCTATTCTAACTCCTTCTACTACTATGCAACGAGAACCAATAAATGCACCGTCTTCAATAATTACAGGAGCAGCCTGCAATGGTTCTAAAACTCCACCAATACCAACACCTCCAGACAAATGAACATTTTTGCCAATTTGAGCACAACTACCAACTGTTGCCCAAGTATCTACCATTGTTCCTTCATCTACATAAGCTCCAATATTTACGTAACTGGGCATCAATATTGTTCCCGAAGAAATGTATGCTCCGTGTCTTGCAACAGCGTTTGGCACAACTCTAACTCCTTTTTCTGCAAAGTTTCTTTTTAGCGGAATTTTGTCATAATACTCAAAAATACCTGCTTCTAAAGTCTCCATCTTTTGAATGGGGAAGTACAAAACAACGGCTTTCTTTACCCATTCATTTACTTGCCATCCATTTTCTGTAGGCTCTGCAACACGCAACTTTCCCTCATCTAGCAAGTCCACAACCTGCCTAATAGCATTTATCGTTATTTCTTCTTTTAAAAGGTTTCTATCTTCCCAAGCCTTTTCTATAATTTTTTTTAAAGTATTCATTATCGTATATAATATTTTGCAAATATAAATTTATATCCAAAACTATACACGAATATATATTTTTTAAACACATTCATTCCTTATGTTAAATACATAAATATATTACTTATAAAATAAGTACCTTTGACGATATATTATACTCTATATATGGATAAAAGTTTAAGAGATAGCGTAATATTTGTAATGACCAGTTGTAATCAATTTGACTTATTATGTCCAACATTACAAAGTTTTCTAAACCATAATACATATCCTATTAAACAATATATTTTTATAGAAGACACCGAGAAGATACGTCTTTTAGAAAAAATAATCAAAAAATTCCCCGAAGTTTATAAAAAAGCGTTGTTATTGTACAATAATCCCAAATTAGGGAAAATCAAAAGTATTATAGAGCCTATAATAAAGTTAAAATTGATTATATTTTTCATTGTGAAGAAGATTGGGAATTTTACAGAAAAGGTTTTATGGAAGATTCATTAGAGTTATTAAAAAAAGATCCGACCATTATCAATGTGTGGTTACGAGAGATAAATGACACCAACGGACACCCTGTAAACAGTGCCGTCCATAAAACTAAGACCAACAAAGAATATCATTTTTTGACTACCAATTACTTAGATAGGTGGCACGGGTTCACGTTTAATCCTGCTATAAAAAGAGTTGCCGATTATACTAAAATTGCACCTTTTGAAAATGTTGGTCACGAAGGAGAAATTAGCAATGCTTATTATGAATTAGGTAAAGCTACTATTTTTTTAGAAGGCTCAGTAAAGCATAACGGTTGGCACAGGCGTGTACTCGATGCAGATAAGAAAAGATGTAAATTAATCTTAGAAACAGACGCTTGGTTAAAAAAGAAAAAAGCCAGTTTTTATAAAGCTATTGGAATATTTGGAAAAAATATCAATCATAAATGAGCAGAATTCTATCCATTGATTTTGGTAAAATACGGACGGGAATTGCAGTAACTGATGAGATGCAAATTATTGCTTCTGGCTTAACTACTGTAAAAACATCAAACGTAATTTCATTTATAAAAGAATATACAAAGAAAGAAAATGTAGAACTATTTTTAGTTGGTCTGCCAAAACAGATGAATAATACTGCAAGCGAAAGCGAAGTGCTAATTACTCCTTTTCTAAAAAAATTATCAATTAATTTTCCGAAAATTCCTGTAAAAAGAATCGATGAACGCTTTACCTCAAAAATGGCTTTTCAAACAATGATAGACGGAGGTCTAAATAAAAAACAGCGTCGAGATAAAAGTTTGATAGACGAAATTAGTGCTACGATTATCCTTCAATCCTATTTATATAACAAATTAAGTTAGAACTCTAATTTATGAATAAAAGGTTTTTTTATCAAACATACTTTACAAAATCAAAATCAAAAACTTACACTTGGGGGTTGAATCTACCCTTAAAAATAAACTTCTAAAATAGTTTTTATTTTAGATATAAAAGATTACATTTGCACCTCTTTTTAAGACAATTATTATTGAGAGGTATGCAAATAAATTTTTCATTGAAAAAGATTACATTTTTACTATTTTTAGTTTCGTTTGTTTCTATGGCTCAATACAATGAAGATTTAGATATACAAGATTTAGCTTCAAAAGACTATGAAGAAAATGAAAAAAGTCTAAAAACTACCATAAAAGAGTATATAAATCATCACTTGTTGGATTCTTATGATTTCGGCTTGTTTTCTTATACAGACAACCAAGGTAAAAAAGTACACTTTGGCACACCATTACCAGTAATATTATGGGACGATGGACTAAAAATATTTTTGTCTTCTAAGTTTCACCACGGAGAAACAGTGGCTAAAGTTTCAGGAAATTATTATAAATTATATCACAACAAAATTTATAAAACAGATTTAAAAGGAACTATTAATTACGACGATAATCATCACGCTACAAATATAAAACCATTAGATTTTTCTATCACCAAAAACGTAGTATTTATTTTCTTAGTAGGACTATTAATGTTTTTTATGTTTAGAAAAATGGCATCAAATTACAGCAAAAATGCTCTGCCAAAAGGAATGGGACGACTTTTAGAGCCAATCATACTTTATATCAGGGACGATATTGCAATTCCAAATATTGGAGAAAAGCACTACAAAAGGTATATGAGTTATTTATTAACTGTATTTTTTTTCGTTTGGATTATAAATTTATTGGGCTTAACTCCATTAGGAGTGAATGTAACAAACAATATTGCCGTTACTTTTGTATTGGCAATTATCACATATTTTATAACGACGTTTACAGCTAATAGGGCTTATTGGAAGCATATTTTTTGGATGCCAGATGTACCTGTTCCAATGAAAATAATTTTAGCTCCAATAGAATTACTGGGAACGTTTATCAAACCATTTTCTCTGATGATTCGTCTGTATGCAAATATTACGTCGGGGCATATTGTTCTAATGAGTATCATAGGAATGATGTTTATTTTTAAGAGTTGGATAGGAAGCCCGTTGTCCTTTGGATTAGCATTTGTGCTTTCTATTCTCGAGCTTTTAGTAGCAGTTTTACAAGCGTATATTTTTACAATGTTATCTGCTTTGTACTTTGGTTCTGCTGTTGAAGAGCATAACGAACACTAAAAAAAGAATGTTTATTAATTAATTATATATATTATGGAAGGATTAAATTATGTAGGAGCAGGATTAGTTGTAATCGGTGCTGGTATTGGTATTGGTAGAATTGGCGGTTCAGCAATGGAGGCTATTGCACGTCAGCCAGAAGCCATAGGTAAAATTCAAACAGCAATGTTAATTGCTGCTGCCTTAGTTGAAGGTATTGGATTTGCAGCGTTATTCGCAGTTTAAAAGCCTAAACAAAAGCTATAACGGTTGGTTATAGCTTTTGTTTTAATTCAAAAAAAATTATTATATAAAATCACAATATGGATAAGTTATTAAGTGAATTTTCTTTAGGATTATTTTTCTGGCAATGTATTTTGTTTATCGGATTAGTTCTATTGCTAAAGAAATTTGCGTGGAGACCAATATTAAATGCTGTTAACGAAAGAGAAGACGGTATAAAAAACGCTTTGGCATCAGCAGAAAACGCAAAAAAAGAAATGCAAAACCTACACGCTGATAATGAAAAATTATTAAAGGAAGCAAGAGAAGAAAGAGAAATGATGATGAAAGAAGCTCGTCAGATAAAAAACTCTATGATTTTAGAAGCAAAAGATGAAGCAAAAGATGAAGCTACTAAAATAATTAAAGGAGCAAAAGCATCAATCGAACAAGAAAAACAAGCTGCCATAGCACACCTAAAAAAGCAGGTAGCAGAATTGTCTATCGGAATTGCAGAAACCGTAATAAAGAAAGAATTAGCCTCGCCAGAAGATCAGCTCAAATTGGTAGAAGGAATGTTAAAAGAAGTTTATTTAAACTAATTCTATGAAAGGGATAAGACCCGTATTACGATACGCAAAAGCAGTACTAAACCTTGCAAAAGAAACAGAATCAGAAACGGAAGTGAATGCAGATATGCAACTTATCGCTTCTATTATTTCTGATAATGGTGATTTACAAATAATGTTAAAAAGCCCCGTAATTAAGGCTTCTGATAAAAAGAAAGTTTTAAACACGATTTTTACTGATAAAGTAAACTCTATTTCATTAGGTTTATTTAACTTATTAGAAGAAAATAAGCGTATGATTTTGTTAGAATCAATCGCAACGCAATATACGATTATTTACGATTACTTAAAAAGTATGCACATTGCCAAAGTAACTACGGCAGTCCCTATAACAAAAGAATTAGAAAGAAAAGTGTCCGATAAAGTAGTTGAATTAACTGGAAATAAAACCAGTATAGAAAACATAATAGACCCAACTATTTTAGGAGGATTTATTTTACGTGTTGGAGATATGCAATACAATGCAAGTATATCCAATAATTTTAATGAGTTAAGAAAAGAATTTGACAATAGTCATTACGTTTCAAAAATATAATTATACATCAAATCATAAAAGATGGCGACAATTAAACCCGCTGAAGTATCAGCAATTTTAAAGCAACAATTAACAAATTTTGAGGCAAAAGCCTCATTAAACGAAGTAGGTACAGTATTACAAGTAGGTGATGGCATTGCTCGTGTTTACGGCTTATCTAACGTGCAATACGGCGAGTTAGTAGAATTTGAAAACGGATTAGAAGGCATCGTATTAAACTTAGAAGAAGACAACGTTGGAGTTGTACTTTTAGGAATTTCTACCTCTGTTAAAGAAGGTTCTACAGCAAAACGAACAGAACGTATCACCTCCCTAAAAACTGGAGAAGGAATTGTTGGACGTGTAGTTGATACATTAGGAAATCCTATTGACGGCAAAGGACCAATTAAAGGAGAAACTTTTGAAATGCCCTTAGAACGTAAAGCTCCCGGCGTGATTTTTCGTGAGCCTGTAACAGAGCCTTTGCAAACTGGAATAAAATCTATCGATGCAATGATTCCTGTCGGACGAGGACAACGTGAGCTAATCATTGGAGACCGTCAAACTGGAAAATCAACCGTTGCGATTGATACAATTTTAAATCAAAAAGAATTTTACGACGCTGGAAATCCAGTGTATTGTATATATGTTGCAATCGGGCAAAAAGCATCTACTGTTGCTGCAATCGCAAGTATGTTGGAGGAAAAAGGAGCTTTAGCCTACACCGTAATTGTTGCAGCCAACGCATCAGACCCTGCTTCTATGCAAGTATATGCACCATTTGCCGGAGCTGCAATCGGAGAATATTTTAGAGATACGGGCAGACCTGCGTTAATTGTCTTTGATGATTTATCAAAACAAGCAGTTGCATACCGTGAAATATCTTTGTTACTAAGAAGACCTCCGGGACGTGAGGCATATCCGGGTGATGTATTCTATTTACACTCAAGATTATTAGAAAGAGCTGCAAAAATCATTAATGATGATGAAATTGCCAAAGGAATGAACGACTTACCAGATTCTTTAAAAGGTAAAGTAAAAGGTGGTGGTTCTTTAACGGCATTGCCAATTATTGAAACACAGGCAGGAGATGTCGCTGCGTATATTCCGACCAACGTAATTTCAATTACAGACGGACAAATATTTTTAGATGGAGATTTGTTTAACTCGGGAGTTCGCCCGGCGATTAACGTAGGTATTTCTGTATCTCGTGTGGGGGGAAATGCTCAAATTAAATCGATGAAAAAAGTATCTGGTACGTTAAAATTAGACCAAGCTCAATATCGTGAGTTAGAGGCATTTGCAAAATTCGGCTCTGATTTAGATGCCGCTACTATGAGCGTAATTTCTAAAGGACAACGGAATGTAGAAATTTTAAAACAAGCTCAAAACGACCCTTATACCGTTGAAGACCAGACGGCTATTATTTATGCAGGTTCTAAAAACTTGCTAAAAGATGTTCCTGTAAATAAAGTAAAAGAGTTTGAGAGAAATTATATTGACTATTTAAACCAGTCTCATAGAGATACTTTAGATACGCTAAAAGCAGGGAAATTAACTGACAAAGTAATCGCTACTTTAGAAAGTGCTGCAAAAGAAATTTCGGGGAGGTATTAAATTATTTTGAGGTAATCCCAAATTAAAACAAAGTATTTTAGTTAAAAATGGACTTACTTTCCAACGTCGGAGTTTGAAAAATGACAATTATAATTAAATAATGGAAAAGATTACAGCAAATATTAATTTTTTAAATTACAAATCCCTACCAAAGGAACCTCTCTGGAATGAGATAAAACAGTTTTCTATAAATAATCGTTCTTATGTTGAATTTCCATTTTATTATCCTGATGTGATGATTGCTAGTAGAAATAATTCTACAAATTACTACAAACTTCAGGCTTATAAAGATAAATCAAACCAAATAACCCTACGTGTTGTTAAATTTTTTGCTATAGATTTGCAGAAAAAAATGATAGATTTTGATGTTCTATCTACTAATAATATAAAGGATTTTACAGGCTTTGTTACCGTTTTTGATATTGATAAAAATATGACTTCTGTAGGTAGGTATATGGATGGAGAAAAATCAAAAAGGAAATATCAATATGCCTCAAATGAGGAAACCAAAGGAGATGGCTTGTTGCCATATGTTGAGCCAAGTTGCTTATTGAGGGTAGAAAGTTATATGTGTACAAGAACATGTTATTGGGTAGGAAACCCTGATAATATAATAAGTTGTACAGGTTGGGACTGTGAGGTTGATTATTATTATACATGTGTTGATGGAGAAGATGGAGGCGGAAATCCCGATGAAGGTTCTAATAGTTATTCTTCTTCAACTACTGTTAAAGTAGAAGCGGAGGACAGAATCATCAACGAACTTACGGGAAAAGCTTTATGTGTGTATAATAAAATGGTTGATAGTAACAATAATATTAACTGGATACTTGAAAACTTTAATGATGGAGACAAACCCTCTGAATTTAATTTAAGACTCCAAATGTCAACAACACTTGATGACTTTACTAATGCAAGTACTTCAAAATCTGGAAATACATTTACTATTAAAATTAATGCAAATACATTACCTGACAGAACTTCTTTAGGTATAGCAAGAACTATTTTACACGAGGGTATTCATACTCGTCTAAGAGAATTTGCTTCAAGAAAAGGGAGTAATGCTACAACTTTTCCGAGTATATATGAATATTTTAGACTTTATAAAGGTAATTGGGATCACTAACAGATGGCAGATTATTATAGAGAAACAATTGCTAAAGGATTAAAACAATTTGATAATAGGCAACACTCAGACCAGTTTTATAACGATATGGCATGGGAAGGGTTAGCAAATATAGTTGATGCTAATGGCAATAGAGTAGATCAAATAAATACTAATGCTTGGGATAGTTTATCTCAAACAGAACGAGATAGGATTACGAATGTAATTAAAGGCGAAGATAAGAATGGAAATAAAGCTTGTCAATAATGAAAAATTATGTTATAATATTTGTTTATTTTTTATTTTTTAACAGCTATTCTCAATCAAGAGATACTATTTATTTTTTAATTAATAAAAATGACTCTCTTATAAAAAAAACTGAGAATAAAAAAGGAAGTTCAAATTATTATCAAGTTTTTTTCGATAAAAAAATTTTGACAACTAAAAATAGAACGCCAATAGTTGAGGGTAAAGTTTGGGTTGCTGACACTAAATATGATTATTATGTTTATGAGAGAAAGGCATATGTCTTTAATTTTTATGGGATAGGTGACAAACTAATTAATAAAAAAAATTAACCTCTTTAATTTATATTAAAAATAGAGAACAATTTTTAAAAACAGAAAAACTATTGTTTAATTGTACCATATTTTTTATTGAACCAGTAACTAAAAATAGTTATATAATTAGAAAAGTATGTCCTGCATTTCATTAATAGATAGTCGCTCTGATGCTGGTATGAGTTGAGATTATAGTCATGGCGGTGATGGTAGTAGTGGTAATTCAAACAATAACAATGTAGATAGAATCAATCAATGAACTTACTGGAAAAGCTTTATGTGTGTATAATAAACTTGAAAGATTGAGTGGAGGCTTTAAAGATGCAATACAAAAATTTGATGGTGAGTTTCCTGTTAGTCATTTGAAGTATACACTATCTGTTCCGAATAATCCAAACGCAAATGCTAGTACATTACCTCCGTCTAATTACATAATTGAAATTAAAATAAACCCCAATAAATTAGATAGGCCTATTCTTTCAATTGCAAGAACTTTTATTCATGAGGCTATACATGCTGAAATGTGGAGAAAAATTATGTCTATCCTAAATAATGGAGCTAATCTTAATGGTTTGACAAAAAATGAATGGACTCAAAAATTATTTAATGGTGATTTCCATGGTATTTTTGATTATTATACTAGGTTTGGAGTAAGTGGCTTTCAACATCAACAAATGGCTACTCATTATAGAAAAAAGATTAGTGCTTTTTTGAAAGAGTTTCAACCAGGATTATCTCAAGAAATATATGATTCATTAGCTTGGACAGGACTAAAAAATACAGTAGCTTGGAATTCGTTATCTACAGCGAGAAAAAATGAAATAAATAATGCCACTACTAATTTAAAAAGAAATGGAAATAAAATATGCCAGTGAATTAATATTAATATTAGTTATAGCTTCGTCATCTGTTTCTGCACAAATAGGAAAAGAAATTTATATAAAGGCGGAAGAATCAGAAGTAATAATTTTAGACGAGAATTTTCTTACAAAAACCGAAACAAAAAATACAGTAATTTTTTCTTTTGGAGTAGAAACGTTAGGAGAGATAAATGAATTTATTTACAATAAAAATTTAGATTTAAAAAAGGAAATAAATATCAAGGAGTTTAATTTATTAAATTTTTCAACGATAGAGGAATTAAATAAAGAGTTAATTATCACAAAAAAATGGAAACACCCCAATCAGGTCTTTAGATGTTTATTCATAGTTGAAAAAAATCAAAATAGTATGTATATATACGAAGTACGTTGGAAAAAAGTACTTTTTATAGAATAAAAATTGGCAACACCAACAAATGACACAACATTATAGACAAACTATTGCAGGCGTATTAAGAGAATTTGATAACAATCAGCACTCTAATCAATTTTATTTAGATTTAGCATGGGAAGGTTTGATTAAATCAAGTATTTATTCGTGGACAATGTAACGAATGAAACATTCATGATAATTTTTTAACACCCAAGGGAATGACTTTTGAGTAAGCAATAGTGATTACAAATAGAAAAAATAGTACATTTGGATTTATAAAAAAGAAATAAATATGTAGCATAATTTAAAAGGTCGATTTTTACTGGAGGTTGAAATATCCATAAAACTATGGAAACCCTGAAAATGAAATTGACAACAAACGTTAAGCACCCAAGAGTATTGCCGTAGAGCATGAATATGAAATTTTAATTTTCTTAACGTATTTGCTACTTATTAAATAGTTGAGAATACTAAATATCCCATAAGTGGGCAAGGGTTTTTCTATTCAAAAATTAAACAAAAACACTGATAACCCTTGTAAGTAAAGGAAAAACAGCAAGAAAAGATAAAGACATATGAAAAATATAAAAATATTTTTTGCTTCTTAAGTGTTACCCCTTTACTTTTAGCTGTCTGTACGTCCCTTATATAGGTTGACTACAAAAATCAATTTATAATGCGAACAAATACCAGAAAAACAAAAACTATAATTAAACTATTATGGCAAATTTAAAAGAAATACGAAACAGAATTACTTCCATTGGTTCGACAATGAAGATTACCAGTGCTATGAAAATGGTATCTGCTGCAAAACTAAAAAAAGCTCAAGATGCAATTACGGCAATGCGTCCGTATTCTTCTAAACTTACGGAATTATTGCGAAACCTAAGTGCCACTTTAGATAGTGATGCCGGCGGAGAATATTCTACTCAAAGGGAAGTTTCTAAGGTATTATTGGTAGTTATCACTTCCAACAGAGGTCTGTGCGGCGGTTTTAATTCGTCTATCACTAAAGAGGTGATAAAAACTATTGAAACCAATTATAGCGATACCTCCGTAGATTTATTTACTATTGGCAAAAAAGGCAATGATATTCTATCCAAGAAATACAATATTATAGGAAATAAAAACGAATTTTTTGACGATTTAACATTTGATAACGTTGCAGAAACAGCTAAAAATTTAATGCAATTATTTGCTGATGGCACTTATGATAAAATTGAAATTGTTTACAATCAATTTAAAAATGCCACGACTCAAATTACGACCGTAGAGCAATTTTTACCGATTAAACCAATAGAGGATGAAAAAGGCTCAAATACAGACTATATTTTTGAGCCATCTAAAGAAGAAATTGTTTTAGAATTAATCCCAAAGTCATTAAAAACGCAGTTGTATAAATCCGTCAGAGACAGTTTTGCTTCAGAACACGGTGCTCGTATGACAGCGATGCACAAAGCAACAGACAATGCCACAGATTTACGTGACGAGTTGTTGTTAACGTATAACAAAGCACGTCAGGCAGCGATTACCAATGAAATTTTAGAAATTGTTGGAGGAGCGGAAGCTCTTAATAATTGAATGAATCGTGTATTTATTAGGGAGTGTAATTTAAACTCTGTCTGCTATTTTTAAAATGAGCCCTAGCGGCAGCGTCACGTACTGTTTGCTTTCTGGTTTATCTCTAATTGAACTCTATCGCCAAATTTAATATATAATTATTGAATAGACAAACTCCAATTTTGGATTGGACTCGTCTACTTTTTTCAATATTTTTAGTTGCCAAATACACCAATTTTAAAAGTGCCATATCGCTTGTAAAAGCTCCTTTTGTCGGGACAGGTTAATTTTACGGGGATTAAGCAAAAAATTTATGTAATCTGAATAGGAAAAATTCGGTATCAGTTACACCTCTTAAATTAGCTCTGATTAGTCAATATTGTTGTTGATATGTTAATGCCTTATAAGAAATTTGTTCATTCAATTACTTCTGATAATGGAACTGAATTTGCCGAACATATAAAAATGTCTAAAAAATTATTAGCAGAGTTCTTTTTCGCACATCCTTATTCTTCGTGGGAAAGAGGTTTAAGCGAATATACTAACAAATTAGTTAGGCAATATATACCAAAAAAATCAATATTCAGTCTATATAGCGAGAAGGAAATCAAAGACATACAACATAAAATTAACCGAAGACCAAGAAAAAATCTAAATTATGATAATCCTAAAAATCTATTATATAAATTTGTAAATAAAAAAGTTGCATTTGGGGATTAAATCTACTGCCCAAAATAAATTTAAATAAATTTTGTAGGGTAATATTAATTACTTAATTTTGCCGAATTATTAATTAACTTATTTTAATTAAATCTAAATAAAAATGAAAAAATTAATTATTTCAACTTTAGCAATTACACTTTTGGTGTTTTCATTTTGTACTGAGAACAAACATGAACCGATAGAACCAGAAGTAATAGAAGTAATCACTCCAGACAATTATAAATTTACCAGAGATGGAGAAAACACAGTTGACTATTCAGGTCAGCAAATAAGATTAGATATGCACTCGCAGTTAAAAAGTGCTATTCATGTCTCGGCTACAGAAACCGTAACTCTTGAACACCTAAACAAAATGTTTAATCATAACGAAAATGACGTAGATTTTGCAGATGGAATAGTTTTCAATAAATCGGAACTTAATGCTTCACCTAAAAATATTTCTGGGGCAGTAGCATATTCCAAAAGCTATAAAGAAGAAGTTAAAACTCAGTTTAACAACTGGTTTAATGCAGTTGCCGATAACTCTAATCCAACTGCAGAAGCTACAAAAGGTACTGCTGGATATTTAAATAGAAGAGAAGACGGCTCTAGAAAAATATTACTAGATGCCAACGGTTTTGAATATACTCAAGTGATTTCTAAAAGTTTGATGGGAGCTATGCAGTTAGACCAAATAGTAAACAAATATTTATCTGCTGAAAAATTGGACGTTAATAACGATAAAAACAAAGAAGGAAAAGACTATACCGAAATGGAACATCACTGGGATGAAGCCTTTGGATATACCGCTTTACACATAAATGCTTTAGATGACAATTTAGAGCGTCCAAGTGCTAACAAACGTTTTTGGGGAGGATATATCTACGCTGTAAATGGCTCGATTGCTGGAGAAGGAATTAAAAACGAAATAATGACTGCTTTTTTAAGAGGTCGTGAGGCAATCGCTGTTAAAAACTATGAAGTTAGAGACGAACAGGCTGAAATTATTAAAAAATTAATGTCTAAAGCTTGTGCAATTCGTGGCGCATATTATTTAAACGCTGGTAAAGCAAATGTTTTATCAACGGTATCTACTGATAAAGCTAATGCTTTTCACGCTATCTCTGAAGGATATGGATTTATATATGGATTACAGTTTTCTAATGACGGCTCAAACAGCCCTTATTTTTCTAAGGCAGAAGTTGATGAAATGTTGACAAAATTAGAAGGGAACGGCGGTTTGTATCAAGATAATATCGAAACTGTACTCGGAGATTTAGTAACTAAAATTGCTGCAAAATTTGATTTTAAAGTTGCAGACCTTAATAAAAAATAAGTAAAAAGTTGTCGGTTGTTATATTCAACAACAAGCAACCGACAATCATTACACAATTTGATAATTAAACAATCGACAGTTATTATGAAGTTTATTAAACTCTTTTTTTGTTTTCTTTCTCTATCAATTTTAGTAAATTGTAGTAAATCAGACGAGCCTACTCCTACTAATAATGGCTTTGACAAAAAATCATTATTAGAAAATGTAGCCGAGAATATGATTACACCTTCTTATGCTAATTTTAAAACCAAACTTCAGGAACTTAAAACCTATTCAGATGAGTTTTTTTTAAGTCCTATTGAAGCAAATTTAACAGCATTTAAGGAAGCGTATAAAAATACCACTATTGCATGGCAGAAGATGGCTGTTTTTGAAGGAGGTAGCGGCACCAGATTTGGACCGTCTTCAGATATTTATTTGAGAAGATATATAAATACATTTCCCACAAAACCTAAGAGAATTGAAAGTGCAATTGATACGGAAACATATAATTTAGAAACAAATTTTGTTGTTCAAGGCTTGCCAGCTTTAGATTATTTGTTGTTTAAAGATGATAATCCTACTACGATTATCAATTTTTCTATGGATGAAAATGCTGTAAAAAGAAAAGAATTTACAAAGGCTGTTATCAATAAAATGATTGATAAAACAGAGACTTTGATTTTAAAATGGCAGACTTATAAAACAGAATTTATCAATAATGACGCTTCTGGCGGCAATGGCTCTTTTTCTAAATTATTAAACGGATTTACAGAATATTATGAGCAACAAATAAGAAAAGCTAAATTGGCAGGACCTTTGGGAAAATTTACTCAAGACGTAACACGTCCTCAAGATATTGAAACTTTGTACAGTAAAAACTCTAAAGAATTATTATCCGAAGCACATAAAGCTATCATTGCATTTTATCAAGGAAATCATTTTTCTTCCTCACAAAAA
Source organism: Polaribacter sp. (assembly GCA_965261035.1). GTDB lineage: Bacteria > Bacteroidota > Bacteroidia > Flavobacteriales > Flavobacteriaceae > Polaribacter. The sequence goes on from OZ253439.1 coordinate 70,846, forward strand.
GGAAAAAGCATAAGTGATTATTTAATTGCATCTAATAAAACTAAATTAAATTCTTCAGAATTATTAGCGACAGTATTTGCTGATAGATTAAATGATGTTCAACAAAAAATTGATGCCATTAATGGAAATTATCACACATTGATAACTGATAAAGACAACTCTTTAAATAAAGTTTACGCAGCTTTTCAGGAGGCAATAGCTCTGCTAAAAGTTGAGGTTTTCTCAGCTCTAAATACAAGTATCAGTTATGTTGATAGCGACGGAGATTAGTATAAATAAACCAAAAAAAAGACATATGGAAACAATAGATTTTACAGACTTTACAAAAATAAACATAAGAGTCGGAGAAATAATTGAAGCTGTTGACAATACAAAAGCTATAAATCCTTCGTATATTCTTACTATAGATTTTGGCAAAGAAATTGGCATAAAGAAAAGCTCTGCACAGTTGACAGAAAATTATACCAAAGAGGGTTTGGTTCATAAAAAGATACTCGCTGTAGTTAATTTTCCTCCTAAAAGAATTGCGAGAATAAAATCGGAAGTTCTGGTTCTGGCAGTCATTTGCAAAAAAAATGGAACTGTATTGATTGAGCCAAATAAAGATGTAGAAAACGGAATGAGGGTTTTGTGAATTACGAATTACGAATTTGAGGTCGGAGGATAGAAAGTGTAAATCTGAAATCAAAAATATGAATCTAATAGATATTATAGAGCAAGGCTTAAAAATGCCTTTTACTTTTTTCTTAAATCCAGAGAAAAGAGTGCATCTGTTGTATCTGTTCACTTCTTTGCTTATGGCGTTTTATATTTACAAAAGAACGAAAGTAAAAACGTCTTTTTGGTCTTTTGTCATACCCGCAAAAAATTGGTTTGGAAATTCCGCTATTGTAGATTATGCTTTCTTGTTTTTTAACTCATTTGTAAAAATAATATTAATAGGTCCTTATTTGATTTTAGGGTTATATCTCGCCTATTATACCAACGAATTTTTAATCACAAATTTTGGAGAATTCAATTGGAATATTTCAATAATTACAATTATTATAGTCTATACATTCGCTCTGACATTGGTAAATGATTTATTTTCTTTTTTGACACATTTTATGTTTCATAAAATTCCGTTTTTATGGGAATTTCATAAAATTCATCACTCTGCAACCAAATTAAATCCTTTAACTCAATACAGATTACACCCTGTGGAATTGATTGTAAACAACGCCAGAAGCCTCTTGATATTTGGTCTGATAACAGGTCTTTTTGATTATCTATCCACAGAAAGAATTGATAAATTAACTTTTGTAGGAGTGAATGTTTTTAGCTTATTATTTTTGATTTTTGGTTCAAATTTACGCCATTCTCATATCAAATTTACCTATCATAATATAGTAGAATATATGTTTATCAGCCCGTTTCAACATCAAATTCACCACAGCAATAATCCTGAACATTTCAATAAAAATATGGGCTCAAAATTAGCCGTTTGGGATTGGTTATTTGGAACATTAGTCAGGTCAAAACAAGTAGGTGAAATTACTTATGGCTTGGGTGATGATGATGATAATTACAACTCTTTTTGGAAAAATTTATACAAGCCTTTTACTAATATCTCAATAAAAATAAAAAGATTAATCTTGCACCTTTTTTAGATGATTTTTTTGATAAAAATATTTTATAAATTATTTGTTATTAAGCTGATGTTATTCTCTATAACATTGTTTGCTCAATATAAAATATCGGGAAATATTACCAATTCTACAACTGGCAAATCAATTAATAATATAGAAATATATCTAAATAAATCAGGTGATTTATGGCAGGGAGAAAAAGGACATTATGTGATTTCTAATCTATCATCTGGTGTTTATAATTTGGTGTTTTTTTCGCCAGAACACAAGGTGTACAGAACACAAATCACTATTACTTCATCGGATAAAGTCGTAAATATTCAGCTAAAAGAATTGGAGGAAACTCTATCAGAAGTAATTATTAATGCCAGAAGAAAAAGCGTTTTTGGGCTTCATAAACTGAAAGATGTACAAGGAGTTGCCATTTATGCAGGCAAAAAAAGTGAGGTTATTTTATTGGGAAATACTATTGCCAATTTAGCTACCAATAATGCTCGTCAGATTTATTCAAAAGTAACTGGATTAAATATTTGGGAAAGCGATAGCGGCGGCTTGCAATTAGGAATTGGAGGAAGAGGTTTAGACCCCAACAGAACCTCCAATTTTAATGTCCGCCAGAACGGATACGACATCAGTGCTGATGCCTTAGGATACCCAGAAAGTTACTATACTCCGCCCAGCGAAGCACTAGAAAAAATAGAAATAGTAAGAGGTGCTGCCTCTTTGCAATACGGAACTCAATTTGGAGGATTGTTGAATTTTATATTAAAACAGCCTGTCATAAATAAAGTATTTTCCTTGACTACACGTCAAACCACAGGCTCTTTTGGGCTGATTAATTCTTTTAATAATATCAGCGGAACTATCGATAAATTCAGCTACAATGCTTACGTAAATTATAAAATAAGTGATGGATACAGACCAAATTCCGATTTCTATCAATGGAATATGTTTGCAGGGCTTTATTATCAAATAAATAATAAATATAGAATTGGTTTAGAACTTACGCGAATGAGTTATTTGGCACATCAGTCGGGTGGTTTGTCCGACAAAATGTTTGCCTCCAACCCAAAGCAATCCAATAGAAAAAGAAACTGGTTTAACGTAAATTGGAATTTAGCAGCCTTACATTTTGACCATAAATTTTCAGAACAGACAAAAATAAATGCAAGAGCATACACTTTATACGCGGATAGAAAAGCGTTGGGATACAGAAATCACAGACCAGAAACTAAAGACCCTCTCGCAGAACGCGAACTAATCATAGGGAATTTTAAAACTTTTGGAACTGAATTACGTCTTTTACATAATTATAATTTGTTTCAAAATAAATCCACATTATTATTAGGATATCGATATTACAGAGGAAACAACACGAGTAAGCAGGGTTTAGGAAATGACGGAAACTCGGCTGATTTTAAGTTTATTTCAATAGATAATTATATTGAGCAATCTTTTACGGACGAAGTGAGCATAAACACCTCCAGTTATAAATATCCGAACACAAATATAGCGGTTTTTGGAGAAAATACTTTTAAAATAACGGAAGAATTATCTATTACTCCAGGATTTAGGTTTGAGCATATAAACACCAAAGCAGATGGAAATTACAGAGTTATCAGAAGTAATCAATCTGGAGATATTACTTTAGATACAACCAAAGTTGAGCATAAAAATCTAAATCGTAATTTTATGTTATTTGGAGTTGGCACAAGTTACAAACCCTCTTATTTTATCGAATTATATGCAAATATCTCTCAAAATTATAGATCTGTTACTTTTAGTGATATTAGAGTAGTAAATCCTAATTCGCTGGTTGACCCAAATATTAAAGATGAAAATGGATTTTCCTTTGACCTTGGGATTAGAGGTAAATTGGATAATTTAATTAAATATGATATAACCAGTTTTTATTTAAGTTACGACAACCGTTTGGGAGATATATTAGCTCCCGACCCGTACAGCAGAATTTTAAAACGTACAAGAACCAACGTAGGAAAAGCAACTATTTTTGGCTTAGAATCCTTAATTCAATGGAATGTGTTGCCAACTTTTCATATGGGTAATAATGAGCATAAATTAAATGCGTTTGTCAATACAGCACTTATAAAATCAGAATATACCAAACAATATTACGCCAATGCTTTAAAGCAAATTAAAGGCAAAAAAGTAGAGTTTGTTCCTGCAATCAACCTTAAAACAGGTCTTCAATATTCGTATAAAAATTTTGGAGCTTCTTTTCAATATTCTTACCTGTCCGAACAATTTACCGATGCCACAAACTCTCTGGCAGAAGGTGGTACAGGCACAGTTGGCAAAATTCATTCGTATAAAGTAATAGACTTTTCTTTAGCATATAAATTCTTAGAAAATTGGAAAATGGAAACAGGAATTAATAATTTGTTAGATGCTTCCTATTTTACTAGGAGAGCAACTGGATATCCGGGACCCGGAATTATCCCCTCAGACGGTCGTTCATTTTATATAACTATACAGTTTAAAAATTAGAGGCTGGAAGCTGGAAGTTATACCTTGTTAGTAGTTGTACTATTTATTTTTTTATTCATAATTAATGGTAGATTCAACTAGCAAATGTAACTTTTTGGTTTACAAATTAAAGCGGTAAAAAAAGTCAATATTTATAGTGTTTTTTTAGTTTACTTTTTTGGATATTTAAACACGCAAAATCAAGAGATTTTTAATCAAATATCTAAAATTGATACATCGTCAATAAAAGACTCATCATTAAAAAACACACTTGATTTATCGCTTAATCTAATTGAAAATCTACAACAAGAAATTATTGAACTAAAAACAAACAAATCAATCTCTTAGAGATGAAATAAATAGGCTAAAAGGGAGACAGGTTAAATTTACGGGGATAATTTATAAATTAGCGTATCTATTTGTTCTTTAACGCCTGGCTCTCTAGCTTTGCATCTGTAATTAAGTTGAAAACTCTTTTTACAAGATTTACAACGCCAGCGCTGGGTTCCATTTTCACTATGACCATTCTTTTGAATAGATGAATAATTGCAATCAGGACAGAGGATATCAGTAGTGTGTTTCATGCTGCTAATATAATTATTTCAACTGGTTTAAGCCACTACTGATTTTTTAATAGATTTTATAAAAAATGAATTTTAAGAATATAAATATTTTAGGTTGAATATAATTTAATACAATACGTAAAATATTGACAAACAATATATTAACTATTTTTAAACGCAAATGAATATAAGTAGTGTAATAAATTAAGCAATTATATAAATACACAAATATTAATTTTGGGAAGATAGAAAAGAGAATAGAGAACAGACGGCGGAAGTGTTTACAGCTTTTAATTTCCAGCCTCCAACCTCCAATTCTAACATAATGCAAACGATAATGAAATTAAATAAATTCAGTAAAAATGTAACTCAAGATGATACACAGCCAGCAGCACAAGCTATGTTGCATGCAATTGGTTTAACAAATAAAGATTTAAAAAAGCCATTGGTTGGAATTGCAAGTACAGGTTACGAAGGAAATCCGTGTAATATGCACTTAAACGACCTTTCAAAAATTGTAAAACAAGGCACAAAAGAAGCAGATTTAGTCGGATTAATTTTTAATACAATTGGCGTAAGTGACGGAATTTCTATGGGAACACCCGGAATGCGTTTTTCATTACCTTCTAGAGATGTAATTGCAGACTCTATGGAAACAGTTGTACAGGCTATGAGCTATGACGGCTTAGTAACGGTTGTTGGTTGTGATAAAAATATGCCCGGTGCATTAATGGCGATGTTGCGTTTAAATCGTCCGTCGGTTTTGGTGTATGGAGGCACAATTGCTTCGGGTTGTCATAACGATAAAAAATTGGACATTGTCTCTGCTTTTGAGGCGTGGGGAGAAAAAGTTGCAGGAACAATGGACGAGGAAGAATATCAAAATATAATAGAAAAAGCCTGTCCGGGAGCAGGAGCCTGTGGCGGAATGTACACCGCAAATACTATGGCATCTGCTATTGAGGCTCTGGGAATGGCACTTCCGTATAATTCGTCAAACCCAGCGATAAGTAAAGACAAAAAAGAGGAATGTATAGAAGCCGGTAAAACGTTAAAATTATTACTGGAAAAAGATATTAAACCGTCAGATATTGTTACTCGTAAATCACTGGAAAACGCTATTAGGTTAGTTACCGTTTTAGGAGGTTCAACCAATGCTGTATTACATTTTTTAGCGATAGCTAAAGCCGCTGATGTAGAATTTACTTTAAAAGATTTTCAGAGAATTTCTGATGAAACACCATTTTTGGCAGATTTAAAACCAAGCGGTAAATATTTGATGGAAGATGTACATTCTATCGGTGGCACACCAGCAGTTTTAAAATATTTGTTAGGAGAAGGATTATTGCACGGAGATTGTATAACGGTAACAGGGAAAACGTTGGCAGAAAATTTGGAAGAAGCTAAAAACCTCATGCCAAATCAAGATGTTATAAAACCTTTTTCTAATCCTATTAAAGCGACAGGTCATATAAGAATTATGTACGGAAACCTTGCTGAAGAAGGGTCGGTTGCAAAAATCACAGGAAAAGAAGGATTAATTTTTTCAGGAAAAGCAAAAGTTTTTGAAGGAGAATATGAGGCTAATGACGGAATTAGAGAAGGAAAAGTAGAAAAAGGAGATGTGGTTGTAATTCGTTATGAAGGTCCAAAAGGAGGTCCGGGAATGCCAGAAATGCTAAAGCCAACCGCAGCAATTATGGGTGCAGGTTTAGGTAAAGATGTAGCTTTAATTACTGACGGTCGTTTTTCAGGAGGTACGCACGGATTTGTGGTTGGTCATATTACGCCCGAAGCACAAGATGGCGGTACAATCGCACTGATAAGAGACGGCGATATTATTACTATCAACGCCAAAACTAATTCTATAACATTAGATATTTATGAAGGAGAATTAAAAAAACGCAGAGAGCAATGGCAAGCACCAAAACTAAAAGTAGAACGAGGAGTACTTTATAAATATGCAAAAACTGTTTCATCAGCATCTAACGGGTGTGTAACAGACGAATTTTAAAAAAACGACAAATTATGGAAGCTAAAACACAAGCAATCATTAAAAACAACAAAAAATCTACGGAGTATATCTCTGGAGCTGAAGCAGTTATTAAATGTTTATTAGCCGAAGGAGTGGATTTAATCTACGGATATCCGGGCGGAGCAATTATGCCGATTTATGACGAATTGTATAAATATCAAGATAAATTACAGCATATTTTAACTCGTCATGAACAAGGGGCAGCACATTCTGCACAGGGTTTTGCAAGAGTTACGGGCAGAGTAGGAGTGGCAATGGCGACTTCTGGTCCGGGAGCTACGAATTTGGTAACTGGAATTGCAGATGCTCAAATAGATTCTACACCAATGGTTTGCATCACTGGGCAGGTGGGAAAACATTTGTTGGGTTCTGATGCTTTTCAGGAAACGGATATTGTCGGTATCTCTACGCCAGTTACAAAATGGAATTATCAAATAACAGAAGCATCTGAGGTTCCTGAAATTTTGGCAAAGGCGTTTTATATCGCACGTTCTGGTCGTCCGGGACCTGTTTTGATTGATATTACAAAAAATGCTCAGTTCGATAAATTTGATTTTGAGTATAAAAAATGTACTTCAATCAGAAGTTATAAGGCAATTCCAGATGTTGATGAAAGTCAATTGAAAGACGCAGCAAAACTAATTAATTCTGCAAAAAAACCGATGATTATTTTTGGGCAAGGCGTTATTTTGGGCAGAGCAGAGGAGGAGTTTAAAACGTTTATCGAAAAGACAGGAATTCCGTCGGCTTGTACTATTTTAGGATTATCTGCTTTGCCGTCTAAGCACCCTTTGCACGCAGGAATGGTTGGTATGCACGGAAATTATGCTCCGAATAAATTGACAAATGAATGTGATTTACTAATAGCGATAGGGATGCGTTTTGACGACAGAGTTACAGGAAGTCTAAATACTTATGCGAAGCAGGCAAAGGTTATTCATTTTGATATTGACCCCGCAGAGATAGACAAAAACGTAAAAACTGATGTTGCCGTTTTAGGAGATGTTAAAGAGACATTAGCACAAATTTTGCTGCTTATAAAGTCTAATTCGCATCCGGTTTGGATGAATAAATTTAAGGAATATGATGCGATAGAATTTGATAAAGTGATAAAAGAGGAATTGAATCCTACGAAAGAGGGAATAACGATGGGAGAGGTGTTAAAAGAAATTAACAAAACAACAAAAGGCAAGGCTGTAATTGTTTCTGATGTAGGGCAACATCAAATGATAGCTTGTAGGTATGCGGAATTTAATCAGACGAAGAGCAATATTACTTCTGGCGGATTGGGAACTATGGGTTTTGCTCTGCCGGCAGCGATTGGTGCAAAAATGGGAGCTCCGGAAAGAGAAGTTATCGCAATTATTGGAGATGGAGGCTATCAAATGACAATTCAGGAATTAGGAACTATTTTTCAAACAAAAGTACCTGTTAAAATTTTAGTGCTAAACAATGAATTTTTAGGAATGGTACGCCAGTGGCAACAACTATTTTTTGATAAAAGATACGCATCTACGGAAATGGTAAATCCAGATTTTGTAACAATCGCAAAAGGATATCATATAGAAGCCAATAAAGTTACCAAAAGAGAAGATTTGGCGAGTGCTGTTGCAAAGATGATAGAGTCAAAAGAATCATATTTTTTAGAAGTATGTGTGGAAAAAGAAGACAATGTGTTTCCGATGATTCCAACCGGAGCTTCAGTTTCTGATGTTAGGTTGAGTTAAAAGTAAAAAATTAAAAGTTAAACGTGAAGCTGGAGGCTGGAAGTTAGAAGATGTAAATTGTAATTACTATTTAACAAATTAACAATTAAACAATTAAATAAAAATGGACACAGAAGAAATAAAAAGATTTACAATATCTATATATACGGAAAACAATATAGGATTATTGAACAGAGTTTCGTCAATATTTTTAAAAAGACATCTAAATATACATAGCCTAACAACTTCTCAATCAGAGATAGAAAACATAAACAGGTTTGTGATTGTTGCTGATATGTCAGAGTCTCAGGTAATAAAAGTGGTGAAACAATTAGAAAAACAGGTAGAAGTGATAAGAGCATATTATCATACGGACGAAGAAACTATTTTTCAGGAAACAGCTTTGTATAAAGTAGCTTCAGATTTTCTGTTTGAGGAGCGTCAAATTCAGAATATCATAAAAAATAGTCATGCAAATATCGTAACTGTTTCACGTGAATTTTTTGTCATTGAAAAAACAGGACGCAGACACGAAACAGAAAAACTATACAAAGACTTAAAACCTTACGGATTAATGCAATTTGTAAGGTCTGGAAGAATATCAGTAACAAAAAAAGAAATGAGAATATCAAAAATACTCGCTAAATTTTAATAATTAATAAAAACACAATGAAAAATTATTTTAACACACTATCGTTAAGAGACCAATTAACAGAATTAGGAAAATGCAGATTTATGGAATCTTCTGAATTTGAAGACGGTATAAACGTATTAAAAGACAAAAAAATTGTAATTATCGGCTGCGGAGCTCAAGGTTTAAATCAAGGTTTAAATATGCGAGATTCCGGGCTTAATATATCGTATGCTCTAAGAGAACAAGCAATTTTGGAACATCGAGTTTCTTATAAAAATGCCTCAGAAAACGGCTTTGTTGTTGGAACTTATAAAGAGTTAATTCCAACAGCAGATTTGGTGCTAAATTTAACGCCAGATAAGCAGCATACAAACGTCGTAAAAGCCGTGATGCCATTGATGAAACAAGGAGCAACATTGTCATATTCTCACGGATTTAATATCGTAGAAGAAGGAGTGCAAATCCGCGAAGATTTAACGGTAATTATGGTTGCACCAAAATGTCCGGGTTCTGAAGTGAGAGAAGAATATAAAAGAGGATTTGGAGTGCCAACATTGATTGCTGTACACCCAGAAAATGACCCGCAAGGAAAAGGATTATCACAGGCAAAAGCCTATGTTGTTGGCACAGGAGGAGACAGAGCAGGAGTTTTGCAATCGTCTTTTGTAGCCGAAGTAAAATCTGATTTAATGGGAGAACAAACCATTTTATGCGGAGTTTTACAAACCGGAGCAATTCTATCATTTGATAAAATGCTGGAAGGAGGAATTGATGCGAGTTATGCCGCTAAGTTAATCCAATACGGTTGGGAAACTATTACGGAAGCCTTAAAACACGGAGGAATTACTAATATGATGGACCGTTTGTCAAATCCGGCGAAAATAAAAGCCTTTGAAGTTTCAGAAGAATTAAAGCAAATTATGCGTCCATTATTCCAAAAACATATGGACGATATTATGTCAGGGAATTTTTCTAAAACTATGATGGAAGATTGGGCTAATAACGATAAAAATTTGTTGAAATGGAGAGCAGCTACTGGAGAAACTGCATTTGAAAAAACTACGATTACAAATCAGGAAATTTCAGAACAAGAATATTTTGACCACGGAACTTTATTAGTTGCTTTTGTAAGAGCAGGAGTAGAATTGGCTTTTGAAACTATGACAGAATCTGGGATTATAGCAGAATCTGCGTATTATGAATCGCTACACGAAACTCCGTTAATTGCAAATACAATAGCACGTAAAAAATTATACGAGATGAACAGAGTTATCTCCGACACGGCAGAATATGGTTGCTACCTGTTTGACCACGCTTGCAAACCGTTATTGACAGAATTTATGAAAACAGTGGATACTGATATTATTGGAAAGTCTTTTAGTGATAATAATAGTGCTGATAATCAGCAGTTAATAGAAGTAAATAAAGTGATAAGAAATCATCCAGTAGAAAAAGTAGGAGCCGTTTTAAGAGCGTCTATGACAGCGATGAAACAGTTGTAAAAAATGCAAAAAAATAACATTTATCAGTATAAAATTTGTAAAATAAATGACAAAAATAATATCATAGGAAGGAGTAAAAAGGAGAAACGTTTGGATTGATAAAATTAACAAAGTTGATGGTCGTTTTGCTTCAAAACCGTAACACTTATTTAAAGCAAATTGTACTCTTTTTTTTATTCAGATATAAAGGTTTTTTTAATGCGTCTGCCCTGCCTGAATACTAAATACTGCCCACTGAATACTCTAGTTCTTTTCACTTCGTATCTTTGTGGTTTATTTTTTTTTAAAAACAAGATAATGACCAAATCAGAAAAGGTTCAATTTGTAATTACCGCCCTCGAAAAACAATATCCAGAGACTCCAATTCCGTTAGACCATAAAGACCCATATACATTATTGATATCGGTATTAATGTCAGCACAAAGTACAGATGTCAGAGTAAATGCAATCACTCCAATTTTATTTGCAAAGGCAGATAATCCGTATGATATGGTGAAATTATCCGTAGAAGAAATCAGAGAAATCATAAAACCCGTTGGATTATCTCCTATGAAAAGTAAAGGAATTTACGGCTTGTCAAGAATATTAATTGATAAACACAATGGAAAAGTACCACAAAGTTTTGAACATCTGGAAGAACTGCCGTCTGTTGGGCATAAAACTGCAAGTGTCGTGATGAGTCAAGCATTTAATGTCCCCGCTTTTCCTGTTGATACACATATTCACAGGTTATTATTTCGATGGAATCTAACGAACGGAAAAAATGTTGTTCAGACCGAAAAGGATGCAAAAAGATTGTTTCCAAAAGAGTTTTGGAACAAGTTGCATTTGCAAATAATTTATTACGGAAGAGAATATTCGCAAGCTCGTGGCTGGAATTTAGAAAACGATATTATCACCAAAACTATCGGTAGAAAATCTGTAATTAATGATTATTATAGAAAAGATAAAAGAGGATAGAACAAAGAGCTAAGACAATTACGATTTACGATTGAACAATTCAACAATTACAAAACTATATCTGTACTTTCAAAAATTTTATCGGCAGAACCTGCAATAAAACCAGAGTACAACTCTCCATTATTCATCTTATGACGAAAAGCAAATTCGTAATAACAAGATGTGATTTCTTTTGTAATCTCTTTAAATTTTACAGAAATTCTATCCGCTAACACGCTAGATTGTTCCAATAACTGCTCGGGAGTTCCTTTGATTTCCCCTCCATAAATATTCATTTTACATTCATTTTCTTTTAAAAACTCATTCACTTCCTGCAAAGAAACAAAGGAGTTTAGTTTGTTGACATCTACGGTAAAATGATTGGAACAAAATCTATTTACGTAAAAGCCACGTTGCGTATTCCGTTTCAGATTGTAGTTTTTTGTACACTTCAAAAGTTGGTTGTTCCCACAAGCGTCCTTTAAAAATTTGGTAGTGGCTTAAATTCGTTGGCTCTCTTTGTAAGTACCTGATTTATAATAGTACTTTTCGATATACATTCCAATCACATTATCGTAAATTTGTTCATTTTTTGAAAAACAAATGGTCTTCCTGTTGAGTCTTTTTATATGAGTTCTAACATTGAGATTCTTACGCTCAATTTTCCAAGTTTGGTCTTTACCTATTAGAGTGTCTTTGAGCAGGTCAAGAAGTTTTTCAAAACTCTTATCAGTGCGTCTTCCATTTACCGAAGCTAAAATAATTCCCGAACTTTTATCCATCGCATACCAAGTCCATCGTTGACTATCTTTGCTACCCACATAAGACCAAAACTCATCTGCCTCTGCTGTGTAATGAAAATTTATTTCCAAAGAATTAAGATTTTTGACTTCTTCTTTATCGAGCAAATTTGGGTAAAATACGCTTGAATGCCAATAAACATAGAGAGGGTGAATAAAAATGAAAAAATACTTGCGGGCTTAAGGTTTATTATAAACAATGTACTCTATATGATTAGGTTTTTGACGTATAATTTTAGCTTTTTTAGTTGTAAACAACTCTTCGTTAAACTTTTAAATTTAGGTAATCATATTTTTCCCTTGAAATAAATTCAAATTTAATTTTGTTAAACGGAAAGGTATTTATACTTTTGCACCCTAAATTTATTTTGGAGAAGCAATTTTTGAATAAATAAGTAAAAAACATGTCCGGAGGGTTTCGCGAAGGAAAAACGGTAAAAACATATTCAGAGTTGAGAGTGTTTTAACCCTGTTTTTTTTTGGGTAAATTTTAAAGGGTAAATAGCAAAAACGTTTAGAGTATAATGTTTCAAATAAAAATAAGTAAATAATAAATTAATAATTATGTCTGGGTTAATAGGAAGAAAAATAGGAATGACCAGCTTATTCGATGAAAACGGGAAGAATATTCCTTGTACAGTAATTGAAGCAGGTCCTTGCGTTGTTACCCAAGTCAGAACCGAAGAGGTTGACGGCTATAACGCGCTGCAACTTGGTTTCGATGACAAAAAAGCGAAAAGCTCTAATAAAGCTTTAGATGGACACTTTAAAAAAGCTGACACCACTGCTAAAAGAAAAGTCATAGAATTCCAAGGGTTTGAAGAAGAGTATAAATTAGGAGATGCCATCACGGTAACTCACTTTGAAGAGGGTGAGTTTGTAGATGTGTCAGGTACTTCTAAAGGTAAAGGTTTCCAAGGGGTTGTAAAGCGCCATGGATTTGCTGGGGTTGGTCAAGCTACTCACGGTCAGCACAACCGATTAAGAGCACCGGGTTCTATTGGTGCAGCATCATATCCAGCTAGAGTATTCAAAGGAATGCGTATGGGAGGAAGAATGGGCGGAGAAACAATAACAGTTCAAAATTTAAGCGTTTTAAAAATAGTTCCAGAAAAGAACTTAATAGTTGTTAAAGGAGCAGTTCCCGGACACAAAAACGCTTATATAACTATTCAGAAATAATGAGAGTAGCAATTTTAGATATCACAGGAAAAGATACCGGCAGAGAAGTAGAATTATCTAGCGAGGTATTTGGAATAGAGCCAAATAATCATGCGATTTACTTAGATGTAAAGCAGCATTTGGCGAATAGAAGACAGGGAACTCACAAATCTAAAGAAAGAGCGGAGATTACTGGAAGTACAAGGAAAATCAAAAAGCAAAAAGGGACAGGTACAGCTCGTGCGGGTAGTATTAAGTCTGGTATTTTTAGAGGAGGAGGACGTATGTTCGGACCAAGACCAAAGGATCATTCTTTTAAATTGAACAAAAATTTAAAGTGTTTGGCACGTAAATCTGCTTTGAGCGTTCAGGCGAAAGACAATAATTTAGTAGTTGTAGAAGACTTTAGCTTTGATACGCCAAAGACTAAGAATTTTGTCAATATATTGAAGGCTTTAGGCTTGGAGAATAAAAAATCTTTATTTGTGTTGACTGAGTCAGATAATAATGTATATTTGTCATCACGAAACTTGGAAAGAACTAAAGTTATAAACAATTTTGAATTAAGTACTTACGGTGTTTTAAATGCTGGTAAAATTGTATTTATGGAAGGAGCTTTAGAGGGAATTGAATCAAGATTTAGCAAATAAATAGATATGAATATTTTAATAAAACCTATTATTACGGAAAAAGCGGTAAGCGATAGCGAATTGAATAATCGCTATACGTTTGTTGTAGATAAAAGAGCTAACAAGTTGGAAATCAAAGGAGCCGTTGAGGAAGCTTATGGAGTTTCAATTACGGATGTAAGAACTATGAATTATCCAGTAGCAAGAAATACCAAATTTACTAAAAAGGGTATAGTTACAGGAATGAAAGGAGCTTACAAAAAGGCAATTATCCAGTTAGCAGAAGGAGAAAGCATTGATTTTTATAACAATTTTTAATTAAAAAGACAGAATGTCAGTTAGAAAATTAAAACCAATAACACCAGGTCAGCGTTTTAGAGTAGTAAATGGGTTTGACGCCATCACTACTGATAAGCCGGAGAAAAGTTTATTAGCTCCAAAAAAAAGGTCTGGAGGACGAAACAATCAGGGAAAAATGACAACTCGTAATATTGGAGGAGGTCATAAACGGAGGTATCGTATTATCGATTTTAAAAGAGATAAACACGGTATTCCTGCAACAGTAAAAACTATTGAGTACGACCCAAATCGTACAGCATTTATTGCTTTAGTTAATTATGTTGATGGAGAAAAGCGTTATGTAATTGCACAAAACGGTTTAAAAGTAGGTCAAACTATAGTATCGGGAGCAGGAGTTGCTCCAGAAATTGGAAATGCAATGTTTCTTAATGATATTCCTTTGGGGACTACAATTTCTTGTATAGAATTAAGACCGGGACAAGGAGCAGTAATGACTCGTTCTGCCGGTTCTTTTGCACAATTAATGGCAAAGGACGGCAAGTACGCTACTGTTAAATTGCCTTCTGGAGAAACAAGATTAATATTGCTAACTTGTATGGCTACTATTGGAGTTGTTTCTAATTCTGATCATCAATTATTAGTATCTGGTAAAGCGGGCAGAAGTAGATGGTTAGGCAGAAGACCAAGAACAAGACCTGTTGTGATGAACCCAGTAGATCACCCAATGGGTGGTGGTGAAGGGAAATCATCAGGAGGACATCCTAGATCTAGAAACGGAATACCTGCAAAAGGATTCAAAACAAGATCTAAGACAAAGGCTAGTAATAAATATATTTTAGAACGTAGAAAAAAATAATTAAGATATGGCACGTTCATTAAAGAAAGGACCTTACGTATTTCATAAGTTAGAAAAAAGAGTTTTAGCTAACGTAGAATCAAACAAAAAATCAGTTATAAAAACGTGGTCGAGAGCGACTATGATTACTCCTGATTTTGTTGGACAGACTATAGCTGTTCATAACGGGCGGCAGTTTGTACCTGTGTATATTACGGAAAATATGGTAGGTCATAAATTAGGCGAATTTTCACCAACACGCTCTTTTAGAGGGCATGCAGGTGCAAAAAATAAAGGAAAAAAATAGTAGGAAATGGGAGTTCGTAAAAAAAACATGGCAAAACAGTTAAAAGAGGCTAGAAAGCAAAAAGTTGTTGCAAAGCTGACTAACTGTCCTACGTCACCAAGAAAGATGCGTTTAGTAGCAGATTTAGTAAGAGGTGTTCAAGTAGAAAAAGCATTACAAATTTTGAGGTTCTGTCCAAAAGAAGCTTCTATAAATTTAGAAAAGTTGTTATTGTCTGCAATTGCAAACTGGCAGGCTAAAAACGAAGATGCTAATATTGAGGACGCTGAATTGTTTGTAAAAACTATTTATGTAGATAGTGCAGGTATGTTAAAAAGATTAAGACCAGCACCGCAGGGTCGTGCACATAGAATTCGCAAGCGTTCTAATCACGTTACCTTAGAGTTGGGAAGTAAAAACATTCAAAGTAATTAATCGAAAGTAGAAATGGGACAAAAGATGGAATGACAGCCCAAAATCTTTATTTGATGAAGGTCTTATTAGTAAGGATATTGAAAATGTTCTGAATGTATTTTATGATATATATAATAATTCTCAAAATAGGGAAAATATTAAAGATATTGTTAATTTTTATATTAATGCAATCTCAGAAACTAATGTATTAAGTAACGAAGATAAAGAGGCTTTGGTAGTTGCTTTTTCTGTAGCATCAGAAAGCCCTTTTTATTGGATAAATCAAAATTAAAATGAAAAAATATTTAAACTCTAAAGATATACTGAAAGATAACGATTTAAGTACATTATCCGGCATGTTTTTTGGTTTTTGGTTTCATTGGGCTAGTGGCTCTGATAGTCTGCTATCAGATATTATTCTTTATGGTATAGCGATAATAATATTCTTCCTTTCATTTAGAGTAATAAAAAGAATATTTTTTGATAAAAAAACTACAGCACATAAAAACAGTGTTTAATAAGAAAGTAAATAAATATGGAAAAACAATTAAGAAGCATAACTAAAATTTCGGTTATACCAAACATTCAAAGTAATTAATCGGAAGTAGAAATGGGACAAAAAACTAATCCAATAGGAAATCGTTTAGGAATTATCAAAGGATGGGAGTCTAACTGGTATGGCGGAAATGACTACGGAGATAAGATTGCTGAAGATGATAAAATAAGAAAGTATATAAATGCTAGATTATTTAAAGCAAGTATATCAAGAGTAATTATAGAGCGTACTCTAAAACTTATAACCGTTACTATCACTACTGCTAGACCTGGTGTTGTAATAGGTAAAGGTGGTCAGGATGTTGACAATCTAAAGGAAGAGCTTAAAAAAATTACTGGCAAAGAAGTACAGATTAATATTTTTGAGATTAAGCGTCCAGAATTAGACGCAAGATTAGTTGCAGCTAGTGTTGCTCGTCAAATTGAAAATAGAATTTCGTATAAGCGTGCTATAAAAATGGCTATTCAAGCTACGATGAGAATGAATTCTGAAGGTATTAAGATACAGATTTCGGGTCGTTTAAATGGTGCAGAAATGGCACGTTCGGAACATTACAAAGAAGGTAGAATACCACTATCTACTTTTAGAGCAGATATTGATTATGCACTTGTAGAGGCTCATACTACTTATGGAAGAATAGGTATAAAAGTATGGATTATGAAAGGTGAGGTATATGGTAAACGCGAGTTATCTCCATTAATAGGCTTGTCTAAAAAACAAGGCGGTGCTAATAAGAGACAACAATCTCGCAGAAGAAAACAATAATTTTTAAAATTAGAAATTAGAAATGTTACAGCCTAAAAGAGTAAAACACCGTAAGGTACAGAAAGGTAAAGGAAACATGAAAGGAAACTCTGGTAGAGGAACTATTCTTTCAAACGGAATGTTTGGAATTAAGTCTTTAGACCAAAATTTGCTTACATCTCGTCAAATAGAAGCGGCACGTATTGCAGCAACTCGTTATATGAAAAGAGAAGGACAACTTTGGATTAAGATTTTTCCAGATAAGCCTATCACCAAAAAACCATTGGAAGTACGTATGGGTAAAGGAAAAGGAGCTCCAGAATATTTTGTAGCTGTTGTAAAACCGGGAAGAATATTGTTTGAAGTTGGAGGTGTTTCTGTCGATGTTGCTAAAGAAGCATTGCGTCTTGCAGCACAAAAACTTCCGGTAAAAACAAGGTTTGTCGTTGCACGAGATTTTGATAACGCTTAAATTATATTAAAGAAAATATAGAGTTATTTAAAAACAAATACAATGAGCATTTTAACAATTAACAAATCAAAAATTGCTACTAATCTGTCATTTACAGAGACTAAAATGATAGTTTTATTTGAAGATGATAGAGAATTATCTGTTCCATTAGAATGGTTTCCTCGATTGAGAAATGCTACAATTGACCAACTGGAAAAATGGAGGTTTATTGGAAAAGGAGAAGGAGCACATTGGGAAGAATTAGACGAAGATATTTCTATTGAAAATTTGTTGTATTAAAACTTTTATATAGAATTAATATAAGTAAATAATTAGAAAATAAGGAATTACGAGTATTTAAAAAATAATTAGAAACATAAAGCAAAAAAAAATGAAAAAATTTACAAGTTTATTATTAGCTGGAGTATTGCTCTTACAAAGTTGTGCAAGCATTATAAGTAAAAGATATTATCCAATAATTATTAATAGCTCTCCACCGGAAGCAAAAATTATAGTTACAGATAAAAAAGGAATTAAAGTTTATGCAGGAAATACGCCCGCTTTTTTCAATTTAAAGTCAGGTGGTTCTTTTAGTAAAGCACGTTATCAAGTAAAACTTATAAAAGAAGGTTACGATACAAAAATAATTCCTATTACTTCTAAAATAGATGGTTGGTATTCTGGGAATTTTTTGTTTGGAGCAGTACCTGCAGCTTTTTTTCTTGCTCTCGGGGGTGTTAGCAACTTTTTTATCATAATTGGAGTAGGTATTCTTTTAAACCCTTTTATTTATTCAGGATTTATTATAGACTCTATGACAGGATCAAAGTATAAATTAGATAAAGAGTCTTTAGATGTAATTTTGATTAAATCAACTTCAAATGTTCAGAAAGAGGAATTAAAAGATTAGAAGTATATACTTTGAATGAAATTACTAATGAATGGAAAGAGCATTTAATATATGGTAAATGAATTAGGAATATAAATTATAAAATTATTAGTAATAGAAAGTAAAAAAATGAAACAGTCAGAAGTTAAAGAATTATCAACAGTAGAGTTACAAGAAAATCTACAAACGTTGAAGAAAAGTTATACTGATTTAAAAATGGCTCATGCGATTTCTCCGTTGGAAAATCCGATACAATTAAGAGCTTTAAGAAAAGATGTTGCAAGAATTGCGACAGAATTAACAAAAAGAAATTTACAATAATTGTAATCAGTTTTAGAAGATGGAAAGAAGAAATCTTAGAAAAGAAAGAATTGGTGTTGTGTCCAGTGACAAGATGGAGAAATCTATCATTGTGTCCGAAGTAAAGAGAGTAAAACACCCGATGTATGGAAAATTTGTATTAAAGACGAAAAAGTATGTTGCACACGACGAAACAAACGATTGTAACATTGGAGATACTGTAAAGATAATGGAAACTCGTCCGTTGAGTAAATCTAAGTGTTGGAGATTAGTAGAGATCTTAGAAAGAGCTAAATAATTATGTTACAGACAGAATCAAGATTAAAAGTAGCAGATAATACTGGAGCCAAAGAGGTTTTAGTAATCCGCGTTTTAGGAGGAACAAAAAGGCGTTATGCCAGAGTTGGAGATAAAATTGTAGTAACTGTAAAGTCTGCAACTCCAAGCGGAACTGCAAAGAAAGGTCAAGTATCCAAAGCTGTTGTTATCCGTACAAAAAAGGAAATCAGACGTAAAGATGGGTCTTATATCAGATTTGATGATAATGCTTGTGTGCTTATAACTACAAAAACTGATGGAGGATTTGAAATGATGGGAACACGTGTATTTGGTCCTGTGGCTCGTGAGCTTCGCGAAAAACAATTTATGAAAATAGTATCATTAGCACCTGAAGTGCTTTAAAACCCGAAAAGGAGATGAAAAAGTTTATAATAAAAAAAGGTGATACTGTAAAAGTAATCGCTGGAGAGGGCATAGGAATGGAAGGAGAAGTATTACAAATCCTCAGAGATAAAAACAGAGCAATTGTAGAAGGTGTTAATATGGTTTCAAAACATAAAAAACCGAGTACTGAAAAGCCTCAAGGAGAAATTGTAAAGAAAGAAGCGTCTATTCATATATCTAATATTTCACTTGTTGAAGGTGGTGTTGCTACTAGAGTAGGATACAGAATGGAAGGTGATAAGAAAGTTAGATTTTCAAAAAAATCAAATAACGCTATATAATTATGACTTATATACCAAGATTAAAACAAGAATACAAGAGTAGAATAGTTAATACTCTTACTGATGAGTTTGGTTATAGCAATGTAATGCAAGTACCTAAATTACAAAAGATTGTAGTTAGTAAAGGTGTTGGTGCAGCTATAGCTGATAAAAAGTTGATTGATTATGCTCTTGAAGAGTTAACCACAATTACCGGTCAGAAAGCAATTGCTACAATTTCTAAAAAAGACATTGCAAACTTTAAATTACGTAAAGGAATGCCAGTTGGTGTAAAAGTTACGTTAAGAGGAGAAAAAATGTACGAATTTTTAGATAGATTGGTTACCGCATCTCTACCACGTGTAAGAGATTTTAACGGAATTAAAGCAAATGGATTTGACGGAAGAGGGAATTATAATTTAGGAATTACAGAACAAATCATTTATCCGGAGATAGATATTGATAAAGTGAATAAGATAGGTGGTATGGACATATCATTTGTTACATCTGCAAATACAGATAAAGAAGCTAAATCATTATTAGGAGAATTAGGATTACCATTTAAAAAAAACTAAGATATGGCTAAAGAATCAATGAAAGCCCGCGAGGTAAAAAGAGCAAAAACAGTTGCAAAATACGCAGAAAAGAGAAAGGCTTTAAAAGAAGCTGGAGATTATGAAGCGTTGCAAAAATTACCAAAAAATGCTTCGCCCGTTCGTATGCACAACAGATGTAAACTTACAGGCAGACCAAAAGGATATATGCGTCAATTTGGAATCTCGCGTGTAACTTTTCGTGAGATGGCAAATCAAGGGTTGATACCGGGAATTAGAAAAGCAAGTTGGTAAAAAAAAGATTATAAATTGGTTTCAGGTTTAACAAAACGTTAAAAACCAAAACCGCAAATTAATATATTATGTACACAGATCCAATCGCGGATTATCTAACAAGAGTTAGAAATGCAATATTAGCAGGACACAGAGTGGTAGAAATTCCATCTTCAAAATTGAAGAGAGAAATGACCAAAATTTTGTTTGACCAAGGTTATATTTTAAGTTATCTGTTTAATGACGAATCAGTTCAAGGAGCGATAAAAATAGCCTTAAAATACGACAGAGAAACAAAAGAATCTGTTATCAGAAAATTAGAACGAATAAGTACGCCGGGCTTACGTAAATACATAAGTGCAGTAGAAATGCCAAGAGTATTAAACGGTCTCGGTATAGCAATTATTTCAACATCAAAAGGTGTGATGACCAATAAAAAAGCACGCCAAGAAAATGTTGGAGGCGAAGTGCTTTGTTATGTTTATTAATAAATTATGACACATTATACAATATTTTATAATCAAATTGATATTAAGTTAGCATAACGCCAAAAAACGTATTTACCTTCCAAAGTCGAATAATTCTAAAAAGAAAAATCTTTCTCCAATAGAATTGGATATAAACCAATATGAGCAACATTTAAATAGCAGTCAGATAAATTTACTTTTAGAATCATTTTTTTTAGTGTTATCCATCCATGATCAAGTTTAGGTATATAATAGTTTGCGTAGCATTTTTTATCGTTTTCAATATTGTTTTTTTAGCTATTGAAGTGTTTTTATTTTATGAACAAATGTCAAAAGAACTATTACTTAACTCCGCATTTGTTGGTTTGTTTGGTTCTGTAGCTTTTTACTTCGTCGCAATAATTCAGATAAATAAGTCTAAAAATAAACCTAAAAAGAAATTAAATGAGTAGAATAGGAAAAAGTCCAGTAGTAATTCCATAAATGATTATCTTTGCCTAAAAACATAGATATAATTAGACTAATAGATTTTGCAAAACATTTTCCAGATGAGAATAGTTGCAGGGAAACATTTAAAAAATACATAGAACAGGAAGGAATTGTCTTCAAAAAATGCGGCAACAAAACCCACTATTGGAAGAAGAAAAGAGAGCAATGGGAATGTGAAAAATGTACTCATAGAACAACTTTAAAAGGGACAGGTAATTTTACGGGGATTAACCAAAAAATAAACAATAACGTGGTGAAACTAATCAAGTAAACATAAAAATATAAACCTAATTTTTAGCTTGTGGATTTAAGGTATATCTAAATATCTTCAAGGTTATTCAAACTCAACTCCGCAAATCCGCAATACAGATGTGGTATTTAATTTTACAGAATTCGATTTTAAAAAAATGGAAAAGGGGTCTAAAGATTCTATCTTTTTTGTATATAAAAATACAGGGAAAGAACCTTTAAAAATAGAATCTATATCCTCCTCTTGTCGTTGTACTATCCCTTTTTGGTCTAGGGAGAAACTTATGCCTAATAAAAAAGACAGCTTGCTCATAAAGTTTGACTCTAAGTTTAATAACAAAGAAGGTTATTTTTATAATGAAATATATATGATTTCAAATTCAAAGAATAGTCCAGATGTATTACGGATACAAGGGTTTATTAACAAAGAACAGAAAGACATATGAAATACGCTCTAATTCTAATGTGCTTACTAATTTATTTTGGCGTAGGTGCACAGGATAAAAATTCCTATAAAATTACAGGTACTATCACCTCTAAAGAGACTAAAAAACCGTTAGAATCAGCGACTGTGTATATAACGAAAGTGGGATATAGTATTCCGTTTCGATATATTATTTCTGATAAAAAAGGACAATTTCTTTTGGAAGGAAAGACTTTAGCAAATAATGTGATGCTTGTCGTTTCTTTTTACGGTTATAAAAATTACTTAAAACAATACCGTTTTTCTGCCAAAAACAATCTAAAACTACCCATTGCGTTGGAAGATAAAACACAGGAATTAGATGAAGTAACCCTTAAATATATAACGCCTATTATTAT
Organism: Polaribacter sp.; assembly: GCA_965261035.1. Classification (GTDB taxonomy): domain Bacteria; phylum Bacteroidota; class Bacteroidia; order Flavobacteriales; family Flavobacteriaceae; genus Polaribacter. Next base: position 93,542 of record OZ253439.1, read on the forward strand.
AAAGAATGATACGTTGATTATTAATCCTAAGGCTTTTAACATGAGAAAGAGGGCAAATATAGAAGATTTGTTAAAAAAAATACCGGGTTTTAAAGTTGATACAGATGGTTCTATTAAAATACATGGAGATGCTGTATCAAAAAAAATTGGTTTTCTCTATAAAAAAACTACTTTTGCAGAAAATATAAAATATAACAAAAAATGTATTGGACTTTAGAATTAGCATCTTATTTAGCAGATGCTCCTTGGCCAGCAACTAAAGATGAATTGATAGATTATGCTATAAGAACAGGAGCACCACTTGAAGTAGCCGAAAATCTACAATATATTGAAGATGAGGGCGATTCGTATGATTCTATTATAGAAATTTGGCAAGATTATCCAACTGAAGAAGATTATCTTTGGGATGAAGAAGAATATTAAACAATTGTATCAGAAAATTCTCGAAAATGAGACTTTTTTTTGCTTATTTCTGAACATTAAAAACTATTAATTCGTACCTTACAAGTCGTTAATTATAAGTTAATTACATAATATTATTTGGGTTTTAAACCTGAGGTAAAAATAACAAACATCATAATGAGCTTATTAAATTCTGTCTTAAAAATATTTGTAGGAGACAAACAACAAAAAGATTTAAAATTACTACAACCTGTTGTAACAGAAACTAATGCTTTTGAAAATGCTATTTCAAGTTTGACAAACGACGAATTACGTGCAAAATCAAAAGAATTCAAATCTAAAATTAAAGAGGCTACAAAGGTTTTTGACGATAAAATTATTAAATTAGAAGACGAGGCAGATACCGCCGATATTGACAGGCAAGAATTAATTTTTACAGAAATAGACTCTTTAAAAGATGAGGCTTATGAAGCATCAGAAGTGTTGCTCTCGGAAATTATGCCAGAAGCATTTGCTGTCATAAAAGAAACCGCCAAACGCTTTACAAACGAGACAGAAATAGAAGTTACTGCCACTTCATTTGACAGAGAATTATCCTCTATAAGAAAAAATATTACACTACATAATGATAAAGCTATCTGGTCAAATTCTTGGGATGCAGTGGGGCAACCAATTATTTGGGATATGATTCATTATGATGTTCAGCTAATTGGTGGTTCGGTTTTGCATCAAGGGAAAATAGCCGAGATGATGACAGGAGAAGGAAAAACCTTAGTTTCAACATTGCCAGTTTATCTAAATGCGTTGACTGGAAAGGGAGTTCACCTTGTTACCGTAAATGATTATTTGGCAAAACGTGATGCAGCTTGGATGGGACCTATTTTAGAATTTCACGGGTTAAGTATTGACTGTATAGATGTGCATCAACCAAATTCTGATGATAGAAGAAAAGCCTACAACGCCGATGTTACCTACGGAACAAATAACGAATTTGGGTTTGATTATCTGCGTGATAATATGGCACACACCAAAGAAGAATTGGTACAGCGAGCTCCTAATTATGCGATTATTGATGAGGTAGATTCCGTTTTAATTGATGACGCCCGTACTCCGTTAATTATATCTGGTGCTGTTCCTCAAGGAAATAGGCACGAATTTAACGAATTAAAACCTTTGGTCAACGATATTGTGGTTTTACAACGTCAATATTTAATTGGTGTTTTTTCAGAAGCAAAAAAGCTAATTGCCGCCGGTGATACCAAAGAAGGAGGCTTTCTGTTACTTAGAGTTTACAGAGGAATTCCAAAAAATAAAGCCTTAATTAAATTTTTATCACAGGAAGGCATCAAACAAGTTCTTCAGAAAACGGAGAATACTTATATGGCAGATAATAATAAGGAAATGCCAAAAGTAGATGCCGAATTATACTACACAATTGAGGAAAAAAATAATTCTATAGACCTGACAGACAAAGGGATTGCTCATTTATCTGGCAAGACAAATGATGAAAACTTTTTTATACTTCCAGATATTGGTGTAAAAATTGGAGAAATTGACAATAGCGAGGCTTCAGCTGAAAAAAAAGCAAATCAAAAAGAAGAATTATACAGAGATTTTAGCATCAAAAGTGAGCGTATTCACACGATGAGTCAATTACTTAAAGCCTATTCTTTATTTGAAAAAGATGTAGAATATGTGGTGATGAACAACAAAGTTATGATTGTTGACGAGCAAACGGGGCGTATTATGGATGGTCGTCGTTACTCTGACGGATTGCATCAAGCGATAGAAGCAAAAGAAAATGTAAAAATTGAAGATGCTACACAAACTTTTGCTACGGTAACTTTACAAAATTATTTTAGAATGTACCGCAAACTCTCTGGTATGACAGGTACAGCAATTACCGAAGCTGGCGAACTTTGGGAAATATACAAATTGGACGTTGTAGAAATACCTACAAACAAACCTCTCGTTAGAGATGACAAAGAAGATTTGGTTTATAAAACCACAAGAGAAAAATACAACGCAGTAATTGATGATATTGTACAATTAGTAGGGCAAAAACGCCCTGTTTTGGTGGGTACAACTTCTGTGGAAATTTCCGAATTATTGGGTAGAATGTTAAAAATGCGTTCTATTCCACATAATATTCTGAATGCAAAATTGCATAAAAAAGAAGCGGATATTGTTGCAGAAGCAGGTAAACCCGGAGTGGTAACAATTGCTACAAATATGGCGGGTCGTGGTACAGATATTAAATTGTCCGATCAAGTGAAAACGGCTGGAGGTTTGGCTATTATTGGAACTGAAAGGCACGATTCTCGCCGTGTTGACAGGCAATTACGAGGTAGAGCTGGAAGACAGGGAGATGTTGGGTCTTCGCAATTTTACATCGCTTTAGATGATAATTTGATGCGTATTTTTGGTTCTGATAGAATTGCCAAAATGATGGATAGAATGGGCTTAAAAGAGGGAGAAGTAATTCAGCATTCTATGATTACTAAATCTATTGAAAGAGCTCAAAAGAAAGTAGAGGAAAACAACTTTGGTATTCGTAAACGTCTATTAGAATACGACGATATTATGAACTCGCAACGTGAATTTGTGTATAAACGCAGAAGACACGCTTTAGATGGAAATCGCCTACAAATTGATATTGTAAATATAATTTATGACACTTGTCAGGCAATTATTACAGCAAATAAAGAAACCAAAAACTTTAAAAATTTTGAATTTGAATTGCTTCGTATTTCGTCGATGTCCTCACCTTTTTCGGAAGAGGAATTTGAAAAAATGACTGAAGAAGAATTGGTTGACAAACTCTATAAAACGACTTATGCACATTATCAAGATAAAACTACCCGTAATGCGGCATCTACTTTTCCTGTCATCAAAGGTGTCTATGAAAATGAGGGAGATAAATACGAGCGTATTGTCGTTCCTTTTACTGATGGTGTAAAAAATATACAAATTGTAACTAACTTAAAAGATGCCTACGAATCTGAAGGAAAAGAGCTGATTAAAGCTTTTGAAAAAAATAGTACTCTTGCCATTATTGATGAAAATTGGAAAGACCATTTACGTAAAATGGACGAGTTAAAAAACTCTGTTCAGAATGCGTCTTACGAACAGAAAGACCCTTTGTTAATCTATAAGTTTGAGGCTTTTGAATTATTCAAACAAATGATTGATGTTGTAAATAAAGAGGTTTTATCTTTCTTATTTAAAGGGGAAATTCTTAATCAAGGAGGCAATGAAATTTCTGAAGCTCATAGTCAAAAACGAGAAAAATTAAATCTAAGCAAAGCTGATGTTCAAAATATGACAGAGCAAGCAATTGACAGCTCAAGGCAACAACAGCAACAACCTGTTGAAACAGTTGTAAGAACTCAGCCTAAAATAGGTAGAAATGAGCGTGTTACAATAAAAAATGTGCTAAGCGGAGAAACAAAAGAAGTAAAATTTAAACAAGCAATCCCTTTGATAGAAAAAAATGAATGGGTGATTTATGTGAATTGAAGTTGAGCCAATTTTATCAATCATGTAATATCTATAACTTTCTCAATTTCTGGTGCGTACTTTTTAATAGTTTCTTCAACACCATTTTTTAATGTCATCTGATTTACAGTACAATCTATACAAGTGCCTTCCAATTTTACTTTTACTATGTTATTTTCTATAGATGACAGTTTGATGTTTCCACCATCACTAACTAGAAACGGGCGAATTTCTTCCAAAGCCTTTTCTACATTGTTCTGCGTTTTTTCTTCTGTTGTCATAATATTGAGTTATTTTGCACTACATCCACTCATAGTTGTAATTCTTACAACTTCAGTTGGAGGTAGATTTTTATTCCTTTTTAATAATTGAGAAATCATTTCTTTAGTAATATTAGAAAAGGCTTCTTCTAATAGCGTGTTGTTCTGCAAGGCTGCCGGATACCCAACATCTCCTGATTCACGAATACTTTGCACCAAAGGAATTTCTCCCAAAAATTGTGTATTAATGTCTTTTGCTAAATTTTTTGCACCTCTTTGCCCAAAAATATAATACTTATTCTCTGGCAATTCTTTTGGCGTAAAGTAAGACATATTTTCTATAATTCCTAATACAGGGACATTTATACTTTCTTGCTGAAACATTGCTACTCCTTTTTTAGCATCTGCCAAGGCAATATTCTGCGGCGTGCTTACAATTACGGCACCATCAATCGGCAGTGCTTGTACAATTGACAAATGTATGTCCCCTGTTCCGGGAGGTAAATCTATTAATAAAAAATCTAATTGACCCCAATCTGCATCAAAAATTAATTGATTTAAGGCTTTTGATGCCATCGGTCCTCGCCAAATTACTGCCTGATTTGGATTGGTAAAAAAACCTAATGACAACAATTTTACACCGTAATTTTCTACGGGTTTCATCTTAGAGCGACCATCTATTTTTACAGATAATGGTCGTGATTTTTCTACATCAAACATTAAGTGCATTGACGGTCCATATACGTCAGCATCTAAAACTCCAACGTTAAATCCCATTTTTGATAGTGAAACAGCGGTATTCGCTGTAATTGTAGATTTCCCAACTCCTCCTTTACCAGATGCTATGGCAATAATATTTTCAATATTCGGAATTTTCTTTCCTTTATTTTGATTAGGGTTTTCTTTGGGCTTAACCTCCGATTTTACATTCACTTTTACATCTATTTTTTGACTAACATGTTTGTGAATAGCTTTTATAATATCAACTTCTACACGTTTTTTTGCCTGTAATGTTGGGTTGCCAATTATAATATCCACAATTACCTCATCACCAAAAATCAAAACATTTGTAATGTTTTGATTTTCCACCAAGTTTTTTCCCTCTCCAAGTGATGTAATCGTTTCTAAAGCAGTGTATATATCTTGTTTTTTAAAATTCATTTTCTGTAATTTGTATGTGGAATGCTGGGTCAGTCCTTCTCTAATATGTGTAAATATTCCTGTGTTCTATTGAAGCATAAAAAAACAGTAATAAATATGATAATTTTTTCATAGGCTATTTTTACAAGTTGCTCGGCTAAATTAATTTTTTATTTTACACCGATTTAGTCAATTTCAAAAGTAAATTCGTTAAATGGTTCTTTGCTCCAAGCTTTGTCTCTAGAACTAGGTGAAATGGCAAATAGAGGTGAATATGTTTTTACTTTAACCGTTTTACCGTCAGGAAGAAATTCTATAATTCTAAGCCAGCCATCTCCCCCATTACCAAACCATCCTCCACCTAAGGCTTGTGCATTGAATGTCATTTGAGTTACTTTTCTTCCTCCATTATTTATGTCTGTTCTAAATCCAATATGTCCTCTAAAATTATTTGAAAGACCGATATGTCCAGAAATCACCATTTGAATGTTATTGGAAGGAGCTACTAATTTGTCCCAAATCGCTTTTCCATAGTTACCATCTTTAATTGGATATTTTTCTTTAACAATATGTTCGTTTTTGTTGTTTAAATAAGAATGTGTTAGAACGAGTATTGTATGGTCTTTATATTTTTTTTGTTTTGCAATGCTCTTAGCCCAATTTAACACCGATTCTCTTGGAGCAAATTCAAGATTCATAAATAAAAATTTACGATTGTGTGGAGATATAAATTCAAAAACTGCATTTTCTAAAGTTGGATGTCCTTCAGAATTTTTAGCGGCAGCTCTTAACAACTTATGTGTTAGATAATTTCTTTCTGCAGGGAAATGATTGTTATAATTCGATTTGCGATGTTCTATATTTTTATATCCAAAATCATGGTTGCCCGCAGCTAATATATAAGGAACTTTACCGTCCAATCGTTTAAACGCACGCGATACTGCTAACCATTGATTTACACTAGTTTCATTGCCATTATTATTATTAACCTTATCAGGAAGAACTATCATTTCATTTTGCTCTACCAAATCTCCTGTACACAACACCATTTTGATGTTCAGTTTTTCTATGTTTTCACTTACCCAACCTGTCATCAACTCCAAAATACCTTGATTTCTACCGAATTTCACATAAGTTTGCGTGTCTGGTATCAGAATTAGGCTCCACGAATCTTGATTTGAAAGCGTTGGCGATTTATAATTATTTTGAGCAGTTGTAATATTCGAAAGAATAAATATAGTGAGAGCCGTAAATAAAAAGAGCTTTGATAATTTCATAACTTTATAAAATAGATTGGTTTAGCGTTCAAATGTATAAATTTAAAATGAAAAGTAAAAATAGAAACCAATTACAAGGTTTAACAGTTACACGATTTAACAATTTATTGTAATCAAATTGGTATAAAACATCTTGTTTTTTAAAATTCATTTTCTGTAATTTGTATGTGGAATGCTGGGTCAGTCCTTCTCTAATATGTGTAAATATTCCTGTGTTCTATTAGCTTTGTGGTTTCTATTATTGTCTTTATCTGCTTTAAATCTTTGATAATTAGTTGTAGCAATATCATATCTACCGTATTTATCCATTATTTTTTTTGCATCACCAACAGACATCAAACCTTCATTATTATAACTTAAAAAGATATATTTAAAATCAGCATTTTTTATTAAATATTCAAACTCGTCTTTTACCAAATTTTTACTGCAGTATTTTGATTTTTGATAATTTCTTAGTCCCGTTTTTCCTTTAGGTTCAAACTCATCATATTTGGCAATAGTATTTAACAAATGGTAATTTGCTCCATATTGGCGCGCATTGTAAGGTGGGTCTAAATAAAGAATATCTCCACTTATTTTTTTAATTAACTTATTGCTATCATAGTTAAAAACTTGATGTTTATTGCTATTGATTATAAAGTTTGCTGATTTTAAAACTAAATATTTTTGTGCAGACCTTTTTAAATGCTTTAGATATGCTCCGTAAACCGAAGCTGTATTTGCTACTTTATCAGCACTTTCTAGTAAACTTGCTAGAAGAAAATAATATAAATTATTCTCTATTCTATTAGATTTTTTCCACTCTTCAATTCTTTGTCTTATAGTGTCAATCTTTTTTCCATTATTGTCTGAAAAATACTGTCTTTCGCCATTGCCCCCAAGACAATAATTTTGATAAATAAAGCCATCATCAACGACGGGTATGTTGTTTAATTCATCTATAAAACCTTCTTTGTCTAATATTTCATCATGATTTTCAATGTAGTTTTTATTTAATACATAGCTATAATATTCAAAATCATTAGAAATAACTTTTTTAACTTCTTGTTTAAAGTTTCTTCCAACAATCCCAGTACCAGCGAAAATATCGCAGAAAACTTTATCGGATAAATCGCTTCCAACAACGGAATAAATTGTTGTTTTGATAAACTCTGATAATTTATGTTTTGAACCTATGTAATTCATACCAATTTTCTCCGAAATCTCTTTTGAATTCATTTGTCGGGCTTTTGGCAACTTTTTGATCGAAAGAAATACCATTTATAAAAAAATCAACACCTCTTCTATGATTTAAAGTTGGTAGAATATTATTGTTTTTCTCAAAAATTAGAGTCTCAATAAAATCATTTCTAACAGTGTTTATTTCCTTTATTCTCCTATACTTGACCGCTGCGTGTTTTACCTTTTCATCTTTTTTTATTCCAGATACTTTTTCAGCATTCACTCTTTGAACAAAACCATCAAAATCACCTTGAGAAAAAGGCCAAGCTATTCTATTCAGTCTTAACCTTTCCCATTCTTCAAGCAAAACATTCATAATTCTATAAGAATCTTTTCCACTTTTATATTTTTCAGTTTGAATAAATAAATCCCTTATTATAGACTCACCGCTATCAAAATCCCAATGCTCAACTATTTGAGACCACAATCCACTTGTGTCTAATTTTAAAACTTTTTTACCTTTATTTTCTCCTCTTGTAATCTCTCTATAAGGAAGGATAAATTGCTTCTTACGTTGTAATTCTTCTAAAAATATTTCAGCATTATTCTTATTTCCAAAAATTTTCTTCGCTGTGTCTGTTGAAAAATTTTATCTTGCATTTTATAGTTAACAAATGACAAAATTTCGTTATTAATATCAAACCCAATAAAATTCCTATTAAGGTTCTCACACTCAAACAGAGTCGTTCCGCTTCCAAGAAAAACATCAAGAACAATATCTTGCTCTTTTGTATATCGTCTTATTAATTGATTAGGAACTTGAGGAATAAAATTTCCGTGATATTTATTTGAATGTTTACCGCTCTTATCTCTTTCGTCAATCAGCCATAAACTATTGACATTAACATCAATATTTTTCCAGTTTTCTATGTCTAAATCATTAAATTTCACAACTGTTTTTATTTTGTAAAGCTAATTCCAAAACAACTCACAACAACACTACTTTTCCCGTAGCAAAGTGATATATTCCACCAACAATTTTAATTTCATTATTTTTTTCCATCTCTTTTAAAATTGGGCTTCTTTTACGAATCCTATCTACAGTTAAAACTACATTATTTTTAATGGTTTTATCCACAAAATTTTTACTAGAAGAATTTATAACTCCGTTAATTTGTTCTTTAGAAAGTTCAATTGCCGGCTTAATGTTGTCTAACATAGAAGTGATATTTCCTATTTTTACGCAATCACAGGCGGCTTTAACAGCTCCGCAATCTTCATGACCAAGTACAAAAACTAATTTACTTCCCGCAACTTTACAGGAATATTCCATACTTCCCAGAATGTCTGTGTTTTCAAAATTTCCTGCAATACGAGCTACAAATATATCGCCAATTACTTGGTCAAAAATAAGCTCTACAGGAACTCTAGAATCTATACACGAAAGTACAATTGCTTTGGGATATTGCCCTTCTAATGTCTGTGAAATCAATGCCTTATAATCTATAGAATAGGTTTTATTTTTTATAAATCTATCATTTCCTTCCGCGAAGTCTTGCAGTACTTTTAAAGGAGTTAATCTCTCTTGAATTTCTTTTGTAATGGCTCTATTTTTAAAAGGCATATTATAATTCTTTTAAATCATCAGCTGAAATCCAACCAACTTTTCCGTCTGCTAATTTAATCTTTTTCCAGTTATCCACAGAATCTAAAATACTGATTTTTGTTCCCTCGTGTAGCGTAAAAATTTCTTCGGAATTAATTGTTGGTGCATTTTTAATTATCACTTTTGGAGAAAAGATAATTGCTGCTCTAGTATTTATATAAATGTTGTGTTGATTATACGAAATTGTGGTTGAAATTATTAATAATATAAATGAAAGAATACTTATCAAAAAATAAATTCTCTTTTTGTTGGAGAAACCAGAAAAATAAAAAAATAAGAAAAATAATGCTGTAAAAAAGGAAAGAATTACAGTAATAATTGCCCATTGATTGTACGAAAATTTTTGAATATAATTTAGTTTCAATTTTTGTAAAAATGTTTTTGGCAGTGCTTCTATATTGTCAATTGTCATTCTTTTGGCAAACTCCAAATTATTTGTAACATCTTCATTTAGTGGATTTAAAAGCAATGCTTTTTCATAATAATAAATTGTATTTGCCACGTCATTTAATTTGTAAAAGCAATTTCCTAAGTTGTAATATAAAGATGAAGAAACCACGTTCTGCTCCTCAATCTGCTGGTATAAATTAATTGCTTCCTGATAATTTTCGTTTTTATACTCAGCATTTGCTTTGCTAAATAAATCGCTACTTGTCTGTGCTACAAAAACCTCAACAGACATCATAAGTAATAATAAAAGCAACTTTCTCATAGATTATAATTGTTTGTCTAATTGTGTTATCGCCCGTGTTGCTTTCTTAAATTCATCATTTATCATTACGTCTGTAATTGGCGTATAACGAGCAAAATCGCAATCGTTTAATACGTTTATAAAAGAATTCGTTGCCTGTTTGTTTACATTTCTTTTTAGCAGTATTTCTTTGATTTTATCTCTGCTGATATCAGATGTTTCTAACTGAAGTTTTGCCTTTAGATAGTTGTGCAACGCCTTTTCCAAAGCGATATAAAAACCCTCTTTTTTACCTAATTGTTTTTTAGCTTCTGATAAATATTTTCTAACTAATCTGTCTGCTTTACGCTGTTTCGCACCAATAATATCTTTGTTTCGCTCAACATTTCTGTTAGAAATAAACATACCAACTGGAATTGTAACCAAAGGCAGAAAAAGTAAAACGTAAAATATGTTTGATTGAAAAAAGTCGTCTTTTTCTATTGATGTAAATTCACTTTTTGTTTGAATATATCTAAAATTAGCACCTGTAATTACTATATCTTTTTTTTGGTTGTTACTCATTGAGACTGCAATTTCTTTTCCTTCTAAAACAGTAACGAAAATATCCTCAGTTGTGATGGTCTTGTATTTTTCCTCAATAGGGTTAAAATAGGAGAAAGACACTTTAGGTATCTTGAATTTCCCTTTATATTGTGGCACAACAGTATATAAATCAGAAATTAAGCCTTTTAGACCTTTTAGTGTATTTCCTACTTTTTCAGTATGTTCTGGTGTGTAAACTTCTAATTCTTTTGGAGTTTCTATTTTAGGGATTTCAAAAAGTTTTAAATTACCTTTTCCTGTTACAGCAACTTTTATTTGTGAAGATTCATTAGCTTTTAACTCATTTTTGCTTGATGTAACAGTAAAATTAAACTCGCCCACAGCACCATTAAAGTTTTTAGGCTTATTTCTTAGTGGTAATTTTTTTGCAAGAATAGTTCTTCTTGGCGAGGCAAATACTATATTAATACTTCTGTTAACAGAATTACCAAAAAAATCTCCTTTGCCAGTTGGAACAGAAACTGATATGGCAATCTTTATTGGGTCAATAATAAGTTTTCCAGATTTTGTTGGGATTAATAAAGCTTTTCTTAAAACGATATACCTGTATTTCTTGTTATTATATTTTCCGTCTTCAATCTTTAATTGTTTAATCTTAATATTCTGATTCCAAAAACCATTGTATTGTGGATATTCTGATACAGTATAATTACTAATACCTACATTATGACCAAAATATAGCTTGTGTTCCACATAAATTTCTTCGCCAACATAAGGTTTTGTTTTAGACACTTCTGCTACCAGATGCACACTCTGCTGAGCTATATAATTAGGGTCATTAGGGTTCTTTGGCAAGTCCACAGCTTTTAAAACATTAATTTTTATGTTGTTAGATTTTAGCGTCTTATTGTTAAACTGAATTTGTGCATTTGCTATTGTATAAGTCCCTATTCGTTTAGGCTGCAAAACGTATATATAAGATTGGGAAAAACTAACCTTCCCGTTAATCCACGATTGATTAACTGATTGACTTGGTCCGCCAACAACCTTAAAGTACTTAAATTCTGGAGGTTTAAAATTATCTGCGCCCTGTTTATTAATCGAAAAAATAATCCTAAAATGTTCGTTTACGCCTAATTTATTCTTACTGACATCCGCAGTAAATTTTACTTGTGCAATAATAGATTGAGAAATAATCCCAATAAAAAATAATATATATAATACTTTCGTTTTCATTTTTTACGACCGACAAAAATAGTAAGTTTTTCAATTAAATTAACCTCTTTTGATTTTAGTATAAAATTACAATTCTACCAATCCTTTTCTTGTTTTACTTTTTTGCCTTTCGTCTTTTTAAAATTCATCTTCTTTCGCGTCTTGTTTTCTTCATTTTTTAGACTCTTTAGCAATCGTTTAACTTGCTGAGGAGACATTTTTCCTTGCATTGGTTTTAGCTTTTCTTTTTTCCTCTTGCTATTATCAAATCTACTATTTTTGTCATCTCCTTTCTTTTTATCTTTATCTTTATTTTTGCCGTCTTTTCCATTTTTACCGCCCTTTTGTTTCTTTAATTCTTTTTTGGCAATAGCCAAATTGTAGCGGGTTTCATCATCGTTAGGATTATTTCGCAACGAATTCTTAAAGGCATCTACAGCCTGTTGATACTGCTTCTGCTCCATCATTGAATTTCCAAGATTATGAAAAGCCTCTGCTTTGGTATATTTATCTTCAGATACTTCTGCTGTCAACTCATATTGAGGAATTGCCTCTTTATAATTCTTCTGTTGATAAAGAGCATTTCCTAAATTATAACTAGCTTTTCTGTAAGTAGAATTCTTTTCTAGTGCTTTTTTATAAGAAACGCCAGCATCTGTATATTCTCCCTTTTTATAAAGCTCATTGCCACCGCGAAGCAAAGACCTCGCCTCTCTTTGAAGCGTAGCTGAACCTTTTTCTTGCTGTGTGTAAATTATATTTGATGAGAATATCATCAAGCAAATGCAAGATATTTTTTTTATTTTTCTATTTATATTCATTCTTATTTATTTTTTTGTACATTTGTTGCCAAATTGTTTTCATGACATTTTGGTTTTTTTAAGGTTTCTCCCTGCAAATATCAATATTTGTAGGGAGTTTTTTATCACTTATCTTCTATTATTGCTTGAGTTATTTCTCCACTAAACAAATAAATTTCTTTGACCCATTTTATTTTTTTATCTATATCCATTTTGTTTATTTATTTTTTGTACATTTGCGGTAGATTTTGTTGTCATAAGCAATTTCTTTTTTCTGTCCCCTACAAATATTAATATTTGTAGGGAGTTTTTTTATCACTTATCTTCTATTATTGCTTGAGTTATTTCTCCACTAAACAAATAAATTTCTTTGACCCATTTTGTTTTTTTATCTATATCCATTTTGTTTATTTATTTTTTGTACATTTGCGGTAGATTTTGTTGTCATAAGCAATTTCTTTTTCAAGTGTCCCCTACAAATATTAATATTTGTAGGGTTTTTTATTATCTACTTTCTGTTATTATTGATTTTTTTCTTCATTAAACAAATAGATTCCTTTAACACATTTTGTTTTTCTATCGATAAAAAACACAAGGCAAAAGTACTATTTAGTAATGTCTTTTTTACTTAACAAATAGTTAAATGTGTAAGTGCTTTTATCAAATATTGATTTTTTTTGGCACTAAATTACTAAATTTCTGTACATTTGCCTTAAAACAATTTTCAAACATTAATCACGTTACTAAGTTTGAATAAAACTCTAATTATAAAAAAATGTTGTCATTTATACAAGAAAATATAGATGCAGTTGTAGATGCTGTATCAGATGAAAAAACATTGTCAATATATAAATTGATAATGGATGGAGGTTTAGGAGGGAAAGTAATTATAGCTCTCTTGTTCGTTCTTCTAGCAGTTGCGTTGTACATCTATTTTGAAAGGTTTTTTGCTATTAAGGTAGCTGCCAAAGTAGATAAAAATTTTATGAATCAAATTAAAGATTTTATTTCAGAAGGAAAATTAGAGGCAGCAAAAGCCTTGTGTGAGAACACAAATTCGCCAACCGCAGATTTAATTGGAAAAGGAATCTCCAGAATTGGCAAACCTTTAGAAGATATTAATAAAGCAATTGAGAATGCAGGTAAATTAGAGGTGTATAAATTAGAGAAAAATGTAAGTATCTTGGCAACTATCTCAGGAGCTGCACCGATGATTGGCTTTTTAGGAACTGTAATCGGTATGATTATTGCCATTCACGAAATAGCAAATGCAGGAGGACAGATAGATATTAAATTATTATCCGATGGATTGTACACCGCAATGACAACAACCGTTGCAGGCTTAATTGTAGGAATTATAGCCTACGTAACGTACAATCATCTGGTGGTGAGAACCGATAAAGTTATTTATCAAATGGAAGCAAAAACAGTAGAGTTTTTAGATTTGTTAAATGAGCCTGTGTAGTTTTCAGTGTTTAGTTAATTTATATAAAATCAGTAAATGAATTTAAGAGGAAGAAATAAAGTTAATCCGAATTTCAATATGTCGTCAATGACAGATATTGTTTTTTTACTGCTGATATTTTTTATGTTAACATCAACTTTGGTTACCGATAGTGCTATTGATGTTTTATTACCAAAAGCAGGTGGCAAAACAGAAAATAAAACTTCTGTATCTGTAACTATAACAAATAAATCGTTGTTTTATATTGATAAAACAAGAGTTAGCGGAACCAATTTAGAGAGTGAGATTTTAACAAAAGTCGGCACTGATAAAAAGAGAATAATAGTCATCAGAGGAGACAAAGATGTTCCTTATAAAAACGTGGTGAAAGTAATTGACATAGCTAATAGAAATAAACTAAAAATGATTTTAGCTGTAAAAGGAAAATGATAATTGCCCTACAAGATTTCTAAAAATATTGTAGGTCTCAAGTTCAATTTATATAAAGTAAAATGCCAATTTTAGAAACAAAACACAAAAGAAAGTCCGCTGTAATTACCACAATTATCCTGACTCTTATTATATTTGGGATAATTAATTCCGGAATCAAATATTTAGACCCGCCAGAAGAATACGGTTTGGTCATTAATTTTGGAACGACTAATTATAGCAGTGGAAATACAGTTGAAAAGACCAAAGTAAAACCTATCCCAAAGCAGCAGATAGAAAGAGTTGAAAAGAAGCCAGAAATAGTTACTACACCAAAAAATGTAATTAAGGAAGATATTATTTCGCAAGAAACAAAAGATGCTCCGACAATTAATAAGCCCGATAAAGTTGCTGAAAAAGACAAGCCTAAAGAAAAAATAATGCCTAAACCATCAAAAGAAACTCAAGACGCTTTAGATAATTTATTGAAAGGTAATTCTGCAAATAAAAAACCAAAGGGAGAAGGAGATGGCGAGCAGTCTGATATAAAAGGAAAGGAAAAAGGAAACGTAAAATCTAACAAATATTATGGGAATATTGGAAGTGGAGGAGACAGTAATTATAATCTAGCAGGAAGAAAAGCCTTACTAAAACCGATAGAAAAGCCCAATTGTAACGAAGAAGGAATAGTGGTTGTTAGTATAGAAGTAGATAAAAAAGGTAGAGTTATTAAAGCTATTCCGGGAGTTAAAGGCTCAACAAATACAGCTCCTTGCCTATTAAAACCTGCAAAATCAGCAGCACTTAAAACAGAGTGGAATGCCGATAAAAATGCTCCAATAAAACAAAAAGGCACGATAATCTACAAGTTTTCTTTGTCTAAATAATTTAGTAACCGTTCTTTACAAAAAAAGAAATAATATGAGTAATTATCACATCAAAAATTTAGAAGAATATTATAAAGTTTACAGAGAATCAATAACAAATCCAGAAGTTTTTTGGGAAGAAATAGCAGAAGAGCATTTTGTATGGCGTAAACGATGGAATAAAGTATTGAGTTATGATTTTAGCAAGCCAGAAATAAAATGGTTTGAAGGAGCAAAATTAAATATTACAGAAAATTGTATTGACCGTCATCTGCAAATCCGTAGAGATAAAACCGCCATTTTGTTTGAGCCTAATAATCCAAAGGAAAAAGCACAACATATAACCTATCAGCAGTTGTACAAAAGAGTAAATAAGTTTGCAAATGTGCTAAAAGAACAGGGCGTTAAAAAAGGAGATAGAGTTTGTATTTATTTACCGATGATACCAGAATTGGCAATTTCTACATTGGCTTGTGCAAGAATAGGAGCAGTACATTCTGTTGTTTTTGCAGGGTTTTCGTCAACAGCATTAGCGACTAGAATTAACGACTGCCAAGCAAAAATTGTAATTACTTCCGACGGTTCTTTTCGAGGAACAAAAACAATAGATTTAAAAGAAATTGTTGACCAAGCAGTGGAAAAGTGCAAATGTATAGAAACAGTATTGGTGGTAAAACGCATCAATTCGGAGGTTTATATGAAAGAAGGTCGAGATAAATGGTTACAGCCTTTATTAGACAATGCCTCGACAGAATGCAAATCAGAAATTATGGATGCGGAAGACCCGCTATTTATTTTATATACGTCAGGTTCAACAGGAAATCCAAAAGGAATGTTACACACCACGGCGGGTTATATGATTTATACAGCATATACGTTTAAAAATGTATTCAATTATAAAGAAGATGACGTGTATTGGTGTACTGCAGATATTGGCTGGATTACAGGACATAGTTATATTATATATGGTCCTCTATGTAATGGTGCTACCACAATTATGTTTGAAGGTGTACCAAATTATCCAGATTTTGGACGTTTTTGGGAGATCATAGAAAAACACAAAGTCAATCAATTTTATACAGCTCCAACGGCAATTCGTGCATTGGCAAAAGAAGGATTAGACGTTGTAGAACCCTATGATTTATCATCTTTAAAAGTATTGGGAACTGTTGGAGAGCCTATCAATGAAGAGGCGTGGCATTGGTATAATGACAATATTGGAAAGAAAAAAAGCCCAATTGTAGATACGTGGTGGCAAACCGAAACGGGCGGAATGATGATTTCTCCAATTCCGTACGCAACTCCCACAAAACCGACTTATGCAACTCTGCCGTTGCCTGGTATTCAGTTGGCGTTGATGGATGAAAACGGACAAGAAATAGAAGGAAATCAGGCGGACGGAAGACTATGCGTAAAGTTTCCGTGGCCATCTATAGCTAGAACAATTTGGGGAGACCATCAACGGTATAAAAATACCTATTTTACAGCTTTTAAAAACATGTATTTTACAGGTGATGGTGCACTACGAGATGAGGTCGGTTATTACAGAATAACAGGTAGAGTTGATGATGTAATTATTGTTTCTGGACACAATTTAGGCACTGCTCCTATTGAAGATGCTATAAATGAGCATCTAGCGGTTGCAGAAAGTGCTATAGTCGGTTTTCCGCATAATGTAAAAGGGAGTGCTTTATATGGATATGTGATTTTGAAAGAAGCAGGAGAAAGTAGAAATTATAATAATCTTCGTAAAGAAATTAATCAAATTATAACCGAACACATTGGACCAATTGCCAAACTCGATAAAATCCAGTTTACAAATGGATTGCCGAAAACACGTTCAGGGAAAATTATGCGTCGTATCTTGCGTAAAATAGCACATAATGAAATATCTGATTTAGGAGATATTTCTACACTGCTAAATCCAGACGTTGTGCAGAGTATTATTGATGAGAGAATTAAAAACTAAACGTTGTTGGTTGTCAGTTGTTGGAAGAGATTGGAAACCAACAACTGACAACTAATACTTAACTACTTTTCTAGTAAAACTTCCTTTACTTGTTTTTAGGTTTATCAAATAAATCCCTTTAGCGAAAGATGAAATATCAATTTTACTCTCTCCTGTGGATAAAACTCCTGTTTTAAGAGTTTGACCTTTTATATTTAGCAATCTATAATCTGCCTTTTCATTAACAGTAATATTTAAAATACCGCTTGTTGGGTTTGGCGAAATAGAAATTATGGCTATTTTAAAATTCTCGTTACTTAATGTAATATTACCAGATGACATACGATTACCTACATTATTGGTAATAGCATCCGTACTACTGCCTTGTGTAGGGTCATAGGATATTGAGATGGTTGCTCCCGTTGGGATAGCGGGAGTTATAGTCAGAACAATACTGCCAGACTCTATATTGGTAACCTGATGAGTTATTATATTACCGTTTAGAGTGGAGGTAACGGTAAAGTCCTCATTGTCCACGTTGGTGAGTATTACTGGCTCACTAGTCTGCATAGTAACGGTTTCTCCAGTCGAGCTAACAGTCATACTTGTAATTGTGGGAGATGTACAACCCTTTGTGTCTACAGCTTCGCCTGTTGGCGTGTTAGTACATTGGTCAACATTATCAAATATTCCGTCATTGTCTGTATCAATTTGTGATTCAGAACAGCCGTTTTCATTTACAGCTTCGCCTGTTGGCGTGTTAGGACATTGGTCAACATTATCAAATATTCCGTCATTGTCTGTATCAACTTGTGATTCAGAACAGCCATTTTCATTTACAGCTTCGCCTGTTGGCGTGTTAGTACATTGGTCAACATTATCAAATATTCCGTCATTGTCTGTATCAACTTGTGATTCAGAACAGCCGTTTCCATTTACATCTTCGCCTGTTGGCGTGTTAGTACATTGGTCAACATTATCAAATATTCCGTCATTGTCTGTATCAATTTGTGATTCAGAACAACCGCTTTCATTTGCATCTTCGCCTGTTGGCGTGTTAGGACATTGGTCAACATTATCAAATATTCCGTCATTGTCTGTATCAATTTGTGATTCAGAACAGCCGTTTCCATTTACAGATTCTCCTGTTGGCGTGTTAGTACATTGGTCAACATTATTAAATATTCCGTCATTGTCTGTATCAATTTGTGATTCAGAACAGCCATTTTCATTTACAGATTCTCCTGTTGGCGTGTTAGGACATTGGTCAACATTATCAAATATTCCGTCATTGTCTGTATCAACTTGTGATTCAGAACAGCCATTTTCATTTACAGCTTCGCCTGTTGGCGTGTTAGTACATTGGTCAACATTATCAAATATTCCGTCATTGTCTGCATCAACTTGTGATTCAGAACAACCGCTTTCATTTGCATCTTCGCCTGTTGGCGTGTTAGGACATTGGTCAACATTATCAAATATTCCGTCATTGTCTGTATCAATTTGTGATTCAGAACAGCCGTTTCCATTTACATCTTCGCCTGTTGGCGTGTTAGGACATTGGTCAACATTATCAAATATTCCGTCATTGTCTGTATCAATTTGTGATTCAGAACAGCCGTTTCCATTTACATCTTCGCCTGTTGGCGTGTTAGGACATTGGTCAACATTATTAAATATTCCGTCATTGTCTGTATCAATTTGTGATTCAGAACAGCCATTTTCATTTACAGCTTCGCCTGTTGGCGTGTTAGGACATTGGTCAACATTATTAAATATTCCGTCATTGTCTGTATCAATTTGTGATTCAGAACAGCCGTTTCCATTTACATCTTCGCCTGTTGGCGTGTTAGGACATTGGTCAACATTATTAAATATTCCGTCATTGTCTGTATCAATTTGTGATTCAGAACAGCCGTTTCCATTTACATCTTCGCCTGTTGGCGTGTTAGGACATTGGTCAACATTATCAAATATTCCGTCATTGTCTGTATCAATTTGTGATTCAGAACAGCCGTTTCCATTTACATCTTCGCCTGTTGGCGTGTTAGTACATTGGTCAACATTATCAAATATTCCGTCATTGTCTGTATCAATTTGTGATTCAGAACAGCCATTTTCATTTACATCTTCGCCTGTTGGCGTGTTAGGACATTGGTCAACATTATTAAATATTCCGTCATTGTCTGTATCAACTTGTGATTCAGAACAGCCGTTTCCATTTACATCTTCGCCTGTTGGCGTGTTAGTACATTGGTCAACATTATCAAATATTCCGTCATTGTCTGTATCAATTTGTGATTCAGAACAGCCGTTTTCATTTACAGCTTCGCCTGTTGGCGTGTTAGGACATTGGTCAACATTATCAAATATTCCGTCATTGTCTGTATCAACTTGTGATTCAGAACAGCCATTTTCATTTACAGCTTCGCCTGTTGGCGTGTTAGTACATTGGTCAACATTATCAAATATTCCGTCATTGTCTGTATCAACTTGTGATTCAGAACAGCCGTTTCCATTTACATCTTCGCCTGTTGGCGTGTTAGTACATTGGTCAACATTATCAAATATTCCGTCATTGTCTGTATCAATTTGTGATTCAGAACAACCGCTTTCATTTGCATCTTCGCCTGTTGGCGTGTTAGTACATTGGTCAACATTATCAAATATTCCGTCATTGTCTGTATCAATTTGTGATTCAGAACAGCCGTTTCCATTTACAGATTCTCCTGTTGGCGTGTTAGTACATTGGTCAACATTATTAAATATTCCGTCATTGTCTGTATCAATTTGTGATTCAGAACAGCCATTTTCATTTACAGATTCTCCTGTTGGCGTGTTAGGACATTGGTCAACATTATCAAATATTCCGTCATTGTCTGTATCAACTTGTGATTCAGAACAGCCATTTTCATTTACAGCTTCGCCTGTTGGCGTGTTAGTACATTGGTCAACATTATCAAATATTCCGTCATTGTCTGCATCAACTTGTGATTCAGAACAACCGCTTTCATTTGCATCTTCGCCTGTTGGCGTGTTAGGACATTGGTCAACATTATCAAATATTCCGTCATTGTCTGTATCAATTTGTGATTCAGAACAGCCGTTTCCATTTACATCTTCGCCTGTTGGCGTGTTAGGACATTGGTCAACATTATCAAATATTCCGTCATTGTCTGTATCAATTTGTGATTCAGAACAGCCGTTTCCATTTACATCTTCGCCTGTTGGCGTGTTAGGACATTGGTCAACATTATTAAATATTCCGTCATTGTCTGTATCAATTTGTGATTCAGAACAGCCATTTTCATTTACAGCTTCGCCTGTTGGCGTGTTAGGACATTGGTCAACATTATTAAATATTCCGTCATTGTCTGTATCAATTTGTGATTCAGAACAGCCGTTTCCATTTACATCTTCGCCTGTTGGCGTGTTAGGACATTGGTCAACATTATTAAATATTCCGTCATTGTCTGTATCAATTTGTGATTCAGAACAGCCGTTTCCATTTACATCTTCGCCTGTTGGCGTGTTAGGACATTGGTCAACATTATCAAATATTCCGTCATTGTCTGTATCAATTTGTGATTCAGAACAGCCGTTTCCATTTACATCTTCGCCTGTTGGCGTGTTAGTACATTGGTCAACATTATCAAATATTCCGTCATTGTCTGTATCAATTTGTGATTCAGAACAGCCATTTTCATTTACATCTTCGCCTGTTGGCGTGTTAGGACATTGGTCAACATTATTAAATATTCCGTCATTGTCTGTATCAACTTGTGATTCAGAACAGCCGTTTCCATTTACATCTTCGCCTGTTGGCGTGTTAGTACATTGGTCAACATTATCAAATATTCCGTCATTGTCTGTATCAATTTGTGATTCAGAACAGCCGTTTCCATTTACATCTTCGCCTGTTGGCGTGTTAGTACAGGTATCAATATTATCAAATATTCCGTCATTGTCTGTATCAATTTGTGATTCAGAACAGCCGTTTCCATTTACATCTTCGCCTGTTGGCGTGTTAGTACATTGGTCAACATTATCAAATATTCCGTCATTGTCTGTATCAGTTTGAGACATAGAACAGCCGTTTCCATTTACATCTTCGCCTGTTGGCGTGTTAGTACATTGGTCAACATTATCAAATATTCCGTCATTGTCTGTATCAATTTGTGATTCAGAACAGCCATTTTCATTTACAGCTTCGCCTGTTGGCGTGTTAGTACATTTGCATTGGTCAACATTATCAAATATTCCGTCATTGTCTGTATCAATTTGTGATTCAGAACAGCCGTTTTCATTTACAGCTTCTGTTGGCGTGTTAGTACATTGGTCAACATTACAAATATTCCGTCATTGTCTGTGTCAATTTGTGATTCAGAACAGCCATTTCATTTACAGCTTCGCCTGTTGGCGTGTTAGGACATTGGTCAACATTATTAAATATTCCGTCATTGTCTGTATCAACTTGTGATTCAGAACAGCCGTTTCCATTTACAGATTCTCCTGTTGGCGTGTTAGTACATTGGTCAACATTATCAAATATTCCGTCATTGTCTGTATCAATTTGTGATTCAGAACAGCCGTTTCCATTTACATCTTCGCCTGTTGGCGTGTCAGGACATTGGTCAACATTATTAAATATTCCGTCATTGTCTGTATCAATTTGTGATTCAGAACAGCCGTTTTCATTTACAGCTTCGCCTGTTGGCGTGTTAGGACATTGGTCAACATTATTAAATATTCCGTCATTGTCTGTATCAATTTGTGATTCAGAACAGCCATTTTCATTTACAGCTTCGCCTGTTGGCGTGTCAGGACAGGTATCAATATTATTAAATATTCCGTCATTGTCTGTATCAACTTGTGATTCAGAACAGCCATTTTCATTTACATCTTCGCCTGTTGGCGTGTTAGGACATTGGTCAACATTATTAAATATTCCGTCATTGTCTGTATCAATTTGTGATTCAGAACAGCCGTTTCCATTTACATCTTCGCCTGTTGGCGTGTTAGGACATTGGTCAACATTATCAAATATTCCGTCATTGTCTGTATCAATTTGTGATTCAGAACAGCCGTTTCCATTTACATCTTCGCCTGTTGGCGTGTTAGGACATTGGTCAACATTATCAAATATTCCGTCATTGTCTGTATCAACTTGTGATTCAGAACAGCCGTTTTCATTTACATTTTCGCCTGTTGGCGTGTTAGGACATTGGTCAACATTATTAAATATTCCGTCATTGTCTGTATCAGTTTGTGATTCAGAACAGCCGTTTCCATTTACATCTTCGCCTGTTGGCGTGTTAGTACAGGTATCAATATTATCAAATATTCCGTCATTGTCTGTATCAATTTGTGATTCAGAACAGCCGTTTCCATTTACATCTTCGCCTGTTGGCGTGTTAGTACAGGTATCAATATTATCAAATATTCCGTCATTGTCTGTATCAATTTGTGATTCAGAACAGCCGTTTCCATTTACAGATTCTCCTGTTGGCGTGTTAGTACATTGGTCAACATTATCAAATATTCCGTCATTGTCTGTATCAACTTGTGATTCAGAACAGCCATTTCCATTTACATCTTCGCCTGTTGGCGTGTCAGGACAGGTATCAATATTATTAAATATTCCGTCATTGTCTGTATCAATTTGTGATTCAGAACAGCCATTTTCATTTACAGCTTCGCCTGTTGGCGTGTTAGGACATTGGTCAACATTATCAAATATTCCGTCATTGTCTGTATCAATTTGTGATTCAGAACAGCCATTTTCATTTACAGCTTCGCCTGTTGGCGTGTCAGGACAGGTATCAATATTATTAAATATTCCGTCATTGTCTGTATCAATTTGTGATTCAGAACAGCCATTTTCATTTACAGCTTCGCCTGTTGGCGTGTTAGGACATTGGTCAACATTATCAAATATTCCGTCATTGTCTGTATCAATTTGTGATTCAGAACAGCCATTTTCATTTACAGCTTCGCCTGTTGGCGTGTCAGGACAGGTATCAATAATTAAATATTCCGTCATTGTCTGTATCAACTTGTGATTCAGAACAGCCATTTTCATTTACAGCTTCGCCTGTTGGCGTGTTAGGACAGGTATCAATATTATTAAATATTCCGTCATTGTCTGTATCAATTTGTGATTCAGAACAGCCATTTTCATTTACAGCTTCGCCTGTTGGCGTGTTAGGACATTGGTCAACATTATCAAATATTCCGTCATTGTCTGTATCAATTTGTGATTCAGAACAGCCATTTTCATTTACAGCTTCGCCTGTTGGCGTGTTAGGACATTGGTCAACATTATCAAATATTCCGTCATTGTCTGTATCAATTTGTGATTCAGAACAGCCGTTTCCATTTACATCTTCGCCTGTTGGCGTGTTAGGACATTGGTCAACATTATTAAATATTCCGTCATTGTCTGTATCAATTTGTGATTCAGAACAGCCATTTTCATTTACATCTTCGCCTGTTGGCGTGTTAGGACAGGTATCAATATTATTAAATATTCCGTCATTGTCTGTATCAATTTGTGATTCAGAACAGCCATTTTCATTTACAGCTTCGCCTGTTGGCGTGTTAGGACATTGGTCAACATTATCAAATATTCCGTCATTGTCTGTATCAATTTGTGATTCAGAACAGCCGTTTCCATTTACATCTTCGCCTGTTGGCGTGTTAGTACATTGGTCAACATTATTAAATATTCCGTCATTGTCTGTATCAATTTGTGATTCAGAACAGCCGTTTCCATTTACAGATTCTCCTGTTGGCGTGTTAGTACAGGTATCAATATTATCAAATATTCCGTCATTGTCTGTATCAATTTGTGATTCAGAACAGCCATTTTCATTTACATCTTCGCCTGTTGGCGTGTTAGGACAGGTATCAATATTATCAAATATTCCGTCATTGTCTGTGTCGTCGCAATTTGCACTATAAACGGCAGTTGCATCCTTGTTGGTCCAATTTGCTGTACTATAACCTGCATTATCTACTTGAATACACATTAGGTTTGGATTGCCTGTAGCTTTAAAACTATTGGCTACCCGATTATCACCAAAAGAACGAATAAAGTTATTATTATTTCCATTTTTTACATTTAAACTCGTTAATTGATTGAAACTACAAGATAAGCTAGTTAAAGCCGTGTTTTTAGAAACATTTAAAGTTGTTAATGAATTGTCAAAACAATTTAAATAAGTTAAAGCTGTATTTTTAGAAACATCTAAACTCGTTAATTGATTTTTCCAACAGCTTAAAAAAGTTAAAGCCGTATTTGTGGGAATATCTAAACTCGTTAATGAATTTCCACTACAAGATAGAAAAGTTAAAGCCGTATTTGTGGGAATATCTAAACTCGTTAACTTATTGTCAGAACAAGATAAACTAGTTAAAGCCGTATTTGCAGAAACATCTAAACTCGTTAATTGATTGAAATTACTATTTAAAGTAGTTAAAGAAGTAAACGCTTCAATACCTGTTAAATCACTTATCTTATCGTCACTAGGAGTGTTTGTATCATTTGAAACATCCAAAGAAGTAATACCTGAAATATTAGCAGTTAAAACAACGCCGTCTATCTCGCCAGAGTCATGACCTAAACTAATTAGTTTTCGTTCAAAATTAGCGTCGGGAATGGCTGTAATCGGAGCAGAACAATCTGTACTATATCTTGCAGTTGCATCCTTGTTGGGCCAATTTGCTGTACTATAACCTGCATTATCTACTTGAATACACATTAGGTTTGGGTTGCTTGTAGCTTTAAAACTATTGGCTACCCGATTATCACCAAAAGAACGAATAAAGTTATTATTATTTCCGTTTTTTACATTTAAACTCGTTAATTGATTGAAATCTACAAGATAAGCTAGTTAAAGCCGTGTTTGATTAGAAACACCATAATCTTGTTAATGAATTGTGGTCATCTAAACAATTGTTAAATAGATTAGTTAAAGCTGTATTTGCAGAAACATCTAAACTCGTTAATTGATTGGAAGAACAATCTAAATCACAAAGTCGTATTTAAAAAAGTTAAACTACAATCTAAATCAGCTAAAGCCGTATTTGCAGAAACATCTAAACTTGTTAATTGATTGGAAAAACAATATAAATAAGTTAAAGCCGTATTTGCAGAAACATCTAAACTTGTTAATTGATTGGAAAAACAATATAAATAAGTTAAAGCCGTATTTGCAGAAACATTTAAAGTTGTTAATGAATTGCCAAAACAAGATAAACTAGTTAAAGAAGTAAACGCTTCAATACCTGTTAAATCACTTATCTTATCGTTATCAAGAGTGTTTATATCATTTGAAACATCCAAAGAAGTAATACCTGAAATATTAGCAGTTAAGACTTCTCCATTTACAGTGCCAGAGTCATGACCTAAACTAATTAGTTTTCGTTCAAAATTAGCGTCGGGAATGGCTGTAAGAATGGGAGCAGAACAATCTGTGCTATATCTTGCAGTTGCATCCTTGTTGGGCCAATTTGCTGTACTATAACCTGCATTATCTACTTGAATACACATTAGGTTTGGATTGCCTGTGGCTTTAAAACTATTAGCAATAGTACCTCCAAAAAGATTATCTATAAAATTATCATTATTTCCGTTTGCTATATTTAAACTCGTTAATGAATTTCCACTACAAGATAAAAAAGTTAAAGCCGTATTTGCAGAAACATCTAAACTCGTTAACCTATTGTCAGAACAAGATAAACTAGTTAAAGCCGTATTTGAAGAAACATCTAAACTCGTTAATTGATTGAAATTACTATTTAAAGTAGTTAAAGAAGTAAACGCTTCAATACCTGTTAAATCACTTATCTTATCGTTATCAGGAGTGTTAAAATCATTTGAAACATCCAAAGAAGTAATACCTGAAATATTAGCAGTTGAGACTTCTCCATTTACAGTGCCAGAGTCATGACCTAAACTAATTAGTTTTCGTTCAAAATTAGCGTCGGGAATGGCTGTGGTAAGAATGGGAGCAGAACAATCTGTACTATACCTTGCAGTTGCATCCTTGTTGGGCCAATTTGCTGTACTATAACCTGCATTATCTACTTGGATACATATTAAGTTTGGGTTGCCTGTGGCTTTAAAACTATTTGCTACCCGATTATCAGTAATTGCAAGATTATCTATAAATCCAAGAAGATTATCTATAAAATTATGGTTATTTCCGTTTGCTACATTTAAATTTGTTAATGAATTGTCAGAACAAGATAAACTAGTTAAAGCCGTATTTTTGGAAACACTTAAACTCGTTAATTTATTGTTAGAACACCATAGATTAGTTAAAGCCGTATTTGCAGAAACATCTAAACTCGTTAATTTATTGTCAGAACAAGATAAACTAGTTAAAGCCGTATTTGCGGAAACACCTAAACTCGTTAATTGATTGAGACTACTATTTAAAGTAGTTAAAGAAGTAAAAGCCTCAATACCTGTTAAATCACTTATCTTATCGTTATCAGGAGTGTTAAAATCATTTGAAACATCCAAAGAAGTAATACTTGAAATATTATCGGTATAAACAACACCGTCTATCTCGCCAGAGTCATAACCTAAGGCAATTAGTTTTCGTTCAAAATTAGCGTCGGGAATAGAGGTAGTGGCGGTACTAGTTGTGTTAAAACTTTTGGTTATGCCATAGACTGTTCCGTTATTACTGATAGCGTAAGCTTTATAATAATATGTTGTACTAGCTGTTAAACCTGTGATGTTTTTAGAAAAAACATCTGTTCCTGTACTGCTAGTAACTTTTAAAGCACTTGTGTTTACAGTAGTTAAAGATATTGTATCAGACATAGAATATACAAAGCCTCTTTCTGTAACAGTATTTCCACTATTTGAAGCTATAAAACCGTTTAATGTTGCAGATGTAGAAGTAATTGAACTTACAGAATTGGTTGTTACTGATAGAGCAGAACAATCTGTGCTATATCTTGCAGTTGCATCCTTGTTGGGCCAATTTGCTGTACTATAATCTGCATTATCTACTTGAATACACATTAGGTTTGGGTTGCTTGTGGCTTTAAAACTATTGGCTACCCGATTATCACCAAAAGAACGAATAAAGTTATTATTATTTCCGTTTTTTACATTTAAACTTATTAATGAATTGTTAGAACAATCTAAATCAGCTAAAGCCGTATTTGCGGAAACATTTAAGTTCGTTAATAGGTTAGAACTACAATCTAAATCAGCTAAAGCCGTATTTGCGGAAACATTTAAGTTCGTTAATAGGTTAAAACTACACCATAAACTAGTTAAAGCCGTATTTGCAGAAACATCTAAACTTGTTAATTGATTGTAAAAACAATATAAATAAGTTAAAGCCGTATTTGCAGAAACATTTAAAGTTGTTAATGAATTGCCAAAACAAGATAAACTAGTTAAAGAAGTAAACGCTTCAATACCTGTTAAATCACTTATCTTATCGTTATCAAGAGTGTTTATATCATTTGAAACATCTAAAGAAGTAATACCTGAAATATTAGCAGTTAAGACTTCTCCATTTACAGTGCCAGAGTCATGACCTAAACTAATTAGTTTTCGTTCAAAATTAGCGTCGGGAATGGCTGTAATCGGAGCAGAACAATCTGTACTATATCTTGCAGTTGCATCCTTGTTGGGCCAATTTGCTGTGCTATAAGCTGCATTATCTACTTGAATACACATTAGGTTTAGATTGCCTGTGGCTTTAAAACTATTTGCTACCCGATTATCAGTAATTGCAAGATTATCTATAAAATTATGGTTATTTCCGTTTGCTACATTTAAATTTGTTAATGAATTGTTAGAACAATCTAAATCAGTTAAAGCCGTATTTGCGGAAACATCTAAACTCGCTAATGAATTTCCGCTACAAGACAAAAAAGTTAAAGTCGTATTTGCAGAAACATTTAAAGTTGTTAGTTGATTTGAACCACAACTTAAACTAGTTAAAGCCGTATTTGCGGTAACATTTAAACTCGTTAATTGATTCGAATAACAATATAAACTAGTTAAACCCGTATTTGAAGAAACATTTAAACTCGTTAATTGATTCGAATAACAAGATAAAAAAAATAAACCCGTATTTGTGGAAACATCTAAACTCGTTAATTGATTGAAATGACAACTTAAACTAGTTAAAGAAGTAAAAGCCTTAATACCTGTTAAATCACTTATCTTATCGTTATCAGGAGTGTTAAAATCATTTGAAACATCCAAAGAAGTAATACTTGAAATATTATCGGTATAAACAACACCGTCTATCTCGCCAGAGTCATAACCTAAGGCAATTAGTTTTCGTTCAAAATTAGCGTCGGGAATAGAGGTAGTGGCGGTACTAGTTGTGTTAAAACTTTTAGTTATGCCATAGACTGTTCCGTTATTACTGATAGCGTAAGCTTTATAATAATATGTTGTACTAGCTGTTAAACCTGTGATGTTTTTAGAAAAAACATCTGTTCCTGTACTGCTAGTAACTTTTAAAGCACTTGTGTTTACAGTAGTTAAAGATATTGTATCAGACATAGAATATACAAAGCCTCTTTCTGTAACAGTATTTCCACCATTTGAAGCTATAAAACCGTTTAATGTTGCAGATGTAGAAGTAATTGAACTTACAGAATTGGTTGTTACTGGTAGAGCAGAACAATCTGTACTATACCTTGCAGTTGCATCCTTGTTGGGCCAATTTGCTGTACTATAATCTGCATTATCTACTTGAATACATATTAGGTTTGGGTTGCTTGTGGCTTTAAAACTATTGGCAATAGTACCTCCAAGAAGATTATCTATAAAATTATCATTATTTCCGTTTTTTACATTTAAGCTTATTAATGAATTGTTAGAACACCATAGATTAGTTAAAGCCGTATTTGTGGTAACATCTAAACTCGTTAATAGGTTAAAACTACACCATAAACTAGTTAAAGCCGTATTTGCAGAAACATCTAAACTCGTTAATTGATTGGAAAAACACCATAAACCAGTTAAAGCCGTATTTGCAGAAATATCTAAACTCGTTAATTGATTCGAATAACAATCTAAACTAGTTAAAGAAGTAAAAGCCTTAATACCTGTTAAATCACTTATCTTATCGTCATCAGGAGTGTTAAAATCATTTGAAACATCCAAAGAAGTAATACTTGAAATATTAGCAGTTAAAACAACGCCGTCTATCTCGCCAGAGTCATAACCTAAGGCAATTAGTTTTCGTTCAAAATTAGCGTCGGGAATGGCTGTGGTTTGAGAAAAACCGATAAAACCTGATAAAAGAAAGACAACAAGGAAAAAAGAAGTTAGTAAAAATGGTGTTTTACAAGAGTAGCTAAATTTTCTCATTTTATAGGAATTTATAAAATGAAAAATTGCTTGTATGCTATTTTGCGGACTGCGGACTGCGGACTGCGGACTGCGGACTGCGGACTGCGGACTGCGGACTGCGGACTGCGGACTGCGGACTGCGGACTGCGGACTGCGGACTGCGGACTGCGGACTGCGGACTGCGGACTGCGGACTGCGGACTGCGGACTGCGGACTGCGGACTGCGGACTGCGGACTGCGGACTGCGGACTGCGGACTGCGGACTGCGGACTGCGGACTGCGGACTGCGGACTGCGGACTGCGGACTGCGGACTGCGGACTGCGGACTGCGGACTGCGGACTGCGGACTGCGGACTGCGGACTGCGGACTGCGGACTGCGGACTGCGGACTGCGGACTGCGGACTGCGGACTGCGGACTGCGGACTGCGGACTGCGGACTGCGGACTGCGGACTGCGGACTGCGGACTGCGGACTGCGGACTGCGGACTGCGGACTGCGGACTGCGGACTGCGGACTGCGGACTGCGGACTGCGGACTGCGGACTGCGGACTGCGGACTGCGGACTGCGGACTGCGGACTGCGGACTGCGGACTGCGGACTGCGGACTTAATTTTAAGAACTAAAATTTGCATATTCATAGGGCAAAAATAAAATGCTCTGCAAATCTCTTAATAAAATTTTTAATATGCAAAAGTTTTAAAAGAAAAAATGACTTTTTTTTTTTTGGTAACCACTCAAGCGGTTTAATTTACTTGTTATCAGTTAATTAAAAAAGAAAAATTTATTTATTTAAAACAAAAAAGTAAGCCCCCAAAAACAGAAAATAGTGAAAACCCCTATTTTATAAGGCTTTCAAAGGAATGAGGCTGGAAAAGAAGTTAAAAGTTGCTGAAAGCTAACCAGTAATTAAAATATTTTTACTGCCAATTATTAGCCCAATCTTTCCAAACAACTTCTAATCCTTTTTCTTTTAGCATCTCGGTAACTTCTTCTGTACTTCGTTCGTCTGAAATCTCAAACTGCTCTAAAGATTGTGGTGCAACGCTGTATCCTCCGGGGTTAGTTTTAGATTCTGCACTAATGGAAGTAATTCCCATATTGACTATATTATTTCTAAAAACCTCTTCTTCTCTCGTGGACATAGACAATTCCAAATCTTCATCAAACAGACGAAAAGCACAGATTAACTGCACCAAATCGGCATCTGTCATTTCCACTTTAGGTGCTAATCCTCCCGAATGAGGTCGCAGTCTTGGAAAAGAGATAGAATATTTTGTCTTCCAATATGTTTTTTGCAAATATTTTAAATGTAATGCCGTAAAAAAACTATCCGCACGCCAATCTTCCAATCCAAACAAAGCTCCTAAACCTATCTTATGAATTCCTGCTTTGCCCAATCTATCGGGAGTGTCTAAGCGATAATCAAAATTAGATTTTTTCCCCTTCGGATGGTGCTTTTTATACTCCGCTCTATTATACGTCTCCTGATATACCAAAACCGCATACAAACCATTTTCAATCAACAGCTGATATTCCTCCTTGCTTAGCGGCTGAACTTCAATACTAATATTTGAAAAGTTATTACGAATTAACTGAATAGCATTTTTGATATATTCCACGCCAACCGTTCTGTTTGCTTCTCCAGTTACCAATAAAATATGGTCGTATCCTTTGTTTTTTAAATATGAAACTTCCTTTAAAATTTCTTTATCGGTTAATGTCCTTCGAGGGATTTTATTAGTCATACTAAAACCACAGTAAGTGCAAATATTCTGACATTCATTGCTCAAATACATAGGGACATACATTTGTATAGTATTTCCAAACCTCTTTTTTGTCAGCTGATTGCTCAACTTTGCCATCTGCTCCAAATAAGGAGCTGCTGCAGGTGAAATTAAGGCTTTAAAATCTTCTAAACCTCGTTTAGATTTGGACAAAGCACTTAGAACGTCATTTTCCGTTTTAGAAAATATACTCTGTAGGGTTTTATCCCAATTATAGGTGTCAAATATGTCCTTAAATATACTCATAATAGGCTATAAAAAACGAGTAAACGGGCTACTGGCTTCTGCCTGTTTCTTGACGGGAGCTAATTTTGCATTATACGCCATTCTTCCTGCTTCTACAGACATTTTAAAGGCTTTAGCCATTTCTACAGGTTGTTCAGAGACTGCTATGGCTGTATTTACCAACACAGCATCTGCTCCAAGCTCCATTGCCTGTGCCGCATGAGAAGGGCTTCCAATTCCTGCATCTACAATTACTGGCACATTGCTTTGGTCTATGATTATTTCTAAGAAATCTAATGTTTTTAGCCCTTTATTGCTTCCGATTGGAGCTCCTAAAGGCATCACGCACTGTACTCCCACTTCTTCCAAACGCTTGCACAAAACTGGGTCGGCGTGTATATATGGCATCACTATAAAACCGAGTTTTACCAATTCTCCTGCAGCTTTAAGTGTTTCTATTGGGTCTGGTAATAAATATTTTGGATCTGGATGAATTTCTAATTTTATCCAGTTTGTTTCGAGTCCTTCACGTGATAATTCTGCAGCAAATATTGCTTCTTTTGCACTTCTAACTCCCGATGTATTAGGCAATAAATTAATGTGAGGATGTTTTAAATGTGCCAAAATATCAGATGATTTAACATCCAAATTTACACGCTTTAAAGCCACCGTTATCAGTTCACTTCCTGACGCTAACAACGCATCTCTCATCAATTTTGAAGAACTAAACTTACCTGTTCCTGTAAATAAACGGGAGCTAAATTCTTTATCACCTATCTTTAGTTTGTCCATCGTTCTGTTTTTACTTCTATATTTTGTTTAATTGTGTAATCGTAATTTGTTAGCAACCCTGAAACCGCTATTCCGTAAATTCCAATTTTATACAATTTTTCTATATCATTTTCCTTAATTCCTCCAATAGCATAAATAGGCAAAAAACATCCGTCTTTTTTTAATTTTGAAATGATATTTTTATAACCTTTAATTCCTAAAATTGGACTTAAATTATTTTTAGTTTTCGTAAACCGAAATGGTCCCAAACCTATATAATCCACCTTTTGATTGATTAAATTTATACAGTCCTCATAAGTATTTGCAGTGCCTCCGATTAATATATTTCCTAAAATATTTCTTGCTTCCAAAGGATTAACATCATCTTTCCCCAAATGAATCCCGTCCGTATTTACCTGCTTTACCACATTGATATTGTCATTAATAATCAATTTTGCATCGTATTTATTACAGATTTCTTTGGCTCTAAAAGCTGTTGATATATACACTTCTAAGCTAGTGTTTTTTAACCGTAATTGAACTAATTTACATCCAATTTCACATACATTTTTAATATTATTTAGGTGATTTTTAGGAGTGATACCTTGTGATATATAATATATTTTATCCATAATATCCTAACAATTCTTTATTAGAACTCAATACTTTTTCTGTAAATCGTTTTCCTTTGTAACACGCTTTTACCAACGAAAAGTTCAATGCCAAATAACCGGTTATCGCAGAAGACAGAACGCAGCCGCTACCGTGTTTTTCTGATATATTAGACAATTTTGGTCTAAAAGTAAACTGCTTGCCGTCTTTGATGAATAATTCATCTTTGCCAATATTTCCTAATCTATGACCGCCTTTTAAAAACAAATTCGTTTTGCTACTTATATGCTCAATAGTTTCTTCTATCGTTTTGTCTGAATATAATTTCTGTATCTCAATATAATTGGGAGTTATCAAATAAATTTTTTCTAAAACCTTTTCAAAAATATCATCTGAATTGCCGTTTAATCTGTGAAAAGTAAAATCTGAACTTGATTTTAAAATTGGGTCTAACACTATTTTTATAAATGGATTTTTTTTTAGTAAAATGTCTATCAAATCATTTAAAATCGACCAGTTTTCTACGATGCCAATTTTAACAAAATCTATTTTAAAACGCTCAAATAAAATATCTATTTGGGTTTTTATCACCTTAATATTTGTCCAATTACATGATTTAAAAGTAATATCGTTTTGAATAGTATTTGCTGTGCAGACAGATAATCCGTAACATTTTAACGCTTCAAATGTTTTTACGTCTGCTGTGAGTCCCGCTCCGTTTGATGGGTCAAATCCTGCTATGGTTAGTATGTTAGGTCTTTTTTTTGTCACTTTAAATAAATTTTTAATTGTTGAATTGTCCTTGGCTTCTAACTTCCAACTTCCAGCTTCCAACTTCCAACATCTCCTTAAAATTTTCTATCGGTTTTTTTGTATTCCAAACTCCTCCTAAAACACCGACTCCTTTAAACCCTAAGCTAAAAGCCTCTCGAATTGTATGCTTATTTATTCCGCCCATTCCAATAATATTGGCATTAATATCAGATACATCAAACCTTTTTCCTTTGTATCCAGATTTAGAAATAGAGTTAAAAACTGGACTCAAAAGCACATAATCAAAATCTACTTTGCAGCGTTTAATTTCATCTTTCGAATGAAAAGAACTACTTACAGAGTATATCTTGCCATTTTTTGTTGTATTTCTATACAAATTGACATATTGCTTCAATTCACTTCCTAAATTCAGACGCTTTTTCTCTTGAATATGAATTCCTTTTAAGTTAAATTCATCACATAAATTATGGCACTGATGAATTACAATTCTACTGCAAAACTCATCATCAATTTCATTTAAAACACTGCGGTAATCACCAATATCAAAAGACGGTTTTCTCAAATGAAGCACCTCTAAACCATTTTCGAATAACTGGTTAATTAAGATTGCTTCGTTTTCTATTTCTTGTTCGGAAGTAAGTACAATTAACATTTTTTATAAATAAACTTCGCTACCTTTCTTTTTGAACTCTTCTGCTTTTTCTTTCATTCCTTTCTCTATGGCTTTTTCTGCGTCAATATCTAACTTAGAGGCGTAATCACGTACTTCTTTTGATATTTTCATCGAACAGAAATGAGGTCCACACATTGAACAAAAGTGAGCTACTTTAGCTCCTTCTGCAGGTAATGTTTCATCGTGATACTCGCGAGCCAACTCTGGGTCTAATGCCAAATTAAATTGGTCTTCCCAACGAAACTCAAAACGTGCTTTGCTCAAAGCGTCATCTCTGTGCTGTGCTCCCGGATGACCTTTTGCCAAATCGGCTGCGTGTGCCGCCAACTTATAGGTGATAACTCCCGTACGCACATCATCTTTATTTGGCAAACCCAAATGTTCTTTTGGCGTTACATAACATAACATTGCACAGCCAAACCAACCAATCATACCCGCTCCAATCCCCGATGTAATATGGTCATAACCCGGAGCAATATCAGTCGTCAAAGGTCCTAATGTATAAAAAGGAGCTTCATCACAAACCTCGAGTTGCTTGTCCATATTTTCTTTAATCATGTGCATTGGAATGTGTCCCGGACCTTCAATAAAGGTTTGTACATCGTGTTTCCAAGCAATTTTGGTCAATTCTCCCAAAGTCTCCAATTCCGCAAATTGAGCTTCGTCATTAGCATCTGCAATACAGCCCGGACGCAGGCCATCTCCCAAAGAAAAAGCAACGTCATAGGATTTCATAATTTCACAAATTTCTTCAAAATGTGTGTATAAAAAGCTTTCTTTATGATGTGCTAAGCACCACTTTGCCATAATTGAGCCTCCACGAGAAACTATGCCTGTAATACGTTTTGCCGTCATAGGTACATAACGCAATAATACTCCTGCGTGAATGGTAAAATAATCTACTCCTTGTTCTGCTTGTTCGATTAATGTATCCCTAAAAATCTCCCAAGTTAAGTCTTCCGCTTTGCCGTTTACCTTTTCTAATGCTTGATAAATTGGCACCGTTCCGATTGGCACCGGTGAATTTCGGATAATCCATTCTCTAGTTTCATGAATATTTTTACCCGTTGATAAATCCATAATATTATCTGCTCCCCAACGGCAAGCCCACACTGCCTTTTCCACCTCTTCCTCAATATTTGAAGTTGTTGCAGAATTACCAATATTTGCATTTATTTTTACTAAAAAATTACGCCCGATAATCATCGGTTCGCTTTCTGGGTGGTTTACGTTATTTGGTATTACGGCTCTACCACGTGCAACTTCACTTCTTACAAATTCGGCAGTAATTTTCTTTGGAATATCAGCTCCAAAACTTTCGCCTTTATGTTGTACAGACAGCCTTTTTACTTCCTGTAATTTTTGATTTTCACGAATAGTAACGTATTCCATTTCTGGCGTGATAATCCCTTGTTTAGCATAATACATTTGAGAAATATTTTTACCTTTCTTTGCTTTTTTTGGCAAGTGTAAATGATTAAAACGCAAATTGTTTAACTTCTCATCATTTAAACGTTTATTACAATATTCTGAAGAGAATTTAGATAGGGTTTCTACATCGCCACGGTTTTCTGTCCATTGCTCTCGAATACGTTCTACTCCGCTGTGTATATCAATTATTTTAGCAGGGTCTGTATATGGACCGCTGGTGTCGTAGATTATTACAGGTTCATTTGGCGTTTTCTTTTGAGTAAATGAGTCCATCGTATCGGACAGCTTAACTTTACGCATTGCCACACGAATTTTTGGATGGATTTTGCCTTCTACATAAATTTTTGATGAGTTTGGAAAAGGCTTAGTTGATATTTCTTTCTTAGGTGCAAAATCTTTCTTTTTCATAATTTTTATAATATTGGTTTTCAGCCGATTAGATATTAAAGAGATAAAAAAATATTATCCTCCTTGTGTTGCTTGAATAAGCAGGACATTGTCATTTTCTTTAAGTATAGTTTTTTTCCAATCTGATTTTGTAATAATATGGTTGTTAATTGCAACAGCAATCCCGTTTTCATTTTGCTGGAGTATTTGCAAAAGTAACTCTATTGAAGTTTTACTATTAACTTCTTTTACTTCGTTATTTACATTTATAGGTATCATAATTTACAATAGTTTGCTGATAAAAATCAGTTTTGTTAAAAAATACTATAAACTAATTAGATAAGAAATTTGGTGTGATATTATTTATCAACCAAAATAGAAGAATATTATAATAATTCTACTTTTCCCTACGACTAGATGAACAGTATCAGGTTCAAAGGGTGTTTCTCAGCATTAATTTAATATGCACCCCTAAAGTTTATATTGCAAATGTATAAATTCTAATTATTATACCAAAAAAAAGTTATAAGTAGGTGTTCAGTATTCAGTAGGCAGTGGTTACTGAATACTGCCAACTTACTTCGGTTTATAAATAGCACAAGGTATGATTACTTCTTCTAAAGAAATTCCGCCGTGTTGATATGTATTTTTATAATATTTCACAAAGTGGTTGTAATTATTTGGATATGCAAAAAACAAATCTCCTTTTGTAAAAATAAAAGAACTATTCATACTGCTGGAAGGCAGGAAAATGTCTTTAGGGTTTCTAACGGCATAAACTTCTTTTTCTTGATAAGATAGACTTTTGCCAGTTTTGTATCTCAGATTAGAGCTTATATTTTTATCTCCAATTACTTTAGTGGGAGTTTTGCAATTAATAGTTCCGTGGTCTGTTGTAATTATTAGTTTCTGTCCTAGATTGTGTGCTTTTTGAATTGTTTCAAATAAAGGCGAATTTTTAAACCAGCTTGCTGTTAAAGATCTGTAAGCCTTATCATCGCCACACAATTCTTTAATGACTTCCATCTCTGTTTTTGAATGTGAGAGCATATCTACAAAATTATAGACTACAACGGTTAAGTCATTTTGTTTAGTTGCATTGTAATTATGGGCTAGTTCTTTTCCGTCTTTAAGGTTGGTTATTTTATAATATTCGTGGATAATATCTAAGTTTAAGCGTTTAATTTGGGCTGATAAAAATTCATTTTCAAACATATTTCTGCCACCTTCATCAGTATCATTTTTCCAATATTGAGGATACATTTTTTCCATTTCTGACGGCATCAAACCAGAAAAAATAGCATTACGAGCATATTGTGTTGCTGTTGGCAGAATACTAAAATACGAGTATTCTTTTTCCTTTTTATAATAATTATTTATAAAAGGTTCTAAAATTCTAAATTGATCCAGCCTTAGATTATCTATAACCACCAACAATATTCCTTGATTTTGACTTAGATTCGGAAAAACATAATCTTTAAGTAATGTATGCGAAAATATAGGTTTATCATTTGAAGTAAACCAATCTTCATAATTATTTTTGATAAATTTAAAGAATAAGTTATTTGCTTCAGTTTTCTGACTCCCTAAAATACCTAACATTCCTGCGTCGTCAATATCATCGAGTTCTAATTCCCAATGAACCAGTCTTTTATACAAATCAATCCATTCTTGATATGAATTTATCATAGTCAAATCCATAGAAATCTTCCTAAATTCTTTCTGATAACTAAAGGTTATTTTTTCAGAAACTAACCTAGAATGATCTAAGTTCTTTTTTAGACTTAATAATATTTGATTGGGATTTACAGGTTTAATAAGATAATCTGCAATTTTAGAGCCAATTGCCTCTTCCATTATGTACTCTTCCTCACTTTTAGTTATCATTACGATAGGCAAATTGGGTGAGTGTTGTTTAATCTCTGTTAAAGTCTCTAAACCAGATATACCGGGCATATTTTCATCTAAAAGAACAATATCAAAAATACCGTTATTTACAATATCAATAGCGTCTGTCCCATTGCTACAAGTAGTTACACTATACTTTTTTTTCTCTAAAAAAAGTATATGGGATTTTAATAAGTCTATCTCATCATCAATCCATAAAATTTCTATTTTTCTCATATTTAGTAGTATTTTTAGTTATGTATTTTTAGTATAACTGTATATATATGTTATTTATTTTAATCCTTGCAAAAATAGTATATAGATATTCTTTTAATCAAAAAAATGGTGTCTTCAACTCTTGCACTTATAACTTGAACCCACTCATTATTATTTGAATATACGATTGATAAAAAATCTAAAATATTATAGTATTTTTGCAGATGCAACAACAAAACGTACTTATATTAGATTTCGGATCGCAATACACACAGTTGATTGCTAGAAGAGTCAGAGAATTAAACATTTATTGTGAAATCCATCCTTTTAATAACCCGCCGAAAGATACTAAAAATTTTACAGCTGTAATTTTATCTGGAAGCCCGTTTTCTGTGCGTTCGGAAGATACTCTACACCCAGATTTGTTAGAAATTAGAGGTAAAAAACCATTGTTGGCAGTCTGCTACGGAGCTCAATATTTAGCACATTTTTTTGGAGGAAGAGTAGGTGAGTCTAACACCAGAGAATACGGTAGAGCCAATTTATCATTTGTAAAAGATGATGAAATTTTATTTAAAAATATTTCAAAAGGAAGCCAAGTTTGGATGAGCCATTCAGATACAATAAAAGAATTGCCAACTGACGGATTGAAATTGGCAAGCACTAACGACGTGGAAAATGCAGCCTATAGAATTAAAGGAGAACAGACCTACGGAATTCAATTTCACCCAGAAGTTTATCATTCTACGGATGGAAAGCAATTATTAGAAAATTTTTTAGCTAGAATAGCAGGAATATCTCAAACATGGACGCCAGATTCTTTTGTTCAAAGAGCAGTAAACGACATCAAAGAAAAAGTAGGAAGAGAAAAAGTAGTTTTAGGACTTTCTGGCGGTGTAGATTCTACAGTTGCAGCCGTGTTATTGCATCGGGCAATTGGCAGTAATTTACACTGTATTTTTGTAAATAATGGATTACTTCGCAAAAATGAGTTTACAGATGTTTTAAAACAATACGAAGGTATGGGGCTTAACGTCAAAGGAGTAGATTCTTCTGAGCGTTTTATGAATGCTCTATATGGACTTAGTGAGCCTGAAGCAAAAAGAAAGGCAATTGGCAATGCTTTTATCGAAGTTTTTGATTACGAAGCAAGTCAGATTGAAGATGCAAAATGGTTGGCTCAAGGAACTATTTATCCCGATGTTATAGAATCTGTATCTGTAAGTGGAGGACCGTCGGCAACTATCAAAAGCCATCATAATGTAGGCGGTTTACCAGATTTTATGAAATTAAAAATTGTAGAGCCGTTGCGTATGATTTTTAAAGATGAAGTTAGAAGAGTTGGTGCTTCAATGGGAATTAATAAAGAATTATTGGGAAGACATCCATTTCCGGGTCCGGGATTGGCAATCAGAATTTTGGGAAATATTACCCCAGAAAAAGTGAGTATCTTGCAAGATGTTGATTCTATATTTATCAGCGGATTGAAGGAAAACGGTTTGTACAATAAAGTTTGGCAAGCTGGAGCGATATTATTGCCTGTAAATTCTGTTGGAGTAATGGGAGATGAGCGGACTTATGAAAAAGTTGTTGCACTTAGAGCCGTGGAAAGCACCGACGGAATGACCGCAGATTGGGTAAATTTGCCTTATGAGTTTTTGCAAAAAATATCAAATGATATTATTAACAAAGTAAGAGGTGTAAATAGAGTTGTATATGATATTAGCTCAAAACCACCGGCTACCATAGAATGGGAATAATACTAGATTTATTACAAATAAAAAAGAAATTAAATGAAGCATTTTAAATTATTTATCACTCTGTTTATTTTGGCGGTTGTAATTTCTTGTGGGCAGCAAAAAAAATATACGACATACAAAGTGAAAAAAGGGGAAACGATGCGTGTAATAGCCAAAAAACTGGATATAAAAACGAAAGATTTATTGCATTTAAACCCTGATATTGGCAGAAGGCCTAAGGCAAATACAACTATTATAATTCCAAATAAGGCTGCTTTTACTGATGACAAGAAAGATAATACTATTGTTGAAAATCCAATTGAAAATGATACGATAAAAATTATAGATACAGTCGATAATTTAAAAGATAAATATATTCTTCACACAGTAAATAAAGGAGATACTTTTTATAGTTTAACAAGGTATTATAATGTGTCAGAGGCAGATTTATTAGCCTTAAATTTAGGTTTAGAAGAAGGCTTAAAATTGGGAAACATCATAAAAATTAAAAAATTAGTTGAAGGTGAAAATGTAGATAAAATATATGAGGATATTATTTCTGATGATGCTTCTGTAAAAATAGGTTTGTTGTTACCTTTTAAAGCAAAACTTTTTGATACGATTGCTTCTCAAGAAATTTTTAGAAATAAGAAATTGATAAATATTGTTACAGATTTTTATCTGGGAGCAGAAATAGCGATAGATTCTTTAAAAAATCAAGGAATTGAGATTCAGTTGACAGTTTTTGACACAGAAGATAGAAACACTAAGGTTAATGAAATTATTTCTGATAATTCATTAGAAGGAATGGACGCTGTTATTGGACCTCTCTATTCTGACGAGACAAAGAAAGTTGCTGATAATATAAATATTCCCGTTGTATTTCCTCTTTTTTCTAAGGTACAAACGTCGTTTTCATCATCAGGAATAATTAAAACAGCACCAGATAAGAAACTGTATAAAGAAAAATTATTATCGTATATATCTGAAAAATACAATGGCGAAAACATAATTATTGTTGGAGATTCTACATATGTTTCTATGATAGAAATCAACCAAATTACGTCAATTTTAACTCAGCACTACTCTATTAATTTTGTACAAAAAATAATTCCGAGTAATGGTTATATAGAAAAAGAAAGATTCTTACAGATATTAAAACGAGAAGTAACAAACTTTGTAGTTATTGCCACAGAAAACACTGTTATTGCTTCTGATGTTATTAACAGTTTGATAAGTTTTCCTGAAGATGTAGAATTTAAAGTAAAAGTTTTTGCTTTTGAAAAAGGAGAAGGATTTAATAATATAATAGATAACAATAAGCTGGCTAAAATTGGTTTTACTTATGTAACAGATACATATATTGACGAATCGTCAACTGCAGCAAAGACATTTGACAAGCAGTATTTGACAAAAAATAATGCGCTGCCGTCTTATTATTCTACAAGAGGTTTTGACGTGATGTATGATGTAATTATAAGATTGGCTTCAGAAAACACTTTATACGATACTTTTAAAGAAGGTGTTTCTTATAGACTGGGAAGTAAGTTTGATTTTCAAAAAAGAATATTTAGTCCAACAGAAAATAATGGTCTGTTTTTGTTAGAATACAATACCGATTTAAGCTTGACGAGATTGAGGTAAAAAAGAAGCAGTTGGCAGTATTCAGTAATCAGTTTGTGGTACTGAATACTGCCAACCTAATACTGCTAACTAAATCCTTTTCATTTGCTGTTTCATCATTTTTATTTGGTCATTCAGCATACCTTGCTTATCTAACTTTTTAGCTTCATTTAAGAGCATTGTTGCCTCTCGTTTACGCCTTTTTGTCATAGAAATACCGGCTAATTGTAATTTAGCCATTGCCAAATCATGATTCATAGATAATCCTAATTTCACAGCTTTTTTTAAAAACTTTTCAGCCTGTGTAATATTGGTCTGAGACAGCATAGTTCCGTGCAGAAAATTATAATATCCTTCTTGTTTTTTGGTTAACGCCGAACTCGGATTTTTGATATATGCCAACCATTTTTTAGCTCCTTCAAAATTTTGTTTACGCAGCTGTAAAAACGCTAATAATATAAATTCATTTTTGAAATATAGGAGGATAAAAATCCCCGCCAAAAACAAAATGGAAATTCCATTCATAATTTCACCTTGATAAAATTGGTATATAGACCATACAGTTGTTAGAGCAACTAATACTAATTTGATATTTTTATTAAACAT
The DNA here is from genome assembly GCA_965261035.1 of Polaribacter sp. Classification (GTDB taxonomy): domain Bacteria; phylum Bacteroidota; class Bacteroidia; order Flavobacteriales; family Flavobacteriaceae; genus Polaribacter. The sequence continues at coordinate 135,960 of OZ253439.1, forward strand.
AAATTACAGTTTTATTTTAAGATGACAAAAATACATCTTTATCTTTGAATTTTTGGTGTTGCTTTGAATGAGTTTTTGTGTAATTTATTTCTCAACTTTTGCAGTCAGTCTTGTATTTATAAGTGCAGTTGATTATTTTTATTTAACTTTTTAACTTTTAGCCTGCGGATTTAAGGTATATCTAGTATTTATACTTCATTTTCTATTATAAAACTTTTAATATGTGGATTCCTGATTTCAATTAGTTTTGCTTTGTATTTCTTAATAAAATTTCTTAATTCCATTTTTGTTTTTCGTTTTTCAAAATTTAATTTATGCTGTTCATCCTGTTTGGAATGACATAACACACAAAGAGCTTTTAAATTTTTCGTCGAATCATCTACTTTATTACCATCAATATGATGTGTGTGAATATATTTTTTATCAAAATTATTTACTAAATCATCTCCTCCAAAGTTACACTCTTCACAAGTATAATTTTGTTTAAGTCTATATTTTCGTGAACTACCCCGCCATGTAAAATGATAGCCATTAATATCTGTTTTAATTTCGTCACGAATTTCATCATGATTTAAATCAAGTAGATCGTGAAATTGTTCTGTATCAGATATTGACTCTCCTGTTCTTTTACTTAATATAGTTTTGCAATTATTACATAGTGAAAGTAAAGAATCTTTGACCTCTTCTTTTGTCGCTCTATCTAAAAGAGTAACAGTTGGTGAATTTGACCAAAGATAATGATTTAAGAAACGACCATTTTGTCTTTGATATAAAATAGTTTTACATTCTAAAAGATGAAATCGGGGTAGCCCATATTTTTGAATGTCAGGTCTTTTAATATACATAAACCCGCGTTGAAAATTGTCCTTAATTTTTAAGTAAACCCCATCATCTCGCCATTTAATATTCCCTTCATTTTCCTGTTCAGTAAAATCAATTCTTTCAATAATTACGTTACTCTTATATTCAACTAAACGAGGAACATTCAGAGTGTCTAAATAATCATGTGCTTTTTCAAATTTTATTAAAGTCATCTTTACTCTTCTATTTCTTTTAAAACTCTCTCTATTAATTTATCGCTTGTGGTAATTATTCTAAATTCAACTCTTCTTGATTTCTTGTTATTAATTGGAAGTTTACTTATTATAGTTAGTTCTCCATTATTATCTACAGTCCTACCAAAAGACAATCCATTTGCTGTAAGTAAAAATTCAATCAAATTAATCTTTTCAGATGCAATGCTTTTGAAATATCTCATATTTCTTAAATACTTAACTACTTCCGCAGACCTTTTTTGAGACAGTAATAAGTTTGCAATGTATGGGTCTTTATCAAAATCGGGTGCTGGAACTGTATCTGTATGTCCTTCAATCCTAATTTCAGCTATTTTATCTTTGTATTTATCTTGTAGTATAATTTCAAAGTATCTTGGTAGAAAGTCATCTAATATTATAGAAAAAAATGGTCTTATGCTCGTTTTTCCTGATTGAAATAAAACGTCAGGGTTTGTAAATTTTATTGATAAATCTTTGTCCAATTTAACTTTCCATTCTTGAAAATCAGCTTTAAAAACACTATCCAATTCATTATATAATTCTTCTTTGGTTGCTTTCCATTCTTCAAATATTATATCTCGTTCTTTTTGTTTTTTCTGGACTTCCAACATATACGAAATAGAGATGAATAAGAAAATAATCATCAAACCTGTCATTATATCAGAGAATGAAGCCCAATTGTTGTCTGAATTTTCTTTCATTATCTATTTCTGTAATATTCTATTAATCTTTGAATAAGTTCGTCTAGACTTGTTAAAGTTTGATTTAATTGCTCTGTAAATTCTTCCGAAATACTGTTAAGGCTCTCTCTTAATTCAGTTGATGAATTAGCAATTATTGAAACGCCCTCTTCCATTTGAACTTTAGTATTACTCCAAAATTCTCCATTTATGTCTTTTATTTTTTCTATTTCTTTTAAACGAGTTATCAAAATATTAACAGATTGTTTAAAATCATGTTCTTTACCTATCCAGTTATTTAATTTATTAGTTGTTTTATCAAAACTTTCTGTGTTCTGTTTAACTGTATCAATTGTGCCTTCAAGTTTTGTAATAACTTCCTGAAATTTGGTGTCGTCAATTAGAACTTTTTGTAATTCTTGAATCAATCTGGATAATTGACTGTTGTCTTCCGTTAGTTTAGCTGTATTTTCGGTGATTTCCTTTATAGAAACAGATGCAATTTCAAAATCTTCAGAAACAGTTTTAAATTGTTCTGTCAATGATAAAATCATTTCTTTATTTTCTTGTTGCCAAGTGTTTAGACTTTGAACACTATTGTTTAATTCTTTAAAGTTTTCTTGAACTAACTTTTTTATTAATTCGCTCATTTGTGCATTAAATGTTTCTGTTGCGCTTTTCATTACCTCAACAAGGGCTTCGGTATTATTTTTGGCAAGCAAGTCAGAGAATTCGTCAAATTTGCTTTTTAACATTTTATTATTTGCATTTTGGTCAGATTTGAAGATTTTTATTTGAGATAAAATACTTTTGGTGCTATCAGCACCAAGAGTTTCGTTAATTGTTTGAAGGACATTTTTATGTTCCTTTTGCTCTTTATGATTATCGGCTAATTGACTTCTTACTTTTTCTAATTGAGTAAGTAAACTCATTTCTTCATCTCCAATTAATGAGGTTTGTATTTTTTCAAGAAGAACATTCTGTCTTTCCTGTTCTTTTTGATTGTCTGTCGTTTGGTTACGCAATTTAATTAATTGAGTTGAAAGACTATTGTCTGTTTCTCCTATCAAGGCAGTATCCAACTTCTCAAAATTACTTTTTGTTTCTTCTTTTGTTGCTATTAAGATATTAATAATCTCAGATAGTGCGGATAGTTCATTTTTTTTTGTTTTCTTAGGTTGTTCTTTTATTTCAACACTTCTTAGTACTCCCTGACCAATTCGTCTAAATAATAGTGATAATCCAATTCCAAAAATAGATGTTAGAAACGCTCCTTTCATACCTTCTAAAAGCGTCGGAATACTATTATCAATATTTGCTACATCAAATTTTTGAAGTCCATAGTAAATTCCTACAAAAGTTCCAAAAATCCCCAGTGTTGTAAAAACTGACGGAATCGAGTTATACCAATAAAGATTAATCTTGTTTGTGCTTTTTGCTTTCCAAAGTTTACGTATATAATAAATTGAGTAAAAGGTCCAACCTACAATTGGAGCATAAATGAAATATAGGAGTATTTGATTCATTTAGTTTCGTTTTCTTTATTTAGAGCCGTGAAAGTACAAAAATTAAATAAACCGAGTGAACAACATTTTGCCGCTTGCCACTTTAGGAAATAATCTTAGTTTGGAAGATTAGATTTAGAAAATTATTCCACTTTCCACTTATATGTGTTGAATCTACCCATGGCTAAATATCTACTATATTTTTGTAAATATAGTATTTATCTATATCTTTGCGTCTATAATCTTATAAATATTTAAATAGTGGATAATTCAGAGCTAAAAAAAAACCGCTTTAAAAGAGTAGCATCAAGGAGAGTTGAGAATATACTCAAAGGAATTAGGAGCTTATCAAAATGCTCAAATGTGAATAATTACGAGTATAATGAAGAAGATTTGGATAAAATGGTAAAAGCAATAAAAGAAGAAGTAAAGACTATGGAAATATCATACAAAAAGAATTTGATAAACAATTCAGACACGTTTAATTTTTAGATATGGAAGATATGAAAGAATTATTTTGGAAAGTATTCAAGTGTAATGGCGAAGATAATTTACACGAAATTGTTACTGGCAACGAATTCTTTAAGAGCCCTGATAACTGGTATCCATACGGAGGAAAAAATAGAGACGATAGATCTAATTTTAGCACTTTTGAGAATCAACAAGCCCATTCGGGTGCTGCTTTAGTTGAAAAAATTACCAATTCAATTGATGCCTTGCTACTCAAACGATGTAAGCAAGAGAGCATTGACCCGAAATCAGATGATGCTCCTCAAACTATTGAGGAAGCAACAGAACAATTTTTTGATATTCCCAAAGGTGATATTGGCGAATTGCTAGGGAGTGATAGGGCTCAAATGGCAAGGGATAGTATACAAATCATTGCCACTGGTGATAGTAATAGCCCCGATTTAATGATTTATGACAATGGTGAAGGCCAACACCCCGATAATTTTAAAAATACTTTTTTATCTATTGCTAACAATAACAAAACTGATATTACCTTTGTGCAGGGCAAATACAATATGGGCTCTACTGGTGCGGTTGTTTTTTGTGGAAAATACAGATACCAACTGATTGCCTCAAGGATGTGTCAAAAAATATTTGGTAAACAAAACAAACATGCTGAAAATTTATTTGGTTGGACATTGGTTCGCAGGCACCCTATTACTGAAGAAGAAAACTTAAAAGCAACTTGGTATGAATATTTTGCTATTAATGGTGACAAAATTCCCCAATTTGCAGTTGACGAGTTAGACATAGGCTTATATGACCATAAGAAATTTACTACTGGTTCTTTGATTAAACTGTTTTCTTATGAAATGCCTAAAGGAAGAAAAGGTTCAATACACGCTAACCTTTATCAAGAATTTAATCAATTATTGTATAAACCAGCTCTACCATTCTGGTTATTTGAAAAAAGAAATAAACACAAGGAACTGAAGAAAAAAACTAATGCAGTTTATGGCAACCATGTAAGAATTAACAATCCAGATCGCGAAGAAAATTTGCTTGAAATACTACCTATTTATGAAAAATTTCAAAATGAAGAAATGGGAACAGTAACTATGCAAGCTGTCGTTTTTAAGAAAGGTGAAAACCTACAACAGCAAACAGACAGAAAGAGAAACTATATAGGCACTGGCAGAAATATAATTTATACCTTAAATGGTCAAGTTCAAGGTAGCGAGGGACAGTCCTTTATCACTCAAGACCTAAAATATAATTTTCTCAAAGACTCAATACTGATTGTGATTGATTGCTCAAAAATAAAAACCGAGTTTCGCCAAGACTTGTTTATGGCAAATCGTTCCAATTTAAGACAAAACGATAAATTAGAGCAATTAAGAAAAAAGTGTATAGATACATTAAAAAGTAATGATATTTTACGAAAAATTAACACCCAAAGAAAGGACGCCATACTTCAAGGTGGAGATGACAAAAAGGAAAAAGAATTGATAGTAAGTTTGTTATCAAAGGTTCCGTTGGATAAATCATTAACCAATCTTTTAAAAAAAGGATTGGATTTAATAAACTTACCCCCTAAAAAAAGCAGGACATCAAAAGAAGGCAAGGAGCATAAAAGACCAAAAGAGACTAAGCGATTCCCTTCTATTTTCAATATTAATGTCAAAGAAGATAAAGTCAGTGGTAAAAAAATAAAATCAATACCACTCAACGGTAAGGGGGTTATTCAATTTGAAACGGACGTGATGGAGGATTATTTTTATCGTCCCCAAGAAAAAGGCGAGTTTCAGATTCATATTTTTGGCAGTCAAGATAAAAACGACTTAGGAGGCGGCACAAAGCAGGGCAAGCCAAATAAGGTGGAAGATTTTTTTGAGGTCAATCAAACAGGTCCTGCTGAAGGCTCAATTAAACTGACATTAAAGCCAAGAGAAGAGCTCAGCGTAGGCGATGAAATAGCATTAAATGCAAAATTAACCTCTTCCGGTGGTGACATGGAAAGTATTTTTTATGTAAAAATTATCAACCCACAAAAACAAGAAAAGAAGCGTGCGGAAAAAGAACCTGAAAAGCCAGAACTTCCCCAACTCATCAAAATTTCAAAAGACAAGAACGGTGAATGGAAACAAGATAATGGCCAAACATGGGACGAAGCAGAAGGATGGAGCGAGCAAAGTATCATTCATGTCATTCCCGCAGAAGAAGGGGACAGGACAATTGTTAGTGCGATAGCTATCAACATGGATAGCCACTCCTTACAGAAATATTTATCCAAAAATAATGCAAAAAGTGAAAAAGATATTGATTACTTAAGAAATAAATACATCAGCAAAATTTACTTGCATGGGTTATTTTTATATTCCATACTGGATAAATTACAGTCGCAAAAAGAATCAGAAAATAAACATTCGAGCGAAAATCAGAATAGCGAAGATTTGTTAGCTCAAATATTTAAGAATTACAGTGATGTTCTTCTCTACTTAGACATGAATAAGGAAGTTTTAGACTTTATTGGAGAATGACTAAACTTGCAACACATAAGAACACATTTTATTTGATTTAACAAATATTGACTACATTCGTAACTTATTATCGGATCCTAATTTTAAGCTATCTGCAATGAACAAAAAAATTAACTTCACAGCCCTATTGCTTTTTTTAAGCATCTCATTTATTTCTGCACAACAGAATAATTTCACAAGACAAGATACTTTACGAGGTTCAATTACAAAAGAACGTATTTGGTGGGATTTAACTTATTATCACTTAGATATTTCTATTTTTCTGGAAACTAAATCAATCAAAGGAAGAAATACGGTACAGTATAAAGTTTTAAAACCAGCATCTGTATTGCAAATTGATTTACAGCCTCCGTTAAAAATCACAAAAGTAACTCAAAATGGCAGGGAACTAAAAGTTGTATCAGACAGAAATGCACATTTTATACATTTGTTACAAAAACAGCACGTTGGTGCCATAAACTCTATATATGTCTATTATCAAGGGAAGCCTAAAGAAGCCGTAAGAGCTCCTTGGGACGGCGGTTTTTCATGGAAAAAAGATAAAAATAAAAATCATTTTATAGCCACTTCTTGTCAGGGTTTAGGTGCTAGCATTTGGTGGCCAAATAAAGACCATATGTACGACGAGGTAGATAGTATGGCAATCAGCGTTAGAGTTCCTAAAAATTTAATGAATATCTCTAACGGAAGGCTTCGTAAAGTAGAAAAACATACCGATAATACTACAACATATCATTGGTTTGTGGACAGCCCTATAAATAATTATGGAGTTAATGTAAATATTGGAGATTATGTTCACTTTTTTGAAAAATATAACGGTGAAAACGGCGTTTTAGATATGGATTATTACGTGTTAAGAGATAATTTATCAAAGGCAAAAAAGCAATTTAAAGACGCTCCAAAAATGATGAAAGCCTTTGAGCATTGGTTCGGAAAATACCCTTTTTATAAAGACGGTTTCAAACTGGTTGAAGTGCCGTATTTGGGTATGGAACACCAGAGTTCTGTCACTTACGGAAATAAATATCAAAACGGTTATTTAGGCCGGGATTTATCTGGAACAGGCTGGGGATTAAAGTTTGATTTTATTATAATTCACGAATCTGGGCACGAGTGGTTTGCTAATAATATCACTTATAAAGATATAGCTGATATGTGGATTCATGAAAGTTTTACCGCCTACTCAGAAAATTTGTTCTTAGATTATTATTACGGTAAAAAAGCCTCTTCCGAATACGTAATTGGCACAAGAAAAAACATCAGAAACGACCGACCAATAATTGGCACTTATAATGTAAATCACTCTGGCTCTAGAGATATGTATTACAAAGGTTCAAATATGCTTCATACCGTGCGTCAGCTTGTTGATGATGATAAAAAATGGCGTAAAATTTTACGAGGACTGAATAAGACATTTTATCATAAAACGGTTACGTCAAAAGAAATTGAAAACTATATTAGTGTACAATCTGGCTTAGATTTAACAGCTTTTTTTAATCAATATTTGAGAGATATTAGAATTCCAACGTTGGAATACTCAATTAAAAACAAAGAACTAAAATACAGATGGACACAGACTGTTGATGGTTTTAATACGCCAATAAAAGTTTCTATAAATGGGGGACAACAACTGTTATATCCTATCAAAAATTGGAAAACACTGCGTTTAAAAACAACAGAAACAACATTTAAAATAAATCCTAATTTCTATGTAAAATCAAGACAAATTTAATTTTGCTTAAATTTGTCCACCAAAATAAGTTAAAACTTTTTTTGCTTTTTATAAAACAGGAATGACAAGAAATCAGAAAATTGATAAAAATATATTGCAATTAATAGGTCAAACGCCATTAGTTCAGCTAAATACAATTACAAAAAATCTAAATGGAATCTATTATGCAAAATTAGAATCTTTTAATCCGGGACATTCTATAAAAGACAGAATAGCAATTCATATTATAGAAAATGCAGAAAAGAAAGGGATTTTAAAACCCAGAGACACAATAGTAGAAACTACTTCTGGTAATACTGGGTTTAGTTTGGCTATGATAAGCATTCTAAAAGGCTACAGATGTATTTTGGCAGTAAGCAATAAAACTTCAAAAGATAAAATTCAGATGCTAAAAATAATGGGAGCTGAAGTCCATCTATGCCCTTCAAACGTACCTGCACACGACTCTCGCTCCTATTATGAAGTGGCAAAACGTATTCATAAAGAAACTGAGAACTCGGTGTATATCAATCAATATTTTAATGAATTAAATAGCCTTGCTCATTATTACACCACAGGTCCAGAAATATGGGAACAAACTGATGGAAACATTACACATATTGTTATAGCTAGTGGTACAGGAGGGACTATATCTGGCGTTGGCAAGTATCTAAAGGAGCAGAACCCAAATATAAAAGTTCTGGGAGTTGATGCTTATGGCTCTGTATTAAAAAAGTATCACGAGACAAACATATTTGACGAAAACGAAATATCTCCTTACAGAATAGAGGGTCTGGGAAAAAATTTAATTCCAACCTCTACTAATTTTGATGTAATTGATATTTACGAAAAAATAACCGATAAAGATGCCGCACTTAAAGCACGTGAAGTTGTAAAAAAAGAAGGGATTTTTGCAGGATATACAAGTGGAGCGGTAATGCAGGCGACACAGCAGTACGCAGATAGCGGAATGTTTGACGAAAACAGCTGTGTGGTTTTAATTTTTCCTGACCACGGCTCGAGGTATATGAATAAAATATATAGTGATACTTGGATGAAGGAACAAGGATTTCTATACCAACTTGATTATAAAATGTAGCATAAATGAAAATGGAAAACTAAAAGTGAAAAGTGAAGTTGGAAACCGACAACTAACAACCTACAACCAATTCGCAAATAAAAAATCGTAATTCAATATGAAGATAATTTCCTATAACGTAAACGGAATTAGAGCTGCTATAAAAAAAGGTTTTTTAGAGTGGCTAAAACAAGTGAACCCAGATGTAATCTGTATTCAAGAAACAAAGGTGCAAAAAGAACAATTAGATTTGACAGCTTTTGAAGAAGCAGGATACCCTTATCATTATTGGTTCTCTGCACAAAAAAAAGGATATTCTGGCGTTGCTATTTTTTGTAAGAGTAAGCCAAATCACATAGAATACGGAACAGAAATTGAGACTATGGATTTTGAAGGAAGAAATCTTCGTGTGGATTTTGACGAGGTTTCAATTATGAGTTTATATCTTCCCTCGGGGACAAATATGGAGCGATTGGAGTTTAAACTCAATTATATGGCAGAGTTTCAAAAGTACGTCAATAACTTGAAAATTGAACTACCAAATCTAATTATTTGTGGAGATTATAATATTTGTCATACAGAAATTGACATCCACAATCCAAAGCAAAACAAAAACACATCGGGGTTTTTACCTGTGGAAAGAGAATGGATTGGCAATTTTATCAATACCGGATTTGTAGATAGTTTCCGCACCTTAAACAAAGAACCGCACAATTATAGCTGGTGGAGCTACAGAGCAAATGCCAGAAATAATAATAAAGGTTGGCGTATAGATTATAATATGATTTCAGAGTCTCTAAAAAACAAGATAGCAAGAGCATATATTTTGCCAGAAGCTAAACATTCCGACCACTGTCCGATAGTTGTAGAATTGGACGTATAACTATTTAGATACGAACAAATCAAAAGACTAAAAATAACTTACTGATAAATAGATAGTTACACACAAATATAGATTTGTTTGCAAAAGTTAACAAATTTTTACTAAATTGCGCTATTATTTTTTCTTAAAGAAATGCGAAAAGTTTCCTATTTTTTTTAAGAAATGTAGAAAGTTTAAGTTTAATTAAAACAAAAAAAAGATGAAAAAGTACTTTATTTTATGCGTGGCAACTTTTCTTATAAGTTGCAATCCAAAGGAAGAAGATAATGCTGTAAGCCAAAAACCCAATATTGTCCTAATATTTATGGATGATCTTGGTTATGGGGATTTAGGAGTCTATGGAGCTACAGGCTTTGAAACTCCAAATATTGATAAATTGTCATTCGAAGGAATGCGGTTTACCAATTTTTATTCAGCTCAGGCTGTTTGCAGTGCCTCAAGAGCAGGTTTGCTTACGGGATGTTATCCAAATAGGATAGGCATCAACGGAGCTTTGTTTCCTTTCTCAAAAACAGGCATTAACTCCGAAGAAATTACTATTGCTGAGATGTTGCGAGACCAAGGATATGCCACAGCTATTTTTGGTAAATGGCATCTGGGGACTGACAAATCTTTTTTACCACTTCAGCATGGGTTTGACGAGTTTTCAGGATTACCTTACTCCAATGATATGTGGCCAGTAGATTATGATGGGAATCCTATTGATTCTATAAAATGGAGAAAATCAAAATTCCCTCAACTTCCATTTATTGAAGGCAACAAGAAAGTTAGAGAAATACGTACTCTGGAAGATCAGGCAGAATTGACTACAATTTATACTGAAAAGGCTGTGGATTTCATTCACCGAAAAAAAGATGAACCATTTTTTCTGTACATTCCTCATACCATGCCACATGTTCCAATTGCTGTTTCTGATAAATTTAAAGGAAAAAGTGAGCAAGGACTGTACGGTGATTTGATGATGGAACTGGATTGGTCTGTGGGCCAGGTATTAAAAGCACTAAAAGACAATGGACTTGATAAGAATACACTTGTCATATATACAAGTGACAACGGACCTTGGCTAAACTATGGCAATCATGCAGGATCTACAGGAGGATTACGAGAAGGAAAAGGTACAAGTTGGGAAGGGGGCCAACGAGAGCCGTGTATTATGAGGTGGCAAGGTGTAATATCAGAAGGAAGTATCTGTAATAAAATAGCGTCTGCTATAGATATTATGCCTACTTTAGCATCAATAACTGGCGGTGTTTTACCTTCTCATAAGATTGACGGGGTAAATATAATGCCTTTGCTAGAAGGAAAAATAGGAGCTAACCCAAGAGACCATTTTTATTACTATCACGGAAAGAACAATCTTGAAGCAGTAAGAAAGGGAAAATGGAAACTTGTTTTTCCACATCCCCATCGATCTTACAAGAACAACTTGCCTGGGAACAATGGCCACCCTGGTACTACTACACGAGTAAATTTTGACGGTATCGCACTGTATAATTTAAGAAGAGACCCGGGAGAGGAATATGATGTAAAAGAGCTTTATCCAGAGATTGTTGTTGAATTAAAATCATTAGCAGAGATTGCTCGTCAAGATTTGGGAGATAACCTGACAGGAAGGACAGGTTCAAATGTAAGACCCAGTGGTACTTTAATCAAATAAGATATGAACAGTAGGAGTGCCTTTATTTTTCTGGCTATATTAGTCAAAATGTCAATGTACTATGTCTATAGTCAAAATATCAAGGTTGATAGACCTAATATTATTTTGATAATGGCAGATGATTTGGGTTACGAGACATTGGGCGTATATGGTGGTAGCAGTTATAAAACCCCTCATTTGGATAGACTTGCTAATGAAGGAATTAGATTTGACCATTGTTATTCTACACCTTTGTGTACTCCATCTAGAGTGCAGATAATGACAGGCAAGTACAATTTTAGAAATTATATTGGATTTGGCTTGTTAGATTCTAATGAAAAAACCTTTGGTCACTATATGCAGCAAGCTGGATATAAAACGTACATAGCCGGTAAATGGCAGTTGCTCGGAAGTAAATATCAACAAGAATTAGCAGGAAATAAAATAGGAACATTACCTAAAAATGCAGGTTTTGATGATTATTGCTTATGGCAAATTGATAAAATAGGTTCCCGCTATAAAGACCCTAAACTTAGCCTTAAAGGAAAGGATGCAGAAGTGTATAAAAATAAGTTTGGTCCAGATATATTTGTAGAGAAAATAGAGGAATTTATGAAAGAAAATAAAGACTCCCCTTTATTTGTTTATTACCCTATGGTGCTTACCCATGACCCTTTCGTTCCAACCCCAGATAACTCTGAATTTAAAGATTTTGAGGCTAACTCTCGGGTAAATGACCTAAAATATTTTGAAGATATGGTAGCCTATATGGACAAATTGATAGGAAGATTAGTCAAAACAATTGATGAGTTAGGTATTCGAGAGAACACTCTTATTATATTTGTTGGCGACAATGGTACGGACAGGGATGTTACCTCAATAATAGACGGAGTATCTCTTAAAGGAGGGAAAGGATCAACTAATTTTACGGGTACTCATGTACCATTAATTGTAAATTGGAAAGGAAAAATAAAATCGGGTATTATCAATGATAATTTAGTAGATTTTACAGACTTTTTACCTAGTATTATGGAAGCTACTAATTTTGACTACGGAGAAATACATGACATAGATGGATTGAGTTTTTATCCCCAATTGTTTTCAGACGAGAATAATACTCGAGAGTGGATATATTGTCATTTTAACCCAAATTGGAATCATTTCAGATTAAAAAAAAGATATGTACATAATAAAAAGTGGAAATTATACGGAAATGGTAATTTTTATGATTTAGAAAATGATCCTTATGAACAGAAACCTCTGCATATTGACAACCAGATGAAAGAAAAAATGATAATTATTGAAAAATTTAGAAAAGTGCTGGATATTTATAATTTTTGAATTACGAGTTAGTCGTCGGTTGTTAGTTGTTGGTTTTAAACTCAATTCGTAATTGTCTTGGAGGTTGTATAGATGTGTTGTTTTCTATAATTTTGCGTACCACAAAATACAAGACTAAATGCGAGGGGTTTATACATTAAATTTTTGACAAAAATTCCAATGTATTTACGCCATCTGCATAATCCCACAATTTTGTATATTGTGTTTGCCCAAATTTAATTTCATCATCAGAAAACCCTTTAGAAACAACACATTGAATTTTATCAGCTTCGTATTTTAATCTAATTTTTAACTCGTCTAAGCTCTTATAATATTCGTAAAAAATGGTGGAGATAGGAGAAGAATAACTCTTACTTTCTTTAATCATCAAAAAGCCATTTTCTAAAATATCAAACTCACTCATTAAATAGACAGCTTTGTTATAGTCGTAATTATTGGCGTATTTTTTGTTGAAAATAATTTCTTTCCTGTTGTACATTCCTTTGAAAAAATCATCAAACTGATAATTTTCAGGGACAAATATTTTAGAAACACTTCTACATCCCAAACCAAAATATCTAAAAATATCTTCGCTTAAGTTTATAAAATCTCGTTCGGTTTCGCCTCCTGTAATGACGGCAACGGAGTTTCTGTTCCGTCTAATTATATTCGGTTTACCTTTAAAATAATATTCAAAATATCGAGATGTATTATCACTTCCTGTAGATATAACAGCATCAAAATCAGTTAGTTTTGTTTCTGTAAAAATTATATTACCTTTAAAATCAGGCTCTATATATTCCAGATATTTTGATATAAAAGGAACTAAATATTTATCATTAGACGATTGTTTTACTAGTACGGAGTGACCAGAAATCAACACTGATAAAAAATCATGAAAACCGACTAGTGGAATATTCCCCGCCATAATAATGGCTACTTTTTTTGTGGAATTGTTTTGTTTTAAGTCAGAAATCCAACTTTTGATATTATCTCTCGTAAGAGCATTAGACCAATTTTCTAAGGAGAATAAAATGTTTTCTTTCGTAAACCAAGAGTTGTTCTCTTCTGCAATCTTTATTTGATGTTTAAATCCGTCAAAAAATAATTCATTATATTCTATATTTTCTTTTTTATCAATCTTATTTTTGGAAAACTGACTCAAGAAAACTCCTAACTTTTCAAAAGCTGCTACCCGTTTTTGTATTGTACCCATTTCTTTTTGGTTGTAAAATATTTTGATATTATTTTTGCGTTGCAAAGTTATACCAACCTGTACGTCCCTGATATAGGTTGACCGCAAAAGTCAATTTATAATGCGAACAAATATCAGAAAAATAAACAAATATCGGAAGTTTTTGGAAGACTTTAAACGGAACTTAGTAGAAGAATTTGGGAACGGTAAATTTAGTGTTAGAGAGTTAGGTAAATTGTCGGATACATCAATTTATAACTGGATATATAAATACTCAACATCAAATAAAAGGGGAAGTAGAATAGTTGAAATGGAATAACTTTTTAACGGACTTCGTCCTAAAGTTATTTCCAGTTTAACAAGCCCATCATAAACACCATAAATGTTTAAAATAACTAAAAAATAAACAATAACGTGGTGAAACTAATCAAGTAAGAAAACTAAATAATAGACCAAGAAAAAAATTAGGTTATAGAATTCCTAAAGAAGTTTTTTATCAATCATATTTACCAAAAATAAAAAACTTGCACTTGGGGGTTGAATCTACATTTTTCAAAAATATATATTAAAATTTTTATCATTAAAAAAAAAGTGTAAATTTGCGAATATAATTTAAAATCGTACTTAAATGTTATTTACTATTATTCTTGCTATTGTCGTTACTGTTGTCGCTGCGTTTCTTATTGTAAAATATCTACCACTAAAATTGAGGTGGGTTCCTTCTTTAGTACTTCTATTTCTCGCTTTCTTTTTAGGGTACAAAATTTATAATGGAATTATGAGTCCAATTAATTTTAATAATGATAAAAAAGTAATCTATTCCAAGATAGTTAAACGCCTAAAAATCATTAGAGATGCCGAAGTTGCACACAAAGAAGTTACCGGAAGCTATACCAAAAATATTGGAGATTTAATAAAATTTATTGATACTGCTCAGTTTGCTTTAACTGAAACTAAAAATATTGTAGAAAAAGTTAATAAAGGAACTAAATGGCAACCAATAATGGTTGAAGTTGAAAAAAGAGTAACTGACACTATCGGTTATGAACCTGTTCTGTCTAAATTTGCTGGACGCAATTATAAAGAAATGCACAAAGTACCTGATACAGATAAATTATTCTCTGTTGAGTTAGGTACTGTTGAAAAAGTTGCAGGATTAGAAGTAAGTGTTTTTGAGGTTAAAGTTGCTAAAAAAGATGTTCTAATTGGTATGGATGCCTCTCTGGTAAATCAAGAAGTAGAAGCTATCACAAGTGATCAAATTAAAGGAGAATTTATATCCGTAGGCTCATTAAACGAAGTAACAACTGGCGGTAATTGGCCTCCTTCTTATGACAAAGCAGATCGTGCAAAGAAAAACGATAAATAAAATAATAAAAGATAATTATAGGAAACATCTGTCCATCCAATTTAGTTTGGATGGACTTTCTTTTTGTATCTCTAATCTAATCACAAAAGAAATTCAAAATTTAGGTAGCTATACTTTTGATAAAACAATGGCTACACCAAAATTACTTTTAAATAAAATTGAAAGCCTAATTTTAGAAAACAATTTATTTGAGCAAGAATTCGAATCTATTACCGCCATACATCAAAATAATTTATCAACATTAGTTCCTTCTCCATTATTTAATGAAAATGAACTCAATTTATATTTAGATTATAACATAAAAACACTTACCACAGATTTTATAGCTTTTGATAATTTATCGCAATTAGAAATAAAAAACGTGTATATTCCTTATGTGAATATAAATAACTTTTTATTCCAAAAGTTTGGCGAATTTGAATACAAACACCACGCCACAATTCTAATAGATAAGCTAATTCTACACTCAAAAAATAAATCATCAAAACAATTTTTCGTAAACGTGTCAAAACACAATCTTGATATTGCCGTAATAGCAAATTCTAAGTTGATATTCTACAACTCATTCCTGTTTTACACAAAAGAAGATTTTATATATTACATTCTTTTTACCGCAGAACAACTACAATTAAATCCAGAAAACTTTCTATTATACTTTATCGGAAGAATTGAACCTGATTGTGAATTGTATAAAATAACGTACAAATATGTTAGAAACGTTAATTTTTTATCGATAGAAACCACCTTTTTTGATAATGATTCTGATGTTTTAAGTTACTCACACTATATAACCATACCTTAAAATATGCGTATTATTTCTGGAAAACACAAAGGAAAAAGGTTAGCCGCACCTAAGGATTTACCTGTAAGACCAACAACAGACATGGCAAAAGAATCTCTGTTTAATATTCTAAATAATCTCTTTTACTTTGAAGATATTACGGTTATAGATTTATTTGCAGGCACAGGAAATATTAGTTTCGAATTTGCTTCCAGAGGAACCACAGAAATTTACAGTATAGACAAACATTTTAGCTGCATAAAATACGTACAAAACACTTCAAAAGAACTGGACTTAAACATTAATACACTCAAAAATAATGTCTATAAATTTTTAGAAAAAACGTCTATCAAAGCAGATATTATTTTTGCAGACCCTCCTTATAATTTTGAAACATCACAATTCCTTAAAGTTGCTGACATTATTTTTGAAAGAGAAATATTAGAACAAAATGGGCTTCTAATTATTGAACACTCCAAACACACCGACTTATCAGAACATCCACAATTTAGCCACTCTAAAAAATATGGCGGAAACATGTTTAGCTTTTTTGAGTTAAAAATTGAAAACTAAAAGTTAAAAGTCTGCAATTACTGGTAACTTTTCACTTTTAACCTCCAACAACTGATTACTAAAAACTGAACACTGAACACTGAAATCACAACTTTCGCCTATTATCTTCAGATTGTGTGTCTATAAGTTTATTATAAGGGTCTATTCCTACTTCGGTTGGTTTTTTATCGACAATAATAGTTACCTTATTATTGATAGACGTAATTTTATGTTTTTGCAAATACAATTCAACTTCTTTATTTTTTCCGTCAGTTTCTTGTTCAGTAAAAATTCCTATGTCTATATAATCTGCCAATGGAATTGATAGAATAGACCTTTTCATTTTATCTGTTTTAAACTTAATTGTGTCTCCTGCCTGCTCTCCATAATATCGTTTCCCTTTTTTATTATTCCTGTATTTACTTACGTTAAATTCTATATCAACCTGAAATTTCCCGTTTTCTAATTCTGTATATTTCGCTTCTACAATTTTGTTTCTGTAAAGAGTAATTGTCTCAAACATGTCTTTAATAACATATCGTAAACTATCTGGAACGACCTCTCTAATATGATTTACCATATCTATAGATGTTGTATAAGGTGCTTCTTGAAATTTTACTTTTTCTACATATTTTTTTAACGCTCTGTTTAGTTTTTCTTCGCCAATATAATCGCTCAAGGCGTAGAAAACCAACGAACCTTTTTGATAACGGATATATCCTTGTCCGTCATTATACATCAAAGCACTTTCTCTTTTACGTTCCATTGTTCGTCGCAGCAAATAATCATCTAAAGTTTTCTTTAGAAATTTTCGCATTTTAGACTTTCCATATTGATGTTCCAACACTTTTAATGAGACGTATTCCGATAAACTTTCAGAAAGCATAGTCGCTCCCAAAACATCTGCACCAATTACCTGATGAGCCCACCACTGATGAGCTACTTCGTGAACAGTAATCGTAAACGGATAATCTACGCCGCCTTCTTCGGTATCATCTACATCGGCAATAAAACCAGCATCTTCTGCATAGGGAATTGTGTTTGGAAACGACTGTGCAAAACCTCCTCTAGGAAATTCTACAATACGCAATTGCCTGTGCTGATACGGACTAAAATTTTTAGAGTTGTATTCTAAAGAGGATTTCATACCTTTCATCATTCTGTCCAAATTATATTTATGCTTTTTATGATAATATATTTCAAGTTTTACATCATTCCATTTATCTTTTTTAATCTCATACCTGGCGGAGTTAAAGGCGTAAAAATTTAAAATTTTACTATCCATTTTATAATGAAAATATCTTCTTCCGTCCTTTGTCCATTCTTTTTGTAAATATCCCGGAGCGATTGCTATTTGGTCTTCTGACGTACTTACAGTTGTTTCAAAATCTATCCAATCGGAATCTTTAGAAATATAAGTATTTGCCAACGCCGTACTGTCCGATGGATGTGGGCGTAAATTATTTTTTGGCAAATCGTATTTCTCACGCGTTTTATCGTCTGTCAATTCTCTGAAAGGACTGTACCCAAGTGAAGGAAATAACTGAGAATTATTTATAAATGTTCCGTTGCTTTTTACCGGAGAATTCCTTCTCATAGTTGTATTAGGCTTGTTTTTTACGGTAAAATTTAATGATAAACTATCACCTGATTGCAAAGGAATTTCTAATTGATAAATATCAAAATTATAAGTACTATCTTCCAGCACTAACGTAGTTGGTTTATCAAACTCAAATGTGCTTAAATACTTGTGGTTCAGGAAAATACTATCAATTACTTTGTTAGATTTATTAATCATCAGGTATGTTCCAGAAGCATCAAAATTCAATTCTTTTGGAAAGATATTCATATCCGTTTTTACTGATACTATTCTCGGTTGAGCATAGTTTTCAAACTTTTTATACCTTTTCTCCCACTTTACCCTCGATTTTTCTCTTTCTTTTGATGATTTTCTTTTATTATCTATATTATTTTCTTTATAAATTGTAAAACCTAATCCTAAAAATGCAATCGAAAACACTATAAATGCAATTAAATTTAATCCTCTAAAACGGGATTTGGCAATTGATAATCTTTCTTTAAACGAATGTGGCAAACCTCTCACCCAAAATATAGAGGTTATCATTAAAAAAATAAATCCGCATAATAACCAATAGATTTTATACACAAAATATCTTGGCAGATAGTTTCCGTACCCGTTCATATCTGAATAAGAAAAACTAGCTCCCTGATTGTATTTAAAGACAGCCTGCTCAATACCTGCAAATGACAAAAAAGGTATTCCTATGGAAATAACAAGCATTATAAACAGTCCTAAATACGGATTGCTAATTAGTGTTTGAATAAATAATGTCAGCAACGCCCATATTACAAAATGAATAAAATTTAAGACGTACAACTCATAAATATAATGTCCTATTTCAAAATTATAATATCCTTTATACAGCTGAAATAAAATTCCAGAAACCATAATAACAGACAGTAATACTATCTGCATTTTTAATATTGCAATCAGTTTAGACAGCATTAATGACCAATTTGGTATTGGAGTTGTGTCTATCAACTGATTTGCCCTAGATATTTTTGCTCTATGCACCAACATTCCTGCATATAAAAAGGTGCAAATATTAATAGATATTACAAAAACTCCTCCTCCACTTAGCATTTTCCACGTTGTTGGGAGTGTTTCGGTTTCAAATATATTTCCTACTTCAGATATAATTATCAGTATTAAAATCAGTCCTACCAAAACTATACTCATAAAAGGCCAGCTTTTTACAATATATTTAAAGTCTATATTTGATAATTTCCACGTGGTTTTTAGATTTTCTAATAATACGAAATTATACCCTACTTCAGGTAGTTTAATTCTTGTAATTCCACCGAAATTACTTTTAATTGTACGTTTTCCTCTCTGCTTTCTAAAGCTAAAAGAAACAGCATCTTGACTGAACGCAAAGAATTTATAAACCAATCCGAAGACAGCCGTTGTAATTGATAACCACAATAATCTGTTGTAAATAACGACTTCTTTAACTGGCATATGCAATTCATTTTGCTCTGCAAGAGTCCAGTATCTCGTGTAATAATTTGACGCTGCCGAGCCAAAAGGGTCTAATATTGCTGCCAAAAATCTGTTTTCTGGGTCGGAAAGTAAACTCTCTGTAAATCCCTGAATAAACATCAATATTATCACAGTGATAAAACCTGCGGCAATGTTTCTCGTAAAGGTAACTACTGCAAAAACAATAGCTCCAAAAAACAAGGTGTTTGGAATAATATACAACAAATATGCTTGTAAATATGATATAATACTAAATGCTCCTACTATTTCCTGATTGGTTCCTGGCAACCTAAATCCCACAAACATTCCCAAACCAATTGCAAAAACAATAATTGTAACAATAAATACAGAGCTAAAAAATTTGGCAAATAAATAGTTGGCTTTTGTAAAAGGATACGAATACAGAATAGTGTGCATTTCGCTTTTATAATCTCTATATACCGAAACGCCGATAATTGAAGGAAACAAAAAGAATATAAAAACGGACAAACTATTAAATAATCCGTTTACTGCAATCGGAGAATTTACAATTTTGGAAGAACCTATTGTAACGGTTAAAAAATCAAAAAATCCAGCAGAACTCGCCGATAAAAATAATGATAGCAGAAAGAAAATAGCTATGTATATATAAAAAGCGGGTTTTTTAAACCAATAGCTTAATTCGTGTTTAAATATGGTGTAAAACATTTGTTTAATTGTTGTTGAATTGTGTAATGGTAAAATAAAAATCGTAATTACAATTTTTAGTTTTTAACTTTTAACTGGTTCGTCTTGTTTTAGAGCGATAAAATACACATCATCTAATTGCGGTTCTGTTTGTATAAAATCATCTGCGGGTTTTTCTGCGGAATACACTCTGATATTCAAAGTATTATCCTGATTGTAGTTTGATGACAATACATTATAGTCAACTTCCATAGTTTCTAAATCATCACGCTCAATAATTTTTGTCCAAATTTTGCCTTCAATTTCCTTAGTTGCTTCCATAGGAGTAGTGTGTTTTAAAATCCTTCCACCGTTTAGAATTGCCATTTCGTTACATAATTCTTTTACGTCTTCCACAATGTGTGTTGAAAAAATTACAGTAGAATTTGTTCCTATTTCGCGCAATATATTTAAAAACCGATGGCGTTCTGCGGGGTCTAAACCTGCTGTGGGTTCATC
Source organism: Polaribacter sp. (assembly GCA_965261035.1). Classification (GTDB taxonomy): domain Bacteria; phylum Bacteroidota; class Bacteroidia; order Flavobacteriales; family Flavobacteriaceae; genus Polaribacter. Next base: position 156,943 of record OZ253439.1, read on the forward strand.
TACTATAATTAGTTTAGGATTGTTTAACAACAACTGTGCAATTCCAAAACGCTGTTTCATTCCGCCAGAATATTTTGCTACATATTTCTTCCGTATATCATATAAATTAGTGATTTTTAACACTTCTTCCACTAATTTTTGTCTGTCATATTTTGAGCTAATTCCTTTTAAAGTCGCAAAATAATCCAGCAAATTTTCTGCTGACATCTTTGGATAAACTCCAAAAGATTGCGGTAAATATCCCAATACTTTTCTCAAGGACATTTTGTCTTTTAATACATTAATTTTACCAAAAGTGATAGTGCCGGAATCGGGGCTTTGCAGAGTTGCAATGGTTCTCATCAAAGATGATTTTCCCGCTCCATTTGGACCTAATAAACCAAACATTCCCGTTCCTATTTCTATGCTTAAATTATCTATGGCTTTAACGCCGTTTTTATAAGTCTTTGTTAAGTTTTCTATGGTTATCTTCATATTGTATTTTAATAGTTACATCCTTGCAATAGGTTTTATACCAATATTTAATTTTATTAAACTCTAATTATCAAGGAGTTCTTAGATTCAATTAGTAAATGCAACTTTTAGGAGTATTTTTATAAGATTAATATTCGTTTATAAGCCTTCGCTCTTTTGTGGAGTGAAGCGTAGCGAAACGGAGCAAAAGAGCGAAGGCTTAATTACCTTCTCTCAGTTACTCCTTATTAAGTCTTATATTTGTACTTTACTAAAAGTCAATAAATATGAAGCACCTAACTAAAGAACAAAGGTATCAAATAAAAGCATACCTAAATTGTGGTAAATCAAAGATTTTTATAGCAGAATCTTTGAAAGTAAACAAAACTACCATTTATAGGGAGTTAAAACGTAATTCAAATAAACGAGGCAGGTATAATCCTGATTTTGCACAGGAACTCTCTACAGAAAGAAAAGAACGCTTTGCTAGTAATAGAAAATTTACTCCATCAGTAGAGAAGTATATAAAAAAGCAAATAGAACAAGAGCAATGGTCTCCAGAACAGATAGCTGGTTATTGTAAATCAGAGGGAATAGATATGGTTTCGCATGAACGCATCTATCAATATCTTAGATTAGATAAAGCTAAAGGGGGTACTTTATATAAACATCTAAGACATCAGTTAAAGCACAGAAAACGTCCAGTTTCAGGCAAACAAAATACAATTAAAGATAAAGTTTCAATAGAGTTTAGAAGCGATATAATTAACAACAAAGAACGCTTTGGCGATTGGGAAATAGATTTAATTATAGGAAAAGATGGAAAAGGAGCAATTGTTACAATAGTTGAAAGAACTACCGCTTTTTTCTTAATGAAAAAGCTGCCTTTTGGTAAAAAAGCTGAAGAATTAGCCGATACTGTTATTGATATGCTAATGCCTTATAAGAAATTTGTTCATTCAATTACTTCTGATAATGGAACTGAATTTGCCGAACATATAAAAATGTCTAAAAAATTATTAACAGAGTTCTTTTTCGCACATCCTTATTCTTCATGGGAAAGAGGGTTAAGCGAATATACTAACAAATTAGTTAGGCAATATATACCAAAAAAATCAATATTCAGTCTATATAGCGAGAAGGAAATCAAAAACATACAACATAAAATTAACCGAAGACCAAGAAAAAATCTAAATTATGATAATCCTAAAAATATATTTTATAAATTTGTAAATAAAAAAGTTGCATTTGGGGGTTGAATCTACCGTTACATTTTTTTTAATTTTATTCCTTTATATACTAAAAATTCCTTTTACTTTTACGCAAAATAAAAACAATATTATGACAAAAAAATCAATTTTAGACAAAAAATCAATTTCTTTTTTAGAAAAGTACTTAAATAACGCAGCTCCCACAGGATATGAATGGGAGGGTCAGAAAATTTGGATGGATTATTTAAAGCCTTATGTAGATGAATTTATTACCGATACTTATGGCACAGCCGTTGGAGTTATCAATCCGAAAGCAAAATATAAAGTGGTTATTGAAGGACACGCCGACGAAATCTCTTGGTACGTAAATTATATTTCTGATGATGGACTTATTTATGTAATCAGAAACGGAGGAAGCGACCATCAAATAGCACCGAGCAAGATTGTAAATATTCATACTAAAAATGGGATTGTAAAAGGAGTTTTCGGATGGCCCGCTATACATACTCGTATGAAAGGAAAAGAAGAAGCACCAAAACTTGATAATATTTTTATTGATTTGGGCTGTACAAAAAAAGAAGAAGTTGAAAAATTAGGTGTTCACGTGGGTTGCGTAATTACTTATCCTGATGAATTTCATATTTTGAACAAAAATAAATTTGTATGCAGAGCTTTAGATAATAGAATGGGCGGATTTATGATTGCCCAAGTTGCTCGTTTATTAAAAGAAAATAACAAGAAAATTCCTTTCGGATTGTACATTACAAATTCTGTTCAAGAAGAAATTGGATTGCGTGGAGCAGAGATGATTACGCATAGGATAAAGCCAAATGTTGCCATCGTTACTGACGTTACTCACGATACAACCACTCCTATGATTGAAAAGAAAAAAGAAGGTCATTTAGAAATGGGGAAAGGTCCTGTTATCGCTTATGCACCTGCGGTTCAACAAAAATTACGTGATTTAATCACAGAAACTGCCGAGAAAAATAAGATTCCTTTTCAGCGTTCCGCACTTTCTAGAGCAACAGGGACGGACACAGATGCTTTTGCTTATAGCAATGGCGGAGTTGCTTCGGCTTTGATTTCTTTGCCACTGCGTTATATGCACACAACCGTAGAAATGGTGCATAGAGAAGATGTAGAAAATGTTATTAAAATAATTTATGAAACGTTATTAAAGATTAAAGAAGGAGAAACGTTTTCATATTTCGAATAAACTTTAAATTGAGAGAAAAAAATTAATATTAAAAACGGTCAACCTCATTTAGGGACGTACAAGAAATAAACAACCGACAACTAACAACCAATTCAACAACTAACAACTAAACAAGACTATGAAAAAAGCAGTTTTCCCGGGGTCGTTTGACCCAATAACTTTAGGTCATTTGGATATAATTAAAAGGGGTATCCCGTTATTTGACCAAATTATTATTGCTATTGGCAGTAATTCTGACAAAAATTATATGTTTTCCATTGAAGACCGCAAAAAATTTATTGAAGACGCACTTTCTAATGAAAATAAATTTTTTGTTCAAACTTACTCTGGCTTAACTGTTGATTATTGCAAGAGTATTAATGCCAATTTTATTTTGCGTGGACTGCGTAATCCTGCCGATTTTGAATTTGAAAAAGCCATCGCACAAACCAATAGAAAACTCTCTGATATAGAGACGGTGTTCCTATTAACTAGTGCAGAAACTTCCTATATTAGCTCGTCCATTGTTAGAGATATTTTGCGAAATGGCGGAGATGCTTATAATTTTATTCCGGGTAATAGCGACAAATAATTTCTAATTCTGATGAATAAAAAACACCATTTCTGTTTATTTTTATAATTCTTTTCTCCTGTCAAAATTTTGGTGAGAAAAAAGTAATAAACTTGTAACTGCTGGGTACATAACATTTTGTCGCAAAAATATTAATTTTACCAACCTTAATTACAAAAAAACAAAATATACTAGCCTCACGTTCAACACATCTAAGTGGGAAGTGGAATAAAGCTCTAAATCTAATCTACCAAACTAAGATTGTAGCCTAAAACGACAAAATATTATGCACCCAGTGTAGTTACGAAATAAAAAAAGATTGGCTTAAAAATCAATTAGATAGAGGTTTCCTTAGGTTAGTATTACTCCTTTTCTAACTGAATTTGTATGATTGTTCCTTTGTTAATTTCTGATTTTTGAATACTAATTTTTCCGTTGTGATAATCTTCAATAATCTTTTTAGAAAGAGATAAACCTAATCCCCAGCCTCTTTTTTTAGTGGTAAAACCGGGCTTAAATATTTGCTTGTATTGTTGCTTAGGAATGCCTTTCCCTGTATCTTTTACAGTAATTAAAACGGTATTTATTTTGGGTTCTATCGCTAAGTTTAATCTGCCTTTTCCCTGCATAGCATCGATAGCATTTTTTATTAAATTTTCTATAACCCAACCAAATAGCTCTGTATTTATATTGGTAAATAACTCGTCCTTTGTGGTAGAAAAAGTAAAAATAACTTGCTTAGAACTTCTGGATTGTAAATAGTCAAAAACGGTTTTGGAAACAGCAATAATATCTAGTTTTTTTAATTTTGGCAAAGAGCCAATTTTAGAAAAACGATTGGCAATTGTATTTAGGCGTTCAATATCTTTTTCCATTTCATAGACGTAATTTTCATCTACATTTTCTGTTTTTAGAATCTCTATCCAGCCTAATAAAGATGACAAAGGCGTGCCTATTTGATGTGCAGTTTCTTTTGCCATTCCAGTCCAAAGTTTATTCTGCTCGGCAATTTTATTAGAAGAAAATAACATATATATAAGAGCCAGAAACAACAATAAAATTAAAATTAACGCCAGTGGATAGTAAGTTAATTTGTTTAGCAAATCGGAATTTCTGTAATAAACAAACTGCTTCTTACTTCCTAAATAACTAATTTCAATAGGCTTGTTTTCAGCTTTCATCTTCTCTAATTGAGCTTCTAAATACGCTGTGTCTTGAGCTTTTATAGAGTCTAAATTTTGCCAAGAATCAATCTCTCCATTCTCTTGTACTAAAATTAAGGGTAAATTAGTGTTGTTTTCTATAATTTTAGTCTCGAGATTATAGTTATCGTTTAAATCAGTATTTGCTGCAAACTCTTTTAAAGCTGCTGCAAAAATCTCCATTTTTGCACGTTCTTCCTGTTTGAATTTCTGAAAGAAAATATAAGTATTCCACAGAATTAAGGAAACGATAATAAATAGTATAAAAATTACAATTAGTTTTGTTAAACGTATGCTCTTAAAAAAACTCATATATCACGCATAAAACATCTACAAGGGTTCAAAAATTTTGTAGGACTTCATCTACAAATATAACCTATATCAAATTGATTACAAAATATGGTGTAAATTAATGTTTGATTTTTCAATCTTTTAATCGTTAATTGGTTGTCGGTTGTTAGTTGTCAGTTGTTGGTTTCCAGCCTTCTAACTGGTATTGATTTTTGGCTTTTTTGTTTAATTGAGAATTGAAAATTATCAAGTTATCAAATTGTGTAATCATAATTCGTAATTCAAAAATCATAATTAACTTATACATTAATAACAAATTTTATAAAATGATAGTATATTTACAGTCCAAAATAAATCTACAAATATGATTTCTATAAATCCAAAAGAAATACCGACTACCAAACTACACGGATATTTATTAGGTGCTGTGGCACCGAGACCGATTGCTTTTGCAAGTACAATTGATGCAGATGGAAACCCAAATTTATCGCCATTTAGTTTTTTTAATGTGTTTAGTGCAAACCCGCCGATTATGATATTTTCTCCGGCACGTAGAGTTCAGGAAAATACAACAAAACACACTTTAGAAAATGCGACGGCGACAAAAGAAGTGGTTATTAATGTGGTAAATTATAATATGGCACATCAAACGTCATTGAGTAGCACAGAATATCCGCAGGGAGTAAATGAGTTTGATAAATCTGGTTTTACTATGTTAAAATCTGATGAGGTAAAACCGTTTAGAGTAGCAGAATCTCCTGTGCAATTTGAATGTAGAGTAACTGAAATTATTCACTTGGGGAATAAAGGAGGAGCAGGGAATTTAATCGTATGCGAGGTTGTTAAGTTACATATAAATGAAGATATTTTGGACACTGACGGAGCAATAGACCAACATAAAATAGATTTGATTGCAAGAGCAGGAGGGAACTATTATTCGAGAGCAAAGGAAGGTTTTTTTGAAATCCCAAAGCCTATTTCTACCTTAGGAATTGGAGTTGATTCAATTCCAGCGGAAATTAGAAATAGCGAAATATTAACAGGAAATAATTTGGGTATGCTGGGAAATATAGAAAAATTTCCAGATAAAAACGATGTTGATAACTTTTTAAAACTCAATCCGAAATTTATTGGAATAGAAACCGAAAAAAAACATACCTTTGCAAAAGACTTTTTAAAAATAAACGATGTTAGAAGTGCTTGGAAAGTCCTTTTATCTAAATAAATTAAGAATATGGAAATTATAGGAAAAATTAAATTGATTAATGAGTCAAAAACTTTTGGCAAAAACGATTTTACAAAACGTGATTTGGTAGTTACTACTGATGAGCAATATCCGCAAATGATATTGGTAGAATTTGTGCAAGATAAATGTGATTTATTGAACGATTACACTGTCGGACAAGATGTTAAAATATCTATCAATATACGCGGTAGAGAATGGATAAACCCAGAAGGTGAGGCAAAATATTTTAACTCCATACAGGGGTGGAGAATTGAGGAAATTAAAGTTGCAATTACAGAAGGTGAAGAACAAGCTCCACCACCGATAGAGAAAATCGAAACAGCCGAAACAACCGAGGAAGAAGCTGATGATTTGCCTTTCTAAAAATTTGTAGAAAATAAAGTAATACAACCTAAAAAAACCTCGACGTTGTCGAGGTTTTCTATGTATTTCTTCGATTTAAGAAATATTATTTTTTGAATTTTGCGTATTTGCTTTTAAATTTATCGATACGTCCTGCAGTATCGACTAATTTGGATTTTCCTGTGTAAAACGGGTGAGAGGTTCTAGAAATCTCTAACTTAATCAATGGGTATTCAACACCATCTACCTCCAAATTTTCTTTTGTGTTAGCAGTAGATTTAGTCAAAAACACATCGCCGTTAGACATATCTTTAAAAGCTATCATTCTATAATTTTCTGGATGTATTCCTTTTTTCATTTTAAATAGTTTTAATATTGTTTTTATCTCTATTTTATTTAACAATGTAAAATTGGTAAGGTTTTACATACAAAAATCAACGTTTAGCTGATTGAGGGTGCAAATTTAATATATTTTTTGAATTTACAAACAAATAATTTGTTTTATTTGCATAATAAAAATCACCTATGCGTATATATAAATATTTATTGGCTATATTGTTTAGTTCTATCGTTTTTACTGCTTGTAAAGAAAATTACAAATTTAAATTAACAACCTCTAACAAAGTAATTTTAAATGACAAAACCTCTTTTACATTAGTAGAAGTAAATGGAAACCCTGTTGATTCTATTCAGTTTTTTGTAAACGGAAATCGTATAATTTCTAAACAAAATTCGGCGACGATAAGTACAACAGATTTTGGCGTAGGAAAACATTCCGTAACGGCATTGGCTTTTTATCCAGAAAAGACAAAGAAGATAAACAATTCTATCGAGGTTTTATCGAACAAACCTTACGCTATCTACACTTATAAGATTATAAATACTTATCCGCACGACAAGGCGGCTTATACACAAGGTCTGGAATATCACAACGGTTTTTTATATGAAACCACAGGGCGTAAAGGAAAATCATCTTTGAGAAAGGTCGAATTAAAAACTGGAAAAGTTTTAAAAGAAACCTATATTGATAAAAAATATTTTGGCGAAGGAATGACTATTTTTAATGACAAAATTTACTTCTTAACGTGGAAAGCTAAAAAAGGTTTTATCTACAACCTAAATTCTTTTAAACGAGAAGGAGAATTTAACTTTAATAAAAGCAAAGAAGGCTGGGGATTGACACATAATGACACCGAACTAATAAAGTCTGATGGAACTAATAAAATTTGGTTCTTAGACGCTAAAACGCAAAAAGAAAAGCGGTTTATCTCTGTTTATTCTGATAAAAACGGAATTAAAGACTTAAATGAATTAGAATACGTCAACGGCAAAATTTATGCTAATTATTGGAAACAGCCTCTGATAGCGATTATAAATCCTGATTCGGGTATTGTTGAAGGTATTGCTAATTTAACAACTTTGCAGAAGAAAATAAGTAAGGCTCAAAATTTAGACGGGGAAGATGAAGTTTTAAACGGAATAGCTTTTGATGCTAAAAATAATAGATTGTTTGTAACAGGAAAACATTGGGGGAAATTATTTGAAATTGAATTGATAAAAAATCCGTGAAACTCAAATAATTACAATGTAATAATTTGACAATTCAACAATTAAACAGTTACACAATTCAAAAGTTATATTTTTACACAAATTATATTATGAGATTTTTAGTTTTGTCCGTTGTTTTACTCTCAATTTTTTCTGTAAGTTCTTGTAGAAAAGACTTCAATACCGTTTCAAATTTTGGGAAATTAACTTTTTCTAAAGACACCGTTTTTTTAGATACCGTCTTTACAAATATCAGCTCTAGCACTTACAATTTAAAAGTATATAACAAAAGTAACAAGGCGATTACAATCCCTTCCATTAGATTAAAAAATGGAATAAGTTCTAATTATCGCTTAAATATTGACGGAGTCCCCGGAAAATTATTTCAAGACATTGATATTCTCGCAAACGACAGTATTTACGTTTTTATAGAAACTACAATAAACCTTAGCGATATTACAAATCCATTATACGTAGATAAAATTTTATTTGATACTGGAAATAAACAACAAAATGTAAATTTGGTAACGTTGGTACAAGATGCTGTTTTTATCTATCCGGATAGAAACCCTATAAATATGGAGATTGACTCGCTTATTTTAGACGGAAAACGAGCTACAAAAGGGAGATTTTTAGAAGAAAATGAACTTACATTTAAAAACACAAAACCTTATGTTATTTACGGATATGCAGCCGTACCAGAGAACAAAATATTGACGATTGAAGCAGGAACAAAAATTCATTTTCACGACAATTCCGGGCTAATTGTTGACAAAAACGCAAGCCTGAAAGTAAACGGAACTTTAGAAAATAAAGTTGTTTTTGAAAGCGATAGATTAGAATTTGAGTACAGTGATGTACCCGGACAATGGGGGGCAATTTGGATGAGAGCTGGCAGTAAAGACAACATAATTAATCACGCTATAATTAAAAATGGAATTATTGGGATTTTGATTGACTCAATTGGAGGCTCCAACACTCCGACACTGCATATAAAAAACTCTGAAGTTTACAATAATTCCGCCTACGGAATTCTCGGAATAGGAACCAATATTAAAGCAGAAAATATAGTAATTGGCAACTCTGGACAATCATCTTTAGCTTGTATTATTGGCGGAACTTACAATTTTACACACTGCACTTTTACTAATTATTGGAACAATAGCCCACGAAAACTACCAACAGTTTTGGTAAATAATTTCACTAAATATAAAGATGAAAACGAACAAGAAATAACTGAAGTCAGAGATTTATACGCTGCAAATTTTATCAACTGTATCATTGGCGGAAACAATAACAGAGAATTTATTGTCGAGAAAGTTGATGAAGTATTATTTAACTTTAACGTAAAAAATAGTATGATTCAATTTAGTGATCCTGATAGCTTGTTTGCAGATAATGAGGAGCTGAAATTTGACAACATTAACCACTATCAGAAGATTATTTTAAATGGAAAAACTGACTTTAAAGATAGCTCTTCAAATGAATTTATTATTGGTGAAGAGAATGAAGGTGTCAATAAAGCAAAGGAAACTTCTGTTACTTTAGATATCTTAGAAAAAAACAGGACTACTGCTCCAGATATTGGGGCTTACCAGCATATTATCTTTGAGGAAAAAACTAAAAGTGAGAAGTAAAAAACTAATGCCCTACTACAAATAACTTAAAATTTTATTTTTTGATCGTCGCTTAAGTTCTCCATAACGTTTGCAGGGAATGTACAAAACTATAATCAAAACCACCCAGACAAGATAAGTTAGAGCTAAATTAGGAGTGTATTCAGCTGGCCACTCTGCTGTATCGCCATAGAAATCTATGATTTTTCCGTAACTAAAATAAGTGTAAATACGTGTGCTGAGGTTAATAATTGGCACGTGAATAATATAAAAGAACATAGGTACACCACCAATAACTTTCAGCCAATGAACCGATGGATACAGTATTTTATTTTCTATACTTATTTTATCGAACAATGCAAGTAAAATTAAGCCTATGCCTACTGTTATCAGTAAATATTGCAAAGAAGGCGGGTATTTAGTAACGTTTAAAAAAGATAAGAAACTAAACACCTTATCTGAACCTACCTCCCAATTGTTGGGATCGCCATAGAAGTTGCCTAATCGCAGAAAAACAAAGCCTAAAATAAAACAAAAACCACACCATAACAAGGTTTTTTGTCTAAATAAAGCGGTAGATTTTAAATAAAGGTTGCCAAAGACGTAACCCAAAGCCATAAGCGAAAACCAAGGAATAATAGGGTAAAATACATCAATTTTAAAATTTGAACCAAATAGGTTAAATATACTGGGTTGGTGCAAGAAACTCCAAATCCAAGAATAGTCTCCCATTAGTTTATTCATGAAGTCATCGTCAATAAAGTTATGCAGTAGTAAAAAAGGAAGGCTTGTTATCAAAATCCATTTTTTTGGTAAATAAATTAATCCCGAAAGAATTATCATAGACCAACCAAGTATCCATATCACCGCAACGAATACATGATTATAGTCAAATTGCCAACTTAAGTTAACCACAGTTAATTCTAAAATAATTAACCAAAGACCACGAGTGAAGAGGTAGTTTCTCAATTTAGATTTTGACTGAACTTTTTGCCCGTATAATAATGCACCCACACCAGTGAGAAACACAAACAAAGGTGCACAAAGGTGTGTAATCCAACGGGTAAAATACCAAGCTGGGGTAGTTTGAGAAACGTCTGTTGGGTCAAAAGCAGTCAGACTCCAAAAATCTCGGGTGTGGTCAAGTGCCATTAATACAATAACTAAACCTCTTAATATATCTATTGCGATAATACGTTTTGATACAGGAACTTTCATTTTAATATTTTTTTAATATGATAACACATTTTTGTAACTACTCAGGTTGTAATTTAACAATTTGATTTAGATGATAAAATAACCTCTAAATTTACAAGAGTATTGCTGATATTCTTCGTAAATGAGCTGTATCAAAGGAAATTCAACAACTTGACGTTTAGATTTCAAAACAAAAATCTCTTTTTCTAAATTAGAACTGCAAATAGAACAAAATCTACTCTTCAACTCAATAGTTTTATCTGGCTTTGAACTCATCTTTAACGTGTGACCTTTATGACCAAGTTGACCACCACTTTTTAAGCTTGCTTTTAACTCGTAAGCTTCGATTCTTCTTGAACATATCTGTAGACGGTGCAAGGGATGAATTCATAGAGTCTTTCTTGATACTCAACTTGTGTAGTTGTTCCAACAGATAGCCAACCTTTTTTCTAAAGGGATAACCTTTTTTTTTAACAGTTTAATCTGTTGGGCTTGAGACGATATGATTTCTTTGTCAGTCAAAGGACAAATGTAATACTTTTTTTAATATGATAACACATTTTTTATTTTTTAAGAACCTCTTTAAAAATTTGCAATAGCAATTGAATCTATTGATTCAGAAACTAAAAACTAATCATTAAAAAAGTAAACTTTACCTTCTTTCATTACAAAAACCACATTTTCCATTGTAGAAATATTCTTTGTAGGGTTATCATTTACAGCTATTATATCAGCAATAAAGCCTTTTTTAATCTGTCCGATTTCACTTTCCATATCCAGTAATTTTGCATTCGTAATTGTAGCAGATTGGATTGTCTCCATTGCGGGCATTCCCACTTCCACCATATAAGCAAATTCTCTACCATTATTTCCGTGTTTAAACACGCCGGCATCCGTGCCGAAAGCAATTCCCACACCTTTTTTATAAGCTTTTGCAAAAGTTCTTTGGATTTGCGGACCAACCGCTAATGCTTTGGGAACAACAATTGCAGGGTAAAATCCTTTTATTTTTGCTTTTTCTTCCACTTCTTTTCCTGCGGTAATTGTCGGCACTAAATAAGCATTATGCTTTATCATCAATTCCATTGTTTTGTCGCTCATATAAGTGCCGTGTTCAATGGTTTTTACACCTCCAATAATTGCTCTTTGCATACCTTCATCTCCGTGAGCATGTGCTGCAACGTGCATTCCGTAGTCTTTTGCTGTTTCACAAATTGCTTTTATTTCTTCGATTGTAAACTGCGGATTGTCTCCGCTTTTAGCTACGCTTAATACACCACCAGTTGCTGTAATTTTTATCCAATCTGCACCGTTTTTATAACGCTGACGAACTGCTTTCTTTGCATCTTCTACACTGTTAACTACGCCTTCCTTTGGTCCGGGATTTCCAATCAGGTTTCTACTATTTCCATTGGTTGGATCTGCGTGACCACCGGTCGTAGCTAACGATTTTTCTGATGTAAAAATACGAGGTCCTTCTATTTTTCCGCTATTAATTGCATTTTTTATAGAGACATTTACACCCGTTCCTCCTAAATCACGAACGGTGGTAAACCCAGAAAGTAGAGTCTGTTTGGCAAAACCAACCGAGTTAAATGCAATATCAGCCTCGTTTAAAATATATTTATTCAATCTAGTTTTTGGATTAAACTGATTTTCTATGTGTATGTGCATATCTATTAATCCCGGCATCACGGTTTTATCTTTTAAATTTATTATTCTGTCCAACCTGTTTTTTGGATGTATATAACCGTTGTGAATATTGGTTATTTTATTTCCTTGTACAACAATTGTCTTCTTATTTTCTATTTTACCAGATTTTGTATCAATCAGTTTTCCGCAAAGAATATATGTCTTTTGGGCTGATAGAAGAGTTACCGAAAAGATTAAGATAGCTGATAAAAATATTTTTTTCATAATTATTGTTTTTTAAGACTATAAATGTACTAAAAAAATCAGTAAATTGCCTTCCTAAATATTTTTAGAATATTTAGGAAGAAAAATGAAGAATATAATCATCACAGGGACAAGTCGTGGAATTGGTTTTGAGTTGGCAAAACAATTTGCAAACGCAAACTACAATGTATTGTCTTTGTCCAGAAACACAAAGCCTTTAGAGGATTTTAATCATAAAAATATCACAGTTTTATCGGTTGATTTATCAAAAGAAAACGACATCAAAAAAGCCGTTAATTTCGTAAAATTAAATTGGAAAAAAGTTGATGTTTTAATTAATAACGCAGGAAAACTCATCAACAAACCTTTTGTCGAGTTAACTTCTGATGATTTTTTAGAGGTTTATAAAGTGAACGTATTTGCTGTTGCCGAATTGACAAAAAACCTGATTCCTTTTTTATCTAAAGGAAGTCACGTCGTTACGATAAGTAGTATGGGAGGAATTCAGGGGAGTTTAAAATTTTCTGGTTTGGCGGCATATAGTTCGTCAAAAGGAGCTGTCATTACCTTGTCAGAATTATTAGCTGAAGAGCACAAAGAGCAGCAAATTTCTTTTAATGTATTGGCTTTGGGAGCTGTGCAGACGGAAATGTTAGAAGAGGCTTTTCCTGATTATAATGCACCGACAACGGCAGTGGAAATGGCAAATTATATCTTTGATTTTTCGTTAAATGGAAACAAATTTTATAATGGAAGAATATTGCAAGTCTCAAGTACAAATCCGTAAGTATTTAGTTGGCAGTTGAATAATTACGAATGATGAATTACGATTAAACAATTAAACATTGTCTTATAAAACATATATCCCAGAGGAAGCAATTCCCGTTGTTGAGTATTTAATTGAGCAACATAATTTTATACTAAAAATTGTAAATAAACGTCAAACTAAGCACGGAGATTTTAGAAAATTGCCCGACGGAAAATTTCAAATTACAATTAACAATAATCTCAATAAACATCAATTTTTATTGACGTTAATTCACGAAATTGCACATCACGTAACTTATCAAAAATTTGGAAGAGTTCAACCACACGGAAAAGAATGGAAAGCCGTGTTTAAATATTTAATGTTGCCTTTTTTGCATCCAGATATTTTTCCTAACTATATATTGCTTCATCTTGCAAATTATCTAAAAAACCCTAAAGCCAGCACAGATTCGGATGTAAAATTATCATTAGCATTAAAAGATTATAAGAAAGAAGATGGAAAGAATTTTATCTTTGAGGTCTCTTATGGAAGTTTGTTTAGGTTTAAAAAATCAATTTACAAACGAGGAAATAAACGGAAAACACGAATAGAATGTCTAAATACTGAAAATAATCGTGTTTATTTATTCAATCAAAATGTTGAAGTAGAAATTATATCAAATTGAAAAAATGAAAACAAAAAAATGAAAAAAGAATATTACGCGGTTATAATGGCAGGAGGGGTTGGCTCACGGTTTTGGCCAGTTAGCACTCGAGAATTTCCGAAGCAATTCCACGATATGTTAGGAGTTGGGCAGTCGCTAATTCAAAGAACATTTGACAGAATTAACGGTTTAGTTTCGTCAGAAAATATATTTATTGCCACCAACAAACATTACGAAAATTTGGTATTGGAGCAAATTCCAAAGTGCAACAAAAATCAATTGTTATTAGAGCCTGCGATGCGAAATACTGCTCCGTGTATTCTCTATGCAGCACTAAAAATATACAGTCAAAATAAAGATGCCGTGATGCTTATTGCTCCGTCAGACCATTGGATTGATGACGAGGCAGAATTTATAAAAAACATACAAACTTCGTTTGATGCCTGTGCAGAACAGGATATTTTAATAACGCTTGGAATTCAACCAGATTCGCCAAATACTGGGTATGGTTATATTAAATTTGAGAAAAATAAATCGGATATAAAAAAGGTAAAAAACTTTACTGAAAAGCCTGATTTAGAGACGGCAAAACAGTTTTTAAAGAGTGGAGAATATCTTTGGAATGCAGGGATATTTATATGGTCGGCAAAGAGTATTATTGCTGCATTTGAGAAATCGTTGCCAGAAATGGTTGCTTTATTTAAAACTGGAGAATATATCTGGAATACCGATTTAGAAACTAGCTTTATTGAAGAAAATTACGAGAAATCAGAAAATATTTCTATTGATTTTGGGATTATGGAGCGTGCGGATAATGTACATATTTTGCCAGTAGATTTTGGTTGGAACGATCTAGGGACTTGGGGTTCGCTTTATAATAAATTAAAAAAAGACGAGTATAAAAATGCTGTGGTTGGAGCTAAAACAATTTTTATAGATGCTTACGGAAATATGATTAGAACTCAGTCTGGCAAAAAAATAGTAGTACAAGGATTGAGTGATTTTATTATTGTAGAAAAAGGAGATATCATCTTAATTTGTCCAAAAAAAGATGAACAAGATATTAAACAGATTGCAAATGAAGTTTAAAAGTAGAAAAGATGTTTGGATATATTTTAAATAAAATCTTTTACGGATTTTTGACCCTTTTTGGAGTAGTAACTGTAATTTTTATTTTGTTCACTATTTTGCCCGGTGACCCAGCAAGAATGATGCTAGATCAACGAGAAGATAGTAATCAACTACAAAATATTCGTGAGAAATATGGTTTTGATAAGCCTAAAATAACACAGTTTTTATATTATATAAATGATTTGTCTCCAATATCTTTTCACAGCGATAAGAAAGAAGATTATACTTTTCTAAAAAAGAATAAATATACCTCTTCTAAAATACTTTCAATGGGTAATAAAACAATAGTTATAAAGTACCCTTATTTAAGAGAGTCATTTCAAAAAAACGACAAAAAAGTTTCGGAGGTAATTTTAGAAACCTTACCAAATACAGTAGTTTTAGCTTTTTTTTCAATTGTAATTGCAATAGTTTTAGGAGTGTTTTTAGGAGTTGTATCTGCGTTAAATAAAGACTCTTTTTTAGATAGAATGATAGCAGTTTTAAGCACTTTAGGAATGAGTGTTCCGTCATTTTTCTCGGCAATTTTATTCGCTTGGTTTTTTGGATTTGTTTTGCATAGATTCACCGGCTTACAAATGACAGGAAGTTTGTATGTGGTAGATGATTTTGGAGAAGGGAAATATATTCAATGGAAAAATTTAATATTGCCGGCAGTTGTTTTAGGGATTAGACCGTTGGCAGTTATAATACAGTTGATGCGTAACTCATTGTTAGAAATTTTGAGTCAAGATTATATAAGAACTGCAAAATCTAAAGGGTTGACAAAGTATAAAGTGGTGAGGAAGCACGCATTAAAAAATTCGCTAAACCCAGTTGTTACCGCAATCTCAGGTTGGTTTGCGTCTATGCTTGCAGGAGCTGTTTTTGTAGAGTATATATTTAATTG
Source organism: Polaribacter sp. (assembly GCA_965261035.1). GTDB lineage: Bacteria > Bacteroidota > Bacteroidia > Flavobacteriales > Flavobacteriaceae > Polaribacter. The sequence goes on from OZ253439.1 coordinate 173,146, forward strand.
GAATGGCTTAGGGAAAGAAATAGTAAATGCTTTAAACACACTTGATTTACCAATTATAATGGGTAGCGTGCTAGTAATCGCCACTATGTTTATAATTATAAATATTATAGTAGATGTGATATACAGCTGGTTAGACCCGAGAATTGGAAGTTAAAAAGAGTTGATAGTTATTGGTATTCAGTGGTCAGCATTCACAGTTAGCAGTTGGTTTCCAGCAACTGACAACTGACAACCAACAACTTAACTTTTGGAATGTAAATAAAGCCAGCAACTATCAGAGAAATTATTGCAGCAAATCCAGCTGAACCTGCGGCAATATCTTTTATAAAACCAATTTTTTTATGATAATCGGGGTGTATAAAATCGGCGATTTTCTCTACGGCAGTGTTTAGTGATTCTGCTACTAAAACCAGACCAATGGTCAACAATTGAATCATCCATTCGGTGGTAGAAATATCAAAATAAAATCCAGCAATTACGGTGAGCAGTACAACAAAAAATTGAGCTTTAATACTGTCTTCGGTAGTTAATAAAATCCACATTCCTTTTGCCGCAAACTTTATGCTACGAAGTCTGCCTTTTATGAAGCCATCATTGGTTTTTTTCACTATTTTATCGCTTTTATAGCATTTTTATAATTAGGCTCATCAACAATTTCCGAAACCTGTTCGGTATATATAACAACTCCTTTTTCGTCAATAACTACAATTGCTCTGGAGTGTAAATTAGCTAATGGACCATCCGTGATTTCTAAACCGTAATCTCTACCAAAATTTCCAGTGGCATAATCAGATAAATTGATGACATTTTTAATTCCTTCGGCACCGCAAAAGCGAGTTTGTGCAAAAGGTAAATCTCTGGAAATACAAATCACTTTTGTATTATCTAAAGAAGCAGCTTCTTTGTTAAAATTTCTAACGGATGCCGCACAAGTACCCGTGTCAACACTTGGAAAAATGTTTAGAATAATTTTTTGACCAGAGAAATCTGCTAATGTTTTTTTAGATAAATCTGATGCAGTTAGGCTAAAATTAGGAGCTTTACTACCAACTGCAGGTAAATTTCCAGAAGTGTGAAATGTAGTTCCTTGTAGCGTTATTGATGACATAATTATACAGTTTTATATTAATGGCACCAAAGTTACACCCTTTTTTGGAAAATACAGTTTAAATTGCAATAAATTTGAAATAGCTACCTCAATTATTATAAATATATTCGCAGATTGAAAATCCGTTTCTATTTGTGATATTATCTTTATACTCATCCGAGTTTAAAAAAAATCTAACAATAGCCTACCCAGTTATGTTGGGGCAGTTAGGTCACGTTTTGGTTGGCTTGGCAGACAACATTATGGTTGGCCAATTAGGAGCAGCACCGCTTGCCGCAGTATCACTGGCAAATGGTATTATTTTCATTGCACTCTCTTTAGGCATCGGATTTACCTTTGCAATTACTCCGTTAATTGCTGAAGCAGACAGCGAAAAAAATATAAAAAACGGAAGAAGTTATTTTCAACACGGCATATTATTATCCGCAGCTTTAGGAATATTACTTTTTATAATTCTGACACTTATACAACCCGTTTTATACCAAATGAACCAGCCAGAGGAGGTTGTAATTCTGTCAATTCCATATTTTAGAATTGTCGCTTTTTCTATGATTCCATTATTGATTTTTCAAGGATTAAAACAATTTTCCGACGGATTATCATTGACAAAATACGCTATGAAAGCTACAATAATAGCAAATATAATTAATGTGATTTTTAATTATTTATTGATTTACGGAGTTTGGATTTTTCCAAAATTAGGAGTTGAAGGAGCTGCATACGGAACGTTGTTTTCTCGTTTTACTATGGTGGGTTTTCTAATTTATATTATAAAATCAAAATCTGTTTTTACTCCCTATTTTAAAGCGTTTTCCTTTTCTGAAATTAAAAGAAGTGTATTAAAAAGAGTTTTTAGTTTAGGCTATCCCACAGCTCTACAAATGTTTTTTGAAGTAAGTATTTTTGCAACAGGAGTGTTGTTATCAGGAGTTTTAGGCACCAATTCTCAAGCTGCAAACCAAATTGCGTTAAATCTTTCTTCTATGACATTTATGATTGCCGTAGGATTGGGCGTTACAGCAACCATCAGAGTGGGAAATCAAAAAGGATTAAAAAATTATACCGAACTTAAAAGAATAGCTATCTCTATCTTTTTGTTGATGATTTTTATCGATTTGATTTTTGCCTTTGCTTTTATTGTAGCAAAAGATTTGTTGCCAACGCTTTATATTGACAATGTAGAAGTGATAACTACCGCATCAATACTTATTATTATTGCTGGATTTTTTCAACTTTCCGACGGAATTCAAGTAGTAGTTTTAGGAGCTTTACGCGGTTTGCAAGATGTAAAAATACCTATGATAATCACTTTTATAGCCTATTGGATAATAGGTTTTCCTATCTGTTATTATTTGGCGTTACACACCGAGTTAAAAACAAAAGGAATTTGGATTGGCTTGCTAATTTCTCTAACAGCATCGGCAATAATGTTGTACATTCGCTTCTGTAAATTGACCGACAAATTAATACGAGAAAAAGAACAAGTACTAGGTTCAAAAGCTTGCAATAGTATTTGAGTATAGAGTTTATTGAAAAAAATAAATATATTTGTAACATATAGATGATTGCATATACATCTGCAAAACATAGATAAAAATAAAAAAGTATATACAAGGGAGAAACCAAAAAGCTTTACGAGTAGGATAAATTATTTAAAAATGAATTTTTATGTCAGAAAAAGTAGAAACAAATGAGCAAAAGTACTCAGAACAAACAATTATTATTAACCAACAGGAAAACAAATCTAATGGTATTGGCACATCAGGGTTTGTATTGGCATTAATTGCGTTATTTATTGGGTGGGTGCCAATTATCGGCTGGATTGTTTGGGCATTAGGTTTAATTTTATCATTTGTTGGTGTTTTTAAAAAACCTAGAGGTATGGCAATTTCGGGGTTAGTAATTTCATTAATTGGAATTATATTGTCATTAATTGGAATTATATTGTTAATTGATTAGTTTCACCACGTTATTGTTTATTTTTTGTTTATTTAAAAGGTTTTTGTTCTCCAACTGACTCCTGTGGTGATAGAAACTTATGTCGCCATTTAAAAATAGTGCTAGCATTAAGACCTGTTTTTTTAGAACTCTTTATTAAGCTCAAGTTTGATTCAAGTGTTTTCATAAAGTCAGGAATCAAATATTTCTTATGAATTCCGTTTATCCACGTTCCAGTATATTCGGTAAATCCTCGTTTACAGTCCTTACATTTATATTTTCTACAACCCTTATTTTTTCCGTTTTTATAATAGTTAGAACCTTGACAATGTGGGTATTCAGCTCTTTTGTCATCTAACGCATCTCCTCTTAATTGTAATAATTTTGAATAATCCGGCTATATTTTAATCCTATTCAAATCTTTTAGTAAGTTATCCTGATTTGATTTTGATAAATTTGAAAAATAACTACTTATTTGCTTAGCATCCATAATTTTTATATTTTTGACCAAGATACAAAATTTACATCGCAATTAAAAAGTTGAGCATAAACTTTTTGCTTAATCCCCGTAAAATTAATGCGACCCAAATAAAAACATACTTTTACGTATATTTTTAAATCTTTAAATTATAAAACTATGCCTTTTTATCATAAATTAGGAAAAATACCACCAAAACGTCATACACAATTTAGAAAGTCAAATGGCGATTTATATTACGAGCAATTATTTGGAACTATTGGTTTTGACGGAATGTCGTCTAATTCGTATCACGAACATCGTCCGACTCAAGTGAAGGAAATTCGTAAACAATATAGCATTGCTCCAAAAATTGCCAAAGAAAATAATATTCAATCCTATCGCTTTAGAGGATTTCAAGTTCCACAAGTGGAAGATTATTTAGAAAGCCGAAAAGTGATATTGACAAATTCAGATTGTAATATTATTCTATCAGCACCAAAACATTCTACAAAAGATTATTTTTATAAAAATACTGATGCAGACGAGGTTATTTTTATCCACAAAGGAACTGGAAAACTCCGTACAATGTTAGGTAATCTCAACTTTAAATACGGAGATTATTTGGTGATTCCACGAGGAATTATCTACAAATTAAATTTTGACACGGAAGATAACAGACTGTTTATAGTTGAATCTTACCGTCCGGTTTATACTCCAAAACGATATAGGAATTATTTTGGTCAATTATTAGAACATTCTCCGTTTTGCGAACGTGATTTACGTCGCCCCGAAGAGTTAGAAACTTATGATGAAAAAGGAGATTTTCTTATCAAAGTAAAGAAACAAAACGAAATTATAGAAATGATATATGCCACACATCCTTTTGACGTGGTTGGCTACGATGGATACAATTTTCCGTATGTATTTTCTATTCACGATTTTGAACCGATAACTGGTAGAATTCATCAACCGCCACCAGTTCATCAAACTTTTGAAACTGATGCTTTTGTAATTTGTAGTTTTGTGCCTCGTTTATATGATTATCACCCAGATTCAATTCCTGCACCATATAATCATAGTAATATAGATTCTGACGAGGTTTTATATTATGTAGATGGAGATTTTATGAGCAGAAATGATATTGATGCAGGTCATATTTCTTTGCATCCAGCGGGAATTCCTCACGGTCCACATCCTGGAGCAACGGAAAGAAGTATTGGACATACAAAAACCGAAGAATTAGCTGTAATGGTAGATACTTTTAAATCGCTAAAAGTTACGGAAGAAGCCATAAAAATTGCCGATGAAGATTATTACAAATCTTGGCTGGAGTAAAATTAAAAATTACGATTATACAATTCAATAATTACATGATAAACACCATAAGCATTTAAAAAAACCCGAAAAATAAAACAATATTGTGGTGAAACTAATCACCTAAAGGTATAGTATTAATAGGAATTGGCATAAATATATTTTATTTATTATATCAAATTGTTTAATTGTGTAATTCGTAATTCAAAAATCGTAATTATATACGACATTTTATGGTCAATTTAACATTGCTCATTATACAGGAAGTCATTATACGGAAAACGTTTAATGTGTATTCTTTTGACTTCTTCGTAGGTTTTTTCTTTAAATTCCTCTAGGTTACTCTTGATTAAAGCAGAAATAAAAATAGAATTATGCTCCAAATTATTCATCCAAGTTTTCTTCCAATCGTCTAATGTGTAATTTACTTTCATTTTTTCAGTAATCAAATTATCTTCATCAATGGTCTCATAGGAATAGCAATCTATTTTATTAAAAGCCATAATTGTAGGTTTGTTTGTACTGTTAATTTCGTCCAAAATTTTATTTACAGAAGCAATATGGTCTTCAAAATTTGGATGCGAAATATCTACAACGTGTACCAGTAAATCTGCTTCCCGCACTTCATCTAAGGTAGATTTGAATGATTCCACCAATTGTGTTGGTAGTTTCCTGATAAATCCTACGGTGTCTGTCATTAAAAACGGAATATTCTTTAAAACAACTTTTCTAACAGTGGTGTCTAAGGTGGCAAAAAGTTTGTTTTCTGCAAAAACATCGCTTTTGCTAATCACATTCATCAAGGTAGATTTCCCTACGTTTGTATAACCGACAAGTGCAACACGAACCATCTTGCCACGATTTTTTCGTTGCATAGACATTTGTTTATCAATCGTAATTAGCTTTTTTTTTAGTAAAAAAATTTTATCGCGAACTATACGTCTATCGGTTTCAATTTCAGTTTCACCTGGTCCACGCATTCCAATTCCTCCTTTTTGCTTGTCTAAGTGAGTCCAAAGACGAGTTAAACGAGGTAATAAATATTCACATTGAGCCAATTCTACTTGTGTTTTTGCGGAGCTTGTTTGAGCTCTTTGGGCAAAAATATCAAGAATTAGATTGGTTCTATCAAGGATTTTGCAGTCCAATATTTTTTCAATATTGCGCATCTGTGCAGGAGATAATTCGTCATCAAAAATGGCTGTACCTATATTATGTGTTTCTACATACGCTCGTACATCTTCTAATTTTCCAGAGCCTATAAAAGTTTTAGGATGTGGCTTTTCTAATTTCTGCGTAAATCTTTTAGCTGCAATACCTCCTGCTGTAAAAGTTAAAAACTCTAACTCGTCCAAATATTCTTTAGATTTGTTTTCATCTTGTAGTTGCGTTATAACTCCAATTAAAACTACTTTTTCTGAAATAACTTCTCGTGTTTCTGTCATACTTTGCAAAGGTACAAAGATTTTTGAATTACGATTTACGATTTGGTTGTCGGTTTCTAACTTCCAACTTACCTTTCACGTTTAGTTTTTCACTTTTAACTTACTAATATATATTTTTCTCGTTTTCACCAGTTTAGGAGCTATAACCGCACTGCAATATCCTTTTCCCATATTATTTACATAATAATTTTGATGACATTCTTCTGCCTGATAAAAAATGCCTAAAGGACTTATTTCTGTAACAATAGGATTTTTATAATATAAAGAAACTTCTTTTAATACAATTTTAGCAATTTCTCTCTGCTCCGAATTTTGGTAATATATCACAGATCGATATTGGCTACCTCTGTCTGCTCCCTGCTGATTTAAAGTCGTCGGATTATGACTGGTCATAAAAATCATCAAAATATCTGTGTAAGAAATAATTTTGGCATCAAAAGTTAGTTGAACCACTTCTGCGTGTCCGGTTATGCCAGAACAAACTTCTTTATAGGTAGGTTTTCCAGTAGAATTTCCACCAGTATATCCAGAAATAACTTTTTCTACACCTTTTATTTCTTGAAAAATAGCTTCTGTACACCAAAAACAACCACCACCTATTGTTGCTAATTCTGCTTTCTTACCATTCATTTTCGATTATTACTATTTTCATCGATTCTGAATTTATACAATACCGCAAACCACTCGGCTCTGGACCATCAGGGAATATATGTCCTAAATGAGCGTCGCAAGTATTACAAACAGCTTCTACTCTTGTTATTCCAGATGAAATATCTTTTTCATATTTTATTGCATTTTCTGAAATTGGCTGTGTAAAACTAGGCCAGCCAGTGCCTGAATTAAATTTAATAGCAGAATCGAACAAAGGAGCGTTGCAACAAATACATAAATATTTTCCAGCATCGTAAATACTGCATAATTCTCCAGTGTTTGGAGCTTCAGTACCTCTTTTCCTTGTAATTCTAAACTGTTCTGACGTTAGTATTTCTTTCCATTCCGCATCTGTCTTTCTTACTTTTAAATTCGGTTTAGGACTTCCTTTTAAGGTAAGGTTAATTATATCTTTCCACGTAAGCATAGTTTTTATTTGTGATTGTTTTGTCTTTTTTATAAGGTGCTTTTTTTAAATCTAAAAAAATAAACCCTACCGAGGCGGGGCTAAAGATTTTCATCTACGGCATATAGCCTTATTGTGATAAAATTAAAGATTAGACTTAATTTTCATTCAACAAAGGTATGTAAATTTATTGTAATTATATCACTACCGTCCAAAAGTTTTAAAAAAAATAGTTACATTTACTTCTTACACAACATTTTATATTAAATTTTATAGCAGTTTAATGTGTTTGACATGGAATTGCAACAAACTAAAAACTAAATGTAAAATAATTGTATTACATTTGCCTGCAATTAATTTTATTTTAATTGCCTTATGATAGCTCACAATTCCAAATTTGTAGGAGAAGGACTAACCTATGATGACGTATTATTAGTACCTGCTTTCTCTGAAGTTCTACCTAGAGAAGTAAATATTCAAACAAAATTTACCAAAAACATCACAATTAACATTCCCATTATCTCTGCAGCTATGGATACTGTTACCGAATCTGCTATGGCAATTGCTATGGCACGTGAAGGAGGAATTGGAGTGTTACACAAAAATATGACTATTGAACAACAAGCCAAAGAAGTTCGAAAGGTCAAGCGTGCAGAATCAGGGATGATTATCGACCCGATTACGTTGCCAATATCAGCAATTGTGTTGGACGCTAAAAAGAATATGCTAGAACATAAAATTGGCGGAATTCCTGTGGTTGATAGTCAAGGAAAACTATTAGGGATTGTTACGAACAGAGATTTGCGTTTTGAGAAAAACGATAATCGTTCTATTGTAGAGGTAATGACTTCAGAAAATTTAATAACCGTTTCCGAAGGAACGTCATTGCAACAAGCAGAGGTAATTTTACAAAAAAATAAAATAGAAAAATTGCCCGTAGTTGATTCTGATAATAAATTGATAGGGTTAATCACTTTTAGAGATATTACAAAACTCACTCAAAACCCAAATTCTAACAAAGATACTTATGGGCGTTTACGAGTTGTCGCTGCTTTAGGAGTAACGGCAAATGCTATTGATAGAACAGAGGCTTTAGTAAATTCGGGAGTTGATGCCGTAATTATTGATACAGCTCACGGACATACAAAAGGAGTGGTTACAGTTCTAAAAGAGATAAAAAATAAATTTCCTAAACTGGACGTTGTTGTTGGTAATATTGCAACACCAGAGGCAGCTAAGTATTTGGTTGAATCTGGAGCAGATGCAATAAAAGTCGGTATAGGACCAGGTTCTATATGCACAACTCGTGTTGTAGCAGGAGTAGGTTTTCCACAATTTTCAGCTGTATTAGAAGTTGCGAATGCCATAAAAGGTAGTGATGTTCCAATTATTGCTGACGGAGGAATTCGCTATACAGGTGATATTCCTAAGGCAATTGCTGCTGGTGCAGATTGTGTGATGCTGGGTTCTTTACTTGCAGGAACAAAAGAATCTCCTGGGGAAACAATTATTTATGAGGGAAGAAAATTTAAATCATATAGAGGAATGGGGTCTATTGAGGCGATGAGACAAGGCTCAAAAGACCGTTATTTCCAAGATATAGAAGATGATATTAAAAAACTGGTTCCAGAAGGTATTGTTGGGCGAGTTCCTTACAAAGGAGAGCTATACGAAAGCATCCACCAATTTGTAGGTGGTTTACGTGCAGGGATGGGATATTGCGGTTCTAAAGATATTAAAACACTAAAAGAAACAGGCAAATTTGTAAGAATTACTGCTTCTGGCATCAATGAAAGTCATCCGCACGATGTATCAATTACTAAGGAATCTCCAAACTATAGTAGAAGAAGTTAAAAATGGAAAACTTTTCACTTTAGAATGATAAAAGTGAATAAGCGAGTAAAGTTTAGTTTTTAACTTTTATTCATAATATCTTCAATTTCATCAGCTTTAACAGGAATATTTCTCATTAAATTAAAAGGGTCTCCACTCTCTTGAATCACAACGTCATCTTCTAAACGGATACCAAATTTTTCCTTAGGAATGTAAATTCCGGGCTCAACTGTAAATACCATATTTGCTTGCATTGGCTCGTTTAACAAGCCATAATCGTGCGTGTCTAATCCCATATTATGAGATGTCCCGTGCATAAAGTATTTTTTATACGCTGGTAAATTCTTGTCTTCATTCTGCACATCTGCTTTGTCTATTAAGCCCAAACTTAATAGCTCTGAAGTCATAATTTTACCAACTTCAATATGATAATCTTCCCAAATTGTACCAGGAATTAGCATCTTTGTAGCTTCTTCTTTTACGTAGTTAACAGCGTTATAAACAGCTTTTTGCCTGTCTGTAAAACGCCCAGAAACAGGAATTGTACGAGTCATATCGCTTGAATAATTTGCGTATTCGGCACCAACATCTAACAGAATTAAACTGCCTGCCTTGCACTGCTGATTGTTTTCTATATAATGTAACACATTTGCATTGTTTCCAGAAGCAATAATTGGGCTATAGGCGAATCTTTTAGATTTATTAATTAAAAATTCGTGAATAAATTCTGCTTCAATCTCAAATTCCCAAACGCCTGGTTTGGTAAAATTTAAAACCCTACGAAATCCTTTTTCAGTGATATCACAGGCTCGTTGAATTAAATCTAATTCGATAGAATCTTTTACCGAACGCAATCGCTGTAAGATAGGATTACTTTTGGCTACTGAATGTGCGGGATACTTTTTTCGTAACCATTTTGTAAAACGTTCTTCGCGTGTCTCTGTTTCTATCGAAGCTCTGTAATGTTCGTTCGTGTTGATATATACTGTTTCGCACTGTGCCATTATTTCGGACATAATTTTTCCCATATCCTGTGTCCAGTACACCGTTTTTATTCCCGATACCTCAAAAGCAGCTTCTTTAGTCAATTTTGCTCCTTCCCAAACAGCAATATGTTCGTTAGTTTCTTTTAAAAATAAAATCTCACGATGATTTTCTTTAGGGCAATCTGGAAATAAAACCAGAATACTTTCCTCCTGATCTATTCCGCTTAAATAAAAAATATCTCTGTGTTGTTCAAACGGCATAGCACTATCTGCACTGATGGGATATACGTCATTAGAATTAAAAACCGCCAAACTACTCGGTTTCATTTTGGAGGTAAAATTTTTACGGTTTTTAATAAATAACTTATTATTTATAGAATTGTATTTCATATGTCTTTATCTTTTCTTGTTGTTTTCCTTTACTTACAAGGGTTATCAGTATTTTTATTTAATTTTTGAATAAAAAAAACTTACCCACTTAATGGGATTTAGTATTCTCAGCTATTTAATAAGTAGCAAATACGTTAAGAAAATTAAAATTTCATATTCATGCTCTACGGCAATACTCTTAGGTGCTTAACGTTTGTTGTCAGTTTCATTTTCGGGGTTTCCACAGTTTTGTATGGATATTTCAACCTCCAGTAAAAATAGACCTTTTAAATTATGCTACATATATTTCTTTTTTATAAATCCAAATGTACTATTTTTTCTATTTGTAATCACTATTGCTTACTCAAAAGTCATTCCCTTGGGTGTTAAAACACTTGTCATGGATGTTTCATTATCTGCTGTTTTTAGTTTGAGCAAATATACTAATTATCTTTAAACTAAAAGTGAAAAGTAAGATTAGAAGTTTTTCAGTTTCTAACTTTTAACTTTTAGTTTTTAACTTTTAGTTTACCTTTGCTCCACCGTTATGAAAAAATACATATTATTTATTTTATCGTTATTCCCTGTTTTTTTAACCGCCCAAAAAGATTTTTCTGCTAAGTGGGAAGACTTTTATTCGTACAATAATGTTAAAGATTTTATACAGGTGGACAACGTTATCTACGCAGTTGTGGACAACGCCGTTTTTACTTATGATTTAACTACAAAAGAAACTAAAAAACTATCTTCTATAAAAGGATTTTCTGGAGAAACTGCTTCTACAATTCACTATAATAACTCGAAAGAAAGATTAATAATTGGCTATGAAAATGGTCTGATAGAGGTGATAGATAAAGACGGAGAAATCACAATTTCTGCGGGTATTATAAACTTTAATCAATCTGGAGAAAAAACGATAAACCATATTAGTGAACACAACGATAAGTTATACATTTCTACACCATTTGCAATTGTTGTTTATGATATAAAAAAATTAGAATTTGGCGATACATATTTTATTGGAGATAATTCTACTTCTCTAAAAATTAATAAAACAATTGTTTTTGACAACAAAATATATGCAGTGACAGAAAGAGGGATTTTTGTTGCAGAAATAACAAATCCTAACCTAATAGATTCTGATAATTGGAGTACTATTTCTACAGGTAATTACACAAATATTGTGCAATTTAATTCCTCTATTTATTGTAGCAAAGGAAATAGATTGTTTCAGATTGATGGCAATAATATAACTTTAGAAAAGACGCTATCAAGCTCAATTATTGATTTAAAAAGTCCAACACAATTTTTATTAATAACCTTAAAAAAATCAGCAATAGTCTTAGATTTCAGCCTGACAGAAATAGCTCAAAACACTTCAACTAAAATCTATAATTACACTCTAAACACAGCTTTTCTAATCGGTAACACACTTTTTTTAGGAACTAAAGAATATGGACTATTAGAAAGCACTTTTGATAGCCCTAAAGAATTTTCAGAAATACATCCAAAAGGACCTCTTTCTAATAGTCCTTTTTCTTTAACAGCAAAAAACAATAATCTTTGGGTTGTTTATGGCGGATATAACGCTGCATATACTCCTCTAAATTTAAAAAAAGGGTTTAGCCACTACAACGGAGAAACATGGATAAATACACATTTTAATCCAGATTTCCCTGTTTTAGATATGGTTCACGTAACTATAGACCCAATGAATGACAATAGAGTTTTTATAAGTTCTTTTGCTCAAACAGGAGGTTCTCCAGCTAATCCTATATCTGGTGGCGGACTGCTGGAGGTTGTGAATGATAAGATTGTAATGGTTTATCACTCTAAGAACAGCCCCATAGAAGATTTTCTTATGGATAATTCAAATAGGATAACAACTAGAATTAGTAGCACTGTTTTTGACAGTCAAGGAAATCTTTGGATAGCTAATAGCCTAACAAGAAATAATTTAGAAAAAATGACTCCAAATGGAGAATGGTCAAATATAGATTTCTCAGTAGGAACTGACCTAAACGAAATAATAGCGGATAAAAACGATAATATTTGGATGGGTTCTAGAGGAAAGGGACTATATGTTTATAGTGAAAAAGGAAATAGAAAACGTCAATTTATAACAACACCTACAGAAGGAAATTTGCCACACGCAAATGTAAGAGCAGTTGCCGTTGATAGAAATAACAAGATTTGGATAGGAACTCAATTAGGTATAACGGTTTATGATAATACAAACGGAATTTTTGATGCCAGTATTTACAAAGCAAACCCGATAATTATTAAAGATGATGGGATTGATAAAAAATTACTGGGAGACCAGATAATTAATACAATTGCTATTGACGGAGCAGACAATAAATGGTTTGGCACAGACAACGGAGGCGTTGTTTATACAAATTCAGACGGACAAAAAACATTAGAGTTATTTAACAAAGACAATTCGCCGTTACCATCAAATAGAATTTTAAAAATTAGTATAGATATATTCACTGGGAAAGTTTTTTTTGCCACAGACAAAGGTATTGTTGCCTATAAAAGTAATATTGTTCCGTTCGGTAAGGCTTTAGGAAAAATATATGCGTACCCAAATCCAGCACTAAAAAATCATCAGACAGTTACAATTGACGGTAGAAATGGAACACATATTCCAAGAGGAACTAATGTTAAAATAATAGATGTTTCGGGCAATTTAGTCTATGAAACAAATGTGGTTGAAGGTCAGGAAGTTGGAGGAGGAAAAGTTATTTGGGACAAAACTAACTTAGCCGGAAGAAAGGTGTCGTCTGGAATTTATATCGTTTTATTATCCAATGATGATACTTCAGAAACAGCTATAACCAAAATAGCAATCGTTAATTAATGGCGATAATTACTACAAAAGCAATTGTTTTAAGCACTATTAAATACGGAGACACAAGTCTGATTGTACGGTGTTTTACACTGAAAGAAGGTCTAAAATCATATATGATAAAAGGTGTGTTAAATTCTAAAAAAGGAAGGCTAAAACCCGTGTATTTTCAGCCCTTGACACAGTTAAATATTGAAGCAAACCACAATAACAAAGGAAATCTTAACAGTGTTAAAGAAGTAAATATATCCAATCTGTATAAAACTATTTATACAAATACATTCAAACAAACTATTGTTCTTTTTTTATCCGAAGTATTGACTAATTCTATCCGAGAGGAAGAGAAAAATAAACAATTATTCTATTTCTTAGAAAAATCTTTTAACTGGTTAGATGCAAATGATGAAATCTCAAACTTCCACCTTATTTTTTTACTAAATTTAACACGTTTCTTGGGATTTTATCCAGATATTTTGAACCCTTATAAGGTAGGTTTTAACTTAATTGAAGGGTGCTTTACAGAATTGACATCTGAAAAAGAATTAATTTATGGAAATGAATTATTACAATTTAAAAAAATTTTAGGCATAGATTTTGATGATGTGAATACTGTACTTTTTAATAAAAAAGAAAGACAACAAGTACTAAGGATAATAATACGTTATTTTGAATTACATTTGGGTGGATTTAAAAATATTAAGTCACTAGATGTTATAGAAACAGTTTTTAATTGGAGAAAAGAATAATACTATTTTTTTTTGTTATCAGTAGCATAGCAAATTTTGGGCAGAGAATTACAGTGATAGACAAGGACACGGGTTTCCCTGTTAAAGGAGCAGCTATTCATAATAAAACACACAAAATTATTGCTATAACAGACGATAATGGCGTTGCTGATATTTCAGAATTTAGTGCCACAAATCTGTTGGTTATTTCTCATATTTCTTATATTGATTATCGGACTAAAAAAAATCAATTAGAAAAATTAGGTTACAAAATTGCTCTAACAAAAGAAACAAAGTATTTAGATGAAATCGTTTTGTATATGTTTAGAAAAAAGGAAAAAACAACCAGAATTGCAGAGCAAATAGTGGCATTGACCAAAGAACACATCAAAAGAGAATCTCCGCAAACCACAGCAGATTTATTGGCATCTGTTCCGGGAGTTAAGGTACAGAAATCTCAATTTGGAGGAGGGAGCCCTGTACTTAGAGGAATGGAATCCAACAGAATTTTATTGGTGGTAGATGGCGTAAGATTGAATAATGCAATATATAGAAAAGGACATCTGCAAAATTCTATTACTGTTGCACCATCATTATTGGAACGAACAGAAATTATTTTCGGACCGTCATCTGTTATTTACGGCTCTGATGCACTTGGAGGAGTTATACATTACTACACAAAAACACCTAAAGTTTCTGATACAAATGAGGTAAATAGCTCATTTTTCTCAAGATTTAGTACTGTAAATAATGAATTAACAACAAATATTTCGGCAGAGCTTAGTTTTAAAAAATGGGCATCTTTTACAAGTATTTCATATAGCTCTTTTGGTGATTTAAGAATGGGGAAAAACCGTTCACACGGTTTCTCTGATTGGGGAAAAGTTCTCTTTTATTCAGAAAATATAAACTCAAATTACAGAGAAAAACTTACGGAAAATACCAATCCAAATATTCAAAGGAATACAGGATTTAATCAAACAGATTTTTTACAAAAATTTTATGTTCCTATATCTGAAAAAACAGATATAACTGTAAATTTGCAATATTCTACATCTTCAAATATTCCAAGATTTGATAAATTAATGGAGCTAAAGTCAGGTTCACTAAAATTTGCAGAATGGTATTACGGACCCCAAAAACGGTTTTTAGCATCAACTCAAATAGCCATTAATCCAAATAAAAACTGGTTAGACAAAGGAGTTTTTACAGTTGCGTATCAGAACATCAAAGAGTCTAGAATTCAACGTAAATTTGGAAGTCTAAAACGAGCGTATAGAAATGAAAAAGTAGATGTTTTTAGTATAAATGGAGATTTTACAGTTCCATTGGCAAAAAAAAATAATAGAAATCTATCTTACGGTTTTGAAGTGGCGTATAATGATGTTACGTCTGTTTCTGAAGGAAAAATAATAACTGTTTCTGGTGATAAAGAGACAGGTTATTTAGATGATGATTTTAATGTACAACCTCGTTTCCCCGATGGCGGAAGTAGTTATGTCAGCACAGCTGTTTATACAGATTACAGGCAAGATATTAGCTCAAAATCTACTTTAAATACAGGAATTAGATTAACCAACACACAATTATCAGCAAAATGGGTAAATGATTCTATTATTACATTACCACAAACAAATATTCATCTAAAAAACACTGCATTAACGGCTACAATAGGCTATATTTATAAGCCAAATATAAACTGGCAAATAAATAGTGTAATTTCGTCTGGTTTTCGCTCACCAAATATTGATGATGTAGGTAAAGTCAGAGAAAAAAATGGAAATGTTACTGTGCCAAATATAAACCTAAGACCAGAATTTGCATATAACACAGAGATAGGCGTACAAAAATATTTTAATGATAGAACTTTCCGTTTTGGGTTTAACGCTTATTACACTTTGTTAGATAATTATATTACTCGAGAAAACTTTATTTTAGACAAAAAATCTTTAATTAAGTACGAAGGAGAAGAAGATAATATTGTTTCTAATGTAAATAAAGGAAAAGCCTATATAACAGGTTTTACGACCAGTTTTTACGGAAAACTAAACAGAAATTGGAAAACTTCTGGTTCTATAACATATACCAAAGGACGTACTTATGATACCGACGAACCCTTGTCTTCTATTCCTCCGCTTTTTGGCAGGTTTGAGGTAAATTACAAAAAAAATAATCTGGAAATTACTGCAAATTTCAGATTTAATGCAAAAAAGAGAATAGCAAGCTACAATCTTTCAGAAGGAATAGACAATCATACACAAACACCAATTATAAATCCAGAAGCCACAAGTGATATAGATAAATATTTTGGAACTCCGAATTGGATGATTTTTGGGCTAAATAGCATATACGAAATAAACAAAAATCTGTCAGTACAAGTTTTACTAAATAATATATTTGATGAGCATTATAAAGAATTTGCTTCTGGGGTTTCTGCCGCAGGACGTAATTTTTCAATTGTTCTTATGGCTGATTTATAAAGTGTATTTTATCAACTTAATTGCGTAATTGTTAAACATTTCCCAAAAAGAAAAAAGTTTGATAATAGTTTTGTACATTAACGTCTATTATAAAAACCCTTTAAAATTGATTAAAAACTCTTCCTTTTGTTTTGCTTTTTTATTTCTGACCTTTCCTATTTATACAAATGCCCAATTTAGTTTTGAATTATACGGTAATAACCAAAAGTTTCAAAGTGTACGATTTAAGCATATTAACAATTTAATAGTAATTCCATTGGAAGTTAACGGAATGCAGTTGTCTTTTATTTTAGATACTGGAGTTGACAAAACAATTTTATTTAATATATCAAAAAATGATAGCATTGGGCTGAGAGATGTAAAAAAAATCACATTGCAAGGTTTAGGAGGAGGCAAGCCTGTCGAAGCTCTTTTATCCGAAAGTAATACTATGAAAATCGGAAATTTTGTAAGTACTAATGAAAATGTATATGTAATTTTAAAAGATAAATTTGATGTTTCGGGGAGAATGGGAGTTACCATTCATGGTGTGATAGGTTATAGATTATTAAAAGATGCTATTATAAAAATTAATTACAGGACTAAGAAAATATGTTTTTATAATCCAAAAATATTCAAATATAGAAAATATAAAAAATATGATGCCTTTCCTCTACAGTTTTATAGAAACAAACCTTATGTAAATGTAAAAGTGCAATTAGACTCTACGACAGATGTAAAAACAGACGTGAAATTACTGATAGATACTGGTGGTAGCGACGCTATCTGGCTGTTTGAAAATACTAAAGAAGAAATTAAAACCCCCAAACACCATTTTAAAGATATTCTCGGCGAAGGTTTAAGCGGTACTATTTATGGTAACAGGGGCAGAATCAAGAGTATTTCTTTAGGTAAATTTACTATTAAAAACCCAACAGTTTCTTTTTTAGATTCTATATCCACATATTATGCTCGTCAGTTTAAAAGACGAAATGGAAGTATAGGAGGTAATATTCTAAGTCGTTTTAAAATTTGGATAGATTATCCGAACAAACAAATACTTCTAAAAAAGAATGCCTCTTTTAAAGGAGGATTTGAGTATAATATGAGCGGAATAAGTGCAGTATATAATGGCAAAGTTTTAGTCAAAGAATTAGAAACAAATAAGACAACACAATTTGGTGTAGATGACGAATCTAAGACGAGAAATATAATATCTTTTGTTTCGAATTATGTATTCAGGTTTAAACCTTCTTATGTGATTGACAACGTTTTAGAAGGCTCTCCGGGAGATATCGCTGGACTAAAAAAGGGAGATATAATCATAGAAATAAATGGAAAAAATACTCACGAATATACTCTAAAGCAACTTTTAGGTATCTTTCAGGAAAGAGATAATAAGAAAATAAAAATAGTAATTGAAAGAAATTTTAAAGTATTAAAATTTCAATTTCGCTTGATTAAAAGAATATAGATATTTGTAGATTTAAGATTTCATAACTCGTAAATCCAAAATCGTAATTCAATTAACGGTTTATTTGACTAATAGCTGTTTTTACATTTTCTGTCGGTAATTGACAAACTTTATTTACGCAAACATATATAAGCGTTTTATCCTTGACAAACCTATTTTCGAGTAAAGGCAAATCACTTTTTATTACGCTACCGCAAATCAATTTATTTGGAATATATTGTCTATTTATTTCTTTTAATTTCTGGTGAGAATCCTTTCCGCTAATTGCTATTTCAAAATAACTTTCAGCAAAATTACTGTACAAATCTAACCAATTAGAATACGCAGATCCATAATTTTCAATATTTTTGGTCATATTGTGCAACATTTGTTCACTCGTTTTCAGGTAATAATTATTATCGTAATAATGACTTAGTTTGAACAAGTTTTTTGCCATAGCGGAGTTTGAAGAAGGTATCACATTGTCTTCAATTTCCATTTTTCTCGCAATCAATTTAGTATCTTCATCAGAAGTAAAAAAGAACATTTTAGATTTCTGATTAAAAAAATGGTCTAAAGCCGTGTCTGTTAAATTTTTAGAAATAGATAACCATTTTTCATCTAAAGTAACTTCGTAAAGAGAAATATATGCGTCAATTAGCATGGCGTAATCTTCTAAATAACCGTTGATAGTTGCTTTATTATTTTTGTAATTATGAAATAAACTTCCATCTTCTTTAATGATATTTATTTCCAAAAATACAGCGTTTTTAAGAGCAATATTTAAAAAATGAGAGTCGCCAAATACTCTGTACGCATCAATATATCCTTTTAACATCAGGGCATTCCACGAAGTTAATATTTTGTTATCTAACCTTGGAGCCTGTCTTTTTGTTCTCTCTTTTAGCAGAGTATTCTTCCAGCTGATAACTTTTTGTTTCAATTTTTTTACAGAAATATTATGTTTTTTAGCAAAATATTTATCGGATATAGTTCTGATTAAATGGTAATTTTTATGTTCCCAAAAACCAAATTCATTTACATTATAATATTCTGCAAACAACTCAAAATCTTGTATTATATTTTGCAAATCTGCCTTTGTCCAAACATAATAAGCACCTTCTTCGAGTTCTCCTTTTTCGTCTAAACTATCGGCATCTAATGAGGAAAAGAAACTACCATTTTTGTGCATCAATTCTCTTTCAATAAATTGCAAAGTATTGTAAACTGTTTCTTTGTACAGTTCATTTTTGGTGATTAAATAAGCGTCGGAGTACAAACTTACCAGCTGACCATTGTCGTACAGCATCTTTTCAAAATGTGGAATATGCCATTTTTCATCTACAGAATATCTGGAAAAACCGCCGCCTACTTGGTCAAAAATTCCTCCATTAGCCATTCTAATTAAGGTTGTATTTACATAATTTAATAATTTTTTATCATCATTTTGAAAAGCATATCTCATCAAAAAATGATAATTATTTGGCATCGGAAATTTTGGTGCTTTGTTTAATCCACCATAATTTTCGTCAAAATAAAGATTCCACTTTTTTACTGTTTTCTCTAAATATTCTTTTGTAAAAAGTATTTCTTTATTATTTAAAGTAACCAAACCTGATTCTTGAATTCCCGCTGTTAATTTATCCGCATATTCAATAATTTTTTCGGCATCTTTATGGTATAATTCCCCAATTTGATTTAGAATATTTGTCCAATCCTCTTTTCTAAAATAAGTGCCGCCCCAAACGGGTTTTCCGTCTGGTAATGCAATGCAATTTAGTGGCCAACCACCTCTGCCAGTTATTAATTGCACGGCATTCATATAAATTTGATCTATATCCGGGCGTTCTTCTCTATCAACTTTAATGTTGATAAAATATTTATTCATTACAGCGGCAACATCTACGTCTTCAAAACTTTCGCGTTCCATAACATGACACCAGTGACAAGAAGAATAACCGATAGAAATCAACAATAATTTGTTTTCCTTTTTAGCCAAAGTCAAGGTTTTATCATTCCAAGCGTGCCAATTTACTGGGTTGTGAGCGTGTTGCAATAAATAAGGGCTTGTTTCTTTTATTAAATTATTAGTGAATTTATGCTGAATCATTTTAGGTTTATTTTGGTTTTTACAGTTGATAATTGATGAAGAAACAATCATAAATATTAAAAGTCGGTACATGTATTTTTATTTTTCACCAAAGATAAACATAAAGTAAGTGAAAAACTAAAAACCCATATTTTAATTATTGTAAATTATAATTATCTTTGTTGCTTATTATTTTTACTTACTCTTATAAGAATATGTCTGACGTTTTAGTAATTATTCCTACTTACAACGAAAAGGAAAATATAGAAGCCATTATTCGTGCGGTTTTTAATCAGGGAAAATTATTTGACATTTTAGTTGTTGACGACAATTCTCCTGACGGAACTTCTGCGATTATTATCTCATTAATTCCTAAATTTAAAAATCGTTTATTTTTAGAAAAACGAATGAATAAAAACGGCATAGGAACAGCCTATATTCACGGATTTAAGTGGGCAATTGCTAGAAAATATGATTATATTATTGAAATGGATGCTGATTTTTCTCACAATCCAAAAGATTTAGTCCGTCTTTATAATTCTTGCTCAACTCAAGGTGCAGATGTTTCTATTGGCTCGCGTTATTCTAAAGGCGTAAATGTTGTTAATTGGCCTATGAAACGTGTATTACTTTCATATTTTGCATCAAAATATGTCCGTTTTATCACTGGAATTCCTATTCACGACACAACTGCTGGTTTTGTATGTTACAAAAGAAAAGTTTTAGAAACTATTAATTTAGATAAAATAAAATTTGTTGGATACGCCTTTCAAATTGAAATGAAATTCAAATCTTGGAAGCATAAATTTAATATTAAAGAAGTCTCTGTTATTTTTACTGATAGAATTCTAGGAGAATCTAAAATGAATAGTTCAATTATATACGAAGCTCTGTTTGGAGTAATAAAAATGAAGGTAAACGGACTATCAAAATAAAATAAGAATGAATTATATATTGATAAAAAATGCCAATCTTGTAAACGAAAACTCTGTTTTTAAAGGAAATATTTTGATAGAAAACACGCTGATAAAGCAGATTGCTAAGAATATTTACCCACCAATTTCTGCAAAAATAATTGATGCAAAAGGCAAATATTTACTCCCCGGAATTATAGACGACCAGGTACATTTTCGTGAACCTGGATTAACTTATAAAGCCGATATTGCCACAGAAAGTAAAGCTGCTATTGCTGGCGGAATTACATCTTTTATAGAAATGCCAAACACTGTTCCACAAGCTGTTACACAAGAATTACTGGAAGATAAATTTAAAATTGCTTCAAAAACATCGTATGCTAATTATTCATTTATGTTTGGCGGAACAAACGATAATTTAGATGAGGTTTTAAAAACTAATCATAGAAATGTAGCTGGAATTAAATTGTTTTTAGGCTCGTCAACAGGAAATATGCTGATTGATAATAAAGCTGTTTTAGAAAAAATATTTTCATCTACAAAAATGTTAATCGCCGTACACTGTGAAGACGAGGCGACAGTCAAAAAAAATACAGAACGCTATAAAGAAATTTATGGAGACGATATTCCTATGAAATTGCATCCAATTATTAGAAGTGAAGAAGCCTGTTGCTTATCGTCTTCAAAAGCTATAGAATTAGCCAAAAAAACAGGTGCAAGATTACATGTTTTTCATTTATCAACAGAAAAAGAAACACATTTGTTTCGTAATGATATTCCGTTGGAAGAAAAACAAATTACGGCGGAGGTTTGTGTGCATCATCTATGGTTTACTGATGCAGATTATGACAAAAAAGGAACGCTTATTAAATGGAATCCTGCGGTAAAAACCGCTAAAGATAGAGCTGGTTTATGGGAAGCTCTGTTGGACGACAGAATTGATATTATCGCCACAGACCACGCACCTCATACTTTGGAGGAAAAAAATAATGTTTACACGAAAGCCCCGAGTGGCGGTCCTTTGGTGCAACATGCTTTAAATACTGTTTTAGAAAAAGTAAAAGATAAAACTATTTCTATTGAAAAAGTGGTGGAAAAAATGTGTCATAATCCTGCAAAAATATTTCAGATTGAGAAAAGAGGTTTTATAAGAGAAGGCTATTTTGCTGATATGGTTTTGGTTGATATAAATAAGTCGTACACCGTTTCTAAAGATAATATATTGTACAAATGTGGTTGGTCTCCTTTTGAGGGAACAGAATTTTCGTCAACTATAACTCATACTTTTGTAAATGGGAATTTAATGTATGATAATGGAAAATTTAATGAATCCGACAAAGGAGAGCGTTTGTTGTTTGATAGGTGAATGTACCTTTAAAAGCAGAGTTTAAGAGCTATAAGAGAGAATATGCAACAAGTACAAATTGAGAAAAAATATTTAAAAAAATATAAGTTTATAGATTTATTTGCTGGTATTGGAGGGTTTCACTACGCATTAAAATTTTTTAGAGCTGAATGTGTATTTGCCTCTGAAATTGATAAGAAAGCATCTGATGTGTATTTTATTAATCATAAATTGAAGCCGAAAGGAGATATTACTCAAATTGATGAAACAGAAATTCCTGAACACGATGTTTTATGTGGGGTTTTTCCTTGTCAGGCGTTTTCAATATCGGGCAAACAGAAAGGATTTGAAGATACTAGAGGAACATTATTTTTTGATATTGCGAGAATAGTAAATTATCGTAAACCTAAAATATTATTTTTAGAGAATGTTAAAAATTTTACAAAACACGACAATGGTAAAATATAAAAAGATATGAATGATAGAGATAAAGCTATTATAGTTTCTTTATACTTGTCTAAGTATAATAGAGACGCATTAAATGAGTTTAAATTTAACTCTTTTAAAGAAGCATTTAATGTTTTAGGATTTTCCCTTGGCTCCATAGATTTATTGCCTAATTATTGCTAATTTTACAGCATACTCGTATATTTGTTTTTTTATTTTACCATAAAACGTTAAATATAAAACACTTAATTATGATGCTAAAAAAAATATTCATATTTCTTTTTATAACTTCATTCACTTTAGTCTCCGCACAGGAAACATACTACAATGATGTTAATCTGAATTTATCTGGCATATCATTAAAAAACGCTTTGGCAACAAAAATAATTGCTACGCATACTAATCTATTGTTCTACACTCCGGGAGTGTGGGAAGCCAGTAAGGCAACCGACGTAAACCCAGATAATAGCTCTGAAGTATTGTTAATCTATGGTTGGGAAAACGGCTCGGACGGAACTATTGTAAACGATAGAGAGCGTGGAATTAACAATAACGGCGGTAGCTCCAGCAAATGGAACAGAGAACACGTATTTGCTAGGTCTTTAGGGAATCCAAACTTAGGAACTGAAGGTGCTGGGGCAGATGCTCATAATTTAAGACCCGCAGATGTTTCTACAAACTCATCAAGGAGTAATAAAAAGTTTGCTACAGGCTCTGGAAATTCCGGTAATGTAACTGGTGGTTGGTATCCCGGAGATGAGTGGAAAGGCGACGTTGCAAGAATGATGATGTATATGTATCTTCGCTATGGAAACCGATGCCTGCCAACCGCTGTTGGAGTTGGTAGCAACATATCAACCCCGGATAACATGATTGATTTATTTCTAAATTGGAATGCCCAAGACCCAGTTTCTGATTTTGAAAAACAACGCAATGCATTTCACGAAAATACAAACAACAATTACGCACAAGGAAACAGAAATCCTTTTATAGATAATCCGTTTTTAGCAACGAGAATCTGGGGAGGCTCTGCCGCAGAAGATACTTGGATAATTTTTACAGGTTCAGATGACGAGGCTCCAACTACTCCCACAAATGTTACTCTAAATAACATAACTACATCTTCAATTAATGTTTCTTGGAGAGCATCTACGGACAATGTTCAGGTAACAAGTTATGATGTTCTTGTCAATGGTAATTTTAAAGGAAATACTTCAAATACTAATTATTCAATTACCGGATTAGTTTCAAATACAACATTTATTATTACAATAATAGCAAAAGATATAGTTGATAATAAGTCAGTAAAATCTACCCCCATAAATGGAAAAACCTTAGTAGATAACACAGCTCCAACAGTTCCGACAAACATAATTATAAGCAACAAAACAGACGTAACATTTAAAATAACTTGGTTAGCTTCAACAGATGATACTGGCGTAACAGGTTATGATATTTATATTGATGGGGTTTTAAAATCATCAACCGACAATACATTATATACAGTTACTGGATTAATGCCGTCAACAACTTATAGAGTTTCAATTCTATCTAAAGATGCCGTAAATAACCAATCTGCACAAAGCATTGCTGTAAATGCAACAACTACCGATGGGTCTGTAAGCGGGGCATCAGAATTATTCTTTTCAGAATACGTTGAAGGTTCTGGAAATAACAAAGCCTTAGAAATAGCAAATGTTACTAATTCTACGATAAATCTGTCGGGATATACTATAAAAAGACAAAGAAATGGAGGTGGAGAATGGTCTAATCCTTTAGATTTATCGAGCGGGACTATTAAAAATATAATATCTGGTGATGTTTTTGTGGTTATTAATGGGGCAGCCACTAATTCTACGCTTATCGCTCAAGCAGATATAGTCGTGCAGAATAGAGAAGATACTAATTATGGAGCTCCTGTAAATTTTAACGGTAATGACCCTGTAGGCTTGTTCAAAAATGATGTTCTAATAGATATTATTGGAGTTTTTAACGGCGGTTCTGCTAACTTTGCTAAAGACAAAACATTGCGTAGAAAAAGTACTATTTCGTCTCCAAACACAACTTATGATTTTACTAACGAATGGAATTCTTTTGCAAAAGATATAGTTGACGGAATTGGCAATCACAGCTCTACCCTATTGTTAAATAACTTTGATATCAGTTCTTTTAAAATATATCCAAACCTATTAAAAGGAAATATTTTAAATTTGATACAATCAGAAAATAAAAAGATAAGCAAGCTGATAATTTTTAATATTATAGGAAAAAAACTGCTGGAAATAAAAAATCCAACATCAAAAATTAATTTAAGCTCATTGCATAGTGGGCTTTATATTATTAAAATAATTTCTGATAAGAAAGTGAGTTTTAGAAAAATTGTTAAAAAATAAAAGTGAGCCAAAATAGGCAAGAAGACTGACTACTAATTTACTCTTTTGCCTTTTGCCTCTCTTTTAACTTAATTCGTTTTAATTGTGTAACAAATATATGCCTTGCTCGTCTGACAGTAGTAATAAATTAATTTTTTTTTTTGGAAACAATTTTATCTCTCAAAAACTTAGACAAAAAATTTGGGCTAATTCACGCCGTAAGCAACCTTTCTTTTGATATTAAAAAAGGCAATGCTTATGGAATTCTAGGTCCAAACGGCAGTGGAAAATCAACTACTTTAGGAATTATTCTAAACGTAGTAAACAAAACTTCTGGGGAATTCAGCTGGTTTGACGGCAACTTATCTACGCATCAAGCCCTAAAGAAAGTCGGAGCAATTATAGAACGCCCAAACTTTTATCCTTATATGACAGCCGCTCAAAACTTAAAACTAATCTGTAAAATAAAGGGGGTTTCCGTTGATAAAATTGATGAGAAATTGAAATTAGTAAATCTTTTTGAGCGTAAAAACAGTAAATTTAGAACATTCTCTTTAGGAATGAAACAGCGTTTGGCAATCGCTTCTGCACTGCTAAATAACCCAGAAATTCTAATTCTTGACGAACCTACAAATGGATTAGACCCACAAGGAATCCACGAAATCAGACGAATAATAAAGGATATAACTAAAAAAGGAACTACAATTTTATTGGCTTCGCATCTTTTAGACGAGGTAGAAAAAGTCTGTAGCCACGTTGTGATTATCAGAAAAGGTGTAAAATTATATTCTGGCAGAGTTGATGAAATAGTAGCTTCTAAAGGCTTATTCGAAATGAAAGTTGATACTGATGAGCATAAATTAATCGAATTATTAGAAAATCATAAATCAATCAAAACAGTTAGAAAAGAAGAAGATTTGTTAATCGCTACCTTAAATGAAGATATGTCAGCGTCAGAGATAAATATATTTTTATTCCAGAACGGAATTACACTATCTCACCTTATAAAACGCAAGCAAAGTTTAGAACAACAATTCTTAGATTTAACCAACTATAATTAGTTATCAAACAAAATAATAAAGCGATGTTTAGACTTCTCAACATAGAATTTTATAAATTAAAACATAACACAGCCAGTAAAGTTTTAACAATTATTTACTTTGCCCTGCTAAGTTGTATTGCACTGATCGCGGCAATAGAATTTGATATTGGTCCTATTAAATTTCACTTGGCAGAACAAGGAATTTTCAATTTTCCGTATATCTGGCATTTTAACACTTATATAGCCGCTATATTAAAATTTTTCTTGTTGCTCGTAATCGTTTCAATGATGGCAAACGAGTACAGTAATAAAACTCTAAAACAAAACCTTATCGACGGATTGAGTAAAAAAGAATTTATCCTATCAAAATTTTATACAGTAGTTGTTTTTGCTGCTGTTTCTACACTATTTGTATTTATTATTTCATTAATTTTAGGACTTATTTATTCTGATTATGATGAATTTTCTATTATCATATCTGATTTAGAATATTTATTAGCATTTTTTATCAAGCTGGTTGCGTTTTTCTCTTTCGGGTTATTCTTAGGAATTTTAGTTAAACGGTCTGCTTTTGCAGTTGGAGGAATGATTGTTTGGTCTATTATTGAAGGTTTTGCTAAAGTATTTTTTTATTGGAAATTACGTGAAATTATGCGATTTTTCCCATTAGAAGCAATGTCTAATCTGATAAAAGAACCTTTTACAAGACTTGGAGCGGTTAAGTCCGTAGCAAGCCAAGTAGGAGAAAATATAACCAAAGATTTCTCCGTTCAATTTACAGACATAATTATTGTTTCTATCTGGATATTTATTTTTATTTATCTATCGTACGCCTTATTAAAAAAGAGAGATTTGTAGAATTGATAGATTTACAAGTTACGAATCACGAATTTTCAATTATTTTTTTATTTAGTTTTTTTGTTTTTCTCGGTGATCACCAAAAGTTGATGTTAGTTCTGATAAAGTTTTAATATCTTCGTGCTGTAGCATTTTTACGTGTTTGGAAATACCCCGCTAAGATACTTATATATAGTAACTTAACAAAATAAAAATGCTACTTTTCCTAATATTATACCCTTGATTCTTAAGCTTTTAGTTCCTGCGAAACTTGCGTAAATTAAATCTGCAAAATTTATTTGACTTCACAAGATTTTTGTGGTATTACAAGTATTTTTTGGATATTTGCTTTTGGAAATGAATTAACAAAAACTATTAACAAAATATGAAATTAGGAATACCTAAAGGGACAAGAGATTTTTCATCGACAGAAGTAGCAAACAGGAACTATATTTTTGATGCGATAAAAAGTGTTTTTGAAACATTTGGGTACCAACCAATTGAGACTCCAAGTTTTGAAAACTCTTCAACCTTAATGGGGAAATATGGCGAAGAAGGAGATAGATTAATCTTTAAAATTTTAAACTCTGGAGATTACCTAAAAAATGTTGATGAGCAATTATTAACAGATAAAGAAAGTAATAAAATCACCTTAAAAGTATCGGAAAAAGCACTTCGCTACGACTTGACAGTTCCATTTGCGAGATATGTTGTACAGCATCAGAATGAAATTACATTTCCGTTTAAACGTTATCAAATTCAGCCAGTTTGGAGAGCAGACCGTCCGCAAAAAGGACGTTTTAGAGAATTTTATCAATGCGACGCAGATGTGGTTGGTAGCAATTCTCTTTGGCAGGAAGTTGAGCTTGTACAATTATACGACGCTGTTTTTAGCAAGTTAAAATTAAATGGAACGATAATAAAAATCAACAATAGAAAAATCCTTTTCGGAATAGCAGAAGTTATCGGGGCGAAAGATAAATTGATAGATTTTACAGTTGCCTTAGATAAATTGGACAAAATAGGTAAGGAAGGCGTTGTTAAAGAGATGATATCTAAAGGAATTTTAGATGAAGCGATTAAAAAAGTAAATCCATTATTTCATTTTTATGGCTCAAACGCAGAGAAATTATCATCATTAGAAACGATGTTACAAGCCTCCGAAGAGGGATTAAAAGGAGTTGAAGAATTGCGTTTTGTAATCAATTCAGTAGCAGAATTAGGTTTGCAGTCGTCCTCGCTAAAAGTAGATGTTACTTTGGCAAGAGGGTTAAATTATTATACAGGAGCGATTTATGAAGTTGACGCACCGTTAGAAGTAGAAATAGGTTCGATTGGCGGCGGCGGACGATATGACGATTTGACGGGGATTTTCGGGCTAAAAGACGTAAGCGGAGTTGGAATATCCTTTGGATTTGACAGGATTTATTTAGTGATGAAAGAACTTGATTTGTTTGAATCGGTAAAATTGCCAAAGCCAGAAGTGATTTTCTTAAACTTTGATAAAGATACGGCTATTATAAAGATGAAAGCTGTACAAACACTGCGTAAAAAAGGAATTAAATGCGAGTTATATCCTGATTTAGGATTGAGCAATAAGCAGCAAAAAAAGCAGTGGAAATATGTAACAAATAGAAAAATAAAGTTTGTTGTCTCCAAAGTAGAAAACGAAAAGTTTACTGTAAAAAATATGATTGACGGAAGTCAAAAAATCTTTTCTTTAGAAGAATTAACGTTTAATTGGTTGTCGGTTGTTGGTTTCCGGCTTAATTCGTAATTCGTAATTCAAAAATAGTAAATCGTCAATTTATCTTATTAACAAGCTCTATTTTTGCTTTTTCATCATCTCCAAACACCCAACGCAGTGTATTGTCTTCCCATATTTCATCATACTGTTTTTGATTAATAATATTTCGCTCTTTCGCCAAGTCTAATAATTTTCCCGGATATGAGGATTGAGCATCATTTTCCATTTCTCCCAGTGGATACGGGTCGTCTAACCCCATAATAACCTGATTAGAACCCTGACGGTCAATCATTAATTTTAAAGAATCTGTATCGTGTACCAATGTGTCAAAATAAATATTTGGATGTCCAACAGCTTTTCTTGGGTGTGTTTTTCCTTCAAACAAATCTGGTCTTCCATCAAAACCCTGAATTCTTCTACCTAAATTCATTTGTGCCAATTGACCCCCGTGAGCAAAACAAGTTCTGATATTTTTAAACCGTTCCTGCATCCCATTCAACGTATAAAAATGATATGCGTCTCCACATTGTGCCAACATCCAGATTAGATGAAAACGCCATGATGTATTTTCAAGTTTAATCATTTTATCGCCGTCATACGGATGGACTTCAATAGCCAATTTGTATTTATTTGTCAATTCAAAAATAGCATCATTTTCTTCGTCAAACACGCATCTCCATTGACCGATACTGTCCATAAAATGCGTTGGCAGGCACAAAACTTTTAGATTTAATTCTTCTACACAGCGTTCAATTTCCCATAATGCACCTTGGATAAATCCTGGGTGAATCACAAATCCACAGGTAAATTTAGTTGGATTATCGTATTGAATTTTAGCATTAAAATCATTCTGAAAACGCAATGAATGTTTCATTTCTTCCAGACGCAATCCGTTTCCGTACAGTTGCGATAAGTTCAAAACTACCGCGTGATCCAGACTATTTTCATCCATCCATTTCAATTTCTCATCTAAGAAAAAACTAGAGTCTGTTACAGGGCGTTTCCAGCCTTTTTGCAACATATATTTTCGTTCGTCATCCACCCAAAAGATTTCTTTATCTTTCATAAGCTGTGGAATTTGCTCTGGATATGGCAATAAATGTGAATGTCCGTTGATACGTAATTTGCGTTTCATTATTAAATTATTTATAGTTTTTTTAGAGACTGATAGCTTCCAACTTCTAATCTCCAGCTTCTATTATTGTTCCGCAATTAGAACAGGTGCATTTCTCTTTGTCAGAATAAAATATATCAAAAATCTTTGGCATATCTGTTTCAATATTATCTAAAGAAAACTCCTCTCGATATATTTTATTTTCACAATTTTCACAATACCATTCTAAAGCGTCAAGAACTCCTTTTGGTCGTGGATATTCAATCACCAAACCAACTGTGTTTGCTTTTCGTTGTGGCGAATGTGGAACTTTTGCCGGTAATAAATAAATATCACCTTCGTTTATTTTTACATCAATCATTTGTCCTTTATCACCAATAATTTTCAGCACCATATCACCTTCTACTTGATAAAAGAATTCTGGCGTTTCATTGTAGTGATAATCCTTTCTATTATTGGGTCCGCCAACCACCATAACAATATATTCTCCATTCTCCCACACGCATTTATTTCCAACTGGCGGTTTTAACAAATGACGATTTTCATCAATCCACTTCTTAAAATTTAAAGGTGATACTAATTTACTCATATCGTATTATTTTAATCGTTATATTTTATTTTCCAGTAATATTTTAGTTGTTTTTTCGCGAACTTTTTGCAATATTACCTTTAATTCTGCTTTTGTCATATCCGAGGGTGTCGTAATTTTATCATCAGAAATTATATTTAAAAGAGCTTTATTTTGAGCACGTCCTTTTTTCATAGCCTCCGAATAGGGCGTATTTTCGCTAAATGTAACCATAGAATATTTGGAAAAATACTCATCGGGAAACGTCTTTTCTAAAGCCATTTCTATTTTTGATTTCTGCTTAAACAAAGGGGTTGACACATAATATCTCATTTCATAATAATTTTCTATCGCCAAATCTGCGATAGCATCTGTGTCTTTTTTGCGTGCTTTTTCATATTCTTCAAAAATAGTTTCCCAATCACTTTTATATTGCTCTAAAATATCATCAAAAACAGTTATATCTTCAAAAGAAGCGTTCATTCCTTGCCCGTAAAAAGGAACAATTGTATGTGCGGCATCACCCATAATTAATGTTTTATTTTGATAATGCCAAGGACAGCATTTTATAGTTCCCAACATTCCTGTTGGGTTGTTTGTGAATTGTTCTGCAATATTCGGAATTAATTTTAAAGCATCTGAAAATTGTTTTTCAAAAAATGTTACGATGTCTTTTTCAGATGATAATTTTTTAAAATTATAAATCCCTTCTTCGTGTCCCAAGAACAAAGTTACTGTAAAACTTCCGTTCAAATTTGGCAAAGCGATAAGCATATATTTTTCTCGGGACCAAATATGCAAATGATTTTTACTTATTTGATGATTTCCGTTATTATCCGCAGGAATTTCCAATTCTTTGTACCCATGAGTTAAATAATCTTGCGAGCAATTAAACAAAAATTTCTTCTTTGAATAATAACTTTTTCTCAATATAGAACCCGCACCGTCCGTTCCAAAAATTAAATCTGAATTTACAGAAAAGTCTTCTTTTGTTTTATAACATTTGAAGTACGAAACAGTATTTTCAATATTTACCGAAGTGCATTTTTTATTGAAATGAATCTTTACATTTTTGTGTTTTTCCGCTTGATTAAGTAAAATTATATTTAGATGATTTCGAGAAATAGAATTTATATATTCTCCTTTTCTGCCTGAATAATTTGAAATAAAACTGTCTCCTTCAATATTGTGAATCAGCCTGCCATACATAGGAATACATATTTTACGCACTTCTTTTTCTATCCCAACCAGCCGTAAAGCTTTAAAACCTCTGTCTGATAACGCCAAATTAATTGACTTTCCTGCGGATATATTTTTATTTCTTAAATCTGGTCTGTTTTCGTAAACATCAACCTTGTATCCTCTTTGTGCCAATCGCAAAGCCAACAAAGAACCACATAATCCTGCACCTATAATCAGTATGTTTTCCTTTTTGTTTTTCATTTTTTTGAAGGTCAAATTCCTTTTTATTTGGAAAGTAATTGAGATAAAATTTTTGCCATTTTATAAATATCTTTAAAACTATTATACATCGGCACAGGTGCAAAACGTATAACATTTGGTTCTCGCCAATCTGTAATGACATTCGCTTGTGTCAATTTTTTATGTAAACTGTTATCCGCATTTTTTATTCTAATAGACAACTGACATCCTCTTTCTTTTGGGTTGGACGGTGTAATAATTTTTATATCATCAGAATTTATTTTATTGATTAAAAACTCTAAATATCCCGTCAATTTCTCTGATTTTTTACGTAAAATTTCCATTCCAACACCATCAAACATATCTAAGGAAGACTTGATTGCCGCCATCGATAAAATCGGCGGATTACTAAGTTGCCAGCCTTCCGCTCCTGCCATTACGTCAAAAGGTTGACGCATATTAAAACGCGTCTTTTTGTTGTGATTCCACCAGCCTGAAAAACGCGGTAAATCTTTATTATACGCGTGCTTTTTGTGGACAAACAATCCTCCTAAACTCCCCGGTCCAGAATTTAGATATTTGTAAGTACACCAAGTGGCAAAATCTATTCCAGAATTGTGTAAATTTGGGTTAATATTTCCGACGCAATGTGCCAAATCTATTCCAACAATACAGTTTTTTGAATGCCCAATTTCCGCAATATTTTTGATGTCTAAGTATTGTCCGGTATAATAATTAACGCCTCCAATTAGCAACAAAGCTATCTCATCGCCTTGCTCTTCAACTATTTTTTCTAAATCTTCAATATGTAATAAATCTTCTCCTTTACGAGGTTTCCATTCTATCAATCCTTCATCGGCATTAAACCCGTGGAATTTAAATTGTGATTGCACGGCATATCTGTCTGAAGGAAAAGCATCACTTTCAATAACTATTTTATATTTGGTTTTTGTCGGTTGATAAAATGACACCATCAGCAGATGTAAATTTGCTGTTAATGTATTCATTATCACGACTTCCAGTGGTTTTGCTCCGACAATTTTTGCCATACTTTCGGTCAAAAACTCGTGATATTGCACCCACGGATTTTTAGCTTTAAAATGACCTTCCACTCCGTAATTAGCCCAATCATTTAATTCTTGTTGAATATATTTTTTAGTTTCTTTTGGCTGTAATCCAAGTGAATTTCCTGTAAAATACAGCCAATCATTTCCGTTTTTATCTTTTGGAATATGGAATTGTTTTCGCAGATAAGAAAGGCTGTCTTCTCTGTCTAATTGCTTTGCGTAACTTAGTGTGTTTTGATAATTCATCGATAAAAACTATATATTTAATGACAATTTGATTTACGATTTTTAAATTAGTGTTCAGTTTCCAGTGTTCAGTAAACACTGCCAACTGACCACTGAATACTGTAAACTTTTAACTTCCAGCTTCCAACAACTACCTGCTGAAAACTGATAATAATTCTGAAAATTTATGAATAATAAAATCAAAAGACTCTACATTTCCAAATCCGTATTTTGCAAAAACAAAAGGGATATTATTGCCTTTTGATGCTGTGCTATCTCCTTGAGTATCACCAATATACGTTGCGTAAGTAATGTTATTTCTATTCATTAATAATCGGATATTTTCTTTTTTATTCTTTTTTGTCCTTCCTGCTGATTCATAATCGATAAATAAATCATTAAGTCTATGATATTTCAAAAATAATTCTATGTAACCATCTTGGCAGTTGCTCACAATAAATAGATTGAAACGTTTTTTTAATTCAAACAGAGATTTTTTTACATCAGGATATAATATACCTCCCGTAATTTCTAGTTTTTTATGTTCTGCGACTGTTAATAATGAGCTTAATTTACAAGCGTTTTTATAGTCAACGTTCAGTAGATTCATTATTATTTTGGGTTGTTCTAATCCTGTGTAAAGAGTAAGGTTTTTAAACGTAATTTCATCATATCCTAATTTGTGAAGAACATCATTCCACGACTTCAAAACAGTATGTCTAGAATCCCATAAAGTTCCGTCCAAATCAAATATTAAATTATTTATATTATTCATAGCTATTATGTTTATGCCGCATTTTGTAATCAAATTGGCGTAAAAGGGAAACCTCATCTTCCTGCAAATGCAGGTCTTTTATTTTGGTAAATATATTTATAAAAACCTCTGAATCCTAATTGCCCGATTATGAGAAAAAAAGAAAAATTAATGTTAAAAACGGTCAATCTTATCTAGGGACGTACACTAACTAAAGAACAAAGGTATCAAATAAAAGCGTGCCTAAATTGTAGTAAATCAAAGATTTTTACAGCAGAATCCTTGAAAGTAAACAAAACTACTATTTATCGGGAGTTAAAACGTAATTCAAAGAAACGAGGCAGTATAATCCTGATTTTTGCACAGGAGCTGTCTACAGAAATAAAAGAACGCTTTTTTCTTAATTAGAAAGCTACCTTTTGGTAGAAAAGCTGAAGAATTAGCCAATATTGTTGTTGATATGTTAATGCCTTACAAAAAAATCATTTATTCAATTACCTATGATAATGGAACTAAATTTGCTGAACATAAAAAATATCTAAAAAATTATTAACAGAGTTCTTTTTCGCACATCCTTGTTTTTCACGGGAAAGAGGTTTAAGTGAATATACTAATAAACTAGTTAGACAATATACCAAAAAAATCAATATATATAGTGAACAAGAAATCAAAGCTATACAACATAATATCAACCGAAGACCAAGAAAAAATCTAAATTATGATAATCCTAAAAATCTATTTTATAAATTTGTAAATAAAAAAGTTGCATTTGGGGGTTGAATCTACCGATGGCTAATTAATAGAGACATTAGTTATTTTTGATAAAAAAATAATTACATTGTCGGAGTAGTTTAAATTTAGTTGTTTAATTGTCAAATTATCAAATCGTAATTCAAAATTCGTAATTCATATCAATGTTTAAATTAGAAAAAATAGTAAGACCAAGTATTTTATCATTTCAGCCTTATTCGAGTGCGAGAGATGAATATAGTGGAGTTTCCGGTGTTTTTTTAGATGCCAATGAAAATCCTTTTGGGGAGTTAAACAGGTATCCTGACCCTTATCAAAAGGAATTAAAACAAAAATTATCGGAGCTAAAAAAGATAAAAAGCGAGAACATTTTTATTGGAAATGGAAGCGATGAAATTATTGATTTAGCCTTTAGAATTTTTTGTAATCCAAGTGTGGATAAAGCATTGACATTCTCTCCGACATACGGGATGTACAATATTTCTGCAAATATAAATAACGTGGACTTAATTAAAATTCCAATGACAAAAGATTTTCAAATAGATTTGAATATTACGGATAATTATTTGTCAGACAGTAAATTAAAACTGATTTTTATATGTTCCCCAAATAATCCGAGCGGAAATCTAATCGCTAAAAAAGATATTGAATTTATATTAAAAAAGTTTGATAGAATTGTTATTATTGATGAGGCTTATATTGATTTTAGCGATTCGAAATCTTGGATTACGGCAATGGCAGAATATCCTAATTTAATAGTTTGCCAGACTTTTAGCAAGGCTTGGGGTTTGGCCGGGGTTAGGGTAGGAGTGGCGTATTCAAACGAGGATATAATTAAATTATTTAACAAGGTAAAACCGCCGTATAATGTCAGTGAATTAAACCAAAAAGCAGTAATAAATGCTTTGTCTGATTACGCTAAATTTAAAGAAAATCTACAGGTGATAAAACAAGAGAAACAGAAATTAGAAGTAGAAATAAGCAAAATAAATCATGTTTTAAAAGTGTATCCGTCTGATGCTAATTTTTTGTTGATTGAAGTAACCGATACTAATAAAATTTACAATAAATTGGTCAGCAAAAAAATAATAGTCAGAAACAGGAATAATATTATTGATAATTGTATCCGAATTTCAATCGGAACGCCAGAAGAAAACAAACAGCTGATTAGTGAATTAAAAAATATTTAAGAATGAAAAAAATATTATTTATAGACAGAGACGGAACATTAGTCGTTGAGCCTCCTGTTGATTATCAATTAGATAGCTTGGAGAAACTAGAGTTCTATCCCAGAGTTTTTCAGTGGCTTTCAAAAATAGCACTCGAGTTGGATTATGAATTGGTGATGGTAACAAACCAAGATGGGTTGGGGACAAGTTCTTTTCCCGAAGAAACGTTTTTGCCAACTCATAATAAAATAATACAGGCTTTTAAAAATGAAGGTATTGAATTTTTAGAAATTATTATCGATAAAAGCTTTCCAGAGGACAATGCTCCCACACGAAAACCGAGAACAGGATTGCTGAATAAATATATTTATGGCGATTATGATTTAAAAAAATCCTACGTAATTGGCGACCGCTTAACAGATATTGAACTGGCAAAAAACTTAAAATGTAAAGGTATTTTTATTGGTGATAAAGAATTAAAAGAAGCGGAATTAACCACAACAAAATGGTCGGATATTTATTTATTTTTAAAAGAAAAACATAGAACTGCAACGATAAACCGAAAGACAAACGAGACGGACATTAATATTAAAATAGATTTAGACGGCTCTGGAAAAAGTAATATTTTAACGGGAATTTGTTTTTTTGACCATATGTTGGAACAGATTTCAAAGCACGGAAATATAGATTTAAACATCAAAGTTGCAGGCGATTTAGAAATAGACGAACATCACACGATAGAAGATGTTGCCTTGACGTTGGGCAAGGCTTTTATACGGGCGTTGGGTTTCAAAAAAGGAATAGAGCGCTACGGTTTTTTATTACCGATGGACGAGTGTTTGGCTCAAGTTGCAATAGATTTTGGAGGTAGACCTCAGTTGGTTTGGGAGGCAAAATTTAATAGAGAAATGATTGGAGAAATGCCGACAGAAATGTTTGTACATTTCTTTAAATCATTTACAGATACTGCCAAATGTAATCTGAATATCAAAGCCGAAGGAGAAAATGAACACCATAAAATTGAGGCTATATTTAAGGCTTTCGCCAAAGCTATAAAAATGGCAATATCTAAGACAAATAATTATTCAATACCAAGTACAAAAGGAAGTTTATGATAGCAATAATAAAATACAATGCAGGGAATATCAGCTCTGTTAAAAATGCACTTACCAGATTGGGTTATAAAAGCATAATTACAGATGATGCTGACGAAATATTAAGCGCTGATAAAATTATTTTACCGGGAGTTGGAGAAGCGAGTTCTGCGATGAAACATTTAACCGAAAAAGGATTGGATAAAATAATTTTATCGATTAAAAAGCCAATATTGGGAATTTGTTTGGGTTTACATTTAATGTGCGATTCTTCTGAAGAAGGAGACGTTAAATGTCTTGGGGTTTTTGACGCCAAAGTAAGAAAATTCCCTCCCGAAGATAAAGTCCCACATATGGGTTGGAGCAATTTTTTAAATATTAGCGGAATTCTGTTTGACAACATAAAAAGTAGCGATGATGTATATTATGTCCACAGTTATTATGCAGAAATAGATAAACAAACTACGGCTGTTTGTAATTATATACAACCGATTAGTGCGGCCATGCAGAAAGATAATTTTTACGCAACACAATTTCACCCTGAAAAGTCAGCAGACGTGGGAGAGCAAATACTTAAAAATTTCTTGGAGTTGTGAGAAGCTGGAGGTTGGAAGTTGGAAGTGAAAAATTAGTAAATTGTAATTCAAAAATCCTATGAAGCTAATACCTGCAATAGATATTTTAGAAGGCAAATGTGTAAGATTGTCTAAAGGTGATTATAACACCAAAAAAATATATAATGAAAACCCTTTGGAAGTTGCCAAAGAGTTTGAAGATAACGGCATTAAATATCTGCATTTGGTAGATTTGGACGGTGCAAAATCTAAGTGTATTGTAAATTATAAAGTATTGGAATTAATTGCGTCTAAAACTAATCTGAAAATTGATTTTGGAGGAGGATTAAAGTCTGATAAAGATTTAAAGATTGCTTTTGAATGTGGTGCAAATCAAATAACGGGAGGTAGTATTGCAGCAAATAATCCGAAGTTATTTTTAGAATGGTTAGACGATTACGGAGCCGAAAAAATTATTTTAGGAGCAGATTGTAACAATAAAAAAATTGTAACTAATGGTTGGTTAGAAAGCTCTGAATTGGATGTAATTGAGTTTATAAAAGACTACGAAGCAAAAGGCATTAAGGACGTTATCTGCACTGATGTTCAAAAAGACGGAATGTTACAAGGTGCTTCTAATGAGCTATATATCGAGATTTTAAATAGAACTAAAATAAATTTAATTGCCAGCGGCGGAGTTTCTTCGATAGATGATTTAGAGCAGTTAAAAGAAATTGGTTGTAAGGGAATTATCATAGGAAAAGCAATCTACGAAGGGAAAATCACATTAAAACAACTACAAAAACTATGTTAAAAAAGAGAATAGTCCCGTGTTTGGATATTAAGGACGGAAGAACTGTAAAAGGCATCAATTTTATCGATATAAAAGATGCCGGCGACCCTATTGAATTAGCAAAAAAATACGTCGTTCAAGGAGCTGACGAGTTAGTTTTTTTAGATATTACAGCTACCATAGAAAAACGAAAAACCTTGATAGAATTAGTAAGAAGAATAGCCCAAGAAATAAACATACCTTTTACGGTTGGCGGAGGAATTAGTACTGTTGAAGACGTTGCAAAACTCATTGAAGCAGGAGCTGATAAAGTGAGTATTAATTCATCAGCAGTTAAAAATCCGCAGCTTATTTCGAATATTGCTAATCAGTTTGGTAGTCAGTGTGTTGTGGTTGCAATTGACACTAAATTTGAAGATGACGAATGGAAAGTTTTTGTAAACGGAGGCAGAAAAATCACTAAATTAAAAACGGTAAATTGGAGCAAACAAATTGAACAATTAGGTGGTGGCGAAATATTACTGACTTCTATGAATAACGACGGGACAAAATCTGGATTTGCGTTGGATATTACTAATAAAGTGAGTTTGGCGGTAAATATTCCGGTAATTGCGTCCGGTGGAGCGGGTAGTGAAGCTCATTTTAAAGAGGTGTTCGAAAAAACAAATGCCACAGGAGCCTTGGCAGCAAGTATTTTTCACTACGGAGAAATACCAATTCCGAAATTAAAAGAGTATTTAAAAGCAGAAAAAATAGCCATACGATGAATATAGATTTTACAAAAGGAAACGGTTTAGTGCCAGTTATAATTCAAGATAATTTAACGCTTCAGGTACTTATGTTGGGCTATATGAACGAAGAAGCCTACAAGAAAACAAAGCGAGAAGGGAAAGTAACATTTTTTAGCAGAGGCAAAAACAGACTTTGGACTAAAGGTGAGAAATCTGGCAATTTTTTGATAGTGAAAGACTTACAAATTGATTGTGATAATGACACTATTTTAATTAAAGCCTCGCCTGTTGGACCAACTTGTCATAAAGGCTCAACATCTTGCTTTGCGACAGAAACAGCTCAAGGGTTTATTTATAAATTAGAGCAAGCTATCAATGATAAAATAGATAATAATGACGAAAATTCTTATACCAATAA
Organism: Polaribacter sp.; assembly: GCA_965261035.1. Classification (GTDB taxonomy): domain Bacteria; phylum Bacteroidota; class Bacteroidia; order Flavobacteriales; family Flavobacteriaceae; genus Polaribacter. The sequence continues at coordinate 212,596 of OZ253439.1, forward strand.
ATTGTATAAAAGAGGGATTAATAAAGTTGCTCAAAAAGTTGGTGAAGAAGCCGTAGAGCTGATTATTGAAGCAAAGGACGATAACGACAGTCTGTTTAAAAATGAGGCTGCGGATTTAATATATCACTATTTAATACTTTTAAAAGCTAAAGGGTTTTCACTGAATGATGTTGAAGAGGTTTTGAAAGATAGGTCGAATTAATTGGTTTTAGATAATGAATTTGTATATTTGTTGGCGTGTAACTAGTTAGTCATAATTAGAACCAATTAACAACAATGACAACTTTCAGAATAAAAAAGATATGGCAAAAGAATCTTGGTACATAAACGAATCTGAGCTTGACGACTTCCAAGTTATAATTATACGTAAAAACTTAAGCAGTTCTTTTATTGTAAAGGGTTGTGCAGGTAGTGGTAAAACTGTTTTAGCTTTATGGAGAGCAAAAGAGCTTGCTGAACAGGGTAATAATGACTATTTGATTATTGTATTTACGAAAGCATTGAAACAGTTTATAATGGATGGCATACACGCTATTGGAGTTGACGAATCTAAGGTACTTTACTATTGGGAATGGGTTCATAGACGGGATAAAGCATCAGCAGAATATATAATTGTAGATGAAGTTCAAGATTTTGACACAGATGAACTTGCAGATTTACAAAAAGCTGCTAAAAAACATCTTATGCTTTTTGGTGATTCTGCTCAGCAATTGTATAAAAACCTACCGAAAAAAGGAAAACTTTTGACGATGGAGGAAATCCAAATTCAAACTAATATTCCAATGGAAAATTTGGTTATCAACCATAGACTGCCAAAGAAAGTTGCAAGGATCGCAGAAAAAGTAACACTTTCAAAAGAAGGACTAGAGAATAGGTGTGATAAAGAAGGCGTAAATAAACCAAGATTAGTAGAATGTTCGTCTTTTGAAGACCAATTAAAATATATAGAGGACGTTGTTAAAGCACAAAAATATACTGATGTTGGCATATTGTTACTAGAAAATAAGGATGTCGAAAAAGCTAAAGATTATTTTGATAAATCAAATTGGGGTGTAGAAGCCAAATTTAATAAAGCCAAATTCAAATCTTATATGGATTTAGATTTTGCAACTGAAAACCCCAAGTTAATGACATACCATAGTGCTAAAGGGCTTCAATTTGAGGCAGTTTTTATTCCAGAGTGTACAGAAAGTGACGAGAAATACAGAAACCCTTTATATGTTGCATTAACAAGAAGTTATCGTGATTTATTTATTCTATACTCAAATCATTTATCATCTTTCATAGAAAATATTGATAGAAATCTTTTTGAGTATCACAATGAAAAAAATGAAAATTCTGTAAGTGACTATTTGCCTTTTTAAAAACGTACAATGAAAGTATATATTCCATTTAATTCAAACGATTTCAATAGTGTGTTTACTACATTATCAATATCGCCTACTTCATACTATCCAAATAGAAAATATAGCTTTAAAAGAGCATCTACAACATTCCTTAATGAAAATGAAAATTTCTTGATTGGTTATGAAAAACGCATTTTTAATAATAATAAAACAGATAAAGATTATGGATTCCCAGTGTTGCTTGAGGTTAATGTAGATGAAAATATGTGTTCACACACTGACGAAACAGGCATAAAATATTTTGTAATCAACTCAACAATATATCTGTTTGATGAGTTTAAATTATTTTTTAGAAAAGAACACGAATTAAACGAAACTCTAGCAAAATCTTTAAAAAGTATAGAAACCAAGTTTGCTAATCTTGCTAAAGCAAACTCATATGTTATAAAAGAGGATTATTCTGGCGACAAACTTCCAAGTCCAAAAACACCTTTAGAAAATAAAAAAAATAATTCTAATACGTTTATAGAAGAAAGGAAACTAAATAGAATTTTAGGTGTAATCCTAGGAAGCTCAATTGCTTTTTCAAATAATGCCAGTAAAGAGTGGCGAGAAATCTCAAATTTATTAAGAACATTAAACAATGACATCTCTTTATATCTAAATAAAATTGGAGAAAGTAATGGATTGGAGAAAAAGAAATCATCATTAGGTATCATTAAGGAAGTATCACGCATTTATGAATCTATTGAAACGTTGGATGAAGCAATAGTGCGTAGTAAATCAACAACACTAACTGATGACATTCTAAATTTACTTAAAAAGGAAAATTTTTTAGGAAAATCTGCGTATGATCGAATGATCGGGGGGCTTTTAGCTGACGAAACAATAGACGACTTACCAATACCACTTAAATTTAAAAAACTTACACTAGCTATCAACTCTAAATTTAATTCTAAATATCCAAGTAATTACACAACAAAAATCAACAAAACTTTCAATAAAATAAAACATAGCATTGAAGAACAAATAACGCTTTCAAGAAGGAGCAACAAGCTCAATTTAGATGATTTGATTACTCCTAAATTTATTAAAGGGAATTTAGATGTGAAAATACCAGAAAGTCTTAATAAATCTGAAGAAGACAATTATTTAAAACAAACACTATTATACTTTATTCAGACCGATGCCATTGTAAATGTAGAATATTTCCTTGCTAATCGTGAACAAATATTAATCGAAATTGGTGAATATTTTGACTCAGGTAATATTCAAGGGTTTAAAGGATCCGAAGAAAGTAAATATATAAGAAGCCTTTTTGATTCATTTAAAAGTCTCAGAAGAGGCTTTGAAATTTCTTCTACCCAAAATCAAGTTCTTAAATCAATAGCAATTTTATTTACTACAGGTCGTGATTTTTCTCTATATGTTGAAAATAATGAAAAAGAAGGTATTCAGCCAATAATTTATTATTCACTTTGGGGAGCAATATATGGAGCAGCTATTCTTCCGAAAACAGCAACTGAATTAGTTACAGACGATAAAAATAATCTTCAAATAATAATAACTGCATTTAACTCTGCGCTTAATAATTTTAAAGAATCAAAACTGCCTATTAAGACTGACGAAAACGACGAAAATCACTTTCAGAGTCAGCAAAATTTATAGAAAAAGAATTTAACACAAAGCAAAAGGTAAAACTTTCTGAATTAAAATCACTTTCTAAAGATTTTAAAACCCATGAAGATATAAAAAAAGTAATTAATGATGAATTATCTGAAAAGGTGATTGTGAAAAAAGAAGGGCGTACAATGTATGCAGTTCTAAAAGGAAGAGAGAATGACCTGTTTAGCTATAAAAAATGCAAGTAATAACGGGTAAATAATAGCGAAATTATCACTAAAAGCAAGTTTATGAAAAAATTAGCCATTCTCTACTTTTTTAGTTTTTCTGCTTTTAGAAGAATTTTAAAAAATTAAATTACTTATCATCAATGATTTAAATAACGTATTTTTTAGGAAGTTAAAAAATATTTTTCAGGCTTATTTTAACCTAAATTGTCAGTAAAATCAACCCCTTAGAAACTATTAAATGTATTTTTCGGGGGATGGCTAATTAACTATAAAGGTATAAAATCTTTTGTAGAAATTATTTATGACGCTGATAAAGTGAAAGAAATTGAAATATCAAGAGGTATGTCTGACGGTATTTATACTGAAATAACAGAAGGACTTTCTAAAAATAATAGAGTTAAAATGCAATAAACCAATATATTTGTGGCAATTCATACTTAGTTTCACAAATTAAGATTCATTAAGTTTTTTGATTTTTCTGTCTCACAATCTTCTGTATTGCCTATCTTTTAACTTTTCACTTCTATTTATAAACTGTAACTTCGCCACCGTTTAAAAAGTGAACAATCAGAATGCAATACAACCATATAGAGATAGAAAAAAAGTGGCAAAAATTTTGGAGAGAAAATCAAACTTTTAAAGCCAGTAACACTTCCGACAAACCAAAATATTATGTATTAGATATGTTTCCATATCCGTCGGGAGCGGGCTTACACGTTGGGCATCCGTTGGGATATATTGCATCAGATATTTACGCACGGTACAAAAGACACAAAGGATTTAATGTATTGCACCCACAAGGCTACGATTCTTTCGGATTGCCAGCAGAGCAATACGCTATTCAAACAGGGCAACATCCCGCAAAAACAACAGAAAAAAATATTGCTACATACAGAAGACAATTAGATAGAATAGGCTTTTCATTCGATTGGAGCAGAGAAGTAAGAACCTCAAACCCAAAATATTACAAATGGACTCAATGGATTTTTACTCAACTATTTAATTCTTGGTACAATAAAGAAACCGATAAAGCAGAAGATATTTCTACATTGATTTCATCGTTTAAATCAAAAGGGAATACAAATATAAATGCAGTATCTGACGAAGATATTACCTCTTTTTCTGCGGATGATTGGAACGGCTTTTCAACAAAAAAGCAAGAAGAAATTTTATTGCAATATCGTCTGACATATCTGTCGGATACCGAGGTAAATTGGTGTCCAGAATTAGGTACTGTTTTGGCAAATGATGAAATTATAAACGGACGTTCAGAGCGTGGCGGTCATTCGATAATTCGTAAAAAAATGAGGCAATGGTCTATGCGAATATCTGCATACTCACAGCGTTTGTTGGACGGATTACAAAATATAGATTGGCCTCAACCTTTAAAAGACAGCCAATCAAATTGGATAGGACGCTCGCAAGGAGCAATGGTTTCATTTAAAATACAAAACAAAAATATTGAAGTATTTACTACACGCCCTGACACTATTTTTGGAGTATCTTTTATGACTTTGGCTCCAGAGCATAATCTCGTTTCACAAATCACAACAGATGAACAAAAAGACGAAGTAAACGCATATATAAAAGAAACGGCAAAACGTAGTGAGCGCGATAGAATGGCAGATGTAAAAACCATTTCTGGAGCATTTACAGGAGCGTATGCAGAGCATCCGTTTACAGGTGATAAAATACCCGTTTGGATTGGAGACTATGTGTTGGCAAGCTACGGGACGGGAGCAGTTATGTCCGTTCCCTGTGGAGACCAACGCGATTACGATTTTGCTAATTATTTTAAAATTGAAATCCCAAATATTTTTGAAAATATAGACATTTCAGAACAGGCATATGAAGGAAAAGACAAAACTGTAATTGTAAATTCAGATTTCCTAAACGGATTGCCGTATAAAAAAGCTTTAAAATCAGCGATTTACGAATTAGAAAAGCGTGGTTTGGGCTATGGAAAAATAAACTATCGCTTGCGAGATGCCGTATTTAGTCGTCAACGATATTGGGGAGAACCTTTTCCTGTATATTACAAAAATGGCTTGCCACAAATGATTGATGCTAAACATCTGCCAGTCGTTCTTCCAGAGGTAGAAAAATATTTGCCAACCGAAGACGGAAAACCTCCTTTGGGAAATGCAACGGATTGGGCGTGGGACGAAAATCAGTGTTCGGTGGTTAGTAATCAGTTTGTTAATAATAAAAATGTGTTTCCGTTGGAATTAAACACGATGCCGGGTTGGGCAGGAAGTTCTTGGTATTTTAATCGTTATATGGATTCTAATAATGACGGCGAATTTGTAAGCAAAAAGGCTGTTGATTATTGGAGAGAAGTAGATTTATATATCGGAGGTTCAGAACACGCAACGGGACATTTATTATACGCCCGTTTTTGGCAAAAATTCTTGTTTGATAAAGGGTTATTACCTGTTGATGAATTTGCAAAAAAACTTATTAATCAAGGTATGATACAAGGAGTTACCGAGAATGTTCTACGCTCAAGAATTAAATCAAACACTATTCAGACAGGAAAAATAACTACTTTTATTTATAATGATGATGAAGAACTTGGAGATCTTATTTATTGCTCTGATTATATTGATGACGAAATTAGAAGTAATTTAGCCTCCCTTGAAATGAGAGAAACGGATCCTATTCCCTTTCCAATAGAGTACGTGTCAGATTATAATAATAGCGAAAGAAAGCCTTATTTAGATGTAGAAGGTGTAAAAAAGTTAAGTGTATGGCAAAAGTTCAAAAACCCTGTTTTTATTACAAAAGATGTCCTTTATAAATTAAAATATGATAAATTTCATAACCGTGGTAACAAAAGTGAAAAACCTTTAGAAGATTTTAAATTCTTTACTAAAAGTCAAGTAGAAAAAATGTCAAAGTCCAAATACAACGTCGTAAGCCCAGATAATATTTGTGAAAGATATGGCGCTGATAGTTTACGTTTGTTTGAAATGTTTTTAGGTCCATTAGAACAGACAAAACCTTGGAAAACATCTGGTATTTCTGGAGTTTATAGTTTTTTAAAAAAACTGTGGAAGTTGTATCACAGCGAAGAAATATTTTCTGTTTCTGATAAAGAGCCTACAAAAGATGAATTGAAAATATTACATAAAACTATCAAAAAAGTAGAGGAAGATATTGAGAACTTTTCATTTAATACGTCGGTATCTACTTTTATGATTGCGGTAAATGAATTAACCGCTCTAAAATGTAATAAACGTGCTATTTTAGAATCATTATTGGTTTTGATTTCTCCGTACGCTCCGCATATTTCAGAAGAATTGTGGAATAAATTAGGGCATCAAACATCAATTTCTACGGCTGATTTTCCAATATTTGAAGCTAATCATTTGGTAGAAAGTTCAAAAAACTATCCGATTTCTTTTAACGGTAAAATGCGTTTTACATTAGAATTACCATTGAATATAAGTAAAGAAGAAATTGAAAAAAGGGTACTAACTAATGAAAAAACTCAAATACAACTACAAGGACGTACACCTAAAAAAGTAATTGTAGTTCCGAATAAAATTGTAAATATTGTAGAGTAATATAAACTTGATGATTTTCAATTATTTTTTCAACTCTCATATTACATCGCTTTTTAGGCAACCTCTATTAATTGATTTTTAAGCCAATCCTTTCTTATTTCAAAAATATTAAAATTTTAGAAATGGTTTTAGTTTTTTGTAATTTCAATCATACTTTTGTTAATTTGCTCATTATCAATCATATACGTGTTTTATTTTTACCAATTGAATTTAGGTTATGAACTTTGCATAGACAAAGTCAAAACTATTATTACCCGCCTAAATCAACACCTGATTATAAAACAAGAGATTTAATCAATTATATATCCGTTTTTAAGACACTCTTTTCTATTAAAAATAAACATACTTTTCAATAATTTTTGATTGCTTTTAAAGGAAATGATTGTAAATGTTGTTTTAGAAGTATTAGCACCAATTTGTATCAGTTTGTAAATGTGCTTCGTTTTAATATTTATTCCTAATCGTACTTTTACGATTTCTGAATTGCTATCTATCGGTGTTAAATCTACAAACTGAATTTTCTTACTTTTTATTGTTTGAATTTTCCCCATACTATAATTGTACCCTTCTTTGTAAAAGGTCAATAATTTTGAAGGATAAACAAAGCCGTCTTCTTGGTCAAAATTTCCATCATTAATATTCACTTCCTTTTCCTGATGATTGATAACGTACAGTTTATTCCCATCAAAAACAAAGTTATTATCTAAATAATTCAAATTATATTTTTCGCCTTGTAGCGTAATATTACCTAAAATAGGAAGCTCGTTATCTTCCGTAATTCCTGCATCTTCATTAGTTAATGTGGTGCTAAATTCAATTTGCATATTTGCATAAGCCCCCATCTTTGCAGACACTTCATTTAGCAATATTTCAGCCTCGTTGTTGTTTTGTGAAAAGGTTTGAAAATGGATGATGATTCCTATGATAAATAGGTAACTATTTTTTAAGTTTTTCATTCTAATAATTCTTTGTTTTACAATAATTGATTTAAAGCTTCCAAATCTGAAATTAACACTTGTCTGGCTTTACTTCCTTCAAATCCTCCGACAACTCCAGCGGCTTCTAATTGGTCGATTAATCTTCCTGCTCTGTTGTATCCTAATTTTAATTTCCTTTGCAATAATGATGCCGACCCTTGCTGTGCAATTACAATTATTTCCGCCGCTTCTCTAAATAAATTATCCCTATCTTCAATATCAACATCAAGGTTTATGCCGCTTTCTTCATCCACATATTCGGGTAATAAATGTGCCTCTGGATATGCACGTTGAGAACCTATAAAATCAGTAATTCTTTCTACTTCTGGAGTATCGATGAACGCACATTGTATGCGGGTAATATCATTTCCGCCGGAGTATAATAAATCTCCTCTACCTATTAATTGGTCTGCACCTGACACATCTAATATAGTTCGGGAGTCAATTTTAGAGGTTACTCTAAAAGCAATTCTCGTTGGAAAATTTGCCTTTATAATTCCTGTAATTACATTTACTGAAGGGCGTTGGGTTGCTACAATTAAGTGAATTCCAATAGCACGAGATAATTGTGCCAAACGAGCGACAGGAGTTTCTACTTCTTTGCCTGCAGTCATAATTAAATCTGAAAATTCATCAATAACCAAAATAATGTACGGCAGAAACTGATGCCCGTTTTCTGGATTTAATTTACGTGCTCTGAACTTTGTGTTATATTCTTTTATGTTGCGAACCATTGCTTTTTTTAGCAAATCATAGCGATTATCCATTTCTATACAAAGAGAATTTAAAGTATTTATCACTTTGGTTGTGTCTGTGATTATTGCCTCTTCGCTATCTGGTAGTTTTGCCAAATAATGGCGTTCAATTTTATTAAATAAAGTAAGTTCTACCTTTTTGGGATCTACTAAAATAAATTTAACTTCCGCTGGGTGTTTTTTGTATAAAAGAGAAGCTAAAACAGCATTTAACCCAACCGATTTACCTTGCCCAGTTGCCCCTGCCATCAATAAATGTGGCATTTTGGCTAAGTCTATTACAAAGGTTTCATTAGAAATAGTTTTTCCTAAAGCGATTGGCAATTCCATTTTGGATTCCTGAAATTTACTCGAAGAAATAACCGAGTGCATAGAAACAATAGTCGCTTTTTTATTTGGAACTTCTATACCGATAGTCCCTTTTCCCGGCATAGGAGCGATGATACGAATCCCCAAAGCCGATAAAGACAGAGCTATATCGTCTTCTAAATTTTTAATTTTTGCAATTCTGATTCCAGCTTCGGGAACAATTTCGTACAGAGTAATTGTCGGACCTACGGTTGCCTTAATCCTTATTATTTCAATTTTATAGTTTCTTAGAGTTTCTAAAATCTTATTTTTGTTCGCTTCTAATTCTTCAGGATTCACCGAAATACTTTCGTTGTATTCCTTCAGTAGATTAAAAGGAGGGAATTTGAAGTTACCCAACTCTAAAGTGGGGTCAAATTCTCCAAAACCTTTGATAAGTTTATTAGATAAATTTTCCGTAAAATGTTCTTCTTCTTCGATTTTACTTACAGCAATTTCTACTTTTTCAATTATAGTATTATCAACAGTTGCTTCCGAATGATTACTAATTGTAGGTTGCAAATTGTCTATGGACAATTCAAATTCCGATTTATTAGTCTCTTTATCTTCTGTAATTGGCTCGTGTTTATTTTCTGTTTTATAAATAGCGGAATTTTTCAATTTTAATCTATTTATAACTCCTTCCAACGTAATTTTAAAACGAATTATAAGGTATGTCATCATAAGAAAAAAGAGAATTATCACAAGGCCTGTTTTCCCTAAAAATGTTTGTAAATATTGATTTATTTCAAAGCCAATAATGCCAGATAATAATTTATTAGAAGCAAATCCGAGTGTTATAGAAATCCACAGCATAATTATTAAGCCCAAATTCCAAGTTTTTATTATACTGTAAAGCCTAACTTTAGATAGACAGTGCAAGCCAGTTGTAAATAATAAGAAAGGTAGTATAAATCCAGCAAGTCCAAATCCGTCAAAAATAGTTAGGCTACTTAATTTTGCTCCTATTTTTCCGAGCAAATTACTGCTAGTTATAGTTTTATCTGTAAATTGTGTAAGTGTGCTTTGGTCTTCTTGCCAAGAGAAGAAAAATGAAAAAAAGGCGATTGTCAGAAAAATTGAAAATAAAATTAAAAACAAGCCAAATATTATATGTGCTTGTCTGTTATTTATAAAAGACTTAATCCTTTGAAAAATAGACTTATTAGGCGTTTTTTGTTTTACTTTTTTTGACATCTAAAACTTAAAATTATAAGTTTGTAAATATAGGGATTTACTTTTTTAATAATAGTTAGTGAAAATAATAATTTGGGGTAGTATAATCCCTACAAAGTTTTGAAGACTTTACAGGATTCTAAACTAGTAGAGAAACATTTTGTTAAGTTCAATTAGCAAAATGCAACACTTGTTCAAGATTCTGTATCAGGTATTCTGATTTTACAGCTTTTATATCTTCTACAATTATATCTTTTATCCTATAATGAAGGCTGTCGAGTAAGTGGGCAATGTTTTTGCGACTTATTTTCGGTTTGTATAAATTTATATGGCATAACTAAATTTTTAGTGGAGTTAAATATCTTTTTACAAGCTAAAGATAATCTTAGCTTACCAATATCTCAGTTTATTATTCTTGTACGTAAAAATTCTTTCCTTATGATTTCCTAAACGATAAAGTGTATTTGAGGGAATATTATCAAATTTTAATGTATCTATATTCAAATCTCCTTTTCCTATATTTATCCATTTTTTATCCCAGTAATAAAATCTATTGCTCGCCTTCTTTTTGGAAACTACAATCGAAACTAGGGAGTCTTTATCTGGTAATAATTGACTTACTCCCAATTGACTATCTACAATAAGAGGTGTTCTATTCTGAATACTTCTACTTTGGTAATACGCAGAAGGTAGATAAGCAATATTTTGTCCTATATCTCTAAATACAAATTCTTTTGTTTCAGTCAAAACTGAGTCGCTCCATGCAATGGGTTGCCACCTACCCGAATTAAAAACACTTAAATATAGAATTCCATTTTTAGGCTCTGCGTTAGGTTTAACAATTATCGTAGACGTTTTTGTGTATTCGTTTGTAACGTCTCGATAAGTTCTCTCTGTCAAATGTGGTGGAATATCATTTAGATTTTTAACTTTATCAACGAGATTGTTTTTTTGATTTGAATAATATTGACGGTAAACTTTGGGAGGTGGACTCGATAGCCATTCTCCTGTTTTTAGCCTTTGGGCTTGATTGTTTTCATCCCAATAAACCAGTTCGCAATGCCCGTAATTTGTCCGCCCCCAAAGTGGAATATAGTCAATAGTTGCTGCCACTCCAATTGCGCGCAGAGTATAAAGATATACATTGGCAACATCAATGCAGTTGCCTCTACTGCAAGAAATTACTTCATTGAGATTCTTGGTTGGTTTCAGGTCGATGGTATTATAGGCAAACCAGTACCATTTTTTAATATCGTTTTTTATAAACTGGAAAACTCTATTTACCTTACTATTTCCTTGCAGGGTATCAAGTATTGGTAAATATTTTTTCTGAAAATAGGAACGCCAATCGTTTTCTAAATTTTCGTTGCCAATCCTATAAGGTAAGATAAATTCACAAAACAATTCAAAGGAATAATTCTTTGCCCATGGTTTAGTTTGCCAGATATCAAATGCTTGTTCAAGATTCTGTATCAGGTATTCTGATTTTACAGCTTTTATATCTTCTACAATTGTATCTTTTACCCTATAATGAAGGCTGTCGAGTAAGTGAGCAATGTTTTTGCGGCTTATTTTCGGTTTGTATAAATTTATATCAACGGAATTATCAGCTAAATCTTTTACTAAAATATCGTATGTATAACGGTATTCCATACCGACTACCAAGAACTCAGCAGCTTTGAGTTTTAAGGTATCATCTGTATAATTAGACAGGAATTTTTGTAATTCCACTTTGTTTGTCTCTGCTTTTTTCAATATTTTCTTTATTGTATCCTTGTCCTTATCGCAGGAAAGAATAGATAATAAGAAAATGACACCTATAAAAACTGTTTTTATTCTATTCATTGGATTGTAGAGTTTATATCAATTTGATAATAAAATACTACCTATAATAATAACTGGTTAAAAATACTATTGTACTTGCAAGCAAGGCTAAAGAAAGCATTATGATTTGTCGCTTGCTAGGGCTCTTGAATATACTTCGTTTTTTTATTAATATTATTGTTGAAATTACAATAATAACTATCATTACAAATAGCATACTCATATTTCTCTCAAAACTTATCTGAGGATATAAACGTAGAACTATAAAATATACAATAAAGAGTATATAAGGTATAAATCCAAGTATTGATGATAATTTTATCTCTTTTTTTAGTATCATAGTTATTAATGCAATGGCAATAATAATCATAGCTGCAAGTAGCATATCAATTCTTCTCTCATAACTTATTTGAGGATATAAATGTATAACTATAAAATATATAATAAGGAGCATAAGAGGAGTTAGCCTTAATATAACTTTATTTGTGTTCTCTTTTGTCTTTTTCATGATTAGTTAATTTATATTTATATTATTGGCGTTCTCGTTCTATTTCTCTGCGTTCTCGTTCTATTTCTCTGCGTTCTTGTTCTATTTCCCTGCGTTCTCGTTCTATTTCTCTGCGTTCTCGTTCTATTTCTCTGCGTTCTCGTTCTATTTCCCTGCGTTCGTTTCTCTCACAAATCCTAGCCGTTGCATTACAAATAGCACTTTCATTTACTTGAGCAACAACTACTGCTCCGTGGCAAGCTAATCCAGATAAAACTGCAACGTCCAAAGGGATACATAATAGATGTCCTCTAACAGCAATAGAAGCAACAATAGCAATACAACTTAAACGAATTGTTTCACAATCACTTTGGTCACTTTCATAATCGCTGTGGTCACTTTCAGGATTATTTGTTTTAAGTCTAAGTGAATTCAAACCACGTATAGACTGAGATTTGTTGCTAAACCTTTCTAATTCTAATGCACCACTTTCTAATATTAATTCCTGAATTATGAAATCATCATAACTTTCAAGATTATATTTCTTATTGAGTTCAATTAAAGATTTTCTCTGTCCCTTATAGAATTTTTTATACGCATTTAAGTCAGCAAAACCAAGTGATACTGATAATTCATTTAGTTCTTCATTTGATAAATCATAATCTTTTGAAGTTAACTCTTTAGCTCTTTCAATATTCGAGATTTGATTAATTACATTTGCATTGTTTTTAACTAAATTAATAAAAACCTCATCTTTTGCCATTTCAGAAATGTCCTGCTCTTCCTGAATTACTGTATCTTTATTTTCACAGGAAAATAAAGCTATCATTACAATTAATAATCCGAATCCTATTTTTAGTACATTTTTTATAATCATTATTTTTTTAAATTAAATCTCCTGCAAGTCTTACAAAAATAAAATGTAAATAACAAATCTTATATAGATTTAAATCTATATTGATTCTAAATAAGGAATTGTCATTAATTTCATCATATTGTTGGTTGTTGGTAATTACGGTTAAATAATTGAATATTAATTATATACGACATTTTATATTCAAATCGGTATAACTCTATTTTTCTGTAGAATCTTCTTTTTCCAGAAAGTATAATTCATATATGGATTCTATTATATCTTTAATTTTATTTGCCATTCTTTTTAATGGTTTTCTCATAATATATGTAATTATTGCAACTAATAGAGCTAAAAAAATAAAAAACTGTATCCCAAATGCAATCAGAGAAACGTGGAATCTCCATTCGTCTTCTTGTCCTATAGTATCAACATAGTCATAAACGCTAAAAAAAGTATTAGCTAAACGAAGAGATACCCAAAGAAATAATAAAGATAACAATATAGTTAAAAGTTTATGTCCTATTCTACTTAGTTTATGTTTAGATATTTTTGCCATAATATTGTTGTATTATATTTTTATGGACAAAAGCTTATTACCAATAACTGATTCCTCTTTGTTACAGGTAAAGAGCGTCAAGCCGATAAATAATCCGAATCCTATTTTTAGTACATTTTTCATATCATTATTTTTTTAAATTAAATCTCCTGCAAATCTTACAAAAATAAAATGTAAATAACAAATCTTATATAGATTTAAATCTATATTGATTCTAAATAAGGAATTGTCATTAATTTCATCATATTGTTGGTTGTTGGTAATTACGATTAAATCATTAAACCATTTAATATTAATTATATACGACATTTTATAATCAAATCGGTATAACTCTATTTTTCTGTAGAATCTTCTTTTTCCAAAAAGTATAATTCATATACGGATTCTATTGTATGTTCTCTAGCTTGATTTATCATTCTTATTATCATCGGTTTTCTAATAATAAATATAATTATTACAAATAGTATAACTAAAAGAATGAAAAAATGTATGCAAAGTGCAACCAAATAAATGTAGAATATCAATTTGTCTTCTTGTCCTAAGGTGTCAATATGGTTATAAAATCTAAAAAAAGAATCACGTAAATTAGCACATGCAAAAAGCAATAAGCAAAACAACCCTAACATTATAATTTTATATACTATTCTATTTAATTTATGTTTAGATATTTTTATCTTCGCCATACTTTTAATTTTCTTTATTACTCTTCTGTTTCGTGCAGTCAAGATTGTAGCTAAACATATAACCAAAGCTAAGGACATTAAAGAATATATTATAAATAATACTAAAGAAGAGTAGAACTTCCATTGAATATTAACTCCGAGTGTTTCTACCTCTTCATAAAAAGTAAAAAAAGAGGCAACATTGGATCCTAATACTACCGATATTAAGATGAATGTCATTACTATTATTGTATACTTGTACTGGTTTTTAATACTTATTTTACTCATAATGTCTAATTAAATTAAGATTAATCACAACTGTCACGGGCACCTAATAAGGCACCAGCTATAAATCCAACAGTTGCTCCAGCAGCACAACCAACTGCTCCACCAATAAACGCTCCAGCTGCTCCACCAAGAGCTCCTCCAGCTGCCACAGCCGCAGGATTTTTTCCAATTATACCGCCAGCAACTCCCCCAGCCAGAGTGCCAACAGCCCCACCAATCTGTGCTAAAAAAGTGCCTGTTTCAATACAGCTATTTAATGAAGTTTCTAATGCTTGTCCAACAATACCTGCAGCACATTTACCCCAACGTTGCCACCAACTTTTTTTATCTTCTTCTACATTAGAAGATTTTAGGCGTGTCTTTGCATAATATAATGTTTTTGGGCTTTGGCTATGTACCAAAGATTCCGTCCAATCTACAAAAGCACATGTAAAGGCAATGTGATTAACCAGAATTTGTTTTTCTATAAGTGCAATATTGCTGTTTTGAACCTGACTTTCTAAATCAGTAAGAAAGTCTTTGTATGCTTCTTGCGAAGGAAAATTTTGTGCATCCCCTATTTGAATGGCAAATAAGTTAAATTCTGTAGAAAACTTATAACTAATAGATTTCTTTGCTAAAGTATTTGGGGAATTATGCTTTGCATTGCTTATACCATTCTTTGAAATTTCCTCTAAGAAAACTTTATTTATTTCCTCTTCGTCAAAAACCTTATCGCTTGAGGAAACTTGATTTAAGGTAGCGTCAAAACTTTTAATTAATTTAGCAATGATTTTTTTATCTGCTTCTACATAGCCGTTATTACCAATAACTGATTCCTCTTTGTTACAGGTAAAGAGCGTCAAGCCGATAAATAATACGGCTACTATTTTTAGTACATTTTTTATAATCATTATTTTTTTAAATTAAATCTCCTGCAAATCTTACAAAAATAAAATGTAAATAACAAATCTTGTATAGATTTAAATCTATATTGATTCTAAATAAGGAATTGTCATTAATTTCATCATATTGTTGGTTGTTGGTAATTACGGTTAAATCATTAAACCATTTAATATTAATTATATACGACATTTTATAATCAAATTGGAATAATAGAAAACCCAAACATCACGATTGCAGATACAAATATTAGAATAGTCTTTTTTTTAAAA
Organism: Polaribacter sp.; assembly: GCA_965261035.1. Classification (GTDB taxonomy): domain Bacteria; phylum Bacteroidota; class Bacteroidia; order Flavobacteriales; family Flavobacteriaceae; genus Polaribacter. Next base: position 228,447 of record OZ253439.1, read on the forward strand.
TCAACCCTTTTTCTTCTAATTCCTTTTTAAGAAAATTATAGGTCTTTAACTTTCCCTCGGTAATAAATAAATCTACGTCTTCTTTTTTTTCAATTCTTGTTGGTTTAGAGCTGTGAGAAATATCTACAACTTTAACAGTAAACTCATCACCAATTTTTAAACTATTTTCATACCAGTAAAGCTGTTCGTAATTTTCAGAATTTAGTCCGGCAAAAACTACCCTAATCTCTTCAATTTCTTTATTCAATATATCTGCTATAATATGAACATTTCCTTTGGGTAATGCGGCAGATATTTTTTCTCCTTTAATATTTAATTCAAATCCTATCATACATAAATTATTTTATAAAATGGGGGAAATAATAGTGTCCCGTACACATTTTTTGTACTGTGTTATAGACTTATTTTAGATTAACCCTTTTTCTTCTAATTCCTTTTTAAGAAAATTATAGGTCTTTAACTTTCCCTCGGTAATAAATAAATCTACGTCTTCTTTTTTTTCAATTCTTGTTGGTTTAGAGCTGTGAGAAATATCTACAACTTTAACAGTAAACTCATCACCAATTTTTAAACTATTTTCATACCAGTGAAGCTGTTCGTAATTTTCAGAATTTAGTCCAGCAAAAACTACCCTAATCTCTTCAATTTCTTTATTCAATATATCTGCTATAATATTAACATTTCCTTTGGATAATGCGGCAGATATTTTTTCTCCTTTAATATTTAATTTAAATCCTATTATAATGAGTTGCTTTTAAAATGGGCAATTATAAGTATCCCAATGTCCTTGAGCATTACAAAACTGCATGCATGTGGAACAATCATGTTGAGGAGTTTGTCCAGTACACCGTATATATATCCTTAGACAATGAGCTAAATTTGGGTTTGTTGTAGCATCAGCGTTAGTATATGACCCAATAAATTTATAAAAAATAATGCCTCCAACTATTATTGTTGCTCCTGTGGCAACTATCTCACCAAAAGGAGTAGGTTCAGCAAAAGCTATAAGCCAAATAGACGATAACATAGATCTACTATTGCCACTACTCCACCAACTAGGTCTCTCTGGGTCATCTTCCATATTTGCAGATTTCAACCTGACTTTTGCATATCTTAATCTGGCTGGTGAAGAAATAGTTAATTCATCTCCTTCTGGACTGCTCGGAATTATTCCTTCCTTCACTAAATTATTAATTTCTTTTAATCCGTAATAAAGAGTTGAGGTAACGAAAAATAATCGGGACTGTTCATTATTTTTTTAAATTAAATCTCCTGCAAATCTTACAAAAATAAAATGTAAATAACAAATCTTATATAGATTTAAATCTATATTGATTCTAAATAAGGAATTGTCATTAATTTCGTCATATTGTTGGTTGTTGGTAATTACGATTAAATCATTAAACCATTTAATATTAATTACATACGACATTTTGTAACCGATTTGGTGTTAAAAGTTTTTTAGGGCTTATCACTTAAATATTTTGTTACCTCAGATTTTATAAATGAAACAGTACTCGATGGTATTTTAACTTCTTTACTTTCAATTTCCATAGCGTATTGCAGAGCCTTATCTTTTTGACCAGCTTCCTTATATATTTCAAAAGCCTGATACAAAGGCACAAACCTACATGGAATCATATTTGAAACGTATTGATATGTTTGAATTGCTTTTTTATATTCTCCTTTTTTGTAGTAGTTTTCAGCTAAAAGCATTTGTAAATCGTAATCATTAAATTGCTCCCTGCATTCAGTCAAAATAATTATGCTTTTATCGTATTCTCCTATAAAACTTAATTCCGCACCATAATTGTAAAGAAAAAACGGATTACTCTTTAATGTTGGATACAAATTGTCATATTCTGGCAACATTTCAGCTGTATTTCCTCTTAATGAGTTTACTGCAATTTCTTTCCATCTTATTTCTGCACGTATTTGCCCAACAGTATGAAAAAGAAAAAACATACAAGCGATTACAATCGCACTTTTCGTGATTATTCTAATTGGTGTATTGCTTATTTTGATTTCTTTTAATGGCAATATCATTGATAAGTAAAATGATAGCAAAAGCCAAACAGCAACATAATGTAATGGATACGAAAAAAAGGCAAATACCAAAAATGAGGACAAGCCACCTAAAACAAGCTGACTATTTTTATTCTTTGATTTCAATATTTTCCAAAAAATAAATAAAATAATTGAAAGAATTACAGTTAATCCTATCAACCCAAATTCAACAGAAGTCTTTATAAATTCATTAAACGGGTGTTTTATATTATTGGCGAGAAGTTTGTATTTTGAATTGGGATTGTCCTTAAAATATTCTGCCTGATAGTCCATATATTTTGCTTTAAATGCACCATAGCCATGTCCAATAATTGGCTTATCTTTTATCATTTCAGATGACACTCTCCAGATTAAAAGCCTACCATCTGCAGAGTCCTTTTTTTGATTATACAAGGCAAAAATTCCGATAAATAGTAAACCCAAAACTAAAATAGGTAACAACTTATAATATCTAAACTGCCGAATTTTTTTGATAACACTTGTTTGAAGCAAAAGGAAAACCAAAGATGAAATTAAAATTGCTAATATGCCTGCCCTTGAGTAAGAAAGAAATATAGAGATAAGAATTATAGTCAACCCAGTAACTGCGAAATACCGTGCGACCTTTTTTGTATTTGCCAACAAAAACAAACTGATTGGAAAACAAATCGACAATATTGCTGCAAACCCTGCAGGATTATCAAAACTACCGGTAATTGCAAATTTTGAATGATTGGAAGGAAGCCAACTAAAAAATTGGCATAACCCATAAAAAGCCTGTACAATACAAACTAAATAAACTCCCCAAAGCAACATCTTGCTTTCCAAAAAGCCATTTAAGTTAAGCCGTCTTAAACTCACAGCAAGGACAATAACCACAACGGACAAAAACACCATAACAAAGTAAAACTTTGGTGTATTTGTGGCATTTACAAACCTGCTGGAAGTGAGAAAAATGCTTCCAGTAAAAATAATCCAAAGAATTATTTTTAGCATATATTTATTTGATAAAATCCATTATCTCACTTTTCTCACTTCATTATTGTACTTAAGATTGCTAAACACTAGATCATAAATTACCTCGTTTGTTTTTCCACTACAAATTACAAAAGTGGTGTAAATTTGTTGTTTGTCTTTAAAAAATATGACATATACTTTATCTCCTGCACTAATCAAATGTTTAAGACCATATCTCATAAGTTTCCTTTCCTGCTCAAGTCCTTTAAGTCTTCGAGATATTTCTGCTGGTGGCGTACTATCTGTTATCTTAGTTAAGCTTGCAAAAGTGACAAAACTAAAAAACTGTTCAAATCTCTTAGTGCTAATGTTATCTTTAAAACTAGAATATGATCCTTTTTTAACACTACCCGCTAAACTCTTATCGTCTGTTAGTAATTTAGAATAGAATTCAATTGCAGAACTGTCTTTAATCGTTTCTACAAAAGCAAAATTTATCAGACTATAATCTTCTATATTAGTTATATTGGTTCCATTCCAATTATTGAATAAATTTTTAAAATTGGCTTCACAAGTAGTTAATGGTTCGCCAAACTCATAAAGATTTCTGCCAACTATATAGCCTTTATCTTGGCATACGCCTATAAAAGGCAACATACATATATTAATTATTATTAGGTACTTCATTTTAGTTAGGTTTTAATTTAAATCATAAGGTGAGACGTTTTCAGTTTCTTCAAAGATAAATTCTTCTCTTTCACAACTATTTAACAGAATAATGCAGGAGGACAGAATTAAAATTAAGAGCATTTTAATTCCTTTTACGTTAATTGTGTTTAATGTTTTCACATCAATATTTTTTTAAATTAAATCTTCTGCAAATCTTACAAAAATAAAATGTAACTAACAAATTTTATTAAAATCTATAATTTACTAACTCAAGTTTCGCAGTGTACGTCCTTGATATAGGTTGACCGCAAAAGTCAATTTATAATGGGAACAAATATCGGAAGTTTTCGGAAGACTTTAAACGGAACTTAGTAGAAGAATTTGAGAGTAGTAAATTTAGTATTAGAGAGTTAGGTAAATTACATAAATTGTCGGATACATCAATTTATAACTGGATATATAAATACTCAAGGTAGATTAAACTATTGAACATTAATTCAATTTATTTTGCCACATTTTATCAAATAGATATTATTTATAAAAAGTTTACTTTTGCATATCATAAGAATAATCTAAAATGAATACAATAAACGAGACAGATTTTCAGTTTCCTGAGCAAAAATCAGTTTATAGAGGAAAAGTAAGAGAGGTCTATACTATCAAAGATAATGTTCTGGTGATGATTGCGTCAGACAGGCTATCTGCTTTTGACGTTATATTGCCACGCCAAATTCCATTTAAAGGTCAGATTTTAAATCAAATTGCCACCAAAATGATGAACAATACTGCAGATATTGTTCCGAATTGGCTGATTGCAACTCCAGATGAAAATGTGGCAGTTGGTCATTTATGCGAACCATTTAAAGCAGAAATGGTAATTAGAGGTTATTTATCAGGACATTCAGCACGTGAATATAAATCAGGAAAAAGAACTCTTTGCGGTGTTGATATGGCAGAAGGAATGCAGGAAAATGATAAATTTTCTACCCCGATTATTACGCCATCTACCAAAGCAGAAAATGGAGAACACGACGAGGATATTTCTCGTGAAGAAATTTTGTCAAAAGGAATTATTTCTGAAAAAGAGTATTTAATTTTGGAAGATTATACACGTAAATTATTTGCTCGTGGAACAGAAATTGCTGCTTCGCGAGGATTGATTTTAGTAGATACTAAATACGAATTCGGAAAAACAAAAGACGGTAAAATTGTGTTGATTGACGAAATTCATACACCAGATTCTTCTCGCTATTTTTATAAAAATGGATATGCTGAACGTCAAGAAAAAGGAGAAAGCCAAAAGCAATTATCAAAAGAATTTGTACGACAATGGCTGATAGAAAATGGATTTCAGGGGAAAAACGGACAGAAAATCCCAGAAATTACCGATAAAAAAATCATTGAAATTTCTAATCGATATATAGAATTGTACGAACAAATTATAGGAGAAAAATTTATAAAAGCCAATACAGAAAATATACTAACTCGTATTGAAAAAAATGTAACAAACTTTTTAACTTCATAAAACTAAAACAAACAAAAATGATTATAGAACCAAGAACAAGAGGATTTATTTGCCTTACATCTCACCCAAAAGGATGTGAGCAAAACGTTATCAATCAAATAGAATATGTAAAATCTAAAGGAGTAATAAAAGGAGCTAAAAAAGCACTGATTATTGGCTCTTCTACGGGTTTCGGATTGGCATCAAGAATTAGCAGTGCATTTGGCTCGGACGCAGCAACTATCGGTGTTTTCTTTGATAAACCAGCAAGTGCAGGAAGACCAGCATCACCAGGTTTTTACAATACAGCGGCGTTTGAAAAACAAGCACATTCAGCAGGGTTATATGCAAAAAGTATCAACGGAGATGCGTTTTCAAACGAGATTAAACGTCAGACTTTATATCTTATTAAAAAAGATTTAGGCCAGGTAGATTTGGTGATTTATAGTTTGGCTTCGCCAGTGAGAACACATCCGGAAACTGGAGTTCGTCATAAATCAGTTTTGAAGCCAATTGGAGGTGAATTTAGCAATAAAACAGTAGATTTTCATACGGGAAATGTGTCAGAAATTTCAATAAAACCAGCGGAAGGAGACGATATTTCCAATACAGTTGCGGTAATGGGAGGCGAAGATTGGAAATTGTGGATGGACGCACTTAAACAAGAAGATTTATTATCAGAAAAAGCAGTTACAGTTGCCTATTCTTATATCGGTCCGTCATTGACAGAGGCGGTATATAGAAAAGGAACGATTGGGGCTGCAAAAGACGATTTGGAAGCAACGGCGTTTACTATTACAGATTCTTTAAAATCCATTGGCGGAAAAGCTTATGTTTCTGTAAATAAAGCCTTGGTAACGCAAGCTAGCTCTGCTATTCCTGTGATTCCGTTGTATATTTCTTTGCTGTATAAAGTGATGAAAAAGCAAGGAATTCATGAAGGTTGTATAGAGCAAATTCAGCGTTTATACAGCGAAAGATTGTATATTAATAATGATACGCCTTTAGATGAAAAGGGAAGAATTAGAATTGATGATTGGGAAATGCGTGAAGATGTTCAAGCCAAAGTAGCAGAATTATGGAAGCAAGCAACTACCGAAACATTACCTAAATTAGGTGATTTAGAAGGATATAGTAATGATTTTTTTAACTTATTTGGTTTTAAAGTAGAAGGGGTAAATTACGAGGAAGATGTAAATGAAATTGTTGAAATCCCTAGTATTAAATAGGGTAAAACATCAATTATATATAAAACGCAAAGTGTTTGATTGTGAGATTATTACTCCACTACAATTAAGCACTTTGCGTTTTGTCTTGTTATGGTAAGTTATTTTTTCTTATTATTGTAATACAGATATTTAGTGGCATTGTAATAGCCTCTTAATAAACTGTCCATTTGCTTTGCAACAAGCGGGTATTCTTTTTTAATATCTGTAATTTGCTCACTTTTTAAGCTGTACAAATTACGGGTGTTTGTAATATTTGTAATACTGTAATAAAAATCATTTTGTAGTAAACCAATGGCGGGTTCTCCGTTTATTTTCTTGTACAAAAACGCAAAATATTTTGTATTTATACTGTCTAAAAGATTAGAGCCTAATGTATAATTTGTATAATTTATATTAGACAAGCCAGCAGCTGTGGGAAGTATATCAACCAATTTTGAGAATTTAGAAAAGACTTGAGGATTTACAAATTTTGGAGCGTGAACAAAAAATGGAACATGATGTACTTGTGTGTTTAATTCAAATTCTTTTTTTTCTAAAAAACCTATTTTATTCATAGCGGTATTGTGGTCGCCAAAAAACATAAAAATTGTATTGTTATAATAACCAGATTTTTTTGCTCTTTTTAAGAAAGTATCTATATTAAAATCTAGATAACGTAAAGCATTAATTTGAGCTATTGATTTAAAACCAGATACTTTAAGCAACGTTTTGCTAACCTCGCTTTCTTTTAGAGGCTCAAAACTATCTTTTTTGTCTGGCACGGTAAACGGCATATGGTTTGTTGCGGTTTGTATATACGCTATAAAAAGCTTGTTTTGTTTATGTAATTTTGCTAATTCTTTGTCAGATTCCTTAAACAATTCATAATCGTCAATACCCCAAACATCCGCACGATTTTCTATTTGATAACTTCCTTCTTCAAAAATCTTTAAATTATTGATATTAGACTGAAACACACCTCTGATATTTGCCCAATTTGCACTTCCTCCTAAGAAGTATAACTTTTCATAATTAGTAAATTGGTCAAAAATAATACGCTGGTCTATAACCATTGGGTTTCTGGAGGCAGTTTTAATATCGTCAACGTCTGGTAAACCAGTAATACTCTCAAAAACGCTAGCCGCAGTACCAGCTTTATGAACATAAAAGTTTGTAAAATTTACACTTTCTCTAAGAATACTGTCCATTTTTGGTGTATTATTTATTGGATTTCCATAATAACCCATTGTAGCAACCCCAACAGATTCTAACATTACAATTATAACATTTGGTTTTATGGTGATAGAATCTAACCTCACCACTTTTCTTTCAAACAAGATAGAATCTTTAGGCAAGTTCAGGTGATTTGCTACCGTTGGATAGTATTTTTTTGTCTTTTCTAAATTAAAACCTGTACTTCTAAAAGCAAAACTGTCATAAAAGTATAATATAGGATTTAGTGAAAATTGATTTACAGCCCGATTTTTAGAAGAAAATGCTTCGCTCCAACGCAAAGGATAGTGGGTGAAACTATTGTAAATGCCAAAAGATAGTATTAAAAAAGGAATCACTATAAAAAAGGCTTTTTTCTTTCTGGAACTTGACGTGCTGTTTGTATTCTGATTTTTGTATAAAAACAACATAAATTTACAAATAGAAAAGGTGATAATTGAAATTCCAAATATTCCTTTATAAACTGGGTAACTTTCAAAAAGTACTTGTGTAGATATTTTCCAGTTACTTAAAAAACGTAATGATGATGCGTCTAAACGAGCGTTTAGGTAATCGTAATAACCAAAATCAAACAAATAAAATAGAGTAATTACAAAATAGATAATGGTTAAGTAAGTGACACTTATTTTTTTATAAATAGCATATCTAAAAAACCTGTGGTTGATAATAAAAACTAAAAAAGCAACTGGAAAAATTGATAAAACAGCTAATTTAATATCAAATCTAATCCCCAATAAAAACGCATCTTGTATTTCTTGTGAAGAAGTGTCTTCTAATTGCACAAATAATAAATAAAATATAACTCTAAAAATAAATAAATATACAAAGAGTGACATTGTATTTATAAAGATATATTTAATGTAATTAGGAATTGTTTTTAGCATATTATTTTATAAACAAGAAGTTGCTGGGAGTGTAATTTAAACTCTGTCTGCTATTTTTTTATTACTACGTTTTAAAAATAAGCCCCAGCGGCAGCGTTACGTACTGCTTGCATTCAGGTTTATATCTAATTGAACTCTATCGCCAAATTTAATATATAATTGTTGAATAGACAAACTCCAATTTTGGATTGGACTCGTCCACTTTTTTTCAATGTTTTTTGTTGCCAAATACACTAATTTTAAAAGTGCCATATCGCTTGTAAAAGCCCCTTTTGTTTTGGTTACTTTTCTTACTTGACGGTGGAACCCCTCTACGGCATTGGTGGTGTAAATTATTTTACGAATAGGTTGCCACTGTTTTTTGAGCGGATACCAACAAAACACGTAACACGTTTATAATAAATACGTTATGTATTTGTGTAAAAATTGAATCAAAAACCTTAACGGACTATTGTAAAAAATAAGATACGTGAAGTTATTGCCAATTTAAAAACAGTTACTTTATTAAATGAAGTACGATATGTAAAGAAAATAAGAACACATTGGAGCGGTAGTAAACTATATAGAAAGCAAAATAAATAACGGAATATTAGAAGGTCTAAGCTCTAAAAATTCAACTCGCTAAAAAAAGAGCAAGAGGATATAGAAATACTGATAATTTTATCAATATGGTTTACTTTATTTGTGGTAAACTTAAATTTGATTACCAACTGTATTTGACATAGAGCCGATCTATGTTTAAGGTAATTAAAATAAAAGCTGTACATTTGTTGATTATTTAACATTTTCTTTAAGATTTGTTAAATTTAAAACATCACATAATTATTAATTAACTTAAAATAAATATAAGTATGGAAGTAAAATTAAATGGAGTTTTAACGCTACTATTAGCGTTGATAGTGCAAATTTCCTTTGCACAAGAGAGGACCATTTCAGGTACCGTCTCAGGTAATTCTGGCGTATTGCCAGGAGTTAGTATTATTATAAAAGGTACATTTATTGGTACCGAAACAGATTTTGACGGGAAATATTCTATAAAAGCTAAAGCAGGTAATGTTTTAAGTTTTAGCTATGTAGGGTATATAACTGATGAAAAGACTGTTGGAACATCTAATACCATAAATGTTACTATGGAAGAAGATGATAATGTCCTTGACGAAGTTGTTGTTACCGCCTTCGGTATTAAAAAATCAATCCGAGAACTTGGCTACTCTGTAACTCAGGTGAAAGCTGAAGAGTTAGATAATACAGGTCAGACTAATGCTATTTCGTCTTTACAAGGTAGGGTTGCTGGTTTGCAAATTAATCAATCATCTGGTACAGCTGGTGGTGGAATCGATATTTTAATCAGAGGAATTACTTCGGTGAACCCTGGTAGGAGTAATCAGCCACTTATTATAATTGATGGCTTGGCATTAAATAACGACACGTTTTCTGGTAATGTATTGCCCAGCTCTGGATCCAACTCACCTAGTAGTTCCGAACAATTTTCTTTTTCAAGTAGAGCCTCAGATATAAATCCTAATGACATCGAGAGTTTTAATATCTTAAAAGGTGCAGCAGCAACATCATTATATGGTGTAAGAGCTTCAAATGGTGCAATAATCATCACAACAAAAAAAGGTAAAAAAGGTAAAACAAAATTTTCTTTATCTCTTTCCAATACAATCAGAAAAATAAAAACTACTCCTGAATTACAAAAGATATATCGTGAAGGACACCGTACGTCAAAAAGACCGGGAGCTGTAATTAACAACAATGAAGATGATGGTTATGATGACTATGGTTTTGCGTTTTATAGTTGGGGAGTTCCATATACAGATGATTCATTTACACAGTCAGATGGGACTGTTGTAGATTTGACAAATGATAGTTTTCATAGCCCTTATGATTTATTCCAGACAGGGATTAACACACAAATTAACTTTAATGCAAGCGGTGGAACTGAAAAAACTGATTTTCTTTTCTCTGCTGGAAATAGTAACGAAGAAGGGGTTTTACCCAATACTGAATACATCAAAACAACATTCAGACTAAGAGTTGATTCTCAAATAGCTAAGAATTTTAAGGTTAATTCGTCTGTTTCATATACTAATTCAGGAGGAAAAAGAGCAAATAGTGGAGATAAATCAGTATTTAGTTCATTGTCTTTCTGGTCTGGCTCCATTCCTATAAATGATTATAAAAATGCCGATGGTTCTCAAAGAAATTATACAAAGGGAATTGTAGATAATCCAAGATATTTTTTAGAAACAAGTAATTTGAAAGACGATGTTAATCGTTGGATAGGTAATTTAGCAACAATTTGGACACCAAAAGATTGGATTACTATCACTTACGCCACACAGATAGATAATTTTTCTGACCAACGCAACCGCTTTGTTCCGCCAGATTTAGATGTGGGTACACAAGTAGGCGGGTTTATTGTTGAACAAGATATAAATTTACTGGCATTAGAATCTAACTTATTCGCCACACTAACAAAAAAGTGGTCAAAAGATTTTAATACCACATTAACTTTGGGTAATCAAATATCTGACTCAAAACGCAATGTAACATTTGTAAGGGGCGAAACGTTAAATGTTCCCGGTATTAATGATTTGGCAAACACTATAAATACATTTGCAGGAAATAGCATACGTCAATTAAGAAATGTAGGAGTTTTTGGAGAATTAAAAATAGATTACAAAAACAGACTGTTTTTAACACTTACTGGGAGAAATGACTGGTTATCTACCCTTCCTAAAGAGAATAGATCTTTCTTTTATCCTTCAATAAGCCTAGCTTATGATGTTAAAGATTTAATTGGAAAAAGTGATATTATTAATTTTGGAAAACTCAGAATGTCTTATGCACAAGTTGGTAAAGGTCCAACATTTGGTAAAATTGGACACTTTTTTATTGCAGATAAAGATTTTCCATTTGGAGGTGCCGGGGGATTTAGATCGAGCACTACACTTGGAGATATAAATATTATTCCTGAAAAAAATCAATCCTTAGAATTTGGTATAGACTTAAGAATGTTTAAAAATAGAATTCGTATAGATTACGCATACTACAAAACTAAAGTAAAAGACCAGATTTTTAGTGTACCAACGGCAGTTTCTTCAAAGCTAAGTTCAATCACTCGAAATGCTGGCAATTTTGAAACATTCGGTCATGAATTATTAGTATCGTCAGATATTATCAAAAGTGAAGACTTAAATTGGGAAACTTATATTACATTGTCTGCCAATAAGGGAAAAGTTGTAGATTTACCAAAAGATATTAAATCAGTTGTATTTGCTAACTCTGGATTTGCTGGCGTTACCTCAGAAGTAAGAAAAGACGATAAAACGGGTACTTTATATGGCTATAAATGGCGTTATGAAAATGGGCAACGCTATATAGGAGACGACGGAAAACCAAGAGTAGATTTAACAGAGAGAGTGAAAGTTGGAAATGCTTTTCCTGATTTTATTGCGTCCGTAGGTAATAATTTAGTCTATAAGAATTTTAATTTTAATTTTCTATTAGAATGGAAAGAAGGAGGAGATATTTACGATTCAGGAAGAAGAAACTCTATAAGAAATGGAAATCTAAAAATAACAGAGTTTAGAGATGAAATGACTGTTTTAGATGGCGTAATGAATGATGGTAATGGAGGATTTATTAAAAACACACAGGAAACATTGATAAATGCCAATAGCTATTATCGGAGTTCTACAAGATATAACAGAGCGTCTGAAATTTTAATTCAAGATGCCTCTTGGGTAAAATTAAGAAGTATCAGCCTTAGTTATGATTTTGACGGTAGCTTCATAAAAAAGTTGTCTTTAGATAAATTATCCTTATCCGTAAGCGCTCATAATCTTTTATTATGGACTCCTTTTGAAGGATTTGACCCAGAATCAAATCAATACAGCTCAGGGTCGAATGTTTATGGTTTTACAGGCTTGAATACGCCAATAAGTGAGAGTTATTCTTTAAGTGTAAATTTAAGATTTTAAAAAATGAAAACAATAAAAAAAAATACAATAAAAATAATGCTAATTGCATTATTTGTAACAGGATTTGCAACCTGTAGCGATGAATATTTCAATGTAAATACACCTTCGTCAACTGCTAATATAGAACAGCTACGTATAAATGACTTATTAGCTCCTATAATTCATAGCACTCTTGAAGGACAGCGATCTGCCGAATTAGTGTTTGGTAATTATGCTCAGAATTTTGTAAGTCGAGGTGGTGGTGCAAGTGGCGAAGCCGAAATAGGTGCTCTTTGGAATCAAATATATCTATATGTACTTCCAAATATAGCTGTAATTAAAGAGAAAGCTACTGAACAGAATGCGGTGCATTTTTCAGCAATAGCTGATATTTTAACTGCAATTAATTTAGGTATAGCAACAGACACTTGGGACAATATTCCATACTCTGAAGCATCTTTAGGAGAAGAAAACTTTTTTCCCGCATTTGATTCTCAAGAGACTATTTATGACACTATATTTAATTTGCTTAATAGTGCTATAACCACATTACAGACTACGGATAATTCTGGAGTATCTCCCGGAAAAGAGGATTTAATTTACAAAGGAGACACTAGTAAATGGTTAAGAGCTGCTTATACATTAAAAGCACGCTACCAACTACATTTGATGAATAAAGGGGTAACATCTTCCCAAGAAGTGTTGAGTACAATTGAAAATGGTTTTACTTCTAATGATGATGATTTTCAAATGTTCTATGATGAAAAAAATATAAATCCGTGGTATTCAAGTGAAATTTTAGCCAGAAATACGGGTAATTTCCATCGCGATATAGCCAGTCAGTTAGTTAGTTCTATGAATGGTGATTATTACCCTTTTCAAGGAGGTGTTGTTGAAATAGACCCAAGATTACCTCGTTTTGCTGACAATGACATTAACAATACAGGAGGAATAACCGATTGGAAGGGTTTTGTTAGTGGTGGAGATGGTTTAGCTCCAGATGGAACAAAAGCCAATACTTCTTTTGTTAGTGATGGATATTATACCAGCATAAATTCTCCTTTGTTATTAATTAGTTATGCGGAAGCACAATTTATAAAGTCCGAAGCAGCTTTCTTAGCAAATGGAGGCACTACAACAAGTGTAGGCTCAAACAGCACTGCATATTTGGCATATATAGAAGGCATAAATGCCAGTATGAATAAGTATGGCGTAAACGGTGCTGATTATTTAAGCGACGCAGCTATTGATGTAGGTGAATCAGGATTGATGCTAAATCATATTATGAAAGAAAAATATATTCACAATTTCCTAAATCCAGAAACATTTGTAGATTATAGACGTTATGATTTTTCATCTGATGTGTTTAAAGGCTTAACCATACGAAAAGAAGACTCTGATGGAGATTATAAAGGAAAATGGTTTAGAAGAGCTAATTATCCTTCATCTGAAAAAGTTAGAAACTCAGATAATGTTGATTTAAACACTCAACTGCCTACTGCACCAGTTTGGTGGGATAAATAAAAGCACTTTTATCTCAATTTTGTTTGACAAGCCCTTCTCATAAACGAGAAGGGCTTGTCATTTTAAGAACCTTTTAAAAAATATTTTAATCTTTTCAAGTCTTCTTGTGTATGATTTGCTGTGATAACAATCCTATTCATCAGACCTTTATACGTAGGGTATTTAAAGTTTGTGATAATTATTCCTTGTTTAAATAAGTCATTAAAAACTCTTTCTTCACTGCAGTAAATCACGGGGTAGCCTATGTTGTATAAATATGTTTCTGCCATTTTTAATCCTTTGAACAAAAAATCTAAATTCTCTTTTAGTTTTTTACGTTGTAATTTAATTAGCTCCTGAGATAGGAGATAGGTGCTTCATATTTATTGACTTTTAGTAATTGAATATAGGAAGAGGTTGCCATAAGTATTATTCAAAAATTGTAAAGAAATATGAAGAATTTATAAGACCAATCTTAGATAAATATAACGATATATACACTAAAAGCAAGGAAGAAAAATAATAAAAATGTACTCCGCTCTATTGAAGACGTTTTTGATAAAAAAATATTATTCCCTTATAACGGCTGAATAGTTACGACTTATTACACAATCACTATTTTCCGATAAAATACTCTAATACCACTGTTTCTTCTTCTTTTTAGAAGCTTCAGATTTTCTTCCTTTTTTATACTTGCTCCCCGATGATTTATGAACCTCTAGTTTGGCTTTTGGGTCTAATGGATACGGATGGTTTTCCTCTACATATATGTGTTTGTTTATTAATTTTTGAATTGTAGTTATATAATCTTTTTCATCAGCAGAGCAAAACGAATATGCAAGCCCAGAGTTACCCGCCCTGCCAGTTCTACCTATCCTGTGTACATAAGTTTCAGGAACATTAGGCAAATCAAAGTTAATTACTGCATCAATATTTTTAATGTCAATACCACGAGCAGCAACATCCGTTGCTATTAGAATATTTACTTCCTTATTTTTAAATTTTTTCAACGCTTCTTGTCGTATATTTTGCGTTTTATCACCATGAATAGCAGTTATATTATATCCGTTTCTAAGGAGTGTTTTTTCGAGTTTATCCACACCGTATTTTGTACGTCTAAAAATTATGATATTACCTTTTATCGTGTTTCTTAACAGATGCAAACACAGCTCAATCTTTTTAGGTTTAGGCACATAGTAAAGCACCTGATTTGTATTTATTACAGTTGATGACGTAGGTGAAACCTCTACTTTTACAGCATCTTTTAGAATAGTTTTTGCTAATTCTACAACTTTATAAGGCATAGTTGCGGAAAATAATAATATTTGTTTTTCTGACGGACAGAGGCGTTCAATCTTTTTAACATCACTTATAAAACCCATATCTAACATTAAATCTGCCTCGTCTAAAACAAGGGTTTCAATAAAATCTAAATAAACAATATTCTGTTTATGTAAGTCTAACAATCTTCCCGGAGTTGCAATCATAATATCAACTCCTTTTTTAAGTGCGTCCTTCTGCGGTTCTATAGAAGTGCCTCCGTAAACAACAGTGGTTCTTAAGTTCGTGTATTTGCTGTATTCTATAAAATTTTCTTCTATTTGTAGAGCCAATTCACGTGTCGGACTTATCACTAAAGCACGTATTTTTTTTCCTTTTTTAGGAGCGTCTTGCTTGTCGAACAATAATTGTAATATTGGCAACGCGAAAGCAGCCGTTTTTCCTGTCCCTGTTTGAGCCGAAGCAATAACGTCTTTTTTGTCTAATATCAAAGATATGACTTGCTCTTGCACCAATGTTGGCGTTTTGTAGCCTTTTTCTGTAATGGCTTTTAAAATATGTTTGTTTAACGTTAAATTTTTAAACTGCATAAGTGTATCTACTATCTTGCAAAGGTACGAGAAAAAGAAACGATTTGTTGGAATTTTGAATTACAAATTACTGATTATTTTTAATACGTTTTACCTGCTAAAGCATCGGGGAATTTTATTGATTAAAAATATTTCAAGTATTTTTTAAAAGATATTTTAATCTTTTCAAGTCTTCTTGTGTATGATTTGCTGTGATAACAATCCTATTCATCAGACCTTTATACGTAGGGTATTTAAAGTTTGTGATAATTATTCCTTGTTTAAATAAGTCATTAAAAACTCTTTCTTCACTGCAGTAAATCACGGGGTAGCCTATGTTGTATAAGTATGTTTCTGCCATTTTTAATCCTTTAAACAAAAAATCTAAATTCTCTTTTAGTTTTTTACGCTGTAATTTAATTAGCTCCTGAGATAGGAGATAGGTTTCTAAATACGCCGGATTAGCACTAGATGAAGAAACAAAAACAGGTTCATTTTTAATGGTCTCAATAAATTTTTTGTCTGAAGCTATGATTCCTCCTGAAATACCTAATGCTTTTCCCAAGGAAGAAATCATTATTTTTCTATGTAAATTTTTGTTTGAAATACTGCTAAAAATACCTTCCCCATATTTTCCTAAAATACCTAAACTATGAGATTCATCAATAATAAGCGTTATTTTCTTTTTTGAGGAGATTTTATCTAAAAAACTAAAGGAAGTGGGTTCTACCTCTAAAGGCAGTATTGCATCAACTGTAATAACAACATCTTCACTTTTCGTATTAACAAGGTTTGGGTGTAATTTTCCATCGACAAATAATGGCAAACTTTGTGGAAATAAAATAGCAGGATGTGTTTTAGGGTGATGATAAAACCCAAAATTAGATTTTGATAAATAATCTATAACTAACTTTCCTGCAATAGCACCAGATGAAACGGTAACAGCGTATTCTGAATTTATTTGCTTTGCGAAAAGTAGTTCTGCCTTATTAAAAACTGATAATTTGACATTTGAATTTCTAGAACTTCCATAAAAAACACCCCATTTAGCAACGCTTTGAGCTATTATTTTTTGAAACTTATAATTTGATGGCAATCCCAAATAGGCAGTACCTCCAAAATATAAATACGATGTTCCATTTATGGTAATTTCTCTATCAGGAAAACTATCGACAATCATAAATTATAAGAATAGAGACACACCTGTGCCATTTAAATTACTATAATGTATAATGCCATTCTTAATGGTTACGCCTTTTGCTACGTCTTCTGACAACAGTAAGGCTCCATCCATATCGGCATAATCTAATAATGGCAATAAATGTGCAATTGCAGAAATCCCTACTGATGATTCTGTCATACAACCAACCATTGTCCTCATCCCTAATTTCTTTGCTTTAAGTAGCATTCTTCTCGCAGAAGTTAGACCTCCACATTTTACCAGCTTTACATTTACGCCGTGAAAATGATTATAGCATTTATCAATATCTTCTTCAATTTGGCAACTTTCATCTGCAATTATAGGTAATACTGAGCTTTGAAATATTTTTTTATGAGCATCCCAATCATCTGCTTTTATGGGTTGCTCTATAAATTCTACTCCTAACTTTTTAAGTGAAATGGAATTTTTAATTGTCTCATCTACACCCCACCCGCAGTTAGCATCTACTCTAAATACAGCATTTGTATGTTTACGAAGTTCTTTTATTATTTTTATATCCTCGTTCGTTCCTAATTTTATTTTATAGATAGGCCAAGAGAGTTCGTTCATTTTAGAAAGCATCTTTTCTATGGAAGCAATTCCTATAGTATAGCTTGTTAGGGGATTAGCACTTATTTCATAATTCCACAATTCGTACAATTTAACTCCCTTTTTACGTGCAAATAAATCATTATAAGCTAAATCTAAGGCACATAAAGCAAACATATTATGTTTTAAATGCGAATACATTTTATTCCAAAATACTTCAGGAATTACATCTGTTGTTTCCTCAATAAATGGTCTTATTACATTCAAATCTTCCATTATTAAAGGAATTGTTATATTGTAATATGAATTAGAAGTGGCTTCACCATATCCAGAAAACACACCGTCTTTTAACTCAACTATTAGAGTTGGCTGTGTATTAATAAATTCTCTGGAAATGGTAAACGTATGTCGTAATCTTAGTTCGTTTGGTATTAAAGCTAACTGCATCTTATAGTTATTTGATTAGTTTCACCACGTTATAAATATGTTATAATTAAAATTCAATAACCAAAAGTACTATTAAAATTTTAGTATAGCCAAAATAAAATTCATCTAATTTATTAGTCCCAAAAATAATTGCATATTTTTGCACACTAATCGTGGTTAAACGCTAATTGAAATTTCAACAAAACATATCTTTAAAAAAATATAACACGTTTGGTGTAGAAGTTTATGCCAAATGTTTTATTTCTATAAGCTATTTTGAAGAATTGCAAGAACTTATAAAAAAGGAAAAAGAAATCTTTTTGATAAGTGGAGGCAGTAATATTCTTCTCACCAAAGATATTGACAAACTTGTTGTTTTTATTAATATTAAAGGTATTTCAGTTGATAAGGAAAACGATAATTCGGTTGATTTGACCGTAAATACTGGTGAAAACTGGCACGAATTTGTATTGTGGTGTATCTCTAAAAATTACGGCGGATTAGAAAATTTATCACTTATTCCCGGTAATGTTGGCACCTGTCCCATTCAAAATATTGGTGCGTATGGAGTGGAAGTAAAAGACACTATTACCAAAGTTGAGGCAATAGAAATTGAAACAGGGAAGTGTGTAGAATTTTCTAATATAGACTGTAAATTTAGGTATAGAAATTCTATATTCAAAAACGAGGCTAAAGGGAAATATATAATCACTTCGGTTAGCTTTCAGCTGACAAAAAGCAAGCACCATCTCAATATTTCTTATGGAGATATTAAAAAATTACTTAATAAAAATGACAAAAAAACTACCATAAAAGATGTTTCAGATGCTGTAATATCTATCCGAAAATCTAAATTGCCAGACCCCGAAGAAATAGGAAATTGCGGAAGTTTTTTTAAAAATCCTATCATTTCTAAAACGCAATTTTATGAATTACAAAACATATATCCGGCAATTCCTAACTATACAATTTCAGATACTGAAATTAAAATTCCCGCTGCTTGGTTGATAGAGCAAAGTGGTTTTAAAGGAAAACGTTTTGGCAACACGGGTGTACACCCAAAACAGGCGTTGGTTCTGGTAAATTATGGAAATGCAACTGGGTTAGAAATCTATAATTTATCAAAAAAAATACAACAGAATGTTGCTGATAAATTCGGAATTACGTTAGAAATAGAAGTTAATATAATTTTATAATTAGACGACTTTTGATTTACGAATTAACAATCACACAATTCAACAAATTAAGTACCTTTGTTTTCTTTAAATTCTTTTTTAATATAAATGATTGAAACTATATTAGTTATAGGAGCCTGTGGACAAATAGGCTCTGAGCTCACACCAAAATTGAGAGAAATTTACGGCAAAGAAAATGTAATTGCTTCAGATATTAGAGAGGGTACAGACCAAATGATAAATGCAGGAGCGTTTGAAATTTTAAACGCAACAGACAAAGAAGAAATTTTAAGAATTGTAAAAAAATATAAGGTTACGCAAATTTATCTGATGGCAGCAATGCTATCTGCAGTCGCAGAAATGCACCCACGAAAAGCATGGGATTTGAATATGAATTCGCTGTTAGCAGTGTTAGATTTGGCAAAAGAAAAGCATATAAATAAAGTGTATTGGCCAAGTTCTATCGCTTCTTTCGGACCAACCTCACCAAAAATTAACACTCCACAGCAGACTATTATGGAACCATCTACGGTTTACGGAATAAGTAAATTATCTGGCGAACAATGGTGCAATTATTACAATGAAAAATTTGAAGTAGATGTCAGGAGTATTCGTTATCCGGGAATTATCAGCTGGAAAACAAAACCGGGAGGAGGGACGACAGACTATGCAGTAGATATTTATTTTAAGGCGATAAAAGAGAAATCGTATGACTGTTTTTTGTCGGAGAATACGCGTTTACCTATGATGTATATGGCTGATGCAGTTGCATCTACAATACAAATTATGCAAGCAGATTGCAGTAATATAAAGATGAGGACTTCATATAATTTGGCGGCAATGAGTTTTACTCCAAAAGAAATTGCAGAAGAAATTAAAATACATATTCCGGATTTTCAAATTTCCTATAAGCCCGATTTCAGACAGCAAATTGCAGATAGTTGGCCCCAAATTATTGATGATTCTGCAGCAAGAGAAGATTGGAATTGGAAGCATACTTATGATTTGAAATTGATGACAATAGATATGTTGAGAAATCTGAACCAGTCTTGAGTTTTGTTTAATTGTGTAATCGTTTAATCGTCTTAAATTACCGGACGCAATTATTTTAGCTACACCAATCTATTTAGATTGTGCCATTGCATTACTCCATAAACTGAATCTTGTCTTAAACATTTACTCAAAAATAAATAAATCGCATATATAAATATCCAGCCCTTCTGCAATTCGCAGAAGGGTTTTTAATGTCGGATTGGTACGTCCGCTTTCTATACGTCGCAAAGCAGAATCTTCAATATTTACTGTAATAGCTAAATCTTTTTGCTTTATATTTTTCTTTTTACGAAGGATAATTATCCGTCTCCCAACGTTTTTTATAAAATCTTTTTCATCTTTTGCCAACATCCTTATAGGGTTTAGTTAATAATTGATGAAACTATTGCTTTGAGTGAAAACAAAATAGAACATTTATATTCTGTTTAATAAATTGTATATTTGCCTCGTATTATCTGTTAAATTTACATTAAATGACATTTATTTTTAAAGTAACTATCTGATAAATAATATTTTAAGTATTTTTAAATTAATAAACATAAACTGCTCACTGAAAACTCTCTTTAACTTAATATGCTTCTATATTAAACTATTATCTTTACACACCTAAAATCGTAAATCAAAATGAAACTATCATCAGAAGAAAACATACAATATAGCAGACATCTTATTTTAGATGAGATAGGTGTTGTAGGTCAGAAAAAGCTAAAAGCAGCAAGGGTTTTGGTGGTTGGTGCCGGGGGTTTAGGATGTCCGGTTTTACAATATTTAACCGCATCTGGAGTTGGAACGATAGGAATTATTGACCACGATACGATAGACCAAACCAATTTGCAACGGCAGATATTATACAAACACAAAGATATTGGCAAATTAAAAGCGGAAGTTGCTGCAAATAATTTATCAGAATTAAATCCGTTTATAAATTTTGAGATTTATACGCAAAAACTAACTAAAGAACTGGCAGTTAAACTATTTAGTAAATATGATATTATCGTGGACGGAAGTGATAATTTCCCCACACGTTTTTTAGTAAATGACGCTTCTGTATTGACGGGCAAGCCTGTAGTTTTTGGTTCAGTTTTTAAGTTTGAAGGGCAAATATCTGTGTTTAATTATCAAAACGGGGCAACTTACAGGTGTTTATATCCTGCTCCGCCGAAACCAAATGAGGTTCCAAACTGTTCAGAGATTGGGGTTTTAGGGGTTTTGCCCGGTATCATAGGTGTGTTGCAAGCCAATGAAGTATTAAAAATTATATGTGATATTGGCGAGGTTTTGTCGGGAAAGTTACTGACATACAACGCCTTAACAATGCAACAATCTATATTGAATTTTCAGAAAGATAAAACTGTACAAATATTCGGTTTGGAGATGGATTATGAGTTATTTTGTGGTTTGCCTAAAGAGAATTTAGAAATTAGTTTTTCGGAATTAAAAGAAAGCTCCAAAGAGTATATTTTGTTAGATGTTAGAACAGATTTTGAGCGACAAGAGTACAATATTGGCGGTATTCATATTCCATTACATAAATTGGAGGAGCGTTCTGGAGAAATTTCCGTTCAAAAAGATATTGTAGTGTATTGTAAATCAGGGATGCGTAGCAAAAAGGCTATTGAAATTTTAAAGAATAAAGGGATAGAAAATCTTTTGATTAATCTAAAAGGAGGGATTTCATCAAATTGAATTATTTTTGATTTACGAATTACGATTGAAATTGTAATTCAAAAATAGTAAATTGCATTGTAGTCAAATTTATATTAATGAACGAATTGTTTTACAAGCAGTTTCTGCGGTAACATCTCGTTGTGGTTCTCCAAACATTTCATATCCCGCTATAAATTTCTTTACAGTTGCACTTCTCAATAACGGAGGATAAAAGCTCATATGCCAATGCCAATATTCATTTTTATTTCCATTTGTAGGAGCTTGATGTATGCCGCTGGAATATCTTTGCTCCATTTTCAATTTATCCTACAATATGCGTTCCTTTGGAAAGAGATACACAAATGGGAGAACACTTTATGTTAAATTTTTTATGATATAACTCTGATACGTTTTTAACGAACTTTTCTACAGCAGACTTTTTAATTAAATTTATTGTACAACCTCCAAAGCCGCCACCCATCATTCTCGCACCTATTACGTCGGGTTCTTTTTTTGCCTGTTCTACTAAAAAATCTAATTCCGGACAGCTCACTTTATATTGATTTTGTAACCCGTTATGTGATTGATATATCATATTTCCCAATTCGATGAGATTGTCTTCTTTTATAGCCTTAGCGGCAAGTTTTACTCTTTTATTTTCTTGAATTACGTAGAGTATTTTTTGATAATCTTCATCGGAAATTTTAGATTTAATTTCTAATAAACCATCTTCTGAAGCCTCTCTCAGAGAGGAAATACCAAGTTTTTTAGCAATTTTTTCGCAGACAGAACGCCTGTCATTATAAGCACTTTCTGCTAAACTATGACTTACATTAGAATTGAGGAGCAACAGCTGATATTCTTTAAAATCAATAAGATTAGGTACGGCTTTTAATGTCTTGCAATCTAAAAGAAGAGCCGTGTTTTCTACGCCAAACATTCCAATATACGAGTCCATAATACCGCACTCTATACCTACATATTTGTGTTCTGCCTTCTGTGAAATATAAGTCATTTCTTCCTTTGTAAAACCCAATTGGAATAATTCATTCAAACTGTAAACAATGCTGTTTTCTAATGATGCTGAAGAAGACAATCCAGAACCGCTTGGAATATCTCCTCCAAAAACGATATTAAAATTGCCTATTTGCTTTCCTTTTTCCTGAATTTCAGAGACTATGCCCAGTACAAAATTTCTCCAACCTCCATTTTTTAGAGGTTTAATATTATTTAAAGAAAAATTAAATTGCTCATTCATATCTATGGCAACTGCAGAAGAGAAATTTTCATCACTACTATATATTGCGGCGACAATCCCTTTGTCTATCGCTGCCGGGAATACAAAGCCGTTATTATAATCGGTATGCTCACCGATAAGATTTATTCGCCCCGGAGAAAATACAAGTATGGGGTCTGCCACAAACTTACTGATAAAGTCCGATTTTACGCGTTTAATTAAAGTGTCGTTCATTTAAAAATTGAGAATTGATAGTTTAAAATTCGTAAATCGTAATTCAAAATTCGTAATAAATTTAAGCAAAATATATATAGATTCCTAAAACGATAAGACAAATAGTGATTCCTACGCTGTTTAGGTATTTCCAAGGAGTAATATCTACTTGTTTAGTATATTTCTGCTGATAGGCTTCTGCACGAGGGTTGTATTTTCCAATCAATAACATAATAAGGACGTTCAACACAAACAGAATTGCCATAACGTGTAAAAAATGAGGATAATTTTCTTCGCCAACAACATAAGGTTTAATGATAAATTGACTTATTATATACAACACAGAGCCAGAAATAATACCAACTTTTGCGGCTATTGCAGGAACGTATTTTGTGAGGTATCCGACTACGATAATCGTTAAAATAGGGATACTATAAAAACCATTTGCTTCCTGTAAATATCCGAACAATCCTTGAGGAGCGTAAATTAATAACGGAGCAATACACATAGATATTATTGCCAAGATAATTCCGAAATTTTTACCCGCTTTTACTGTTTCCCGTTCTGTGGCATCTGTTTTAATATGTGATTTATAAATGTCTATTCCGAATAAAGTAACGGAGCTGTTCAGTGCTGAATTGAAAGAACTCAAAATAGCTC
Organism: Polaribacter sp.; assembly: GCA_965261035.1. GTDB lineage: Bacteria > Bacteroidota > Bacteroidia > Flavobacteriales > Flavobacteriaceae > Polaribacter. The sequence goes on from OZ253439.1 coordinate 252,430, forward strand.
CAAATAAAACGGCAGCAAAGAAACCTAAAAATGTAGCAGGAAGCACTTTGGATACCAACATTGGATACGCTTCATCGGGATTTTCTAAGTCGCCTTTAAAAATATGAAAAGCGATAATACCGGGCAAAACAACAATTAACGGACCTAATATTTTAATAAATGAGGCGAGCAATAATCCTTTTTGCCCTTCTTTTAGATTTTTAGCCCCCAAAGCACGTTGTATAATAGCTTGATTGGTTCCCCAATAGAATAATTGCACGAGCATCATTCCCGTAAAAATAGTCCCAAAAGGAACAGATGCTTCCGTATCTCCAAGAGATTTGAATTTTTCTGGATTCGATTCTGTTAATATAGAAATACCTTCAAAAACACTTCCTTCGCCAATAAACATAAGTCCAAAAAATGGAATTAATAATCCTCCGATTAACAGTCCAACAGCATTTATGGTATCAGAAATTGCGACTGCTTTTAATCCTCCAAAAATAGCATATACAGAGCCGATTATACCGATTCCCCAAACAGTAACCCACAGAGCTGCTTTTTTTGAGAAGCCTAATAATTCTGGAATTCCAAACATAGTATTTATAGCTAACGCACCAGAATACAGTACTATTGGAAGTAAAATTACTGCATATCCACTCAGAAATAATCCGGAAGTAATGGTTTTTGTTACTTTGTCATAACGGCGTTCTAAAAATTGTGGAACGGTTGTAATACCTCCTTTTAAATATCTAGGCAACAGAAATACGGCGGTTACAACCATCGCTATTGCAGCCAGTGTTTCCCACGCCATTACTAAAATTCCTTCTCTAAAAGCTGCTCCATTAAGCCCGACAATTTGCTCGGTAGATAGATTAGTGAGTAATAAAGAGCCAGCAATAACTACTCCTGTTAGACTTCGGTTTCCTAAAAAATATCCATCAGATGAAGATTCGTTGTTTTTCCTAGTTTTTACATAGGATATTAGAGCAACTAAAAGTGTGAACCCTAAAAATGTGATAAACTGCATATATTTATTTTTTTGATTACGTGCTAAAACTAACCTTAAAATAAGCAAAATATTTCGTTAGATACTCATTTAAGATTATAAAACTGTTTGTAATAAAGCTGTACTTTTTTAATGCTACAAAAAATAGAAACGTCTTTTAAGTACAATTAAATTGTCGGCAATGTACTAACAAAAAAGGATAAAACCCAAATTGAACCAAAAATTTGAGTTTGCAGTCTCGTTTTTAGTTGCTGTAATTACGATTAAATTATTGAACACCTACATATTGGTCAATATTATACCGATGATTGGGGTGCATACAGCAGACTTTTGCCAAGCAGTTACAAAGAGAGCCAACGAATTTAAGCCACTATCTATTATTTGATACCTCGTACGCTCTGCGTCGAGGTAGTTCATTTGCAAATCTTATACTAAATTTGAGTTAAGGTTAAGTTAAAAACTAAACGTTAAAAGTTTCTGACCGTTGCTGGCTTTTCACTTTTGACTTTTCTTTTAACTTAACTTTTAGTTTTTCCTCCAAAAGAACGGAGAAAATAATATGAGTACCGTAAATAGTTCTAATCTTCCAATCAGCATCAAAAAAGAGCAGAACCATTTTGCACTAATAGATAAGTGGTCGTAATTATTTACAGGACTTACAGAGCCGATGGCTGGACCAATATTTCCTAAGGAAGATGCTGTTGCTCCTAAGGCGGATACGAAATCTAATCCGAAGAGAGTTAGTATTGTTGATGAAACAATAAAAATTAGCATATATATTATAAAGAAAGATAGAATATTAAAAAGAATACTTTGACTTATTATTTTACCGTCATAGCGAACTGGTATAATTGCGTTGGTGTGTAATGCTTTTTTAAATTCTAAAAAGCTACTTTTTAGCATTATTATATGACGTACAATTTTTATTCCTCCGCTTGTAGAACCTGCTGACCCTCCAACAAAGAATAGCGAAAAGAGTAATGCGGTTGCAAAAAAGCTCCACATTGTAAAGTCTGCTGTAACAAAACCTGTGGTTGTAATTATGGACGTTATTTGAAATAAAGCGTGCCTTATTGCACTTTCTATTTTGCCAAATACCATTGGGTGTGCAACGGTTGTACGTAAATTAGAGTCTTGAAAAAAGATAATTAATACAGATACAATAATTGTTAGACTGATAATCCCAAAAAAGTAATATTTGAATTCTTCGCTTTGAAAAATCTTTTGAATTTTTCCTTTTAGAGCAAAATATGTCAATACAAAGTTAGTTCCTGCAATAAACATAAAAAGTATTACAACATATTGGACAAAAGGCATTGCGTTCCAATGAGATAGGCTCTCATTTTTTGTAGAAAACCCGCCGGTACTCATCGTTGCCATTGCGTGGTTTATTGCGTCAAACCAAGTCATTCCTGCAATTTTTAATAATAAAAACTCTGATAAAGTTAGGGTAACATAAATTAGCCATAATCTCTTTGCTGTATCAGAGATTCTAGGGTGTAATCTATCTGTTGATGGGCCCGGTGCTTCTGCCATAAAAAGTTGCATTCCTCCAATTCCTAATAATGGCAAAATAGCGATGGTTAGTACAATAATTCCCATTCCGCCAATCCATTGTGTTGAGCTTCTCCAAAATAAAATTCCTTTTGGCAAGGCTTCAATATCTGTTATAATGGAAGAGCCTGTGGTAGAATATCCGGACAGTGTTTCAAAAAACGCATTGGTAATATTTGGTATCGTTCCAGAGAAAAGATAGGGCAGCATTCCTGTGGCAGAAAGCATTAACCAACCTAAGGTTACAATCAAATATCCTTCTTTTTTTTGTATATTGGTGGTTTTAGGCTTGTTAAAAAAATATAGAAGTAATCCGATTAAAACTGTGATAATACCTGAATTTAATATCCCCCATTTTGCTTCCTCTTCGTGATAAAAACTAAACGGGGCGGCTACGAACATAAAAACGCCATTCAAGGTGGCTATTAATCCTAAAAAGCGGTAAATAATTTTTAAATTGAGTGAGTTCATCTATTTGGATTTAAACAAATCTTCTACGATTGGAATTGCCTCTGGAAGGCAGAAAACAATTGCTTTGTCTCCTGTTTTTATTTGAAAATCACCAAAAGACATCATAGCTTCTCCGTTTCTTATAATTCCTCCAAAAACGGCTTCTCTTGGAAATTTTAGTTTACTGATTGTCTTTCGTGTTACTTTTGTATTTTTCTGAACTTCAAACTCAAAAATTTCTGCGTCTATATTGTGTAAATTAGCTAGGGCAAGTATTTCTCCTTTTCTAATATGCTTAAATATACTGCTTGCTGCTAACAGTTTTTTATTAATTAACGTGTCTATACCGATGGTTTGAGATATGTCAATATAATCCATATTTTCTACTAAGGCTATTGTTTTTTTAACGCCTTTGGATTTTGCGACAAGGCAGGACATAATATTAGTTCCAGAATCACCGGTAACGGAGATAAAAGCGTCCATCTCGCGTATGTTCTCTTCTTCTAATAATTCTAAATTTTTGCCATTAGCGTTGATTACCAGAATATTAGAGAGTTTCTCTGCAATGTTTAATGCCTTTGTTTTGTTTTTTTCAATAAGTTTTATATTAAAATTTTCCTCACATAAGTTCCTAGCAGTTTTAAAACCGATGCCGCTACCTCCGAGAATCATTATGTTTTTGATGTTTAGTTGCTCTGTTCCAATCATTTTGTGTATCTTATTAATACTATCTTTGGGTACAGAAAAATAGACTTGGTCTTTAATCTTATAGACGGTGTTACCACGAGGAATTATGGTTTGAGAAACTCCGTCTCTTTTAATGGCAATGGTGATAAAATCTATCGTTGAGAATCTCTCTTTGGCTTGTTCTACGGTCAAATCTAAAAGTGGTGATTTATAAGTTAATAGCGTTCCCATCACATTAAATAGTCCTTCCTCAAATTCTACTGCATCGTTAAAAGAAGACTGATTTAGCAACATTTTAATTTCGTTTGCTGCCAATTCTTGGGGAGAAATCATATAATCTACTCCAAAATTTTTAAAATTTATAACATCATTATTTAAAAACTCTGGGTTGTCAATTCTAGCAATTGTTTTCTTAGCTCCCAAGGCTTTTCCTATAACGGAAACAGTAAAATTTGTGTTTTGAGATTCTGTTACTGCCAATAATAAATCGGCAGAATCTACACCTATTTCTTTTAAAAGTTTGATAGAAGTTGCGTCACCTTTTTTGGTAAAAACATCTAAGGAGTTGTTTATATAATTCAGTTTATCTCCGTCAGTATCAATTATGTAAGTGTCTTGTGATTCGTAGGATAATAATTTGGCTAAATGAAACCCAACGTCTCCGGCTCCGGCTATGATAATCTTCATAATAAATAGTAAAATATAAGTAACAAAGGTATTATTCTAATACTTGTATCTGCAAAGAAAGTAAAAAAACTTAGACTTGGGTCTGAATCTACTTGGTATTTTAAAAATGAAACTTCTGGATAGTTGTGGCAGAAATTATTTAATCTTTTAACAAAAAACATTTGTTTATTAAAAATTTAGTTTATATTTGCGGACGCTTACGAAGTAATTGACGCTATAAAGCGTTGTTCTAAAAATAAGATTTACGGATAGTTGTGGCAAAAATTATTTAATTTTTTTAACACAAAGCATTTGTTTATTAAAAATTTAGTTTATATTCGCGGACGCTTACGAAGTAATTGACGCTATATTATAAAGCAAAATTAGTCGTATTTTAGTTATGTGAGAGCAGACTTTCCATAGCTTAAAAAGTGTTAAACAAGTTTAATTAACCAATAAATATATTTAAAATATGAAGAAAGTAATTACAAAGAAAGTAAGACCGTTGTATTGTTTTTACAACCTTACTAACACAGGATTAAAAATGAAGCTGACCATATTTTTACTGGTTGTTTCATTATTTAAACTTCAGGCAAGTGCCTATTCAGAAAACACAACGTTAGCTTTAAATACAGAAAGTGCGAGTGAATTGTCTGATGAAATAGATTATATAGACTCGGACGGGTTACTGTTTTTAGCAAAAATAGACGGGCATATAGCCATAAATAACGAAGCCCTTACCCCCCCCCCCCCAAAAAATAAAACCTCTCAAGAAAGGGCTGTAAAAGGCGTTGTAACAGATGAGAACAATGACCCTATACCCGGAGTTAACATTCTATTAAAAGGAACGAGTATTGGTGTAACTTCAGATTTTGATGGAAAGTATAGTATTAAAGTGCCGAATGAGGCTGCAATACTACAATTTTCTTTTGTCGGTTACCAAACTAAAGAAGTCGTAGTTGGAGACAGAGAAATAATTGACGTTCAATTAATACAATCGGATAATGAATTAGAGGAAATAGTAGTTGTTGGATATGGAGTTCAAAAAAGAGAAACAATTACTGGGGCAGTTTCAGCAGTACAAGGGTCCGATTTAGTAAAATCACCTGTACTAAACCTCACTAATACTTTAGCAGGAAGAATTGCCGGTTTATTTGTAAAGCAATCAAGTGCAGAACCGGGACAGGACGATTCAAATATCCGAATTAGAGGAACAAATACTTTTAACAATACGGGAGCTTTAATTGTAATTGATGGAATTCCAGATAGAGCAGGAGGGCTATCGAGAATAAATTCAGCAGATATTGAAAACATATCTGTATTAAAAGATGCCTCTGCAGCTATTTATGGTGCCAGAGCTGCAAATGGAGTTATTTTAGTAACCACAAAAAGAGGTAAAAGAGGAAAGCCAAAACTTAGCTATTCTTTTAATCAAGGATGGTCGCAACCCGTCAGTATACCTAGATTAGCAAATGCTACAGAATATGCAGAACTTCTAAATGAACTAAGTGTATACGAGTTAGACACCAATCAATGGAAAGCCGCTGCAGAGGCTTACTCCACAGGACAACCATACACCAGACCAGATGGTTCTATTAAAAACCCACCATTTAGCCAAAAAGACTTAGAGCTTTTTGGCAATGGTGAGGATCCTTGGGGACACCCTAATACCGATTGGTTTGGAGACACTTTTAAAACTTGGTCACCACAAGCAAAACATACTTTACAACTTACTGGAGGTACGGAGAAAACGACTTATTATGCATCTATTGGATACCAAGACCAAGACGCTTATTACAAAAATTCAGCAACAGGATATAAACAATATGATTTTAGACTTAATTTAGATACAGAAATCAACGACTATGTCAAAATAGCGGTAGGTATTTTGGGGAGACAAGAATTTAGGTTCTACCCTACACAGAGTGCTCAATCAATTTTTAGAATGCTTCTCAGGTCCAAGCCTACAAAACCTGCATATTGGCCAAATGGATTGCCAGGACCAGATATTGAGAATGGTCAAAACCCAGTAGCTATTACTACAAGTGCTACAGGATATGACAGAGACAAAAGAGATTTTTTCCAATCTAATGCCAGTGTAAATATAAAAGTACCGGGTATAGAAGGTCTTTCTTTTAAAGGAACGGCGGCTGTTGATAAAAACTTTCGTAATGCAAAAAGATGGAATATACCATGGTTTTTATACACTTGGGATGGTAGCACCTACGAGTCTGACAAAAAAATAACAGGAAAATTAGTAAAAGGGAAAAGAGGTCCTTCGGAACCAAGACTAAATCAGCGAACGTTTAACACCCTTAATATACTTTTAGGAGCCAGTGCGAAATACAAACGTACTTTTGAAGACCATAATGTGGAAGTACTCGCGGGGGTAAATAGAGAAACTCAATTCTCAGAAAACTTTAACGCTTTTAGAAGATTCTTTATCTCAACAACTCTAGATCAATTATTTGCCGGAGGTGATGAGGAAAAAGATAATGGAGGAGGAGCGTCAGAACAAGCAAGACTAAATTATTACGGTCGTGTATTATACAACTATCAGGAGAAATATTTAGTAGAGTTTTTAGGGAGATATGACGGCTCTTACCTCTTCCCTAAAGATACCCGATTTGGATTCTTTCCCGGTGTTTCTGCTGGTTGGGTAATTTCTAAAGAGGAGTTCTTTAATGAAGACTCGTTTATTAATTTCTTAAAAATTAGAGGTTCTTGGGGACAATTAGGAAACGACGATGTACCTAGATTTCAGTACTTAGCTACTTATGGATTTGGTAGCTATATAATCAATAATGCTCCGGTTACTATAATAAATGAAAGTAGGGTGCCGGACACCTCCATAACTTGGGAAGTAGCTACCAACAGTAATTTTGGTATAGAAGCCGGATTTTTAGATAGGAGACTACGCCTAGAATTTGACTACTTTTCCAATAAAAGGACGGGTATATTAACAAGACCTTCTATCTCTATACCAAATTTTTCTGGAATATCTGCTTCAAACCAAAACATTGGAAAGGTTGTAAACAAAGGAGTTGACCTTTTAATTGGATACAACGACCAGATAGGCGATTTTAGTTTTGGAGCAGTTCTTACAGCAGGATATGCAAAAAATAAATTAGTACATATAGATGAACCAGAAGCAGATCCAGAAACATTTCCACAGTATCAAAAAAGGGAAGGAAAACCTATTGGAACAAGATTCGTATATGGGTATGCCGGTATTTTTAAAAACCAAGCTGATATTGATGCAGAGACATTAGATTACTCCAAACTTACTGGTACGTTGAGGCCTGGTGATATGAAACTTGTAGATTATGACGGAGATGGATTCATTACACCCAAGGATAGATACAGAACTGACAAAAACAACGATCCGAGATTAACTTATGGTATAAATATGACTGCCAGTTACAAGAATTTTGACTTGAGTATGCTATTACAAGGTGCTGGGGGATCTGAAATACTTTTAACTTCTGCTGGGGGCGATTTTGGAAACTATCCGTCTTATATTTATGAAAACAGATGGACTGTAAACAATGAAAGTAGCGTTGACCCAAGAATTACTGAGAGAGCAGAGGAATACTTTAGTTCAGGAAACTCTTACTGGATACAAAGCACCAATTATATAAGACTAAAAAATATTGAATTAGGATATACACTTCCCAAAGAAATATCCAGTAAATTTGGGATAACAAATTTGAGGTTTTATGCAAGTGGTCTAAATATATTTACCATAACTAATTCGTTCTTTGACCCTGAATCTACCAGTTCAGACGGCAATTATTATCCTAATCCCAGAATTATCAATACTGGATTTTCATTCTCATTTTAATAAACTATAAAATTTAAAGTTATGTTACAAAAAAAATATTTATACTTAATCACATTAATTACATGCTTAGCTTGTAATGATGATTTTCTGGACACTAAACCTCTTGGCGAAATATCAGAAGAAAGTGTTTGGATTGACAGTGGTCTCGCTGAAGCTGCCGTAACACATATCTATTCCGGTGTGGGAGTTGGTGGATTAGATGAGCAAATGTTATCCTCTTTAACAGATGAATCCCTCTTTACACATGGAGGCAGAGGAATAAGAGCTGCAAACCAATCAGATAGAAGATCTGATAATACTGGGTGGATTAATCATACTTACGAATGGAACAATATGTATAGCTATATAAGATCGGCAAATATTGCAATCTCAAAACTTAAAGAAGGATTACTAAAAGATGAGGATTTAAGTAATCGCCTGTTAGGAGAATCCTTATTTTTAAGAGCGTACTATTACCACCAATTAGTAAAATTTTATGGAGGAGTTCCACTTACAAGTGAACCTTTTAGTTTAGATTCAGATTTTAATGTTCCAAGGAATTCTTTTGAAGAATGTATTAATTTTATTGTAAGCGATTGTGACGAGGCTTATACTTTGTTAGATGGAAAAAGTTTAGAATCAGGAAGAACAAATGCAACGACTATATTGGCACTCAAATCAAGGATTCTTACCTATGCTGCTAGTGATTTACACGATATAGCTATTGCTTCAGGAAAGTCATCTACCATTGCAGGCTACTCCAATAAAGAGTTGTTGGGATATACCTCTGGAAATCAGGAAGGAAGATGGAGGGCAGCCAAAGATGCTTCCAAGGCTGTATTGGATTTAGCTAACGGATATAAATTTGGATTGACAAGTCCCGAGAGTTTAGAAGATGCCATAAAAAATTATACAAATGTCTATCTTTCCAAGAATGGAGGAGAGAGTGATGTTATATGGAATAGGCAATTTACAGAAAATTATGATGGAGATTCGCAAAGAGGACACTGGTGGGCTGGATTTGTAGGCAGGAATAATGGTCCTAACGGGTATCATAACTGGGCGGGTAATACACCATTACAAAATTTAATTGATGCCTATGCTATGGAAGATGGAAGTGAGTTTGATTGGGATAATGCTACTCATAAAGCGGCACCTTATCAAAATAGGGAAGCTCGTTTTTACGCTACAATCCTTTATGACGGTGCCGATTGGAAACCAAGACCTGATGACGTGGCAGAGAAGGATCCAGCAAATCAAATACAAACAGGTGAGTATCAAATTATGAGGGATGGAAGTATTATTACCTATTTTGGATTAGATTCACGTAATAGTTCTGTTGAAGATTGGAATGGTACACGTACTGGATATTATTTAAAGAAGTTTATAGACCCAGATCCAGGACATGTAGATCAGAATACTGTTCAAACCATTCCGTGGCCATTTTTTAGATATACCGAATCTGTATTTAATTATGTGGAAGCACTATTAGAAGAAGGGAGTGAGGCAGAAGCTAAACAATGGCTTAACCAAATCAGATATAGAGCGGGTATGCCAGCTACCACTGAAACAGGAGATGCTTTAATGAATCGTTACCGTGAAGAAAGGCGTTTAGAATTATCCTTTGAAGAACATCGTTACCATGATGCAAGACGTTGGATGATAGCACCTACAACTGTTGGGTCACCTGCAAGAATCATCGAAATTTCGGGAGTCTTAAAACCTGGCGCTAATGTAACCAAATACAGATATGACCCTGCTAATTATGAGTACACTTATACCCCCAGACAAATTGACGTAGGGATTGAAAATAGAAAGTGGGAAGATGAAAGTTATTTTCTACCCATACGAGATAATGAGTTAAAATCTAATACGAGTTTAATACAAAATCCGGGTTACGAATAATTATATTTTTATAAAAGCAACCCATAATCTTTCAAAAGGTAGTTTGGGTTGCTTTTTAATTATGTCTTAATTGCTTGTCAATTGTCGGTTTTTATTTCTTAGTCATTAGTAATTGGAAGTTAAAAACTTAAAAACTCGTAATACCAACATCTATGAGAAATTACTTCTGCTTTATCCTTTTATTATTGACTGTTATCGGTTGTCAAAAAGATGATAAACTCTCCAATTTAAATCCAGAGAAAGTTTCTTTATTTACAAAACTCACACTTTCAGAGACAGGTGTAAAATTTAAAAATGAACTCCCTGAAGGTATAAAATTTAATGGGCTTTTATACGAATACTATTATAATGGAAGTGGGTTAGCAGTTATAGATTTCAACAATGATGGGCTTAAAGACATCTTTTTTGTTTCAGCTTTAAAACAGCATAAACTTTTTTTAAATCAGGGAAATTTAAAATTCTTAGACGTTTCTAGACTTACCGGAATATTACGTCATCAGCACTTTTCTGGAGGAATAGCTGTGATTGACATTAATAATGATGGATGGATGGATATATACATATCAAATTCTGGAAAATTCAAATCAGATGAAAAACGAAAAAACAAGCTCTATATAAATCAAGGTGCAAGAGGAAAGCAAAAAATACCGACATTTAAAGAAGAAAGCAAAAAATACGGGCTTGATATTTCTGCCTGCTCTACTCAGGCTACCTTTTTTGACTACGATAAAGACGGTGATTTGGATATGTATCTTCTCAACCACCATCCTCTATCATATCCCAATAAAGAGACAGCAGATTTACTTAAGATGGACGGAGGCTTAGCAAATGATCGTTTGTTGAGAAATGATGATAATTATTTTACCGACGTGAGCAAACAAGCAGGAATCTCTCAAACAAGATTAGAATATGGGTTAGGCGTAGGAATTGGCGATATGAATAATGACGGCTGGCCAGATATATATGTCTCTACGGATTTTGACGGAAGTGATCATTTATATCTCAACAATCAAGACGGAACTTTTTCTGATAAGATTATAGCGTCAACCAATCATACATCATTCTTTTCTATGGGAAATGATATTGGCGATGTTAATAATGACGGTTGGTTAGATTTTATGTCCGTAGATATGAGAGGAGCAAGTAACTACGATATCAAAACCAGTATGAGCGGAATGAACCCTAAAAGTTTTCAGGAAGTTGTAAATCTGGGATTGCATCATCAATATATGTACAATACTCTTCAAATAAATAGTGGTTACTTAACAGAAACAAATATTCCTCATTTTTATGACATTGCACAATTTGCAGGAGTAGCAAAAACCGATTGGAGTTGGGCACCACTATTCTTTGATATGGATAATGATGGTTTTAAAGATATTTTTGTTTCTAACGGAATTAAACGAGATTTTAGGAACAATGATTTTTTGGACTACGTCAATAGAAAACAAGACTCAATACATCTTAATAAATCATTTAAACCCAAGAAATATATTGCCGATGTACTTCAAAAAATGCCGGAACGAAAGAAAGAGAATTATTTATTTAGAAATCAGGGGAATTTGCGTTTTTTAAAAATGAATGCCGTATGGGGTGATGCACAACCTACAAGTTCTAACGGTGTCGTTTATGCCGACCTCGACAATGATGGCGATTTGGAAATAATTGTAAACAATACAGATGACTTCGCTTTTATTCTTAAAAATAATGCTATAGAACTGGGATTAGGATATTATTTATCGGTTAAACTTAAAGGTTCTCCAAAAAACAGATATGGCATTGGCACAAGAATTAACCTTATTACCTCCGATGGTATTCAAACTCAGGAGCTGTACAACACCAGAGGGTTTATGTCTGCTGTTAGCAATGAAATTCATTTTGGTTTAGGCAATACAAAAAAAGTTACTATTGAAGTAATTTGGCCAGACCTTAAGAAACAAATTATAAGAAATGTCAATGCTAATCAACTATTGACCGTAGATTATAACAATGCGCAGACATTAACAGAAAACAAAAACCCCTTAAACACATTATTTACCAAAGAACATATAAAAGGACTTAAAATAAAACATCAAGAAAATTACTTTGATGATTTTGAAAGAGAAGGCTTACTCCCTCACAAGATGTCACAAGAAGGTCCTGCCTTAGCCATAGGCGATATTAATGGAGACGGTTTAGATGACATACATATTGGAAATGCACTTGGTAAAGAAGGAAAAATCTTACAACAACAGAAAGATGGAAGTTTTTTAGAATCTAATATTTCTATCATGAAAAAAGATGCTATTTATGAGGATACATTTTCAAGTTTTATCGATATAGATGGAGATAAAGACCTAGATTTATACATAGTTAGTGGAGGAAATGAACATACAAAAGATTCCCCTCTTTTAAGAGACAGACTTTATCTAAACGACGGAAAGGGAAACTTTAGTAACTCGAGTACGGCACTACCAAACATAGCTGTTAGTGGTTCTTGTGTAAAAGCCGCTGATTATGACAAAGACGGAGATTTAGATTTGTTTATTGGAGGAAGACAAATTCCGGGAAGATACCCAAATCCTGCTAAAAGCTATATATTAGTGAATAAAAGTGTAGGCTCAAAAATACACTTTGATATTCTGGACTCTCCAATTTCTATACAGTTTGACACACTTGGAATGGTTACCGATGCTATATGGATTGATATTAACAAAGATAAATATTTAGATATTGTCGTAACCGGAGAATGGATGCCAATTATGGTTTTTGAAAATACTAAAAATGGAGATTTTAAAGATAAAACGGTTGAATATGGTTTTAAAAACACAAATGGCTGGTGGTATTGCCTGTCTGCTGCCGATTTTGATAAAGATGGAGACTTAGACATAATTGCAGGAAACTTAGGACTAAACTATAAATACAAGGCGTCTCAAGAAAAGCCATTTGAAGTTTTCGCTTCTGATTTTGACAAAACAGGCACTTACGATATTGTTTTGAGTTATTACGACAAAAATATTCTTATGCCTTTAAGGGGCAGAGAATGTTCCTCCAATCAGATGCCTTTTATAAAGAAAAAATTCCCTACTTATGATGCCTTTGCCAAAGCAAAATTGAGAGATGTTTTTGATAAAAACCAGTTGGAAAAGTCAGTCCACCTTAAGGCTTATACTTTCTCTACTTCTATGTTTATAAACGAAGAAGGACATTTTAAAAAACAAGCACTACCTGATGCTAGTCAATTATCTTCAGTAAATGATATTCTAATAGAGGACTTTAATCAGGATAGTAATATGGACATCATAATGGCTGGCAATTTATATAACTCAGAAGTAGAAACCCCAAGAAATGATGCTTCCTACGGAGTAATTCTTTTAGGAAACGGAAATGGAGGTTTTAATGAGTTGCCAAATGCAAAAAGCGGCCTGATGCTTCGAGGAGAAGTTAGACATATAAAGCACATAACTATAAAAGGCTCAAAAAAAATAGTGGTTATTAAAAATAACGACTCTCTCAAAGTTTTAAAGAAAAGTGTGTCAGTAATTGTTGATTTTTGATTTACGAATGGCTGTTGGTTGCTGAATTGTCAAATTATCAAATTGTGTAATTCTCAATTATTTACATTCCTTTGAATGGGTTTTAATATTTGCGTCTGTTACGAGTTGCTTTCTAATTCTCGATAAAGCATTACTTATATGATTTTCAACAGTATTTTTTGATATATTTAAGATTTCAGCTATTTCCTCATAGCTATATCCTTCTTTTTTATTCAAGATAAAAACTTTTTTATTTTTTTCAGGCAAATCATCAATAGCCTTATCAATTAAATTAAGTTTTTCTTTTATGACGGCATCATCTTTCTCGATAAATGTATTTAAAACACGTATTCGTACCTGCTCTAAAACACTTTCTTCCCTTTTGTTTTTGGCGTACTCATTAACGAAATTATGATATACAGATGTGTATAAATAATTTTTTACAGAAGTACGGATTTTTAATTTTTTTCGATTCTCCCAAATCTTTACAATTACATTTTGCACTATATCTTCTGCTTGACTATAGTCTTTTGTGAGAGACTTACAGTAAATACATAAAGGCTTATAATAGTATTTAAACAAGTAATTATAAGCCTGTTTATTGCCTTTTTTTAGCTCATCAATCAGTGTTTTTTCTTCTTTGAATCTAAAATCCATCTTGCAAAGCAAGTATATTTTTTGGACTTTTAAAAATATTTTTTAGTGGCTATCTATTTTTCGTCTGTCAATATACAGTAGAGATTACAGTTAAACAATTTGATAATTTGACGATTTAACAATTACACATTAAATCATTAAACAATTAAGCGGTATATGAAAAATGATATAAATCTGATAATTCATAAATTTATTCAGGGCAATGCAACCACTGAAGAATTATCAGTTCTAAAACATTGGATTTTAGAAGATGAGAACAAAATATATTTTAAGAACTCTGTTGAGTTGGAGTACCTGTTAGATTCTAAGTTTAAAACATTTAATATCAAAAATGCAATGGATAAATTTAATACCTTTATCGAAGATACTCCACCGACTCTACTAGAAAAACACAAGTACTTAAAGTCTTTTTTTAAGTATGCTGCCGTATTTATTGGTATTGTAGGAATTGCTGTTTTTTTTCAGAAAGAATCCAAACTTCCTGAAAAGTTAATTATAGAAGAATATAATATTACCTTGCAGTTAAACAACGGAAAAACAGAAACAATACCCGATTCTGGGAATAAAAAAATTCTAAACAAACATGGAAAAATTATAGGACAGCAAGAAGGTTCTAAATTAGATTATAGCAACAATGCCAAATCAAACACACATAAAAACGATAACGTATTAACTTATAACGAGTTGATAGTCCCTTATGGAAAAACATTTCAACTTATTTTATCAGACGGAACTCAAGTATATTTGAATGCAGGCACTACTCTAAAATATCCGGTACAATTTATAAAAGGAGAAAACAGACGAGTTTTTTTAAAAGGAGAAGCCTTTTTTAACGTTGCTAAAAATGTAGATAACCCTTTTGTGATAAACGCAGACAGCTTAAATATAAAGGTGTTAGGAACCCAATTTAATGTTTCTTCCTATGTTGAAGATGCAGGAATCAGTGTTGTTTTGGTTGAGGGTGCTGTGGGTTTATATGAAAAAGACGAGGATGCTAATTTAGAAAATGCAACTTTTCTAAAACCAAATGAAAAAGGAACTTGGAACAAAATTAGAAAAAATACCTCCGTAGAAAAAGTTGATACAGAAATCTACACAGGGTGGATTGGCGGTAAACTTATTTTTAAGAATATGCCTTTTAAAATCATTCGAAAAAAATTGGAAAGACATTATAATGTGACGATTAAAAACAATGACAAGATTTTAGACGAAAACACATACAATGCCGTTTTTGATATTGAAAATATTGAGGAAGTATTACAAACTTTAAATGAAAGTTATCCGATAGAATATACAATCGTAAATAATCAAATACAAATTAACTAAACCTATAAAATCAGCTAATTATTGAGATAAACTAACAGGTACTTTAAAAAAAATCGGAAAATGCTCCACACATTTTCCGATTGTAAAAAGTGAAAAAAATAATTTTAATCACATAATAATTCACACTAAATATGAAAAATCTATACAAAGGTAGGACGTTATTCCCTAATGACCTAAAAATTAGCTTAAAAATGAAATTAGCTACGCTCTTATTGTTTGTAACATTGTTCCAAATTCAGGCTAATTCATTTTCTCAAAACACGAAAATATCATTGTCTCTTAAAAATGTTAGAGTAGGAGATGTTCTCGATAAAATACAGTTGCTAACAGATTTTAAGTTTTTTATCGATACAAAAAAAATTGACTTAGACAGAATTGTATCTGTCAATGCAAAAAAGACACCTGTTTATGAGGTGTTAAAAAGAGTATTTCTTCAAACAAATATTTCTTTTAAATTATTGGATAAACAAATTGTATTAAGACCTAATCCTCTAAAAATTAAAGAAGCTTCTGTAATCAAAAAAACTAAAAAACCAATTGACCAAAGAGAAATAAAAGGAACTGTAACAGATAGCGGAGGGACTCCTTTGCCGAATGTAAACATTATTATCGTTGGTACTGTAACGGGTACAGAAACCGATTTTGATGGTAAATTCCAAATAAACGTTAATGACGGAGATATCTTAGAGTTTTCTTATATAGGAATGAAAACGGTTAGAGTACCCGTCGGGACAGATTCACAAATAACAATCGTTATGGAAGAAGATGCAGGTGAATTAGATGAGGTTGTAGTAATTGGGTATGGAAAACTGGCTAAAAAAAGAGTAACAGGAGCTGTTTCATCTGTTTCAGTAGAAAAAATTACAGCTATTCCCGTGGTTAGTCTAGAAAATGCTCTTGTTGGACAAGTTGCGGGAGTACAGATTCAGGAAACATCTGGCGAACCAGGATCCAGTCCATCGATAAGAATTCGTGGAACAGGCTCTATTTCAGCTGGGAACAACCCTCTATTTGTTGTAGATGGTATTCCTATTTCTAAAAGTTCAACAACTATAGATACACAAGGGGAATTGTATAGAAGAGTTGGGAGATTTCAACAACCTTCAGTTAATGCTTTAGCAACTATTAATCCGAATGACATCTCTTCAGTTGAGGTATTAAAGGACGCATCAGCTACAGCAATTTATGGTTCAAGAGGAGGAAATGGCGTGATTATTATAACAACTAAAAAAGGTACACATAATGAGAACGGAGTATTTTCGTTCAACACTTTTTACGGCATGCAAAATGTAGCTAATAAGATTGACTTAATGAATGCCAAAGAGTTAATAGAATACACACGTGATTCGCGTAATAACAATTATCTGTCATCAGTTCCTGAAGCCTCTATAAATGACCCTATCAGTGATGGAGATAGGGGTAATACAAATTATGAATTACCAGAATCGTATTTGAATTGGGATGGAACTGATACAGATTGGCAAGACTTAATATTTAAAACTGGTATTTTAGAGAGCTATAATTTATCATACGCTTCTCCATTAAAAAATAGAACAAGTTTCTATATTTCTGGAAGCTATTTTAATCAAGAAGGAATTATTGACAAAACAGGGTTTGAAAGATTTACTCTATTGACCACAGTTTACTCCCAACTAACAGACAAATTGAGTTTAGATTTAAGATTGACGCCAACCCTGACTAATAACCAAAAAAAGCCTGTAAACGCTCCTTATTTTGCAAGACCACCAGGAATTGTGTATGCTGCATTGGTACACTCACCAATAGTAAAACCATATAATGCAGATGGAACATTTAATCAAACAAACAATCAATCTCACCTTGGAGGAGGTACAACAACTGCAAGTAATCCATTGGCAATTTTGGCAGCAATTGATGATCAGTTGTTTCAATTTCAAAATCAGGCATCTTTAGGATTATCTTATAATATAATTCCCGAATTAACTTTTAAAACTTTTGTTGGGTCGTATGTTAATATTTTTAATCGTGATTTTTATAGGGCAAATTCATTGCTTTACAGAAACGCCACCAAAGGAGAGTCATTTGCCCAAGCATCTGCTTCAACAGAGACAAATTTTTTATGGGAAAACACTCTGAATTACGAAAAAGAAATTGGAGACCACTATATCAACGCAATTATTGGATATTCTTCACAGAAAGATAAAATTAATATTTCGCAAGTAGCGGCAGATAATTTCTTAGATGATCAAGTTCATACAATAAGTGGTGGTCAAGTAGTTGCTGGTACTTCAGTTAAAGAAGAATGGTCATTAGTTTCTGCTTTTTTAAGAAGTACATATAGCTATAAAGATAAATATTTGTTTACAGGAACTATACGTTCTGATAGATCATCTCGTTTTGGTAAAGACAATCAAACAGGGTATTTCCCCTCTTTTTCTTTGGGATGGAGATTGCATGAAGAAGATTTTATGAGTTACGTAGAAGCAATTTCTGAATTAAAACTTCGCTTAAGCTGGGGTCAAACGGGCAACTTTGAAATTCCTAATTATGGTTCCATTGGTTTATTAAGACCTTATAATTATAATTTTGAAGGGCAAGAAGTGAATGGAATTATTCAATCAACAGTTCCAAACCCAAAACTTACATGGGAAAAATCGGCTCAAATTGATATTGGTCTTGAACTAGGGATGTTTAATAATCGTTTATTCCTTTTAGCTGATTATTACACAACTACAACTTCTGATTTACTATTAAATGTTAGTATCTCTTCTGTATCTGGATTTAATACCGTTTTGCAAAACTTAGGAGAAGTTAGAAATAGAGGATTTGAATTAGCTTTAAAATCTCGCAATTTTGTGAATAAGTTTACTTGGAATACCGAAATTAATTTTTCTACAAATAAGAATGAGGTATTATCATTAAATGCAAAAGATGAATCTATATTTTCAAAAGGTGGTGCTGGCATAAGGCATATTACACGTGTAGGAGATCCTATAGGGAGTTATTATGGATATGTCGTTAATGGTATTTATCAAGATGAACAAGATATTTTAAATTCACCAAAAGACACACAGGCTCCAAGTGCTTCTCCGGGAGATTTTAAATTTAAAGATATCAATAGAGATGGAGAGATAACTCCCGACGACAGAACTGTAACAGGTAGTTATTTTCCTGACTTTACTTGGGGAATTACGAATACTTTTGGATTTAAAGGCATTGATTTTAACTTTACAATTCAAGGTGTGGAGGGGAATGAAATTTTAAATCTTACTTCAAGGCATTTAAAAAATGGAGAAGCAAATTTCAATTCATACTCCATATTCAATGAAAGATGGAAATCTGCTCAAGCCCCTGGTAACGGGAATGTTCCAAGAGCAGATAGAGAGACAGGAAGACATGGAAATAACAATAGACCTTCTTCCTTTCAAGTGGAGGACGGCTCTTACATTCGACTTAGAAACGTGACCTTAGGATATACCTTTTCCGAAAATGTGTTTTCAATAAAGAGCATAGATAAATTAAGGTTGTACTTAACTGCAAGCAACTTATTTACAATAACAGATTATTTGGGTTACAACCCCGAAGTAAGTAACATATCTGGGAGCTTAACTCCTGGAGAAGATTATGGAGCATATCCATTGAATAAAGCAATCGTAATAGGAATAAACCTGAGTTTTTAATTTAAAAGTTTAACAAGATGAAAAAAATAATCATATACGTATTAACAACACTATTAGTTACTGCTTGTAGTAGTGATTTTACAGATTTGGCACCAATTTCTAATCGTAATGAAATCAACTTTTATAATAATGCTAGCGATTTTGTTTCCGCAATAAACTCAAGTTATAGAGGATTACAATCTGACGGTGTTTATGGGCGTGCATATTGGACTATGTTTGAAATGCGTGGAGATAATACAGACCAGGGTCCTGACCAAACTGGTTTGGCAAGACAATTTACAGAAATAAATACTTTTACTGAAAATCCTTTAAATGAGCAAATAGATGCTGCATGGAAGGAATCCTATAAGATAATAGCTAATAGTAATGTTATCCTTAGTAGAATAAATCCAATTAAAATGGACTCCTCTCTTAAAAGTAGAATTATTGGCGAAGCATTATTTCTAAGATCTTTGATGTACTACCACTTAGCAGTTGCTTTCGGAAATATCCCACTACAAGTTACTCATTTTATCCCAGGACAAGAGCTAATTCAGGTAGATGCCAATACGATTTATAGTCAATTAATTATTGACTTAAAACAAGCAGAAAATAACCTAAGTGAATCCTATTCTAGTTCTGATTCTGGAAGAGCCACAAAAGGTAGTGCCGCAACTTTATTGGCAAAAATTTACCTTACTCTTGGAGATAAAAATACAGCAGAAACTGTTCTAAGACGTGTTATGACTTATAATTATAGCTTATTGCCCAACTATTCAGATTTATGGGGAGAAGCAAATGAGAACAATGCCGAATCTATATTTGAAGTACAATATTTAAGCGGTGGTATTGGGCAAGGTAGCTCTTTTACAAATGATTTCTCTCCTAGTTCTTTCTTACAGAATGGTCAGGGATTTGGTCGAAACCGACCTACATTAGCAATGAAAAATTCTTATGAAACAAATGATAAGAGGTTTACAACCTCAATGGGAACTTCGTGGGTAGATGAATCTGGCTATACTATAAAGACAAATTATGTTACAAAGTATAAAGGAAACCCTCCTGCAGAAAATGATTCAGGAATTAATTTTGTAGTCTTTAGGTTTGCCGATATTTTATTAATGCTAGCGGAAGCTCTCGGAGAATCATCAGAAAGTTATGGCTATATTAATCAAATTCGCCTAAGGGCTGGCTTACCTCCTATTGACGGGACAACCAGTGGGACATTTGAAGAAAAATTATTACACGAAAGACAAGTAGAATTTGCCTTTGAAAATCATAGATGGGCAGATTTAAAAAGGTTTGGAGTAGCTAAACAAACTGTTAGTAACGCTGAATCTCTTATATCAGAATCATCTGTAAGAGAATTATTTCTTATACCTCAAAGAGAATTGGATATCAATACTAATTGGTCACAAAACAATAAATAGAAACGCATGAAAAATAAAACAATATTATACCTGTTATTTTTAATACTACAATGTTTTAGTATTGAAAATACAGTAGCTCAAAATAAAACGAATTTGAAATTAAATATAATTGTCATCGGAGCTCACCCTGATGACTGTGATGTAAAAATTGGTGGTACAGCTGTATTATTTGCTGAGATGGGACATCGTGTTAAGTTTGTTTCTGTTACTAACGGAGATGCAGGTCATTTTGAAAAAGGAGGCGGTATTCTTGCAAAAATTAGAAGATATGAAGCCAATAAAGCTGCAAAAATATTGGGTATTACTAAATATATTGTATTGGAAAATCACGACGCAGAGCTTTTACCTACTTTAAATGTAAGACACCAATTGATTAGAGAAATCAGAAGTTGGAACGCCGATGTTGTAATTACTCACAGACCTGTTGATTACCATCCGGATCATAGATATACAGGTATGTTAGTACAAGATGCTGCCTATTTGGTTATTGTTCCTAATGTGGTGTCAGATACACCTCCTTTAAAAATTAATCCCGTGTTTCTGTACTTACAGGATCGTTTTCAAAAGCCATATCCATTTCAGCCAGATATTGCTGTTGATATAACAAGTGTATTAGATAAAAAAATGGAGGCTTTAGATGCACATAGTTCTCAATTTTATGAATGGTTACCTTGGACAGAGGGGAAATCATCAAATGTTCCAGAGGAAAAATCAAAAAAATTATATTTTCTTAAAAAAAGGTGGATAGGTACAATATCATCTGATACCAGAAAATCACTCATTAAGTGGTATGGTGCCAAAGTAGGTAAAACTGTCAAATATGCTGAAGCCTTTGAAATATGTGAATATGGAAAACAGCCAACAGACGAAGAAATTAGAGTGCTTTTTCCGATGTTGGGTAAAAACTAGTTACTTATATTAAATCTCTTAAATTAATATGAAAAAAATAAATTCTAATTACAAAATTTATTATCACATTATCGCCTTGATAGGATTGATTTTCTTTGTAATATCTTTTATTACTAACATCCTTAATTCAATAATTGTAGATGTTAAAGCAAGTTTTAATTTGAGTTTAACTCTAACAGGATTATTGCCATTTACATTTTTTATTGCTTATGGAATAATGTCTATTCCAGCAGGTTTTTTATCTGAAAAATATAGTGACAAAAAATTATTGTCAATTTCATTTTTAGTGATGGTAATTGCGTCGCTATTATTTATAATTCTCCCCAGTTATGTGGTATTTAGTATTACATTATTCAGTTTAGGTTGCTGTATGGCTGTATTACAAGTCGTTATCAACCCTATGTTACGTGTTGCTGGAGGGAAAGAGAATTTTGCTTTCAACTCAGTATTGGCACAATTAATCTTTGGTTTAGCATCATTTACAAGCCCCTTTTTATATCAAAGTTTAGTAAACAGCAATACTGATGCAAAAAATAGTATTACAAGTTTTCTGACAAGTTTAGTTCCTGAAAACCTTCCTTGGGTATCACTTTATGCTGTTTTCTCTATAATATCCTTAGTATTATTTGTAATTGTAATAACAATAAAATACCCTGATTTTGAAAAGAATGAAGATGAACGAATTGGTCATTCAAGTTCTTATATGAGTCTGTTAAAAAATAAATGGACTATTCTTTATTTTATATCTATCTTTTGTTATGTGGGTGTAGAACAAGGTATAGGAAATTGGATTTCACAATTTTTATTGCAATATCATAGCTTAGACTCACAAACAGTTGGAGCAAATACAGTCGCCTATTTTTGGGCAATGTTAACTATCGGATGTATATTGGGTTTATTTTTGCTGAAAATAATAGATAGCAGAAAACTTCTAATAGCAACTACAGTAATAACAATTATTTGTTTATTATTTGCATTGATGGGTAGCTCAAAAATTGCCCTAATTTCATTTCCTCTTGTTGGATTTTTCATTTCTATAATGTGGTCAATTATATTTTCTTTGGCTCTAAATTCAGTAACAAGTCATCATGGTTCTTTATCTGGAATTTTATGTACAGGTATTGCTGGTGGGGCTATAATTCCTTTTATAGTTGGATGGTTAGGAGAATTAACATCTCTTAAAACAGGTTTGTTTTTCCTGATAATCCCATTACTTTTTATATTGAGTATTGGATTTTGGGCATCTCCATTAATACATAATAAGACAATCAACCTTAAAGAATCATTGAAATAATTATGAAGAATACTATATTATTAGGTGTTGATATTGGAGGTACTACCTTAAATATTGGTCGGGTAGAAAATTGTAAAATTGTAAAAGAGATTTGTAAAGGTGTAGATAAAAATATTTCCAAAGAAGAGCTACTTTTTTCTCTTTTCAACTCCATTGATAGTGTTATTAATTCAAATGTAAAAGCTATTGGTGTCGGTGTTCCTGCTGTAGTTGACCCATTAACTGGAGTGGTTTATGATGTGCAAAACATTCCTGCTTGGAAAGAAGTTGCGTTGAAAGATATGTTGGAAGAACGATACAATTTACCTGTTTATATTAATAATGATGCAAATTGTTTTGCCTTAGGTGAAAAAATATTTGGCAAATGTAAAAAGTATAAAAATTTTATAGGCCTTTCAATAGGTACTGGTGTTGGAATGGGAGTTATTATTAATGACAAATTATATAATGGTGTATTTTGTGGAGCAGGCGAAGTAGGTATGTTGCCCTACAAAGACAGTATCATTGAAAATTATGCTAGTAGTTTTTTCTTTTCTAATACTTACAAAAGTAGTGCAAAAGAATTAAGTAATCTCGCTAAAAATGGAAATCAAGATGCAATAAATATATTTAATGAATTTGGAAAACACCTCGGAGAAGCAATAAAA
Source organism: Polaribacter sp. (assembly GCA_965261035.1). Lineage (GTDB taxonomy): Bacteria > Bacteroidota > Bacteroidia > Flavobacteriales > Flavobacteriaceae > Polaribacter. The sequence goes on from OZ253439.1 coordinate 275,919, forward strand.
TATATACTATATATGTTCGCTCCAGAAGCTATTATTTTAGGTGGTTCCATAAGTAAATCCTTTCCCTTATTTAAGAAATCTTTAGAGATGTCATTAAAATCATTTGCCTATCAGGAACAAATTAAAAATTTAAAAATTAAGGTGTCAACGCAATCAGGACTTTCTATTTTAGGAGCTGCATCTCTTTGCTTATACCAATTTGAACATTATAGATAAATTCTTTAAATTAAATATGAAAATAAAAACTTTTTTTGTGCTGCTATTATTTCAATTTTCAGTAATTCAAGCCAGTCTTCCAAAACAAATTCCCATTACAATAGAAAATAATATCATTGGTGCACCAATTACAATTGGAATACCTTTTCCAAAAGGAGAATTGTTTTCTATTGATAACATACGGCTACTAAACAGTGACGGCAAAGAAATGGTATGTCAAACAACAGAAGTAACAACGTGGGAACCTGCGGATGAAAGCCTAAAATGGATATGGGTGTTTTTCTTTTCGGAAAAATCATCAAATTATATACTAGAATATGGCAAAAATATCACACCAATACAGGCAAAACAGCGAATAATTTCAACAAACAATATGCGCTCAAGAGGTGGTATTAGTGTAAATACAGGCACCCTATCTTTTAACCTTAATAAAAAAGGAAATGGTTTTTTAGATGAAGTTTATTTAGATATTAATAAAGATGGTAACATTACTGATAATGAACTTATAGCATCATCTCCAAACAACAAAAGAGGAACTTTTTTGGATATTTTAGATGATTCTGGAATTGATATGTCAAAGGCAACAATTCATCAGGTTTTTAGAGAAAAGGGGTCAGGTCCTTTGCATACTATTTTTAGAATAGAAGGAACTTATTTTTACAACCAAAAAGACAACAACCCATCTCCTTTCGAGATTAGAATTCATGCATACGCAAGAAAATCGTATATAAAAGTTCTACATACTTTAACATACACTGGAGTTCCTGATAAACACAAAGTTGAGGAAGGTGAGTATTATAATATTGCCACACAAAATAAAAAAATAATCTCTAAAAAAACAGCAAATGACCTAGGCTGGACGCAACCTAACGATCAAATATCAGGGTGTGGATTAACGTTGGTTTATCATTTGGATGAGGAGCAAAAAGTTTTGACTCCAATCTATAATGACGAATCATCAGATGAAAACCTGAAGGAACGTATGGTAAAATCTAAAGCCTCTTCTTCTAAAAAGACAACTTTGCTTCAAACAGGGCCTAAGCAAAATACTCCAACGCAATTTTCATCTCCAACAAAAAGAGTTAGAGGTTTTGTAGCGAAAATCTATAATGATAATCATACAATTGAAAAAGTTGAAAAAGCTAAAGGTTGGATTGATCTTTCAGATTATTCAAAGGGAATTGCTGTTGGAATAAAGAATTTTTTTCAAGAATATCCTAAAGAGCTGCAAATTGACCCAAAAACAGAAACTTTTACGGGATATATATGGCCTGCTGATATAAGCCCAATGAGTTTTGAGAGAAAGCATACAAAACAAGATGGTAATATGTTAGGTAATTTTGCACAAGGAATTACCAAAACTACAGAATTTATTTATTATTTTCATAATAAAACCACTGCCAATACAATAGATAATATAATGGATTATTCATTAAAACCACCTGTTGCACACGCCTCGTCTGAGTGGTACGCACAATCCAAAGTCTATGGCAATATAGCTGCATTTTCTCAAAAAAATCCTGAATATGAAAATGCTTTGCAATACAAATATGATTGGTGGATTTACAATCAAAATTGGGAATCGTGGTATGGCATGTTTGATTATGGCGATGGAAAAACTTATTATTTCAAGGAAAAATGGTATATGTGGACTAATAATGAACCTACTATAGATTTTATGTTTTGGATGAATTTTATGAGAACAGGGAATGCTAAATATTATTATACAGCTCAAAATATGAGTAAGCACACGATGGATGTAGATAATGTACATTGGCCAAATAAAAGAGTATATATCGGTGATACAAATGATGCTATGGACTTTTGGAATTATAAGGAAGAACAAAAATCAACCCCATATCTTGGCATTGGAAGAAGGCATGCAGAAGAACATTGGTATGCTCTTTTGAGTGCTCACGTTTGGGTTAAAGGTTGGATTGCTTCATATTATATAACGGGAGATCAGAGGGCCCTCGAGGTGGCAAAAATGACTGGAGACACCTATCTAAATCGAATTTGGGAAGACCATGATTTAAGAGGAAGAAGACTGTATTTGTCTATTTTAAATTTAGTGGAAATTTACGATGCTACCAAAATGAATAAATATAAAATAGAGCTTGACGAAAGGATAAAGATACTACTTGATTTGCAAAAAGAACAAGGAGGAAATCTTTTACTCGATCGCTATGGATATAGCCAAAATTACCTTGCTCAAGGTTTATACACCTACTGGCAACTCACAAAAGATAAAAAGGTAAAAAAAGCAATAGTTGACCACGCTCGTTGGGTAAAAGATATACCCCCATATAATCATGAAATGGAATCCTATTTAGCAACTATTTATCCATTAATTTTAGGGTATGAATTTACAGGAAATAATATTTATCTGTATGAAGCCTTTAGAAGGGCTAAAGTTTTAAGAGTTGGTAAACTAAATAAAAAATTTACCAACCAGAAAGAATATAGTGAAGCCTTATTAAAAATTTCTAATTTACCTTCAGATGAAAATAATCATAAAATATGGGCAATTAACCACGGGCTAAGAGTATTTGGCTGGACACATGCCTATAATATTCCTTACTTGCTATACTACATAGATTCTGTAAAAAAATAAAGGTTATACTAAAAGTTTAATCTAAAGGCAACCTCTATGAATCAGAAGTAGAAACGGTAGATTCAACCCCCAAATGCAACTTTTTTATTTACAAATTTATAAAATATATTTTTAGGATTATCATAATTTAGATTTTTTCTTGGTCTTCGGTTAATTTTATGTTGTATGTTTTTGATTTCCTTCTCGCTATATAGACTGAATATTGATTTTTTTGGTATATATTGCCTAACTAATTTGTTAGTATATTCGCTTAACCCTCTTTCCCACGAAGAATAAGGATGTGCGAAAAAGAACTCTGTTAATAATTTTTTAGACATTTTTATATGTTCGGCAAATTCAGTTCCATTATCAGAAGTAATTGAATGAACAAATTTCTTATAAGGCATTAGCATATCAATAACAGTATCAGCTAATTCTTCAGCTTTTTTACCAAAAGGCAGCTTTTTCATTAAGAAAAAAGCGGTAGTTCTTTCAACTATTGTAACAATTGCTCCTTTTCCATCTTTTCCTATAATTAAATCTATTTCCCAATCGCCAAAGCGTTCTTTGTTGTTAATTATATCGCTTCTAAGCTCTATGGAAACTCTATCTTTAATTATGTTTTGTTTACCTGAAACTGGACGTTTTCTGTGCTTTAACTGATGTCTTAGATGTTTATATAAAGTACCCCCTTTAGCTTTATCTAATCTAAGATATTGATAGATGCGTTCATGCGAAACCATATCTATTCCCTCTGATTTACAATAACCAGCTATCTGTTCTGGAGACCATTGCTCTTGTTCTATTTGCTTTTTTATATACTTCTCTACTGATGGAGTAAATTTTCTATTACTAGCAAAGCGTTCTTTTCTTTCTGTAGAGAGTTCCTGTGCAAAATCAGGATTATACCTGCCTCGTTTATTTGAATTACGTTTTAACTCCCGATAAATGGTAGTTTTGTTTACTTTCAAAGATTCTGCTATAAAAATCTTTGATTTACCACAATTTAGGTATGCTTTTATTTGATACCTTTGTTCTTTAGTTAGGTGCTTCATATTTATTGACTTTTAGTAGAGTACAAATATAAGCCTTAATAAGGAGCAAAAGAGCGAAGGCTTATAAACGAATATTAATCTTATAAAAATACTCCTAAAAGTTGCATTTACTAATTGAATCTAAGATATTGGTTGCTTTAAACAATAGCAAAATAGTTTTAATAGAAGTAAAACAGTAAAAAATATATTTACTAAAATTAAAAAGATGAATATTAAACAATTTATTTTGATTGCACTTTTGCATTTAAATTTCATTTCTTTAAATGCGCAGCAAGGCTTAGATATTCCTATTCCGAGTAAAGAACAATTAATGTTTCAGGAAGCGGAATTAGGTGTAGTTTTTCACTATGATTTGCATGTTTTTGACGGAGAGAATTACAGTCAACGAAAGAACAGAATAACACCCATCTCAGATATTAATATTTTCAACCCCGAACAATTAGACACCGACCAATGGATAAAAACAGCAAAATCGGCAGGTGCAAAATTTGCTGTTTTAACTGCTACTCACGAAACAGGATTTGCACTATACCAAAGTGACGTAAACCCCTATTGTATGAAAGCATTGAAATTTCAGAAAGGAAAGGGAGATGTTGTACGAGACTTTGTCAACTCTTGCAAAAAGTACGGAATATTACCTTGTATTTATGTGGGGATTCGATGGAATTCTTTTTTAGGAGTACACGATTTTATGATTGAAGGAGAAAGCAAATTTGTAAAAAATAGACAAATTGCTTACAAGAAAATGTGTGAAGATATGGTAAAAGAGCTTTGCACCCGTTATGGAGATATTTTCATGATTTGGTTTGACGGAGGAGCAAGTGACCCGACAAAGAATGGACCTGACATATTGCCCATTGTCAAAAAATATCAACCTAAATGCCTGTTTTATCACAATGCACAACGGGCAGATTTTCGCTGGGGCGGTTCTGAATCAGGAACTGTTCCATACCCTTGTTGGTCAACATATCCTTACCCATACTCTCATTCCACCAACGAAGAGGTAATTTTTGCAAATGATAAAAAGCTGCTAAAACACGGAGACAAAGATGGCGAATATTGGATGCCCGCCATGTCAGATGCGCCGTTAAGAGGGTATAATAATCGGCACGAATGGTTTTGGGAACCGGAAGATGAAGTCGGAGTACAGCCATTAGAAAATTTGATGGATATGTATTATAAATCAACAGGGCGGAATTCTACTCTGATATTAGGACTTACACCAAATCCACAAGGGTTAATGCCTGAAACAGATATAAAAAGATTAGAAGAGTTTGGAGCTGAAATTCTAAGGAGATTTTCGAAACCTATTATGACCACTAATGGAAATAAGGAAGAGTTATCTTTGGATTTGAAAAAGAGAAATAAAATCAATCATATTATCATCAAGGAAGAAATTTCTAAAGGAGAAAGGATAAGAAAGTTTGTGATTGAAATTTTTAAAGAAGGAAAATGGCAGGAAGTTGCAAGGGGAGAATCTGTCGGACACAAAAGAATTCAAAAAATTGAACCTGTATATTTTTCTAAAATAAGGATACGAATCTTAGAATCTCGGGGAACACCTCAGATTAAAGAATTTAGTATTTATTTCGTAGATAATATATAAAAACGTGTACATTTGAACATTATTAAAAATTTAAGAAAATGGACTTTATAAGAAAAACCCTTTATTTATGTGTATTTTTAGCCTTTGTATCTTGCAAAGAGACAAAAAACAAGAAACAAAATTTTGTGTTCATACTCGTAGATGATTTAGGACGGACAGATTTGGGCTATACAGGAAGCACCTTTCATGAAACGCCTAATATTGACTTACTAAGTAGCAACAGCATTCAATTTACTAACGCATATTCTTCTGGGTCAGTGTGTTCACCTTCCAGAGCCTCTATAATGACAGGTAAACATCCTGCCAGAATAAATATAACAGACTGGATACCGGGACTTGACCCCAAGGATAAAAAATTACTCGGACCTAAAGATATGAACGAACTACCTTTGGAAGAAGTTACAGTTGCAGAAGTTTTAAGAAATAGTGGATACAAAACTTTTTTTGCAGGAAAGTGGCACTTAGGAAGTAATGGATTTTTTCCAGAAAATCAAGGATTTGAAACAAATATTGGTGGAAATAAAAAGGGGCAACCGCAAGGAGGGTACTACTCACCTTACAAAAACCCAAATTTGACGGACGGACCAGACGGTGAATACTTAACAGATAGACTTACAGATGAGTCTATAAATTTTTTGAATACAGTTACCGACAAGCCTTTCTTTCTATTTATGTCCTATTACTCTGTTCATACGCCTATCCAAGCTAGTAAACGCCATATCGCTAAGTTTAAGCAAAAACTTCAGAAGCTTGAAAACAAAGAAATATTTCAAAGACTTGAAGGTGAAGGATTGACTACATTAAACCAACTAAATCCGGCATATGCTTCTATGATATATGCGTTAGACGAAAATATCGGACGCTTGATAGCAAAACTTAAAAACGAAGGACTCTATGAAAATACGACTATTATTTTCACTTCTGATAATGGCGGTCTTTCAACAGTGAGAAAAGAACGGAAGAGTGCGGCACCGACGTCCATTGAACCTTTACGAGCCGGTAAAGGCTGGTTGTACGAAGGAGGAATCCGTGTTCCATTACTGATTAAACCTAACAATTATAAAGATAACGGAAAAGTTATTTCAGAGCCCGTAATAGGACATGATTTTTATCCTACTATACTCTCTCAGGCTGGAATAAAACCTGCCGAAAATCAACAGATAGATGGCATTGATTTAACTCCTTTATTAAAAGGTGAGCATATAAGCAGGAAAGAGCTGTATTGGCATTACCCTCATTATCACGGTAGTGCGTGGAAACCGGGAGCCGCCATTCTACAAGGAGATTGGAAATTAATTGAGTTTTACGAATCTGGCAAATCAGAATTGTATAATATAGCCGATGATATTTCAGAAACGAACGATTTATCTTCAGAACAACCGGAAAAAGTATCGTCTCTTAAAAAAAGACTCCAAGAACTTCAAAAATCTATGAATGCAAATAAAACAATATTAAACCCTAAATTTAAGCCACAAGAAAATTGAATTGATATTGAATTGTCAAATTATCAAATTGCTCAATAGTAATTCGTAATTCGTAATTCAAAAATAGTTTTCCTGTCTCCCCCTATTTTTAAAGTGTCTTTTTAAAATAAACTATACTTTTATAGCCTTACCCCCTGTGTTTTTTATATCAATTATTGTTTATATATTTGCCCCTAATTTTAAATACAAACGAATTATGAAAAGAATTATCATTATGTTATTACTAGTAACAAGTTTAAACGGATTTACACAGGAATCAACGGGTACTGTGTCCGAAAAAAGCAATTTGAGTTTGGGTGCTGATATTCAATCACGATATATCTGGAGAGGTATAAAATTAGGCGGAAATAGTGCCAGCCTGCAACCTTATATTGAGTATTCAGTAGGCAAATTAGCATTTGGTGGTTGGGGAGCTTATTCATTAGGTGGTGATATTGCTGGTCAAGAGGTTGACTTATACATTACTTTTTCCGCCACTGAAACCCTATCCTTTACATTTACGGATTACTTCTTTCCAGATGGTAACAACAACTATTTTAATTATGGAAGTGAAACGGGGCATGTTTTTGAAGTGATGGCTTCTTTTTCAGGCACTAAAACATTTCCAATTGGCTTAACGATAGCAACTAATATCGGTGGTGCTGACAAAGATATCAACGGAAATCAATCTTACTCAACTTATGTAGAGATAAATTATGGAGGAACCGCAGGAGATATTGAGTATAATTTATTTGTAGGAGCTGCTTTTTTAGACCAAGGCAATTATTACCAAATTACCAATTCATTCAGTAATCTCACGGACTCAAAACTTATAAATGTCGGATTAAGTGCTTCGAAAGAAATCAAAATTACAGATTCATTTAGTCTTCCTGTAAATTCATCATTAATTTTTAATCCAGAACAGGATAATGTTTATTTAACATTTGGATTCTCATTATAAAAACAATCATATCATGAAAAAAATAGAAGCAATTATTAGAAAATCAAAATTTAGAGAAGTAAAAGAAGCCTTGCATAAAAATGGGGTTAATTTTTTCTCTTACTGGGACGTAACAGGTTTAGGAAACGAAAAAGAAGGGTATATCTATAGAGGGATAACTTATAGTACAAGCAACATTCAGCGTAGATACTTATCAATTGTTGTAAATGATGATTTTGAAGAAATTACCATTAAAACAATTATAGATACTGCGTCAACTAACGAAGTTGGAGACGGAAAAATCTTTGTATCAGACATACAAGAGTGTTACAGAATAAGAACAGGAGAAAAAGGTGGCGAGACCTTAAAATAAAATTAATCAATTAAAAATTTATAATTATGGAATTATTAACTACAAACAACGTATGGATGATGATCTGTACGGCGCTCGTTTTCTTTATGCACTTAGGTTTTGCTTTTTTAGAAATTGGGTTAACAAGACAAAAAAATACATTAAGCATTTTATTTAAAAATATATTTATAATAACTATTGGGTTGCTCTTATATTTTCTAGTTGGATTTAATTTAATGTATCCAGGAGAATTTAACAGCTACTTAGGTTTTGCTGGATTTGGTTTAGATTCACCTTTAAATTCTGACGGAAGTTTAGACTTAGCTTACAACGAAGGTTATACATACTGGACAGACTTCCTCTTTCAAGGAATGTTTGCCGCAACAGCAGCAACTATCGTTTCTGGTGCCGTAGCCGAAAGAATGAAAATAGGCTCATTTATGATATTTACAGTTATATATGTAGGCTTAGTATATCCAATTGCTGGCTCATGGAAATGGGGTGGTGGTTTTTTGGATCAGTTAGATTTTTATGATTTTGCTGGCTCAACTCTCGTTCACTCTGTAGGAGGATGGGCAGCTTTAATAGCTGTATGGCTATTGGGGTCCAGAATTGGAAAATTTAAAAATGGTAAGCCACAAGCTATTCCGGGGCATAATATTCCTTTAGCAACAGCAGGTGTATTAATTCTTTGGTTAGGCTGGTTTGGTTTTAACGGAGGTTCTGTGTTATCTGCTGACCCTGCTAGCACATCATTAGTGCTGACAACAACCTGTTTAGCAGCAGCGACAGGCGGTGTGATAACTCTTTTAATATCAACAATACTCTATAAGAAGCTCGACCTTACTATGTTTTTGAATGGAATCTTAGGCGGATTGGTGGGTATAACTGCGGGAGCCGACCAAATGAGTCCAACTGATGCTGTAATAATTGGAGGTATCGCAGGAATAATTATTGTATTATCAATTTCTCTTATCGATAAATTAAGATTAGATGACCCTGTTGGAGCTATTGCTGTACATCTAATATGTGGTATTTGGGGAACATTAGCCGTAGGATTATTTGGAAACTTAGCTGGCATAGACCAATTTGTAAGTCAGTTGATTGGTGTAGCATCCTATGCTGTTTTCTGTATAGTTTCTACTTTTATAATCCTATTTACATTGAAGAAAACTATAGGGATAAGAGTTAGCGAAAAAGAGGAATTAGAAGGATTAGATAAACATGAACACGGTATGGAAGCATATCCCGGTTTTAGAATGAATTAACTTTAAATTAATTAGTAATTCTCTATTCTCTCTGTTCTATTCTTTCTTTTAATAAATTTTTTCAATTAAATACATAGAGCTATAAATTATTACCCTATCTTCGTCAACTTAATTTTTAGACGTGGAAGATTAGATATGAAAGAACAGGGATTATATTTACAGGAATTTGAACATGATAATTGTGGTGCAGGGTTTATATGTAACCTGAACGGAAGAAAATCTAACACAATTATTCATAATGCACTGGAAATTTTAGTGAGATTAGAACACCGTGGTGCTGTAAGTTCTGACGGCAGAACTGGTGACGGTGCGGGAATATTAATTGATATTCCACACGATTTCTTTAAAAGAGTATGTGAATTTGAATTGCCAGAACCCAAAGAATACGCCGTTGGTATGGTATTCTTACCGAAAAGGTATAACCAACTTAACTATTGTATATCTACTTTTGAAGAAGAGTTAAATAAGTTAAATTTAGAAATATTAGGCTGGAGAGATGTGCCCGTAAATACTTCTGATTTAGGAGAAATAGCAGCCAAAACCGAGCCTGAAATAAAACAAGTATTCATCGGTAAAAACAACTTAAAGCTAACAGATATTCAGTTTAATGCAAAATTATTTGCCGCCAGAAAAATCGCCGAAAATAAAATACAAAATTCCAAAACATCTGAACGCGACTATTTTTATGTATCAAGCCTTTCAACAACCACAATTATATACAAAGGATTATTAATTCCCGAAGATATCGGCAGATATTATACTGACTTAAAAGAACCCGACTTAGTTACACGTTTAGCTTTGGTACACCAGCGTTTTTCAACAAATACATTCCCCTCTTGGGATCTTGCCCAGCCTTTCAGATATATGTGTCATAACGGGGAAATAAACACATTAAGAGGAAATGTGAACAGAATGAGAACTCGTGAAGAATTGATGAAAAGCGACCTGTTTGGAAAAGATATTGAAAAAATATTTCCGATTATAATAGCAGGAAAATCAGACTCTGCCTCTATGGATATGGTTGTAGAATTATTATTGATGACAGGACGCTCACTACCAGAAGTAATGATGATGATGATGCCCGAAGCATGGGAAAAGCACAAAACAATGAGCGAAGATAAAAAGGCATTCTACGAATATAATTCATGTATTATGGAGCCTTGGGACGGACCTGCCTCCGTACCATTTACCGACGGAAATTATATCGGTGCGTTATTAGACCGAAACGGATTAAGACCGTCTAGATATACAGTTACAAAAGATGGTTACGTAGTTATGTCTTCAGAAATAGGTGTGATGAATATTAAACCAGAAAATGTTGCTAAACACGGTCGTTTAGAACCCGGAAAAATGTTTCTGGTAGATATGAATAAAGGTAGAATTATTGAAGATGAAGAAATCAAGAATAAAATAATTTCAATACACCCTTATAAAAAATGGATAACAGAACATACCCTTCCACTCAAAGAAGTACCATATACAAACAACAAATGTCCGATAGAAATTGTACCCTATAAAACCAGATTACGATTGTTTGGCTATACTTCTGAAGACATATCCACCGTTATCACTCCAATGGCAACTAGTGCTAAAGAAGCCATTGGCTCTATGGGCAATGACACGCCTTTGGCTGTACTTTCAGACAAACCACAATTACTGTACAATTATTTTAAACAACTCTTTGCTCAAGTTACCAATCCACCGTTAGACGGTATTCGCGAAGAAATTATTACAGATATAAGTCTGGCAATCGGCGGAGGCAGAAATATTTTTGACATAACTCCCGAGCATTCCAAAAAACTCCGTATTCAAAACCCTGTAATTTCTAATGATGACCTCGATAAAATAAAGAATATCAATCACTTATATTATAAGGCTACTCTAATTTATACACTATATCCTGCCGAAAAGGGAGTAAATGGATTAGAAAAGGCTTTAGATGATATTTTAATACAAGTTGAAAAAGCAGTTACAGTTGAAGAATCAAATATTATCATTTTATCTGATAGAGGTGTCAGCAAAGAATGTGCTCCCATACCTATCCTATTAGCGTGTTCATACGTACATCACTCATTAAACAGAAAAGGAAAACGATCAAAATTTGGTATCATCTTAGAAACCGCAGAAGCCAGAGAACCGCATCATTTTGCTACCTTATTTGGATATGGAGCCAGTGCTGTTAACCCTTATTTAGTAAATGAAATCATCAGAACTCAGGTTAAAGAAAACGTAATTAAAGGAATTAACGCCGAAGAAGCAGTTCAAAATTTTAATACCGCAATAGGCAAAGGAATCTTAAAAATTATGAATAAGATTGGTGTTTCAACACTGCATTCATACCGAGCTTCACAAATATTTGAAATAGTAGGCTTTAAAAAATCTTTTGCTAATAAATACTTTCCTTACACTCCGTCTCGTATCGGCGGTATTGGTTTGTACGTTTTGGAAAAAGATTTAATGAAACGCTATGAAAACGCATTTCCAAAAACAGAAATTAAAGAAATATTAGAGTTAAATATTGGCGGAGATTACAGGTGGCGTAGAAATGGAGAGAAACATATGTTTAATCCTACTACCGTTTCTAAATTACAACAAGCCGTTAGAACAAAAAATACACAAAGTTACAAAGAATACGCTAAATATGTCAATGAACAGAATAAAAACCTAATGACCTTGCGAGGTCTATTTGAGTTTGACGATTTAGACCCTATCTCGATTGACGACGTTGAACCGTGGACAGAAATTGTTAAACGTTTTAAAACAGGAGCAATGTCTTATGGCTCTATCAGTGAGGAAGCACACGAAAACTTGGCTATTGCTATGAACAGGATTGGAGGAAAAAGTAATTCAGGTGAAGGAGGAGAAAATAAAAATAGATTTAAAAAACTACCAAACGGCGATTGGAAAAACAGTGCAATTAAACAGGTTGCTTCCGGTAGATTTGGAGTTACAAGCAATTATTTAACCAATGCCGAAGAAATTCAAATTAAAATGGCACAAGGTGCCAAACCCGGCGAAGGCGGTCAATTACCCGGAGAAAAAGTATTACCTTGGATTGCCGAAGTTAGAAACTCCACACCTTATGTAGGTTTAATTTCGCCTCCACCACATCATGATATTTACTCTATTGAAGATTTATCACAGCTCATCTTTGATTTAAAAAACGCTAACAGAGAAGCTAGAATTAATGTAAAACTAGTTTCAAAAGTTGGCGTAGGTACAATTGCAGCTGGCGTTGCCAAAGCCAGAGCAGATGTAATTCTAATTTCGGGATTTGATGGCGGTACTGGAGCTTCTCCTCTCACCTCATTAAAGCACGCAGGTTTACCGTGGGAACTCGGTATTGCCGAAGCACAGCAAACTTTAGTACTCAATAATCTGAGAGGCAGAGTAGTTTTGGAGTGCGACGGTCAATTAAAAACAGGTAGAGATGTTGCAATTGCATGCTTGCTTGGTGCAGAAGAATTTGGCTTTGCGACCGCTCCATTAGTTGCCTCAGGTTGTATTATGATGAGAGCGTGCCACTTAAATACTTGCCCTGTGGGTATTGCAACTCAAGACCCTGAATTGCGAAAGAACTTTAAAGGAACTCCAGAACACGTTATTAATTTTATGTATTTCGTAGCCGAAGAATTACGACAAATTATGGCTAAATTAGGATTTAAAACTATTGAGGAAATGGTGGGGCAGACTAAAAAGATAAATGTAAACCCTGCGATAGATCACTACAAAGCAAAAGGATTGGAGCTATCTGTAATTTTACACCAACCAGAAATGGAAGGGCAGAAAGTCCTTTCAAATATAGAAAATCAAAATCACAATTTAGAAAATGTCTTAGATATTAGGATTATAAATGATTCAAAAACTGCGATAAAACATCAAACCAAAACCTTTTTAAAATATAAAATACAAAACACAGACAGAGCTGTCGGTGCGATTATAAGCAATGAAATATCAAAATTATATGGTGAAAATGGGCTGCCAGAAAACACTTTAAACCTTACATTCAAAGGTTCTGCCGGTCAAAGTTTCGGTGCTTTTGCTACCAAAGGATTAACTCTAAAAGTAGAGGGCGAAACTAATGATTATTTGGGAAAAGGGTTGTCTGGTGCTAAAATCATCATCAAAAAACCCGAAAAAGCCAGTTTTATTGCGGAGGATAATATTATTACGGGGAATGTATGTTTTTATGGGGCTGTTTCGGGTGAAGCCTATATAAATGGAATTGCTGGTGAACGATTTGCAGTTCGTAACTCGGGTATTACAGCTGTTGTAGAAGGTGTTGGCGACCACGGTTGCGAATATATGACTGGAGGTAAAATAGTTATATTGGGTAAAACGGGGAGGAATTTTGCAGCTGGAATGAGTGGCGGAATTGCTTATGTATATGATAAAAACGAAGAATTTAGCAAAAATCTATGCAATATGGAAATGGTAACCTTAGAATTATTAACCGACGATGATAAAAATGAAGTAAAAAAGTTGATAGAAGAGCATCAAAAACACACTGAAAGTGAATTGGCTAATAGGTTTTTAGATGATTGGAAGACTAATTTAAAGTACTTTATAAAAGTATTCCCTAAAGACTATAAAATAGCTTTAGAAAGAATTGCTAATGAAGCTAAAACAGAACAATTAATGGCGTAAATTATGGGGCAAACAGGAGGTTTTAAACACTATAAAAGACAGGACGAAACTAATATTGCTGTTGAGGAGCGTGTGAGTAATTACAAAGAATTTACTATTCCTATAAAAGAAAAGGATTTAGAAAAACAAGGTTCTAGATGTATGGATTGTGGCATTCCATTTTGCCATAGCGGTTGTCCGCTGGGTAATTTAATCCCTGATTTTAATGATATGATTCATAAAGGAGAATGGCAAAAGGCATCACAAATTTTGCATTCAACTAATAATTTTCCTGAATTTACAGGAAGACTTTGTCCTGCTCCTTGCGAAAAATCTTGTGTTTTAGGTATTATTGACAATCCTGTTTCCATTGAGAATATTGAAAAAATGATTGTAGAACAGGCTTTCTCTAAAGGGTGGATTTTGCCTGAGCCTCCAAAAAAAAGAACTAGCAAAACAGTTGCTGTTATCGGCTCCGGACCTGCCGGTTTAGCAGTCGCACAGCAGCTAAATAGAGCTGGTCATACCGTAACTGTCTTTGAGAGAGATGATGCTGTCGGCGGATTATTACGCTACGGAATACCTAATTTTAAACTAGAAAAAAAAATTATAGACCGCAGAATTGAAATTCTTAAAGCAGAAGGAATTATTTTTAAAACTAACATTAATGTTGGCGTAAATTATCATATATCTAAATTAGATGATTTTGATGCCGTTGCACTGTGTGGAGGTGCAACTCTAAAAAGAGAAATTCCTATTAAAGGAGCTGATAGCAAAGGTGTTGTTCAGGCGATGGACTTTCTAACGCAACAGACAAAACGGCTTTTCGGCAGACCTATTGAAGGAAATAAAATCAGTGCAAAAGACAAGAATGTCATTGTAATTGGCGGCGGTGATACAGGCTCTGATTGTGTAGGAACATCCAATCGTCATGGAGCAAAATCGGTTACTAATTTTGAAATTATGCCTAAACCACCTGTAAATAGAAGCGAAACTACGCCTTGGCCCTTTTGGCCCCTACAGTTAAAAACAAGCTCCTCGCATGAGGAAGGCTGTGATAGGAATTGGTTAATCAACACTAAAGAATTTATAACTGACAAAAAAAGGAATTTAATAGGCTTAAAAACAGTTGAAGTTAAATGGGTCATCAAACCCAACGAAAGACCGCAATTAGTTGAAAAATCGGATAGCGAAAAGATATGGTCTTGTGATTTGGTGCTTTTGGCATTGGGTTTTACAGGTCCAGAAACTATAATTAGCAATCAGTTAGGTTTAGAAATAGATTCCAGAAATAATTATAACGCTACAAACTATCAAACTAATGTGCCACATATCTTTACTGCAGGAGATATGCGTAGAGGACAATCCTTAATCGTGTGGGCAATCTCAGAAGGTAGAGAAGCCGCCAGAGAAATAGATATTTATTTGATGGGACGCTCCGATTTGCCAACAAAAGGCAAAGGAGAATTACCTGTTTTATGATGCCAATTATATAATTTGGTGATTTGATAATTACAAATTGGTTGTCAGTATTCAGTGGTCAATATTCAGTTTTTAGTATCTAACTACTCTGTACGTCCCTGATATAAATTGACTGCAAAAGTCAATTTATAATGGGAACAAATATCAGAAAAATAAACAAATATTGGAAGTTTTCGGAAGACTTTAAACGGAATTTAGTAGAAGAATTTGAGAGTGGTAAATTTAGTGTTAGAGAGTTAGGTAAATTGTCGGATACATCAATTTATAACTGGATATATAAATACTCAACATTAAATAAAGTGGCATAACTAAATTTGGTAGTGGAGTTAGATTAAATTTTCCAAAATAAAACAGCACATTAATCCTAAATCTGTCAAAATTCAGAGAAGCTCTCTTTGCTAAAACAGATTGAATTTTACCCGCTGAATTTAATCTGCAAAATTTGTTATAGTAAAAAATTAATAGCTAAAAGTATCATTAAAATTTTAGTATAGCCGAAAAAAGAGCCAAAAGTCTGCAACGGGAAGAAACTTTTAACTTCCTTTACAGCTTCCAAGACAATTACGAATTAGTGGGCAGTTTCCAACTTCTAACATAAATCAATGCAAAATTTTAAACAACAGTTCTTTTAGAATATCGTGGTAAGAAATTCCACTTGCTCCAACTCCTTTACTTTTCACATCTGCATCTCTCAAAAATGTGATTGTTTGGGATACTTTTCTCATCGGATAGTTTTTTGCTGCTTCAACATAATCTGATACAAAATACGGATTTACGCCCAACGCTTTAGCGACAGATGCTTTAGATTTATCTTGCAACCCGTGATAAATAAGTGTCTGTATAAAAAAACGACTTAGCAAAGAGATAGTCATTACCAACGGATTATTCTTTTTATTTTCAGCAAAATAGTTGATAATTCTATTTGCCCTGCCAATGTTTTTTATGCCCACAGCTTTTATTAGTTCAAAATTGTTGAAGTCTTTAGAAATCCCTATATTTTCTTCAATATGATTTGGAGAAATAACGCTTTTCTTTGGCAAAATAATCGTCAATTTATCTAACTCGTTATTAATTTTGCTTAAATCTGTTCCTAAAAACTCAACTAACATTTGAGATGCTTTTGGTTCAATTCGGTAATTTTTTTCGCCTAAAACACTAGATATCCAATTAGGAACCTGATTGTCATATAGTTTTTTGCTTTCATAAATTAGTCCTTTTTTGGCAATAGCTTTGTGAAGCTTTTTACGTTTATCCAGTTTTTTGTATTTATAATTCAGCACCAAAACTGTTGTAGGCTGTGGGTTCTCTGCATAGGAAACTAATTTTTCAATAGTCCTACTTAAGTCCTGAGCTTCTTTTACAATAATTATCTGACGTTCCGCCATCATCGGATAACGCTTTGCAGACGAGACAATTTCTTCAACAGAAACATCTCTACCGTACATTATCACCTGATTAAAACCTTTTTCGGCTTCATTCAGCATGTTTTTTTCAATATAATCAGATATTTTGCCTATATAATAAGGCTCTTCGCCCATCAAAAAATAGATAGGTTTAATATCTCCGTTTTTAATATCTGTTATGATAGATTTTATCTCGTTCATTTTTTGTTTGCTGCTATATAATGAGTTAAACTATTGACTCAACTTTTTAATTGCAATGTATCATAAATTTTCAAATAATCACTTTCAATATTTCTATAAATCGTATTAGCATCAGCTCTTTGTAAAAATAAGTTGCCCTGACTTGATTTTGATAAACTTGAAAAATAACTACTTGCTTGTTTTGTGTCCATAACTTTTATATTTGTGGCTAAGATACAAAAATTACATCGCAATTAAAGTGATTAGTTTCACCACGTTATTGTTTATTTTTTGGTTATTTTAAACGTTTATGATGGGCTTGTTTTAAATTTGTATAATCAAAAAAATAAAAAGATGAAACAAACTTATCATTCAAACGCAACAAATTTAGAATTATCCGAGAAAATTGGGGTATCAGAGAACACAATTAGTAAATGGAAAAACAGAGAGATTTTTGAAAGATGTTAAAAGCCAAAATATTTGCTATGGATTCTATTTTTCCTATCAATCCTCCTAAGGAATTAGAGGAATTGGCTGATTTCTTTTACGAAAAATACTGTTTAAAATATGGGTGTATTCCGGTAAAGGATGCTGTGTCCATTCCTCCGGCGCCTGCTTTGGCAGAATATCACAATATCGACATTAAAGGGCTGTAAATAAAGGATGTAAAAACTTTTGGGTCAGAGCATTTATGTAAACAGGTACTTGAGAAGTTGCAATTAAAGGAATGTTTTATCTCCTTGGGAATGAGCCAAAAGCAGACTCAATTAGCATTGACAAGCATATCAGCAAGAGCTATTTTCTTATCCTCAGAACACAAGACCGCTCAGATATTACAAACCAATAGCGAGCTTCAATATTGTTTTGATATACAACAAACAATCACTCAAAAAGACTTATAAACGAATATTAATCTTATAAAAATACTCCTAAAAGTTGCATTTACTAATTGAATATAGGAACCACAGTGGATGGATTTGCCGATTTTTAGATTAGACTCGTAAATCAAAAATCGCTACCTTTGCTCTTTATTTGTTTATGAACAAAACTATACTTCTTAAAGACTTAGGAATTAAAGGCTACAAAAATACTTGGGATTATCAAACGAAAAGATTGCAGGAAATAGTAGATTTAAAGATTGATAATCGCAGAAATAATAAGCAGACAACAACTCCAAATCATTTTTTGTTTGTTGAGCATCCTCACGTTTATACTTTGGGGAAAAGCGGTGATTTAAACAACCTACTTTTAAGTGAAAATCAATTAAAAAAAAAAGGTGCCACTTTCTACAAAATTAATAGAGGTGGAGATATTACGTATCACGGACCGGGGCAAATAGTTGGATACCCGATTTTAGATTTGGAAAACTTTTTTACTGATATTCATAAATATCTGCGTTTGATAGAGGAAGTTATTATCAAAACTATTGCTGAATACGATTTGAAAGGAGAAAGAAGTGATGGCGAAACTGGGGTTTGGCTCGGTGCAAAAACTCCATTCGCTCGTAAAATTTGTGCCATAGGAATTAGAACTAGTAGATGGGTTACTATGCACGGTTTTGCTCTGAACGTCTATACTAATTTGGGGTATTTTGATAATATTATTCCGTGTGGAATACCTGGTAAAGCTGTTACTTCTATGGAAGCAGAATTAGGAAAAAAAGTACCATTAGAGGAGATGAAACAGAAAATACTAAGGCACTTTGAAGAATTGTTTGAAGCTAAATTTATATCGATTTAAGGTATGTGTTTTGAATTACGAATTCCAACTTCACTTTTAACTTGCTTTCCAACTTCCAGCTTCCAACAGAAATATTTATATTAAATGTACAAGGATTTATGATAAAAAAAAATTGCCCTTACAATTTAGAAAACGTTTATTCTTTATGAAAAATTTTATTACACTATTATTTCTCGCTATCTATTCTTCATTTTTTGCTCAAATAAAAGGAACTGTTACCGATATAAAAGGAGAACCAATGCCCTCTGTAAATATTTATCTCGACAATACCGTAACTGGAACCACGACAAATGAAAACGGAGACTACGAACTCAATCTTAAAAAAACAGGAGATTACACTATTGTATTTCAGTTTTTAGGCTTTAAAACTATCAAAAAAGACATAAATATAACTTCTTTTCCTTTCACTCTAGATGCTAAACTTACCGAAGAATAAATAGTTTTAGATGAAGTTTTAATCAACAGTAAAGAAAATCCTGCTGATAGAATTATCAGAAGTGTTATCGCAAATAAACAGAAAAATATGGATAAAATTAAAGCATATACTGCTGATTTTTACTCCAGAGGATTGTTTAAAATTAAAGATGTTCCTAAGAAAATTTTAGGAATGGAATTGGGTGATTTAGGTGGTACATTGGATTCTACAAGAAGCGGAATTATTTATTTATCAGAAACTATATCAAAAATAAAGTATCAAAAACCAAATAATTTTAAGGAACATATAATCGCGTCAAAAGTTAGCGGAAAAGATAATGGCGTGAGTTTTAACAGAGCAGAAGAAGTGAATTTTAATCTGTATAAAAATACTGTTCAGCTTGGCTATAAAATTATTTCGCCTTTGTCTAATTACGCCTTTGGATATTATAAATTCAAATTAGTCGGTACTTTTTATGATAAAAACGGAAGGCTAATCAATAAAATTAAAATGATTCCAAGGCGAAAAAACGACAGAGTTTTTAATGGATTTGTTTATATTGTAGAAGACGAATGGGCTTTGTACGGCTCGGACATTTCTGTGCTTGGCTCGCAGATAAACCTACCTATAATTGACGTGCTAAATTTAAAACAGAACTATAATTACTCCGAAGAAAATGATGCTTGGGTTGTAATTTCTCAAACTATGTATTTTAAAGCAGGTATGCTAGGCTTTAATATAAACGGGCGTTTTTCATCTTCTTATAGCAATTATAATTTCAATCCAACTTTTGATAAAAACACTTTCGGAAAAGAAATTTTATCTTTTTCAAAGGAGGCTACAAAAAAAGATTCGGTGTATTGGATTGGCTTACGTCCAGTGCCTTTAACCAAAGAAGAAGTAACAGATTATAAAATAAAAGACAGTATAAAAGTAATTCGCAAGTCCAAAAAATATTTAGATTCTACCGATGCAAGAAGAAACAAATTCTCTTTGTTAGACCCATTATTTGGGTATTCTTACAGAAATTCTTACAAAAAGTGGAGTATCAATATTAGTTCTCCCATAGAAGATTTGAATTTTAATACCGTGCAAGGCTGGAATTCTTCTGTTGGAATTAATTATTCTAAACGCCTAAATGAAAAAGGAAAATGGATTAATTTTGGGACAAATTTTAATTACGGGTTTTCAGATAAAAAACTACGTCCAACGGCATATTTCATTTATAAATGGGGTAATATAAGCAGTCCTATTTTACGATTTTCTGGAGGAATTACAACCAGTCAGTTTAATGCAAAAAATCCTATTTCAAGCATATGGAATACTTATAGTTCTATCTTTGGCAAAAGAAACTATATGAAAATTTATAAAAAAACCTTTGCTAAAATTTCATTTTCTAAAGAGCTTTTTAACGGATTTAAAATTAACTCTTCTTTAGAATTTACAGATAGAAAATCTTTGATTAACACCACAAATTACAGCGTTTTTAACCGTGATAATGTAAAATACACGTCCAACGACCCGCAAAATCCAAATAGCTTTCAGTCTTCGTTTAGTCCTCATAAAATCTGGACTTACAGAATTGGAGCTAATATATCTTTTGGTCAAAAATATTTATCATATCCAAATTATAAACTTAATATTAGCAATAATAAATATCCTTCTTTATATGTAGGGTACAAGAAAACATTTGGTTCTGGAGATAGCAAAAATCATTCTGATTTAATTTA
Organism: Polaribacter sp.; assembly: GCA_965261035.1. Lineage (GTDB taxonomy): Bacteria > Bacteroidota > Bacteroidia > Flavobacteriales > Flavobacteriaceae > Polaribacter. The sequence continues at coordinate 296,988 of OZ253439.1, forward strand.
TTCGCAACTGCTTCAAAATATTTCTTTAGAAAATTTAGGAGTTTTTAAATACAAAATAAAAGGTGGAGTTTTTCTTAAAAAGAAGAATATCCCGTTTATAGATTACACTCATTTTAATGGAAATAAATTTGCTATTCAACCATCTTCTGAAACTCTAAATTATTTTAATTTATTAGATTATTATTCGTTTAGTTCAAATGATAAATACACAGAAATTCACGCAGAACACAATTTTGAAGGTTTTATTTTAAATAAAATTAAATTGAGTTTTAATCTGGTTGTCGGTGCAAAAGCACTATTTACTGCTGATAAAAAGCCATATACAGAATATTCCGTTGGATTGGGGAATATTGGCTGGAAAAAATGGCGTTTTTTACGTATAGACTACATAAAATCCAACGGCGGAATTAATCAAAAGCTAAATGGATTTGTCTTTGGGATTAGCTTAGATTAGTAACTATCCAAAAACTACAAAACCTTTGCCTTAATTTTCCCCCAAATTCTTATCAATAAATATCCTGAAATCACGACAATTCCTGTCATAAATATTGCGTAGTTATAATCTCCGTATATAAAATATCCTGTGGCAAACATACAACTGTATATCAGCACGCAGCCCAGTAGCATCGCTATAATTCCCGAAGGAACGCTCCAGCCTTCATTAACTTCTACAATTTCAATATTTTTATTCTTTGCATTTGCAATTACAGATTTCCATCCTGGTCCTCCGGGTTGTGTTTTTTTGTAAAAGTTCTCAAGTACTTCTTCACTTTCTGGTTTGGTTATAAGTGTAGAAATCAACCATACGGCACTCGTTACACCGACTACGATTAAAAACTTTGTCCATTCTGGTAAAATTCCTGTATCAGCATTAAACAGATATAAATCTACAGAAGGAATTGTTAGCACTAATGAAACAATCCCAGATGCAAACATTGCTGATATTTCACTCCAAGCATTAATTCTCCACCAGAACCAACGAAGAATAAAAATCAAACCTGTGCCAGCTCCAAAAACTAGTAAAAGCTCGAAAAGCTGTAGTGCATTCTGAATCAATAAAGCCAAACCTGCACTTAATAACATTAATAATACCGTTGAAATTCTACCGACAGCTACCAATCTTTTTTCCGACGCATTAGGATTAATTTGCCGTTTGTAAAAATCAAAAACAATATATGAAGAACCCCAATTTAATTGTGTTGAAATTGTACTCATATACGCTGCTACTAAAGATGCTAGAACAATACCTAATAAGCCACTTGGCAATTTTGTAAGCATTGCAGAATAAGCTAAATCATGTCCTAATTTATCTTCTGTAATATTTGGAAATGCCTCTTGGATACTTGCTAAATCTGGGAATAATACTAACGATGCTAACGCCACAATAATCCATGGCCAAGGACGCAAGGCGTAGTGCATAATATTAAAAAAAAACGTAGCACCAATTGAATGATTTGCGTCTTTTGCTGCTAACATTCTTTGTGCTATATAACCGCCGCCGCCAGGTTCTGCACCCGGATACCAAGAACTCCACCATTGTACAGCAAGCGGAATAATTAATAATGTTATTAAAGCCTTAGTATTATTAAAATCTGGTAATATTGAAAGCTTATCGGCTACATTTTTATGTTTTATCAATGCTTCTAATCCTCCTATTTCTGGTAGATTTACTAAATAGTATGCAGCACCAATTGCTCCTGCCATAGCGACAAAAAACAAAATAAAATCGGTGTAAACCACTCCTTTAAATCCTCCAATTGCACTAAATACTACTGTTATCAATCCTGCACTAATTACGGTTTGCCAGGGTTCTAACCCTAACATAATCCCTCCTATTTTGATGGCTGCTAATGTTACAGCAGACATAGTAATTACATTAAAAATGACCCCTAAATAAATAGCTCTAAATTTTCTTAAAAATTTTGCAGGTTTTCCACCATAACGCAATTCATAAAACTCTAAATCTGTATTTACATTTGATTTTCGCCAAAGTTTTGCATATACAAAAACAGTTAATAAGCCCGTAATTAAAAATGCCCACCAAGACCAGTTTCCTGAGACTCCGTTAGTTCTTACAATATCTGTTACTAAATTAGGTGTGTCTGTAGAAAATGTAGTCGCTACCATCGACAATCCGAGCAACCACCACGGCATTGTTCTGCCTGAAAGAAAAAATTCAGTTGAATTTTTGCCCGATTTTTTAGAAACATAAATTCCTATAGACAGAGTTATTGTAAAAAAACCTATGATTAACGCGTAATCTAAAGTACTTAATGATACCATAATTGAAATTTTAAAGGTGGAAAGATAACAAATATATTTTATATGTCAATTTTTTTTGAATTTAAGCTTCACGTTCAACGCATCTAAGTGGAAAGTGGAATAATGTTCTAAATCTTAATCTGCCAAACATAAGATTGTAGCCTAAAACGATAAAATGTTATGCACTCTCCCTTTCCCCAATATTTTACAATCAATCCTTTATTTGTATTTTTGCACCTATCAAAACTTAAATTATATATAAATGATTCTACCGATAGTGGCTTACGGAGACCCTGTTTTAAGAAAAATAGGTGAAGAAATATGCGAAGATTATCCTAAATTGTCGCAATTAATCACAGATATGAAAGAGACGATGTACAATGCAGAAGGTGTTGGTTTGGCAGCTCCTCAGGTAGGTGTATCAATCCGATTATTTATCATAGATGCCTCTCCTTTTGCAAAAGATAAAGATTTGGAAGAAGAAGAAAGAATGGTGCTATCAGATTTTAATCAGGTGTTTATAAACCCAAAAATTATTGAACAAAAAGGAGACGAATGGACTTTTAACGAAGGATGTTTGAGTATTCCTGATGTTAGAGAAAATGTTTTTAGGCAAAGTGAAATAACTGTCGAATATAAAGATGAGAATTTTAAAGTACACAAAAAAACTTTAAACGGCTTGGCTGCGAGAATTTTTCAACACGAATACGACCATATTGAAGGAATTTTATTTACAGACAAGTTGTCATCATTAAAGAAAAGATTAATTAAAAAGAAGTTAGAAAATATATCCAAAGGGGAAATTAAAACAGTGTACAAAATGCGTTTTCCTATTCTAAAAAAAATATTTATGAAATTTAGTAAAATTATTGCCATAACTGGCAAGCCGGGTTTATTTGAAGTGGTGTCGCAAACTAAAACAGGAGTTATTCTGAAATCATTAACCGACGGAAAACGCTCTCCTGTTATTACAAATAAGAATGTAAGTTTGTTAGAAAATATTTCTATTTTTACTTATCAGGAAGAAGTACCTTTGTTAACCGTTTTTAAAACCATTTTTGACAAAGAAGACGGCAAAAAAGCTATAAATCACAAAGAAAGTAACAGCAAATTAGTTGAATATTTTTCCGAAATCTTACCAGATTTTGACCAAGAGCGTGTTTATGTATCAAATATTAAAAAGATATTGCAATGGTACAACACGTTAGTTTCATCTGGTTTTGACTTTTCTAAGGCTGAAGAAACCACAGAAGAAATCACAGAATAATACAGATGAATTCTAGAGCAGAGCAATTAGTAGCGCTTAATAGATTGTTAGATATTATGGACGAACTTCGCGAGAAATGTCCGTGGGATAAAAAGCAAACTATGGAATCCTTGCGTAATTTGACGATTGAGGAAACCTGCGAATTGGCTGACGCAATTTTAGAAAACAATATAGATGAGATAAAAAAAGAATTGGGAGACGTGCTGTTGCACATAATTTTTTATTCTAAAATAGCCTCAGAAAAAAATGCTTTTGACATTGCTGATGTAGCCAATTCTATTTCCGATAAATTGATTAGCAGGCATCCGCATATTTATGGCGATATTATAGTAAAAAACGAAGATGAAGTAAAACAAAACTGGGAAAAACTAAAGTTAAAAGAAGGAAATAAATCAGTTTTAGAAGGCGTTCCCAAAAGTTTACCTGCTTTGATAAAAGCGAGTAGAATTCAAGAAAAAGTTGCAGGCGTAGGATTTGATTGGGAAAAACCAGAGCAAGTTTGGGAAAAAGTACAAGAAGAATTGTATGAGCTAAAAACTGAACTAAAAAACAACAATACAGACAATATTGAATCGGAATTTGGAGACGTTTTGTTTTCTATAATCAATTACGCACGTTTTATCGGCGTTAATCCCGAAAATGCTTTGGAGCGTACCAATAAAAAATTTATCAAGAGGTTTAAATTTTTAGAAAAAGCCGCTAAAAAAGAAAACAAACAATTATCTGATATGACTTTGAAGGAAATGTGTACTCATTGGGAGAATTCTAAGGAGTTTTTCAAATAGTATTTCTGCTTGTTGGTTGTTGGAAAGCACGTTAAAAACTAAAAGTGAGACAGGAAGCTAGAAGTTGGAAACCAACAACCATTTGACAATTACACAATTCAACAACTTTTAACTTAAGATTATATTATGGATATTCTAATTATTACGGGAGGAAGCAAAGGCATTGGAAAAGCGATTGCGGAGAAATATTCTAATGAAAATTATAGTGTTTTTTCTATTTCTAGGAGTGCTTCAAAAAACAAAAATTACACCCAAATTACTGCAGATTTAAGCAATTATACCGAGCCTGTAAAAGCCTTGTTATCTGTTTTAAATCAGATAAATATCTCAACAGCGTCCTCCATCACATTGATAAATAACGCAGGAACTTTAGGAAATGTCTGTTCTTTAGACAATTTAAATTTTGAAGATATTTCCAAAACTATTCATCTAAATACGACCACTCCGCTTATATTATCTAGCCAGTTTATTCAACTCACAAAAAAATGGAGATGTAAGAAACAAATCATAAATATTTCTTCCTGGAGCCGCAACAAAACATTACAAAGGCTGGTCCGTATATTGTTCCTCAAAATCGGCTTTGGATATGATGACCAAAGTAATAGCCGCAGAACAAAATGACATAGAAAACGGCGTAAAATGTATCGCCATTTATCCCGGCGTTGTTGAAACCAATATGCAGGTTCAGATTAGAAAAACTTCTGAATCCGATTTTAAAAATGTGCAACGTTTTATTGATTTAAAGGAAAATAACCAGTTATATTCACCCGAATTTGTAGCCGACAAAATATTTATAATTGATACCAAAAATAAATCACAAAGCGGTGATATTATTGATATTAGAACGTTGTAGATACAAAAGTACAAGTTATAAATAACACCAAAAAACGTTATATTTATGTTAATACGGATTTAAATTTTCTTTATCTAAGGGTTTAAGTATTACATTTGTTGAGTTACCAATTTGATAATTCAGCAACTAACAACTAGCAACCAACTTAGTTTTAAACTTCTTTTAATGAATAAATACATATATTTTACGCTGCTTTCTTTGTTTTTTATTACAGTAGTAAATGCTCAAAAACCTCAGAAATTAACTTCCAATCAGATTTATGAAAAGGTACAGAAATTAAATTTTTTAGGTTCTGCTTTGTACATTGCTGCACATCCAGACGACGAAAACACACGATTAATCTCGTATTTATCAAACAAAATAAAAGCAAGAACTGCCTATTTATCATTGACAAGAGGAGATGGCGGTCAAAACTTAATCGGTCAAGAAATAAGAGAATTATTAGGATTGATAAGAACACAAGAATTACTTGCCGCCAGAAAAATAGACGGCGGAGAACAATTATTTACAAGAGCTAACGATTTTGGATACTCCAAACACCCAGATGAAACGCTGGAAATATGGAATAAAGACAAGGTTTTAAGCGATGTTGTTTGGGCGATAAGAACTTTTAAGCCCGATGTAATTATCAACAGATTTAACCATAGAACGCCGGGTACAACTCACGGACATCATACGGCTTCTGCCATTTTGAGTACAGAGGCGTTTGACTTGGCAGCGGATAAAAATAAATATCCAAATCAGCTAAAATACACCTCTATTTGGCAGCCAAAACGATTGTTTTTTAATACTTCTTCTTGGTTTTATAGAAATAAGCAAGATTTTAAAAAAGCCACAGAAGGAGAATTAACTTCTTTTGATGTGGGAGTTTATTATCCGCTAAAAGGCTTGTCTAATAATGAGGTCGCTGCGATTGCCAGTAGCCAGCATTTGTGTCAAGGTTTTGGCAGATTGACAACAAGAGGAAGTCAAAAAGAATATATTGAGTTTCTAAAAGGAACAAAATTAAAAGATAAATCAGATATTTTTTCTGGAATTAACACTACGTGGAATCGTATAAAAGGCGGTGGAGAAATAGGTGATATTTTATATGCTTTAGAAAATAATTTCAACTTTTCTAATCCGTCAAAACACTTGCCAGAATTGTTAAACGCTTATGATAAAATAATTCGGATAGAGGACTCTCATTGGAAAAAAATCAAAACTAATCAAATTAAAGAAATTATTGAAGCCTGTGCAGGACTATATTTAGAGGCTTCTGCTACGAGTTCTAGCACGACACCAAATTCAAATATTCAGTTGAATATTGAGGTGTTGAACAGAAGTGATTACAATATAAAATTGGTTTCATATACATTGCTGAACAATAAAAAAACTATTGGAAAAGAAATATTATTGGAAAATAATAAAAGAATCAATTTTAAAGAAAATGCAACTATAATTACAGATGATTTTTCAGACCCATATTGGCTGAAAGATAAATGGTCTTTAGGAATGTATAATGTTAAAAATCAGAAACTTATTGGAAAACCAGAGTCCGTAAGACCTGTAAAAATTGAATTTAATTTGGAGGTAAATAATCATAAAATTTCTTTTACAAAAGATGTTGTTTACAGGTATTCTAAAAGAGATAAAGGCGAAATTTATGAGCCTTTTGAAGTTCTACCAAAAGTAACTACTAAATTAAATAATAAAGTGATTTTATTCTCTGATAAAAAAGAGCAAAAAGTTTTAGTAACCGTAAAATCTGGAGAAAATAATATAAAAGGAGCGGTCTCTTTAGAAATTCCAAAAAACTGGATTGTTAATCCGAAGAGAATACCGTTTTCTATCGCTCAAAAAGGAGATATTCAGGTTGTTGAATTTACTGTTACGCCACCAGAAAATAAATCCGAAGGAAAAATAAAAAGTGTGGCAATCATAAATAATAAAAAGTACAACAAAGAGTTGGTGGAAATTAATTACGGACATATTCCAAAGCAGTCGGTATTGTTGCTTTCGGAAGCAAAAGTTGTTCGTTTAGATATTAAAAAAAGCGGAAATTACATCGGATATATTAAAGGAGCTGGAGACGTTGTTCCAGAAAATTTACGTCAGATAGGGTATGATGTGTCAATTATTAATCCAGATGAAATCAATGCAGAAAACATAAATAAATTTGATGCAATTGTGCTGGGTATTCGTGCTTACAACACGATAGATGCTCTAAAATTCAAACAGAAATTTTTATTGGATTATGTAGAAAAGGGAGGAAATATGATTGTGCAATACAACACCAACAGGAGAGTAGATATAAAAGCACCGTATAATTTGCGGTTGTCTAGAGATAGAGTTACAGATGAATATGCCAAAGTAACAATTTTAGAAAAAAATCATCCGTTGATGAATTTTCCAAACAAAATAACCGAAGAGGATTTTGAAGGTTGGGTGCAAGAAAGAGGCTTGTATTTTCCAAATAAATGGAGCGAAGAATACACCTCAATTTTATCTATGCACGACAAAGGAGAAACAGCCAAAAACGGAAGCCTATTGATAGCAAAATATGGAAAGGGAAATTATATTTACACTGGCTTGAGCTTTTTTAGAGAGTTGCCGGCTGGAGTTTCTGGTGCGTATAAATTGTTTGCAAATATGTTGTCTGTTGGAAGGGAGTAAGCTGGAAGTTGGAAGGGAGTAAGCTGGAAGTTGGAAGCCAACAACCGAAAACCAGCAACTAATTTGTAATTTCAGCGTCCAACTGTCTGTCTTGGCTCTAATCTCTCCCGCCTAATATTTGCAATATCCAATATAACAGCATAGCGAGAGAGCCCAAAGCAGCTACCAAATATGTTCTTGCAGCCCATTTTAGAGCGTCTTTAGAGCCGGCAAATTCTTCTTGACTCAACATATTTTTGTTTCTTAGCCAAGCCAAAGCTCTGTTACTAGCATCATATTCTACCGGCAAAGTGATAAAACTAAATAATGTGGAAATCGCCATTAATACTAGCCCGCCGACAGCAATCATAAATCCGATTCCTGTTTCTCCGGATGTTGCTCCTAAAATAATTCCACCTATGACCATCCATTGAGAAAATTTTGATGAAATCCCGACAATTGGCACTAATGTTGACCGCATTGCTAACCATTGATACGCCTTTGCGTGCTGCACTGCGTGACCAACTTCGTGTGCTGCCACAGCGGCGGCGGCGGCGTTTCGTTGATTGTAAACGCTTTCACTTAAATTTACGGTTCTATTCTTAGGGTTATAATGGTCGGTCAACATACCTGATGTAGAAATTACTTGTACGTTTGTTATACCGTGGTCTGCCAGCATTTTTTCTGCAATTTCGGCACCGCTCATTCCGTTTCGTAAATGAATTTTAGAGTATTTTTTAAATTTCTTTTTTAATGTGTTGCTTATCAACCAACTTATCAAAGAAATAATACCAATTATTATATAAAATCCTATCATATTTTTTAAATTTTTAATTCAATAATTCTGAATAAGTTTACAGCATAAATTATTCCAAACTTATACAAGTTTAAAACTAATCACATAATTAATTGATATTCTTTAATTTGAAAGCAAAAATCTCTATGACAAAATGACAAAAAAACAACAAATTTTACTGATTTATACAGGAGGAACTATCGGAATGGTTAAAGATTATAAGACCGATGCTTTAAAAGCGTTTAACTTTAAGAAACTATTAGATAGAATTCCGGAGCTTGTACAGTTAGGCTGCACTATTGACACTTTTTCTTTTGATGAGCCGATAGATTCATCAAATATGAACATAAATTATTATGTAGAAATTATAGAAGTTATTGAGGAGAATTACAATAAATTTGATGGATTTGTAATATTAGCAGGTTCAGATACAATGTCTTACACGTCTTCTGCTATTAGTTTTATGTTAGAAAATTTAGAAAAACCAATAATTTTTACAGGCTCACAATTACCAATAGGACATTTGCGAACAGATGCAAAAGAGAATCTGATTACCTCCATAGAAATTGCCTGTTCTATGAAGGAAGGCAAGCCGATAATATCTGAAGTTTGTTTGTATTTTGAATATAAATTATACAGAGCAAATAGAACCACTAAGATAAATGCAGAGCAGTTTGAAGCTTTTGCGTCTTTAAATTATCCGCCATTGGCAGAAAGTGGAGTTAATTTGCAATTTAATCACAGCTCAATTTATCAACCAAAACAAACAAACAAGCCTTTGATAGTTTGTAAAGAATTAGGCGAAAATGTGGTTATTTTAAAATTATTTCCGGGTATCACTAAAGCTGTGGTAGAAAGTATTGTAAGTATTACGGGCTTAAAAGGCATCGTGCTGGAAGCCTACGGAGCGGGCAACGCGCCTACGTATCCTTGGTTTATAGGTCTTCTAAAACAGGCGATAAAAGACGGAAAGCATATTGTTAATGTTACACAATGTATAGAAGGCAGCGTTGTTTTGGGTCATTATGAAACAAGTGTTAGTTTAGCAAGTATTGGTATCATAGACGGAAAGGACATTACAACAGAATCTGCAATAGCAAAATTAACATATTTATTAGCTAAGAAAATTCCACAAAATGACTTTAAAAAAATGTTTGAAAGTCCATTGAGAGGTGAAATAAGCGATTAATTTTGAATTACGATTTACAATTTAACAATTACACAATTTATATATGATATTTTGTAGATTTGTATTTTTTTGATAAAAGTGTAGAACTCACACAATGCAACCATATCCATTATCAACATTAATTATTGCGACTTATAGTTGGTCAGAAGCATTAGAATTAGTATTGCTTAGTGTAAAAAATCAAAGCGTATTGCCTACGGAAGTGATTATTGCAGATGATGGGTCTATGGAAGATACAAGAGAAATGATTCTTGAATTTCAAAAAACGTTCCCAGTGCCGTTGTATCATAAATGGCACGAAGATGACGGGTTTAGAAAAACTATTATATTAAACAAAGCTATTTGTGAGTCAGTATGTGAATATATTATTCAAATAGATGGAGATGTTATTTTACACAAACATTTTATCAAAAATCATTTACAGATAGCAAAATCAGATACTTTTTTAGCTGGTTCAAGGGTTTGGCTAAGTGAGCCGTTAACTGAACTATCGTATAAAAATAAAAACATCTATTTTAATTGGGTTTCTAAAGGAATTAAGAACAGGTTTAACGCAATGTATATTCCTTTTTTAACGCCATTATTAGTTTCTCCTTCAAAAAAAGTCAGCGAAGCCGTGGATACCAGAGGCTGTAATATGAGTTTTTGGAAAAAAGATTTGGTAGCTGTAAATGGTTATAATGAAGATATGACTGGCTGGGGAAGAGAAGATTCTGAAATCAGCGTAAGGCTTGTAAACTCTGGGATAACCAAAGAGAAAATTAAATTTGGGGCAATACAATATCATCAGCATCACTTGATTAATTATAGAAAAGGGTTGAATAAAAATGACGAAATATTAGAAAAAATGATAAAAAACAAGAGTGTAAGTTGTGTAAATGGGTTATCTAATCATTGTTAGTTTTTCTATTTAATTCCCTTAGATTTATGTATTTTAGGTAGCTGCCCTTTGCACAATAAACACTCCAGACATAGCCTTCGTATCCATTCAAAAAATTCAAATTTATTATATACTCTTTGACAAAAGAAGAGTGATATTTAACCAATAATGCAAAGAGTCCTACTCGTTTTCCTTTTTTGAAATATTCTTCTGAACTCAATTTTGCGTATAAGTTTTTTTTATATATAATCTGTTCGACAGAAGTAGCGGTATAGTGATAAAAATAACTTTGAAACCTACCTAAATTGCTATTACAGATAACTTCCTCATGAACTTTATTAGAGGAAAACGCAGCTTTATTTTTGTTGAATAATCTTAGAATAGGAGCTTTTCTTAGGCTTCCGTAGTTAAACACCTTTCCTAAATAGATATGCTTTCTGTTTAGAAAATATGCGTCGTTCGTAATTAATTCTTTAGAAAATTCTTCTTTAATTTCATCAATCAGGAAGTCGGTTAGCACTTCATCTGCGTCAATGGATAAAATCCAATCATTGTTGCACTTGGTTACTAAAAATTGTTTTTGCTCTCCATATCCATTAATTTTTTTTAAATAAATTTTTGTTCCAAATTTTTTGCATATTTCAACAGTTTTGTCAGTGCTGTAAGAATCAACAACAACAATTTCGTCACACCAAGTAAGTTGTTTTAAGGCACGTTCAATATTCTTTTCTTCATTAAAAGTAATTAATGCAGCACTAATTTTATGTACTTTTGCAATTTTGTTGTCTAAATTCAATGGAAATATTTTTTGAGGTTACAAACTTAACACATAAAGATATACTAAAACAAATAATAGACGGTAAAAACTAAAAGTTAAAAGTGAGGCTGGAAACCAGCAACCAATTTTGTTGAACAAAAAAGAAGTACAAGTGGAAAAATCAATTATTAATGCGGTAAAAGCTCTTCAAAATAGAGAAATCGTATTGTACCCTACGGATACAGTTTGGGGAATTGGTTGTGATGCCACTAATTTTGATGCAGTTTCTAAGATTTATAAAATTAAACAAAGAGAAGAGAGCAAGAGTTTGATAATTTTGATTGATTCTTTAGAAATGCTAAAAAAATATGTTGAAGAAATCCCTAAAAAAGCAACTGAAATATTAAAATTGACGGAAATTCCCACTACAATTATCTATAAAAACCCGGTAGGATTGGCTACCAATATTGTATCAAGAGATAACAGCGTTGCTATTAGAATTGTAAAAGATGATTTTTGCAAACAGCTGATAAAAAGATTTGGGAAGCCAATTGTTTCTACATCTGCTAATATTAGTGGCGAGTCTACACCAAAATCATTTATAGAAATAAGTAATACAATTTTGAGAGCAGTAGATTATGTGATAAATTTGCAAAAAAGTAAAATAACTAATAAATCATCAGCAATTATTAGGATTACAGAAACTGGTGAGATTGAAGTTATTAGAAAATAATTATATGCAAAATCAATTTTATAAAGAGGCTATTTCTTCCACAATTTTTGATTATATTTCAAGAGCATCTTTAGAATTAAATCTAAAAAGCTACGTTGTTGGTGGTTTCGTACGCGATTATTTGATACAAAGAAACTTTGTAAAAGATATAGACATTGTGGCAGTTGGCAGCGGAATAGAGTTGGCAAAAAAAGTGTCGCAATTATTACCGAACAAACCTAAAATTCAAGTTTTTAAAACCTATGGAACTGCAATGTTGAGATACAAAGACATTGAAATTGAGTTTGTTGGAGCTAGAAAAGAGTCATATTCAGAAAACAGCAGAAATCCTGTTGTGAGTTTAGGTACTTTGCAAGACGACCAAAATAGAAGAGATTTTACCATCAATGCTTTGGCGTTGAGTTTAAATAAAGATGATTTTGGTATGTTGTTAGACCCATTTAACGGTGTAGGAGATTTAGGAAATAAAATTATCAAAACACCTTTAGACCCAAATATTACTTATTCTGATGACCCGTTAAGAATGATGAGAGCAGTTAGATTTGCAAGCCAATTAAATTTTGTAATTGAACGAAATTCGCTGGATGCGATTTCCAAGAATTATACCCGATTAAAGATAATTACTAAAGAGCGTATAGTTGATGAATTACATAAAATAATTCTTTCCAAAAAGCCTTCGGTTGGGTTTTTATTATTGGAAAAAACAAAATTACTGCCATCTATTTTGCCAGAATTAACTGCATTAAAAGGAGTAGAAGAGGTAAAAGGACAAAAGCATAAAGACAATTTTTATCACACTTTAGAAGTTGTTGATAATATTTCTGAAAACACTCAAGATGTTTGGCTACGCTGGGCAGCACTTTTGCACGATATTGGGAAAGCACCGACTAAAAAGTTTGATAAAACAACGGGGTGGACGTTTCACGTACACGAATTTGTAGGCTCTAAAATGGTTTTTAAATTGTTTAAACGTTTAAAAATGCCTTTAAATCATAAGATGAAATTTATTCAAAAGATGATTATGCTAAGTTCCAGGCCGATTGCATTGGCAACAGAAGTTACTGATTCGGCCATTAGAAGATTGATTTTTGATGCTGGCGACGATATTGATAATTTGATGACCTTGTGTGAGGCAGATATTACTACAAAAAATACTGCTAAATTTAAACGGTATCACAAAAATTTTAAATTAGTTCGTAAGAAAATAAAAGAAGTAGAAGAGCGAGACAAAGTGCGTAATTTTCAGTCGCCAATTTCTGGAGAGCTAATTATGAAAACGTTTAATATAACTCCTTGCCGTAAAATAGGACAACTAAAAGAAGCCATAAAGGAAGCTATTTTAGAAGGTATAATTCCTAATGAATACGAAGCTTCTTATCAATTTATGTTAAAAAAAGGTAAGGAATTAGGGCTGCGAAATAGGATTTTATGATTTGACCACAAAATGTTGCATATAAATAGTTTGTTTTTTTGCTTAATTACAACTTTTATCCTGCCTAAAAAGAATGTACATTCTTAAATTATCATATTTTAAAATAGGCTATTTAAATAACTCAAGTTGCAGTTCCAAAGATACTATAAACATTGAATCTTAGTTTTATAATTTTGCATAGCACAACACATTAACCCAACTTGGCTATTTTTATTTAAAAAAGTGGCATAACTAAATTTTTAGTGGTATCAGATTAAGTTTTCTAAAATAAAACAGCATATTAATTCTAAATCTGTCATAATAAAAAATTAATTCCCAAATGTACCATTAAAATTTTAGTATAGCCTCTTTAAATGACAAAGTTCCCGACGAAAAGACTGTTTGGGATTTTAGAAATAAGCTGATAAAAAAAGGACTTGAAAAAGAGTTATTTGAAAGATTTACCACTCTCAAATTCTTCTACTAAGTTCCGTTTAAAGTCTTCCGAAAACTTTCGATATTTGTTTATTTTTATGATATTTGTTCGCATTATAAATTGACTTTTGCGGTCAAACCTATATCAGGGACGTACATAGGGTGCATAAGGTACCTATTGAACTTTACAAAAGGTATTTTCTAAAACTTGCATTTACTAATTGAATTTAAGCTGCATAAATCTTTGAACTTCAAAAAATATGAAAAAACTAAAAAACAACGAATTAGGAAGAATTTCAGTTCTTGAATTTAAAGATATTCAAAAAACGCCTTTAATTGTGGTGTTAGATAATATCAGAAGTTTAAATAATGTAGGTTCAGTTTTTAGAACAAGCGATGCTTTTTTGATTGAAAAAATTTATCTCTGCGGAATTACAGCAACGCCTCCAAACAAAGAAATTCATAAAACAGCTCTGGGTTCAACCGAATCTGTAGATTGGGAATATGTAAAAGACACTCTTACTTTGGTCAATAAATTAAGAGATGTGAACATTAAAGTTCTGTCAATTGAGCAGGCAGAAAATAGTACGATGCTAAATGATTTTGAAGTAAAAAAAAATCAAAAATACGCTATTGTGTTAGGAAATGAGGTAAAAGGAGTGCAGCAAGAAGTTGTTTCTGCATCTGATAATTGTATTGAAATTCCGCAATTAGGAACCAAACATTCTTTAAATATTTCTGTAAGTTGTGGTGTTGTTTTATGGGATTTGTTTAATAAATTAGGTTTTTAATATTTTATAATAAATGGTATTTTGCTGATTTACAAATAGTTATAACAAAATATTTATAACCAATTCGACAAAGTTTATAAAATGATATTTTTTTTGTTTTATTTTGTAAAAAATCTATTAAATTTACGGTTATATATTAGATGAATATGGATGATAAATTTTCACATAAAGTTAGAGACGTAATTGCATACAGTAAAGATGAGGCTTTGCGTCTGGGTAATGATTTTATTGGCACAGAACACTTGTTGTTGGGTTTAATTAAAAGAGGAGAAGGCAAAGCGATTGATATTCTAACAACATTTGACGTTGATTTAGAATTGATGCGCAAAAAAATTGAAAAACTAAACCCTGCGAGTCCAAATTTTAATATTATAGAACACAGCAAGAGTGTACACTTGACAAGGCAGGCAGAAAAAGCTCTAAAAACAACTTATCTAGAAGCTAAATTATATAAAAGTAGCTTAATAAATACTGCACACCTGTTGCTTTGTATTCTAAGAAACGATAATGACCCTACAACAAAATTGCTAAACAAGTCATACATTGATTACAACCAAGTAAAGACGCTTTACAAAGAACTGTATATGGGAGAATCTAAATTGCCGTCTATAAATCCCGTTTCAGAAACACCTTCTGATGATGATTTTAGTAGCGAGAAATTAGATCCCTACGAACAACCTCATAGAGTTAAAGTTGTTAAAAAGTCTAAAACACCTGTTTTAGATAATTTTGGACGCGATCTAACCGCTTTGGCAGAGGCAAATAAATTAGACCCTATTGTTGGCAGGCAAAAAGAAATTGAAAGAGTTTCACAAATATTGAGTCGTAGAAAAAAAAATAATCCAATGCTAATTGGCGAACCCGGAGTTGGTAAATCTGCTATTGCCGAGGGTTTGGCTTTACGTATTATAGACAGAAAAGTATCAAGAGCTCTGTTTGATAAGAGAGTTGTATCTTTAGATTTGGCAAGTCTAGTTGCAGGAACAAAATACCGTGGTCAATTTGAAGAACGAATGAAAGCTCTGATGAATGAATTAGAAAAGAATAGAGATATTATTCTATTTATTGATGAAATTCACACTATTGTTGGCACTGGTGGAGTGACAGGCTCTTTAGATGCGTCTAATATGTTGAAGCCTGCATTGGCACGTGGCGAAATTCAATGTGTTGGTGCTACAACTTTAGATGAATTTAGAACCAATATAGAAAAGGACGGCGCCTTAGAACGCCGTTTTCAAAAAGTGATTATAGAACCCACAAATATTGAAGAAACTATTATTATTTTACATAACATCAAAGATAAATATGAGGAACATCACAATGTAAATTACACAGATAATGCGATTGAGGCTTGTGTAAAATTAACAAATAGATATATGACAGATAGATATTTGCCAGACAAAGCTATTGATGCTTTAGATGAGGCTGGGTCTAGAATTCATATTACAAATATTGTAGCACCACAGCAAGTTTTATCCATAGAAAATGAGCTAGAAAAAGTTCGCAAACGTAAAAAAGAAGTTGTTGATGGTCAGAAATTCGAAGAAGCTGCTAGGCTACGTGATGATGAAAAAAACTTAGAATATGCTTTAGAATCAGCACAGAAACAATGGGAAGATGACACCAAACTAAACCGAGAAATTGTTACTCAAGATAATATTGCAGAAGTAGTTTCTATGATAACAGGTATTCCTGTAAATAGAGTTGCCGAAGCAGAAAGTAAGAGACTAAAAGAGTTGCCGAAACTTATTAAAGGAAAAATAATTGGACAGAATGAAGCCGTAACTAAAGTTGTAAAAGCAATTCAACGTAATCGCATCGGGCTAAAAGACCCGAATAAACCTATTGGTTCGTTTATATTTTTAGGTCAGACAGGTGTTGGAAAAACACAATTAGCCAAAGTACTGGCTAAAGAATTATTCGACTCAGAAGATTCTTTAATCAGAATTGATATGAGCGAATATATGGAAAAATTCTCTATCTCCAGATTGATTGGAGCACCTCCGGGATATGTTGGTTATGAAGAGGGCGGACAATTAACAGAAAAAGTAAGACGCAAACCGTATTCTGTCGTCTTATTGGACGAGATAGAAAAAGCACACCCAGATGTGTTTAATATGTTATTGCAAATTTTAGACGACGGCTATATTACCGATAGTTTGGGCAGGAAAATAGATTTTAGAAACACCATTATTATTATGACATCTAATATTGGTTCTCGTCAGCTAAAAGATTTTGGAGTTGGAGTAGGATTTGGAACTTCTTCTAAAGCAGCACAAGCAAATGAACACGCAAAAGGAGTTATAGAAGACGCATTAAAAAAATCGTTTGCACCAGAATTTCTAAATAGAATTGATGATATTATCATATTCAATACTTTGGAAAAAGAAGATATTTATTCTATTACAAATCTTGAACTGGACAATCTTTTAATTCGTATTTCTGACTTAGGATACACCTTAAAACTAAGTAAAAAAGCGAAAGATTATATCGTTGACAAAGGATTTGATAAAAAATATGGAGCCAGACCTCTAAAACGTGCAATCCAAAAATATATAGAAGATGCTATCGCAGAAGAAATTGTAACTTCTAATCTGGAAGAAGGTGATGTTATCACAATTGATCTAGACGAAGAAAAGAACGAACTATATACTAAAATTAGTAAAGAGAATAGACAAGTTAAAAACGGAAGCGTAAATTAAATTGAAAATTCTCAACTATCTTTTGACACCTTTTTTAGTTATGCTGTTTTTATTTACCCTTAAATTCAACAGATAAACGCCGTCTTCTAAAGATGAAACAGGAACAGAATTATTACTTTGGGTTAAAATTCCTTTCCTAACAATTCTACCTCTAATATCAAATAAAGTATAAGTCGTGTCCTCAACAATATTGTTAACTGTTATACTATAACTTACTGGATTTGGTGAAATAGAAATATCTTTTACCTTAAATCCGCAAGCTAAAAGTTAAAAAGGTCAAAAAGTTCAGTAAAAATAGTATCTATAAGATTTTTTGTACGTATCACAAAAAGTTGATGTTAGTTCTGATAAAGTTTTAATATCTTTGTGCTGTAGCATTTTTACGTGTTTGAAAACACCCCGCTAAGATACTTATATATAGTAACTTAACAAAATAAAAATACTGCTTTTCCTAATATTATACCCTTGATTCTTAAACTTTTAGTTCTTGCGAAACTTGAGTTAGTTAATTTGGTTAAAATAAAATTTAGTGTAACTATACTTTTTTTGTTCTCTTCCTCTTCTTTACAAAGGCTGTTGGTGTATTGAATTATACAACGACTCGACTAATAATCTATTCTTTATAGCGATAGCCTGTAGGTTGTTGTACCCACTAATATCGAGTTTTCGGGCAATGTTAGTTCTGTGATTGTCTATTGTTTTTGGGCTGTTAAATAATTCGTCAGCAATTTCGGAGGTAGAAAGATTTTCTGAAACTTTATACAGTATTTTTATTTCTGTTTTGGTCAGGTCATTTAAATTCCTGATTAAATTTTTTACGGCTATGATTTCTTCCTTATGCCGTTCAAAAAAAGCATCACAATTTCTACCTATATAGTATTTTCCTTCTTTTAATTGACTAAGGCATGTTCTTATTTCTTCATGCATACCATCTTTAAATAAAAAACCGTGAGGGCTTAAATTTTTAGCTTTAATCAATGTTGGAATATCCATATAGTTGGTCAATAAAACTACTTTTTTATAAGGATAATCCCGTTTGATGATTTCTAAAGCTTTTATGCCATCTACGATAGGCATTTTGAGGTCGAGAATAAAATAATCGGCGGCTTCAACATTATTCAGGACTTCTTGTCCATTTTCTACATCTAATATTACTTCAAATCCTTCAAAAGAATTTATAAGTATTTTTAAACCCAAGCGTACAATATAATGGTCGTCTGCAATAAGTACTTTTATTTTTTTCATAATTGTTTGTCTATGGAATTTAATTGTAAAATAAAAATAGAGCCACAGGGCTTATTTTTTTTATAAATAATTTGTGAATTTATTTTTGCCAACATATTTTTACACAAAGATAAACCAATTCCATAACCTTTTTCTGTATTTGTACCTAAAGTGATAGGAACTCTTTCTGCACTATTTTTCAAGAGGCTATAAATTTCTTCTTTAAATCCGACTCCAGAATCAGCAACTCTGATTTCAATTTGAGCATTAGATAATTTTATAAGTTTAATATGAATAGTTCCTTTTTTGCCTGTAAACTTTACGGCATTAGAAAGTATATTTCTTATAGCAAAATCTAAAATATTAAAATCAGATACAAACATATTTATGGTCTTACTATGGCAGAAATTAACAGTTAACTCTTTCGCTACGATTGAGCCTTCTACTAACTTTAAATTAGTGTCAATCAATTTATTCAGTGAAAAAGTACTTATTTTTACTTTTGTCCCAAAAGATTGACTAATCGTCCAATTTAGGATATTGTTTAAAAGGTTTAGAAGATTACTGCTGCTAGATTCTATAGCAGCTAAGTTTTTCTTTAGTTCATTTTTATGAAATGTGTCTAAATTGTGTCTTAAAATAGATAATAAATTATGAAAATCTGTTATAGGACTTTTAACGTCATGAGCTATAATGGAGAGTAACTGGTCTTTTATTTTGTTAAGACCTGCAAGTTCTTTTCTGTTTGTTTTAATTTCTTTATTAGTGAGAAGTAACTTTTCATTTTGAACGTGAAGAAGTTTTTGGGTTTTTCTTTTTTGAAAATATGAGGTTAAAATTAATACTAATACAACAGTCATTAATACCGCAAATATAACGAGTCCATAAACTTGTTGTTTTCTGTTTTCTAACCTTAAATTATTTAATTGATAGCGTGTTCTTAACTTATCGATTTCAAATTCTTTTTGCCTCAGATTATATTTAATTTCTATTTGCTCGTTTAATGTAATTAGCTGTCTTTCTCTGGTAGATATATCATATTTTAAGTAATTTTCTAAATAAGCAAGAGAGAGTAAAGGATTATTATCAAGTTTTTCTATCTGATATAGCCCGTTAAAACATTTTTTAAGTATTTCAAGATTTGCTATTTCTGTTTTATTTTTAATAATTCTTTTGTAAGCTAATCTAGCTTTTTGAAAATTTAATTTATTCTGATAATAGACGCCTAAGTTTAATGTTGCCAAATAGTCTTCCTGCGAAAAAGAATATTCAGAAGCAATTTTTTGAGAATTGTTATAATAATTAAATGCAGTATCTACATCATTTTTAAGATTATAAACATCTCCCAAATGTAGCAATACAACACATACCTCTTTTTGTAACTTTAATTTTTGATACCCCAAAAGTGCTTTTTTGTAATGATATATTGCTACACCTAATTTATTTAAGCCAACATTAGTTTGAGCTATTTTTTTATGTACTTTGAGTATTCTAAGAGAATCTGAATTAATACTTGCTTCCTGCAAAGCATCTGTAAAGAAACCAAGAGCACTGTTATAATTGTTTGAGTTGTAGTTAACTACGCCTATATTCATATAATATCTATAGCGATTAGCTACAACTTTTAAGTCATTGATAATTTCGTAACAATTCAAATATAATTCTATAGAGCGTTTGTAATCCCCTATATTGTTATATAGTAATCCTAAATTGTTTAAAACGGCAAATTCATTTTCTTTGTCTTTTAACTTTATATATAGCTGTAATGCTTTTTTATAATGCTCTTCTGCTTGTAAAATATTATTCAAATCATTTTCAACTAAGCCACGTAACGTATGGTATAATGCCTTATTATTTTCTTGTACTTCAAGGGATTTAATTTTATCTAAAACTGACAATGCTTTATCGTAGAATTCATTTACAAAGAGAGCTGTAACAAAATTTGTAGTAATCTTAAATTTTAATTCATTTGATTCAATTTTTCTAAAATAAGAAAAAGCCTCCTCTGCATAATTAAGACTTTTAGTAGGGTTTTTGTTAATATTCTGATAATATTTATAATTCAGAGCATTGATATAATTGATAATAGAATCATTCTGTTTTTGTGCGTCCGAAGATAAAGGCAATAAAACAGTGCCTATAAATAATAATAAAATGTGTTTATAAAAATCCATTTTGCGAATATCAAAAATAAAGAAAATAAGGGATATATTTTATATAATCCTAAAAAATAAGGAAATATACCTATATATATATTAAAAGGTTGGTATAATTTTGGCAATGTAACTAAATGATATAACCGAGAAAGTAATTAACACTATATAATATAAAATTAAGCATTATGGAAGCAAGGCAAAAATTAAAGTATTTATTAGCAATCTCAATAAGTTTGCTAATCACAATGAGTTGTCAAAAAGATGATGACCCACTAAGCAATTTAACAGGATTTACTTCATTTGGATTTAAAGATGAGATTATTAAAAGCCATCCTTTTACTATTGACGAAGCTTCATTTGTAATTAAAAATAATGATAGTTTACCATATCAATTTGACGCAAGCAGTTTAATTGCCAAATTTAGTATAATTTCTGGTTCTACAGTAACGGTTGGCGGTGTAGCTCAAACAAGTGGCACATCAGTAAATAATTTTACCAATAACGTTACATATAAAGTAGTTGCCGAAGACGGTATTGTTACAAAAGACTACAATGTAAAATTAAACATTGCCAAATTAAACCCTGAAGCAGTACAATGGAATCGAAAAACACCAGAGGCTTTTGATAAAACATTTCAAACACAAGAATATTTTTATTTAAACTCAAAACACTGGGTTATAGTTGGAAAAAAGTTTAGACATTTTGGAGATAACCCAGCAGAATCTAAACTATACAGTTCTTCTGATGGTATTTCTTGGAGTGAGGAGACTCCGATGGGTGATTTTCCTGTAGGTTTTAGTCACAACATAGTTGTTAGGAGCAATAAGGCTTACGTAATGGGGGTTATCACCCCAAAAGATAAATGGGGTATGCCCGCACCAAGTTTAGAAAGCAACATCTTTACTACAGAAGATGGTATTACTTGGACAAAAATAGAAGAAGCCTTAGATGAAAGTAGAATTTTATCTCCAATATTTAATTTACGTAATAATATATACGTATTTGGAGGTAATTTACAAAGTAGTTTTGGAGGATTTAATGGTAGTAGAAGACTAGGTGCACCTTTCTTTTCGCCAGCAAAAATTAGTCCATCAACCTTAATTTCTACAGATGGAGTAACTTTTACTGCCACAGATTATTCGGAAGAAATTGTAAAAAGAACTCTATCTGCTGGATACGTTTACAATGACAAAATGTATGTTGCAGGTGGCTTAAATCTTTTAGGGCATCCTTTGAGCGATGTGTGGTCTTCCACAGATGGAATAATGTGGACACCCGTTTCTGATGAAGGCTTTGTACCTAGAATTAAAGCGAGTACTGTAGTATATGATAATAAAGTTTGGATGTTTGGAGGTCAGTTAGCTGACGGAACTTGTACAAATGAGGTTTTAGTTTCTGAAGACGGAGGAGTTGTTTGGAGTCCTATAAATAGTGATCAGGCTCTTCCACAAGACTTTACACCTAGATGTAATGCTGACATTACAGTTGATGCCAACGGCATAATCTGGATAGTAGGAGGGGAGACTACTATTGTAACGACAGATGCTGATGGTAATAGAGATATTGAAACTAAAATTTTAGCTGATATTTGGACAGGAAAGTTAAATAAGTTGTAAAATTAACAGACCAAACACTGGCACCAATCTGCTGTGCATTTGGTATAAATTATTAATATGAAATCATTAATAACATCTCAAAAAATGGTTAAAAATATAATTTTATTGGTAAGTATAGTTTTATGCGGTATATCTATGTCATTTAGTCAAAATATTAAAAAACCTAAATCGGTAAAGTCAATTGAAATTCAAGGAAAAGTTATTGCAGAAGATGATAATGAGCCAGTTCCCGGAGTTGCTATTTTTGTAAAAGACACTTCAAATGGAGTGGCAACAGACTTTGATGGAAACTTTAAAATTTATGTAAATATTGGAGATATATTAACCTTATCTTGTTTAGGTTTTAGGAATACAGAATATACAATTACAAGCAAAGAAAAAGTTACAATTTATTTAAAGCCGAGTATTCAGTCATTAGACCAAATAACAGTAATAGGTTATGGCGTTCAGGAAAGAAGAGATTTAACGGGGTCTATTAGCTCGATCAAATCAGCAGATTTAGATAAAACTACTACTAGTTTTGACAACGCTTTAACAGGGAAGATATCTGGAGTACAGGTAAGTTCAAGTTCGGGCGTTCCTGGAGGTGCAACCTCAATAACTATAAGAGGAATTAGCTCATTAAATGCAAATAGTAATAATCCGTTAATTGTAATTGACGGTGTCCCTATTTATGGAACAAACAGAAGAAATAATACAATTGGTTTTGAAAGGACTGTAGTACCTTTTTCTAGTTTTGGAGGAAATAGAGTTACAGGGACACTAGAAAAGAAGTCAGAGTTTGAGAGGAATCCATTATCGATACTAAATCCTAATGACATCGAGTCTATCGAAGTTCTAAAAGATGCTTATGCAACAGCTATCTACGGTTCAAGAGGTGCTGCGGGTGTTATTTTAATTACAACCAAAAAAGGCTACTTAGGAAAGCCTAAAATTAGGATTAATTATAACACTACTTTTAGTAATATTATAAAAAAAACGGAGATATTAAATACACAGCAATACTCAGATTTTTACAATCTGAAATCTGGTGGAAATAATTTCCCAACAGGAGCAGAGACAAATTGGTTAGATGATGTTTTAAGAACTGCTGTTTTGAAGGACGTAAATATGTCTATAGTATCTGGTACTAAGGAAATTAAATATTATTTTAGCTTTAGTGGATTAAAACAAGAGTCTTATATCGTTAATCAGGATTATGAGAAATATAATTCTAGATTAAATATAGATTATAAACTTAATGATAAACTAAAGGTTGGAGTAAATGCAAGTTTGAATTTTTCGAATAACAGCTCACTAAATGCTCAAGATATTTACAGAAATGCAGTATTAAAAGCACCTAACATTGCCTCTAAAACTAATTTGGGTAAATATAGTTTTAGTTTTAGCCCTAATATTTCTGGATTAATTGACAACCCTTTTGCACAAGCGTACGAAGACACTAATTATATTCAGGACAACAGAGTAATTGGAAATATATATTTTGAATATCGACCATTCAAATTTATTACCCTAAAATCGGAAGTAGGAGTTGATAATTTTAATACTGAATCGTACAGCAGGCTAATTAGTCGTCCAGATATTGTTGGTGGTAATGCAACGCAAAGAACAAATCAAAACAGAAAATTTGTTGTTAATAACACTGTCTCAATTATAAAAACATTTAATAATATACATTCAATTAATAGTGTTATTGGACAGTCATTTGAAACTTCAAGAGAACAATCTACTTCAATTTGGGGACGAGATTTTAATAATGATAAAGTTTTATCCATAGGACAGGCAGGAGTAAAAGGCGTTTCAAGCACCCAAATAGGGGAGTGGGCTTTATTTTCTGTATTTACAAGATTGAATTATCAATATAATCACAAATATTTAGCTGGTATAACATATAGAGTTGATGGATCTTCTAGGTTTAATAAAAATAACAGATATATAGGGTTTCCATCTTTTTCTCTGGGTTGGAGAGCATCAGAAGAAAATTACTTGAGAGATATATCTTGGTTAGACCAATTAAAGTTTAGAGGAAGTATCGGTTTTACTGGAATAGATGGGACAAGCGGTTACTATGGTAATCAAGGACAATATACACTACAACCTCAAGGATTACAATATGCTGGTTATCAAATTTTACAAGCAACTAAGCCTAACAACCCAAATTTAAAATGGGAAAATACTAGAACAATAGATTTAGGGTTAGATGTAAGTTTGTTCGATAATAGAGTAAATATTACAGCAGATTATTATCATAAAAAAATAACTAACTTGCTCTATGCTTCTGCAGTTCCATGGTATCAGGGATACAGTTTACAGCAACAGAATATTGGTGATATGGAGAACAAAGGCTTTGAAATTGAACTGAATACTCACAATATAATTTCGTCAGATTTTAAATGGACAACGGATTTTAATATTTCGAGAAACACAAATAAAATATTAAAATTAAATTTTGGAGGCAAAGATGTTACTGGTCCAGAGTTGGGATATAAATATTTTGCAGAAGGAGAATCGGCAGGACAATTCTTTCTGTACGATTGGGCAGGTGTTAATCCATTGACGGGTAATGTACTGTGGAATTACCCTGACGGTTCTCAAAACGAAACACCGCCCGCTTCATTAAGTAATTCAGTACAGTATAGAAAGCCTATGGGAGATGCCTTGCCAGATTTTTTTGGAGGACTGACCAATACATTTACCTATAAAAATTGGAGATTAAATACATTTTTTACATTTTCGTATGGAAGTCAACTATATAACGGAACTAAAGCATTGCTATATACTTATTCAACAAAAGATGCTAATAATTTAAGTTCAGATGTGTTGAATTATTGGAAAATTTCAGGACACCAAACAGATATACCTAAAATAAAGAATACTTCAATTATTGGAAGAGCATTTCGTGGAACAGTTGATTATACTGTTGGACGAGATTCTGACAGGTTTTTAGAAGATGCCTCCTATATTAGATTAAAGAATATTAACCTGTCATATAATATTCCAAAATCTGTCTTAGACAAAATTTTTATTAATGATTTATCAATCTATATTCAGGCAAATAACATTTTAACTTTTACAAAATATACCGGTCAAGACCCTGAGGTGAGTGCATTTGGGTCTTCAGCACTATTAGGAGGATATGACGAGTTAACAATGCCGCAATCTAAATCGTATAGTATTGGTGTAAATATTGGATTTTGATATTATGAAACATATACATATAAAAATAGCATTTTTTGTTCTATCCCTTGTGTTCGTATCATGTGATAAACAATTAGATTTGATTCCAACGGATATTTTAATTGAAAAAGTTGTTTTTGCAGACTCAGAAACTGCAGAAGGAGCATTGTCAGATATTTACCATAAACTTTTTATTGCATCAACAGGAGAAACACATGTTATTGCAGATGCGTCTTTAAGTTATGTTGGTTTACGTGCAAATAGCCGATACTTAAACTATTCTGGAGGAAATCTTACAGCCACAGACCAAGGAGTTGAGAATATCTGGATAAAATACTACAAGGTAATAAATATTGCAAATGTCTTTATTCATAAAATTCCTGTTTTTGGAGAATATAATGAAACTATTGAGAGACAACACATAGCAGAAGCAAAGTTTAATAGAGCTTATTCTTATTGGGCTTTAGTGTCTTTTTATGGTTATGGTTCTCTTACAGGAAATGCCGACGGTTTATGTATTCCTCTTCAGCTAACACCTTACGAAGGGTTTAACGAAACCTTTTTAAAAAGAAGTACCAATGAAGAGGTATATACCCAAATTATCACAGATTTAACAGAAGCCATACAAGATTTAAAAGACGTACACAGAAGCGACGTAGAAACCCGTTCTCGTGCCACAAAAACTACAGCATACGCTATGTTATCTAGGGTACAGTTGTATAAAAGAGACTATCAGGCTTGTATTGATGCTTCTAATCAAGTTCTATCAAACACTAACTACCAATTAGAGCCTGAATTACTTAAACTATTTCCAAAAAATACTTTAGGCACTATATCTTCTTTTAGTGATGAAGTAATTTTTGGGTTCCCTGTAAGTTCAAATAAAGGTAATTTTCAATTTGGAATACATAATATTTATTATTATAATAAGTTTATATGGGTAGATTCAGATTTTATAAATTCTATGGATTTATCGGATAAAAGAAGAACAGAGTTAATTGATGAAGGAAACCCACGCGACACTAATCCAAACACTATTAATGAAAAAACAAGTGCTAAATACAACAGTAGAGATAATAGAGATGATATTCAAGTTATTCGTTTGGCAGAAGTGCTACTAAATAAAGCAGAGGCTTTAGCACAGCTAAATGGCGTAAATACCGAGAGTATCACAATATTAAATCAAATTAGAGTGCGTAGCGGATTAGCCCCTGTTTTAGAAAGTTCTTTTTCTACTAAAGAAGAGCTATTAAGAACTTTATATCGTGAAAGATATTTGGAAACCGCCTTTGAGGGTCGTGGACGTTTTGATTTTATTAGAACAAACAGACCTTTAAGAAACAAAGACCTCACAGATAATCAAAAAATATTTCCAATTCCTCAAAGAGAAATTGACTTATCAAAAGGTGTTTTAGTTCAAAACCCGGGATATAATTAATAAAAAATAAATTTTAAAAGAGGAATACAATGAAAACTATGTTAAAAGTAGTAATGCTTGCTTTCGTGTTAGCTTTAAGCGTTTCAATGAGTACTAAAGAAGAGCATATAAATTTTGTCGACGCAAAGTGGAAGGAAATCCTTAAAATGTCTGAAAAACAAAATAAACCTATTTTTGTAGATGCCTATACAACTTGGTGCGGACCTTGTAAAGTGATGGACAGAGATGTGTTTACCAATAAAGAAGTTGCAGATTTTTTTAATAAAACTTTTATCAATGTAAAAATGGATATGGAAAAAGGTGAAGGAATTAAATTGAAAGAAGAGTGGAATGTTAAAGCCTTCCCAACACTTTTATACTTTAATAAAAAAGGTGAGATAATTCACCGTGTAGTTGGTGGATACGGAGCAGGTGAGTTTCTAAGCTATTCAAAAATGGCTATAGATGAAAGCAAAATGTCTGTTAACTTACAAAAGAGATTTGATAAAGGTGAAAGAGGAGAATTTTTTATGTATGACTATTTAGTTTCCCTTAGGTTAGGATACCGTAAAGAACTTGAAGCACAAATATCTGATGATTATTTAAACTCATTATCAGATACAGATTTATTACAAAAAGAGAACTGGAATATCATTAATCACTTTATGACTGACCCTACATCAAAAGGTTTTCAGTTTATCGTAACAAACAAAAATAAATTGTCTGAAGTTATTGATGCCCAAGAAATAAACACCAAACTGTACAAAACAATTAATAATCAAACCCAAAAGTGGATATATTGGAATATAAATAAACCATTTGAAACAAAAAAAGAAGACAATCTGATTAAATTTTTACAGGAATCTAACTATGACAAAGCACCTATTTTACTCGGTAAACTTTTAGCTAATAAATACAAAAGGTTAGAAGATAAAGAGCAATACCTTACTACATTAGACTATATTATAAAATTTAATTTGGTTCAGGATTCTAGTGTAATTGTTAGCTATGCAAATAGCATAATAGGAGCATATAAAAGCGAAATTGCCTTGGCAAAAGCTCTAACGTGGCTGAATATAGCTGAAGGAAAAGAAACTAGAATAGAATATAAAGTTGCCATCTTAACTGCCAAAAGTAATGTATTGGCTAAACTTGGAAATAAGTCAGAATCCGAGTTAGCTAAATTAGCTGCAAAAAAAGCAGATAAAGAAGCTGAGGATGCTGGAACTAAAATCCATTCAATTCCAGCTGTTAAAATGACTGGGATGAAAAAAAACAATTAACTTTGTGGTCAAATTTTGGTAAGTTCTACAAATAAATATGAAAGTAATTTTAGAAAACATACAAAATAAGACAAAAGTTAAGGATACTGCTAAAGTCATTAAGGCTTACAAGCTGACTCCCGCTACAAAAGTTAAAAGCAAAGATGGCGCAATAGTACCTAAAGAGGTTTTATATATGAAGCTTGTGCCTTCAACCCCGCTAATTAAAAAAGAGGAAGATTTATCTATATTACCTTGTGTCTTATATGGTGTTGCTGTATTTGTTATCCTAATTGCAATTAAAATAGTTCTGAATAAAATCAAAGTTCGCTCCAAGTAATTTATTTTTACTAACCTGATATAAGATGTAGATTTTAACTATTAAGTGCAAGTTTTTAGGCTGCAAAACCAAACTTTGTCTTAATAGAAAAAAGTGTTATTTTTATAAAATAAATTTTTTATAAATGATACTCACTTTTGATGACACTTATTTTATGAAAAAAGCTCTTGATGAAGCCGTTATAGCTTTTGATAAAGGCGAAATTCCTGTAGGAGCAGTTATTGTTTTTAGAGAACAAATTATTGCAAAAACACATAACTTGACAGAAACATTAAATGACATTACTGCTCATGCAGAAATGCAGGCTTTTACAGTAGCAGCAGATTTTTTAGGAGGTAAATACCTGAAAAAATGTACTTTATACGTAACTTTAGAGCCATGTCAAATGTGTGCAGGAGCCAGTTATTGGACTCAAATAGGTAAAATTGTGTATGGAGCATCAGAACATAAAAGAGGTTTTGTAAATCTAAATACAACCTTACACCCAAAAACAAAAGTTGTAAATGGTATTTTAGAAGAGGATTGCAGTAAACTTTTAAAACAATTTTTTCTAAGCAAAAGAAGATAGATATTCAAATCAGTATTACAAATTAGAAACTGCCCACTGAAAACTGAATACTAACCACTTCTAATTTATAATTTTACCCCAACCAACCCTCTCTATCCAAACTTCTATATTGTATTGCTTCGGCAATATGAGCAGGAGAAATATCTGTTGATTTTCCTAAGTCGGCAATCGTTCTGGAGACCTTGAGAATCCTGTCATAAGCTCTGGCAGATAGGTTTAATTTTTCCATTGCTGTTTTTAGTAGTGTTTTACTTTCTTCGGACAATTTACAGAATTCACGAATTTGTTTTACACTCATCTGTGCATTGTAATGCACGCTTTTAAAACTTTCAAATCGTTCTGATTGAATTTCTCTCGAGGCGGTTACTCTTTTTCTAATTTCTACACTGCTTTCTCCTTTTTGTTCATCAGATAATTTATCAAACTGAACTGGAGTTACTTCAATATGTATGTCGATCCTATCCAATAGCGGACCAGAAATTTTGCTCAAATAGCGTTGCATTTCTTGTGGAGACGAAGTCATTGGGCTGTTTGGGTCGTTAAAATATCCCGACGGACTTGGGTTCATACTCGCCACCAACATAAAACTAGACGGATAAGTTACAGTAAATCTTGCCCTAGAAATGGTTATCTCTCTATCTTCCAAAGGTTGACGCATTACCTCTAAAACTGTTCGTTTAAATTCGGGGAGTTCATCTAAAAATAAGACTCCGTTGTGTGATAATGAAATTTCTCCTGGCTGTGGATATTGTCCGCCGCCAACAAGAGCAACGTCTGATATAGTATGATGAGGAGAGCGAAACGGTCGTAGATACAAAAGTCCATTACTTTTAGTTTTTCCAACTACCGAGTGGATTTTTGTAGTTTCTAAGGCTTCGTGCAATGTCATTGGTGGCAAAATAGAAGGCAATCGTTTTGCTAACATAGTTTTACCTGCTCCGGGAGGTCCGATAAGGATTATATTATGTCCTCCAGCCGCAGCAATTTCCATACATCTTTTGGTACTTTCTTGCCCTTTTACATCAGAAAAATCAAATTCTGGAAAATCTACATTCTTATAAAATTCTGCTCTTGTATCTACAACGGTAGGTTCTAATATTTTATCACCATTAAAATGATTGATAACTTCCATAATATTATCAACTCCAAAAACTTCTAAATCATCTACAATTGCAGCTTCTTTGGCGTTTTTTTTTGGCAAAATAAAATGTTTGAACCCTTCCTTGCGTGCTTTTATTGCAATCGGCAAAGCTCCTTTTATAGGTTGCAAACCCCCGTCCAAAGAAAGCTCGCCCATAATAATATAGTCGCCAATATTATCAGACTTAATTTGTTTGGAAGCAGCGAGAATACCTATAGCTAAGGTCAAATCGTAAGCGGCTCCTTCCTTTCTTATATCGGCAGGTGCCATATTGATAATAGTCTTTTTGCCCGGCAGATTGAAATTATTATTGCTAAGTGCAGCCGATATTCTATAACTACTTTCTTTGACGGCATTGTCCGGCAATCCTACCAAATAATAGC
The DNA here is from genome assembly GCA_965261035.1 of Polaribacter sp. Classification (GTDB taxonomy): domain Bacteria; phylum Bacteroidota; class Bacteroidia; order Flavobacteriales; family Flavobacteriaceae; genus Polaribacter. Next base: position 327,767 of record OZ253439.1, read on the forward strand.
CAATACCTTTATCAATATTTACTTCAACAGTAATTGTAGTGGCTTCAATACCAAAAACTGCACTACCATAAACTTTTGTTAACATTTTTTTTATTTGCTTAAATGATTTGTTTCACCACGTTATTGTTTATTTTAAACGTTTATAGTGTTTATGATGGGCTTGTTGAACTGGAAATAACTTTAGGACGAAGTCCGTTAAAAAGTTATTCCATTTCAACAATGCCACTGATTAATTGCGAAAGAATGACAGCTTGTTTTAAATTTGTATAATCAAAAAAATAAAAAGATGAAACAAACTTATCATTCAAACGCAACAACAAATGTACGATTGCGAAAGGAAATTAGCAAGAGCAAAGCAACAAATTTAGAATTATCCGAGAAAATTGGGGTATCAGAGAACACAATTAGTAAATGGAAAAACAGAGAGATTTTTGAAGATAGAAGTTCAAAACCTAATAAGATTCGTTACTTGATTTGTTTTTTTTAGTTCAATAATTTCTTGTTGTTTATTTTCATCTAGATTAAGCGATAAATCAAGTGTGTTTTTTAATGATGAGTCTTTTATTAACGATGTGTCAATTTTTGATATTTGATTAAAAATCTCTTGATTTTGCATATGTAAATATACAAAAAAGTAAACTAAAAAAACACTATAAATATTGACTTTTTTTTACCGCTTTATAAACTGGTTTTACTTGACTATATTTATGAGAAAAATAATTTGCCACTATTTTTTGAGCGGATACTTTTTTATTCCTTAATTTATGTAGGCTATAAGCTGCTTCAGAAATTATATATTTACTTTTCTATGATAATTAATCGGTGTGCTAAGTAGCCAGACAAATCTTTTTCTTTTTGTTTTATCAATTTAGATATGAGTTTTTCGTTAACTATTTTGTCTTCGTATTGATATGCCACACTTTCTTTTGTCTTTTTATTTGTTTCTATAACGTCAAAAAAGTTTTTTTGATTATTGGGTATTCTAAAATAAGATTCGTATTCGTCATAATTATTTGCGGTTGCAATATGATAAATACCTTGCACTAAAGCAAAAAATTAAATTTTCGCACTTCTTCCCTGTCATAATCATTTGGATAATGCCCAGCTTCTATCAATACCGTGTTATATCCCAATTTCTGAAAATTATCTCCTGTTGCCGTCGGATAAAATTTATCTGTATATCTGCCGATATGGTTGGGAATTATATTTTGTAAGAATTTATTCATAGCTATAATAACGTTCATAGTTTCTTTTCTGCCCATTGTAATTTTCCTTGTGATTTCTTCTGACGGTGCTAAAAAGGAAATACTCGCTGGATTTTTTGCTCCCTCTACTCCAAATATTGTTCTTTGGTCGTGTAAATTAAAGCAAAACTGCGGATTAAAAGATTTCAAAACCTTTCTAAGCAAGATGCTTTCTTTAGCTTTTATATCTATTACATCTCTATTTAAGTCTATATTATTAGCATTTACACGGGTATAATTATAAGCCCCGTCTGGGTTTAGCATCGGAATACATAGAATTGTACACTCTTTTAAAATTGTCTTAAAAATTAAATTATCACTGTTCGTCATACAATTAAAAAAGTCAAATAACGCTTTGGTTCCTGTACTCTCGTTTCCGTGCATTTGGCTCCATATCAAAATTTTATTCTTGCCAGAACCAAATTTTAAACTGCAAATAGGTAAGTTATTTTCAGAAGTGCCTATTTGCATGACTTCTGCTACAAACGATAGTTTATCCAATAAAGGAGAAATATTTGCATAATGAATCCACTTACCAAAAATTGTTTCTTCTTTTTGTTTTCTATAAGTAGCGTCTAATAATTTTATTTGTAATGTTTCCATCGCTAAAAATTAGTGTATAATTATATTATGCAAAAATACGAGATTAGAACCTTTAGTTTGCTATAACTATTTACAAATGTAATTTTTAATTTAATTTACATTTGTAATAAATTACATACATCTATTATTTACTTATGTAAACAGATAAATTACTTTGGTAACATAGCTTTTTCAATATCACTAAGTATAAATATTGTTTAATAGATTATATTTATAATATAAATATAATCTATTTATTATCAGGTTATTGTGAGATTTATATAAATTAACTGTTTACTATATATTACAAAAATAAAGATGTAAAATATATGACACAGAGAACACTTCATAAACAATATTTATAATTAAATTTTAAATACTTATTAATCAATTATTTATATTACTTTATATAAAGGTTTAATTTATATTTATTTGAACTGAAATTAAAATTATACACTAAAAAAATAGTATATTTGGGATATTTGTTTTACATTTGTAATATTAATTATAATTTACAATGGTAAACAATAAAGATTTTGTAAACAAGTTAAAAGAAGTAATGAAACATTACCATTTAACGGCATCATTATTTGCTGACAAGATTTCTGTACAACGCTCTAGTATATCACATATATTATCTGGCAGAAATAAACCGAGTTTAGACTTTGTGTTAAAAATAGTCAACACTTTTTCTGACGTTGACCTTTATTGGCTATTAGACGGAAAAGGAAACTTTCCTAAAACTAAAGGTACAACTTACTCACCTACTCTTTTTTCAGAAGAAACTGAAGTCAAAATAAAAAAAGAAGTCATAGAAGAAAAGTTAACTTTTGAGAAGAAGATTAAATTAATTATTGTCTTTTACACTGACGGAACTTTTGAAGAGTATAAAAAGTAAGTTTAGTAGATATGAATTACGAATTAGTTGTTGGTCGTCGGTTGTTAGTTGTTGGTTTTAAATTTATAACTTCTAGCCTTCAGCTTCCAATTTTGCTTCTATTTACGCTACATTTCTATATTCAACCTGATATTATTTGAAAAACTGCCATAAATTAAGTTAATTTGCACTTGCAAAAAATTGATAAAACACAATATGGCTAAAGATTTATTTGATAGAATAAATAAATATAAAGGACCTCTTGGAAAATGGGCAGATAAAGCAGAAGGATATTACGTTTTTCCAAAATTAGAAGGACCTATTTCTAATAGAATGTCATTTAATGGGAAAGAAGTTATTATGTGGAGCATTAATGATTACTTAGGATTGGCGAATCATCCGGAGATTTTAAAAGTTGATGTACAGGCTACTAAAGAGTACGGAATGGCTTATCCTATGGGAGCAAGAATGATGTCCGGTCATACAAGTATTCACGAACAATTAGAAAGAGAATGTGCCGATTTTGTTGATAAAGAAGCTGCATATTTGGTTAATTTTGGCTATCAAGGAATGGTTTCCGCAATTGATGCATTAGTTACTAAAAACGATGTTATCGTATATGACGTAGATACACATGCCTGTATTATTGATGGAGTTCGTCTGCATTCAGGAAAGCGTTTTGTATATAAACACAATGATGTAGAAAGTTTTGAAAAAAACTTAAAAAGAGCTAGCAAAATTGCCAAAACTAATGGAGGTGGAATTCTTGTAATTTCTGAAGGTGTTTTTGGTATGCGTGGAGAACAAGGAAAATTAAAAGAAATTATAGCTTTAAAAGAAAAATATAATTTCCGATTATTAGTTGATGACGCTCATGGTTTTGGAACTTTAGGCAATAATGGTAGAGGCACTGGCTTTGAACAAGGAGTACAAGATGGTATAGATATATATTTTGCTACTTTTGCAAAGGCGATGGCAGGGATTGGAGCTTTCTTTGCAGGAGATAAAGATGTGATACAATATTTGCAGTACAATATGCGGTCTCAAATGTTTGCAAAATCACTGCCAATGACAATGGTAAAAGGAGCTCTGAAACGTTTAGAAATGATGCGGACTATGCCAAAATTAAAAGAAAAATTATGGCAAAATACTAACGAACTACAAAGCAGACTAAGAGGTGCTGGCTTTGATTTAGGAACCACACAAACCTGCATCACTCCAGTATTTTTGGAAGGGGACATACCGGAAGCAATGGCTATGGTAAATGATTTGCGCGAAAATTATAGAATATTTTGCTCCATCGTAGTGTATCCAGTAATTCCTAAAGGACTTATTATATTACGATTAATACCAACAGCAATACATACTAAGGAAGATATTGACGAAACTATTTCAGCATTTTCCGTAATAAGAAATAAGTTAGAAAACGGTGTTTATAAAAAAATTGCTGTTTCTATACAATAGGTAAAAACTAAAAGATAAAAGAACAGAGAGAAAAGACAATTACGAATTAAGTTGGAAACCAACAACTGATAACCGTCAACTAAAATTCGTAATTGTTAACTCACAACTCAACATCATTTTATGCCTCGCAAAAAGAATTCCAAATTACATAAAAAAGAAAGTAGCTTCCAATCAAAAACTACCAGTAAATCTTCTGCGAACAGAATTAAAATAAATAGAAATAAACAACATAGTGCTGATGAATTTGTCAACGAAATTTTAGCTGGAAACATTGCTTTTTTAAGCAGAGCCATCACTTTGGTAGAAAGCACCAATACAGAGCATCAAAAAAAAGCAAATATCATTTTAGAGCGTTGTTTGCCCTACGCTAATAAATCTGTCAGAATTGGAATTACAGGAGTTCCGGGCGTTGGAAAAAGCACTTTTATAGAAAGTTACGGAAAGCACCTTACCTATAAAAATAAGAAAATAGCTGTTTTAGCTATTGACCCAAGTAGTTCTATCAACAAAGGAAGTATTTTGGGCGATAAAAGTAGAATGGAAAAGTTGGTTACCGACAAAAATGCGTTTATCAGACCTTCTCCTTCGGGAGATTCTTTGGGTGGCGTTGCTCAAAAAACTCGTGAAAGTATTATTCTATGTGAAGCTGCCGGTTTTGATACTATTATTATAGAAACTGTTGGCGTTGGACAAAGCGAAACTGCCGTACACTCTATGGTTGATTTTTTCTTATTGCTAAAAATTTCTGGTGCTGGAGATGAATTACAAGGTATAAAACGCGGAATTATAGAAATGTCTGACGCAATTGTGATAAATAAAGCAGATGGAGAAAATATTAAAAACACAAAAATAGCCAAAGTAGAATTTACTAGAGCACTACATCTATATCCTCCCAAAAAAAGTGATTGGCAACCAAAAGTACTGACTTGCAGTGCCTTAAATAATATTGGAATTGATGAAATTAACTCTGTAATAGAACAATATTTAAAACTGACTAAGAGAAATGGCTACTTTACAAAACGTAGAAATCAGCAGAATAAATATTGGTTATTATCCACAATTAATCAACAATTGAAAGATAATTTTTACAATAATAATTCAATTAAAAATCAATTAGAAAAAGGGATTATCAATTTAGAAAAAGGGATTACTACGCCTTTTAATGTGGCAAAATTATTGTTAAATTCTATCAAGAATAAGTAGTTTAGAATTACCATTAAATCATTAAACCATTGAAATTACACCTAACTTCACAAGTAACTAATATTAAATCAAGTATTTGTATTTCAGGCTCTAAAAGCGAATCGAATAGATTATTAATTTTACAGCAATTATTTACTTCTTTACAAATACAAAACCTTTCAGATTCTGACGATTCTAAACATTTGAAATACGCGTTAGATACCAAAGATTATTTAATAGATATTGGTCACGCAGGAACTGCAATGCGTTTTCTAACAGCTTATTTTTCTGTGCAAGAAGGTAAAGAAATTGTGCTTACAGGCTCGAATCGTATGCAAAACAGACCTATAAAAATTCTGGTTGATGCCTTGCAAAACTTAGGCGCAATTATTTCTTACGAAGATAAAGTTGGGTATCCGCCGATTAAAATAAAGGGAACTCTATTAAGTAAAAACAAGGTTCAAATTCAAGGAAATGTTAGTAGCCAATATATTTCTGCGTTGCTGTTGATAGCTCCTATCCTGCCCAATGGTTTGGAAATTGAATTATTAGGAGAAATCACGTCTGTTCCCTACATAAATATGACTTTGAGTTTGTTAAATCAAATAAATATTAGCACTACTTTTGATAAAAATAAAATCGTAATAAAATCTAAAACATACACAAATATTAAAGTAATTACAGTAGAATCTGATTGGAGTTCTGCTTCATATTTTTATAGTATTATCGCTCTTAGTTCTGTTGGTTCAGAAATTAAATTATCGTCTTACAAAAAAGATAGTTTACAAGGAGATTCCTGCTTGACAGAAATTTATACTCATTTTGGTGTTAAAACTAAGTTTTATCAGGGCTATATTATATTGACTAAAACAGAAATTTCTAATCCTAAATTTCTAATTCTAAATTTAAAAAACGCACCAGACATTGCTCAAACAATAGCTGTAACTTGCTTTGGTTTAGGGTTTTCCTGTGATCTATCAGGTTTGCATACATTAAAAATTAAAGAAACCGACAGGTTAGAAGCTCTGAAGGAAGAATTGACCAAATTAGGAGCAGAAATTGATGCAACCAACGATAGTTTACATTTAAAATCATCAACAGAAATAAAAGAAAATATCTCAATAGAAACCTATAAAGACCACAGAATGGCAATGGCTTTTGCTCCTTTGGCTCTTAAAGTTCCATTAACTATTTTGGATGCTGATGTTATTACAAAATCGTATCGCAATTTTTGGTCGGATTTACAGCAAATTGGCGTAGAAGCAAGGCAAACTCATTAAAAAAGAGTGCAATTTACTTTAAATAAGCACTAAACTTGTTGATTTTTATGACACCACTAAAAAATTTAGTTATGCCTTTAAAAATTAGCTCGTAGTTGCACTGAACCTGTGTGAATTACGACAGAATTTTCACTTTTTCTACCCAAATAATTAAAGTTTAAATTTAAAAACGAATTTAGTTTTTGCTGATATAATAAACTCCATGTATAGTTTTTTCCTGCTTGCAAACCCTCTAACATCTGGTACGAAACTGGGCTGTTTTGACTGCCTGTAAAATTATTTAAAAACACGTTAAATTCAGCATTGATTTGGTATTTATTTTTATCGGTATAAAAATAAGAAGTGCCAAAATTTTGTTGCTGTAATTTATCAAAATCTGACATTGTGTTTTTCTTATTTTTAAATTGATAAAAAACAGAAAGGCGATGATCTTTATTATAAAGAAATGTAAATTTTGGAGCCATGTCTGTGCTGTTAATTTGATAGTTTTTGTCAATAAAATTTTCTGTTTGCACACGGTTTTTAGAGCTACCTAATTTAAAATCAAACAGCCAAAACTCACCAAATTTATGTTGCATTTCTAATTGATGTAAAAGAACTGTATTCTCCTGATTACCAATATTATATAATTGCTTATTTTTAGACTTTCCGTAGGTATATACAAGACTATAATTTTGTAGATTTCTATTTAGAAATAGGTTGTTTCTAATATTAAAATTAAGCCCTAATAATTTGGATTTGTCAATGTCAAATGGGTTTAGATTAAACCTATTTTCTATTCTTTTCTGCTCATTATTAATCAAAAAGTAAGATTGATTATAAAAACGAGAAACTACTTTTTTTAATCCAGATTTTGTTGACCATTTAGACGTATTTACAGTAACTGATTGTGTCCATTTTACGCCTTGAGTATTAATGTAATTTAGGTTTGGCAAAGCAACGCGTAAATAAGACGCTTCATCGTTATATTTTGCGATTTCAAATTCATTAAACTCCTTGATTCCGTTGCTGTTATAATCTATCCAAGTATAATAACCCTGCCCGGGTTCTGTCTTTATATAGACATATTCTTGTCTGGGAATATTGCCAGATGAAGTTTGATAAACAGTACTTAAATTGACAAAATTATTTAATAATTTCTGACTGTAAATCACTTTAGAATTTAAAGATTTCTCGTTGTTTCTAAAAGCATTTCTATTAGTTCTGTAATTTGCATAAACAGATAATTGTGAATTTTTATTTTGAATTATTTTACTCATTATATAAAACATTTTTCGGTTGTTTGTCTGCGTAAAATCAACATCTTTAATGCTGTCATTTTCTCTGTAATTAAATCCTATTTTGGCAAAAACTTTGGTGCTGTCTCCTAAACCGATATAGGTTTCATATTCTTTAAATTTGTAACTTAAATTTGAAAGTAATTTTGTTGTACTATTTTTTCTTTTATTAGTTTCTAAGCTCGTAAAAAAGCCAGTCCATTTTTTGTTAAAACTGTGTTCTATTGTTGCTTTTGCTTTTAATAAACTATTGTTTTCTGTTGATGATGAGCTGTTTAGAATACTTGTATCTACAGAAAATGAAGTTTTATTTAATTCAATATTACTGTTAAAAGTATGTTTTATGCCTTTATAATTTTCTGAATAATCTAAAAAATTAAGACTGTATTTCATAAAATTTTCTTTTTCGTCTTGAAATACAAATCCTGTATTTAACTGATGTCTGTTGCCAAGTGGGTTTGTCAAATTCCAATTTCTGTTAAATTCTACATCATCAAAATATTGTTCGGTTCTATAATTTTTATGTATAAATTTATAATCAATATCTGTTGAGATTTTCAACTTTTTATCCAGCAATATTTGTTTCAAATATAGTTTTGTGGCAAGTCCTTTATTTTGAGAATCATCAATAGAAGAAAATAAATTAAAATCGTTGTTGCTAAAGGCAATTTCAGTAGAAATGTCGGTTTTTTTATTGGGATTATAGTTAGAATTTATCACATAAATTTGAGAACTAGAAGGTGCTACTATGCGAATAATCGGGTTGTAATTGCCCATATTTTTGCCCACAAACTTAAATATATTTCCTATCGCAATAGTTTTATCAATAAAATAATTTCCTTTATTTATTCCTACGTAGGTAAAGGGTACATTGTATAATTCATCAGCAGAATTAGTAGAATATTCAAAAGTTTCTAGCGTTCCTGACGTTATTTTTTTATATAAAATTTTGTTGTCAGAATACTCTTCTTTATAGGCACTTTGGATTATCATTTTAGAAATATCATTTCCTGCATTTGCCAACGTTCGTTTCTGTTCGTCCGTTAGAGATTGCTGTATCGGATTATTTTTAGCATCATTTTCACTGTAGAAAAAACCATTAATGTTAAATTTTTCTCCTTTATAATTTGCTTTTTCGTAGGTAATAAATCGTGTGTAATTTCGGTCAGAATACTGATAATCAATATGAAATCTTATGTCGTTAGTAACTGGAAAAGTAGTATTAAATCGTATTTCTGCGGTGTTATAATCTATTGTGTAGTCTTTATTTTCGCCACGTTTCAGCAAAATACCATTGGCGTAAAGTACATCACTACTAGCAACAATAATAATATAAGGCTCTTGCTCTGGTCCTAAAATTCTATACGCACCTTGATTTCCTTCTTTGCCAACAAACTTAAAGCTGGTAAATTTACCTCTTACAATCGCACCAGAAACAGAGATATTTGTATTGTTATTTACGGTAGCTTCCGCCTCCAATCCAGCTACTTTTTTTGTGAATTTTAAAAAATAACTTTCTGTATTTTTTAAGTCTAAATCTCCTGCTTTTACACGCCAATTTTCGGCTGTCAACTCAATAAAAACACGGTCAAAATCAGTGATGTTTTGGGAATATCCGTTGTCTTGTAGCGGAATATTTGTGTCGTAAATATTTGCTCTTAGCGCAATATTTTTTGATAATTTTCCTGCGATATTCAAATCTAAAGAAGAGTTTAAAACATTGTTTTGATTATTGCCAATCGTGACGCCACGAGTAATATTTCCTTTGGTATCTAAACCGTCAAATAGTTTAATTTTCGATGTGGTTTTATTGGTCGTTAGACTGTATAATTTCTTTGTATTTCTAGTATCCGGCACGATAATACGATTATCAAAAATCACATAAGTTTTGGTGACAAAATCGGGAAATCTAAAATATTTAACGATAATTTCAGGATACTTTTTTGAATTGATAATTAGAACTGCTTTGCTAAAATCTATTTTGTATTCAGATATGTTAATCTTCTCTTTATCAGCGTTAAATATGTTGAATTTTTGTGAATTAATACTGACCGTATCCAGCCTAATAGTGTCTTTTGAAAGAATATATTTTTTAGACCTAAAATCTTTAGATTTAATTTGTGCATCGACAAAAAAACCTATAAAAAGAAAAATAATTAAAAAAAATTTTTTTGCCATAAAATTACAAAAGAACGAGAGGCTAAAATAGTTTATTCTGTAAGTAAATGGAATTAAACCTACGATTGAAATCTTACATGTTGTTTTCAAACACCAAAAATTTCTTTAGAATTTTTAGTAGTAATTTCCGAAATTTCCCTAAAAGTTAGACCATAAATCTCAACTAATTTGTCAATTACCTGCGTTATATAGCTACTTTCATTTCGCTTTCCTCTGTATGGAGTTGGAGCTAAATAAGGAGAATCTGTTTCTAAAACGATGTGTTTCAGCTCAATTTTATTTAAAAATTGGTCAATTTTCCCATTTTTAAAAGTAGCAACGCCTCCTATCCCTAGTTTCATATTGTACGAAATTGCTTTTTTTGCCTGTTCTAAAGTTCCTGTGAAGCAATGAAAAATTCCACGTAAATCCTCTCCTTTTTCGGTTTCCAGTACTTCAAAGATTTCATCAAAAGCATCTCTACAGTGGATTACAATGGGTATTTTTTTTTCCTTTGCCCACTTAGTTTGCGTTCTAAAGGCTTCTTGTTGTTGACTTAAAAAGGTTTTATTCCAGTACAAATCAATTCCAATTTCACCAATTGCATAAAAATGACGTTTATCAATCCATTTTTTTATTTGAGCCAATTCTTCTTTGTAATTTTCTTTTACAGATGCCGGATGCAAGCCCATCATCAGATACACATATTGTGGGTAATTTTTTTCTAAATCCAACATTCTTTGTATGTATGAGCAATCAATTGCAGGGATAAAAAAGCGTGAAACACCAGATGTTACAGCTCTTTCTATCATTTCTCGTCTATCTTTGTCAAACTCTTCAGAATATAAGTGTGTATGTGTATCGGTAATCATATAAATGAGTATTTTCGCAAAACACAAAAGTACTCTTAAATGTCAAGTTTGAAAAAAATATTAAAGAAAAAGAAATATATCAAGATAAAATTGAAGAAAATTATTACCAATCATTTGGAATTGAAAGCTGAAATTAATGGAGTGGAAGGGAGGTTTATTTTAGACACAGGGGCTTCTAATTCTTGTGTGGGATTAGATTTGGCAGAAAAATTTAACATAATAGCCGAAGAAAGCGAAACCAAAGTCGCTGGAGCTGGAGCCACAAATATGGAAACACATAAATCTGAGAATAATTCTTTGAAAATGGGAAAGTGGAATACCTATAAATCTCATTTGGTGTTGTTTGATTTAGTTCACGTAAATACGGCTTTGGAGCAACATAATGCTGATAAAGTTCACGGAATTATTGGTGCAGATATTTTAGAAAAAGGCAAAGCAATTATAGATTATGACAAAAAGATTTTATATCTGAATAAAAGTAAAAGTAAAAAAAATAGAATCAAGAGCCAAGATGAGTTGGATTTTTGAATTTTTCACTTTTAGTTTTTAACTTAGTTGTCTATTCTCTCTTTTAATTTCTGAACGGCACTGTCAATCTCTTGTTTTGTAGTATTTTTACTAAACGAAAAACGTATTGAAGTTTTGTTAATATCCACGTTATTTAAACATAAATTAAGAACATGAGAACCTTTATTAGCTCCGCTTTGACAAGCACTACCACCAGAAACGGCTATTCCTGCCAAATCTAAACTAAATAATAGCATATCGTCTTCTACTGGAAATCTAACACTCAAAATCTTACAACTGCTTTTCTCTAAATTTGACGACAAACCATTGAAAGAAATTTGTTTGATAGATTTTTTTAATTCTTTTATAAAATAAGACTTTAAATTGGTCAAATGGCTTGTGGTTTTTTCTATATTAGAAACAGCAATTTCTAGAGCTTTTTCCATACCCAAAATACTGTGTACATTTTCTGTGCCAGATCTTGCTCCCATTTCTTGGTTTCCACCGTGCAAAATTGGTTTTATTTCAAATCCTTTTTTAAAATATGCAAAACCAACACCTTTTGGACCGTGAAATTTATGTGCACTTGCCACAATAAAATCAATTGGAGTTTGTTGTAAATCAATTGAATAGATGCCTACAGCTTGCACAGTATCAGAATGAAATAAGGCATCGTATTTTTTGCATAAGTTACAAACTTTATCAACAGGCAGAATGTTTCCTATTTCGTTATTCACATACAATAAACTCACCAAAATTCTTGATTTTGTATTTGATAAAATAGTTTCTAGATGTTGCAAATCAACCGAGCCAAACTCGTCAATATCTACGTAAACAACATCAATATTAGATGCTTTTTTTAGGTATTCTACCGTGTGTAGAATTGCGTAATGCTCTGTTCTGCAAGTTATAATTGTCTTAACTTTTAGGTTTGTAACGGCATTGTATAAAATTAAATTATCGGCTTCTGTTCCGCCTGAGGTGAAAATAATTTCACTTGCTGTTACATTAAAATGTTTAGCAATATTTTTTCTAGCTGTTTCTACAGATGATTTTGCTCTACGTCCAAACTGATGCGTAGAAGATGGATTTCCATTATTTTCTAACATCGATTGATGTATAACCTCGATCACTTCTTTGTCTATCAGCGTTGTTGCCGCATTATCTAAGTATATCATTTTAACTTATTTATCTAAATTTATCTGATTAAAACTTCAGTTGCTCCTAAGCCGTATTTTTGATAAGGAGCGTCATAAAAGTTTACAGAATATTTACTAAATAAATAATATAATTCAGACTTTAAAACTCCTTTTCCCACTCCGTGTATAAATACAATTTTAGAGATTTTGCTTTTTATTGCATGTTCTAATTTTCTTTGAGCCGTGTTAATTTGTAAATTAAGCATATCAAAATTATCCATTCCTTTTGTATGTTTTACAAGCTGATTTATATGCAAATCTACTTCAATAATAATTTCTTTTTTGGGTTTTGCAAGTTTAGAAGATTTTTTAGATTTTTCTCGAGTCTTATTTCTCAGGAATTCATTATAAATATGACTATATTTTGTAAGTTCATTTTGTTCAATTTCAATTTTTACAAGTTCAGAAGATATATATTTAAAGCTCATTCCATCACTATCTTTTATAGTAATTATATCTTTTTTAATTCCTGTTACAAACCCCTTGATAACATCATCTAAAACAATTACTTTGTCGCCAATTTCAAAATACATTATTAATTTTTATAACTATTTGCAGTATATTTGCTTGCGTGTAAAAGTAGTAAAATACTACATTAATTATACCTAATAATGCAAATAAATAATGGTATAAGTAGAAATGGAGAATAGAAGCAAGAGCCAAGATGAAAAGAATTACGAATTACGATTTTAGATTGACGATTAAACAATTTAACATCTTCAAGATTTTAAACGATTGAGATTTAGTTTCTAACTTTACCCACCTAAATCAACATAAAACTGACATTAATGATTAAAACGAAAACAATAAATCCTAATTTTTTTTTTGAATATGCTTTAGAAAACATCCGTTTGACAGAAGAAAGAAGAGAGTTATTGATTGCAATATCTAAAAAAATTGCAGATGAATACTTAGACAGAGGGAAAGTTAATTTGAATTTTATTTGCACCCATAATTCCAGAAGGAGTCAGCTGGCACAAGTTTGGAGCTTTTTCTATTCCGAGTATTTTCAGCTGAAAAATATTTTTACTTATTCTGGAGGAACGGAAGCAACAGATTTCCATAGAAACACTGTAAAAACATTACAAAAGTCAGGGTTTTTATTTGATTTGATTGGTTTCTCGCACAAAAACCCGAAATATTTAATTTCTTTTGAAGGGACAAAAAAAAACATTTTGGGATTTTCAAAAACTTTTGATGACACGCACAATAAATATCCATACATAGCAATTACTACCTGTGATAACGCCGATGAAAATTGCCCCTTTATTCCAAAAGCGGCTCATCGTTTTCACTTGCCTTTTACAGACCCTAAAAAATCTGACAGTACAGATATGGAAAATGAAACCTATCTACAAATCAATCAGCAAATTGCAACAGAAATTTTTGTTATTTTAGATAAAGTAAAAAAACTAATACTAAATTGTTGAATCATAATTCGTAATTCAAAAATAAAATTAGACTTCTATATTTTTATCATAAGGAATACTTTTCAAAATATGGTCAATCACATTAATTCTAGCTTCTGTTTTTCTGTTTGCTCTAATCACTTTCCAGGGAGATTTTTCTATATCTGTTTTAGAAAACATTGCCTTTTTGTAAGTGGTATAATCATCCCATAATTCTTGTGCTTTTTCGTCAACCTTAGTCATTTTCCATTGTTTTAAAGGGTCTCTTTTTATATCCTGAAAACGTTTTGCTTGTTCTTTCTTAGAGATAGACATATAAATTTTTACCAAACGGATTCCCGACTCTAAAATCATACGCTCAAAATCATTTACCTGATTCATAAAAATTGCGTATTCTTCCTGTGAGCAAAAACCGTTTACAGGCTCCACTACGGCTCTGTTATACCAGCTTCTATCAAAGAAAACAATTTCTCCAGTCTTTGGAAATTGTTTTACATATCGTTGAAAATACCATTGAGATTGCTCCACTTCTGTCGGTTTTGAAAGAGCTACAATACGCATAAAACGAGGGTTGATTCTCTCCGTTATTCTTCTAATTGCACCTCCTTTGCCAGCTGCGTCTCTGCCTTCAAAAATAATAATTATCCTCTCGTTATTTTGTATAGCCCAAGCTTGGAGCTTTATTAATTCTACTTGAAGTTTTTTAAGTTTCTTTTCATAATCAAAATACCTAATCGCTCTTTCTACGCTGATTGGTTCTTTAGAAAGTAGTGCTAATAATCCGTTATTAGAATTTATTTTTTTTTCGTCTGATGTCATTACTTTTTTTTCAATATCAATCGATTTGATGTACAGATCTGTAATAACGCATTACAACATTTGGGTCGGGTAGGAGCGTTGTGGTTGCTAATTTTTTGCCCGAATAATCAAACTGTGATAATACATATCTTATACATTCTAATCTTGCGGTTTTTTTGCTATTTGTTTTTACAATCATCCAAGGGCTGTAAGTTGTGTGAGTTTTATTAAACATTTCTTCTTTGTAAAAAGTGTAGAAATCCCATAATTCTTGTCCTTTCTTGTCAACGGGACTAAATTTCCATCTTTTTAAAGGGTTATTTTTTCTTGCGTTAAAACGTTTTAACTGTTCGTCTTTAGAAATTGACAACCAAAATTTTATAATAATCAACCCGTCTTCATAAAGCATATGTTCAAATTCTGACACTTGAGCTAAAAACTTTTTATATTGACTATTCTTACAAAATTCCATAACCGGCTCTACAACGGCTCTGTTGTACCAGCTTCTATCAAAAAAAACAATTTCTCCGGGGTTTGGTAATTCTTTAATATATCGTTGAAAATACCATTGACCTCTCTCAGTAGTTGTCGGTTTGCTTAGAGCCACAAGTCTGGTGGAACGAGGATTTAGATGTTCCATAAAACGTCTTATATTCCCTCCTTTGCCTGCGGCATCTCTACCTTCAAAAATAATAGCAACACGTTTGTTTTCTTTGGCAATCCAATGTTGTAATTTTACCAGTTCAATCTGCAAATTACGAAGTTCTTCATTGTATAGTAGAGTACTTTCTACTTTATCAAATAAAATTCTTTTCTTTTTTAGCAAAGCTTTAAGCTCGGCTTTTGTATTTACTTTTTCTATTTCTTCTATATGTAATTTTCCATTTTTTCTCATTTCTATACAACTTATCCGAAATTTTAATTTTTTTAATCTTTAGAAATAATAGTTTAAACTAGCAAATATACAAAGGTAGTAAAAAATATTTTACTATTTTCTTAACCCAACTTGGCTATTTTTATTTAAAAAAGTCTATATTTTAAGATATTTACAGCTAACTTCCTGATTAACAGGTATTATTTTTTGAGTTTTTGTTTGTAGTGTAGTGCGGTTGTGTTGTATATATAATTATACTATCCTTGCCCCATGTTTATACGAGCCATAAAAAAACAACGTAGCAAGGACAGTAAAATCTTCTATCAATATACCTTGGCACAATCTATAATTAACATCATATTCCTAAAATAATTTTTGCAATCATAAAGTAGATTAAAATTCCAAAAATATCATTGCTTGTTGTGATAAATGGACCAGTTGCAATTGCGGGGTCAATTCCTCTTTTATCTAAAAACAAAGGAATAAACGTTCCTATAATTCCTGCTACTATAATCACTATAATTAACGATGAAGAGATTGCGAGTGCGGTTAAGAAATCGTCTTTCCAAAGATAAACGAAAATCAATAGAAAAATGGCGAGTAAAAACCCGTTTAAGGTTGCTAGCATCATTTCTTTTATCAACCGTTTATTAATGCTTCCTTTTACGTTGTCATTTGCTAAACCTTGTACAATAATTGCCGACGATTGAACTCCTACATTTCCTGCCATTGCGGCAATTAAAGGAGTGAAGTAGAATAATATCGTATGATTTTCTAAAATTGTTTCAAATCCTCCCATTATATAAGCGGCTCCGACACCGCCAACCAATCCTAAAAACAGCCAAGGCAGGCGGGCTTTAGTGAGTTCTAAGATAGTATCATCTGCTTCAACATCTTCCGTTAAACCTGCTGCTAATTGATAATCTTTATCTGCTTCTTCTTTGATAACGTCAACAATATCATCAATCGTAATTCTACCCATTAAAATCCCTGATTCATCTATAACTGGAATTGCTTCCAAATCGTATTTACGCATAATATTAGCAACATCTTCGGCATCATCATCAACTCTTACAAAATCTACCTTTGGGATATAGATATCTACAATTGGAACTCTTGTAGATGTAATTAATAAATCTTTTAACGACAGACGACCTTTTAGCCTTCCTGTATTATCTACTACATAAATAGAATGCACCCTAGTAACTTCTTCTGCTTGAATACGCATTTCTTTTACGCACTTTAGAACCGTCCAATTTTCGTTTACTTTTACTAATTCCTTTGCCATCAAGCCTCCTGCAGAATTTTCATCATAACGCAAAAGGTCAACAATATCTTTGGCGTGTTCTTCGTCCTCAATTTCAGACATTACGGCTTTTTTCCTGCTCTTAGGAAGTTCGGCAATAATATCTGCGGCATCATCAGTGTCTAATTCGTCTATTTCTTCTGCAATTTCTTTGGCAGAAAGGTTTTTTAAAATTTTTTCACGTAAATCATCATCAACATCCATTAATATTTCGGATGTTTTTTCGCTGTCCAATAGTTTGATTATATAAACAGCTTGGTCAAAGGAGATTTCATCTAATATTTCGGCAATATCTGCGTGGTGTATATTGTTAAATAGCCTAGAAAGGGCGTTATTTTCATTATCATCAATATATGATGATATGCTTTTTAAAAGTTCTTTTGTGATTTTAAATGCCATCGTTTTCTATTTTTTCGGTCAAATAGACGAATTCTTGTACCGATAATTGCTCGGGACGTTTGGCAAATATAGGGTCTTGTTTTAAGGTATCCGAAAGTTTGAAGAGTTTTAAGCTTCCACGAAGCATTTTTCTACGCTGATTGAAGGCTGTTTTTACTACCTTAAAAAACAGTTTTTCGTTTACAGGAAGTGTATAATTTTCTTTTCTGACAAGTCTAATTACACCGGACTCTACTTTTGGAGGTGGGTTAAAAACTGTTGGCAGAACTGTAAATAAATATTCTACATCAAAGAATGCTTGCGTTAGCACTGATAATATTCCATAGACCTTGCTTCCTTGTTTTTCTGCAATTCTTTGGGCTACTTCTCTTTGAAACATTCCGGCAAATTCTGGAACAAATTCGCGATTTTCAATAGCTTTAAAAACAATTTGAGTGGAGATATTGTACGGAAAATTTCCAATGATGGCAACTTGTTCTTGTTTAAACATATTTGGCAGGTGTTGCTTTAAAAAATCACCTTCAATTATATTAAATTTCTCTTTGGAAGTGTTTAGTTTGATATGTTCTAAAGGAAATGTTTCTCGTAAATATATTACGGATTCAGAGTCTAACTCTATTACCGTAAGTTTAGGAGTTTTTTGCAATAGATATTTAGTTAAAACGCCTATACCGGGACCTATTTCTAATATGTGATGACAATCATTTGCAGTTAGTGAGCCTGCTATTTTCTCTGCGATATTTCCATCGATTAAAAAATGTTGTCCTAAATATTTTTTAGCTTTAACGGTCATCTTAGTTTATTTTGGATAAAACTCATTTATTACTTTTAGCTCTATTCAAATTAGCCATTCTTTATGAATGCTATGGTCTATGTTTATTGTTACATTCATTCTTGTTATGTTTTTTCTTTTCACTCTCTTTGCCTCCTGTAGAAATGTCTTTGGGTTCGGGTTTGGTATTAGACTTAATATTAGGTTGCTTTGTTCACCTTTTAGCCTATTTATTTCATCTCTAAGAGATTTATTTGTTTTTTTTAGTTCAATAATTTCTTGTTGTAGATTTTCATCTAAATTAAGCGATAAATAAAGTGTGTTTTTTAATGATGAGTCTTTTATTGACGATGTGTCAATTTTTGATATTTGATTAAAAATCTCTTGATTTTGCATATGTAAATATACAAAAAAGTAAACTAAAAAAACACTATAAATATTGACTTTTTTTACCGCTTTATAAACTAGTTTTACTTGACTAATATTTTTGAGAAAAATAGGTTGCCACTATTTTTTGAGCGGATATAAATAAAAGGTTTAACTTGTACTATATCAGAGCAGTAGTGTTGTGGAATGAAAGACCTGTGGTACTTTATTTTACACGAAAAGGTAAGCGTGGCAATTGGAAAACACTGCTGAATACAGAGCTATCGTCCAATTTTAGCAAAACAGTAGAGGCTTATCAAATACGTTGGAGTATTGAGGTGTTTTTTAATGAAAATAAGCAATTATTAGGACTTGGTAAAAGTCAAAGTACAGATTTTGATACACAAATTGCAGATGCCACAATTGTTATGATTCAGCATATATTTCTATCGATAAAAAACCGAATGGAAAACTACGAAAGTCTCGGCAAACTTTTTGAAAACACTAAAGCTGAATGCCTTGAGTTAAAATTACATGACCGCTTGTTAGCTTTACTTATAGCTATTGCAGAAATAATAGATTTACTCTTGGGTGATGTAGATAGTCAAGAAATAATATCAAAAGTAATAAATAATCCTGAGGCTTTTGAAAAATTGAAGCTCATTATAAATCCACAAAAATTTGTACTCAAAAATGTGGCTTGAAAGTCCGTTTTGGAAAGTCATAACCTAGTAAATTGAAAAACAATTAATTAATGTGTTGTGATATGCAAAATTATAAAACTAAAATTCAATGTTTATAGTATCTTTGGAACTGCGAAACTTGAGATGTAACATAATAGTATGATTTACTGCAAATATATGTATTATTTCTTAGTTGCCAATTATCAGTAAAAAGTTGCATTTACTAATTTAACTTAAGTTGCAGGCTTCTAACCCCCAACTTGTATTCCTTTTTCCTGCAATGATTCTGCAATAAACTTCACCAATTTAATTGCATTCACATTATCTCCGTGTACACAAAAAGTATCTGCTTTTATCTCAACTTCTAAGCCCGATATAGTTTTTACTTTCTGCTTGATTATCATATTATAAATATGTTTAAAAGCCTCTTTTTTATCTGTAATTAGAGCGTTATTTTCACTTCTATAAACTAAGGTTAAATCGTCATTATAATTTCTATCGGCAAAGGCTTCGTATTTAACTTTTATATTGTTTTTTAGTGCTATTTTCTCAATAACAGAGTTTTGAGGAACATATAAAAACACATTATTTGTTGTATTTTTTATTGCTTTTACCAATACTTTAGCTGTGGTTTCGTCTGTTGTAGAAAGAATATACAACGCTCCGTGTGCTTTTATATGATGCAATTTTGCATCTAAAATATTTACTCTTTCTTTGAGTAAATTCAACTGATTTTCTATGCTTTTCTGAAGTTCATCAGGAGGAATTTCTAACACTTTTCTTCCAAAATTTTCTCTGTCTGGAAAAGACGGATGAGCTCCAATTTTCACTTGATATTCTTGTGCTGTTTTTATAGTTTTATCAATAGTATCAATAGTTCCTGCGTGAGCACAACAGGCTATGTTGCAGGAAGTTATATAAGGCATTAGTTTGTCCTCATTATTTACACCTTCGCCGACGTCACAATTTATATCTACTTTATAAATCATATAAATTAAAAACTTTTAGAATACTTTTCAGTCCTAAAAACAGAGTGGTTATCAAAATAATAAGTCCGATAATATTTTGAAATTTCGTATTTACAAAATTTCCTAATAATGATTTTTTATTCATAATCCACAGGAGAAATCCGGCTATAATTGGCAAAAGCATTCCGTTAGCAACTTGTGCAAATTTTATAACTTCTATCGGTTTTATTCCTAAAGAAGAAAACGCAACTCCCAGTAATAATATAATCATCCATACTATTCTAAATCGTTTTGATTTAAGTCCGCCTTTCCAACCCAAACACCCTTTTGCTACATAAGACGCTGCTAATGGAGCTGTTATTGCTGATGTAATTCCTGCTGCAAATAATCCTAATCCTAAAAAATAAGTAGAAAAATCCCCGTAAAGTGGAGCTAAACTTTCAGCCAAATCTGCTGCACTTGCTATATCTTTTGATTGTATTGCAGATGATGCCGATATTATAATCGCTATAGAAACCAAACCACCAAATCCAATAGCTATGATTGTATCTCTTCTCGCATATTTCAAATCTTTTTTTGTCTTCCATTTTTCTTTGACCAAGGCAGCGTGTAAAAACAGATTATAAGGAACAATAGTCGTACCAATTAAACCGACAATAGTCAACAGACTTTTTTTAGGAAATTTAGGGATAAATGCTCCTTTTATCATCTCAAGAATGTCTGGTTTTGTTATAATCGCCGTTATTAGAAACGATATACTCATCAATATAACTAAGGTAATTAATGCTCTTTCTAAGAATTTATAATTGCCGATATACAGCAAAACAAATGCGATTGCACCTATTATAATACTCATCATATTTATTGAAAAATCTCCTAAATTTAAGGTAGTTCTTCCAAATACTGTTTCCAAGCCCAAAATTCCGCCGCTTATATTTCCTGCTTCGTACGATGCGTTTCCGATAACGATTGCAGATAATATTAATAAGGTTACAAATTGTTTGAAAATAGGGTTTTTAATTTCAGTTCTTATTACTTCGGATAATCCTTTTTGAGAAATAATCCCTAGCCTTGCCGCCATTTCTTGTAGCACAATAGTTGCTACGGTGGAAAGCAACATTGCCCAAAGTAGATTCATTCCGAAGTTAACTCCGGCTAACGTACAAACTGTTACAGTGCCGGGACCAATAAACGCTGCCGAAACCAATGCTCCGGGACCAATGTTTTGAAACCATTTTTTAATAATCATAATTTATAGAATTTAGTGAATATATTGCAAAACTTCCAAGCCAATGACCGCCTTCATAACTGTCAGAAATAGTATTTGGCAATGAATAATTTATATGTTCGTTTGCTATTTTTTTTAAGTGATTGTATTCGGGCAAGCTTTTAGCTATTTTATTTAAACTCCACGCTCTCGAGAAATTAACGCCATCTAAATGGACTAATTTTCCATCGCTTCTATCGGAAACTTCACCAAAAGGAAGTTTAAAATCTTTATTTTTTAATTGAGGTAAAAATTTTGAAAGCCAAATCTTAAATTCTCTTTTTGGCAATACACGTTTCATAATTGCGGCTTCTTGCAGACAAGGAGATAAAAAATCATAACCACTCGGCTCCCAAGAAATAGGGCAATCTGCATCTTTTAGATAAAACTCTTTTGCTCTCTTTTCTATGATGTTTTTAAACTCTATATTACCCAAAGTAACTGCATAATCCCAAGCAAATGTTAGCCCAAAAGCTGTATTTGTATGCTCGCCAACACGAACTGGATAATTTAACTTGGGCAAGAACTCAATATATTTTCCCACGATTAAATCTGTTAATAGCTGTAAATTTTGCTCTAATTTTTTAGCCAGCGGATTGTTCCAAGTATGTAATTCTTCGGCTAATTTTAGCAACCAAGCCCAGCCGTAGGTGCGTTCGTAATTTGAATTATACTTATTGTGAAAGTAAGCAACTTCTGCTAAGATATTTTCTTTGGATATATTTGTAAGTAACTTTTTTTTGATTTCTGATGCTTTTTCTAAATCGGGAAATTGCTTTAATAAAGACACCAAACTCCAATGCCCATGAACCGATGAATGCCAGTCAAAGCAACCATAAAAGGCAGGGTGTAGGTTTTTGGGAAATTGTAAATCTTTATCAGCTCCAAGCGTTTGATTTAGTTTGTTTGGGTATTCCGTATTTATACAATCTATCGGTAAGTTCACTAATCTATTTGCCTCTGTTATATTTAATTTTGGAATAGTTTTTTCTTTTGTAGGATTGTCAACTTCTTTTTTTTCTTTTGAAAAATTACATCCTGTAAAAGAGGCAAGAATTAAAATGACGCATAAGTATTTCATAAATTATGGTAATTGTTATTTTATAGTCAATTTGGTATAACCATCTGCTAACAGGCAGGCAAATATAGGTATTTTATACCAAGATTGATTATAAATTGTGTAATCGTTAAATTATCAGATTGTTCAATCGTAATTATCTTAGCTCTCTTTTCTCCTTTCACTTTAGTCTTTGAATTAGCAAACCCGCCAATATTCCAGCTAAAACCGGCAGAAATATAATTCATTGTGTGATTTATTCCAGTGCCAAAAGAGAAATCTATTTGAAAATTATTCTTCAATAAATAAGTAATTCCTGCGTCAAAATCTCCTATATATTTATTAAAATCAGCAAATTCGCCGTAAGGCTCTATGTAAAGCCCAACTTTTTCAGTTACTTTCATTCCCATTACAAAAGAATAGGTAAAATCGCCATTGCCAGAACCAAAATAATTATATCCAACATTATATCCAACACCTATTTTATCATTAATTGAATGAGAAATAGAAAGTTTATTAATACTTCCTGCTTTGGAATTTGTCAATACTTTTGACCCTGTTGGAATTATTAGATGAGATAAAAACGCAATTTCTGTATTGACATTTTCTTTTTGGTAAAGTTGAATTTTAGCTCCAATCTCAATATCGCTAATTCCAGATACTTCTGTAAAATTAGTAATGTTTCTTACGCTTTCAAACTGGTTTAATACACGTAATTCTATGCCTCTTGTCAATCCATATCTAAACAAAGTGCTGGGTGCCAAAAATTGCCTTTCAGATTTGTATTTACTTTCGCTAAACCCTAATAAAAGACCACTTTCTATCTGTAAACTCCCCTTCGGTATAGTTGAAGAACTCTCTGTTTGGTCTGGTCTATCTGTAACTATTTCTTGCGAAAAAGTTAAACTACTTGTAATGATAAATAATGTAATGCTAATATTTTTTGTTGTACTCATTTTCTTAATCATAAATTAGATAATAAATTTTATGCAAATATAAAACTGTTTTTAGATTTACCTAAAAATTATTTTAAAATCATAAAAAATAACTCCATTTATGCCAATTTTAATTATAAATTGTTAAATCGTATAACTGTGTAATCGTCAAATTATCAAATTGTGTAATCGTAATTCGTAAATCAAAACACGTAATTCCTATAACTTATAATTTTTTATGCCAATTTGTCATAATTTTTTAGATTTTGGTTGTATATTTGCATTTTATATTAAATAATGGAATTGAAGGAAAAGATAATTGATGAATCTATACAAGGTAAACCTCTTGTTATTGAAAATAAGAAAGAGAATTCTAAAAAACTTTTTATAGAAAGTTACGGCTGTCAAATGAATATAAATGATAGCGAAATTGTAGCTTCAATTCTTGCAGAAGAAGGATTTAATACCACTCAAAACTTAGAAGAAGCCGATTTAGTTTTGGTAAATACCTGTTCAATTCGTGAAAAAGCCGAACAAACTGTTAGAAAACGGTTAGAAAAATACAATGCCGTTAAAAAAATTAACCCAAAAATGAAAGTTGGTGTTTTGGGCTGTATGGCAGAGAGATTAAAAGAAAAATTTTTAGAGGAAGAAAAAATTGTAGATTTAGTTGTTGGTCCCGATGCTTATAGAGACCTGCCAAATCTACTTGAAGAAATTGATGCCGGCAGAGATGCCGTAAACGTAATTCTTTCTAAAGATGAAACTTACGGAGATGTTTCTCCCGTTAGATTAAACTCAAATGGCGTTTCTGCCTTTGTTTCTATCACTCGTGGTTGCGACAATATGTGTACATTCTGCGTAGTTCCCTTCACTCGTGGCAGAGAGCGTAGCAGAGACCCGCAAAGTATTTTGGAGGAAATCAGAATGATGGATAAAAAAAATTTCAAAGAAATTACATTACTTGGACAAAACGTAGATAGTTATTTATGGTATGGAGGCGGATTAAAAAAAGACTATAAAAATGCTTCTGAAATTGCAAAAGAAACAGCCGTAGATTTTGCACAATTATTAGATATGGTCGCTTTAGAATTTCCAAAAATGCGTCTTCGTTTTTCTACTTCAAATCCACAGGATATGAGTTTAGACGTAATTCATATAATGGCAAAACACAAGAATATCTGTAAATATTTGCATCTACCCGTACAAAGCGGAAGCACCGAGATGCTAAAAGCGATGAACAGGCAACACACCCGAGAAGAATACATAGAATTGATAGACAATATTCTAAAAATTGTCCCAGAAATGTCTCTATCTCAAGATATGATTATCGGTTTTTGTGGAGAATCAGAAGAAGACCATCAAGATACGTTGAGCTTAATGAAATACGTAAAATACGACTACGGTTATATGTTTTCATATTCTAAAAGACCGGGAACATTGGCTACCAAAAAAATGACAGATGATGTTCCTGAAGAAGTAAAAAAACGCAGATTAAACGAGGTAATCCAATTACAACGAGAACACAGTTTGTACAGAACACAACGGCATATTGGCAAAACAGAAGAGTTTTTAATTGAAGGAGAATCTAAAAAATCTGAATTCCATTGGAAAGCCAGAAATACACAAAATACCGTAGCTGTTTTTTCAAAAGAACACTATAAAATAGGAGATTTTGTAAATGTAAAAATAGCGAATTGTACCTCTGCTACCTTAATTGGAAATGCCGTTGGATATTCGGATAATAATTAAAAATATTGGTTGTTAATTTTTGGAGACCATCTGTATAGCAACCAAAAACTAACAACCATCAGCCAAAAACTAAAAATGGAAAACTTGCAAGTTATAAAACAACGATTTGGGATTATTGGGAATGACGCTCATTTAAATCGTGCTTTGGGGAAGGCTATACGTGTTTCTTCTACGGATATTTCGGTGTTGGTTACTGGAGAAAGTGGCGTTGGGAAAGAAAATATACCTAAGATTATACATCAATTATCGCATAGAAAACACGCAAAATATATCGCAGTAAACTGTGGTGCAATTCCAGAGGGAACTATTGATAGCGAGTTATTTGGTCACGAAAAAGGTGCTTTTACGGGAGCTACATCAACCAGAAAAGGATATTTTGAAGTCGCTGACGGCGGAACTATTTTTTTAGATGAAGTTGGCGAGCTTCCTTTTACAACGCAGGTGCGATTATTGAGAGTTTTGGAAAATGGCGAGTTTATAAAAGTAGGCTCATCGCAGGTGCAAAAAACTAATGTTAGAATTGTTGCGGCAACAAATCTTAATATGAACGAGGCGATAAGCAGAAAAAAATTCAGAGAAGATTTATATTATAGATTAAGCACTATTGAAATTGGGCTTCCTCCGCTGAGAGAACGCAAAGAAGACATTTATTTATTGTTTAGAAAATTTGCTTCAGACTTTGCTCAAAGATACAGAATGCCAACAATCAGATTAGATGAAAACGCAGTAAAACTCCTAACAAATTATCGTTTTTCTGGAAACATTAGACAGCTAAAAAATATTGCTGAACATATTTCTGTCGTTGAAGAAAACAGGTTAATTTCTGCAGAAAAATTAACTCAATACTTACCAAATATTTCTGATAATTTACCTGCTGTAATCGGTAATTCTTCGGCTACCGATTTTGCAAGCGAACGTGATATTATGTACAAAATTTTGTTTGATATGCGTAACGATATTAATGATTTAAAAAAATTGACATTAGATATCATAAAAAAAGGAAATGTAGAGCAAGTACAGGAAGATAATGACGAATTTATCGATAAAATTTACAAAGAGCAACGTTATACAAAAGACGGAGATGTGGAGGTGATCCAGATACCACAATCCACCGTTGATGAAAATACAGGTTCTTATGATTTTATAGAGACTATTGAAGAAGATGAATCCTTATCTTTGCAGGAAAAAGAAATACAAATGATTAAAAAATCCTTAGATAAAAACAAGGGGAAACGAAAATTAGCATCAAAAGAATTAGGTATTTCTGAAAGAACATTGTACAGGAAAATTAAACAATACGATTTGTAGAGAAAAGAGTTGTTGGTTGTTAGAAACCGCGACAACCAACAAGTAACAACCAAATTTATTTATGAAAAAAACATTTTATATAGCTGTATTTTTAATTTTATCATCTCTGATAATAAGTTGTGCTTATTCATTTACTGGGGGAAATACGGGCAAAGCAAAGACTTTGCAGATAGATTTTTTTAGGAATGATGCTCCGTTAGTAGAGCCGTCATTAAGTCAGAAATTTACACAAGATTTGCAAGATTTATTTTTGCGTCAAACAAATTTGAGTCTTGTAAATACTGGTGGAGATTTGCATTTTGAAGGAGAAATAACAGGATATCGTATTACGCCAACTAGTGAGACTTCACAACAAACCGCAGCAGAAAATAAATTGACAATCACAGTAAATGTTCGGTATTTTAATAAATTTATAGAGAAAGATAATTTTGAAAAAACTTTTTCATTTTTTGACAATTATCCTGCAAATTCACAGCTATCGGGTCAGGTATTGGAAGATGCTTTTAAAGAAATTATAGAACGTATAACTCAGGATATTTTTAATGCTTCTGTAGCAAAATGGTAATCTAAAATGAACGCAAAAGACTTTATCCATTTACTAAAATATCCTCAAGAAATAGAGCAAAATCACACTGATGTGCTAAAATATATTATTGATGAATATCCTTATTTTCAGGTGGTAAGAGCTGTTTATTTGAGAGGGTTAAAGAATGAGGATAGTTTTAAATACAATTCGGAATTAAAAATAGCAGCAGCCTATACAACAGACAGAACCATACTTTTTGATTTTATTACTTCTGCCGTTTTTACACAAAGCAAGACAAAAAAAGTCTATAGAAAAGAAGCACATCAGCAGGTTTCAAATAAAGTAATTTCTGAAAATATATTTGTTGTTGAAGAAGAATTATCAATAGGCAAGCCGATAATCTTTAAAGGGAATGAATCACATTCTTTTAACGAATGGTTACAATTATCAACAAGCAAAAAGATTGAAAGGGAAGATGAAAAAACTTTCCAAAAAACAAGTAATACGGTGCTTATTGATGATTTTATTGAGAAAAGCCCAAAAATAAGTCGTGTTGATAAATATACCGAATACAAAATTAAAATTTCTGAAAATATATCGGATTCTTATTTGATGACAGAGACTTTAGCAAAGGTTTATTTAGAACAGAAAAAATATGAAAATGCTATAAAAGCATATGAAATTTTAAGTTTTAAATATCCAAAAAAAAGTGGTTTCTTTGCAGACCAAATAAAAAAAATTAGAAATTTACAAAAAAGCAAATTATGAGTTATACATTATTTTTAGTCTTAATATTATTTGTAGCAGCAGCACTTATACTAATTGTTATGGTGCAAAATCCTAAAGGCGGGGGATTATCATCTTCTTTTGGTGGCGGTGCACAATCTTTTGGAGGAGTTCAGAATACAAATAACTTTTTAGACAAAGCTACGTGGACGTTGGCAATATCTTTATTTGCCTTAATCTTGTTGTCAAATTTTGCAATTCCAAGAGGTAGTGGAGCAGATAATATTCAGTTAGAAGAGACTCTTGAAAATATACAAACAACTCCTGCTCAAGAGAATAGCACGCCTTCCATAACAAAAGACAGCGTAAACTAAACTTTGGACATTAGAAAAATAATTAGTTGGCATAATTTCCGACTTGTTTTCATTATAAACTATAAAATAAATAAAATAAATATGAGATTGAACATTAAACCATTAGCAGATAGAGTTCTTGTAGAGCCTGATACTGCTGAGACTACCACAGCTTCGGGACTAATTATACCTGATAATGCAAAAGAAAAACCACAAAAAGGAACTATTGTCGCAATTGGAACAGGAACAAAAGACGAACCCCTAACAGTAAAAGTTAAAGACACTGTTTTATACGGAAAGTACGCAGGAACAGAACTAAAATTAGAAGGAAAAGATTATTTAATGATGCGTGAAAGCGACATCTTAGCGATTGTATAAAGATTTTCGATTTACGAATTTTGAATTACGATTTGATAATTAAACAAACAATTAAACAATTAAACATTTTAAAAAAATGGCAAAAGATATAATATTTGATATAGATGCACGCAACGGTTTAAAACGTGGTGTAGATGCGTTATCGAACGCAGTAAAAGTAACATTAGGACCCAAAGGACGTAACGTAATTATCAGCAAAGCATTCGGTGCTCCAACAATAACCAAAGATGGAGTTACCGTAGCAAAAGAGGTTGAGTTAGAAGACGAGCTTGAAAATATGGGGGCACAAATGGTGAAAGAAGTTGCTTCTAAAACCAATGATTTAGCTGGAGATGGGACTACAACGGCGACTGTTCTGGCACAAGCAATCGTAAAGGAAGGATTGAAAAATGTCGCATCAGGTGCAAATCCAATGGACTTAAAACGTGGGATTGACAAAGCAGTTATCTCAATAATTACTGATTTAGAAAAACAAGCTCAAAAAATTGGAAACTCATCGGAAAAAATAAAACAAGTTGCTTCTATTTCTTCAAATAATGACACCCATATTGGAGATTTAATCGCTACAGCTTTTGATAAAGTTGGTAAAGAAGGCGTTATCACTGTTGAAGAAGCCAAAGGAACAGAGACTTATGTAGATGTTGTTGAAGGAATGCAATTTGACCGCGGATATTTATCTCCGTATTTTGTAACTGACGCAGATAAAATGATTGCTGATTTAGAAAATCCATATATTTTATTATTCGACAAAAAGATTTCTAACCTACAAGAAATACTTCCAATATTAGAACCTGTTGCACAATCCAGTCGTCCATTATTAATTATCGCTGAAGATGTAGATGGACAAGCATTAGCCACTTTAGTAGTAAATAAACTAAGAGGTGGATTAAAAATTGCAGCTGTAAAAGCTCCCGGTTTTGGAGACAGAAGAAAGGCAATGTTAGAAGATATTGCTATTCTAACTGGCGGAACTGTAATTTCTGAGGAAAGAGGATTTTCTTTAGAAAACGCAACATTAGATTTATTAGGTTCCACAGAAACAGTTGCGATTGACAAAGACAATACCACAATTGTAAATGGTTCTGGCGATACAAAAGCAATCAAAGCGAGGGTAAATCAAATTAAAGCACAAATAGAGACCACAACTTCTGATTATGATAGAGAAAAACTACAAGAGCGTTTGGCTAAATTAGCTGGCGGTGTTGCTGTTTTATATGTTGGTGCTGCTTCTGAAGTAGAAATGAAAGAAAAGAAAGACAGAGTTGATGATGCTCTAAACGCAACTCGTGCTGCTGTTGAAGAAGGAATTGTTGCTGGCGGTGGCGTAGCACTGGTTAACGCTAAAAAAGTGTTGGAAAAAGTTACAACTGACAATTCAGAAGAAGCAACTGGTGTGCAAATTGTAGCTCGTGCAATTGAAGCTCCTTTAAGAACTATTGTTGAAAATGCTGGCGGAGAAGGCTCTGTAGTAATTAATAAAATATTAGAAGGAAAGAAAAATTTCGGTTATGATGCCAAATCAGATGAATATGTAGATATGTTCAAATCTGGGATTATAGACCCTAAAAAAGTAACTCGTGTAGCTTTAGAAAATGCAGCTTCAGTAGCTGGAATGATTTTAACTACGGAGTGTGCTTTAGTAGATATTAAAGAAGATACTCCTGCTACTGCTGGAATGCCTCCAATGGGTGGTGGAATGCCGGGGATGATGTAGCCTGCAACAACACGAATAGATGAGAGTTTTTATGTGAGTAAAACAAATAAATATAAAAAAAGATTTTTTTTTATATTTATTTGTTTTACATTTGTCGTCCACAAGTACAAGTATGGATTCTACTTTTACAGAAAAGAGTGGGTTTGAATCTGGTTGGTGTGGAGGAGATTGTAATATTGATTGTAAATAATAATAATTGTAAAATGAAACATTTATGATAATTTTTTAACACTCAAGGGAATGACTTTTGAGTAAGCAATAGTGATTACAAATAGAAAAAATAGTACATTTAAGTGGGCAAGGGGTTTTTTATTCAAAAATTAAATAAAAACACTGATAACCCTTGTAAATAAAGGGAAACAGCAAGAAAAGATAAAGACATATAAAAAATATACTAGATTCAAAAAAGAAAACTGAAAACCTATTGGCGATTATTCTTTGTATAATTTTTGGAATATATGGTTATAGGCGCCATTTTGGAATGACGTAAATTATATATCACTTAAAAAACGCAAAAAACTCCACAGCAAAATTCTTGTGGAGTTTTTTATTTCATCAAATAGATACCATTTTTTTGTAACCATTGGAAAACAAGAGAAAAAAGCTAAGTTGTTTGATACTAAATAAAAGATTTTAAAAATAGTAGTAAAAAAATTAGTAGTTTTGTAAAGGAATTATAATTATATAATAAAATTGATACTTTATGGGTTTTTTCGACTTTATGACTGAAGATATTGCTATAGATTTAGGAACAGCAAACACACTGATTATACATGACGGCAAAATAGTTATTGATAGTCCATCAATAGTAGCTAGAGACGGGACTAGCGGTAAAATTATAGCAATTGGCGAAAAAGCTAATCTGATGCAAGGAAAAACGCATGAGAACATCAAAACTGTTCGTCCGCTAAAAGATGGAGTAATTGCAGATTTTCAGGCATCAGAAGAAATGATTAAGGAATTTATAAAGAGTATTCCATCTATTAAAAAAAGATTATTTCCTCCTTCGCTACGTATGGTTATTTGTATTCCTTCTGGAATTACAGAGGTTGAAAAACGAGCAGTACAAGACTCTGCTAGACATATGAATGCCAATGAGATATATTTAATTTTTGAGCCGATGGCAGCTGCTATCGGTGTTGGAATTGATATTATGGAACCCAAAGGAAATATGATTATTGACGTAGGTGGAGGAACAACAGAAATAGCTATAATTGCCTTGGGGGGTATTGTTTGTGATCAATCTATAAAAATTGCTGGCGATGTGTTTACAAATGATATTATGTATTATATGCGAACTCAACACAACTTACATATTGGCGAAGCTACCGCAGAAAAAATTAAAATTACAATTGGTGCTGCCATAGAAGATTTAAATAAGCCACCGGAAGATATGTACGTTCAAGGCAGAGATTTATTGAGTGGTAAGCCAAAACAAATAAAGGTTTCTTACAGAGAAATTGCGAAAGCATTAGACAAATCTATATTGAGAATTGAAGACGCTGTAATGGAAACTTTATCTAAAACCCCACCAGAATTGGCTGCGGATATTTATAATACTGGAATTTATTTAGCTGGAGGTGGATCTATGTTGAGAGGATTGGACAAACGTTTATCTCGTAAAACAGATTTGCCTGTTTATGTAGCAGAAGACCCTCTAAGAGCTGTGGTAGAAGGTACTGGTATTGCGTTAAGAAAACTCAAAGAATATAAAAGTATCTTGATGAAATAATGGCAGTTAGCAGTATTCAGTTGGCAGTTGATACTGAAAACTGCCAACTGAAAACCTATTTTTATGCAACAACTATTTCATTTTATTCAAAAATACAGATATTTTCTGTTTTTTTTATTACTGGAATGTATTGCTGTATTTTTTATAATAAACAACAACAGCTTCCATAAAAGCAAATTTATTAGTTCTGCTAATCAAATAACAGGTGCATTGTATAGCAATTATTCTAAATTCACAGATTACTTACACTTAAAGTCCCACAACAAGGAGTTAATTCTTGAAAATATAACACTCAAAAATCAATTGGAAATTCTTGCTCATAGAATTGATACAATATCTGATTTTACCGTTTTAGACACCTTGAACTTTAATCAAAAATATGTGTATTCTATAGCTAAAATCATAAACAATAATTATCATAAGGCTAATAATTATAACACTATTAACAAAGGAAATAAGCAAGGTGTAGGTGCAGAAATGGCGGTTATAAACAGTAAAGGAATTATAGGTATTATAGATCAGGCTAGTGCTAATTATTCTAGGATTCAATCTATTTTAAATACCAATAGCAAGATTAATGCCCGCCTAAAAAACAGTTTTTACTTCGGAACATTAATCTGGAATGGTAAAGATTACAATACTGTTCAGCTTATAGATATTCCTAGACAAGCCATTATAAATGTAGCTAGACAAGCCATTATAAATGTAGGAGACACAGTTATTACAGGCGGTAAATCTACCATCTTTCCCGAAGGAATTTTAATTGGTTCGGTAAAAAAAATTAGAGAGACGAGTTCTTTAACTCAGATTATAGATGTTCAATTATTTAATGATATGAGTAATATTGGCTACGTATATGTTATCAAAAACCTAAACAAAATAGAAATTAAATCTGTTGAAAACCTGATAGATGAATAAAAACATCAACATATCTTTATTGTTTTTCTCCCTACTTTTCTTACAAGTTTTTGTATTGAATAACATCTTGTTTATGGGGTATATAAATCCGTTTATTTATGTTGCGTTTGTAATTTTGCACCCTCTAAAAGAACAACGTTTCTATTTTCTATTTCTCTCGTTTCTTCTGGGCTTATCAATCGATTTTTTTTCTGATTCTGGAGGAATAAACGCTTTTTCACTACTTTTTATTGCTTATATTAGGTTATTTTTTATTCGAGTAATTTTTAATAAAAGCAAGCAAGACTATCTTTTGTTTAACCTAAATTCAGAACCCTTTGGAAGAGTTTTTAATTATGTGATGATTTTAATCGTGATTCATCACTTTATTTTGTTCTCATTGTCTAACTTTAGCACCCAAAACTTTTTAGACGTACTTATCAATACATCTTATTCAAGTATTTTCACTTCAGTTTTGTTTTTTTCAGGAACTTATATTTTCATAAATAAATAAAAATAAATGAAACGTAGTTTTTTATTATATTTGGTAGTAACCATTACAGGATTATTGCTAATTGCAAGACTTTTTCAGTTACAAGTTGTAAGAGGAATAAATACTAATCCTGTGCAAAATGCTGCTATAAAAATAGAATATGAATATCCTGAACGAGGTTATGTTTACGATAGAAATGGCAAGTTGTTAGTTGCAAACCAGCTTTCCTATGATGTAATGGTCGTTCCTAATGAAGTGCAACCGTTAGACACTTTAGAATTTTGTAAGCTCCTTAAAATAAACAAAAAATATTTTTATAAAAAATATAAATCTGCAAATAAATATTCGCCTTGGCTACCTTCGGTTTTCTTAAAACAACTCGCTAAAGAAGATTTTGCTTTTTTGCAAGAAAAATTACACAAATACAAAGGTTTTTATATTCAGAAAAGAAGCATTAGAGACTATCCTATCTCATCTGCAGCAAATGTTTTAGGATATATTAGTGAAGTAAATGAATTAGAAACCAAAAATAACAGTAATTATCAACAAGGAGAATTGATAGGCACACGTGGCGTAGAAAAACAATATGATTCTGTATTGCGTGGAATTAAGGGAAAAAGATATTTGCACCGCAACAGACTGAACAAAATTATAGATAAATACAAAGACGGAATTGACGATAGTGATGCTAAAAACGGAAAAGATGTAACTCTAACTATCGATAGTGAATTGCAACAATATGGAGAGAAATTGATGAAAGGTAAACGAGGCGGAATTGTTGCTATTGAGCCAGAAACTGGAGAAATACTAGCACTTATATCCTCTCCTA
Source organism: Polaribacter sp. (assembly GCA_965261035.1). Classification (GTDB taxonomy): domain Bacteria; phylum Bacteroidota; class Bacteroidia; order Flavobacteriales; family Flavobacteriaceae; genus Polaribacter. The sequence goes on from OZ253439.1 coordinate 361,950, forward strand.
CTTACAACCCAAATATGATGGTTGGTCGTAAACGCTCCGCAAATTCTATAAAACTTTTTGGAGATATAATTAACAAGCCTATATTTGACAGAGCATTACAAGCCATCTATTCTCCGGGTTCTACTTTTAAAATTATTAATGCCCTAATTGGTCTGCAAGAAGGCGTAATTGATACGCAAACATATTTTTATTGCTATAGAGGCTACAGATACGGAAAAAGTAAAGGCAACTTTATGGGTTGCCATTGCGGTATTATTGGCAGACCTATCCGATTAAAAAGAGCTATTTCTAGATCCTGTAATGCTTATTTTTCAAATACTTATAAAAGGATTGTAGAAAAATATCCTACTCCAAGTGAAGGATTGGATGTGTGGAGCAATCATATTAAAAGTTTTGGTTTAGGAAATTATCTCGGTTATGATTTGCCTTCGGGACAAAAAGGACTAATTCCAAACGGAAAATACTATAATGATAAGTACAAATATTTTTGGGGAGCAACCACCAATATTTCTAACGCCATTGGTCAAGGAGAGATACTAACAACTCCTATTCAACTGGCGAATGTTACTGCAGCTATCGCAAATAGAGGGCATTTCTACACGCCACATATTATTAAAAAAATTGGTGAAAAACCTGTTTATAATCCAAATTTTACCGTTCCAAAAAAGACATCAATAGATACAGAAAATTATGACCCTATTATTGAGGCGATGCACGAGGTATTTAAGTTCGGCACCGGGAGATGGCATCAAGTAAAAGGGATTGAAATTTGTGGTAAAACAGGTACTACAGAAAATTTTATACGGATAGACGGAAAAAAGATTCAACTGCCAGATCATTCTATTTTAATTGCTTTTGCTCCCAAAGATAATCCGCAAATTGCAATCGCCGTATTTGTAGAAAATGGAGGTTATGGCTCTGTAATTGCGACTCCAATAGCGAGTTTACTAATAGAAAAATATCTTAAAGAAAATGTGGCGAGAAAAAGATTAGAAAAAAGGATGTTTTCTTTAAATTTACAGAATATCTACAATAAAAAAATAATACCTAAAACTGAAAATTGAGAGCAGAAAAAAATAATATACTCTTCGGTATTGACCCGATTTTAATATTACTATACATCTTGTTAGTAAGTTTTGGTTGGGTAAATATCTATGCTGCTTCAACGGTAGATGACTCTAAAGAAATACTTGATTTTTCTACCACATACGGAAAACAATTATTGTGGATTATATTGAGTATTCCGCTAATTATTCTAATATTATTTCTAAATTCAAAATTTTATGAAAATTTTGCAGGTATTTTATATATCATTTCATTAGTATTGCTGACAGGCGTTTTATTCTTCGGAAAAAACATAAACGGAGCTACTTCATGGTATAGTTTTGGAGGATTTAGTATCCAGCCTTCAGAGTTTGTAAAAGTATTTACAGCACTTGCGTTAGGGAGACTTCTTGGTGACAAACAATACAGTCTAAAGTTGATAAAAAACCAAATAAAATCTTTTGCAATCATCTTTACTCCGGCAATATTAATCATACTGCAGCCAGATATAGGTTCTGTATTAATTTATCTATCGTTCATTTTTGTGTTAAACAGGGAAGGTTTAACGTTAAATTATATTATTTTAGGTGTATCCGTAATTATTTTATTTATGCTTACTCTTCTATTTGGAGTAGTATGGATTATTGCTATTTCTTTTAGTTTTATTACCATTTTAGTCTATATAGAATACATAAACAAACAATATATAAGGCATAATTGGCATAAAATAGTAGCTATTTATATGGCCGTTGGAATGTTTATTGTCGGTGTAAATTATATTTATAATAATGTATTTGAGCAATACCAAAGAAATCGTTTTGACGTTCTCTTGGGTAAAGTTTCTGACACAAAAAACATTGGTTATAATACCTTTCAATCTATAAAAACAATCAGCTCTGGAGGTTTTTCTGGAAAAGGTTTTTTACAAGGTGACAGAACTCAAGGCAGATTTGTACCCGAACAACACACCGATTATATTTTTAGTACCGTAGGAGAAGAATGGGGATTTATAGGGAGTAGCGCTGTTATTATCTTATTTATGCTTTTGCTTTACAGAATTATATATTTGTCCGAAACACATAAAAGTAAATTTAGCAGAATTTATGGATATAGCTTAGCCTCAATACTTTTTTTTCATTTAGTAATTAACATAAGTATGGTAATTGGTCTTTTGCCAACTATAGGAATTCCTTTGCCTTTTTTTAGCTATGGAGGCTCTTCGCTTTGGAGTTTTACTTTATTTCTGTTTATTTTTATAAAATTAGATGCCAATAAATCGTATAATTGGTAAAATTTATGGAAGATATTAAAAAAAGATTAGAAGAACTGCCAAGATTAGCAAAAGAAGTCAGGAAAGAAAATCAGAAATACTTTGCAAAATTAAAGAAACGCACTCAAAAGAAATTGGATTTAATAATGCAAGAAGTTCATAACGCTGAATTTGAAAATACTGATTGCTTATCCTGTGGAAATTGTTGTAAAACAACCAGTCCTATTTTTACAGAGAAAGATATTCAGAGAATATCAAAATATTTACGAATAAAAGAATCTCATTTTATCAATCAATATCTGCATAGAGATGAAGATGATTTTTATATATTGCACTCTGCTCCCTGCACGTTTTTAGACCAGCGAGACAACTCTTGTTATATTTATAATGCACGACCAAAAGCATGTTCAGAATACCCACATACAAATCGCAAAAAGTTTATTCAAATTACAGAGTTAGCAGTAAAAAATACAGATATTTGTCCTGCCGTATATTCAATTATTGAAAAATTAAAGAAGCGTTTACCTTTGAATTGAAAATTGTTGAATTACCAAATTATAAAATTATAAAATCTTCAAATTGTTTTAATTCAAAATCAATAAATTTATAGTAAATTTGCACTCAAAATAAAAAATTATGGCAAGTGTAAAAAATTTAAAAAAAGACATCAATTACACATTAGGAGATATTATTGAAGAATGTTATGTTGCAGATTTATTAAATCCCCAAAATGACTCTAAGAAAACGGAAGCAATTATAGATGAAGCTATCGAGGTTTTTGATATGTTGATTGAAAAATTAAACGCAAAAAATATCAAAAATAAGAAAACACATTACAAGTCAATTAGTATTGAATTAGAATCTAAGGCAAAGGACTTAGTTAAGAAAATATATAGAATTAATGATTAATTGTTTAATCGTTAAATCATTCAATCGTAATTCGTAATTCGTAATTCAAAAACTCTAAACTCAAACATAAAATGACAAGAGCTGCTAAAATTATTTATACAAAAACTGACGAAGCTCCTGCTTTAGCAACATATTCTTTTTTGCCAATTATAAAAGTATTTACCAGCTCCTCTGGAATAGAAATAGAAAGCAAAGATATTTCCTTGTCATGTAGAATATTAGCAAACTTATCAAGCTATTTAACTGAGGAACAAAAAGTTGCAGATTCCTTAACGGAATTAGGTTATTTAGTAGAATCGCCAGAAGCCAACATCATTAAATTACCAAATATTAGTGCTTCTGTACCTCAATTAAAAGCAGCAATCAAAGAATTACAAGATTTAGGATACGCAATTCCTAACTATCCAGATTCGCCTTGTACTGATGAAGAAAAAGAAGTAAAGATAAGCTATGATAAAGTGAAAGGCTCTGCTGTTAACCCAGTTTTAAGAGAAGGAAATTCAGATAGGAGAGCTCCAAAAGCAGTGAAAAACTACACCAAAAAAAACCCTCATTCAATGGGAGCTTGGAGTTCAAACTCTAAAACTCACGTAGCTACAATGGGCAAAGGCGACTTTTATGATAATGAGAAATCCATTACGGTCAAAAATGCAACAAATGTAAATATTGAGCATATAGATGCAAACGGAAATTCTATCGTTCTCAAAGAAAAAATAGCTTTATTGGCTGGAGAAATTATTGATGCGACTATGCTTAGTAAAAAAAAATTAATTTCCTTTTTAGAAGAGCAAATTGCAGACGCAAAAGCAAAAGACGTATTGTTTTCTTTACATTTAAAAGCAACTATGATGAAAGTATCTGACCCAATTATATTTGGACACGCGGTTCGTGTTTTCTTCAAAGATGTTTTTGATAAACACAACGGTACTTTTAGAGAAATCGGTGTTGACGTAAATGATGGATTTGGGAACCTATTAGATAAGGTTAAAAAATTACCTTCAGATAAACGAAAAGAAATAGAAGCAGATATAGAAACCACCTATAATAACAGACCTGAAATTGCTATGGTAAATTCTGATAAAGGGATTACAAATTTGCATATTCCCAGTGATATTATTATTGACGCTTCTATGCCAGCTATGATTCGTACCTCTGGTAAAATGTGGGATAAAAACGGAAATCAACAAGATACAAAAGCTGTAATCCCTGATAGCAGTTATGCAGGAATATACAAAGCTACAATTAATTTCTGTAAAAAGAATGGTGCTTTTGACCCAACAACAATGGGAACTGTTCCGAATATAGGCTTAATGGCTCAAAAGGCTGAAGAATATGGCTCTCACGACAAAACATTTGAGATTAAATCTGATGGAATTGTACGAATAGTTGATGCAGACAGGAATATATTAATTGAACACACCGTTGAAACTGGCGATATATGGAGAATGTGTCAGGTCAAAGACGCTCCAATTAAAGATTGGATAAAACTAGCTGTAAATAGAGCTGTAGAAACAAATATTCCAACTGTATTTTGGTTAGATAAAAGCAGAGCTCACGATGCTGAAATAATCAAAAAAATAAATTATTATTTACCAAATTACGATACAAAAGGATTGGATATAAAAATTTTATCTCCAGTAGAAGCTACTAAATTTACATTAAAAACAATAAAATCTGGTAAGGACGTTATTTCTGTAACTGGAAATGTGTTACGCGATTATCTAACCGATTTGTTTCCAATTTTAGAATTAGGGACGAGTGCAAAAATGCTGTCAATCGTACCATTGATGAACGGTGGCAGATTGTTTGAAACCGGTGCTGGAGGTTCTGCTCCAAAACATGTTCAGCAGTTTTTGGAGGAAGGTCATTTACGTTGGGATTCTTTAGGAGAATTTTTAGCCTTAGCAGTTTCTTTAAAACATTTAGGAAAAACAACGAATAATGAGGAAGCACTGATTTTATCTGAAACTTTAGACCAAGCAACTAATAAGTTTTTAGACAATAAAAAATCTCCTTCACGTAAAGTTGGCGAGCTGGACAACAGAGGAAGTCACTTTTATTTAGCTACTTATTGGGCAGAGGCATTAGCTAATCAAAACAAAAATATCAACCTTAAGAATATATTTACTTCTTTGGCAAATGAGCTGATAAGCAACGGGAAAGTAATTATAGACGAATTAAATTCTGCTCAAGGCTCTCCTTTAAATATCGGCAGTTATTACAAAACTAACAACAAACTAACTTCAGAAGCTATGAGACCGAGTAAAACTTTTAATGCTATTTTAGATACCACTTTTTAATGTTAACGAATTATTAACTAAAAAAAAGTACTTAAACCCTGATTTTTGAGCTAAATTTGAGACCTATTTTTAATTGTTTAATTATCAAATCGTAATTTAAAATTCGTAATTAATTGATTAGTTTCACCACGTTATTGTTTATTTTTTGGTTATTTTAAACGTTTATGGTGTTTATGACGGGCTTGTTGAACTGGAAATAACTTTAGGACGAAGTCCGTTAAAAAGTTATTCCATTTCAACAATGCCACTAATTAATTGCGAAAGAATGACAGCTTGTTTTAAATTTGTATAATTAAAAAAATAAAGAGATGAAACAAACTTATCATTCAAACGCAACAACAAATGTACGATTGCGAAAGGAAATTAGCAAGAGCAAAGCAACAAATTTAGAATTATCCGAGAAAATTGGGGTATCAGAGAACACAATTAGTAAATGGAAAAACAGAGAGATTTTTGAAGATAGAAGTTCAAGACCTAATAAGATTCGTTACTCACTTAGCGAAATAGAAATGCTTATCGCCGTTGAACTAAGGACAATTACTTGGTGGTCATTAGATGAGATTACAGAAGCTATACGCCCTGAGGAACCAGTAAAGATTAGGAGTGCTGTTTATAGAACTTTTGTTCGTGAAAAAGTTAATACTGTCCCTAAAAAAGAAAGAGAAAAAGCGAAGAAATTCAAAGAATACGACCCCGGATATTTACATATGGATGTTACGTATTTGCCAAAAATAAATGGTTCAAAACAGTATCTTTTTGTAGCCATAGATAGAGCTACCAGAACCTTATATTATAAAATATACGACGCTAAGACAAGTGCAAATGCAGAGGCATTTATGATAGAATGTATAAATTTTTTCCCTTTTGGAATTACACATGTTCTAACAGATAATGGACTTGAGTTTACCAATAGATTACTAAAAAATAAAAAGGGAGAATATTGTACAAAACCAAGCAAATTAGATGTTATTTGTCAGGACAATAGCATAGACCATAGATGCACTAAGCCATTCACGCCAAAGACAAATGGAATGGTTGAGAAAGCAAATGATATTATAAAGAAAGGTACTATCAAAAGAACAAAGTATAATTCTTTAGAAGAAATGAACATTGATTTAATGAATTTCTTAGTCCATTATAATCTATACAGAAGGCACGGAAGTTTAAGAAGAGAACTAAAAGTAAAAACGCCTTTTAATGCAGTTGAAAAATGGTATGAATTAGACCCTGAAATATTTAAAGAAAAACCTGACAATTTTAAAAATAAAATACTAAATTTGAAAATTATTAAGACAAGTTGCAGACAAGAACCTTGTGAAACTTAACATAAAATGACTAAGAAAAAAATCATCATCATTGGTGCTATAATAGCTCTTATAATAGCCGTTTACTCTTTTTACGGTGAGGAAAATAATGAAAATGTATCACTTACAATCAAAGTGGAAAGAGGTGATTTTATTAGTGAAGTTATTACTTCTGGAGAAGCACAATCTTCTAGTTTGAAGAAGATAAATGGACCCTCAAATTTAAGAAAATTTAGACTTAGAGAAATTAAAATTCAAGATTTGATTCCCGAAGGAACAATAGTAAAAAAAGGTGATTATGTCGGAAAATTAGATCCGTCAGAAGTGAATGAAAAAATAATTGGCGAACGCTTAAATTTAGAAACCGCACAGTCTAGATACACACAACAGCAATTAGACACAACCCTTACACTAAAGCAAGAACGAAAAGGAATTAGAGACCTCTCTTTTAACATTGAAGAGATGCAATTAGAGTTAAAGCAATCTACATACGAACCACCAGCAACAATAAGAAAATTAGAAATAAAAATTGAAAAAGCTGAAAGAAGTTTAGAAGAGAAAAAGGAAAACTATCATATCAAAAAAAGACAAGCAAATGCCAAAATGATAGAAGTTGGCACAAAGGTTTCTAAGATTATAAAAAGAATAGATGATTTAATTAATCTTCAAGAATCCTTTACTATTTATTCAGATTCTAACGGAATGATTACTTATGCGAAAGATTGGGATGGAGGCAAAAAAAAAGTTGGGTCATCTATAAACCCTTGGAACCTTTCTATTGCAAGCCTTCCTAATTTAACAAAAATGGAATCTAAAACCTACACGAACGAGGTCGATATTAGGAAAGTAAAAAAAGGACTCCCCGTAAAAGTAGGTTTTGATGCTTTTCCAGAGATAGAATTGGAAGGAATTGTAACGGATGTCGCTAATGTTGGTGAAAGAAAGAGAGGCTCAGATATTAAAGTTTTTCAAATTATGGTTAAGCTAGAAAGCACGAATAATAATATAAAACCGGGTATGACTACTTCCAACAGAATATTGACCGACAAAGAAGAAAATGTTTTAATGATTCCTTTAGAGGCTGTTTTTTCTAAAGATACAATCAGTTATGTATATCTTAAATCTGGCTTTTCAATTAAAAAGAAACAAGTAGAGTTAGGAAAATCTAATAATGATTTAATAATTGTTAAAAAAGGGTTAAAAGAAAACAATGTTCTTTTTCTAAACAAACCCAAAGGATATAACGATAAAAGTATAAAGCTATTAAATTAAAAAAATGATAGATGAAATACTTTTAGAAAAGTTAAAATCTAATTTTAGTGAAGCTGTACGAGTTATTGCAACTAATAAAGTTAGAACTTTTTTAACTGCATTAGGCATTATTTTTGGCGTTGCTGCGGTAATATCTATGATGGCTATTGGCAAAGGAGCAGAAAAAGAAATACTTTCTCAATTAGAATTAGTCGGCGTAAATAATATTGTAATTACCCCAATACCAGATAATAAGGACTCTAATGATGAGCAAGAAGATGACGGAGTTATAGAGTCTAAAAAAATCTCAAAAGGGTTGGATTTATTGGACGTAAAAAGTATAAAAGAAAATATTCCGTCAGTAAAAATAGCAAGTCCAGAAATTGTTTTAGACACTTACGTGATTAATAATGGAAGGCAAAATTCTGTTAAATTAGTCGGTATAACATCTTCTTTTTTTGAATCTTCAAATATTTTTATCGATGACGGAAAAAACTTTACAAATTATCAATTAATAAATGCCTTACCTGTTTGTATTATCGGTAAAAAAGTAGAAAAAAAATTATTTACAGGGCAAAGTTCTTTAGGCAAATATATAAAAGTAAAAGATGTTTGGCTACAAGTAGTTGGCGTTATTAAAGAGAAATTAATTTCTGAAAAAGCTCAAGAAGACCTCGGAATTAGAGACATAAATAGGGACATTTATATACCTATTAGAACATTTCTCATCCGTTATAAAGACCGTAAAGTAATTAGTAGCAATCCTTTAAATATCGGTCGTAGAAACATTACTATCTTTGTCAACAGCAATGATAATGGTCCTAAAAAAAGAATTCCTAGAGGAAATTATCATCAAATAGACAAACTCACTGTGCAGGTCTCTAATTCTAATGAATTAAAATCAACAGCTGAGGTTCTGAGTAGAATGCTAAAAAGGAAACATAATGATGTTTTAGATTTTGAAATTACAATTCCGATTCAACTTTTAAAACAGCAACAAAAAACAAAGCAAATATTTAACATTGTGTTGAGCATTATTGCAGGAATATCTCTACTAATTGGAGGAATTGGAATTATGAATATTATGTTAGCTTCTGTCTTAGAAAGAACAAAAGAAATCGGGATTATTCGTGCTATTGGTGCAACTCAACAAGATGTAATATTGCAATTTTTGTCAGAATCTGTTTTAATAAGTATCGGTGGCGGCGTTATTGGAATTATCTTAGGAATTATAGCTTCTTACGGGATAGAAATTGCCACAGGAATAGATACGGTAGTTTCGCTAAATTCGGTGCTACTATCATTTTTTGTAGCTACATTAATAGGCTTGGTTTTTGGAATTGCACCTGCAAAATCGGCGGCGAGAAAAAATCCAATCGAAGCCATCAGACATGAATAAAATACACTTATGAAAAGCATACTTCTAATAATATTAACTGCGTTTCCTTTATTAATATTTGGTCAATCTAAAAAAATATCATTAGATGAGGCTATAAAATTAGCTCAAAAGAAATCTCCGGATTACAAGGCAAACGTCAATAAAAAGCAATCCAGTTATTGGCGTTATAAAAATTATAGAGCTCGTTTTCTTCCTCAATTAAAATTAAACGCCACTTTGCCGTCTTACTCAAATTCTACGAGAAGAATAACAAATGACGGCGGACAGGACATATTTGTAAACCAAAATCAATCCAGATTAGATGCCAGATTATCTGTGTCGCAAAACATTCCTTACACTGGAGGCAGACTGTCTGTAAATACGCGAATAGAAAGAGTAAATAGATTAGGTACAAATAAATCAACCAAATATTCGATAGTGCCTTTTTCTCTAAATTATTCTCATAATTCTATATTTTATAATGCTTTTAAGTGGGACAGAAAAATTGAACCTTTAATTTACGAAGAATCAAAAAGAGATTTTATAGAAAATATGGAAAGAATCTCTTTGACTACTTCCAGATATTATTTTAGTCTTTTAAAATCTCAGATGCAACTAAAAATTGCAGAGAAAAACCTGTCAAATCAAGATACTTTATTTCAAATTGCAAAAGGTAGATTTGAGATGGGTAAAATTGCTGAAAATGATTTATTGCAAATGGAATTGGCATTATTAAATTCAAAAAATAATGTAACCAGAAATAAAATTGAATTAAAAAGGACATCGCAGAATTTTATTCGTTATTTAGAGTTAAAGACAGAAAATTTAGAATTATCTATTCCTGATAACTTATCTATTTTTGATGTAAATGCTGATAAAGCAATCAAGGAGGCAGAATCTAACAGAAAATCTGTTATAGAATTTAGGCGTAGAAGATTGCAGGCAGAAAAAGAATTAGCAAGAGCTAAAGGAAGCAACAAGGTAGAGCTAAATATAAATGCTAATTTTGGTATCTCTCAACAGGGACCAGTGTTTGATGACCTTTTTGATAATTATAATAAGCAACAAAATATATCAGTTACTATTGGTATTCCTGTTTTTGATTGGGGCGTATCAAAATCTAAACGTAAGATGGCGGAAGCGAATTTAGACTTAGTAAATACTAATTTAGAACAAGATAAACAAGCCTTTAAACAGGAAATATATTTGCATACGCTCAATTGGTCTAACCAAAGAGATGTTCTGGATATTTCAGAAAAAGCACAGGAAATAGCTATAAGAAGATACGATATAATTAAAAAAAGATATATTATCGGTAAAATTACTATTACTAATTTGAATTTGGCACAAGAAGAAAAAGATAAGTCTGTTGTAAGGTATCTAAATTCTTTGGAAAAATTCTGGATAGATTATTATACATTAAGACGATTAACTCTTTACGATTTTCTCAATGATAAAAAAATAGAAGCCGAAGATATTGTTTTGTATAATTACGAATTTTGATTTGATAATTTGGCAATTAAACATTAATTCAATTTATTTAGTAATTTTGTACCCACTTAACTTACTTTGGATGATTTCTCTCTAACCCAATAAAAACAGGGACAAGTTAGGGATTCTTATTTATAAATAAAAAACAACAAATAATGACTGTTTTAGAACAATTAACATCGCAACAAGCAATCGATTTAGAAAACAAATACGGAGCACATAATTATCACCCACTTCCTGTGGTTTTGAGCAAAGGAAAAGGCGTACACGTATGGGACGTAGAAGGTAAAAAATATTATGACTTCTTATCAGCATATTCTGCTGTAAACCAAGGACATTGTCACCCAAAAATTGTATATGCAATGACAAGCCAAGCAAAGACACTATCATTAACTTCTAGAGCTTTTTACAATGACATATTAGGAAAGTATGAAAAATTTGCAACTGAATATTTTGGTTTTGACAAGATATTACCGATGAACACCGGAGCCGAAGCTGTAGAAACTGCATTAAAATTATGTAGAAAATGGGCTTATGAAATAAAAAAAGTTCCAGAAAATGAGGCACAAATTATTGTTTGTAAAAATAACTTTCACGGAAGAACAACCACAATTATCTCCTTTTCCAATGATGCCATAGCTAGTAAGAATTTTGGCCCTTTTACAAATGGATTTATAAAAATAGAATACGACAACCTGCAAGCACTGGAAGAAACCTTAGAAAGTGATAAAAATATAGCTGGTTTTTTGGTAGAGCCTATTCAAGGTGAAGCTGGAGTTTACGTGCCTTCTGAAGGATATTTATCAGCAGCAAAAGAATTATGCAAAAAACATAACGTCTTATTTATCGCAGATGAGGTTCAAACAGGAATTGCCCGCACAGGCAGATTATTGGCAGTAAATCACGAAAATGTGCAGCCAGATATTTTAATATTAGGAAAAGCGTTGAGCGGTGGTGCATATCCCGTTTCTGCAGTTTTTGCGAACGATAATATTATGAACGTTATCAAACCGGGAAATCACGGCTCTACATTTGGAGGAAATCCTATTGCTTCCGCTGTAGCTATTGCTGCTTTAGAGGTTGTAAAAGATGAAAAATTAGCAGAAAATGCCGAGCGTTTAGGTCATATTTTCAGAAAAGAATTAGCAGAATTTGCTAAAGAAAGTGATTTGATAACCTTAGTAAGAGGAAAAGGATTATTAAACGCAATTTTAATTAACGATACCGAAGAGAGTTCAACAGCTTGGGATATTTGCATAAAACTACGTGATAGTGGATTATTAGCCAAACCAACACACGGAAATATTATCCGTTTTGCACCGCCTTTGGTGATGAATGAAGAACAATTATATGACTGTATTTCTATTATTAAAAAGACAATCTTAGAGTTTAAAAATTAAAAAAGAGGCAAGAGACAAAAATTAAGACATAAGACTGCGAGACATAGAAATAAAAAACTATCATCCAACTGTCCTGATTCTTGGCTATTGCCTTTTAACTTTTGCCTTGTACAGCCCTATCCTTGTGTTTAAAACGCCTGTGAGACCACAAATAATATTCTGGTTGTTTTCTGATATGTGCTTCGGTAATTTTTAAATATCTATCGGTAATTTCGTTTAATTTTAACCCCTTTGGAGAATCGGTTATTAGTTTAAATTCAGATTGATAATATCCCCGTTTTATTTTAGTTGTGCTAATATTTACGACGGCAAAATCAAATTTCTTAGAAATTATTTCTGCACCAGTAAAAACAGGAACTTTTATGCCCATAAAATTTGCCCAATATTGATTTTTATGAAGTTGAGGGGATTGGTCGCTAATTAACAGATACAATCCTTGCTTTTTCTGACTTATGTTTTTTAGAATTCCCTTTATTATTTCAGTTGATTTTAGACAAGTAACCCCAAATTTACTTCTTGAATTTTTAATTAACTTCTCAAAATTTTCATTTTGTATTTTTGTGTAAGAGCTATAACAATCAATCTCACTTGTTAAGGATATTCCTGCAATCCATTCCCAATTTCCGTAATGAAAGCCTGTCAAAACAATACTTTTGCCATCTCTGTATAGAGTGTTAATCAACTCCATATTTTTGTAATAAAACCTCTTTTGCACACTTTTTTCTGAAATACTAACCACTTTAACGGCTTCTATAATGGTGTCTATAAAATGCCTGAAAAACTTTTTTTGAATACTAACAATCTCTTCGTTTGTCTTAGTAGGAAAAACTAATTTAAGATTTTCTAAGACTACTTTTCTTCTGTAACCAACTACATAATAGAACAGAAAATAAATAAAATCAGAAATAATATAAAGCACCCTAAAAGGGAGTTTAGAGAAAATCCATATCACAGGAAAAATCAGAAAATAAACTAATTTGTGCATATACTAAATTATTGTCTGTTTGCTAACAGTTCTGCAAATATCGGATATAATTTTATTTTAAGGAGGTCAATCTGTATTATGGTTTACGATTTTCAATTCTCAATATTGATATTAGTTAGTTTTATGGTAACTTTGTGAGATAATTTTTTAAGGTATGAATAAAATAGTTTTAGGTCTGATAATAGCAAATATATTGGTATCTATAAAGGGATTTAATGATTATTCTTTTTTAGATAAATATAAATTTAGGGTTGATAAAATATTAAACGGCGAAAAAATAAGGATGTTTTCCTCTGGATTCTTACATGTAGATTGGCTACATCTTGGTTTTAATATGTACGCACTCTATTTATTTGGCGATATTGTAGCAGCACATTTAGGAAATATTCAATTTATAATCATCTACTTAGGAAGTTTATTGGCGGGCAATTTATACTCTCTTTCATATCATAAAAGCGAATCTTATTACAGTGCTGTCGGTGCTTCTGGAGCAGTTTCTGGGATAATATATTCTGCGATTTTATTATATCCAGATATGTCCTTAATGATGTTTCCTTTACCAATTCCTATCCCAGGATATATATTTGGAGTAGGATATTTATTATACTCAATTTACGGAATGAAAAAACAATTAGGAAACATCGGTCATTCAGCACATTTGGGAGGAGCCATCGGAGGTTTTGCACTTACATTATTGTTGTATCCAGAGCTGTTTGTTTTGAACAAAATAATAGTTATTTTATTAGCTGTTCCAATCATTCTGCTATTGGCTTTTGGAAATAAATTAAAAAGTTAAACGTTTGTAATTCCAGCCTCTCTTTTCACTTTTAGTTTTTCACTTATTTATCCGTAAACTTGCAAACTTCTATATTATTTTTTACTGATGAAAAAAATCTTTAATCTTCTGTATTCAACACGTTTAACGGCTGTTCTATTCTTCTTATTTGCAGCGTCAATGGGTGTTGCTACTTTTATAGAAAACGATTTTGGCACGCAAACCTCAAAAGCATTAGTCTATAATACTTGGTGGTTTGAAGCAATTATGTTTTTCTTTGTGATAAATTTCTTCGGAAACATATTTAGATACCGACTTTACAGAAAGAAAAAATGGGCAGTTTTATTATTTCACACTTCATTTTTACTAATATTAATTGGAGCTGGAGTTACCAGATATATTGGATATGAGGGAATTATGATTATTAAGGAAGGAAAATCTACCAACAAATTCCTGTCAGAAACTACCTATTTGAACGTAATTATTGATGATGGAAATCAACAGAAAAATCCAATTCACAAGAAAATTTTATTATCCGCTTGGGGGAAAAATAATTGGGGATTTTCTACCGAATTTAGAGGTCAACCCATCAATTTTAAACTGATTGATTACATTCCTTGGGCAGAAAAAAAATTAGTCATAAATGATAATGGAGATGAATATCTGTTTTTTGTAGAATCCAGTAGCGGCTCCAGACACGAACATTATATTAAAAAAGGAACAACACAAAATATTCATAATGTTTTGGTTGGATTTAACTCGCCCAACAAAGCAACCATTAATTTTACCGACGCAGATGGAAGTCTAAAAATAATTTCGTCCTCCGATGGAAATTGGTTTAGAATGGCAGACCAAAAAAGAGGAAATATTGTAAAAGATTCCATTCAAAATTTTCAATACCTGACATTACATAATATTTCTGGCTTACAATTTGTAATCCCTAAACCCGCAGAAAAAGGAATTGTAAAAACAGTTAGCGGACCAAAAGATAACACAAAATTTGATGCCATTGTGGTAGATATAACTACAAATAACCAAACGCAACGAATTGAACTAACAGGAGGTAAATACAACTCGCTGAATTCTAAAGAATTAAAAATATCTAACTTAAATTTTAGGATGTTATACGGTTCAAAAACACTTGAAACGCCTTTTTATATTAAGCTAAAAGATTTTCAGTTAGAAAAATATCCGGGTTCAGAAAGTGCGGCTTCTTATGCTAGCGAAGTCGTTGTTATATTACCCGAAAAAACGTTTGATTTTAGAATTTATATGAATCATATTTTAGATTTTAAAGGATATAAATTGTTCCAATCCAGTTATGATAATACAAAGGAAATTGAAGAAACACATTTATCGGTAAACCACGATTTTTGGGGAACTCTTTTAACTTATATCGGTTATTCTATGCTGTTTTTTGGCTTGATTTGTATTTTATTTGTAAAAAACACCCGTTTTTATCACCTGAAAGAATCATTGCAAAAAATTAGAAATAAAAAATCTGCTTTATCTCTGATAGGGTTTTTGTTTTTTGCAATAACAGTTTCCGCACAACATCAAACACACTCCATTACCGATAGGCAAATAGATTCTATTTTAAAGGCAAATATTGTCGATTTAAAACACGCCAAATCTTTCAATAGTTTAGTTATACAAGACGACGGAGGCAGAATGAAACCCGCTCATACATTTGCCTCTCAATTGGTTAGGAAAGTGAGTCATCAGGAAACTTTTAACGGAATGTTGCCAAGCCAAGTTTTGTTATCTATCATTGAAAATCCGAAATTTTGGTTTGAAGTTCCGATGATTTATTTAGAGAGAGGAAACACGAAAATCAGAGATATTATCAGCGTTCCTCATTCTGCAAAATACGCTAGGTTATCAGATTTTATAACGGTTAGAGGTGTTTATAAAATTAGAGATAATGTTTCTGAAGCTCAAAAGAAAAATGTTAGAAATAAGTTTGAAAAAGACATAATCAAAATTGATAAAAGAGTTGGATTATTATACAGTGCAATCGGCGGAAGTATTTTAAGAATATTTCCAATTCCGAATGATTCCAATAACAAATGGGTTTCTCAACCGGAAACAAGCCAATCTAATTTTAGGGGGACAGATTCTGTTTTTGTACGCCAAGTATTGCCCGTTTATATACAAATGCTTCAAAAAGCAAAAGAGTCTAAAAATTACACAGAGGCGAATAAAATTTTGGATGGAATTAAAAAATTTCAAAAGAAATTTGGTGCTGATGTCATTCCTTCGGAAGAAAAAATACAGCTGGAAATATCCTACAATAAGTTTGATGTTTTTAGCAGATTGGCTAAATATTATGGACTTGCAGGATTGTTGCTGATTTTTATTGTAATTGCTCAGATTTTTACAGACAAAAAAATCCTGACTTATATTATAAAAGGGTTAATTGTATTAATTATCATATTTTTTATTTTCCACACGCTTGGCTTAATCTCACGATGGTATATTAGCGGACACGCACCTTGGGCAAACGCCTATGAATCTATTATTTATGTGGCTTGGGCAACTATGTTATTTGGATTGACTTTCGGAAGAAAATCGGCTCTAACTATTGCTGCTACAACGTTTTTGACGGCAGTAATATTGGCATTTGCACATCAAAATTGGTTAGACCCAGAAATTGCAAACTTACAGCCTGTATTAAATTCTTGGTGGGTTTTAGTGCACGTTTCTATTATTGTAGCGAGTTATGGTCCGTTTTCTTTGGGAATGATTTTAGGAATTTTGGTATTATTTTTAATAGCTTTTACCACCAAAAGGAACAAAAATAAACTAACTCTGATTGTAAAAGAACTGACTATTATCAATGAAATGTCTATTACAGTTGGTTTGATAATGCTGACTATCGGTAATTTTCTCGGGGGAATGTGGGCTAACGAAAGTTGGGGACGTTATTGGGGTTGGGACCCAAAAGAAACTTGGGCGTTAATCAGCATCATGCTATACGCTTTTGTTTTACATATGCGGTTGATACCCGGATTAAGAAGCAAATTTACTTTTAATTTATGGTCTGTGATAACGTATTCATCTATTATGATGACCTATTTTGGCGTGAATTTTTACTTGTCTGGTTTGCATTCCTACGCCAGCGGAGATAAGGTAATTACACCTACATCTATATATTATTCCGTTGGATTTGTAGCTGTTTTAGGTTTTTTTGCTTGGCTAAAACACAGAAAATATTATAAAAACCCTAATGATAGTAAATGAAGATTATTTGCCAATCTTTTTAATTTTATAAAC
Source organism: Polaribacter sp. (assembly GCA_965261035.1). Lineage (GTDB taxonomy): Bacteria > Bacteroidota > Bacteroidia > Flavobacteriales > Flavobacteriaceae > Polaribacter. The sequence goes on from OZ253439.1 coordinate 379,333, forward strand.
TTAAATGAAAAAATAAACATTCTATTTTTCTTAATTATAGCTTTTTTTCCTGTGAAAAAGAAGATATTTTTCCTGAAATTTGTTCTGCCGAAAATTTTAAAACAGAAAATAAAAGGAAACTCTATTCTTCAAACATGGTTGTTATTTCATGACTCAGTAATAACACATACGGAGGATATTATAAGCTCGACAGATTTAGCTCAAAAAACCAATTCAAACTGGGTTTCTTTATCTCCTGTAATAGGTATCAAAGATTGGGGTAGTGGAAGTCCACATCATCCGTACATATTTCATGTAAGTGTCGAAATTGAAAAAATGAAAGTAATCATTCCTAAAATGGCAAATAGCGGATTACAAAATATTATGTTAAAACCACTTACATCATTTTGGAGAGTAGATGGCTCCCGTTTTTGGGGAGATTTCTATGTAAACACCGAAGAAGAGTGGAAAGGAATAGAAAAATCATATAGAAAATTATTTTATGAATTTGCAAAGCTATCAGAAGATTTTCCTCAAATAAAAATGCTTTCCATAGGTAATGAGCTCAGAGAATTTACTACAAGACGACCACAGTTTTTTAAGGCGTTAATATCTGAAATTAGAGCAGATTTCCCTAATTTAAAACTCACATATTCAGCAAATTGGGATGAATATCAAGGTGTTGCTTTTTGGGAAGATTTAGATTATATAGGAGTAAATTCCTATTTTCCGTTAATAAATAAAGAAACGCCAACCGTTGATGAAATTAAACAGGCTTTAATTCCAATAAAGGAAGATTTACAAGCAATATCCTGTACGTTTAATATGCCTATTTTATTTACAGAATACGACTACAGAAGCACCGATTATGCTATATGGAAATCATGGTTGCTTAAAGATATTCCCAATAAAAACATCAATTTTAAAGTTCAAGAAAATGGCTATAATGCATTTTATGACACTTTTTGGGATGAGCTGTGGGTAGCGGAGGTTTTTTCTGGGAATGGAGAGTACTTCTTGATAGAGAAACTACTAGACCTAATAATACTGGTTGGTATATAAATAGCAAACCAGTAGAAAAAATTATTAGAGACAGATATGCTGATTAGGCTTTAGGCTTGTCTTAAAGCAAATTGGCATAATAAACTTATTCTGAAATTTTTATATTTTCTTTAAGTCCCTCTTTTAGGCTACTTAAATTTAAGGTAGGCAGTACAACTGGGCTAATACCTGATAAAGCTGTTAAGCTCGAAATATAGGCTCTTATGTAGGGAAATAATATTGCTGGAGCATTCAAATAAAGAAAATTATTCAATTTATCATCACTTAAATCATTATAAACAAATGATCCTTCCGCAGAAATTTCAATATTTAATTCATCTTTATTGATTGGTGAAATAATAATATCTAATAATAATTTGAATTTTGAATTAGCTTTATCTAAAAACCCAGAAGGCTTAAACTCAATTGATAACTCTAAATTGTCTGTGTTATTAATAATTATTATTGTTGATTTTTTTATCAAAAATCCTTTAAACTGAAATCCTGAATTCTCCATTGTTAAGCCGCTAATGCGTAGTTGTTTTTGTCGTAAAGTTCATCTACAAAATTATTGAGCAAATCATCTGCAAAACAGAAAGATTCCTTTTCTTGTTTGTAACTTATATTAATAAGGATGTAGTATTAAGTCAGGTTTTTCAATTTTACACAAAGAATCTTCAGATATAAAAACTAAATCTTCATTTGGAAATAGTTCTGTAAACTTTTCTTCCAATTCTATTTCTTTGTCTATATATAAATTATTTGAGTTAAAAAAATCTAAAGGTTTGATTTCAACAAAGTGCGTGTAAATACTTTTCTTAAATTCGTATCTTATTTCGATATCATCAATCAAAGAAGACAATAATTTCAACTCTTTTTTTATTAAATCTGTGGAATTCATAATTTTATATTATTTATTTCTCTTATTATTTCTTTGCTTTTAGATAATGCCAAATTACTTTTTTCATAATTAATTTCTAAATCTTCGTAATCGGATTGAATTCTAAGGGCTTTTAAATCTTTAATTTTCTTTTTTAATTCTCTTTTTTATATTTATCTTTTACAAAGAAGTCACAAAATTCATCAACAATATACGTATGCGTACTTTTTGTATTACTCCCTATATTTTGATTTAAATCATCATAAGACAAATTTTTCTTTGAGATATATTTGTATTTAAGTTTTTGAAAAACAGAGTAATATGAGCAATGAACACTCGGGGCATAAAGATTATTTTCTATTAAAATTTTTGCTGCTTCTAAATTAAACTCTGATTTATTGCTTAAAAAACTCAATATTTTAATTTATTTAAAGTTATAACCCTTAATAAGGGGCAAGTATATAACTAATTTTTAAAATAGTTAGGTATATGCTTAATTTTTTCAGCCTTATTCCATTTTGTTTTTGGGTTTCTACTATTTGGAGTTACCGTTGTCCGATAAAAACTCTAACGATAGTAAGATAGTAAATGAGACAAAGTGGGATTTTGAATTACGATTACACAATTCAACAATTTGATAATTCAACAATTACAAATTCTCTATTGGTTGGTTATCTTCTTTTGTAGTTAAATAAAACTCTTCATAAGTTTGAAATAAATTCATTAAAGCAGAAATTAAATCTTTAGTTTCTAACAAAATACTAAAGTATAGCGTTGTGTTTTTAGGGCTTGCTTCATCGGTTCTAATTCTGGCAATTTGCTTTTCAATAGATGCAGATACATCACCTAAAAGTGTCTGTTTTTCAACTAAAATTACATCTAAATCATAGAAAGACCTATTTTCAAAAGTCGTACTTATTTTGGTCAGTAAATCTGTTAGTTGATTGTCAATTGTCTTTAAATCTGTTAGTTGTCCTTTTTTAAGATTTTTGTGATTATTGTTTACGTGTTTGTAACTGGCTTTTGAAATATAACTTATAGATTGTGCTACATCTTGCAAATAACCCAATATTAGAATATAAAACCTGCTAGCCTGCACAGAGGTTTCGTCCAGAGATTTTATAAAATAAAAAACGCCTTCTTTTAGACTGTTTATCTCTTGATTTAGCTTTCTAACGTGCTTATCGGTTTTGCGTAGTTTATTTAAATCGTGATTTGCTAAATCATTTACCACATTGGTATATAATTTATTTACACGTTGAGCTACTTCTGCAATATGGTCGGAACTTTCTTCAATTACGCCGTTAATTGTAATTAATTCAGCTCTTTCAATATAATGTTGTTTTTTGATTTCTTTTGATTTCTTGGAATGACGAATAGAATTACGTGCAATTAATCCAAAAACAAATAACAGTAAGAATCCTACCATTGTGATTCCTCCCAAACTAATCAGATACGACACTGTGGCAGCTGCCACAAAGGCTACGATCGCAGTCATAAACCAACCTCCAATTACGTTTAATACGCCTGCAACTCTATATACGGCACTTTCTCTACCCCAAGCTCTATCAGCCAGAGATGTCCCCATAGCAACCATAAATGTTACGTAAGTTGTAGAAAGTGGCAACTTTAAAGATGTACCAATAGAAATAAGAATACCAGCGACAATTAGATTTACGGAAGCTCTAATCATATCAAAAGCGGGCATTTCATAAGCTCTATCTTTAGATATTTTAATAACAGGTTTTTGAAATTTTGCATCGATAGAAACTAATGCTTTTTGAGGAATAAGATACTTAAAGCCAGTATTAATTCTCATAGCTGTACGAACTACAATTCTCGACACCGGGTTTGGCTGAAATTTTTCATGACCTTCCCCCTGGCGAGATAGGTTAATCCCTGTTTCTATAACTGTTTTTGCTTTTTTAGATGTCCAAATAGTAATAACCATTATTCCTCCTGCCAACAATAGATAAATAAAATTAGCGGGGACTTTATCATCACCCAGTATTGCCATAGAAAATTCTGAGGCTAATTGCCCAGACTGTTGCCATGCTTCATAAGAATTCCATGCTGCAATTGGCACACCAATAAAATTAACCAAGTCATTTCCTGCAAATGCTAACGCCAATGAGAATGTTCCAACTCCAATAATAAGTTTTAATATGTTTATTTTTAAGAATTTTATTAGAAGTTGAGAAATAAATGTCCAAAATACGAACCCAATCATAACAATCACAAGTAGGTTTCCTTCTATTATTTCATTAATATCATTTTTAAATGGTGTTCCTTTTAGTCCTTTTATCACTATAAAATAGGTGATTGCAGTGATTGCGAAGCCTCCAAATAGAGCATTGACATAATTTGGTCTTCTTTCAATATGAAAAGAATAGATAACCCTCGAAACAAATTGTACGATGGCTCCTACAGAAAATGCGACGACCACCGAGAGCAAAATACCAAAAATAATAAATAGTGCAGTATTTGTGTTAATATACTTCCCAAGATTGGCTATTGTTTCTTCACTATCCGTAGTATATATTTTTATCAACGCCATAGCCACCGCAGCTCCTAATAATTCGAAAACGATAGAAACTGTTGTAGATGTCGGCATACCTAATGAATTAAAAACATCCAATAATAGAATGTCTGTAATCATTACTGCCATAAATATGTACATAATCTCATTGAAGTAAAACTCACTTGGTATAAAAATACCTTTACGAGCAACTTCCATCATCCCACTTGAAGTTATAGACCCTACAAATACTCCAATACTTGCAATAATTAATATCTTTTTTACAGGTAAAGCCTTTGAGCCTATCGCAGAATTTAGAAAATTGACAGCGTCATTACTTACCCCAACAACTAAATCTATTACTGCTAATACAGTCAATGCGATTAGCATTAAAAAAGGATCTTGCATCTTTTGATATATTTATTTTGGTATCACAAAATTATAAACAGTTAACTTCCCTAATGTTAAGTTACTCAAGTTTCGCAGGTCCAAAGATACTATAAACATTGAATTTTAGTTATATAATTTTTGCATATCATAACACATTAATTCATTGTTTTTCAATTTATTAGGTTATGACTTTCCAAGACGGACTTTCAAGCCACATTTTTGAGTACAAATTTTTGTGGATTTATAATGAGCTTCAATTTTTCAAAAGCCTCAGGATTATTTATTACTTTTGATATTATTTCTTGACTATCTACATCACCCAAGAGTAAATCTATTATTTCTGCAATAGCTATAAGTAAAGCTAACAAGCGGTCATGTAATTTTAACTCAAGGCATTCAGCTTTAGTGTTTTCAAAGAGTTTGCCGAGACTTTCATAGTTTTCCATTCGGTTTTTTATTGATATAAACATAGTACCATCGTAATATCCCATCACCAAAAGTTAATAGCCCAAAACACTTGCTGATTTTCGGTCTGTATTTTTGAGTTGAACATTTGTTGTTAGTTATTTGGAAGCTAGAGGTTAGAAGTTGGAAACTAGCAACCATTCTAATCAATCCAATTTTTAAAATCTTTTACACGTTCTCTGCTTACAATAATTTCGGTTTCATTATAAGTCTGTAAGATAAGTTTTAATCTGCTGTTGGAGTAGGAGATAATATCTTTTATTGCAGCTATATGAACAATAAATGTACGATTTACACGAGAGAATTGCTCTAAATTTAGTTGCTCGTACAGTTGCTCTAATGTTCTGTCAATTAGGTAGTTTCTATTTGAGTTTGTATGAATATATGTTCCTTTATTTTCGCTGTAAAAACATTCAATTTCATCTGCGTGAATAATTTTTATATGCTGACCAACTTTTACTGTAAATCGTTTCTTGTGTTTTCTGTCAATCGGGTTGGTTAGAAACTTTCTAATGTCATCAATATTAACCTTTAAATCATATTGTTTCAGTTCATTTTCTTTATATTTTTCTACTGCATTTTTTAATTCATCTTCATCAATCGGTTTTAGCAGATAGTCAACACTGTTTAATTTAAAGGCTTTTAGAGCATATTCGTCGTATGCGGTGGTAAATATAATTGCACTTTTTACAGATATTTCCTCAAAAATTTCAAATGATAATCCATCAGATAGTTGAATGTCCAAGAAAATCAAATCAGGATGTTTGTTATTTTTCAACCAATTTATAGATCCTTCCACAGAGTGCAACATTTTATTTGCTGTAACGCCTATTTCTATCAGCATTCTGCTCAATCTTCTTGCAGCAGGTTTTTCGTCTTCTATAATTAATATTCTCATTATTGAATTGAATTGTTAGTTTTTGGTTGTCGGCTATTGGTTGCCAGTTAGTTGTTAGCGTTGGTAGCTTTCCAACAAACAACAAACAACTTTTTCACTTTTCTCACTTATCCATAAACTCTTTAATCTTACGTTCTTCCCAATCTTTTCCAAGGAAGAAATCAAACCCAAACACTTTTAGAGTGTGAAAAGCTATACCAATTCCCCAGAAAATCCATACACCGTACACATCAAAATTAGAAAAAATTTCAGATATTGATTCTTCGTTAGTTGCTTTTTCTATAATTTGCACACCGCTTATAAATATATTTACAACTATGTACACCGCCAAATGAATGTAAAATCCCTTTAGGTCTTCTATACGTTTTTTAACTCGTAAGTATTTTATTTCTTCGTTATAATCAGGTTCCATAATTTTTTTAATTGGTTGTCAGTTGTTGGTTTCTAACTTCCAACTTCCAGCCTCTAATTTGATTTATTTTCTTCTTTTTTCATCAATTCTTTAATCTTTCTTTCCTCCCAATTTGCCCCTAAAAAAGGATTGTAATCATACGTGTCTAATCCGTGAAATAAAATACCTATTCCCCAACCAACGACTGGAAACCAAAACCAATGAAAATGTGGTGAGAATTTTAAATTGATAAAAATCAACACAGGAATAATAATACAATAACTTGCAATATTTTGATAAAATTCTTTTAATTTTTCTACTTTTCTTACAGCTTTTACATACTTGCTGTTTTTTATATCCTCTGAGTGCATAATACTACTATTTTTGGTTAATAAAGGTAAAATTACTTTAAATGTTTTTTTGTCATTTACTATGCTAACACTTCGCTTAGTCAGCAATTTATATCTGTCAGTTATGTTTTTTAATCCTACTTTGGTACTTTTTCCAATTGTTTCTTTCAGGCTTATATTATTTTCTATAATCAGAGATTCGTCTTCTTCAAAAATTTTTAAAATTAACGGTTTTTCTGATGAAAGTACATTGTGTTTTACAGCATTTTCTAACAATAATTGTAAGGATAAAGGTACTATTTTTAATTCATCATTTCTTACTGTTGTTAGTATTTCAAATTCTATGGCATCTTCAAAACGCATTTGTAACAGCTCTATATAAGTTTTTGCAAACAGCAATTCTTCTGACAACGGAATTAAATCTTTATCTCGTTGCTCTAAAACATATCTGTATATTTTAGATAATTTGGTGGTAAATAATTCTGCTTTCTTCGGATTTTCTCCGATTAAAGAAGCCAACACATTTAAACTATTAAATAAAAAGTGCGGGTCTATCTGACCTTTTAGAGATTCGAATTTTGCGGTTTCTGTTTTGGCTACAATTTCCTGTTTTGTTGACTCTTTACTTGCAGATTCTTTCCATCTTATCATAAACCCACGAGCGTGAAAAAAAGTAGATATTGCCAATGCAAATAAAATCCAGAATAAATTCATCCAAATCATATTTCCTTTAAAAAAAGAATCTGAATTTCTTTCATTCAACACAACGAATATAAAATAGTTAATTGCTAAAACTACTGGAGTTGTATATAAAATTGTTCCTATTATTCCTGCTATAATACGTTTGTTGGTCTGCGTAATCCAATCCCATTTAGAGTTTAAAAAATCATTTAAAAAGGCATTTCCAAATCCTAAACCATAAGAAAACATTGCGGAAATTAAAAAAGTATATCCAATTCCTTTTGCCGTAAATTGCTGAAAAACGAGCATAAAAAATAATCCAAATATTACAGTTGTTTTAAAACATATCCAAAAACTTCTTTTTAAGTTGCTTATTGTTGATGGCTTGCTGTTTTTATGCTTCATAATTATTTGTTTTTATACCTGTTCTTTCAAAACCTATTTCTCACACTGTTTTAAAGCCTCTTTAGCTCTGTCTATTCCTCCAAATGGATGAAATTTTCCTTTCTTCTTTTCTGTTTTAAACAATTCTACAGCCCTTTCAATTTCTTTACAAAATGGCTTTGTAGATTGACCAAAGAATTTTGCACCGCCCATATCCCATCGTGCTTTTCCTAATACCACTCTAGGATTATTAGGAGCTATTTTTAAAGCCTTTGTATATAATTGAGCATTTTTCTTTGATAAGGTCATACCGTATTTTTGCCCGTCAAAAGCTACATAAACTGTATTTAGCAATGCTTGTAGAATAATAATCTCGGGATTGTTTTCAGAAATTGCGGTAGCATCATCTAAAAATTGTTGTGCTTTGTTTAACTTCATTGTCAAGGTTGTTTCGTCTTTAATAGAAAAACCTTCTACAATTAACACATTGGCAGCATAATATGGTGGCAACCAATTATTTTTTTCGGCATTGGCAATCTTTTCAAATAATTGAGAGGCTTCTGAGTTCTTTTGAGTACCCCAAAGCTGAAAAGCTTTGTTCATTCCGTTTTCATATTCTGTTTGTGCATTTACATTTGTTGCAAAAACTAAGGTCAAAATTAATAATACTTGTTTCATTTGTCGTTATTTTTAATTGTGTAATTGTTGAATCGTAAATTTTGTGGTTCAAATATCAAAAAATACTGAGATATATACATATTATTATTCTCGAGTTGTTGATTTTTACAGATGAATTGCTTTTATTGGTTGTCGGTTGTTAGTGTTGGTAGCTTTCCAACAACCGACAACTAAAAATTTGTAATTCATTTCATCACAAATTATTCAGCTGATTATCTTTTTTATTGTTGCTAATTGTCCAAAAGAAACCCACAAAGAAAAATCTATCAGCAGAAGGCACTATTGCTCTGCTCTCAAAATGTCCATTTGTATTTGGGTCGTTTTTAAATTGATAACCATTGATGTTTTTTGTTCCAAAAATATTAGTAATAGAGAAAAACAATATTTTTTGTTGACTGATTAAATACGCCCAATTTGCGTTCACTGCATTGTAATTTTTTGTTTGTTGATTTAAAAATCCATTTGTATTCGGATTTGTATAATGTCTTCCAGAAGCAAAATTATAACTCAAGCCCAATAGGCTTTTCCAATCGGAAATCCAATATTTAGAAACGACCGAAAGATTGTGTTTAGAAGCAAAATTTGGAGTTGCTGTCGTCGGATAATTTTTATAATCTCTTTCCGTATCTAAGTACGAATATGACACCCAATATTCCGTGTTCTTCACTGTTTTATTATCTCTCCAAAATACGTCTAGTCCTTTTGCAAAACCATTTCCTGTATTCGTATAATTAGATGTTGGCAACGAAAATTCGGTGTCATATTTTACCAAATTATTGTACTTTTTATAATAGGCTTCAATTCTAAAAATCTGTCTGCTTTCTTCTACATATTGATAATTGGCAATAAAGTGTGATGTGTTTTCTGCTGTAAAATTGGTATTAAATTTTAAATATTCGTTTTTAGGATTTTGATAAAATTGTCCGTAAGCCAATGAAAACTGCGAATTAGCCCCCGATTTATCGGCTAAAGAAATTCTCGGAGACAAGGTGAATTCTTCTAATAGCTCCGAATACTCTGAACGCACACCTATTTTTGAACCCAATTTTTTAGAAAAGAAAATATCCGATTCTACAAAAGTTCCTAAAATATTATTGTTAAATCCGGATTTAAAATTCCCATTGATGTTTCCTTTATAGTTTTCATCAAAATTGGTAGCAAAATATTCTGCACCAAAGTTTAACTTAAATCGATTACTAAAATGCTTTTTTAGTTTTATTTTAAAATGTGCTGAATTTTCAGTGTCCTTAATATCATCTTTTATAATTTTAATATCAGACTTATCATTTGCATAAGAAATTCCACCTGAAAGAGTCCAATTATTTGGTAAAAAAGATTTATACGAAGCATTCAAATATAAATTTCTGTTTTTTATCCCAAAACGGACACCTTCTTTCAAATTGATGTCTTCTTGAGTTAAATCAAAATTCAAATAACTAAAAGCTCCATACAATTTTAACAAACCATCATTTTTTAATTTGTACCTATATACAGATTCCCCCTCCGAAGCTTGTACCGGTTTATGCCAAATATTATTATCTGGAAAAGTAGCCTGATACGGTGCTAAATTGACATAAGAAACATTAAGACTCAATGAATTTTTGTTCCATACTTGCGTATTTCCAATTCCCAAACCAAGAGTCATTAAAGAAATATCCGTTTTTTCTTCCTGTGCTTCGTCAACGCTATTTAATAGTAAAACACCAGACAAAGCCTGACCGTATTCAGCAGAATATCCACCTGTAGAAAATATTATCCCTTTGAATAAAAATGGAGAAAGTCTTCCTCGAGTTGGAATATTTTTTGCAGTTGGAGAATAGGGAGTAAAAACTCGCATTCCGTCAACAAATATTTGTGTTTCTTCGGCATCACCTCCTCGAACAAATAGTCGTCCATCTTCAGAAACATTTGAAGTTCCGGGTAAAGTTTGTAATGCACCCACAAAATTCCCCATAGCACCAGCTGTAGTTACTACATCTAAAGGCTTTAAAGCGGTTACCTTAGCGTTGTCTCCAGCTTCAAATGCCCCTGCACTGATTATTACCGCATCTAATGTATTTACATCATCACGCAATCTGATATGTATGTCTTTAAATGTAGTAACCTCCGCAGTTTTTGTATGGGTTTCATAGGACATAAATGATACAATTAAGGTTTGTGCTCCCTTTTCTTTTGTCATAAAAGAAAATTTTCCTTCTCCATCTGTAAAACTCCCGTCATAAGTTCCGTCCAAATACACATTTGCTTGTATAATTGGCACTCCTTTTCTGTCTGTTACTTTCCCCGAAATTTTGGTCTGAGCGACTAAAGAAATTTGATAAATGGCAATTAGTGAAAATAAAATATGTTTCATTATTTTTATCGTTTGATGCCACAAAGATGTTACGGTTCTACGGTTATTTATAAAAATAATTACCGAATTGTATTTTTATTAGGGCGAACTGTAATTTTTAATTACGATATTTTCTTTTATTATTGCTTAGAAAATAGTAGATTTTTTTTGAAAAAAAAAAGAGGAATACTACTTTAACGATAATTAATGTCTAAAAAATAAACATACAAAAAACACTCTTATCTGAGTCTTTTTTTGTCCTATTATTAAGAAGATTACCTATCTAAATTGCGGTTAAATTTTCAATTTATGGCAAATACATATTTCTCACAATTAGAAAAACAAGTAGGTCATAAAGCCACACTTAAATTAAGGAAAATTTTAAAAAGGTTAATCAAAACAAAATTTGAGACGACCAAAGGCAATAGGGAATTGCTTAAAAGCACTGTATTGAGCAAAATGGTAGATGGAGAATTACAACGTCTAATTATTAAAATGCCAAGATATAGCTCTTAAAATCATTTTGGTTTTGAAGGCGTAAAATCCAATTTGTCTTGGCTCTTTTTTTATTCGTAATTCGTAATTCAAAAATCGTAATTCATAATTCGTAATTCGTAATTTTTTTTACCTTAACTTCGCATCCTTTAAATTAGATAACATCTCACAAAAATAAAATGATATGAGAATAGCAGTTTGCATCAGTCATGTGCCGGACACCACTTCAAAAATAAATTTTACAAACGACGACACAGCGTTTGACACAAGCGGAGTTCAGTTTGTAATTAATCCTTATGATGAGTTTGTTTTGACCCGTGCTATGTGGTTTAAAGAAAAAGTAGGAGCAACGGTAACAGTAATAAGTGTAGGAAACGCAACCACTGAAACCACCTTGCGTAAAGCATTAGCTATCGGAGCAGATGATGCCGTTAGAGTAAATACAGAAGCCACCGACGGATTTTTAGTCGCAAAACAATTATCAGAAGTTATTAAAAACGGGAACTATAATTTAGTCTTAACAGGCAGAGAATCTATTGATTACAACGGAGGAATGGTTCCAGGAATGTTAGCTTCTTTATTAGATTTTAATTTTGTAAACGGATGTATAGGAATAGAAATTGACGAGACTTCAGTTTCTTTAACCCGTGAAATTGACGGCGGAAACGAAACTTTATCCACAAATTTACCTTTAGTTGTCGCAGGACAAAAAGGAATTGTGGAAGAAAAAGACTTGCGAATTCCTAATATGCGTGGAATTATGATGGCTCGCAAAAAGCCTTTAAGCATAGTTGAACCCGTTGAAGCAAAAGCAAAAACAACCATACAATCGTTTGAAAAACCAGCACCAAAAGGAGCTGTAAAATTGGTCGATGCAGATAATATAGACGAGTTGGTTAATTTGCTGCACAGCGAAGCTAAAGTAATATAAAATTGTGTAATCGTGGAATTATCAAATAGTCAAATCGTAATTCAAAAATAGTAAATAATATGTCAGTATTAGTTTTTGCCGATTCATCGGAAGGGAAATTTAAAAAATCTGCATTTGAAGTAGTTTCATACGGGAAAAAAATAGCAGAACAAACAAAAAGCAAGATAGTTGTTCTAACAATTAATGTTGACAACACATCAGAATTATATGCCTACGGGGCAGAAAAAGTTATAAATATATCTAATGATAAGCTACATAATTTTAATGGAAAAGCGTATGCTTCGGCAATTAAACAAGTAGCGGATACAGAAAATTCGGAAATTGTAATTATAGATTCCAGCGTCAATGGATTGTATCTTGCACCGATGGTAGCCGTAAATTTAGGAGCAGGTTATACATCAAATGTTGTGGCTTTACCAAGTAATACAAGCCTTTTTACAGTTAAAAGAAAAGCATTTTCAAACAAAGCATTTTCAAACACGATAATTACTGCTGATAAAAAGGTAGTAGGTCTTGCTAAGAATTCCTACGGAATATACGAAAATCCAGTTGACGGAATTACAGAAAATTTTGATGCAGTTATTTCTGACGCTGATTTTGGAGTAAAATCAATCAATGTAGAGAAAACATCTGGAAAAGTTTCCATTGCAGATGCTGACATAGTAGTTTCCGCAGGTAGAGGATTAAAAGATCCCGAAAACTGGGGAATGGTAGAGGAATTGGCTGAGGTTTTAGGAGCTGCGGTTGCTTGCTCTAAGCCAGTATCAGATTTGGGATGGCGTCCTCATAGCGAACACGTTGGTCAGACGGGTAAGCCGGTAGCTTCAAACTTATATATTGCTATCGGAATTTCTGGAGCAATTCAGCATTTGGCAGGAATTAACGCCTCTAAAGTAAAAGTGGTTATAAATACCGACCCAGAAGCTCCTTTCTTTAAAGCCGCTGATTATGGCATTGTTGGTGATGCTTTTGAAGTTGTTCCAAAATTAATTGAAAAATTAAGGGCTTTTAAACAGTCGTCATAAACCTGTTTTTACTTTTTCATACTGTTCACCATTCAGATAGAGGAAGTTAATATACTAGTAAAGATTATATTAAATCATTAAAAGGTGCTGAAACTCAGATAAGTATGGGGCTAATAGCACAAGATAATGCTTACGTAGAAAAGGTTAATAGAACAATAAAAAAGGAGTATTATATCATTGGGAATCTAAGACATTTTTACAATTAAAAAATCAAGTTAAAAAGGCTGTTATGCACTACAATACAAAGCGAATTCACAACGGATTTAGACCATTAAAAATGAGTCCTATTGAGTTTGAAAAATATGTGTTAAATTTACCAAAGCAAAACAGACCGACGGAAACTATTTATACTGGTGGTGAGAGTGAATGTAAAATAGGAGAGGTATCGAACCTGTCCCGCTTTAAGCAAAACGAAACCTTTGAATCCTAATTGCCCGATTATGAGAAAAAAAGAAAAATTAATGTTAAAAACAGTCAACCTTATTTAGGGACGTACAGAAAACGGCACACTGAAAAATATAATGTACATTTACTCTCATTTAAGAATCGTTAAATTTATCACAAATGAAAGTATGTATAGCAGAGAAGCCGAGTGTAGCCCGAGAAATAGCTAACATCTTGGGTGCCAATATAAAACGAGACGGATATTTTGAAGGAAACGGCTATGCGGTAACTTATACATTTGGTCATCTATGCACTTTGTTTGAACCCAAAGACTACAAACCGCACTGGAAAAGTTGGGACTTAAACAATTTGCCGATGCTTCCAGAACGATTTACAACAAAAATAACAAATGATAAAGGAATACAAAAGCAATTTAATATTATAAGAAGTTTGTTTGATAAAGCCACTGTTGTTATAAATTGTGGAGATGCAGGGCAGGAAGGAGAACTTATACAACGTTGGGTAATTAATCAAGCAAACTACAATGGAAAAGTAGAGCGTTTATGGATTTCCTCGCTGACCGAAGAAGCTATTAGAGAAGGTTTTAAGAACCTAAAACCCGAAAAAGATTATAACAATTTATATTACGCAGGATTTTCTCGTGCTATTGGAGATTGGCTGTTAGGGCTAAATGCAACACGCTTATATACCGTAAAATTTGGCGGCTATAAACAAGTTTTATCCGTCGGAAGAGTGCAAACCCCTACTTTAGCTATGTTGGTAAATAGATACAGGGAGATTAAAAACTTCAAACCGCAACTTTATTGGGAGCTACAAACGACTTATAGAAATACGCTGTTTAATTACGAAGAAGGTCGTTTTATAAACAAAAAAGATGGCGAAATTATATCAAAAAAAGTACAAGAAAGCGATTTTGAAATCGTTTCTATTACCAAAAAAAAAGTGAAAGAATATGCCCCAAAACTATTTGATTTAACAGGTTTGCAGGTGTATTGTAACAATAAATTTGGTTTTTCTGCTGATGAGACCCTGAAAATAATTCAGAAATTATACGAAATGAAAGTGGTTACATACCCGAGAGTTGACACTACATTTTTACCAAATGACATATATCCAAAAATTCACGGAATATTAAGTAAATTGACAGATTATAGTGAGTTGACAAACCCTCTTTTGGGAAAAAAAATCAAGAAATCATCTAAAGTATTTAACGACAAAAAAGTTACCGACCACCACGCCATTATTCCTACAGGGATTCAAAATAATTTACAGTACAATCAGCAACGAGTTTATGATATTATCACAAGGCGATTTATAGCCTTATTTTATGGTGATAGCAATGTGTCCAACACCTCTGTAATTGGAAAAGCAGATAAAGTAATATTTAAAACCACTGGAAAAGAGATTTTAAACAAAGGCTGGCGAGTGGTTTTTGAAAATAAAGAAGGCAAAAAGATAATCAAAGAACAGCATATGCCCACTTTTATAAAAGGAGAAAGAGGCTCACATAAACCGTCATTTTTAGAAAAGGAAACCAAACCTCCAAGAAATTATACTGAAGCAAGCCTTCTGCGAGCTATGGAGACCGCTGGAAAACAAGTAGATGATGATGAAATGCGAGAATTGATGAAAGAAAACGGAATCGGCAGACCTTCTACACGTGCGAGTATTATTGAAACATTATTTCGTAGAAAATATATTGAGCGTAAAAAAAAGCTGGTAATCCCAACTTCTACTGGAATTCAATTGATTGATATTATAGACAACGACCTATTAAAATCTGCTAAATTGACAGGTAGATGGGAAAAACGATTAAAGGAAATTGAGCAAGGTGAATTTAATGCGAGTACATTTATAAAAAATATGAAAAAGATGGTGGACGAGCTGGTTTATGAAGTTCGTTCTAACAAGAAATCTACACGAATTTCTCATAATTTAAACACGACAAACGTTACGTCAGAAAAGAAAGTAAAAACGATTGCGAAAAAAGAAGTTGCAGGAAAACTTTGTCCGAAATGTAAAAAAGGAACTATTTTAAAAGGGAAAGCCGCTTACGGATGCTCCGAATACAAATCGGGTTGTGATTTTATTTTTCCTTTTGATATGATAAAAAAGAGCTAAGAGTCAAAATAAAAAGGATTACGATTGAAGAGTTCAATAATTACACTTAATAAATCTCACTACTTAGTTTGTTTCTGGTGTCCTCTCCCCATAATAATTTGTTTCTTAGCGTTTTTAAAAACGACTGATCTTTAAGTAAAATATTTTTTATAGTAAAAGGTGCTTTTTCTATAAAAATCTGAGTATTTTGACTAATTGTAGCGATACGAGAATCTAAAGACATTAAAAAATTATTTTCCCTGCCACTAATTTCAAGCTTTATTTTTGTGCTATTTGAAATAATCAACGGACGTGCATTTAGGTTGTGTGGTGCGATAGGAGTAATTATAATACTTTTAGAATCTGGCAAAACTACAGGTCCGTTACAACTCAAAGAATAGCCTGTAGAACCTGTCGGTGTTGATATTATCAATCCATCTGCCCAATAATTGGTTAGATATTCTTCATCTAAATAGGTTTTTATTCCAACCATAGATGTTGTATTTTTACGGGCAACCGTTACTTCATTAAGTGCAAAGTGCATATCAGAAAAGCCTTCTGTTTCTGGCGATGTTTTTACACTTAGCAAGGTTCTTTCCTGTATGCTGTATTCTTTTCTTAAGAGTAATCCAACCGATTCTTTAATTTGATCTTTTTGAACGGTTGCCAAAAAACCCAATCTTCCTGTGTTTATTCCCAAAATAGGAATGTTTAAGTCTCTGATATAGGTTATTGCTCTTAATATTGTTCCGTCGCCACCAATGGTAAAAAACAGGTCAAAAGAACTATTTAAATCATCAAAATGCGAAAAAATAGCGTATTTCTTCGGCAAATAATTGTCTTTTTGAAGCAAAGCATAAAAATCTTTTTCAAAGAAAATAACAATGTTTTCTTCTTGCAGTGCGTCTATCAAAATTAGCACCTCTTTTATTGCTATCGAATTATATGACTGCCCGTAAATGGCTACTTTTTTCATCACCTAAGTATTTAAGTATCTCTGCAAATAATCCAACTTTTCCTTTACCTCTTCTAAATATAAATCATCGCTATGTTCTGTGATTATCAGGTAATTATATCGTCTAAAAGTCTGAATAATATTATTAATTTCTTGTGATGAAATTTTTAATGTCAATTCTACTTTATCATTTCTTTTATCAGATACAAAACACCCGAGCAAAACCCCGTCATTAGACTCAACAATTTGAGCAACTTCACTCATTGAATATTCTATATTGTCTTTTTCTACGACAAGAATAAATCCATCGGTAGTAAAAAAAGGGCTAGAAGAAAAAACAGACAGAACGCTGCCCAATCTATAATAACCGATGTATTTGTCTTCGTGTATTACGGGAATCACAGAAGAATTATTGTCAGCAAATATTCTTAATAATTCTAAGGCTGATGTAAAAGTATCTGCACAGAAATAATCTAATAAATCAATAAAATCAGCTAATTTTTGATTCTTATTTTCTAATGATTTAATCTTGTCTTGAGAAATGCAACCAATTAATTTATCGTTTTCAACTATCGGTATATGAGTGGTATGAAAATCCCAACACACTTTTCCCGCCTCGTTTACATTGCTTTGCAGGGTCAAAGGGCTAAAATAATTTACTATGTAATCTGTTATATTCATCAGCCACGAATATAGGTTAAAATGCTGAATAATTCTTTAAAATTATTATTTTAGCAATTTATTTTTTCTAATATGACAAAGTTAAGTGTAAATATAAATAAAATAGCGACGTTGCGTAATTCACGTGGTGGAGATGTGCCAAACCTACTGGATGTTGCCAGAGATATTCAAAATTTTGGAGCAGAAGGCATTACAATTCATCCAAGACCAGACGAGCGTCATATTCTGTATCAGGACGCATATAATTTAAAAAAAATTGTAACAACAGAATATAATATAGAAGGAAATCCTATAAATAAATTTATTGATATGGTTTTGGAAATAAAACCGACACAAGTAACATTGGTGCCAGATGGTATTGATGCAATTACCTCAAATGCTGGTTGGGATACGGTAAAAAATCAATCTTTTTTACAAGAGGTTATTTCAGAGTTTAAACAAAATGGAATCAGGACTTCAATTTTTATTGATACAGATTTATATTTGATTGAATCTGCGGCAAAAACAGGAGCAGACAGAATTGAATTATACACCGAAGAGTTCGCTGTTCAATACAGTTTAGGGAATAATTTTGCGGCAAAACCATATACGGAAGCTGCTTTATTGGCAGATAAATTGGGTTTAGGCATAAATGCAGGACACGACTTAAGTTTAGAAAACATAAAAAAATTTAAAGAAAATATTCCTAATTTGGCTGAGGTTTCCATCGGTCACGCACTAATTTCCGAGAGTTTATATTTGGGATTGGAGAATGTGATAAATATGTATTTATATAGATTGGTTTGATTGTTGAATTGTGTAATTGTTGAATCGTAAATCCAACTTGTCTTGATTCTTTTCTTTTTTAATTTTTAACTTTTATCTTGATTCCCAACTAATTTCTCCAGCAATATAATTAATAAGAAACCAACAACCGCAAAAATCACTGCAATTAGCAGTTGATTATCCTCTAAAAAAGAAAATGGTGATACACTTTGCTGATTAAACGGAACTCTATTTCCATGAGAATTTACACGCCAAGTTAATGTTTCTTTCCAAGGCCAAATTTTGTTTAATGAGCCAATAACAAACCCTGTTAGAACAGCTAATGTATAATTTTTATAATTAGCAAACAGCCATTTTAGAACCCTAGAGAATACCAGTAATCCAAAAACTGCTCCTGCTCCAACAGCTGATATTACTGTGAAATCACGATTGTTTACTGCGGTTAAAATCAGCTTGTAAGCCCCCAATAAAACCAAAATAAATGCTCCAGAAATTCCGGGTAAAATCATAGCACAAATTGCAGTTGCTCCTGCCAAAAAGAAGAAAAAGGCTGATGAATTTTCTGTTACTAATGGATTTAATGTAGTTATATAATACGCTAAACCTGCACCAAAAATCATAATAGAAACAGAGCCTACATTCCATTTAGTAATTTGTTTTCCAATATAGATAATGCTTGCCAATACCAATCCGAAGAAAAATGACCACAACAAAATAGGTTCATTTTCTAACAACCATTTTATCACTTTTGATAAGGATACAACACTGATAAAAATTCCAATAAAAAGCGACAATAAGAAATTGCCATTTAACTGTTTCCAAGCAGATTTAAAACCTTCTGATTTTAATATTTTTAGTAAAGCTAAATTTACATTGCTGATAGAATTTACTAACTCCTCATAAATCCCAGAAATAAATGCAATCGTTCCTCCAGAAACTCCGGGTACAACATCTGCTGCTCCCATTGCCACCCCTTTTAATCCTATAATCACAAAATCTTTTAACGTTCTACTCATTTGGTTGGCTTTGTTTTTTCACAAAACGAAAGTACAGTAATTTGGGGATAAATTAAAATTAGTTGTTGGTTTTTGAATCTACCAGCGATACTTCATTTCTAAAAGTAAATATCTGGGTAATAGCCTGTATTCAGTCGTTGAGCTTCCTATATCACTAATCGAAGAAGTTTTAAACCTTTTTGTGTTAAACAAATTTTTGCCTGATAATGAAAAGCTTAATTTGTTTTTCTCTAACGTATATCTCATTTCTAAGTCTGCAAAATGATAGGTGTTATTTTCTGTATTAACATTTCCAAAAAAGTATCGTTCAGATTCTAAATCAACAGTAAATTTGTCATTAAATACAAATGATAAGTCTAAAAAACTAATAGTGTTTGTAAACGAATTATTTATAGTAGATTTTATGTTGTTAGTCTTCCATTTTGTGCCGATATGATAGTTAAAAATTCCACTAAATCCAGAACGTAATTCAACTCCATAATTATAATTGGTAGAGCTAATTTCTCTTAATTCAGAGCCATTAATTATATTCTTATAGTTTGATTTAGAATAACCTAAATCTAATTTAAGGTTTGATGAAATAATCTTAAAATAATAATCTAATTTTGATGAGATGTTTAAGAAATCTCTGTTTTTTATTATAATTCTATCTGATTGTGAATAATTTTGTTTAATCAGAGAGTTTGTAGAGAAAAAATCGTGATTTTTACTAAATAAAATAAATGTATTAGCAAAAAATTTATCACTCCAGCTACCCAATCTATAATTGAAAGTTACCGTTGAGGCATTTAACTGATTAAAATTACCTGTTCCTTTATAAAACGAGCGAAAGCCTGTTAGAATATAGTTTTTATAAACACTTACTATTTTTGCATTTGTTTTATTGTAAGTGTAATAAGCAAGGATTTTATTTTTTGTATTGATTTCCCAATCAAAACTTATTTTTGGATTTATAAAAAACGGTTGCTGTTTTATAGTATTATTTTGTTCTAACTTATTGAATAATTGATGGATATCTAATTTTCCTGTAAGAGCAAAGTCTTTTATCTTTAAACGATATTTTGTATTGACATATAAATCGTTAGAAATATAGATAGTATTATTTTGATATTCTGCTGGAGATTCTAAAACAGCACCATCCTCTTTAAGCAAGAAAGATGAATGTAATTTGTCTTTTCTAAATTGATTTCCAAATTGGATTTCTAACAAATCTCCATTATCTTTTCTGTTTAACAAATGTGCTTCAAAACCTGCAAATTCCAATTTATTTTCACTTAACTGTGTTACGTTATTTACGCTTGCAGTAGAAAACAATTCTTTATAAAAATACCGATTGATATTATAATTTTGTGGCGTTTTTTCATTTATATATCTACCCGTAAGCAGGAACACTTTATTTTTTTTGAATTTATTTGTGTAACTTATTTTTTGGTCAAAAAAGGTGTTTCTACCTTTTAATTTTTCTGTTGTTTTTGCTGTGTTAAAAATTAAATTACTTCTGCTATTTTTATCTTGATTGTTATATTTGCTCGTCAGTTCTAACATTTTGGTTTTAGAAATATCATATATTAAATCTACTTTTCCAAAACCAACAAACTTTTTCTTTCTTAAAGTAAAATCCTCTGTATTTGTAAAGCTACCATCTTTTATAGTAAAAATTTGAGTGCTATTTCTAAAAAAATCATTTTCATCCCAGTTAAAAAATCCAAGTGTTTTTAGCTTTACTTTTTTTGAAGGTGTAAAAACAGCGTTAATTGATGCCAATTCGGCATTGTTAAAATTGGTTCTCGACGCTTTAAAATTAGGTGTAAATGAACTTAGACCCAGCAAGGTGCTAGCACTAATATTGTCGCCAATACTTGCAGGTTCATTAAAGCGAAAAGGTCTTATTAAATGGTTTATATCTCCCGTAGCGTCATAGCCAACATTATTAAAACTAGTTAAAAAGTAGTATTTATTTTTCTTGCCAAAATTCATTAAATTACTACGTAAGCTATATGGTTTTTTAGAGCCAAAGCCATATCCTAAGCTAATATTGCCAAACCAAACTCTCTTTGCATCTTCTTTTAAAACGAGGTTTAACGCAATCTTATCGCTGTTTTCTACGCCTTTTAATAATTTATTGTTAGAATATTTTATATATATTTCTACTTTTTCTACGGGGTCTGGAGGCATATTTTTGGTAAGTATTTTATACCCTTTTCCAAAGAGGTCATCGCCATCTACCATTACTTTTTCCACTTCCTGATTGCCTACTTTTATAGTGCCGTCAGAGCTTATATTTAGCCCAGGTATGTTTTTTAGTAAATCTTCTATAACTTGCTCATTACCTTTTAAAAACGAGCTAACTTTAAAGATAATGGTATCTTTTTTTATTTTTATTGGTTTTTCTGCCTGAATTATTACTTCATTTAACTCAAATATTTTTTCTTTTAAAGTAACATTTTTGACAATCTCTTTTTTTTCGTTAGTTAACTCAATTAGAAAGGTTTGGGTTTTATATCCTAAAGCAGAAAACACTAAGTTAAACTTACCTATTTTTTTTTCGTTTAATTGATATACTCCTTTTTCATTTGCATAGGTATATGCCAAAATACTAGAGGCTGAATCCTTTTTAAAAAGCACACTAACAAATGGTATTGGAATATTATTAGCATCAGTAACTTCCCCTTTAATATTTACCTGAGAAAAGCAAGTGCTTATCGTAAAAAAAAAAACTAATTGTAAAAAGATGAACTTATTTTTCTTCATCAAATATTTCTAATGGCTTAGGGCAACCTTTACAGTCTTTATCATATTTTGGTACTTTAAGTCCTTTCGGGAACTTGCTGGCCATTTCTGCAAAGATTTCTTTCATTTCTTCATCTTATAGTTGCCTTTTGGCAAGTGAAATTGCCTACTTGTTTTGTTTCTTAGTGTAATTTCCAATTCCATAAATGTTTATTTTCTTTAACTAATAAACTTTTTTTGGTAATAGTCCTAAAATAAAACCCATCTTTATGATTGTAATAAAATTTTGGTGTAAGATTTTTTCTCCCTTTTGTATTCATCTTGATCCTATCTATTGTACCAAAATCATTTTCTGTATCTTTTATTGTTGTTTTATCACTTGAAGATTTAATATTTATTTCTTCCGAATATGATGCTTTATTATTAAATTTCATCATATATTCTCTATATTCTTCTTCAGCTATCGGATGAAATTTTAACGAATGTGTACTTATATTCAATTAACAAATGCAACTTTGTAGGAGTGTTTTTGTTTTGTGCCATACTATTTATACTTGTAAGTAGTATTGCAGTTATATAATTAGTTTTTTCATATGTCTTTTTTTATTTCCCATTCAAATATAGTTTCTATGCCTCCTCTATCAGTTTTTTTTGAAGAAATAAGTTTAGCACCCCTTGGTAGTATTGATTTTAGCCTTTCTAAACGTGAAACAGTAAGATCATAAGCCTTAGTGTACTTGATATAAACGTATTCTTTTATACCAATCTTTTCATAATCCTTACTAATCTCTTCATAATTTTCCTTTTCGACATCAAATAATATATCATTTAAATCATATATGGTTTTTAAAGTCCAACGATATGTATTAGTATCATCATAAATTTCGGTAATTAACCCAGGTAAGTCATTAAATTTCCAAGGTCCAAAGCGTATAGGAATGTCCTTTGTAAACCAAGCTGTATAATTTCTACCTCTAAATTTAGCTCTTGCCTTTTGAATATGCAGATTCCCTATTTTACTCTCTTCATTTAATAAATTCCATTTTATTTTAGGGATATGTTCTTTTACTAAGTAGTATCTTGAAAGAATATTATATGTAAAAAAAAGAGAGTCAGACTCGAAGTTAGTATAAACATAACTATCTAACTTATTCGAGCTAAGCATAAGGCTAATTTCATTTTTGTGTATTTCACTTTCTGTTTCTATTTTTTTTGCTTTTACAACGAATATAGATTCTTTTTTATTGTCTTTAATTACAAGTAAACCTGCTCTTATACTTGGCAAATCTGTATTGTACTGTACATCATATTTTACAATAATATCTTTCCCTTTTGATTCTTGAGAACTTATAGAAATTGACGCTAAGAATAAATATATGTGAATTATTTTTTTTATCATATTATATTTCAAGATTTATTAGAGGCATCAACAAACCCTTATTGCAACTTTAAATCCGTAAGTAAATCACACAGAGCAAATAAAAGCCTTGGATATATAAGAGGTTTAAACCCATTTTACCAAAAGCCTTTTCATCTTATTTGAGCGAAACAAAATTTACACAGAACACCCCTTTAATACCAATAAGTATATGATATCTGAATAAAAATTTAAAAAATACACACTTACAGATTTAAAGTGCAAAATAAAATATTTATTGATTCCAGTTTTAAAATAATTTATTGGATAGCATCCCTATATATATCTCCAATTCTATCACAATCCGCAGCACTATCAACATCTCTGTGAATGAAAGTGTGAATTGGATAAAACATTTTTTTGGGTTTAGTTATGTTTGCTTATTTATTCGGCTAAGGTATATATAAAAATT
Source organism: Polaribacter sp. (assembly GCA_965261035.1). Lineage (GTDB taxonomy): Bacteria > Bacteroidota > Bacteroidia > Flavobacteriales > Flavobacteriaceae > Polaribacter. The sequence continues at coordinate 403,252 of OZ253439.1, forward strand.
GGTTCTCGTAAGAAAAAATACAATTATTTTTCTTCATCAAATATTTCTAATGGCTTTGGGCAACCTTTACAGTCTTTATCATATTTTGGTACTTTAAGTCCTTTCGGGAACTTGCTGGCCATTTCTGCAAAGATTTCTTTCATTTCTTCATCCATTTTAGAAATATATTCGGGAATTGTTAACGCATTAGTTAGTTTGTCTTCTTCCACATTGATTGTACAATCAACTTTTTCACCTATTTTTATTTTATTTAGCCATCCCCCGAAAAATACATTTAATAGTTTCTCAAGCGTTGATTTTACTGATAATTTAGGTTAAAATAAGCCTGAAAAATATTTTTGAACTTCCTAAAAAACACGTTATTTAAATCATTGATAATCAGCAATTTAATTTTTTAAAATTCTTATAAAAGCAGAAAAACTAAAAAAACAGGGGATGGCTAATTTTATTTTATGCGCGGTTATATGGAGTTTTTCTTCTGTATCATAAGCTTCAAGAATTAAACCTGGAAGTCCTTGAAATTTCCAAGGACCAAAAGGAACAGATATTTCCTTAGCAAACCATGCAATATAATCTCTGCCTCTAAATCTTATAGTTGCCTTTTGGCAAGTGAAATTGCCTACTTGTTTTGTTTCTTGGTGTAATTTCCAATTCCATAAATGTTTATTTTCTTTAACTAATAAACTTTTTTTGGTAATAGTCCTAAAATAAAACCCATCTTTATGATTGTAATAAAATTTTGGTGTAAGGTTTTTTCTCCCTTTTGTATTCGTCTTGATCCCAATCTATTGTGCCAAAATCATTTTCTGTATCTTTTATTGTTGTTTTATCACTTGAAGATTTAATATTTATTTCTTCCGAATATGATGCTTCATTATTAAATTTCATCATATATTCTCTATATTCTTCTTCAGCTATCGGATGAAATTTTAACGAATGTGTACTTATATTCAATTAACAAATGCAACTTTGTAGGAGTGTTTTTGTTTTGTGCCATACTATTTATACTTGTAAGTAGTATTGCAGTTATATAATTAGTTTTTTGACTTAGGCACTTACTCACTAATATTTTTAATGTAACAGGGTTGAGCAATAACCATACGATTTATTAAGTTGTCAAATATGTTTTCGCTCATAAAACTTCTATTAAATCTATAACAGTATTCGTCTATATAATCTTGTAAATCCCATACATGATGATGTACACCTCTTAACCATCCTTTAAGATTCATTATAACTCTGTGCAATTCAGGAAAATTACCTCCTTTATCTCCTGAGTATATCTGTGTCAGGTTTTTAAAATCTTTTTTCAAGGGCTGATATCCCGTCCATTTGTCAGTTGTTATTTTGGCTTCAGAAGCAATATGATCTTTCATGAACTTACCTAAATTTTCTGCACTTGCACTCTTTATTACTCTTGCATAAAGCCGACTAACTCCTTTTCATTTTTTCTCAATACCTACAACTACAAGTTTTTTGTTTTTGTTCTTTCTTCCTCTAACTCCCTGCTCTTGCCCTCCAAATACGGTTTCATCAACCTCTACATTATCTTTCATTGGAAAGTCCTTTGAACTCTTCATTGACTTCATTACTTTTCGCTTAAATGACCAACATGTTTTTTGTCTCAAATTTAATTTACGACTCAACTCTGTTGAAGTAATTCCTTTCTTATTAGTGCTGACAAAATATACAATATAAAATGCCTTTAATAAATCAAATTTAACCTTATGAAATAAGGTCTGTGCTGTTGGTGATTCTGTGTATCTACAAGAGGTACATTGTCGAGAATATGACATTTTACCAGCACAACTATGAGTGTGTTTGCACTTCCTACAGATAAACCCTTTTCCCCACTTTATATTTGACAAGTAAATTAAACAATCTTCTGCGGTCTTAAATTGCCCTTGAAAATCAAATAAGGACAGGCTTTTGTATCTTTGCTCCATAATTTTAACTATTAATCCGCTAATTTACTCATATTTCTTATATTTGCAAAGTGCCTAAGTCAATAAAGTAATTAATAAAATAAATTTACATAAATAGATTTGTCTTTTTTAACTAACTGGTAACAAGTAAATTAAACCACCTGAGTAGTTACATAATTTTTAATTAGCCATCCCCTGTTTTTTTAGTCAAAGATTAGGTTAAGTTGTGAAGGGTCTATTTTAGGAGGTTCACTCTGTATTTTCCATCTACTTTTAGTTGGCACCAACAGAATAGAAACCACCTTTGATATCTTATAATATATGAAATTAGTAAGTTCTATAAAAGTATATCTGTTGAGATAGTTATAGCCTGCATCGAGTAACAAGCTGAAATGTAATGATTGTATTTTTTTGTAAATTATGTACATAGCAACGGTAAGAACAGCCAGCATTGACTGTAATCCGTCAAAGGTTTTTAGTTGAATGCTCTCCAATTTATATTCTTGTTTTATATGTCTGTGGTATTCTTCTATTTTCCAACGTAGTCCGTAGCCATTAAATGCTCACTTGGCAACCTCTATAGCCGTAGTCAGTTCACTTTTCACAAGAAAATAACAGAGTCCGCCGTGATTCTTATTTCTTGAAGCTACCAACCATAATGGGTATGATACTCCTTTTATCATATAGTTTACACGAATCGCACCGATACTATAAAATGACACTGCTGGCTTATTTTTCTTTATTTTAACAACTTTTTGTGTTACTGAAAAATGTATTTTATTCGATAATTTATTTACTTGACATTCTACTTCTTTATAAAATAGTTTTGTATTTCTTTTTAAACGAATAATTATCTGTGAACATTTACTGACAAAAAAATCCTTTAAAATACCATTATCTGCACCTCTGTCAAGAACCCAGCAACCCTTGTCTAATATATGCTCATTCACCTCTTATACTGCTTTTTTAACTTCATTATTACTACTCAAAGCTCCCATTTCAAAACGGTAGATTCAACCCCTAAATGCAACTTTTTAGTTTACAAATTTATAAAATATATTTTTAGGATTATCATAATTTAGATTTTTTCTTGGTCTTCAGTTAATTTTATGTTGTATATTTTTGATTTCCTTCTCGCTATATAGACTGAATATTGATTTTTTTGGTATATATTGCCTAACTAATTTGTTAGTATATTCGCTTAACCCTCTTTCCCATGAAGAATAAGGATGTGCGAAAAAGAACTCTGTTAACCCAACTTGTCCATTATCTAATTTAATATCAATAGATACGCGGGGTTCAAGATTTAGTGGTACACTACATATTTTTTTATTGGTGTTTGTGTAAGGTTGCATCCGGTGGCGGTATATATTTTCTGAGCTTGTTCTATGGCTTTGCTGGGTTTTCTTAGTTGTATTGTTTTTTTGTCTGTTGGCAGTTCTATAGTTTGTATGGTTTGGGTGTTCATAATGCGTACAATATTTTTCCAATCATAGTGTATATCCTTTTCTTTTAGCATATATCTTATTGTATTTACCAGTTGATATGCTAATATTGTTTGATAAATATGAGCCTCTATTCTCTGGTCTTTTTGGTGGTGGATAGGTCTTATATTCAGGTCTGATTTTAAGCATCTAAAAGTATATTCTACCTCTCTAATGGTATTATAAATATCCCATAATTGTTTTTCCTTCGGATTTTCGTAATTGGTTCTAATAAAATAAACACCTTTTGTTTTATCATCTTTTACTTTGTTGATTTTTATATCCCAAGTCAAAGCTATTGCAATGCCTTTTTCTTCATTTACTTGGATGTCGTAATTTGAAGCAACTAGATTGTGTTTTTTTTTTAGTTTCCCTATGCGTTCCCACACTTTGTTGATACGCTTTGTGCCGCCTTTTTTGGTGATGGCTTTTCTAATACTGCCGATGTCTTGTTCAAAGCGTTGTTTTAATTTATCATTTATAGACTGCTCTTTAGTCTGCTTGGCTTGACTTTGAACATACATCCAAGTGTCACTGTACTCTTTTGAGGTAAAAATGGATAGTTTTACCTTATTTTTACCTCTATCGGTAAGTTGTGTTATGGTCTTTTCTGTGATAGATAAAGGATAATTTTTTAGCCTTTTTCTCGATACACAAACATATTTATATCCCTTTTCTTTTATGAGTTCTATATTATCTTCCGTTGATATACCTGCATCTATAACTATGGTTTGTTTTACTGAAGATGTATTGCATTTTTCTAAATCTTCAATCATATCGTTCAATGTGGCGGTATCAGGAGTATTGCCTTGATAGATTCTCGAATGACGTATAAATCCTTGAGCGTTTATAACACCTGTAAAAATTATCAAAGGACAATCGTTTCGTTTCTCCTTACTTCTTCCGTATTTAGCCAGTTTACTATCGGATTTACGTGTTTCAAAATAGGTATTGCTTATATCAAAAATTACTAATTTATCGTCTAAATTAAATAGATTAGTTACGCGATTGTACAAAAAAGTGTCTATTTTTTCTCTGTATTTGTACAAGATGTCAGTTATTACATATAAGTTTTTGTGAGTGATTGTTTGTTGTATATCAAAACAATATTGAAGCTCGCTATTAGTTTGTAATATCTGAGCGGTCTTGTGTTCTGAGGATGAGAAAATAGCTCTTGCTGATATGCTTGTCAATGCTAATTGAGTCTGCTTTTGGCTCATTCCCAAGGAGATAAAACATTCCTTTAATTGCAACTTCTCAAGTACCTGTTTACATAAATGCTCTGACCCAAAAGTTTTTACATCCTTTATTTCCAGCCCTTTAATGTCGATATTGTGATATTCCGCCAAAGCAGGCGCCGGAGGAATGGACACAGCATCCTTTACAGGAATACACCCATACTTTAAACAGTATTTTTCGTAAAAGAAATCAGCCAATTCCTCTAATTCTTTAGGAGGATTGATAGGAAAAAGAGAATCCATAGCAAATATTTTGGCTTTTAACATCTCTAAAACAATAGCACGATTAATCTTGTTTGCAAGCAATGGGTTAGATCCCAAGTACAGAATACCTCTTTGTTTTACCTTTCCATCAACTCTTATGGATTGTGCCAAGGTATATTGATAGAAGATTTTACTGTCCTTGCTGCGTTGTTTTTTTATGGCTCGTATAAACATGGGGCAAAGATAGCATAATTATATATACAACACAACCGTACTACACTACAAACAAAAACTCAAAAAATAATACCTGTTAATCAGGAAGTTAGATATAAATATCTTAAAATATAGACTTTTTTAAATAAAAATAACCAAGTTGGGTTAATAATTTTTTAGACATTTTTATATGTTCGGCAAATTCAGTTCCATTATCAGAAGTAATTGAATGAACAAATTTCTTACAAGGCATTAGCATATCGATAACAATATTGGCTAATTCTTCAGCTTTTCTACCAAAAGGTAGCTTTCTAATTAAGAAAAAAGCGTTCTTTTCTTTCTGTAGAAAGTTCCTGTGCAAAATCAGGATTATACCTGCCTCGTTTATTTGAATTACGTTTTAACTCCCTATAAATAGTAGTTTTGTTTACTTTCAAAGATTCTGCTATAAAAATCTTTGATTTACCACAATTTAGGTATGCTTTTATTTGATACCTTTGTTCTTTAGTTAGGTGCTTCATATTTATTGACTTTTAGTAAAGTACAAATATAAGACTTAATAAGGAGTAACTGAGAGAAGGTAATTAAGCCTTCGCTCTTTTGCTCCGTTTCGCTACGCTTCACTCCACAAAAGAGCGAAGGCTTATAAACGAATATTAATCTTATAAAAATACTCCTAAAAGTTGCATTTACTAATTGAATCTAAGCATAGTAAAAAAGCCATCATTTGATGGCTTTTACTATTTTAACTAAATTTCACTTTTAACTTTCTAATAAACCGTAGGAGAAACTTCAGCATTAACTAATGTTGGTTGGTGTTCTTCGCTAAGAGCGAGAACAAATATCCCTTTTTTCTTGGCTGAGCTGAGTATATGCTTATGGTCGCCTCCAGTAAATCCTGCAATTGTAGCATAGAATTTTTTGTTGATAGATTTATACCGAGATGAATTTTTCAATATAACAATATCTTTAGGTAAATCTTCTCTAACATTATCTGAATTGATAGTTGTTTTTACTGAAACAAGCATAACAGCATTATCATTTTCAAGGATAATATCATACTCTTTTCCGTCAATATCTATATTTCTAACAATAGTATCAAAGGTTATACCGCCAACGCTTATATTTGATTTCAAACCTCGATAAAAATATTCCTCTGAAATATTGGCTACTTTTTTTGTATAAAAACCTAAGTGACCTGATGTCTTTTCAATATTTCTTTCTGTTCTATTAAGAATTTTTCTGATTTCACTAAAATCTTCCTCTGCAAGTTTTCGTGCCTCTTTACGAATATCTTCCGTTTCTTTACGAATACTTTCTGCCTCTTTACGAATTTGAGCAGTTTCCTCATCATTTTTTTTACGAATGCCTTCCGTTTCTTTACGAATGCCTTCCGTTTCTTTACGAATATTTTCTGCCTCTTTACGAATTTGAGCAACTTTTTGCGTTGTCTCCGCCTCAATTTTAGCAACTCTTTGTGCTGTTAATTCAAACAATTCTTTAATTTCTGTTGTTGTCATAATTTATTAATTTCTGTTGTTGTCATAATTTAAAATCACTATATCCTAATATAAAAATATTACAAGTGTTTACAAAGATACGTAATAACTTTGATATATTAACCCTAATTCTAGTAAATTAAAGCATAGTAAAAAAGCCATCATTTGATAGCTTTTACTATTTTAACTAAATTTCACTTTTAACTTTCTAATAAACCGTAGGAGAAACTTCAGCATTAACTAATGTTGGTTGATGTTCTTCGCTAAGAGCGAGAACAAATATCCCTTTTTTCTTGGCTGAGCTGAGTATATGCTTATGGTCGCCTCCAGTAAATCCTGCAATTGTAGCATAGAATTTTTTGTTAGTAGATTTATACCGAGATGAATTTTTCAATATAACAATATCTTTAGGTAAATCTTCTCTAACATTATCTGAATTGATAGTTGTTTTTACTGAAACAAGCATAACAGCATTATCATTTTCAAGGATAATATCATACTCTTTTCCGTCAATATCTATATTTCTAAAAATAGTATCAAAGGTTATACCGCCAACGCTTATATTTGATTTCAAACCTCGATAAAAATATTCCTCTGAAATATTGGCTACTTTTTTTGTATAAAAACCTAAGTGACCTGATGTCTTTTTAAGAGCATATTCTGTTTCTTCAAGAATTTCTCTCATCTTCTTAAAGTCTTTATCTGCACGTTTTTCAGCAATTTTTCTGTTGTATTCCGTTTCTTTACGAATGTCTTCCGTTTTTTTACGAATTTGAGCAGTTTCCTCATCATTTTTTTTACGAATGCCTTCCGTTTCTTTACGAATTTGAGCAATATCACGTGCTGATTCTGTTTTAATCTGAGCAACTTTTTGTGCCGTTAATTCAAACAATTCTTTAATTTCTGTTGTTGTCATAATTCTTTAATTTCTGTTGTTGTCATAATTTAAAATCAATCTTAATATAAAAATATTACAAGTGTTTACAAAGATACGTAATAACTTTGATATATTAACCCTAATTCTGGTAAATTAAAGCATAGTAAAAAAGCCATCATTTGATGGCTTTTACTATTTTAACTAAATTTCATTTTTAACTTTCTAATAAACCGTAGGAGAAACTTCAGCATTAACTAATGTTGGTTGATGTTCTTCGCTAAGAGCGAGAACAAATATCCCTTTTTTCTTGGCTGAGCTGAGTATATGCTTATGGTCGCCTCCAGTAAATCCTGCAATTGTAGCATAGAATTTTTTGTTAGTAGATTTATACCGAGATGAATTTTTCAATATAACAATATCTTTAGGTAAATCTTCTCTAACATTATCTGAATTGATAGTTGTTTTTACTGAAACAAGCATAACAGCATTATCATTTTCAAGGATAATATCATACTCTTTTCCGTCAATATCTATATTTCTAACAATAGTATCAAAGGTCATACCGCCAACGCTTATATTTGATTTCAAGCCTCGATAAAAATATTCCTCTGAAATATTGGCTACTTTTTTTGTATAAAAACCTAAGTGACCTGATGTCTTTTCAATATTTCTTTCTGTTCTATTAAGAATTTTTCTGATTTCACTAAAATCTTCCTCTGCAAGTTTTCGTGCCTCTTTACGAATATCTTCCGTTTCTTTACGAATATCTTCCGTTTCTTTACGAATACTTTCTGCCTCTTTACGAATGCCTTCCGTTTCTTTACGAATTTGAGCAGTTTCCTCATCATTTTTTTTACGAATGCCTTCTGCCTCTTTACGAATTTGAGCAGTTTCCTCATCATTTTTTTTACGAATATTTTCTGCCTCTTTACGAATTTGAGCAACTTTTTGCGTTGTCTCCGCCTCAATTTTAGCAACTCTTTGTGCCGTTAATTCAAACAATTCTTTAATTTCTGTTGTTGTCATAATTTATTAATTTCTGTTGTTGTCATAATTTAAAATCAATCCTAATATAAAAATATTACAAGTGTTTACAAAGATACGTAATAACTTTGATATATTAACCCTAATTCTGGTAAATTAAAGCATAGTAAAAAAGCCATCATTTGATAGCTTTTACTATTTTAACTAAATTTCACTTTTAACTTTCTAATAAACCGTAGGAGAAACTTCAGCATTAACTAATGTTGGTTGATGTTCTTCGCTAAGAGCGAGAACAAATATCCCTTTTTTCTTGGCTGAGTTGAGTATATGCTTATGGTCGCCTCCAGTAAATCCTGCAATTGTAGCATAGAATTTTTTGTTAGTAGATTTATACCGAGATGAATTTTTCAATATAACAATATCTTTAGGTAAATCTTCTCTAACATTATCTGAATTGATAGTTGTTTTTACTGAAACAAGCATAACAGCATTATCATTTTCAAGGATAATATCATACTCTTTTCCGTCAATATCTATATTTCTAACAATAGTATCAAAGGTTATACCGCCAACGCTTATATTTGATTTCAAACCTCGATAAAAATATTCCTCTGAAATATTGGCTACTTTTTTTGTATAAAAACCTAAGTGACCTGATGTCTTTTCAATATTTCTTTCTGTTCTATTAAGAATTTTTCTGATTTCACTAAAATCTTCCTCTGCAAGTTTTCGTGCCTCTTTACGAATATCTTCCGTTTCTTTACGAATATCTTCCGTTTCTTTACGAATACTTTCTGCCTCTTTACGAATTTGAGCAGTTTCCTCATCATTTTTTTTACGAATTTGAGCAGTTTCCTCATCATTTTTTTTACGAATGCCTTCTGCCTCTTTACGAATTTGAGCAGTTTCCTCATCATTTTTTTTACGAATGTCTTCCGTTTCTTTACGAATACCTTCCGTTTCTTTACGAATGCCTTCCGTTTCTTTACGAATATTTTCTGCCTCTTTACGAATTTGAGCAACTTTTTGCGTTGTCTCTGCCTCAATCTTAGCAACTTTTTGCGTTGTCTCCGCCTCAATTTTAGCAACTCTTTGTGCTGTTAATTCAAACAATTCTTTAATTTCTGTTGTTGTCATAATTATTATTTAATAACATTTTTCGACAAAGATAGTAAAAAAAAATAAAAACACATTGCTGACAAGCAGAGTAGCTTCCAACCTCCAACCTCCATTCTCAATTAAATAAACTATCTTTGGAGCAATAATTTTCAATTCCAAGACGATGAAAACTCAAACAGCATTTAGAATCAATACCGATTTATTAGAAAAATTAAAAGAAAAAGCTTTGTCTCAAAAAAGAAGTCTGAACGATTATGTTGTGTATTTATTCTATAAAGATGTTAGGGATATCCCAAACAAAACAACGAGAAAATCAATAGATGACGCTAGGAAAGGGGTTGATTTAAAAACAATTACAGATTTAGAAGAGTATAAAAAATATTTTATTGAATAGTAGTTAATGTTTAAAAAAATAAACTATCTTTGGCAAATAATTTAAACCAATTAAACACCCATACTTATGAAACCCATTATACACCCACCCAAAGAAACACCTATGACTGACAAAACGTCATATAATAACCCATTTAACTGGAGGAGATTCCGAATGAAATCATTGTTTACCATAAAAACCCTTAATAATCATATAGTTACCCCCCCCCCCCCGACATTATGGCAGTCTTTAGCCAATCTTTGTAATTACAAAACCCTATTTCTCCTTATTCTAAGTCTGGCTTTTTCTCTGCCAGTTAATGCTCAAGAGGCTGACCCAACAGACCTTTGCTCACGCACCACAATAGTTAAAAATGTTATCGTCGGCGAAGTGAGTGGCAAAACCAATTGTGCAGACATCACTACAGCAGAGTTGGCAGGAATTACTCAGCTACTTTTTTTTGGGAGTCTTAGCAGTACTTCTCTAAAAGGTAGTAACCTAAAGAGTGGCGATTTTGCTGGCTTAACAGGACTAACAACACTCAATTTATCCGGCAACGAGATTACCACCCTACCTGCTGATATATTCTCTGGGCTATCCGCCTTAGAGAGCCTGAGTTTAGGTATAAATCAGCTCACGACCTTACCATCTGGTATTTTCTCAGGATTAAGGAGTTTGACAAGCCTTAATTTACTGAACAACCCACTGCCTACTTCGCTCCCCGCAAGCCTGTTTGCTGATGTCCCATCAACAGCAACAATAATCCTGCCCACGGGAACCACAATTAACGCCGCAGTGCCAATGACCGTTGGAAGCATTCCAGCACAAACGACAAATTTAGGTATCCCTCTAACCGTCAATGTTGCTAATAAATTTAGCGACACAGGCGATACGTTGACCTATACCGTAGAATCTAATAATACTGCCACTGCCACCGTTGAGGTGAGCGGTAGCACAGTAACCATTACGCCCGTAGCCATAGGAACAGCAACCATAACCATCACTGCCGCCGATACAGCAGGGCAAACAGTTACACAAACCTTTATGGTAAGCGTTAATGCTCAAGGTACTAACCTAACAGACCTTTGTTCACGCACCGCAGTAGTTAAGAATGTAATCGTCGACGAGGTGAGTGGCAAAACCAATTGTGCAGACATCACTACAGCAGAGTTGGCAGGAATTACTCAGCTACTTTTTTTTGGGAGTCTTAGCAGTACTTCTCTAAAAGGTAGTAACCTAAAGAGTGGCGATTTTGCTGGCTTAACAGGACTAACAACACTCAATTTATCCGGCAACGAGATTACCACCCTACCTGCTGATATATTCTCTGGGCTATCCGCATTAGAGAGCCTGAGTTTAGGTATAAATCAGCTCACGACCTTACCATCTGGTATTTTCTCAGGATTAAGGAGTTTGACAAGCCTTAATTTACTGAACAACCCACTGCCTACTTCGCTCCCCGCAAGCCTGTTTGCTGATGTCCCATCAACAGCAACAATAATCCTGCCCACGGGAACCACAATTAACGCCGCAGTGCCAATGACCGTTGGAAGCATTCCAGCACAAACGACAAATTTAGGTATCCCTCTAACCGTCAATGTTGCTAATAAATTTAGCGACACAGGCGATACGTTGACCTATACCGTAGAATCTAATAATACTGCCACTGCCACCGTTGAGGTGAGCGGTAGCACAGTAACCATTACGCCCGTAGCCATAGGAACAGCAACCATAACCATCACTGCCGCCGATACAGCAGGGCAAACAGTTACACAAACCTTTATGGTAAGCGTTAATGCTCAAGGTACTAACCTAACAGACCTTTGTTCACGCACCGCAGTAGTTAAGAATGTAATCGTCGACGAGGTGAGTGGCAAAACCAATTGTGCAGACATCACTACAGCAGAGTTGGCAGGAATTACTCAGCTACTTTTTTTTGGGAGTCTTAGCAGTACTTCTCTAAAAGGTAGTAACCTAAAGAGTGGCGATTTTGCTGGCTTAACAGGACTAACAACACTCAATTTATCCGGCAACGAGATTACCACCCTACCTGCTGATATATTCTCTGGGCTATCCGCATTAGAGAGCCTGAGTTTAGGTATAAATCAGCTCACGACCTTACCATCTGGTATTTTCTCAGGATTAAGGAGTTTGACAAGCCTTAATTTACTGAACAACCCACTGCCTACTTCGCTCCCCGCAAGCCTGTTTGCTGATGTCCCATCAACAGCAACAATAATCCTGCCCACGGGAACCACAATTAACGCCGCAGTGCCAATGACCGTTGGAAGCATTCCAGCACAAACGACAAATTTAGGTATCCCTCTAACCGTCAATGTTGCTAATAAATTTAGCGACACAGGCGATACCTTGACCTATACCGTAGAATCTAATAATACTGCCACTGCCACCGTTGAGGTGAGCGGTAGCACAATAACCATTACGCCCGTAGCCGCAGGCAGTGCAACCATCACCATCACTGCCACCGATACAGCGGATCAAACAGTTACACAAACCTTTATGGTAAGCGTTAATGCTCAAGAGGCTGACCCAACAGACCTTTGTTCACGCACCGCAGTAGTTAAGAATGTTATCGTCTCCAAAGTGAGTGGCAAAACCAATTGTGCAGACATTACTGTGGCAGAATTGGCAGGAGTTACCGGTTTAAGTTTTGTTGGGGGTAGTTTGAATGGTAGTTCTCTAAGAGGTAGTAACCTAAAGAGTGGCGATTTTGCTGGCTTAACAGGACTAACAGATCTCCGTTTACGCTTCAACGAGATTACCACCCTACCCGCTGATATATTCTCTGGGCTATCTGCCTTAACGAGACTGGAATTGGATAACAATCAATTATCCACCTTACCTACTGGTGTTTTCTCGGGCTTAATCAGTTTGACAACCCTTAATTTGTCGAGCAACTCACTGCCTACTTCGCTCCCCGCAAGCCTCTTTGCTGATTTACCAGCAACAGCAACAATAACATTTCCCACGGGAACTACGATTAACGCCGCAGTGCCAACAACCGTAGGCACGATTGCCAACATTACTGACCTCGTAGAAAATGGTAGCCCTCAAACTGTAGATGTGGCGAATAAATTCAGCGACACAGGCGATACGTTGACCTATACCGTAGAATCTAATAATACTGCCACTGCCACCGTTGCGGTGAGCGGTAGCACAATAACCATTACGCCCGTAGCCATAGGAACAGCAACCATAACCATCACTGCCACCGATACAGCGGATCAAACAGTTACACAAACCTTTATGGTAAGCGTTAATGCTCAAGAGGCTGACCCAACAGACCTTTGTTCACGCACCGCAGTAGTTAAGAATGTTATCGTCTCCAAAGTGAGTGGCAAAACCAATTGTGCAGACATTACTGTGGCAGAATTGGCAGGAGTTACCGGTTTAAGTTTTGTTGGGGGTAGTTTGAATGGTAGTTCTCTAAGAGGTAGTAACCTAAAGAGTGGCGATTTTGCGGGATTAACAGGACTAACAGATCTCCGTTTACGCTTCAACGAGATTACCACCCTACCCGCTGATATATTCTCTGGGCTATCTGCCTTAACGAGACTGGAATTGGATAACAATCAATTATCCACCTTACCTACTGGTGTTTTCTCGGGCTTAATCAGTTTGACAAACCTCAATTTATCAAACAACCCACTGCCTGCTTCACTTCCCGCAAGCCTGTTTGCTGATTTACCAGCAACAGCAACCATAACCCTGCCCACAGGAACTACGATTAATGACATTCCAACAACCGTAGGCACGATTGCCAACATTACTGACCTCGTAGAAAATGGTAGCCCTCAAACTGTAGATGTGGCGAATAAATTCAGCGACACAGGCGATACGTTGACCTATACCGTAGAATCTAATAATACTGCCACTGCCACCGTTGCGGTGAGCGGTAGCACAATAACCATTACGCCCGTAGCCATAGGAACAGCAACCATAACCATCACTGCCACCGATACAGCGGATCAAACAGTTACACAAACCTTTATGGTAAGCGTTAATGCTCAAGAGGCTGACCCAACAGACCTTTGTTCACGCACCGCAGTAGTTAAGAATGTTATCGTCTCCAAAGTGAGTGGCAAAACCAATTGTGCAGACATTACTGTGGCAGAATTGGCAGGAGTTACCGGTTTAAGTTTTGTTGGGGGTAGTTTGAATGGTAGTTCTCTAAGAGGTAGTAACCTAAAGAGTGGCGATTTTGCTGGCTTAACAGGACTAACAGATCTCCGTTTACGCTTCAACGAGATTACCACCCTACCCGCTGATATATTCTCTGGGCTATCTGCCTTAACGAGACTGGAATTGGATAACAATCAATTATCCACCTTACCTACTGGTGTTTTCTCGGGCTTAATCAGTTTGACAACCCTTAATTTGTCGAGCAACTCACTGCCTACTTCGCTCCCCGCAAGCCTCTTTGCTGATTTACCAGCAACAGCAACAATAACATTTCCCACGGGAACTACGATTAACGCCGCAGTGCCAACAACCGTAGGCACGATTGCCAACATTACTGACCTCGTAGAAAATGGTAGCCCTCAAACTGTAGATGTGGCGAATAAATTCAGCGACACAGGCGATACGTTGACCTATACCGTAGAATCTAATAATACTGCCACTGCCACCGTTGCGGTGAGCGGTAGCACAATAACCATTACGCCCGTAGCCATAGGAACAGCAACCATAACCATCACTGCCACCGATACAGCGGATCAAACAGTTACACAAACCTTTATGGTAAGCGTTAATGCTCAAGAGGCTGACCCAACAGACCTTTGTTCACGCACCGCAGTAGTTAAGAATGTTATCGTCTCCAAAGTGAGTGGCAAAACCAATTGTGCAGACATTACTGTGGCAGAATTGGCAGGAGTTACCGGTTTAAGTTTTGTTGGGGGTAGTTTGAATGGTAGTTCTCTAAGAGGTAGTAACCTAAAGAGTGGCGATTTTGCGGGATTAACAGGACTAACAGATCTCCGTTTACGCTTCAACGAGATTACCACCCTACCCGCTGATATATTCTCTGGGCTATCTGCCTTAACGAGACTGGAATTGGGTAACAATCAATTATCCACCTTACCTACTGGTGTTTTCTCGGGCTTAATCAGTTTGACAACCCTTAATTTGTCGAGCAACTCACTGCCTACTTCGCTCCCCGCAAGCCTCTTTGCTGATTTACCAGCAACAGCAACAATAACATTTCCCACGGGAACTACGATTAACGCCGCAGTGCCAACAACCGTAGGCACGATTGCCAACATTACTGACCTCGTAGAAAATGGTAGCCCTCAAACTGTAGATGTGGCGAATAAATTCAGCGACACAGGCGATACGTTGACCTATACCGTAGAATCTAATAATACTGCCACTGCCACCGTTGCGGTGAGCGGTAGCACAATAACCATTACGCCCGTAGCCATAGGAACAGCAACCATAACCATCACTGCCACCGATACAGCGGATCAAACAGTTACACAAACCTTTATGGTAAGCGTTAATGCTCAAGAGGCTGACCCAACAGACCTTTGTTCACGCACCGCAGTAGTTAAGAATGTTATCGTCTCCAAAGTGAGTGGCAAAACCAATTGTGCAGACATTACTGTGGCAGAATTGGCAGGAGTTACCGGTTTAAGTTTTGTTGGGGGTAGTTTGAATGGTAGTTCTCTAAGAGGTAGTAACCTAAAGAGTGGCGATTTTGCTGGCTTAACAGGACTAACAGATCTCCGTTTACGCTTCAACGAGATTACCACCCTACCCGCTGATATATTCTCTGGGCTATCTGCCTTAACGAGACTGGAATTGGATAACAATCAATTATCCACCTTACCTACTGGTGTTTTCTCGGGCTTAATCAGTTTGACAAACCTCAATTTATCAAACAACCCACTGCCTGCTTCACTTCCCGCAAGCCTGTTTGCTGATTTACCAGCAACAGCAACCATAACCCTGCCCACAGGAACTACGATTAATGACATTCCAACAACCGTAGGCACGATTGCCAACATTACTGACCTCGTAGAAAATGGTAGCCCTCAAACTGTAGATGTGGCGAATAAATTCAGCGACACAGGCGATACGTTGACCTATACCGTAGAATCTAATAATACTGCCACTGCCACCGTTGCGGTGAGCGGTAGCACAATAACCATTACGCCCGTAGCCATAGGAACAGCAACCATAACCATCACTGCCACCGATACAGCGGATCAAACAGTTACACAAACTTTTGTGGTTACTGTTGTTGATACGACACCCGTAGCCGTTCCGAGTATTAGTATCAGCCCCGCCACAGTAACGGCAACAGTGGGTACTGCTATTGCGAATATCACTATCGATTCAAGTGGCGGTGCGGTTGACAGCTACAGCATCAGTCCAACACTGACAGCCGGACTGACACTGGACACTGCCACTGGTGCCATCTCGGGTACGCCAACGGCGACTGCACCTTCACGCACCTACACCATCACTGCGACTAATAGTGCTGGTACGGCTACTGCGATGGTCAACATCACCGTCAATGCGGCACCAGTTGTCAACAACCCAGCCCCAACCATTGCGACCGTACTTGTCAATATTGACCTGGCGGTAAATGCTCAACCTCACACGCTGAATGTGGTGGCTAACTTTATCGACCCAAACGATACCTTGACCTTTTCCGTGCAATCCGATAATACCGCCACTGTCACCGTTGCGGTTAGCGGTAGCACAGTAACCATTACGCCAATAGCCATAGGAACAACAACCATAACCGTAACTGCCGCAGACACTATCGGTCAAACAGTTACACAAACCTTTATGGTAACTGTTATTAGCTCTCCCCTTCCCAACCCAACCGTGTGCATGCGTCACCCCAAAGTTCAGGAAGTAATCATCCAAAATGTGGATGGTAAAAGTGCTTGTGGCGACATTACTGCGGCAGATTTGGCGGGAATTACCTCTTTAGTCCATTTTGGCGGGTTTGATTTCGTCCCCCCAAAGAGAAGTGATTTTGCTGGTTTAACCGCGTTACTAAATCTCGACATCTCCGACAGCAACAACTTCGGTGGCTTAACGACCCTCCCAGCGGATCTTTTTCAAGATCTGCCAGCACTGAGGAACTTGAATTTAACGAATAATCAATTACGCACCTTGCCAATTGGTATTTTTCAGGGCTTATCCTTGATTGGTCTCACATTAGGCGGTAACCCGTGGGTTTCGTTGCCCACGAATATTTTTAACGAAATGGCTTCGGTTAGCCAAACCACACGAATGAGCGTTATGGGTCTCGCCCCCATCAATGCCGCATTGCCAGTCGCCAGTGGCACCATTCCAGGACAATCGTTAGCACGAACGGCTAACCCGCTCACCCTGGAGGTGGCTACTTTCTTTAGCGACCCGGGCGATACCCTGACCTACACAGCCACGTCCGCTACCCCCGCCATTGCCAGCGTTGCCATCAGCGGCAGCACGCTAACCATTACGCCCGTAGCACTCGGCACAACCAACATCATGGTGACTGCTCGCGACACCGCCGGACAGCCGGTTACACAGACCTTTGCGGTTACTGTTAGCGGCGATGCGGCAGCCGTAGCCGCCCCCGACATCAGCCCCAGTGTAACGGCACTGATCGCCACCCAAGCTGTCGCCATTACCCCCATCACCATTGATGCCGCAGCCGGTGGTGCGGTGGATAGCTACAGCATTAGCCCAGACCTGCCAGCCGGACTATCCATTGACACCAGCAGTGGCGAAATCTCGGGCACGCCAACGGTGGTCGCTGGTGAGCAGATTTACACCATCACGGCTACCAATACCACTGGCACGGATACCGCCAGCGTCACCATCACCGTTAATACTGTTGCCCCGCGTATCAGTATCAGCCCCGCTACGCTGGTTGCCAACATGGGCAGTCCGATTATGCCGATAACCATCACCCCAATAGGTGGCGGTGCGGTTGTCAGCTATGGCATCGACCCAGCCATTGGCAATGGGCTGTTATTTGACACAACCGACGGCGCCATTTCAGGTACGCCAGATGCGGTTGCAGAAGCAATCACCTACACCATCACCGCCACCAATAGCGGTGGCACGGCTACCGCTATGGTAACCATCACCGTCAATGCACCGGACACCACGCCACCCAGCGTAACCATCTCATCTTTACCGGAGTCAGCTAACATAGTTAATGACACAGTCAATGCCACCACGCTACGCTATGAAGTCGCCTTTAGTGAGCTTATTAGCGGTTTTGAGATCGATGATATTACCGTAACCGGCACGGCAGCTGTTGCGGCATCCGGCCTTACCGGTGGTGCTAATGGTACGGGGCTGTTTTTCCAATTTGAGGTGCTAAAAGGCAACCTTGACGGCACCGTCATCGTCTCCATTGCCGAGAATATTGCCGAGGATACTGCGGGTAATGGCAACACCGCTTCTGGCGACTACACATTAACCATTGACACCACGCCACCAACCATCACGCTAAATGGCGATGCTGCCCTAACCCTCGTCAGAGGCACGGATTATACCGATGCCGGGGCAACGGCAAACGATAACACTGGTGGGGATATTACGAGCTCAATCACAACGAGCTTTACCCTCGATGGCGCTGAGGTCGCTTCCTTAAATTCTTCTCTACCGGGCACTTACATCATCACCTATAACGTATCCGATGCGGCTAACAACCCGGCAATGGCAGTTACCCGAATGGTCACGACGGTGGAAGCACTAAGCCCAAACCCAGATGGCGTTATCGCAACAGCAGCAGGCGATAAAATAAGGCTACAGTTTTTTGACCAACAACTCACCAACAATGGTGCAGCACCGGGTGACTTTAGCTTGTCAGGAGCGGCAGCGGCAGGGATAACAGTCACCGCGCTTGCTGTAGATGCAGATGATAGTACTGTATTGATTCTCACCTTATCGGGTAACATTGCCAAAGATGCAGCAGTCACACTGGCATACACTCGAACAGCAGGTAGCATTAGCGGGGTGTTCAGTACCGGCAGTATCAGCAGCAATGGCATTGTTATAGACTTTGCTGCTACAGATGTGGACACGAGCAATATAGTAGCCGAGGCAGCGGTAGCCGTTCCAAGTATTAGTATCAGCACCGCTACCGTAACGGCAACAGTGGGTACTGCTATCACGCCGATAAGCATCACTTCAAGTGGCGGTACGGTTGCCAGCTATGGCATCGCCCCAACACTCCCAGAAGGACTAACACTTGACACAAGCAACGGCACCATATCAGGTACGCCAACGGCAGTTTCAGATTCAACTAACTATACTATCACTGCGACTAATAGCAGTGGTTTGGATACTGTTACGCTAACCATTGTCGTAAATGCGGCAGCCGTAGCCGTTCCGAGTATTAGTATCAGCACCGCTACCGTAACGGCAACAGTAGGCAGTGCTATTGCGGATATAACGATCACTTCAAGCGGTGGTGCGGTTGCGAGTTACGGCATCGATCCAAATCTTCCAGAAGGACTAACACTTGACACAAGCAACGGCACCATCTCGGGTACGCCAACGGCGGTTTCAGCTTCAACTAACTATACTATCACTGCGACTAATAGCAGTGGTACGGATACTGTTACGCTAACCATTGTCGTAAATGCAGTCCCCGTAGCCGTTCCAAGTATTAGTATCAGCACCGCTACCGTAACGGCAACAGTGGGCAGTGCTATTGCGGATATAACGATCGATTCAACAACAGGCGGCGGCGGTGTGGTTGCCAGCTATGGCATTGCCCCGGATATTGGCAATGGACTGTTATTTGACGCTAACACAGGCACCATTTCAGGTACGCCAACGGCGGTTGCAGATTCAACTAACTATACTATCACTGCGACTAATAGCAGTGGTTTGGATACTGTTACGCTAACCATTGTCGTCAATGCAGCAGCCGTAGCCGCCCCGATTATCAGTATCAGCGCCACTACCGTAACGGCAACAGTGGGCAGTGCTATTGCGGATATAACGATCGATTCAACAACAGGCGGCGGCGGTACGGTTGCCAGCTATAGCATCAACCCGGATATTGGCAATGGACTATTATTTGACGCTAACACGGGCACTATTTCAGGTACGCCAACGGCGGTTGCAGAAGCAATCAGCTACATCATCACCGCCACTAATAGCGGTGGTACGGCTACCGCGACGGTAGCCATCACCGTGAATGCGGCAGCCGTAGCCGTTCCGATTATCAGTATTAGCGCCGCTACCGTAACGGTAACAGTGGGCAGTGCTATTGCGGATATAACGATCGATTCAACAACAGGCGGCGGCGGTGCGGTTGCCAGCTATGGCATTGCCCCGGATATTGGCAATGGACTGTTATTTGACGCTAACACAGGCACCATATCAGGTACGCCAACAGCGGTTTCAGCTTCAACTAACTATACTATCACTGCGACTAATAGCGGTGGTTTGGATACTGTTACGCTAACCATTGTCGTAAATGCAGCACCCGTAGCCGTTCCGATTATCAGTATTAGCGCCACTACCGTAACGGCAACAGTGGGCAACGCTATTGCGGATATAAGCATCACTTCAAGCGGTGGTGCGGTTGCCAGTTACGGCATCGCCCCAACACTCCCAGAAGGACTAACACTTGACACAAGCAACGGCACCATATCAGGTACGCCAACAGCGGTTTCAGCTTCAACTAACTATACTATCACTGCGACTAATAGCAGTGGTACGGATACTGTTACGCTAACTATTGTCGTCAATGCAGCACCCGTAGCCGTTCCGAGTATTAGTATCAGCACCAACGCAGTAACGGCAACAGTGGGCAACGCTATTGCGGATATAACGATCACTTCAAGCGGTGGTGCGGTTGCCAGCTATGGCATCGCCCCGGATATTGGCAATGGGCTGTTATTTGACGCAACCACCGGCACCATTTCAGGTACGCCAACAGCGGTTTCAGCTTCAACTAACTATACTATCACTGCGACTAATAGCAGTGGTACGGATACTGTTACGCTAACTATTGTCGTAAATGCAGTCCCCGTAGCCGTTCCGAGTATTAGTATCAGCACCAACGCAGTAACGGCAACAGTGGGCAACGCTATTGCGGATATAACGATCACTTCAAGCGGTGGTGCGGTTGCCAGCTATGGCATCGCCCCGGATATTGGCAATGGGCTGTTATTTGACGCAACCACCGGCACCATTTCAGGCACGCCAACGGCAGTTTCAGCTTCAACTAACTATACTATCACTGCGACTAATAGCAGTGGTTTGGATACTGTTACGCTAACCATTGTCGTAAATGCAGCAGCCGTAGCCGTTCCGAGTATTAGTATCAGCTCCGCTACCGTAACGGCAACAGTGGGTACTGCTATTGCGGATATAACGATCATTTCAAGCGGTGGTACGGTTGCGAGTTACGGCATCGCCCCAACACTCCCCGATGGACTAACACTTGACACAAGCAACGGCACCATATCAGGTACGCCAACAGCAGTTTCAGCTTCAACTAACTATACTATCACTGCGACTAATAGCAGTGGTTTGGATACTGTTACGCTAACCATTGTCGTCAATGCAGCACCGGGCACCACCGCAGCGGCTAAACCCGTCATTAATGTTCCAGTGTCCGGCACAGAGGTCAATACGAATTTTGTCATGCTGACTGGAACCGCTTCGCCGGGTGCAAACGTATTGCCAAGTCTCATCGTTACTCCAGAAGGCCCAAGTAGCCGTGGCACTGCGTATCCTAATCTTATTACAACGGCCGGCTCTGACGGTGTATGGACTATTCGCTTCTATCTGGATATCGGGTTTGGAGAGTACACAATCGTAGTAACAGCAACGGCAGGATCAGGAGACTCCACCATATTAAAGTCCTCCGAACCAATTACCATCACTCGGGTCAGGGATACTTCCCACGGCGCAACCATCACCACCGCAGCACAAACGGTCAATACGGCATCATTCACGCTGACTGGAACCGCTAATGGTCCCTCTTTTGTGCAACTATTCAGAGGGGCGGCAACCACTGCAATTGGGAACGATAACGTACTCACAGCGGGTGGTGCATGGACAATCACCGTTATGCTAGAAGAAGGAGCCAACGTATTCACCGCAACCGCAACCGATGGTTCGGGCAAATCAGCCGCATCCGCTGCCGTTATCATCACGCTGAACACCGCCAATGCCAACACACCACCAACTGCTGATGCTAGTGAGGATACTAGTGGTAGTATAACTGGAGCATCATCTGAAGCATCACCACCTCAAAATACACCAAACAAATCAGCGTCCCTCCTCAAAGTGTTTAATGGTTCACAATACGTGGATTTTGTTGGGGGTGTAACAATCCAAACTGGAGTACCAAAATTCAAGGGAACCTCATCAGGTATTTCATCTGTTCAAGTTTTACTAAATGATGTTCAAGTCGGAGGAAATAATATATCCTCAGATGGTACATTCAGAAAGGGTTGGAAACACACACCCTTGGCTGATGGTACATACACAATATCAATTAATAATAATAAGGGTGGAAGAGAATTATTTTCATCTAGCATCATAATTGACAAAGATAGTGATGGTAATCCTTCTGTAAGTGCTACAATTAACAAAGTGGACGCAGCGCTTTCGCCCTTTGATCTCACTGTCATGATGGGCAAAACAGCAGCTATAGGTGATGAACTTAGTGTAAAAGATATTTCTATTTCACCAAATCCGACAAGCGGCATTTTAAATATTACTGTTAATGAAAAAGCAGACTACCGATTGCTAAATATAAGAGGTCAGACTCTTAAAACAGGAGTTTTATTCACAGGAAAGAGCAAAATTGATATTTCATCTTTTGCTAAAGGGATTTATTTGTTAAATATAAAAACGAGCAAAGAGAGTTTTACTAGAAAGGTAATTAAAAATTAGTTGAAACTGGAGGTTAGAAGCTGGAATTCAAAAATCACTGCTGTTTGATAAAATTTTTATCGGATAACAGTGGTTTTTTTGTTCTTCCTGATTTTTGCTCAAATTTAATACTTTGAAAACTTAGGTTGGTATATAATTCATAAGACTTTTAGGTCTAAAATAGTTACAAATCACCAGCATTTACAATTAATTCGGTGATGTCCAGCACTTCAATTTCAGACTCTTTTTCTTTATATTTTACTCCGTCAGTCATCATCGTGTTGCAGTATGGACAAGCAGTTGCTATGATTTGAGGATTTGTTTCTAAAGCGTCTTCAGTCCTTAATATATTAATATCTTTATCTCCTTTTTCTGGCTCTTTAAACATCTGTACTCCACCAGCCCCACAACACAAAGCTGTTGATTTATTGCGTTTCATTTCTGTTAAATTGACTTCCAAAAGCTTGATTAAATCTCTAGGGCTTTCGTATTCTTCATTGGCTCTTCCCAAATAACAGGGGTCGTGATATGTAACTCGTTTTCCTTTTAAGGCGGTACTGTTTATAGTAAGTTTGCCCTCATCAATTAATTTCTTTATAAACTGCGTGTGATGAAACACTTTATAGTTTCCTCCCAAACCCGGATATTCATTCTTCAAAGTGTTAAAAGAATGTGGGTCTGTGGTAATAATTGTTTTTATTTCGTAAGCATTCAATATTTCAATATTTGCCATCGCTTGCATCTGAAACAAAAATTCGTTTCCTGCTCTTTTTGCGGCATCGCCAGTGGAACTTTCTTCTGTACCTAAAACGGCAAAATCTACATTTGCTTTGTGTAAAATCTTAACGAAAGCTCTAGTTATTTTTTTTGCTCTATCATCATAACTCCCTGCTGCTCCTACCCAAAACAACACCTGTGGTTGTTTTCCTTGAGCTATCATCTCTGCCATTGTTGGTACGTTCATAATTGTTTAAATTGGTTGATAGTTGTTGGTTGTTGGGCTACGATTACACGGTTTGACAATTACACAATTCAATCATTATTTTTTCTCCACTAATCTAAAGCCTTTGCCATGTATATTAACAATTTCTACATTTTTATCTTCCTTTAGATATTTACGCAGTTTTGCAATATAAACGTCCATACTCCTCGAGGTAAAATAATTGTCATCTCTCCATATTCTTGTCAATGCCAACTCTCTAGGCACCAAATCGTTTTTATAGATTACTAATATTTTTAATAGTTTACTTTCCTTCGGAGACAGTTTTTGTTGCTTGTCACCTTCAAAAGATAGGTGCCTCAACTTAGAATTAAAAAAGAATTTGCCTATATTAAACTCAAACTTATCAAACCTCTTATCAGCACCTAAAACCTTTCTTTGAAGAATGGCTTTTATCTTAAGTAATAACACCTCAGAATCAAACGGTTTGTTCAAATAATCATCTGCACCTACCTTATAACCTCTAAGCACATCTTTTCTCATAGTTTTGGCAGTTAAAAAAATGATAGGTACTTCTTTATTTTTAACTCGTATATCCAAAGCCAAGGAAAAACCGTCTTTTCTCGGCATCATTACGTCTAAAATACACAAATCAAAATCATTGTTTCTAAATGATATTAGCCCTTCTATTCCGTCTTTAGCGTGTGTTACATTATAATCGTTTAGTGCTAAATAATCTTTTAAAACTTTC
Organism: Polaribacter sp.; assembly: GCA_965261035.1. Classification (GTDB taxonomy): domain Bacteria; phylum Bacteroidota; class Bacteroidia; order Flavobacteriales; family Flavobacteriaceae; genus Polaribacter. Next base: position 427,738 of record OZ253439.1, read on the forward strand.
CCAAAATTTGGGTCGTCTTCTACTAATAATATTTTCTCGCCTCCCATAATAATATATTTTTTAGATTAATGGTAATTTAATTGTAAATATACTTCCTTTTCCTTTCTCACTATCCACGAAAACCGTGCCGTTGTGATTTTCTATAATTTTTTTGACATAAGCCAAACCAAGACCATGCCCTTTTACATTATGAATATTTCCTTTATGTTCTCTATAAAACTTGGTAAACACATATTTCTGTGCATTCTTACTCATTCCTATGCCGTAATCTTTAATTTTTAATATAAATTTTTTTGATGTACTTTCTGTAAACACTTCTATATTTGGAGATTCATCAGAATATTTTAACGCATTTTCTAATATATTAACCACAACATTTGTCAGATGCAAATTACTTCCTAACATTTCATATTGTATTGCCTGAAAATGAGTTTTTATACTTCCATTTTTATCAGAAACTAATAAATTAACGTGAGACACCGCATCTTCAACTATATCGTGCATATCAACAGTAGCCTTGTTTATCTCTAATTTATTTTTCTCTAACTTAGATATTCTTAAAACGTTTTCTACCTGTCCGTGCATTCGTATATTCTCTTCCTTAATAATCTTCACGTATCCCTTTACTTTCTCATTGTCGCCAATAACTTTAGGATTTCTAATCGCATCTAAGGCTAGATTTATAGTTGCTATTGGAGTTTTAAACTCGTGTGACATATTGTTGATAAAATCTGTTTTAATTTCTGATATTCTTTTATGCCTAATCAATTGATACAGCGAACTAGAAAATGCTACAATAATAATAATAATAAAGAACACTGACAACATTAAAATATTAGAAATGTCCGATAAAATATGTTTTTTCTGGTTGGGAAAAGTTACATATAATTTAAAATTACTTTCCCCATTCTCTTTTATCAACAATGGATATTTGATGCTATTAGACTTATCCACAGTATAATAGCCAGATTTTAACTTTGTCAAAAAACCATCTTTACTATACACCCCGTACTTAAATTCAATATCTATTCCTCTTTTAATAAACTCTCTTTTTAGAGTTGTATTTAATTCTCTATTGTTTATCCTCTTATGAATTGGCATTAATGACTTAAACTGCTGAAGAGCCATTTTCTGTATTCTTTCTTCAAGATCGGTAAAACGCCTAATTCTTGTAAATGATTTTCCGCTATTATTCTCCAAAAAATCTATATTTATTTCTGCTCCGGTTGATTGAAAAAAGTCTTCACGCCCCGTTATTTTCTTCAATAAGATACTTCCGCTTTCTATATAATCATTAGGAATTCTGATGTTTTCTTCTAAAAGTGTGATGCTGTAAGAATCTCTTTGTTTTCTTGCTGTGTCTATTTGTTGTAAGATAATTCTTCTTAATTCTGTACTGGATCTATTTTTGCTATTTTCTAAATATGGCTGAATTACTCTTTCAAATTCGGCAAATTCTTTCTCATTTATATCTTCAGAAACTTTGGCTAAAGCAATTTTAACATCATTTTTAAATTGCTTTCTTTTCGTCTCAATCGCATTATTAATCCAATATATTTGTACCGTAATAATTCCTATTAAAGAGAAAGTCATTAAAGCCACAATAAGTACAAATGTTTTTTTACCCATTATTAAAAAAAATTATTGCCTATATTTAATGATATCAGCAAAGATACTAAATTACCACAACTATTAGATTGATTATCGTTTTTAAATTATTTTTAGCAAGACATAGACCCTACATAATAAAATTTGGTATATTTACAGAATAATTTATAAACATAAATTATAGAGGCTATTTAACTGTGTGTCATGTGTTTATAAATAAATTAATATCTAAAAAAATTATATAAATTATGATTAAGAATATTTTTAGGCTGTTTTTTGGTGTTCTATTGATAACACTAATTCAATGTGGAAATAAAAATAAGTTTATTATTGCTAAAGAAAGAGTGGGAAGATTGACCGCTGAAACTACAATTACGGAGTTGTATAAAATATTTAAAAACGATTCTATCGTTAAAAATTTAAGCGAAGGAGTTCTTGGAAATAATTATTTTCAAGACGATGACGAATATCTAATATTTGAAAAAGGAGGCAAACATCTATTGACCATTACACCCAAAGAGCAGTTAGATTCTTTATCGACAATAAAGTGTGTTCAGATTTTTGACAAACGCTTTAAGACCAAATCAGGTTTATCATTAGCCTCTTCTTTTGAGGATATAAATCTAAACAGTAAGATAACTAAGATAGAAACTTCGCTTAATTCTGCAACATTATTTATAGACGATTTTAATGCTACAATTACGCTAGACAAAGAAGAATTAGGATTAAGAAAATTTAGTGCGCAGAAAATCAGCTTGGAACAAATACCAGATTTAGCCAAAATGAAATCGTATATTATATGGTTTAATTAAAACAACCTATACAAGGTTTTAAAAACCTTGTAGGTATTTCTCACAATTTATGAAATAAATAAATATCAATCAATTTTTTTAACTGCTAACAAAGTGTTTTTTAGCAGCATTGCTATCGTCATTGGTCCTACACCACCCGGAACTGGTGTGATAAAGTTAGCTTTTTTAGCAACACTATCAAAGTGAACATCACCAGCCAAACGATACCCATTTTTCTTAGTTTCGTCTTTAACTCTGGTGATTCCAACGTCAATTATCGCCACGTTGTCTTTGACCATATCCGCAGTTAGAAATTCTGGAACACCCAAAGCAGCAATAATTATATCTGCTTTTAGCGTTATTTCTTTTAAGTTTTTAGTTTTACTATGTGTAATGGTAACTGTGGCGTTTCCTGTAACTCTTTTTTGAGACATTAAAATGCTTATCGGACTTCCAACTATATTACTTCTACCAATTACAACTACGTGTTTTCCAACAGTTTCTACATTATATCTTTCTAACAGCTCCAAAATTCCAGCAGGAGTTGCAGGCAAAAAAGCAGGTATATTTAATGCCATTTTACCGACATTTGTAGGATGAAATCCATCTACATCTTTGCTTGGATTTACTGACATTAGTACTTTCTGCCCGTCAATGTGTTTTGGTAGAGGAAGCTGAACTATAAATCCGCTAATTTCATTATCATTATTTAAGATTTCTATTTCGTTTAACAGTTTTTCTTCTGTAACATTTTTTGGAAGTCGGATTAAAGTAGATTTAAAACCGACCAGTTTACAGGCTTTAACTTTGGCATTTACGTATGTTAAACTGGCTCCGTCATCACCGACTAAAATAGCTGCTAAATGAGGAGTTTGTTTTCCTTCTTTTTTCAGAAACATTACTTCCTTAGCAATTTCTTCTTTAATTTTTGTAGATGTTTTTTTACCGTCTAAAATTATCATAATTCTTTTATCCTATAAATGTAAATATACACATTAAATTTTTCAAATTTCTTTATCAATATATAATTTTTATCAAGAGTGTCATAATATTTATCACTTAAATTGTAAACTGAAGAATAAAAAACATATTTATTTTCCCTGTTAAATTCAGTAAAAGACTTGGTACATCCTCTAAAATCTATTTCGTCAAACATACTTCTATTAGGAAAGAAACTAGCGACACTTTCTATTTCTATATCGTTAGAATTCAAATAATCAATGGCTTCTAATCGTAAGCTATGATATGGCAGGTGTGCCAAAGTAGCATCCCAACCTTGAGATATTTTTCTAGGGTATATCCATAAGTTTCCCATGATTAATCCAACTAATAGCAGTGTGTAAATTATTTTCTTTCGACTATAAAACTCTTTAATTATTAAAAAAGAGAATAAATTTAAGCAAATATAAGAAACGATAAAATATCTATGACCAAAGGTGTTTGTAGCAACCAATACCGCAATTATAATAAATATAACCGATGCTATAGACAGTAATAAAAGTTCTTTATTTTTTTTTGATTTGATTATTTTCCTACCATAAATAAATATACTGATAGCTATAAAAATAAATATAAAAACCCTTCCAAAGTCTAAATACCTATGCACTAACACGATACAGTTTTTCATAAATATTTTAAATGAAGCGAAGTGTCCATAATCTGCCCAAGGAGAATTTGGGTGTGTATATATCCACCCTTTTGTCAACAACCTCCAAATAATAAAGCACAGGCCGGGTAAGCTACCTAGAAAATAGGTGAGTAAAAATCTAAAATTAATTACAGATTTGATGTTTTTTTTATCGAGAACTAATCTATTTATTATATCAAAAATAAAGATACCTGCAAACAACATCATACTTCTGTATGTAATAATACTCAAGAAAAGTAAACCGACAATCTTATAGACAGGTGATTTGTATATAATTGAATTTACTGTTAGAAAAAAGAAGAAAATAATAACTATTTCAGGATTTACTAATACAAATGCTGTGGAGAGTGTTGGGTCTGCTATAACTAATATAAATGCAAGAAATTGAAGGTAATAACCTTTGACAAAATTTTCGATAAATTTAAATAGTTGGTAAAAAAATCCAATTGTAAACGGTAAAATTAATAAATGGCTAACCCATAACTTATGACCTAATATTTTCCAAGAAATAGCTAATAAAAAACCCAAAAAAGGAGGATGTCCAGGGTCAAATATATCTGGCATAAACCAGTTAAAAATACTATTGTAGTAAAGTTGATTTCCCATTTTGGAGGCAAACAAAACATTGTCCCAAAACATTCCATTATTGTAAGATAGATAAAAAATGATAAGACCAATAAAACTAAATAGTAATAATCTAGTTTTTTTATTAGTGAGTATTTTTTCTAATAATCTAGTAATCATCTTTTGCTTTATAGATGTTCACAACTGCTTTATTAATCCATTAAATAATTGTCTAACTAACGCATATTTTGCATCATTTGCATCATTTTTCTTCCGCCGCCGCCCTGCATCATCTTCATCATCTTGCTCATTTGGTTAAATTGTTTCATCAACTGATTAACTTCCTGAACTGATGTTCCAGAACCTTTTGCTATACGTTTTTTTCTACTCATATCTATAGAAGTTGGCGTACTTCTCTCCAATGGAGTCATAGAATGTATAACTGCTTCTACTCTTTTAAAAGCATCATCATCAATATCAGCATCTCTAAGTGTTTTTCCAACTCCGGGAATCATTCCCATTAAATCTTTAATTTTCCCCATTTTTTTTATTTGTTGGACATGAACTAAAAAATCATCAAAACCAAATTGGTTTTTAGCAATTTTTTTCTGAAGCTTACGAGCTGCCTCTTCGTCAAATTGTTCCTGAGCTCGTTCTACAAGAGATACGACATCTCCCATTCCCAAAATACGGTTTGCCATACGATCTGGATGGAAAATCTCAATCGCCTCCATTTTTTCTCCAGTACCGATAAATTTTATAGGCTTATTTACTACATATTTTATAGTTAATGCAGCTCCACCACGCGTATCTCCATCTAATTTTGTTAAAACAACACCATCAAAATTTAGAATATCATTAAATGCCTTCGCAGTATTTACAGCATCTTGACCTGTCATAGAATCTACAACAAATAAAGTTTCCTGTGGATTTATAGCCTTATGAATATTGGAAATTTCATTCATCATTTCTGTATCTATAGCCAAACGTCCAGCAGTATCTATGATTACTACATTTTTCCCTTTAGACTTGGCATATTTTATTGCATTTAATGAAATTTCAACAGGGCTTTTATTCTTAGATTCAGCATATACTTCAACGCCAATTTGCTCTCCAACTACCTGCAACTGATTTATTGCCGCCGGACGATACACATCACAACCAACTAATAATACTTCTTTGGATTTTTTAGTCTTTAAGAAATTAGCAAGTTTTCCAGAAAAAGTAGTTTTACCTGAACCTTGTAAACCAGACATTAAAATAACTGTTGGAGAGCCTTTTAGGTTTAAGCCCACAGTGTCTCCACCCATCAAATCAGTCAATTCATCTTTAACCAATTTTATCATCAATTGACCCGGGTTTAGAGACGTTAACACGTTCTGTCCCAGTGCTTTTACTTGAACTCTTTTTGTAAAATCTTTGGCTATTTTAAAGTTTACGTCAGCGTCTAATAGAGCTCTACGAACTTCTTTTAAAGTTTCTGCAACATTTACCTCCGTAATTCTTCCGTGACCTTTAAGGTTGTGTAAGGCTTTATCTAATTTATCACTTAAATTATTAAACATTTTCTTAGTGTTATTTTTTGAAAACGCAAAAGTACGTAAAAAGTTACTGAGCTGTACCAAATTAATTACGAAGGGTGCGTAAGATTTGATAATTCAACAATTACCTTAAATCCGCAAGCTAAAAATTAGGTTTATATTTTTATGTTTAGTAGTCAATTTTAGGTTAAAAGTTCCTTTTAGAGGTTCATATTTCTCTCTGAAAGCACAAATTTGAGTGACTATTATGTTGAGTCAGTATTATTTTTTATCTGAGAACAGTTTTAAAACTTTCATTCTTCCTTGTTTAATCCATTTAGCAGGAACAATCATAAATCGGAATATGAATTTTTTTAATCGATAGTTAGGTTTGATAAAAATAAGAATACAGTGATTTTTCACTTAAAAAAACGACACAAGTGAACCTATATTTGCCTGATAAAGAAGAAGTCAAAAATCTTAATTCTTTGGAAATAAGTTTTCATTACACAGCAGAGGCAGACGAATTTTAGTCTTATATAGGTAGCAAAGATAATCAACGATGGACTTGGTATGCGATGGATAAAAGTTCGGGAATTATTTTAGCTTGGGTAAATGGAAGACGCACTGATAAGAGTTTTGAAAAACTTCTTGACTTGCTCAAAGACACTCCAATTAGGCAATATTATACCGATGATTGGGGTGCATACAGCAGGCTTCTGCCAAGCAGTATGCACACTAATAGGAAAAGACCAAACTTGGAAAATTGAGCGTAAGAATCTCAATTTTAGAACTCATATAAAAAGACTCAACAGGAAGACCATTTGTTTTTCCAAAAATGAACAAATTCACGATAATGTGATTAGAATGTATATCGAAAAGTACTATTATAAATCAGGTACTTACAAAGAGAGCCAACGGATTTAAGACACTACCCTATCCTGATTGGATTTTAATAAATTTGAAAAATAACTACTTATTTCTTTAGCATCCATAACTTTTATATTTTTGGCTAATATACAAATTTATATCGCAATTAAAAAGTTGAGCCAATCGTTGAATTATCAAATCATAAAATTGACATTACACCAAATACTGAAACAAATCAGGCTTATCATTTAAATAATCTCCAAAGAAATTTTTCTCTTTCATTCTTTCTATTAAAGGTTGTAAATCTTTTTTATTCTTTAGTTCAACACCAACTAATGCAGGTGCATTTTCTCTGTTGTGCTTCTTAGAATATTCAAAATGCGTTATGTCATCTCGCGTTCCTAAAACATCTACCACAAACTCCCTTAAAGCACCCGCCCTCTGCGGAAAACGAATGATAAAATAATGCTTCAATCCATTGTACAAAAGAGCTCTTTCCTTGATTTCTGCGGTTCTTGTAATATCATTATTACTGCCACTAATTACGCAAACTACATTTTTCCCTTTGATTTTATCAGCATAAAAATCTAATGCAGTTAATGTCAATGCTCCTGCCGGCTCAACCACAATAGCATCTTTATTATACAAATCTAAAATAGTTTGACACACTTTCCCCTCGGGAACTGTAATCATATCGTCTAAATTTTTTTTACATATTTCAAAAGTCAGATTTCCAACTTGTTTTACCGCTGCTCCGTCAACAAATTTTTCAATAGATTTCAGACAAACATTTTTATTCTTTTCTATAGCAGTTTTCATCGATGGAGCTCCTGCTGGTTCAACTCCAATAATTTTTGTTTTTGGCGACAATGTTTTAAACACACTCGATAATCCAGCCGCTAATCCACCACCACCAACCGGGACAAAAACATAATCGATAGGCACCGCCGATTGCTCTACTATCTCTAAGCCAATAGTAGCCTGACCTTCTATAATTTTTTCGTCATCAAAAGGATGTACAAATGTTTTTTTCAAACTATTGTACTCCAATTCAGCTTCTTTTTGTGCATCGTCAAAAGTGTCGCCAACTAATTTGACAGTAATAAATTCTCCTCCAAACATTTCTACTTGCTCCAACTTTTGTCTGGATGTTGGAGTTGGCATAAAAATAGTGCCGTGTATCTTTAATTTATGACACGCAAAAGCGACTCCCTGTGCGTGATTTCCTGCACTGGCACAGACAATTCCATTTTTCAATTCGTCTTTTGTCAACGAGCTGATTTTATTATATGCTCCTCTTATTTTATAAGACCTTACGAGCTGTAAATCTTCTCTTTTTAGCAAAATATTAGCTTCAAATTGCTTGGAATAATTTATGTTTTGCGTTAACGGAGTTACTGTAACTACGTCCTTGAATGTGACTACAGCTCTACGAACATCATCTAATTTTAGACGATATATGGTTTTTGTTTTCATATGTCTTTATCTTTTCTTGCTGTTTCCCTTTATTTACAAGGGTTATCAGTGTTTTTGTTTAATTTTTGAATAAAAAAACCCTTACCCACTTATAATAGTTTGAGTTTTTCTATAATTTTTAATTAAGTTGCAAAATACTAAGAAAATTAAAGCAACTTTTTTATTTACAAATTTATAAAATATATTTTTAGGATTATCATAATTTAGATTTTTTCTTGGTCTTCTGTATAGATTATAATGTCGTTTACTTTCTCAATTATTCCATTTGTTTTTGGTGTGAATGGCTTAGTGCATCTATCGTCTATGCTATTATCCTGACTTAGCCATCCCCCGAAAAATACATTTAATAGTTTTTCAGGCGTTGATTTTACTGACAATTTAGGTCAAAATAAAGCTGAAAAACATTTTTGAACTTTCTAAAAAATATGTTATTTAAATTATTGATAATCAACGATTTAATTTTTTAAAATTCTTCTAAAAGCAGAAAAACTAAAAAAACAGGGGATAGCTAAGTGGAAGTTAAAGCATTGATAAAAGAAAATTAATGGCTACAGAAAGGCAAATAGAAGAGGAATTAATCAGTAAATTATCTGATTTAAAATATACTTATCGCAAAGACATAAGGGATAAGAATGCTCTTGAACAAAATTTCAGAGAAAAGTTCGAAAAACTAAACCGTGTAAATCTTACCGATTCTGAATTTGAAAGATTACGGGAAGAAATCGTAAATCCTGATGTTTTTACATCTTCAAAATATTTGAGAGAAAGAAACCATTTTAAACGTGAAGATGGTACTCCGTTACATTACACACTTGTAAACATCAAAGATTGGTGTAAAAATGATTTTGAAGTAATCAATCAACTACGAATCAATACGGAAAATAGTCATCATAGGTATGATGTTATTATGCTTATTAATGGTATTCCTGTTGTGCAAATTGAATTAAAATCATTGCACGTCAATCCTAATCGTGCTATGCAACAGATTGTAGATTACAAAAGTGATCCAGGAAATGGATACACTAACTCGTTGCTTTGCTTCATGCAGCTTTTCATTGTAAGTAATAAAACAACGACATCTTATTTTGCTAATAACAACAATCAACACTTTAGTTTTAATGCTGACGAACAGTTTCTACCTGTTTATCAATTAGCAAGTAAAGACAACAAAAAAATAACTCATTTAGACGACTTTACAGACAAGTTTTTATCCAAGTGTACATTAGGGAAAATGATTAGTCGATACATGGTTTTGGTTGCAAGTGAGCAAAAAATATTAGTGATGCGACCTTATCAAATTTATGCAGTAAAAGCCATTGTAGATTGCATTCATCAAAATAGAGGAAACGGCTATATATGGCACACTACAGGAAGTGGTAAAACACTAACATCTTTTAAAGCATCAACACTTTTAAAAGACAATCCTGATATTGAAAAATGTTTATTTGTTGTTGATAGAAAAGACCTTGACCGTCAAACAAGAGAAGAGTTTAATAAATTCCAAGAAGGTAGTGTAGAAGAAAATACAAATACCGAAACATTGGTAAGACGAATGCTTTCTACTGACTATGCTGACAAAGTAATTGTTACTACTATCCAAAAATTAGGTTTAGCACTCGATTCTAACAATAAAAAGAACTACAAAGAACAGCTACAACCTTTAAGCAATAAGCGTGTAGTATTTATTTTTGACGAATGCCACCGTTCACAGTTTGGAGAAAATCACAAAGCAATTAAAGAATTCTTCCCAAAAGCACAGCTTTTTGGCTTTACAGGTACGCCCATTTTTGAAGATAATGCTACTTATAAAACTATTGAAGGAGAACAAGCATCTTACAAAACTACTGAAGACGTTTTTCAAAAAGAACTGCATTCGTACACAATTACTCATGCAATAGAAGACCGAAATGTATTGCGTTTTCATATCGACTACTTTAAGCTTGATAGCAAGATAACAATAGGCGATGATACACATAAGTTGGCTGTAGCAAATGCAATTATAAATAAACATAATACTGCTACACACTCAAAGCGTTTTAATGCCGTATTGGCAACTGCTTCTATTAATGATGCTATCAGATATTATGAACTATTTAAAAAATTACAAGAAAATAAAAAGATAGAAGACGACAGCTATCAACCATTAAATGTTGCTTGTGTTTTCTCTCCGCCAGCAGAAGGTAATAAAGACATCAAACAATTTCAGGAAGACTTACCACAAGAAAAAGCCGATAATAAAATAGAACCTAACAAAAAGAAAGAGGCTTTAATTGAGATTATTGCCGACTACAATAAACAATACAGTACAAACCACAGGATAAACGATTTTGATTTATATTATCAAGATGTACAGCAGCGAATGAAATACCAAAAAAATTCAAATACAGATTATCCACATAAAAACAAAATAGATGTAATGATTGTAGTAGATATGCTACTTACAGGATTTGATTCCAAATATTTGAATACCTTGTATGTAGATAAGAATTTGAAATATCACAGTTTAATTCAAGCGTTTTCTCGTACCAACCGTGTTTTGAACGACACCAAGCCCTATGGGAATATTTTAGATTTCCGACAACAAGAAGATTTGGTAAATCAAGCCATTGCTTTGTTTTCTGGTACAAAAGTAAATAATCCTAAAGAAATTTGGTTGGTAGATGCTGCCCCTAAAGTAATTGGGAACTATAAAGAAGCAGTTGCCAATCTTAGTGAGTTTATGGAATCGCAAGGGTTAGAATGCGTGCCTAAAGAAGTAAACAATCTTCAAGGTGATGAAGCTCGTGCTGAGTTTATCAATAGTTTTAAAGAAGTACAACGAATAAAAACCCAATTAGACCAATATACCGACTTAAAAGAAAAACAAAACGAAACTATTGAGCAATTACTTTCTGAGAATAGTTTGCGTTCTTTTAGAAGCGTGTATATAGATACAGCCAAACGTCTGAAAGCCCAACAGGATAAAAAAGGAAATAACACACCCGCAGAAGTACAACAATTAGATTTTGAATTTGTACTGTTTTCTTCTGCGATAATAGACTACGATTATATTATTGGATTAATTGCGAAGTACACGCAAGGCAAACCCTCTAAGCATAAAATGACACGAGCGCAATTAATAAATCTATTAAGCTCTAGTGCCAACCTGATGGACGAGCGTGAAGATATTATTGCTTATATAAACACTTTAGAAGTAGGGGTTGCTTTAGACGAAAACGACATACGTACAGGTTACCAAAAATTTAAAACAGAAAAATCTGCTAATGAATTGCTCAGAATAGCTCAGAATAGCTAGAAACCACGGACTGGACAGTGCCGCCCTGCAAGCCTTTGTGGACAAAATTATGAACCGTATGATTTTTGATGGCGAAAAACTAACGGATTTATTAGCACCTTTAGAATTAGGCTGGAAAGACCGTATAGTAAAAGAACTAGCGTTAATGAAAGACTTAGTGCCATTATTAGATAAACTAGCTCAAGGACGTGAAATAGCAGGACTAAACGCTTATGAATAAAGAAAAAAATAATTCCTGAATTGCGTTTTCCCGAGTTTCAGGGGGTGGGGGATTGGGAGGAGAAAAGGCTGGGGGAGGTTTGCGATGTTCTAAACAACCGACGGCAACCAATTACTGGCAGCGATAGAGTTAAGGGCAGCTATCCCTATTATGGGGCAAGCGGGATTGTTGACTATGTAAATGAATATATTTTTGATGAACGGCTTTTGTTAGTCGGAGAGGACGGGGCAAAATGGGGAGCGTTCGAAAACACTGCTTTTGTTGTCGAAGGAAAATACTGGGTTAATAATCATGCTCATGTCTTAAGATCAAAGGAAGTTATCGATACTCTTTTGGAAAACTATCTTTCTATGATTGACATTGGCCCATTTATTACGGGAGCGGCACCCCCCAAACTAACATTGGGGATGCTAAAAATAATTCCTGTTCCAGTGTCGCCTGATGAAAAAGAACAACAAAAGATTGCCGATTGCCTGTCTTCCCTTGACGAACTGATCACCGCACAGACGCAAAAGCTGGCGCACCTCAAGACCCATAAAAAAGGGCTGATGCAACAACTCTTCCCCGCCGAAGGTGAAACAGTGCCCAGACTACGATTTCCCGAGTTTCGCGATGCGGGGGATTGGGAGGAGAGGGAAGTTGGAGAACTTTTTCGGGTTACGCGCGGCGATGTTCTTTCTATGATGCTGGTGAAAGAACGTGAGTGTGAAACCTCGCCATTTCCTGTTTATTCGTCGCAAACAAAAAACAATGGCTTATCTGGTTACTACTCTGAATATCTTTATGAAAATGCAATTACTTGGACAACAGATGGTGCGAACGCTGGCGATGTAAATTTTCGGAAGGGTAAGTTCTTTTGTACAAATGTGTGTGGCGTTTTGCTTAACCCAGATGGATACGCAAATACCTTTGTAGCGGAGCTACTAAATTCTGTTACTAAAAAACATGTCTCATATGTCGGCAATCCAAAGCTAATGAATGGTGTGATGGCAAAAATCACAATACCATTTCCCATCCTCCCAGAACAACAAAAAATCGCCGATTGCCTGTCGTCCCTTGACGATCTCACCACCGCGCAGACGCAAAAACTGGTGCACCTCAAGACCCATAAAAAAGGGCTGATGCAGCAGTTGTTTCCATTGTCTGAACCATGATGTCTGAACCATGATTAAAAAAGGATTAATTGGATTGGCATGATTAGAAGATCGTATAAAATTAAAATTCAATAAAAGAGTGCATCATAATACTAATCTTAAATCATAATTGCAAGATTCAAGTAATCACAATAATGAAATAAATCAAGGTTCAAGACAATTAATAGGCAAAAATAATGACAGCAAAACAAAAACAAGAACAATTAGGTAAGGCACTTTGGAGTATCGCAAACGAGTTAAGAGGAGCAATGAATGCGGATGATTTTCGTGATTATATGCTTTCGTTTCTATTTTTACGCTATTTATCGGATAATTATGAAAATTCCGTAAAAAAAGAATTGGGTTCTAATTATCCAAGGTTAAAAGAAGATGACAACCAAACACCTTTATCTGTTTGGTATAAAGAAAACGCAACAGATATTGAAGACTTTGAAAAGCAAATGCGTAGAAAAGTGCACTATGTTGTAAAACCAAAATATCTATGGAGCAGTATTTCAGAACTAGCTAGAACACAAGATGGAGAGTTATTGAATACGCTACAAAAAGGCTTTAAGTATATAGAAAATGAATCTTTCGAAAGTACTTTTAAAGGACTGTTTTCTGAAATCAACCTAGATTCAGAAAAATTAGGTAAACTCTATGAGGATCGTAATAAAAAGTTGTGTAAAATCATCACAAAAATAGCCGAAGGTATTGCCAATTTTTCTAATGATAGCGATATGCTTGGTGATGCTTATGAATATTTAATCGAACAATTTGCAGCTGGTTCTGGCAAGAAAGCGGGAGAATTTTACACACCACAACAACTTTCTACTATACTATCAGAAATTGTGGCTTTAGATAGTCAAAACCCAAGAGCAGGTAAAAAGAAAAAATTAAACAAAGTATTTGATTTTGCTTGTGGTTCAGGTTCATTGCTTTTGAATGTTCGAAAAAAACTAGGTAAAGATGGTGTTGGTATAATTTACGGTCAAGAGAAGAATATAACTACCTACAACTTAGCACGAATGAATATGCTTTTGCATAGTGTTAAAGATTCGGAGTTTGAGGTTTATCACGGAGATTCTTTGCTTAATGATTGGGATATACTTAATGAAATGAACCCTGCCAAGAAGCTCGAATTTGATGCAGTTGTGGCAAATCCACCTTTTAGCCTACGTTGGACAGCTTCGGAGGTAATGGGAGAAGATTTTCGTTTTAAAAATTACGGTTTAGCTCCAAAATCTGCTGCTGATTTTGCGTTTTTATTACATGGTTTTCATTTTTTGAGCGATGAAGGAACAATGGCAATTATTTTACCTCACGGTGTTTTATTTAGAGGAGGAGCAGAACAACGTATAAGAGAAAAGCTATTAAAAGATAGTAATATTGATACAGTAATAGGCTTACCATCTAAGTTATTTTTTTCAACAGGTATTCCTGTATGTATATTGGTTCTAAAGAAATGTAAAAAAGAAGATGATGTACTTTTTATTAATGCTAGTGAACACTTTCAAAAAGATAAACGCCAAAACCATCTTCATGAAATAGATATTAATAAAATTGTAAATACTTATAAATTCAGAAAAGAAGAGGAAAGGTACGCTCGCAAAGTTCAAATGAAGGAAATTGAGGAAAATAATTTTAACTTGAATATTTCTCTATATGTAAGTACTGCTAAACCTGAGCCTCGTATTGACCTAGAAGAAGTGAATAAAGAATTGGTTGAAATAGAAAAAAAAGCAATTGAAAGTGCTAAAAAACATAATGCGTTTTTAAAGGAATTGGGATTAAAAGGTATTTGAGGGGTTACCCTGACATTGCTATCTCATATTAAATCAGATTTCATTCCTCTTTTCTGATGTTGCAAAGAGCTTTCACCTTAATGATAGTAAGTTTACCCTGGTTTTTTAACTTTTGGTTTTCTTCTTTTGATTTTCTTCTTTTGATATATTACAACTGATAAAAACAGTAATAAACAAAATAAACAGGATTGGGTATAGGAATTGTTTCTTCATAATCCGAATTGTATAGACAGAGAGCGAAATTATAGAAGAAAAAAGGTTTTAAGAGTTGTTTTTATGTTAAACTCTATCTTTTCTTGTTATATTTGCTATATAAAAGCAAAACTTACTAAGATTTCAAAAGTAGGCATAAACTAATTTGGGCTTTTAATTAACAACCAAGCGTCTTCAGAATATTCGCGTCTAATCTTTTTTAAGACTTTGATAGCTTCTCTTCTCGTATAAAAACTATGAGATGAAACTTGTGTTAATCCCCATTTATTTTTGCCCAGTATCTTAGAATCAAATCCTTTAGATTTCAGCTGAAGTAGCTTTTTTTGTGCATTTTTTGGAAATTGAAAGGAACCAACTATAATATGGAAATTTTTAGTTCTTTCTTTGGTTAAATTTAACTCAATAGTAGGAAGAGGATTGTCTATAACAAAAGTTGCAGATTGTATTTTTTGCTCAATAACTTTTTGTTGCTCTACAACTATTTCTCTCTGTTGCTGCTGATTATAATTATTCCACAAAACGCCGCCAAGCGTCAAAAATACGGCTATAACGGCTGCGTATTTAACAAAAGAAAATTCTTTTTTACCACCAGATGCTACTGGACTTAAATTGTGAACCTGCTTTTTTTGCTCTATGCGTTTTATTTCAGGAGAACTAAAAGGTTTTAATCCAAAAGATTCTATTAAGTAATTAGTGTTTTTGTTAGGCTCAAAAGTCAATTTTTGATGCTTGTTCAAAGATAAACTACCAATTTTTCCAATTACTAAAGATTCGGTTTCTATCTGTTGTTTCCAGTTTTTTACTACTGTAGAAATATTATCTGTAGCTTCTTCAAAAGAAATATTTTCTGAATTAGCAATATAATTTGCTAATAAACCATCATTATTTTTTAGATGCGAATTGAAAATAATCTGTTTTGTAGGTGGATAAAAAGTATATGAGAAACGATTCACTTCCGCTGAAATAGTGTTGGTTACAAATCCTCCAAAATCAGGAATAATTACGCAATCGTATCTGTATAATAGGTCGTTAATATAGTTTGTCAAAATCACGTAACAAAGATATAAATTATAGTAAAGAATAAAAGAAAATTACAATTTATTTTATTCACAATTCACAAAAGTAAGTCAAAACTCGTCAGTGGTCTGTTGTCCAGCTTCCAATTTTTAGTTTTTAACTTTTAACTTACTTTTGTAAATTAACTTTTAACTTGAACAATGAAATCTTTTATATCTGATACTTTAGACGATGTTCTAAAAACCCAAAAATCATTTGAAAACACTGTTTTTATTTTACCGTCTCAAAGAGCTGGAGTGTTTGTTAAACAAGCTTTTCAGAAGAAACTAACCTCAGGGTTTTTACCAGAAATAATATATATAGAAGGTTTTATTCAGCAGATTTCTGGTATTTATAAGATAGATTCTATTCAGTTATTGTTTCATTTTTATACTGTTTATAAAAAGCAAGAAACAAGCCCAGAAGAATTTGACTCCTTTTCTTTATGGGCTTATACCGTAATTCAGGATTTTAATGAGATAGACCAACATTTAATTAATTCCAAAGAAATTTTCATCTATTTAAAAGATATTCAGCGACTTAAAGAATGGTCTGTAAAAAAGCCTATCGAAGAAACTGAGTTGATGAAAACTCATTTTTCTTTTATTAAAAAACTTGGAGAATATTATACAAAGTTTTATGAGTATTTATCGCAAAAAAATATCGGCTATCAAGGGTTAATGTACAGAGAAGCTACTAAAAAAATTGAAGAATTTTGTATTAAAAATAGTCATAAAAATTTTATTTTTATGGGGTTTAATGCTTTAAATAAAGCGGAAGAATTTATCTTTCAAAAAATGTTGACTGCTGGAAAAACAGAAGTTTATTGGGATATTGACGCTTATTTCTTAGATAACAATCATTTGGCGGGAAATTTTATCAGAAAATACAAATCAAAATGGAAATACTACGAGAAACATCCGTTAAAAACAGTAACTAATTGTTTCTCTGAATCAAAAAGTATTGAAATAATAGGAGCTTCTAAAAATATTACACAGATAAAATATGTTGGAGAGATTTTAGAAAATTTTTCAGATTTTAGCAATACCGCCTTGGTTTTGGCAGATGAATCTTTGCTGCCAATTACATTAAATTCTTTTCCGGAGAAAGTGAAAGAAATTAATATAACTATGGGATATCCGCTAAAAAATATACCGATAACAGCTTTGTTTTCTTCAATTTTTCAGTTATTTATAACACAGGAAAAGTTACAAAAAAAAGAGTTGAAAGAATTTTATTACAAAGATATAATTTGGTTTCTAAATAATTCTGTTGTACATCAACTTTTACGCTCAGAAAATAACGATTTATTTAGCGTCATTTCTGTTAAAATTGCTCAAAACAATGATTCTTTTATCAGGTTTAATCAATTAAAATCCTTTTTAGAGCCGTTAGAATCTGCTGTAAAAGAAACTGTTTTGTCTATTTTTAATCCTTTTAGCGAAACATCAGAATTTATCGACAGAATACTAAATTTAATTTCCCTTTTAAAAGGAAGAGTAAATCCTCTGGATAAAGAATATTTATTTAGATTTTTCACTGTATTTACACAGCTCCGAAACTTACAATCTGAATTTAATTATTTGCAAAATTTAAAAACACTTCACCGATTTTTTAATCAACTACTCGCATCAGAAAGTATGTTTTTTCAGGGAGAACCGCTAAAAGGATTACAACTAATGGGAATGTTAGAAACACGTGTTTTAGATTTTGAAAATGTAATTATAACTTCGGCAAACGAAGGAGTAATTCCCTCTAGTAGCTCTCAATCTTCATTCATTCCTTTTGATGTTAAATTAGAATTTGGCTTGCCAACTTACAGGGAAAAAGATGCTGTTTTTTCGTATCATTTTTATAGATTAATGCAGCGGGCAAAAAAAATATTTTTGTTGTACAATACAGAAAACGACGTGTATGGCGGAGGAGAAAAAAGTAGATTTGTCACACAATTATTAGCCGAAAAAGAAGCAGTTTCTGAAATCCAGATAAGTCCAAAAGTAAAAACAGAAAAAGCTGAACTTAAAGAGATTAAAAAATCAGATGCTGTATTGATAAAATTAAAAAATTTGGCTGAAAAAGGGATTTCTCCTTCCGCATTGACCAGTTATTTATACAATCCAATTGATTTTTACAAACAGGAAATTCTAGGGATTTATGAATATAAGGAAGTAGAAGAAACGGTTGCTGCTAACACAATGGGGACAATTGTACACGACACTTTAGATGCTTTGTACAAGCCATTTGAGGGTTCTTTTATCACTGTAAAAGAAGTAAATAAAATGGAAATAAAATATAAAGATTTAGTTAAAATATATTTTAAGAAGCATTTTAATAATAACGATTTTTTTACAGGAAAAAACAGGCTAATTTTTGAAGTTTCCAATAATTTTGTAAAACGTTTTCTTTATCAGGAAAAAATACTATTAGGCGGATTTAACAAACTGAAAATTATCTCTACCGAGCAAAAATTAGAAGCCACTATTAAAATTAAGGGATTAGATTTTCTAATAAAAATAAAGGGAACTGTAGATAGAATTGATGAGTTAAATGGGGTAACCAGAATTATTGATTATAAAACCGGATTGGTAAAAATAAATGAATTGAAAATAAGTGATTTTTCTAAAATTAGCGAAGGCTATAAATACAGCAAAGTTATACAAATTATGCTCTATGCCTTTCTATATGCGAAAAATAATCTATCAACAAGTCCCACAGAAGCTGGAATTATTTCTTTTAAAAATTTGAGAAGTGGTTTTTTACAGTTAAATTTTTCTGACAAAAGAGATGATAAAGACAACCTAATTACTCAAAAAAAAATAACTGAATTTATGAACGCTATTGAAAACTTGATAAAAGAAATTTACAATTCTGAAATTGCCTTTAAAGAACCTGATAAAAAATGAAAAAGATGGTTTTCAGTGGTCAGTATTCAGTTTCTAACAACTTTTAATTTCCTTCCTATTTCTAAATTTAATTTAAAATTATTATAAATAAATTTGGTTGTTAATTTTTTGACTCAACTTCAATATTGCTATAAGTCCTAGAGGTCAGTTAAATTATCTGAATAAGTTAAAAGAAGTTATAAAAAAATCAGGAGGAAAAGGACTTATTTATTGGGAACCTGCTTGGGTTTCTACCAATTGTGGCTCACATTGGGAAAATGCAATCTTGTTTGATTTTGATAAGAAAGCAAATTTAGGAATGAAATTTTACAATGCTTCGTTACACAATACTAAATGAAAACTCTTAAACAATCCATAGGTTTCTTATGTTTCATATTTTTTATGGGATGTGATGAAAAAACAAACACGTACATAAAAAAAACAAAATTTTAATAAACAATGGTATTTTAATTTAGTAGAAGACAACGCTACGGATACTCATTTTTTTTCAAAAGAACTGGATATAAAGACATGGAAATCTGTTCAATTACCCCATACACCCGAATTAGAACCCAAAATAGTAAATGACCAATGGCAAGGAATCTGTTGGTATCGTAAGAGTTTTGAACTTTCTGAAAACTTCAAAGGAAAGGGGTTTTTTTAAAGTTTGAAGGAGCGGTGAACATCGCTGAGGCTGGGTAAATGGCGTGAAAAATTAACTCATTATGGAGGTTATTTGCCTTTTATAGTCAATATTGCTTGCTAAAAAACGGAGATTTATTATTAAGTGGATTTTATAAAGAAAACATTTCAATTATTGATGCGGAAGTCTCTAAATATGGTTTATTATTAAAAAAAACCATTGAAAAGAATAATTGGGTAGCGTTAAAATATTAGCTGTTTAGTATTATAAAACTAACTTTTATCTGACGTTTTTCTTGCTTTTAGCTTCAGTTTTATATTTTCTAAAATCACCCCTCCAATCCAGTAAGGAACAACAAAAGCTAATAAAAAAATCAACAGCCAAAAACCAGTTGTTAAAACAAACATAAACAATAAAAAACCTGAAAATTCTGAAAAATCTAACATCTCTACTTATAGAAAAATAACACAGTGCAAAGGTAATAAATAACACAGTGATAAACAAATATTTTAAAACACCCTAAGTTTGGTAGATTAAATTTTAGAGATATAAAAGAATAAAAGCTACCGTAGAATATACCAATTTTGTACCTTGCGGGCTATTATTAAGCTCTATTTATGTCTAAATCTTTTGATAAATATCAAGAACGAAGATTGCAATCATCTTATTTTTCTGTGATAATTAGTATCGCTTTGGTATTATTTATGCTTGGAGTTTTAGGATTAATTTTGTTAAAATCTACAAGTATTGCTAATCATTTTAAAGAAAAATCGGCAATGACTCTTTTCTTAAAAGACAATATAACAAAAAAGAATATAAAAATTTTGAAAGAATCTTTGCTAAAAGAGAAATTTACAAATAAGATTTACTACATCTCAAAAGAGGAAGCTGCCAAAACGCACAGTGAAGATTTAGGAGAAGATTTTTTAAAATTTCTGGGGACAAACCCTCTAAAAAACGGAATAGATATTTATCTAAAAGCAGAATACGTAACTCCAGAAAAAATGAAAGAAATAGAGCATAAATTTCAAAAAAATGCCTTTGTTTCAGAAGTTTTATATGACAAACCATTGATTAAATTCTTAACCAAAAACACTCGACGTGTCGGCTTTTGGTTATTAATAATTAGCTCCTTTTTCGGACTGATTGCTATTGTTTTGATAAACAACTCTATTCGGTTATCTGTGTATTCAAAACGATTTAATATAAAAACGATGCAAATGGTTGGAGCCACAAAAAGATTTATCAGAAAACCCTTTATTTGGCAAGGAATTAAATTAGGACTGATAGCCTCTGTTATCGCATTAATTGGTCTATCCACAGTAATTTATTATCTAAATAAGCACATAGTGGTATTGCAATTATCAAAAGATTACTCATTGTTAGGCTTTTTGTTTGGCGGCGTAATTGTTGTAGCAGTTGTTATTACTTGGTTAAGTACATTTTTAGCAACACAACGATTTTTAAATTTACAAACGGACGAGTTGTATTATTAAATGTGGCATAAATAAATGCTGAATTGTTCAATCATGTAGTCGTAAATCAAAAATCGTAAATCGTAATTCAAAATTACGGTCAAATATTAGATATTACTCAAAATCAACAAGAAAATGAAAACAAACAACAAAATTTATTATTTATTGATTTTATCAATATTAGTTTCTTGTGAAACTAAAAAGAGCAATAGCAAAAAAGAGCGTACAAAACCAAATATCATTTATATTTTGGCAGATGACTTGGGATATGGTGATGTGGGAGCTTACGGTCAGACAAAAATAGAAACACCAAATATTGATGCTTTGGCTAGAGAAGGAATGTTGTTTACCCAGCATTATTCTGGTGCACCCGTTTGTGCTCCTTCAAGGGCTGTATTAATGACGGGAAAACACCTTGGACATTCTTTTATACGAGGGAATGATGAATGGAGAGAAAGAGGAAATGTTTGGAGCTATAAAGCCGTTATAAAAGATTCAACTTTAGAAGGACAAAGACCATTTCCTTCTGGCACACCAACTATAGCCTCTATGTTAAAAAAATCTGGATACAAAACGGGAGTCATTGGAAAATGGGGCTTAGGAGCTCCGGGAAGCAAATCGACACCGAATAAAGTGGGTTTTGATTACTTTTTTGGATATAATTGTCAACGGCAGGCACATACCTACAATCCCGTACATCTGTATGAAAATGAAATTAGATACCACTTAAAAAATGATACTATAGCACCTTCAACTGGAATAGGGAAAAATGAAAATCCTATGGCTTTAAAAACATACGAAAAATACAACCAGCCCGTTTATTCTTCTACGATTGCTTTTGAAAAATTGATGGAATTCGTAAAAGAAAATAAAGCAACTCCTTTTTTTTTGTATTGGGCAAGCCCTATACCACATTTACCATTACAAGCTCCTAAAAATTGGGTTGATTACTACGTAAAGAAATTTGGAGACGAAAAACCATTCTTTTTTCGAGAAGAAAAAAAAGGTTCTTATTTTCCTGTAAGATACCCACATGCCACTTATGCAGGAATGATTTCTTATTTAGATGAAAATATAGGAAAACTCATCAAATATTTAAAAGAAGAAAGCCTGTATGAGAACACTTTGATTGTGTTTACTTCAGACAACGGACCCACTTATAATTTAGGAGGAGCAGATTCTCCTTGGTTTGATAGTGCACAGCCATTCAGAAGTGAATACGGCAGAGGCAAAGGATTTTTATACGAAGGAGGTATAAGAGTTCCTATGATAGTTTCGTGGCCAGCAAAAATAAAAGCAGGTACTAAAACAGACCATATTTCTGCTTTTTATGACGTTATGCCAACCATAAGTGAAGTAGTAAATGAGGATAGTCCAAATACAGATGGGATTAGTTTTTACAAAATTTTGGTAGAAGAAGAAGGACAAAAAAATCATCAATATTTGTATTGGGAATATCCACAATATAGCGGTCAGGTAGCTGTAAGAATGGGAAAATGGAAAATTATTTGGAAAGATATTAAAAAAGGAAATAAAAGTATTGAACTGTATAATCTACAAAATGACCTCACTGAAAAAACCAATGTTGCAGCAGATTATCCAGAAATCATTAAAAAACTATTTGATATAATTAAAAAAGAACACAGTACTCCTAATATAAAAAGATTTGAAATGAAAGCATTGGAAGAGGCTTATAATACCAATTAGGCTTTCATACCTGTCCTTTTTGCTCTTTTATTTGATATTATATCCGCGTAGAACCATAAAATTAAAAAAGTTTATACTAAAAAATTTGGATATTAACTTTTTCTAACTGAATATTTGCAAATATAAAGTTCAAAAAACTTAATTTATACCAACATAAGTTTGCAAAGTATTAAATTTGATTATAAAATGGTGCATAATAAATTGAATTAATGTTTAATGTTTTAATAATTATAAATTACACTATTTGACAATTTTCAATTCATAATTGGTATTACAATGTTATCAGGAAAGGCGGAGGGATTAGACCCTGTGAAACCTTAGCAACCCTTTGTTCTACACAGAGAAGGTGCTAAATTCTACTTTGACAATTACCTCATTTTGGTAGTAAAAAGATAGATAACCCAACGAAATTATTTTTCATAATCTCGTTTCTTTATAACATTTTTTTGATAATAGACATCAAATCTTAACGTATTTTGACTTTTGTCTAACCGAAAAAATAATATTGATTTTGAAAGACAAATTATCACATATAAATATTAATAGTTTCACTACGGAAAATGGCACTAAATTTCAGAGCATTAAGTTGAGTTATCAACTGTTTGGGAAGAAATTGGGTACTGCCCCCGTTGTGCTGATTAATCACGCATTGACAGGGAATAGCAACGTTGCAGGAAAAGATGGTTGGTGGACAGAATTAGTAGGCAAAAACAAAGCGATTAACACAGACTTATACACAATTTTATCGTTTAATATACCAGGGAATGGTTTTGACGAATTTCTGATTGACGATTACAAAAGTTTTATTGCCCGCGATATTGCTAATATATTTCTAATCGGATTAGAAAGGTTGAAAATTAACCAGCTTTTCGCATTGATTGGAGGCTCTCTAGGTGGTGGAATTGCGTGGGAAATGACTGTGCTAAAACCTACAATCACACTACATTTAATCCCTGTGGCTACCGACTGGAAATCAACAGATTGGCTGATTGCGAACTGTCAAATTCAAGAGCAATTTTTAATAAATTCCAGCAATCCTGTTCACGATGCTCGTATGCACGCTATGCTGTGTTATCGCACTCCAGAATCGTTTAAAAAACGTTTTCAACGGTCAAAAAATGAGAAACTTAAAATTTTTAATGTAGAAAGTTGGTTATTGCATCACGGTAAAAAATTGCAAGAACGCTATCAGCTTTCATCTTATAAATTGATGAATCATCTGTTAAGAACTATTGACGTAACAAAAGGAGACGAAGAAAGTATCGATATTTTAGACAGAATTCGTGCAGATATTCACATTATTGGTGTCAATTCTGATTTGTTTTTTACAGCAGAAGAAAATCGGGAAACGCACCGACAGTTGGCAGCGACAAAATCTAATGTAACGTATAACGAGATTGATTCGGTGCACGGACACGACGCTTTTTTGATAGAATACAAACAATTAGAAAAAATTATAACGCCTATTTTTAATAAAGGTGCTAAAAACAAAAGAATGAAAGTATTGAAATTTGGAGGTAAGTCTTTGTCTAACAAAGGATTGAACGACGTGATTTCTATAATAGAAAATAAGGTTAAAGACGGAGAAAATATTGCAGTTGTAGTTTCTGCCAGAGGAAATACTACCGATAAATTAGAAGAAATTTTGTGCAAATCGGCAAATAATGAAAATTATCAAGAGCTTTTTGAAGATTTTAAAAACTATCAAAAAGAAGCCTCTGATACAGTTGATTTTACAGAGGAATTTTTAAAATTAGATGAACTTTTTAAAGGAGTTAGTTTATTGAAAGATTACAGCCAAAAAGTAAAAGACGAAGTCCTAGCACAAGGAGAATTATTGTCGGCAAAATTGGTCGCTAATCTACTGAATGAACGCAATATAAACGCCAACCCAACGGATGCAAGACAGTTGTTAAAAACCGACGAAAATTTTGGGAACGCACAACCTATTGTAAATATTTCTCAGGAAAATGTAACAAAACATTTTAGAAAATATAATGATAATACTGTAAATATTGTAACCGGATTTATCGCTTCAAATTTAAAAAATGAAACCACAACATTGGGCAGAAACGGAAGTAATTACACCGCATCATTATTGGCTAACTATTTGGATGCCGAAGAGTTACAAAACTATACGCACGTAAATGGAATTTATACTGCAAACCCAGATTTGGTTTCGGACGCAAGAAAAATAAAAGAATTATCGTTTAATGAAGCAAATGAATTAGCCAATTTTGGAGCCAATATTTTGCACGCAAAAACGATTGTACCTTTATTAGAAAAGAACATAAATCTTAGGATTTTAAATACTTTTAACTTAGAAGATGAAGGGACTTTAATCACTTCCAAAACTAATTTGAAAGGAATTAAATCTATTTCAGTTATTGAAAACGTAGCTTTAATAAATTTTGAAGGAAGAGGTTTGCTCGGAAAAGTTGGAGTTGACGCACGAATTTTTAAGGCGTTAAGCACGAATAATATTAGCGTGAGTATCATTTCGCAAGGCTCATCAGAAAGAGGAATTGGCTTAATTATTGACAAAAATAAAGCTACTGAAGCCGTTGCAGCACTAGAAAAAGAGTTTGAAATAGATTTTTATACCAAAGACGTAACTCAAATTTCTATTATAAGTGATATTTCTGTGATTTCAATTATCGGTCAGGATTTGAGCGAATTTCATCATCCGTACAACGCTCTGATTAAAAATCAAATAGTTCCGTTGCTGTTTAACAATACAATTACTGGAAAAAATGTGAGTTTGGTTGTGAAAAAAGACAAATTACACAAGGCGGTAAATGTTATTCACGGGCAAGTTTTTGGAATTGCCAAAAAGATAAATATTGCCGTTTTTGGAAAGGGTCTTGTCGGAAGAACATTTATCAATCAGATTATAGAGAATACGGCATCCGTTTTAGAGCGAAGAAAAGTTCAATTAAATGTTTTTGCCGTTGCAAATTCTAAAAAAATCCTGTTAGATAAAAATAGAGTTGACACAAATTGGGAAGCTAATTTAGAAGAAATTGGGATTAAAAACTCATCTATAAAAGAGATTATTGATTTTGCAAAAACGCATCATTTAGAAAATTTAATTGCAGTTGATAATACCGCAAATCAGGATTTTGTAAAAAACTATATTCCGTTAATTGAAGCTGGTTTTGATTTGGTTTCATCTAACAAAATAGCTAACACAATTTCGCATTCTTTTTATAAAGAGTTAAGAGAAAAATTAGCGACCAACAACAAATCATATTTGTATGAGACCAATGTTGGAGCGGGATTACCATTGATTGATACGATTAAATTATTGCACGAATCGGGCGAAAATATCACTAGAATAAGAGGTGTGTTTTCAGGTTCGTTGAGTTTTTTGTTCAATCGTTTTTCTGCGGATAAAGTTCTGTTTTCAGCCGTATTACAAGAGGCGATTGACAAAGGATTTACCGAGCCGGACCCGAGAGAGGATTTACGTGGAAATGATGTTGCCAGAAAATTATTAATTTTGGCTCGTGAATTGGATTTAAAAAATGAATTTGAAGATATTCAAATAGAAAATTTAATTCCAAAAAGTTTTAGAGAGATTTCTTCTAAAGATTTTTTAAAAGATTTAGATAAATTAAACGAGCATTTTCAAAAAATAAAAGATGAGCAAAAAGAAAGTTATGTATTGCGATATATCGGTGATTTATCGGGTGATTTATTCAAATCTAAAGGGAATTTACACGTAAAATTGGTATCCGTTCCGGCGAATTCATCATTGGGTTCATTAAAAGAATCGGATACAATTTTTGAGATTTATACAGAATCTTACGGACAGCAACCAATTGTAATTCAGGGAGCAGGAGCAGGAGCAAAGGTTACCGCGAGAGGCGTTTTTGGAGATGTTTTGAGGTTGGCAAAAAATAATAATTAAAAAATATATATGAGTAAACACTTTGAAACACGGGCTATTATAAATCAAAATGAACGTTCGCAATATTCGGAACATTCTACACCATTGTTTTTGACATCGAGTTTTATTTTTGACGATGCCGAAGATATGCGAGCGTCTTTTGCGGAAGAAAAAGAGAAAAATCTTTACAGCAGATTTTCAAACCCAAATACGACAGAATTTGTAAACAAAATTGTTGAGATGGAAGGTGCCGAATCGGGCTACGCTTTTGCTACAGGAATGGCAGCTGTATTTTCAACTTTCGGGGCTTTGTTAAATGCTGGAGACCATATCGTTTCTTGTAGTTCGGTGTTCGGTTCAACGCATACATTGTTTACCAAATATCTGCCAAAATGGAATATCAAAACGAGCTATTTTAATGTAAATGAGGTAGAAAAAATAGAGAGTTTAATTCAGCCAAACACCAAGATTTTATATGCCGAAACTCCAACAAATCCAGCAGTTGATATTTTAGATTTAGAATTGTTGGGAAATATTGTAAAAAAACACAATTTATTATTGGTTATAGATAATTGCTTTGCAACTCCGTATTTGCAAAACCCTATCAAGTTTGGTACAGATTTAATAATTCATTCTGCGACAAAATTAATTGACGGACAGGGAAGAGTTTTGGGCGGAGTTGTAGTTGGAAAAGCAGATTTAATCAGAGAGATTTATTTATTTTCAAGAAATACAGGACCTTCAATGTCGCCATTTAACGCTTGGGTGTTATCCAAAAGTTTGGAAACACTGGTTGTAAGAGTTAAAAAACATTGCGAAAACGCATTAAAAGTTGCCGAATTTTTGGAAAATCATCCGAAAGTAAATATGGTAAAATATCCGTTTTTAAAGTCGCATCCGCAGTATAAAATCGCAAAAAAACAAATGAAATTAGGCGGTAACATCGTGGCTTTTGAGGTAAAAGGCGGTGTAGAGGCTGGACGTAATTTTTTAAATTCTATAAAAATGTGTTCATTATCCGCAAATTTGGGAGATACCAGAACTATCGTTACGCATCCTGCATCTACAACTCATAGTAAATTGGAAGAAAAAGACAGATTAGAAGTTGGAATTACAGATGGTTTGGTTAGAATTTCCGTAGGTTTAGAGTATATTGATGATATTATATATGATTTAAAACAGGCACTAAACGATTAAGAATATAGTTAGGGATTGCTGATTTTCCATAAATATTAAATTAAATATCTAATAATTATCCCCGTAAATTTAACCTGTCCCCAAAAACCTTTTTTGAGGTAGTAAACAAGCTAAATAATAGACCAAGAAAAAAATTAGGATTAGAACTCCTAAAGAAGTTTTTTATCAATATATTTACCAAAATAAAAAACTTGCACTTGGGGGTTGAATCTATCACGAACAAATGAGATTAATTGTGAATTCAAAATTATTAACTAAATTTGCGGGCTATTTTTAAAATGAAAAAACAACTTTTTACGATAATATTTTTCTGTTCAATGAGTATTTCTCAGGCACAGCTACACGAGGCAGGAATTTTTGTCGGAGGCACAAATTACGTAGGAGATATAGGTAAGACAGATTATATTTCGCCAAATAAATTGGCTGGAGGAATTATATATAAACGAAATATAAACAGAAGAATCGCTTTGAGAGGGAGACTTAGTTATTTGCCGATAAAAGCAAATGATGCAGACGCAAATAATTCTTTTAGAAAAAATAGGAATTTTATAATTGAAAATAATACAATTCAAAATCATAAATTTGAAAACAATATAATAGAATTTGCTGTAGGAATAGAATATAATTTTTTTGAGTATGACATATCATCATCACGCAAAACTTTTACTCCGTATATTTTGTTAGAATTGGCAGGAATTACTTATGAAAAAGTAGAACTTGATAGTATCAAAAAATATCCTAACAGTAAAAAACTGGATAATCTTAATTACAATGACGATAGTTCATTTGCTTTTGCTGTCCCTTTTGGTTTAGGTTTTAAAATGAAGTTGCTGAATAATATTACTTTTGCAATAGAAACAAAATTTAGATATACTTTTAAAGACGATTTAGATTCTGCTTTCGGTAGCTCAACTGATGATAATACACTTAAAGAAAAACTTACCAAGGTAGATACAAACAGGAGATACACAGAAGCTATAAAAAAACTTGAAGAATTTGAAAACAGCATTAGCGGAAGCGGTAATGACTGGTATATGTTTACTGGGTTTTTATTTGTTTACACCTTTGGGAAGTATGCAGGAAGACCAATTTGGTTTCCAAAATAAATTAATATATGAGCAAAAAACTGCATATCAATTTACAAAAAGTACCACAACACGTTGCTGTCATTATGGACGGAAATGGTAGATGGGCTAAAAGTAAAGGTATGACTAGGATTTTTGGACATAAAAACGCACTGACATCTGTTAGAGAATCTGTTGAGGCAGCATCAGAAATTGGAGTAAAAGCAATAACATTATACGCTTTTTCTACGGAAAACTGGAATCGTCCTAAAATAGAGGTAAATGCTTTGATGACTCTTTTAGTTACCTCATTAAAAAAGGAGCTTTCTGGTTTTCAAAAAAACAATATAAAAATTAATGCCATAGGAAATATTGATAATCTTCCGAGCAAGGCTCAAAAAGTTTTAGAAAATGCGATTAGTATTACAAAGAAAAATACTGGAATCACTCTAACTCTTGCTTTAAGTTATGGCTCGAGAGAAGAAATTGTTAACACTATCAAAGACATATCTAAAAAAATTGTTAATAACGAGCTTCAAATCGAAGAAATTGAAGAAAAAGTTGTCAATAATCATTTATATACATTTAATTTGCCTGACGTTGATTTAATGATTCGCACAAGCGGAGAGAAACGCATCAGTAATTTTCTGTTATGGCAGATGGCTTATGCCGAATTGTATTTTACAGATATACTTTGGCCAGATTTTAGAAAAAGTAATTTTTTTGACGCAATAATTGAATATCAGAACAGAGAACGACGCTTTGGTAAAACCAGAGAACAAATTGAAATAACAAATGAGTAAACACCTTATATTAGTAGTAGTTTTTAGTATTATTTTTTTAACGTTTAAAGCATATTCACAAGAAACTAAAGGTTCAAGAAACGCAGATATTTCAAATTCTAAGGACAGCATTCCTAAAACAGCGAAACCTATAGACACCTCTAAAACTCAAACTTCATTTGAAAGAGGAAAAGAATATATTTTAGGAGGTATATCTGTTACGGGATTAAAAAAATTTAGCGAGGAAACAGTTACTCTTTTTACGGGACTAAAGAATGGACAACTCATAAAATTACCCGGAGATAAACTTACCAGTGCTATCAAAAAATTATATGAGACAAAACAGTTTAGCACTGTTGATGTTTATCTTTCTAAAATTGATGGAAATACAGTTTACTTGCAATTTGACGTAAATGAATTGCCACAGTTAAGCAATGTAACTATCACGGGTGTAAAAAAATCTAAGGCTATAGAATTGCAAAAAGATACGGAACTTAAAAAAGGAATTATGGTAACCGATAATTTGTTGGTTACTTCTAATAATTATTTTAAGAAAAAATATACAGACAAAGGATTTCTAAAAACCAAAGTATCTATACACACAAAAAAAGACACTACGGATTTAAATACTGTTAGTATGTCTGTCTATATAGACAAAGGGAAGCGTATAAAAATCAAAAGTATTTCATTTAAAGGCAATAGAGCTTTTTCTGGAGGAAAACTTAGAGGAGCTATGAGTAATACCAAGCAAAAGTTTTTTGGTAGGTTTTGGAAATCTTCAAAATACATTCAGGATAAATACAAAGAGGATTTAGAAAAGATTATAGAAAAATACAGCAGAAAGGGCTACAGAGACGCACGTATTATTAGCGATAAATTAATTTGGAATGAAGATAATACGCTCTCATTAGAGATGGAAGTGGAAGAAGGAAAACAATATTATTTTAAGGATATTCTATTTGTTGGAAATAAGAGTTTTACCAACGAGTATCTGCAAAGAATCATACAAATAGATAAAGGTGAAACATACAATGGTACTGTTCTAAAAGAGCGTGTAAAAGGAGATGGAACGCCAGATTCTCAAGACATTCAAACATTATATCACAATAATGGTTACTTATTTGCAAATGTTAATTCTGTTGAAACAAAAGTAGAAAACGACTCGATTACTGTTGAAATTAGAATTAGAGAAGATG
This sequence comes from Polaribacter sp., assembly GCA_965261035.1. Lineage (GTDB taxonomy): Bacteria > Bacteroidota > Bacteroidia > Flavobacteriales > Flavobacteriaceae > Polaribacter. Next base: position 458,775 of record OZ253439.1, read on the forward strand.
AGCAAGCAACTATCAGAAAGGTAACTGTTAACGGAAATGAAAGAACAAATGACCATATAATTTACAGAGAACTTCGCGTTAAGCCGGGTAATTTATTTAGTAAATCAGCAATTATTAGGTCGGTTAGAGAAGTCGGTCAATTAGGCTTTTTTGACCCCAACGTAAGTCCGGATGTAAAACCCGATTATCAAAATAAAACTACTGACATAGATTTTACTGTCGTAGAAAAAGGTAGTAGTCAAATAGAATTACAAGGTGGTTATGGCGGCGGTGCTTTTATAGGGACATTAGGTTTGTCATTTAATAATTTTTCAGTTAGAAACATATTTAAAGAGGAGGCATACAAACCTTTACCAACCGGAGATGGACAGAAATTATCTTTACGCCTGCAAGCAAGTAGAACTTACAGCACTTATAGTTTCTCTTTTACAGAGCCGTGGCTGGGAGGCAAGAAACCGCAGTCGTTCTCTTTTTCTATTTACAATTCCAATCAATATCAATATGATTATACCACAGGCGTTGTAAATAAAGATCAGAATTTAAAAATACTCGGAGCATCAATCGGATTGGGAAAGCGTTTGCAATGGCCAGATGATTTCTTTACTTTATCACAAACTATTAGTTATCAAAACTTAAGTTTGAGCAATTATGGTTTTAGAATTGGCTCTGATATTCTTAATAACGCAAGTTTAAATAATTTGTCATATAATATTACGCTGAGTAGAAATTCTTCTGGTCCGGGACCAATATTTCCAACCTATGGCTCTGATTTTAGTATTGGTGCAAAATTAACTTTTCCGTATTCTTTGGTGAATGATAAAGATTATACGGGTCTCCCTCCTGGTGAAAAATATAAGTGGATGGAATATTACAAAATAAGTGCCAAAGGAAGGTGGTACACGGCATTTACAGACAAATTAGTTTTGATGACCAACGCAGAAGGAGGTTATCTGGGAAGTTATAATAGCAAAATAGGAATAGTTCCTTTCGAACATTTTTTTGTAGGAGGAGACGGACTAGCGTCTTATCAATTAGACGGCAGAGAAACTATTAGTTTAAGAGGATATGAGAACAACAGATTATCTTCCATAAATGGAGGAACTATTTATAACAAGTTTCAGTTGGAGTTACGATATTCTATAACTAATAAACCAACAGCTTCAATTTATACGTTAGGATTTCTGGAAGCAGGTAATTCTTATGACAATTTTGATGACTTTAATCCGTTTCGGTTGAAGAGGTCAGCAGGAGTAGGCATACGTATATTTATGCCGGCATTTGGTATATTGGGAATAGATTTTGGACATGGATTCGATCCTTTGCCTGGAAATAACATTCCCGGAGTAGCTGAAAAATCAGGTTGGCAAACGCATTTTATAATAGGAAGACAGTTCTAAAATAAATACACTTAATTTAGCAATTATTTTTTTGGCACTATTTATGCCATATTTTATAATCAAAATTGGGATTATTCAAAAAACAAAATGAAAAATGAAAAAAGTAGTATTTACAATTACTCTTTTGTTTATTGTGCAATTTTGCATCGCACAGAGAGGTCAAACGATAGCCTATATAGATATGGAATACATTTTAGAGAATGTTCCAGAATATATAGACGCTCAGAAAACATTGGACACCAAGGTTGAGGAATGGAAATCTAATTTGAAAAAATTTGAAAGAAAAATTGAAGTTTTAAAAGCAGATTTAGTAAACGAAAAGGCTATTTTAACGAAAGACTTAATAGAGGAACGAGAAGAAGACATAGTGCTTGAGGAAGAAGAATTGATGCGATTAGAATCTCTTCACTTTGGGTCGGAGGGTAATTTGTTTTTATTCAGAAGACAATTAGTAAAGCCAATTCAAGATATGATTTACAATGTAATCCAAGACATTGTAAAAAGAAAAAAGTACGATTTTGTTTTTGATAAATCTAGCGAATTAATGATGTTGTATTCCAATAAAAAGTACGATATTAGCGAACTCGTTTTATCAAGCATCGTTAAGGATAGAAAAACTAAAGAAAATAAGGAAAAGATATTAGTAAAAAAAGCAGAAAATAAAGCTAAGATAAAAGAAAGAGAGGCTAAGAGAAAGCAATCAATAGAGAAAAAAGAAACTCTTAAAAAAGCTAATCAATTAAAAAAAGATGCTAAATTAAAAGAAGTAGGAGTCAAAAAAGAGCCATTAAAAAAGAGAAAAGACACCATAAAAGAAAATGAAGGTAAAGCGTCAATAAAAAAAGCAGAAAATAAAGCTAAGATAAAAGAAATAGGGGCTAAGAGAAAGCAATCAATAGAGAAAAAAGAAGCTCGTAAAAAAGAGATTCAATTAAAAAGAGAGGCTAGGTTAAAAAAAATAAACGATAAAAAAAAGTTGTTGAAAAGGAAAAAAGACTCCATAAGAGAAAGCAAGAAAAAGAAAAAATAAAATAATAATTAAATTAAAACAAGAGAGATGAAACATTTAAAAGCGTTACTATTAATAGCTATTTTTACACTAAGTGCAGTTAGCACTACAAACGCACAAAAAATTGGGCATATAGAAACAGATAAGCTAATAGCAGATATGCCAGCCACCAAAGAAATGCAGGCAGAAATGGAAAAAATGCAAAAAACATATAAAGATGAGGTTGCAGGATTAGCCAAAAAACTTCAGGATAAAATGAAAAAATATCAAGCTGAATACGAATCTCAAACTAAAGAAACTAATGAGAAGAGAGCAGCAGAGGTTGAACAAGACAGAAACAGAGTTATACAGGCAGAGCAAATTGCAACACAAGAAATGCAAAAGAAATATCAAGAAAAGCTAACGCCAATTTTAGAAAAAGTTCAAAAAGCTATTAAAGACGTTGCTGCTGAAAAAGGTATTGTTTATGTTTTGGACGCATCTGCTGGTAAAGGATTAATTGTTTTTGAAAAAGGAGTTGATATTTATGACGCTGTAAAAGCTAAATTAGGTTTCTAAATACCAAATCTATAAAATTATAAAAAATCCTACTCTTACAAAAGTAGGATTTTTGATTTTTGCTATGTTTATGAATTTATCTGCAAAACATTCTATCGGTATTTTTGACTCTGGTATTGGAGGTACTTCAATTTGGAAAGAAATAAATCGCTTACTTCCTGATGAAAATACCATATATTTAGCAGACAGCAGGTATTCTCCTTATGGAGATAAATCAAAAGATAAAATCATTGAGCTTGCCGTAAAAAACACGGAGTTTCTGTTGAATCAGAATTGTAAACTTATCGTCGTTGCCTGCAACACCGTGACTACAAATGCCATAAAAACTCTACGTGATAAATATCCCATTCCTTTTATAGGCATTGAACCTGCAATTAAACCGGCATCGCTTAAAACCAAAACCAATACCATTGGGATTCTCGCTACAAAAGGAACTCTAAATAGCTATCTGTTTGAAAAAACATCTAATAATATAGATATGAAAATAAATATTATAGAGCAGGTTGGAGAAGGCTTAGTAAAATTGATAGAAAAAGGAAAATTGTATTCCGAAGAAATGCACATTCTTCTACAAAAATATTTACAGCCTTTTTTGGAGAGCAATATTGATTGTTTGGTGTTGGGTTGTACACATTATCCATATCTTATACCTCAGATAAAAAAAATTATTGGTACTCAAATAAACATTATAGATTCCGGTAAAGCTGTTGCTAAACAAACAAAAAAAGTCTTGGAAAACAGCAATTTGTTAAATTTTACTAACCCAACAAAACATATATTCTATTCTAACACAGAGATTGATTCTCTATCGGCAGTTTTGAGTAGTTATACAAATTTAAGTATTGAAAAATTAGATTTTTGATTTTTTCTTTTTAAATTCTTAACCCAACTTGGCTATTTTTATTTAAAAAAAGTCTATATTTTAAGATGTTTACAGCTAACTTCCTGATTAACAGGTATCATTTTTTAGATTTTTGCTTAATTCCCGTAAATTTAACCTGTCCCATAATTCTTCAGTGGTTGCATTGCCCTGAATAAATTTATGAATTATCAGATTTATATCATTTTTCATATACCGCTTAATTGTTTAATGCCTTAAATCCGCAAGCTAAAAATTAGGTTTATATTTTTATGTTGTTTGTATTTCATTTTTTTGTGTTGTCTATTGGATTATTAAACTGTAAACCGCTCACTAAAACTCACACTCTACTTAATTCGTCCATTAGTGCTCTACGTTGTGGATACTCTTTTTTAAAATTTTCTATTAAAATGTCAACTTGTTTTCCTGTTCTTAATTTCTTAATTCTACGCGATTTTGTATTACAAATTCCATTAATTCTTCGTGCGAAATTACTTTTAGAAGTTCCTTTATTTGTTGAGCAACAGGCTTTGTTTTTTCTTTCTGATTTTTTTGGATATACTCTTGTCAAAATCTAGTAAATCTTGTTGCATATAAAAGATAACAGCCACAATATGCTTTCATACTGGTTCCATATCATAAGGAGAATTACAATTATGCTCTACAATAGTATTATTTTTAATTTCTAGTTGAACAGTGTATTATTCAGTCCCATAAACACCAACTTCAAATATTTAATCAGATTTTTTTTCAAATTCGTCTATAGATATATTCATCTTTGTTCTAATTTTTTAGACTCTATCTAATAACCAGTTTTTTAGTCGCAATTTTATCAGTTTCTATAACTTTCATAATATAAACACCCGTTTTAATTCTTGAAATATCCAATTGTTTTTTATTACCATCAAATTTTTGAGAAAAAATACGTTTTCCCAATATATTATAAATAATAACTTCTTTTTCGGCATAGCTGGAAGTTGCAATCGTTAAACGTCCTCTTTTTACAGGATTTGGATATACAGTAAAACCCTCTATACTACTTTCTATGATTGAAGCAGTTGCCCCTCTCGGCGTTACGTCTGCCCAAGAGGTAGAAATACGTAGCTCGTCAAAATTGATTGTCGGAGTTTTAGTATTACTGTCTTGACGTAATAAAAATCTATCCAAGTTTGTGGGTGATGCTCCTGACTCGGTTAATGTTGCCGTAGGAATTGTTCCTCCTGAACCAAATGAAGCAGAATCTGGATTAATCCAAACCATTATTTGATTTGCTGTAAAATCATACGCCAAAACAATAAATACTTCATCTCCCAGAGTGTGTGCGACTGTGTGATAATTACTTGCTGTAGAACCTGAACTAACTCCTATATCGTACTTAGAATCATCTGCACCATTTTTCTTAACCCATAATTTAACAGGAAAACTTCTACTATTTGCTGCTAATGCAGCAAAATAACCGCCCGCAGAATTTGTAGCGGAACTAATATCTGATACTGTAAAAATAAAAGATGCGTAAATTGTATCTGAGGAAGTTTTAGGGAATATAATATAAGAATCGCTACCTGAACCAGCAAAACTCACCATATTTCCTGTTGGTTCAGCAAATTGACCTGTATTATATGGGTTTGACAATGTTTTGCTGACTAACTTTATTTCACCTGTTGAAGTAGCTGAATTATTTATCCAATAAGGGTCGGAAACCAGATCTGTATCAACCGCTTGATTAAACGGTTCATAAATTGGAAAAATTTTTGGGGCAACGCAATTGTTAGGGCTGGTTATATCAATAGTCTTATTGCATAAACCACCCTCAACTGTTACTGTTATATCTGTACCTTCGGTAATTCCTGTTATTTCTATCGTTCCTGTTGAACTCGAAGCAGGACTATCTCCTTCTATATTTCCAGATGTTGTAGTTACATTTAATTGTGGATCTCCACCGCCTGTATAAGGTATTGAAACGCTATATGTATCAGAAGAGTCCACGTTTCCAGTAAATCTATCACAAGTGGCTGTCTCTGTTCCAAAATTAAATCCGCAGGTAGCGGCAACACCATATAGGACTTTAAAATTATCTAATCCAGCGTAATCAGAATCTCCATCTTGTTTTACTCTTACTGTAATTTTAACGTTATTTACTGCGTCTGGAACAGGTTTAGTACATATAATCCAAGCATCTGTATTTTTACTTAATTCTTCAACACCTTGACTAACATCATCATAAAAAATTTCAACTTTTAGATAATCTCGTTTATCAAAACCGTGAGTTATGTAATAAAAAGAAATCGCTACGCCTGTTTTATTAGATATATCAACATTTTCAAATGTAAGCGTGTGTTCAGAAGATGAGCCTCCATTATTGTTTTCTAAATCTCTTATTCCCCAAAAATTTGCTCCATTTTTTGGTGCATTTACAGGAGTTTTTACTGTTGTTACAATTGCCCATACATCATTGCTAACATTATATGTGGAAGGAGATTCTGAATAAGTCCAATCATCAGTTCCTCCTTCAAAATCCTGAAATTTTAAAGTTGTTTGACCAAAAGAAATGGCAGTAAAACAAAAAGTTAGCAAAAATTTAAAAAAGTATTTTTTTTTCATAGCTAAATAAATTTAAAAGGTAAAACGACTGTAAAGATATAAAGTATTTTGCTATTTATTACATTTTTATTCCTACTGCTGTTGGATTTACGACTAAATAACAAAAAATGAAAGGAAACGCAGAAATAATCACAGAAGATTTACGCTTGATTGAAAGAATATTTTACCAGTTTAGGAAATTGATTATGGGATAGTAGTTTTATAAGCTATTTTAAGAATTGTATTTGTACTTTTGTTTGCACAAAAAACATTTATCAAAATGAATTTACACGAATATCAAGGAAAAGAAATTTTAAACAGCTTTGGCGTTAGAATCCAACGTGGCATAGTAGCTATCAATCATAAAAACGCAGTGGACGCAGCAAAACAATTAACAACAGAAACAGGTACAAACTGGTATGTTGTAAAGGCTCAAGTACACGCAGGTGGTCGTGGAAAAGGCGGAGGAGTTAAGTTGGCTAAAAATTTAGCCGAAGTAGAAACTATCTCTAATGAGATTATTGGAATGATGCTCGTTACTCCACAAACTTCTGCGGAGGGCAAAAAAGTAAATCAGGTTCTGATTTGCGAAGACGTATATTATCCTGGCGATAATGAGCCAGAAGAATACTATATGTCCGTTTTATTAAATAGAAATATCGGCAGAAATATGATTATGTATTCTACGGAGGGCGGTATGGATATTGAAACAGTTGCAGAAGAAACACCTCACCTAATATTTACAGAAGAAATTGATCCTACTATGGGATTATTACCTTTTCAGGCACGTAAAATTGCTTTTAATTTAGGCTTATCCGGTGCTGCTCTAAAGGAAATGGTAAAGTTTGTAAGTGCCTTATACACAGCATATATAAAGTCCGATTCATCAATGTTTGAAATCAATCCTGTATTAAAAACATCCGATGATAAAATTTTAGCTGTTGATGCAAAAGTTACTTTAGATGAAAATGCCTTATATCGTCATAAAGATTATGCAGAAATGCGTGATTTACGTGAAGAAAATTCTATTGAAGTAGAAGCAAAAGCAGCGGGTTTAAATTATGTAGATTTAGATGGAAATGTTGGCTGTATGGTAAACGGGGCTGGCTTGGCAATGGGAACTATGGATTTAATTAAACAAGCAGGAGGCGAACCTGCAAACTTTTTAGACGTTGGTGGCACTGCCGATGCAAAACGCGTGGAAACTGCATTCAGAATTATACTAAAAGATGATAATGTAAAAGCAATTTTGGTAAACATATTTGGAGGAATTGTACGTTGCGACAGAGTTGCACAAGGTATCGTAGATGCTTATACAAATATGGGAGACGAAATAAATGTTCCGATTATCGTACGTTTGCAAGGAACCAACGCAAAGGAAGCAAAAGAATTGATAGACAACAGCAAAATGAAAATTATCTCTGTTACCGAATTCCAAGAAGCCGCCGATAAAGTTCAAGAAGTGTTGGCTTAATTGTAATTTTTGATTTACGAATTACGATTTTAGATTGAAATCGTAATTCATAATTCGTAATTCATCAATCATATTATGATAAAAACAACATCAAAATTTTACAAAGAGCTTTTAGAAAAGTTTCCTTTTAGTCCGACAATCAAACAAAATGAGCTGTTAGATAAATTGACAACTTTTATATTTAATGATAATAACAACGATTTATTCTTATTAAAAGGATATGCCGGCACGGGCAAAACAACCATAATAAGTACGGTTGTTAATTCTTTGTGGAAAGCTGGCAAGAAGGCTGTTTTATTGGCTCCAACAGGTAGGGCAGCAAAAGTTATATCTGGATATTCAAAAAAAAGAGCGTTAACAATCCATAAAAAAATATATTTTCCTAAGAAGCAAAAAAATGGTTCAGTAGATTTTATAATGCAACAAAATAAGCATACAAATACTATTTTTATTATTGATGAAGCCTCTATGATTCCTGATAAGCCAAGTAATGCCAAATTTTTTGAGGCGGGTTCTCTCTTAGACGATTTAATATCTTATGTCTATTCTGGTAAAAACTGTAAACTTATTTTTATTGGAGATACTGCACAATTACCTCCAGTTAAGTTAGATATAAGCCCGGCTTTGGAGCCAAGTACTCTTGAATTAAATTATAATAAAAATATAACGGAGTTAGAGTTAGACGAGGTAATGCGTCAACATAAAAATTCTGGAATATTAGCAAATGCCACTTATATAAGAATGATGATAGAAAACAAATTTGCTCATCTTGAGTTTGATTTAAGTTTTCCAGACATTATCAGACTTGCTGATGGCTATGATATAGAAGAGGCGATAACAGTTGCTTATGACAAAGAAGGGGTGGAAAGCACGGCATTTATTGTTCGCTCAAACAAAAGAGCTAATCAATATAATCAGCAAATAAGGAGTAAAATAAGAGGTCAAGAAAACGAAATTTCTACGGGAGACTTTGTAATGATTGTAAAGAACAATTATTATTGGCTAAAAGATTCTTCTGAGGCAGGATTTATTGCAAATGGAGATATTTGTGAAGTGATAAAAATATTTAATATAAAACAATTATACGGCTTCAAATTTGCGGAAGTGCAGGTTAGGATGATTGATTATACAGACCAAAAACCTTTTAAAACCGTCTTACTATTAGATACTCTGACGAGCGAAAGTCCGTCGTTAACTTATGAAGAATCTAATAAATTATACCAAGCAGTAGGGGAAGATTTTGCATATGAAAAATCAAAATATAAAAAATTATTAGCAATTAAAAACAACAAATATTTTAATGCACTACAAGTAAAATTTTCTTATGCGATGACTTGTCATAAATCTCAAGGAGGTCAATGGGAAACAGTCTTTATAGAGCAACCTTATTTACCCGAAGGAATAAACATTGATTATTTAAGATGGCTTTATACAGCAGTTACAAGAGCTAAAAATAAGTTGTACCTAATAGGTTTTAAAGAAGAATATTTTGGAGAGGAAATAGAAGGTAGAAGATAAATTATACTCCCTTTGATTTTAGAATTATAAATTGGTTTCTAACCTCCAACTTTTAACTCTCCCTACCTCTATCTAAACATATAACTAATTTGAATACTTCCGTAAATATTACTGTTTTTAACCCTTTCGTTTTTTATTTTCTTTGTGTGATAATAAATTGTGTAACCATAATTAAATCTATTTAAAGAATAACGAAAACCCACTTCTAAATTAAATTTTAAGGGCATAACATAAAATGTAACGGGGCTACTTGTGTTTAAAAAACTACCCTGAATAGTTGCGTCATACAAGACATAGCTTAACATTGTTTTTAGGTAAATAAAAGATTCTATAGTAATATGTTTACTGCTTTTTGATTTGTTCAAATTAGAATGTAATCCATTTGTATTTGATAGTTTTTGTAGTTTATTAAACCCAATTCTAGTATAGAATCCGGTAGATATATCAGTAAAAATCGTGCCAAATTTCATTGAATTATAACTACTAATATCAAAATGGTTAGATTTATCGCTTGCCAAAAATTTAATGTATTTACCTGTAAAATTTAGTGCAAAAGCTTCTTTTATCTGGTGTTTCCAGCCAATAGCCTTAGGGTAGCCTAAAAGTTTGTGAACAAAATTTTGTGCTTCTTTAGACTTTGATTTTGAGCCTATAACTCCTACCTGTAAGTTTGTCTCAAATACATCTTGATTTTTATAAAACCTGTTAATTCCATATTCTCCAAACAAATATCCTGCAAAAGGGCGACTGTGCAAACTTGCAGATCTCAAATCTGGGTCAGTAGGTTTAGTAGGCGTAAATATCATATGACCAAATTGATATTTTATTATTTTCTTTTCTACTCTGCTGTTGGAAGTTTCTTTCAATAATCGGTATGATAAAAATAGCCCACTCGTATAACCCTTGTCTTGATAAAGAGAATAATACAAGTCATTATCACTCAGAAAACTAATCTCTTTTGAGTAGTTCTTTTGAGAAAAAATAGTACCCGAAATAAGGAGTAAAAAAACGGATAAAAACTTACTCATAATAATTAACAAATATACGTTTTTGGTTGTTGGAATTACGAACACACAATTTTATAATTTTACAATAACTATACCATATTTTATAATCAAATTTAATACTTTGCAAACTTAGGTTGGCGTAATCTCTATATTTAGCTAAAAACGGGAACAGTAGCAGTTCCAAATTCGTTTAAGACTTCATCAAAAACTGCAAACACGTCTTCTGGATTAAACTCTGTTACCATCCTTAATCTGTATTCTTTAAAATGTGGAATGCCTTTAAAATAATTTGTATAATGTCTCCTAGTTTCTAAAACTCCTAAAGCGTCGCCTTTCCAATCAATTGCCATCTGTAAATGCCTGCGAGCAATTTCTACACGCTCAGATATAGTTGGAGGAGATAGGTATTCGCCTGTTTTAAAAAAGTGTTTTACCTCTTTAAAAAACCAAGGATATCCGATAGATGCTCTGCCAATCATAGCTCCGTCTAAACCAAATTCATCACGCATTTTTAGTGCCTTTTCTGGAGTATTAACATCTCCATTGCCAAAAATAGGGATATGCATCCTTTGGTTGTTTTTCACCTCGGCAATTTGCAGCCAATTTGCATTGCCTTTATACATCTGAACACGTGTTCTTCCGTGAATAGATATAGCTTTGCATCCAATATCTTGTAGGCGTTCTGCAACTTCCACTATCTTAATAGAGTCATAATCCCACCCTAAACGAGTTTTTACGGTAATTGGTAGATTGGTGTGTTTTACCATAGCTTCCGTAAGTGAAACCATCAGGTCAATATCTTTTAAAATTCCGGCTCCGGCTCCTTTAGAAACTACTTTTTTTACCGGACAACCAAAATTAATATCAATAATATCTGGGTTTGATTTTTCAACTATCTCAACAGTTTTTAGCATAGAGTCTAAGTTAGCACCAAAAATTTGAATTCCAACCGGACGCTCCTTTTCGTAAATATCTAATTTCATAACGCTTTTTGCCGCATAGCGAATTAAACCTTCGGATGAAATAAATTCTGTGTAAACCACATCTGCACCCTGCTCTTTGCACAACGCTCTAAATGGCGGGTCGCTAACATCTTCCATAGGTGCTAACAGCAACGGAAAATTACCTAATTCTATATCTCCTATTTTTATCAAAACTTATCGGTTAGAAATCGGTGCAAAGGTATGTAATTTTGAATTACTATTGAAAAGAGAGGATAGAAAATAGACAAAAGAATCAAGACAAGTTGGAAACTAACAATCGACAACCAATAAATGATTGACAATTACACCTTCTTAAATTAAATTGATATAATTTATTGTATTCTATATCAGATTTAGTTTATTTGCAATTCTTTTATGAGGTTCGAACGAAATATATATTTATCACTGGGGAGTAATCAGGGAAATAAATCTGAAAACTTGCAGAATGCAATAACGTTAATTGCAGAGAAAATAGGAGATGTCCTAAAAATAGCATCTGTCTATAAAACACCCGCTTTGGGGTTTGAAGGAAATGATTTTTTAAACACTTGTATTGAAATTTCCACGTATTTATCTCCAGAAATATTAATTAAAAAATTATTAGAAATAGAAAATAAACTTGGCAGAATAAGAGTAAACGATAATTATACGAACAGAAATATAGATATAGATATTTTATTATTTGATGATGAAATTATTTGTTCAAAAGATTTAATAGTCCCACATCCAAGAATGTTGGAACGCAAATTTGTATTAATCCCTTTGGTTGAAATTGCAAAAAATGTATTGCACCCTGTTGAAAAAATAGATTTGTTAAAATGTCTAAATAAGTGTAGCGATAATTCTAAAATCACAAAGATTAACAAAAAACTTACAAAGCCAAATATTCTGATAGAAGTAGAGTGTTTGTAATATAAAATTTAAACGTATAAAATCACTATTATGTTAAAAATCGGAAACAAAAAATTAATCAATGCCTGGGCTTTTTATGATTGGGCAAACTCGGTATATTCTTTAGTGATTAGCACTGCCGTTTTTCCATTGTATTACAGTGCAATTACAAGTGAAAAAAAAATAATATTTTTAGGAATAGAGTGGGGTAACCCCGATGTTTTATACAGCTACGCTCTGTCTATTTCATTTTTGGTAGTAGCCTTTATTTCTCCAATTTTATCGGGTATTGCAGATTATACAGGGAGCAAGAAAAAATTTATGCAATTTTTCTGTTGGATGGGAGCGTTATCCGTAATGAGTTTGTATTTTTTTGATGGGATTGACACCATTTGGATTGGAATTATTTTTAGTGTTTTGGCAAGTATTGGTTTTTGGGGAAGTATGGTTTTTTACAATGCGTATTTGCCTGAAGTTGCACACCCAAAACAGCAAGATGCTGCCAGTGCAAAAGGGTTTATTTATGGATATATAGGTTCAATAATTTTATTGATTATAAACCTGATAATGATTCAAATGCCAGAGATATTTGGTATTACTACTGGTATGGCATCACGTATATCTTTTGTATTAGTAGGATTATGGTGGTTAGGCTTTGCTCAAATAACATTTAATAAGTTGCCAAGTAATATATTCCAAAAGAAACCAGAAAAAGATTATATCTGGAAAGGTTTTAGAGAACTCAAAATTGTTTGGAAAGAAATAAGAGAATACGCCACGTTAAAATTGTTTTTAGTATCTTTTTTCTTGTTCAGTATCGGTGTGCAGACCATTATTTTAATGGCTGCAATTTTTGGCTCTAGTGAATTGGGCTTACCTGCAACTAATTTAATTATCACTATTTTGTTAGTTCAAATTGTGGCTATTGTTGGAGCAGCAGTATTTTCTCGTTTATCAAAAAGGTGGGGAAATATTAAAGCTCTAAAACTTACAATAATTGCATGGATGTTTGTGTGTTTTTGTGCTTTTTTATTAGATAAAGAGCAAGAAAATGTAGCCTTATCTTTTTATGGACTGGGAGCTATTTTAGGCTTTGTGCAAGGAGCAATACAATCGTTAGCACGTTCTACATACTCCAAATTATTACCAAAAACAGAAGACCATGCAACTTATTTTAGTTTCTATGATGTTACCGAAAAAATAGCCATCGTGTTGGGAACTTTTATATATGGTTTATTCTACGCAATTACGGGGTCTATGCAATGGAGTGTGTTGTGTCTGGCTATTTTCTTTTTGGCTTCATTTATTATTTTAAAAAGTTTAAAAAGTACGGAATATGTCAATTAATTTTTGATGATTTTTTGTATAAAAAATCACCTCTCTTATTTTTAAAAAAATAAGAGAGGTGATTAAATTGAATTGTCAATCCATTATTAGAAATACTCAAAATTGTAAATCTTACACTTTTGGTATAAACCCTTTAAATTACTACCATCCAGGGTTTTGTACTATGTTAGGATTTACTGTAATTTCTTGTGTTGGAATTCCCCACGTGAATTTTGGGTCTTCAGCAGTTCTAACCATAGTATTAAAATCAGCACCTGTATTGATTAAGGCTGTATTCTGTGGAAGTCTTCTTGTAAATCCTAATTTCCACCTACGTAAATCATCTAAACGAAAACCTTCAAAAGCCAATTCTCTAAACCTTTCATCTCTAACTGCAGTAGTTAAAGTAGTGCCATCTATCCCTGTTAAAACTGGTAAATTTCTAGCTGTTCTTAATTGATTTAAGGGGGTTAAGGCATCTCCTCCAGAAATATTCAACGCAGACTCTGCAGAAATAAGATACATTTCACCTATTCTAAATAATATTGGAGAATGCTGATAGTTTGTATTACCTGTAAATAAAGACGGATTACCGGGATATTTATTTACCACCCAAATTCCAGGGTATTCTACTTTACTTTGCTCTACTACTTTTTGCTCAAAATACACACTTTTTCTATGGTCAGTATCGCTATACATATCAACTACCCATTGAGAAGGAAGAAAATCTGGCGCAAAATTACCTGTTGCGGTTATAAGACCTATATAGATATTATTTCTCCTTGCAGTTTCATCAGGTTGAATAGTTTTTAAAGCCATAATAACCTCTTGATGTTCATCTGTATGCCACATTGATTTTAAAGCAGTAGCAGTAGTTGTTAAAAGGTATTCACCAGAAGCAATTAATTCATCTGAAATAGTTTTAGCAGCTGCCCAATCTTGCATATAGAATTTTACACGAGCTTCTAAAGCTTTTACTACATCAATATTCAGTTTAATTGCACCTTTCTCACCAGCTACACCAGATAGTTTTGTTTTAGCAACCGCAATATCACTTAAGATTTGGTCATACACTTCTTTAACTGTACTTCTTTCAAGACTAGCTGTTAAATCAAAGCTCAAAGGAATTGGTACACCTAAATCTGAACTTGCTGTTGCTGGGTCATACATTTTAGCAAATCGAACTACTAGCTTATGTAAATAAAGTGCTCTAACTAAATGAGCTTCTCCTTCGTATCTAGATAAGTCTGCCGTTTCTGTTGTTCCATCTGGAGTTATTGTTTCAAATCCAGCAATTGCTACATTAATATCTGCTAATGCTCTATAATATCCTCTCCAAATTGGGGCTAGTGTTTGATCATCTGCTAAAAACTCCGTCCATCTATGTGGAGCTCCATTTCTATTACCATAAGTAAGTGTTGCATTCAACTGATCTGCTTGAACATCAGAAAGAAACATTCTAACTCCATACAGATTTCCCCTTAGCCTAGAATACATCCCATTATTCCAGTTTCCTGCATCAATTACAGATTGAAAAGATTGACTTCTTTCAATCTGATTTGTAGGAAAACGTTCTAAATCATCACATGAAATCACTAGTAAAGAAAGTGACACCATAATTAACATTAATTTTAATATATTTTTTTTCATAATTTTATTATTTAAAATTTAACTTCAACACCAAAAGACAATTGTTTAGTATTTGGGTTAGTACCCAATGCTAAGTTTGAATCAACCTCTGGATCTGGTCCTAAATATTTTGTGAATGTCAATAAGTTTCTACCCACAACAAATAATTTCACCCCTTTTAATTTAGCCTTAGATATAATTTTTGTTGGCAATGCATAACCCAAGTTTATTGTTTTTAATCTCATAAATGACGCATTTTCAATTAGCGTATCGTCAAATTGTGTAAACCTCGGTCCATTATACTTCGGGAATCTTGTTACATCTCCAGGTTTTTTCCAATAATCAAGAGATCTTCTCGAAGTATTAAATCCTCTAAATAAGTTCGGGTTTTCAAAGAAGAATCTGCCATTATTTATTAAGTATTTATCTATAGAAAAAGAAAAATCAGATTGCAGTGTAAATCCTTTATAACCCGCACTGAATCCAAATCCACCATTTAATGGAGGTTGTCTTTTAATCCCAGTACTTTGTTGTAATCTTGTAGAATTAAAAGCTGAAGTAACATTATTTCTATCTTTATTTGATACAGTATTGTCATCCAAAGGAACAAACCATTCAGAAAGACCTGTTTCAGGATTAACTCCTGCATGTATTGGATAGATATATGTAATCGGCTGACCTACAACCCAAGCTACACCAGTATTTGGTATAATCCATTTCGTTAGATCATCGAATAACTCAATGACTTCTTCTTGGTTATAGTTAAATGTTAGGTATGGAGTTATATATGCTTTATCAGATTTTAAAACATCAAATCTAAACTCTACATCAACGCCTCTATTTCTTAATTCTCCAACATTTTTAGTCAACGATGAAAAACCTGTAGAGGGTGCTAACGGAACACTAACTAATTGACTTCTAGTAATTCTATTATATCCTTCAATGTTAAATTTAAATCTATCAAATAGTGTAAAAGCCAATGCTAAATATGCTTTAGATTGTTTCTCCCAAGCAAGTTCTAGGTTTCCAGCATTCCCAATTAGCCAGCCAGTATTATTATCATATTGATTAGTCCCTACTGTAGCTTGACTTTGGTAATTTCCGAGACCAGAGTTACCACTTGTACCGTAGCTTGCTCTCACAGTTAAATCATTAAGCCAGTTTACATCTTTTAAGAAAGTCTCTTTTTTTGCTTTCCACATTCCTCCAACAGCCCAGAATTTTGCTTTTTTATTATTTACTCCAAAACGAGAAGATCCATCTTGTCTTAGAGATACGTCAGCAAAATATTTGCTATCATAATTATATTCTAAACGAGCGAAAAATGATTCAAATACATATTCAGAGCTAGATTGATTCACAGTAACGTTGTCTGGTCCCGCATCTAATTCTAATAATCGATCATCTGATTGACCTCCAGATGACCCACTAAATGACCTGAAGTCGTAGTCAACTAATTCATGACCAGCTAATGCAATAAAATTATTTACATCTAAAACATTAAATTTATACTCTATAGTACTTGTAATTGTTTTTGAAGTTTCTCTAGCAAGAGATTCAGAGGCAGTACCATTACCTAAATTACCTATAAAAGAAGGTAACCTGTTTGAAGAAAGTGTATTATCGTCAAAATCAATTCCTGCCTGAACCTTTATAGTTAAATCTTTAAGTGGGCTGGCACTAATAAAACCTGATGGATTTAATAGTAAAGTTCTATTTACTATAGGTCTTATTTCTGCTAGATATTCTGGATGATATCTTCCCCACCCAGGTATAAAGTCATGTCTTTTTCCTGTTTCTGGATCTTTTGGCGTAAACCAAGGTTGTGCTAACAAAGCCAGACCTCTATTTGTAGAGTTAAATCCGTAAGGATTTGTTTGACGTTCGTCATATCCGAAAGAAAGTTTAATACCAACATCTAACCATTCATTTACTTTCGATTCTATATTAGATCTTAATGTATATTTTTCAAAATTTGACCGATATGCTAAACCTTCGCTATCCGTGTATCCACCTGAAAGAAAATAGCTTGTTTTTTTACCTCCACCAGAAATTGAAACATCATTCTGTACAATTGATGCATCTTTTTTGTAGTATGTTTTATACCACTGCGTATCATTTGGGTTATTTTTAAGAAGATCGTCTACAAAAGCTCGAGTTCTATATTTTGTAGCTACCCAAAAATCTGATAGCTCTTTAGCATTCATAATATTATTTGCGAAGAACTCTCTATCCGCTAAATTAGAAAACCCAAGTTGACTTCGAACTGTTACTATTGCCTCTGTATTCTTTCTCCCTGTTTTAGTTGTAATGTACATCACACCATTTGCAGCTCTAGAACCATAAATAGAAGTTGATGAAGCGTCTTTTAATACGGAAATACTTTCAAAGTCATTTGGATTAAGAGATACAATTTGGCCACTATTAATTGGAATACCATCTAAAACAACTAAAGGAGTTGAACTACCTCCTAAAGATCCATTACCGTGTAATCTAAATGACGATGATGCTGACGGCTCCCCCGAAGAGGTAAATATCGAAAGACCAGCAACCCTGCCCTGTAATCCGTCTAAAGCGTTTGGTGAAGGCTTTTCTTTCAGCTGATCTGCGAATACTGTTGTGACTGACCCAATTACGCTAGATATCTTTTTTCCAGAGCCATACCCAATGACGACTATTTCTTCTAAAAGGTTATCATCTACTACCAGAGTTACATTAATGGTGTTAGAAACTCCAACAGTCCTTTCAACAGTTACGTACCCTATATAGCTAAAACTTAGGACATCTCCTACTTTAGCTTTGATAGAATATTTACCATTAAAATCTGCTTCTGTACCTGTAGAAATACCTTTAATAATGATACTAACTCCGGGCAACGCACCAGAATCATCTGAAACTGTACCCGAAATAGTTTTTTCTTGAGCGAAGGATTGCCCCCCCCCCGCAAATACCATGCCAAACGCTACGAATAGCGTTAAAATCACTTTTAATTTTACTTTCATTATATAACAATTTTAAATTAGTTGGCACAATGGTATTAAACAAATATTAACTGCACAACATTTTAACATAAATTAGCCATCCCTGTTTTTTAATTTTTCTGCTTTTAGAATTTTTTTTTAAATTAAATCGCGTATTATCAGAATATTGAAACCAGAGGCTAATTCTGTTATATAAATACTTGTAGTGACATGAAAAATAATACTGACTCAACATAATAGTCACTCAAATTTGTGCTTTCAGAGAGAAATATAAACTTCTAAAAGAAACTTTTAACCTAAAATTGACTACTAAACATAAAAATATAAACCTAATTTTTAGTCTGCGGATTTAAGGGATTAATTAAACATCACAGAGATTTATCCCGTTATTAATTAAATCAGTTAATTTTTGTTGTTTAGCAAGCTCGTTTAAATGAGATTTAACTACATTTCTAATTAAAAAATTACTTTTTAAAGACAGCTCAAATAATTCTAAAGGCAACAACCAATCCGTAGGAAAATCACTTATAAGTTTATTAAAAATTGCAGTTATTTTATCTTCACTTACAAGGTTTTTTTTACGCATATTTCTAACCTCGTCGTACAGTTTGTACAGTTCTTTGTCTTTTTCAGAATATGATATTTTATATGTTTTTATTTTAGAAATATTTCCTAAATCTTCAAAAGAATTTACGTCTGCCACCCCCGAATATGCAGAAACAATCTCCTTGCCAATTGCCATATCATAAACTCCCCATTCTGGCTGAAACAAGCTAAGCCCATTATAAGTTACGCTGCAATTATTGAATGAGATTAATAAAATTTTACCTTGTAAATCTCTCGTTCCAGTAATTACTTCTCCAACAACTTTTACACCGCCTTCAAATTCTAAAGCTATCTTTTTTCCTTCGTAAATTCCATAAGCCTCCAAGTCTATAGGACTCATATTTTCAATAGGAATATTAATTCCTTTTAATTTACCAATCGGACTTCCAAAGCCCTCCGAATGATATTCTATTCCGTGACCAATTAGCTCTTTATTTCTGTTAGATAGGGCTGTTTTTCCTGTTATTTGTATATAAATAGGTCTGTTGTTTTCTGAAATTACATTTGTAAAATGTCCGGAAATCTGTATTCCTGTACTAAGCTCAATTGTTCCTAAATTCTTAGAATCTACTAACTTTTTTATACCTTTTAATCCGCCAGTTCTTATAGCCATAGTATTTGCAAATTGTTCTAAAACCAAACTTAAATGAGCGAAATCTGGCGTTACAAATAATCGTGGTTGAGGTTTGGTTATATCAAAATTTATGTTTGATGTTTCGACAGAATAAGGTAGTTTTTCAACCTCACTTTTCAGGCACCAAGCACTTTCTCCGATTGATGATAACAACCCAGCGCCATAAATTTTTGGAGCATCTAAAGTTCCTATTAACCCGTATTCTACCGTCCACCAGTGCAAATTTCTTATTTGAGCCATTTCGGACAATTCTCCCATATTATTTTGCAATTCTTCCACAGTATTTTGTGCATCAGAAATTTCTTTTGATGAAGAGCTAGGATTTTCCTTTAGAATTGAAAGCAAACGAACGGCTTCATACATTTTGTAGTCCTTTGAAGATGAAATAGCTTTGCTTCCTATTTCTCCGAAACGCCTCAAATATTCTGCATATTCTGGATTTGCAATAATTGGACTATGTCCTGCTGCTTCGTGAATTATATCTGGAGCTGGAGTGTATTCTATGTGATTAATAGTCCTAATATCAGAAGCAATTACCAGAACATTATACGCCTGAAATTCCATAAACGTGTTTGGCGGAATAAATCCATCAACAGAAACTGCCGCCCAGCCAATATCCTTTAAAATCCTGTTCATACCGTCCATATACGGAATAGAATTGACAGAAATACCCGTTTTTTGCAGACCAGTAATATATGATTGATGTGCAACTTTGCTCAAATAATCAATATTTGTCCGCATCACATAACGCCACACAGCCTGATTTTGTGAGGTATATTTATCGTACGGTTGTTTTACTATAAATTTATGTAAGTGCTTGGGTAGTTTTTTAGTTATTTTATTCAACTCAAAGTGGTTTAATTGTTTAATTGAAAATTATCAAATCGTCAAATCATTTAATTTCCAAAAGGAATACGATTTATAATACTACGTCCGAGCGTGATTTCGTCTGCGTATTCTAGCTCATCTCCAACAGATATTCCACGTGCAATGGTTGATATTATGATATTGTATTTCTCTATTTGCTTGTAAATGTAAAAGTTTGTCGTATCTCCTTCCATTGTGGAGCTTAAGGCGAAGATTAATTCTTTAATTCCGCCTTTCTTCACTCTTTCTACCAAACTTTCTATCTGTAAATTTTGTGGACCAATTCCTTCTATCGGAGAAATTTTGCCTCCCAGAACATGATACAGACCCTTAAATTCGGCAGTATTTTCAATTGCCATCACGTCTCTAATATCTTCCACCACACAAATAATATCCAAATTTCTATTCGGATTATTACAAATTTCACACAAAACAGTATCAGAAATATTGTGGCATCTTTGGCAGGATTTTACATCGTTACGCAAATGTTTTAATGCCTCTGTTAGATAAATAGTTTGTTTAGACGGCTGTTTTAGTAGATGCAATACCAAACGCAACGCAGTCTGCTTGCCAATTCCGGGCAATCCCGAAACCTCGTTTACTGCACTCTCCAGTAATTTTGATGAAAAAGTCATAGCGACAAATGTACAATTTAGATTTCTATTTTTGCCTTATAAATATATGCTGTAAAAATTGTACTTTTGCACACTGTAATATAACTTTTTATGAAAACAATCAACTTTTCTAGAATTGATAAAACTAAGTTTTTCAGAACCTTAAATAAACGTGTAAACACATATTTTAAAGATAACAATCTCAAACGAACAGGTAATTGGAAATTATATACCAAAGCCGTAATTATGTTTACAGTATTTTTATTACCAATGATTTTAATTTTAACCATTTCTATGCCACAATGGCTACTATTGTTGCTGACCGTAGTTACCGGTATTGGAATGGCTGGCGTTGGTATGAATGTGATGCACGACAGCAATCACGAATCTTTTTCTAGCAGAAAATGGGTAAATAAATTGATGGGAAGCAGCATTTATATCCTCGCCGGAAATGTGTATAATTGGAAAGTACAACACAATGTTTTGCACCACACATTTACAAACGTAAAAAACCACGATGAAGACATTGACGCTGGAAGAATTATCCGTTTTTGCGAGCATTCAAAATGGTTTCCGATACATAAATTTCAAAAATACTATTCTATTTTCTTGTATGGATTACTGACAATTAATTGGGCAATTACTACGGATGTAAAGCAGATGCGCCGTTATCTAAAACGAAAATTATCGTACGGGAAATTTCCGAATCCAAAAGTAGAATGGACAAAATTAATCATATCAAAAACTGCGTATTATGCACTTTGGGTTGTTTTGCCAATTTTAATTTTAGACATCGCTTGGTGGAAAGTACTTATTGGTTATTTTGTAATGCACTACACGGCTGGTATGATTTTGAGTTTAGTCTTTCAGTTGGCACATATAGTGCCAAATACAGAAATGCCTTTACCAGACAAAGAAGGTAATTTGAAACATACTTGGGCAGTACATCAGCTATATACGACCTCTAATTTTGCTCGAAGCAATTGGATTGTCAATTTTTATACAGGAGGATTAAATCATCAGGTAGAACATCATATTTTTCCGCATATTTCTCATATTCATTACAAGAAATTGTCCAAAATAGTTAAAGCCACAACCAAAGAGTTTAATTTGCCATATAACGAGTACAAAACTATGACCAGAACAATAATTGAGCATTTTAAACAAATTGGAGCTTTGGGAAAAAAACCAGTAAATGAATTACAAATTTGAAAAAAAGATAGAAACTTAAAAACCTATTATATTCTAACTTCTAACCTCCAGCTTCACTTTTAGTTTTCACAACATAATTAAATAAAAAATGTTACAATATTTATCAGACAGAATTAACAGTCTGCCTATCTCTCAAACCTTGTCGATGGCTGCAAAAGCCCGAGAATTAAAATCACAAGGAAAAGATATAATTAGTTTAAGTCTCGGAGAACCAGACTTTAATACGCCAGATTTTATCAAAGACGCAGCTATTCAAGCAATAAACGAAGATTACAATTCCTACACGCCTGTAGATGGATATACAGAATTAAAAGAAGCGATTTGCAGTAAATTTAATCGTGATAATAATTTAGAATATCAACTAAATCAAATCGTAGTTTCCACAGGAGCGAAACAATCTATCGCCAATATAGCCCAAATATTATTAAATCCGGGTGACGAGGTTTTATTGCCCGCACCTTATTGGGTCAGCTATTCTGCGATTGCCACCTTGTGCGAAGCCACTTTTATTGAAATTCCATCTTCTATTGAAACCGGTTTTAAAATCACGCCCGAACAATTGGAAGCATCAATTACTCCAAAAACAAAGATGATATTCTTCAATTCGCCAAATAATCCAAGCGGAACAATTTACAACGAACAAGAATACAGAACTTTAGCAAAAATATTGGAGAAGCATCCGAATATTTATATTTTATCTGATGAAATTTACGAACATATAAATTACGGAGTAAAACATTTTAGTTTCGCTTCTATTGAAAATATGTACGACCGCACCATTACGGTAAACGGATTGGCAAAAGCATTTGCGATGACTGGCTGGAGAATTGGTTATATCGGAGCTCCTCAATGGATTGCCAAAGCCTGTACAAAAATGCAAGGTCAGATTACATCTGGAGCGAATTGTATTGCTCAAAGAGCTGCCATTACTGCGGTTTTAGCACCTGTTTCCAAAATTCAATATATGGTTGATGAGTTTAAAACTCGTAGAGATATGGTGTTGGATTTATTAGGAGAAATAGACGGATTTAAACTAAATAAACCTGAAGGAGCTTTCTATGTTTTTCCAGATATTTCCTACTTTTTTGGTAAAACTTTTAAAGGAAAAACTGTAAATAATGCCAGTGATTTTTCTATGTTATTATTAGAATATGCTAATGTAGCAACAGTTACAGGTGAAGCCTTCGGAGCTCCAAATTGCGTCAGATTGTCTTATGCGGCTTCTAAAACTCAATTAAAAGAAGCTGTTAAAAGGATAAAAGAAGTTTTGATAATTAAAAACTAAAAGGAAAAAGTCTGCAACAGTCGGGAATTTTTAGTTTTTCACTTTTAACTTCCAACAACTAATAAATGAATTTTTGGACAAAAATAGCGGGATTAATTTTAAGAAACAGGTATGTAGTTCTTCTTTTAATTGCAGTATCTACAGCCTTTCTATCTTCGCAAATAAAGCATATTCGGTTTTCATACACAGAGGCTAATTTATTGCCAAAAAATCACGAGGCAAATGTTCAGTACAATAAATTTTTAGAAATTTTTGGCGAAGAAGGAAACCTAATTATTCTCGGCGTAAAAGACTCTACGCTATTTACACCTAAAAAATTCAATAATTGGAATCGCTTAATTAAATCTTTTAACACACTTCCAGAAGTTGAGTTTTCCATTTCAACGGCTGATGTTCAAAAGTTAATAGCTGATAGAAAAAATCGCAAATTTATTGTAGAACCTCTGTTTAAAAAAGAGCCGACAACTCAAAAAGAAATAGAAAATATCAGGCAACAATTATTTGACAAACTTCCTTTCTACAACAACCTTCTTTATAATAAAAACGGAACAATACAAACAGCCATTTATATCAAAAAAGATATTGTAAATACCCCTGCTCGTAGAGATCTTATCTACAATATATTAATTCCATTGATAAAGAAGTTTGAGAAGGAAAGTAATATTGAAGTTAGAGTTTCTGGAATGCCTTATATCCGCACTATAAACTCGCAAAATATTGTAGATGAAATTCAATTTTTTGTTTTGGGAGCTTTGCTTGTAACGGCAATTATATTCTTCTTTTTCTTCCGCTCCTTTCGTGCAACATTTATCACACTTTTGGTTGTATTGATTGGTGTTGTTTGGGCATTTGGATTTATAGGTTTGTTTGGGTTTGAAATTACAGTTTTGACGGCTTTAATTCCTCCGTTAATTATCGTTATCGGAGTGCCGAATGCAGTATTTTTGATTAATAAATATCAACAAGAAGTAAAAATACACAGCAACCAAGCCAAGTCTTTACAGCGAGTTATCTCAAAAGTAGGAAACGCAACTTTAATGACCAATATCACAACTGCTTCTGGTTTTGCGACGTTTATTTTTATAAAAAGTCAGCTGTTGCGTGAATTTGGTATTTTGGCATCTATCAATATTATCAGCATATTTATCTTGGCTTTATTGATTATCCCAACCATTTATAGTTTTATGCCGCTTCCAAAGAAAAAGCATCTAAATCATTTAGAAAAAAAATGGATGGAAAATGTGGTAAAATGGATGGAAAATGTAGTACGCAACAGGCGTATTTCTGTTTATATCACAACAGTAATTGTCATTATCTTTGGAATTATGGGTATGTATCAAATCAAAATTTCGGGAAGTTTGATTGAAGATATGCCGAAAGGAAAACAATTTTATAAGGATATTAAGTTTTTTGAAAGTGAGTTTGGAGGCATTATGCCACTTGAAATTTTGATTGACACAAAAAAGGAAAAAGGGGTAATGAAATTATCTACCTTAAAAAAGATGGAAAAGATTAATGAAATTATTGAGTCTTTCTCAGAGCTATCAAAACCTATTTCCGTAATAAACTTGGTAAAATATTCAAAGCAGGCTTACTATAATGGAAATCCTAAATATTATCAACTACCGACATCACAGGAGAAAAGTCATATTTTTGCTTACACAAAAAATTCGTACAACAACTCTATAATGTTAAATAATTTTGTAGATTCTACCGGGCGTTACGCTAGAATTACAACCTTTATGAAAGACATTGGAACTGATAAAATGGACATTATACAAGGTCGGTTAAAAGCAGTAGTTGACAAGGAATTTCCTAAAGAAAAATACAATGTTTTATTTACAGGAAAAGCCTTAGTCTTCATCAAAGGAACTAGTTATTTAATCAACAACTTAGTTTTTTCGTTGTCTTTGGCTATTTTGTTGATTTCAATATTTATGGCGTGGATGTTTCGTTCGTATCAAATGATTTTAATTTCGCTTTTGCCAAATATCTTACCTCTTTTATTAACAGCAGGTCTGATGGGTTTTTTTGGTATTCCAATAAAGCCATCTACAATTTTAGTTTTTAGTATTGCATTTGGTATTTCGGTTGATGATACCATCCACTTTCTGGCAAAATATAGACAAGAACTGAAAGCCAATAATTGGAAGATAAAAAAATCTGTGTATCGTGCCTTACGAGAAACAGGTGTAAGTATGTTTTACACTTCTATAGTTTTATTTTTCGGTTTTTTAGTGTTTACCGTTTCAAGTTTTGGTGGTACCATTGCCCTGGGCGGATTAGTTTCTATAACCCTACTTTTTGCAATGATTTCTAATTTGATATTATTGCCATCTCTCTTATTATCTTTTGAACGGAAGATATCTAATAAAAAGGTGTTTAAAGAACCTAAAATAAAGATTTTTCCTAAAGAAGATGGTTAAGCGAAAAGTTAAAAACTAAAAATTACTATTTGATGATTTACGAGTTTGTAACTTATAGTTTTTAACTTAATTTTCACTATTCTACATTAAAGGATATAGGCAACGAATATTTCATTCCTACTGGTTTTCCTCTTTGTTTACCGGGAGTCATTCGGGGTAATGTTTTAACTACTCTAACTGCTTCTTTCTTTAATCTCGGATGTGGTGCTCTAACTTGAATTTCAGTAATAAATCCTTTTTTGTCAATTCTAAAACCTACATAGATTTTATTTTTACCAGGAGGCAAGCCTAAATCACTAGCTAAGTCAACATTGAATTTTCTTAAAACGTGTTTTTTAATTTTTTTTCTAAAGCAATCACTTTTTTGTTGTCTAGTACCTTTACATCCCGGGAAAATTGGAACTTCTTCAATAACTAAAAAGTTTACGTCTTCTGCAGCTTCTTCTTCTTCTTCTTCTTCTTCTATATCTTCTATTTCAATAGCTTCGGTCTCGTCTGTTTCTGTAGTCTCAATGATAGTTTCTTCCACTTCCTTTTCATCTTCTACAATTTCAATCTTTTCTGGAACTGGTGGTGGCGGTGCTTTCGGTTTTACAGGTTCTACACGTTCTGTAATTGGAATATCTTCTTCCATTTCATCTTGCATACTTGCGTCTCCTAAAAGGTTAACTTCTCTGTCGTAAGTTTTATTTTCCATAGACACAAATACTACAAAAAGTGCTAGAACTAATCCCAACTGAATAAACAGCTTTGAGTAATTCTCTAAATTCGATTTTGGGTTCTTCTTTATTTCCATTATAATAGAGTTTTAATAGTTTGCTAATTTAATTAATTTCTTACAACTTATGCAAGTTTACAATTATTTTTTTATTTCAACTAATTTAAAAACCAACGATGCTACAATAATTCCAACCAAATTTGCCAATATATCTAAAAAACTGGCAGTTCTATAAGTTGTAAGAATTACTTGTAAAAGCTCAATAATCGTGCCGTAAAGAAAACACCCTAAAGCAATTAAATACCTTAGCTTTATCTTTTGAGAGGAAGGTTTAATGGAAATCAACCAACTTAGGGTTAAAGCACAATATGCTATAATATGCTCTAACTTATCAATATATTTAGTTCCACCAGAAATTTCCGGAAGTTTTATTAAACTCAAAAAACCAATTAGCAGAGTTAAACCTATCGCAATATATATTATACTATCCTTTAATAAGGTTTTTATACGCATCTGCATCCAATAAATCTTCTAATTGTGAGGGTTCAGAAATTTTTATTTTTACTATCCAACCTTCTCCATAAGAGTCTTTGTTTACCAATTCTGGCTCGTCCTCTAATTTTTCATTAAACTCAATTATTTCTCCATTCAATGGCATAAATAAATCAGAAACTGTTTTTACTGCTTCTACAGAGCCAAAAACTTCTTCTCTATCTAAGTTTTCGTCCAATGTATCTACATCTACATAAACAATATCTCCTAATTCGCCTTGTGCAAAATCGGTGATGCCAATTGTTGCAATGTCTGCTTCTACTTTAATCCACTCGTGATCTTTTGTGTACTTTAACTCTGTTCGAACGTTCATTATAATTAAATTTTATAGTTTTATTTTTAATTTCCTAAATTGTAAATAATGTTTAAACCCGTGTTAATAGACTGTCTCGGGAATGAGGTTGATATTGCATATCGAGACGTGCTATAGTCATAATAAAATGATGCGGTTAAATTTCTATTCAATTTATAATCTGCTACAAATTTAATAGATATAAGTTTTTGACCACCACTTATTTGATTGTTTTCTGTATCGGTAACAGACCTAATCAGCGTTAAATTATCTCTTAATGACATGTCTGCTCTTATATTTACATCTCCTTTAAACTTCTGTTTTTCCCCCGAAATGCTAGTACTAAACCTTACGTTTTTAATTATATATCCTACTCCAAAAACAAATTCTGTCCCTTTAATTTCGGTCAACGTGCTATTATCAAAATTTAAAGTAAGTGTTCTATCTTTTTTTATTTCTCCTTTAAATGAAAAAGAGTTTCTCATCTTTATATCAATTTTTATTAGAGGAGAAAACTCGTCTATCAAACTCGCTGATGATATTAATAATTCGCTCTCATAGTTACCTGCTGCCGGATTTATTATTCGTCTATAATTAAGATTATTTGTAAAATTAGAAATAGTATAAGAAGATTTATATCCGTTAGAAACTGTAAAACTCGTAAAATTCTTTTTAAACCAATCCATTTTCATAAACCCATTATATCTAAGTGTCCAATTTGGAATTGGAACATTTCTAAACGCTCCTAATTTTACAGAATTTGGGTTACTACCCGAATAAGTCGCCAGAAATGCTGGCAATAAAACTTCTTGCGAACCAAATTTATTATTATCTGGTCTTTCATTCGTTACCAATCTATTTGCAATAATACTTCTGTTATCTTTAAGCTCCTGAAACAAAGCATCTCCACTTTTAAACGCCGTAAAAAACATAGAATAGCTCGTGCTAAAGTTTCCTGTTTCAGAAGTCGGAGTAATTGCTAAACTTCCAAAGTCGGAGCCATTATTTACGACATCTAATTGTTGGGAAATATTTTTTGTTTGTATTTTATTACCTTGTATATCAATATCCAAATCTTTAAATGGTTTTATAGAAACCGTATAATCTAATTTGTTATAATGCGTAGTGCTATACGTTTTGTTAAAATACTCACCGCTAACTGCATCTCTTGATTTTACAAGCCATCCATTTTCCAGAGCTTTATTTCTAATGTCTATCTGACTACCAAAAACGAATCCCAGCGTTGGTGCAAAACTTCCATTAATATTATCTCTTCCTAGAAAACCTACTCTACCTATATATCCTGGTAAAAGCGTACCATTATTCTCCGAATAACTCAATTTGGCATTTTTTACAGAAGTAATAGCATCATAAACTCCTAAAAGAAGTTTATGCCCGACAGATTGTTTTTTCTTTTTACTCTTGACAAATAATTTTTCAAAGCCACTTTCTTTATATAATTTATCAAAACTAAAAATAGTATTTATATTATGTGTATTCGAATTTTGAAGTAAATTTCCCGTTTTTTCAGCATACGTTGGCGAAGCAGATTTCCAGTCAAAATTTGCTGTATATCCATAATCTGCACTTACAAAACTTAAAAAAGGTATTTTATCAATTGGCACTTTGTAAGTTGCATTTAATTTTTGGGTATAATGATCGGGTCTTCCTGTATTAAAAAACTGATTAAAAATCTCAACATCTTCTGTTCTTTCAAAATCGTCATAAATATAGCTATTGTTAGCGTTAAATTGCAACTTTAATGATTTTGTTAAGTCAAAACTAATATTATAATCCCAATCAAACAAAAACCTACGTTGAGTAAGTGTTCGCTGTGCAGACAAACCTTCAATTAAATTTCTAGATTTCTGTTGGCTGTAACTTCGTGTAATTCTAGAATTTACTCCAATAGATTTTGGCAATAAATTAATATTAATATCTTTAATAAGCTGCCAGTGTTTACTTTTTCCAAAAAAACTTGATTCCTTAAACGGCTCTATAAACTTAGATTTAAAGGCAAAATTATAACCTGCAGAAGCAGTTAAATTTTGATTTATATACTTTTCTATATTATAATCTTTATGAAATTCCTCCGTAAAAGAATAAGAAACAAATATATTTTCTATATCGTAAAGTTTAGGTTTCCTCTTTGATTCTGGATTCCTATTCTTTTTTACATTTGTAAAACTGATGCTTTTTCTAAGTGTATAATCTTGTGCATTTTTACTGTTTGTATTTACTTTTTTAGCATCAGCAAATTTTACGTCTTGGTATTGAACGTCGTATTTTGGGTCTCTAAATTCTTCTCCGATACTGTAACTCATAGGCAACTGAATCCCCCATTTTTTAGGCATCATTTTACCTAAACTTATATTTGTAGAAACATTGTATTGCTTGGTTTCCTCAATACTTCTCTGGGTTACTCTATCCTCTACATTACCAAATCCAATAGTTTGAATTTTTCCCGTAACAGAAACATCAGCAATATCAGCAAAATTGGCATCAGCACTTAAAACTGTAGCCCAGCCACCTTCATTACTAAACCCAGAAGAACGCAATTCGTTAAACCAAATCTCTGCACTTTTTGAATTATCTGCTTTTGAGTTATTTCTTACCCCCAACATTAGCGTTCTTATATCTGCTAAAGTTGGGTTTCCTTTTATTTTAATTTTCTTAAACCTTTCAAATTTATCTTCAAAAACTTTTTTATCCTCTAGTTCTTTCTTTGAAAAATGATCTGGATGTGGCTCATATAATTCATTGGTTGCTACCTCTTTATTTCCTAACCTAATCTGCACATCTCTTATCAGTTTTATTTTTACTAAATCATCTAAAAAAACATCTAAATTATTATTTTCTGGCCAAACCTCTCTTGGAGAGATACTTCCTTTTTTAGATATTTCTAACGGAACTTCCATCTGATAAAAATTATCGTCTAAATCTGTACCTAATCTTATAATTGCAACCAAATCATCTTTAGAAATATTATTACCTTCAGCATGTTCAGCATGTATAAACATTTTTAATTTATTATACATTCTTAAATCTACACTCACATTTTTATATATGGCTCTTGTTTCTCCTTCTGGTAAATCTGTTACTTTTAAAGACGCCGATTGTTCGTTTTGATATTGTATAGTTGATAAACCTTGTAATTGCTCTCTCTCAATACCCGGAGGCACCACATAACGCTCTTCATTTTGCTCTATATTTACAACTCCAACCTCAAAATTACCTTTTTCTTCGGGGCTTAATTCTTTTGGTGGACTTATTTCTGTGTCTAATGTTTTTGTATAGCGTCTATAATCTCCTCGTACGAATTCTAACTGACCAAAACGCAAAACTACGGGGATTTTAAATCCAGTAACAAACATTCTAATAAAACGAATACTGTTAAAATTTGAAATATTATTTACAGGAGTACCGCTTCTTATTGGGATTCTAAATTGATACCACTTTGTTTTCTCCGTACTTCCATTTGCAAGAGTTATAGATGTTGTTTTTTCATCAACTATTTTATTAGACCCTTTTTTTAATTCGTTTTTATTTAAAGAAACATTGTACTCCCAATAGCTCTCAACTGTACTCATAGTCTGGTCTTTGTTAATATCCTCTACATCTGGATATGAACTCGAAGATGTAGGATACGATTCTTTAGACTGACTTGCTGTTGGCGAATTTCCTTCTGTATTGTTAAAACTTTTATATCTGGTAATGATTGATGCACCTGCATTATCTAAATCACTTCCTCTAAAATATTGAAAATTATCGGATGCGGGGTCTGATAAATTTGAGAAATCTGGAGGAAATAGTGTCTTTTCTTCCGCGTCAGTTAATCCGTCTAAACCAACATCTTGATTGGTTCTCGCACCATTGTCAACATCAAAAGTATATAATATAGACTGGTTTTTTGGGACTCTACCCCATTTTGTGGGAACTGTATTTAAGTTTGTTTTAACACCATCTGCAGGCAGACCATTTTCATACATCTTTCGGTTATCCTTTAATATATCTTCAGATATATTTCCCAAGTTAAAATACAATTTTCCAATTTGATTTGAGCTTGAGCTTGAGCTAGCTCCCAATGGCAATCCTTCAGCATTTGTTATAGAATAGTTCTCATCATAAGGGTCTTTAAGCCAAAATTGAATATATTCCACATTTGCTTGGTCAAAATTATTTGTAGTCAGTGAGCGTGTAATTCCCGCCCATCTATCTTCAGGGTTTGAAAGAGTTCCGTCGGATTTTACATCTGTATCAAAATTATACGGTCCTCTCTCCGAAGGAAAATATGCTAAATCTAATGTTCTTACTGAAGTATTTTGCGTAATATCTAAATCTGTATTTTTAAATAATTCAGAGTACTTAACCTGTCTTACTTCTGTTCTAGATAATTCTTCATTATCAATATTTGATGGCTTTGACCCTCCATAAAATATACGGTCTATAGAATACCATGCTAATTTTGCTCTTTTATAATTGTAGCTTAATTCATTTTCTTCTCCACCAAATTCTTTTGGCGTACTCGCCATAAACCAGTTTCGAGGAGATAGCAAATCTATTGAAATTTGCGAGGCTTCAAAGTCATCAATATAAGATGTTGCCTGTCCGTTTATATCAATTTCGCTTGGAGTACCCGGCAACAGATATGCGAAATCTGCTTTTACAGATATATTTGAGGGAACGTCAGTATCTACAAACGGCAATTTATTCACCCATTTTGTAAAGAGAGGCATTTCTGTAGAATAATCTACGCTAAGTCCAAAAATAGTGTTATTTATCGGCTCTTGTCCAAAATTTACTTTTTGTGTTATTGGTCTTTCATTGACGTTTAATACAGTTCCGCTCAACAAAAATTTATCAGAAAAACGATGCTCAACTTCAACTCCCATAAAGGTTTTTATTTGCTGATTAAAAATAGTATTATTCTCCGTAGATACATTTATAGGAACTCCAGAAGCCTGTAATCCTAAATCTATAATTTGCACTTTGCCAAGTGTATAATCTACTACAAAATCTACACCTTCTACAAGTTGCCTTCCTCCGGCAGTAACTCTAACCGAGCCACGAGGAACGTTAAAAGCTCCCAGAGGAATGCCGCCACTATTTTTTGATTTTGCATACCCTTTTAGTAAAAATTTGTCTTTATTCTGATAATTATTTTTTGCTTGTGATTTGGTATTTGAATACAATTCTTTAAAAACATAAGTACTGTCTGATTTTGTAGTCAAGGAATCTAACAAGGTTTTTCCAAAAGGTTCTGTTTCTGGAAAAATTATGAGTCCTTTGCTAGATTTTACGGTAATTCCTTCTACATAATCAAAAAAACCATCTGGCTTTTTATTCTGACTTTGGTCTAATTTATCTAAATTTAAAAGACCTAATAAAGGTTTATTACTGATTTTTGGTGTTTTAGCCTCCTGTAATGTATTTAACGCAACGCCCGTTTTATCATCTCTATAAAGTACTTCAAATCTAAAACCATCTGAAGTTAAAGGAAAAACACCAAGAGCGTAAATGTTTTTCATCATTAAACGCCATGTTGGAATTTTTGTGTTAATAATTTCACCACGCAATAATTTTACGACAATATTTTTTGGAGCTTCAATACCATCATTAGAAAACTCTCCGACTTTAAACGAGCTTCCACCAGAACTACCAACAACTGTATATTCATAAGCAACTGCCAGAACCTCTCCGTCAGATAATTTTCTGTTTAAAGAGATAAATCCTAGATGAGAATTAAAACTAAACTCATTTGACTCTAATTTTCTAGCATTTTGAAGAACGGAATAATCTGTTCCTTGTTTCATTTCAAAACTTTTAACTGCACCTTCAACCTCACTAATATCCCTAATTTTGCTGCTTTCTAATAATAACTGCGATAGACCATTTGCGTTATTTGCAGGAATATTATTACCTAAAACCATAGGCGGTGATGTTGCTTTTACGTTCGTCGGATTTACTAAATTTCTTCTATCAGACTCTCCAATATCGGCAAGGGCAACGATGCTTCTAAAATTCTCTGTACTTGAATTTCTGTTGGTAACCCATACTTCAATTCTAGTAATCTGTATTGGGCTACTTATCAGCGGATAATCTTTTAAAGAGTTTTCGTAGTTTTCTCTGAAAAAATGGGATAAAAAGAAGTGTCTATCATCATCATAATCGGTTGCTCTTATCTCAAAAGGGTTGATTGTAGCACCAGCTTCTGCAACTACTGTTTTGCTCTCTGAGTTTTGTTGTGAAAATACGGCGGTAACTGATGTTTTTCCAAATTGTAATTCTGTCTTTACCCCGAACAAACTTTGTGCACCGTTTATCAAAGAGTTTTTAATTGGCATAGAGACATTACCTGCGTCTATTTTTCTAATAATGTCGTCTTCTGTCGGAGCGTATTCCAATTTTATTATATTCTGAAAATCAAAAGTTGATTGTGTGTCATAATTAGCAGTAACTTTTAATCGCTCTCCAATATTTGCCAAAAGGCTTATACTAATTTGCTGGTCAAAATCGAAAGAAAAACTGCTTCTGTTCTCTTCTGATAATTGTGGGTTGTCTATGTTTTGATAAATTCCACCTAATTTAACAGTTAAATTTCCTCTTGGAATTACTTCTACAGTATTACTTCCAAAAATTGATTCAAAAAATTTGGAGTTTACATAATATTTTGGGAGTAGATTTTTTTGAGTCTCTTTACTTCCTTTTTTATCGCTGTTAATCGCACTATTTTTACTCTTAAAATAATCTTTTATATCTCTCTTTAGACGATATTTTTTATACTCTTCTGGAGTCATAAAAATAGGCACGTTTATATTAAAATTTCCTATTTTTTCTACAATGATATATTTGTTTAGTTTTTTATCAAAAACAACAGAGTATTTTGAAGGATTATTCAGAAAAAGATTTCCTGTTTGACTGTGTTTAAAATTATACTGCAACGAAGGTATAGAGTCATTTTTTTTAATTGCTTTTATTGAGTCTTTTTGCACTTTTTCCTCCTGTGAAAAAGAACTTTTAGATGCAAAAAGAACAGCTACTGTAGATAATAGTATGTGGGTGTGTATTTTCTTCAAATTGATTATAGGCTTTTTAATGCTTTCTTAATCAACAGCTCTACTGTTGCGTCATTATATTCTTGTAAGATAATATTTAATGCTTTTTCTGATTGTTTTCTGTTAAATCCTAAGACTTCCAAAGCGGATAACGCCTCATCTTTATTTGTATTGCTTTGTGTAATTGAAACTTTATCCATATCAAAAGTTTTCAAGATTTTATCTTTTAAATCTACTATAACTCTTTGAGCGGTTTTAGCACCAATTCCTTTTACAGACTGGATTAACGCCACGTTTTCCGTAGCAATTGCCTGTTGTATTTCTTCTGATGCCATAGAAGAAAGCATAGTTCTGGCAATACTCGGACCTACACCAGACACAGAAATCAGTAATTTAAAAATTTCTCTTTCTGTTTTATCTATAAATCCGTAAAGTGTATGTGCGTCTTCTCTTACAGAAAGATGAGTGTACAAAAGTATGGTTTCGCTATCTGAAATGGCAGAAAAAGTATTTAAAGAAATATGCAATAAATACCCGACACCAGCACAATCTACAACTACATAAGTCGGTGTTTTCTCAATCAATATTCCTTTAATTTGTGTAATCATTTTAATTGTTGAAATTGTGTTAAATTGTTAAATCGTAATTCTTTTTGTCTTGGCTCTTTCTTCTTATTTTCCAACTTCACTTTTCACTTTTAGTTTTCAGCTCTTTCTGTTGAGCATCAATCACTGCTACGGCTGACATATTTACCATTTCATCTACGCTTGCTCCTAATTGAATAATATGAACGGGTTTTTTAAGTCCCAATAAAATAGGTCCGATAGATTCTGCTCCGTCAACCTGTTTCATCATTTTATAAGTGATATTAGCGGAGTCCAAATTAGGAAAAATAAGCACATTTACTTTTTTGCCATTCAATCTGGAAAATGGAAACTCTTTTGCTAACATCTCAGGATTTAATGCAAAATCTGCTTGCAGTTCTCCGTCAATTACTACTTCCGGAAAATGTCTGTGAATATAGGAAACAGCTTCTCTAATTTTTGTTGAGCTTTCTGAATTTGAAGACCCAAAATTAGAAAAAGACAACATAGCTATGTTGGGTTTTGTGCCGAACATCTTAGCCAAATGATATGTCATTTGAGATATTTTTGCTAAATCTTTGGCACTCGGATTAATATTGATAGTCGTATCGGCTAAAAATATTGGACCTTGTTTTGTAAGCATCAAATTGGTAGCGGCAACTCTCGTTACGCCTTTGGCTTTTTCTATAATCTCCAACATCGGTTTTACTACCGAAGGATATGGTCTAGAATAGCCTGTAATTAAAGCATCTGCTTCTCCTTCATTTACCATCATTGCCGCAAAATAATTGCGTTCACGCATCATTTTTTTTGCTTCTAATAATGTGATTCCTTTACGTTGACGCGTTTGCCAATAAATTTTCCCAAAGCGTTCTCTACGTTCTATCTCTTCATCTGTTTTTGGGTCTATAATTGGAATATCAGCAGTAAAATCAATTTCCTTTTTTAGCGCCAAAATAACTTCTTTTCTTCCCAGAAGTATTGGTTTTCCTATTTTTTCATCATATACTCTTTGTGCAGTTTTTATAACATCCAAATGGTCTGCTTCTGCAAAAATAATACTTTTCGGATTATTTTTTGCTCTATTGTGTAATAATCTGACTTTTTTACTTCCTGTGCCAGAACGCTCCATCAACTCTTCCTGATATTTTCCCCAATCTGTAATTGGCTCTAAAGCAACGCCAGAATCTATCGCTGCTTTTGCAATTGCTGGCGGAATTTCATAAATTAATCTCGGGTCAAAAGGCTTTGGAATTATGTATTCTTTACCGAAAGATAAGCTAATTTCATCATACACGATATTTACCTGCTCCGGAACTGTTTTTTTAGCTAAATCTGCCAAGGCATAAACGGCTGCCATCTTCATTTCTTCATTAATTTTTGTAGCTCTAACATCTAAAGCTCCTCTAAATATGAACGGAAAACCGAGTACATTATTTACCTGATTAGGGTGGTCTGACCTGCCTGTTGCCATAATAATATCATCACGGGTTTTTATTGCCAAATCATAGTTTATTTCGGGCGTTGGATTTGCCATTGCAAAGACAATCGGGTCTTTTGACATTGACAATAACATCTCTGGACTCACCACATCTCCTTTAGATAAACCGATAAAAACGTCGGCATTGTGCATCGCTTCGTCCAAGATATTTATATCTCTGTCTGTTGCAAATTCTGCCTTTTGTGGCGTGAGATTATCTCTGTCTTTTCTGATAACCCCTTTACTGTCGCACATAACGAGATTTTCTTTTTTTACGCCTAATTTTAAATACAAACGCGCACAGGAAATTGCCGCAGCTCCTGCTCCGTTTACAACAATTTGTACGTCTTTCGTATTTCTTTCAGTGATTTCTATTGCATTTTTTAGTGCTGCCGCAGAAATAATTGCTGTGCCGTGTTGGTCGTCGTGCATTACTGGAATATCCAATTCTTCTTTCAGTCTTCTTTCAATTTCAAAGGCTTCTGGAGCTTTTATATCCTCCAAATTTATCCCGCCAAAAGTTGGGGAGATTGCCTTTACTGTTTCTACAAATTTATCTACATCTGTTGCGTCAACTTCTATATCAAACACATCTATATCTGCAAATATTTTAAACAACAGTCCTTTGCCTTCCATCACAGGTTTTGATGCTAACGACCCGATATTTCCAAGACCTAAAACCGCTGTGCCGTTAGAAATTACTGCAACCAAATTCCCTTTTGATGTATATTTATATGCGTTGTTTTTATCTTTTTCTATTTCTAAACAAGGCTCTGCAACCCCCGGAGAATATGCCAAAGACAAATCGTGTTGAGTGGCGTATTTTTTAGTAGGCACTACTTCTATTTTACCCGGTTTTGGTTTAGCGTGGTATAGTAAGGCTTCTCTTCTTTTCCTGGAATTACTCATCGTTTTTTGTTGTTTGTACAAGCCCACAAATATACTATCTTTTTAGAAAGATTTACGTCTTTGTTTATCTTTAGCCATCCCCTGTTTTTTTAGTCAAAGATTAGGTTAAGTTTTTCGAGGGATGGCTAATTTCAATGTATCTAAACGTTATATTTTAAATTTTATTTCAAAAAATCATAAGCACCTTATTATCAATAACATATAACCTTACAGCAAAACGCATAGCATATTGACAATTTTGAATTTAGTTCAATTTTTAGTAGTATAATACTTAACAAAATCTTCCTTATAATTCTATTATCAATACGTATGGAAAGTAAAAGAGGTGGCTAACCAAAAATAAGGAGCTTTCCCTATTTATTGCTACCTTTTAGTTTAAATACCTTTGCCTAAGAAAATAAAATATGCTATTTTATTGTTAATTCAATATTTATTTATATATTTGCCTGCATTATAAATTGATTTTTAGTAGAGTACAAATATAAGCCTTAATCAGGAGTAACTGAGCGAAGGCTTATAAACGAATATTAATCATATAAAATACTCCTAAAAGTTGCATTTACTAATTGATTTAAGGTAATAATTTAAATTAGCCATCCCCCGAAAAATACATTTAATAGTTTCTCAGGTATTGATTTTACTGATAATTTAGGTTAGAATAAGCCTGAAAAATATTTTTGAACTTCCTAAAAAACACGTTATTTAAATCATTGATAATCAAGTAATTTAATTTTTTAAAATTCTTCTAAAAACAGAAAAACTAAAAAAACAGGGGATCGCTAAAATAATTTAAACTCTATAAACTATGAAACAAAAAAGCTATTTAACCAGCATTATAATTTGCATTCTGCTTTCTAGTCAGATATTCTCACAGGAGGTTGTAGTAACCGGAAGTGTTACAGCAGGTGATGACGGTCAGCCATTACCTTGGGTAAGTGTGATTGTTAAAGGAAGTTCAAAAGGAACGACTACCAACTTTGACGGAGAATATATTATCAAAATTTCTGATAAAAATGCCGTATTAGTATTTTCCTTTGTCGGATATACTACTCAAGAAATTCAGGTGAATTCCCAAAGTACAATTAATGTGGAATTACAGCCTCTTACAGAACAACTCGAAGAAGTAGTTGTGGTAGGATATGGTACACAAAAGAAAGCAAATATAACAGGGTCGGTGAGTGTTGTATCAATAGGTGATATTGAATCACGACCCATTACAAGTTTGAGTGCAGGTCTGTCTGGTTTAGTACCAGGTATTCAAGTTACTCAGGCAAGTGGAGGTAGAATAGGAGCCAATGATGCGAGCATTAGAGTTAGGGGAATAGGTACTCTAAACAATTCCAACCCTCTTGTACTAATAAATGGCATATCTTCTTCAATGAATGATATAGACCCCAATGATATAGCCAGTATTTCTATATTGAAAGATGCAGCTTCAGCTGCCATCTACGGTTCCCGGGCTGCCAATGGTGTTATACTTATCACCACTAAAAAAGGAAGAAAAGGAAGGTTCTCTGTTAGTTATAACGGATATACCGGTTGGCAACAGGCAACAAAAAAACAAGGGTTTGTTTCGGATTTTGCACTATGGATGGAATTGGCAAACGAAAACAAGACTAATGGTGGACAAGCACCTATCTTCGACCAGTCAGATATAGATGAATGGAGAAATTCAAACGACCCATTGACTCACCCCAATGTAGATTGGTATGAGAATCAAGTAGGCAGAAGTGCATTTCTTCAGTCGCATTCCTTTTTAATTCTCGGAGGGACTACCAAAACTATATATCGCCTTTCTTTAGGCTATTTAGACCAAGACGGACTTCAAAAACCAAATAATCAAAAGCGTTACAACATAAGAATAAACTTAGAATCAGATATAGCCAAAGGATTTAAACTAGGAGCCAATTTATTCTATCGATGGAGAGATTTAAACCCTACGGTAAATCCTTCAAACGGTTCAGGAATAGATTTTCATATAGTTCCGGCAATCCCAGATATTCAAGGACCTTTCGGAGTATGGGGAGATTCTCAGCATAGTTCTATCAGTATTGTTTCTAACCCTTTTGCAAACAATGCACAACGTCATGAAAATAGACGACAACATAAGTTTTTAGGAGCTGTATATGTCGATTGGGAAATTCTACCGGAAATTGTCTTTAAATCTAAAATTGCTTTGAATAGTAACACTCAGTTTAACACATCTTTTAGCGAGAATTTTACTACTTATAATTTTAGGGAAACAGATTTGGAAGGCAACCCAAGTCCAGACAGGGTTAGAGAACATAATAGCACTAGAAGCTCACATAATCAAAGCTATCTGATAACTAGTTTATCCACCTTAGATTATAAAAAAAGTTTTGGTAATCATAATATAAATGCTTTAGCAGGATACCAATCAGAGATTTATCGTACAGACAATGTTGCTGCCACAGGCAATCGATCTCCGAACAACTCCCTAAGGGTAATTGATGCCGGGCTTTCTAAGGGCGGAGCAAGAGGAAACCTTTCGGAATGGGCAATACTGTCGTATTTTGGAAGGTTAAATTATGAATTTAACAGTAAATATTTATTTCAGGCAGTTGTTAGAGCAGATGGGTCTTCCAGATTTAAAGAAAGTAAGAGATGGGGAGTTTTTCCCTCACTTTCTGTAGGTTGGCGTATTTCTGAAGAGGATTTTATGCAAGACAATCCTGTTATAAATAACCTGAAGCTAAGAGCAT
Source organism: Polaribacter sp. (assembly GCA_965261035.1). Taxonomy (GTDB): domain Bacteria; phylum Bacteroidota; class Bacteroidia; order Flavobacteriales; family Flavobacteriaceae; genus Polaribacter. Next base: position 498,944 of record OZ253439.1, read on the forward strand.
CGTGGGGTGAATTAGGGAATCAATCGATAGGTAATTATCCCTATCAAGCAACCTATACTTTGAACCAGAATTATAGTTTTGGTCATAGAAGTCTTTCGGGAATAGCACAGAATAAACTCCCAAATCCAAATATAACATGGGAGACAACTACAACTACAAATTTTGGTATAGATGCAGGCTTTTTAAATAATCGCTTAGATTTTACTTTTGAATATTTTAAAAAGATTACAGATGGAGTATTGTTTCAACAGCAAATTCCACAATTTTTAGGTAATAAAACTGCCCCAATAGTAAACCTTGCAGAAGTAGCTAATAAAGGCTGGGAATTTTCAGCAAACTACGGAGATAGTTTTAATGAGGATTTTAACTTTAGTATAGGGGGAAACATTAGTGTAGTTAACAATGAGGTTACTAAATTCTTTGGTGACACCTTTTCAGGAGGACGATTTGTCATACAGGAAGGACAGCCTTTTAGAGCAATACGGGGACTTGAGGCATTGGGTATTTTCCAGAATCAAGAAGAAATAGACAATGCAGCTACACATCCCGGAGCTGTTGCACTAGGAGATATACAATATAAAGACCAGTTAACCATAGATACAGATGAAGATGGAGTATTTGACGAGGCAGACGGAATGATAGACAGTAATGACCGAGTAATAATTGGCAATACTATTCCTAAATTTTTATACAGTGCCAACGCAAGAGTCAATTACAAAAATTTTGATTTGGGTATTATTATTCAAGGAGTATCGGATGTGGATACCTATGCCGGAGCACATTTTGCCTATAACGCATTTCAACAGGATGACCGGGGTATGATATCAAATCTCTGGGCAGAAAAACGATGGACACCTGAAAACCCAAGTGATGAACTACCAAGATTAGTCAGTGGTTCGTCATATAATGGAAACTACCAAGATTCAAGTTTTTGGGTTAACGATATATCCTATTTAAGAATTAAAAATATACAGTTGGGCTATAACCTTCCAACATCTCTTGTTAATAAATACGGACTTAATAAACTTCGGTTATATGTCAGTGCAGACAATGTATTTACATTCACAAATTGGAAATGGGATTATGATCCTGAGAGAAATCAAACAGCAGGAGCACCGGGTTTACCTAACGTTTCTACATTCGTTCTTGGTTTTGGTGTTCAATTTTAATAGTTATTATATGTTTAATTTTAATTTAAAAAAAATGAAAAAATTTAGATTTTTACTTTGTTTGTATATAACTATTGGTATTATGGCCTGTAGTGATGATATATTAGATAAACAGCCACCGGGAGAACTTTCTTCAGGCTCTTTTTGGAAAACAGAAGAAGATGCCTCTGCGGGTCTTACGGCAATTTACAATGCTTTGAATACAGGAAGACAAGGGTGGGGTTTGAATCATATGGGTCTGATGGACTTATTTACGCCAATCGGAAATGCACGAGATAATGACAAACTGGCTATTTCTTCGGGTACTCATGATGCCTCTAATCAAGCTATAGAGCGTATATGGAGAACCAGTTATAAAGGGTTGGTTCGTGCCAATGACTTTATAGAAAATATTGACAATATTGATATGGACAAAAGCCTTGCTACAAGAATGAAAGCAGAAGCTTACTTTCTTAGAGCTCTGTATTATCATAATATAATTGACAATTTTGGGGATGCTCCTTTATTTGAACATGTTCCTACCGTAGAAGATGCGTTGGTTACTAGAACTCCAAGAGCTGATATTATTGCCCTAATAAAGACCGACCTTGATTTTGCAATTAATAATCTAGAATCCAGTTATTCTGGGTTTGATGTCGGAAGGGCTACAATAGGTGCAGCTACAACTTTAAAGCTAAAGGTAGCACTTTTAGAGAATGACTGGTCAACAGCAGCCACAGTAGCAGAACAGATTATGAGAATGGGCTACGAATTATTGCCAAATTACGCTGACGTATTTACACCTGAGAACGAAAACAGCTCAGAGGTTATTTTTGATATACAGAATGGTGGTGATCCTGCTGAAAAATTTTATTCTACTAGAAGTGGAACAGTTGGTGGCTGGACGTGGGTGCAACCTACTTTATTTCTTGTGAATAAGTTTGAAGTGATAGACCCAAACCCAGTTTACGTACAGGAAGATAAAAGAATACCTACTGAAGTATATGATCATTTTGAAGGAAGAGACCCTCGTATGGATTATACAATAGTACGTCCGGGAGCTCATCTTATTGATAGAAATGGTAAAGATCGTATTCATCCTTATGGTGTTGCACAATACCAGAATTCACAAACAGGATTACAGGCACGTAAATATACAATTCCGGGAAAAAGCTCAGTAAGACCCCGAAATGCACCACTAAACTGGATTATTTTCCGTTATTCTGATATTCTTCTTAATTACTTAGAGGCTGTAGCAAAAAGAGATGGTATTGGCTCAGTAAGTCAAACAATTTTAGATCAAACTATTAATAAGGTTAGGACTCGTGCTTCTGACCGATTGCCACTTTATACACAGGGCAACATTACTTGGGATAATATATATGATGAGTATATACGAGAACTGGCTTTTGAGGGATGGGTATATTCCAGTATGAAGCGTTGGAGAACTCTTGAAATAAATAATGGCGATAGGGTATTAGGTCTGGCAATTAATAGTACTAGTGTGGCTTTTAGTATAAATCCTTTATACATTAGTATATTTGACCCTAATAAAAATTATTTATTCCCAATTCCTCAGGGTGAGCGGGACATTAATCCTAATCTAACTCAGAATCCGGGGTATAGCGAATAAAAAGCGTAAGAGTCATTTCTTTCCTATGTTCAATTGCTAGTGCAAGTTTTTGAAGGGTTTTTAAAAAACTTGCAATTATGAATTAGAAAATACACTTAAATTATTTTGACACAAAAAATAAAAGGATATAAGATAATAGGGTTTACAATTAAAATAGCATCATCTGAAAAAGAAAAAATAATTTTTCATATTTCTCCTTATAAAACAAATAAAAGATTATAGACTTAGATAATTGGTAAAATAAATTTAAGATAGCTTTCTAATCTAAACAAATTATGACAGATGCCACAAACAAACCAATTTTATTGAATCAGTTAGTCTTTTTGACAATCTTGTTCCTATTTCTCTCAGGATGTAGGCAGACAAAAGAGCAAGAGGCGGATTTTGTTATGTTTAAGTTATTGCCTCCTGAACATACCAATATCACTTTTATAAACGAACTGAAAGAAAGTTCATATACGAATTATTTTGTCTATGAATATTTTTACAACGGAGGTGGAGTAGCTATAGGCGATGTGAATAACGATGGATTAGATGATATTTATTTTACCTCTAATTTAAAGAATAATAAATTATATTTGAATAAAGGTGGGTTGCAATTTCAAGACATTAGTAAACAAGCTGGTGTGTTCGGAAAAAAAGGCTGGGCAACAGGTGTAACAATGATAGATATTAATCAAGATGGTCTGCTGGATATCTACGTTTGCAGAGCCGGGCGGTTTACGGATATTGATAAAAGAAGAAATGAACTTTTTGTAAACCAAGGAAAAGACAAAGATGGAGTTCCTATATTTAAGGAAGTTGCAGCCGTATATGGGCTAGACGATCCTTCCTTTACGACACAAGCCTCCTTTTTTGATTATGACGGCGACGGCGACCTTGATGCCTTTTTGGGGAATTACAATATTGACCCTCCCTCGGCAGTTGATATTGATGCAATTGAGAAATTACGACATAAGTACAGCTCAATGGGGGGCAACAAATTGCTTAAAAATAATAATGGCATATATGAAGATGTTACTATAGAAGCCGGTATTCATTCACATATGATGAACTACACCTTAGGACTGTCAGTAGGAGACATGAACAATGACGGGTGGGCTGATATTTATATTGCCAATGATTACTCAGAACCAGATCATCTTTATATCAACAACCGAGATGGCACATATAAAGACGTTACTCACAAATCTATGACTCACATTCCCAATTTCTCTATGGGATCTGATATTGGGGATATCAATAACGATGGCTGGCCGGATATTATTAGTCTGGATATGGCTGCCAGTGACAATTATACCATAAAGACGAGTATGAGCGGAATGAACATAGAGTTGTTCAATGCACATGTAAATGGCGGAATGCATCACCAATATATGTATAATGCTCTGCAATTGAATAACCATTGTGATGATGAGGGAAATCCTATCTTTTCTGATATTGCACAGATAGCTGGTGTGTCTAACACAGATTGGAGTTGGTCACCCCTACTTGCAGATTTTGACAATGATGGATTTAACGACTTGTTTGTTACCAATGGAATAAAAAGAGATTTCAGAAATAACGACTTCGCTACTTTTCTCAGGAAAGCAGTAGATGATGTCATCGATAAAAAAAAGAATCCATTAAAATATTACCTGCAATGGACACAGTTTTCCCCAACCCGCGAAAGAGCCAATTGTATCTATAAAAATAATGGAAATCTAAAATTTTCAGACGTATCAGAAAAATGGGGATTTGGAAAACACCTTTCATTCTCCAGCGGTTCGGCTTACAGTGATTTGGATAATGATGGGGACTTAGATTTGATAGTCAACAATATAGACGCTTTTGCCTTTATTTATGAAAATCAGAGCAACCTGTTGAAAAAGCATCATTTTCTTACTGTTAAATTAAAAGGATTGGATAAAAACAAATCGGGGATAGGGACTAAAATAAAAATTACCCATAAAGATATGGTCTATGCCCGAGAACAATATCCAACAAGAGGTTTTCAGTCGTCAGTCTCTGAAGTTATACATTTTGGATTAGGTAATATCACTAAAATAGAAGAATTAGTTATTACATGGCCTGACGGCAGACAACAAAAGATAGAAAACATCAAAACAGATCAACTATTATTATTAGATTATAAAAATGCAGAAAAAAAATCTCAAAATTCAATAAAATCACAAACTTTATTTTTTAAGGATATAACTACCAAAACAAAAATAAAATACCAACATAAGGAGAATCCTTTTAATGACTTTGAAAGAGAATCACTTTTGCCCCACAAAATGTCACAGATGGGTCCGGCATTATCAGTAGGAGATATTAACAATGATGGTCTTGATGATATTTATATAGGAGGAGCCATAGGGCAATCAGGAACGTTATTCATTCAGAATGATACTGGCGAATTTGTAGAAGCTCCTTCGCCACCACTAGTAAAGGACAAGGAATATGAAGACGTTGATAGTGTTTTGTTCGACGCAGATGGAGATGGTGATTTGGATCTTTATATAGTTAGTGGAGGTAATGAACGCAAACACGGAGACTCATATTATATAGATCGCTTTTATGAAAACGATAAAGGGATATTTGTTAAAAATAATGAAGCAATACCTGCCATACCGTTTAGTGGTGGATGTGTGATAGCTAGTGATTATGATAACGATGGAGACAAAGATTTGTTTGTTGGTGGCAGGCAAATACCAAATAAATATCCTAATCCTGAAAACAGCTATATCTTTAGAAATGATAGCAGGAAAGGGCAGATTAAATTTACCGATGTTTCTTCGACAATAGCTCCTGCCCTTAAAAACTTAGGAATGGTTACAGATGCTGTTTGGGCAGACATTGACAGAGACGGTATGAAAGATTTGCTTATCACAGGGGAATGGATGACCATTAAGATATTAAAGTACACAAATGGAATATATAAGGATATTACGCCAAATTCTGGAATTTCAGAAGAAGTGGGTTGGTGGAACTGTATAATTACAAAAGATTTTGACCAAGATGGCGATTTGGATTTTGTGGCAGGCAATCTAGGACTAAACTATAAATACAAGGCGAGTAAGACCAACCCATTTGAAGTATTTGCTACGGATTTTGACCAGACTGGTACAGATGACATTGTATTGGGATATCACGATAAAGGAGAATTGTATCCTGTCCGGGGTAGAGAATGCTCGTCTCGGCAAATGCCGTTTATTAAGGAAAAGTTTCCAAATTATGATGCCTTTGGCAAGGCTTCTATTTTAAAAGTATATGGAAAAGAAAACTTGGATAGGTCAACGCATTATGCAGCCACTAACTTTGCAACAAGTTATATAGAGAATCTCGGAGAAGGAAAATTTAATATTATTTCCCTTCCTAATTTTGTACAGATTACTTCGGTTAACAATATTGAAGTCCAAGACATTAACAAAGATGGTAATTATGACCTTGTCCTAACAGGAAATATGTATGGGTCGGAGGTAGAAACTACTAGGAATGACGCGGGATACGGTGTATGTTTACTTGGAGACGGGGAAGGTAGTTTTAAAAGTTTAATGCCCTATGAGAGTGGTCTTTTGGTGAAAGGGGAGGTTAGAAATTCCTGCATTATAAACGTTAACCGTAAACCAACTTTTGTGTTCGCAAAAAACAATAGCTCTGTTCAGATAATAAAATTAGGAGAATAAACGATTTATACGTGACATTTTGTGGTCAATTGGTATTCCTTTTATATTTTGAAAAATATTGTAACTACTTGATTAGTTTCACCACGTTATTGTTTATTTTTTGGTTATTTTAACCCAACTTGGCTATTTTTATTTAAAAAAGTCTATATTTTAAGATATTTACATCTAACTTCCTGATTAACAGGTATTATTTTTTGAGTTTTTGTTTGTAGTGTAGTACGGTTGTGTTGTATATATAATTATGCTATCTTTGTGCTCCATGTTTATACGAGCCATAAAAAAACAACGCAGCAAGGACAGTAAAATCTTCTATCAATATACTTTGGCACAATCCATAAGGGTTGATGATAACGTGTTTTTTAGGAAGTTCAAAAATATTTTTCAGGCTTATTTTAACCTAAATTATCAGTAAAATCAATACCTGAAAAACTATTAAATGTATTTTTCGGGGGATGTCTAATTTAAGGTAATAAGTTTGCGAATTATTATGATAGGTTGTGCACAACAATCTTGTAAAAATTAACACTAAAGGAAAATAATTATGAAAAATGTAAAAACAAAAATTCCAATGTGGTTTTGGGTAGTTGCGGTATTCTTTTTGTTGTGGAATTTAATGGGAGTTAGTTCATTTTTTACGCACATATTTATTTCAAACGAAGTACTTGATGCCCTCCCAATTGCAGAGAAAGAATTGTACGAAAGTTACCCTTTATGGACAAAAATAGTATTTGCGATTGGAATATTTGGCGGTTTACTAGGTTCAATAGGTTTAGTATTAAAAAAGAAATGGTCTAAGTTATCTTTTATTATTTCATTGTGTGCTATAATTCCACAAATGATATATAATGTTTTTGTTTCAAAATCTATGGAAGTACATGGTACAGTCTCTATAGTAATACCAATAATGGTAGTTGCTTTTGGGATATTTATTGTTTGGTTTTCTGAATTTGGAATTAGGAAGAGTTGGTTGAAGTAAATAAAAATATTACGAATGCTTCACTTTTAGTTTTTTAATTTATTATGTCTCTTTTCTAAAAATCTATCTGAAAACGAAATTGAAAAACAGTTGCTTTTCCTCCGTTTTTTGCATTTGCAGGAGTAATTTTTTCTGCGGGTCTTGTGTTTTTTATGTTCACAAAAATAGTATTTGCCATTAATCTTGTAGATGGATTTAGATACCAATTCAACCCTAAAGTGACGTCCGATTGTTCTCCTCCGTTAATGTCTTTGCTATTTAAATTGGAGTTGGAATAACGCAAAGCCACTTCCAAAGCTCCATAACCATTTTTGCCGTAATTATTTTTTGGTTTTACCCGGTCAAATCCACTATATGAATTTTTAAATTTCTTGCTTTCTCCTGTCAAAAAATAACTTACCTGTCCATAATAGCTAGAAAAATTAAAGTTTGCAACTTCAGTTTCAACCTTGGATGTTAAATATTCTGCCTGAAATGAAAACGATTTTTTTAGAAAAGCAGTTTCAAAATTTAATAGGTTTACCGATTTTACAGAGCTTATTCCTTTTGTGTCTATATATTTTATACGGCTTAGATGGGCTTCTGGTCTCGATGATATTTTATAGCTTTTGGACTCTGGTTTTCTGTAGCTGTACCCAACTCCGACGTGCAATAACTCTTTTTTGTCCCTGTTATTAATCAACAAACTTGTGTTTCTATATGTAATCGCATAGCCATCGTTGGCAGCTTTGTCGTCAGATGAATTGTCTTCATTCCTAAAGTATCCGATTTGTACAGATAATTTTTTGTCAAAAAAATCATTGAATAAAAGAAATCCATTATTTCTTTCTTGAATAAAACTTATGGGTAAAGCACGTTCCATAAATGTAATATACTTACTGCTTGTTAGTGCGTCTAATCTGAAAGGCTCTTTTACGTGACCTATCCTTAAACTTCCTACGATAGGGATTTCTTTTATAGATAGATAGACATCTTTAAGACTTACTCTATCGCCTGAAAAATCTAATTGTAGTTTAAAACTCACATTGTCATAGACTGTTCCGGAAGTGAACAAACGGACGCGTCTAAATTCTGTACCGCTTCTTGTGGTTAGCGGGTCAAAAATTTTGTCTAAACTATTGTCTTGATAGAAATAGGCGTGATCTACCATAATTATACCTCCAAATTTTAATCTAAATTGTTTGTCATAACTTTCTAACTTGAATCCATTGTTCCATTTGAATGAAAATGGGTTCTTATTTTTTTGTTGAGATAGAACTAATGTAGTATTTGCGAGTAAAATAATAGAGTAGAGGTAGTGTTTAATTTTTATCATTTGTTGTTTTAATAAGGTGCGAAGATAAAAAAAATGGAGTAAAAATAATTTTAGAGATTAGGTTCATTAAAATAGATTAATTATCATATATTTGCAACCTAAAATTATTTTAAACATATAAAAACATATTAATATTATGACTAAAGCAGATATTATATCAAAAATTTCAAGGAAATCTGGGATAGAGAAAACAAATGTTTTAACAGTAGTTGAGGCATTTATGAGTGAGGTTAAAGGTGCATTAGAAAATGGAGATAATATATACCTAAGAGGTTTTGGAAGTTTTATTATTAAAACTAGAGCAGAAAAGACAGGTAGAAACATTTCTAAAAACACGACTATCATAATTCCTTCGCACAATATTCCTGCTTTTAAGCCGTCTAAAACATTTGTAGAAGGAGTAAAAAATAATGTGTTAGTTAAATAATTTGAATATTCAGATTTCACAAAGTCAGATATTTCAGCAGCTGAATTTACAAGAAAGCAATTAGAGGAGTTATTAAATTTAAAAAAGAAAGAAGATGAAAGATTATCATAATAGGCACAAAGATTTAGGAATTATAGGTTGGCATAATGCTTATATAGTTTTATATAAGTAGGGATTTTTTACTAACAAACAAAACAACAAAGAAATGACATAAATAAAAGATAACATATCACACAAATAGATTACACAAGCAATCACAATGTTAATACACATGGAAAAGTATACAAACAATAACAAATAAAATAACAAAAAGATGGAATTCATTAATAAAATAAGAAAAGAAGTAAAATCAGGAGGTATTGAGGTATCAAGAATAAAGGTATTAATCAAAAGTCTTAATCAGGTTTTTAAAAGCAGTGCAACTTATGCCAAGTGGTAAAAAAAGAAAAAGAGCAAAAATCTCTACTCACAAACGTAAAAAGAGAGCAAGAGCAAACAGACATAAGAAAAAATAAGTAATTTCGCTTATTTTTTGTTTTGTAAACAATAATAAAAACGTTCATTGACAAGGAGTTTAAACACTCCATATAGAGAAAAATCCTGTAATATTATTTTTTTTAATCATCTGCACAATTTATGTGTAGTTATAAAAACCATTTTCAGAATGAAAACAGAATTAATTATTCGTTCCAGTACTTCTGATATTAATTTTGCCTTATTAAAAGATGGTAAACTTACTGAATTAAATAAAGAAACGAGTGATAATAAATTTTCTGTTGGCGATATTTTTATTGCCAAAATAGGAAAAGTATTATCCGGTTTAAATGCAGCTTTCGTAAATGTTGGTTATCCAAAAGATGGCTTTTTACATTATCACGATTTAGGTATGCAAATTAATTCTTTAGATAGTTTTATCAAGAAAGTAAGCACAGGTAATTACAAAGAATTCACTTTAAAAAATTTCCGTTTTGAAAACGACATAGAAAAAGACGGAAGCATTGACGATGTCCTGAAGACAGGGCAAAATTTATTAGTACAAGTTGTAAAAGAACCTATATCTACAAAAGGACCGCGTATTAGCTCTGAGCTTTCAATAGCAGGTAGATATTTAGTTTTAGTTCCTTTTTCCAACAGAGTATCATTATCGCAAAAAATAGAAGGTAGTGAAGAAAAAAATCGCTTAAAAAGATTAGTTCAAAGCATTAAGCCTAAAGGGTTTGGGGTGATATTAAGAACTGTTGCTCAAGGTAAAAAAGTAGCAGAATTAGACAGAGATTTGCAGAACTCTTTAGAACGCTGGAAAAGAATGTGTAAAAGAATTGCAAACACAAATACACCAACAAAAATATTGAGTGAACTAAACAGAGCGTCTTCTATTCTAAGAGATATTATGAATGACTCGTTTACAAATATTATTACCAATGATAAGTCTTTATACGTAGATATTAAGGAGTATTTACAAGAAATTTACCCTGAAAAGGAAAAAATTGTAGCATTACACAATTCCAAAACTCCTATTTTTGAGAAGTACGGCATAGAACGCCAAATTAAAACTTCTTTTGGAAAAACGGTATCTATGAGCAAAGGTGCTTATTTGATAATTGAGCATACCGAGGCACTACACGTAATAGACGTTAATAGTGGCAACAGATCTAACAAGGCAGATACTCAAGAGGAAACAGCATTGGAAGTTAACCTAATTGCAGCAAAAGAAATAGCTAGACAATTGCAATTAAGAGATATGGGAGGAATTATTGTGGTCGATTTTATCGATATGAAAAGTTTAAAAAGCAGGAACAATTTATATCAATGTATGAAAGAAGAAATGTCTTTTGACAGAACAAAACACAAAATTTTACCTCCAAGCAAGTTTGGACTGGTGCAAATTACAAGACAAAGGGTAAGACCCGAATTAGAGATTAAAACAAGAGAGCCAAACCCGAACAAAAACGGAGAAATTGAAGCCCCCATAATTTTAATTGATAAGATTGAATATGAGTTAGAAAAAATAATTTCTAGCAACAAAAACTACAAAAAGATTACACTTAACGTGCATCCTTTTGTAGCATCATACCTAAAAAAAGGTACAACATCTATTCGTTTTAGATGGTTTTTAAAGTACAAAAAGTGGATTAGTATATTACCGAGAGACGCTTACCAATACTTACAATATAAATTTCACAAGAAAAGTAAGTAAGGCATTAAATTTATCGAATAAAAAACCGCATCATCTAAAAAGATGATGCGGTTTTTTATTGGCAATAATTTACAAATATTTTTCAATTTCTTTTCTGATTGAATTACCGTCCAAACAAATCTGTAACTGTAATTCATCTACAGAGCCTTGATGAATAAAAGCATCTGGTACGCCAAGTATTATAGTCGTTTCTTTATAATTATTTGAGGAAGCAAATTCTAAAATAGAACTGCCAAAACCACCTTTTACAGCTCCGTCTTCTACAGTAATAATTGTATCGAACTTATTAAAAATACTATGCAATAGTTTCTCATCTAAAGGTTTTATAAAACGAAAATCATAATGTGCAACTTTTCTAGAACGTTTAATATTTTCTATTGCTTTTGACACATTTTTAGAGATTGCCCCAATAGATAAAATGGCAACTTGACTTCCTTCTTTTAGACAGACTCCTGTGCCAATTACAATTTTAGTAAAGGGTTTTTCCCAATCTGTAATAATACCTCTTCCGCGTGGATAACGAATGGCAATCGGATTTTTTAGCCCTAATTGTGCCGTGTACATAATATTACGAAGCTCAATCTCATTTCTCGGTGCAAAAATAATCATATTAGGTATGCAGCGTAAAAAAGGTATATCAAAAACCCCGTGATGAGTAGCTCCGTCTTCTCCAACCAAGCCAGCTCTGTCCAAACAGAATATAACGGGTAAATTTTGTAGTGCAACATCGTGTATTATCTGGTCGTATCCTCGCTGTAAAAACGTGGAGTAAATATTGCAAAAAGGCACGAGTCCTTGTGTTGCCATACCTGCAGATAAAGTTACTGCGTGCTGTTCGGCAATTCCAACATCAAAAGTTCTTTTTGGAAACTTTTTAAGCATAAATTTTAAAGAACTTCCAGTTAACATCGCCGGAGTTATTCCAACTATTCTATCGTTTTGCGAGGCTAATTCAACAATTGTTTTTCCAAAAACATCTTGATATTTTTCAGGTTGAACTGGCTCTTTTTTTGGAATAATATCGCCCGTTTTTTTATCAAACTTTCCGGGTGCGTGATACTGAACTTGGTTTTCTTCTGCTTGTTGTAATCCTTTTCCTTTTGTGGTAATTATATGTAGAAATTTAGGTCCTTTACGATTCTTTAAATTTTTTAATTCTCGTATAATTTCATCTAAATTGTGCCCATCTATAGGTCCGTAATAATCAAAATTTAATGCTTTTATAATATTGTTTTGTGTAGCTAATTTTTTGTTTGATTTTACTTTGGTTAAATATTCTTTTAAAGCACCGACAGAAGGGTCTATTCCAATGGCGTTATCATTTAAGATAATTAATAAATTGGCATCAGAAACGCCGGCGTGATTTAAAGCCTCAAAAGCCATTCCGCTAGCTATAGAAGCGTCACCGATAACAGCAATATGATGTTTTTCTGTTTCTCCCTTTAAACTTGATGCAATTGCCATTCCTAACGCAGCAGATATAGATGTTGATGAGTGTCCTACGCCAAAGGAATCGTATGGGCTTTCGCTGCGTTTTGGGAAGCCAGAAATCCCGCCAAATTGACGATTTGTATAGAAAATTTCTTTTCGTTCAGTCAATATTTTATGCCCATAAGCCTGATGCCCAACGTCCCAAACTAATAAATCATTTGGTGTATCAAACAAATAATGTAAGGCAATTGTTAGTTCTACAACGCCCAAACTTGCTCCCAAATGACCCTCTTTTACAGAAACAATATCAATAATAAATTCTCGTAATTCTTTGGCAACTTGGGGTAATTGCTCTGGTTTTAGTTTACGTAAATCAGCTGGATTGAAAATTTTATTCAGTAATTTTTCAGACATATTACAAAGGTAACATTTTTGATTTACGAATTACGATTACACAAGGGTAGATTCAACCTAATTTAAAAGTTATTGATTGCTGTGCTGGTTGTCATCGGTTGTTAGTTGAATCTGGAAACCAACAACCGACAACTAACTTTATTCAAAATTATCAGAAATTTTTTTTGCTAACTCTACAAATTCTTCGTGAGGCATCTTTATTTTTTTTGCTGTAAAATTAATATCACTTATTTTATTGATGGGGATTAAATGTATATGTGCGTGTGGCACTTCCAATCCGATAACTGTCATTCCAATTCTACTACAACTAATTGTTTTTTCCAGTGCTTTTGCTACTCTATTTGCAAATTTCATCAAACCCGTGTATGTCTCCAAGTCTAAATCAAATAATTTATCAACTTCTTTTTTGGGAATTACAAGCGTATGTCCTTTTGTATTTGGATTGATGTCTAAAAGTGCATAAAAATTTTCGTCCTCTGCTATTCTGTACGAAGGAATATTACCGTTTATAATTTTTGTAAAAATACTACTCATATTTAAGGTTGTTTAATTGTTTAATCGTATATCAAAAATCGTAATTAGTAATTTTTCTTTTAACTTACTCATCATCTGTAAATTTCAACAATTTCAAATTTCACAATACCACTGGGAGCATTAATTTCTGCAATCTCGCCAACTTTTTTGCCCAATAAACCTTTGCCAATTGGAGAGTTGACAGAAAGTTTTCCATTTTTAATATCAGTTTCAGAATCTGCAACTAATGTATAAGTAGACTCCGTTTTGCTTGCAACATTTTTTAATTTCACTACCGAATGAATCAATATTTTTGACGTATCTAACTGAGATTCATCAATAATTCTGGCATTGCCAACTACATTTTTTAATTTGGCAATCTTAAATTCTAATAACGACTGCTCTTCCTTAGCCGCGTGGTATTCTGCGTTTTCACTCAAATCTCCTTTGTCTCTTGCGTCAGAAATTTCTTGTGTAACTCTAGGTCTTTCAACCTGCTCTAATTGATGCAACTCGTCTTTTAATTTTTTAAGTCCTTCTTTCGTGTAGTATGACACTTCGCTCATATTCTTAATATTTTATAAAATATAAAATCTCATTGCCGTTTTATCAGAATGAGATTGTAATCACAAATGTATAAAATATTTGTAACTTGCCCCATACTTATAAAGTATATTTTTTATAAATTTATATTATTCTAATCTGATGAAGAAAATACTTTATTTTACGCTAATAATATCTTTTTTTGGTTGCTATGACGATGTCCAAAACAACAATTGTTTTCAAAATTTTTTGCCCCCAATAACCTTAGAGTTGAACAATCCACAGCTAAATAAGGTTCTAACTCCGGGTGGCAGCACTTTTATTGAAGGAGGACTTTCTCAAATTTTATTATACAATCAAAATGGGCGTACCTTTAAGGCTTTTGACACAAAATGCCCAAATAACGACTGTGATACGCAAATGACTTTTAATGGACTTACGCTAAAATGCCCTTGTGATAAGAGTGAATACAGTATATTGGACGGTTCATTACAAAAAGGGAAAAGCAACTGCCCTGCAAGAGAATATACTGTATCTAAGAATGGTTCAATTTTACGAATAACAAACTAAACTTTTTGTTAAATAGATTGTTATTTTTGCAGAAGCAAACAAAACTAAATTATCAAAGTGAAAAATAATTTTTCTTCTGATTTTAAATTAGGTATTTTAGGAGGTGGTCAATTGGGAAGAATGCTATTGCCCGAAACTCAAAAATACGATATTTATACTGTTATTTTAGACCCATCACCTGAAGCATCATGTGCAAAAATATGTAATGAATTTTATATAGGAGATTTATTAGATTTTGATGCTGTGTATAACTTCGGAAAACGAGTTGATGTTTTGACCATAGAAATAGAACATATAAATATTGAAGCCTTATATCAATTAGAAAAAGAAGGACTGAAAATTTATCCGCAACCCTCTGTTATTGAAACTATACAGCACAAAGGAAAGCAGAAAGACTTTTTTGTTGAACACAATATTCCTACTTCATCGCATCGTGGGTTTTTGTCTAATAATGATTTAAAATCAGCTTTTATAAACAGCGAATTAGAATTGCCTTTTGTATGGAAATCTGCACAATTTGGCTACGACGGAATAGGCGTAAAAGTTGTACACACAGCCGATGATGTCAATAATTTACCAAACGCAGATTGCATCGTGGAAAAATTAATTCCATTCAAAAATGAGCTGGCTGTGATTGTTGCAAGAAACGATATTGGAGATATAAAAACATACCCAGTAGTTGAAATGGAATTTCATCCAGAGGCAAATCAGGTGGAGTATGTAATCTGCCCCGCAAGAATTGATAATTCTGTTGCAGAAAAGGCAAGAGAAATAGCTCTACAAGTTGCTAAATCCTTTAAGCATATAGGTTTATTAGCAGTAGAAATGTTTCAAACTGCGGATGATAAAATTCTAGTAAATGAAGTAGCTCCAAGAACTCATAATTCTGGGCATTATAGCATTGAGGCTAGTTATACAAATCAGTTTGAGCAACATTTAAGGGCTGTTCTAAATTTGCCTTTGGGAAATACCGACAGTAAATTAGCCGGAGTAATGGTAAATTTGGTTGGCGAAAAAGGTTTTACAGGCGATGTCGTTTATAAAAATATAGAAGATATTTTAAGAATAGACGGAGTTACACCACATATTTACGGAAAAAAACAGACCAGGCCTTTTCGTAAAATGGGACACGTAACTATTGTACATAAAGATATAAATAAAGCAAGAGAAATTGCTCAGAAGGTAAAAGAAACCGTCAGAGTTATAAGCAATTTTTAAATTACACTTCCTTACGAATCTTCAACTGTCAATTTTCAATTATTTAGTCAATTTTAACAACTTCTCTATTTTAATCAATAAAGGTCTAACTCTGCCAAGATACCGGAGGCACTAGTGCCTTCTGTCAACCTAATTTGCACATATTTTGCCGTAGTATTTGCATCAACTACTACCTTAACGCCATCATTACTATCTAATCTCCCCGTATGAGTACCAACTTTTGTCCAAATAGTGGTATCGGCACCTGTATAGTCATTAGTTACCCACAATTCAAACTTTGTACCACCACCGTTGTTACCTCTTCTTCTAAAAATTTCAAATATTTGTATGCTCTGCTCAGTATCTACGCCAAGATCAATAGTAACATGATGCGGATATTGAGCCGCTCCTCCTCTCCATCTGCTATGCCAGAAAGTGGCTAATTCTCCATCTATAAGGTGTATTGCGTGACCATTGTTAGCTCCTTCTCCTACGGCTTCCTCAGATGAAAAATCTATTATACTCCAATTACTTTTATCTAAAGGCATAAGTGGGCCGGGAACATCTATTTCATAATCTTTAGACAAAGATGTTCCAAAAACATCTGAAACAGCTACATTAATTATTTGTAAACCAGAGTCTATATTAGCGATAAAGTAATTTCCGTCAGTTTCAGAAGAAGATGTTGTTGAGGTTGATGAGTTTCCAGAATAGGTAAACTTAAATTTTAAGGTAAGTTCTTGATTTCCCGGGTTATTCCACGTTACCTCAATTCCTCCAGCACTTGGAGTTAGTGTTAAATTGCTATCAGAAAATATTTCTCTTAGATAATCAGGAACTGTAATTTCTGCCCAATCAGATTCAAATTTATCTATAGAAGTTTCATTTCCTTCCTCATCTGCAGCTGTTGGGACATAAAATGTTCTGTATGAAATAGGGAATTCATTATTTAGATTATCCAAAATAACACTACTAGAGTCTCTATGTACAGTTAATATTCTTTCCTCTTGGTTTGCATTAGTATATTTTACTTCTGTATCTCTAGCTAAACGGGCACTAGTTTTTAAACTTAAAACGGTTTCTTCAATTCCGTATTCAATAGAGTTGAGAAGTCTTGTAGTAAGATTAGTTCTGTATGTCTCTCCATACACAGTACCAAAGGTATTGACTTGAATTGATTTGTTACCACTTGCGTCTGTTGACGATACAGTAAAAGCGTATGATTTTTCTTCAAGATTTTCTACAATTAGCTTTAAAGTATCTGTTTTATTATCAGACTTATTATAAGGAAAAATCTGTTTACCTTCTTCTTTATTCCAGCTAACTTCTATTTCAGTAACATTAAACGCATTAGAAATAAAGCCATTTATTTGTGCTCTGTTTCTGCCGGGAGAAACACTTAAAGAATCTGGTTTATTCGTGTAAATAATTTCTCCATTTTTAGTATATTCTTTATGTAAATCAAAAGAATCTGTACAAGAAACAACTGTACATAAAAATAATAATGTAAAAAAAATAGATTTAAAATATCTCAATGTTTTCATAATATTTATATTTATTTATATTTTATTCTTCTATTGTACTTATAACGTTCCCCCAGAAAGTCATTTCTGCAAAATCTACAAAACCTGCACCATCCCATGTTTTTTCTACTGAAAAACGGAAATATCTAATCTCTACAACTTCGTCAGCCTCAAAAGAGAAGGTGTCTCCATTTTCAAAATGAGTGAAATCTTCATCTGTATTCTGACCGAGTGGTAATCCAGAAGGCTTAACAGAGGTACATTCTTTAAGTTTTATCCAATCATCTAAATTTCCATCCTGTCCGGGAATTACTTTTGAACCATATACAGTATATACTTTTGGATTCCCATGACTAAATGCGAAGCCTCTATTTTGTCTTTGATAAACAGTAAATCTACTTATCTCTACATTTACACCTAAATCTATTGTTAGAATGCTAGGTCTAGGGTGAGTTCCTTGCGTGTGTACTATAGATTCTAGGTCATCGTCTATTAAGTGCCAATAGTCTCCTTCCCAAGCATCCCAGTTGTCATCATTACCGAGTATTACTTTTCTAAACTTAGTTTTATCCAGACGTTGTTCAGGTTTTGGTATTATTAGACTATCTGTTGTTCTTGGATAAATTGTATCCGAAAAATTGTCGAAACGATCTCTGATTACTGCGGCAAATAGGGTAGGTTCAGTGTATCCTCTTGTAAAACTTTTACCCATTAATGCTTCTGTATATATAATGCTACTGTTATCTATGGTGTCTAATTTTCCTTGTAAATCTGGGGTTAAAAGTCTTATGGAAACAGGAGTTTTAGTAGGGTTTTCCCAGGCAAATCTGGCACCTCCCCAATCTTCAGTAATTTTTAAACCATCTGCAATTACAAACACAGGAGGAGTAAGTGGGCTTCCCTTTACTGTTGTTGGTTCTGAAATATTCTCTGATCTATTTACCGCATATAGACTAATAGTTTTTTCTTCGGTATCTCCAAAGCCTAGTATTTTAATCTCATTGCCAAAAATAGAAGATTTTGCTTCTGATAATTCTCCTTTAGAATTGGTATATACTGCTTTAACATATAGTAAGTCATCATCTTTTGGCGGAGTATAAGTAATATTAAATCCGCCATTTATTGGAGTGAGTTCAATGTTTTTTACTTTAGATGGCTTATTACTTTTTATTAAAATAGGGTCATGCGTATATTCGTCACAACCTATAGTTATGAGCAATACACAAACGATATATAATTTAATTAGCTGTTTCATAATATTTAATTTTAATTTATTTTAGTTTTTAACTTACTTCTCTCTTCTCACCATCCAAGGTTTTGAATTAGGTTAGGATTACGGATAATATCTCTTTCTGGTATGGGCCAAAAATAATCTTTTTCGCTAAATTGTACACTGTGTACCAAACTTATAGTATAATAATTGTGAATTTCGCTTTCGAGTACATTCCAACCTCTTATAGGCCTATTCATATATATATTTGCGAGTTTCCATCTTCTTAAATCCCAAAATCTAGGACCTTCAAAAGCCATTTCTATCATTCTTTCTCTACGAATAATTTTTCGCATTCCGTCTTGGGTAGCTGGTTTGTCTGGATTACTGGAATATCTTCTCCAATCATTGACAACACCATTTTTAAAACCTGCCCTTTCTCTGACTTTGTTTATATATTTATATACCTCTATATCAGGAGTGCCTTTTGTCTCGTTTAAGGCTTCTGCGTAATATAGATACAGACTTGATAAACGAATTATTGGAAACGCATATCTACTTGAAATAAACGACCGTCCATCTCTTATACTGGATTTAAGGTTGACGAGCTTTTTTGCCCAATAGCCAGTTACAGAATATTGACTTCTTTCACGTATCGAGGCAAATTCTCCATGTCTCGAATGAATATACCATGGATCAGTATCTAATTCTTTGCCATTTCCAAACCATACCGATCTGTCAAAAGCTAAGTCCGCATAAAATCTAGGTTCTCTATCAAAATTTAAAATTGCTGTTTGCTGTCCCTGTTCGATATAGTGTTTATCAATTTCTTCAGTGGATTCTTTTACGTTGTATCTAGCTCCGTAAGAATAGGTATTGTCCTCTTCTATCGGTACTCCGTTTTTGCTATAATACATTTCTGCTATTCTCAGGGTAGGGGCGTGTCTGGAATTAACAGGGTTCGTAGTAAGAGGGTATAAATTAGGTATAGCCTCACGCTGTATATTAAACGTATTGGCACCGTGTCCCCAAACTATTTCCGAATTCCATTTTTCTGTTACTCTGCCTCTTAACGTGGCTTTTAAGAGAGTTTGTGGACTTTGGTCAAAGGGGTTTGTGTAGTCGTCATATAGTTTAAACCCTGCCTCATGACATAGGTCTATTGCTTCTTTAGCTGCAATAGCTGCTCTTTCCCATTTACTAGGATCTACAGTCTGAGGAAATAAATTATTTCCTTCAGCATCTAACATTTGAGAATAAACGGTATTCCCGTTAAAAAGGGGACTAGCATAAGTTATTAATACCTCTGCTTTAATTGCCGCAGCAATTGGTTTGGTAATCCTCCCTAAATCATCAATTCCTGATTGAAATGTCAGTGGTAAATCTTCTATAACTTTGTCTAATAAAGATATAACATATTCAAAAGAATCATCGATAGAATTTCTCACTACCTTAACGCCGTCAGAAGAGGTAGTAACTGATATTGCTTTGTCATTAATAACAATAGGTCCGTACATTTTTAATAAATAAAAATGATAGTATGCCTTTAAAAAGTTTGCCTCAGCAATAAATGTTGTTTTTTCGTAATCATTTAATTCTAAGACATCATTAATTTTTTCTAAAAAAATATTGGCATTTCTTATAGCTATATAAAAACTATCTTCTCCACTCCATCTATTATAATGGGTAAAGCTAGAACTTTGAGTTCCTCTTGCTATTCTTGTACTACTTCTCCACCTTTCAGTTTCTGGTAGCCAAATTTCATCTCCAGAAGTAAGCGAAGGGTTGCCTACATTCGAAGGCGCTGGGATGGCAGAATAGACAGTGTATAAAAAAGCTTCTGCAGTTTTCTTATTCGAAAAAGCGTGGTCTAATGTAGCGATATTATCTGGAACAAGATCTAGATAATCGCTACATGAAGTCAGTATATTGACAATTGTGATTATAAATAAATATTTTTTCATCTTTCTTATTTTTATAGTGATATGTTTATGCCTATATTAAAAACTCTTTGGTTAGGATACTCTAAACCGTTACCTGATAATTCTGGATCCCACAATTTGAACTTACTGATTACAAATAGATTTGTTCCACTAACGTAAAATCTTGCTTTATTTATCTTTAGCTTATCTACAATAGCATCCGATAATGAATAGCCTATTTCTGCAGATTTCATTCTTAAAAAACTTCCATCTTGCATAAACCAAGTACTCCTTTCTGAGTTGTTTCTAACAACGTAAGTAGATAATCTAGGCCATTTTGCATATACATTTCTGTTAGTCTCCGACCAGTAGTCATCTGACCAAGCTTTTAGCAATTGTGTTTCTCCTGAAAAAGGGGTTACATTATAAGGGTTGATCCAGAAAGAGGAGTTTGCTGCACCTTGTAAGAAACAAGATATATCAAAACCTTTGTATCCTGCGGAAAATCCTATACCATAAACTATTTCTGGTCTCGTTGGATTACCTATTGGAACTAGATCAAGGTTTGTTATCTTACCGTCTCCGTTTATATCTCTATATTTGATGTCTCCTCCTGAGTATTCTCCAATCTGCCTAGGTGAGTTCTGTACTTCATTCTCATCTACAAAAAGGCGTTCTGCTACAAAACCCCACCGTTGATTAATAGGTTGACCTATTCGGGATAACCACGGAGTAGCAGAATAATTTGGTTCCTCAACCTTAGTAACTTCACTTCTGGCAAAAGTATAGTTTCCTTTTATCTCTAACCACATTCCATTGTTAAAACTATTGTTGTAACTAATAGAGCCATCAATTCCTTGACTTCTTGCCTCTCCTGAATTTGATTTTAAGGAAGCTTGTAGCCCTACTGTTGAAGGTATAATTCTATCAAACAAAATATTAGACCTGTTTTCTCTAAAAAAATCTACTTCCAAATTAAATATGTTAAACAGCCCAACTTCTATACCGAGATTCGTTTTTTCTCCAGTTTCCCAAGTTATCTTATCATTAGCATAACGACTTATAGTAACTCCACGATGGCTCCTATCAAAGTCTTCACCTGTTATGTATCTCTTGTCGTCAGAGTTTAAATCTACCCGAGATAGATAAAAGAAACGGTCAGATGATCTTCCAATTCTATCGTTTCCAATTAAACCATAAGAGGCTCTAAATTTTAGTTTATTAATTATGCCTTTTGCTTTTTCAAAGAATTTTTGGTTAGATACAATCCAACTTGCTCCGACAGAAGGAAAAAACCCAAAACGCTCTTGTTTGGCAAATCTTTCTGAACCATTATACCCAAAATTTAGTTCTGCAAAATAAGTTTCCTTAAATCCATAGGTAAAACGTCCGGAAATCCCTATATTTCTATGCGAAAGAGATTGTTCTAAGCTTCCAGCAGTAGCTTTACGGTTATTTGTAGTAAATACTAACAGCCCGCCAATACTGTTGTCTTTAATTAACTCTCCACTATCATACACCAGTCTTGCTTCTAAATAAGTGGTAGAAACTACTTCATCTCTTCTTTCTCTATAGGATAAGAATTCTCTTCCTGTTTCTGGATTTAAATTAGTTAGAGTTATTTTTTTCGTTTCGGGATTTATCCGAGGGGAATAAAAGAAAGGTACATAAGACCGATCAGCTCTGTAGCCAGAACTATTAGTTGAATTAATAACAAATTTAAAATCTAACCCTTCAGTTATTAAATCTAAATCCTGTAATAATTCGAGTCGAGAAATTATTTTGTATTTTATACCTTCCTGATAACCTCTAACTAAATTTGCATAAGGGTTCAAAAGATTTTCTTCTCTGTAGTTTCCAAATAAGATATGTTTAGAGTGTTTAGTTTCTTCATTTTTTTCGTAAAAAGGTCTAAACAAAACAGGATTACTTCTTACAGCTTGCCTATACACACTACTTCCTCCTCTTGGTGGTCCCGTATAGTCATCATAACTAGCATTGAAACTCAATTTTAAGTCAGTGCTTCCTGTGAGTATTGCATTGACATTGGAACGTAAATTGTACTGCTCAAACTTTACATTATTATTAAAATTGCTAATTTTAGGAACTTTTAGTGTTCCATTATCTTGGCTTGCAGCAAGAGAAACATAGTATCTTACAACGCTTCCACCGCCGCTTATACTCATATTAGCTCTATTATTATTGGAATAATCTTTAAATAATTCTTTGTGCCAATCAGTTGTTGGGTATAGAATAGGGTTTATTCCAGCAATGGTATTTTCAATTTTCTCTTGAGAATAACGTAAGATTCCTAATGGATCACGAGTTCTTATAGCTTCGTTTTCAAGTTTCATATAAGTAATAGGGTCTGCAAATTCAATATCTCTTGTAGGGCTAGAAAAAGAACTTTCTATCCTGACAGAAACTTTTGGAGGACCTTCAACTCCTTCTTTGGTAGTTACTAGAATAACTCCATTTGCACCTCTGGCACCGTAAAGTGCTGTTGCCGGGGCATCTTTTAATATTGAGAATTGTGCTATATCATCTGGGTTTAACCTTCTTAAATCACTAACAGTAAGTTCTATTCCATCTATCAATATTAATGGGTTACTAGAGCCATTCCCAAAACTAGTTATTCCTCTGATAAAGAATTCAGCATTATCTCTTCCGGGTTCTCCTCCTCTTTGATAGGAGATTAACCCAGCTACTCTTCCTGCCAAGGCGGTAGTTAAATTACTCGAAGGTATTTTTAATTCAGAAGGTTTTACAGTTGTTATAGAGGATACAATGCTGTTTTTCTTTTGCGTTCCAAAACTTACCACTACCACTTCGTCGAGCTTAAAGCTGTCTTCTTCTAATATTACATCAAAAGTACTTTTTCCATTAACGTTTATCTCCTTTGTTACAAAACCAGCATAGGAGATTACAAGTACTGCATTTTTATCGGTAACTGTTATTGAGAAATTTCCATCAAAATCTGACGTAGTACCGTTAGTAGTTCCTTTTTCAATAATATTTACTCCTATTAGTGGATCTCCTGCTCCTGAGATTTTTCCAGTTACTCTCCAGCCCTGTTCAAAATTAGCGTCAGGAATAATGGGTGTAGTTTTTGAAAAGCCAACAAAACCTGATATAAGAAAAATAACAAGCAAAAAAGCAGTTAGGGTAAATGTAGGTTTATAAACCTGAGCGAAAAAATTTCTTTTTATTTTATAATATAAAGAGGACTTTGCGGACTGCGGACTGCGGACTGCGGACTGCGGACTGCGGACTGCGGACTGCGGACTGCGGACTGCGGACTGCGGACTGCGGACTGCGGACTGCGGACTGCGGACTGCGGACTGCGGACTGCGGACTGCGGACTGCGGACTGCGGACTGCGGACTGCGGACTGCGGACTGCGGACTGCGGACTGCGGACTGCGGACTGCGGACTGCGGACTGCGGACTGCGGACTGCGGACTGCGGACTGCGGACTGCGGACTGCGGACTGCGGACTGCGGACTGCGGACTGCGGACTGCGGACTGCGGACTGCGGACTGCGGACTGCGGACTGCGGACTGCGGACTGCGGACTGCGGACTGCGGACTGCGGACTGCGGACTGCGGACTGCGGACTGCGGACTGCGGACTGCGGACTGCGGACTGCGGACTGCGGACTGCGGACTGCGGACTGCGGACTGCGGACTGCGGACTGCGGACTGCGGACTGCGGACTGCGGACTGCGGACTGCGGACTGCGGACTGACAATAAGAGTAATTAATTTGCATATTTGAAGGATTAAATATTAATGACTTGCAAATCTCTTAATAATATTTTTAATACGCAAGGGTTTTAACATTTTATTGATCAACAATATATTCAAACCAAAAATAAGGGATTCTTAAGCTAGTTTAAAAATCAAACTTTTGTATATATACTTTCGTGTGTTAGAAATTTATTCGTCCCTTATTAATCATATAACTAACTTTATATCAGCAGATTATAAAATCATTAACTCATCATAATAAATCAATGAGCATTCCCTTTCATACCTCCTTCTTTCTGCAATATGCAATAATACTCCCTTTAGAAAATGAGTTCCTCTGCTTACAATTTTAATATTCAAATCGTTATTTTGAATCAACTTGGTGTTATAAATACTTCTTTGAAAAGGCATTTTTGATATTATTATAATCAATAAAATAAACTAACTTCAGAGAGAGTGTATGCGAAGTTGGTTGATTAAATAATTCTTCTAAGTTATTTACAAAATTTAATTTCGATTGATTATCTGAGGTAATAAAGTTTCTGTAAAACACAATCAGCTGGCTACCCGGAGCAAATTCCCAAAGGTAACTCAAATCTAAATTCCAATTATTAAAATTGCGGTCGTTGTTATCTGTGTAATTATGATTAGATAAATACCCGTCAGAATTTAATACATAATATTGAGAACTGTATTCTACTGGTGTCCAAAGGTGCCTAAAAGATATCGATAATGAAGACTTAATGCCAAAACTGTATTTTCCAGTAATCTCGTTCTCGTAAGATTTTGATTTTCTTTTCCCGAAAATAATATCATCACCCTCATTATCTACATAGCCTAAAACGTTTTTACTTGTGATGTATTTAAAATTATATATCAAAGAAAAGCGATTGCTAAAACGGTACCTTGGAGAGGTTATAATACCAAAAGCCTGTTTATTTTCATTAAAATAACGACTTACAAAAGCTTTAAAATCTATTGCGAGTTTTTTTCTAAAATCTGTAGAAGTAAATGCGTTTACAGATATTCTAGGGTTTCTAATAAAGAATCGTTCTTCTGCTATAGACTTTCTCGCTTCATAATAATCGTGTAGTTTGCCAATATTTCCAAAGATGTTTCCACCAAATGTAAAACGTTTTTTTGTGGTAGTAAATACTGATAATCTATAGCTGTTATCCGTATGTTTTTTTGGTTTGTATAGAAAGCTGGAAAAAAACCGTACACTAACCTTAAAGTCATTAAAATACTTGGTGGGGTTTAATATTTTGTAGCTTATATTACCGTATAATGCTTGCTCATTATTTCTTCTTTGAAAACCTAAATCATTAATTTTGTATTTTTCATCCTCAAGATTGTATCCAATTTCTCCTTGCCAGTTTCCAGCTGATTTACCGATACTTAAATCAAAGCTATATCCTGTTTCCATACTGCCATTTTCATTAATATTAGCCATTTTTAAATTACCATCTATAAAATGAGTGTTGTTTTTGTTCGTCAAATAATATAGTAATCCCGTAATATTTGCGTCTCTAAATTCTCCTTCCCGCAAAACGTTTGTATTTATAAAAGTAACCGAAGAATTTTTATTAAATTGTTGGTCTAACACCAAAACATTATAGTTAGCAACAGGCTCTGTAATTTTTTTATAGAATGTATCTGTTGTTTTTCCATTTTCTTTTACAGTTTTTTTGATTGTAGCTTCTGCCTTATTAGTAACGGCATTAAAAAAACCAATTCCTAAACCGCCTTTTGTACGTCCAGAAATCTTTACAGCATTGAGTAAATTAACCTTTTCGGGGTTCTTGGTAACGGTTTCATTATCTGCTAGATTATCGTCAACTATGTAGAAAGCTGTTGGGCGATTACCAATTCTCCGTGAGTAAAACAAGTTTCCTTTTCCAAATAATTCTGTTCCTTCTGTAAAAAATTGTCGCTGTTCGGAGAATTCTTGTTCAAACGGACCTAAATTTAATTCCACATCGTCAAAAGCGGTTTGTCCAAAATCTGGAACTAAAGTTAAATCTAAAGTAAAATTTTCTGTAATTCCATATTTTAAATCTAATCCAAGATTATTGTTATATCTGTTTTTTTTATCCACATAAGAAACAGAGGTTGAAGCATATGGATAAAAACTTAATCTAACAGGAGGATTAATGTTTTCAATTCCACTTAAAACACCGTCATATTGTGTCCAAATTCCTTTGGTATTATCAATGCGATTCCATGAATATTCCGCATTTTGTTTTACTAATTTTCTGTAAAAATTAATTCCCCAAGTCTGTATTTTTTGATTTGAAAATCGCAGTTCAGAATATGGAATTTTCATCTCTACTGTCCAACCGTTGTCTGTTATTTTTACTGCACTTTTCCAAACAGCACTCCAATTAAAGTCTTCTTCGCCATTAGAAACATTAGAGTCTGCCTGTGTACCCGTACTCATCACAATAAATTCTGTCATATTTAGCCCATCGTTATTAGGATTTAAAGTAATCATAAAAAAATCTGTTTGAGCAATATTATCTCTACTAGTAAATTCCATCGGTATATTATCTGGGTCGTTGTCAAATAGCATTGCACTGACAAAAATGGCTTCATCATTATAAACAATTTTGACTTCTGTCTTATGAGTTTCTATTTCTTTTCCGCCGTTATTTGGTTTTACCATCACAAAATTATTTGCAATTTCGGCATTTTCCCAAGCTGTATCGTCTAAAATTCCATCAACCTTCGGAGCATTAGCTACACGATTAGTCTTAATTATTTTTCTTGTGTTTTCTGTTTGAGAGAAAAGCATTGAAGCGCTAAAAATAAATGCGAATAGCAATAAATTACGTTTTTTTAACATTTATATAAAGATTTGTAAATTATTTTTCTGCTAAAGTATCTATCATTTCTGTTTGATAATCACAAAATCTTGTTAATTAAAAGATTTCCTGAAAATTTTAAACATAACAGCTTTATAAGTTATTTTTTTTGAAAGAAATAAAACTATTGAAAGATATTAGGTATTGCAGATTAAATTCTCGTGTTTGCCACTATCTGTTTGTGTTTTAAAGGCATTTACAATTCCTTGTTTATAACGTTCAAAAGTTGCTATAACATTGTTTACATAGCTGATTTTAATTTCCTTAGAGGGGTGCATAACATTTTGTCATAGGCTACAATCTTAGTTTGGCAGATTAGATTTAGAGCTTTATTCCACTTCCCACTTAAAGGTGTTGAATCTACCCAAATTATATTTTAACAATACACTTATGCTTATTTATGATAAAAATTGTACATTTGTGTGATTAAATTTTCACCTCTTACGGTGATTTTTTATGAAGCATAAAACGACATAATTATTTAGACAATGAACGAAGATAAAAAATATGATTATTCTGCCGACAGTATTCAGGCATTAGAAGGAATGGAACACGTGCGTATGCGTCCATCAATGTATATTGGAGACGTAGGAGCTCGTGGTTTGCATCACTTAGTCTATGAAGTGGTTGACAATTCTATTGATGAAGCAATGGGAAGTTATTGTGATGAAATTGACGTAATAATTAACGAAGATAATTCTGTTACAACCAAAGATAACGGGCGTGGTATCCCTGTTGGAATTCACAAAAAAGAAGGCGTTTCTGCATTAGAAGTGGTGATGACCAAAATTGGAGCAGGTGGTAAATTTGACAAAGATTCCTACAAAGTATCAGGAGGATTACACGGAGTTGGTGTATCCTGTGTAAATGCTCTGTCCGAACATTTGACCGCCACGGTGCATAAAGATGGAAAAGTTTGGCAACAAGAATATTCAAAAGGAAAAACCTTATATCCAGTTAAAACTACTGGAGAAGAAACTGATTTTACAGGAACTATTGTTACTTTTCTGCCAGATAAATCAATCTTTACACAAACCATAGAATACAGTTATGACATCTTAGCCGCTCGTCTGCGTGAGTTATCTTACCTAAACAAAGGAATAACAATTACCATAACGGACAAACGAAATAAAGACGATGAAGGAAATGATATTTTTGAATCTTTTTACAGTACAGAAGGCTTGTCAGAATTTATCAGATATTTAGACAACACCCGCGAGCAATTAACAGAAAACGTCATTTCTATGGATGGTGAAAAAAACGGAATTCCTGTAGAAGTTGCTATGGTTTATAACACCTCGTATGCAGAGAATTTACATTCTTATGTAAACAATATCAACACGCACGAAGGAGGAACACATCTCGCTGGTTTTCGCAGAGGATTAACAGGGACTTTAAAGAAGTATGCAGAAAATTCTGGATTGTTAAAAAATGTAAAAATTGAAATTGCCGGTGATGATTTTCGTGAAGGATTAACAGCTATTATTTCGGTAAAAGTTTCAGAACCTCAATTTGAAGGTCAAACAAAGACCAAATTAGGAAATAGAGAGGTAACTTCTGCCGTATCACAAGCAGTCTCCGAAATGTTGACAGATTATTTGGAAGAAAATCCTAATGATGCAAAAATCATTGTTCAGAAAGTAATTTTAGCAGCACAAGCACGTCACGCAGCTCGTAAAGCTCGTGAAATGGTACAGCGTAAAACTGTGATGAGCATCGGAGGATTGCCAGGCAAATTATCCGACTGTTCAGAAACAGACCCTACTCTATGCGAAATATTTTTGGTGGAAGGAGACTCCGCAGGAGGAACTGCAAAACAAGGAAGAGACCGTAATTTTCAAGCAATTTTACCACTTCGTGGAAAGATTTTGAATGTTGAAAAAGCAATGCAACATAAGGTTTTTGAAAACGAAGAGATAAGAAATATGTTTACGGCACTCGGCGTAAGCATCGGAACAGAAGAAGACCCAAGAGAATTAAACCTGTCTAAATTGCGTTATCACAAAGTAGTTATTATGTGTGATGCAGACGTAGATGGTAGCCACATCGCAACTTTAATTTTAACTTTCTTCTTTAGATATATGAGAGAAATGGTTGAGCAAGGATATATTTATATTGCAACTCCTCCTTTATATTTAGTTAAAAAAGGACAGAAAAAAGAATATGCTTGGGATGATAATCAACGTGATTTAATCGCTCAAAAATTAGGAGGAAGCGTAAACATACAGCGTTATAAAGGTCTTGGAGAAATGAATGCCGAACAATTATGGGACACAACTATGAACCCAGAATTTAGAACATTAAGACAAGTAACTATTGACAGCCTAACGGAGGCAGACAGAGTATTCTCTATGCTGATGGGAGACGAAGTTCCTCCTCGTAGAGAGTTTATTGAAAAAAATGCTAAATATGCGAATATTGATGCGTAATTTGGAAGTTGGAAGCTCTGTTGAGATAATTATAGCCTGCATCGAGTAACAAGCTGAAATGTAACTTTTTTGTTAGTAACTTTTGAACGTCATAAACAAGGAATTGTAAACGCCTTTAAAAAACACACAGATAGTGGCAAACACGAGAATTTAGACGGTAGAATTCAATCTGTTTTGGCAAAAGCAAGAGGTTCTCTAAATTTTGACAGACTTAGAATTAATATGCTATTTTATTTTAGAAAACTTAATCTAACATCACTAAAAATTTAGTTATGCCATAAAAAAAATTGAGTTGCACAAAAGGTTTTTCAATTATTTCTTTGGAATAAATTCTAAAGCAGCTCCGTTTATACAGTGTCTTTTTCCGGTAGTTTTTTTAGGACCGTCATCAAAAGAATGTCCAAGATGCCCACCGCAGGTATTACATTTTAATTCTGTACGAGCATATCCGATTTTATAATCTACATCTAACTCGACATTTCCTTTTATGGCTCTGTCAAAACTTGGCCAACCTGTACCAGAATCAAACTTATGATTTGATAAATATAACGCAGTTTTGCAGCCAGCACAAACATAAGTTCCTGATTTGTAATTTTTATTTAATAGACTAGAAAATGGTCGTTCTGTCCCAGATTTTCGCAATATAAAAAATTGGTTTTCAGTCAATTGACTTTTCCATTCTTGTTCTGTTTTTAGAACTTTATAAACTTTTTTTTGTGTTGATTTTTTTTGAGCGTTACCAACACAATTAATAAATACAACTAAAATTAATATGGCTATCTTCTCTTTCATAATTATAGTGGGTTAGGTAGATTAAATTAACAGATGCTATTTTTTGATTTAACTCAAAAATCGTAATTCGTAATTAGTAGGGCTTGCTGATTTTCTCGTAGATTATTTATTTTAGTATAACTAAATTTCCATGATTATAATATTTTCCTGATTCTTATGGTTCTAAAGTATTAAAATTAAGGCTCTATGTTGATTTAGGTGGGTAAAGATTAAAGATTAACTTTGATTATGCAAAATTGAACAATTATTCACATTGGTAAATTTAACTCCCAAATGCAGCTTTTTTATTTGCAAATTTATAAAATATATTTTTAGGATTATCATAATTTAGATTTTTTCTTGGTCTTCGGTTAATTTTATGTTGTATAGCTTTGATTTCTTGCTCATTATATATATTGATTTTTTTGGTATATTGTCTAACTAGTTTATTAGTATATTTGTTGAGTTTCATAAGGTTCTTGATTCTTTTGGTTCAATGATTTAATTTTCAAATAGTGTAATAATTATGTAACTGAATACTACTGGCTGAAAACTTTCAATTTGTCTTATTTCCTTTATTACAAAAACTTATCTTTTAATTCTGAAGTTAGTATCATACAATACTCTTTTTTACCGAACCATTTGTATCTATTTTTGGCTACAAAATTGTAAATAACATCTCTAAATGGTTTAGGGAATATCATAAAACCCTGAAAAAGCGTCCAAAAACCGCCAAAATGATTTGCTATTTTTAAGGCTGCGGTAGATTTTATATAGTAGGCTATTTTAGGTTCAAAAAGAATAATAGAGTCAATTTTAGAGGTGTCAATATTCAGATAATCAGTTATTTCTTTGCCAACACCAGATTGTAAAGAAGCAAAAACAAAAATGTTTTTTTTGTCGTTTTTTATAACCTTTAAAACAGCTGAATTG
Source organism: Polaribacter sp. (assembly GCA_965261035.1). GTDB lineage: Bacteria > Bacteroidota > Bacteroidia > Flavobacteriales > Flavobacteriaceae > Polaribacter. Next base: position 530,373 of record OZ253439.1, read on the forward strand.
CAAAGATTACAAACTCCGTCGAATAGAATTATTTTTTTACTTTCAGGCAGTTTTTCTATCATCTAATATTTTTTTACAAATTTCATTATTTTTTATTGATATACTGTAACAATTTTTAATATAAAACGTCAAATATAAGTTGAAAGTTATAAAAAAGAAGATAGAAGTTGGAAACCAGCAACAAATTTATAATTTCATCTTGTTGTCTTTTAACAAAAAATTAGGAATAAAATTAGCTAGCTATAATTACTTTAGTGGCTTAAAATTATTAACAAAATGATAAAAATCAAAAACCTACACAAATCCTATCCAATCGGAAAAGATTCTTTACATGTTTTAAAAGGAATGGATTTGCATATCAAAGAGGGTGAGTTTGTTTCAATTATGGGGTCTTCAGGCTCTGGAAAATCTACATTGTTAAATATTGTAGGCTTGTTAGACGAACACGACGAAGGTGATTATCATTTAAATAGTCAGTTAATTGAAAAATTAGATGAGAAAAAAGCAGCTATTCTACGCAATAAATTTTTGGGATTTGTATTTCAATCATTTAATTTAATATCTTATAAAACTGCTTTAGAAAACGTTGCTTTGCCTTTGTATTATAAAGGAATAAGAAGGAAAGAACGCTTAAAAATAGCTTTAGAATATTTAGATAAAGTTGGGCTAAAAGGGTGGTCAACGCATTTGCCAAATGAACTTTCTGGAGGACAAAAACAGCGTGTGGCAATTGCAAGAGCCTTGGTTACAAAACCAAAAGTTATTTTAGCCGATGAGCCAACAGGAGCCTTAGATTCTACAACATCGAGTTCTGTGATGGAATTATTGCGAGAAATTAACAATAAAGGAATGACTGTTTTTGTGATTACTCACGAGGAAGATATTGCCAAGGGAACTGATAGAATTGTTCGGCTAAAAGACGGCGTAATTATCAGTGATAAATTAACTCCTAAAAAAACTCAAGTAGTTTAATTATGTTTGACTTAGACCGTTGGAGAGAAATTTTTCAAAGCATTAATAAAAACCGACTTCGTTCTGTAATGTCGGGGCTTACCGTTGCGTTTGCAATCTTACTATTTACCTTGCTTTTTGGTGTTATTACTGGTTTGAGTAATACGTTTAAAGAAGTCTTTGTAGATGATGCTATAAATTTGATAAGAGTTCGTGTATGGAAAACAACAAAGCCTTATAAAGGATTGCAAACTGGGAGAAGAATTCAATTAAAGAACAAAAATCTCAATTATGTCAAAGAAAATTATGAAAAGAAAATTCAGCATCTAACAGCTAGAATATATAGAAATGTAACCCTTTCATACAAGAGTGAGCAAGACAACTATAACTTAAGAGCAGTACACCCAGATCACCAGTTTTTAGAAAAGACAATTATCGATGAAGGACGCTACATAAATGACCTCGATTTAAAGAATAAATCTAAAGTTTTGGTTATTGGTCGCTTAGTAAAACAAGATTTATTTGGAGAAAAACCCGCATTGGGAAAAAGAGTAAACGTAAGCGGGCTATCGTATAAAATTATAGGAATATTTTCTGATAAAGGTGGCGACCGCGAAGAGAGGTTAGTTTATATGCCCGTAACCACAGCCCAAATGATTTACGGAAATAATGACCATATCAATCAGATTCTTGTAGGCTATAACCCTAAATTAAGTTTAGACCAAGCAATTGCTTTCGGAAATAAAATGGAACGTGATTTAAGAAAAGAATTAGATATTCACCCAAATGACTCAAGTGCATTATCTGTACGAAATATGGCAGAAGCAAATAAAGGCATTGGGCAATTTATGGGTTTACTGTATATTATCGTGCTTTTTGTTGGGTCAGGAACTCTAATTGCAGGGATTATAGGAATCAGTAATATTATGATTTTTGTCATAAAAGAAAGGACAAAAGAATTTGGAATAAGAAAAGCTTTAGGAGCAAAACCGTCATCAATAATTGGAATGGTTGTGCAAGAAACTGTATTGATAACAACATTAGCTGGCTATGTGGGATTATCCTTAGGAACTTATATTTTAAGTACGATTGGCGATGGATTAGAAGATTATTTTATCAAAGACCCGAGCGTAAGTACAGAAATAGTTGTTGGAGCAACTATTACACTAGTGCTTTCTGGGCTAATAGCAGGATTTGTACCCGCAAAAAGAGCAGCGAGAATTAAACCTATTGTAGCATTAAGAGCAGATTAGATGAAATTTTTATTTGATTCAGATACGTGGCAAGAAATTTACGGAAGCATTCGTAAAAATAAAACTAGAACAGCAATTACCATAATAGGCGTATTGTGGGGGATTTTCTTATTAGTAGTTCTATTAGGTGCTGCAAGAGGAATGGAAAATGGGTTTAATAGACTCTTCGGAAACTTTGCCACCAATAGTGTTTTTATGTGGACACAATCTACGGATACACCATTTAAGGGTTTTCAAGAAGGACGACGTTTTAAATTGACATTTAATGATATTGAGGCTTTAAAAAGAGAATATAGCAGTGAAATAAAATTATTAGCCCCAAGAAATCAAACAAGCAATTTAATTGTAAAGGGTTTTAAAACAGGAAATTTTAGGGTTAGTGGAGATTATCCTATACTGGATAAAATTCAAAAGAAAAATTTGATTTATGGACGCTTTTTAAATGAAAATGACATATTATCTAAAGCAAAAGTCTGCGTAATATCAGAAGATATGTACAAACAGCTTTTTGATAAAAATGAGAAACCTGTTGGACAGTATGTTAAAATTAATAATATCAATTATAAAGTTATAGGAGTTTACAAGCCCTCAAGCTCAATAGATTTTGATGGAGATTGTGCCTATATTCCATTTACAACATATCAAAAAGTGTATAATACAGCTAATAATATTGATTGGATGATGATTACCGCAAATGAAGGTGTCGATATTAAGCAAATGGAAAAAGACATCTTATTAACTTTAAAAAATCTGCATAAAGTTCATCCAGATGATAAAAGAGCCTTTGGGTCTGTAAACTTAGGCGTAGAAATAGCTAAAATAACAGGATTTTTAATCGGAATGCAGTTTTTAACTTGGTTTATTGGAATTGCAACCCTAATCGCTGGAGTTTTTGCCATTGGAAATATCTTATTAATAACCGTAAAAGAACGAACTAAAGAGATTGGAATCAGAAGAGCTTTAGGAGCAACTCCCAAAGAAATTAAACAACAAATAATATTAGAATCTATATTTCTAACGACCATAGCAGGTATGTTGGGAGTTATATTTGGAGGCTTAGTCCTTTATATAATAGACAATTTATTAGGACAGGGAGATGATGCTGTGTTAGTAAATCCAACAGTAAATATACCTATCATATTAATTGCCTTTTCTACACTTGTAACATTAGGTTCTTTAATAGGGTTGATACCAGCCTATATAGCAACAGTAGTTAGACCAATAGAAGCATTAAGAGAAGAATAAATAAAGACGGCAAGAGAAGCTAAAAGTGAGGCTGGAAGTTAGAAATTGGAAACCAAGTTTGTAAATCAAAAATCGTAAATCATTATGAGTAAAAGAGCAAAAATTATTTTAGGAATTATAGTAGTATTTTTTATAGCTGCACTTATATGGTTCGGCAAAAAGAATGCAAAAAGTATCGTAGAATACGAAACAGAAAAGCCCTTTAAGGCAACAATTGTTAAGAAAACTGTAGCAACAGGCAAAGTAATTCCTTTAGAAGAGGTTGAAATCAAACCTCAAGTTTCTGGTATTATAGACAAAATTTATTTGGAAGAAGGAGCTATTGTAAAAACAGGAGATTTAATTGCGACGGTGAGAATAGTACCAAATATAGCATCTTTAAACAGTGCGACAGGCAGGGTTAAAAATGCAGGAATCTCTTTTGATAATTCAAAAATTGCATATGATAGAAGCAAAAAATTATTTAAAAAAGGAGTTATTGCCAATCAAGAATTTGAAACAGCAGAACTAAATTTTAACAACGCAAAACAAAGTTTGGAAAACGCAAAATCAGATTTAGAAATCATCAAAAAAGGCTCTACTTCTGGATTAGGACAAACTACAAATACAAATATCCGAGCAACTGCCTCTGGAATGATTTTAGAAATCCCTGTCAAAAAAGGATACCAAGTAACTCAAACTAATGATTTTAATGCAGGTACTACCATTGCTCGTATTGCAGATATGACCAAAATGATTTTTGAAGGAAAAGTAGATGAATCAGAAGTTGGTAAATTAATTACAGGTACTACTATTGAAGTTTCTTTAGGAGCTATTGATGACAAGAAGTTTCCTGCAAAATTAAACTTTATAGCACCCAAAGGTACAGAAGAAGGAGGTGCGGTTCAGTTTAAAATAAAAGCGGATATTACTTTGGATAGCAAGTATTTTGTAAGAGCGGGATACAGTGCAAATGCAGATATTGTTTTAGAAAAAAAAGACAGCGTCTTGTCCATCAAAGAAGCATTGCTAAAGTTTAATAAAAAAACCGAAAAGCCTTATGTAGAAGTAAAAGTTGACGATAAATTCGAAAAAAGAGAGCTTAAATTAGGAACTTCAGACGGTATAAATATTGAGGTTATCTCTGGGGTTACGAAAGATGACGAAATTAAAATTTGGAACAAAATCTCTAAAGATGACAAAAAGAAAAGATGATTTGTAGTTGTTGAATTGTGTAGCTGTGTAATTGTCAAATTGTATTTCACAGCTTCCAACAACTGACAACTAAAAAACCGTAATTAATTTTCTTTTTTAATCGGTGTAAAAATAATTAAAAAAAATTAGTAACTACTCAGGTGGTCTATAATATGTAATTTACTGATTATTAGTCTTTTATAAAAAATAATACAACTAAGAAAACCCAGCAACCCTTGTCTAATATATGCTCATTCACCTCTTGTACTGCTTTTTTAACTTCATTATTACTACTCAAAGCTCCCATTTCAAACTATACGCCTTGCTGTAAAGAGGTGTCATTTCTTTGTGTTGATTAATAGAATTAATGTTTAGTACATTATATCCAAGTCCTATTTTCCCAGTATCTCCGTTCCTTACAAATTCTAAGCCTTCCATATGTTTGGCATGTTTTTTACTGATATCCGTGCCGTCCATAATAATAAAATCATCTTTTGAAATACTATTTTTAACATTATTTAGATGATTATGAGAAACCTTTGATGCAAAATTACTCTTTAGATACTGTGAAGACAAGCGTTTTGCAACATCTTTTAATTTCAAAGTCTCTCTAAGAGATGCTGCTATTTAATTCACAAATACAGTTTTAGACTTTAATATGCCTAATACCATTTCTTTTAAACAACATGTTTCTGGCTTACTCATATCTACGGTAGAAGAAAAATAATCAGATAATTGGATTTGTATCTTTTTTGTTAGTAACTTGCTCATCGAACTGTTTTTAAATTATGTGTTTTATATTACGACAGCAAGATACGAATTTTTAAACAGTTTTTCAGCTTTATTTTGACCTAAATTGTCGGTAAAATCAACGCATGAAAAACTATTAAATGTATTTTTCGGGGGATGGCTAAATGAAAAAAAGTCATAATTAAAATTTCAGGTATGCCTTTTTTTCTATAAACTATGTACATAATTTACAAAAAAACACAATCGTTACATTTCAGCTTATTACTCGATGCAGGCTATAACTATCTAAACAAATATACTTTTATAGAGCTTACTAATTTCATATATTATAAGATATCAAAGGTGGTTTCTATTCTGTTGATGCCAACTAAAAGTAGATGGAAAATACAGAGTAAACCTCCTAAAATAGACCCTTACAACTTAACCTAATCTTTGACTAAAAAAACAGGGGATGGCTAAATTATCAATCGGGTTGCTTCAAAATGTGAAGTTGTTTATCAGCAAATTAAAGCAGAAGTTAGCATCAGTTAGGTAGTGGGTTCGGACGAAACAGGTGTAAAAGTTGCTATCGTGGTTCAAAAACAATCGATAGTGTTTTTGCAGATGGATTTATAAATGCTACTTTACTTTCAGATAGGTGGTCAGCACAACTTAAAACCTATGCAAAAAATCATCAACTATGTTTAGCACATTTGCTACGAGACCTTAATTTTCTTGAAGAACTTGAAAATCACTGTTTTGCCTCTAAGTTTAAAACACTACTTGGAGCTGTTTTTGACCTAAAAAAACAGCAAATATCACAAAAAAATCCTTGTCAGGTAGATGCTCCCGCAGCTATTTTGTTAGAAAATAAGCTGAACGAACTACTGCCATTACTATTGACGCAAAAAAGTGTCCTAAAACAGATATTTTCCAGCGTTCGATGATAAAATATAGAGGCTATCTACTACCCTGCATCTATGATTTAGCCATTGCTCTGGATAATAATGCTTCGGAAAGAGCAATCAGAATAATAAAAGTCAAACAAAAAGTCTCTGGGCAATTTAAAACAGGACAGCATGCCTTTTGCGTGATACGTTCTGTAATGGATACTTTTGTTAAAAGAAATTTAAATATTATTTATCATCTAAATCAAATTGTTAAATTACAACCTGAGTAGTTACAAAATCTATTTTATAAATTTGTAAACCAAAAAGTTGCAGTTGCATTTGGGGGTTGAATCTACCTAAAAGTTAAAAATAATAAATTATAGTGTTCATTTAAAAAATAATACCTACTTTTGTTTCTTACAAAAAAGGCTGAATGCGTTAATAATCAAAAATAAACATCATGAAAAAATTAAAAAATAAATTATCAATTATTTTACTAATATTATTTTTGGGATTAGGATTTTCTTGCGAAATAAATGATGCCAATGTTCGAGAAATACAGTTGACTTCTCCAATGGGCTTTAATATTGGTAGTAACATCTCTGAGCTAAAACAAACACTAGGATTTGCTGAAAATTATCGGATAAATATAGTGAAATTTGTTGAAAACCATAAATTTAACGGTGCTTTTATTGATTATGTAGACAATAACGGTGCAAAGACCAATATTGTAATAGTTAGAGGTAAAGTTAAATACGAATCTAATAAATTACAGACAAGTAATTTTTCTAATTTAAGAAAATATAGTAGTGCAAAGCGTTGGAAAATTTATTGTGGTGGGTGTGAAAAATGTAGAGTTGGTGGGACTTTAGACCTTGAAGACAACTTGATTTTTCAATGTGAAAGTTCTTGTTGTACACTTACTGTAGAAATTATGGATGAAATTGAATAAATCAGACAATCTGGTAGTATAATATCTAACAAAAGATAGAAAAGGCTATTATTAAATTATAAAAATTATTTTGCGTCTTATGTACATTGATTGTTACACTCGCCTTAATTGGATTTTTATTAACAAATTATGATATAAAGACTTCAATTATTGTTGGGGGATATTGGAAGTAAATTTTTGACAAAAAAAGGTTGTAGCACCACTATATAAAAACAGAACAAAAAGTACAAATAAAGAATAGCAAACTTTGTTTTGCCTTTTTTTAAACAGATATATCATGAAAAATTTTATTGAGGTCAGTAGATAATTTCATATATTAGCGGTCAATAAAATATAGATAAAATGGGGTAATTTTGGGGCTTATATGTCAAGAAACTTTAGCTCGTCTGCTATTAGAGGAAATCCTATATCTATAAATTCTACATTATATAATTTGATTTCTGCAACTGATGTTAGAAAAATACTATGGGATCCAATAGGAAAACACTTAAACTTACCTATAGGAATTTCATTACTAAGAAGCCATGCGAGAAAACCTTATAATAGTCAGAAGTTTATTGCTGTCAGTAACTCAGATAGCCGTGTAGATGTTCCTCATATGAGAGTTGCAGAAATGTATTTAATTGAAGCTAAAGCTAGAAGTGGTCAGGATGCAGTAGCAGCAGCAACTCTTTTTAGCATAGTATCTAGATGATTAGTTTCACCACGTTATTGTTTATTTGTAGCTACTCAGGTATTCTAAATATTGAAAAAAAGTATTCCATTTGCCCTTTGACTGACAAAGAAATCATATCGTCTCAAGCCCAACAGCTTAAACTGTTAAAAGAAAAGGTTATCTCTTTAGAAAAAAAGGTTGGCTATCTGTTGGAACAGCTACACAAGTTGAGTATCAAGAAAGACTCTATGAATTCATCCCTTGCACCGTCTACAGATATGTTCAAGAAGAATCGAAGCTTACGAGTTAAAAGCAAGCTTAAAAGTAGTGGTCAACTTGGTCATAAAGGTCACACGTTAAAAATGAGTTCAAAGCCGGATAAGACTATTGAGTTGAAGAGTAGATTTTGTTCTATCTGCAGTTCTAATTTAGAAAAAGAGATTTTTGTTTTAAAATCTAAACGTCAAGTTGTTGAACTACCTTTGATACAGCCCGTTTACGAAGAATATCAGCAATACTCTTGTAAATGTAGTGGTTGTGGACATCATCAAACAGCTGATTTTCCGGGTCATGTTTCTGCACCAATTCAATACGGAAGCAGTGTAGATACTATAGTTAGTTACCTTTCGGTTTATCAATCGATTCCTTATAACCGTTTAAAAAAGATGTTTTCCCAAGTATTTTCGTTACCACTTTCAGAAGGAACTATTGATAATATTATCAATCGTGTTGCCTCAAAATGTAAAGTTGTTTATCAGCAAATTAAAGCAGAAGTTAGCATCAGTTCAGTAGTGGGCTCGGACGAAACAGGTGTAAAAGTTGCTGGGAAAAAATGGTGGATTTGGACTTGGCAAAATATTTTGAACACTTTTATTGTAGCTTCTTCAAATCGTGGTTCAAAAACAATCGATAGTGTTTTTGCAGATGGATTTATAAATGCTACTTTAGTTTCAGATAGGTGGTCAGCACAACTTAAAACCTATGCAAAAAATCATCAACTATGTTTAGCACATTTGCTACGAGACCTTAATTTTATTGAAGAACTTGAAAATCACTGTTTTGCCTCTAAGTTTAAAACACTCCTTGGAGCTGTTTTTGACCTAAAAAAACAGCAAATATCACAAAAAATCCTTGTCAGGTAGATGATCCCGAAGCTATTTTGTTAGAAAGTAAGCTGAATGAACTACTGCCATTACTATTGATGCAAAAAAGTGTCCTAAAACACATATTTTCCAGCGTTCGATGATAAAATATAGAGGCTATTTACTGCCCTGCATCTATGATTTAGCCATTGCTCCGGATAATAATGCTTCGGAAAGAGCAATCAGAATAATAAAAGTCAAACAAAAAGTCTCTGGGCAATTTAAAACAGGACAACACGCATTCTGCGTGATACGATCTGTAATGGATACTTTTGTTAAAAGAAATTTAGAGGTTATTTATCATCTAAATCAAATTGTTAAATTACAACCTGAGTAGTTACGGACTTTCTATTAAAATAAAATTACTACAAGATTTTATGTTAAAGAACGATTTATATACAACATTTTATAATCAAAATTGATACTACCTCACAAAATATTGCATATAATTATTTGTAAAAATACTTGAGTTTTTTTGTACTTTCGCAGTCTATAAAAACAAGAATTGAGATGAATTTAGATATAAGTATAGAACTAGTAAAAAAATCTAAAATTGACAGCATAGATTTTGATAAGTTATCTTTCGGAAGTGTATTTACAGATTATATGTTTGAATGTGATTTTAAAAATGGAAGTTGGCAAACCCCTGTTATTAAGCCTTATCAGTCTTTAACTATTGACCCGTCTGCACGTGTTTTTCATTATGGACAAGCTGTATTTGAAGGAATGAAAGCCTATAAAGATGATGATGATAATATTTTGTTGTTTAGACCAGATGAGAATTTTAAAAGAATAAATATTTCTGCTAAAAGATTGTCTATTCCCGCTTTTCCAGAAAATTATTTTTTCAACGGATTAAATAAATTATTAAAATTAGATTCCAATTGGATTAAAAAAGGGATAGGTAATTCTCTGTATATCAGACCGTTTGTAATTGCAACAGAAGGAAGCATCGCTGCGTCACCTGCTGACAAATATAAATTTATGATTATTTGCTCACCGGCACAATCTTATTATGCTGGAGAAGTTCGTGTTCTAATTGCCGAAAAATACAGTAGATCTGCAAATGGCGGAATTGGTTTTGCCAAAGCAGCTGGTAATTACGCGGCGCAATTTTATCCTACAGAACTTGCTAATGAGCAAGGTTTTCAGCAAATTATCTGGACAGATGCAAGCACTCATAAATATCTTGAAGAAGCAGGAACAATGAACGTGTTTTTTAGAATTGGAGACAAATTAATTACCGCACCAACAAGTGATAGAATTTTAGACGGAATTACCAGAAAATCTGTTATTCAATTAGCAAAAGATAATGACATTGAGGTTGACATTAGAAAAGTTAGCGTGGCAGAAATTAAGGAAGCTGCAAATAATCAATCTTTAAAAGAAATTTTCGGGACGGGCACCGCTGCTGTAATCAATCCAATTTTGGCATTTTCTCATGAAAATAAATCGTATGAATTGTCAAAAACAGAAAATACTTATGCTTCATTATTCTTAGAAAAATTGACAAATATTCAGTACAATAAAGCCGAAGACGTTCACGGGTGGAGAGTGATTATTTAAATTGCAACTTTGCCATCATTAAAAATAACCAAAAATATATTTATTATGCCTTCTATTTCTAATAAAGGAAACCAAATGCCAGAATCACCAATTCGTAAGTTAGTGCCATTTGCAGAAGACGCAAAGAAAAGAGGCACAAAAGTCTATCACCTAAATATTGGTCAGCCAGACATTAAAACGCCCAAAGTAGTTTTAGATGCTATAAAAAACAACACTATTGAGGTACTTTCTTACGCTAGGTCTGAAGGCTCAGAAGAATACAGAAAAAAACTATCGGAATATTACGCCAATAATAATATTAATATTTCTGCCACTGATATTGTAGCCACAACTGGCGGGTCAGAAGCTCTGTTGTTTACAATCGGTAGTATCACAGATATGGGAGATGAAATTATTATTCCAGAACCATTTTATGCTAATTATACTGGGTTTTCTACGGCATCTGGAGTAATTGTTGTTCCGGTTATTTCTAATATTGAGGATAATTTTGCACTTCCAAATATTGAAAATTTTGAGAAATTAATCACTTCAAAAACTAAAGCAATTTTAATCTGTAATCCCGGAAATCCGACAGGTTATTTGTACAGTAAAGAGGAGATAGAAAAATTAAAAGACCTTGTTTTAAAGCATAATATTTTTCTAATTGCTGATGAGGTATATAGTGAATTTGTTTATGACGGATTGCAACACAATTCTATTATGAGTGAAAAAGGCTTGGACCAGCACGCAATTATGATTGATTCTGTTTCTAAAAGATACAGTATGTGCGGTGCAAGGATTGGTTGTATTGTCTCCAGAAATCAAGAATTTATCTCAACAGCAATAAAATTTGCACAGGCAAGATTAAGCCCGCCAACTTACGCTTTATTAGCCAGTGAAGCCGCCTTAGAAACTCCACAAAGTTATTTTGATAACGTTATTGAAGAATATGTTGAGCGAAGAAATACATTAATTTCTGAATTACAGAAAATAAAAGGTGTAAAAGTAGCAAATCCCAAAGGAGCTTTCTACTGCGTAGTAGAATTGCCGGTTTCTGACTCCGACGACTTTGCACAATGGGTTTTAGAAAAGTTTAATTATAATAACGAAACTATAATGGTTGCACCAGCAAGCGGATTTTATTCAACAGAAGGCGAAGGGAAAAATCAAGTGCGAATTGCTTACGTTTTAAATAAGACTGACTTAAAAAAATCAGTAGAAATTTTAAAAATGGCTTTGGAACAGTACAATAGTTAATACGGTTGTTGGTTGCCGGTTTCTATCCTCCAACTTCCAATTCGTAAATCGTAAATCAAAATTCGTAATTAAAATGGTTATTAAAATTCTGCGTTTTATAGTTTTTATTATTGTCCAAATATTGTTTGTGCCAATTTCTATCATAGGAATTGTAGTAACAGGATTTGGAACTGTGATAACAGGGAGCAGAGATAAAGGTAAAAGCAGTGAATTTGGAGTGTCTTACACAGCAGGAAAAATGCTGCAATACCGTTGGGTGATGCACTATTTTAAATATAGAAAAGATGAGGCATCGGTAAAATTGGTAAAGGTAATTCCTACAGAATCTCATTATGGATTGCTATGTTTTATGAGTGCAGCAATAATTTCAAATAGAATTTGTGGATACAAACCGATACTGGCAAAAATCCCCAAACAAGGAGAAGAAACCCCTTTTAACTTTACTAATTCAAGAACTGTTTACTTTGATAAAGTGATGAAAGACAGCGTAAATGAAGTAGAACAGGTGGTTATTATGGGAGCAGGATATGACTTAAGAGTTTTAGAATTTACTCAAGGAAAGAATATTAAAGTATTTGAACTTGACAAAAAAAATACTCAAAACTTAAAAACCAGCTATTTAGAGAAGTCTAAAATACCTTATAATTGGGTAACCTTTGTTCCTGTCAATTTTAACACAGAATCTTGGTCTAAAAAATTATTGGAGTTTGGATTTGATTCAACAAAAAATACTTTTTTTCTTTGGGAAGGCGTTACGGTTTATCTCGAAGAGGATATTGTTAAACAAACGTTAAAGAAAATAAGCTCAATAAGTCCAAAAGGTAGTATTGTTGCTTTAGATATTTATTCAAAATCGTTTTTAACCGGCGAAGGTTCTCTTTTTCTAAAAATGTGCGCCCGCTCCGTTAAAAATCTGGAGAACCTTGGGTATTTGGCATTGACTCAAGTGAAAATATAGAAACTGGAGTTGAGCAAATTATCAAAGATTGTGGCTTGGTATTGTCCGATTGTAAGATAATGGGAAGTGCCTCAAAAAAAATAAAACCGCTTGGAGCAATAATTACAGCTAAAGTAAAAAGTTAATTGTGATTTACGAATTGGAAGTTAGAAGATAGAAGTTGGAAACCAACAACCAACTTTTAATTTTTATCAAAACACTATCGTTCCATTCGTTAATTGTTTCTTATTTTTGTCGCTCTAATTATATACTCAAGTTTCGCAGGAACTAAAAGTTTAAGAATCAAGGGTATAATATTAGGAAAAGCAGCATTTTTATTTTGTTAAGTTACTATATATAAGTATCTTAGCGGAGTATTTCCAAACACGTAAAAATGCTGCAGCACAAAGATATTAAAACTTTATCAGAACTAACATCAACTTTTTGTGATACGTACAAAAAGTCAAACTTTTTTACAGACTACGTTAGTGTATTAAAATTAGGAAAACTACATTGTGTTTTTAGCACAGTCAAACAAAAGGGAATATCAGGTTTATCACTGATAAATATTCTGCTTAGTCTTCCATTTTTAGACAAGAAGAATGTGCATAATTTTATAAATAGTAGCTGGCAATCTTATACAAATTATGGGAAGGACGCTTATTATCGGCTGAAGAGCAATTATAAAATAAATTGGCGTAATTTTCTTTTGGGCGTAGTTAAGCAATCTGTATCAACATTAGATGATTGTGGAACTAATACAGGAATTAAAGCCTTTATTTTTGATGATACTACTATACAAAAGACAGGATATAAGATAGAAGGGGTGTCAAAAGTTTGGAATCACGTGATAAATAGGAGTGTATTAGGCTATCAACTTTTGGTGATGGGATATTACGATGGCACTATGTTTATTCCTATAAATTTTTCATTTCACCGAGAAAAAGGGAAAAACAAAAAAATTCTTTATGGCTTAAAACCAAAGCATTATAAAAGGCAACATAAAAAGAAACGCCCTAAAGAAAGTCCTGGTTTTAGAAGAAAAAAAGAGCTGAATATCAGCAAAATAACTATGTCTGTTAGTATGTTAAAATCGGCTGTTAAAAAAGGGATTACCTCAAAATATGTTTTGACAGATAGCTGGTTTACTTGTTGGGAAATGGTAGAAACTGCCATAGATAATAATTTGAAATATATAGGTATGTTTTGCAAGGTAAAAACAAAGTTTATGTATAAAAATAAAGCAATGACTTATAAAGAAATCAGAAAACTTAACCGAAAAAATATAAAGAGAAACAAGAGGTTTAACTTGTACTATATCAGAGCAGTAGTGTTGTGGAATGGAAGGCCTGTGGTACTTTATTTTACACGAAAAGGTAAGCGTGGCAATTGGAAAACACTACTGAATACAGAGCTATCGTCCAATTTTAACAAAACAGTAGAAGTCTATCAAATACGTTGGAGTATTGAGGTGTTTTTTAAGGAAAGTAAGCAATTATTAGGACTTGGTAAAAGTCAAAGTACAGATTTTGATACACAAATTGCAGATGCCACAATTGTTATGATTCAGCATATATTTCTATCGATAAAAAACCGAATGGAAAACTACGAAAGTCTCGGCAAACTTTTTGAAAACACTAAAGCTGAATGCCTTGAGTTAAAATTACATGACCGATTGTTAGCTTTACTTATAGCTATTGCAGAAATAATAGATTTACTTTTGGGTGATGTAGATAGTCAAGAAATAATATCAAAAGTAATAAATAATCCTGAGGCTTTTGAAAAATTGAAGCTCATTATAAATCCACAAAAATTTGTACTCAAAAATACGGCTTGAAAGCCCGTTTTGGAAAGTCATAACCTAATAAATTGAAAAACAATTAATTAATGTGTTGTGATATGCAAAATTATAAAACTAAAATTCAATGTTTATAGTATCTTTGGAACTGCGAAACTTGAGTTATATATAATGTCCACATTTCATAAATTAACTATACAAAAAATTATAAAGGAAACACGAGATGCCATTTCTATTTTGTTTGATGTTCCTGCTGATATAAAAGAAAAATTCTCATTTATTGCAGGGCAATATATCACTATAAAAAAAGATATAGAAAAAAAGGAAGTACGCAGGTCATATTCTATCTGTGCTTCTCCAAACAGCAAGCAGCTAAAAGTGGCTATAAAAGCAATTAAAAACGGCACGTTTTCTGTTTTTGCAACTACTAAATTAGAAAAAGGTGATGTGCTTGAAGTAGCGGAGCCACAAGGAAAATTTAATTTAGAGCCTTCGTCTTCCAAAAATTATATCGCATTTGCAGCAGGTAGTGGAATTACACCTATTTTATCTATGATAAAAACTGTTTTGGAACACAATTATTCTTCTACTTTTACTTTAGTTTACGGAAATAAATCAGCTGAAAGCGCCATTTTTAGAAACGAGTTAGATGCTTTATCTAAAAAATATCCAGAGAAATTTAACGTGCATTATGTCTTCAGCAAAGAGCTAAGAAGTGATAGTATTTTTGGCAGAATTGATAAAGGAAATACTAATTATTATATAAAAAAAAAATATAAAGATGTCTCTTTTGATGTAGCTTTTTTATGTGGTCCAGAAGAAATGATTAAGACTGTTTCTGAAACATTACAAGAGAATTATTTTGATGAGGAGTCTATCTATTTTGAGTTATTTACAACTTCTGAAGAAGAAAATTTAATGCACTTTCCCGATGGAAAATCAGAAATTACTGTACTGTTAGACGATAACGAAACAACGTTTGGAATGGAAAAAACCAACGATATTTTGTCAGCCTGTTTGCGTCATAAATTAGACGCTCCTTATTCTTGTCAAGGAGGAGTTTGTGGCAGTTGCATAGCCAGAGTTACAGAAGGAAAAGCTGTAATGAGCAAAAACGCTATCCTGACGGACGATGAGCTGGAGGAAAGATTTATTCTAACTTGTCAGGCACACCCAATTACTTCAAAAATTAAAATAGATTTTGACGATGTCTGAAAACCAGACCATAAAGCTGTTATTGGAATTACGAATTATGATTTTTGGTTTACGATTGAACAATTATACAATTTAAACTATTAGAATGGATTTTTATGATTTAAAGAATGCTTTATTTCTTGGATTTTTCCTGTCTTTTATGATTGGCCCCGTTTTTTTTACTCTGATTAAAACAAGTATTTTAAAAGGAGTCAGAGCAGCTATTGCTTTCAATTTTGGCGTTATGTTGGGAGATATTTCTTTTATATTAATTGCTTATTTCGGAAGCATAAATTTATTAGAGAAGATAAAAGACGACCCTAGATTATTTTTTGTTGGCGGATTAATTCTTGTCGTTTATGGCTTAATTACTTATTTTGACAAGTCTAATAAAAAGGACATTGACGAGCTAACTATTAATCTATATGTAAGTAATAATTACTTAAAATTGATATTAAAAGGCTTCTTTATAAACTTTATAAATATCGGCGTGTTGGCTTTTTGGCTGGGCTTAATTGTAGTTATAGTACCTACTTTAGATATGAATCCAACTTATATTTTTTGGTATTTTTCAGTAATTATTATCACTTATTTTCTTACAGATTTAGTAAAAATAATCTTAGCAAAACAGCTTAAAAAGAAGCTAACTCCTAAAATTATTTACAAGATAAAAAAGACGATGGGCATTTTGCTAATAATCTTTGGTATTGCCTTACTCCTAAAAAGTTTTATTCCAAAAGACACACTGAAAATAATTACGAATTACGATTCAACAATTACACAATTCAACGATTCAACATTTAAATATTCTCTGCTATTATATTTCTTAATTCAATAACATTAGGATAGTTTGCATATTTTGTAAAACGTTTTAAGCCCATAAGCATCATACGTTGATCATCGCCTTTTGCAAAATAAATAATTGACTCTTTTGCGTTTTTTGTGATAGTTTCCACAGAATTGTATAAATATAATTGAGACATTGCTATTTGATGTTTTTGAGAATCTCCACCAAAGCGTTTTGCATTTTTTTCTGTTCTTAAGATTGCAGATTCAGCCATATATATCTCAATCAGGATATTAGATGAAGCTATCAATAATTGTTGATGTTGCTCTAATTTTGAACCAAATTTTTGAATTGCAGCACCTGCTATCATTAAGAAAAGTTTTTTTAATTTTAAAATTATTTCTTTCTCTTCAGCAAATAATTGAGAATAATCAG
The DNA here is from genome assembly GCA_965261035.1 of Polaribacter sp. Classification (GTDB taxonomy): domain Bacteria; phylum Bacteroidota; class Bacteroidia; order Flavobacteriales; family Flavobacteriaceae; genus Polaribacter. The sequence goes on from OZ253439.1 coordinate 547,316, forward strand.
GTGTGTCAAAAGACGGAATACCCATTAATTCATCTGCGACTTTCATTGCAGAATTTAACAAATCTATATGTCCTTTCACTGCTTTTTTAATCAACATTCCAACAGATAGCATCCTGTTAATTTCGTTTGTTCCCTCGTAAATACGAGTGATACGAGCATCTCTCCACGCAGCTTCCATAGGAGTTTCCTCTGAAAACCCCATTCCGCCAAAAATCTGAATTCCCTCATCTGCACAATTCTGCATATCTTCTGAAAGAGCAACTTTTAACATAGAACATTCAATGGCATACTCTTCAATTCCTTTTAACTCTGCCTCTTGATGCGTCTTTCCTTCTGCTTCTAAAATGGCAATTCTGTCTTCTATGTTTTTGCCAGCTCTATAACAGGCAGATTCACCGACATAAGTGTTGGTAGTCATCTCAGCTAATTTATATTTAATAGCACCAAATTTAGAAATTGGAGTTTTAAACTGCTTGCGTTCATTTGCGTATTTATTAGCTAATATTGTAACTCTTCTTTGAGAATCTAAAGAGGCAACAGCCAATTTTATACGACCTGCATTTAAGGCATTCATTGCAATTTTAAAACCATTTCCTCTTTCAGACAGCATATTTTCTACGGGAACAACAGTGTCGTCAAAAAACACCTGACGTGTAGATGAAGCACGAATTCCTAGTTTATGTTCCTCTTCGCCAAATGTGATTCCATTTGGATTTTTGGTGTCATTTTCAACAATAAACCCTGTAATATTTTTATCATTTTCTATCCGAGCAAAAACAATCATTACGCTACAAAAACCAGCGTTAGATATCCACATTTTCTGACCGTTTATCTTATAACTTTTTCCGTCTGATGATAAAGTTGCCGTAGTTTTCCCTGAATTTGCATCAGAACCCGCACTCGGCTCTGTTAAGCAATAAGAACCAAACCATTCGCCAGAAGCTAATTTTGGCACATATTTTTGCTTCTGTTCTTCAGTTCCGTATGATGTAATAGGCATTATTCCAATTCCTGTATGTGCTCCAAAAGCTGTGCTAAAAGAGCCTGTTCCGCCTGAAATATAATCACAAGTCAGCATTGAAGACACAAATCCCATTCCCAATCCGCCATAATCCTCTGGAACTGAAATACATAAAAAACCAAGCTCTCCTGCTTTACGCATACATTCTTCTGTAAATGCGTAGTCTTTTGCTTCAAACTTTGATTTATGTGGAATAATCTGACGTTCGCTAAACTCGGTAACGGCTTCTTTCATCATTTTTTGCTCTTCAGAAAAGTCTTCTGGAGTAAATACGTTTTCGCTTTTTGTTTCTTTTACTAGGAATTCTCCTCCTCGTGTGATGTTTTTATTTGGTGTTTTCATATTTTTAATTTTTAGGAATCAATATTTTAAGACACCTTAGATTCAATTAGTAAATGCAACTTTTAGGAGTATTTTTAGTAAGATTAATATTCGTTTATAAGCCTTCGCTCTTTTGTGGAGTGAAGCGTAGCGAAACGGAGCAAAAGAGCGAAGGCTTAATTACCTTCTCTCAGTTACTCCTTATTAAGTCTTATATTTGTACTCTACTAAAAGTCAATAAATATGAAGCACCTAACTAAAGAACAAAGGTATCAAATAAAAGCGTACCTAAATTGTGGTAAATCAAAGATTTTTATAGCAGAATTTTTGAAAGTAAACAAAACTACTATTTATCGGGAGTTAAAACGTAATTCAAATAAACGAGGCAGGTATAATCCTGATTTTGCACAGGAACTTTCTACAGAAAGAAAAGAACGCTTTTTTCTTAATTAGAAAGCTACCTTTTAGTAGAAAAGCTGAAGAATTAGCCGATACTGTTATTGATATGCTAATGCCTTATAAGAAATTTGTTCATTCAATTACTTCTGATAATGGAACTGAATTTGCCGAACATAAAAAAATATCTAAAAAATTATTAACAGAGTTCTTTTTCGCACGTCCTTATTCTTCATGGGAAAGAGGTTTAAGCGAATATACTAACAAATTAGTTAGGCAATATATACCAAAAAAATCAATATTCAGTCTATATAGCGAGAAGGAAATCAAAGACATACAACATAAAATTAACCGAAGACCAAGAAAAAATCTAAATTATAATAATCCTAAAAATCTAAATTATAAATTTGTAAATAAAAAAGTTGCATTTGGGAGTTGAAACTACTCAGGATACAAAAACTTTTTTTTACAAAAACACTTGCACAGTTAATTTTTTTTGTATCTTAGTCGCCTAATCTTTAAAAGTACTTAACTATTATGAAAGTAAATGCCAAATTATCCGTTTTATTAATAACCTGTTTAATGCTTTTTTCATGTTTCAGCAGGGATATTGAAAATGATGCAGATGAAAATTCTAAAGTTGAATTTCTAAATGAACTAGAAAACTTTAACGTAAACTATCAATTAAATGTAATTGATAAACAAGAAAAATCATCATCACGCTTTAAGAAAAAATGTGGCTGGTGGTGTAAATTAGGAAATGCTGCTGTCATTGCAGGTGCTGATATAGTTGGTGCTGGTGCAGGTGCTGCTTCGGTTCAAGTTATAGCTGCCGGTGTAGGTGCAGCGACTGCGGGTACTGGTTATGCAATTGTTACTGGTGCAGCTGCTATAATTTCAGGGGCAGGAGCTTCTATTGCAGCTGCAGATGCACAGACGCAATCAGATGAAGATCATACAGACGAGGGAAATGATGGGAAATTAGCAGAAAAAAGCTCTAAAACTTTTGGTAAAAAAATGATAATAGAAAATCTTAATATTGAATACCCTTCACGATTTTATAATTTAAAAAATATAGGAAAACTTCATAATGAGGAAGTTAATAATTTTTATAACAACAAAAAATCAAAACTAGCTAAAACAAAGGGTAACGATATTTTAGACTCTGAAGAGTTTATTAAAATAAATTATGAGATAAAAAACTCTATTAAAAAGTATGTTTCTAATGACTTTAATATAGATGAGCTAACGTCTGAACTCTTAAGAAAAAAATTAATTAGTGAAAACATGTCTTTAGTCTTTGATAAATTTTTTAGAATTTATAACAACTCAAAAAAAGGAAAAAACATTCAAGATATTGTAAATTTCTACATTAATTCAATAGCTAATACAGATGTTTTGAGCAATTCTGACAAAGCAGCATTGATTTCTTCATTTTCAGTGGCGTCTGAGAGTCCTTTTTATTGGATAAATCAAAATTAGAATGAAAAAGGATATAGGTAACATATCTGTGGGGTTATGCATTAGCTATGGCTTATATTTATTTGGGCTTATTGATTTTAAAAATATTTTTTCGTACCCTTTTATTATAATGGCAGGAATAATAATTATTTTCCCCGCTTTTAATATTCTAAAAAAAATACTTAAAAAAAACTCATAATACCAATAAGTTTAAATTTATATGTGCCTATTAAAAACTTACTAAACCTTACAATAAAAAGAGTACAGGACATTCAAAATATAGAAGTTTTATCGTTTAAAAAAGGGATAAATTCAGAAATTTCTTTGAGTTACGATTCGTGAATTGTTTAGTTAGCAATGCTCGGTTGGGAATTAGCCAACAATTGACTACTGCTATCTGAATACTACCAACTAACTTCGTATATTTGTAAAAAAAATGAAACTCGTTTTACTTACTATTAGTTTATTAGGATTAGCCTTTGCTGGAATTGCTATTAAGATTTGGGCTAAAAAAGACGGAAAATTCTCTGGAACCTGTGCTAGCCAAAACCTAATGTTAAATAAAGAAAGTGATGCCTGCGGTTTTTGTGGAAAAATTCAAAACCAGTTTGACTCATGTTCTGAGTCAGAACAATAACCCTTTTGTTCTCAGGGCGGAGACAGATTAAAAAGCATAATTAGTAAGGGGAGTGTAATTTAAACTCTGCCTGCCAAACTAAGATTGCTGCCTAAAACGACAAAATGTTATGCACTCGGTTATATTTTTGTATATTATGAATGATTTTTTATATTTACCTTTTAAAATTTTATGAAAAAAGATAAAAAACCCTCTTTAATTTTTCTAAAAAATTGTTCTTCATCTGAAAAGAATGATTTACTTAAAGTATTTAAAAGTTTCGATTTGAACTTTTTTAAGAAAGAAATGGTTGTTTTAAAAATAAATAGTTTAGATGAAAATAGTCGCATAGAAGTTAGGAGAGTAATAAATAACAGAGATGCTTTTATTATTTTAATGTCAGAAAGCATCAATGTTTCTAATTTTGCTTGGAAATGTAATGCCGACCACTTTATTAATTTATCAGATAAAAGCTGGCAATACGATTTATCAGAAGTCTTAAAAAAGGAATATAAAAAGTCTAATTATTTATATTCACAGAAGATAAAATTTAAATCTCACCATAAAGTTGATTTTATATATCCCCCAGAAATCATAGTCGTTTTGGCTAATGGCAATTATAGTGAAATATCGCTTTCTAATGGAAAAAAGATTTTAGTTTCGAAACAAATAGGAGTTCTTGAAAAAGAATTTCAGTATTGGAATCAATTAAAACGTTTTGGAAAAAGTGTGATTATAAATTTGAACAAAATATCAAGTATTAAAGATAAAACAATAATATTCAATAATAATGAGCAGTATTCATTTCCAAAATATAGCAGGAGTTTTATATACTTAAAGGACTGTTTGCTTTGGAATAACTAACCAACTAATAAATATTATGAAAATTTTAATTGGAAGAGGTGTCTCTAGTGGGTTAAATTTGAAAGTAGATGATAGTTTTAATCTTGTAAGCAGAAAGCACGCTAAAATTATTTATAACGAGAAAGAAGAATTTATTTTGGAAGATTTAAATTCTACTAATGGCACTTTTGTTAATGGTAAATCAATTTCTAAGAAAAAAATAAATAAAAAAGACTCTGTTTTACTTGGAAGCAAAATTAAAACTAAGGCATATGTTTTAGACATTAATAAACTTATCATAGAAATTAATAAAGAAGCCTTGTATGCAAAAACAGATTACTCAAAAGAATTTAACTTACTTGAAAAAGTATATCTTAGATATATAAGAGAAATTGCAAAAAATAAGAAGAAATTTAATCTAAAATCTCAATTACCTAAATTAATAGCCTCCGGTATTATAGGCTTATTTTTAATTTTAGCTATATCTTTTAATTGGATTCCCAAAGATTTAGGGACACTACAATATCCAATAATTTTATTGCTAATGGTAGTAGTGGGTACATTAACTTCTATTGGTAAGAAAAATGACATAAATGATACTGTTACTGATATTCAAATAAAATATAGCGACAAGTATTGTTGCCCTAAATGTAATAAAAAATTACAATTAAGTAAAGCATGGAAGTTGTATAAAAATGATGTAGAATGTCCTTATAAATGTGGAGCAAAATACGATTGATAATACTGTATATACAATCAAAGTAGCATTTCATACAAAAAATAATTTATTTACAATTTTATATTTCTACATTTACACATAAAATAATATAAAGATGGAAAATACAGTAATTGAAACTCCAGATAACGGAGGAAAAGAAGAGGGAAACAAAATAATTCTAAATGGTTTAAAAAAATCACAAAAAGACAAACTCTTAACATTGGGTGTCAGTGGTATTGTAGGTATATTGGGTGGTATCGGGGCTGTGAAGGCATTTTCGTTTGTCAATAAAGATAATGTTGCAGAACCTGATATTATCATTGAACCTATAGATGATGCAGATCCAATTATATCTGAACCAGTAATTATCTATACAGAAGCTCCTTTTGCAACAACAGTTGATAGCTCTATGTCTTTTGGAGAAGCCTTTTCAACTGCAAGAGATGAATTAGGACAAGGTGGTTTTTTTGAATGGAAAGGGAATGCGTATAACACCTATTATAAAGAAGAGTGGAATAGCTTAGCAAAAAGTGAACAAAACGTCTTTTTAGATTCGATTGACCAAAATGCTACAGAAATTGTTGTTGATGCTGAAATAGACGTAAACAATGATACTAATCCTGTTATTTATGAGATTGACGAAGAAGATTATATTGAAGCTGCGGAATTAAATCAGGATGGAATAATTGATAACGTAGAAATAGACGTAAGCAATGATGCTAATACGGTTACTCCTGACATTATAATTGATGTTCACGATGACTATAGTATGGACCAGATTATGTTAGATGCTATTTTTGAGGCAGATGCCACAGACAACGAAGTAAATATATCCGATACTGAAGATGTGATTCCAAATTTAGCAGATGTTGAAAATGAAGATGAAGATAATGATGCTATGCCCGATGATGATTTGAATCCAGATATAGACAATGACGTAGATATGGGTGAATACTATTAAAAATAATGACTATGATAATTATAAAATGTCCTAAATGTAAAGCAAAGCATAAATTATCAAAAAAAGATATTTTAAAAAGAAGCTCACTTGCTACTACTATTAGATGCAAACAATGTGCTTATATTATTAAAATAAAGGTGAATTATAAAATTAATGCAACTTGTAAACATTGTAACACTAAATTACCTATATCCATTAACAATACTATGTTTGGAAAAGGCATATCTGTTAGATGTAATAAATGCGATGATATTACAAGAGTAAAAGTACCTGAAAAAGAGGTTTTTAAACAGCAAGTACATAAGAAAAAACCCGCAGAAACCTTTATTGTTAAAAAAGAGAAAGAAAATATTGTTTTAAAATTAGAAGTTAGAAAGGGAGACTTCTCTGATGTCCAGTTTTTCTCCATTGATAAAGATGTTGTAGTAATAGGTAGGAAAAGTAATAATAGTAAAGCAAATATTAAAATTAAAACTACTGATATGTATATAAGTAGGGAGCATATTATTATAAAAAAAAAGAATAACAAAGCCTATGTTATTATAGATAACCATAGCCGTAACGGAACTCTATTAAATAACAACAAGCTAAATATAGAAGAAGAAATTTATATTGAAGATGGAGATATAATTACTATTGGTAAGACAGAAATAGAAGCTCGTTTATTACAAGGTAATAATCAGTTATACAATTTGACCACAAAACTACAATAAGATGACTCAAGAAAAGTTTTTTGAACGCTATAAATATAGCATAAGAACAGATAAGATAGGAGGAGGCACCTTTGGAACGGTATATAAAGCATACGACGATGTTTTAAATAGAACTGTCGCTATCAAAGTATCGGAAATTAAGGTTATAGATGGCAAAGAGTTCTCGTTGCAAAATGAGTTTGAAGCGTTAAAAGGCTTAAAACCACATAAAAACATAGCAAATTACCAAGAGTTACATACTTTTGAGATGCACAATGGCATTTTTGATTATGCTATTATGCAATATTATAAGGATGGAAACTTGAGTGCGTTTATAAAAGCAAATCCTAAATTAGAGAAAGAGCAAATAGCTATATATTTATTAGAAGGAATAGAGCATCTTCACAACAATAAAGTAGTTCACAGAGATTTAAAACCGTCTAATGTTCTAATAGTAAAAAAAGGGACAGAAATAATTCCAAAAATTACAGACTTTGGCTTGAGTAAAAAAGCAGACCCAAATGCTAAGAGTAGATTTACCAATAGTTTTGGAGGAGGTACTTTAATGTATAGCTCTCCTGAACAATTAAAAGGAAAAAAACTGCGTTTTAATACAGATTTATGGTCTTATGGAGTTATCATTTATGAATTATTTACAGGGAATAAATTATTTGAAAATATAAAAAGTACAAATAGCTTGGTAGATAGTGATATAGAGATAATAAAGCAGATAAATAGTAAAGATTTAACTAACTACATATTAGAATTACCCGAAAAATGGCAAGCAGTAGGAAAAGCCTGTTTAGAAAGAAACTTAGAGAAAAGAGTACAAAACTCGGAAGGAATTAAAAGAATTTTAAAAGAAGGAACTTTAGAAACAAAAGACGTACAAGAAGAAGAAACTACAATTTTAGATATTGCAGAAAGTAAAGAAGATGTTAAAAATTATATAGATAAAGAAAGACAGGCAAAACCAAAGAAAAAAGGAAATACTACAATAAAGAAAAACACCGAATGGTTGGTATATGCTTTACTATTTTTGGTGATAATAGGAGGGTTTATAGGATATAACAACTCTTTAACAAGAATAGAAACACCACCACTAATTGACGCTTCTGAAACAATTAAAAACGACTTTGAAAATAAAACAGAGCAAGAAAATAAAGATTGGGAGAATACAAAGAAAAGGCACACCAAAGCATCTTATACAAACTACATAACTGATTACCCAAAAGGAAAATACCTTAAAGATGCTAAAAATGCTATTAACAAAATAAAGCAAAAAGACGCTAAAAGACAGAAAGAGGAAGAAAGAATTGACCTTGAAAATAAAACAGAGCAAGAAAATAAAGATTGGGAGAATACAAAGAAAAGGCACACCAAAGCATCTTATACAAACTACATAACTGATTACCCAAAAGGAAAATACCTTAAAGAAGCTCAATATAACTTAGGGGATATGTATTATTATGGTTATGGAGTAGAAAAAGACTATAAAGAAGCTGTAAAATGGTATAGAAAAGCTGCTTATCAAGGACATGCAAGTGGTCAAACTGTGTTAGGGGATGTGTATCATTATGGTTATGGAGTAGAAAAAGACTATAAAGAAGCTGTAAAATGGTATAGAAAAGCTGCTAATCAAGGAAATGCAGGTAGTCAATATAACTTAGGGTATATGTATTATTCTGGTTATGGAGTAGAAAAAGACTATAAAGAAGCTGTAAAATGGTATAGAAAAGCTGCTAATCAAGGACATGCAAGTGGTCAATATAACTTAGGGTATATGTATCAGAGTGGTTATGGAGTAGAAAAAGACTATAAAGAAGCTGTAAAATGGTATAGAAAAGCATGTAATCAAGGACATGCAAGTGGTCAAACTGGGTTAGGGTATATGTATCATTATGGTTATGGAGTAGAAAAAGACGATAAAGAAGCTGTAAAATGGTATAGAAAAGCTGCTAATCAAGGAGGTGCATATGGTCAATATAACTTAGGGGATATGTATAATCATGGTTATGGAGTAGAAAAAGACTATAAAGAAGCTGTAAAATGGTATAGAAAAGCTGCTAATCAAGGACATGCATATGGTCAAAGTCAGTTAGGGTATATGTATCATTATGGTTATGGAGTAGAAAAAGACTATAAAGAAGCTGTAAAATGGTATAGAAAAGCTGCTAATCAAGGAGATGCAAGTGGTCAAACTGGGTTAGGGAATATGTATTATTATGGTTATGGAGTAGAAAAAGACTATAAAGAAGCTGTAAAATGGTATAAAAAAGCTGCTTATCAAGGACATGCAAGTGGTCAAACTGGGTTAGGGGATATGTATTATTCTGGTTATGGAGTAGAAGAAGACTATAAAGAAGCTGTAAAATGGTATAGAAAAGCTGCTAATCAAGGACATGCATATGGTCAATATAGCTTAGGGCATATGTATCATGATGGTTATGGAGTAGAAAAAGACTATAAAGAAGCTGTAAAATGGTATAGAAAAGCTGCTTATCAAGGACATGCAAGTGGTCAAAGTCAGTTAGGGGATATGTATCATTATGGTTATGGAGTAGAAAAAGACTATAAAGAAGCTGTAAAATGGTATAGAAAAGCTGCTAATCAAGGAGATGCGTATGCTCAAAATGCCTTAGGGTATATGTATAGGAATGGTTATGGAGTAGAAAAAGACTATAAAGAAGCTGTAAAATGGTATAGAAAAGCATGTAATCAAGGAGAGAGTATAGCATGTGATAACCTAAGAAGGATACTAGAAAATTAGGCGAGTCCCAAGCGTAAGAGTATATATGACAGAGATTACCCTTTTCTTTAAGACTTGTAAAAGTAAAGAAATATATAAAACGGTTGTTCTATCACATTAAGGTAGAGAAGCTCTACCATACAAGATAGAAATATTGATAGTATGGAGTCGTTGTAAATAACAACCTTATTAAAACTTAACAATAATAAATATGAAGATAAATAAATATAGTGATATTGGAAAAAGAGCTAACCAAGGGGATGCATATGCTCAAAACGGCTTAGGGTATATGTATAATCATGGTCATGGAGTAGAAAAAGACTATAAAGAAGCTGTAAAATGGTATAGAAAAGCTGCTAATCAAGGACATGCAAGTGGTCAATATAACTTAGGGGATATGTATTATTCTGGTTATGGAGTAGAAAAAGACTATAAAGAAGCTGTAAAATGGTATAGAAAAGCTGCTAATCAAGGACATGCAAGTGGTCAAAATCAGTTAGGGGATATGTATTATTATGGTCATGGAGTAGAAGAAGACTATAAAGAAGCTGTAAAATGGTATAGAAAAGCTGCTAATCAAGGACATGCAAGTGGTCAATATAGATTAGGGCATATGTATTATTCTGGTTATGGAGTAGAAAAAGACTATAAAGAAGCTGTAAAATGGTATAGAAAAGCTGCTAATCAAGGAGATGCAAGTGGTCAATATAGATTAGGGCATATGTATTATTCTGGTTATGGAGTAGAAAAAGACTATAAAGAAGCTGTAAAATGGTATAGAAAAGCTGCTAATCAAGGAGATGCAAGTGGTCAATATAGATTAGGGCATATGTATTATTCTGGTTATGGAGTAGAAGAAGACTATAAAGAAGCTGTAAAATGGTATAGAAAAGCTGCTAATCAAGGAGATGCAAGTGGTCAATATAGATTAGGGCATATGTATTATTCTGGTTATGGAGTAGAAAAAGACTATAAAGAAGCTGTAAAATGGAATAGAAAAGCTGCTAATCAAGGGGATGCATATGCTCAAAACGGCTTAGGGTATATGTATAATCATGGTCATGGAGTAGAAAAAGACTATAAAGAAGCTGTAAAATGGTATAGAAAAGCTGCTTATCAAGGACATGCAAGTGGTCAATATAGCTTAGGGTATATGTATAGGAATGGTTATGGAGTAGAAAAAGACTATAAAGAAGCTGTAAAATGGTATAGAAAAGCTGCTAATCAAGGGGATGCATATGCTCAAAACGGCTTAGGGTATATGTATCGTCATGGTTATGGAGTAGAAAAAGACTATAAAGAAGCTGTAAAATGGTATAGAAAAGCATGTAATCAAGGACATGCATATGCTCAAAACGGCTTAGGGTATATGTATCGTCATGGTTATGGAGTAGAAAAAGACTATAAAGAAGCTGTAAAATGGACTAGAAAAGCTGCTAATCAAGGAAATGCAGGTAGTCAATATAACTTAGGGTATATGTATCGTCATGGTTATGGAGTAGAAAAAGACTATAAAGAAGCTGTAAAATGGACTAGAAAAGCTGCTAATCAAGGACATGCAAGTGGTCAATATAGATTAGGGCATATGTATTATTCTGGTTATGGAGTAGAAAAAGACTATAAAGAAGCTGTAAAATGGACTAGAAAAGCTGCTAATCAAGGACATGCAAGTGGTCAATATAGATTAGGGCATATGTATTATTCTGGTTATGGAGTAGAAAAAGACTATAAAGAAGCTGTAAAATGGAATAGAAAAGCTGCTAATCAAGGGGATGCATATGCTCAAAACGGCTTAGGGTATATGTATAATCATGGTCATGGAGTAGAAAAAGACTATAAAGAAGCTGTAAAATGGTATAGAAAAGCTGCTAATCAAGGACATGCATATGGTCAAAGTCACTTAGGGTATATGTATTATTCTGGTTATGGAGTAGAAAAAGACTATAAAGAAGCTGTAAAATGGACTAGAAAAGCTGCTAATCAAGGGGATGCATATGCTCAAAACGGCTTAGGGTATATGTATAATCATGGTCATGGAGTAGAAAAAGACTATAAAGAAGCTGTAAAATGGTATAGAAAAGCTGCTAATCAAGGACATGCAAGTGGTCAATATAACTTAGGGGATATGTATTATCCTGGTTATGGAGTAGAAAAAGACTATAAAGAAGCTGTAAAATGGTATAGAAAAGCTGCTAATCAAGGGGATGCATATGCTCAAAACGGCTTAGGGTATATGTATAATCATGGTCATGGAGTAGAAAAAGACTATAAAGAAGCTGTAAAATGGTATAGAAAAGCTGCTAATCAAGGACATGCAAGTGGTCAATATAACTTAGGGGATATGTATTATTCTGGTTATGGAGTAGAAAAAGACTATAAAGAAGCTGTAAAATGGTATAGAAAAGCTGCTAATCAAGGACATGCAAGTGGTCAATATAGATTAGGGCATATGTATTATTCTGGTTATGGAGTAGAAAAAGACTATAAAGAAGCTGTAAAATGGACTAGAAAAGCTGCTAATCAAGGGGATGCATATGCTCAAAACGGCTTAGGGTATATGTATAATCATGGTCATGGAGTAGAAAAAGACTATAAAGAAGCTGTAAAATGGTATAGAAAAGCTGCTAATCAAGGACATGCATATGGTCAAAGTCAGTTAGGGGATATGTATTATTCTGGTTATGGAGTAGAAAAAGACTATAAAGAAGCTGTAAAATGGTATAGAAAAGCTGCTAATCAAGGACATGCATATGGTCAAAATCAGTTAGGGGATATGTATTATTATGGTTATGGAGTAGAAAAAGACTATAAAGAAGCTGTAAAATGGTATAGAAAAGCTGCTAATCAAGGACATGCATATGGTCAAAGTCACTTAGGGTATATGTATAGTTATGGTTATGGAGTAGAAGAAGACTATAAAGAAGCTGTAAAATGGAATAGAAAAGCTGCTAATCAAGGAGATGCAAGTGGTCAAAATCAGTTAGGGGATATGTATTATTATGGTTATGGAGTAGAAGAAGACTATAAAGAAGCTGTAAAATGGTATAGAAAAGCTGCTAATCAAGGACATGCAAGTGGTCAAAATCAGTTAGGGTATATGTATCATTATGGTTATGGAGTAGAAGAAGACTATAAAGAAGCTGTAAAATGGTATAGAAAAGCTGCTAATCAAGGACATGCAAGTAGTCAAAATAACTTAGGGAATATGTATTATTCTGGTTATGGAGTAGAAAAAGACTATAAAGAAGCTGTAAAATGGACTAGAAAAGCTGCTGATCAAGGACATGCATATGGTCAATGTAACTTAGGGTATATGTATCATTATGGTTATGGAGTAGAAAAAGACTATAAAGAAGCTGTAAAATGGTATAGAAAAGCATGTAATCAAGGAAATAGTATAGCATGTAATAACCTAAGGATACTAGAAAATTAGGTAAGTCCCAAGCGTAATAGTATATATGACAGAGATTACCCTTTTCTTTAAGACTTGTAAAAGTAAAGAAATATATAAAACGGTTGTTCTATTACATTAAGGTAGAGAAGCTCTACCATACAAGGTAGAAATATTGATAGTATGGAGTCGTTGTAAATAACAACCTTATTAAAACTTAACAATAATAAATATGAAGATAAATAAATATAGTGATATTGGAAAAAGAGCTAACCAAGAAGATGCTTTTGGTTGTGAGCAAAATGTATTTGTAGTATGCGACGGCGTTGGAGGGCATACAAAAGGAGAGGTTGCGAGTAATTTTGTGGTGTCTGCTATTTTAAAATCTATTAAAAATATAGAAGACAGCAATAGTCTTAATGAAATAAGCATCCAAGAAATTGTAAAGCAAGCACAAATATTTTTAGGGGGTTTATTAATTAATTCTCCCGAATCGGAAGGGATGGGAACTACCTTTTGTGGTGTTTATAAAACAGACAAAGCGATGTATATTGCTCATATAGGTGATAGTAGAGTGTATTATATAAAACCAAAAGAGCAGCTGTTTTGGCATACTTGGGATCATTCTATAGTAGGTTATTTAGTAGAAACAGGAGAAATCACTAGAGAAGAAGGCAGGTTTCATCCTCAAAATAATCGTATAAGTAGAGCGATTATTGCTACGAAAAATCAGAAAATAGCTAAAGCAGATATATCTAAAATCACAAATGTAGAAAAAGGAGATTTGTTTTTTATTTGTTCAGATGGAGTAAATGAATCTTGGAGTGACTTAGATTTAGTAAAGCTATTGGTATCTGATAAGAGTATTCACGAAAAATTAAAAATCATACAAAAGAACTGTGTTTTAGAATCTAAAGATAATAATACTGCGATTTTATTAGAAATAGAAGAAAAAGATATTATAAAAGGTCAAACTAATGAATTAAAAATGCTAAGTATTAATGATTTAGTTATTGATAACAAAAAATATTTAGAGAATAATAATCAAACTGAGATGGAGCATACTATTGAATAAAATATACAACTTTAAATAAATAATTATGAAAACAGATAAATATAAAAGAATCAGTAAAATATTATTGACAAGTTTTTTTGTACTTGTTAGCTTTTTTGTAAAAGCTGCTGATACTTATGCAGTAATTGTAGCAGTTGAGGATTATGAAAACTACTCAAGATTGGATGGAGATTTAGATTATACGATAAATGACGCTATTGAAATGGCTAAATTCCTATTATCCCCTGCGGGAGGGAGTGTTCCCAGAGAAAACATTTATTTATTAACCAATGAAAAAGCTAAAAAATCTAATATTATTTTTTATACGATAAAGTTATTTTCTAAGGCAAAGGCTAATGATAAAGTGATTTTTTATTTTGCAGGTCATGGAGATAGAGGAGTTTTTGTACCCTATGATGTTACTCTAACAGGAAGAAACATGTTGTATTTTAGTGAGTTAAAAAAGCTATTTAAGATAGCGAGATGTAAAACCAAATTACTATTTGCAGACGCCTGTTATTCAGGTAGTTTAAAAAAAGTAGCTACAAAATCTTTTAAAAATAAACTCAATAAAGGCAAAAAAACTAGAGCATTAAAAACACAACAAATAGCAGTAATGTTATCTAGCTCAAGAGATGAGATAAGCTTAGAAATGCACAATTTAAAACAAGGACTCTTTACTTATTCTATTATAACTGGCTTAAAAGGCATAGCAGATAAAAATAAGGATTCAAAAATAACAATTGAAGAGTTGTTTAAGTATGTATATTACACGGTGGTTACTACTGCTAGAAAAATACAGCATAAGCAAACCCCCGTATTATTTGGAAACTTTGATTTAGGTTTAGTAATAGGTAGAGTTCCTATTAAAAAATAAACAGATGAAATATATTAATAAAAAAACACTATTTTTTGTAATTTTGATTACTATAGCTGCTTCGTATTATTATTTTACTACGGATAAAAACTCTTCTACAATTGAAACTGTAGAAATAACTATAGTTGTTAATGATTCTATTAAAAATACATCTCTTAAATATGATTTTTTTATTGACAACTACAAAAGTATCTTAAAAACAAAAATAATTGATGCAAAAAAACAGCAAATAGTTAAAAGAAAATTATCTGAAGAGGAGATTAAAGAGATTCTTAAATTAGTGAAGTACAACTCTAAAACTAAAGACTCTATAAATGCTCCTATCAGAGTAACACAAAAAATGGCTGTTGAATATTATAATATGGAGAATAAAAATGAGTTGCTTAATTGCCTGAAAAAATAGATTTTTTTATTTTTAAGGTAATTATCTAAATAAAATCTTAACCAGACAGAAAATTACACTAATTTATGACTCAAGAAAAGTTTTTTAAACGCTATAAGTATAGCATAAGAACAGATAAGATAGGAGGAGGCACCTTTGGAACGGTATATAAAGCATACGATGATGTTTTAGATAGAACTGTCGCTATCAAAGTATCGGAAGTTAAGGTTATAGATAGCAAAGAGTTCTCGTTGCAAAATGAGTTTGAAGCGTTAAAAGGCTTAAACCCACATAAAAACATAGCAAATTACCAAGAGTTACATACTTTTGAGATGCACAATGGCATTTTTGATTATGCTATTATGCAATATTATAAGGATGGAAACTTGAGTGCGTTTATAAAAGCAAATCCTAAATTAGAGAAAGAGCAAATAGCTATATATTTATTAGAAGGAATAGAGCATCTTCACAACAATAAAGTAGTTCACAGAGATTTAAAACCGTCTAATGTTCTAATAGTAAAAAAAGGGACAGAAATAATTCCAAAAATTACAGACTTTGGCTTGAGTAAAAAAGCAGACCCAAATGCTAAGAGTAGATTTACCAATAGTTTTGGAGGAGGTACTTTAATGTACAGCTCTCCTGAACAATTAAAAGGAAAAAAACTGCGTTTTAATACAGATTTATGGTCTTATGGAGTTATCATTTATGAATTATTTACAGGAAATAAATTATTTGAAAATATAAAAAGTACAAATAGCTTGGTAGATAGTGATATAGAGATAATAAAGCAGATAAATAGTAAAGATTTAACTAACTGCATATTAGAATTACCCGAAAAATGGCAAGCAGTAGGAAAAGCCTGTTTAGAGAGAAACCCAGAGAAAAGAGTACAAAACTCGGAAGGAATTAAAAGAATTTTAAAAGAAGGAACTTTAGAAACAAAAGACGTACAAGAAGAAGAAACTACAATTTTAGATATTGCAAAAAGTAAAGAAGACGTTAAAAATTATATAGATAAAGAAAGACAGGCAAAACCAAAGAAAAAAGGAAATACTACAATAAAGAAAAACACTAAATGGTTGGTATTTGCTTTACTATTTTTAGCAACAATAGGACTATTTAAAAATGCCATTAACAAAATAGAGCAAAAGAAAAAAGAAGCTAAAAGACAGAAAGAGAAAGAAAGAATTGAAATAGAAAAAAACTCCCCAAAAATGATAAGAGTAGCAGGTGGCACTTTTACAATGGGAGATGAATATGGGATAGGCTATGACGATGAACAGCCCACACACAGTGTAAACCCTAAGCAGTTATTATATAGGTAAAACAGAGGTAACTGTAGCCCAATACAGATATTATTGTAGAGCAACAGGAGTAAGTATGCCGGAAGAACCAAGTTGGGGTTGGAATGATAAAAATTCTATTTTAAATGTAAGTTGGAATGACGCTATAAAATATTGTAAATGGCTTTCTAAAAAATTAGGCAAAAACATAACCTTGCCCACAGAAGCACAATGGGAATTTGCTGCCAGAGGAGGGAACAAAAGTAGAGGCTATAAATACAGTGGGAGTAATAGCTTAGATGCAGTAGCTTGGCACGATGGTAATAGCAATAACAAAACACATAATGTAGCACAAAAAAAAGCTAATGAATTAGGTTTGTATGATATAAGTGGAAATGTATGGGGGGAATGGTGTTTGGATTGGTATAATAGTGATTATTATAGTAACAGTCCAAATAGAAACCCTCAAGGTCCCTCCTCTGGAAATCGTAAAGTGCTTCGTGGCGGTAGCTGGTACGACGGCGCGTCGTACTACTGCCGCGTTGCGTACCGGAACTACGGCAGTCCCGACTACAGGGACTACGACTTCGGTTTTCGTGTGGTTTCTTTTTAGGTCTTAAAACAAGAGCTAAAACAAAAGTAAGAGAAGAATATTTTCTTAAAAAGGCGTAAGCCAAAAAAGAAAATATTTTAAATACTACGTAAGTGGTCAATTTTTTTATGCAATATATAGTTTTTATCTTTATTTATTAGGGACGCATAGTGTTTGATAGGAGAGTGCACAATATAAGATAAGGGTTTAATGACCAAAATAAAACAAGATATTGCCATATTTTAAAATAAAACCCACTAAAAAAATTATTTTAAAGAGCAGTATCAATTTTGTCGGTATATACGTTTTTTGGAGCTACACCTACTTGTTTGCTTACAATTTCTCCGTTTTTAAAGATTAAAACTGTAGGAATATTTCGCACTCCATATTTTGCTGCAAACTCTGGGTTTGCATCAACATCTACTTTTCCTACTATTGCTTTTCCCTTATATTCAGTATGTATTTCATCTACAATTGGTCCTACCATTCTACAAGGTCCGCACCAAGCTGCCCAAAAATCTACCAATACAGGTTTGTCTGATTTTAGTACTACTTCTTCAAAGTTTAAGTCTGTGATTTCTAATGCCATTATATTATTTTTTTATAATTATAAATTAAGTTTTAATAGGCAAAAGTAATCAAATATTTTAGTTCTGCAATTTTGTAAAAACGACTGGATGCATAGCATTTTGTTGTTTTAGGCTACAATCTTAGTTTGGCAGATTAGATTTAAAAGTTTTATTCCACTTTCCACTTAAATGTGTTGAACGTGAGGTTAGTATATTTTGTTTTTTTGCGATTAAGATTGGTAAAATTAATATCTAATGGACAAATATACAGATTATTTAGGGATTGACGTATCCAAAAACACACTTGATGTTAATGAACAGTGAAGAGAAACATTTTCAGTTTTCAAACGATCTAAAAGGGTTTAGAGAATTATCCAAAATTATTCCCAGAGACGGTTTATGTATCATGGAAGTAACGGGTATTTATCATTTGCAGTTGGCTACTTTTTTACACGATATTACTCCAATTTTAAATTCATTAGGATAGCAAAAGTTTCATTTACATCTTTTTCTTTTACTACAATTGTCATCTCGTTAGTTGTAGAAATCACTTCTTGCACAGCAATATTTGCCCATGCAAATTGTTTTAATATAAAATAATATACGCCAGATTGTTCTAAATTTTCTTTGGGAAGTTTAATAGTAATAGATGCTAAATTAATCTCACTATAAATCAATATTTCTTTGTCAAAAACTTCTTTTACAAAAGATTGTAAGTTCTTGCTTGTAACTATATTCGTTTCAAATATACCCTGAGAAACTGTCAAAAAATAATCGTTTATATCAGCAGATTTACTTAAAATTTTGGATATTTCTTTTGGTAAAGAAGACGTGTTTTTAAATGTAAATTCACACAAATCTGACCTGACAATTACATCTCCTAAATTCAAAGCAAGTTTTTTGATATTTTTACGGATACGCAATTCGCTAGCTGGTGACAAACGATTAATAGCCATCATTACTGCTCCAATTTTTACTTCCTTTTTTAGTAATTTAGAAACTTCTGGCAGAATAACCCTAGCCAAAGATGAAACATTAATCAACTTCTCGTTTAAAGCCTCTTCTATAAATGGGGTCTTTCTTATTGTGTTTTCAACAACTTCTTGAATTGTTTTCATTCGTTATAATTTGTTTAATCTTAAACATACTAATATAATTATGTAAAAATATCAAATAATATTGTATTTCAGCTATTTTTACGTTTTTTTTGCATAAAATTTTATGAAATGATTGTCTTAAAATTTGGAGGAACTTCTGTAGGAACTGCAAAAAGTATTAAAAAAGTCGTGAAAATTATTACAGATATAACTCAACCAAAAATTGTGGTTTTATCTGCGGTTTCTGGCACAACAAATATATTGGTTAACGTTTGTAATAATTTAGAAAATAATTTAATAGACAATGCTCTTTTAGATATTAAACAGCTGAATAACAAGTATTTAGATTTAATTAATAATTTATATAAAACATCTTCTTATAAAAGTAAAGCTGTAAACTTTATTTCCTTAAAATTTAATGAGTTAGCAAAGTTAATAGAAACAAAAAAATCATCAAATGTCGAAAAAATAATTGTAGCACAAGGGGAAATTTTATCTACTAATCTGGTACAGTTATATTTAGAAGAAAGCAATATTTCTTCAACCCTAATTTCTGCGTTAGATTTTATAAAAATTGACAAAAAGGGTGAGCCTGACATTAAAACTATTTCAGAAAAGCTATCTCCTATTTTAGAAAATGATTCGCAAGAAAATTTATGGATTACGCAAGGATTTATCTGTGTAAATGATGCAGGAGAAATTGACAATTTACAGCGTGGAGGAAGTGATTATACCGCTTCGCTAATTGCTGGGGCAATAAAAGCAAAGGAAGTACAAATTTGGACAGATATTAACGGAATGCACAATAATGACCCTCGTTTTGTTAGAAACACATTTTCCATTGAAGAAATTTCGTTTGATGAAGCTGCAGAATTAGCTTATTTTGGAGCCAAAATTTTGCACCCACAAAGTCTAATTCCTGCCAAAGAAAATAACATCCCCGTTTTGTTAAAAAACACATTTAGTCCACAACAAAAAGGAACTGTTATCAAAAATAAGACGGCTCAAAATGGAGGAGTTACAGCTATTGCAGCAAAAGATGGTATTATAGCTATCAAAATAAAATCATACCGTATGCTTTTGGCTTACGGATTCTTAAAAAAAGTGTTTGAGGTTTTTGAGAAATATAAAACACCTATTGATATGATTACAACTTCTGAGGTAGCCATTTCTTTAACCATAGACAACATGTTGTATCTATCGGAAATTACAAAGGAATTACAAAATTTTGGCAAAGTAACAATAGACACAGGTTTGAGTATTGTTTGCGTTGCAGGGGATTTTTCTCAGAATAAAGAAGGCATAAGTGCCGAGGTTTTTAGTGCTTTAAAAAATATTCCTATACGGATGATTTCTTATGGAGGAAGCAATTATAATATCTCATTACTGATAAAAACATCTGATAAAATACCTGCTCTAAACTCCCTAAACGCAGGACTGTTTTCAATGATTAATTCGTAAATCAAAAATCGTAATTCGTAAATTAATCTATCCGTTAATCCAATTTGTGGGTTAATTTTTCAAATTGGTCTTTTGCTTCTTTTCCGCCGTATAAAACATTATAAACGGCATCAATAATTGGTGTTCTTGCTCCATTTTTTTTATTAATATTATAAGCACTTTTTGTTGCGTAATATCCTTCGGCAATCATACTCATCTCCATTTGAGCAGATTTTACTGTATATCCTTTTCCTATCATATTACCAAACATTCGGTTTCTACTAAAAACCGAATATCCTGTTACTAACAAATCTCCCAAATACGCCGAATTGTTGATATTGCGTTTCATTTTATGAACTTTACCAATAAACCGTTTCATCTCTCTGATTGCGTTGCTCATCAACACAGATTGAAAATTATCTCCATAACCCAAACCATGTGAAATTCCTGCAGCAATTGCATAAATATTCTTTAGCATCGCAGCATATTCTGTTCCTATAATATCATCAGAAATTTTGGTTCTAATGTATCTGCCTGAAATATATTTACTTAATTCTTTGGCTTTCTCCTCATCTTCACATGCCAATGTCAAATATGATAAACGCTCCATAGCCACCTCTTCTGCATGGCATGGACCTGTAATTACTCCAATATTTTGAAACGGAATATTATGGCAATCATGAAAATGTTCTCCGATAATTAATCCGCTTTCTGGAACAATCCCTTTGATGGCAGAAAAAATAATCTTATTTTCTAATGAAACAGACAGTTTATCTAATTCAGATTTTAAAAAAGCAGACGGAATTACAAAAATCAAAATGTCATATTTTTTAGCAATTTTATTAATGTCGTCTGTTATATCTAATTGTTCGGGGTGCAATTCTGCCGAACTCAAATAATTTGGATTGTGTTTGTTGCGTTTTATATGCTCAATAGCGTACGCACTACGCATATACCACCCTACGTTTTCTAAATTTTCTGACAACATTTTTATTATTGCTGTAGCCCAACTTCCTCCACCAAAAACGGCTATTTTAGAATTTATGTTCATAGATTTATTTACTTATTTACAGAGCCAAAAGTAATAAAACAAACTTCTTTAGCATAATTTTGTCGTAATTATTATCTCGATTTGAGTAATCTACGAAAAGAAAAACAGTCTATTTATGTTAGTAGCCATAAAGCTAAATCGGTAGATTCAACCCCCAAATGCAACTTTTTTATTTACAAATTTATAAAATATATTTTTAGGATTATCATAATTTAGATTTTTTCTTGGTCTTCGCTTAATTTTTTAGCATTGCTCACTTTTTGATTGGTAAGTGCAATATCAATTACTTCGCTCATTTCAGTTACATAATGAAATTTCAATCCTTTTAGATAACTTTCTTTTATTTCTGCAATATCCTTTTTGTTTTCTTTACACAAAATAATTTCTTTGATATTCGCTCTTTTGGCAGCTAATATTTTCTCTTTAATTCCACCTACTGGCAATACTTTTCCTCGCAAAGTAATCTCTCCAGTCATTGCCAATTTATTTTTTACTTTACGCTGTGTAAATACTGATACTAAAGAAGTTAACATAGCAACGCCAGCACTTGGACCATCTTTTGGAGTTGCTCCTTCAGGAACGTGAATATGTGCTTTATAGTTTTCAAAAAGCTGATGATTAATCTCAAAATCATCAGCATTTGCTTTGATATATTCCATCGCAATAGTTGCTGATTCTTTCATTACTTTTCCTAAATTTCCAGTGATGTTAAGACTGCCTTTTCCTTTTGATAAAATGGATTCTATAAATAAAATATCACCTCCAACATTTGTCCACGCCAAGCCAGTAACCACGCCAGCCACATCATTATTCTCATATTTATCACGTTCTAAACGTGCTACACCCAAAATAGATTCAATATCTTTATTGGTCAAAGAAATATTATATTCCTTTTCCATAGCAATAGATTTTGCCACATAGCGAATGACCTTTGCTATTTTCTTATCCAACCCACGAACGCCAGATTCTCTCGTATATCCTTCTATAATTTTTTCTGTTTGAGTCCTTCCTAATTTTAAATCTTCCGCAGACAATCCGTGTTCTTTCAGTTGCTTTGGCAACAAATGTTTTTTAGCTATTTCTATTTTTTCTTCAATCGTATAGCCTGACACATTGATTATCTCCATCCTATCTCTCAACGCCCAAGGAATATCTCCTAAATTGTTTGCTGTCGCAATAAATAGCACTTTTGATAAATCAAAACTAACCTCTAAATAATTATCATAAAACTCGGCATTTTGCTCTGGGTCAAGTACTTCCAACATAGCAGAAGACGGGTCTCCTTGATGACTTTGACCTATTTTGTCAATCTCGTCTAACACAAAAACAGGGTTTGCAGTTCCTACTTTTTTCAAATTCTGAACTACACGACCCGGCATAGCACCTACATACGTTTTACGATGCCCACGGATTTCCGCTTCATCACGCAAGCCTCCCAAAGACATTCGCACATATTTGCGCCCCAACGACTCTGCAATAGATTTTCCGAGCGATGTTTTTCCAACTCCCGGAGGTCCGTACAAACATATAATTGGAGATTTCATATCGCCTTTTAATTTTAAAACTGCCAAATGCTCAATGATACGCTCCTTTACTTTTTCTAATCCAAAATGGTCTCTGTCTAACACTTTTTGTGCGTTTTTTAGGTCAAATTTATCTTCTGAATATTCTCCCCAAGGAAGTTCTAATAACAGCTCCAAGTAGTTGCGTTGAACACCATAATCTGCCATTTGTGAGTTCATTCTTCGTAAACGACTTAATTCTTTGCTAAATATTTTTGCCGTTTCTTTTGACCATTTTTTAGATTCAGATTTAATACGCATCTCTTCCAATTCTTCATTATAAGAAACACCTCCTAATTCTTCTTGAATAGTTTTTAACTGCTGATTTAAATAATATTCACGTTGTTGCTGATCCATATCAGAACGTGTTTTTGACTGAATATCATTTCGCAATTCTAATCGTTGGAGTTCTTTGTTTAATTTTTTGAGCGTTAGAAATGCACGTTCTTTTAAATTATTTTGCTCCAATAATTCCTGCTTTTCTTTAACTCCCAAATCCATGTTTGATGAAATAAAATTCACCAAAAAAGAATTACTTTGTATGTTTTTAATTGCAAAAGAAGCCTCACTAGGCAACATAGGATTTTCTTTAATCACCTGTAATGCTTGGTCTTTTACAGAATCTATAATGGCTTCAAACTCCTTAGTATTTTCTATATTTTTATCCTCTAAGGCTTCTTTTACTATTGCTTTTAAGTAAGGCTTTTCTTCAATAATTTCATCAATCTCAAAACGTTTTTTTCCTTGAATAATAACTGTCGTATTGCCATCGGGCATTTTTAATACTTTTAAAATTTGGGCAACAACACCTGTTCTGTAAATATCTTTTTCTGAGGGGTCTTCTATATCTTCATTTTTTTGTGCAATGACACCAATAATTTTATCTCCTGCGTTGGCATCTTTTATCAATAGGATAGACTTATCTCTGCCAGCTGTAATAGGAATTACAACTCCCGGAAATAACACTGTATTTCTCAATGGTAGAATTGGCAAAACATTCGGAATATCTTCTTTATTAATTATTTCCTCATCTTCTGGTGTCATCAACGGAATTAATTCCGAATTTTCGTCTAACATATCGTGAAGTGACAAACTGTCTAATCCTATTATTTTAGCTTTACCCATATTTTTATATACTGTCAAATTGACATTATTTTTTAAGTCTGATTATTTGTGCTTTTTAGTTTTTTTTACTGTAAATATTTGAAAATCAAAAAATTAAATTATTTTCATCAATTATTTTCATTATATGTCCTCAATTGTTATGCCAATTAAATTGCAAACAGGTATTCAAAAAATAAAATAAAAATGTACTTTTATTTGCAAGAGTCGGGTTTTTTTTTTACCATTGTGCAATGTTTAACTATTAAATTTAAAAAAACATAAGAAAATCATTTTTATTATTAGTAGTGTTAAGTTTTGTCTCTTATACTGCTGAGGCTTGGTGTATTAATTGCGGGTGCAATAGAGCTCATAGAGCCTGTGTAAGCGCTGCCAGACTCGTAGATTCAGATAACCCAGAAGATGCTGGAACTCCTAACGAAGGTGAATGTAGAGAATAAATCAACAAGTTTATTTTTTTAAAAACACGTTCTTAACAACCTTAATAACTAAAGAACAGAAGCATCAAATTGTTTCTTTTGAATTTGATGATAATAGTATTTTTAACGTAACTGTGCTACAAGAGATAGATTTTGAAAAAGGGATAAACCCATCAGAACATTCTGGGTGGCTATCCAGTATAAATGACAGTCTTTTTTTTATAAAAAACTGGATAGGAGAGGCCTATTTGTTAGACCAAGATTATAAAATAATTAAAAAGAAAAAAATAGAGTATTCTGGAGAAGGTGATATAAATAAAGAATATTTTGGTGATGGTTTTTCCTCATATTATTGTGAAGCATATTCCATAGCAAAATTTCGAGGTAGAGTAGCTATTATGAGAGAAGTTGATTTTGAGGAGGGCATAAATTTTAATTTTTCAGATATAGATGATAAATATATAAGGAAACGAATTCACATAATAAATTAGAAATTAGAAATTGAAAAATCAATTATACTGCCAACGTCTGCCACCGAAATATTTTTTAAAAATGACACATTAATTACTTTAAACTACAAAGATGAGAACATATACAGATATCTCATTAAGTGATACAGCATTATTTTTATTTTTTATACTGTTTTCTTTTTATTCTTTCTCGCAAAATAAGATTGAAGGCTATATTTTAGATAAAGATAACTTACCAATTAAGTATGTTAATATTGGTTTTCTAAATAAAAGTTTAGGTACAATAAGTGATAATAACGGGTATTTCTCTTTAAGTATTTATAATATCAAAGATACTGATTCATTAAAAATATCTCATATAAGTTATAAGCCCAAGGTTTTAAGTGTGAGAACCATTATTCATTTATTGGAGTCTGAAAATTTTAAATTTCACCTTTCTGATTATTTTCATCTACTTGACGAGGTCAATCTAATAAAATACAATTTTAAAAAAAGACTTTTTTTAGGTTATAGAACCTTTCATCCCAGACTATTAATTAGTTTTAATTCTTTTGAGCAGGGAAATGAAATAGGTAGGCTAATCCGAAACGATAAAGTCATATGGATAAACAAATTAATTTTTCATATTAAAAAAAATGATTTTAATAATGTGAAATTAAGAGTTAATCTGTATAGTGTTAAAGATGATTTACCTTTTAAAAGATTAAATTATGAAGACATTTTTGTAAACACTAAAAATAAAAAGGGTAAATTAAAATTTAATCTCTCTAAATATAAACTAATTATTGAAAACAATTTTTTTATCACATTGGAAGCTGTTGAAAAAGAAGGAAATGAAAATGGTAAATTTGTGTTTAAAGGAGAATGGTTGTTTAACGGTTATTTTGTAATTCGTAAAGCAAGCCATTCTATCTGGAAAATAAAAAAACCACACAGTATTGCTTTTGGGGTAGGTGTAAAAATTCATAATTCTAAAAAATAAACCTTTTTATTTGCGAGAATAGTTTTTTGTCTTTAATTTGCGGAGCCTTAGAAAAGAAGTAATTTCTTTTTAAGGATTGGATAGCCGTTTAATGGAAGATTTCGAGGAAACCAAAGAGTTCAGAAATTTACGTCGTGCAAAAAGCGACGAACGATAAAGATACTCACTTGTAAAAAGAAGTAGAACTTGGGAGATTAAGACGAAATGTAGAAATTAAAAGATTGCTGAATATCGTCGCTCATATCTTCGTCTCCAGCATTTACAGAAAGCGTGAGCATTATGGGAGTATCATCTCGATAAGGTATCCCTCCTTTCACACCTGCCTTCGCGTACTCTCTCATTTCAGGGAATCTATTATCGTATTTGCTTTCATCTAAAACCCACCCTGCATCACCGAGTTGTTGCCCAATACTTACATAAGAACATAGTATTGCTAGTAGAAGCATGTTTCTCATAATTTTTATTTTTTAGTAATTTTAAAGCTAGTATTACCTTTTATTTTATCTCCATAAACTCTTACTATATAGAAACCTGCTGATAAATCTTTTATCGAAAAATAGACAGTTCCATTTACAGGTTTATGATCTTTATCATATACTCGTTGTCCGTTAGATGTGAACATCTGCACATTTATATCATATGATTCTAAGCCTCCGATATAGAGTAAATCTTCTGTTGGATTTGGATATAATTTAATATCTCCGTTCGGAATAATAATCCAATTTTCAATCAATCCACGGCATATATTTTCTGGAATTATTTTTATATGATTTTTTCCGACAGATAGATTTTCTACGACAATATCGTATTCGCTTTCGTCAGAAAATGTTTCATCCCTTTGGAATACGTTATTTACATAGATAGAATATTTTTTATCACCCGAAACTGTAAATACCGATGATTTTCTTAACGGATTAACCGATTTATTAACTCCAGAAACGGGAGTTGCGTCATTAACAGCAACCTGAAATCCGGGAATATCGTTACCAATTCCATCGGTTGAGAATTTTGCAGTGATATTATACATACCAACGGCTAAGTTTTCAATGACAAAAGGCTCGTTAGCTAACTTGTTTTCAAATGTTTTATTATATGAATTTGGTCCCGTAACGACAAAATTAAACATATGCGACGAGATATTTTTTATACTTATTTTTCCATTATTTGCATTTGGACATTTTGGTGTTGTACTAAATATTTCAAAGTTATTTGGCGATAATTTAATACAGCCAACAGCATCAATAAAAGCATTTGACGGAGTGTTGCTGCACTTGTCGTTGATGTCAAATACACCGTCTCCATCTGTGTCAATTTGAGATTGATGACACCCATCTTCATTCACAGACTCTCTTGGTGGAGTGCTATTACACCTATCAAAATTATCAAATACTCCATCTCCATCTGTGTCTATTTCTAATGAATTTAATTGAACTTCCACTGGCAACCCGTCAATGAGTTTAAACTCCAAGACTGTTTCAGAAGCATTAGAGTTAATGAGTTTTATATCAGTACTTGAAGACGGCAGTAACCATTGACCATGTAAGGTTAATCGGATATTTACTGTTGGAGAAGTTCCAGTTGTTTGTCTAGCTTTAAAACCTAAATCAGGATTTGTTACCGACAATAAAATACTGCTTGCGTCTGTCTTCTGATACATAGCCAAACACGGTTTGTTATTACTTTTTATGATACCTGCTGTACGGTTTATATCTGAATTTGTAGTAAAAAATGAGTAAGCCCATATTTTATCTTTCTTATGTTGTACAATATGTGCATTAGAATTTTTCTGATGAACAATATATGGAAAGTTATTAGAACTCTGCATTTTAGTGTGTAAGGTTGTCATCTTTTCAACAGTAGTTTGAGGAGTACAAATATATTCGTATCCCGCATCAGAAGGATTGGAGCCATGGTCTATATATCCATAGGTATTTGGTTTCGTGTCGTTATTTGAAAAATTTGTAACAGAATAAAGTTGATTGTGATTTGGTGTTGGCGAAGTGCCTTTCCATACTTTTATATCTCCACCATTTACCACGTAAAAACCAGTATTGGCATTACTTATAAGCCAGTTATTATTACCAGTAAAGGTTTGCGAATCTGCCGTAACAACTGTACCATTAACTGTTACATTTCGTGAATTAGATAGTCTTTGATACAATGTGGTTACCGTATTATTTCTTGTATCATTATTATTTATGCTAGAACCGAGGCAAACAATCATATCACTAAAAGCAAAATTTGATTTTTTAAATGTAAAAGTATTATTGTGTGTATCAGGTCCATATTTCGTACCCCACCCAGTTTGTTTTTCCTGAAAGTCCATAGCAAACAGCCCATAAGTGCCAAATGTTTTTGTAAGTGCAGGATTTCCTATATTCTTAAGAGATAATGACCCTACAAAAGGTTTTCTTTGAAGTTCATCTATTCTTCGGTGCTCTGCTTTGAGTTTTCTCCAAGGTAAAACTATGGTGGTTGTACCCGGGTTAAAATTCCAATTCCATGTACCTACATCAAAACCGTTATTTTCCGCAGATAAATCGCCGGGATTAATAATTTCCATCGCCCCATAGCTTTGGTAACGACCGTAGCGATTCTCTGTAGTATATATCTCAGCTCCCCACATGTAGTTGCTAAATCCTTTAAAATAAACTAACCAATTATTCCCTCTGTAAACCCCCGCGTGAGCATGATTGAATTGTATATAACCTTGCTCAAACGGAGTAATTGTTGTATAATTAAATTCAGGCTGAATTCCTTCAATACGATTATAATACCCTGCCAGCACTGGGTCTGCTGTTGTCAGCCCCAAAATGACACCTCCAATAGATGCCATTTCTTTTATTTCCGATCGTCTAGTGTATATATCTCTGTCATATGGCTTTCTTCCAACAAGAGAAAGTGCCTTAATTCCTACATCATGACCTATCATTATTTGATAGTAAAGTGCATCTCTGAACATTAAATACGCATCTCTATTAATTTGAAAAGAAGTTAAATGTAAACTTCTTAAGATTTTTATAACTGTCCTGTACGCATACATATAATTATCATAAGCAACCCAATGATGAAATCCTGACCCATCTGGCTTTAACCCATCAGCAGATGCATAACTATAACTCATAAATCTCTCCAAATATCGGGTTACTCCTTTCATCCATCTTACCTTCTCATCGTCGTTTTTAAACCATGTTGCGTAGGCAACAAGTGAGTCGCTGATATTATATATATCGTCAGTATTGACTCCATCACCTGTTTTATAATCTGTATTCTCAGAGGTGGGCCATATTGATTTACGGTCATGATTATTATTATATAAAACGTTGCCAAACATCCTTTTTATATCATCAGAAAGACAATCTCTAAGAAACATTGTTGCTCTGAGAAGATGTCTGGATTCATAACTAGAAGATCGTGTTACACTACCTTCACAAAATTTTTTAGAAATAAGCCAAACTACGTTGGAAGCCTTTTGCTTTATATCTTGAATATCCGATGCTGTTGGTCTAAATTTTATATATCGAGCAAAAGCAAATAACATTGCGTCAGGGTCTCTAGAGCTTCCACTAATTTCTCCAGAAATATTACCGTTTGTTACTCTAATATTTAACTTATTGTAATTCTGTTTTGCTTTATTGAGATTATATTGTAAGCTACCGCTACCAGGTGAAGTTCGACCTAAATATTCATCCGAAAGTTTATTGTATATTTGATTTATTTCATTTAATTGTTCTTGTGTAGCTGTTGTCAATGGAATATCTGGTCTATATCCAGCAACGCAGTTTACCTGTGCTTTTGACAAAGTTGATACTAAACAAAAGACAGTAATAAGGAATACTATTTTTAGATTATGACCTATTTTTGAGTATTTTTCTCTATACATAAATAATATTTTTTAGAACTTCGAGTAATATATGTAGTTTTTTTGGATAAACAATAAATGTAACTACTCAGGTTGTAATGGGACAGGTTAAATTTACGGGGATAATTTATAAATTAGCGAAAAAAAAATATGCTTTTGTGTCCCGACTTTATACGCTATGTTTTCCCCAAAGAACTTCTTAATTATTTTGATATAACTCAAGTAGAAGAGCTATGTGATATATCCTCAAAAAAGGTTTTTGTCTCTGTAAGATTAGAGGAGAAAAATTGTTTACCTATGTTCTTATGAGTCATCAGAATATGAATCCAAAGGATTTTTATCATCTAAAACAGTTCAAGATTTTCCTTTGAGAGGGAAAGCAGTTTATTTGACTATAAAACGTCGTAGGTGGCGTCATAAAGAGACTAAAAAAGAGATTAGAAGCGATTATTCATTTATAGCAGAGGGTTCAAAATTAACACAGGAGCTTTCTGATTTCTTAAAAGATACAGATAGATACTCGAGAAGATACCATTAGTAATATTGCTAGTTATTATGATATAAAATCATACAAGTTAAGGCGTCAATACAAAAAGTATAGTAGTGGTTTTAATAAGTGGGAACAGAGAGGTCACTCAAAAGATTATATGCTTTTCCCTAAAAATATAAATGAATATCTAAGCATTGATGAAGTGAGTCTTTCTAAAGGAGAACTCTACACTTTTGTAACGAATAAGAAAGGGAAATCTAAAGGAGGTACTATGCGCTTCTATAAAAGGAACACGTTCAGAAGACATCATTAAAGTGTTAGAAAAGCTACCTATAGAATCGAGAAAACAAGTTAAAGAAATTATTAGCTAGAAGCAGATACATTATAGCTAAAAAACCCAATGATTGGACAGAAAATCAAAAGCAAAGAGCAACATTGTTATTCAAATTATATTCACATTTAGAAACAGCTTATAAACACACCCTTGAGTTTAGAAGTATATATGAAAACACCGATAGATTAATAGTTAAAGAACGTTTTGCTAAATGGATTGAAGATACATTTGAAGAAAAGTTAGAAACATTTTATACCTCTGCAAATACAGTAAAAGCAAATTTTGATAATATCCTTAATTTTTTTAACAATAGAAATACTAATGCTAACGCTGAATCTTTTAATGCTAAAATTAAACTATTCAGAGCTAATTTAAGAGGCGTAACTGATACAGAATTTTTCCTGTTCAGATTGCATAAACTTTTTGCTTAACCCCTGTAAATTTAATGTGACCCAAAAAAAACAATACAACTAAGAAAACCCAGCAAAATAGAACAAGCTCAGAAAATATATACCGCCACAGGATGCAACCTTACACAAACACCAATAAAAAAATATGTAGTGTACCACTAAATCTTGAACCCCGCGTATCTATTGATATTAAATTAGATAATGGACAAGTTGGGTTAAGGTCGGTTGTTGGTAACCAGCAACCAATTAGTAATTCTTTCACACCAAATTACATTTAATAAACTCCTGAATTTCTGAATACTTATCCTTTATTTTTTTCACTAAAGTATATTGATTTTTGGCTCTATCAAAGTTGTGATGCGGATAATTTGTCTTGTAATACACATCATCATTTAAGAAATCAGTCAAAAAACGCAATCCTATGATAAATGGCATAATTTTGATACTTAACGGCAGGTATTTTATTTCTTTGGAAGAGATATTTTCTTTTATTTCTTGAAAAAATCCTTGAGTATATTTCTTGAAAAAATCAAAATTAAATGAAATCAAATCTATTTCCGTGCCATCTTCATTAGAAGTATTACAAATTGTTCTAATCGCATCTCCATAATCATAGTGAATAACGCCTTGCATTACCGTATCCGTGTCTATCATACAGAGTGCAATATCTTCCTTAGAAAATAAAATATTTGATATTTTAGTATCATTATGCGTAACTCTTATCGGCAATTTATTTCTGTCAATCGCATCGTCTAAATAACACATTTCTGCTATATGAGAATTGGTAAAATTGATAAGATTTTCTGCAATATTTATTCTCTCTTTGGTAGCTTTGCTAAGTGCTTCGGAAAATTGTAAAAACCTTTTTGACACCGAATGAAAACCGGGAAAGATATTTGTCAATTTGTTCACTTCAAAATCTGTTGTCAACGATAAAAATTCTCCAGTAGCTTTACCTGCCTGAAAAGCAATTTTTGAATTTGGAACTTTCTCATAAGTTACCGAGTTTTCAATAAAAACAGAAAGATTCCAGTAATTTTTATCAGCATTTTTATAGAAAGGCTTACCACTTTTAGCATCTACAAAACACAATACTTTTCTTTGCATCTCATCTAAAGGCAATTTTGATTGTTTTTTTTGTAAATGATTACTGATTAAAACTTTATTAGTGATTAATTTCGGTGCGTCTCTAAAAACATTCTTGTTGATTTTTTGAAGTACATAATCAGGTTTTTGTGTTGTTTTTATCAAAAAGGTATCGTTTATATGACCCGAATTTAATTCCGTATAAGATTCAAATTCAGATGCAATTTTAAACTGATTAAAGATGTGTTTTAATTCACTATTCATAGCCAAAGTTTAGTAGGATACATTCCATTTTCTATTAGTTGTTTTACTTTTGTCTCAACCATTTTTTTGTCATCTCTATAAGTAACACCCATCCATTCTGCATTGGTTTTTAGGACTGAAACGGTTGCTTTATTCTCTTTAATTAAAGCATCTACAACAAAAGGCAGGAAGAATTCTTGTTTTAATTCTCTGTGATTTAACTCCAAAAAAGTATTGAATTCTTGTTCTAAAAACGTCAAAAATATTGGTGTAAAACCCCAAAAATTCATAGAAACGAATGTGTCTTTAGGAATAATTACTTCCGAATTATCATCTGCTGGATATACAATTACATTTTCCTTTTTTGTAATTGAAGTTCTTTCTACAATTTGCTTTAATTTGTTTTTATTGTCAATAAAACTCTCACCTCTAGAAACACTTCCGTTGTCTGATAAAGTATTTTGAATTGAGTATCCTACCATCGCAAAATCAGTACTTGTGCCGTCTGTTTCTTTTAAAAATGAGATGATTGACTTAAAAGCATCAAACCCGTAGAAATCATCTGCATTAATCACGCAAAAATTTTCTGATATTACGTCTTTTGAAACCAATAAAGCGTGTCCAGTTCCCCACGGTTTCACCCTGTTATTTTCTTTGTATTTTGATGGAATATCACCAGTTTCTTGGCAAACATACTCTACCTCTAATTTTCCGTTTATTTTTTTATTAAAATCTGTTTTTACTTCTTCCAAAATATTTTTTCTAACGACAAAAACTACTTTAGTAAAACCCACTTTTATGGCATCGTACAAAGAAAAATCCATAATTGTTTCTCCATTATCTGAGACAGAATCTAACTGTTTTGTTCCGCCATATCTACTGCCTATGCCAGCAGCCAAAATTACCAACGTATATTTTTTCATAAATTTTATTATTTAATGTTTATTGAATTTAACTAATTTACGAGCTGGAATAGAATCTTTTTTTGTAAATTTTTTTAACTCTTTTTTTAATCCAATTTTGCGTAACAATCCTAAAAAGGTATTAAAATTCACCTGATATGTAAATCCAACTCCTTGCGTATATCCTTCTTCTTCGTCAGAGTATTGTATTTCATTTTGACGATTAAAAAAAACGCCCCTAAAATTTCCTTTTTCATTTAATAAAACCTCAATTTTCATTTCGCCAACTACACCAGATTGCGTTTTAGAACCTGTGGGAACTCCAACTTTGCCGTTTATAATAATCCTATCAGTAATTTGTGTACCCATAGAAAAATTCATAGAACCATATGTCCTCAAATTATCTATATCGCTCTTATCTGAAAAGTCATAATCAACACCAAATTGAACTTTTCCGCCCTCACTGTTCATTAAATTTGACACAATTCTAAAAGCCGCATCCGATGTTGTTCCTCTAATATCTAAATTTATATTTTCTGGGTCATAAAAGCTATTAAATGCCAGCAATGACAAGAATTGAAATGTTTTTCCGTTTATGTCATTATCGTTCAACTTAAATTCTAATTCTGATGCTATCGTAGAATTTACATTCGGAATTTCAATGTCAAATTCTTGCTTAGAATTAAATAATCCTCCGCTAATTCTGGTGATTAAATTGACAGGTATTTTTCTGTTTGTATTAAAATCATTCAGTAACTGTGCAGGATTTGCTCTTGTTGTATAAACAGCCGTAATATTCAAATCCGCATCAAACGGGCTACCGATCCAAGAAATTGTTCCGCCTTTTTCTACCTGAAATATCTTATTTATCAATCCTCCGTATTTAAAATCATATTTGCCTTCATCAACAGTAAAATCTCCATTCATTATAAACTTTCCTTTAGTATCTATCGCTATTTGAAGGTCTCCCGTGCCACTTCCTTTTAAATAACTTCCTGTGGTTTTATCTATGACAATTTCTGCTACCGCGTCTTTTGTTACTTCTAAATTAATATTTAGAGAAAGTCCTTCTAACGAATGTAATACAACTTCATTGCCTTCTTTTTTACCTTTATTTGTTTCCGCCGAATTAAAATGAATTAGCCTGTAATTGTTTATAGTTTTTATGTCATTTAAAGGAATAACGAATGTTGTCCCCAAATTTGTTGCAGCGTTTACATCTATCGTTAAATAATCTGTCAATCCATAAATTCTGATATTTCCCTTTATAAATGCTGTTCCATAATATAGAGATTCTTCAGCTTCTTTAGTGTTCAAAACCAATATGTTATCTGTGTTAATTTCTAAATTTAGATACCAAAGATTGAAGTTTTGATGCGAAATACTCCCGCTAACATTTCCTTTTGTATTATGTTCTACATCAGATAAAGTTAATTTATCAAAAATAAAAGATTGGTCTATAAGCCTAATTTTTGTAAGTCCTTCAAAATCGTAATCTACATTCAGATAGGGAAATTTCAATCCAGCATTTTTCAACTCTAATTCTCCTTTCATAATCGGGTTTCCAATAAAACCAGTGAGGTTAAAATTACCTGTTGCTTCTCCTCTCATTTTGGCCAAAATATCTTGTCCAAGCAGGCTAAACGCATTTAATTTAAAATTATTTAGCATTACAGATAAATCTAAAATTGGTCTTTTAGAGGTGAAATCTACAAATCCTTTTGCAAAAATATTTTTTATTTTATTCTTGCCCAAACTTAAATTTACTGCATACTTTTGATAGGAATTTTCGCCTTTTATATACAAATCTAAATCGCCTTGTTCAAAAGAATTTATCTTAAAATCGGAGATTGATAAATTACCTTTCGGGCTATATAAACCCTCTTTTTGCGTAAAATCTATATGACCGTTCAAAATCCCTTCCAAAGATAAATTGTCTATTGACGGCAAAAAACTGGATAAATCTACTTTAACAAAATCAACCTTCAAATCTTTGTGTGTAGAATCTCTTAGAAAACCTTTAAAAGCAATTTTCTGCTCTTTTGATTTCAGGTGAAACGAACTAAATTCAAATTCTTTTTTCTTTAAATCAAAGGTTATTTTGTTTTCTTTGTTATTTTCTGAGTTAATTTTCCATATATTTTCCTCAAAACTGAATGTAGATTTCTGAATTCCTAAAACAGCTTTTTTATTTTTATTGAAAGTGTAAAAGAAATCCATATTAAATGTTTCCTTGTTTCTTGAAGCTCCTTTAAATTCTGATTTAAAGAAAAGTGTGTCGTTTTTTGTCCTGTTTAATAGGTTTAACTTTGTTATATTATAATATTTTGTAACGATTTTTGATGCCGTTAAATGCGTGTTAAACAAAACATTTTTGTTGTCCATCCTTAAATATAGCGAGTCTATGGCATTGTCATATCCTGTAATTTTTGGAGAAGTAAATGTCAATTTAAACGCATCTGTTTTGGCATCAATTTTACCTCGCATTTTCGTGTTTTTTCCAATAAAAATTTCGGGCAAAAATACATCTATAATCTGATTATAAATAGCAAAATCAAATTCTATAAACTGGTTTGAATCTACTTTGTGAGGCGTATAATTAGCATAAATACTGCCCAACGCATTCTGAGTTATAGCAGATAATTCATCAAATTCAAAATTCCCTCTCAATTGTCCGCTTACAATATCTTTGGAGTAAACATCTATAACTTTTATATTCTCTTTTATGCTCGATGTAACCCTAAATCTATCAAATTTATATACCTGTTTTTGGTTTGTATATTCAACATTTGTAAATGTTGACAACCCTACCATATCGTCAAAAGTATTGCCAACAACGTCCAGCACCGCCTTCCCTTTTAGATGAGAAATACTGTCTCTTGCATACAAATTTGTCTCCAATAGATTGGCATATTCTACGTTTATCTCAAAATAAAATTTATTTACTCTCGATGAAAAATCTGCTAATCCGTTAAATTTCATTTTAAGATTTGGGTCATCAACAGTCAGGTCGCCGTCAAAAAGTTTGTTCCTGAACTGCCCATTTATATTTAGATTTTTATAAGTATAATTGTTGAATTCCAGTTTGTTTATCAGCCCAATAATTGTAGTATTAATGTTGTCTATTTCAAATCCTATGCCGTTAATATTTCCTCCTAAAGTAGCTTTTCCCAACATTGGTTTGTCAAATAAAACTCCTAAATTAAAGTCTATTAATTTTATTTCTCCACTGTATTTTGTTTTCTTTTTTTCAGTGATATTTGTCAATTCTAAATCGGTGATTACATTCCCAATTTCTGATTTTATTGCTACGCCAGCATCAATCTTTTCTGGATTAATTAGAACATTACCTGTTAGCGTAAAATCTCCTAATCTTTTAAGTTCTGATGGCATCTTTTCTCCCACCAGATTGGGAAGCAAACTTTTTAGCTGTTTATAATTTGCAGTCAAATCTTTAAAATGTCCGTTAAACACAAGACCTCTATTCATTTCTATAGAATTAAGAAGATGTATATCAGCTTTGATTTTCATTCCATCACTTGAGGATAAATCAATATTTTTTGCACTAAAATCATTTAACGTTCCTTCCATATTTCCAGAAAAATGTAGTAAATAATCACCTCTAAATTCATTGTACAATTTATTTAAGTCTGTAAGAGATAATTTACTTTTTGCAAACTCGGCTTTTATTTTTACTCTATCATTAAAATACGGTAAATCCTTAAATTTATAGGTGAATAATATATCGGTATTTAATTTAGAATCCTTTGTTTCTATCACTGTTTCCTTAAACGTCATTTGAGTATCGGAGTAAAAAAAGTCTGTGGTCAAATTTATTATTTCAATTTCTCTGTCGTCCGTAAAAGATAATTTTTTAACCTTTACAGAAACATTATCTCTGACAATTTTTAAATCACTAAAACTTCCGCTGCCTTTTTTTACCGCAAAAAGAGCCTGCTGTTTTGTGTTTTCATCAATTACTTTAAACGTAAAATCATTTATATAAACATCAGAAGCTTTTAGCAAAAAAGTTGGAGAAGTAGATTTTTCTTGGTTTTCTGTATTAAAATTATCAGCAAAAATAGAGATGTTATTACTGTTTTCATCCTTATAAGTTTTTAAATAAAAATAAACTCCTTTCAAAGAAACATCTCCCAGATTTATATTACTATTCAGGATTTTTCTTGTATTTAACAAAGAAGTGCTTAAATTATTTACAAAAATCAAGGTATCTTTATGATGATCTCTAATTTCCACTCCCTTGAGTTGGACAGAGCCTAAAAAAGATAAATCTACTTTATTTATAACAATATTAGTATTGTATGTTTCTTTAAGTTCACCTGTAAGTATTTTAGCCAAATACGTTTGAACACTTGATATAGAAAGAGTTACGCTAATAAAAACCAAGAAAAGCAAGATGTATCCTAGTGTCTTTACTATTACTTTTTTTTTGCTTTTGATATTCAATTTTCTAATTTAAAAAATGACGATTTTATTTACTCTACAAAAACTCCTAACCTCTATTTTTTTTCTTACCTGCTCTAATTTCTTGTAGCTGCTGTATATCGAGTAAATCTTTAGGTCTTTGAGATTTAATTTTACTATCTATCAAATCTTCATAAGAAATTACATTCCATTTCAAAAATTTACTTTCTTTTACTACAACTTCTTCGCTATTATCATATGCATCGTCAAAATTTTTAGTTGATGAAAATTTTGTAATTAACTCCAAATTAATGTCAACTGGTGAAAACTTAATTGAAATATTCTGTTTTTGATCTTTAACTTCTTTAGGGAAATCGCCAATTTTATATCCCATATCATTAAAAACCTTTATAAGCTTTTTTAAATTAATTTCAGATGTTTTAATCCAAAAGTCAACGTCTGCAGAGTGCCTCTGATAGCCGTGAAAATTAACAGCTCCACCTCCCACCATTATCATTTTAACTTTATGCACATTACATAACTTAATAAATTTGTCTATTTTATCTTGCCATTGATTAATATTCATCGTAAAAAGTTATTGTAAAGTTGCTATTTGTACTTTTATTTTTTTTTAAAGGAAAGTTATTAAATATATAAACTTGCTTTATAAAAGAATATATCCTGTTTATCGGAGAAAGTTTTATATAATTCTCTCTTTGCTCTCTGTTACTTTCTTCTTTTGTTGTAAATTTAATCTTCATAACTTCCTGATATTTTTGCTGTAAATATACTTTGTTTTTTGAACCTAAAAATGATGATTTTATTTGTTACGGCAAAAATATTGCCAATTATTACAAAGAAAGTTTAAATTTTATTAATTATTGTATCTTAATTGATATTTTTGCGTAGGCAAATTAATATTTTAAATCTTTTGAAACAGAAATCAATATATATTTTGGGAATTGAATCTTCCTGTGATGACACAAGTGCTTCCGTTATTCACAACGGAAAAGTGCTAAGTAACGTTGTTGCAAACCAAGAAATTCATTCTAAATACGGCGGAGTTGTACCTGAATTAGCTTCCAGAGCACATCAACAAAATATTGTTCCCGTAGTGCAACAGGCTTTAGAACAAGCTAATATTGACAAAACAAAACTAAGTGCAGTTGCGTTTACGTGTGGTCCGGGGTTGATGGGTTCTCTGTTAGTGGGAACTTCATTTGCAAAATCCTTGTCATTGGGTTTGGACATTCCTTTGATAGATGTAAATCATATGCAAGCACATATTTTAGCTCATTTTATTGAAGAAAAAAACGTTAAAAAACCGCCGTTTCCTTTTATATGCCTGACCATTAGCGGTGGACACACGCAGATTGTAAAAGTTTCTGATTATTTTGATATGCAGATTTTAGGTGAAACTATTGATGATGCCGTTGGTGAGGCTTATGATAAATCTGCCAAAATTTTAGGATTGTCTTATCCGGGCGGTCCATTAATTGACAAATATGCTCAAAGAGGAAATCCGAAGGCTTTTAAATTTACAAAACCAAAAGTTGGTTATTTAGATTTTAGTTTTAGCGGATTAAAAACGGCTATTTTATATTTTATACAAAAACAGTTAAAAGAAAATCCAAACTTTATAAAAGAAAATCTAAATGATATTTGTGCTTCCATACAGTTCACTATTGTTGAAATTTTAATAGAAAAGTTAAAAAATGCCGTAAAACACACAGGAATTAAACACATTGCTATTGCTGGCGGAGTTTCTGCAAATTCTGAAATTAGAAGGCGTTTACAGATAGCAGAAAAACATTGGGGCTGGACGACCTATATTCCAAAATTTGAATACACCACAGACAATGCGGCGATGATTGCTATCGCAGGATATTTAAAGTTTTTGAACAATGATTTTTCTGATATTTCAGTAGTGGCAAAAGCTCGGTTAAAAGTTACTGAATAATTTTTCATGTAACTTAAACTCTAATTTGAATACAATAACGCTTTGTTGTTTTTAACAATATTTTAACATATGTTTTGTTTTTAAATTATATACATTGTAAATGTTTTGGTAACTATTGCAGTTGAGTAAGAAGAGTAAATTCAAGACCATCCGATTTACGGAATTAGCAAAATAAACATAGAATTAACTCTTTGGAAAAGTGAAAATTGGAAGCCAGCAAAAGGTCGAAAACTAACTACTATGGTTAAATCTCTAAAATCTAAAGACTATGATACATTTTCTAAAGAGAGAGAGGTTTTTCTGAATGAAATTAGTTTAATTTCATCTTCAGGAAAAGAACAACTTAATTCGCTGTTTGAAATTTTAGAAGCGGAAGAAAGAGTTTAACTTAAAAAATAAAGTGCTAAAATAAGCAGTATTTAGCACTTTTATTACATTAAAACAACTTTAAAACAACAATCATGAAAAATATTTAGCCATCCCCCAAAAAATACATTTAATAGTTTTTCAGGCATTGATTTTACTGACAATTTAGGTCAAAATAAAGCTGAAAAACTGTTTAAAAATTCGTATCTTGCTGTCGTAATATAAAACACATAATTTAAAAACAGTTCGATGAGCAAGCTACTAACAAAAAAGATACAAATCCAATTATCTGATTATTCTTCTTCTACCGTAGATATGAGTAAGCCAGAAACACGTTGTTTAAAAGAAATGGTATTAGGCATATTAAAGTCTAAAACTGTATTTGTGAATCAAATAGCAGCATCTCTTAGAGAGACTTTGAAATTAAAAGATGTTGCAAAACGCTTTTCTTCACAGTATCTAAACAGTGATTTTGCATCAAAGGTTTCTCATAATCATCTAAATAATGTTAAAAATAGTATTTCAAAAGATGATTTTATTATTATGGACGGCACGGATATCAGTAAAAAACATGCCAAACATATGGAAGGCTTAGAATTTGTAAGGAACAGAGATACTGGGAAAATAGGACTTGGATATAATGTACTAAACATTAATTCTATTAATCAACACAAAGAAATGACACCTCTTTACAGCAAGGCGTATAGTTTTGAAATGGGACTTTGAGTAGTAATAATGAAGTTAAAAAAGCAGTACAAGAGGTGAATAAGCATATATTAGACAAGGGTTGCTGGGTTTTTGACAGAGGTGCAGATAATGGTATTTTAAAGGATTTTTTTGTCAGTGAATGTTCACAGATAATTATTCGTTTAAAAAGAATTTTAAAAAATTAAATCACTAATTATCAATGATTTAGACAACGTGTTTTTTAGAAAGTTCAAAAATATTTTTCAGGCTTATTTTAATCTAAATTATCAGTAAAATCAATACCTTAGAAACTATTAAATGTATTTTTCGGGGGATGGCTAATTTAAAAATTATGTAACTACTCAGGTAGTTTAATTTACTTGTTACCAGTTAGTTAAAAAAGACAAATCTATTTATGTAAATTTATTTTATCAATTACTTTTTTATAAGAGACTTATAATCAGTAAAGTAAGTAAATAAGTGTTAATATTTAGTTAAAAAATAATGCAACTTTTTAATCAGCTTGTAATTATTTCATATCTTGTG
Organism: Polaribacter sp.; assembly: GCA_965261035.1. Classification (GTDB taxonomy): domain Bacteria; phylum Bacteroidota; class Bacteroidia; order Flavobacteriales; family Flavobacteriaceae; genus Polaribacter. The sequence goes on from OZ253439.1 coordinate 588,699, forward strand.
GTGCAACAATTTAACAATTAAAAATAAAAAACAAAATGGAACAATATTGGCTACACAGAATATCACACCACAAAGAGGTTTCATACCCACTTTTAGACAACAACATGCTTTCAATTGGATTTTCAGACTTCTCAAATCAAGAATTTATAGATGATGTTCTAAGAGAAGATACTAAGGAAAAAAGATGGGCAGTGTTAAGGCAACCTCTATTAATTGATTTTTAAGTCAATCCTTTCTTATTTCAAAAATATTAAAATTTTAGAAATAGTTTTAGTTTTTTGTGATTTCAATCATTCTTTTGTTAACTCACTTATTATCAATTATATACATATTTTGTGTTTACCAATTAGACATAGTTATCCCATCTAACCTTGTAACTTGTTCATATCTAAACAGGTTGTAGGTAAGATTTACTAGCCCAACAAACCCTACGGCTCGTTTTATTCCTATTGAGTTTATGTAGAGTTTATTCATACTCTGCTCCATAAAACCAAATACATGTTCTACTCGTGCTCTTGTTCTTGATTTTTCTTTATTTGATTCTTTTTGTACCTCTGTCAATGGTCTGTTCTTATATCCTTTTTCATTTATTTTGTTATTTACCTCGTATTTTTTAATTGTTTTTTCCTGCTCTTCTCCAGTATAGGCACTGTCTGCCCAAAGGTCTTGACCTTTGTCCTTCTCGGTCAATAACTCGTCTAATGTTTGAGAGTCGTGTACCGAAGCGTCTGTCGTTGTATAAGTGTCAATAAATTTGTGCTTGTTATCAACCTTTGCATGGTTTTTATATCCATAGTGTGTTTCGTTATTCTTTTTTGTCCAACGAGCATCTACATCTTTTTGACGTTTTTTATTAGGTTGTTTATCCCAATCTTTGGAGTTTTACCTTCTTTTATTTCTTTGTTCTTTTCTTTGCTATTACGCTGTCTTGGTGCTTCTACAAAACTTGCGTCAATAATTTTTCCTTGATGTGCTATTAATTCATAACGTTCCAATAGAGTGGTAAATCTTTCAAATAACTCTTTTTCAAGTCCTTTTTTTATCAGCTTATTTCTAAAATCCCAAACAGTCTTTTCGTCGGGAACTTTGTCATTTAAAGATAATCCCAGAAAACGACAAAATGTCAATCTATCCAATATTTGATATTCTATTTGAGAATCGCTCAAATTATAATAGCGCTGTAGTATCAATATTTTGAACATCAATAGAGGGTCGTATCGTTTTGGACCAGAATTAACCATTCTCTTTTTGTGTATTTTCTCAATAGTCTCTCGAAAATACTCCCATTCCACCACTTTATTCAATCGCTCTAATGGGTCTCCTTGTTTACTGAGTTTCTCAAGCCTATAACCCTCTGAAAATAAAGAAGTTGTATTAAGTGTCTTGTATTTATTCATATTTCAAAGTTACAACTAATTATTTGATTTTCAAAATGTTAATTGTAGAGGTTGCCTTAAATAAAAAAATTGAAAAAACTTGGGGGGAAGCACCACGCATAAGATATAATTTGTGGAGGTTTATAGAGGAGTTTAAAAAAGGAGACAGAGTGGTTGTTCCGGGTTTGAAAGTTTTCTCTGTTTACGAATTAGTATCCAAAAAATCACTGCCAATTTCTAATATTCCAGTAAAAAATTTAACAGATTGGAATGGAAAGCTATTAACAATGAAAAATGGTTTACTTGATAGAGAAAACGATTTAATAGATTTAGGCTTTTATTGGGAAGTTAAACCTATTGCAAAGAATATCTCGCGAAGAGACTTTGCAGATGCTGCCTTAACTAGAAGGATGAAGATTAGACCAACAAACACCTGTATTAATGATTTAAAAGACAGTGTTGGAAAGGCTTTAATTTTTTTCAAAAAAAACACCCCGATAAACTTATATTCAGAAATTTTAGAAGAAATAGCTCCTAAAGTTTTAGAAACATTTAATAGATTATTAAACCCAGATAAGTTTGAAAAACTTGTAAAGTTCTATTTTGAAAAAAGCGGAGCAACAGAAGTTTATATTCCTCCAAGAAACGAAAAAGAAAAAGAAGGAGATGTAGATGTAATTGCAACATTTGAGCCGATTAAAACAATTATCTATGCACAAGTAAAGTTTCATGATATTAAATCAAAAACTAATGAACATGCTGTGAATCAAATCAAAGATTACAGTAATAATAAAAAAACTATGGTGGACGGCTACACTGAAATTCTTTGGGTAATCACATCTGCAAATCATTTTACAGAGGAATGTATTAGGATTGCACAAGAAGAAAATATACATCTTATAGATGGAAATAGATTTACTGAAATGATAATTGAGGCTGGGATATTAGACATAAATAAAACTATATAAAAAAAAATACTATTTTTACTTTATAATAGTTCGTTAAGGTTTTAAATTCAACTTTCACACAAATATACAACGTGTTTATTATAAGTATGTTATTTATTTTGTTGTACGTTTATTGCTTATAATGAGATGTTTATGGTTTTTGAGATAAAACCTAGAACTTAAGGCAACCTCTATTAATTTATTTTTAAGCGAATCCTTTCTTATTTCAAAAATATTAAAATTTTAGAAATGGTTTTAGTTTTTTGTAATTTCAATCATTTTTTTGTTAATTCACTCATTATCAATCATATACATGTCTTGTGTTTACCAATTAGACATAGTTATCCCATCTAACCTTGTAACTTGTTCATATCTAAACAGGTTGTAGGTAAGATTTACTAGCCCAACAAACCCTACGGCTCGTTTTATTCCTATTGAGTTTATGTAGAGTTTATTCATGCTCTGCTCCATAAAACCAAATACATGTTCTACTCGTGCTCTTGTTCTTGATTTTTCTTGATTTGATTCTTTTTGTGCCTCTGTCAATGGTTTGTTCTTATATCCTTTTTCATTTATTTTGTTATTTACCTCGTATTTTTTAATTGTTTTTTCCTGCTCTTCTCCAGTATAGGCACTGTCTGCCCAAAGGTCTTGACCTTTGTCCTTCTCGGTCAATAACTCGTCTAATGTTTGAGAGTCGTGTACCGAAGCATCTGTCGTTGTATAAGTGTCAATAAATTTGTGCTTGTTATCAACCTTTGCATGGTTTTTATATCCATAGTTGTTAAGTTTCACAAGGTTGTTGTCTGCAACTTGTCTTAATAATTTTCAAATTTAGTATTTTATTTTTAAAATTGTCAGGTTTTTCTTTAAATATTTCAGGGTCTAATTCATACCATTTTTCAACTGCATTAAAAGGCGTTTTTACCTTTAGTTCTCTTCTTAAACTTCCGTGCCTTCTGTATAGATTATAATGGACTAAGAAATTCATTAAATCAATGTTCATTTCTTCTAAAGAATTATACTTTGTTCTTTTGATAGTACCTTTCTTTATAATATCATTTGCTTTCTCAACCATTCCATTTGTCTTTGGCGTGAATGGCTTAGTGCATCTATGGTCTATGCTATTGTCCTGACAAATAACATCTAATTTGCTTGGTTTTGTACAATATTCTCCCTTTTTATTTTTTAGTAATCTATTGGTAAACTCAAGTCCATTATCTGTTAGAACATGTGTAATTCCAAAAGGGAAAAAATTTATACATTCTATCATAAATGCCTCTGCATTTGCACTTGTCTTAGCGTCGTATATTTTATAATATAAGGTTCTGGTAGCTCTATCTATGGCTACAAAAAGATACTGTTTTGAACCATTTATTTTTGGCAAATACGTAACATCCATATGTAAATATCCGGGGTCGTATTCTTTGAATTTCTTCGCTTTTTCTCTTTCTTTTTTAGGGACAGTATTAACTTTTTCACGAACAAAAGTTCTATAAACAGCACTCCTAATCTTTACTGGTTCCTCAGGGCGTATAGCTTCTGTAATCTCATCTAATGACCACCAAGTAATTGTCCTTAGTTCAACGGCGATAAGCATTTCTATTTCGCTAAGTGAGTAACGAATCTTATTAGGTCTTGAACTTCTATCTTCAAAAATCTCTCTGTTTTTCCATTTACTAATTGTGTTCTCTGATACCCCAATTTTCTCGGATAATTCTAAATTTGTTGCTTTGCTCTTGCTAATTTCCTTTCGCAATCGTACATTTGTTGTTGCGTTTGAATGATAAGTTTGTTTCATCTCTTTATTTTTTTAATTATACAAATTTAAAACAAGCTGTCATTCTTTCGCAATTAATTAGTGGCATTGTTGAAATGGAATAACTTTTTAACGGACTTCGTCCTAAAGTTATTTCCAGTTCAACAAGCCCGTCATAAACACCATAAACGTTTAAAATAACCAAAAAATAAACAATAACGTGGTGAAACTAATCACATAGTGTGTTTCGTTGTTCTTTTTTGTCCAACGAGCATCTACATCTTTTTGACGTTTTTTATTAGGTTGTTTATCCCAATCTTTGGGAGTTTTACCTTCTTTTATTTCTTTGTTCTTTTCTTTGCTATTACGCTGTCTTGGTGCTTCTACAAAACTTGCGTCAATGATTTTTCCTTGATGTGCTATTAATCCATAACGTTCCAATAGAGTGGTAAATCTTTCAAATAACTCTTTTTCAAGTCCTTTTTTTATCAGCTTATTTCTAAAATCCCAAACAGTCTTTTCGTCGGGAACTTTGTCATTTAAAGATAATCCCAGAAAACGACAAAATGTCAATCTATCCAATATTTGATATTCTATTTGAGAATCGCTCAAATTATAATAGCGCTGTAGTATCAATATTTTGAACATCAATAGAGGGTCGTATCGTTTTGGACCAGAATTAACCATTCTCTTTTTGTGTATTTTCTCAACTGTTTCTCGAAAATACTCCCATTCCACCACTTTATTCAATCGCTCTAATGGGTCTCCTTGTTTACTGAGTTTCTCAAGCCTATAACCCTCTGAAAATAAGGAAGTTGTATTAAGTGTCTTGTATTTATTCATATTTCAAAGTTACAACTAATTATTTGATTTTCAAAATGTTAATTGTAGAGGTTGCCTTAAATTACTAAAAATAAACGTGTTAAACCAAGCCTTAACGGACTATTCATCTATATAATCCTGTAAATATTTATAACGTTCGGTTAATTTTCCGTTTTCGGTCATTTTAGCACGTTCTAGTATGCTGTCTTTATCTCCGTTATAAAATGCTGGAATTACGTTTTCTAAAAATAATTCTCCAAAACCTTCGCTGGCGTCTTTTGGTAATTCGCAGGGCAGATTATCTACCGCCATTACCACGATTGCTTTTTCATCTTTAAAATCAATTTCGGATTCTGTTTCTGGATTGTAACCATAAATTGGGTCTGCAATAGTTGATGGACGAATTCAACGGGTCCGTCAATATCACAAGAAATATCTGCTACTAATTTAATTTACAACTATACAAAGAATTTATTCACTTCGGATTAACCTCTCAAGATATTAATAACACTGCAATCCTTCTTTCTATAAAAGACGTAATTAAAGAAGTTTATAAGCCAATTTATCAAGAACTTTTACAAAGATTAGAAGAGCTGGCTATAGAGTGGAAAGATATTTCTATGTTGGCAAAAACTCACGGTCAACCAGCTTCTACAACTAGATTAGGAAAAGAAATTGACGTTTTTGTAACTCGACTAAAAGAGCAATTTAGGTTTCTAAATACTATACCCAATGCAGCAAAATTTGGGAGTGCAACAGGAAATTATAACGCTCATAAAGTTACTTATCCAACGATAAACTGGAAAGATTTTGGTTCTAATTTTGTGCAAAAAAAATTAGGACTGCATCATTCTTTTCCTACGACTCAAATTGAACATTACGACCATTTGGCTTCTCTGTTTGATGATTTTGAGAATACAGTTGCTTGATATATTTTATTTTTCTCGGATACTTCCACAGCTGTGAAATGCCCTTGTTTAATATCATTGTAATAATTTTACTATCATATTTTTTAGGACTTCCCCTGCCCGTTTTGGGTTTTCCTTTGTAGATGTACCACAAATATGCATCATTTCTAAGTCTGCTAACGGTCTCAAATCTATTGTTATAAAGTTTAGAAACAAAGCCATTTTTAGAAAAATACGCATCAGCTACAACATACTTAGAGATAGCAAGAAGAGACGATTTTCTTTGAACCAAAATATTTGCATAATGCCCCAGCAAACTCTCGGATTGTAAATCACTTGGAGCTTGAACAGCCTCTAAATGAACAGCCGTGTGGTTATCTATATCAATAGCAGCTATGCCAGATATTTCCAAACCCGATTTTGTTTTCCCTGCAACACCTGACCAATAATAACCTACTCTTGAGGTGGCTTTCCCAAATTTACTAACATAGCTTGGGTCGAACGCTATGGTTGAATGTTTACCCGCATGTTCACTAATCAATTCTTTGTTAAAGTTTAGAAAATCAAAAGCCTTGTTAAATTGATTTCTGTAGTGTTGCTCCCCTCGCTTGCCATAGCGATCTAGTTGAAGAAAATTTAGACGTCTTTTTATGCTAAGAAACAATCCTATAAAGGTCAATTATAAAATCATACTGTTATTTATTTATGCTTTCCATTTTGTCAAGTATCCTTTTTGTGTGATACTTGTAACTGGATTTCTCCTTGGCAAGCATCTTTAATAGATATTTTGAGTTAACTACTAAGATACTATAAACCAAGAGGTTATTCTAATTTTATAATAATTATTTTTAATGTATTTTATTGATAATCAATTTATTAAAGCAAACCTTAACGGAGTATTGAATTAATAAAAAAAACATTTATACATTTGTAAAATGATTTTAAACAAAGATAAAGCAAAAAAAACTGCTGAATTATTACTCCAAATAAAGGCTATAAAATTAAATCCTTCTAATCCTTTTACTTGGGCTTCTGGTTGGAAATCTCCTATTTATTGCGACAACAGAATCACTCTGTCATTTCCTCTAATTAGAAATTTTATACGAGAAGAAATAACTAAAATTATTGAAGAAAAATATGGAAAACCTGATGTAATTGCCGGTGTAGCGACGGGAGCAATTGCAATTGGTGTTTTGGTCGCTCAAGAACTCGGGGTTCCTTTCGTATATGTTAGACCCGAAGCTAAAAAGCACGGAAGAAAAAACCAGATTGAAGGTCATATAGAAAAAGGTCAGAATGTAGTTGTTGTTGAAGATTTAATCAGCACTGGAAAAAGTAGTTTGCAGGCTGTAAAAGCGTTAAAGAAAGAAGGTGTAAATATAAAAGGAATGGTCGCCATTTTTACTTATGGATTCAATTTGGCTGACTCCAATTTTAAGGAAAGCAACATAGAATTAACTACATTAAGTAGTTATGAATACTTAGTTGAGCAAGCCTTAGACAGTAAATATATTTCTTCGGGAAAGCTTGATACATTGCAAGATTGGAGTACAAATCCAAGTAGATGGAATCAGTAAATTATACGAAATAATGAACTTAGAAAGCAACAAAATATCAATAGAAAAACCCATAAAAGAAGTGTTTGAGTTTTTAATTAATATTAAAAATTTTGAACAGTTGATGCCAAAAGATATTCAAAAATTTGAAGCTGATGGCAATTCATTCTTATTTGTATTAAAAGGGATGCCAGAAATTAGACTGATATTAAAAGAGAAAACAGAATTTTCTAATATAACTTTTGGTGCTGCCGGTGGTAAATTTCCCTTTACATTGGCGGTAAATATTAAAGAAATTTCAGAAAATAAAAGTGAAGTTCAGTTGTTATTTAACGGATATTTTAATCCGATGGTGACAATGATGGTAAAAAAGCCTTTGGGAAGATTTATTGATGTTTTATCGAGCAATCTCTCTGATATTTGAGAAAAAATAATTCTATTTATTTATACAATATTTTATAACCAATTAGCCATCCCCCTAAAAATACATTTAATAGTTTCTCAGGTATTGATTTTACTGATAATTTAGGTTAAAATAAGCCTGAAAAATATTTTTGAACTTCCTAAAAAACACGTTATTTAAATCATTTATAATCAGTAATTTAATTTTTTAAAATTCTTCTAAAAGCAGAAAAACTAAAAAAACAAGGGATGGCTAATTTATAATTAGTTGATAAAAACCATAAAAGTTGTATTTTTGCTTAGTTTATACTCTTACATTAAGCATCACAAAAAATATGGACAAATTTTCATTTTTAAACGCAGCACACACAGGCTTTGTAGCTGATTTATACGAACAGTATTTAAAAACTCCAGATGTAGTGGAATCTAGTTGGAGAAGTTTTTTTCAGGGTTATGATTTAGCTAATAAAAATTATTCTTTAATAGGTGATGAAATTTCAACCGAAATTCCTGAAGAAGTTCATAAAGAGTTCTTAGTAATAGATTTGATTAATAGCTACAGAACACGTGGGCATCTATTTACAAAAACGAATCCTGTAAGAGAGCGTCGTAAGTACAAACCAACTTTAAGTTTAGAAAACTTCGGTTTATCTAATGCCGATTTAAACACGACTTTTAATGCTGGTGAAGTTTTGGGCATTGGACCTAAAACCCTCTCTGAAATCATAGCACATTTAAAAAATATTTATTGCGACTCTATCGGTGTAGAATATATGTATCTACGAAACCCAGAGGAATTAAGATGGTGGCAAAATCACTTAAATAAAAATGACAATCACCCGAGTTATTCTTTAGACGCAAAGAAATATATTTTGTCAAAATTAAATCAGGCGGTTGGTTTTGAAAGTTTTTTACAAACCAAATACGTCGGTCAAAAACGATTTTCTTTAGAGGGTGGAGAAGCTCTAATTCCTGCTATTAGCGTAGCATTATTTAACGCAGTAAATGATTTTGGCGTTAAAGAATGTGTTTTAGGTATGGCACACAGAGGTAGATTAAGCACGCTAATTAACGTGTTTCGGAAGCCTGTTAGTGAATTATTTAGCGAATTTGAAGGGAAAGATTTTGAAGATGAAGATATTGATGGAGATGTAAAATATCACTTGGGTTTAACACTAAATAAAACATATCAAAATGGCAATAAAATTAAGATGAATTTGGTTCCAAACCCATCACATTTAGAAACTGTTGGTTCTGTTGCTCAAGGAATTACGAGAGCTAAAATTGACAGAAAATATAACGGAGACGAATCTAAAATATTACCAATTTTAATACACGGAGATGCCGCTATTGCTGGACAGGGAATTGTGTATGAGATTACACAAATGTCGCAACTAAATGGCTATAAAACTGGCGGAACCATTCATATTGTGGTTAATAATCAAATAGGTTTTACCACCAATTATTTAGACGCTCGCTCAAGCACTTATTGTACAGATGTTGCCAAAGTAACGTTATCTCCGGTTTTGCACGTAAATGCTGATGATGTGGAAGCGGTATGCCACGCCGTAGAAATTGCTCTGAAATTTAGAATGAAATTTAAACGTGATGTTTTTATTGATTTATTAGGATACAGAAAATACGGTCATAATGAAGGTGATGAGCCTCGTTTTACGCAACCAAATTTATACAAAGCAATTGCAAAACATAAAAATCTAAAAGATATTTATGCAGCACAATTAATTTATGAAGGAACTATTGATAACGAATATCTGAAATCTATTACGGCAGAATATAAATCGATGTTAGAAGAAGAATTTGAAAAATCAAAATTAGAATCTACCTCTAAACTAAAAGAGTTTATGGAATCTACTTGGAAAGGGTTTGTACGCCAGCGTTTAGAAGCAATGCTACAACCTGTAGATACAACATATCCTGCTAAGGATTTAAAAAATATTGCTAAAATAGTTTCTACTGTGCCAGATGGCGTAAAATTTGTTAGAAAAGCAGAGCGTATTTTACAAGGAAGAGCTAAAATGGTTTTTGAAAACGATGCCTTAGACTGGGGAATGGCAGAAACTTTAGCCTACGGAAGTTTATTGGAAGAAGGGTTTAATGTTCGTATTTCTGGGCAAGATGTAGAAAGAGGAACATTCTCTCATCGTCATGCAATTTTACGCGATGAAGTTTCAGAAAAACGTATCAATTTATTAAACACAAATCCGAATAACAAAGGAAAAATTAAAATCTATAATTCTCTATTATCAGAATATGGTGTATTAGGTTTTGATTATGGCTATGCTATGGCACACCCAAATACCTTAACAATCTGGGAGGCTCAATTTGGAGATTTTTCTAACGGAGCTCAAATTATATTTGACCAATATATTTCTGCCGCAGAAGATAAGTGGAAATCTCAAAACGGAATTGTAATTCTGCTTCCCCACGGATATGAAGGGCAAGGTTCTGAGCATTCGTCAGCGAGAATTGAACGTTATTTGCAATTATGTGCAGAGGATAATATGACGATTGCAAATTGTACAACTCCTGCAAATTTCTATCATCTTTTGCGTAGGCAGATGAAACGTAGTTACAGAAAACCATTAATTGTATTTACGCCAAAAAGTCTGTTGCGTCATCCGAAAGTGGTAAACCCTCTAAAAGATTTTTCTAATGGAGAATTTCAAGAAGTTATTGATGATACAATTAATCCATCAAACGTAAAAAAACTAGTTTTCTGTATGGGTAAATTCTATTATGATTTGCTAGCACAGCGAGATTTATTAAACAGAAATGATGTTGCTTTAGTGAGAATAGAGCAATTATTTCCATTATATTTAGATAAATTGCAACTAATCATAGATAAGTATTCAAATGCAACCGATTATGTTTGGGCACAGGAAGAGCCGAGAAATATGGGAGCGTGGAGTTTTATGTTAGAGCGTTTTGATTTAGTAAAATTAAATGTGGCCTCGCGTAAATATTATGCAGTTCCTGCGGCTGGCTCCAGCACACGATTTAAAAGACGGCATCAAGCAGTAATTGATAGTGTTTTTAACGATTAAAAATAACGGAAATTTAAAGGTGCAATTACAAGTCATTCAAAATAAAATTTATAATATTAGAGGTCAGAAAGTAATGCTCGATTTTGATTTGGCACAATTATACCAAGTAGAAACAAGAGTTTTAAAACAAGCGGTTCGTAGAAATATTGAAAGATTTCCGTCGGATTTTATGTTTCAACTCACAAAAGAAGAATACAATTCTCTAAGGTCACAAATTGTGACCTTAGACGAAAAAGGCAGAGGAAAACACAGTAAATATTTGCCTTTTGCTTTTACAGAACAAGGTGTTTCAATGCTTTCGAGCGTATTGAGAAGTGATGTGGCTATTGAAATAAGTATATCAATTGTAAGAGCATTTGTACAGCTGAGACAATTAGCGTTATCACATTCAGAAATAAGTCAAAAACTGAATGAAATAGAGAATAAATACGATAATCCATTTAAAAGCATATATGATGCCTTAGATTATTTATTGAAAAAAGAAACACAACAAAAAGAACGTAAGCGAATTGGGTATAAATAGAATTTAGATAAGTTAGTACATCCTAAAAAATGTTGAATAAAATAATAAGACACAAAACCGTTAAATGGCTTCAATCTGCTGATTGTAGCATAATAAATTTAATAAAATACATACGTATTAGAGGGGAATTGCGCAACACCCAAATTGAGGCAATAGAAACTTACCTTTTCTTAAAAATAGAAGGGAATAATAAACCTCTTTGGAAATTATTTTCAGATGGATTTTTTACAAATAAAACAGATTTATCAGAATTAAATATAAATCAAAAAACTAGAAGTCTTCTATCAGACAACAGCGCTGCTCTTGCTTTATTTAATTTTACAAGGCAAAAAAACGGAAGTAAAACACTTTTACCCAATCTGGAAAGGCTAATTATTGAAAAACCTGATAGCTTAGATTATGAAAAAATTATAAAGAAAATATTTTACGGAGTTAATTATTCCGATTATTTAATGAGTTTGCCAATGGGTGCTGGTAAAACTTATCTGATGGCTGCATTTATCTACTTAGACTTATATTTTGCAAATAACGAGCCTGAAAACAAAAATTTTGCACACAACTTTTTAATTCTTATTCCTTCTGGATTAAAAACATCTATCGGACCGAGTTTAAGAACTATTGAGAAATTTGACCCCTCTTGGGTAATTCCAGAGCCAGCTGCAAGCAATCTAAAAAAACAATTGAAATTTGATATTTTAGATGAAGCAACATCGTCTAATAAAAGCAACAAAGTACGTAACCCTAACGCTCAAAAAGTAAATGAATGTCTGCTAAATCCATTCGGACGAGTGTTTGTGGTAAATGCAGAAAAAGTAATTCTTAATCGAGTTGATACTACGGGGCAGAAATCTGTTTTTGAAGATGATGAAGATAGAAAAGCAAACGAATTAAGAGCGTTAATCGGTAAAATACCAAACCTTTCCATTCTTATAGACGAGGTACATCATGCTGCAAGTTCTGACATTAAACTAAGACAAGTTGTAAATAATTGGAGCGAAAAAGGGAATGTTATAACGGTTTTGGGTTTCTCTGGAACGCCTTATTTATTATCAGCTGAAAAAATAACTTTAACAGAAGATGAGGTTTTAAAAATTTCTGAAATAACAAACACTGTTTATTATTATCCGCTGACAACTGCCATTGAGTATTTTCTTAAAAATCCAACTGTAAAAATTGCTGATAATCTTACGCATCTTCAAATTGTAAAAGAAGGGATTAATGATTTTAATCGTCAATACGGAAACCTTATTTACGAAAATGGCACTATTGCTAAAGTTGCTATTTATTGTAGCAATATTGAAATGCTGGAAAATGAAATCTATCCTTACCTGCAAAGCGAATTAAATATAAATCCAAGTGAGATTTTACGTTTTCACGGAGGAAATAAAGAATACAGTTTACCAAAAGAAAATTCACTGGAATTTAAGTCATTAGACGCTCCTATTTCTAAGAAAAAATACATTCTTCTTGTTGCTATTGGTAAAGAAGGCTGGGATTGTAAAAGTTTGACGTCTGTAATTTTACCTCAAAAAAGTAGAAGTACCTCCAAAAACACTATCATACAAACTACTTGTAGATGCTTGCGACAGGTAGTAAAAGGCAATGACGAAAACGCCTTAGTCTGGCTAAATAGAGAAAATGCAAATATTCTCAACAAGCAATTAGAAAAAGAGCAACATACTTCTATTGAAGAATTAAACAGTTTAGAAAGAAACTCTAACTCTGAAATGATAGAACGTGTTTCGAGAATGGAATTTCTAAAACTTCCTAAAATTGATTATTATCAGCTAAAAATAAAATATCAATCTGTTGAAGAAGAAGATAATGCAAATACCAAAAATAAACTAAGGTTTCTGACAGAAAACATAGGAAAATATAAAACTACTGCCGTAATTATCACAACAGGTTTAGAGCATTTAGATGGTGGGACATTAGATTTTTTAAGTAGTCTTACGGGTGATAATCCAACAAATTATAACACTTGGGTTTTTGATATATCAAAAGATAGCTTTGGTACTACCACAACAAAAGAACTACATCGGTTTGATACGGAATTGAAGTCAATTTTTAAAACAATTACATTTACAAAAAGTAGTCAACTATTTTTTGATGACCAATATGATTTGCATAATATAAATTCACAAATCAGAGTGGCTTTTAATATCAAAAAATATCTAAAAACTGATGAAGAAATAATTCCTAAAGAAGCCAACTTATTAATTGTCGATAAACTAAAAACCATTGAGCAAAATAAAAACCTGTTTCCCAATAAAGAAATAAGCAAACAAATTTTAGCTTTTGATAAGAAACCTTTAACTTCTGATGCTTTTAACAAGCAAAAAGAAGAAAGAATAGATAAGCTAATAGCCGAACGTAATTTTTTGGAAGCTGACAAAGTAGCCAGTGAAACCATCAATCCATTGACAAAACAAAAGGATAAGACATTTCATTTATTGCCTTATAATTTTGACAGCAATTTTGAAAATGAGTTTTTTAATAATGTATTACAACTCCGAATTTTTAGAGAAACCAACATAGAAATTTACTTTAACGGGGAAAGAGGTCTCACAGAATTTGTAATTAATTGCTTTGCCAAAAAAGGAAAATACTGGCAAAATATAGGTAAATATACTACCGATTTTTTGATGATAAAACGCACATCAGAAAATAAAATCTACAAAGCGTTAATCATTGAAACAAAAGGAGAAGGATATGCCAATGACAGGAGTTTTATCAGAAAGAAAAACTTTGTTGAAACAGAATTTTTGAAACAAAACAACGAAAAGTTTGGTTACCAAAAATTTGACTTTCTGTATTTAAAAAATAGTGAGAACATAAAAAATAATCTGGGAAAATTAGATGATAAGATAAACACATTTTTTAATGAAAAATAATCTAACTACAAGATGAAATCAAAAATAATACAAATCAAACAATAATTCTTAATTCAAAAAAATGCCAATAAAATACATTCCATACACGCCAAATACTGTAGAAGGACAAGCAATTTTAGACAATATTACTCGTACCCAACGTGTATTGCGTTATAGAGATAACAACCAAATATACAATAGAATAAAAAGAGGAATGCCTTATTATGAAGTGGAAACTATTGAGACTGTCGTTTCAAATAAAGAATTAAAACAGGATAATCTTGTTATGCGAGGTGAATGTATCTCGGCTTGTGCTTACCTAAAAGAGCAAAACATAAAAGTAGATTTGGTTTATATAGACCCGCCTTTTGCCAGCGGAGCAGATTACGCCAAAAAAGTATATATCCGTAAAAACCCAAAACTTGCCGAAAAGGTTAAAAATGAAGAGTTGTTAATGAAGAATGAAGAATTGCAGGCTTTTGAAGAAACCATGTACGGCGATATTTGGAAAAAAGAAGATTACTTAAATTGGATGTACGAAAACCTACAAGCTATTAAAAGTATTATGAATGATACGGCTTCTATTTATGTGCATTTAGATTGGCATATTGGTCATTATGTAAAAATCTTAATGGATGAAGTTTTTGGGGAAGATAATCTTAGGAATGAGATAGTATGGAATTATGGAGGCAGAGGTGCTAAATCTATTTCTAATCAATTCCCTAGAAATCATGATTGTATTTATTGCTATTCAAAAAATCAATATGATTATTCTCATAACAAAGTTTTTATAACTCACAAAATACCCATTAGAGAGATAAAAAAATTTGGTCTTTATAAAGATGAACAAGGTAATTACTTTCACCACTCTCCTAGAGGTGATTATACAGATAAAAGTATTGCTAAACTAAGAGAAGAAAATAGAATATATGTAAATGGCAATGGTACGATAAGAATAAAGTATTTTCATAAACATAATAGCAAATATGTATATGTAGAAAAAATGGCAAGTGATGTTTGGAGCGATATTGGTGATGCAATGCATATTGGTAAAGACGAAAAAATGGATTACTCCACTCAAAAACCAGAAAAACTTCTTGAAAGAATAATAAAAGCGAGTAGCGACAAAGAAATGATAGTAGCAGATTTTTTTGGAGGAAGCGGAGTAACAGCAAAAGTTGCCAATGACTTAGGTAGAAAATTTATACATTGTGATATTGGTATAAATTCTATACAAACGGTAAGAGATAGATTAATTACCGCAAAAGCGAATTTTAAAATTTTGGAAATAAAAGATGGTGTTAGTTTGTTCCGAAATCCACAGCAAACGATGGATAAATTGGCAAAACTTATTACTGGTTTACAACGCAATATAGAAGGGATTTCTAATTTTTGGTTTGGAGCAATTAACAATAGTAAATTGGGAACTATTCCTGTTTTTGTGCCAGATTTGATAGATAGCAAACAAAAGATTTTGGATATTCCTACTATCAATAGAATTATAAATCAGGAAATAGGAGAGCTCAATATTGATGTTAGAAAAGTAATTGTTTATTATATCGATATTGATGATGAAAAGGAGCTAAGAAAATTTATAAAAGACAATAATCTTACAACAGTAGATGTTGAACTAAAAGACATGAAAAATTTACTGCACGAAACTGTGGTAAATGATGAAGTTGAATTTACTTGTAAAAAAGTAAGAATAAGCAACGACAACAAAAACCTTTTTGACCTAGCTAATACAAAAGAATTATATGAAGTAAGCATTGACCGATTTTTAAGTGATAGACTTATTCAAAAGATAAATGCGTTTAACGAAAAAGGGAATTTACAATCTCTAAAAAATGGTAAAGTTTTCAACCCAATAGACATTAGCGACGAAGGGTTAGAATTAATAGAATTAATTTCTTTAGATTGCAAAAATACAGACGGAGAATGGTTTAGCACAACAGAAATAAAAATGGATAAATTTGGTTATGTAATCATAGACGGAAATAAGACAAAAGAATTCTGGAATGGAAAAATCACTAGCAAAAAAAAACCGTTACGAATAAAAATTAGAAATATAAGTGGGGACGAATTGATAGGGGAAATAGAATTAAGAACACCAGAAAATTAAAAAGTTGATATTAACAAGACATTAAAACATACTTACAACAATCTTAAGAACCGCAAAACAAAATTCTTTTCTTAATTCAAAAAAAATGCCAGTAAAATACATTCCATACACACCAAATACCGTAGAAGGACAAGCAATTTTAGACAATATCACTCGTACCCAACGTGTATTGCGTTATAGAGATAACAACCAAATACATAACCGTATAAAAAGAGGAATGCCTTATTATGAAGTGGAAACTATTGAGACTGTCATTTCAAATAAAGAATTAAAACAGGATAATCTTGTTATGCGAGGTGAATGTATCTCGGCTTGTGCTTACCTAAAAGAGCAAAACATAAAAGTAGATTTGGTTTATATAGACCCGCCTTTTGCCAGCGGAGCAGATTACGCCAAAAAAGTATATATCCGTAAAAACCCAAAACTTGCCGAAAAGGTTAAAAATGAAGAGTTGTTAATGAAGAATGAAGAATTGCAGGCTTTTGAAGAAACCATGTACGGCGATATTTGGAAAAAAGAAGATTACTTAAATTGGATGTACGAAAACCTACAAGCTATTAAAAGTATTATGAATGATACCGCTTCTATTTATGTGCATTTAGATTGGCATATTGGTCATTATGTAAAAATACTAATGGATGAAGTTTTTGGGGAAGATAATTTTGTGAATGAGATTGTATGGGCATATAGAAGTGGTGGAGCGTCTAAAAGATTTTCAATTGCTAGAAAACACGATAGCATTTATTTCTACACAAATAACCCAGGTGCATTTGAAGTTAATGTAATAACAGAACGTCAATATTTAGAAAAAAAATTTATAGGAACTTTGCAAGATAAAAAAGGTAGATTTTATGTTGATACAATTTTAACAGACACATTGTCAGGAGTTATTCATAGAATTTTAGATAATGGTGAAGTTAAAGATTATAGTTGCCGCCCAGTATTAAATGTTTCAAAAGAAAGATTAGATTATGCTACTCAAAAACCTGAAGGTCTAATAGAATTGTTATTAGAAATAGCATCAGACAAAGGAATGATAGTAGCAGATTTTTTTGGAGGAAGCGGAGTAACAGCAAAAGTTGCCAATGACTTAGGTAGAAAATTTATACATTGCGATATTGGTATAAATTCTATACAAACGGTAAGAGATAGGTTAATTACCGCAAAAGCTAATTTTAAAATTTTGGAAATAAAAGATGGCGTTAGTTTGTTCCGAAATCCACAGCAAACGATGGATAAATTGGCAAAACTTATTACTGGTTTACAACGCAATGTAGAAGGGATTTCTAATTTTTGGTTTGGAGCAATTAACAATAGTACATTGGGAACTATTCCTGTTTTTGTGCCAGATTTGATAGATAGCAAACAAAAGATTTTGGATATTCCTACTATCAATAGAATTATAAATCAAGAAATAGGAGAGCTCAATATTGACGCTAGAAAAGTAATTGTTTATTATATCGATATTGACGATGAAAAGGAGCTAAGAAAATTTATAAAAGACAATAATCTTACAATAGTAGATGTTGAACTAAAAGACATGAAAAATTTACTGCACGAAACTGTGGTAAATGATGAAGTTGAATTTACTTGTAAAAAAGTAAGAATAAGCAACGACAACAAAAACCTTTTTGACCTAGCTAATACAAAAGAATTATATGAAGTAAGCATTGACCGATTTTTAAGTGATAGACTTATCCAAAAGATAAATGCGTTTAACGAAAAAGGGAATTTACAATCTCTAAAAAATGGTAAAGTTTTCAACCCAATAGACATTAGCGACGAAGGGTTAGAATTAATAGAATTAATTTCTTTAGATTGCAAAAATACAGACGGAGAATGGTTTAGCTCTACAGAATTAAAAATGGATAAATTTGGTTATGTAATCATAGACGGAAATAAGACAAAAGAATTCTGGAATGGCAAAATCACTAGCAAAAAAAAACCGTTACGAATAAAAATTAGAAATATCAGCGGAGATGAGTTAATAATTAAAAATAAAATCCAAAACATAAAATTATAACTATGATTTTAGAAATGAAAGTTCCTTCGCCGGGGGAATCAATTACAGAAGTAGAAATTGCAACTTGGTTAGTTGAAGACGGTGATTATGTTGAAAAAGATCAGCCAATTGCCGAAGTAGATTCCGACAAAGCAACCTTAGAATTGCCAGCTGAAGAAAGCGGAATGATTACACTAAAAGCCGAAGAAGGCGATGCTGTGGCTGTAGGTGCAGTTGTTTGTTTAATAGATATGGACGCTGAGAAACCAGTTGGCAGTGAAAAACCAGCCGTAGTTGGAAGTAAACAGCCTTCAGCAAGCAGTGAGAAGACAGTAGAAAAAACCTATGCTACAGGAACAGCATCTCCTGCAGCTAAGAAAATTTTGGCAGAAAAAGGAATGGATGCCAATACTATAAAAGGAACTGGAAAAGACGGTCGTGTTACTAAAGATGATGCCATAAAAGCGGTGCCAAGTATGGGAACTCCAACCACCGGAGGGTCTAGAGCTACGGAACGTAAAAAATTATCTATGCTCCGTAGGAAAGTTGCACAACGTCTAGTTTCTGTAAAAAATGAAACGGCAATGCTAACTACTTTTAACGAGGTAGATATGCAACCTATTTTTAACTTACGGACTGCTCACAAAGAAAATTTTAAAGAAAAATACGAAGTAAGTTTAGGATTTATGTCCTTCTTTACATTGGCTGTAGTTAGAGCCTTAAAAATGTATCCTGACGTAAATTCTATGATTGATGGAGATTTTCAAATCAAAAATGATTTCCAAGATATTTCTATAGCGGTTTCTGGACCTAAAGGACTGATGGTTCCTGTAATTAGAAACGCCGAAAACTTATCTTTTAGAGGAGTGGAAACCGAAGTTAAACGATTGGCTATAAGGGCAAGAGATGGACAGATTACTGTTGATGAAATGACTGGCGGAACATTTACCATAACAAATGGTGGAGTGTTCGGCTCTATGTTGTCAACACCAATTATCAATCCTCCACAAAGTGGAATTTTAGGAATGCACAATATTGTAAATCGCCCGGTGGTAGTTGATGGAAAAGTAGTAATTCAACCAATTATGTACATCGCTTTATCGTATGACCACAGAATTATTGACGGGCGCGAGTCTGTTGGATTTTTAGTAGCTGTTAAAGAAGCATTAGAAAATCCAGAGGAATTTTTGATGGACAACAACGTACTGAAAGCATTAGAATTGTAGGACAATAAAACAACCTGCAAGGTTTCAAAAATCTTGTAGGTTTAGTTTTTTATTTGGTGCTAAACAACAGCTTCTTTAGAGTGTAGTAAACGCGTAAGTTTTATCGAAAGGTCTAATAATATAATTTTTGCATTTCCATTTCTTTCAATATGATACAGTGCTGAATTCACTTCTTTTTCTATCTCTAAAATATTACCACTATGTATAAAAGGCGAAAACTTTTTTAAGTCGAACCCCGAAGTTTGTGTTTCTAAAAAAACGATTTCTTCAGAGTTATAATTTAAAAGCATTGCTTGTCTAAAGAACTGCAAGCAATATTCTAAAAACTGTTTTTGGGTTTCTCTTCCACTTTTTGAAATAGTATCGCTCCACTCTACCAATTGCTGTATGACTCCAGCATTTCCCTTTGCTTTAAACGCTGTTCTAATCCAAGTAATAAACCATTGCTCAAAAACTAAATCACTAGAATCATTGTGTAAAATATGTAATGCTTTGTTGTAATTTCCTTCAGATTGATATGTAATTTTAGATGCGTCTTTTTCAGATATTTGTTCTTTTTCTATAAGAGATAAAATAATATCTTCTTCCGATAAGGCAGGAAAATAAATTGTTTGACAACGAGATTTTATAGTTTCTATAATCTGCTCTTCATCTTCAGTAATTAACAGGAAAATTGTTTTTTCTGGAGGCTCTTCAATTAGTTTTAATAATTTATTTGCTGCAGAAATATTCATTTTTTCTGCCATCCAAATAATCATTATTTTAAAACCTCCTTCATATGATTTTAACTGTAAGGATTTAACAATATTTTCTGCTTCATCAACATTTATTAGACCTTGTTTATTTTCTACACCTATAAATTGCAACCAATTGTACAGACTTCCATAAGGCTGTTCTTTAAGAAAAATCCTCCAATTATTGATAAATAAATCACTTACAGGGTGTTTTTTAATTATATCATTTGTGGTTACTGGAAAAGCAAAATGCAAATCAAAGTGCGTTAATTTTCTACATTTTAATTCGCAAGATTCTTTATCATCAGAAGTGCTACAAAGCAAATATTCTGCGTAAGCAATTGCCATAGGCAAAGTGCCAGAACCTTCTTTGCCAACAAATAATTGGGAATGCGGAATTCTACCATTATCCGCTGAGGTTTTTAAATGATTTTTAATATAATCCTGACCAATTATTTTGTTGAAAAGCATATTGCAAATATAGGATTAACTTTTAATTACGAATTTTTATTTACGAATTACGAATTGGTTGTCAGTTGTTGGTTTCCAACTTTCAGTCTTAGCTCTTTTGTCTATTCTCTCTTTTAACTTTTTTTTGTACTTTTATGCCGAATTGTATTATACAAAATAATAATAAATAAAATGAACAAAATATTTTTAGCAATGTTATCATTTGTGATAACGACTTCTTGTGTCCAAATGAAAGATGTTGCATTTAAACACAAAACCACCTCATCTAATAATGGCTATTGGCAGCAGCACGTAGATTATAAGATGGATGTAGATGTAGATGTAAAAAAATTTCAATACCGCGGAACTCAAAACTTGGTTTATACAAACAATTCTCCGGAAATTTTAAATAAAGTATATTATCATTTATACTACAATGCGTTTCAACCAAATAGCGAGATGGACGCTCGTCTGCAAAGTATTTCTGACCCAGATGGAAGAATGATAAACAGAAGTGGAACTAAAGAAAATCTGATTGTAGAAAGTAGAATTTCAAAACTAAAACCAAATGAAGTAGGATATTTAAAAGTTTTATCATTAAAACAAAACGGAAAAGAATTAGATTATAAAGTAGCGGGGACAATTCTGGAAGTTACTCTAAACGAGCCAATTAGTCCAAAAACTAAAACTACTTTTAATATGATTTTTGAAGGTCAGCTTCCTGTTCATATCCGCAGAGCGGGCAGAAATAGTAGAGACGGCGTTGCAATGTCTATGGCACAGTGGTATCCTAAAATGGTGGAATATGATTTTGAAGGATGGCAGGCACATCCGTATATTGCACGTGAGTTTCAAGGAGTTTGGGGAGATTTTGACGTTACAATTCACATCGACAAAAAATATACAATCGGAGGAACGGGGTATCTTCAAAATCCGCAGGAAATAGGTCATGGATATGAGGATAAAACGAAAAAATTAAATATTCAGAAAGGAGAAAAACTGTCTTGGCATTTTAAAGCTCCGATGGTTCACGATTTTACTTGGGCTGCCGATGCAAATTATGTTCACGATATTTATAAAATGGAAAATGGACCGGAGATTCATTTCTTTTATAAAGACAAAAAGGAAAATTTTAAGAATTGGAAAGAAAATCAGGTTTTATCAGCAAAGGCAATAGATTTTTTTAGTGAAAATATTGGAGCTTATCCTTGGAAACAGTATTCTATAATTCAGGCTGGCGATGGCGGAATGGAATATGCGATGACTACTTTTGTTGCTGGCGGAGGTAAAAGAAACAATATCGGTACGATTTTTCATGAATTAGCACATACTTGGTTTCAGCATATATTGGCGAATAATGAAAGCAAACATTCTTGGTTAGACGAAGGATTTACATCCTATATATCTTCATTGGCTTCTGATAAAATATTGAACGGAGGTGATGGAAAGCCAACGTCAAAAAGTTATGGCGGTTATTTTCGTTTAGTAAAAAATAATCTTGAAGAACCGTTGACAACTCACGCCGATAGATTTAATACCAATGCTGCTTTTGGCACTGGCAGTTACACAAAAGGAAGTATGTTTTTAACGCAGCTAAACTATATTATCGGTGAAGAAAACGTAAAAAAAACATTGAAAAAATATTATGATGATTTTAAATTCAAACATCCAACGCCAAATGACATCAAAAGAACAGCAGAAAAAATCTCTGGCTTAGAATTAGAGTGGTATTTAAACGAATGGACACAGACAATACATACCATTGATTACAGCGTACAAAAAGTAGATGGGAATAAAATTACCCTCGCCAGAATTGGAAAAATGCCAATGCCGATAGACCTTACTGTAACTTACTCCGACGGTTCTACGGATGATTTTAATATTCCTTTACGGATGATGAGAGGCAACAAACCAACTGACGCCAGAGTGTTAGAAGATTGGACTTGGGCACATCCAACTTATACTTTTGAGGTTTCTAAAAGCGTAAAAAAAGTTGAAATAGACACTTCTAAATTGATGGCAGATATAGACCAAACAAATAATATTTATGAAGCTAAGTAAATTAGGTAGATTTTACCCGACATTGATTTTATTATTGCTGATTAGTTTAAAATTAGAAGCACAAGATCCTTTTTTAAGTTTATCGATAGTTTACTTCAAAAAGGGCGTTGTCAATTAGCATTGCAAGAATTAAATAAAGTACAGCCGCCAACATTTCTAGTTAATTATAAGAAAGAAGGTATTTATTCTTTTATTGACAATCATAAAAAAGCTATTCTAAAACTTGCATTTGATGGTTGAAATATATCGTTTAAAAATTAACAGTTCAATAAGAAATATTTACTGTAACATATTTTACTTTTGCTCGTCGTTATAGACAATGTTGAATAAAATTACACCGTAAATTTATCATCAGAAACCAACAAATTATCATACATGAAAACAAAAATTATAGTAATTACAATGTCAGTTGCTTTCTCTTTTTCAGGTTTTTCACAAAAAAGGTGGGAGCTTAAAGAGTGTGTAGATTACGCCTTAGACCACAATATAACTATCAAAAGGGACAAACTAAACATAGACTTACGCAATGAGGATGTAACTATTTATAGAGGTAATTTTTTGCCAAATCTAAACGCATCTTCAGGCGGGAATTTTAATTCCGGTCTTTCTCCAGATGAAAAGGGAATATTAAGTAATACAAATAATCTTAGTTCATCGTTCAATTTATCTGCGAGAGGAAACATTTTTAATGGTTTTAGGAATTTAAACTCCTATAAACAAGCACAATTAGGTGTGAAATCCAGTCAATTAGATTTATTGAGTATTCAAGAAGACATTTCTCTGAATGTGGTTAATGAATATCTGAATATTTTATTTGCCAAGGAAAACTTGAGTGTGGCTAAAATTCAATATGAAATTAGTAAAAAACAAATTGAAAGAGCAAGAAATCAAGTGGAAGCTGGTGCAAAACCCAAAGGAGAATTGCTAAATGCAGAATCTACCGCAGCAACTGATGCCCAAAATCTGGTATCACAAGAAAATACATTAAATTTAGCATTGTTAAATCTATCACAATTATTACAAGTGTCTCCAGAAAACTTCGATGTTGCAGATATTGAGGTAGAAGCTCCTTCATCAGCCACTCTGTACGATGATGCAAATGATATTTATAAAAAAGCGTTGGACATAAGACCTTCAATTGCGAAGGCAAAATTGGATATTAAAAACGCTAATCTGGAATTAAAAATAGCCAAAGCGGCATATTTGCCTTCCTTGTCGTATTCTTTAAGTATGGGGTCTTCGTATTTTCACAAGTTTAATAATCTATTACCCGGACAATCCAATACGAGCTTTTTTAGACAAGCAGAAGAAAGATTGCAATATGGAGGATATATTTCGTTAAATATTCCTATTTTTAATGGATTTAAAACCAGAGCAAATGTGACCAAATCGGTTATAAACAAAGAGATAAGCGAATTTAATTTAGAGAACAATAAATTAAGATTACAGCAAATCATACAAAAAGCATTTTTGGATGCAAAAGCAGCCGATAAAACATATCAATCCGCAGAAAAATCATTAGTATCGCAGAAAGAGGCGTATAGAAATGCCCAAGAAAGATATAACTTTGGAGCAATGACCTTGTTTGATTTTGACCAAGTAAGAAATCGTTTGGTAAACGCACAATCAACCTTAATTAGAGCCAAGTATGATTATTTATTTAAATATAAAGTCTTAAAATTTTATTCCGGAGAATCTATTTTTGAGTAATTTTCAATTTTCAACTGTACAAATTGCCATTTATCCTAAACATAGAAACTTCAACAAAAAACTGTTCGGTCGGCATCTCAAAGAATGGAAAATTAATTGCGATTAAAGAATTGAACAATGGGAATTATTCTCATGCGGAGGTTCTACACCCTTTTATTAAGGAGGTTTTACAGACCACAAATATTTCTATATCTGATATTAACGCGGTAGCCGTAAGCAAAGGACCCGGCTCTTATACTGGTTTAAGAATTGGTATTTCTGCGGCAAAAGGACTTTGTTTTGCACAGAATATTTCTTTAATATCTGTGGATACACTCACCTCTTTGGCACATTCCATTTCTGTTGATAACGGTGCTATTTTACCTATGTTAGATGCTCGTAGAATGGAAGTTTACGCTTCTATATTTGATATAAATTATAAAAAAATAAGAGAAATTAGAGCTGAAATAATTGACGAAAATTCATATAAAAAACAATTAGATAAAGGAATTGTTTATTTTTTAGGTGATGGAGCTCAAAAATGCAGAGAAATTATTACACACTCCAACGCCATTTTTATTGATGATAAATTCCCATCTGCAAAAGAAATGTGTCAATTATCTTTCGATAAATACAAGAAAAATGACATTGAAAATTTAGCCTATTTTGAGCCTTTTTATTTAAAAGATTTTGTAGCAAATTAATTTGTAATGGATAATTCTTGGTTTTTTTCCAAATTTCAGTCTCCAACTTCTAGCCTTTAACTTTTCAAATAAACCAATTCCAGACCAATCCGAACCTGATTACAAAATCTCTGTACGGATAATTAGGAGCAGAAAAATAATTTTTATCCTTTGACCACTTAGAAACTACATTGTCAATTTTAAAATAAATCCGTGTTCTTCTAACCTGTATATTTGCAAAAAAATCTAAAGTTGGATAACCTATTTCTGTTGTGTTTTGTAGCGTAAATTCATTTAATAATGGGTTAAAAGCATTTGCTTTATACTTAGAAAAATACTTAAATGTAATACCTGTTTGTAAGAATAACGGATTTCCCTTAAACACATAACTAGAGTAATACAGCGTATTTCTAGTTACAAAGTCGGGGACATTAAATACAGAGTTTCCGCTGCTTACTTTTTGATATAGAATGGTATTATTAAGAGCAAACTTCCTGAATTTTAATTCGTTAGTTGCTTTTATTTTTAAATATGTAATGTTATCCGCAGATTGTTGCGGGATAGAAAGCTCATCAAAATAAGTGTAATTTTCTATATTAGTTACATCTGCTGTTGCATTTAACCATTTGGTTTCTATACCAAAACTAATATTTCGGGTATTTATCTTTTTAAAATTTGTGTTCTGCCAGTTGTAATCATCATAGCTGCTCTGAAAAAGAATTGTGTTAAAATTTGGAGATTTGGAGTTGATAAAAATAGAACTCTTTACGGCAAATAAACTGTCTTTTTTATATATCGCCTCGCCATAAAAATTACTGCCGGATAATCGTCCAATTCCCGGAGTAACTAAGGCTTTTGTGTTTAGCTGAAAATTTTTAATATTTGCTCTCCAATCTGCACCAAAAGAAATAGCATAACCTTGTAGCTTTAACTTTGTAATTGGCGTTTTTTCCTTAGCGTTTAGGATAGTGTCGTAGCCATAATTATAGTTAGTAATGTTTGATTTTACTCTAAAAGTTCCCAGAACATATCTCGAGTTAAATTCTAAGAAAAGTTGATTTTTTACGAATTTACTTTCTACAAGGTCTTTAATGTTAGAAGTTGCAGTTGTAGGTCCAAAAAAATCAATGTTTACAGCCTTTTGATTAAATTCATAAAATTTAAATTCGTGCGTAAATGAATGCCCGACTTTTAAATTTGAAAACCTATTTTGAATACTGTCTTTTGTTGACAACAGCTTATAATCATGCTCAAAATAAAAACGTTTTCCTTCCAGATTTGTATCAGTCTCTTCTAAGTTAACATCCAATCTTCCTCTGTTAGAAAAATTAGGGTCATCAGAGATAAACGAGTCTAAAGAACCTTCGGTAAGACCGCCATCTTCTGTGTTAAATAAGTCTTGGATAACAATATGTCCTCTTAAAAAATAGCGTTCATTCTCCGTGTTATAGCCATAAATGGCACTAAAATTGCCATGACTTGCCAAAGAATTTCTGTATTTTCCTAAAGACCGCAACCCTTTATATATTATTCCAATATTAAATCTTCTGGAAAAATTTAGGGTAAATAACGTTTCTAATATTTGCCCCTGCTCCAAGCCTGTTCTGTATAAAATCTCTGTGGTTGGCGTTGGTACTTCGTAATAATTTACATCTTCGGTGGCTATATAATTAAAATGTTTGGCTTGCATACCAATACTTGGTAGCGTCGTTAATTTATTAAAATTATAAGCTAAACGGTTAAAAGTTTGCCCCTGATTGTGAAAAGCCAATAATTCAAAATTGTCTTTACGCAAAAAATTATATTTATACTCTTTTACAATAGTTAAAGTGGTGTCAATATAGGTGGTATCTTTTCTAAAAGAGATAATTTTATAGTCAGTATATTTTGTTTTACTGCTAAGTTTTATTTCCGTTTTGTTGTTGGGCAAAGAATCTAAATTGTATCCTGCGTCAAATCCATCGCCAATTCCTCTGATTTGAGAGAATAGTGATTGGTGAGTCATGATAATCAAACAAAAAACAATTAAAATATTTTTTTTCATAAAGGTTTTTTACGAAAGCAAATGTAAAATAATTAAACGGAAACAAGGGCTAATAATTATCTGCAAAATTGTTGATTTACTGATTGAACTTAAGAAATAGTTATTTTCATCGTACACTAATTAAAAAACGATTTTTTTTATATAACCTTAGAAATATTACCTTTGTGAATATCTTTCAAAGAATTAAAAAACAATTATATATGAATAAGGTATTGATTTTATTAACCGTGGTTTTGATTAGTTCTTGCAACCAGAACAAAAAAGAAAATTTTGATTGGTTATTAGGAAAATGGAAAAGAACTAACGAAGAATTAGGGAAAGAAACATTTGAGAATTGGCAAAAAAAGAGCGATACCGAATATATTGGATTAGGGTTTACAATACAAAATGGGGACACAATAATGCAAGAAAAAATTAAGCTGATTAAGTCTAATAATAACTGGAATTTAGAAGTAAAAGTATCTGAAGAATCTGAATCAATTATTTTCAAGATGACAAACTATGGCGGCAAAAAATTTACTTGCGAAAACAAAGAGATTGATTTTCCGAAGAAGATTAAATATTGGAAAAATGGAGACAAAATAAACGCATCTGTATCAGTAGATGAGATGGAAATTTTATTTGAGTTTGAAAGGCTTAAATAATGACAAATATCTCCAAAAAATAAAAAAAACAAAACCA
The DNA here is from genome assembly GCA_965261035.1 of Polaribacter sp. GTDB lineage: Bacteria > Bacteroidota > Bacteroidia > Flavobacteriales > Flavobacteriaceae > Polaribacter. The sequence goes on from OZ253439.1 coordinate 616,622, forward strand.
ATGATAATTTGCAATGATGTTAAAATTAAATTACAGTAGATTTTATTTAGAAGCAGGAACAGATGAAGCCGGAAGAGGCTGCCTGTGCGGACCAGTAGTTGCCGCTGCAGTTATTTTGCCTAAAGGATTTGAGCATCTTACCTTAAATGACTCCAAAAAACTAACAGAAAAACAACGCAATTTTTTAAGATCATTTATAGAAGAATACGCAATTTCTTTTGGAGTGTCGTTTATAAATCAAACAGAGGTTGATAAATTGAATGTTCTACAAGCGTCAATTACAGCGATGCATCGGTCTATAAATCAACTAAAACCAACCCCCGAGTTTATAATTGTTGACGGAAATAAATTTATCCCTTTTAAAGAAATTCCTTATAAAACAATTATAAAAGGTGATGCCAAATTTATGAGTATTGCCGCAGCTTCTGTACTTGCAAAAACTTATCGTGATGAGTATATGGCAAAAATTCACCGAGAATTTCCTGTGTATAATTGGAAGAAAAACAAAGGATATCCGACCAAACAACATAGAGACGCAATACTAGAATTTGGGATTACAAAGTACCACCGCAAAACATTTCGTTTACTGCCAAAACAATTAAAGTTAGAGTTTTTACCAAATTGACCACATTTTAACCTTCCTTTAACAAGAGTTAAGAGATACTATTTTGTAACTTTGTGTTTAATAAATTTTTATCACCCAATTAAATCAATAAAATATGGAACAACAAATGAATGTAGATGTAAGAGCAATCAACGAAAAGATTGAGAGAGAAAGTGCTTTTATAGATATTTTAACTTTAGAAATGAATAAAGTTATTGTAGGTCAAAAAGAAATGATTGAACGGTTGTTAATTGGTCTTTTGGGAAACGGTCATATTTTACTTGAAGGAGTTCCCGGATTGGCAAAAACACTCGCCATAAATACGCTTTCTAAAGTAGTGCAAGCTTCTTTTAGCAGAGTACAGTTTACACCAGATTTATTACCGGCAGATGTTGTTGGCACAATGATTTACAATATAAAAGACAATGTGTTTTCCATAAAAAAAGGACCCATTTTTGCCAATTTTGTACTGGCAGATGAGATTAACAGGGCACCGGCAAAAGTGCAATCTGCTCTTTTAGAAGCAATGCAAGAACGTCAAGTTACAATTGGAGACAAAACTTTTAAGTTAGATGAACCTTTTTTGGTGATGGCAACTCAAAATCCTATTGAGCAAGAAGGGACATATCCTTTGCCAGAAGCTCAAGTTGACCGTTTTATGCTAAAAGTTGTGATTGATTATCCAAAGATTGCAGACGAGCAAATTATTATGCGACAAAATTTAAACAATAACTTCTCAGAAGTGAATAGCGTTATTTCTATAGACCAAATCATCAAGGCTCGTGAGGTTGTCAATGAGGTTTATATGGATGAGAAAATTGAAAAATATATTTTAGATATTATTTTTGCCACACGCTATCCTGAGAAATACAATCTATCTAAATTAAAGCCCTTGATTGGTTTTGGAGCATCTCCTCGTGGAAGCATCAATCTGGCAAAAGCTGCCAAATGTTTTGCTTTTATTAAGCGTAGAGGCTACGTAATTCCAGAGGACGTTAGAACTGTGGTTTATGATGTATTGAGGCACAGAATTGGAATTACTTACGAAGCAGAAGCAGAAAATATCACATCCGTAGATATTATAAATAGTATTATTAATAAGGTAGAAGTGCCTTAATAAAGTTAGCAGTGGTCAGTATTCAGTGGTCAATACTCGGACGGATACTACCAACCGCCCACTGAATACTGACTACTGAATACTGAACACTAGCAAGATGGATACAAAAGAAATACTAAAAAAAGTTCGTAAGATAGAAATTAAGACACGCAGACTGTCTGACCATATTTTTGGTGGGGAATATCATTCCACATTTAAAGGTCGTGGTATGACATTTTCTGAAGTCCGCCAATATCAATACGGCGACGATGTTAGAGCCATCGATTGGAACGTTACAGCTCGTTACAATGAGCCTTATATAAAAATATTTGAAGAAGAACGGGAATTAATTATGATGCTAATGGTTGATATTAGTGGCTCGGAATTCTTTGGTACGACACAGCAATTTAAAAGAGATACGGCTACGGAAATTGCGGCAACTCTGGCTTTTTCTGCGATACAAAATAATGATAAAGTTGGATTAATCCTGTTTTCTGACAATGTGGAATTATATATTCCGCCGAAAAAAGGAAAAACGCACGTGTTGAGAATTATTAGAGAATTGATAGAATTTTCCCCAAAAAGCAAACAGACAAATATTGGTGAGGCTTTAAAATTCTTATCAAATGTGATGAAAAAGAAGGCTATTGTGTTTTTGTTATCAGATTTTATGGAAGATTCGTATGAGCAAACATTAAAAATTGTTGCTAACAAGCACGATGTAACTGGAATTAGAGTTTATGACAAACACGATGAAGAAATCCCAAATTTAGGAATGGTATCAATGTTAGATGCAGAAACTGGCAAAATTCAACTGATAAACACGAGTTCTAAAAAGACTAGAAATAATTATAAAGCCAACGCCTTGCGTTTATACGATTATTATAAAAAAATATTTAGCAAAAGCGGTGCAGGTACGATTAGCACTCGAGTAGATGAGGATTATGTAAAAAGATTATTGGGCTATTTTAAGAATAAAGGAAGTTAGCAACGCAGTTGCTTTTTTATTTGAAGAGCGTTATACAGCTTGTAGTTAATAAGAAGAATAAAGGATTTATAGCTCTATGTTGATTTAAATTTAAGGAGTAATGAAGATTTAATATAGTTTTAACTTTTGCATTATATAACTCAAGTTTCGCAGGAACTAAAAGTTTAAGAATCAAGGGTATTATATTAGGAAAAGCAGCATTTTTATTATGTTAAGTTACTATATATAAGTATCTTAGCGGAGTATTTCCAAACACGTAAAAATGCTACAGCACGAAGATATTAAAACTTTATCAGAACTAATATCAACTTTTTGTGATACGTACAAAAAGTCAAACTTTTTGAAAACACTAAAGCTGAATGCCTTGAGTTAAAATTACATAGCCGCTTGTTAGCTTTACTTATAGCTATTGCAGAAATAATAGATTTACTCTTGGGTGACGTAGATAGTCAAGAAATAATATCAAAAGTAATAAATAATCCTGAGGCTTTTGAAAAATTGAAGCTCATTATAAATCCACAAAAATTTGCACTCAAAAATGTGGCTTGAAAGTCCGTTTTGGAAAGTCATAACCTAGTAAATTGAAAAACAATTAATTAATGTGTTGTGATATGCAAAATTATAAAACTAAAATTCAATGTTTATAGTATCTTTGGACCTGCGAAACTTGAGTTTTGTTATATATTCATCTACCAAAGTTCTCATTTCAAAACTATACGCCTTGCTGTAAAGAGGTGTCATTTCTTTGTGTTGATTAATAGAATTAATGTTTAGTACATTATATCCAAGTCCTATTTTCCCAGTATCTCCGTTCCTTACAAATTCTAAGCCTTCCATATGTTTGGCATGTTTTTTACTGATATCCGTGCCGTCCATAATAATAAAATCATCTTTTGAAATACTATTTTTAACATTTTTGAGATGATTATGAGAAACCTTTGATGCAAAATCACTCTTTAAGTACTGTGAAGACAAGCGTTTTGCAACATCTTTTAATTTCAAAGTCTCTCTAAGAGATGCTGCTATTTGATTCACAAATACAGTTTTAGACTTTAATATGCCTAATACCATTTCTTTTAAACAACGTGTTTCTGGCTTACTCATATCTACGGTAGAAGAAAAATAATCAGATAATTGGATTTGTATCTTTTTTGTTAGTAACTTGCTCATCGAACTGTTTTTAAATTATGTGTTTTATATTACGACAACAAGATACGAATTTTTAAACAGTTTTTTGGCTTTATTTTAACCTAAATTATCAGTAAAATCAACGCCCGAGAAACTATTAAATATGTTTTTCGGGGGATGGCTAATTTATAAACTGGTTTTACTTGACTATATTTGTGAGAAAAATAGGTTGCCACTGTTTTTTGAGCGGATACATAAAATTAACCGAAGACCAAGAAAAAATATATTTTATAAATTTGTAAACTAAAAAGTTGCATTTGGGGGTTGAATCTACCCTTAGAAACAAAAATTAAATTATTGTTAGCAATTGTATTTTATTTTGTACATTTGCCCCCTCTTACAAAAGCCTCATTATTTATTTTTATAAAAGGAAATTAGATGAAAGTTAAAACAATTTTGGTGTCACAGCCAGCCCCAAAAACAGAAGTATCACCTTACTTTGAATTATCAGAAAAGCAAAAAGTAAAAATAGATTTTAGACCTTTTATCCACATTGAAGGCGTATCTGTTAGAGAGGTGCGAGCACAAAAAATTGACTTAAGTAGATTTACAGCTATTATTTTAACGAGTAAAAATGCCGTTGATAACTTTTTTAGAATTGCAGAGGATATGCGTTTCAAAGTCCCAAGTTCTACAAAATATTTTTGCCAATCTGAAACTATTGCAAATTACCTTCAAAAATACGTGATATATAGAAAACGTAGAGTTTATACCAGTAATAGAACTTTCTTAGAATTGGGAACGTTGATTAAAAAGCACTCAGGAGAAAAGTTTCTTCTACCATCTTCAGATAAACTAAAATCGTCTATTCCTAGAGAATTAGACAAATTAGATATTGACTGGAAGCAGTTAGTTTTGTACAAAACGGTTGCAAGTGATCTTTCCGATTTAGAGAATGTTCTTTACGATATTTTGGTGTTCTTTAGTCCTTCAGGAATTAATTCATTATTTAAAAACTTTCCTGATTTTAAGCAAAATAATACAAGAATTGCTGTGTTTGGGAGTACTACCGTTAAAGCAGCGACAGAAGCTGGTTTAAAATGCGATATCACAGTGCCAACACCAGAAACCCCTTCTATGACGATGGCATTAGAAAGGTATATTAAAGCAAAAAATAGCAGAAGACAACGATTTAATAGTTGAATTGTTTAATTATCAAATTGTCAAATCGTAATTAAAAGCTTCTTCCACTTTGCCGACTAATACAAGTTGAATATTGCGTTTTTTAGAAGAAATTTTATTGTATTTGGAGGTTACAAACTTTTTATATCCTAATTTTTCTGCCTCTAAAATCCGTTGGTCTATCTTAGATACAGGGCGTATCTCTCCAGCCAAACCAACCTCTGCGGCAAAACATACATTTGGCGAAATTGCAATATCTTCATTTGAGGATAATATTGAAGCCACGACTGCCAAATCTATCGCAGGGTCGTCAACATTTATACCGCCGGTAACGTTCAAAAACACATCTTTAGCACCTAATTTAAAGCCTGCACGTTTCTCCAAAACTGCCAAAATCATGTGTAATCTTTTCAGGTTATATCCTGTTGTAGAACGCTGTGGTGTTCCGTAAACTGCCGTGCTAACCAGTGCTTGAATTTCAATCATTAAAGGTCTTATTCCTTCCAATGTTGATGCAATTGCGGTTCCACTTAAATCAGAATCTTTCTTTGAAATTAATATTTCTGACGGATTTGAAACTTCTCGTAATCCATCGGAAAGCATTTCGTAAATTCCTAATTCTGCCGTAGAACCAAACCTGTTTTTTTGAGCTCTTAATATTCTATACACGTGATTTCTGTCGCCTTCAAATTGTAATACAACGTCCACCATATGTTCTAAAATTTTTGGACCCGCAATTTGACCTTCCTTGTTAATATGACCAATTAATAATACCGGAGTTGCCGTTTCTTTTGCATATTTAATAAGTTCTGCGGTTGTCTCCCGTATCTGTGAGATGCTTCCCGGCGAGGCTTCTATGGAATTTGTGTGTAGCGTTTGTATAGAATCTATCACTATAAATTCTGGCTGAATATCCTCTATATTTTTAAAAATTTGTTGTGTATTGGTTTCTGTTAAAATCAAGCAATTTGAAGGTGAAGATTGAATTCTTCTCGCTCTCATTTTTATTTGAGATTGACTTTCTTCTCCAGAAACGTACAGTACTTTTTGTGAAATTGACAACGCTATTTGTAGCAATAATGTAGATTTTCCAATCCCCGGTTCTCCGCCTAAAAGAACTACGGAGCCTTTTACTAATCCTCCTCCAAGAACTGTGTCTAATTCTTTATTATTGGTGATGATTCTCTCTTCGGGATTCAGCTGGATTTCATCAATTTTTAGAGGTTTGGAAGCTAATTTTATTGATGAAGATTGTTTCCATATTCGTTTTTCTTCTTTTTGGATTATTTCTTCTAAAATTGTGTTCCATTGATTACAAATATTGCATTGCCCAGTCCATTTTGCATATTGAGTTCCACAATTCTGACAAAAAAAAGTAGTTTTCATTTTAGACATTTTATAATCAAATTAGTATTATATCCTCTTCAGATTAATGGGGTCAGTATAAAAAATAATTACCTAAAAATTATCAGCTATTTTTGGTGTCGTTTCCTAATTCGTAAATCAAAAACTGTAATTCGTAAATGGAATTTTGCACCACTTGTTCTTATTGTAGATTGGAAGAAATAAAAAAGATAATCCCCCAAAAATAATAATCATAGCTGTTTGAGTAGTCCACATAATCCAGCCAAAGGCTTCGCTCGGGTCTTCTGATAAGCCAAAAATCATAAAAGCTTCTGCAACAGCCAAGGGATAAGAGCCTATTCCTCCGGGTACGACAGCAATACTCAAAGCTCCTGCAATAAAGCCAACTAAAATTGCTCCGAGAGGTACATTTAATCCACCAATAGCAAATGTAACAACCCAAAACATTAGAATATACATAAGCCAAATAAATACAGTATGGAAAATAAAATTCCATTTTTGTTTTATTTTAAAGATGCTCATTGCTCCCTCCACTAAACCGCGAATAAAGTTTTTTATTTTTAAAGCAACACCTGATTTGGCTTTTTTTACATAAACTGAAAATAGTGACAAAACAACAATTAATCCTCCTAATAATAGAATAATTTTTGTTGGGTTTAAATTCTTGTTCAGCAAGTCATAGATAAAGTCAAACTGTACAAAAAGTGTAATTATAATTATAAAAAGTAGCATTATTAAATCGGCAATTCTTTCGGCAACGATGGTTCCAAAACTTTTCTCAAATGGAATATTTTCATAATTAGTCAGAACTAAAGCCCTCGATACCTCGCCCGCTCTAGGCACGGTATAATTGACCAAATATCCGATAAGAACCGCCAAAATGTTATTGCCTAATTTCGGTTTGTATCCCATAGACTCTAACATAAAACTCCAACGATACGCCCTTGATATATGGCTAAAAACTCCAAATAATAAACTTAATCCAATCAACCAATAATTGGCTTTTTTAAACTGTGTTATTAATTCTACGCCATCAATTCCTGACAAAGAATACCAAACTAAAAACCCTCCAAAGATAAGAGGAAGTACTATTTTTAATGTTTTTTTTAAGGTAGATTTCAACGGATTATGTTAACATGTTATTTGCCTCATCTGGAAACACGAGAGATGGTTTAAATTCTCTTGCTTTTTCAAAATCCATAAAAGCATAAGTTATTAAAATAAGAACATCTCCGACAGCAACTCTTCTTGCAGCAGCACCGTTTATGACGATTTCTCCGCTTCCTCTTTTGCCGGGAATTGCATACGTTTCCAGACGTTCTCCGTTGTTATTATTTACAATCTGAACTTTCTCTCCGTCAATAATATTTGCAGCTTCCATAAGATCAGTATCTATAGTTATGCTACCTATATAATTCAAATCCGCTCCGGTTACTTTAACTCTATGTATCTTAGATTTTATTACTTGTAATAACATTTTGCAAAGATAATGCTTTTTTATCTAACAATCTGATTATAAAACGTCGTATAACTTGAAAAATTGTTGATTTTTTTGACAATTTTTAACTCTTAGTTTTTAGCTGATTTGTAACCTCGTACAATGCAATAGTCAAACTATGAATTACGTTCATAGACGAATTTCTTCCAAACATAGGAATTGACACCGTCGCATCTACCAAATTAATATTTTTTATACCGTTTCGTTCACTTCCCAGAAGTAAAACTATCTTTTTATGCTTTGTAAAATCAAAATTTTGAATTTCAATACTTTTATTTGTAATTTCAATTCCGATAATATTATTTTCCTCCTTTTTTAGACGGCTGATAAGCTGTTTAAAATCATTATAAAATTCAAATGGAATCTGCTGTAACGTGTTTCTTGCAGTTTTCTTCACAATTCTGTTCTCGGTAGATGGAGAATTTTTATGCAAATATATCTTCTGAACACCAAAATTTTCTGAAATACGAAAACACATTCCTATATTTTCCGGAGTTCTAATAGCATCACAAACAATGGTAATCGGAAACCGCTGTTGCTTGTTTTTGATTTCATTATGACGTAGTTGTTTCATTCAAACGAGTTACATATTTCTTTGGAGTAATACTAAATTTTTTCTTAAAAGCTGTAATAAAATGACTTGCCGTGCTGTAACCAACTTTTAAACCAACTTCATTTACATTATGCTGATTACTTTCCAATAATTTACGAGCGTGTTCCATTTTATAATTGAATAAAAAACCATACACAGTGTCGCCATAAATCTGCTTAAATCCTTCTTTTAATTTTTTTAAATTCAGTCCAATTTCATTGGAAATTTCCTGTAAACTCGGCGGTTCTACCATACGGGAAATAATAATATCCTTCGCCTTTTTGATTTTCAAAACATTCTGTTCATCAACCAAAAACGGGCAATATTCACCTACGAAATCCTCATTTTTTTGAAAATGCAAACTCAATAATTCATAAATCTTTCCTTTGATGTACAAATCTCGAATAGAATTATTGATAGTCGAATTGATAATCTGCTGTAAAACAACCAAAACCGTAGATTTTATCACCGTATCGTCATAGTATTTTCTATTGATATTATCTTCACTTAAAAAAGGAATATAACTAGCTTCTTTAGAAAATAGCGAGTGAAATTTTTCAATAGAAATCAACAAAGAAACCAATATAGTTTTTGACTTTATCTCTAAATTAATCGGTAATTTCTGTTGAGGATTATACAATAAAATGGAGTGCTTGTCTAAAACATCAAAAGTATATGAACCATTATTAAAATGGAATTTAGAATTCCCTCTGATACAAAAATGTAATTGTATAAAACTGCTACCTATATCTCTTTCAAAACGTTGAGTTTCTTCGCAATCATTCTTAAAATACAATAGGATAAAATCATTTTCTAAATTTATTTCCTTAAAAGGACTTTCTGCGATACTTTTTGACATATTTTTATTGAAATTACAAACTTATTTTATTTAGAACGGTTTTATATAACGTTTCGTTAACTGTTTGATTTCACTGCAAAAGTACACTTTTTTATATGTTTTTACACAAATAACCATCAAAAAACATAAAACGACATAAAAAGTTCTTTTAGCGATATTTTTATCGAATCAAACTTTATACCTTTGATAAATTTTATTGAGGAATATTGAATGAGTATAAAAAGTAATCATATAAATTTATACAATATCGGCATTAGTTATAAAAAAGCCGATGCACATATAAGAGGTAAGTTTTCTTTGTCTAAAGAAAATCAGATAGCACTTTTGATAGCCGCAAAAGAAAAAGGAATTGAAGGAGTTTTTGTTTTGTCCACGTGCAACAGGACAGAAATTACGGGTTTTGCGGAACATCCGTTTAAATTAATCAGCCTGTTATGTGAGTATTCTAACGGCTCGGTAGAAGAATTTGCCAAAGTTTCAAACGTCTATAAAAATCAAGAAGCGATTAATCATCTGTTTAGAGTGGGAACTGGATTGGACAGCCAAATTCTTGGCGATTATGAAATTGTTGGGCAGTTGAGACAAGCCTTTAAACAGGCAAAAAAATTGAAAACTACCAATGCCTATTTTGAAAGATTATTAAATAATGTGATGCAAGCGAGCAAACGTGTAAAAAACGAAACTATGTTAAGCTACGGAACTACTTCGGTTTCGTATGTTGCCGTGCAATATATTATCAAAAACTTACCCGAATATAATTCAAAAAACATTTTGGTATTTGGTTTGGGTAAACTAGGAAAACATACTTGTCAGAATTTAGCTCAATACACTCAAAATAAATCCGTTTGTTTAATCAATCGAACTGAAGAAAAAGCCGAAAATTTTATCAAAGAATATCCATCTATCAGAAATGCAAAACTTACAGAATTATTAAATGAGATAGACAAAACAGATGTTCTAATTGTTTCTACGGGAGCAGACAAACCTACCATTGCTAAAGAGTGTATTTCATCAACCAAAAAACTGCTTATTTTAGATTTATCAATACCAGAAAATGTATCAAAAGAAGTTCAGGATTTAAAGAATATCACTTTGATAAATGTTGATGAATTATCCAAAATTACTGATGAAACACTGACAATTCGTCAGAAAGAAATTCCGGCTGCCGAAGCAATTGTAAAAACTCATAAAGATGATTTTAACGAATGGCTAAATCACAGGAGATTTACGCCGGCTATTAATGCGTTAAAACAGTCATTAGAAACTATTAAGCGAGATGAAATTGCTTTTCATCGTAAAAAAATTAAGTCTTTTGACGAAATTCAAGCAGAAATAATCACATCGAGATTTATACAAAAAATAACTACCCAATTTGTAAAACATTTAAAGGACGAAAACACATCTATACCGCAAAGTATTCATGTAATAAATAAAGTTTTTGGAGCTAATTTAGAAGAAGTAAATGCAGAAGATTATTAGAATTGGAACCCGAGACAGTAAATTAGCACTGTGGCAGGCAAATAAAGTTCGTAAAGAATTAGAGGAATTAGGATATAAAACTTCCATAATTCCCATAAAATCAACAGGAGATTTAGTTCAAGACAAGCCATTATACAAACTTGGAATTACTGGAATTTTTACCAAAAATTTAGATATTGCAATGTTAAATGACGACATTGATATTGCAGTGCATTCTTTAAAAGATGTTCCCACAATTTTACCACAAGGAATTATACAAATTGCCGTTTTAAAACGTGCTAATTACAGCGATATATTGGTTTTAAAAGGTAACGAAGAGTTTTTCGGACAACCAAACGGCGTAATTGCTACCGGAAGTTTACGAAGAAAAGCACAGTGGCTAAATAGATATCCGACGCATAAAGTTGTCGATTTGCGAGGAAATGTGAATACCCGATTAGAAAAGTTAGAAAACAATAATTGGAATGGAGCTATTTTTGCCGCCGCAGGATTAGAACGTATCGGTATTCGTCCAAGTGGAGCGATTAATCTATCGTGGATGATTCCTTCTCCGGCACAGGGTGCAATTATGATTACCGCTTTAGAAGGCGATGATTATATAAAAGATGCCTGCGAGCAATTGAATCACAGAGAAACTGAAATCTGCACTACAATTGAGCGTGAATTTCTAAACCTTTTGGAAGGCGGATGCACGGCTCCTATTGGTGCTTTGGCGTATATTGATGCAAAAACTGAAGAGATAAATTTTAAAGGCGTTTTATTAAATATAAATGGGACAAAAAAAAAATCTGTCAGCAAAACAGCAAAAGTAGGAAGGCATCGTTATTTGGCAAAAGATTGTGCGGATTATCTGATAAATAGAGGTGCCAAAGAATTGATGGCAGAAGACGAAAATAAAGATATAAAAAAGGAATTTGCAATATATTCTACCAAGAAATTATCTGAAATTCAAAAGAAATTATTGCCAGAAACAATGTCTATAAAAGACAGCGATTTTATAAAAATTAATTTTAATAGGATTGCTCCCAAAGTGATAAAAAACGAAATAAAAAACGTTATCATCACCAGTAAAAATGGGGTAGAAGCAATCTTGTATAATTTTACTTCTGATGAATTGAAATTTAAAAATATATATTGCGTAGGCAGAAGAACTAAACGGCTGATTGAAAGTAAAATAGGAGCTGTAAAACACTCTGAAAAGAACGCACAAAAACTGGCAGAATATCTTTCAAAAGAAATAAAAGGAGAAGAAGCAACCTATTTTTGTAGCGATTTACGATTAGATACTTTACCTACAATTTTAGATAAAAATGAAATTGTAGCAACCGAAGTTGAGGCTTACAAAACAAGATATACTCCCGCAAAAGTTGATGATAATGTAAACGGAATTTTGTTTTATAGTCCATCAACCGTAGAGAGCTATGTGCAGAAAAATAAGACAGATAAGATTGCTTTTTGTATAGGAGAAAGTACCGCCAAAGAAGCAAAAAAACACTTTGACGAAGTAAAAGTCGCAAAATTACCAACAGTAGAAAGTGTGATTGAAATGGTAAATTTGTATTTTGCGAAAGAGTAAAATTTAATAAGTCAAAACTGACATTAGGCAACCTCTATTAATTGATTTTTAAGCGAATCCTTTCTTATTTCAAAAATATTAAAATTTTAGAAATGGTTTTAGTTTTTTGTAATTTTAATCATTCTTTTGTTAACTCATTCATTATCAATCATATACATATTTTATGTTTACCAATCACTCAAATTATAATAGCGCTGTAGTATCAATATTTTGAACATCAATAGAGGGTCGTATCGTTTTGGACCAGAATTAACCATTCTCTTTTTGTGTATTTTCTCAACTGTTTCTCTAAAATACTCCCATTCCACCACTTTATTCAATCGCTCTAATGGGTCTCCTTGTTTACTAAGTTTCTCAAGCCTATAACCCTCTGAAAATAAAGAAGTTGTATTAAGTGTCTTGTATTTATTCATATTTCAAAGTTACAACTAATTATTTGATTTTCAAAATGTTAATTGTAGAGGTTGCTTTAATACTTTTTTCTATTCAGACAGAGTTGAGTTTACAGTTTCTTCTTCAACAATTAAACAATATTAGATTAATCTTATCCTTTAGTTTTTCACGAAGCACTCTAAATGCTTTGTTCATTTGAGCTTCTACGGTTCTAATGGAAACATTCATAAAATCAGCAATTTCAATATTTGTTAATCCCTCTTGTTTACTTAAGATAAAAGTTTTCTTACACTTAAGGGGTAGTTTTTGGATTTCAAGTTTTACCAATTCAATCTGTTTCTTTATTAGATTCTCATCTTCATCTTTCACTATTTGAGCCAAACCTTCAAAATGTTTTTTCTCAATTATCAATGTTCTTTTATCTTTTCTCCATTGGTCAATAAATTCATTATAGACAGATTTATACAAAAAACTTTTTATGGATTTTACAGATTGTATTTTACGTCTTCTCTCCCATAATTTTATAAATACGTTTTGCACAATATCCTGTGATTCTTCATAATCATTTGATAGGCTATATACGTATAAACAAAGTAAATGGTGGTAAGTATCCATCAAGAAAACTAATGCTTGATGATTTCCTTTTTCGAGTTCACCTTTGAGTATTTTGTCGTTTGAAAAATCTATTTTCAATTCAATAAATATTAAAATATTGGGACAAATATATAAAAATGTAAGTATTATACAAATTTGATACGTCTTATACAAAAAGCACTATTAAAAAATGTTGAACAAAAAAATAGAAACAATAATAATCAAATATTTTTCTAAATCTGCCTCCATAGTAGAGATGATTGAATTGACAAAATGGATAAATAAACATTGCAACGAACTGATATTCAAGGAATTTATAAAAACTAATTACTTAATAGACATTAATATACTCAATTTTGATACAGAAGTTGAAAAAGAAAAGATATTAAAGAGAATAAAAAGAGATAAAAGAATCTTTTACAAAAACAAAGTTAAGAGAGTATTCAAGTATGTAGCAGCACTTGTAATTGGTATCGGAATTGGGTATATGTATATTTCTGATGATTTTTCTCTTCTAAAAAACAAAAATATCAATACTAAAATTGAGCCTGCTAAGGCTGATATAAAAATAGAACCCGGAATAGATAAAGCTATATTAACATTAGAAAATGGTTCTGAAGTAGTTTTAGGGAAAGGTAAAAGTGTAAAATTAAAAGGGCTGTTGGCTAATGGCAAAAAACTGGTATATGAGACTAAAGTGTCTAAAAAAAATATACCACAATACAATTATTTAACTATTCCGAGAGGCGGTCATTTTTTTGTACAACTGTCAGACGGGACTAAAGTTTGGCTAAATTCTGATTCCAAACTTAAATATATGGTCAATTTTATTGAAGGGCAAACCCGAAATGTTGAATTGGTTTATGGTGAAGCTTATTTTGATGTATCTCAAAGTATAAATCACAACGGAGATTCTTTTAAAGTTAAAACAAGAACTCAAGAAATTGAAGTTTTAGGCACCGAGTTTAACATTAAAGCATACAGAAATGAGGATAATATTTACACGACATTAGTTGAAGGTAAAGTAACCGTTAGCAATGGTATTAAGCATAAATTTCTTAAACCGTCGGAGCAATCACTTATCAATACCAATAGGCAAGGCATTATTATCAGAAAAGTAGATAAACTGTTTGACGAAATTGCTTGGAAGAATGGATACTTCAGTTTTAAACATAAGTCTATGAAAGAAATTATGAAAACATTGTCGAGATGGTATGATACGGATTATATTTTTAAAGATTCAGAAAAAGAGAATAAAGTTTTTACAGGAGTGCTGGACAGAGAAAGTACGATTGACCAAATATTAACATATATACAAATGACGAACGAAATAAGTTTCCAAATAAAAAACAAAACCGTGATAATAGAATAAACAAAAGAAAGGAACAAAGTCGCTACCTCCTACAGTTTAGACTTCGTTCCCTTAAAGTTAAGATTAATCAAAAAATTTAACTAACCTAAAATTATGCAAGTTTATGAAAATTAAATTTACTAACAAGTTTCTTCTCAAAAGAGAAAAACTATTACAAATAATTATGAGAGCATCTTTATTTCTGTGCTTTACAACAGCCTTTAGCTTTGCACCAAGTAAAATATTGTCTCAAAATGCCAAGATTAAAATTGACACTGATATTACAATATCAGTAGCTAATATTTTTGAACTTATTCAGCAACAGGCTGATTATAAGTTTGTTTATAGCGACGATTTGATTGTTAGTACTCCTAAAGTGACATTAAAAAAGGGCATAATCCTAGCAAAGGAATTGCTAAAAAGAGTGTTATCTCCAATTGGTTGCACTTTTGAATTCACTGACAATGAAACTGTTATTGTGAAACGAAAAAACAAGATTGTTTTAATTACTGAGCAACAAAAAGAAATCAAAGGAACCGTTAAAGATAAAAACGGAGAACCTTTGCCGAGCACTAATATCATAGAAAAAGGTACTGCCAATGGTGTTATCACAGATTTTGATGGAAAATTTACATTAAAAGTTACCGATGAAAACGCTGTTTTGGTTGTTTCTTATCTAGGTTATGTTACTCAAGAAGTAGCCGTAGGTCAGCAAACCGTGTTTTCCATTACACTTATAGAAGACACAAGTTCTTTGGGTGAAATTGTATTTGTGGGATATGGTAGTGTAGCTAAAAAAGATTTAACAGGTGCCATCTCTACTATTAAACCAGATGACCTGACTCCAGGAACTAATGTTTCTGTAGAACAGGCTTTACAAGGAAGAGTCGCAGGAGTGCAAATTTCACAAAAAAGTGGACAACCTGGCAGTGCGATGGCAATCAGTATTCGCGGAGCAAGTTCTATAGACGCTGGTAACAATCCGCTTTACGTGATAGATGGTGTTCCATATAATAATTCGACACCAGTTACAGGCTCGGGAGCAGGTTTTGTTGGAAATCAAAATCCACGTAACCCTTTAAACTCTTTAAATCCTGAAGACATAAAATCTATTCAAATATTAAAAGATGCCTCTTCTACAGCTATTTATGGAGCTAGAGGATCTAATGGAGTTGTTTTGATAACTACCAAAAACGGAAATGCAGGAAAAATGAAAGTGAATTATCACAGCTATTTAGGAGTACAGACTGTTGCCAATAAAATAGAACTTCTGTCCCCTGCTCAATATAGAGATGTGTTAAATGATATTATAGATGATGGGGGCGGAAGTGAAAATCAGCGAGTATCTGAAATACAAGGGCTAGGGACTGATTGGCAAGAAGAGTTATACCGAAACGCTACTATACAGAACCATAATATTGCTATATCAGGCGGTTCAGAAAATGCCAGCTATTATACTTCATTTAATTATTTTAATCAAGACGGTGTAGTTAGAGAATCCGGAATTAAACGTTATAATGTTAGAGCAAATATAGAATTAAAGGAAGATAAGAAATATTCATTTGGTATTAATCTTAATTTGTCTTATATCTTTGATGACTTTGTTTCCAACGGTGTAGGGATAAACGAAAATGCCGGATCTGTCTATTCTGCTATAAATTATGACCCTACAATTACTGTTTATGATGCTGACGGTAATTTACAACAATCTCCTTTTGTAGGTCCACAAATAGATAATCCGGTAGCACTATTAAATGGTGAAAAGTCCACTTCAAACTCTTTTAAGACATTTGGTAATGCTTATGGGGAATATTTTCTTTTTCCAACACTTTCGGTAAAAGCAAGAATAGGTGCAGATGTCAACAATTCACGTAAGGATGTTTTTATATATCCTACAACAATAGAAGGTGCTGGAGCTGGAAGCATAGCCACAATCCTTACAGGAAGAACAGATTACTACCTGACAGAAGGAATATTAAGCTATACCGAGAATTTTGAGGATAGCAATATAAATGCTCTTTTAGGTACTACTTATGAATATTTCGGAACCACTTCCTTTGTTGGAAGTGCAAGAGGATTTTCCTTACCCGATTTGACCACCAACGCGATAGGAGGAGGAAATCCAGAACTTAATGGGGTAGGTAGTGGTAAATCAGAAGTAGTATTTATATCATACTTGGGTAGGATAAATTATTCTTTGAATGATAAATATTTGTTTACGGCATCTATAAGGGCAGATGGCTCGTCCAAATTTGGTCCCTCAAATAAATGGGGATACTTTCCTTCTGCTGCAATAGCTTGGAAGGTACACAATGAACCATTCTTGGAAGACGAAACCATCTCCGAACTAAAGCTACGTGCCAGTTACGGTAGCATCGGTAATGCCAATATAGCCAACTATTTGTTTCTCGCGACTTTTAATACTGGACGATCCTTGGTTTTATCTGACGAACGTTTTATCACTATCTCTCCTTCAAGAATACCAAACCCCGATTTAAAATGGGAATCCGCCAACCAATTGGACGTGGGCGTAGATTTTGGATTATTCAATAATAGGTTAACCGGTACTTTAGATTATTACAGCAGAAAAACTGAGGACTTGTTGCTCAATGTACCCAAACCGTCCAATACTGGATTCAGTTCCCAAGTAGAGAATATTGGTAGCATGGAAAATTATGGCTTTGAGTTTAGCCTGAACGGAAGAATTATTTCAAATGATAATTTTAGTTGGGATTCTAATTTTAACCTAACAACAATTACCAACAAAGTATTGGATATTGGAAAAGTAGAGCAAATTATTAGAGGAGGCTTAGGGTTTGTAAGAGATGCAACGATTACCAGACCAGGAGACCCATTAAATTCTTATTATGGGTATATTGTAGATGGCGTATGGCAGACAGGCGATGATTTTTCCGTGACTACAGACAATGTTGCACCAGGTGACACCAAATACAGAGATTTAAATGGTGATTTAACAATTAATGGAGATGATAGAACGATTATTGGCAAACCATTTCCAGACTATACATGGGGATGGACAAACACATTTAAGTATAAAAATGTAAGATTAAGCGTCTTCATAGATGGCACAGAAGGAATAAGTACACTAAACAATAATTTAGTAGACAATTACTTTCCTATAAACTTTAGGAGGAACAGGTTTGCAGAACCATACCTCAATAGATGGACCCCCAATAACCCAACCAATAAATACCCATCATTTGTAAATCCAACAGCACAAGGACAAACTTCTGTGAATACAAATACTGTTGAAGATGCCTCTTATATTCGTTTGCAATCAGTTAAGCTCTCGTATGATGTTCCTGTTGATAAACTAAACTTCTTTAATAGGTTAACGATATATGCTACTGGACAAAATCTGTTTACAATAACAGATTATTCCGGCGTTGACCCCGCAGCAAATGCTGTAGGAAACAATAACCTTAGGATAGACTACAACACCTATCCCTTCTCAACAACCTATTCATTGGGGCTTAATGTTGAATTCTAAATTCAAAAACAGTTTGGCTTGACTCTTTAAATTAAATGTAAAATTAAAAACCTTAAGAAATGGAAGATATAAAATTAATTATACGCAAAAAAACTTTTATTGTAACCGTACTTTTTTTAACAACTATTGGATGCCAAGATAATTTGGAACTTCTACCTCCCGGAGCGTTTTCAGTTGGTAATGTTCTACAAACTGAATCTGGTATGACTTCCGTTCTGTATTCCGCATATGCCTCAGAGAAGCAAAGCGGTTACAGCATCAAAAATATTGTTAATATGAATGAAGTATGCACAGATATTGGATTTAACACAGGCGGTGGTGAAAACAGAACCCTGTCTTTATTTATAAATTTTACTTGGGATCCGTCTACAGGTTGGATTGTTGGAGATTATTGGAACCCGAAATATCAAGCCATACGCAACGCTAATGTTATACTGGATAATATTGAAAACGCAAATCAAATTGACACTTCCACTAAAGCTCTGTTTACAGCAGAAGCAAGATATATTAGGGGAGCATCTTATGTACGACTTTACAATCTATTTGGAGCCGTTCCTTTACGTACTACAGGGGATTTTGCTGTGGAGGAGGCTAATTTACCCAGAGCAAGTGATGATGAGATATTGTCTTTTATAGAAGCTGATTTAATGGCTAGTATAATTAATTTACCAAACCCAGGAGAAGAATCTATATATGGAAGAGCAAACAAAGGACAGGCATTAGGGTTATTGACAAAGTTTTATCTTCAAACCAAGCAATGGGCAAAAGTTGTTTCCGCATCAAGTCAGTTAATTAACTTGGGATACTATGAACTGTTTCCTACTTTTAGGGAAATGTTTTTTATAGAGAATGAAGAAAACAAAGAGTTTATTATTTCTTGGTCAAGGTTAAATATAGCAGGGCAAGGTTCTAGTTACCAAAATGGTGCATTTCCTCCTGGGTTTAGGAGAGCAAACAATATACCTGAATTTGAATGGAAGCCGGGCTTTGCCAATTGGGCTACTCAGTATCGTTTGAGAGATGCTTTTGTCAATTCCTTTGACTTGA
Organism: Polaribacter sp.; assembly: GCA_965261035.1. Lineage (GTDB taxonomy): Bacteria > Bacteroidota > Bacteroidia > Flavobacteriales > Flavobacteriaceae > Polaribacter. Next base: position 635,885 of record OZ253439.1, read on the forward strand.
ATGATGCACGTTTACAGGCAATAATACAGGAGTATTTTAATGCTCAAGGGAATTTGGTAAATCTAAGAAATGAGGTAGATAATAGTAGGTGTTTAAAGTTCTTTGACAATAATCAAGTCAGTAACAGTTCCGGATCTGACAATCCGTATATAAGATATTCCGACATTCTACTCTCTAGAGCGGAAGCGATGAACGAATTAAATGGACCAACACAAGAATCTTTAGACCTCATTAATGAGGTTAGAAATAGAGCAAACTTAGTCGACCTTACCTTGACAGATGCTCCTAGCAAAGATGTACTCAGAGATATTATCTTAGATGAAAGAGGATGGGAATTTGTTGCAGAGGGAAAGCGAAGAGAAGATTTAATTCGTCATGGGAAATTCATATCAAAAGCCATTGAAAGAGGTGTTAATGCTAAACCTCATCATATCTTATTTCCTATTCCAAGTGCTGAAATTAATGCAAACCCTAACGTCAGTCAAAATGATGGGTATTAAATAAAATAGACAGATTCAACTACCAAGTGCAAGTTTTTGCTTTCAGTTAAGTTACAAAGGGAATAGATATTGTACGCATAATCCAATCTAGAGAAGCAGACAAACAAACATTGAAAAAGAAAATCAAAATAGAAAGAATATTTTTTAGAAAATCCTCAAATTATAATAGCGCTGTAGTATCAATATTTTGAAATACATACTAAAAAATCAATATTCAATATATATAGTGAGCAAGAAATCAAAGCTATACAACATAAAATTAACCGAAGACCAAGAAAAAATCTAAATTATGATAATCCTAAAAATATATTTTATAAATTTGTAAACCAAAAAGTTGCATTTGTGGGTTGAATCTACCTAAACAATGTATCAAAAACCAGCCTTGTGTATGTCGGTGATATTATGTACTTTTGTAAAAACTTATAGTGTAAATTATGACCATAGCAGAAGAAATTAAAGAGTTGTTTGAACTAACGACGCAAAGGGTTGCTAAGATTGAAACGGAAACAACACGGGAAATTGCTCAAATTCGCAAAGAGTCGGAAGACATTCGCAAAGAGTCGGAAGACACCCGAAGGAAAATTGAGTCAGAGACAACACAAAAAGTTGCTAAGATTGAGGAGGAAACTGCTCAAATTCGTAAAGAAACAGAGTACAACAGAAAAATTGCGGAAAAACGTGCAGATGAAGATTTTAAGAAGATGAGAGAAATCCTTGCAGAAACAGACTATGCTCTTAGTAAAACATCTAAACGCTTAGGTTTTTATACAAAAAAAGTAGCTAACATTTCAGAGGAATATTTTTATCGAGGCTTGAAATCAAATGTAAGCGTTGGCGGTATGACCTTTGATACTATTGTTAGAAATATAGATATTGACGGAAAAGAGTATGATATTATTCTTGAAAATGACAAGGCTGTTATGCTCGTTTCCGTAAAAACTAATATTGGATATTCACATATCCCAAGATTAATTTATGATGATATTGTTAAATTGAAAAAATCAACTAAATACAAATCTATTGATAAGAAATTCTATGTTGCCATTGCAGGGTTTACTGGTGCAGACAAGGTGCTTGAATCTGCCAAAAAAAATGGGGTATTTATTCTTACTCTTAGTGGTGAACATCAGCCGACATTAGTTAATTCTGAAGTTTCTCCTATCTCTTATTAGTGATAATAGAGCAAAGAGAATAGAGCCAAAAACTAAGATAATTTTTGAATTACGAATTGGTTGTCAGTATTCAGTACTCCGTTTTCAGTATCTAACTGCCCACTGAAAACTGACCACTCTCTTTTAACGTCCTCTCCAATTCTGTATTAAACAGAAATATAGTTATCAGGTTTTTTTATCTCTCATTACTTTCTCTTAACAAATTCATTTTTTTGTTCAACTCTCTGTTTTCTTCGAGTACATCTATATACTTCTGATGTTCTTTTTGCTGTGTTATCAGAAGATAAAAGCATTTCTCCCTCATCAAACAGTAGCCAATTTATATTCAAATCGTGGTAATTTTCCTTTACCATCTTTAACCCAACTTGGCTATTTTTATTTAAAAAAGTCTATATTTTAAGATATTTACAGCTAACCTCCTGATTAACAAGTATTATTTTTTGAGTTTTTGTTTGTAGTGTAGTACGGTTGTGTTGTATGTATAATTATACTATCTTTGCCCCATGTTTATACGAGCCATAAAAAAACAACGCAGCAAGGACAGTAAAATCTTCTATCAATATACCTTGGCACAATCCAAATGATAAACGTATTAAACAAAGAATAGCAGAAGGTCATAAGGGGCGAATACCGTATAGTTGGTTTTATTTTGATTTAGTTAAAAATGTTAGTAAAGATAAAACTTTTCACGCTTGCCAAATACCGCTTGGGTTAGTGGAAATGCTCATCAAATCTTGCACCAAAGAAAATGACGATGTGTTTATTTTATTTGGCGGTAGTGGTTCGGAACTTAATTTATGTAAATTACTAAGAAGGAACTTTATTAGTTGTGAATTGCACAAAGATTATTATCAAATGATATTAGACCGTTTGAATAATAATGGGGGAGATTAAAACAGAACATCGGCTAAATTTTCTACAAACAAAAGAAGGAGATATTGCATCCAGCGAGGAAAATCAACAGACTTCATTATTTTGATATGTTTCCAAAATTCAGAATGTTATATAAATAAATTGAATTCAACAACTGAATTTTATACCTTTGTGAGATAATATTTGATATTGTAAAGTATAAATTTAATGGCAGTAAAACCTTTTTTAAAATGGGCAGGAGGAAAAACTCAATTAATTCAACAGATTGAAAAGCAACTACCTGTAAATATTTCAGATAATCCATTCACTTACATTGAGCTTTTTGTTGGAAGTGGGGCAGTTTTATTCTGGATGTTGAAAAAATTTCCGAATTTAGAACAGGCGATAATTGGTAATTCTGAGATGCAACATCTATATTTCGCTTATGCTTCAAGTCTGATTAGAACATTTATGGGTGACGAAAGTTTGGTTCTTACAATAAGAGGTAGAAAATACACGCCAGAATTTTCATTTAAAGTTGGAAATAATCTCACTATATGATTAAAAACGATTTATTTTTAAGAGCATTAAAAGGAGAAACTGTAAGCCGTCCGCCAGTTTGGATGATGCGTCAAGCGGGGCGTTATTTACCAGAATTTATGGAAATCCGTAAGAAATACGATTTTTTTACCCGATGTAGAACTCCAGAATTAGCATCAGAAATAACGGTTCAACCAATTCGTAGGTTTGGAATGGACGCAGCTATTTTATTTTCTGATATTTTGGTAATTCCACAAGCCATGAATATTGAGGTGGAAATGAAACCCAATTTTGGACCGTATTTGCCAAATCCTATTCGCAATCAAAAGGGAGTGGACAACGTAATTATTCCAGATGTTCAGGAAGAATTGGGCTATGTGATGGATGCGATTAAAGCAACCAAAGAAAAATTAAATAACAAAATTCCGTTGATTGGTTTTGCAGGTTCTCCATGGACAATTTTATGCTACTGTGTACAAGGTCAAGGCTCCAAAAATTTTGATAAAGCAAAAGAATTTTGCTTTACAAATCCTGCGGCTGCACATCAATTATTACAAAAAATAACTAATACAACTATCGCTTATTTGAAGGCTAAAATTGTTGCGGGAGTAAATGCTGTTCAGATTTTTGATTCTTGGGGAGGAATGTTATCTCCAACGGATTATCAGGAGTTTTCTTGGCTATATATCAATCAAATTATAGAGGCATTAAAAGATGAAATCCCAGTAATTACTTTTGGAAAAGGCTGTTGGTTTGCGTTGGGAGAAATGGCGAAATCTAACGCATCTGCTTTAGGAATAGACTGGACTTGCTCTGCACGAAATGCTCGTTATTTATCAGGAGGAAATATTACGCTGCAAGGAAATTTTGACCCGTCCAGATTGTTATCTCCTCCATCGGAAATCAAGAAAATGGTGCATCAAATGATAAATGAATTCGGCAAAGATAAATATATTGTGAATTTAGGACACGGAATTTTACCAAATATTCCATTAGAAAATGCAGAGGCGTTTGTCAACGCTGTTAAGGAATACAAAAGTCCTTCCTATTAGATAGAAAAAAGCAATCAATGAAAGAGCAATTTTATCAATATATACAAGAATTACAAGATATTATTACATCAAAATTAGAAGCTGTAGATAGAAGAGCAATATTTAAAGAAGATTTATGGAAACGTAAAGAAGGTGGTGGTGGAAAAACTCGAGTGATTGAAAACGGAAACATCTTTGAAAAAGGTGGCGTAAATATTTCTGCGGTAAATGGAGAATTGCCAGAAGTATTACGAAAACAATTTGGAGTAGAACACGGTAATTTTTTTGCCTGTGGATTGAGTTTAGTATTACATCCTAAAAACCCATTTGTGCCAACAGTACACGCTAACTGGCGTTATTTTGAAATGTATAACGCAAACGAAAATATCATTACACAATGGTTTGGCGGAGGTCAAGATTTAACACCTTATTATTTATTTGATGAAGATGCAGTTCACTTTCATACAGTTTGTAAAAATGCCTGTGATAAACATAATTTAGAATTTTATCCAAAGTTTAAAAAATCCTGTGATAAATATTTTTGGAATTCTCATAGAAATGAAGCTCGTGGATTGGGCGGGTTATTCTTTGATTATTTAAAAGAAACGGACGAGTTTTCTATGCAAGATAGATTTAATTTTGTTACTGAAATAGGAAATAGTTTTTTGGAAAGTTACATTCCAATTGTTGAGAAAAGAAAAGAAATTAAATTTGCTGAGGAGCATAAAAATTGGCAAGAAATTCGTCGTGGACGCTATGTAGAGTTTAATTTGATACACGACAGAGGAACTCTTTTTGGACTAAAAACCAACGGGCGTATAGAAAGTATTTTAATGAGTTTACCTCCTACTGTTCAATGGAAATACAACTATTATCCAAAAGAAAATTCGGAAGAAGAAAAATTATTGGAGATTTTAGGAAGTCCGAGAGATTGGATTTAGACCATTAAAAATGAGTCCAGTTGAGTTTGAAAAATATGTGTTAAATTTACCAAACCAAAATAAGGTCTCTAAATCCTAATTGACCAATTATGAAAGAAAAATTAATGTTAAAAACAGTCAACCTTATTTAGAGATATACATTTTTTCCATTAAATATATTGGGATTTATTTATATTTTTGAAAAGAAGATAATAAAAAATGATTAATCAACAATAACTTAAATAAATATGAATTCAAGAAGAGATTTTATCAAAAAGTCAGCCATTATCGGCACAGGAATTGCGATGTCGCCAAGTTTATCTTTTGGGGCGACAAAAGGAGCAGAAAAATTACGAGTGGGAATGATTGGAGTAGGGTTGAGAGGAACTAATCACCTAAATAATGTACTGCAAAGAGACGATGTTTTAGTAACTGCTATTTGCGATATTGACCCAGCAAGAATTAAAATTTCTTTGGAGGCTATCGCAAAACATAAAAAGAAAAAACCAAAAGTATTTGGAAATGGTGACTACGATTACAGGAATTTATTAGACCTAAAAGACGTAGATGCGGTTATTATTTCCACACCTTGGTTGTGGCATACACGTATGGCAAAAGACTCTATGCTTGCGGGAAAATATACTGGATTAGAAGTTTCTGCTGCCAATACTTTGGAGGAATGTTGGGATTTGGTAAATACGCACGAGCAAACAGGAACGCATATGATGATTCTTGAAAATGTAAATTACCGAAGAGACATTATGGCAGTTTTAAATATGGTAAAACAAAATGTTTTTGGCGAATTGGTACATTTTAGATGCGGCTATCAGCACGATTTACGTTTTGTAAAATTCAACAATGGAAAAGCTGCCTACGGAAAAGGAGTAGAATTTGGCGATAAAGGGATTTCTGAATCATCTTGGAGAACACAGCATTCATTATTGAGAAATGCGGATGTTTACCCGACTCACGGAGTTGGTCCAATCGCAACAATGTGCAATGTAAATAGAGGAAATCGTTTTATGTCTTTAACTTCAAACGCAACAAAAGGAATTGGTTTGCACAACTATATAGTAGAAAATGGAGGGAAAGATCATCCAAATGCAAAATTAAAATTTAAACAAGGAGATGTAATTACCTCAACAATTGAAACAACAAACGGAGAAACAATAATTGTAACACACGATTGTAATTTACCAAGACCATATTCATTAGGATTTAGAGTTCAGGGAGCTAACGGACTTTGGGAAGTTGACGGAAACAGAATATATATAGAAGGAAAATCTGAGCCACATCGTTGGGACAAGGCTGATGAATGGTTAAAAAAATATGACCATCCACTTTGGAAGAAATATGGCGAATTGGCAACAGGAGCCGGGCATGGAGGAATGGATTTCTTCGTGATTAACGCATTTGTAGAGTCTGCAAAACAAAATATAGCTCCGCCGTTAGACGCTTACGACGCTGCTGCTTGGAGTGCGATTACACCGCTTTCAGAATTATCAATAGAAAATAACGGAGAACCACAAGATTTTCCAGATTTTACAAGAGGATTGTGGGTAAAACGCAAGCCGTATAATTGGATAAAAGATGCGTATTAGGGCAGAAATCAGGAATTAATACAGAGCAAGAGACAAGACGACAAGATTATAAAAAAGATGAATAAAGAAAAAACTCTTGCTATTTTACGGTTGCAAAAAACAAAACTTATTGGCGATATTTTAGCTAAAAAACTAATTGTTACCACAGGTGATGTAGAGCAAATTTTTAAAGAAAACCCTTCTAATCTTCTGAAAATAAATGGAATAGGAACTAATATTACTAACCAATTATTTGATAAAACAAACCATAAATTGGCAGAAAATGAACTGGAATATATTATAAAAAATAAAATTAAAGTTTCGTATTTCCTGAATGATGATTACCCGAAGAATTTGCTACATTGCATTGACGGACCTATTCTGTTGTTCAAAGATGGTAAAATTGATTTTAAAAACGAGAGAATCATCAGTGTTGTTGGCACTAGAAATATCACCTCTTACGGAAAAGAGTTTTGCGATAAATTAATTATAGAACTAAGCCATTACAACCCAATTATTGTAAGTGGTTTTGCCTATGGAGTTGATATTTCTGCACATAAATCAGCTATAAAAAATAATTTGCAAACTATTGCAGTTTTGGCACACGGATTTAATCAAATTTATCCAAAAGCACACAAAAAATATATCAATCAGTTAAATGAAAATGGAGGTTTTATAACCGATTTTTGGCACGATGAAAGCCCGTTGAGAGAAAATTTTTTAAAACGAAATAGGATTGTGGCAGGAATCTCTGAAGCTACAATTATTATCGAATCGGCAGAAAAAGGAGGCTCTTTAGTTACAGCTGATATTGCAAATTCTTATAGTAGAGACGTGTTTGCTGTTGCGGGTAGAAACACAGATTTGTATAGTAAAGGATGTAATTCTCTGATAAAAAACAACAAAGCTGCTTTGCTAACTTCGGCTGAAGATATTGCCAAAATGTTGAATTGGGACTTAGAAAAGAAACGGCATAATTTCGTGCATAGACAGCAGAAATTATTTATAGAACTAAATGAAGATGAGCAAAAAATATATGATTATCTTTTTAAAAACGGAAAGCAAGCGTTAGATATTATCGCCCTGAAATGCACAATTCCAGTTTACAGATTGGCTCCGATTTTGCTACAAATGGAGTTAAAAGGAGCTTTAAAGCCTTCCTCTGGAAAATTGTTTGAAGCTATTTAAATTACTAAATTATTTACCGCAACAACAGACGCTGTCCGACACTAATTGTATTATCTCTTAATTTGTTAATTTTTTTCAGACTTTCTACCGTTATATTGTTTTTTTTTGCAATAGAGTACAGTGTTTCTCCTTTCTTTACTTCATGATAATTTAGAGCGGTTTTCTTTGTGATGTTTTCTACTTTTTTAACAGTAAATCTGCTTCTTTTCAAGTCTTTTTTTCTAATTTTATCAAACTTGTATAGTTTGTAATCTGTTATTATTTTAATCAGTTTTTTCGAGTATTTTTTGTCGGTTGCATAGCCCGCTTTTTTTAGACCTTTTGCCCAACCTTTATAATTTGTTTTTTTTAATTTAAACAAACTGGCATACCTTTTTCTCGTTGTCAAAAAAACCGAATGGTCATTATAAGAATTTATTACGTAGAGATATTTTCTAAAACATTCTTGCTTCTTGTCATCATCATGAAAAACACGTTTTCCTTTCCACCCTTTATGACATTTTATACCAAAATGATTGTTAGATTTTGATGCCAATTGGCTTCGTCCGTTACTAGATTCTAAAATCCCTTGAGCCAGCGTAATACTTGCAGGAATATCGTGTTGGTGCATTTGATTTACCGCCAAAGGTGCGTACTTTTTTATATAATATAAAGTGTATTTATTTAGGTTTGAGCTATTTTTTTTTAGTTTATTTACGTGAGGATTTTGTTTTACAGAAGGAAGATTTTCCATTGAAGTAGATTTTACAACCGTTTTTTTTGCACCACAATTTGCCAAAACAAGTGATGCTATTATCATTGATATTAGAAATTTTAACTTCATTTATTGTATCTAATCGGCAACAAATATAAGCAATCTTTTAACTCTTTGAGAAATGTTGGTCAAAATTTCATAAGGTATAGTCTCTGTCTTTATGGCAATTTCTTCCACCATTTTTTGATTATCAAATATAATGACTTCATCGCCTTCATTACAATCAATAGTAGTAATATCAATCATAATCATATCCATACACACATTTCCAATTATTGGGGCTTTTTTGTCACCTACCAGAACAAATCCAACGCCATTTCCTAATTTTCTTGAAATTCCATCTGTATGACCAATTGGAATTGTTGCGGTTTTTATAGGCTTTTTTGCGATAAATGCTCTGTTGTAACTTACAGATTTACCAATTTCAATTAAATTAATTTGAGAAATAATAGATTTTAGAGAAGTAACATTTTTAAGTTTTTTAGTTTCCTTTTCATCGTTTCCAAAACCGTATAAACCGATGCCAAGACGAACCATATCAAATTGTGCTTGTGGATAATTAATAATTCCAGAAGTATTTAAAATATGAATTATAGGTTTGTTTTCTAAATACGTACACATTTGTTTTGCTATTAATACAAAAGTATTTATCTGATTTGCAGTAAATTCTTTTTCGGCTATATCCTCACTTGCTGCGAGATGAGAAAATATGGAGGCGACATATGTGTTGTTTGATTTTTTTATTTTTGTTAGAATAATTGGCACATCATTAAACTTGAAACCAATCCTATTTAAACCAGTATTAAATTTGAGATGGATAGGGTAATTAGGCAGTTGTTTTTTGTCTGCTATTTCTAAGAAAGTGTCTAAAATTTTAGAATTATATAAATTTGGTTCTAAGTGATTTTCAACAATTATCTCTAGATTCTGAATTTGAGGATGCAAAACTAAAATAGGAATTGTTATACCAGCGTTTCTTAGTTTTGTTCCTTCATCTGTATAGGCTACGGCAAAATAATCTACTTTATTTTCTAAAAACTTAGCAATTTCTGTAGAGTCGCTTCCGTAACCGAAGGATTTTACAACCACCATAATTTTAGTTTTTAGGTGAAGTTTATTTTTAAAATATTTCAGATTATGATTAATGGCATTTATGTCAATCTCTAAAATAGTGATATGATTATTCATATTTAAAATTTGTTTAATTAGCTGTTAGTTTATCAGCCAAAAGCCATAAGTTGATTGTGTAATTGTTGAATTGTGTAACTGTTTAACTAACCACTGAATGCTGAATACTTTTCACTTTTAGTTTTTCTCACAGCTTTGTAGTACGCGGCTCTGCTTAGAGGTTCATATTGTTGCACTTCGCCCAATAAAATTAAATCATCATTATTTGTTTTTCTAAAGCTATAATGTGCTAAATTTCCTGTATGCGTACAAACTGCGTGTACTTTTGTAACATACTCGGCGGTTGCCATCAGTGCGGGCATTTGTCCAAAAGGCTTTCCTTTAAAATCCCTATCTAGCCCGGCTACAATCACTCTTATACCTCTGTTAGCGAGGTCGTTACAGACAGTTACAATTTCGTCATCAAAAAAATGAGCTTCATCAATACCAACAACATCTATATCATTTGCTAATAAGGGAATATTAGAAGATGCAGGAACTGGCGTAGAACGAATTTGATTTGAGTCGTGAGAAACTACCATTTTATCGTCATAACGAGTGTCAATAATTGGTTTAAAAATTTCTACACGTTGCTTAGCAAATTGGGCACGTTTGAGTCGTCTGATTAGCTTTTCGGTTTTTCCAGAAAACATCGAATCACAAATAACTTCAATCCAACCAAATTGTTCTGTATTATTTACTGTATTTTCGAGAAACATTTTGTAGTTTTAGGGTTTTATTTTTTACTAAACAGTACTGTTATTAATCCGTACAAATTTATTAAAAAAAGGAAGAGTCAAATATCAATTAAATTATCGACTTATGCACAAGAAATTAGAAACAGATTTAATTAGTTTAGCACACAGTGTTTTGCAACTAAAAAACAAAGAAGATGTACTTGTGCTAAAACAGAAAGCCTACGAAATTTACGAGAAGCTGGCTGTTTTAGCCTATGTAGAGGAATATATAAACACAACGCCCAATGCTACGGAGACAAAAGAAGAGCTGATAGAAAAAATAGAGGTTGCAGAAAAAATAAACAAGAGCCAAGATAAAAGAAGCAAGATTGAAAATACTGAAAAAATCATTGAACAGCCTTTTGATGAACTGGAAGAAATGATGATTTCTGATGATGATTTTTCTAAAGATGACATAAAAAATGACGATGAAAAGAAAATAATAACGCTTGATGAAGAATTAGAAGATACAATTCCTATAGATGTTGCAGCGGATTTATTTGGAAAATCAGTTGACAAGAAATCTTTAAATGATCATCTAAAGCAAAATTTACAGATAGGTTTAAACGACAGAATTGCTTTTGTAAAAAACCTTTTTAAGGGAAGTCAAGAGGATTTTAATAGAGTTGTATCTCAGATTAACACCTTTAAGACAGAAAAAGAGGCTAAAAAGTTTATCAAAAATAAGGTAAAACCAGATTATAATTGGGACAAGCAAGAAGAATATGAAGAACGCTTTATGACCATAATAGAACGTAAATTTATCTAAAAAAACGCAATGAAAATAGAAGATTACAATACACTTTTTGATACAGTAGTAGAAGGATACCATTTTATTGACGATGTAAATCAGTCGTTTAGAAATCCGCATAAAGGTTCGTCAATTCAACAATTATTATACACAAAATGTTGGATAGATACTGTCCAATGGCACTGTGAAGATATTATCCGTTTGCCAAGCATCAACCCTATAGAAGCACTGGCTCTAAAGCGTAGAATTGATGCTTCTAACCAAGATAGAACCGATGTGGTTGAATATATTGATAAATATTTTTTGAACATCTATAAGAATGTAGTTGCAAAAAAAGGAGCAAAAATAAACACGGAAAGTCCAGCTTGGGCAATAGATAGGTTATCTATTTTGGCTTTGAAAATTTATCATATGAAAGAAGAAGCAACAAGAATTTCTGCTTCTGATAAACACAGAAATAAATGTCAGAAAAAGTTAGCTGTTTTACTTGAACAACGAGAGGATTTAACAATGTCAATTTCCGAGCTAATGCAAGATTTTGAGACGGGAGATAAATATATGAAAGTATATAAACAGATGAAAATGTACAATGATAATGAGCTAAATCCAATGTTGTACAAAAAGGAATAATCTTAATTCAAAAAAATATTTTTAATGAATTTTAAGTGATTTTGCAATTGCTTCTAACTCAAAAATAAATTCTCTTTTATTAATGGACGGTGCGTAGGTAAACCCTTCAAAGATGAGCAATCTGTCGTTTTCTTTATCAATAATCGTGTAATTTAAGAAAGGACCGGCCATAAAATCATTTTTAACTTCCCACTTTCCACGAGTTTCAAATGCCTTTTTACTGGATATTTCGGTGTCATTTATCACAGGCGTATATGCGGCTTCAGTAATCATATACATACCTTGTTTTGAACCCGGAATATATTTTTTCCCAATAGTATCTCGTATAGAAAGAATATTTTTTGGGACATCATTTTCGTCTAATAGTGGAGCAGAATAAATTAATATATTGTTTGTTCCGTCGCCTCTGGCAATCCCACTTAGCAGGTGCTGACGTAGCCATAAGAATTCTCCTGTATCATCAACTGTCTTAAATTTTTTTGGTATTATTAATGATATTCCTAAGCGTTGAAGTGTCTTGTATTTTGAATTATCCATTTTTTCCTTACTAAAAAGCCTTTGAAGAACTTTAATATCTGCATCTTTAAAGGTTTTTATAATTTCTTTACTGTGTTTTTTTAATTGCTTTATTAATCCTTTTTTATCTTTTGATGTAACATAAATAATTGTTTGCGGAGAGGCATAAATATCTTTTTTTACATAAAACTTTTCTTCAGTATATTTTTTAACTATTAATACATTTCTACTTGCTTTCAACATGCTCCCAAAGCTACTTGGTGCAACTTGAGCCACAGAGAAAACAGTTTCTGGCTGAGGCAATCCCTCTATGTGTTCTCCTATAAAATTTCTTAATTCATCACCGACAACACCTTGCCATTGACTATTTTCTATTACGACAAGAATTTTGTTTGTTTTACCAACAGACTCAACTAATACAAATGATTTTTTTGCATCTACACATGACAATATAGAAAGCATAATTGTAATTATTGTAAGTATTTTTTTCATATGTCTTTATCTTTTATTGCTGTTTCCCTTTATTTACAAGGGTTATCAGTGTTTTTATTTAATTTTTGAATAGAAAAACCCTTGCCCACTTATGGGATATTTAGTATCCTCAACTATTTAATAAGTAGCAAATACGTTAAGAAAATTAAAATTTCATATTCATGCTCTATGGCGATACTCTTGGGTGCTTAACGTTTGTTGTCAGTTTCATTTTCAGGGTTTCCATAGTTTTATGGATATTTCAACCTCCAGTAAAAATCGACCTTTTAAATTATGCTACATATATTTCTTTTTTAGAAATCCAAATGTACTATTTTTTCTGTTTGTAATCACTATTGCTTACTCAAAAGTCATTCACTTGGGTGACAAAACACTTGCCATGGATGTTTCATCTTTATATTTTGGTTACGTTTTGCACACCTCAAATATTGTTCCGTTTTTAATATTAATGAATTTTGAGTTGAGTTGTTGGAAAGGAAGTTAAAAGTTTCTGACCGTTGCAGACTTTTAACTTTTAGTTTTTCACTTTCGTTTTTTCTCTTCCTAAAAACACCTTTTATTTTTCATTAAACAAATCAATTTTTTTAACCCATTTTGTTTTTTTATCCAGAAAAAATACGTCAATTAACAAGAATATAATTCCTAATCCAACGAACCATTGAAACTGGTCTTTATAATCAGAAAATTGTTTTGTTTCAAATTCACTTTTTTGAGCATTTGTAATTACTTCTTCTATAAAATCTACGGGGTTTTTAGTTTTGTTCCCGTCAATATATTTTCCGTTGGCGGCGTCTGCAATACCTTGCAGAATTTCAGGTCTCCTTCTTGTAATGATAGTTTCTCCTCTTCTGTTTTTTTTATAGCCAATAAAAGAGTTGTTTATTTTTACGGGTATTCGCCCGCCAGCTTCCGTTCCAACGCCAATAGTATAAACCTTAACTCCATCGTTGGCAATATCTTGAGCAACCTGCTTCGTTTCCTCTTGATGGTCTTCTCCGTCGGAGATAATAATTAAAAAACGATTCGTTTGCTCATCTTTATTATAATACGTTTTTGCCAAATCTAACGCTTCGCTAATGGCAGTTCCTTGACTGGAAACTAAATCTGGATTTGCGTTTTGCAAGAACATTTTTGCTGCTGCGTGATCCGTAGTTATTGGCAATAAAGGATAGGAATTACCGGCGTAAATGATAATTCCAACTCTATCGCTACCAAGTTTGTCAATTATTTTGGAGATAATTTGTTTTGCTTTTTCCAAGCGATTCGGAGCGATATCCTCCGCCAGCATACTTTTTGAAACATCTAATGCAAAAACAACATCTACACCCTCACGTTTTACGGTTTTTAACTTTGTTCCCATTTTAGGATTTATCAGCGAAATTATTAAAAAACTAAGTCCTATCAAAAGAAAGCAAAATTTAAGTATTGGCTTAAAGATTGACTTGTCTGGTGCTAATTTTTCTAGTAAAAGATGGCTGGTAAATTTCTTTTGAACTTTTTTTTTCCACCAAAAAGTCAATAAAGAAAAGACAATTATTACCGGAATAATTGTGAAATAATAAAAATATGTCGGGTCTTCTATTTGATACATTATTTTAGGTTTTGTTTAATTTTAAGCATTATATAAAACTCCTAAAAAGTGTGTTTTTTAGCAGATATTCTAAGATTAATAATCCTAAAGCTATTAATACCAGCAACCGATATTTCTCAGTATAATTGTAATATTTGAATTCTTCTATTTTTGTTCTTTCCAGTTTATTTATTTCATCATAAATTGCTTTAAGTTTTGTGTTATTTGTAGCTCTAAAGTGTTTGCCATTCGTTTCTTTTGCAATATATCTTAATAAATTTTCGTCTATTTCTACTTGTTGCATTCTAAATAACAATCTACCTTTTCCATCTTTGCCCCAAGGAAAATCTGCCATTCCATTAGTTCCAATAGCGATTGTATATACTTTGATTTCCAGTTCTTTTGCCAACTCTGTTGCCGTCTTTGGGTCTATAAAACCAGAGTTGTTAACGCCATCAGTAAGTAAAATAATAACTTTACTTTTAGCCTTACTTTCCTTTAGCCTATTCACTGCAGAGCCGAGTCCCATTCCTATCGCAGTTCCGTCTTCCAAATAACCCCATTTAATTTCTGAAATAATCCTTTTTACAATTCCTTTATCGCTGGTAATTGGTGTTTGAGTAAAACTTTCGCCGGCATAAACTACAATTCCTATTCTGTCATTCGGGCGCTTGTTTACAAATTCTATGGCTACTTTTTTTAATGCCTCTAATCTGTTTGGCTTTAAATCTTTTGCCAACATACTTGCAGAAACATCAATTGCCATCACAATATCAATACCTCTATTGGTTTTTGTCCTTTTGCTAACGGCTACGTTTCTCGGTCTTGCCAGTGCAATAATCAAGATAGAAAATGCGAGCAATCTCAATAAATTTAATACAGGTTTTAATTTTGGTAAAATAGATTTATCCGCTTTAAAACCTTTTATATTTGGGATAGTCAAAGTTGCCGTGTTTTTTTTACGCACCAAAAAATACCAAGTTATTACTAACGGAATTAGCAAAAACAGCCAAAAAAATTCTGGACTATGAAACTCAAAGTTATTCCAATTCATCATTTTCTGTAATCGGTTTTGGGCTTAAATTATTTACTATTTCTTCTGTGTCTTTTCTGTTCATTTCAATCTCTCCTGATAGAGGTTTTGATTTTGCAAACTTCACCAAATCAGCTTCTGTGAGTAAATATTTTAGTTTTTTAATTGTTTCTTTAGATGTAGATATTGATTCGGAATTGTTAGAATCAATCAATATTTTTACTAACTCATCGGTTGTGGACTCTAATGCCGGAATTTCTAATTCACGCTCAATATAATTTCTTACAATTTCGGTAAGCTCGCTGTAATATTCTTTTACTTTATTGTTTTGCCACAACAATTTTTTATCTAATTGATGCAGCTTATTTATTGCCTCTTCATAAGGAGGCGTCAACGGAACTACAACTTTTTCTTTCACTATTTTCTTTTTTCTAAACACAAAATACAAGGCAACACCAACAATTGCTAAACCGATTAAAATCCACCAAAAGTAAGGTCTTGCGTCATCAAACCGATAAGTATCGCCCTTGATTGCCTTGATAGGAAACATTTTTTGCTTGGTGGTGTCAACTACTAAAGTAGCTATGTTTATTAATAAAGAATCCGTTAAGTATAATTTATTTTTGATAAAAATTTGCTGTTGAGGGATGTAATAAGCACCGCTATCAAAACCAGTTAATATATATTTTTTTATCAACTGATTTTTAATTGTGTCTATTTTATCTTCAGAAATAATTTCCAAACCAACTAAATCTTCGAGTTTTGATATAATAACATTTAAAGTATCTTCTACGATAATTTTATATCCGAATTGCTCACCAATTCTGATATTAGTTGTATCAATATCGGCTTTAACCTTCCGGTTTTCCTGAGAAAAACCAAAAATGGAAGTCAATAATAATATATAAAATATCTGTTTTTTCATTTGCTATATATCGTGTTCATCTGTATTATTATCAGGCAATTCCAATATTTCTTTTGATTCGATTGCAGTAAAAGTTTCAACATCTTTAAGTTTTCGTTCCATCACATTTGTTCTTGTTGTTCGTAATGTTTCAAGCGTGCCAGAGGCGGTATTCAGCTGTTTATGTACTTTTGATAAAACACCTGAAAACTCTTTAAATTCAAATTTCACAGCTTTCAATACGTCCCAAACTTCGCTACTTCTTTTTTGAACGGCGAGCGTTCTGAATCCCATTTGTAAGCTGTTTAACAATGCCGATAAAGTTGTCGGTCCAGTAACTGTTATTTTGTATTTTCTTTGTAATATTTCAAATAAACCTGGATGCCTTAACACTTCGGCATATAAACTTTCAACGGGCAAAAACATTATGCCAAAATCGGTTGTGTGAGGAGGGTCAATATATTTTTCGCTTATCTCTTTGGCAAAATGTTCTATTCTCTTTATTAGAAATTTCTGCGAATTTTCTATTTCCGTTTTATCTCCTTTCTCAAAAGCATCGATAAGCCTGTCGTAATCTTCTATTGGAAATTTAGAATCTATAGGCAGCCAAATTTCCTTTTCAGATTCTTTTCCCGGTAATTTTATCGCAAACTCAACATTCGCCTGACTACCTTTTTTGGTCGCCACATTTTTAGAATATTGTTCGGGGGTCAATACTTGTTCTAATATATTTTCAAGTTGATACTCTCCAAGCACACCTCTTGTTTTTACATTGGATAAAACTTTCTTTAAATCTCCAACTCCAGTTGCAATATTTTGCATTTCACCCAGTCCTTTATGAACTTGTTCTAACCTGTCACTCACCTGTTTAAATGATTCTCCTAATCGTTTTTCTAAAGTAGTTTGAAGTTTTTCATCAACCGTTTTTCTCATCTCGTTAAGTTGAGTGGTATTGTCTTCTCTGATTGATTTTAACTGTTTTTCAATTGTCTTTTCAACATTTTTTATATTGTCGGTTGCCTGTTTATTTGTGTTGATTTGCTGTTTGTTAAAATCACCAAAATTTTGTCTTAGCCTTTCATTTAAGTCTTTAATATTTTCGGAGAATTTACTTTCAAATGATTTTAGAGACTTCGTCAATTCTTCTCTATTTTCCTTTGTGCTATCATTAGTTTGTTTATTAAAATCAATTTGCTGTTTGTTAAAATCACCAAAATTTTGTCTTAACCGCTCGTTCAAACCTTTGATGTTTTCTGAAAATCTATCTTCAAATAATTTTAAAGATTTTGCCAGCTCTTCTCTGTTTATTTTTGATGTTTCATTTGCTTCTTTTCTATTTATTTGAAATTCATCTTTTATTGATTTTTCTGTTCGTTCTAATGTTTTGTCAAAATTTAAAATAGATTCTTCAACCTCTTTTAATTGTGGTTTTATGTTAAATGCTATTTTTTTCTTTAATCCAATTATAACGTTTACAACTGCTAAAGCAATCAATATTATCAGTAAAATTTTAATCATAAACGCTTTTGTTTTTATTCTACATTTATAGAAGTGCGAAGATATAAATTTTAACTCAAGAAAATTAAAAAATATCCTTCCAGTAATCGCTATAAAAATTAGCTGTTTCTAATAACTCTTGATGACTTCTTCGTTCGCTAATTTCTCTATTTTCTAACACATATATAGCATCTGCATATTTTTTTAACGTTTCTAAACGATGAGAAATAAACAAAACTCCCATTTCTTGTTTCAGTTTTACAATCAATTCTATACTAAATTTTTCTGTTTTTCTGCCTATTGCCGCAGTGGCTTCATCTAAAATAAGAAATTGCGATTTTTTATACAAGGCTCTTGCCAAGGCAATAATTTACTAGCAAAACGAAAAGATATATCTCTTATTTCCAAAGAATCAAAAGAACTTATAGAAATATTCCCCTGCTTATCTTTTTCGATAGAAGCAAACTCAAACATACGGTTAAAGGCAATTTTGGCTTCATTAATCGGAATAGAAATAAATGCTAAGTTTGTTATTGAAGGTAATAAAGAATCTGCAATTCCCAGAATTGCCATCAACTCCCCTAATTTCATCTGTTTGTCATATACCTGTAAGGATGTATAGGATAAAATTGCCATCAAAAATAATACGCCTGACACTCCAGCAAACAAAAATAAACAGACATTTATCTTTCCTAAATCTACAATTTTATTTTGTAAATTTCCATAAACCAACTGGTTCAATTTCTTAAAAAAAGCTGTCTGTTGTAATTCTTTATGATAGAAATTCCCTGCATAGAATTTATATAATTACTTTTGCTCAACGCATAACTTTGCATAACTTCTTTCTGAGATTTAATAATCTTATTGTTAAACCTAAAAACGGTAGATTCAACCCCCAAATGCAACTTTTTTATTTACAAATTTATAAAATATATTTTTAGGATTATCATAATTTAGATTTTTTCTTGGTCTTCGGTTAATTTTATGTTGTATGTTTTTGATTTCCTTCTCGCTATATAGACTGAATATTGATTTTTTTGGTATATATTGCCTAACTAATTTGTTAGTATATTCGCTTAACCCTCTTTCCCATGAAGAATAAGGATGTGCGAAAAAGAACTCTGTTAATAATTTTTTAGACATTTTTATATGTTCGGCAAATTCAGTTCCATTATCAGAAGTAATTGAATGAACAAATTTCTTATAAGGCATTAGCATATCAATAACAGTATCGGCTAATTCTTCAGCTTTTTTACCAAAAAGTAGCTTTTTAATTAAGAAAAAAGCGTTCTTTTCTTTCTGTAGAAAGTTCCTGTGCAAAATCAGGATTATACCTGCCTCGTTTATTTGAATTACGTTTTAACTCCCGATAAATAGTAGTTTTGTTTACTTTCAAAAATTCTGCTATAAAAATCTTTGATTTACCACAATTTAGGTACGCTTTTATTTGATACCTTTGTTCTTTAGTTAGGTGCTTCATATTTATTGACTTTTAGTAGAGTACAAATATAAGACTTAATAAGGAGCAAAAGAGCGAAGGCTTATAAACGAATATTAATCTTATAAAAATACTCCTAAAAGTTGCATTTACTAATTGAATCTAGGGGCAGGCACATTAAAATTTGCAGGTACTGAAAATAAATTAGTTAGGATTTATTAAAATTGATTTTTAAGGAAGGTTAAAGGCGTGGTGGGATAACCACTATCTCATCAAGGTCTTAAATATTATGAAAGTTTAATGCGTTTGCCCTGCAAGCTTTACCTTTATATAGCAAGAAAATTAAGAATTTAACATAAAAATAACTCTTAAAACCTTTTTTCTTCTATAATTTCGCTCTCTGTCTATAAAGTTCACATTATGAAAAAACAATTCCTATACCCAATCCTGTTTATTTTGTTTATTACTGTTTTTATCAGTTGTAATATATCAAAAGAAGAAAGCACAAAGAAAATAGACACCTACGTTTAAAATAACCAAAAAATAAACAATAACGTGGTGAAACTAATCAGATAGAGAAGGAAATTCAGAATATAGATTTACTAATATGGGTAGGATTTCAGCTGATGAATTGGAGCAAGCAATAGGAGATAGAACCTCTAAAAGAACGATACTTTGTAGTGACGGTCATAACAGCTACAAATCATTCACTAAAAAACAAAATATTGAACATCATATTTTAAACGCTAGTAAAGGGGAAAGGGTAAAAGGCAGTTATCACATTCAACATATTAATAGTTTACACGGTAGAATGAAAAGCTTCTTTAATTACAATCTAAAAGGGGTGTCAACAAAATATATACAGAAATATCTGAATTGGCAGAAAATAAAAGATAAGTTCAGTGATTCTCCACAATGGATAAAAACTGTACTTGCATTGTCTTTACAAAGGGCTGATGCTAAGTAGGATTTATAGCAATATTGAAGTTGAGCCAAAGAAGTTTAGAAGTTATTTATCATCTAAATCAAATTGTTAAATTACAACCTGAGTAGTTACAAAAGTATTAACTTTGCCTAAGATAAATCTTTTTGAATTAAGTTAAAAACTAAAAGTGAAGATGGAAGTTAGAGGCTGAAATTCGTAAATTATAAATCAAAAATTGCAAATGAAATATATTTACAACATCTATTTTTTACTGAATTTATTTTTACTTACCTCGTGTGACAATCAGCTTAATAAAGAAAAAGTTTTTACAGAGTTAAATCCAAAATCACTTGGAGTAAATTTTGAAAATAACCTCACTTACACAGAAGACTTTAACGTATATTTATATCGTGGTTTTTATAATGGAGCCGGCACAGGATTAGCCGATTTTAATAATGACGGTTTTTTGGATTTGTTTCTCTGCGGTAATATGGTTGATAACGCACTCTATCTTGGAGACGGCAAATTTCATTTCAGAGACATAACTCATAAAGCAGGAGTGGCGAGTCCCAACGCTTGGAGTACTGGCGTGAGTATTGTCGATATCAACCAAGATGGATGGTTAGATATATATGTGTGTAAAAGCGGAAATCCAAAAGATAAAAACCGAAGAAATGAATTATTTATAAACACAGGATTGAATGACGAGGGAATCCCAGTTTTTAAGGAATCTGCAAAAGAACACGGCATTGATGATTTGGGTTTTTCAATCCATGCAATATTCTTTGATTATGATAAAGACGGAGATATCGATATGTACTTGTCAAATAATTCTATTAATCCGACAGGAATGATAATAGATGCCAAAAAAGGTATGCGTTTAGAACAAGACACAGAAGGAGGTGATAAATTATACCGGAATGATTCAAATGTATTTACCAATGTTAGTAAAGAGGCAGGTATTTACAGCAGTGCAATAGGTTTTGGATTAGGTATTTCTGCCGCTGATGTTAATAGAGATGGCTGGCCAGACATCTATGTGGCAAATGATTTTTTTGAAAAAGATTATCTATACATAAATAATAAAGACGGAACATTTACAGAATCCATTGATTTGGTTACAAGAGAACTCAGTTTAGGTTCTATGGGAGTTGATATAGCAGATATGAATCACGACGGTTATCCAGAAATATTTGTGACAGAAATGTTGCCCAGTGACGAAAAACGCATGAAGACAAAAACTGTATTTGATGATTGGGATAAATATTCGGTTAGAATTAGAAACGGCTATTACCGACAGTTCTCGAGAAACACTTTTCAAATGAACAACAGAAAGGGTTACAAAAATAATGAAATATCCTTTAGTGAATTATCGAGATATTCAGGGGTGGCAGCAACAGACTGGAGCTGGGGCGTGCAAATGATGGATTTTGATAACGACGGAAATAATGAGATATTTGTTACTAACGGAATTGTAAAAGACCTTTTAGACCAAGACTATATAAATTTTTATTACAGCCCAAAAAAAATCAGTAAAACGCTGAAAGAAAAAGGGGCAGTAATCAAAGAATTAATTGATAATATGCCGTCGCAACCCATACCAAATAGTTTATTTAAACATAGTGATAAAATGAAATACGACGACGTATCTGCTTCTTGGGGTTTGGGCAAACCCAGTTTTTCCAGCGGAGCAGCTTATGGAGACATCGATAATGATGGCGATTTAGATATTGTTGTAAGTAACATCAATGCAGCTCCTTTTATATATAAAAATAATTCGGAGAATAATAAAAATCATTTTATCACTTTATCACTAAAAAATAAAAAAAATACAACGGCTATTGGAACACAGGTAACTCTAAAGCTCAATGGCATATCTCATTATCAGGAGCTATATCCTATGCGAGGCGTTATGTCAACAGTAGATGACAGATTACATTTTGGTATAGGAAAAAAAACTCTAATCGACACATTAGAAATTGTATGGAACGACGGTACAAAATTGGTTGAATATAATATCTCTCCAGATATTTTTTTGACTTACAAACAAACGGAATCAAATGTAAAACGAGAACACTCGCCAGACAAAAAACCTCCTCTTTTGACTGATGTTACAGATAAAATGATGATTAAGCACAGGCATAAGGAAAATAATTTTGTAGATTTTGACAAAGAAAAACTCCTATATCATATGATTTCTAATGAGGGTCCAGAAATCGCAGTTGGAGATGTTAACGGTGATGGATTAGATGATTTTTTTATCGGTGGAGCAAAGGAATCTTCAGGAACTCTGTATTTGCAAAGCGATTCAGGGTTTTTACCTGCCAACGAAGACGTTTTACACAGAGATAAGTTTTCTGAAGACACGGGAGTATTATTTTTTGATGCTGATAATGACGGCGATTTAGATTTGCTCGTAAGCAGCGGAGGTTATGAGTTTTCTAATAATTCTTTTGCTCTTGCGGATAGATTGTATTTTAACTCTGGCAACGGAGTCTTTGAGAAATCTCCCCAAATATTACCTAATAAAAAACCCTCGAGTACGTCTGTTGTAATTAACGCCGATTTTGACGGAGATGGAGACCAAGACCTTTTCTTTGGCGGAAGATTGATTCCTTTGGCATACGGTATTCCGGCTTCGAGTTTTTTGCTAGAAAATAACGGCAAAGGACAATTCTCTGATGTTACTCAACAAAAAGCACAGGGTTTGTCAGATATAGGAATGGTTACAGACGCATTGTGGTTAGATTTTGACAAGGATAATGACAAGGATTTGATTATTGTTGGAGATTGGATGTCAGTAAAGATATTTAGAAATGATGACGGAAAATTTAAGGAAGTTACTAATCAGGTGGGATTAAAATACACCACTGGATTTTGGAATACCATAGATAAAATAGATTTAGACAACGACGGATACGAAGACCTAATAGTTGGTAATATTGGAGATAATACCTTTTTTAAAGGAACTAAAGACAAGCCGATAAGAATGTATGTTAATGATTTCGACAATAATGGTAGCATAGAGCAGGTTATTACTTCGTATAATGGAGATGGGTCATATCCAATCGCTCTAAAAAAGGAAATTACATCACAGATGCCGTATTTACTTAAAAAATATCTAAAATATTCGGATTATGAAGAGCAAAGTATAGATGATATTTTTGCCGATGGCGAGTTAGATAGAGCGTTGGTTTATGAAGTTTTTCAGAATAAATCAATAGTATTGTGGAATGACCAAGGGTACTTCTTCAATCCTAAAGAATTGCCTTTTAAAGCACAGCTTGCACCGATTTACGCTATTTATTCAAAAGATATAGATAATGATAATAATATTGAATTAATAGCAGGGGGAAATCAGCACAATGCAAAGCCTCAAACAGGAATATACGGCAGTAGTTATGGGACGGTTTTAAAATATATAGGAAACAGAGAGTTTAAGGTATTGGATTTTGAAACTTCCGGTTTTCATATTAATGGACAGATAAGAGATATTAAAGAAATAACAATTAAAGGAAAGAAACACCTTTTAGTTGCTATAAATAACGATGTGATAAGAATATATAAATTCACAAATGATAAATAAATACATCAAAAGAATAATATTTATTAGTACTTTTACGGGAGTAATTATCTTTTACTCCTGCTCTAATAAGCAATCATATAAAGAGGTGATTAAAAAGGAATTCGCTATGATAGTATCATATACGGTGTGCGTTTGGGTATGACATATCGCGATTTTTATTCGTATTGCTGGGCAAAAATAGAAAAGGTGTTTTTAAACCAAATATATCTGGAACAGGGGTTACAACTATTCTGAACGAAGGATTTAACAGCCCTGTGGTGTTAGTTTTTTTCTTCAGGTAAATCAGAGTAATGTGTGTTGCCATAACAACACAAGTGTTGGTTGACAACAAAATAAAATAGTCTCGTAGCTCAGCTGGTTAGAGTGCTACACTGATAATGTAGAGGTCGGCAGTTCGAGTCTGCCCGAGACTACTTTTTAATTTTTGAGTTATTTTAATTACTAATTACGATTTTAGATTTAATAATTAAACAGTTACACAATTAAACAATGAAGCATAAATTTTATCATATTATAATAATTCTACTTTTTCTTTCTTGTAAAGAAAATTTAATTTACAAAGACCAACTCAATAATAAAGAGCTGTTTTTATCAGCCGTTAAGCAAATAACAGACGTAATTGTTTATGATATATTCTCTCCGCCCGTAGCGAGTAGAATATACGCGTATTCCAGTATTGCCGCTTATGAAACCGCCCGTGTGGGCTATGCAGATAAATATTTATCACTGTCTAATCAGTTGAATGGACTAAGTCCTGTACCCAAATCAACAGATAAGAATATAGATTATTCTTTAGCTTCTGTACATTCATTTTTGGTAGTGGGAAAAGCTCTTATTTTTTCTGAGGATAGAATAACCTCTTTTCAGGATTCCATCTACAAAAAACTGAAAGCAGACGGACTTCCTAATAAAGTTTTTAATAGTTCAATTAAATATGGCAATCAGGTTGCTGAGCATATACTAAATTGGGCTGACAAAGATTTGTATAAACAAACCAGAAGCTATCCAAAATATACTATTGTAAATGAGGACAAGCTGTGGAAGCCAACCCCGCCAGATTATATGCAAGGAATTGAACCACACTGGAGAGAAATTAGAACGATGGTGTTAGAGTCCTCGGGTCAATTTCCTCCTGTCCCTGCATTAGATTTCAGTTTAGACAAATCGAGCAATTTTTTTCACCAATTAAAAGAAGTATATGATATTAGCTCTAATTTAGATAAAGAACAAGAATCTATTGCACGTTTTTGGGATTGTAATCCCTTTGTGTCTCATCACAGAGGACATGCTATGTTTGCTACAAAAAAAATTTCGCCAGGAGGTCATTGGATAGGCATCACGGCTATTGCTTGTAGGAAAGATAACGCCTCATTTGACGAAGCCGTTGAAGCTCACGCTTTAGTGTCAATTGCACTGTTTGATTCGTTTATTAGTTGTTGGGACGAAAAATATAATAGCCTGTTGGTACGCCCAGAAACATTAATTAACCAATATATAGATGATGAATGGCAGCCATTATTGCAAACTCCACCTTTCCCCGAATATACCAGCGGACATAGTGTAATATCACGTGCTTCTGCTGTAACTCTTACAAAAATATTTGGAAAAAAATTTTCTTTTAGAGATACTTCTGAAGAAGAGTACGGTCTAAGCCCCCGAAATTTCAAAAGTTTTTTCCACGCATCTGAAGAGGCTGCAATTAGCCGTATCTATGGTGGAATTCATTATATGATGGCGATAGAAAATGGAGTTACTCAAGGCGAACAAGTAGGTAACTATATAGCAAATAAAGTACAAACTAGAGTTATACCAAATTGACCACAATACGATTTACAAATTATGAATTACAATTTACGATTTCAAGAGTTTAAAAACCCTTGTAGGTATCCCAATAAAGGAATAATTAAATTTAGATTGAAAATTATTTTATTTTTTTTGATAGCTGTATTGCTGTATTCTTGTAACGAGAAAATATCAAAAGAAAGTGTTTTGTTTGAATCTCTGACTACTGACGAAACTAATATAGATTTTCAGAATACGTTGAATTATACTAACGATTTTAATATATACAAATACCGGAATTTTTATAACGGCGGAGGTGTAGGCTTGGGAGATATAAATAATGACGGCTTGATAGATATTTATTTGATAGCCAATATAAAAAAAAATAGGCTTTACTTAAATAAAGGAGATTTTAAATTTGAAGATATTACCAAAAAGTCTGGTACGGGAGGTAAAAAATCATGGTCAACGGGCGTGTCTATGGTAGATATTAATGCTGATGGATGGTTAGATATTTACGTCTGTAATTCTGGAGATGTAAAAGGAGACAACAAACAAAATGAGTTTTTTATCAATAACGGAGATGGAACTTTTTCAGAACAAGCAGAAGCATACGGATTGGCTGATAGAGGATTTTCAACGCATGCCGCATTTTTTGATTATGACAAAGATGGAGATTTAGATGTCTATTTGCTAAACAATTCTTATCGCTCAATTGGTAGTTTTAATCTACAGAAAAATGAACGAAACATTAGAGACAATCTCGGTGGTGATAAGCTGTTGAGGAATGATAATGGTCATTTTATAGATGTGAGCGAGCAAGCAGGAATATACGGAAGTATCATAGGTTTTGGGTTGGGAGTATCCGTAAGTGATTTGGACAAAGACGGTTGGCTTGATATGTATATTTCTAACGATTTTTTTGAAAAAGACTATATATATATGAACAATGGCGATGGTACTTTTAGAGAAGAGTTAGAGAAGCAAATGCGTTCTATCGGCGTTGCCTCTATGGGTTCAGATATTGCAGACATAACAAACGATGGCTATCCTGAAATTTTTGTAACCGAAATGCTTCCAGAGGGAAACGAACGTATCAAAACAACTATGACTTTTGAAAGTTGGGATAGATATAAACACAACCTGTATAACGGTTATTATCATCAATTTACTCGAAATATGCTTCATAGACATAATGGAATAATTCCGAATAGAGGAGTTACTTTTAGTGAGGTTGGTCGCCTCTCGGGAGTGGAAGCCACAGATTGGAGCTGGAGTCCGTTAATCACCGATTTAGATAATGACGGCTACAAAGATTTGTTTATAACTAACGGTCTGGCTCAAGATATTCTTAATCAAGATTATTTAAAGTACGTGTCTAACGAAGAAGTCGTGCGTATGATTGTTAAAGAAGACGGTGTAGATTATAAGCAATTAATAGACATTATTCCTGTAAATCCTATTTCCAATTATGTTTACGCTGGCAATTCTGACCTCAGGTTTATTGATAAAACAACCAAATGGGGTTTAGATGAACCCAGTCATTCAAATGGTGCAGTTTATGGTGATTTAGACAATGATGGCGATTTGGATTTAGTAGTTAATAATGTGAATATGCCGGTATTTATATATCGCAACAAAAGCAGGTCAAAATACAATGAACACAATTATTTAAAAATTATATTAGAAGGTGAAGTAAATAATAAAATGGCTGTGGGAACCAAAGTTACTCTAAAAACAAAGGACAAAATCTTTTATCAAGAGCAAACCCCCAATCGAGGCTTTCAATCCTCTGTGGATACACGCCTCAATTTTGGTCTTGGAAACTTGCAAACCATAGATACGCTGATAGTAGATTGGTACTATGGAAAGCAAACAATTCTCAATAATGTAGCGGTTAATCAAACTATTAATATCTTAGAATCTGAAGCCAAAACTATAGAAATAAAACGGGCAGTAAATTCATTGAAAAGAGAAATCATATTCACAGAGGTAACTTCAGATATTGAATTATCATATAGCCATAAAGAAAATAAATTTGTAGATTTTGACAGAGACCGTCTAATGTATCACATGAAATCTACCGAAGGTCCTAAAACCATAGTAGGTGATGTAAACTCTGATGGGTTAGATGATTTTTATGTGGGAGGAGCTAAGAATTCAGCAGGAAAATTATTTATCCAGACAACCAACGGTCGTTTTAAAAGTAGTAATGACGCTATTTTTGAGAATGATAAAATAAGCGAAGATTTAGACTGTCTTTTTGTGGATGTAGATTTAGACGGAGATATAGATTTATATGTAATTAGTGGCGGAAACGAATTTTCGTCCAGCTCTTTTTCATTAGTAGATAGACTATATATCAATGACGGCAAAGGCAATTTTAGCAGAGTAAACCAGATATTGCCAGCCGGAAAACCAGAAAGCACTTCCACAGTATCACCTTGCGATTTTGACCGTGATGGCGATATAGATTTATTTGTAGGCGTACGGCTAAAGTCAAGGCTTCTAGGTGTCCCACAAAACGGCTATTTATTAGAAAATAATGGCGAAGGAAAATTTAAAAACGTTACCGCCAAAATAGCACCCGAGCTACTTAGTTCAGGAATGATTTCAGACGCTGTATGGAGCGATTATGATAATGATGGCGATAAAGACCTTATGATTTTGGGCGAGTGGATGTCTATAAAACTATTCAATAACAATAATGGTATATTTAAAGAAGTTACAGAAATAGCAGGTTTGACAGAAACTTCGGGCTGGTGGAATACATTAGAAGCAGCAGACTTAGACGGAGACGGAGATATAGACTATGTTGCTGGAAATCACGGATTAAATAGCCGCTTCAAAGCAAGTAATGATTATCCTATAACTTGTTATATAAATGATTTTGATAAAAATGATTCTGTAGAGCAACTTATTTGTACTTACAACGGAGAAAAATCATATCCATTAGCAC
Organism: Polaribacter sp.; assembly: GCA_965261035.1. Lineage (GTDB taxonomy): Bacteria > Bacteroidota > Bacteroidia > Flavobacteriales > Flavobacteriaceae > Polaribacter. The sequence continues at coordinate 664,409 of OZ253439.1, forward strand.
TTCGGCACGATTTAGTTATGCAGTTGCCCTATTTAAAGAAAAAATATCTCAAATACGATTCTTATAAAAACCAGACCATACAAGATATATTTTCAGAAGATGAATTGAAAGGGGCAGTAATACACAACGTAACTATGTTAGAAAGCGTGATGCTATTGAACAACGGAGACGGAACGTTTGAAATTAAAAAGTTACCGCAAGAGGCACAACTGGCACCTGTTTATGCCATACTAATCACAGATATTGATGATGACGGTAATCAGGATATTTTGTTGGGAGGTAATTTACATAATGTAAAACCCGAAGTTGGTAGATATGATGCCAGCTATGGAGTATTTTTACAAGGCAGTAGAAAAGGTGAATTTAAATCAATAGCAACTCAAAAAAGCGGGTTGGTATTAGAAGGAGAGGTTAGAGATTTTGACATTATCAAAATTAATGGCATCAAAATACTGATGGTGGCAAGAAACAACGCTCCTATACAGTTTTTTAATTACAAATTATGAATTAGAAGCTGGAAACTAACGCTAAACAACCAATTTAAATAAAATGCGAAAGACAGCACTGTTGTACATATTAATATCATTTTTCTTTTCGTGTAGCAATAAGAATAGGGAGTAGCAATTGTCCCATTCTATTCCGTAAAATCTCACTAAAATTTATATTTGTCTGTACCTTAAATCCGCAAGCTAAAAATTAGGTTTATATTTTTATGTTTAGTAGTCAATTTTAGGTTAAAAGTTCCTTTTAGAGGTTTATATTTCTCTCTGACAGCACAAATTTGAGTGACTATTATGTTGAGTCAGTATTATTTTGTATGTCCTGCAAAATATCGTCGAGATATATTCACTATTAGACGAGCAGATATTATGTTAATAAGTTGGTCAATATGGTAGTTTTGAGACAATACAAAAATGGATACCCCGACGCAAGCATCGGGGTATCCATTCCAGCTTCCAGTTTCTAACAACTAATTTTTAATTACCTTTCTAGTAAAACTCCTTTTGCTCGTTTTTATATTTAACAAATAAATCCCTTTGGCGAAATACGAAATATTAATTTTATTCTTTCCTGTGGATAGAATTCCTGTTTTAAGAGTCTGACCTCTTATATTTAACAATCGGTAGTCTGCTTTTTTGTTAACAGTAATATTTAAAATACTGCTTGTTGGATTCGGGGAAATAGAAAAACTTGCTATTTCAAAATCCTCATTAGCCAATGGTGCGTTATTCGCATTGGTGACGGTGAGATTAAAGGCTGGCAGTGCCGCGGTCAGTGTGCCGTCGGAGACCGTGATCACAATGCCCGAGGTGCTGCCGACATCCGCGTTGGTCGGTGTGCCGGTTAGTGCGCCTGTTGTAGTGCTGAAATCAGCCCAACTTGGTTGGTTGACAATCGTATAGGCCAGGGTTGCGCCATCGTCCACATCTGCCCCAATCGGGGTGAAACTATAGGCCGTGCCCTCGGCCACTGTGGTGGCAGGGTTGCCGGTGATGGTCGGTGCGTCATTCACAGGGGTAACGACGAGACTAAAGGATTCCAGGGAAGCGGTCATCATGCCGTCGGAGACCGTGATCACAATCCCCACGGTGATGCCGACATCATCATTGCCCGGCGTGCCGGTCAAGGCACCGGTTGCCGCGTCAAAAGTAGCCCATGAGGGTTTGTTCTCGATTGAATAGGTCAGGGTTGTGCCTGCGTCCACATCTGCCCCAATCGGCGTGAAACTATAGGCGGTGTCTTCGGCAATGATTGTGGCAGGCGTGCCGGTGATGGTCGGCGCGTCATTCGCATTGACAACCGCACTGGTTGCAGCAGAGGTCAGGCTTTCATCGTTGCGGCCTCTATCGGTATAGGACACCGTCACGGTGATTTCCTTGCCCACCTGGGACTGGGTCAGAATAAAGGTCGCGGCAAGTCCGCCGCTGATGTCGGCGCCATCCGCTTTCCACTGGTAAAGGAAGTTGGGATGCGTAGAAAAGCCATCCGCATCGGTAATGCTGGATGTGTCCGCAGTCAGGGTCTCGCCCTGGGTCGCGGTGCCGCTGATGGTCGGCAAGCCCACTGGCTCGTTATTCACATTGGTAACGGCGATGCTAAAGGCCGGCAGTGCCGCGGTCAGTGTGCCGTCGGAGACCGTGATCACAATGCCCGATGTGGTGCTGCCGACATCCGCGTTGGTCGGTGTGCCGGTTAGTGCGCCTGTTGTAGTGCTGAAATCAGCCCAACTTGGTTGGTTGGCAATCGAATAGGCCAGGGTTGCGCCATCGTCTGCATCTGCCCCGGTCGGGGTGAAACTGTAGGCCGTGCCCTCGGCCACTGTGGTGGCAGGGTTGCCGGTGATGGTCGGTGCGTCATTCACATTGGTGACGGCGATGCTAAAGGTTGGCAGGGAAGCGGTCAGTGTGCCGTCGGAGACCGTGATCACAATGTCCGAGGTGCTGCCAACATCCGCGTTGGTCGGTGTGCCGGTCAAGGTGCCGGTGGTGGTGCTGAATGTGGCCCAGCCGGGTTTGTTGGTAATCGTATAGACCAGGGTTGCGCCTGCGTCCACATCTGCCCCGGTCGGGGTGAAACTGTAGGCCGTGTCCTCGGCCACTGTGGTGGCAGGGTTGCCGCTAATGGTCGGTGCGTCATTCACATTGGTGACGGCGATGCTAAAGGCTGGCAGTGCCGCGGTCAGTGTGCCGTCGGAGACCGTGATCACAATGCCCGAGGTGCTGCCGACATCCGCGTTGGTCGGTGTGCCGGTTAGTGCGCCTGTTGTAGTGCTGAAATCAGCCCAGCCGGGTTTGTTGACAATCGTATAGACCAGGGTTGCACCATCGTCCACATCTGCCCCAATCGGGGTGAAACTGTAGGCGTTGCCCTCGGCCACTGTGGTGGCAGGGTTGCCGGTGATGGTCGGTGCGTCATTCACAGGGGTGACGACGAGACTAAAGGATTCCAGGGAAGCGGTCATCATGCCGTCGGAGACCGTGATCACAATCCCCACGGTGATGCCGACATCATCATTGCCCGGCGTGCCGGTCAAGGCACCGGTTGCCGCGTCAAAAGTAGCCCATGAGGGTTTGTTCTCGATTGAATAGGTCAGGGTTGTGCCTGCGTCCACATCTGCCCCAATCGGCGTGAAACTATAGGCGGTGTCTTCGGCAATGATTGTGGCAGGCGTGCCGGTGATGGTCGGCGCGTCATTCGCATTGACAACCGCACTGGTTGCAGCAGAGGTCAGGCTTTCATCGTTGCGGCCTCTATCGGTATAGGACACCGTCACGGTGATTTCCTTGCCCACCTGGGACTGGGTCAGAATAAAGGTCGCGGCAAGTCCGCCGCTGATGTCGGCGCCATCCGCTTTCCACTGGTAAAGGAAGTTGGGATGCGTAGAAAAGCCATCCGCATCGGTAATGCTGGATGTGTCCGCAGTCAGGGTCTCGCCCTGGGTCGCGGTGCCGCTGATGGTCGGCAAGCCCACTGGCTCGTTATTCACATTGGTAACGGCGATGCTAAAGGCCGGCAGTGCCGCGGTCAGTGTGCCGTCGGAGACCGTGATCACAATGCCCGATGTGGTGCTGCCGACATCCGCGTTGGTCGGTGTGCCGGTTAGTGCGCCTGTTGTAGTGCTGAAATCAGCCCAACTTGGTTGGTTGGCAATCGAATAGGCCAGGGTTGCGCCATCGTCTGCATCTGCCCCGGTCGGGGTGAAACTGTAGGCCGTGCCCTCGGCCACTGTGGTGGCAGGGTTGCCGGTGATGGTCGGTGCGTCATTCACATTGGTGACGGCGATGCTAAAGGTTGGCAGGGAAGCGGTCAGTGTGCCGTCGGAGACCGTGATCACAATGTCCGAGGTGCTGCCAACATCCGCGTTGGTCGGTGTGCCGGTCAAGGTGCCGGTGGTGGTGCTGAATGTGGCCCAGCCGGGTTTGTTGGTAATCGTATAGACCAGGGTTGCGCCTGCGTCCACATCTGCCCCGGTCGGGGTGAAACTGTAGGCCGTGTCCTCGGCCACTGTGGTGGCAGGGTTGCCGCTAATGGTCGGTGCGTCATTCACATTGGTGACGGCGATGCTAAAGGCTGGCAGTGCCGCGGTCAGTGTGCCGTCGGAGACCGTGATCACAATGCCCGAGGTGCTGCCGACATCCGCGTTGGTCGGTGTGCCGGTTAGTGCGCCTGTTGTAGTGCTGAAATCAGCCCAGCCGGGTTTGTTGACAATCGTATAGACCAGGGTTGCACCATCGTCCACATCTGCCCCAATCGGGGTGAAACTGTAGGCGTTGCCCTCGGCCACTGTGGTGGCAGGGTTGCCGGTGATGGTCGGTGCGTCATTCACAGGGGTGACGACGAGACTAAAGGATTCCAGGGAAGCGGTCAGTGTGCCGTCGGAGACCGTGATCACAATCCCCACGGTGATGCCGACATCATCATTGCCCGGCGTGCCGGTCAAGGCACCGGTTGCCGCGTCAAAAGTAGCCCATGAGGGTTTGTTCTCGATTGAATAGGTCAGGGTTGTGCCTGCGTCCACATCTGCCCCAATCGGCGTGAAACTATAGGCGGTGTCTTCGGCAATGATTGTGGCAGGCGTGCCGGTGATGGTCGGCGCGTCATTCGCATTGACAACCGCACTGGTTGCAGCAGAGGTCAGGCTTTCATCGTTGCGGCCTCTATCGGTATAGGACACCGTCACGGTGATTGCCTTGCCCACCTGGGACTGGGTCAGAATAAAGGTCGCGGCAAGTCCGCCGCTGATGTCGGCGCCATCCGCTTTCCACTGGTAAAGGAAGTTGGGATGCGTAGAAAAGCCATCCGCATCGGTAATGCTGGATGTGTCCGCAGTCAGGGTCTCGCCCTGGGTCGCGGTGCCGCTGATGGTCGGCAAGCCCACTGGCTCGTTATTCACATTGGTGACGGCGATGCTAAAGGCCGGCAGTGCCGCGGTCAGTGTGCCGTCGGAGACTGTGATCACAATCCCCGATGTGGTGCTGCCGACATCCGCGTTGGTCGGTGTGCCGGTTAGTGCGCCTGTTGTAGTGCTGAAATCAGCCCAACTTGGTTGGTTGGTAATCGTATAGACCAGGGTTGCGCCTGCGTCTGCATCTGCCCCGGTCGGGGTGAAACTGTAGGCGTTGCCCTCGGCCACTGTGGTGGCAGGGTTGCCGGTGATGGTCGGTGCGTCATTCACATTGGTGACGGCGATGCTAAAGGCCGGCAGTGCCGCGGTCAGTGTGCCGTCGGAGACCGTGATCACAATGTCCGAGGTGGTGCTGCCGACATCCGCGTTGGTCGGTGTGCCGGTCAAGGCACCGGTTGCCGCGTCAAAAGTAGCCCATGAGGGTTTGTTCTCAATCGTATAGACCAGGGTTGCGCCTGCGTCCACATCTGCCCCGGTCGGGGTGAAACTGTAGAGTTGATCCTGCGCCACTGTGGTGGCAGGGTTGCCGCTGATGGTCGGTGCGACATTCGGATTATTGTTGTCGCCAGCGGTTACGGTGATGGCTACCATAGCGGTATCCGAACCACCCGTATTAGTGGCGGTGATGGTGTAAATGATTTCAGGTGCAACCGCATCTGGCGTGCCTGAAATGGTGCCGGTGGTTGTGTTAAACGACAGTCCATTAGTGATAGCCGGCATGATGCTGTAGCTGGCAACCGTACCGCCTGTTGAAGCGATGGTTATCGGCACGATAGCACTGTCCACAGTGGCAATCAGCGTAGCGGGGTTGATACTGATACTTGGAACGGCTTCATTGACAGTGATGGTGATGGTGGCACTATCGCTGACGCCGTTTCGATTGGTCGCCGTGATGGTGTAAATCTCCGTACTAGCGGACATCGTTGGTGTGCCAAAGATGACACCATCTGCACTATGGCTCAGACCGGTGTTCTCAGACAAAGTTTGACCATTCGCGTCTTCGATGGTGTAGGAGTTGACGTGACCACCGTTATTGGTAATGGTGATGGGGTCAGTAGTAACGGCGATGCCTACGGTGAAGGTCAGCATACCAGGGCTGACACTGATGTCGGGGGCAGCCACTCCCTGCTGAACGGTTAGTAAGCCCTGGATGCTATCGCTGCCAGCGGAATTGGTCGCCGTGATGGTGTATGATATAGCCCCCCCGGTGGTCGCAGCAGTTGGCGTGCCCGAGATGGTGCCAGTGGTGCTGTCAATGGATAGTCCGGCTGGCAGGTCTGGACTGAAGCTGTAGGTGGCTGCACCACCGCTATTCACAATGGTGATGGGGCTAATGGGCACGCCAACGGTGAGGTTCACTCCGAAGGGGGTAGCTGAGGGGGGAATGTCGGGAGCAAGCACTGCCGCATTCACGGTGATGGCTACCGTCGCGGTAGCCATACCACCCGTATTAGTGGCGGTGATAGTGTAGGGGATTGCGTCTGCAACCGCATCTGGCGTACCTGAAATGATGCCAGTGCTTGTGCTAAATAACAGTCCATTGCCAATGACTGGTTCAATGCTATAGCTGTCAACATCACCACCGCTTGAAGTGATGGTTACCGGCGTGATAGCAGTGCCCGCTGTTGCCGTTACTGTGGCGGGGGTGATGCTGATACTCGGGGCGGTGGTGGTGTTCAGCGTGATGCTAACCGCAGCGGATGCTTCGGATACGTTACCGGCGGTATCGCTTGCGGTTACGGTGAACAGGTTGGCTCCATCAGTCAGTGTTACATCAAGCGACCAGGTGGTATCCGTTACGTTTTCGGCACCAATGGAAGTGCCATCTTTGAGCACATCAACCGTGGCACCCGCCTCAACGGTGCCGGTAAGCGTGAATGCGGCATCGTTGACCGCTTGTGCTTGAGTGCTAATGGTAACAACGGGCGCTGTTCCGTCATAAGTAATGTCAAATGATGCAGCAGGGTTTCCGTTTGTGGCAAGGTTTAGCGCTGCACCAGCGGCAATACGCACGGTAATTAGTCCGTCAGCCGATGGTGTTATTGTAAAAGAAGCACCAAGGCTAGAACCGTCTGGATTGCTACTAGTGACCAGATATGAACCTGCCGTTATAGTTCCGCCGCTAACCGTAATATTAGATTCTTCAAATCCGGTCAGCGGTTCTGAGAATGTTAGATTGATCGGGATTGGATTAGCATTCGTTGGACTTGTTGCAGTAGATGCTATCTGTATAGTCGGTTCTGTTTGGTCTGGGGCTACTATACTGCTCGTGTCCACGGCTGTAGCAGCAAAGTCTATAACAATGCCATTGCTGCTGATACTGTCGGTACTGAACACCCCGCTAATGCTACCTGCTGTTCGAGTGTATGCCAGTGTGACTGCTGCATCTTTGGCAATGTTACCCGATAAGCTGAGAATCAATACAGTACTATCATCTGCATCTACAGCAAGCGCGGTGACTGTTATCCCTGCCGCTGCTGCTCCTGACAAGCTAAAGTCACCCGGTGCTGCACTATTGTTGGTGAGTTGTTGGTCAACAAACTGTAGCCTTATTTTATCGCCTGCTGCTGTTGCGATAACGCCATCTGGGTTTGGGCTTAGTGCTTCCACCGTCGTGACCATTCGGGTAACTGCCATTGCCGGGTTGTTAGCCGCATCGGATACGTTATAGGTGATGATGTAAGTGCCCGGTTGAGCAGTATTTAAGGTAGTGGCCGCAGTGCCATCGAGGGTAAAGCTCGTTGTGATTGAACCCGTAATATCCCCACCAATGTTATCGTTTGCCGTTGCCCCGGCATCGGTATAAGCCGTGCCTCTGACGATGGTTAGGGCAGCATCGCCATTTAGCGTGATGGTTGGTGGCGTGGTGTCAATGGTTAATGTGTAGTCGCCAGAAGCGGTGTTGCCATTACCCGCAGCATCCTCGGCAATATTCTCGGCAATGGAGACGATGACGGTGCCGTCAAGGTTGCCTTTTAGCACCTCAAATTGGAAAAACAGCCCCGTACCATTAGCACCACCGGTAAGGCCGGATGCCGCAACAGCTGCCGTGCCGGTTACGGTAATATCATCGATCTCAAAACCGCTAATAAGCTCACTAAAGGTGACTTCATAGCGTAGCGTGGTGGCATTTACTGTGTCGCCATCAACTATGTTAGCTGACTCCGGTAAAGATGAGATGGTTACGCTGGGTGGCGTGGTGTCCGGTGCCTCGACGGTGATGGTTACCATAGCGGTATCCGTACCACCGCTATTGGTGGCGGTGATGGTGTAGGTGATTGCTTCTGCAACCGCATCTGGCGTACCTGAAATGGTGCCGTCGGTTGTGTCAAATAACAGTCCATTGCTAATATCCGGGGCGATGCTGTAGCTGACAACCGCACCGCCACCTATTGGGGTGATGGTTATCGGCATAATCGGACTGCCCATGTTGGCAACCAGCGTAGCGGGGCTGATACTGATACGCGGGGCAACAGTATTCACGGTGATGGTGACGCTGGCGGTATCCGTACCAGTGGTATTGGTAGCCGTGATGGTGTAAATCTGCTCACCAGTGACCGCCGTTGGCGTGCCCGAGATTTCGCCACTGCTGGGGTCAATGGATAGTCCGGTTGGCAGGTCTGGGCTAATGCTGTAGCTATCCACCGCACCACCGGCTTCGGCATCAATGGTGATGGGGGTAATGGCGACAGCTTGGGTGGCGATCAGTGTCGTTACACTGGGGGTGATGTCGGGGGCGGCTACGGCTGCCGCATCGCCGCTAACCGTAAGCGCAAAGGTCTGTGTAACCGGCTGTCCGGCGGTGTCGCGAGCAGTCACCATGATGTTGGTTGTGCCGAGTGCTACGGGCGTAATGGTTAGCGTGCTGCCGGTGATGGCAACGCTGGCAATGGCGGGGGTAGCGGACGTGGCTGTGTAGGTCAGGGTATCGCCCGGGTCGCTAAAGAAAGTAGCCACCTCCAGGGTCAGCGGGTCAGCCGTTAGTGCTAACGATTGTGCTGGAATGGTGCCACTGGCGGCTGGCAATGCGGCATTGATGCCGCCGCCGCCGGCATTCGTTATGGCTGTTCGTACGGCATTCTGAACAAACGTCATTTCGTTCAAAATATTCGTGGGCAACGAAACCCACGGGTTACCGGTTAATGTGAGATGCTCTAAGGATAGACCACTAAAAATACCAATTGGCAAGGTGCGTAATTGATTATCATTTAAACTCAAGGATCTCAGTGCTGGCAGACCTTGAAAAAGATCCGCCGGGAGGGTCGTCAAGCCACCACCAGCCTTGTTGTTTATGATTCCGAGAGTAGTTAACGCGGTTAAACCGGCAAAATCACTTCCCTTTGGGGGGGCTTGTCCGAAGCCGGAATGAAACCCGCCAGTATGGACTAAAGAGGTAATTGCCGCCAAATCTGCCGCAGTAATGTCGCCACAAGCACTTTTGCCATGCACATTTTGGATGATGACTTCCTGAACTTTGGGGTGACGCATGCACACGGTTGGGTTGGGAAGGGATGGGTCCGGTGCCTCGACGGTGATGGTTACTGTAGCAGTATCCATACCACCGCTATTAGTGGCGGTGATGGTGTAGGGGATTGCGTTTGCAGCCGCCGCTGGCGTACCTGAAATAGTGCCGGTGCTTGTATTAAATAATAGTCCATTGCCAATAACCGGGTTGATGCCATAGCTGGCAACATCACCACCTGCTGTTGCATCAATAGTTATATCCGCAATAGCCGTGCCTGCCATTACGGTTACGGTAGCGGGGCTGATACTGATACTCGGGGCGGCTACTATATTGCTCGTGTTCACGGCTGTAGCAGTAAAGTTTGTAACAATGCCATTCCTGCTGGTGCTGGTGGACACCCCGCTAATGCTACCTGCCATTCGAGTGTATGCCAGTGTGACTGCTGCATCTTTGGCAATGTTACCCGATAAGCTGAGAATCAATACAGTACCATCCGCCGCATCTACAGCAAGCCCAGTGACTGTTGTCTCTGCCGCTCCTGCTCCTGACAAGCTAAAGTCACCCGGTGCTGCATCATTGTTAGTGAGTTGTTGGTCAACAAACTGTAGCCTTATTTTATCTCCTGCTGCTGTTGCGATAACGCTACTTGCGCTTAGCGCTTCCACCACCGTTACCGTTCGGGTAACTGCTGGCGCTGGGTTGTTAGCCGCATCGGATACGTCATAGGTGATGACGTAAGTGCCCAATTGAGAAGAATTTAAGGTAGTGGCCTCAGTGCCATCGAGGGTAAAGCTCCTTGTGATTGAACCCGTAATATCCCCACCAATGTTATCGTTTGCCGTTGCCCCGGCATCGGTATAAGTCGTGCCACTGACGATGGTTAGGGCAGCATCGCCATTTCGCGTGATGACTGGTGGCGTGATGTCAATGGTCAATGTGTATTCGTCAGAAGCGGTGTTGCCATTACCCGCAGCATCTTGTGCAGCATCGGCGGCAATGGAGACGATGACGGTGCCGTCAAGGTTGCCTCTTCCCACCTCAAATTGGCGGAACCGGCCAGCACCAGTAAGGCCGGATGCCATAGTAACACCTGCCGTGCCGGTTACCATAATATCACCGATCTCAAAACCGCTAACAGACTCATCAAAGAGGGCTTCATAGCGTAGCGTGGTGGCATTGACTGTGTCGCCATCAACTATGTTAGCCGTAACCGGGAAAGATGAGATAGCTACGCTGGGTCGGGTGGTGTCCGATGGGGCGGCGGTATTGTCCAGCGTGATGCTAACCGCAGCGGATGCTTCGGATACGTTGCCGGCGGCATCGCTTGCGGTTACGGTGAATAGGTTGGCGCCTTCGGTTAGCATTACGTCAAACGTCCAAGTGGCAGCCGTTACGGTTGCCGCACCAATGGACGTGCCATCCTTGAGTACATCAACCGTGGCACCGGCTTCAGTGGTGCCGGTAAGTGTGAATGCGGCTGTGTTGACCGTTTGTGCTGTGCTGGTGATGGCAACGTCAGGGGCGGTTCCGTCATAATTAATAATGACAGATCCTCTATCAATATTGCCGTTTCCGGCAGCATCTGTAGCTACATCAGCAGCAATACGTACTACAACGATATCAGCCAATGGTGTTATCGTAAAAGTAACATTTACCGTTATGCCATTAACAACGGTACTAACGACTTCATATGAGCCTGCCGTTATAGTTCCATCGTGAACGGTAATATCAGATGCTTCAAATCCTGTCAGCGGTTCTGTGAATATTAGAGTGATGCCGATTGGATTATCATTGGTTGGGTCAGTGCTAGTAGTAGTTCCTATTATTATAGTCGGTTTTGTTTGGTCTAGTGTTACCGTCACTTCATTAGAAACATCAGAGGCATTACTTGCTTGATCCGCCGCGGTGGCGGTAAAGCTGTTGGCGCCATTATTATCAGCAGACAGGGTTACCTCAATCGACCATGCGCCATTGGAACCAGCAGTGGCAGTGGATGATGTCAATACATTGCCGTTTTGGGTCAGCGTTACCGTGGCATCGGCTTCTGCGCTGCCGCTAATGGTTATGCTGTCGTCATTTGTTGGCGTTGTTGGTTGAGTGATGACTGGGGCATCAGGGGCGGTGTTGTCCGCTGCATTGACGGTGATGTCAACCGTGGCGGTAGCGGTGACGGTAGGGATGCCAACGCCATTGGCGGTGATGGTGTAAGTCTGCGCACTAGCGACCGCCGTTGGCATGCCCGAGATTTCGCCAGTGGTGGTGTCAATGGATAGTCCGGCTGGCAGGTTTGGGCTAATGCTGTAGGCGCCTGTTGCTGGCACTGCACCACCGTTATTGGTAATGGTGATCGGGGGTATGGCGGTACCCACGGTGGCGGTCAGTGTCGGCACACTGGGGCTGATGTCGGGGGCGGCAACAATGGTAATGTCAATGCTGGCACTATGCGCAAAGTTGGGGGCGTTTGTAGCAGAGATGGTGTAAAACAGCCTATCAGCGGCCATGGTTGGCGTACCCGAGATGCTGCCAGTGCTGGTGTCAAAGACCAGCCCTGTGTTCGCGTTTAGGGATTGACCGTTGCCTAGGGTGATGGCGTAGCTAGTCACTGGACCACCCGTATTCGTAATGCTGGTGGGGGTAATGGCGGTGCCCACGGTGGCGATCAGCGTATGGGGATTGGCGGCGATAATGGGGGCAGCATTAACGGTGATGGTGACGCTGGCGGTATCATCGCCAGCGGCATTGGTAGCCGTGATGGTGTAAGTCTGCTCACCAGCGACCGCCGTTGGCGCGCCCGAGATTTCGCCACTGCTGGGGTTAATGGATAGTCCGGCTGGCAGGTCTGGGCTAATGCTGTAGCTAGCCACCGCACCACCGGCTGTGGCATCAATGGTGATGGGGGTAATGGCGACAGCTTGGGTGGCGATCAGTGCCGTTACACTGGGGCTGATGTCGGGGGCGGGGGCGGCAAGAATGGTAATGACAACGCTGGTGGACGCAACGCTGGGGGCGTTTGTAGCAAAAATGCCGTAAGTCAGCGCACCAGTAGTGGTCATGGTTGGCGTACCCGAGATGCTGCCAGTGCTGGTGTCAAAGTCCAGCCCTGTGGCCGCGTTTAGGGATTGACCGCCGACTAGGCTGATGCCGTAGCTAGTCACTGGACCACCCGTACGCGTAATGCTGGTGGGGATAATGGCGGTGCCCACGTTGGCGGTCAGCGTCCTGGGGTTGGCGACGATAATGGGGATAGCCTTAACGGTGATGATGACGCTGGCGATATCAGTGCCACCGTCATTGGTAGCCGTGATGATGTAAATCTGCGCACTAGCGGGACTAGCTGGTGTGCCCGAGATTTCGCCAGTGTCGGCGTCAAAGATGAGTCCATTAGCGATGAGCGGGCTAATGCTGTAGGCGCCTGTTGCTGGCACTGCACCACCGTTATTGGTGATGGTGATGGGGGTAATGGCGACAGCTTGGGTGGCGATCAGTGCCGGCACACTGGGGTTGATATCCGGATCGGCTATGGGGGCTGTTATTGCCGCATTGGTGATGGTCAATGTGCGGGAATTACTCGCTCCATACAGAATATCCGTTGCTGTTATAGATAACGTATATGGAGGTGAACTCAGTGCTTGAGCTACGCTTAGAGCCCCATCACTCAGGCTAAATAAATTCGCATCATCTCCGGCAAGCGTATAACTGGGAGTTTGTCCGTTAAGTACATCGTTTTGAGCGGTGATGCGTCCTATCACAGCACCGATCCCAGCCGTACTACCAGCCGTGAACGTTAGCGTTTCTGGTAATGGGTCATCTGACGGCAATGTCATATCGGTAATATACCAAGCGCCCAGGTTTTGGCTAAAGGTGCTGGCATTCTGAAACATACTACCCATATTCGTTACTTTCCTAACATCCCAACCGCCTATGGCTTGGTTAAATTTGCTGGCACCACGAAACATAAACGACATATTGGTCACATCGCTGACATCCCAACGGCCAATATTCTGATTAAAGGCAGTGGCATCATGCAACATCGATTTCATATTGGTCACATTGCTAACATCCCAACCGTCTATGGCTTGGTTAAATTTGCTGGCATACTTAAACATAGACGACATATCCGTTACCCGAGATAAATCAGGTCGGTCGGTTGCTTGTCCTTCCAGGTTGGTCGCTCCAGCAAAAGCATTTCGCATTGAAGTCCATCGCTGACTCCCCCATTGGTTGATGGCGATGATGCTGTTGGAATTAGTATCGCCATCAGCATCCTGATCAAAGTGAATACGCGGGAAGGTGCCGCTGATACGGACTTCATAGTCACCTGCGGTGGTATAAGCATGCGAGGTATCGCTAGTATAGACAGTTGTGTCTGCTTCTTCACCACTACCCCAATTGACGGTGTAACTATAGCCAGTGCCTGTTGTTGGAATGGTAATAGCCTGACCTGCGGTTACGCGCCAAGTGGTGACAAAGTCGTCGTCGTCTGCTGCTGCTGATACTGCCGGAGTCTCCTGCTGGGCCTGGGCAATGCTCGACTGGGCGATAAACAGCAGAGCAAATAAGGTAGCGGCAAAGAAGCGCGACAGGGGCGCGGATAAAATACCGGAAGGCTTTGGCTTTTCTGGTGGTGCTGTTTGGTTTCGTGTTGCGGCTGCACTGCAAATTGGGGAGGTAGAGGTATATAACATATTGTCAGTCATAGGTGTTTCTTTAGGTAGGTGTGTAATAAGTTTCATAAGTATGGATATTTAATTGGCTTAAATTATTTGCCAAAGATAGTTTATTTTTTTAATTAAAAATTAAAAATTAAAAATTGCTTCGTCTGAACTAATTTCTTCTGCTGAAAAGTCAACTGAAATTTCTGTATTTTCTTGATAAAATATTGTATTCTTATTTTTTGATGAGTAATGCGGGTTAATTTCCAAATGTACTATTAAAATTTTAGTATATTCAATAAAAATATGTACTTTTGCTTGACAAAAAATAAGCAGGAAAATCTTATCGCTTTACAGTTCAATGTAAAGAGGAAAGTCCGGACACTAAAAGGGTAGCATAGCGGATAACATCCGTCCGGCGTAAGTCGAGGACAAGTGCAACAGAAAGCAAGTACAGTTAGGCTGTAGTGAAAACAGGTAAACTCTATGTGGTGCAATGCCGCGTATATTGGAGGTTTAGAACTACTCGTTCTATTTCAAGGGGTAGGCAGATTGATTCTAGGAGTAATTTTAGAACTAGATAAATGGTAAGATTCCGTTTTTACGGAAACAGAATCCGGCTTAATGACCTGCTTTATTTTTTATTAGATATCAATGCAATTATTTTATAAAATAGTTGTACATTTGCAAATTCAATGAAAAAACTCATTGAGTACATAAAAATCATTTAAAATAATATTGGAATGTATTTAACTAAAGAGGTAAAAGAGAGCATCTTTTCAAAACATGGTAAATCAGCAACTGACACTGGAACATCAGAAGGACAAATTGCATTGTTCACATTTAGAATTAACCATTTAACGGAACACTTAAAGAAAAATCGTAAAGATTATAATACGGAACGTTCGTTAGTAAAATTAGTAGGTAAACGTAGAAGTTTATTAGATTATCTAAAAAACACGGAGATAAGCAGATACCGTGATATTATCAAAAAATTAGGAATTAGAAAATAAATCCTAACAGACAAAAGAGGCTCTATAAAACGTGCCTCTTTTTGTTTTTTGTTTATTTGAAAAGGAAGAAAGAACACATTAAATTAAAAATAATATAATTAAAAATATGATTCCAAAAACATTTAACGAGGTTATAGACCTTGGCGATGGAAGAACAATTTCATTAGAAACCGGAAAATTAGCAAAACAGGCTCACGGCTCGGTCGTAGTAAGAATGGGAGACGCAATGCTATTGTGTACCATAGTGTCCAATTACAAACAAAGTCCAGTAGATTTTTTGCCATTAACAGTAGATTACAGGGAAAAATTTGCTTCTGCGGGTAGATATCCTGGCGGTTTTTTCAAAAGAGAAGGAAGGCCGAGTGACGGAGAGGTATTAACAATGCGTTTGGTAGATAGGGTTTTACGCCCGTTATTTCCAAAAGATTATCATTACGAGACACAGATTATGATTCAGTTGATGTCTCATGACGAAAATGTAATGCCAGATGCTTTGGCAGGTTTAGCAGCTTCAACGGTTATTCAGTTGAGCGATATTCCTTTTGAAACCCCAATTTCTGAAGTGCGTGTTGCCAGAATTAATGGAGAATTTGTAATAAACCCAAACAGAACGCAATTAGAATCAGCAGATATTGATATGATGATTGGAGCTTCTGCCGATTCTGTGATGATGGTTGAAGGAGAAATGGACGAGATTTCTGAAGAAGAAATGGCAGATGCAATTAAATTCGGTCACGAGGCAATTAAAGTACAATGTGCTGCTCAAGTTCGTCTATCTGAAGCCTTCGGAAAAAAGAAAACTCGTGAGTATGAAGTTGCCAAAACTGATGATGCTTTAGAAGAAAAAATAAACGATGCTACATATCAAAAATGTTATGACATCGCTAAAAAAGGAACTTCTAAACAAGAAAGAAGTGCTGCTTTTTCTGAGGTAGAAGAAGAGATTATCGCTTTATTTACGGAAGAAGAATTAGAAGAATACGGAGATTTGGTTGGAAAATATTTTAACAGAGCTCAAAAAAATGCGGTCCGTGAATTGACATTAAGTGAAGGTTTACGTTTAGACGGAAGAAAAACCACGGATATTAGACCAATTTGGTGTGAGGTGGATTATTTACCATCTACACACGGCTCATCAATTTTTACGAGAGGAGAAACTCAAGCTTTATCAACAGTTACTTTAGGAACTTCCAGAGAAGCTAATCAAATAGATATGCCCACTCATCAAGGAGAAGAAACGTTCTATTTACATTATAATTTCCCACCTTTTTGTACTGGAGAAGCAAGACCTTTAAGAGGAACTTCACGTAGAGAAGTAGGGCATGGTAATTTAGCACAGCGTGCCTTAAAAGGAATGATTCCTAAAAATTGCCCTTACACTGTCAGAGTTGTATCAGAAGTATTGGAATCTAATGGTTCTTCTTCTATGGCAACAGTTTGCTCTGGTACAATGGCGTTGATGGACGCAGGAATTCAATTAAAAAAGCCTGTTTCAGGTATTGCTATGGGATTAATTTCTGATAGAGAACGTTATGCAATATTGTCTGATATTTTGGGTGATGAAGATCATTTAGGAGATATGGATTTTAAAGTTACGGGCACTGCCGATGGTATTACCGCTTGTCAAATGGACATAAAAGTAAAAGGATTATCCTATGATATTTTAATAAGTGCACTAAAACAGGCTCGTGATGGTCGTTTGCATATCTTGGAAAAGCTGACTGATACAATCTCACAACCAAATGTAGATGTAAAATCACATGCTCCAAAAATGATAACTAGAAGAATTCCTAATGATTTTATTGGAGCGTTAATTGGTCCTGGCGGAAAAGTAATTCAGGAATTGCAAAAAGAAACGGGATGTACAATCGTAATCAATGAAGACCCTGTTACCGAAGAAGGTATTGTAGAAATTTTAGGAACAAATCCAGAAGGAATAGATATGGTATTGGCAAAAATAGATTCTATCACTTTTAAACCAGAAAAAGGTGACACCTATGAAGTTAAGGTAATAAAAATACTTGATTTTGGTGCAGTTGTAGAATATATTGAAGCTCCTGGAAACGAAATTTTATTACACGTAAGTGAATTAGCGTGGGAACGTACAGATAATGTTTCTGACGTTATTAAAACAGGAGATATTCTCGATGTAAAATACTTTGGCATAGACCCAAAAACACGTAAAGAAAAAGTTTCTCGCAAAGCATTGTTAGAAAAACCAGAAGGCTATGTAGCAAGACAGCCAAGAGATAATAACAGAGGCAGAGACGATAGAAGACGTAGATAAATAAGTGAAAAATTATATTCTATATAAATAGCATCGATAGGCTTGCTTAATTAATGTTGAATTGTGTAATTCGTAATTCATCAATTATATCGATTTCAGAATTGCTGTAAAATCTTCGGCGTTCAATGATGCTCCGCCAATTAATCCGCCATCTACATCTTTTTTAGAAAAAATTTCCTGTGCATTTGTAGGTTTTACACTTCCTCCGTATAATATTGAGGTGTTGTCTGAGACAGCAGTATTATATTTTTTTTGTATTAATTTTCTGACGAAAGAGTGCATTTCTTGTGCTTCTTCTGGTGATGCCGTTTCTCCTGTACCTATTGCCCAGACAGGTTCGTAAGCAAGAATGATATTATTCCAATCCGTAGAATTTAAATAAAATAGTGCGTTTTTTATTTGGTTTTCTACAACGCTAAAATGGTTATCTGATTTTCTATCTTTCAGTAATTCTCCGAAGCAAAAAATTATTTCCAAATTGTTTTCTATCGCAGTGTTTACTTTTTCTTTTAGAATGGCGTCAGTTTCTCCAAAAATAGAACGCCTTTCAGAATGTCCTAAAATAACAGTTTTAACATCAATACTTTTAAGCATTTTTGCGGAAACTTCACCAGTAAAAGCACCATTTTTAGCTTGGTGCATATTTTGTGCAGCAATTTCTATTTTAGATTTTTTTGCTCTTTTCACAGCTTCAAATAGATGAACAAACGATGGAGATACAATAATTCTTGTATCTTTTGTAGATGTTTTTTTTATGGTTTTCTTTAACTGTTTTACAAGGTTTTTTGTTTCTTTGTTGTCGTTATTCATTTTCCAGTTACCTGCAATTATGTTTTTTCTCATTTTTTTTATTGATTAAAAATTTATTTACTTCTAATTCAGTTTGACAGAGCATTCCATCCTTGAGCTTTTAGCTCTATTTCTTGGTTGGCACGTGTAATTAGATTCATTCCAATATTCTGCTCGGTGATATGTCCGATAACAGAGAGGTTTGGGTTTCCTTCTATCTTTTCAAAATCGGAAATCGGAACAGTAAACAACAGTTCGTAATCTTCGCCTCCGCTCAATGCAACCGTCGTGCTGTCTATATTAAAATCTTCGCAGGTAGAAATAACCTGAGGGTCTAACGGTAATTTGTCTTCATAAATTTTGCAACCCACTTTGCTTTGCGTACAGATATGTATAATTTCGGAAGATAATCCGTCGGAGATATCAATCATAGAAGTTGGTTTTACATCCAATTCTTTTAACAATCCTGAAATGTCTTTACGTGCTTCTGGTTTTAGTTGACGCTCAATTAAATAGGTATAATCATCTAAATCAGGCTGATTATTTTGATTTACCTGAAATACTTGTTTTTCCCGTTCCAAAACTTGCAAGCCCAGATAAGCCGCACCCAAATCTCCAGAGACGACTATTAAATCATTTTTTTTTGCATTGTTTCTAAATACAATATCTTCTTTATTTGCTTTTCCAATGGCGGTAACAGAAATTAACATTCCTTTGGTAGATGATGTTGTGTCTCCGCCAATCAAATCAACTTTATATATGTCGCAAGCCAGCTTAATTCCCGCATATAATTCCTCTAAAGATTCCAGAGTAAAACGATTAGAAACCGCAATAGAAACCGTAATTTGCTCTGCAACTCCATTCATAGCATAAATATCGGACAGGTTAACTATTACAGATTTGTATCCCAAGTGTTTTAACGGCATATAGCTCAAATCAAAATGTACGCCTTCAATCAATAAATCGGTGGTAACTAAAGTTTGTTTTTCAGTATGTTGTAAAACTGCGGCATCGTCACCAACGGCTTTTATGGTGGAGTCATTCTGTGCGTCAAAATGCTTTGTCAAATGAGTGATTAATCTAAATTCACCGAGTTCGGACAAAGAAGTTGCTTGCTTGGATTTATTTTCTAGCATCGATAAAAATTACTTTGCAAAAGTATGTAATACTAAATTGATTATAAAATGTTTAATTGTAACATAAAAATATAAACCTAATTTTTAGCTTGCGGATTTAAGGAATATATCTGCCAAAATAAAAAACTTGCACTTGGGAGTTGAATCTACCCATTAAACACCATGTTTTAAATGCCAGTAAAGGGGGAAATGATAAAAGGTGATTATCACATTCAGCACATTAATAGTTTGCACAGCAGAATGAAAAGCTTCTTCAACCACAATCTAAAAGGGGTATCAACAAAATATATACAGAGATATTTGAATTACGAATTAAGCTGACAACCAACAACAAATTAAATCATTAATGGGGTCATCTGTTTCCAAAAACGTATCTTTCTATCTCTTTATTTTGGTTAATCATCTCAATAGATATAGGGTGATTTCTGTTGTTATCTAAAAGCCTAACGACTTCAGAGGCTCTGTTTATCTTCTTATTATTGATTTTTGTGATGATATTACCAACTATATTTAAGTCATGTAAATCTTTATCTAAAACTTTAGTTATTTTTACTCCGCCATATATTCCGTAATTTTTTAAGTCTTTTATATCCAAATTTCTTAATTCCAGTCCGTAATATTTAGAGATATATTTGTTTTTTTCTCTATTGCTCAATGTAATTTTTTTAGTAGAAAATTCTCCTTTTCTGTTTATCGTAACATCAATAATATCTCCGGGTCTTTTTGCACTTAATTGCCCTGTCAAATCAGCATATTTAGTAATTTTTATATTATCTATTTTTGTTATAATATCTCCAGATTTTAATCCTGCTATATTTGCATTATTGTTATCTAACACAGAAGCAACCTTAACTCCTTCTAATTCTTCTCCATTTTCTAAATCTGGCACAAAACCAATTACAGCTTCCTGAACTCTACCGAATTCCATAATATCTTCAATCACTTTTCTAGCTATATTAGATGGAACAGCAAAAGAATAACCTATAAAAGAACCTGTTCTTGAAGAAATTGCGGTATTAATGCCTATAAGTTCTCCTCGCGTATTTACCAAAGCTCCTCCGCTATTTCCTGGGTTTACGGCTGCATCAGTCTGAATGAATGAATCTACCACATCAGAATTTCCTTTTAAATCTCTTCCTTTAGCACTTACTATTCCTGCGGTAACAGTGGAGGTTAAATTATATGGGTTTCCGACTGCCAACACCCATTCTCCAATTCTTACATTATCAGAATTCCCATAAGTTATGTAAGGAAGCTCTGTATCTGATTCAATTTTTAATAATGCGATATCATTCTTTGCGTCTATCCCAATCAGTTCTGCGATGTATTTTTTTCTGTTATTTAGGGTGATTTCAATCTCATTTGCATCGTCAATTACGTGATTATTAGTAACAATAAATCCGTCGGCAGAGATAATAACTCCACTTCCTGTTCCAACTTGTTCAAATATTCTTGTTCCGTTTCCGCGCCCATAGAAAAACTCTGCCAAAGGGTCGTTTTGTGTTCTAATTGCTGTATTTTTTACGTGAACAACAGCGTTTACTGTTTTCTCCGCAGCTTCAGTAAAATCAGTTGATGAGTTTGATGTATTTAAGGTTGATTTATAGTTAGTTTGTATTGTTTGTAGTGCAGGTGCTACCGACCTTTCTATAATAATTTGTGGTTTTTCAACCAACAATTTGTATCCTCCAAGTGTTATTCCTCCTCCAAGAATCGCTATTCCTAATAGTCCAAAAACTTTTCTCATTATCTCTTTTAATTTTTATATTGTCCAAATGTACAGTTTTAAATCCTCTCTTAAATCTTGTTTAACTTACTTTTAACACTTAGAGGTCTGCTCCGAAATAATGGAAAATTAAATCAAAAAAATAATTCGTATCTTTTTTTGTTATTTAAACAATGCTTTTAGTTCGGTTGCATCATTTGGGTTCATTTTTCCAGATAAAATTAAACTTAGTTGTTTTCTGTGTAAAGCTCCATTAAAACGCTCCATTTCTAATGGTGTTTCTGCTTTAATTTGAGGTACAGGAACCGTACTTCCAGTTTCGTCAACTGCAACAAAAGTATAAGTACCTTCATTTACACAAGTTCTATTGCGAGACTCTCTGTCTTCAACCCAAACGTCAACGTAAACTTCCATAGATGATTTAAAAGCTCGAGAAACTTTAGCCTCAACAGTAACAACACTTCCAACAGGAACAGCTTTGTTAAACGCCACGTGGTTTACAGATGCCGTAACTACAATTCTACGAGAATGTCGCCTGGCAGAAATGCTACAGGCTCTGTCCATTCTTGCGAGTAATTCGCCTCCAAATAGGTTGTTTAATTGATTTGTTTCGCCAGGTAAAACCAAATCGGTTAATACTGTTAGAGATTCTTTTGGAGTTTTTGCTTTCATCAGAGATTTAGTTTTTTTTACAAATATACAGCTTATGAATTACGAATTTTGAATTACTAATTAAGCTAATAACCAGTTAGCCATCCCCTGTTGTTTTAGTTTTTCTGCTTTTAGAAGAATTTTAAAAAATTAAATTACTGATTATCAATGATTTAAATAACGTGTTTTTTAGGAAGTTCAAAAATATTTTTCAGGCTTATTTTAATCTAAATTATCAGTAAAATCAATACTTGAGAAACTATTAAATGTATTTTTAGGGGGATGTCTAATTAATAACCAGGGGTGCATAACATTTTTGTGACAAAACATTATGTACCCCCACCCCCAGTCATCACTGTTGTATTTAGTTACTAAAAACTGTTTTTGTGAACTAAATAGCAGACAGAGTTTAAATTACGCTACCCATAATAAACTGTATTATCATTATCTGCCCTGAACATCAAATTCTCTTATGACAGCCTCATTTCCAGTACCTTTCAAAAATGTTACTCTAAAATATCTAGCGACGGTACCTTCTGGCAATGCATAAACTTGTGGTGAATCTACACTTAAATTGCTAAATTCTCCTAAACTAACCCACGTAACATTATCAGTACTTACTTCAAATTGGGTTTTTGTTACTACTCTCCAATCCCATCTTCTAGAAATTTTAAAACTAGCAAGTTCTCTTTCACTTCCCATATCTACACTAAAATAATGTGGGTAACTAGAACGCCCGCCCCATGGTGTATGCCAAGCAGAGTCAATATCTTCGTCAAACATTTTGTATACAACCCATCTATCTATAGTTTGAATATCGTCAGATTCACTCAATACTACCCAATTACTTCCGTCTAAATCAGGAGCATCAACAGGTGTTACTGCAAAAGCCCTAATAAAAGAGTTTTCAAATAAATCTGATATTGAAATTTTTATATTTTGTTCCACTCCGTCCATATAAAATAAAGAAACACCGTCTTCTATTTCATTTGAAACCTTACTAATAATTTTATCTCCCCCGTCAATTTGTGTATAGCTAACTATAATTTTCAAATCTTTAGATTCGGGATTATCCCAATTAATTTTTACGCCTCCTAAAATTGGAATAGTAACAACACTTTCTAACACTGACGAAATTTTAGGTAGAACAAATGGAATCCAATCCGAGGCAAATTCATCAATTGAAGTTTCCGATTCCATTTCTTCTTCTTCTTCACCTTCTTCTAAAACTACGGCAGGTGTAGGTCTGTAAAAAGTCTGTATTTGAATTGGATCGCTTATCGACAAGTCTAATAATCCAATCTCTGTAGAGTCTTTTTTGATGTCCAAAGAAACTTCCTCATTTCTAGTATTTATATATTTAATTTTTGTTAAACGTGTTAAATCTGAAGCTCGTTCAAAATTAACCAAAGCATTTACGCCTTCAATTGAAAAAGACTTGATAGGTCTAGAAGAAAGTGTCTTCCTAAACTCTTCTCCGAATACTGACGAATTAATTACAGTTGGAAGTGATGTATTTCCTTCTTTACTTCTACTGATGACAGAAAATTCATAATTGCCTTCTGGAACGTTATCTACAATGTATTGTTTATGTGTATTTCCTTTTTTATTTTGAAAGGAAATAGATTCATCATCATAAGAAATTATCCATTTATCTACATAACTATTACTTGTAATATCCCAATCAAATTGTATTCTGTTGTCTCCTGGTTTAGCTCCTAGTACCAAAGGCTTTGGAGTGTACAATATTTCTCCATTCTTTAAATAGGTTATATAATTATCCTCCATTTTATCACAGGAACTCAGTATAAATATCGATATGATTAATAAAATACTCTTCATAATATATTGTTTTTAGTTTGTTAATTGCTGCCTGTATGCTTGTTTTAGTTCTATAATTATTGTATGGTTCCCCAAAAAGTTATTTCACCGCAACCTGCCCAGTTTAATCCGGAAAATGTAGAATTAACCTTAATACGAATGTACCTGACTATAGGATCATCAATAGAAAACTCAAAGTCATGTCCTTTAAGTGCAATTTCTTTATCTTCATTTGTATAATCCCCTATTCCCAAGGGGTTTCCAGAAGGTTTTATTATCTCACAATCTCTCAATTTAGTCCAACTACCCCAAGATCCTGTCTCGTCCAGATTCATAGTTCCCCATACTTCGAATTTTTTATATTGGGCATCAAAATATAAATATCTTCCGTTTTCCTGAGTAAATTGCCAAAATTTAAATCTACTCAACTTCACTTCAACTCCAAGATCAAAGGTATAATAATAATTATCTGGCATATCTCCGTTATTACCAGATAATCTGCTATTTTCAGTATTATGAACACCATCCCATAATCTAGAAATTCGGGACGGAGAATCTGGGTTCCATGGTGGTGACTGCTTTGTGTCTCCATATAAAATAACCTCCTTGAATTTAGACTTGTCTAATTCTTCCTCAAGAAGAGGGTTAAATACATTGTGAATTGTATCGGAATAATTTTCCCAACGGTCTCTTACAACTACTGAAAACTTATATTCTCTAGTATCATACCCTCTAACTGATTGATTTCCTAAAGATGCTTCGGAGTAGAATGTTTCTTTAACACTTGAAATACCGTCAACTCCGTTTATAGAGTCTGTACTCAATAAAATTAATGCCAATTTTGCTTTAGTTATATTTTCCCAAGATACATTTATACCTCCAAAAGTTGCTTGCAACTGAACTGTTTCAGCCACTGATTTTACAGGAGGAATTAATGGCTGTACTTCTACTTTTACCGCTTCAGATCTGTTCTCACTCCTATCTACGCTATAAACGTCTATTATATATTTATCTGTATCACCAAAGCCTTCCAATCTTAGTGTATCTGAGTAAACAGAAGACCTCACTTTAAATTCATCTCCTCTTTTTAATTTGTATTTAGCTTCGACGTACAATAAATCCTCGTCTTCAGGTATAATATATTTAATAATTGCTCCTCCTTCAATATTTGTTACCGTAGGAGATGTAATCTTTCCTGGTATTGTGCTATCTTTTGAAGACGGTTCGTGTATATCTCCAACACAGTTGTAATATAAAGTACAAATAACAAACAGTCTTAGTATTTTTAAATAATTTTTCATAATTTCTATCTTTTAAAATTAAACCCATTACCAACCCGGATTCTGAACAAGGTTGGTATTTATTATCAATAAATATGTCCGTATAGGCCATAAATAATCTTTATCCTCAAATTTTTGATCGAATATATTTACTATCTTATAGTAATTACCTTTTTCTTTGGAATTGATATCCCAACCCTGTATGTGAGAGTTCATATAATTTTTTGCTAATTTCCATCTTCTCAAGTCCCAATATCTATGATTTTCAAAAGAAAGCTCAATCAAACGCTCTCTATGAATAATATCTCTCAAACCATCTTTTCCCGAAGGTTTATCAGGTATTAAAGAATTATTTGCCCAACTTTCAACAACTCCTTCCAAGCCTGCTCTGTTTCTGATTATGTCTATATATCTGTAAACATCTTCACTTGGTCCACTATATTCATTCATAGCTTCAGCATAGGATAGATATAATTCTGACAATCTCATAATAGGAAATGGATAATAGTTTGTCTGATAGTTTCCTGAACTAGTGAATGTATTCTTATAATTTACAAGTTTTTTTGGAAAATAGCCTGTTATTGAAAAGTCATGAATAGTTGCTTTCCCTGCACTTTCTCCAAGTCTAGACTCTACAATATAAGGGTCGTTTTCATCGAGTCTTCCCTGACCAAACCAAACACTTCTGTCAAAACCTAAGTCGGCATAAAATCTGGGTTCTCTGTCAAAATGCATTTCTGGAATTTCTTCCCCTTCTTTTATATTAAACCTATCCGCAGCAGTCGCTATTCTTAAACCTAATAAATTTTTATTTACCCAGCTTTTATCCTCTTCTACAGGTACTCCGTTATTGGTATAATATTGCTTTACTATTCTTAAAGTTGGTGATAGACTTTGTTGTGTAGCACTATGACGTCCCGAAACGTTTGCCTGCGAAAGACTCTGGAGGTTACGACTTACTGTATTCGACCAGATGATTTCGCTATTCCACTTATCCGTTACTCTACCTCTCAATGTCATTTTTAATTCTGTTGTTGGGGATATACCTCCCACTATTAAATCAGAAAAGGTATATAGACTATTTCCAAAACTTTCCGCTTCTTCTATAGCTTCTAAACTAGCGCCAGCAGCTCTCTTCCATTTTTCAGCATCATAAACAGTAAAAAAGGGAGTACCGTCTATATTATTAAAATTAGAATAATCTGGATTGCCGTTAAATAATGGACTTGCTGCCGTCAATAATACTTCCGACTTTAGAGACAGTGCAATAGCCTTAGTAATTCTGCCCAATTCGTCCAACTCCTCAACAATTATACTTGGCAATCCCTCCGCAGATAGGTCTAACAAATCGACTACATAATCGATACATTCGTCAAACGATTTCCTTGTAGATCTTACTTCATCTGGAGAGGCACTTATAGGAATATTAATGTCTATAAGAGGGATAGGTCCATACATTTTTATCAAATAATAATGATAATATGCCTTTAAAAATATAGCTTCAGATTTCCATCTTTTTTTATCGGTATCATCCATACCACGAACGTCATCTATTCTACTAATAAATGTATTGCATACTCTAATTCCTCTGAAAAAAAATCCGTAATAATTTAACCTCGGACTATCTGCATTTTGTACACCTTCAGCTATTTCTAACGCACTAGTGTAGTTCCGATTTCGTTGTTCTGAATTAACCCAAAATTCATCTCCACTTAACCAACCAGGAGTACCTCCTATATTACTCGAATTTGGTAAATAAGAATAACAGGTAAACAAATATTTTCTCGCCTGCACTTCGTCAGAAAACGCATTGTCAATTGTCGCTACATTATCCGGAACAACATCTAAATAATCCTCACATGATACGCTGGTGAAGATTGAAACAAACCCTATTATATATTTTATTTTATTCATAATTTTCTGTTTTAAAACTTTAATTCTACACCAAGGTTAAATACTTTTTGAATCGGATAACCTAAACCACGACCTCCCATTTCTACATCCCATAGCTTAAATTTACTTATAGTGAGTAAATTTGTACCCGTTAAATATACTCTAAATTTTCCAATACCCAATTTATCCGATAGTGTATCGGGTAAAGAATACCCCAATTCGACTTGTTTTAATCTCATAAAAGCTCCGTTTCTTAAAAACCAAGTATTTCTTCTTCTATTGTTATTTACAATAAAAGTAGATAACCTTGGCCATATTGCATATATATCTTGATTATCTTCAGACCAATAACTATCCGCGTACACTTGTAGCACCGCATTATTACCATTTCTACCAATAAAAGGAGCTGTGTTAAATATGTCTATCCAAAAAGAGACTCTTGCATTACCTTGTAAAAAAACTGATAAATCGAAATTTTTATACCCTGCAGACAATCCAAATCCATAGACAATTTCGGGTCTTATTGGATATCCTATAGGCGTTGTATCTCTAAAATCTATGATACCATCTTCATTAAGGTCTCTGTATTTAATATCTCCAGCTCCGTATAATCCAAATTGTTGTGGAGAATTTAAAACTTCATTTTCATCTACAAACAATCTTTCAGCCACATAGCCCCAACGTTGACCTATTGGCTGACCTACTCTGCTTAACCACGGAGTAGTATTACTATAATCCGGTTCTTCAAACTTTTTAAATTTTCCAGTAGCATAGGTGAAATTTGCTCTTCCTGAAAGCCACCAAGAATTTCCTAAACTACCATTATAATCTATAGAAAAATCAAAACCTTCACTTTCTGCCTCACCTACGTTAGCTCTTATTCCTGCTTCAAGCCCTAAACTACTAGGAATAGAAGCTCTGTTCATTAAAATATTTTCTCTTTCTTCTTTAAATACATCAAATTGTATATTAAATGCGTCGTCAAAGAGACTTAATTCTAATCCTAAATTTATTTTCTTAGCCGTTTCCCATGAAATTAACCTATTGGAGTAGCGATCAATAGTTACCCCATCTCTTCGATAATCTAAATCCGTTCCAAATCTATATCCACGATTATCATTATCTAAGTTTACTTGAGATAAGTAGAAGAACCTATCATTTCGATTACCGATAGCGTCGTTACCCACAAGTCCATAAGTTGCCTTGAGTTTTAATTTAGATATCACAGATGAGAGAGGTTTAAAAAAGGGTTCTTTAGAAACTGTCCATCCAATGCCTATCGCAGGGAAAAAACCAAATCTGTTATTTTTAGAGAATTTCTCAGAGCCATTGTACCCAAAGCTAAATTCTGCAAAATACTTACTGTCAAAAGCATAAGCCATTCTACCTGAAACTCCTAAATTTCTATAAGGTAATGATCTCTGCAAACTCCCAGAATTATTTTGTATTGATGACCTCATATTATATACGAGTAGTGCTGATACGTCATGCTTTTCGTTGAAAATTCGACTATAATCTGTAGTTGCTTCTAAATAAAAAGCAGTAGAGAGTCTTGGATTACTTTCAGAGTAACCAAGATACTCAGTGCCTCTTTCCTCGTTAAGAGGTTCTAACGTATAATTATCGTCTTCTTTACTATAAAATCCAACGGTATAATAATAAGGGTTATATCTTCTTCTAATATCAAATTCCGATTTCCGTGTGGTATTTATAACAAATCTAGCTTTCAGCCCTTCAGTGATAAATTTTAAGTTTTGTTTTACTTCAAGTTGAGATAACAAAAATGACTTAGTAAATTCTTTGTATCCTCTTGCCAATACAGCATAAGGATTTAAGTAATTACCATTATCTGCATTTCCAAATAAAATATGATTTGTAAACTCATTGGCTTCGTCTGGTTTAAAAAATTTAGGAAATAAAACAGGATTTGCTCTTAACGATGCTCTGTAAAGAGCAGCTCCACCGTCAATAGGTCCGGAATAATCATCAAATGAGCCATTAAATCTTATTATTGCTTCAGTAGTTTTAGTTAAATCAACATTGACATTTGATCTTGCTGTTAATATTCTGTAATTAATATTACTGTCAAAATTATTATCTTTATCATTCTTTAGCAAACCATTGTCTATAGTATATGACGTGGCTAGATAATACCTTACTTTATTTCCACCACCACTCAAATTAATGTTTATTTTCTGATTTAGTGTATAATCATTAAACAATTCATCTCGCCAATTTACTGCTGGATATACAAATGGGTTTACCCCCGCTATTGTATTTGCAATTTTTCTTTCGCTATAAGGGAGAATCGCAATAGCATCTCTAGTTTTCACTGCTTCATTATGCAGTCTCATAAAGGTTACAGGATCTGCTATGTCAATATTTTTAGTAGCCTGAGAAAATGAATTTTCTAACCTAACAGAAACATTAATCTTACCTTTTATTCCTGTTTTGGTCGTTATTAGAATGATTCCATTTGCACCTCTTGCTCCATAAATAGAAGTGGCTGTGGCATCTTTTAAAATAGAGAAACTAGCTACGTCATCTGATTGTAGTCTAGAAAGTTCTTCTATACCTAATTCAATTCCATCAATTAATATTAACGGACTTCTATTATAACCAAAAGTTGTTACTCCTCTTATAAAGAACTCTGCATTATTCTCACCGGGTTCTCCACTCCTCTGATAAGATATTAGTCCCGATAACCTTCCAGCCAAAGCTGTAGTTAAATTACTCGATGATACTCTCAGCTCAGAAGGGTTTATAGATGTGACAGAACCCACAACATTGGCTTTTTTCTGATACCCATATCCCACTAAAACAACTTCTTCTAATGAAGAAGAATCTTCGAGCATAATTACATTAATTGTCGTTTTATCGGCTACTGTAATTCTTTGCTTAACTAAGCCTACATAACTAAACTCAAGAACGTCTCCTTTACTTGCTTTTATTGTATAATTTCCGTCAAAATCAGTAGATGTACCTATTGTAGTACCTACTACAATTACATTCACTCCGGGAAGTATTGTCCTTGATATATCGGAAACTGTACCACGAATTTCTTTTTGTATTTTACTCTCACCTTCTTCAATTTTCTCCCTTAACGTAATAGTTTCGTCGTCAGAGAAAGAATATATAAAATCACCAAACGAAAGACCTTCTTTCAATAATTTACTTGCTTTGATAATTCCTTTCTTCAAACGAACTTTAGGAGCATTCTTAAACAAATTAGACCTATAAATAAATGTATAATCTGTTTGTTTTTTGATAATATCAAAAACTTGGTCAACGGTTAATATCTTATCAGTGTCAATTACAATTTTTGCGTTTTGGGAAAGCACACCTTCCGAAAAGAAACTAAAAACTGTAGTACAAAGTAAAAATATATAGGTTCTCATAATAAAAGTTAAAAACTTGTGCTTAGTAAAATTAATTTTCATAAATTTGCGTGTCTTAGTTAGTTATTTTTAATTGATTATACATTTAAAGGGAAATGAGGTTTTGTATTGTGAGAGATTCAAACCTCGTTCCCTTTTTTATTTTATAGTTATTTTATTATTATCTATTTTATAGTTAATATTATTAGTCGTTTTAATAGCCGAAAGAATATTCTCAATATTTTGTTTTTTATTTAAAACACCATTAAACTTTACATTCTCAAATTCTTTATTTGCAAAGACTATATCTACATTATACCAACGAGATAAAGTTTTCATAATATCCTTTAGTGGCTTGTCTTTAAAGCTAAAGATTCCGCTCTTCCACGAAGTTGCATTATAAACATCGATATTAGCAATCGCTATATCTTTGCTCTCAACATTTATTATTGATTGTTGATTTGGCTTTAACATTTTTTTGACAATACCATTATATATTGAAACTTTTCCTTCTACTAATGTCGTGTAGATATTATCTTCGTCACTGTATGCTTTTACATTAAATTCTGTTCCTAATACTTCTATTTTTTGCATTTGGGCAACTACTCTAAATTTAGAGCCATTATGAGCTGTACTTGGAGATACGTCAAAATAAGCCTCTCCGTAAATCAGCTTAACTTCACGTGCTTCCCCTTTGATAAATTTTTTCGGATATTTAATTTTAGACTCAGAATTTAGCCAAACTTGAGTGCCATCTTCCAACTTTACATAAAATTGTCCTCCTCTTGGAATAGTTAGATAATTGTAAGCAATTTCTAAATCAGAAGTAGAATTTGAATTATAAATTAATTTTTTTCCGTTACTATTTAAATTTTTAGTTTGGAAGTTTTTACCTTTTCCTAAAGTTACATTAGAACCGTCTTCCAAAGTAAGTGTCGCTTTATCTATACCTGATTCAATATTGTTATTTACAATTGCTGTATCAACAGTTTTAATATCATCTTTGTCAAAAACAAAAGGGATTGACATTAAAATAGCTACGGAAGCTGCAACAGCGTACTTAAACCATAATTTATTTGCCTTAAAAAAGGTTGGTTTCTTATTGACTACCTTAATTTTATTTGATATTCTTTCCCACGCTTTATCTTTGTCAATAGTTGAATACTCTGAAATTTTTTGAACAATTACATCAAAATCTATATCTTTAGAAAAAGGATGTTTTTTATAATATTGCTCTAAATTAGATTTTTTTGAACTTGATAAAACCTTTAGTTTCTTTTCAATAATTAATTTTGATATGTAAAATATATCTTTCATTCTTTGGGTCTTTGGGTGATAAAACAGTGTATTTATATATGGAACACCTCAAAACTAAAAAGGTACTATTGAAAAGTAAAAAATTATTAAATTTTTCAATCGTTTAATTGCCAAATTGTGTAATCGTCAAATGGGTGCATATTGAGTTTGAAAAATATGTATTAAATTTACCAAAGCAAAATAGACCGACGAAAACTATTTATACTGGTGGTGAGAGTGAATGTAAAACGAAACCTCTGAATCCTATAATTGCCTGATTATGTAAAAAAAAGAAAAATTAATGTTAAAAACGGTCAACCTTATTTAGGGACGTACACTACAAAACATTCAATTTCTGCATACAGGATTTCATCATCTGATAGGTTCTTTCTACATTATTATCTAATCCTATGGAAAGGCGAATTAACCCGTCGGACAAGCCCATTTTTGTCTGCTCTTTTTCAGAAATTTCTGAAGAAGTGGAGCTTCCGGGAGATGAAAATAATGTTTTGTAAAACCCTAAACTTACGGCTAAATATCCCACTTTTTTATATTGCATTAATTCCATTAATTCATTCGCTTTTTCTGGTGAACCAACATCAATTGTTAGCATTCCTCCAAAACCATATTCCGCATTCATCATCAACTTAAATAATTTGTGAGATGAATGTGATTTTAATCCCGGATATACTGTTTTTAAACCGTCAGCTTCAAATTTTTCTGCCAAATAATATGCGTTTTTGCTGTGTTGTTTTATTCTGATATGTAATGTTCTCAAATTCTTTAAAATTGACGAAGCTCTTAAACTATCTAAGGTTGAACCCAATAACATACTTGCTCCGTCGTTTACATCTTTCAATGAATTTACAAACTCATTTGTTCCACAAACAACGCCTCCTACGGTATCTGAAGAACCATTTATAAACTTTGTTAAACTATGAACAACCACATCTGCTCCTAATTTTGCTGGAGAAATTGACAATGGAGAAAACGTATTATCCACCACCAATTTAAGATTATATTTTTTAGCCAAAGCCGATAATCCTTTTATATCAGCAACTTCCAACAGCGGATTGCTCACCGATTCGCAATACAAAATCTTAGTGTTTTTTGTGATTGCAGCCTCTACAATATCTAATTTTGTGATGTCTGTAAACGTGGTTTTAATATTCAATCTCGGCATAAAATTTTTTAAAAAAGCATAAGTTCCTCCATAGATAGTTCTACTTGAAACAATATGGTCTCCTGCTCCGCACAATTGCAGTAAAACAGGAGTGATAGCTCCCATTCCTGACGCTGCAACATTGGCAGTTTCTGTTCCTTCCATCGCTGCCAGAGCCTCTCCTAAATACAAATTACTCGGCGATGTATGACGAGAATATAAATAGCAACCGTCTGCATTTCCTTCAAAAGTATCAAACATTGTTTTTGCTGATAAAAAGGTGTAGGTTGACGAATCTGAAACTGATGGATTTACTCCTCCAAATTCTCCGAAGTATTGTAAATCTTGAATATTGTCTGCTGGTTTGAAGCTCATAATTAATATATTTTATTCTGCAAAAGAACAATTAACTATATTTAAAAACAACTGTATTCAGTTACTATTACAAATTTTTATGTACCTTTGTGCGGAGCATATATAAGTAATGTGTTCATATACAATAAATTAATCATCTAAAACATATAATTATGACTTTTAAATTACCAGAATTAGGGTACGCTTACGATGCGTTAGAACCTCATATTGATACAAAAACTATGGAAATTCACCACAGTAAGCATCACAATGGATACACAAATAATCTAAATAATGCAATTGCAGGAACAAATCTAGAGGGAAAGTCTATTGAAGATATTTTGACTGTTTTAGATATGAACAACGCTGCTGTTAGGAATAATGGAGGCGGATTTTATAATCATTCATTATTTTGGTCAATAATGGCTCCAGAAAATAAAGGGTCTTTAACAGGAGAATTAAAAGATGCTATTGAAACTGAATTTGGCTCAATAGACGCATTTAAAGACACTTTTTCTAAGGCAGCTACAACTCGATTTGGGTCTGGTTGGGCTTGGTTGTGTGTAAATAAAGACGGGAAAGTTTCTGTCTGCTCTACTCCAAATCAAGACAATCCGCTGATGCCAGATACTACTTGTGGCGGAATTCCAATTTTAGGATTAGATGTTTGGGAGCATGCTTATTATTTAAAATATCAGAACCGTCGCCCAGATTATATCAATGCCTTTTTTGATGTAATTAACTGGAATGAGGTTCAAAGACGTTATAGAGAGGCAATATAGATTTTATTGACCTTATTTTATATTATTGAGTTGAATTGTAAATAAGAAAAAGCACCTAAAACAGGTGCTTTTTTGTGGTAAAATAGGTGATTTTATTTGCAAATTACGATTTTTGATTTACGATTCAACAATCTAAACATTAATTCCATTATTTGAATATAGGTCTTGTTTTATAAAATTGCCGATTGAATTTATTATTTTTGCATCTCAAACTAATTTTTATGACCATTAAAAAGCATATCCCAAATTTATTAACTCTATCCAATTTATTATGTGGCACCATTGCAGTTATTTTTGCTGTAAAAGAAGATTTTATTTCGGTAGCTATTCTTGTTTTATTGGGCATCTCTTTTGATTTTTTGGACGGGCTTGTCGCACGTATATTAGGTCTTTCTGGAGAATTAGGAAAGCAGTTAGATTCCTTAGCTGATATGGTTACCAGCGGGGTTGTACCCGGCATTGTAATATATTCACTTTTAGGTGGAAACAGACAAAAAATTGCTACTGATTTTATCGAAATAAATAGCTATCTGCCTTATATCGGCTTGCTATTGACGCTTTCAGCTTGTTACCGTTTAGCAAACTTCAACATAGATACGAGGCAGAGAGATTTTTTTATAGGTTTGCCAACGCCCGCAATGGCATTATTCGTTACCTCATTACCTTTAATTTATACGTACTCTGACAATCATTTTTTTGTAGAATTAACTCAAAACAATTACTTTTTAATTGCAGTAACAATTATTTTAAGTTATTTGATGAACGCAAAAATACCTCTATTTTCCTTAAAATTTGAAGGCTATAGCTTTAAAGAAAATAGATTAAAATACCTGTTTTTAACAGTTTCAATATTATTATTGATTATACTGCAATTTATTGCAATTCCTTTAGTTATTATTTTATACGTACTGTTTTCTGTGGCAATATCCGTTAGGAATTCAAAAATCGGAATTTTTAATTCGTAATTCTTTGCTATCTAAACCGTTTTTTGTCATCAAAAAATAATGTCCTACCATTTTTCTGTCGTAAGTATTAGTAGTATTATCAATGTGGTTTAAATAATTTCGTGCTGTTTTATCAAAATAAACAATAACTCCTTCTGGCACAAAAACCGTAATATATATGTCTTGATTTCTTAGAATATTTTTATAACTACTTATAAAATAGCTGTTTAATAATATTGTATCCTCCAAAATATTGTAATTATATTCTATTTCGCCAGCTCCTTTATTAGCATTCAATCTATTTCTTCCTTTAAATTTTTTTCTGATTTTGATATAGGTTTTGTCTGTTTCGCTTTTTTCTACATCAACTCTTATGTTGGTAGAATACAGTTTCTTGGTTTCATCTTGATATATAACCACATAGCCACTATTTCTGATAAAATTGTGTTGATAATGTAAATTATCATCTTTTATCATCTTTATTTTTATTGTGTCGTTTGCAGAGAAGGTCAATTCGTTTTTTTCAATCTTATATCCGCTAAATGCTTTTGTTGTGCTAAACTCAATTACAGTAAATATTAATGTAAATAAAGCAATTAGCCACATTCCTAATAGCGTTAAAGAAGTGGATTTGCCAAATTTCTTGATATTGTTAGACAAAATTCTCAATCCTAAAATAAACAATATTAAAAAAGGTATTACAGTCAGGATAAATAGACAAATAGTCAATAACGGCACTGGAATTATAGAGTCATAAAAAAATGAAGGATATGCTATAAAATTATGGTTAAATTCTATGATTTTTATACTGCTAATAAGGAAAACTCCAATAATAAGGGCTATTAAAATTACTGCGGCACATACCATTATAATCACTCCAATAAACTTACAGATAACATCAAAAAATGTGAGTATTATTGTGGATAGAGTGTCTAAAAACCTTTGAAAACCAGATTTAGCTTTTTTTTTGTATTTTTTATAATCTGCATTTGAAATTTTTTCTACAATCTCGTCGGCACCATCTTTTATAGCTTCCGTTACAGAATTAATTTCTTCACGAATTTTTTTTTCGATATTACCTATATTAACTGGTTCGCCTTTCATCTGCAATTTATCGGCGGTGGTCTCTGCCTCCGGCACTACAAACCATAAAATTATATATGTTATGATTCCAAATCCGCCGGTAAAAATCAATAAAATAAATATCAAACGAACCCAAGTAGCATCAATTTTAGAATAATGTGAAATACCGGAAGCAACACCTCCTAAAAATTTGTCATCTCCATCTCTGAATAACTTTTTAATGGAAGATCTTTTTATTTTATAACTGTAACTTTTATTTGTATATCCTTCTTCTGCATAATCTTCTGGCTGCCCCATTATTTTGATTACTTGGTCAATATCTTTTTCGTTTATAACTTTACGAATATCAGCCATTTTATTGGATAGAAGCTCGCTTATTCTATCCTCAATATCTGCTATAATTTCGTCTTTTCCCTGCGAGTCATCACCTAATGATATTGAAATAGAATCTAAATATCCTTCGAGTTTTTGAAAAGCAACTTCATCTATATGAAAAAATAATCCTCCTAAATTTATGTTTATAGTCTTATTCATAGTTTTATTTTTTATTTGTTATCAGGTTTACTGCCGTTATCAGGCTTTGCCAATTTTTATCTAACTCTTTAGAAAACATTGCTCCATTTTTTGTTAATGCGTAATATTTTCTAGGCGGTCCAGAGGTAGATTCCTCCCAGTGATATGTTAGTAAACCCGCGTTTTTTAATCTATTTAGTAAAGGATAAATGGTGCCTTCCACCACAATCATTTCTGCCTCTTTTAGGGTTGATATAATCTCAGAAGTGTAAGCATCTCCATGATGTAATATGGAAAGAATACAATATTCTAAAACTCCTTTTCGCATCTGTGCTTTTGTGTTTTCTATCCTCATATTTTGTTTAATGATTTAATAATAGTATAACTGTCAGATTATTGTAATTTTTCCTTTCTTTAGATTTTAATGCAGCAATTATAATGAATGGAATTTTTATGAAACCTATAACTACGATATTAATAAAAATTCTATATACTCCAAAAATACCAAGACCAATAATCATAAGCGGTATTACAAGAAGAATTATTAGAATAATATACAATAGGTAGCTAATGTTAAAATTAACTGCTTCTTTACCTTGCTCGTCTAAAAAGATACTTTTGTTTTTTTGAACTTGCCACAATACAAATAAGGCAATAATATCTTCAAAAGGAAAAAGATAGCCCGCAAAAGCTGAAAGGTGTATTAAAAAAGCATTGGTGTTTTTATTGTTCTTGTTCATGATTGATTTTTTTAAGATACTTGATTATGCAAATATATGTATAAAAAAAGGTATTATGCAAAACACAATGCTAATTTTAACAAATTTTAACGAAAACATTTTTGAATTGTGTAATTGTTGAATTGCCAAATTGTGTAATCGTAATTCAAAAACCAATTTCTTTATCAATATTTTTGAGAATAAAAAAATATTTATTGGCGATACTAAAATTTTAATGGTACATTTGAGGATTAAATTTTTAAGAGAGATATTAGGTATTGCAGATTAAATTCAGCAGGTAGAATTCAATCTATTTTGGCAAAGGCAGAGGTTTTCTAAATTTTGACAGATTTAAAATTAAGATGCTATTTTATTTTAGAAAACTTAATCTGATACCACTAAAAATTTAGTTATGCCGTTTAATTTAAAGAAATAATCTGCCTTCCCTTTATAAATGGACGGCAGATTGGCTTAAAGGATTTAAAAAGAAGAATATCAATAACATACAGAAAAATAATAATGGAATAAGACAATACTTGAGTTATACATTCTTGCAATTAGTTGTAGTTTACAACACAATTGCAAAAGATAATATCTTTCGTCACCGTCAATGTTATCAAAAAAACAGCAAAAACCTTACAAAGGTATAAGTAATGTTATCTCAGTATAAAGCTAAAATATAATTATGAAATAATACAGTAGTACTAACCCGAAAAATTAGAGATTTGTAAAATTCACGACTACTCATAAGATATGAAAGAATATTTAGAGCTCCTTTTTAGTGATTACACCTTGCAGACCATCACTTTAGGGACGGCAATTTTAGGTGCTATTTCTGGTATGTTAGGAAGTTTTGCAGTTTTGCGAAAACAAAGTTTATTAGGAGATGCAATTTCACACGCAGCATTGCCCGGAATTGCCATCGCTTTTTTAATCACAGGAACAAAAGAGACAAATGTACTGCTGATTGGAGCATTAATTAGCGGATTGATTGGTGCGTTTTGGATTCGTGGAATTACCAGAAAAACACATCTAAAATCAGATACCGCTTTGGGTATTATTTTATCTGTTTTCTTTGGATTTGGAATGTTATTATTAACTTATATTCAAAAGCAACCTAACGCAAATCAAGCGGGATTAGATAAATTTTTATTCGGGCAGGCAGCAACTTTATTAGCAAGAGACGTTTGGTTTATAACAATAGTTACAACAATTTGTTTAGCCGTATTATTGTTATTTTGGAAAGAGTTTAAAATCTTATTATTTGATGCAGATTATGCAAAAACATTGGGCTTCAATATTAAATTTATAGATATTTTAATCACATCATTTATAGTATTGGCAATCGTTTTGGGGCTACAAACCGTAGGAGTAGTATTGATGAGTGCCTTGCTGTTAGCACCTGCCGCCGCCGCTAGGCAGTGGACAGATAAATTGAGTGTTATGGTCGTTTTAGCAGCGGTTTTCGGGTCGTTTTCTGGAGTGGTAGGAACGGCAATTAGTGCAAGCCAAAGTAATTTATCTACAGGACCGGTAATCGTATTAGTGGCTTCGGTTTTTGTGATATTTTCATTTGTGTTTTCTCCTTATAGAGGATTATTATTTCGTCAAATCAGATTTATTCAGAATAGAAAAGATTTGCAACTGTATAAAACCCTAACTTTTATGTTTGATATTGCCAAAAATCATAAAGACAAATCTCATCCGCATACAGTAAGAATATTAAATAATTTTCACGGATTTACACGGAAATCACTTAAAAAATTAGAAATTAGAAATTATATTACCGTAAACGGACAAATGTGGTCAATGACTGATGAAGGCTACGAATTTGCCGGAAACTTATACAACCAACAGATAACAAAAAAAGATGAGTAACGCACAAATAGAAATACAGTTGATTGCAAGTCTGGTAGCCGTTACTTGTGCTATTCCGGGAACGTTTTTGGTGCTACGTAAAATGGCGTTGATTAGCGATGCAATTAGCCACTCTATTTTACCGGGATTAGTCATCGGATTTTTTATTTCACACGATTTGGGTTCACCTTTATTAATCGTTATGGCAGCATTATCTGGCGTAATTACCGTGATTTTGGTTGAATTTATTCAGAAAACAAAACTGGTAAAAGAAGACACCGCAATAGGATTGGTATTTCCCGCATTGTTCAGTATTGGTGTAATTCTAATCGCAAAAAATGCCAATGATGTTCACTTAGATACAGATGTAGTTTTACTGGGCGAATTAGCCTTTGCACCGTTTGATAGATTACTACTTAACGGAATGGATTTAGGACCAAAATCACTATGGATTATCGGAACTATCTTGCTGATTACCATTTCACTATTATTCACTTTTTTTAAAGAATTAAAAATTAGCACGTTTGATGTTGGTTTAGCAACCTCTTTAGGATTTTCGCCAGCCATTTTACACTACGGATTGATGAGCATTGCATCTGTTACAACCGTTGGAGCTTTTAATGCCGTCGGAGCAATTTTAGTAGTTGCACTGATGATTGCACCTGCAGCAACAGCTTATCTACTCACTAATAATTTAGAGAAAATGCTGTTATTATCTGTGTTTTTTGGCGTGTTTTCTGCCATTACAGGTTACTGGCTGGCACATTGGATAGACGCTTCCATCTCTGGCTCTATGACGACAGTATTGGGAATGGTGTTTTTATTAGTCTATTTATTTGCACCAAATAAAGGTCTGCTATCAGTTTTATACAGAAATAAACAGCAACAAATAGAGGTTTATTTATTAACCTTTTTACTGCATTTAAGTAATCATACGGATAAAAAAGAACGACATATTCATCACTTAAATGAGCATATAAACTGGCAGAAAATAAGAGCAAAATCAGTGGTTGACTTAGCCTTAAAAAATAATATGATAACTGTTGATAATCAAATTATTTCTCTAACCGAAAAAGGAAATACTTTTACCAAAAAAGCAATTGATTACATAATTACCAACGACGATTCTGAAATAGAATCTATAAAAGAGGATTTCTTTTTGTTTAGAGGGTAAGTTCGGCGGTTAAAAACTTTTCACTTTCTAATTCATTAATATTTGTATTTTGCACTAAAAATTATTCCGTGCAGCAATTCGCAAGTTTTCAAGTTTATAACGCATCCGCAGGTAGCGGAAAAACATTTACGCTTGTAAAAGAGTATCTAAAAATTTTATTACAATCAGAAGATAAATTTAGATTTCAGAAGGTTTTGGCAATCACTTTTACAAATAAAGCCGCCGCCGAAATGAAAGAACGTATATTGTATAATTTACAAGAATTTTCTGACGGAAATAAAACTGATATTTACCCTGAAATTATAAAAGAAACATCGCTTGACGAACTCACAATTAAACACAAAAGTAAAAATATTCTAAAAGCTATTCTTCAAAACTATTCAGCTTTTTCAATTACCACAATAGACAGTTTTACGCATAAAATTATCAAAAGTTTTGCTTATGATTTGGGTCTGACTCCCAATTTTGAGGTAGAATTAGACACCGGTGCTCTTTTAAGCCAAGCCGTAGATGTATTGATTTCTAAAATAGGAATTGAAAAGGATATTACTAAAGCGTTGATAGACTTCTCATTAGAAAAAGTAAATGAAGATAAATCTTGGGATATTTCGAGAGATTTAAATGAGTTTGCAAAAATTTTATTGAATGAAGATGATATTCCGCATTTTAGAGCGTTGGACAATAAAACACTTGATGATTTTATAGCTCTAAAAAATAAGCTGGTAAATCATCAAAAAAAATTGGTCAAAAGATTTCAGAAAATTGGAAATATAGGATTGGGAATAATTGAAGCAAAAAACTTGAAACACAACGATTTTTATTACTCTATGTTGCCAAAACATTTTGTGGCTTTAGCAGATAGTATTGAAAAAGTAAAATTCTTTGAAAAAAATAAACTTCGTGAAAGAATTCAAGAAAATATGTATTATTCAGAGTCAAAACCCGATGATATAAAGTTTGATATTGAAAGTATTTTGCCAGAATTATTAGAATTATATTTAGAATCTGAAAAATTATATCAGCAGTATTTATTAAATAAATTAGCTTTAAAAAGCATCGTTCCGTTGGCTACTTTGACTAAGATAAATGCAGAATTAGCGAGTATAAAAGAAGAGAATAATATTAGATTACTTTCAGAATTTAATCAACTGATTTCAGATGAGATAAAAGATCAGCCCGCTCCGTTTATTTATGAAAGAATTGGACAAAAGTTTATGTACTATTTTATAGATGAAATGCAGGATACCTCTGTATTGCAATGGCAAAATTTAGTTCCGCTGATAGGCAATGTGCTTTCTCAAGAAAACAGTAATTTATTATTGGTAGGCGATGGAAAACAAGCTATTTATCGCTGGCGAGGTGGCAAAGCGGAGCAGTTTATAAACCTTGGTTCTTCAGAGGATAAATCTTCAAAAGCAAATCCTTTTAAAGTAAAAAAGGAGATTAAAGAATTGGAAACTAATTATAGAAGTTATAGCGAAATAATTCAGTTTAATAACCGATTCTTTGAGCACGCTTCGGAGTATTTTCAAAATAATACATACAAGCAGCTGTTTGTAGATGGAAATAAACAAAGAGAAACCGCAAAAAAAGGAGGTTATGTTTCTATTGATTTTTTAGCAAAAGAAGACACTAAAGAAGAAGAAGATTTGAAATATGCCAAAAAAGTTTTGGAGATTATCAAAAACTTAGATTCTAATTTTTCAAGGAATGAAGTTTGTGTTTTGGTAAGGAAGAAAAAAGATGCCGTAGCTGTTGCCAATTATTTATCAGAAAATGAAATTAAAATTATTTCTTCCGAGACATTACTGCTTCAAAACAGCAAAAAAGTAAATTTTATAATAGATTTATTACAGATAATTCAGCATCCAAATGATAAAAAAACGTTGATAGACACGTTGTATTTTTTATACAATCATTTGAAAATAGAAACTGACCAGCATCTGTTTTATCAGAAATTAATTGGTCATAAAAACGACTTATTATTTAAAAAATTATCGGCTTATGGAATTTCTTTTGACTTAAATTTCTTTTATAAATTACCGTTTTATGAGAAGATAGAAGAGATTATCAGGAATTTTAATTTGATACCAACTTCAGATGCGTATTTGCAATTCTTTTTGGATGTTGTTTTTGATAGTCAAAGAAAGGGAACGAGTGTTCAGGAGTTTTTAGATTTTTGGAAACAGAAAAAAGATAGTCTAAGCATCGTTGCTTCGGAATCTACGGATGCAGTTCAAATTATGACAATTCATAAATCTAAAGGGTTGGAGTTTCCTGTCGTTATTTTTCCTTATGATATAAATATTTATTATCAGAAAGACCCTAAAGCGTGGTTAGGAAATTTGTCGGCTAATAATCGTTTTGGTGATTTTGATGAGTTGTTGATTTCATCTTCAAAAGACATTAAATACGTAAATAATAGTGGGGCAGAAATTTATCAGAAGCAAATAGAGGAATTGGAATTAGATAACTTTAATTTATTATATGTTGCTTTGACTAGACCGATTGAGCAACTTTATATTGTTACGGAAAACAGAATTAATGCAAAAGGAGGTGTAAATATCAATTACAGTTCAGGTATATTTATTGAATATTTAAGGAAAAATGGTTGTTGGAATAATGATAATTTAAGCTATTCTTTTGGGGATTTTAATAGAGTGAGTAAAGTGAAAGACAAAACGGATGCTACACAAATTCAGGAGAAATTTATAAGCACTTCATGGCAAGAACACAATATTTATATGCTTGCAAGCTCATCTAAATTATGGGATACCACTCGCGGAGAGGCGATAGAATTTGGTATTTTAATTCACGAAATAATGGATAAAATTAGCACGGAAAAAGATGTAGAAAAAGTAGTTGTCCAATATATTCAGCAAGGATTTATCGATAAAGAAATATCAATTGGAATAGAAAAAAAGATAAAAGAAATTGTAGCTCACCCAAAGTTAAAAAGTTATTTTTCTGACGATGCTACGGTTTTTAATGAGCGAAAATTATTGGCAGAAGATAAGCAAATTGTG
Source organism: Polaribacter sp. (assembly GCA_965261035.1). Classification (GTDB taxonomy): domain Bacteria; phylum Bacteroidota; class Bacteroidia; order Flavobacteriales; family Flavobacteriaceae; genus Polaribacter. The sequence goes on from OZ253439.1 coordinate 707,315, forward strand.
ATTCCAGATAGATTAGTATTTAATAATAAAAACGAAGTGACAATTATTGACTATAAAACAGGAAAACCATCGGAAGAACACCATATTCAATTATTAACATACGAGCAAGTTTTGCAATCAATGGATATAAAAGTGATAAAAAAACTTCTAATTTATATAAATGATATTATTACTGTGGAAGAAATTTGATTTTTGAATTACGATTATACAATTCAATTTTACTTATCTATTTTGATTGAATCAAAGCAGCTTTAACAAAACCTATAAACAAGGGGTGTGGGTTCAGCACGGTACTTTTATATTCCGGGTGATATTGCACGCCAACAAACCAAGGGTGAGAAGGAATTTCCATAATCTCCACTAATCCAGTTTTAGGATTGGTTCCAGTAGCTTTTATACCTGCAGATTCCATCTGTGTTAGATAATCATTATTAAACTCATATCTGTGGCGATGACGCTCGCTAATCAGTTCATTTTTATAGGAATTAAAAACGTTAGATTCTTTTTTAATTTTACAATTCCAAGCACCTAAACGCATCGTGCCACCTTTTTTGGCAACATTTTTTTGGTCTTCCATCAAATTTATAACCGGGTGTTTTGTGTTTTTATTTATTTCGGTAGAATTTGCATCGGTTAGATTCAATACATTTCTAGCGTATTCTATAACAGCCATTTGCATTCCCAAACAAATCCCGAAGAAGGGAATATTACTCTCTCTTGCATACCGTACAGCACTGATTTTTCCTTCAATACCTCGTTCTCCAAATCCGGGAGCAACTAAAATTCCGTTTACTCCTTTCAGTTTGTGCATAGTATTTTCTGGAGTTAATTCTTCAGAATGTATCCAACGGATTTTTACTTTAGTTTCATTGACAGCACCAGCGTGTATAAAGGCTTCTGTGATTGATTTATATGAATCGTGTAGCTCTACATATTTTCCTATTAAAGCAATTTCAATTGTAGATTTCGGGTTTTTATGTTTCTTTATAAAGTTGTTCCACAACAATAATTCAGGCTGTTTTTCTGCCGATAATTTTAATTTTTCTAGCACCACTCTGTCTAAACCTTCGTCAAACATCAAATTGGGAACATCATAAATAGTTTCTGCGTCCAAAGATTGAATAACATCTTGCTTTTTCACATTACAGAACAGTGCCAGTTTTCGTTTGATAGTATCGCTTATTTCATGTTCCGTACGACATACTAAGATATTAGGATTAATTCCACTTTGCATCAGCATTTTTACTGAATGTTGTGTAGGTTTTGTCTTTAATTCTCCGGCTGCAGCCAGATAAGGAACCAATGTTAAATGAATAACAATAGCATTTTCTTCTCCAAGTTTCCATTGCATTTGACGGACAGCTTCTATATATGGAAAAGATTCTATATCACCAACAGTACCTCCAATTTCTGTAATTACAATATCGTAATCATCTGTATTTCCAAGTATTTTAATTCGGCGTTTAATTTCATCAGTAATATGTGGAATTACTTGCACTGTTTTTCCTAAAAATTCTCCTTTTCGTTCTTTATTTATTACGGATTGATAAATTTTGCCTGTGGTAACATTATTTGCTTGAGACGTTGGAATATTCAAAAAACGTTCATAATGACCCAAATCTAAATCGGTTTCTGCGCCATCATCTGTAACATAACACTCTCCGTGTTCATAAGGGTTTAACGTTCCCGGGTCAATATTAATATATGGATCCAACTTTTGAATAGTTACTGAATAGCCTCTTTCTTGTAGTAGTTTTGCTAGAGAAGCTGCAATAATTCCTTTTCCTAAGGATGATGTTACGCCTCCTGTTACGAAAACATATTTGATATTACTCATAGTGTTATCAGGTTTGGGCAAAAGTAATAACTATAAAAGTTTCATCAAATAAAAAATAGAAAAATAATTATAAATTACGATTACATAATTGAACAATTTTTTTAAATCGTATTTGTAAAAAACAAAACTAATTGTATATTTGCCGACGCTTTTAGCATACATAATTCCACAAAAGCAAAACATATTTAAAGAAGATATTTAAGATATATTGAAATGAAAAGAACGTATCAACCATCAAATAGAAAAAGAAGAAATAAACACGGTTTTAGAGATAGGATGGCCTCTGCTAACGGACGCAAAGTATTAGCGAGAAGAAGAGCTAAAGGAAGACATAAATTATCTGTTTCATCAGAATCTAGACATAAAAAATAATGATTTAATTTTGTTTAATAATTGAGGTGTTACTAAAAAATAGTAACACCTCTTTTTGTATCCAAGTTGTGTGTAATTTGAACAAATTTTATGCAAGAATTAAAAAATGGAATTTAATTTCGTAAATTTACGAATTAAAAAAAAATATTTAAATGGCTAAAAAAGAATCAGCTAATAGAAATCTACATAAAGCAAAAAACTCAAACCAAAATTTGCGTAATGCTAGCAAGGCAAAAAAGGACGAATTTTATACTCAACTTTCCGACATTGAAAGAGAGCTAAAACATTATACAAAGCACTTTAAAGACAAAGTTATTTATTGCAATTGTGACGACCCAAAAGTCAGTAATTTCTTTCATTTCTTCTCATACAATTTTGAGCGTTTGGGCTTAAAAAAACTCATCACCACCTGCTATAAAAACCAAAATATAGATTTGTTTAGTCAACATGACCGCGAACAAGCGATTTACCTTGAATATGATGGTAACAAGAATGGCAATCACGTTCCAGACCCAGAGGAAATTGGTATAGTTCCTTTAAAAGGCGATGGCGATTTTAGAAGTGAAAAGAGTATTGAGCTTTTAAAACAGGCGGATATTGTAGTAACCAATCCCCCATTTTCTTTATTCCGAGAGTATGTGGATCAATTAATTAAATATAATAAAAAATTTATTATAATTGGTAGTTTAAATGCCATTACTTATAAAGAAATATTTAAGTTTATAAAAGAAAACAGGCTTTGGATAGGTTATGGATTTAAAGGCGGAAATGCTTATTTTCAAACATCTCATCCAAAAAAATTTGCAAAAGGCGTATATAACGAAGAAACGGGTCTTGTAAAGTTTCGGAATGTTGTTTGGTTTACAAATCTTGATATTTCAAAGCGTCACGAAGATTTAATACTCTACAAAAAGTATGTTCCCGATGAATATCCAAAATATGATAATTACGATGCAATAAATGTAGACAAAACAAAAGATATTCCAATGGATTATAAAGGTGTCATGGGGGTTCCAATAACTTTTATGGATAAATATAGTCCTGAGCAGTTTGAATTGCTGGGAATAATGAACACGGGTGAACAGAACAAGGGTATAAGATATGAAGGAACACCTCATGGTAGACCAATAATCAATGGTGTTGAAAAATATTTACGTATTTTAATAAAAATAATTTAAATGGCTAAAAAAGAATCAACTAATAAAAATTTACATAAAGCAAAAAACTCAAAAAAAGACGAATTTTATACTCAGCTTTCCGACATTGAAAGAGAGCTAAAAAATTACAAAAAACACTTTAAAGACAAAGTTGTTTACTGCAATTGTGACGATCCGAGAGTGAGTAATTTTTTCCATTACTTTTCATACAATTTTGAAAAGTTAGGACTAAAAAAATTAATTACAACTTGCTATAAAAATCAAAATATGGACTTGTTTAGTCAACATGACCGCGAACAAGCGATTTACCTTGAATATGATGGTGACAAGAATAGCAATCACGTTCCAGACCCAGAGGAAATTGGTATTATTCATTTGAAAGGCGATGGCGATTTTAGAAGTGAAGAGAGTATTGAGCTTTTAAAACAGGCGGATATTGTAGTAACCAATCCCCCATTTTCTTTATTCCGAGAGTATGTGGATCAATTAATTAAATACAATAAAAAATTTATAATAATTGGTAGTTTAAATGCCATTACCTATAAAGAAATATTCAAGTTTATAAAAGAAAACAAGCTTTGGATAGGTTATGGATTTAAAGGCGGAAATGCTTATTTTCAAACATCTCATCCAAAAAAATTTGCAAAAGGCGTATATAACGAAGAAACGGGTCTTGTAAAGTTTCGGAATGTTGTTTGGTTTACAAATCTTGATATTTCAAAGCGTCACGAAGATTTAATCCTCTACAAAAAGTATGCTCCCGATGAATATCCAAAATATGACAACTACGATGCTATAAACGTAAATAAAACAAAAGATATACCGATGGATTATGAAGGTGCTATGGGTGTACCTATTACTTTTATGGATAAATATAGTCCTGAGCAGTTTGAAATTGTCGCCTTAGGAAATAGTCGTGATAATTTTACTCCAATTAAAGATTATATTGAGCCATATAAAATTATGAAAAATGGAGAAAAAAAGAACGGAAATGCTATAAATTGTGTTTTAGCAATTAAAGTAAATAAAAAACCAATAGATAAAATTTATTATGAAAGTAAAAAAAACAAATACTTAGTAGCACCATACGCTAGGATTTTAATTAAAAAAAAATAATATTATGAATATAGACCTTAAAAAAATTACAGTAAAAGAACTAAGCAAAGATTACCAAGACAATAATGAACAAGGTGTTATAGGTTTTGGTGGCAGATTGGATATTCGTCCACCCTATCAACGAGAGTTTATCTACAAGGACAAGCAACGCGATGCAGTTATTGATACTGTTACAAAAAAATTTCCTTTGAATGTAATGTATTGGGCAGTTAGAGAAGATGGAGATTTTGAGATCATCGACGGACAACAAAGAACAATATCAGTTTGTCAGTATGTAGAGGGCGATTTTTCAGTAGATGGATTGGCTTTTCATAATCTTCCAAGCGATAAAAGAGAACAAATTCTAAATTACGAGTTAACGATTTATTTTTGCTCTGGAACCGATAGCGAAAAACTAGAATGGTTTAAAACAATAAATATTGCTGGAGAAAAACTAACAAATCAAGAATTACGCAATGCAGTTTACTCTGGTTCGTGGGTTTCAGATGCTAAGCGTTATTTTAGTAGAAATGGCTGCGCTGCTTATGGAATTGGGAGTGACTATATAAAGGGTTCACCAATAAGACAAGAATATTTAGAAACCGCTATTAAGTGGATTTCTAAAGGCAAGATAGAAGATTATATGTCGAAACATCAGCACGATCAAAATGCTGATGAATTATGGAGTTATTTCCAAAATGTAATCGAATGGATAAGAAAAACTTTTACAAACTACCGCAAAGAGATGAAAGGTGTTGGGTGGGGTGAATTATACAATCAATTTAAAGACGATGACTTCAATCCTAATGAACAAGAAGTTGAAATTGTTAAATTGATGCAAGATGAAGACGTAACTAAAAAATCTGGTATTTACCCCTATATTTTGACTGGGCAAGAAAAATATTTGAATGTTCGTACCTTTACAGATAAACAAAAGCGAGAAACTTACGAAAAACAAAAAGGCATCTGTTCAAAATGCGAAGAGAATTTTGAGATAGAAGGAATGGAGGCAGATCACGTAACACCGTGGCACGAAGGAGGAAAAACTATAAAAGAAAATTGTCAAATGTTATGTAAAAATTGTAATAGAACAAAATCGGGAAAATAAAAAAAGGCACATAACAACGTTATAAAAAATAGCAGTTTAAGTGTTTAAACGAACTCAGATAGTAAAATATAAAGTTATAAAATGCCAAAAAGACAAGACCTTAAATCTATTTTAATTATCGGCTCTGGTCCAATTGTAATCGGACAAGCCTGTGAATTTGATTATTCTGGAACACAAGCATTGCGTTCTTTAAGAGAAGATGGAATAGAAACTGTTTTAATCAACTCAAACCCGGCGACAATTATGACAGACCCTACAATGGCAGACCACGTTTATTTATTGCCATTGACAACAAAATCTCTTATAAAAATACTAAAAGAACATCCACAGATTGATGCCGTTCTACCAACAATGGGCGGTCAAACAGCATTAAATTTATGTATTGAAGCCGATGAAAAAGGAGTCTGGAAAGATTTTGAAGTAGAAATTGTCGGCGTAGATATTGATGCAATTAATATCACTGAAAACAGAGAAAAGTTTAGAAACTTAATGTTAGATATTGATATTCCGATGGCTCTACAAGCCACTGCTACATCATATTTAAAAGGTAAAGAAATTGCACAAGAATTTGGGTTTCCGCTCGTAATTAGAGCTTCATTTACTTTGGGAGGAGCAGGTGCTTCTTTTGTTCACAAAGAGGAAGATTTTGACAAATTATTAACTCGCGGATTAGAAATTTCTCCTATCCACGAGGTAATGATTGACAAAGCATTATTGGGTTGGAAAGAATTTGAGTTAGAATTATTAAGAGATAAAAATGACAATGTAGTTATTATCTGTTCTATTGAAAATATGGATCCGATGGGGATTCATACGGGAGATTCCATTACGGTGGCTCCTGCTATGACGCTTTCTGATAAAACATTTCAGAAGATGCGCAATATGGCGATAAAAATGATGCGTTCTATCGGAGATTTTGCTGGCGGATGCAACGTGCAATTTGCTGTTTCTCCAGATAAAAAAGAAGATATTATCGCCATAGAAATTAATCCACGTGTGTCTCGTTCATCAGCTTTGGCGAGTAAGGCAACGGGATATCCAATTGCAAAAATTGCCAGTAAATTAGCAATCGGGTATAATTTAGATGAGTTAAATAATCAAATTACCAAATCTACATCAGCATTATTTGAACCTACTTTAGATTATGTAATTGTAAAAATTCCTCGTTGGAATTTTGACAAATTTGAAGGCTCTGACAGAACTTTGGGACTGCAAATGAAATCCGTAGGAGAAGTGATGGGAATTGGGCGTTCCTTTCAGGAAGCTCTGCACAAGGCGACACAATCACTGGAAATTAAACGCAACGGATTGGGGGCAGACGGTAAAGGATATAAAAATTATGATGAGATAATTCATAAACTTACTTATGCTTCTTGGGACCGTGTTTTCGCAATTTATGATGCTATTCAAATTGGAATTCCGTTAAGTAAAATTCATGAAATCACCAAAATTGATATGTGGTTTTTAAAACAATACGAAGAACTAAACCTTTTAGAAAAAGAAATATCGACATATAAATTAGAAACTCTTACAAGAGATTTGTTGTTAGAAGCAAAGCAAAAAGGATTTGCAGATAGGCAAATAGCTCATATGTTAGGCTGTTTAGAAAGTCAGGTGTATGCTAAGAGAGAAGAATTAAAAGTAAAACGTGTCTATAAATTGGTGGACACTTGTGCTGCAGAATTTAAGGCAAAAACACCTTATTATTACTCAACTTTTGAAAGTGATATAGAAACGACAGATGGAAATTGTTATGTAGATAATGAAAGTGTTGTTTCTAATAATAAGAAGATTATCGTTTTAGGCTCTGGACCAAATAGAATTGGACAAGGAATTGAGTTTGATTATTGTTGTGTGCACGGAATTTTAGCCTCGGCAGAATGTGGTTATGAAACGATTATGATAAACTGTAATCCAGAAACAGTTTCCACAGATTTTGACACTGCCGATAAACTATATTTTGAACCCGTTTTTTGGGAACATATTTACGATATCATCAAACACGAAAAACCGGAAGGAGTTATCGTTCAGTTAGGCGGACAAACAGCTTTGAAGTTAGCAGAAAAATTGAACAAATATGGGATTAAAATTCTCGGAACTAGTTTTGAGGCCTTAGATTTGGCAGAAGACAGAGGGAGTTTTTCTCGATTATTAAAAAGCAATAATATTCCATATCCACAATTTGGTATTGCAGAAAACACCGATGAAGCCTTAACTTTAGCAGAAGAATTGGACTTTCCTATTTTAATTCGCCCGTCGTATGTTTTGGGAGGACAAGGAATGAAAATTGTAATTAACAAAGAAGAACTCATAGAGCATATTATAGGTTTATGGAGAAAAATGCCAAACAATAAATTGCTGTTAGACAACTATTTAGACGGGGCAATAGAAGCAGAAGCAGATGCGATTTGCGACGGAGAAAACGTGCAAATTATTGGAATAATGGAGCATATTGAGCCCTGCGGAATACATTCTGGAGATTCTAACGCAACATTGCCAGCATTTAATTTGGGTGATTTGGTGATGCAACAAATAAAAGATCATACAAAAACAATTGCTTTAGAATTAAAAACAGTCGGTTTAATAAATGTACAATTTGCCATAAAAGACGATGTTGTTTATATTATTGAGGCAAATCCTAGAGCGTCTAGGACTGTGCCATTTATAGCAAAAGCCTACGGAGAACCATATGTAAATTATGCGACAAAAGTAATGTTGGGCGAGAATAAAGTAACCGATTTTAATTTTAATCCGCAATTGGAAGGATACGCAATTAAGCAACCTGTATTTTCGTTTAACAAATTTCCAAATGTAGATAAGAAACTCGGTCCAGAGATGAAAAGTACAGGTGAAAGCATTTTGTTTATAGATAGCCTAAAAGATGATGAATTTTATAATTTATATTCTAGACGTAAAATGTACTTGAGCAAGTGATATTTACGATTTATGAATTTCTTAGTCCATTATAATTTATACAGAAAACACGGAAGTTCAAGAAGAGAAGTAAAGGTAAAAACGCTTTTTAATGCAGTTAAAAAATAGTATGAATTAGACCTTTGAGATATTTAGAATAAAACCAGATGTATTTAAAAATAAAATACTAACTTTGAAAGTTATTAAGACAAGTTATGAATAACAACCTCGTGGAACTTAACATCTACAGGCTAAATAATTATGAAAAAAAGAGTAACAGGAATTGGAGGTCTTTTCTTTAAAACAGAAGACTCAAGCAAGACAAAAGAATGGTACAAAAAACATTTAGGTTTTAATACAGATGATTGGGGTTGTACTTTTTGGTGGAAAGATAAAGAAGGCAAAAACGCTTCTACACAATGGAGTCCTTTTGCAAAAGACACTAAATATTTTGAACCTTCTAAAAAGGATTTTATGTTTAATTACAGAGTGGAAAACTTAACTGAACTTCTAGAAGAATTAAAAAAAGAAGGAGTTACAGTGCTTAATAAGGTTGAAGAATTTGAGTATGGTAAGTTTGGTTGGATAATAGATTTAGACGGAAATAAAATTGAACTTTGGCAACCAAAAGATGAAGCCTTTTTATAATCAAATTGATATTAATGATTTAATTGTTAACTCATAATTTAACTCAGCATCATTTTTGCTTTTTTTACGGCTTTTACAAATACGTCAATTTCTTGTTTGGTGTTATAGAACGAAAATGATGCTCTGACTGTTCCAGGAATGTTATAAAAATCCATAATCGGTTGTGTACAATGATGCCCCGTTCTAACGGCAACGCCTAATTTATCTAAAATTACACCAATATCGTAAGGGTGAATTCCTTGTATATTAAAAGATATTACAGCAGTTTTATTTACAGTTCCGTAAATTTTTAATCCGCCTATTTCCTGTAATTTTTTAGTTCCGTAGGATAATAATTCGCTTTCATAAGTAGCAATTTTATCAAAACCGATAGAGTTCATATAGTCTAAAGCAACTCCAAAAGCAATTCCTCCGCAAATATTTGGCGTTCCTGCTTCAAATTTATGAGGCAATCCTGCATAGGTGGTTTTCTTAAAAGTTACGGTGTCTATCATTTCTCCTCCTCCTTGATATGGGGGTAATTTTTGTAGCCACTTTTCTTTTCCGTATAGAATTCCAACTCCGGTAGGACCGCAAATCTTATGTGCTGAAGCTACATAAAAATCAACATCTAATTCTTGAAGGTTTGGTTTTATATGCGGGGAAGACTGTGCCCCATCTATTAAAACGGCAGCTCCAAATTTATGAGCCAGAGTGATAATTTCTTTGATAGGATTTATTGTTCCCAAGGCGTTAGACACGTGATTGCAAAACACTATCTTCGTTTTTTTTGAAAGTAATTTAGAGTACAAATCCATTTTTAGAGACCCGTTTTCGTCCATCGGGATTACCTTTAAAATAGCTCCAGTTTTTTCGCATAACATTTGCCAAGGAACTATATTAGAATGGTGTTCTAACGCTGAAACGATGATTTCATCACCTTTGTCTAACAAGCCTGAAAATCCAGATGCTATCATATTGATGCTGTGAGTTGTTCCAGATGTAAAAATTATTTCGTGAGATTTATTTACATTAAAATGTCGTTGAATTTTTATACGGGCTTCCTCATATTTATCAGTTGCCTGCTGACTTAGAGAATGCACCCCACGATGAATATTTGCGTTGTAATTGCTGTAATAATCTACAATTGTATCAATGACCACTTGAGGCGTTTGAGAAGTGGCAGCATTGTCAAAATACACCAAGGGTTTTTCGTTCACTTTGCGTTGTAAGATAGGGAAATCGGTACGGATATTATCAACTGGAAACATTTTTGAGATATTTAAAAAAGCAAAGGTAGTTTTTAATTTTAAGACTTAGGATAATTACGAATTGAATCTAAGAAGCTAACAACCAATTCGTAACTCGTAATTCAAAAATCATAATTCATATATTGTCTTGGCACTCTTTTCCTATTCTAAAAAAAATCTCTTATTAAATTAGTACATAGCGAAAAATTAATTAATTTTAGCATCTAAATTTTTAGGTAAAACTACTCACTTGCTGACTAAATTATCAATACAAAATTACGCTTTAATAGATGAATTGTCAATCAGTTTTGAAGACAAATTATCTATTATTACTGGAGAAACTGGAGCTGGAAAATCTATTTTATTAGGAGCTTTAGGACTGGTTTTGGGTAATAGGGCAGACTCCTCCACGCTAAAAGACAGCTCTAAAAAGTGCGTGGTAGAAGTAAATATATCTATTGAAAACTACAATTTAGAAACCTTTTTTGACTCGGTTGATTTAGACTATCAAACACAAACTATTATCAGAAGAGAAATTTTACCTTCGGGCAAATCCCGTGCATTTGTAAATGATACACCCGTAACCTTGTCTGCTTTGAATGAATTGAAAATGAGATTGATAGATGTTCATTCGCAACATCAAACTGCACAGTTGTCTGATACTAATTTTCAGTTTAGCATAATTGATGCGTTAGCTAAAAACAGTAGTAAAATCGCGTCCTACAAACAGGGATTAAAAAAATTTAATCAGTTAAAAAAAGCCTTAGAAGAATTAGAAGCCAGCCAACGTGAAGCAAACCAACAATACGATTATAATTTGTATTTGTACAACGAGCTTTCAGATGCAAATTTGAATGAAAACGAGCAAAAATTATTAGAAGAAAAATTAGACAAACTTACTAATATAGAGGATATTAAGTTGAATTTGTACGAGGCGTTACAGGTTTCTACCGATGATGAAATTGGCGTGCAATATTTGTTGTATTCGTTGGAAAATAACTTACATAAAATCGCTGGATTTTCTAAAGAATACAAAGAATTATCAAACAGAATTTCTATTATAAAAATTGAGTTAGACGATATTGTTACAGAATTGGAGTCCGCCAATGAGAGAATAGAATCAAACCCAGATGAATTAGAAGAGATAAATGACAGGTTGCAATTAATTTACAATTTGCAAAAGAAACATTCTGCAAATAGCACTTCGGGGTTGCTGGAAATTCAAGAAAAATTATCAGAAAAAGTAGGTATTGTTGAAAATGCTGAAGAAATAATCAATCGGCATAAAAAACAACTCGATGATGTAGCTAAAAAATTAGACAAAGTTGCTACAATGATTTCTAAATCCAGAGTAAAAATTATCCCGATATTACAAAAAGAGTTGGAGTTTTTATTGTCGGAATTAGGAATGCCAAATGCGCGTTTGTCTATCAAAGTAAAATCTGTTTTAACGTATTTTCAGAATGGGAAAGATAAATTAGAATTCTTATTTTCTGCCAATAAAGGCGGGAACTTTGGCGAGTTGAAAAAAGTGGCTTCGGGTGGAGAATTGTCCAGAATTATGTTGGCAATAAAAAAAGTGTTATCAGAAAATACGCAATTACCTACCATTATTTTTGATGAAATAGACACAGGAGTTTCTGGAAAAGTGTCTGACAAAATAGCAGTAATTATGAAACAAATGAGCGTAAATATGCAGGTAATTACTATTACGCATTTACCGCAAATTGCAGCCAAAGGAAATCAACATTATAAAGTGTTTAAAGAAGATATTAACGGAGTAACAACAACTAATCTAAAGCAATTATCTGAAAATGAGCGAATTATAGAGGTCGCAGAAATGCTAAGTGGTAAAAATATTTCAGAATCTGCTATTATGCACGCCAAAGAATTGTTGAATTACGATTGCACAATTTGATAATTCAATAATTAAAAAAACAATTGAAAAAGCTGAATTTTTCCATAATAGTCCCTGTTTACAATCGTGTAGACGAGGTTGACGAATTGTTAGATAGTTTGACCAAACAAGATTTTTCTAACAGTTTTGAAGTTTTGATTATTGAAGACGGCTCTATTAATAAAAGTGACATCGTCGTAAAAAAATACAAAAAAGTACTGGATTTGAAGTATTTTTTTAAAGAAAATAGTGGGGCAGGGGCGAGTAGGAATTTTGGAATGCAAAAAGCTACGGGAAACTATTTTATTATTTTAGATTCCGATGTAATTGTGCCTCCGCAATATTTATCAGAAGTAAAAAAAGCGTTAACCCAGAGTTATACCGATGCCTTTGGAGGTCCTGACGCTGCTCATAAAAGTTTTACTTCACTGCAAAAAGCAATCAATTATTCTATGACTTCGGTGCTAACCACAGGCGGAATTAGAGGCAGTAAAAAAAATGTTGGAAAGTTTCAGCCAAGAAGTTTTAATCTGGGAATATCTAAAATAGCTTTTGACAAAATAGATGGATTTTCTAAACTGAAAATTGGCGAAGATATAGAACTCACTTTTAGATTATGGCAGGCAGGTTTTAGAACTCAACTCATAGAAAAAGCGTACGTATATCACAAACGCAGAAGTACTGTTCAGCAATTTTTTAGGCAGACATTTAGCTTTGGGACTGCCCGCCCTAAGTTAAATTTGCGTTATCCAGAAACAGCAAAAATCACATATTGGTTTCCGTCTTTATTTATCGTTGGATTTTGCACTTCCATCATTCTTTTTGCTTTCGGTTATTGGAAGTTTTTTGCTTTTTATGGGTTTTATTTTTTGCTTATTTTATTAGATTCCCTGTTTAAAAATAAAAATATTTACGTTGCTTCTTTAAGTATTATTACCTCTTTTATACAGTTTTTAGGATATGGATTAGGTTTTTTAAAGTCTAAATTCTTTAATATCTAAAACAATCCGTTGTGTGGTCGTTTACCATGCCAATTGCTTGCATATACGCGTAAATTATTGTTGACCCCACAAATTTAAACCCACGTTTTTTTAAGTCTTTCGAAATATTGTCGGACAATTCTGTTGTTGCAGGGACTTCCTCTTTAGTCTTAAACCCATTTATTATTGGTTTACCGCTTACAAAACTCCAGATATATTTTGAAAATGAACCAAATTCTTTTTGAATTTTTATATACGATTGTGAGTTAGATATGGCTGCTCTAATTTTCAATTTGTTTCTAATAATGCCTGCGTCCTGCAATAAAACCTCATATTTATTATCAGAATAAACGGCTATTTTCTGATAATCAAAATTGTCAAATGCTTTTTTGAATTTTTCTCTTTTACGCAAAATGGTAATCCAGCTTAAGCCTGCCTGAAAAGTCTCTAATAATAAAAACTCAAACAAAGTCTGGTCATCATAAACAGGAGTTCCCCATTCTTTATCGTGATAATCAATATACAAAGGGTCGTCGCTAACCCAAAAACATCTGTTTTTCATATTTGATAAAAATCGGCATAACTAAATTTTTAGTGGTATCAGATTAAGTTTTATAAAATAAAATAGCATATTAATTCTAAATCTGTCAAAATTCAGAAAACCTCTGCCTTTGCTAAAACAGGTTGAATTATACCTGCTGAGTTTAATCGGTAATACCTAATATTTCTCTTAAAAAATTAGCAAAATCTGTCATAATAAAAAATTAATTTCTAAATGTACCATTAAAATTTTAGTATAGCCGATAAATCTTATGCACCCTAAGTTTGTTTGGTTTTGTTATATTGTAAATAAGATATATATTTGCACCCGCATTTACCTATATTATAGGTGATGCTTATTAATAAAAAAGCTAATATAAAAAACGTATGTACGCAATTGTAGAGATAGCAGGGCAGCAGTTCAAAGTAGCAAAAGACCAGAAAGTTTACGTTAACCGTTTACAATTAGAAGAAGGATCAAAAATAACTTTTGATAATGTTCTTTTAGTTGAAGATAAAGGAAGTGTAACTATCGGCGCACCAGCTATAAAAGAAGCCGCAGTAACGGCTAAGATTTTAAGTCACTTAAAAGGTGATAAAGTAATTGTTTTTAAGAAAAAACGCAGAAAAGGTTACAAAAAGAAGAATGGGCATCGTCAGTATCTAAGTGAAATACAGATTGAAAGTATCGCTACATCTGGTGCAAAAAAGACAGTAGAAAAATCTATACCCAAAGAGGATATGCAACTATTCAAGGAAGTTACTCCAAAAACAGAGGTAAAAGAAGAAACTGCCGTTAGTGATTTAAGCTCTATGACAGTTGTAGAATTAAAGGCTTTAGCAAAAAAGAAGGGTATCTCAGGATATACTTCTTTAAAGAAAGCTGAATTAATAGAAGTATTAACTAAGTAATAATTTCAATTTTAAAACCGTAATATTATGGCACATAAAAAAGGAGTAGGTAGTTCAAAGAATGGTAGAGAATCAGAATCAAAACGCCTAGGAGTAAAAATATTTGGTGGTCAAGCTGCAATTGCAGGGAACATTATCGTTCGCCAAAGAGGTACAGCACACAATCCAGGAGAGAATGTATATATGGGAAAAGACCATACGCTACACGCCAGAATTGATGGAATAGTACAGTTCAAAAAGAAAAGAGATAACAAATCCTATGTTTATATAGAGCCTCTTGAGGTTTAAGAAACATAAAGGTTAAAAATAAAAAACTCTCAAACTTAACAAAGTTTGAGAGTTTTTTTGGTATATGACAAAAAGCTATAATCATATATATTATTTTTATCTGCTTTAAAATCTTCTCTATAGACTTCTCTCCAAACCTTTAAATCTATTTTTGGAAAAAAAACATCTGCCTCAAAATTATGATGCACTTGCGTAATATCTAATTGATTTACAAGACCTAATGCCATTGCTTGTTTGTAGATTTGTGCACCTCCGATGATAAAAATATTCTTATCTCCTTTTGCTACTTCAATAGCTTTTTCAATACTATTTACAACAATACAACCCTCTTTTTTATACTCTTTATTTCTGGTGATAATAACTGTCGTCCTGTTTGACAAAGGTTTTCCGATAGATTCAAAAGTGTTTCGTCCCATTAAAACATAGTGACCAGATGTTACTTTTTTAAACTGTTTTAAATCTGCAGGCAAATGCCAAATCAAATCATTGTCCTTTCCTAAGGCGTTATTTTCTGCAATTGCTGCTATTATTGTAATCATTATTGTGTTTTTAAATAGCAATTTCTCCCTTAATGTGCGGATGTGGGCTGTAATCAATCAACTGAAAATCATCAAAAGTAAAATCTGAAATATTTTTTACACTCGGGTTTATTTTCATCTTTGGCAGAGGTTTTACATCACGAGTTAATTGCAATTCTAATTGCTTTTGATGATTATCATAAATATGTGCATCTCCAAATGTGTGAATAAACTCGCCAGCTTGATAACCGCAAACCTGTGCTATCATCATCGTAAACAGTGCATACGACGCTATATTAAAAGGAACTCCCAAAAATATATCTGCACTTCTTTGATATAATTGGCAAGATAATTTTCCGTCTGCGACATAAAATTGAAAGAGTGCATGACAAGGAGGTAATGCGGCTTTTCTATTTGCGACATTCTCTGAAAATGAAATTGAAGTATCTGGCAAAACACTTGGATTCCAAGCAGAAACTAACATTCTTCTGCTATCTGGATTACTTTTTAATGTGCAGATTACTTCCTTTAATTGGTCTATATCGTCGCTATTCCAATTCCGCCATTGATGACCATAAACGGGACCTAAATCTCCATTTTCATCTGCCCAGTCATTCCAAATTCGCACACCATTTTCTTTTAAATAACTGATGTTTGTATCTCCTTTTATAAACCAAAGCAACTCATAAATAATAGATTTTAAATGCAGTTTTTTAGTTGTAACCATCGGAAAACCTTCGCTTAAATCAAATCGCATCTGATAGCCAAATACACTTTTTGTTCCCGTACCTGTTCTATCTCCTTTTTTGTTTCCGTTTTCTAAAACGTGATTTACTAAATCTAAATATTGTATCATTTAATTGTGTAATTGTTGAATCGTAATTGTCTTAACTCTATTTTCATTCGTAAATCTAAAATTGTAATTCAAAAATCATAATTGTTTTCCTCACCCAATAATCATCCCCGCGATAGTTGCAGAAAATAAAGACGCAATTGTACCGCCAATTAAGGCTTTCATCCCAAATTCTGACAATGTTTTTCGTTGACCCGGTGCTAAAGAACCAATTCCTCCAATTTGAATTCCGATAGACGCGAAGTTAGCAAAACCACAGAGCATATACGTTGCCATAATTATTGATTTTTCATAATTAAAATGAATGGCATTTGCTACGTTTTTTAGCTCTGCTAATTGAATGTATCCAACAAATTCACTCGCTACTAATTTCACTCCTAGTAGTTGCCCCATCAGAGCTATATCCTCTCTAGCAATTCCGATTAACCACATTAATGGTGCAAAAAGATACCCTAAAAGAAACTCTAAAGACAAGCTTTTGTAAGGAGTATTTGAAGAAATAATTTCATTTAATGAGCTAAAATGCCAGTTTAAATAATCTATTCCGTTAAAATCTCCGAGACCTCCCAAAATACCGTTTATCATTGCAATAAATGCAATAAAAACCAATAGCATCGCTCCTACATTTACTGCCAAACGCAAGCCTTCGGTCGTGCCGTTTGCTATGGCGTCTAAAATATTTGAACCAATTTTTTCTTGTGATATCTGCACGTCATTATCAATCTTTTCCGTTTGAGGATATAATATTTTTGAAATTATGATTGCTCCCGGTGCTGCCATTACTGATGCTGCCAATAAATGTTTTGCGAATTTTAATCTCAATATATCATCATCACCCCCTAAAAAACCGATATAAGCTGCCAACACAGCTCCTGCAACTGTTGCCATTCCTCCAATCATCACCAATAACATTTCGGATTTATTCATCTTTTCTAAATAGGCTTTTATCAGCAAAGGTGCTTCTGTTTGTCCTAAAAATATGTTTCCTGCTACCGATAGACTTTCTGCTCCGGAAATTTTTAAAATCTTAGACAATACTTTTGCCATTATTTTTACTACTTTCTGGATAATTCCTAAGTAAAATAATAAAGATGTCAATGCCGAGAAAAAAATGATAGTCGGCAATACCTGAAAGGCGAAAATAAATCCGAAGGTATTCATATCAGAAATTAATCCTTTGAATAGAAATTCACTTCCTGCCTGTGTAAAATTCAAAATGCTTATAAATCCTTTTCCTATAAATTCAAAACAGGATTGAATAAGGGGGATTTTTAGCACGCCTATGGCTATTAATAATTGAAAAGCTAAACCGATACCGACCGTTTTCCAGTTAATAGCTTTTCTATTGCTACTGAATAAAAATGCGATAATAAATAAGGAAATCATCCCTAAAATTCCTCTTAACAATCCATTTATAGAAAATCCTTGCTTAGGAATTATTTTATCTTGAGCGATAGTTGTTCTGGCAACTTTTTTTCCTTTTGCGACTGAGGAGTGATTAAAATTATAATTTTCCAGATTAGGAGCATCACTTTTATCAATATTTATTATTGAAAATATACCTGTTTTTTCGATTGAGCTAAAATTCCAATTCTGCTCAATGCTCTGTGCATTTGAAAAAAATACAACAAAACATAATATTAAACCATATATTTTCTTCATAATAAAAGTGTGTTTAATTTATGAGCATTTGCTAATTATATCTCTAATTTTCGCTGCTAACTCGTAGTTTTCGCTAGCAACAGCTTCCTCTAATTCTTTGTATAATTGTTTGATATCTTTCTCTTTATGCTCATCTTCACTCAGTTCTGATATGATTTTAGAAAGCATTTCATCTGCTTGTTTCTGCGATTTATCTCTTTTAATTGACGTTCCTTCTTCTATTTTTAGATAGACACCTGCTCTATCCAAAATATCTTCATAAGTGTAAATTGGTGCATAAAAACGTACCGCCAGTGCAATGGCATCTGAAGTTCTCGAATCTATAGTTTCTTCAACTCCATCGCGTTCACAAATCAAACTGGAAAAGAAAACACCATCTACTAATTTATGAATTATCACCTGCTTGATGATTATAGAATATCTATCGGCAAAGGATTTAAATAAATCGTGTGTTAGGGGTCTGCTGGGAGATTTCATTTCTTTTTCTAACGCGATTACAATAGATTGTGCTTCAAAAGCTCCAATGATAATTGGCAAAGTTCTGGAGCCTTCAATTTCTCCTAGCACAAGTGCATATGCCCCACTCTGCATACGGCTATCAGAAATCCCTTTAATATTTAGTTTTATTAAATTCATATATCAATCATCATATTGACCACAAAATCGTAATTTGTAATTCATTTTTACTGGGTACAATTTACTAAAAAATTATGAGTTGAAAGATATTATTTTTATAAAAAAGTTACTGTTGTCCGATAAAAGGTAATAATTTTTTACAGGTCAAAATTTAATAGACTTGAATATTTTTTAAGCCTATTATTATCAGTGCGTTATAATTTTTGAAAACGTTTGTTTTTTTAAAACATAAAAGTAAAGCCTAAAAAACAAAAAACAGTGGAAACACCTAATTTTATAAGTCTTTCAAAAGAATGAGTAAATTTTTATCGGACAACAGTGATTAAAAATTTAAAAATCATACATCTGAAACCTCTTTTAAGTCATCTATTTTTAGATAGTTATAAATGCTTTTGCTATAATTTATTAAAAGATTATAAACCCAAATTATTTATTTTTTCAGAATACTATCATACATTTCTATCCATTGTTCTGGAGTGATTTTTTTTACCAGTTCTTCAATTAATTGATACGGAATATCGTCCATTTTTTTAAATCTAATACAGCTTTTCCCCATATCTAATTTATATTTACAATATTCTGAATATTGGGTTATAAACCATTCTAATAAATCGGGATTTGCATAAATTCCGCTATGATAAAGGGCTATAAAGTTTTTTTGAGATGCAATATTAATAAAAGGTAACGGTAATTTAGGATTGCAATGATAACCATCTGGGTATAGAGAATGCGGAACAACATAACCAATCATATTATAACTAATCTGTTCAGAAAATCCTTTTGGCAGATTTGTATTTAAGATTTTTCTTAGTTTTCTGATAGCAACTTTTCTGTCTTCTGGAAGTTGGTTAATATATTCATCAACAGTATCTGCTTTGTATTTCATTCAATTTGTGTGTTATAAGTTAATATTTCTAAATTATAACTCTTTGCTTCTACTTAACTACTAAAATAAAAGACTCTGCTTATCATATCTTTCTTGCTCAATTCTTTTTTTGGCTATTTCAAAATAGTCTTTGTCTATTTCATAACCATAGAAGTTTCTTTTTAAATCTAAAGAGGCAACTCCCGTACTACCACTCCCCATAAAAGGGTCTAACACAGTTTGATTTTTATAAGTTATCAATTTTACTAGCTGTTGCATTAATTTAGTAGGTTTTAATGTAGGGTGAAAATTGAAGTTGTCCTTATTTTGTCTGACCTTAGGAACGAGAAAAAACTTGTCATAGCCATCATTAAATCTTTCAGTTCTTAAAATGTTTGATGCTACTCTACCTTTTGGGTGTGGGTTGTGTCCAACCTTTCCTTCTCCTTTTTCATAAGGGATTCTTGTATCTTCAAGATTTAAAGAGCCTGTACCAAATTTTATAATATTCTGAGCGACATTTTTAGATGATATTATAGGTTTTTGAACTAATATTATAGGTTCGTATGCAGGCTTTATACCCAGACCTGCACCACTGTATTTTTTACCTATATCAGATGCAGGCTTAAATTTGTCTTTTACCTTTAAATAAGAATCTGTGCCGTCCTTTTGGTAGCCCTGTACGTATTTATAAACTCCATCTTTTTGGCTCTCTACATTTAGCTCCTTGTCTATATCTAATCCGACATTTCTACTTTTAGGCATACCGTTTAAATATGACCACATTAAAACATCTTTAATTATAAATCCACTATTTTCCAAGTCCAGCATTAAGTGATGCATCAAACGGATCGAACTAAAAATCAAAGCAAAAGAACCTTCTTTAAGAACTCTAAAGCTATCTAACCATATTTGTTTATCTGGTAATTTTTTATCCCAATCATTATTTTGATATGAAATACCATAAGGAGGGTCAGTAATAATTGCATCTATCGAATTATTTTCTAATCCGTCTAATTTATAGCAAGTTTTATTAAAAATATTAAAATCAGACATCTGAAACCTCTTTTAAGTCATCTATTTTTAATTAGCAAAGGCTTTCGCCTCTATATATATAACTCTATCCATAGAAAACAAAGACTATTAAAAAGCCTCCTCGCCGTCTTTTAAAGGAGTTGTTTGCAACACAAAATCTTCTCCGTGAATATAGTCTCCGTTTTCATCAATTTTGCTGTAATCATACGACCAACGGTGTACTTCTGGAATTCTTCCGTGCCAGTTTCCGTGAATATGTTCAACAGGAGTAGTCCATTCCAATGTATTTGATTTCCAAGGGTTTTGGGTTGCTTTTTCTCCTCTGTAAATAGAAATAAAGAAATTAGCCAAAAATATTAATTGTGCCAAACCTCCTATAAGTGCAAAAAGAGTTATTACAACATTAATATCTGATAAATCATCAAACAATGGAAAACTTGTGTTTGTATAATATCTTCTTGGTAATCCTGCTAAACCGATAAAGTGCATTGGAAAAAATACACCATAAGCAGCAGTTAAGGTAAGCCAAAAATGCCAATATCCTAATGTTTTATTCATCATTCTACCATACATTTTAGGAAACCAGTGATATATCCCTGCAAACATTCCGTATATTGCAGACACGCCCATTACTAAGTGAAAGTGAGCAACCACAAAATAGGTGTCGTGTACGTTAATATCTAAGGCAGAATCTCCTACCACCAAACCTGTTAAACCACCTGAAATAAAGGTAGAAACAAAGCCTATAGAAAAGAGCGTTGCCGTATTCATTTGGATATTCCCTTTCCAAATAGTGGTTGTCCAGTTGAATGCTTTTACTGCTGAAGGAATTGCAATTAATAGAGTTGTAAATGTAAACACCGAGCCTAAAAACGGGTTCATTCCCGAAATAAACATATGATGTCCCCAAACAATTGTCGATAAAAATGCAATGGCTATAATTGAGCCAATCATTGCTCTGTACCCAAATATTGGTTTACGTGAATTTGTTGCTAAAACTTCTGAAACTATGCCCATTGCAGGTAAAATTACGATATATACCTCTGGATGTCCTAAGAACCAAAATAGGTGTTCAAACAACACTGGCGAGCCTCCTTGATAATGCAAGACTTCTCCTGAAATAAAAATATCAGATAAGTAGAATGAGGTTCCAAAACTTCTGTCAAAAATCAGTAGCAACGCTGCAGATAATAATACTGGAAACGAAACAATTCCAATTATTGCTGTAATAAAAAATGCCCATATAGTTAATGGCATTCTTGTCATTTTCATTCCTTTTGTTCTTAAATTAAATATTGTAACGATATAATTTAATGAACCAATTAATGACGATGCAATAAAAATAGCCATAGAAACTAACCATAATGTCATACCCATTCCAGAGCCGGGAATTGCTTGTGGCAAGGCACTTAATGGCGGATAAATTGTCCAACCTGCGGATGCTGGTCCTGCTTCAACAAATAAAGAAACAACCATAATTACACTGGAAAGGAAGAACATCCAATATGAAATCATATTTAAAAATCCTGATGCCATATCTCTTGCTCCGATTTGCAATGGAATTAATAAATTACTAAATGTACCGCTCAAACCTGCTGTTAGCACAAAGAAAACCATTATTGTACCGTGAATTGTTACCAACGCTAAATACATATCTGGGTCCATTATTCCGTCCGTTTGATGAGTTCCTAAAAAGGCTTCGATAATTGAGAATGATTTCTCTGGCCATGCAATTTGCAAACGAAATAGCATTGACATTAATACTCCGATAATTCCCATAAAAATACCAGTTACTAAAAACTGTTTAGAAATCATTTTGTGGTCTTGACTAAATATATATTTAGTTACAAATGTTTCTTTGTGATGATGTTCTGACATATTATTTTATATTTTGTTCAATTGTTTAATTGTGTAATCGTAAATCATTTAATAACTTCCATTAATGTTGGTTGTTCTGCAAGCCATTTATTAAAAACATCTTCTTCTTCAACAACAATTTTCATTTGCATATTATAGTGAGATGCTCCACAGATTTTATTACAAAGTAATATAAAATCAAACACATAAGGGTCTTCGCCTTTTTCCTTGCGTATTTTATTAATTCCTTTGTTCTTTGCAATTACTTCAGGGTTTTGCCTCATCTCTTTTGTAGTGAATTTTGGTGTAAAACCAAATTGAGTAACCATTCCCGGAATACAATTCATCTGAGCTCTAAAATGTGGCATATACGCCGAATGCAGTACGTCTTGAGAGCGGAATTTAAAAATAACTTTACGCCCTTTTGGTAGGTGTAATTCTGTTACTTTCTTATCATCGGCAGCGTTCAAATCTGTCATATCAACGCCCATCGTGTTAATTCCTTTGATAAAGTTTACATTTCCTCTTCCCAAGGTATTGTCTTTTCCTGCATAACGAGCTTCCCATTGAAATTGCTTAGAATACACTTCTATAATTAATGGGTCTTCTGCATCAGATAAATCCATAACATTGTTCCATTGCCATAATCCGTAGCCGATTAAACAGACCAAAACAACAGCTGGAGTAATTGTCCATATTGCCTCTAATTTATGACTATCCGAATAAAACAAGGCTTTGTTTTCTTTTTTCCCTCTGTACTTAAACGAGAAATAAAACAATAAGAACTGCATTAAAAACTGGACAATACCAATTAACCAGTATGTAATATCAAATAAGTTGTCTTCGTGTTCTCCTTCTATTGATGCGGATTCTGGCAGTAAAACTACGTTTAGTGCTATTAAACAATAAATCATCATTCCATAGAATAAGGCAATAAAAACAAGGAGTATTTTCCCTTGTGTATCATTGTCTTTATCGGTGGCAATTACACTTCTAAAATTTAAAATTCTAGTGATTTGCCAAAAACTTACACCTATCGAAATAGCTATAAAAATATAAAATAGTGCTAGCATATTATTTATCTTGATTTATTTTTTGTTATTATTATTTCTTACTTTTTTATTGTAGGCAAAAATATACTAAAATATTAAGATTAGAGCTTTCATAATCTAAAATATCTAATTGCATTACACCAATTCCTCCATCAGAGGTTATTTCATAAGTTGTAAAATATTTGTACTTCCAATCGCTGTATCCACATTCATTTTTTGTTCGAATTCCTATGGTTATTATTCTACCGTGACTCGTATTAGTTGGGTAAACAAGGACGCAATTCTTTCCGCAACGTCTAATTAAAAGAGGTGTTCCAATAACATTCCATTCTATATCATCTCCTCCAAAACTGAATAATTCTTGCCATGTTCTAACCGTCACACTTGTATTATTACTTGAAACTACTTGTATATTATTTGAAGAAGCCCAAGTTGTTGTTGCACTTCCCAAATTGGTTAACGCCACAGCAGTTGCTTGTAAAATGATATAAATTATAACCAAGTAAATGATAAATAGGACATTAGATTAGTTAAATCAGGAGAGTATCCATTTGTTTTTCCTTGGCCACTATCTGCTGGTGTGTCACATACTGAATCTCCACAAGTATTACAATTTGACCTGTTGTTAATAGATTCTGCACAGCCAGATTCGTTGTAAGCTTGAAAAGCCGATTTGTTTGAAATATCTAATCCCGTTATATCGTACCCATAATTTTTGATTTGTAAATTTAAGGCACAATTCCCGCTCCCAATATCGAGAATAGTTTCGCTTTTGTTATAAAACTTTAGCAGTCTTTTCAGCTTAATATCAGCTTTTTTATAACACCATTTTTGATATAAATTCATTTCTAAATTACAATTAAACTAAAAGTGAAAAACCAACAACTCATAGCTGCATAGCGTTTTCACTAAAAATCTTTGATAAATAAAACATTAACTCTTCTGCATTTTCCCTTGTAAAAACGAGTGGAGGTTTAATTTTTAGCACATTATTGTCCGGTCCATCTGAACTCATTAAAATACCGTAGTCTTTTATTCTGTTTACCAAATAATCCGTTTGTGCTTTAAGTGGATTTAAGTTTTTATCTACCAATTCAACTCCCAGAAATAATCCTTGCCCACGAACATCACCGATAATAGGGAATTTTTCGGATAGTTTTTTAAATTCATATTTTAGGAATTCGCCTACTTCTAACGCGTTTTCTTGCAGTTTTTCCCGCTTTACAGTTCTAAGGACTTCTGCCCCAATGGCACAGGAAACGGGATTTCCTCCAAAAGTGTTAAAATATTCCATTCCGTTGGCAAATTTCTCAGCAACCTCTTGCGTACACACTACGGCTGCCAGCGGATGACCATTTCCCAATGGTTTGCCAATAGTTACAATGTCCGGAACTACCTTGTGTAATTGAAAACCCCAAAATGTTTTTCCCATTCTGCCGCAACCTGTTTGCACTTCATCTGAAATACAAAGACCTCCAGCTTTTCTGGTGGATTTATAAACTTTTGATAAAAATCCTTTTGGCAGCTCTATTTGTCCGCCGCAACTTATTATAGGTTCGATTATAAAAGCACCAACTCCACGACCTTTTTCACGAATAATATCTATTTGTTTTTGGACTTCTTCGGCATATTGTTCATCAGAATTTTTACCTCTGTATTTTCCTCTGAAAGCATCAGGTAGGGAAAAAATATGAGTATATTCCTGAATTCCTCCTCCTCCTTTTCCATCAAATTTATAAGAGCTGATATCAATACACATATTCGAGTTCCCGTGATATCCTAATTCTGAAGCAATTATATCACGCTGACCGGTAGCCGCTTTTACCATTCTAATTGCCAGCTCATTAGCTTCACTTCCTGAATTTACAAAATGCACAACATTTAATTCCGAAGGCAATGTTTTAATAATTTCTTGTGCCAATTTATTAATATTTTCGTGTAAATAACGAGAATTGGTGTTGATTAAAGCCATCTGCTCCTGCCCAGCTTTTACTACCGAATAATGCTCATGACCCACGTGAGCCACATTATTAACGGTGTCTAAATATTTTTTTCCAAATTGGTCTATCAAATACTGCCCGTCGCCACGCACCATTTTTATGGGAATTTTATATTGCAAACTCAAACTTTTACCCAAATGTTGCTGCCTATACCTGATTAATTCTTTATCAGAAATCGTCTTATTTTGCTGAAGTTCCTTTGATTTGAACAACAAATTAGGGTTCGGACAAATACTTTTCCAGACATCTATTTGCCTGTGATAAGCAACACCCGGAAAATTAACTTTATAATCCAAAATAGAAAGCATCACCTGAAAATGAAGATGAGGTATCCAATTTCCATTCTCTTTAGAACTTCCCAATTCAGCTATTTTACTGCCCTTTTTTATGATGCTACCAACTTTGTGTTTCAGCACGCTCGCAACAGTATTATGTCCGTAAAGTGTAAAAAACTCAACTTCTTCTACTTTGTGTTTTAAAATTATCAAGCCACCGTATTTTTTATTGCCAGAATCATCTGTTGCAGTTACAACTTCCCCGTCAAATAAGGTGTGAACAGGAGTATAGGCTGGCAGGCAAAAGTCAATTCCCAAATGAATAGTCCTTCTTTCTCTCCCGTAATTTCCTGTTTTTTCGTAAGATGCAGAGGTGTAAAATGGTCGAGGTTCTAAATATCCGCCAGCGATAATTTTTTCTGGATATTTCGATTGAAATTGATTTATTTTTAATTGAGATAACTCCAAATTATCAAAATCTTGCTGATGTCCAGTAAATTTACTGGACACACTCAAATCTAAAGGCTGAACTTCATTTTTGCCGATTGTCGGAAATAATTCTGTAAGGTTAATATCGTTTTTACGAGTCCATTTATTAAATTTTTCTTCGTCGTGATGTGCAGTAAATCCACAGGCTTCTCTAAACGTATAATGTGCATATTCACAGCTTATTAAATACCATTTTCTAAGCACTTCCCACGCCGATTTTTCACTGACAAGCAAATAGATATTATCGGGGTCTTCAATTTTATTAATCGCAGATTTGGTTACTGAAATCACCAAACGCATAGCAATTGCATTGTATAAATGAGCCAATTCTTTCTCTAACAATGGAAATTTAGAATGATAACCTTTGATTATCGGTATCGCCGCTTCCAAAGGCTCGGCGTGATTCATAATAGCGTAGGCAGATGCGACAGCCAAATCGTTTATAATTTGCGTGTGTATCGCATCGCCGTAATCAATAATTGATTTTACGGTTGGACTTATTAGGCTTGAAGACACGATAATATTATTGTCGTTTGCGTCATTATGAACGACTGATTTACGCAGTTTTGAATACGAAGATTGAGCTGATTCAAATTTGCGTTGAAAAACAGAAATAATCTCTTTTTCTTCGCCTTTAAATAAATGAATATGTTTTTTTGTCCAAAGCGATTGAGCCACATCCCAGTCAAAATTACGATTTGCTTCCGTATGATTAAATCCTTGTAAAACCCCAGTTAACAAGCCACATTGTTGTCCTAAACTAAAACGTAAATCATCTAATTGCGGGTTTACATCGCTCCAGATTCTTCCAGAAACCCAACTCAATAATCGTACTTTTTGCAGCTTCCCAAAGGCATCAGTAATTTTAGAAATAACATCTCCATTTTTATCTTTTATTACTTTTGGAACAATTAAATTTTGTCTGTTTTTATAAATATATTGTAAAAGTTTTTGCTGAAAATATAGATAATTTCTATCTTCTTTCGCACTAGAAATTTTAAGAATATATCCTTCCTCATCTTTAATTTTAATTCTAAAATTAAAATCCACTTCTCCGGGAAGAGAAGATGCTTTTCCTTTGATATTAAAAAGTTCTAAAAGGATATCTTCCGCTTGTTCTTTTGTTATTTTTATATTGCTGTAATTCATTTATTTCTTGGTTAATAGCATAATAATATGTGCTGCACTCCAGCTAAAATTCTGTGCGTGCAACCCTTTTCCTGTGATAGGGTGATAATTTTCTCTTATCGATTTTCCTCTCCCCAAAACGCCTTCTGCTCCTTCAATTATTTGTTTAGTAGATT
Organism: Polaribacter sp.; assembly: GCA_965261035.1. Lineage (GTDB taxonomy): Bacteria > Bacteroidota > Bacteroidia > Flavobacteriales > Flavobacteriaceae > Polaribacter. Next base: position 734,837 of record OZ253439.1, read on the forward strand.
TGTCAGCGTCTTTTTTAAATCCATAATTACGCAGTCCTTTTACACCAAAATACGCTTGGTCTATCCAATTTGGACCTCTCCAATATCCTTTTAAAGGGTCAAATTTTTTGTGGTCGGCACTCATAGTTTGAAATGGAATTTTGGTATAGAATTTCTCGGGGTTCATCATTTTATTTCTTATGAATTCAGCTTGTTTTTGCGTTGCGACATTCGTCCAAAGTGCCGTCCAGCCATCGCTTCCTTCTCCTTTTATAAATTTAGTTCCGTCCAAATTAGTGTCATAAAACCAGCCGTCGTTTTTATCAAAAAATTGATTTTGAATACGCAACTTCAAAATATCTGCTTCTGTTTGATATTTTTTAGCGTCTGTTTCTTTTTGCAGAGCTTCAGCCAAAATTACTAAATAGATTTTTTCGGCAAATAGATAGGCATTCAAATCTGCACTTTCCTGATTTAGAGAGTACGCTCCTTCGGTATTTTTTAAGATTTTTGAATCGTCAAAACGGATAGCATTATCCATTCCGCTTTCCCATTTGGCGGCAATCAAAGAGCCGTCAGTAGAGCCGTATTCGCACAATCCATCTTTGTCATTATCTCTTTTATCGTACCACCATTTATGATATTTTTTTAACTTCGGATACATATATTTTACGAATTCTACGTCTTTATCTTTTTGATAAATCTCAGCCACAGCCCAAGCAGAAAGAGGCGGTTTTGTGTTTCTGTAATTGTGTGCTTCAATCGTTGTATCTCTATAAACACAATCGGCGACAAAACCGTCTTCGTTTTGAAATTCAAACATTAGCTTTATCTGTTTTTTAGCTAAATCAGTGTTAAAATAAGACAATCCTACGGCGTGTTTCCACGAGTCCCAAGACCAAAATCCGTTGAACCATTCGTAGTGATAACTCGGAAAGAGACCTTCATTTTTAATTTCTCCAGTAGCGATACGCCAATTATTTTGCAATGTCAAATGTGCTTTTGCCAAAACTTCTGAATATCTATCTTCTTTAAATTCCGATTTTCTGTTTTTGATTAATGAGGCTAATTGCTCATTTTTTTCTTGTTTTCGTTCGTTTAAAACTGAATCAAATTTGATGTTTTTTAATGAATTAAATTCTTTTTTCCAAGAGTATTCGGGAAAGATAAACGTTTGAGAAATTAGTATTTTTTCTGTTTGATTTGGTTGTAATTTTATAGTTTTAACACCTGTTATATAAGTGCTATCGGTGGAGTTTATATTAGTTTCTTTTGGAAAAATCAGATGGCCAACAGCGTCCGTTTTATAAGATTTTATTCTAACTTGATTTTTGTGAGAACTCAGTTGTAATCCGTCGGCAAATATTTTGTTATTTTTCCATTGATATTCGATCGTAATTTGCTGATTGCCTGTATTTTTGATAGTTGATTTTATCAAAGCCGTATGCCCGGAAGAAAACACCAATTTTTGTTTTAACACCAGATTATTGGAAAGGAAAACTTGTTCCAAATGACTGTTATAACTCGTGGTGTAATGTTTTTTCCAGAGAATATTTTTTATTTTTAAATAAGCCAAAGAAGAACTGCTCCAAACACCATTTTGTTGTGTTATCAAAAAAGGTCCGGAAAACCCTTTGTAATTTGCTGTGGAATCAAGAAAACTATATCCAAACCAAGCTCCTAAATCTGAAAACATCAATCCGTTTTTATCAAATTTGTGGGTTGGCGTAATCGTATAATTTAGAATATTTTCGCTAAATTTCAAATAAGAATTGTGGTTTATTTCTCTTTTACAGTTGTATAAAATTACGATTATTAATATTGATAAAAAAAAATTCATCTGTAAAAGTATTTATTTTTTGAGACTTGGTAGTGTGAATTTTGAAATATCTACAAGTATACAGTTTACGAATTACGAATTTTAATTGCTGAATTATCAATTTTCAATGAACTACCCCGACGCAAGCACCGGGGTATCCATTCCAATCCATTTCAAAACAACGTAAGTTGATTGCAATATATTTGATTGTATGTTTTACCTTGATTCTTGACATATTTTTGTATCGTCTCAAAACTACCATATTTACTAACTGTGTTAACACTTAGATTCAATTTGCTATAAGCCCTAAAATCCCCATTTATTAAAATATTTAAAAATGGAGATTGTATGGTGAAGAAATAATTTAATATTTCTCTCTGACTCTTTTTTAAGTATATGATAGATTTCTTCTTGAGGATAGTATCTTTTCTTTTTACCCATTTTATCTATTTTTCTACAAATATCTACATCTTCCATATATAAAAAATAACGTTCGTCAAAACCTTTTAATTTGACAAAATCTTCTGTTTTATAAAGCTGAAAACACCCTGTTAAATATTCCGCAAAAAAAGGAATGCTTAAATTTCTATCACTATAAGCACCTTTTTCTACAATGCTGTTTAAAATTGGTTTTATAAACCTAACTCTTCTTACAAATAGTTCTAATAAATTAGGATACCTTCTGCAAGACTTCTGATAATCTCCGTTTGGAAATAATACTTTTGGAGCAATCATAGAGACGCTTTCGTCTTTTTCTATTTGTTTTATCAAATTTGGTATTGTTTGTAGCGAAAATGAAACATCAGGATTTAAAATTAAATGATATTCTGAATTATCTTTAATTTTGTCAATAACTCTGTTATGACCTGCTCCAAAACCTATATTTTTTCCAATCGGGATATATATAATATTTTTATCGTCAAACTTTCCTTTAAATACACTGTTTGGGGTGTTGTCAATTAGAAATATTTTTTTAGACAAAGGTGTTTTTAGAACGCAATTAATTGTTTTTTTAAGTGTGTATATGTCTTCTCTATAAAGCACAATAGCAACAGATATTTTAATTTTTTGTTTCAATTAATAGGCTTTTTTATCTCCTGTAAATACAATTAAAACCGTTTTTATAATAATTTTCATATCCAAAAGAAAAGACCAGTTTTCTATATAGAAAATATCTAACCTGACTCTGTTTTTAATATCTAAGGTTTTCCTAACCTCTCCTCTGTATCCACTTATTTGAGCCAACCCTGTGATACCCGGTTTTACAGAGCGTCTTTTCATATAGTTGGTTACTTCTTTTTGATATTCTAATGAAAAAGTTTCCATATGTGGTCTTGGTCCTACAACACTCATATCTCCCCTTAGCACATTAAAAAATTGCGGTAATTCATCTAAGCTGGTTTTTCTTAAAAAAGAACCCATTTTAGTTATTCTAACATCGTCTTTAGTTGTGTGAATAGTATTTGATATAGCATTTAACTTCATAGAGCGAAATTTATAGCATATAAACCTATTTCCATTTATACCTTCTCTTTCTTGTTTAAATAATGCACCTCCTCTAGATTCCAATTTAATGAACAGCCATATAATTGGTGTTAGCCAAGATAATATAAAGATACAAATAAATAATGAAAAAGACACATCAAAAGTACGTTTAGCAAAATGGTTTAATGAAATATCAAAGGGCATTTTCTTTACATTGAGAATCAATATAGAATTATCATATACTTGTCTTTCTATTTCTTTATTGTGTATCTTACCTCCGTTGGGAATTAATTTTATAACCTTATTATTTTTATCAGCAAACTCTGTAAACTTTACAACCTCCTCTTTGCTTAATTGTGAAAGCGTACAGTAAATTTCATCAACACTATTATCTAAAATAAAAGAGGTGCTGTCTTTTATTATCCCTAAATATTCCTTGTTTTTAGCTCTTACGTCAGAAAAATATCCTAAATATCTATATCCTAAATTTTTCTTATCTTTAAAAAAGGTGATAACTTTTTGGGAGTTATAATCTTTTCCTAAAACAACTACTCTTCTGTAATTCTTCCTCTGAAGTCTATATATTTTTAAAGCATAAAAAGAGGTAAACTTAAATACAGTAATTCCTAAAATAATAGAGAGTAATATGTTTGTTTGATTACCTACTACATAGCCTTCTTTAAACAGTCCAAAGTACGCAAAGTAACCGAGAAGAAAAACGATAAACTGAGTTAGTAGCAGTGTGAAAATTCTATAGGTTTTAGTGAACCTATACACCTTATAAAATCCAATAAATAAAGAGGAAACTAACCAAAAAGTATTAATATATATAAGAAAATTAGTGTTTAAATGATCTTTGTCTAAAGTATAAAGCACCGCAGAGTTAATGACTAATAAATCAATCAATATAAATAGTGGTCTTATTAAATGGGAAAAACTTCTATTTTTCATCGTACTCTATTGTGAATTTTTTTATTTTATGTTCGAAATTTAACAAAAATTCATTTTCTGAAAATTTTTTAGCGTGTTGTTTAATATACTCTATATTAAATTGCTCTTCATTTTCCTCAAAGTAACAAATGGCATCTTGTAAAGATTTTATAGTTTGTGCTTCAAAAAATACACCTGTTGATTTTTTAATTTTATTTTTGTTCTCAACAACAGTCTCTATTGCCCCCCCCTTTTTATAGGCTATTACAGGTAATCCATAAGCCATTACCTCTAAAGGAATCATACCAAAATCTTCCTCTCCCGGGAATAATAATGCTTTAGACTTATAAATTAACTTTTCTATATCTAACCAACTTAAAGTTCCTTTAAAAAGTATATTATCCTTTGCTATACCTTGTAGTTTTTCTCTTTCAGAGCCATCTCCAATAATTATTAAATGTTTGCCATTTCTATTAAATACATCAACTAATAAATCTATTTTCTTGTATGGAGTAATGGCTCCAAAACTTAGATAAAATTCTCTGGTTTTACTTAAAGTTATTTTCTTTTTAAACAAATATTCTGAAATTGGCGGATAAACAATCTCAGATTCTCTTTTGTAATATTTTGCCACTCTACTAGCGATATTATTAGAATTACTAATGTACAAATCTACATTATTTATAGTAGATTTATCCCATAGACGTAATCTTTCTAAAAAAAAACTCATAAAAGGTCTAAAAAAGGGAGCTACAGATTTTAAGTACATATCTTTATGACTCCAACAATAGCGCATTGGCGAGTGTATATAGCAAACGTGTGGTGCGTTATGTTTATTATCAATACCTTTAGCAGGCCCCGACTCTGAAGATATAATTAAATCATATTTCGTCTTTAACTGCAATGATTTTATACCTATTGGGTAAAGCGGAAATATTTTTTGATAATGTTTTCTAAGAAAAGGTGTATCTAATATTGAGGTATATACTTTTTGATTTTTTAAATAATCTCCATATTTATTTTTGTCATAAAATAAAGTATAAATATCGGCACTAGGATATAACTTTAAAATAGATTCAACTACTTTTTCTCCACCTCTATGAGTAATAAACCAATAATGGATAATTGCTACTTTCATATTTTATACAGATTTATTTTCTGTTCCAGGGAAGTTTCTAAGAGTATAAAAAAATAATGAGAAGAAAATAAAAAACACCAATCCTATTTGTCGTTGCAGGTATGATTCTGTTAAACCAGAAATAATAAAAATAAATAAAAACCAGCTAAGAAAATAATTTTTAGTAATGACAGCTTTCTTTATTAGATAAAACACTATTAGAAAGTATATACTAAATCCAACTAAACCGTACCTTAATAAAATTTCTAATAAATTATTGTGAGCGTTATGTTTATTAATGTAAGACTCATCTTGTATGCTCCTTTGTTTTTGTAATAATTCTAAACCACCATCTGCTCCTACTCCAAATATAACGTTTGAATAAATTACTTTTATGACACTTTTCCAATTTTCTTGTCTAACAGAATCGCCAGAATTAATAATACTTTTAGCCCTGTAAACTATATTTTCCGAACCTTTAACTCTATCTGCTTTGTAAATATTTTTAAGAATTTGATATGGTAAAAATGCTATTAAAATAACTGCCATTATTGTAAGTGTTTTCGCTATATTAGATTTTACACTATATAAAAGAACAGCTATCAAAAATATACTTAATACAAATATGGACATAACACCAGATACCTGAAGCAATGATAATGATAAAAAAATCATCAATACTATTCTAATTCTTTTATTAATATGCTCTTCACAATGAAATGTAATTTTATAACTGCTTATTAATAAGAAAACAATTAGCAGTGCCAAATACGGTGTATGAATATTATATATGCCATTATCAATAAATCTCTGTCTAAAGATATATTTTATACTTATATCTTCAAATACATACTGTTTTATTAAATTGTAATAAGCAGTTATTAAAGTTGCTAAAACTGACAACAGTAGTCCATAAAAGACAATTTTGATTTTATTTTTATCTATTTTATCACTTATATTAATAAAGGTGATTGGTAGAGCAAGAAATAAAATATTTTTTGAAACAACTCCGATTGCCAAATACTTGTCAGCTGAATAAAAGATAGATATAATTTGCATTATAAAAAATAGCATATAAAAAAAATACACCTTTTTTATGCTTATGTTTTTTAGAAAAACATCTCTTTTGAAAAATACAAACGAAAACAAGAAAAGTAATGCAATAGAAATACTATTAAAAGCAGAAGAAAATGGTAAGCTAAGTGCTACAATAAAAAGCAAAAAATCTAGTATTAAATCTAATTTATTTTGATAAAAAATATCCTTCATAACGTCCTTTAAAACCTTTTTTGAAATATAAAAACATTTGCATATTAAGAAATAGCACGCCTTTAAGCATTCCTACTACATAAATTAATAAATAATATAATATATATTGGAAACCATAGCTATGCTTTTTTAAAAAGTATCCTCTTCCTTTGCCGTATCTATAACTCCTTAATGCTGTCTTATCATTATACTTTTTTACTGGATTAGGATGAAACATATAAAATTGAGGGCAAAAATTAAACCGCCCCCCTTTTTTTATTAATCTTAAAACAAAATCTGGTCCTTCATCCGACCAATAGGGTGAGTTTGGAGAACCGACTCCCATATTAGGGTCAAAAAACAATCCTTTTGTTTTATCAGCTTTAATTATTATACCAGATTCAATTACTGTTTTTAAAATATTTTTTTTGTTTATATATTGTGGTTTAGATGATATTAATATTGATATAGCTTTTCCGTCATATTTATCCTTGGAGGTAGTTAGAATGCCATCAATATTATTATTATCAAAATACTTACTAATATTTTCTAAAAAAGTATCGTAAAATTCACAGTCATCATCTGGGAATGTTAATATTTCTCCTTTAGCATTTTGCATACCTGTATTCCTAGCATTTGATGCTCCCTTAATAGTTGTTTTAACCCATTTTAGAGGTAATACATCAATATATATTTTAATATGCTCTTTTAAAATATCTTCTTCATTTTGGTCAACCAGTATAATTTCAAAATCTTTTAGTGTCTGATTTTTTAACGATTCTAGCATTAGCAAAGGCTCTTTAACTCTATTTAAGGTTGCTATTATTACTGAAAATTTCATTTATGATAACTCATTTTTAAGTTTTAACGACCCAATGGAAATAGATAAACCTATATATAGCCAAAAATATTGTGAATGATAATTAAATCCTGAGAGTTGAGAAACAATTAGGATTAATATAAAACTTTCCAATGATGCTTTGTACAGTGGTGCATTTTTTTTGTTTACTTTCTTTAGATTAAACTGTAATTTTCTAAAAATGTTGTACATTAGAATTAAAAAAGGTATTGTACCTATCAGCCCAAAGTTTACAAGTAGATTTACAATAAAGTCATGGGTTGGAAAAACTCCCCATCCTAATCCTAAAACAGGATAATCTATAAAATAAATTACTCCTAAATAGACGGTTTTAAATCGTTCTATACCAGAATAAGTATCTGATACACTAGTTATATAATTAATCACAAAAAACATCGCTATTAGAGCTAATAAAGAATATAATGTTATCAAAAAATATTTGCTTTTTAGGGAAAAGAATCTAATGTTGTTTTTTAACCACAAACCTATTAATAAAATGAAACCTAATACTCCTGTTGTAGTAATAGCTAAGAGTATAGTAATCATAGATAAGATATACATTCTTTTATGAAAAGATTTATAAAATATAAAAGATTCTTTCTGTTGACTAAACCAATAAAAATATGGGATAATTGGAATTAATATTTGAGCAAAATATGATGCCTCTAAAGTAACACTTATCATTCTTGGGAATCCATTAAACAGCAAGTGCATACCAGAGGTCTGCATTCCAATTTGATTAAAAAGCTGTGGATAAGGAATCCCGATAAAATAAGTTAAATCACCTAACCATCCCCAAAAAACCATAAATGTAATACCCGTCAACAATAATTTTAATGCCTTTTTTATGTCCTCTAATGTCCTATAAGTAACACTAATTGTAAAAACAATTAACAGCCCTATTAAAAAATAAATGGTTTGAGTTACCCATTGTATGCTTGGGTATAATGTCTCTTCTTCTGCATAATAAATCAATTCTTTATACCTATCCAAAACCATATAATCACCGTTTATAATATATGGCATTATTTGAGAAATTATTGCTATTAGACCTATAGTTATCAACCAAGTAACTGTAGTTTTCCTACTAGCTGGGATTATAAATTTTGTATAAAAAAATCTTCTTAAAAAATAAGAACCTAACGATAGAAAGAATAAAGTTAAAGGTAAGTTTACAGCTGTATGATCTGTAGTAAAAAACACTGCTGTCGCATTAAAAGGAATAAAAAGCACAAAAGCATCTATATACCTAAAACTTTTTTTTATGATAACAAAAAAAGAAATAAAAACTAATACGATTAATATAAACCAATTTATTTCCATTAATTACTCCAGCGTTTTTTCTTCCCTAAGAATATTTTTCTATATAAATCTGCCATTTTCACTGCGAAATTAGTACCAAAAAACGTTGTTAAAATTATAATTCCTCTTACTCTAATTTCCCAAAAAAATAATTCTTTAGAAAATATAGATATTCCATTTAATTCTCTTGCTTTACGGTTTTCTTTTACAAGAGTTAACCTGTTCTCTAAAGAAGCACTTACGCCCCCCTCTCTCATTACAATTAAAGATTTATCAACAAAAAGAGCATTATTATTTGAGTCTTTTAATTCTCTTAATAAAAACTCATAGTCACCTGCTATCTTGAAAGAATCATTAAAATTTCCGTGCTTTTCGAAAAGATTTTTATGGTGAAAGCATCCACTGTGACCGAGATTCATCGTATAAGTAAATCTCCTTTTTTGTAACTCCCAAGGTTTTCCTGAAATTTCTATTAGCTCATTATTATCATTTATATGTTCTATTTTTCCATAAACATAGCTAATCTCTTGTTCTTCAGATTGGTTTAAATAAGGAATCATTTCTATAAAAATAGTATTAGTCTTAAAGTAATCATCAGAGCCAATAAAAACAATCCAATCACCGTTAGTCATTCTTAACCCTTTATTAAATGCATCGTAAATTCCTTTGTCTGGCTCACTTATCCATTTATAATAAATTCCTCTTTCTTTAAACTTTTGCTCGTATGATTTTATTATTTCAACAGTTTTATCTGTAGAATTTCCATCAATTAAAATATATTCAATATTAGTATAAGTTTGATTTAAAACGGATTCTATCGTATTTTTAATTGTTTTTTCACTATTAAAACAGGCTGTTATTATGCTTAACAAAGGGTAGTTCATTTTTAATCTTTAAAAAATATTCCATCTACCTGAAGTAATTTACCTGATTTGCTATCACAAAAGCCATTCTCTAAACTATGTAAATTGTATCCAAAGGTTTTTAGCAATTTTATTGTTTCAACAAATAGCATTTCTCCTTTGTATAACTCTTCTAAGGACATTTCTATTTGAACTCCTTTTATGTTTTTTAAGGAGTTTTTTGCTCCTTCCAAAACATTCCTTTCAAAACCTTGTACATCTAATTTTAAAAATACTACTTCATTGTCATTTATAATTTCATCATAAATTGAATCAATTGTTTTAATTCGCACTGTTTCTTTATGCGTATATTTTGATTCTGGAGCACTCTTTATATGATTTGGCATCATCTCTAACAAAGAACTACTATATGTATTTTTTGAAATATTTATCATAACTTCTTCTTCTTTATTTCCTAAACCAAAATTAAATGCTGTCCAATTCTTGTTATTATTTGCTTTAGCGTTTAACTCGTCAAATACTGATTTTACAGGCTCAAACGAAATTATTTTTCTATTGTAACCAAGAACAAATAATTCATTTGCATACTGTCCAGAATTTGCTCCCACATCTAAAACTTTTGAAATTTTATTGTGTTTTAGCATTTTTCTTCTTCTTCTCAAATCATTATTTATGTTTTTTACAATATCTAATCCTAAAGGATTTATAACTCTTCTTATTAAATTAACTACTCTCATATTTTTTTTAAAATTTTAAATGTTTGTATCGGTAAGAAAACAGACATACCTATAATACTAAAAATAGTCCCCAAGATAACACCACTGCTACCTAAATTCAAATATCTGACAAAATAAATAGATAATGGAATATTAATAATTGCTCCAATGATATATAGGTTTAACTGAAGTTTTATTTTTCCTACACTATTTAGAAAATTCATATAAATTATACCATATACCCTCACTATGACAAATAAACTCATAAATAACAACAAGTTATCTGGCAGTAATAAATCTCTTTGTATCCAAATTTTAATTACTGACTTAGACACAAAAAACAAAGTACATACGAAACAAATAAATAAAATAAATAAATAATTTAACCTAATTAAAGTTTTACGTATCCATTTAAAATCCTTTTTCTGATAAGCATCTGTATATAATGACCACAAAGGATCTTGTGCTATAATTGATATGATAATTACAACTTGAAATAACTTATATACAATATCATAATTGGTTACCTCACTGGCACCTAATAACTTACTTATAATTACATTATCCGTTGTAAAAATAACAATCATACATAATTGAATAAAAAAGAAACGCAAACTCAACCCCACTAAGTCTTTAATCTTATCCCTGCTAAAAAAACGTATTGAAGGTTTTATTTTCTTATTTTTTTTAAAAAACATAATTGTAAAAGCTATGCCTACGGTAATATTAGACAATCCATAAACTATCGCAACAAATAATAAGTTTCTGGAAAAATAATTAAGCATTAACGTTATCAGTACTAATACAATTACTTGATAAAGTAGCGTTGAAAGCTCTACTTTTGATGACTTCTGACTTGCGTAATAAAAAGATTTATACAAACTTAAAACAAAACTTATAGTAATCATACAAAGCGTTGTTATCAAAATAATTTTTAGATATGTTTCGCCTACACTCGTATTTAGCAATTTTTGCATATCGATAGAAAATATTAAACCGCTTCCTATAATTAAAATTACAAATGAAATAACAACAATAAAAATATAAGCAGTTGAGATGTACTCTCTTGCTAGTTTATAATTTTTGAGACTTAACGCTTCTGTCAATTTTGTTTTTAGACCATTTCCAATACCTGCATCGACAAAAAAAACAATATTAACTATCGAAAAAATAGTAACCCATAAACCATATTGTTCTTTTTCTAAGTAATTTAGCAATATAGGAACTGTAGTAAATACGATACCCATATTTAAAATTTTATACAAAACACCTAAAGATACATTTTTAAATATGATGGTCTTTCTATTCATTTACTTAAATTACACCACCCACAAATCCTCCTAATACCCTCTTCGATCTCAATTCTATGTTTCCAACCCAATTTATGAATTTTAGAAACATCTGTAACTTTTCGCATAGTTCCATCAGGTTTTTCTGTGTTAAAAATAAAATTTCCTTTAAAACCGATTATTTTTTTAATCAATTCCGCCAAATCTTTAATAGAAATATCTTTTCCCGTTCCGATATTTATATGTGTATTTCTAATTTCTGACGGATTATCAATCAAATCTTTAAAATTCACATTTTCCATCAAATAAACACAAGCATCTGCCATATCTTCACTCCACAAAAACTCTCTTTTAGGCTTTCCTGAACCCCAAATTTCTACACTGTCCGAACTTATCCCAAATTTTAATAAGATATCTTTAGCCTCCTCAAAATTAGATACTTGTAAATCTTTTATAACATCTTCATTCTTTCCTTCGCTCAATAATTTTGATAGATGAATTTTACGAATTAAAGCAGGTAAAACATGCGAAGTCTCTAAATCAAAATTATCATTCGGACCGTATAAATTTGTAGGCATCACTGATAAAAAATTTGTTCCGTATTGTATATTATAACTTTCGCACATTTTAATTCCCGCAATTTTTGCAATTGCATAAGGCTCATTCGTGTATTCTAACGTGTCTGTAAGTAAAATATTTTCTTTTATAGGTTGATTTGCATTTTTAGGATAAATACAAGTACTTCCCAAGAATAATAATTTCTTGACATTGTGTGTATAACTCTGATGGATAACATTATTCTGTATCATCAAATTATGATACAAAAAATCTGCTCTATACTTATTATTTGAGATAATTCCACCTACTTTTGCCGCTGCCAAAAAAACATATTCAGGCTTTTCTATATCAAAAAAGGTTGCCGTTTCCTGTTGATTTGTCAAATCTAATTCCTGATGAGTTCGGATAACTATATTTGTGTATCCTTTTTCTTGGAGATTTTTTAAAATAGCACTTCCTACCAAACCTCTATGACCTGCAACAAATATTTTATCACTTTTATTCATAGCTATTATTTGTGGTGTGACCTCCGTCTTTTAAATAAATTTCTCTTTGCATTAAACTAATATCGTTTTGCATCATTTCTTTTACTAAATCTTCTAAAGAATATTCAGGAGTCCAGCCTAATTTTTCTTTCGCTTTAGTGGCATCTCCTATCAATAAATCTACTTCAGTTGGTCTGTAATAATGAGGGTCTATACAAACGACTTCTTTTCCAATTTCAATTTTAAAATTAGCATTATTACACTTTTTTACATAGCCTTTTTCTTCTTTTCCTTCTCCTCTAAATTCTATATCTACTCCTAATTCTGCAAAAGCCATTCTCACAAAATCTCTAACTGACGTAGTTTTTCCTGTGGCAATTACCCAATCTTCAGGTGTATCTGCTTGCAAAATCATCCACATCATTCTAACATAATCTTTTGCGTGTCCCCAATCTCTTCGTGCGTCTAAGTTTCCTAAAAATACTTTGTTTTGTAAACCTAAAACAATTTTTGAAGCGGCTCTCGTTATTTTTCTAGTTACAAATGTCTCTCCTCTCACAGGCGATTCGTGATTGAATAAAATACCATTACACGCAAAAATATTGTATGCTTCTCTGTAATTTACCGTAATCCAATAGGCGTATATTTTTGCAACCCCGTAAGGGCTTCTTGGGTAAAATGGCGTGTTTTCTGTTTGAGGAACTTCTTGAACTTTACCGTATAATTCTGATGTTGATGCTTGATAAATCTTAGTATTTTTCTCAAGGTTTAAAATTCGAATAGCTTCTAATAATCGCAAAGTCCCCAAACCATCTACATTTGCAGTGTATTCTGGAGTATCAAAAGAAACGTGAACGTGGCTCATCGCTGCCAAATTATAGATTTCATCTGGCTTCACTTCCTGAATAATTCTAATCAAGTTTGTGCTGTCCGTCATATCTCCATAATGCAGAAATAAATTTCTATTTTCCTGATGCGGGTCTTGGTACAAATGGTCTATCCTCTGCGTATTAAAACTAGACGCTCTTCTTTTAATTCCGTGAACTTCATATCCTTTTTCTATAAGAAATTCTGTTAAATAAATCCCATCTTGTCCCGTTATTCCTGTAATTAAAGCAACTTTCCTCATCTTCTATAAAACTAAATCTTTTATCATTGGCAGTTGTTTATCCTTTTCTGAAAGCGTAATTTCATTTTCAGGAAGCATCCAATCTATACCCAAATTTAGGTCGTTGTATATAATTCCTCTTTCGGATTCTTTGTTATAATAACTATCACATTTGTACGAAAAAATTGTACCGTTTTCTAAGGCAGCAAAACCGTGTGCAAATCCTCTTGGAACAAATAATTGTTTGTTGTTTTCTCCTGATAAAATCACAGAAAAATTTTCTCCATAAGTTTTAGAACTCGGTCTAATGTCCACAACTACGTCTAAAACTTTACCTTTTATAACATTTACCAATTTTGCTTGAGAAAATTCTCCCTCTTGAAAATGCAATCCTCTTATAACTCCTCTTTGAGATATAGATTGATTATCCTGAACGAAATTGATATTTATTCCTGCTTTCTTTTGAAATTCCTGCTGATTAAAACTTTCAAAAAAACTTCCTCTATCATCTCTAAAAATAGTTGGTTCTATAATAAAGCAACCCTGTAAATATGTTTCTTTAACAGTCATTAAATATCCATCAAATGTTTTCCATAACCGCTTTTTAATAGTGGTTTTGCTAATTCCTGTAACTGTTTTTTGCTTATAAAACCACTTCTATAAGCTGCTTCTTCTATCGAACCTACTTTTAGAGCTTGTCGCTCTTCAATCACTTGTACAAACTGTGATGCTTGCATTAATGAATTAAAAGTCCCTGTATCTAACCAAGCCGTTCCTCTACTCAAAATACTTACTTTTAATTTCCCTCTCTTTAGATATTCTCTGTTAATATCTGTAACTTCTAATTCGCCTCTATCACTTGGTTTGATATTTTTTGCAATTTCTATAACATCGTTGTTATAAAAATAAATTCCCGGTATTGCATAATCCGATTTCGGATTTTCTGGCTTTTCTTCTATTGAAATAGCGTTTCCATTTTTATCAAATTCTACAACTCCATAACGCTTAGGATTTTGAACGTGGTACGCATAAACAATTCCTCCGTCGGGATTATTATTTTCACGTAATAATTCTGGCAAACCTGCTCCATAAAAAATATTATCTCCTAAAATTAAAGCTACTTTATCATTTCCAATAAACTTTTCTCCAATCAAAAATGCTTCTGCCAATCCATTAGGCTGTTTTTGTACAGCATATTCAAATGAGCATCCGTACTTTTTTCCGTTACCCAATAATCTCTCAAACAAAGAGATGTCTTGCGGTGTAGAAATAATTAATATCTCACGAATTCCTGCCAGTAATAAAACAGATAGCGGATAATAAATCATAGGTTTGTCATACACCGGCATCAGCTGTTTGCTCACCGCCAACGTAAGTGGGTGCAAACGTGTCCCAGAGCCTCCTGCTAAAATTATTCCTTTCATTTTTGATTTACGATTTTCCAACTTCTAACTTCCATCTTCAATTACAAATTTTCAATTTTCAACTATCAATTTTCAATTATTCAGTCCAACTTCCAGATTCTCCAAATACCACCCAATGGTTTTCTCAATTCCAGTTTCAAAATTTTCATAGGCTTTCCACCCCAACTCTGTTTCTATTTTAGTAGCATCAATTGCATATCTAAAATCGTGTCCCGGTCTATCAGTAACAAAAGTAATTTGCTTCTTATAAGATTTATATCTTGGACGAATTTCATCTAAAATATCACAAATTTTTTCAGCTATATATAGATTGTTTTGCTCATTTTTTCCACCTATATTATAGGTTTCTCCTGATGTTCCTTTTTTATAAACTAATTCTATCCCTCTGCAATGGTCTAAGACATACAGCCAATCTCTAATGTTTTTTCCGTCGCCATAAATGGGAATACTCTCTCCAGAAATTGCTTTTCTGATAATTGTTGGAATCAATTTTTCACTATGCTGTTTTGGTCCGTAATTATTAGAACAATTTGTGGTAACTACATTCATTCCGTAGGTATGAAAATAGCTTCTTACTAAAAAATCAGATGATGCTTTTGATGCACTATACGGACTACTTGGAGCGTAGGGAGTACTTTCTTTAAACAACCCAACGCTTCCGAGCGTTCCGTAAACCTCATCAGTTGAAATATGATGAAATTTAGTATTTTCAAACCCTTTTTTATATTTATTTGGGGCTTCCGTCCAATAGTTTTTTGCAACATCTAATAGATTAAATGTCCCAACAATATTAGTCTGAATAAACGCATCTGGATTTTTAATCGAATTATCTACGTGAGATTCTGCTGCAAAATGGATAACTCCTTTGATATTATATTTTATAAAAATTTCTTCTATCAAATTTCTATTACAAATATCTCCTTTTATAAAACTATGTCGATTACCATTTTCAATTTCTTTCAAGTTTGATAAATCTCCAGCGTAAGTTAATTTATCTAAATTTACGATATGAATATCTTTATTTTTCTCTAAAAAATACGGAATAAAATTAGAGCCTATAAATCCTGCTCCTCCAGTAACCAAGATTGTTTTCATTCAACTATTTTTTATAGCTACTTAGATACATATTAAGTTGCTTAAATAACAAGAACATAATAACTAATACAACTCCGAATACACTTCCTAAAAAACCATAATTTTTAGTAATTCCCTTTATTTCATGCCCCACTGGTTGGAATTGTGAAATTACATTAATTACTTTAGATTTTTCAGCTTTGTCCATATTGACACGTATTAGCTCTGCATTTACTTTTCTAGTTGTTTCAAAAAGTTCTAATTCTTTTGTTGATTTTTTCTCTCCGCCTAAATCAATATTAGTTCCTGCTGTTTTCTTTTGAGCTTCTTCTATCATCACTTTAATATAAACTTCACCTAAAGAGTCTATTTGAGAAAGGTTTTTATGTAACAGAGAATAAGTTCTATCTAAATTTTTATTAGTAAGAACTTTTAAATTATTAAAGTATTCATTTTCTGTAATTGAAGTAACAATAACATTCCCTAACTTTGAAAAAACTCTACTGTCAGTAGCTATTACCTCCACATTATGTATTCTATAGTCATAATCCATAAACCCTCTTTCAAATTTTGCAAATGAATAACTTTTTGCTGTGAGTGAATCTATAGACGAAATTAATCTATCATAACTCATTAATACATGACTTTGTCTTTCTGTAGGATAGACTCTAAATTTTTTTAATGAAGATGCTTCTTTAGTAGAAATACTAAATGTTTTTGCTAATAAAATAGTGTCTTTTTGCTTTACTAAATCATCGTAATAGTTAACATTATTATAAAGTTGTTTTACACTTTCAAAATTAGGGTTTACTTTTAAGTTAGCACTAAAAGTAGTTTCCTTTCTAATTTCTAAAAAAGTTCCTATAACACCACCTATAATAGTGGCGATAAGTAATTTTATAAAATGTGTTTTTATAAATAATAAAATACATATTAGAGAATGGTAAATTCCTTTAAAGATATTTCCAATAAAATTAAAAAGGTTAGAGAATCCTTTTCCAATAATAATAAATAATGACCCTAATTCTATTTCTTCTTCTTTTGAATTATTTTCTTTAGGCATTTGTAGTTGTTTTTAATTAAAAAATTTGTTCCAATATTTTCTGTGTAATTGCATATGTCGGTACTACTCCAGACATTCCCAAACCTCCAGAAGCCAATGTAGCTCCAGTTTCTAAGGGATTATCTGATGCGTAATAAGCATAACGCACTTTTACGTTTTTTGATACATTTCCTCTTATTTTTGATGCAGCCTGTATTGCTTTTTGATAATGAACTCCTTCCATTTCCAGTCCGATTACATTCCACGTCGAATCATGAAAAAACTCTAAAAGGTCTTTGTTTTGCAATGATGTTCCTAATACAGAAATCATTGTTCCATCAAAAACATTTACTCCAAAACCTTCTAAATCTTTCTTTGATAACTCATTTTTAAACGGATAATTGTCTGCGGTCCCTTCAAAAATATGTGAAGAAGGAATCATAATATCTCCTTTTCCTCCTTCTAAGATTCCTGCTTTCCCCATAATTGAAATAGATTCTACCTCTAAATGAACAGACTGACTCTCTGTATTGTATGGTTTTAATAGCTCATCCATAGTTTCATAAGCTTGCTCTCCAAAAGCATAATCCATAACAATAATAACAGGTTCTTTACCTTTCGAATTTATTTTTTTAAAAAGTGTCGTTTCAAAATTTATTTTTCCTGTGTCAATAACCTGAGCATTAATATTTGTTCCTGATTTGTCTTTTAGGTAAATAAGTCCATTTTTTGAGGCATATTTTTTTACTTTTATCTGTAAATTTTTGCTGTCTTCGTTGCTTAATCGTTCAAAAAGTTTAAATCCTTCATAAGATTTTGCTTCCTCAGGCAAAGCTCCGTTAGCGTAAATAAAGTTTAGTACACTGTGCATATTTGCACTTATAATATGAATTGGTCTGCCTAATAAATTATTTTCTTTTAGTGTATTCTTAATGTTATTTGCCCATATTTCTCCATAAATATGATGTCCTATTTGCTTGTTAAGCACAGAACTGAAAGTTACAATTCTCTTTTTGTCATCTACGGTTTCATTAATTGCCAATTGACCTAACCAATAAATAAAATGAAAGAATCTTTCTGTTTTTTTTTCCGTAGAAAATGTATTATAAATATCCGAAACTTCTTGATAAGTTCTTCCTAAAATAGTTGCCAAATGTGCGTTGGTAACTTCTCTTTCGTCTTTAGTTATTTTTTTATTATATAAGACTATATTTCTTAAATTGTGCCATTCTCTAATATAATCTGTTCCTTTGTTTATAAGGATTTTATCCTTTATCTTGTGAGATTCTATAAATAGAAAAGTTAAATGCGTTAAAATATCATAGATTTCCGACCTTCCTCGAGTGATTTCTATATTCATCTGGTCTTTATCTATTCTGTAGCAATTTCTCCTCCTTTTTGGTGGGACAATAGTTTTAAAATGAGAATCTGCATAACCCTCATTTGCTGTGAGATTTATAAACCTACATTCCTCAATTCCTTCTGGCAAACGGTCAATAATATAAGTCAGTCCGTTCAATTCTACTTTATCTTCCGCTATAGAGCCGTAAATTTCTGGTCTAAGAGACAACAATGAATTTCTTAATGTTTCCCCAGAAATCCCCATAGGTTTATAAAAACCCCTGTTTAGCAGATGTCGCATAGAAATATATAGCCTTTCTATCGCTCCTGTGGACTCTTGTGCCCTTGTTCTGACTTTCATTAATATAAATAATCTAATTTTCGTGTGCAAATATAATGTTTTATTAATTACGAGTAAACTAAAAGTTGAAAGTGGGTGCATAACATTTTGTCGTTTTAGGCAGCAATCTTAGTTTGGCAGATTAGATTTAGAGCTTTATTCCACTTCCCACTTAGATGTGTTGAACGTGAGGTTAGTATATTTTGTTTTTTTGTGATTATGATTGATAAAATTAATATTTTTGCGACAAAATGTTATGCACCCAAAAATCGTAAATCAAAAAATAATTTCATTTATTTATATTACTTTTGTGCCACTTAAAATTATCATCAAAAATTAAAAAAATTATATATTATGAAAGTAACAGTTGTAGGAGCAGGTGCTGTAGGAGCAAGTTGTACTGAATACATCGCCATTAAAGATTTTGCGTCAGAAGTTGTAATTCTTGACATTAAAGAAGGTTTTGCAGAAGGTAAAGCTATGGATTTGATGCAAACTGCTTCCCTAAACGGATTTGACACAAAGATTGTTGGTAGCACAAACGATTATTCTAAAACAGCAAATTCAAATATTTGTGTAATTACTTCTGGAATTCCTCGTAAACCGGGAATGACTCGTGAAGAATTAATAGGAATTAATGCTGGAATTGTAAAAACGGTTTCTGCCAATCTGATAAAACATTCACCTGATACAATTATCATCGTGGTTTCTAATCCGATGGATACAATGACATATTTGGTTCATAAAACTACTAATTTGCCTAAAAATAGAATTATTGGAATGGGCGGAGCTTTAGATTCTGCTCGTTTTAAATACAGATTAGCCGAAGCCTTAAAAGCTCCTATTTCTGATGTTGACGGAATAGTAATTGGCGGACATTCTGACAAAGGAATGGTGCCATTAACGAGATTGGCTACAAGAAATTCAGTTCCTGTTTCTCAATTTATTTCTAATCAGAGATTGGAACAAGTAAAAGAAGAAACTAAAGTTGGTGGAGCAACCTTGACCAAACTTTTAGGCACTTCCGCTTGGTATACACCGGGAGCTGCAGTTTCTAGATTGGTACAGGCTATTGCTTGCGACCAAAAGAAAATATTTCCTTGCTCTACCTTGTTAGAAGGAGAATATGGACTGAACGATTTATGTATTGGAGTTCCTGTTGTATTAGGAAAAAATGGTATTGAAAAAATTGTTGGTATTGAATTAAGCAGCGACGAAAAAGAGCTTATGAAAGAATCTGCAATTGGAGTTCAAAAAACAAATAGGCTTTTGGAATTATAGCGGATAGATTAAAGTATATCTGTTGAGATAGTTATAGCCTGCATCGAGTAACAAGCTGAAATGTAACGATTGTATTTTTTTGTAAACCAAAAAGTTGCATTTGGGGGTTGAATCTACCAATTATCAAATCGTTGAATTTGTATAAAAAATGAAAAAAATATTAATTATATTTACAGTTATAACTTTATGTTTTTCTTGTAAAAGAGAATATCAATCTAGAACTATCGAAAAAATTGATATAAAAACATTTAATCTGGACAGCACCAGCATTAGAGCGATTCACACAATCAGCAGGAATAAACTATTATTTGCAGGCTCTATTGGCGATATCGGCTCCACCGACGATGGCGGTAAAACTTGGAACATTGACTACATAAAATATCAGGACTCTATCGTGCCACATTTTAGAAGTATTGCAAAAACCAAATCAGATATTTTTGTTCTATCCATCGGCAGTCCGGCACTGTTGTATAAAGTGTCTGACAATGACAAAAAAATTGTATATATGGAGGATAATCCAAAAGTTTTTTATGATTCTATGGCTTTTTTTGATGAAAATAACGGAATAGCAATAGGAGACCCAACGGAGAACTGCACATCAATAATTTTAACTAATGACGGAGGAAATACTTGGAAAAAAATTGATTGTAAAAACCTGCCTTTTGTAAACAAGGGAGAAGCTTCTTTTGCAGCCAGCAACACAAATATTGCCATTGTAGGAAATACTGCTTGGATAGTAACTGGCGGCACAAAAGCACGGGTATTCAAGTCCACTGATAGAGGGAAAACTTGGGCAGTCTTCAACACTCCGATTATTCAAGGAAATGAAACACAAGGAATTTATTCTGTTGATTTTGCTGATGAAAATAACGGAATTATTATTGGAGGAGATTATTCCAAACCCGACCAAAATAAAGCCAACAAAGCAATTACCAAAGACGGTGGAAAAACTTGGACTTTAGTTGCTGACGGACAAAATCCCAGTTATAAAAGCTGTGTAAAATATGTGCCTAACACCAATGGAAAAGAAATTTTTGCCGTTGGAAAAACAGGGATTTCTTTTTCAAATGATAAAGGAAAAACGTGGAAAAACGTAAGTACAGACAGCTTTTACTCCATTCAGTTTGTAGATAATAAAACGGCTTGGTTGTCTGGACACAATAGAATTGGAAAATTAGTTTTAGAGTGATCCACAATACCAATTTTTTAGCTAAAAAAATATTTATTCTCAAAAATGGTTACATATCAATTTACAAAAACACTCGACGAATTAAAAGAGATTATAAGGCTTCAACAAAAAAACTTACCTGATAATATGTCTTCTTCAGAAAAAGAAAAGCAAGGTTTTGTAACTCTACAACACTCTTTAGAAATTTTAAAAAAAATGCACAATGCACATCCGCATATTATAGCTAAGAAAAATGACAAAGTTATTGGCTATGCACTGTGTATGCTACGTAAATTTAAAGATGATATTCCTGTTTTAATCCCTATGTTTAATGAAATTGACAAATCTTTAGAAGATACAAACTATATGGTTATGGGACAAATTTGTATTGATGAAAAACATAGAAAGCAAGGACTATTTAGAGGATTGTATAAATTTATGAGGCAAAATATTGATACAAATTTTGATGCTATTGTTACAGAAGTTGATGCAAAAAATATCCGTTCTTCAAATGCTCATAAAGCTATAGGCTTTGAAATATTAAAAAAATATCTCTCAGAAAATAAAGAATGGGAATTAATTATTCTTAGAAAATGTCATAACTATGACTAAAGAACGCGGACACATATTATAATGTTTTAAAAGGCAATAGTGCCAAAAATAGTATTTGTCTTCCCAAAAAAATCAATCATTCAGCTTTAAAACTGCCATAAATGCTTCCTGAGGGATTTCTACATTACCAACTTGACGCATACGTTTTTTACCTTTTTTCTGCTTTTCTAGTAGTTTGCGTTTACGAGAAATATCACCTCCATAACATTTTGCTGTTACATCTTTACGCAGTGCTTTTGTAGTTTCTCTCGCTATGATTTTTGCTCCAATTGCAGCTTGAATAGGAATATCAAACTGTTGTCTTGGGATTAATTCTTTTAGTTTTTCTGTTATTTTTTTACCAATAGTATAAGCGTTATCTGCGTGTAATAGTGCAGAAAGAGCATCTACAGGCTGCCCGTTTAATAAAATATCTACTCTCACTAATTTTGATGCCCTCATACCTATTGGATGATAATCAAAAGAGGCATATCCTTTGGAAACTGTCTTTAATCTATCGTAAAAATCAAAAACAATTTCTGCTAAAGGCATATCAAAAGTTAGCTCAACTCGCTGTGTTGTCAAATAAGTTTGATTGGTTATTTCTCCTCGTTTCTCCATACAAAGCGACATTACTTGCCCTACAAATTCTGATTTTGTAATAATAGAAGCTTTTATAAATGGTTCTTCTACTCTATCTAATCTTGATGGGTCTGGTAAATCTGTTGGGTTATTTAACAGAACTATTTTGCTTGGCTCCTTTCTAGTATATGCGTGATAAGATACATTGGGAACTGTGGTGATAACTGTCATATTAAACTCGCGCTCAAGACGTTCCTGAATAATTTCCATATGTAGCATTCCTAAAAAACCAGATCTAAAACCAAAGCCTAAAGCAGCAGAACTTTCTGGCACAAAAACTAAGGAAGCGTCGTTTAATTGCAATTTTTCCATAGAATATCTCAACTCCTCATAATCTTCTGTGTCAACGGGATAAATCCCTGCAAAAACCATTGGCTTAACGTTTTCAAACCCGTCAATAACTTCTGTAGTTGGATTTATAGCGTCTGTAATTGTGTCTCCTACTTTTACTTCTTTTGCGGATTTAATTCCTGTAATTAAATATCCTACATCTCCAGTTTTTACAGACTCTTTTACAACCTGTTTTAGCTTTAATGTTCCAACCTCATCAGCAAAATACGTATTATCAGTTGCCATAAATTTTATATGCTGACCTTTTTTTATTTCTCCGTTTAAGACTTTAAAATACGTTTCAATTCCGCGATAAGAATTATATACAGAATCAAAAATTAAGGCTTGTAGTGGTGCATCAGGATTTCCATTTGGAGGAGGAATTTTTTCAATAATAGCCTCTAAAATTACATCTACACCAAATCCTGTTTTTCCACTGGCATGAAGTACATCTTCTAAATTACAACTTAATAAATCTACAATATCGTCCGTTACTTCTTCTGGATTGGCACTTGGCAAATCTACTTTATTTAGAACTGGAATAATTTCTAAATCATTTTCTAAGGCTAAATATAAATTTGAGATGGTCTGTGCTTGAATACTTTGTGCGGCATCTACAATCAATAATGCTCCTTCGCAAGCGGCAATAGAACGAGAAACTTCATAAGAAAAATCTACGTGTCCCGGAGTATCAATCAAATTCAAAATATATTCCTCTCCTTTGTACGTATATTCCATCTGAATTGCATGACTTTTGATTGTAATACCACGTTCTCGCTCCAAATCCATATTGTCCAATAATTGATCCTTCTTTTCTCTATCGGTAACGGAGCCTGTGTAGTCCAACAACCTGTCTGCCAATGTGCTTTTCCCATGGTCAATATGAGCAATGATACAGAAGTTTCTAATATTTTTCATTCGTTAATTCTTTAGTTGGTTGCTGGCTTCTAATCTCTAATTCGTAAATCAAAAATCGTAATTCTTATTTTCTCTATCTAATCAATAAAATCAAATCCACAGTAAGGAATTAATGCTTCGGGGATTTTAATTCCATTTTCTGTTTGATAATTCTCCAAAATCCCTGCCAACACACGTGGTAAAGCTAAAGAGCTTCCATTTAATGTATGTGCCAACTGACTTTTCCCTTCCTTATTTTTAAAACGAAGTTTTAATCTGTTTGCCTGAAATGTTTCAAAATTTGATGCAGAACTAATTTCTAACCAACGGTTTTGTGCGGTAGAAAAAACCTCAAAATCAAATGTTAACGCAGAGGTAAAACCTGTATCACCACTACATAAACGTAAAATTCTATATGGTAATTTTAACTCGCGTAAAATATTTTTGATATGCTCCACCATTCCGTCCAATGCTTTGTAAGAATTATCAGGATGTTCTATACGCACGATTTCCACTTTATCGAATTGATGCAGCCTATTTAAACCTCTGACGTGTGCTCCGTAAGAACCCGCCTCACGCCTAAAACAAGGCGTATAAGTGGTACAAGTGATTGGAAAATCGTTTTCAGAAAGAATAGTGTCTCTAAACATATTTGTAATCGGAACTTCCGCAGTTGGGATTAAATATAAATCATCAACAGCCGAATGATACATCTGCCCTTCTTTATCTGGCAATTGCCCCGTTCCTATTCCTGAAGCCTCATTTACTAAATACGGAACCTGATATTCTTTGTAGCAAGCAGCAGTATTTTTATCTAAAAAATAGCTAATCATTGCCCGTTGTAATCTTGCACCCTTTCCTTTGTAAACAGGAAATCCGGCACCTGTAATTTTAGTGCCTAATTCAAAATCTATAATATCATATTTCTTGGCTAATTCCCAGTGAGGCAAGGCTTTATCTCCTAAATCAGGGATTTCTCCTTCGCTAAAAACTTCTTCATTATCTTCTTCGGAATTTCCAGATGGAACAGAAATATGTGGAATATTCGGAATTTGATATAACAACTCTTGCAATTCGTTTGCATAGTTATTCAATTCTTGCGTCAATTCTTTGGAATTATCTTTTAATTGACCTGTTTTTTCTTTTAATAAATTGGCTTTTTGTACTTCCCCAGATTTAAAAAGATTTCCAATTTCTTTGGATAATTTATTAGATTCTGATAAAATATTATCTAAAGAAACCTGTGTTTTTCTACGATTTTCATCAGAGGCTAACACCTGATTAATAATATTTTCGGCATTTGTAAAGTTGCGTTTTGCCAATCCGTCTAAAACAGTTTTTTTATGCTCTCTGATAAACTGAACCTGTAACATTTTTTTAATTTAAGAAACGCAAAGGTACATCAACTGCAACAATCTGCCAATAGAATTGAGAGTAGTATTTTTTGGTGTGCCAATTTGATTAAAACTATAAATAAATTGAATTATTTTTTGATAAAGCGATTCATTTTAAGATAATTTAAAGTGTTTTCTTTGTCCTTTTTTAGCTGTGTGATGAGCAGCTCAATTGAATTAAATTTTTGCTCATCTCTAAGAAAATACAGAATTTCCACAGTAATTTCTCTTCCGTATAAATCTTGATTAAAATCAAAAAAATGGACTTCAATAGTTTGATGTTTTCCATCGATAGTTGGACGAAAACCGACGTTCATCATTCCGAAAACCTCTTTATTATCAAATATAGATTTTACAATATAAACACCTGTTTCTGGAATTATTTTATACCTCTCCTTTACATAGATATTTGCTGTGGGAAACCCGATTTTATCGCCCAGCTCTTCCCCTTTTACTACCCTGCCATTTAGCATAAAATAATATCCTAAATACTTATTTGCAGTTTCTATATTTTTGCTTGCTAAAGCTCTTCTTATTTTTGTGGAACTCACAGAAATATCATCGACATTTTGGGCGGTAATTTCCTCCACCTCAAAATCGTACAAACGACCATATTCAACAAGTTGCTCTATGTTTCCTTCTCTATTTTTTCCAAAGTGATGATCGTAGCCAATAATTAATTTTGATATATTTAATTTATCTATCAATATGTCTTTGATAAAATCTAAGGCGGTTAATTGAGAAAATTTTTTATTAAACGGATGAATAATCAAACAATCCAGCTCTGTTTTTGATAATAAATATGAGCGTTCTTCAATTGTATCAATCAATTCTATTGATGCTTCTTTCTGCAAAACCATTTTAGGGTGCGGAAAAAACGTTAATAAAACGGATTTTTTATTTGTCTTTTTAGCGGTATTAACTAATTGCTCGATAATTTTCTGATGTCCAATATGCACTCCGTCAAAAGTACCGATGGTAACAATGGTTTTTTTCGAGCTTCTGTAATTAGAAAGTGAGTGGATTACTTCCAAAGGAATATTATTTTTTGCAAAGTTACGATTTGTGTTTTATTTTTTTTGTAATCATTTTGTATATACCCTTAAATCCGCAGGCTAAAAATTAGGTTTATATTTTGGTAGTGTCATAAATAAATTGAGAATGTTTATCTTTATAAAAAAAGATGGAACATTTTCAAAAATTATCATGTCGCTATTGTGCCTCAACAGATTTACAGAAAAATGGTAAGAATCAACAATCAAAGCAATGTTATCGTTGCAAATATTGTAAACGGAGTTTCATATTAAATTACACCTATAATGCCTATAAAACAGGAGTCAGAGAACAAATAGATGAGATGTTACTAAACAGTTCAGGAACTCGAGATATTGGTAGAGTTCTTAAAATAAGTAAGGATACGGTAACAGCTCATATTAAAAAAAAACGACAAAAGTGAATCCAAATTACAACCATACAGGTATAGAAATAGAAGTAGTTATTGGAGTATCCACTGAATGGGATGAGTTTTGGTCTTATGTTGGAAGCAAGGCTAATCAACGCTGGACTTGGTATTTGATAAACAGGAACAATGGCGATATTATTACTTGGGAAAATGGTAGAAGAACTGATAAAGTATTTTTAAAATTGTTAGATTCTGTAAAAAATATTCCTATTAAAATTTGTCATACAGATAATTGGGGAGCATACTCAAAATTATTTCCAAAAGAATACCAACACATTATTGGTAAAGATAATACTTGGAGAATTGAACGTAAAAACCTGAATTTCAGAACGCATATTAAACGATTAAATCGAAAAATAATATGCTTCTCTAAAAACGAAAAAATACATGATAAGGTTATAAGCATGTACATTGAAAGATACTATTTTCAAGAAAGTACATTTAATAAGAAAATTACATAATCAGTCTGTTTATGACACTACCAAATTTTGGAGTAGATGAAACAAATAAACTAACAACCCTAAATCAAATCAGCTAAAGTATTATTTCGCAAAACTTTTAGTGTATTATCTCTAACTTGTATCATCAATTTATGCACAGAACAAGCCTTTTCATCTGGGCAATCATCACACTTTTCATAAAAATTTAGGCTAACACATGGAAGCATCGCAATAGGTCCTTCTAAAGTTCTAATCACATCTGTCATTCTAATATCGAAAGCACTTTTTAACAAATAATAACCTCCACCTTTTCCTTTTTTTGCTCCCAAAAAACCTGCTCTCCGCAAGGTAAGAAGTATGCTTTCTAAAAATTTATGTGAAATATTTTCACTTTTTGCTATGGTAATTATCTGTACAGGGTTATTTTTTTCTTGCCGGGCGATAAATGCAAGAGCTTTTAATCCATATTTCGTTTTTTTAGAAAGCATATTGCGAATATATAACTATATTCTTAATTGATTAGTGCCTGTTTTAATAGTCCGTTAAGGTTTGATTTAACACGCTTATTTTCAGTAATTTAAGTGTTGTATTTTAGGCTTTATCTCAAAAATCATAAATACCTCATTATCAGTAATATATAAATGTACAACAAAAGTATCCTCTCAAAAAACAGTGGCAACCTATTTTTCTCACAAATATAGTCAAGTAAAACCAGTTTATAAAGCGGCAAAAAAAGTCAATATTTATAGTGTTTTTTATATTACTTTTTTGGATATTTACACACGCAAAATCAAGAGATTTTTAATCAAATATCTAAAATTGACACATCGTCAATAAAAGACTCATCATTAAAAAACACACTTTATTTATCGCTTAATCTAGATGAAAATCTACAACAAGAAATTATTGAACTAAAAAAAACAAATGATTAGTCAAAATCAAGAAAGGGTAACACTAACCGATTTAATAAAACAGAAAACCTGATGTGACATTGTTTTTTGAGCGGATACGATGACCAACTTTAAGGAAGTTAAATCAGCTATGTAAATAATGTTATAACAACCTTTTAACATCATAAACAAGGAATTGTAAATGCCTTTAAAACACAAACAGATAGTGGCAAACACGAGAATTTAAACGGTAGAATTCAATCTGTTTTGGCAAAGGCATAGGTTCTCTAAATTTTGACAGATTTAGAATTAATGTGCTGTTTTATTTTGGAAAACTTAATCTAACTCCACTAAAAATTTAGTTATGCCTTATATTTTAGCTTTATACTGAGATAATATTACTTATACCTTTGTAAGGTTTTTGCTGTTTTTTTGATAACATTGACGGTGACGAAAGATATTATCTTTTGCAATTGTGTTGTAAATTACAACTAATTGCAAGAATGTATAACTCAAGTATTGTCTTATTCCATTCTTATTTCTCTGTATGTTATTGATATTCTTCTTTTTCGCTTTATTGTTTCATTATTGAATTTATCTGATTTTCTTTGGGTAATCCCATGATACCAATTAGACCTGCTTTCTCCTTTCATTATCAGCAATGTTCTAGGCTCTACGAATATTTCAACTTTATTCTTTGAATTTAGCTCTTTTTCAAAGTTCATAATACAAGACGACCCCAATGAAACTGAAACTATTGTATCCCCAAAACAAGGCTTGCAGTCAATATGTGATGAAATACCTTGTCCTGTCTCGTATTCATTAATAATTGCTTGATCAGGTATAAAATCTATTAATTTATTCTTAAATTTATTTGATAATTCTTTTAGCCAATTGGGTAATTCTCCTAAATAAAAAGAGGTGTCAATTCTTCTTGATCGATAATCGTATTTATATCCATAATGCTGAACTCTTCTTTTTAAATCCTTAAGCCAATATGAATTATCTATATTGGTTAGCAGGGCTTTTTCTTCATCTGTTGTAATGAAGTTAGGGTGCAATTCTAGTCCTCTTATTTCTTTTGCTAGTTCAAGAGAAATTTCAGTGTTAGTTTTTTCCATATTTCCAAATAAGCTATATTGAGTCAATTAGTAAGTATTTCATAAGTGAATGTTTCCGTTGTATCATACCGATTTTGCTGATTATTTTTATATGATACCGTTTCTGATTTTAAAACAACAGTATTGTCAAAATAATTTAAATATTTTTTAAATTTGGCAAAATTATGATATTTGTTTTTCGGGTTTTGGTAGACAACAATGTATTTATTAAGAGGGTATTCTTCAACCATTTTATTAATATCATTTGCTAATTTAACAGTCTGTCCAACAGAAAGATTTGCAAATAAATAGGAAAAATTGAGTATAACAGTATTCGATAGTCTAAAGCACTTATCAAGTAGTTCTTTTTCTAATTCTTTGATAGATTTAATTAAATAAAAGTTTGCATTGCTATTAAACAAAGATGTTTTACTAAATTCATTTGCTTTTTGTAACATAGCATTTGAAATGTCAATTCCAATATAGTTTAATTTGTAATTGTCAAATTTATCAAGATAAATTTGATTAAATGCTAAACCTGATGTCATTGGTCCGCAGCCAAAATCAATAAGTGTTAATCTGCCTGACACCTGTCGTAGTTCTATAGAGAAGAATTTAAAATAACTTTTAAAAATTGAGTAACTAGAAAAGTAGTGTTTTCGCATATTGTAGTAACAATACAAATTTACTTTGTCTATGGGGCTTATTTCTGGTGCAAGTAAACAAGGAGAATCAAAATTTGCTCTACCAAATTCAATTACATTATTTCTAATAAAATCATTAGACCTTCCTAGTAGAGCATGGTACCATTTATTTCCACTCCTATTAATCTTATCAATGGTTCTATTATCATTTTTTAAAGTGTCTATAACAAGCTCATCAAAAACCGATTTAAAAGCTTTGTCAGGCGTATAAGTTTGACCCTCTATAGTTTCTAAGTCAAGTAAAGGACTTAATACCTCTTTAATATTTTCATAAATGTAACCGCCTTTTGATTTTATAAACTCTATTAGTTTATAATATATCAAGTTGTTAGAAAGTATAGAATCATTTCCAATTAGAATTAATTGTTCTTTTGCTCTTGTCAAGGCAACATTTAATTTTCTATCTACCGTACCATCATCATTAGTATTGATGATGCTATTTAGTTGATATGGGTTATTAATTGAAAATGAGAGAACAATAATATCTCTTTGGCTACCTTGATACCTTTCTACTGTATCTACAGTTATATCTTCGTAGTTTGGAATATTTGCTTCTTCTAATTTTTGTTTAATCAATGCAATTTGATTTCTAAATGGGGCAATTATACCAATAGTTTTTACTTCACTAAAATCTTTATTATTATATTTATAAAGATTTTTTATTTCTTGCACTATCTTGACTACAAGAGCAGCTTCTAAATCGT
Organism: Polaribacter sp.; assembly: GCA_965261035.1. GTDB lineage: Bacteria > Bacteroidota > Bacteroidia > Flavobacteriales > Flavobacteriaceae > Polaribacter. The sequence continues at coordinate 765,419 of OZ253439.1, forward strand.
TCTTCTTGCCAAAAGAATTGTCTCTTTGACTTTGAAAGAAGATAAGACGTTTTTTTGAAAGTAAATCTTCTAAGGTATTATTTGTGCTAGATGAAAATTCCAATTTAACATCTTGCCTTGCTAACGCTTGCTTTAATTTAGACTCATAAAAAGTATGACTTGGGAATAGTGCAATTTCTTTGTGCATTCTTCCTTGAAAAGTTAATTCATCATAAGCATATATCAATTTATTTATTTTACAGAAAGTATAAAGTCTTTCAAATAATGAGTTTTTTCTGTTAAACAACCCTATTTTTTCAAGGGTTTGATTATTTGTCTTTGATTTTTCTTGATCTTGCAAAACAATTGCAGGTAATTGTTTGTGGTCGCCTATTAAAATAAACTTTTTGCAATTAGGTAGTATTCCAATAATTTGAGGTTCTAAAATCTGTGAAGCTTCATCAACAATAATGGTATCAAATTTCTTCAATTTAAATATGTCCATTTTACTAGCCATTGAAGCAACAGTAGAAATGTAAATACTGTATTTGTTAAGCAATTCTTTTAAATCATTGCGCGACGAAACGTTGTTACAGATATTTGACAATAAATTATCCTTGTGTTCTTTGGAACACGATAATTCATTGCCAATTCTTATAAAATTTCTATCTGTTTTGCCAAAATTTACTTTGTCATCATTAATGTCGTCAAAATTTATAATTGCGTCATTTACTGCTTCACAAATTTCATCAACCGCTCTGTTGGTATGAGCTAATAATAGGATATTAGAATCTTCTTTTCTGTAAAGTTCTTGAACTAAGTTTTTTATAATTATTGATGTTTTCCCTGTACCTGGAGGACCATTCAACAGAAAGTAACTTTTAGCTGATATTGCTTTTTTTATTATCCTATTTTGTTCTTGTGAAAGATTATTATTATTATAACTAACAGTATTTCCTTCAATTGGATTGGTTGTGGTTAGTAAAAGACTGCGTTTATGCTTATCATTATAAGATATAAAGGAATATAGATTTTTATACATAGCTCTGAATGAACTATCCATAAAGTCTCTTTCTAACGCCCAAAACCCTTTTTGATTATTTATATTGAATTGCTCAAAAAACTTTGTATTTCGTTGTTTATGCCTGAAACTAACTATTACTTCTTTTTTAGATAATTCTTTAATACTACATTTGAAAATTTGATTTGTTGTAACTGTATCTTTTATAGTGTTTCTAGGATATAAAACACAAATGTCTCCCTTTCTAAAATTTACAAATTCGTTTTCTTTATTTGTTCTTGATAGAACAATTTCTTTTTCTACTCCAGCTATTAAATTTTTTGAAATTGTTAAGTCATATAGAATTTCAAATTTCTTATCTTTTTCAGTAAACGAATTCAACCAAAGGTTTGCCAACTCGTTACCTTGTTGATTAGGATTATCTGAATCACTAATCTTTGCCATCCACTGTTCTTTGGCAATGAAACTTACAAATGAATAAAAATAGGCCTGTTCTATTTCATCCATTGAATTTAAAGGTTTGATTACCTCGTTTATTTGTGGTATGATATACTTCTTTGCAAAAATTGGATTTACTATTGGACCATTAATTAAATTCTTAGGATTGACTTTAGCAACTATTTTTTTGGTCATTGATATGTCGTCTAAAGTAAGAAAATATTCATTGATTATTATCTTATTCCTAAGGTTTAATATCTCTTGAATTTGTTTTAAAGTAGGAACATTTGATCTTAGGTTCTTTTTAGGGATTTTTGAATATAAGATGTATCCTAAAATTTCAGATGAAATTTTATGAAAATCTATTTCTTTTATTGTAGCAATTAATTGATAATAAAGAAATAATTGACATTTGTGATTGGGCTTAATACTTCTTCCATTATCTGGAAATGGTACACCGCCTGATTTTAGCTCAACAATTTTTTGATGGTTATCTGATAGTTCTAATATATCTAATCTTCCTTGAATACCATAAAGTTCACATAAAAATGTAGGTTCCAGTGTTGAATTCTCTATGGAAATTTTTATTACAGGTTGTTGAAAGTCATTTTCTACAACCCTTTTAATATTCTGAAAGTGCATTTCTGCATCTGTCAAATATTTCTTAAACTTCTCCTTTGAATATAAATCTTCACAGGTTGTATATTCAAAAGGGTAAGCTTTAAAATCTTTTTTTATTGCTTCTTTAAATATTATTTTATCATTTCTATTTTCTGCAAATAACTCATCAATTACTAGGTTAGCAAAATTACCAAGCCTAATATGCTTATTGTTTGGGATTTTTTCAAATTTAGATTTTAAATAAAATAATTCCGTTTTGCCATAATCTTGAAAACATTCGGCAATTGATGACACATCAACTAAATAATCAGGCTCAAGAATTATAAATTTTGGGTGGTATGTTTCAGAATCATCAATTACAATATTTACCAAAAATATTTGAGCACCTTTCCAAAAGTTTTGGACACTTGTGATTTCATCAATTTCATTGAAACTTACTTTGATGCATTCCTCATTTTGGTTTGTGTCTGGATTACAAATTAAATAGTCTGAACCTATCGAAACAATCTCTGCTCTTAGTTTTGATAATCTTGTGTTTTTGGAATAGTCTTTTGTAGTTAGGTATTCCTTGCTTGGATAATTATTTTTTAATTCGGTGGGTACTGCAATTTGATATGCTTTTGAAATATATTCACAAAAATATTTTATATAAGTTTGATACTCCTCATCTGAAGGCTGGTAATTTTCGTGTAATACTTTATTTGCAGTAATTCTTAGTCTGTGTATTTTTTTTGATAATTGGAGTTTTTCGCAAACAAATGAAAGTCTAGAAAAAAGGTTAGAAAATTGTAATAACTCTTTTTAAGTTAAAGTTTTAGTTACTTTTTCTAATAGGATCCTTTTTCGAGTATATTTTATTTTAATCGATGTGTCTTCTGAATGAATTTCGTACAATTCTTCAAAATAATCTGTTGCGGTTATTTTTTCAATCATCTGCGTAATGGTATTCTTATTTATATTGATATTGGTCAAAGTTAATCATTTCATATTTGTTGGTTAGCTCTTTTATTTCTGCACACTTACTTTATAGTTAATTCCATAAGTTTTAGTAAGGTTATCATCGTTAAATGTTTCTTTTACGGGACCTGTAGCTATTTTTTTTACGTTCAAAAACGTTACCCAATCAAAATATTCTGGCACGGTTTGCAAATCGTGGTGTACTACAATAACAGTTTTTCCTGCCTTTCTAAGTTCTTTTAGGATATTAATAATCGCAATTTCTGTGGTGGCATCTACACCTTGAAAAGGTTCGTCCATAAAATAAATAGATGCGTTTTGCACTAAAGCTCTTGCCAAGAAAATACGCTGTTGTTGTCCTCCTGAAAGTTGAGAAATTTGTCGTCCCTGAAAAGTTAGCATTCCTACTTTTTCTAAAGACTCCAAAGCTGCTTTTTTTTCCTTCTGCCCTGGTCGTTTTACCCAACCTAAATCGCCATAAGTTCCCATCATTACTACGTCTAAAGCAGTAGTTGGAAAATCCCAATCTACGCTTTCTTTCTGCGGAACATAGGCTACCAAATTTCGTTGTTTTTCATAAGATTTTCCGTAGATAGAAACGCTACCAGCAATGGGTTTTATAATTCCCAAAATAGCTTTTATTAATGTTGATTTTCCCGCTCCGTTTGGTCCCACAACCGCCATTAAAATACCTTCTGGAATTTTCAAATCTATATCCCATAAAACAGGTTTATAATTGTAAGCTACTGTCAAATCGTCTATTTTTACTGCTATTTTTTTGCTTTCCATTCTTAATTTTTGGTTGTCGGTAGTTAGTTGTTGGTTGCCAGTGGTTAGTAACCAGTTATTAACTGGACACTGAATACTGAACACTGACAACTAATAACAAAACCTTATTTCAACGCGTCTATAATAACTTTTATGTTGTATTTATACATTCCAATATATGTTCCTTCTACGGTTCCGTAATCTCCTAGAGCATCAGAAAACAATGTTCCTCCAATTACAATTTCGTGACCTTTAGATTTTACTGATTCTTGCAATGCTTCTACGGTTCTTTTTGGCACGGAACTTTCCACAAAAACAGCTTTTACACTGTGTTCAATAATAAAGCTCGCCATTCTTTGAACGTCTTGAACTCCCGCTTCAGTTGCTGTTGATAATCCTTGTAAACCGACAACATTAAATTCATAGGCTTTTCCGAAGTAATTAAAAGCATCGTGTGCGGTTACTAAAATTCTTTTTTCTACGGGCAATTCGTTAATTGAATTAGCAATTTCTTTCTTTAATTCTGCTAATTCTACTAAATATTTATCTCCATTTTCTTGAAATATTTTTGCGTTTTTTTTATTTACCTCCGACAATTTTGTTATCACAAAACCCGTTATTTTTTCCCAGTTAGAAATATCAAACCAAATATGCGGGTCGTAATTTGAAGCAAAGAGTTCTGAATCTATCAGTTCTTTTCTGTCAATAACATCAGAAATGGCGATGGTTATTTTATTTTGATGACGCATATTTTCAAAAACATCTTCCAGTTTCCCTTCTAAGTGCAATCCGTTATAAAAAATAACATCAGCATCAGATAATTTACCAACATCACCCTCACTTGCTTTATATAAATGCGGGTCAACACCTGCCCCCATCAGACCTTGAACGTCAATTTTGTCTCCTCCAATAATTTTTACCAAATCAGTAATCATTGATGTTGTGGTTACTACCTGTAATTTTTTAGTTGCTTTCTTTTGATTTTGTTTACAACTTACAATAGCTATAACAGCTAGTATGTATATGTACTTCTTCATTTTTATTAATTATTTATGACTTGCTATTTTTTATTTATGATTTTTTAGTTTCTAACCTCCAACTTCCAGCCTCCAACAACTTTCAACTTTTTTCTACCTCCTTTACTAATAAATTTTCTGCCACTTCATTTGTTATCAGGATGTCATTATTATTTATTCTTATTTGCATAGAATTATCGAACGACTCTACGCTTATCACTTCTATAAAACTTCCTATCGCAATTTTTTTCTTATTCAGATATTTTAAAAATTCATCAGATGAATTTCTTACCGCCAGCAAAATAGTTTTATCATTTTTTATAAGAGAAGATAGCTTCACTTTTTTCTTTACAATAATGTTGCCTTCCTTATCTGGAATTGGAGCTCCGTGAGGATCTACCGTAGGAAATCCCAACAACTCATCTATTTTATCTATTAATTTTGGAGATTTTATATGCTCTAATTGCTCTGCGACTTTATGCACTTCTTCCCAATTAAAATTTAACTTTTCTACCAAAAAAACCTCCCACAAACGATGTTTTCTAATAATTAAAGACGCTGTTTTTTTACCAGTATCTGTTAAAGTTACTCCTTGATATTTTTTATAAATCAACAATTTTTTTTCTGCCAATTTTTTTATCATATCTGTAACAGACGAAGCCTTTGTTTCTAATTTTTTTGCAATAGAATTTGTATTAACTCCTTTCTCAGAAATATAGCTTAAATGGAATATTACTTTTAAATAGTTCTCTTCAGAAAATGTAAGCATGTAAATTTTAATTCTGTGGCAAATATATTAATTTTTTTACTTGTATAAAACATTTTTTAGATAAATCTAAAAATTGGTTGTTAGTTGTTGATTGTCAGTTGTTGGACTACTAATTACGATTCAACAATTAAACAATTACACAATCAAAAAAGGTATTTAACTTAACGTAAAAGAAATTTGTTTTTTTTCTAAAGCACTTAACAGCCCATTGGTAACTTTAATTTTGGTATTCCTACTCGGTAAAGTAATTTCAATTTTTTCTTTGCTATCCCAAATTGTAAAATATAAATTCTGCTTTCCTGAATTGCCAACAAACAAATGTTTTAATTCTTTAATTTTATCTTTGGTTACTTCTTTTAACGGAATTTGTAGAGTAATTTTCTTACATAAATTATCCATTAAATCGTGTAATAATTTGAAATCGGTAAACTGTAATCTCGGCTCTCCTGTAACTCCTTCTTTGTTTGGCCAACCAGCCTTTACAACTGCTTTTATAAAAAGAAAAGAATTAGGTAGTAAAAAATGTTTGAATTTTAAATAGTCTTCTCCAAAAATTTTAAATTCGTGATTGTCGCTATAATCTTCAATAAAAAAAGTTCCCCAACCTTTTCCTGCTTTAGAAATTCTGTGTTGAACATCGGTTATAATACCTGCAAATGATAAATTAACACCTATGTATTTCTTTAAATCATTTTTAAAATTGGCTAATTTTGTGTTACAAAACTTTAATTCATTTTTAAAATCATCTAACGGATGAGCAGAAATATAAATCCCCACGACTTCCTTTTCTTTTCCTAGCAATTCCATAGTTCCCCAAGTTTCACAAGCAGGAATAACTGGTTCTGGCAACTGAATATCAGAGGTTTCGCCAAACAAAGAAATTTGAGAGGAATTTTTGCTTTCTTGATGTTTACTGCCGTATCTTAATGCTTTCTCGATAAATGTTCCTCCTTTTTCATCAGTTACATAATATTGAGCTCTGTGTGTTTCTGCAAAAGAGTCTAATCCACCGGCTAAAATAAGTCCGTCAAATGCTTTTTTGTTAGTAACTCGTAAATCCACACGTTTGGCAATATCAAAAATAGATTTGTAATTTCCGTTTTCTTTTCGTTCTTTTATTATGGACTTCACGGCATAAGTTCCAACACCTTTAATAGCAGCCATTCCAAAGCGGACAGCTCCTCCTTTATTTACAGAAAATTTTGAGTAAGACTCATTAATATCCGGTCCTAAAACGGTCAATCCAGCACGTTTACACTCTTCCATAAAAAAGGAAACTTGCTTAATATCGCTCATATTGTTGGACAGCACTGCCGCCATATATTCCGCAAGATAATGTGCTTTTAAATATGCTGTTTGATAGGCAATCCACGCATAGCAGGTAGAATGAGATTTATTAAAAGCATAAGATGCAAAAGCCTCCCAGTCTGTCCATATTTTCTCTAATTTCTCTTCGTTATGACCGTTTTCACCTGCTTGTTTAATAAATTTAGGCTTCATTTTAGCAAGCACATCAATTTGTTTTTTGCCCATTGCTTTACGCAAAACATCGGCTTCACCTTTAGTAAAATTTGCCAATTTTTGAGAAAGCAACATCACTTGCTCTTGGTAAACGGTAACTCCGTAGGTTTCTTTCAAATATTCTTCCATATCAGGAAGGTCGTATTCAATAGGTTCTTCTCCGTGTTTTCTCCTGATAAAAGAAGGAATGTAATCTATAGGACCGGGTCTGTACAAAGCATTCATAGCAATTAAATCTGCAAAAGTGGTTGGTTTTAATTCCCGCATATATTTTTGCATTCCTGCAGATTCGTATTGAAAAATTCCAACGGTTTCTCCTCTTTGAAAAAGTTCATAGGTTTTAACGTCATCTAACGGAAAATTTTCTGGGTCTAAAATTATATTATGCCGTGCTTTTACAATTTTTACGGTGTCTTTAATTAATGTAAGAGTTTTTAATCCTAAGAAGTCCATTTTCAATAATCCGGCACTTTCTACAACCGAGTTATCAAATTGGGTAACGTACATATTTGAGTCTTTTGCCAAGGCGATAGGCACGTAGTTGGTAATATCACTGGGAGTAATTATGACTCCGCAGGCGTGTGTGCCTACATTTCTAACAGAGCCTTCCAAAATACGTGCCTTGTTGATGGTTTCTGCACTTAAATCTGTTCCCTTAGAAAGTCTTTTTAGTTCATTAATGAGTTCTATTTCTTCTGAACGTAATTTTAATTTTATTTCTAATTCTTTTTCACTCAAAGAAAAAATCTTTTTCAGCTTTATTCCCTGTATTAATTTGGCAATTCTATCGGCTTCAAAAAGTGGCAAATCTAAAACACGAGCGGTATCTCTAATGGCAGATTTTGCAGCCATAGTTCCGTAAGTAATAATCTGTGCAACCTGATTAGAGCCGTATTTATTAATCACATAATCCATTACTTTACCTCGTCCTTCATCGTCAAAATCTATATCAATATCAGGCATAGATACACGTTCAGGATTTAAGAAACGCTCAAAAAGTAAGTCGTATTTTATTGGGTCTAAATTGACAATCCACAGACAATAGGCGACTACACTTCCCGCCACAGAGCCACGTCCCGGACCAACCGAAACATCCATATTTCTTGCTTCTCTGATAAGGTCTTCTACAATCAGAAAGTAACCCGGATATCCTGTTTTTTCAATAACTTCTAACTCAAAGTCTAATCTCTCGCGGATTGATTCTGTAATTTCAGGGTATCGTTTTTTGGCTCCTTCATAAGTCAGATGACGCAGATAATTGTTTTCGCCACGTTTACCACCATCTTCTAAATCTTTTTTATCTTGGAACTTTTCGAGAATATCAAAAGCTGGTAATAATACCTCTCTCGCTAATGTAAACAGCTCTATTTTATCAACTATTTCTTGAATATTAGAAATTGACTCAGGAATATCAGCAAACAATTTCTTCATCTCGTCGGAAGATTTAAAGTAATATTCCTCATTTGGCAAACCGTAGCGATATCCTCGTCCTCGTCCTTTTGGAGTTGCTTGTTTTTCTCCGTCTTTTACGCAGAGTAAAATATCGTGTGCGTTTGCGTCTTCTTTGTTTAAGTAGAAAGTATTGTTAGAAGCAATAATTTTTACATTATGATTTTTAGAAAATCTTAAGAGTGTTTCGTTTACAATTTTTTCGTCTTCCTGTCCGTGACGCATCAATTCTATATATAAATCATCGTCAAATTCTTGTTTCCACCACAGCAGTGCGTCTTCGGCTTGTTTTTCTCCAAGATTTAGAATTTTACTCGGCACTTCTCCGTATAAATTTCCCGTAAGAACAATAATGTCTTCTTTGTATTTTCTTATGATTTCTCTATCAATTCTGGGGACGTAATAAAATCCGTCGATAAAGGCAATGGAAGACATTTTTGCTAAATTGTGGTAGCCATTTTTATTTTTTGCTAATAGAACAATTTGGTAGCCGTTATCTTTTTTTGTTTTTTCAGCGTGATTTTCACAAACATTAAACTCACAGCCAACAATTCCTTTTAATATATTTTCGGTAGGTTTTTCTCCTTTTTCTTTTGCTTCTTTATTTCTATCCTCTGCGTTTTTGTTATGTGCTAATATTCCTTGAACAAAATGAAAAGCAGCCATCATATTTCCAGTATCTGTCAGGGCAACGGCAGACATATTCTCTTTGGCAGCAGCTTTAATGATATTGTCAATTTGTATGGTAGATTGCAGCACAGAAAACTGTGTATGATTGTGTAAATGAGCAAATTGTACGTTTTCTAAATCCACCAAATTTTGAATAGAAACTATCGTATCTTCAGATTCTTTTTTTGATTCTACGCGTTTTCTAATTTTATCACTTTCCTTTTTTAGGTTAATATGTTTTAGTCCAATAACCTTAATTTCTTCTGGATTTTTTTCTAAAAACTGCTCAAAATATTCTGTAGAAACATTTAGCTGCTCTGCGGTAAATTGACGCAGCCTAATCAATTCTAAAAAACAACGTGTAGTTGCTTCAACATCTGCTGTGGCATTATGTGCTTCGCCGAAATCAGTGTCAAATAGACGATTGTATAATTCTGTTAATGTTGGTAATTTGAATTTACCTCCTCTACCTCCAGAAATTTGACATAATTGTGCCGTGTGTTCTGTACAGGTATCTAATAAAGGAAGCGTTTCCAGATTGTTTTTAATGCCTAATCTATAAAATTCACAGCCTATAATATTAATGTCAAAACTTACATTTTGACCTACAATAAATGATGTTTTTTGTAATGCTAAATTAAACAATTCTAATCCTTCCTGCAAAGGAATTCCCTGCTCTTGTGATAATTCGGTAGAAATTCCGTGAATACTCTCTGCGTCATAGGGAATATTAAATCCGTCGGGTTTTATTAAAAAATTGTTGTGTTCTATTAGATTTCCTAATTCTTCGTGTAGTTGCCATGCTATTTGGACACATCTTGGCCAGTTGTCAGCATCAGTAACTGGAGCGTCCCAGCTCTTGGGTAAACCTGTGGTTTCGGTATCAAAAATTAAATACATATAGCGTGTTTTTTACTAAAAATTAGAAGGCTTAAAAGTATAAAATTAAAAGTAAAAAGTTGTTGAATTGTATAATCGTAATTCAAAAATCGTAAATCCTTTGTTCTGTTTACAAATAAGAGCTATCAAATGAAAAAGGGAGTAATGATAATAGAGATTTTGTTTTTACGACTTTGCCAACTTCTCCCATAAAATATGTTTCTATGGGTTCTTTCTGATTTATTTCGTATTCGAAGAGTGTTTGTCTGCAAGCTCCACAGGGACCAACAGGTCTGTTTACCTTTGTTTTGTTAGAGCTAGCAGTTATTACTAACCGTTTTACTTTAGCTCCGGGATAATCTGAACCCGCTTTCCAAATAGCAACTCTCTCGGCACACATACCAGATGGATATGCTGCACTTTCTTGATTGTTTCCCGTAATTATTTGATTATTTTCTAACAATAAAGCAGCTCCCACATAAAATTTAGAATATGGAGCATACGCATTTTTACGGGCTTCCACTGCTTTATTCATTAACATTTGAACATCAGAAGAAAGCTCGGTTATATCACTAAAAATAATGGCAGAGGTTGTTATATTAATTTTTTTCACTTTTTTTAATTTTAGAAACTAAGAGTCAAGACAATTACGACCTCCATTCTCCAACTTCCAGCCCCTAACTTCCAGCCTCCAACTTAATAATCTTCATATATTTCTCCTAAATCGAAAGATAATGAAAAACGCAATGTATTTTCTAATGGATGATTTATATCTGAAGAATTAATCAAATATGATAAATCTATAGAAAAAGCTTTTGCTTTAAAACCTCCGCCCATTGTAAAGTATTGCGTATTTCCTTTTGTTTTGCTTTCGTGATAGTAGCCACCTCTTAAAGCAAATGCGTTGCTATATAAATACTCTGCTCCTACAGCATAGGTAAATTCTCTTATTTCTTCGGAAAGACCGCCCGGTGCATCGTTAAAAGATTGAAAAATTCCAGAAATCCAACCTACATTAGCTACATCTTCCCCTTTTGTAATATTTCCATTGACATCTCGATGAGGAGGCGTTGGCACAAGCAGTTTTGTAGTTTCTAAATTTATTCCAATTGTATTATAATCGTCCAAAATAAAATCAAAACCTCCTCCTAATTTTAAGTTAGTCGGAATAAAATCTTTGTCTCCAGGAGTATAAGAAACTTTTGGTCCAATATTAGTTATGTTAAATCCCAATCTGTATCTACCTTTAAAGTCAGCATATCTTTTCTCTGGAGATCTATAATAGCCTGAAACATCTACTGCAAAAGAATTGATAGCATTTAAGTCTGTATCTGACGACCTTAATACTAAGCCAGAGCGTATGTATTTTAATCCTACTCCCATTGAGAATGTTTCACTCAACTTTAAGGCATAAACTCCTGAAAGCGAAAGCTCACTTGGGTTTTCTGTGCCAGTAGAAATAGGTTGTCCATCACTTCCTTCCTCTGTTAGTTCAATTTTTCCTAAAGAGAAATATTTAAAATCTATTCCCCAAGCTGATTTTTCTCTGAATCTGTTTATATACGAAACTCCTCCAACAAAAATATCATCTACTAAATTACGCAACCACGGCGTGTAATTTAGTCCAACACTAACCCGATTAGTATTAAATGCTATTTTAGAGGGGTTGTGAAACATAGAAGAAGCATCCGACGAGGTTGAAACTCCAATATCTCCCATCCCCGCTGCTCTGGCATCCGAAATAATCAACATAAACGGTGCTGCTGTTACAATTGAACTTTCTTTACCAAGGCTTTCTTGACCTTGCATAGTTGTTTTACTAACAATACATAATATTATTAAAACAAATAACGATTTATTTTTCATTTTTTTAGATTTTATTTATTTAAAGTATCACTAACTTCTCATACTTCTCTGATGATAAGTTACTGATTGTCGATTTTACTTTTAATTTATATATATATACTCCTTTTCCTATTTTATTTCCAAAATCATCTAATCCATTCCAAGAGATGCTACGCGATAAATTACCTATAGTTTGCTCTGTTTTATTAATGGTTTTAATTAGTTTGCCTGAAATAGTAAAAACCTGAACTTGAACTTCTAACGCTTCATTTGGTTTGTTATGATTAAACCAAAACTCTGTGTAATTTATAAATGGATTGGGGTAATTCAAAACCTTATCTAAAATCAAACCGCCATCACTAACTACCAAAAAACCCAACATTGCTTCTGATGAATTATTGTATGTGTCCCATGCTTTTATTTTTATGGTATGCATTCCTACCGACAGGTCTCTTAATTTGTAGCTAACTTTTCCTTTGGTAAAATCATTTAATTCAGTTTCATAATAGTCATTTAGTACGATTGGGTCTGCCTGTTTTCCGTCTAAAATTGCAGTAATACTATGACCTATAGAAGTTACCGAAGTATTTATCCCGCTAAAATCTGACAAAAGTACAATTAGATTTGGAGATGTATTTGTATTACCTCCGTCAATAAATGACTCATCGTTTATAAATAGTTTTATTTCTGGACCATCTGTGTCATTGGTAGCGTTGGCATTAACTCCGCCAACAACAACGTCAAAATTTGCACCAGATTTATCAATTATTTTATTTTCTGCATAAAAGCTCAATTTGCTTTTTCCGTATGCAATTTTAATGTCTTTTGGCACTATAAAATCAAATTCGAATTTTCCGTTTTTTACGTCTGATTTCCCCCTGAATAATTTACTCTCTCTAGAATCAAAAGTCATTTTTCTCCCAAGCCCATCATTTTTTAATGTTGTTTTATCAATAGGTTTATCAAAAACTGTTGTGTGTAATCTGCCGTTAAAATCAGTTAATATTTCATTACCATTATCAGTAACAACTCCTTCAAAACTAACTTTAGACAGTGCCTTTAACGTATCTAACGATTGAGATATATCTATTCCATTCATTTTTGTAATACGAATATTTGGCTTTGGTATTGCCAATTTCATAGCTGGGTCTCCGAGATAATAAATAAATAATTTTTGACTACTTCCAAACCCGTTTTTTGTTTTTGCTAATGCTTCTGCTATTGATAAATCCTCATTGTCAAATAGCAAGGTTTTTATTAATAGTTGATTAAATCTTTGACCTGTGCTAATAAAAATTTCCCTTGTAGTTGAAATTAAACCCACTGCTCCTCCATTTTTATTCCAGAACATTAATTCGCCCGCAGTTGTTCTTTTAGGGTTGTCAAATCTGGAAAACTCGCAAGTAACAGTAATAAATAATGGTAATGTTTCTATATTGTTAAAAGATTTTATTTGTGTATTTTCTAAAATACGTTCAGCCGCAAGACCATCCTCACCTCCGTGTCCGAAATAATCCAACATCAATGTCCCTTTTTCAATAGCATTTGTAATTGCTTCACTTACCTGAGGATACCGTTCTCCGCCAGAAGATGTTTCTTGTTTAAACGCATCTGCATATATTTTATTGATATTAAAAATTGGTTTGTTCTTTTTAATAGAATCTGCGATGCGTTCCATTCCTTCCTGTAATACTTGTTCTCCGCGAGAATCAATATCGTCTGCAACAAACGTAATTGAGTTTCTCCAATCTCCAAAAGATGTAGCACTGTAATAGTTAAGTATTTTATCTACAACTTCTGTTGCCTGTTGTACCGTAGATACAGGAATTCTACCCGAAACAACATCAATAGTATAAGAAGACGATATGATACCTCCATTCGCCTCTGACCTATCGGGAAGTGGTATGGTACCTTCATCATCATCTAACATTACAAAATAATCGTCTGTTACATAAGATGAGGCATGGTTAAAACTCTCAAAAGCCTCAAATACAGGGACTATATTTTCGGTTTTTGCTATTTTTATTCCTTTATAATCATACGAAGAATCTCCAAAAAAACATACATATTTTAATTTTTTACTCGGCGATGTATTTGTTTTGTAAACGTGTCTTATAAAATCTCTGATTGCCGTAATGTCTGGAGAACCTGAACCAAATTCATTATATATTTCTGATAATGGCACAACTTTGCTAACTAATCCCGAATTATTTTGATGATATTCTGCTAATCTTTTTGCCTGATTTGAGAGTTCATTATTGGTAATGATTAAATAATTAATATCTCTAAGAGCGTGAAGATTTTGATTTCTAATTAATGAATTATCACCGACAGTTGGCGTATAAAAATCTGAATTATCAATAACTATATATTCTTTTAAGGAGTTTCCGTCTGCTTTAAAGACAAAACTACTTCCGTCTGATAAGTTGTTTATTCTCTTTGGGTCAATCGAGTCTGAAACGTCCCAAATTTGAAAAATATTATCAGCTTTTTTAATTCTATATTCTACAACTCCCGTATTATTTGCCTTAAAATTTCTAAAAGAAAATTGAGTTCCATTTGCTATTAGCTGTTTTTTACCTGCAATTTCAATATAATCTAAATATCCTTCTGCACTTGGATTTCCGTTATTATTATACGTTATAGAAACATCAATTACATTATTTGAATTATTAATAATATCCGTTTTATGTTCTGCTCGTCCTTGAGTTAAACCACTTGAGCGAAAGAATTTAATTGTGTATAAGTCTTGAGAATTTATTGATACACTCATTGAAGATTCTAAAGACGAAATCGATGCCCCTCTAACTTTTACTGAAACAGGGGAATTAGGTACTGCATTTTTAAAGTCAATTTTAAATGATTGCGTGTTTTGCTCGCTAAAATTTTCTCCAAACCATTGATTTCCTACGGCAGTTAGATTTATTTTTTCTTTTTCATAAAACACATAGTCATCAAAAGTTGTTATTTCTTTTGTCGATGGAGTAGAAATATCTGGTAAAGTTGAAATTCTCTTGCCTGTTACTTCTGTAATTGTAAGAAAATAATACGCTTTTTCTGAATATAGATTTTGCCTGTGTTTTGCAGTTCCTTTTTCTGGATTTACAATCCAACTATGTGGTCCTTTTGCATAAAATAATATATAATCATCAGTGTTAAATACGCCGTCATCTTCGCCATTTATAAAAATCGTATTTTCCTGTAAATCATCGTACCTGAAACTCTCGTTCCTTTGCGGTAACATATTTCCTCCATTACCAAAAATTCTAATATTTTTTGGGTTTAGGTTTCCAGTGTTGATTCCCATTTTTTGTAAAAAAGAAATATCAATACGAAAAACCCCTGTTTTATCTACAGAAAACTTGTGCCACTCTCCTTTTGACAGCACAGAATCAGAAATCTGTGAATATCCTTGTGATAAAAAAAGCGAGGATATGATGAGTAATAGAGATATTTTATTCATATATTAACCGAATAACGCAACATTTATTGCATTATTTTAATTTAGTGCAAGATTACTTATAATAAAGGAAAAAAACAATTGTTTAGTCAATAAATAAATGAATTTTCACAATAAATCGTATATCATAATTATTTGTTGTAAATTAGCGAGGCTAAATCAAACCTGTAACAGTTTTAGGGAAATTATGAAAAACTTATTAAAATTATTTTTATTTGTAATGGTTAGTTTAACTTTTACTCAATGTAAAAAAATGAAATGAATATCAAAAAACTATACCATCTGTACTCAAAAAACTATCTATCAGACACAGATAGTAGAAAAATCAGAAGAGGAGCCATATATTTTGCTCTAAAAGGAGATAACTTTGACGGAAATAAATTTGCAGAAGAAGCTCTAATTAAAGGAGCTGATTACAGTATTGTTGATAAAAAAGAATATGTAAAGTCAGATAATATTATATTAGTTGATGATGTTCTAACAACATTGCAGCAGCTTGCAAAATACCACAGAAAACAGCTTAATACCCCAATCATAGCATTAACTGGAAGCAACGGAAAAACCACCACGAAGGAGCTTATTAATTCTATATTGAGTAAAAAATATAATACTACGGCGACTATCGGCAACTTAAACAACCATATTGGCGTTCCACTAACCCTGCTTTCTATGACTCCAGAAACAGAAATTGGAATTGTAGAAATGGGTGCAAATCATCAAAAAGAAATTGAATTTTTATGCTCAATTACAAATCCCGATTTCGGGTATATTACCAATTTCGGAAAAGCACATTTAAAGGGTTTTGGGAATATTGAAGGAGTTATAAACGCAAAATCTGAGCTGTATTCCTACCTCAAAAATAACAGCAAAATAGCCTTTGTAAATTCTGATGATAAAATTCAATTGGAGAGAACAGAAGATATTGAACGAGTACTTTTTGACACAGATATTATAAAGTTTGTGGCTATAAATTCGTTTGTAAAAATTTTGTACAAAAACTGCAATATTCAAAGTAATTTAATTGGCAATTACAATTTTAGTAATATTTCTGCGGCTATTACAATTGCAGATTATTTTGGCGTTTTAAATGCTGATATTAAAAAAGCTCTGGAAAGTTATATTCCTTCCAATAACAGGTCGCAAGTAATAAAAACTAAGAACAACACAATATTATTAGATGCGTATAATGCCAATCCTACAAGCGTAAAAGCCGCTTTAGAAAATTTTAATTTAGTAGAAGCAACTTATAAAACTTTGATTTTAGGCGATATGCTCGAATTGGGCAAAAACAGTGCCACAGAACACCAAAATATAGTAAATTTAGTCGAATCTCTAAACTTTAATAATTGCTATTTAGTTGGTAATTTATTTTATCAAACAAAAACCAAAATACATAAATTTAAAACCTTTGAGGATTTGTCAAAACATTTATCATCTTATAAAATTAGCGAACATTTTATACTGATTAAAGGCTCCAGAGCAATGGCTTTAGAAAGAGTTTTAAAAATTATTGATAAAAATAGGGGAGACTGCAAAACAGAAAAATAAAAAACTTCCAACCGTTTTAATTTTGATGATAAATTTTCAGAGCCATAAAAACCTTCGTAATATTTTTTTGCAGATTTTGTAATACTTTTAACCAATGTTAGTTCATCTTCATTAAACCTAAAATTATTATATTTTAATTCACTGTTGTCCGATAAAAAAAGCCTCAATTATTGAGGCTTTTTTCGTATAATACGAACAAACTTCAAAATAAGTCATATTATGAGCAAAGGTAACATTTTTTTCGGACAGCCTATTTTTAGTCAGATGATTGGATTATTAGATAGGAATAAAGTTAATAAACGAGCAGAGGAAAAGTTGTCAGATAGGTATTGTAAACGCTTCAACACCTTTCAGCACTTGATTACTATGATTTATGGAGTTACTTCTGGTTGTAATTCTTTACGAGAGCTCTGTGGCGGTATTGTAAGCTATGGAGATAAAATATCTCATTGCAAACTTGATTACTCTCCAAGACGTAGCACACTTTCGGATGCCAATAAGAGGCGTGATTGCAATGTATTTGAACTTATCTATCAGGATTTAGTAAAAGAGTACCTTCCGAGTTTATCGGACAGCCATAAATCTCTAATCATCGGTAAAAAGGTTTATTCTATAGATTCGACCACTATAAGCCTGTTTCAGCCTATTTTTGAGTGTGTTGGGCGTAAATCTATTAACGGAAAGCGAAAAGGAGGGATTAAAAGCTATCAAAAGTTTGGATATGCAAGCAGGTATTCCTGTAAAAGTTTATCACAGTCATGCCAAAGAACACGATTCTCTCTTTATCCAACATCAAGATGTAGTTAACAAGGGAGAGGTTGCAGTTTTTGATAAAGCCTACAATAACTACGCCTTATTTGATAAGTGGAATAATGAGGGTACTTACTTTGTAACTCGCCTAAAAGACAACGCGAAAGACACCCTGATAGAAGAATACGACCTTGAACCTGCCACTTCTGACTAAGTTTTAAGAGACGTGAAGATAGCTTTGGAATACGAACAAGATGGCGAGAGAAAGCAAGTAGAACTAAGGTTAGTTTCCTATTATCACCCCGAAAAAAATAAGGTGTATTATTTCTTATCCAATCTATTTGACGAAACTCCAGATAAAATAGCATTATTGTACAAAAAACGTTGAGAAATAGAGCTGCTATTCAAAAAAATTAAGCAGAATTTCCCTCTGCAATATTTCTATGGAGATAACCAAAATGCCATACAAATACAGATATGGTGTACTCTTATTGCCTTATTGCTGATTACATTTATGAAGAGACAACTAACCAAATCTTGGAGTTTTTCTAATTTGGTCAGTCTGTTGCAGAAACATCTGTTTACTTATGCTAAATTCACAGATTTTTTCAATAATGTAGATGTATTTGCCAAAGACTTCGTAAAAAACAAAGGAACTCCAGAAGAAATACAGACAAAATTACAATTTGAATAAAATAATAAAATGGGGGGCTTGCTTTTTAAAAATCAAAAAAATAATCCCATTTTACTGGGTAGAAAAGTCTTTTTTTTGCCTATTTTTGGTTTTATCAGACAACAATAATTTTAAGACTTTATTTCTTTAGTTTCAGTTGAAAACTTTGGCTCTATGTTTATTTAGGGGGGCAAAAATAAAAATTAAAAATGAGAAGTTGTTTAAGTGTTAAGCTGTGTAATTGACAACTGCCCTGCTTCTTGACTATGTGTTATTTATCTAACTTGTTTTATTTGCTGTAACTTTAAATTTGATTACCCACTATTTGACATAGAGCCTACAATTTGACGACAAAGTGTCGCATATAAATCATTTATTTTAGTTTTTCTTTAAAACAAAAACTCATAAACCCCCGCTGCTCCTTGTCCTGTACCCACGCACATAGTTACCATTCCATATTTGTTTTTCATATCACGTTTACGCATTTCGTCAAATAATTGAACAGACAATTTTGCTCCCGTACACCCCAACGGATGACCCAAAGCAATTGCTCCTCCGTTTACATTTATAATGTAATTGTTTAAATCTAATTCTCTAATTACAGCCAATGATTGGGAAGCAAATGCTTCGTTTAGCTCAATCAAAGAAATGTCATTTTGCTTTAATCCTGATTGTTTTAACACCTTTGGAATTGCTGCTACCGGACCAATTCCCATAATCCTTGGTTCAACACCTGCTATTGCATAATTTACCATACGAGCTATTGGTTCAATATTTAATTCTTTTACTATTTCTTCGCTCATTATTAATACAAAAGCTGCACCATCACTCATCTGGGAAGAATTTCCCGCAGTTACGCTTCCATCAGCAGAAAATACTGGACGTAATTTATTTAATACTTTCGTATTTGTGCCTTTTCTTGGACCTTCATCTTTAGTAACTGTATAACTTCTATTCGCTTTTTTGCCATTCTCATCAACATAAGTTTCATTTATTTTTATGGGAACTATTTGGTCTTTAAAACTATTTTCAGTTTGTGCTTTTAAGGCTTTTATATGAGAATTATACGCAAATTCATCTTGGTCTTTACGGGAGATATTGTACTTATTTGCAACTGCTTCTGCGGTTAATCCCATTCCCCAGTAATAATCTTCATTACCTTCTGCCACAACTTTGTAATCGGGAACAGGTTTGTAGCCTCCCATAGGAATATAGCTCATACTTTCCGCTCCACCCGCAATGATACAATCCGCCATTCCCGTCTGAATTTTAGCCGTTGCTATTCCGATAGTTTCTAATCCAGAAGCACAATAACGGTTTATAGTTACTCCAGGAACGTCCTTAATTTTTAGTCCCATTAGAGATATTAATCGCCCGACATTTAATCCTTGCTCTGCTTCTGGCATCGCGTTTCCAACAATTACATCGTCAATACGTGTTTTATCAAAATCTGGCAATTTATTCATCATATATTCTATGGTTTCTGATGCCAATTCATCGGGTCTTTTAAATCGGAATACTCCTTTAGGAGCCTTGCCCACCGCAGTTCTATATGCTTTTACTATATATGCTGTTTTCATTGTTTATTTGTTTAATCGTGTAATTGTTCAATCATAAATCTAAAATCGTAATTCTTTTCATCTTGTTTTTTTAATTTGTTAAATTAATTCTTAAAAATACATTTGCCGAAAAAACTTTATTCAGTTTATTGATGTCATAACTTGCATTAAATCCAGTATTTATTTTTCCTCCCGGAAAAAACATGAGCTACATTCTTAGAGGAAAATTTATTGTTGATTCTAAGATTGGGTCTGTATAAACCTCTATTCTCTGACCGTAAAATCCAATTCCAACGGAAGGCTCTATTATGATTTTTTTAAATAAAACTTTTAATTGTACGCCGTATAAAGCGTCAATTTTAAATAATTTAACTTCACTAGGTCCAGAAAAGTTAAAAGGACCTTGACCTTCTTCAGCAATAATTCCCCATCCCCCATATAAAATATTAACAGATATTCTATTTTTATTAATTTTAAAACCATTATTTACGTTTAACGTTGGTCCGATACTTAAGCCTGTCAATTCATAGCTAAAAACAAAAATTCCAATTCCAAAATCAATATTTGTATGACATATCTTGCTCTGTGAATAAAGAGAGGATGTTATCAAGATAAATAAAAATAAATTTATAATTTTCATTTTCTAATTGTTTACTTAATCGTGTAATCGTTGAATTGTGTAACTGCACAACTGCCAACTACCCTGTCTAATTCCGTAACGGCTTTCCTGTTTTTAGCATATGTTGGATGCGTTCTAATGTTTTTCTTTCGGTACAAAGGCTTAAAAACGCTTCACGCTCGAGGTCTAATAAATATTGTTCGGTTACTAAACTAGCTTCTGATAAATCGCCGCCAGCCATTACATAAGCTAATTTATCGGCAATTTTTTTATCGTGTTCAGAAATATATTTTCCTGCTTTCATAGAGTCCGTGCCTACTAGAAACATTCCCAGAGCCTGTTTGCCTAATACTTTTATATCCTTGCGTTTTATAGGCTGTGTGTAACCAGATTCTGCGAGTAATAACGTATGTTTTTTAGCTTCTGCAATTTGACGGTCTTTGTTTACAACCACAATATCTTTTCCTTTTTGCAATAATCCTAAATCGAATGCTTCATAGGCAGAGGTTGACACTTTTGCCATACCAATTGTCAAGAAATATTCTTGTAAAACATTTAATTCCACATCGTTTTTTCTAAAAGTATCGGAAGCTCTTAAAGTCATTTCTTTAGAACCTCCGCCAGCGGGAATTATACCAACTCCAAACTCTACCAATCCCATATAAGTCTCGGCGGCAGCAATGACTTTATCTGCGTGCATAGACAATTCACAAGCACCGCCAAATGTCATTCCGTGAGGAGCAACGACAGTAGGAATTGAAGAATAACGCATACGCATCACTGTATCTTGGAAGTATTTAACGGTCATATTTAGCTCATCGTATTCTTGCTCTACAGCCATCATAAAAATCATTCCTATATTTGCACCGACAGAAAAATTTGCTCCTTGATTTCCAATAACCAATCCTTGAAAATCTTTTTCGGCAATATCAACAGCTCTGTTTAGTCCTGCTAAAACATCGCCTCCGATGGTGTTCATTTTAGATTGAAATTCCAGATTTAAAATTCCATCTCCCAAATCCTCTAAAACTACTCCAGAATTTTTAAATACTTCGGATGATTTTCGTATGTTATTTAAAATAATAAATGCTTCCTGACCGGGCTTTTTAATTTGTATTTTTGAAGGAATATCATAATAATAAGTAAGTCCATTTTTAACGGTATAGAAAGAGTTATTTCCTTTAGAAAGCATTTCAGTTACCCAATCGGCAGGTTTTTTTCCTTCGGATTTTATCAATTCTATCCCTTTTTCTAAACCTATGGCATCCCAGATTTCAAAAGGACCGTTTTCCCAGCCGAAACCTGCTTTCATAGCATCGTCAATTCTGTATGTTTCATCAGAAATTTCAGGAATGCGGTTTTGAACATAAGCAAACATTGCTGCAAAATTCTTGCGATAAAACTCTCCAGCTTTATCTTTTCCTTCAATCAATATTTTAAAACGGTCTATCGGCTTATCGATAGTTTTTGTGAATTCTAAGGTTGCAAAAGAAGTGCGTTTTTTAGAGCTATATTCCATCGTGTCTAAATCTAATGTAAGGATTTCTTTTTTACCTTTGGAATTTACTATTTTTTTATAAAACCCTTGTTTTGTTTTGCTTCCCAGCCATTTATTTTCTATCATTTTATCGATAAAATTTGGCAACTTAAATAATTTATGAGCTTCATCATTTGGGCAATTTTCATAAACTCCATTTGCCACGTGAACCAATGTGTCTAAGCCGACAACATCAACAGTTCTAAAAGTTGCCGATTTTGGACGACCAATTACATGTCCCGTTAATTTGTCCACTTCTTCAACAGTTAAACCTAATTCTTTTATTTGATGAAACAGGCTTTGTATTCCAAAAACTCCAATTCTATTTCCGATAAAAGCGGGTGTGTCTTTTGCTAAAACTGATGTTTTTCCCAATAATTTCTCGCCGTACATCATCAAAAAATCGGTTACTTCTTGTTTACAATTTGGACTTGGAACGACCTCAAACAATTTTAAATATCTCGGCGGATTGAAGAAATGTGTTACTGCAAAATGTTTTTGAAAATCTTCACTTCTTCCTTCGCTCATAAATCTTATAGGAATTCCTGAAGTATTTGAAGAAACTAATGTCCCTTGAGTTCTGTGTTTTTCTATCTGCTCGAATACCTTTTGCTTAATGTCTAATCGCTCAACCACAACTTCCATAATCCAGTCGGCATCTGCAATTTTGTGTAAGTCGTCTTCCAAATTTCCAGTGGCAATTCTACTTGCAAATTTTTGCAAATATATAGGTGAGGGTTTAGATTTTAATGATGTCTTTAAAGCATCATTTACTAAGCGATTGCGAACAGATTTATCTTTTAATGTCAGTTCTTTTGTCTTTTCGTTGTCGTTTAATTCTCTTGGGACAATGTCCAGCAAAAGAACTTCAACGCCAATATTTGCAAAATGACAGGCAATACTGCTTCCCATAATTCCAGAGCCAATTACCGCTACTTTTTTAATTATTCTTTTCATTAATTTAGGTATTTTATAGGGTTTTTGATTTATTATATAGGCAGTTTTAAAAGGGGTTACACCTTCTTTTACAAAAATCTTAACAAAGATATAAGTTTTGTTGAATAAAATTGTTTTAATTTTGATGTTTAAATAAAAATCGTAATGAAATATTTTTTATATCTTACTCTTATTTTGCTAATTGCCTGTAAGCCAGATGCACATAGAAAACTTACAGTACAACAGATTGTTGATAAATCAATATTAGCCTCAGGTGCCGACAAGGTGTCAAATTCTAAAATATCATTCAAGTTTAGAAATAATAAGTATATTGCAACAAGAAACGGCGGAAATTATTTTTTAGAAAGAGTTACCAAAAATGATTCTGTAAAAACCAGAGATGTCTTATCCAAC
Organism: Polaribacter sp.; assembly: GCA_965261035.1. Taxonomy (GTDB): domain Bacteria; phylum Bacteroidota; class Bacteroidia; order Flavobacteriales; family Flavobacteriaceae; genus Polaribacter. The sequence goes on from OZ253439.1 coordinate 788,847, forward strand.
AAAGGATTTAAGCGATATGAAAACTCAAAAGAGGTAATTATTCCAAGCTCTATAGCATCAAAATATTCAGGCTCTGTAAACTCAGTACACTATTTTTCTGTGTTGCCTTACGGCTTAAATGACGCTGCGGTTCGTAAAAAATTACTAAAAGAAGTAATAATAAAGAACAAAGAATATTACAAAGTTGAAGTTACATTTAACAAAGATGGAGGAGGAGAGGATTTTGAAGATGTTTTTATTTATTGGATTGGCAAGCAAGATTTTAAAGTTAATTTTTTAGCGTACAGTTTTAACGTGGATGGGGGAGGAGTTCGCTTTAGAGAATTAAAAGAACAGTGCGTCAAAAACGGGATTAGATTTGTAGATTATAACAACTACAAAGCAACCGACACGTCTGTTAAACTAACAGATTTAGACAAAGCTTTTGAAAAAAATCAGCTAAAAAAAGTATCAGAAATTATTTTGGAAGATATTAAAGTGGAAATTAATTAGGAATGACCAATAAATAATTTGAAAATTAAGGAAAAACATCTAAAATAGTTTTTTATTAATATTTTTACGAAAATAAAAAACTTGTGCTTAATGTTTTAATCTACCGAGTATAAATAAAAATATAAATTATGAAAAACGAGTTAGGACTAATATTAATATTGTGTTTTTTACCGCTTTTATCGAACGCTCAAACGGATTCTACATCTACAAAAAAACCTGTTAAAACCCCACCAATTGATTGGGAATTATTAAGAAAAACTGAACCGTGGAAAAAAACAGAAGATTGGACTAAAGTTAAAAAAGTAGTGCCTATAGATAACAGAGGAATTCCTCAAGATGCGATAGTTCTTTTTTCGGGCAAAAACTTAGACGCTTGGCAAAAGCCTCAATTTTCAACTCCCGCAAATATGGAGCAAACAGAAGTAGTCTCTCAATTAATGAATTCAAACTATACCGGAGAACCGACTAACTGGAAAATTGTTGAACAAACTATGCAATGTGTTAGCGATGGAATTTCAATTGCGAGTAAGCAATCTTTTGGAAGTATTCAACTACACATAGAGTGGTTAGCTCCAAAAGCAGAGAATGTTTCGGGTCAGAATTATAGCAATAGCGGAGTATTTTTTATGGGACTCTACGAAGTACAAGTACTCAATTCGTATAATAATCCTACATACGGCAACGGTCAGGCGGGAGCTATATATAAACAAAGTTCTCCTTTGGTGAATGTCTCAAAAGAGCCGGGCTTATGGCAAAGTTATGACCTTATTTTTACCGCTCCAAAGTTTGGCAAAAATCACAAGATTATTTCAGCAGCTTACCTTACTGTTTTTCACAATGGAGTCTTAATTCAAAATCATTTTAAACTGAGAGGTCCAACAGTTTATATTGGTAAAAGTCGTTATGTATATCACCAAGAAAAACTGCCTCTTATATTGCAAGACCACGGATTGCCAGTACTTTATAGGAATATTTGGGTAAGAGAGTTGCAGTAAAAATTACACCTTCTTAGAAGGTAACTTTAGCTTGTCTCTGAAAGGGCTTTCATGACTTGGCACTAAAAGTCAAATCTTTTAGTATAGCCAATAAATGAATGAATTTATTTATTGATTTACGAATTACGATTTTATATTGAACTCGTAAATCGTAATTCCAACAACTGACAACTTTTAGTTATTAGCTTAGTATTAAACTTTTATTTGTTTTCCCGATTCTGCTAAAATAACATTAGAGAAAAACTCTTCGGCTTCTTCTTTAAAAGGAGAAATATTTTTATATCTGCTCGAATAATGACCAATTACCAATTTATTAGCATTTGCTTTTGCAGCAATTTTAGCAGCCTGCTGTGCTGTTGAGTGTTTTGTTTTTGTGGCTAAATCTTCTCGGTCATTTAGAAAAGTTGCTTCGTGATAAAGCAAACTTACATTTTTTATAATAGGCACAATATCAGGCTTGTACAATGTGTCGCTACAAAAAGCGTAGCTTTTTGTTTCATTGGGATTGGAGGTTAATTCTTTATTTTTGATAATTTCTCCGTTTTGCAAAACAAAATCTTTTCCGGCTTTTAGGTTTGGATAATCACAGATTTCAATTTCTGGGTATGACGATGTTTTTGCTATGTCAATTTTTTGTAAACCTTCCTTTTCTCTAAATAGGTATCCATTTGTGTAAATTCTGTGGTTTAGCGGAATTGTACTCACGCTCACTTTATCATCTTCAAAAATAAATTCGCTTTCATTAGAATTTAATTCGTGAAAAATTAATAAATATTTTGTCCAAGAGTTGGATAATTTTAATTGTGATATAATTATTTCTTTTATGCCTTTTGGTGCATAAATGTGCAGTTCTTTTTCTCTGTTCAAAATTCCGAATGTAGATATTAAACCAATCAATCCAAAAAAATGGTCTCCATGTAAATGAGAAATAAAAATATGATTTATTTTAGAGAAGCCAACTTTATACTTCCTCATTTGGCGTTGAGTTCCTTCGCCACAGTCAATTAAAAAATGACGATTGTTTATCTCTAAATATTGTGAAGTTGGGTGTGTGTTAACTCTTGGTGTCGCAGAATGACATCCTAAAATTAGTAGCTTTATACTCATTTAATTACGAAGCGTTTAGAAATCAGCTCTTTACTGCCCTGTATAACATAAATGTACATTCCTGATTTTAAGTTATTTCTATTAAAAGTAATTGTATTTTTGCCTTTATTTGATATATAGGTTTTTTTAAAAACGGTTTTTCCTAATACATTTTTTACGATGAAATAAACAGATTGCATCTTTGTGGAGTTAAATTTTATGTTAGTAACATCAGTAAACGGATTTGGAGTAGCGTATATTTTCTCTAAAGTTTCTTGACAAAAACTAATAGTTGCAAAAAATAAAAAAGAAATAAAAAGTAGGTTTTTTGCCATTTTGATAAAATTTATTACAAATTAAAACCCCAAATCACGCTCTATATCTTCTATTTCTACAATATCAATAGCTTCTGTAAGCGTGGGGACTATATTAAAATTTTCGGGAAATTTGTCAATATCTATTCCGCCACAAATAACCACAAAAGACGTGCCATTATTTTTATATAAATTAGAAAGGTCCAAAAATAAAGATATATGTTGAACAGTTATATCAATATTTTCTGAAAACAGAACAATTATGTTTTGATTGATAAACTGTTTTTGGCTTTTCATAAAAGTGGAATTAAATTCCGAGAAAGTATCTTTTGAAACGTAGATTACAGTATAATTTTCGGTCCTATCAATTTTCATTTTTAGTACTTTTTAATTTGTTGAGACAGCAAATAAATTACTGCCATTCTAATTGCAACACCATTTTCTACTTGGTTTAATATAATTGATTGGTCGTCATCTGCAACATCGCTTGTAATTTCCACACCTCTGTTTATGGGCCCCGGATGCATAATCACAATTTTTTTGTTGAGATTGTCAATAATTTGCTTATTAATCCCGAAAAGTTGTGTGTATTCTCTGGTAGATGGAAAATAATTATTGTTCATTCTCTCATGCTGTACGCGTAATACATTTGCGACATCACACCATTCTAAGGCTTTTTTAATATTTGTTTCTACGTCAACACCGAGGCTTGTTATGTATTTTGGAATTAACGTTGTAGGTCCGCAAACTTTTACTTCTGCACCTTGCAATTGCAGAGCAAAAATATTTGACAATGCTACTCTGGAATGTAAAATATCTCCAACAATAACAATTTTTTTACCTTTAACTGTTCCCAGTTTTTCTTTTATAGAATACGAATCTAACAAGGCTTGCGTCGGGTGTTCGTGAGTTCCATCACCGGCATTTATAATTTTTGCATCTATATGCTTGGAAAGAAAAACCCCCGCACCAACATTTGGGTGCCTCATTACAATAATATCAACTTTCATAGACAGAATATTGTTTACAGTATCTATTAATGTCTCTCCTTTTTTTACTGATGATTGACTTGCTGAAAAATTCAGAATATCGGCAGAGAGTCTTTTTTCTGCTATTTCAAATGATAATTTTGTTCTGGTGCTATTTTCAAAAAATAAATTAGCGATAGTAATATCTCTTAGAGAAGGTACTTTTTTTATTGGTCTGTTTATAACTTTTTTAAAATGATTGGCAGTTTCAAAAATAACGTCAATATCATTTTTGTTCAGATATTTTATGCCTAATAAATGGTTTACGCTTAATTGCTTCATTCCTATGTATTGTGTTCTAAATAAACGGCATCTTTATTATGTGTTTCTTTCCAGCAGACCTTCACTTTTTCTTGGTTTATAACGTCCACCTGCCTGCCTTTATAGTTGGGTTGTATTGGTAAATGTCTGCTAAATCGTCTATCAATCAGCACCAATAATTCTACTAATTTCGGTCTTCCAAATGTCTGAATAGCAGATAATCCTGAGTTGATACTTCTTCCAGAGAACAGCACATCGTCAATTAATATCACGTTTTTATTTTCTATAAGGAAGTCAATATCAGTGTTTGTAGCTTCTAAGGGTTCTTCCCTACGTCTAAAATCATCTCTGTAGAAAGTAATGTCTAATATACCTAATTTTAGATTTTTGATATTATAATTTTTGATGAGAATTTCTTTTAGGCGGTTGGCTAAAAAAATACCTCTTGGTTGTAATCCGATCAACACGGTATTTGAAAAGTCATTGTGGTTTTCAATAAGCTGACAAGCTAATCGATTTAGAATAATTTCAATCTCTTTCGAGTTTAGTAGAGTTTTTGAGTTCATAAAAAAAATGCCAAGTTTAATTTAGAATAAAATTAGTATAACTGATGATTAATGTTACGCAAAATTAATATAAATAAAAGTGTTTGCAAAATTTTACATTAAACCACCAAAAATAATAAATAGTTTTTGGTCATAATTTTTTTGAAAATAAATAAATTCTCTTTTGCTATTTGTATATTTATATTATCTTTGCACTCGCATTTATATATAAAATATTTTAAACATACTGTGCGAAAGTAGCTCAGGGGTAGAGCATCACCTTGCCAAGGTGAGGGTCGCGGGTTCAAATCCCGTCTTTCGCTCTATTTTTTATAAAAATATACCAATGCTGAAGTGGTGGAATTGGTAGACACGCTGGACTTAAAATCCAGTGGGCAGTAATGCTCGTATGGGTTCAAGTCCCATCTTCAGTACATATAAAAACCTCAACACTTTGATTGTTAAAGAGTTAAGGTTTTTTGTTTTCCAATCTACACAACACTTAAAAAAAAGTGTATTTTTTACGTAATATTAAAATAAGTATTCCTAAATTTGCGTTGTTATTATATTTTTTTCTTGAAAAATTTTATTATTATTTTACTGGCTTTCTTGTTGCTTTCACCGTCAATGCAGGCACATACCGATATGGTAGTTTATGAAAATACAGCTACGCATTCAAATTATGATGAATTACGTCATAGCACCCAACACCAAAATGATAGTGAAGACGAAAAAAATACAGAACACCATCATCACTGTGTTATTATAAGTTTTCCAAGCACTTTTATTTTATCAGATTTTAATTTTAATGCTATTGAAATTACTCAGATAAATATAGAGATATTTTTTTGTCAAAATTTATATCTATTTACTTTCTTAGATAATTTTTTCCAACCTCCACAGGTTTAGAGTGTTCAGTATTCAGTTGGCAGTTGTAGGTTTTTCACTTTTAACTGCCTACTACTTTTATCAAATAAATAAATCAAAAAAATGCTAAATAAAATTATAAAATTTTCAATTAAAAATAAATTGATTATTGGAGTTTTGGTGCTGGCACTTATTGGTTGTGGAGTATATTATGCAAAACAACTTCCAATAGATGCAATACCGGATATTACCAATAATCAAGTGCAGATTATTACATCTGCACCATCGCAATCGGCACAAGATATTGAGCGGCTGGTTACATTTCCCATAGAAATGACTATGTCTAGTATTCCAAAGATTGATGAAATTCGTTCGTTTTCTCGCTTTGGATTAAGTGTTGTAACCGTCGTATTTAAAGACGATGTAGATATTTACTGGGCGAGGCAACAAATTAGCGAGCGATTAACTCAAGCCAAAAACCAAATTCCCAAAGGCGTAGGAATGCCAGAAATGGCACCTGTAACCACAGGTTTGGGTGAAATATATCAATATACTTTATATGCGAAAAAAGGATATAAAAAACAGTATCCAATAATGGAATTACGCTCTATTCAGGATTGGATTGTACGTCGTCAATTACTTGGTATAGAGGGAGTTGCTGATGTAAGTAGCTTCGGTGGATTTTTAAAACAATATGAAGTTGCCCTACAGCCTGAACGCCTGTTAAGCCTAAACATAAGTATAAATGAAGTGTTTACAGCTTTAGAAAAAAATAATCAAAATACAGGCGGTGCGTATATAGATAAAAATCCAAAAGCTTATTTTATTCGCAGTCAGGGATTGATAAAAACTCTTGATGATATTGAGAATATAGTAGTTAAAAACACTAAAAATGGCATACCAATTTTAATTCGAGATATTGGGAAAGTACAGTTGGGAAGTGCAGTTCGTTACGGAGCAATGACCAGAAATGGAGATGGAGAAGTAGTAGGAGGAATTGTAATGATGCTAAAGGACGCAAACTCATCTAAGGTGATAAATAATGTAAAAGAACGCATTGCACAGATAGAAAAAAACTTGCCAGAAGGCGTTGCTATACGTCCATTTTTAGACAGAACAAAGTTAGTTGACAAAGCAATTAGTACGGTTTCAACCAACTTGATTGAAGGAGCTTTAATCGTTATTTTTGTATTGGTATTATTGCTGGGAAACTTGCGTGCAGGCTTAATTGTAGCGTCAATTATTCCGTTATCGATGCTTTTTGCTATCATTTTAATGAACACTTTTGGCATCTCTGGAAACCTGATGAGCCTCGGTGCAATAGACTTTGGTATCATAGTAGATGGCTCTGTTATTATTGTAGAAGCAACATTGCATTATTTGGCTCTTAGAAAATCTGAAATCAAACTCACGCAGAAACAAATGGACGAAGAAGTATATAACTCATCATCTAAAATATTGTCCAGTGCTTCTTTCGGTGTACTTATTATTTTTATTGTGTATTTACCTATTTTGGCATTAGTCGGCATAGAAGGAAAAATATTTAAACCAATGGCTATCACTGTAAGTTTTGCACTTTTGGGAGCATTTATTTTATCGTTGACCTATGTGCCAATGATAAGTGCATTATTTTTAAATAAAACTATCAAACACAAGCGTACTATTTCAGATAAAATTATTGAAGCCACACAAAATGTTTACAGCAAATTATTAAACTATGCGTTGAAAAACAGTAAGAAAGTAATTATCGCTTCGCTAACTATTTTTATCCTGAGTATTTTCGTATTTACTAGAATGGGGTCAGAATTTATTCCGTCTTTAGATGAAGGAGATTTTGCAGTTGAAACACGAGTGCCTACAGGAAGTAGCGTATCACACACGGTAGATGCAGTCAGTCAGGCTTCAAAAATATTGCTAAAAGAATTTCCCGATGAAGTAAAAGAAGTGGTAGGAAAAATTGGCACTTCCGAAATCCCTACCGACCCAATGCCTATTGAAGCTGCCGATATTATGATTATCCTAAATGAACTAGATATGTGGACAAAAGCAAAGAGCAAAAATGAGCTGGCAGAAAAAATGAAAGCCACACTAAAACAACATACCGTAGGCGTTACTTTCGGTTTTCAGCAGCCTATACAGATGCGTTTTAATGAGCTAATGACAGGTGCAAGACAAGATGTTGTCTTAAAAGTATATGGCGAAAATTTAGATAAACTAGCAAAATATGCCTATCAGATAGCCAGATTATTACCCAATGTAGAAGGCACAGAAGATTTATATGTCGAAAAAGTAAGCGGATTAAAACAGGTTGTGATTGATTTTAAACGAGACCGATTAGGATTGTATGGATTAAATATATCCGATGTAAACACGATAATAAATACAGCTTTTGCAGGACAAAGTGCAGGAATAGTTTACGAAGGAGAAAAGCGTTTTGATTTGGTAGTTCGTTTAGACAAAAAGAACAGGAAAAATATAGAAGATTTAAAGAAACTATATATCACAACGCCCAATGGAAATCAAATTCCCTTAGCAAATGTTGCTGAAATAAGTTTTGAAACAGGACCAAATCAAATTCAAAGAGATGATGCCAAACGTAGAATTACCGTTGGATTTAATGTCCGTGGACGTGATATTTCGAGTATCGTAGCAGAAATAAAAACTAAAATAGACAAAACTCTTTCTTTCGAACCCGGATATTATATCTCCTACGGCGGAACTTTTAAAAATTTAGAGGAAGCCCGCGAACGATTGATAATCGCCGTGCCTGTGGCATTATTGCTGATTTTATTATTGCTATACATCGCATTTGGTTCTATAAAACAAAGCGTCTTAATTTTTACAGCTATTCCAATGTCGGCAATTGGAGGAATTTTTGCTCTGTGGATGAGAGATATGCCTTTTAGCATTTCGGCAGGAATTGGATTTATCGCCTTATTTGGAGTTGCAGTTTTGAACGGAATTGTTTTAATAGCCGAATTTAACAGACTAAAAAAAGAAGGAATGACTGATTTAGTATCAATCATCAAAAAAGGAACATCGGCTCGTTTACGCCCGGTAATTATGACTGCGGCAGTAGCTTCGTTAGGTTTTCTGCCGATGGCATTATCAACATCTACGGGAGCAGAGGTGCAAAAACCGTTGGCAACCGTAGTTATCGGTGGTTTGGTATCTGCAACTTTACTGACTTTATTGATTTTACCTGTTTTATATATGCTGTTTGAAACAACTAAAAAATCAATAAAAATATCATATTCAAAAACTATGAGTGTCATTATTTTATTACTTGGATTTTCGGCGATACAGGCACAGGAAAATCCAAAGAAACTTACAGAAAGAGAAGTGGTAGAATTGGTGTTAAACAATTCGGTGAGTCTAAAAAAGTCTGAATTAAATATAGCTAAAACTAAAGCTGAAATTTCTGGAGCAATAGAGTTAAATCCATTATCAGTAGAATATCAAAATATAGGTGTTGCACCAAATATAAATGAGGAGGAATGGTCTGTAAATCAGAATTTTGGTTCTGTACTTACACATATTCAAAGGCGAAAATTAGCGATAGCAAAAAATGATTTTGCCAAAGAATTTAATGAGTTTTCTAAGAAAAAGATGATTAGAAAAGCACGAAATTTATACGAGCAATGGAATTATTTACACGCATTAATTTCGCTGATGGAAGAGCAGCAGAAAAATAGCAATCAGATTAAAAATATTTCTGAAAAACTATATAAATCAGGAGAAATTGGAGGTTTGGAGAATGATTTGACAGCTTTACAGTTTTTGGGAATTCAATCGCAAAAAAGCTCTACATATAAAAAGTACATTGAAGTAGAAAATCAGTTGAAGCAGTTGCTTCAAATAAAAATAGCAATCATTCCCAATTCAAAATTTCCTAAAAAAAAGGTGGTCGTGATACAAAAAGATAGCATTTATACTTTTTTTAAAAAAGTAGCAGAAAAAGAAAATAAAATTGCTGAAAGAAGTATTTCGGTAGAAAAATCTATGTATTTTCCAGAATTAACAGCAGGTTTGATCAATATGAAAACAGGAGGAGAAACTGATTATACGGGGTTTAATATTAGATTAAATATTCCGTTGTCATTTTGGTCTAACAATTCTAAAATAAAGAAAACGCAAATTATTAAACAGGAAATTGCCTATAAAAACGAGGCTAAATTTATCGCTTTTCAAAATGATTTTGAAAGTTTAAAAAAGCAATTAATATATTTGAATGAAGAATTATCTAATATTGAGAAAACAACAATACAGGTAAAAACATTTATCAAAAAGTTAAAATTGGCGTATAAATCAGGTGAAATTGATGCGTATCAATACAGCCAGAGTTTTAATTCTTATTTTCAAATAATGCAAAATTATTTATCACTTATCAACAATTATAACCAAACTGTAATTGAATACGAATTTTACACAAAATAAACAGATTTAAAATGAAAAAATATATAATATTATTATTGACTATTGTAGCAATAGGCTGTAATTCAAAGAGTAACGAAAGAAAGGAAAATAAAAATACTTCCGCAGAAAAAACTACTAAAAAAACGTATAACGAGAGCGAAATTCATTTGACAGAAGAGCAATTAGTGTCGGCAAAAATAGTGATTAAATCTATCGAAAAGAAGAATATCAGAGAGCGTATTAACGTTACGGGAATTGTTTCGGTTCCTCCGCAGAGCAAAGCGACGGTATATGCGCCGATGGAGTCTTTTTTGTATAAAACGGATTTATTGCCCGGTGATAAAGTGCGTAAAGGACAAATTGTTGCTGTGTTGCAACATTCTAATTTCACTAAGTTGCAATATTTGTATTTGGAATCTATCAACAAAAGAAATGTATGCAAAGCAGATTATGAACGAAAAAAAATGTTGTTTGAGAATGATATTGCGTCCAAAAAATCGTTTCAGGCGGCAGAGGGTTTATTTCATTCTTCGCAAAGTCTTGTAGATAGTTACGCTTCGCAATTAAAAATGGCGGGTTTGTCGCCATATTTGATAACTTCCAAAGGAATTCAGCAATTTGTGTATATAAAATCACCGATTGATGGCTATATAGCTCATAATAATTTAAGCAAAGGGAAATTTCTTTCGGCAAATCAGGAGATGCTAGAAATTATTAATAATAATCATCTGCACGCAGAATTGAATATTTTTGGAGCTGATATTTTGCGGATTAAAAAAGGTGATACATTTTTGTTTCGACCTTCAGGAACTGACACTTTATACGAGGGTTATATAAAGTTGATTAGTCAAACGGTAGATGAGGAAACAAAAACAGCTAATATTCACGGGCATTTTGAGGATAAAGAACAGAATCTGAAATCCGGAATGTTTATAAACGCCCATATATTGATAGGAGGAAAAGAAGTTTTTGCTGTTCCAGAAGAATCTATTATAGAAAATGAAGGAGAAAATTTTGTCTTTATGGCAGAGAACAGAAATGAGTTTATTCCATTGAAAGTTACTTTGGGAAATACTGATAACGGTTTTACGGAGATAAAAACAATTCAAAATAATAATTTTAATATTAAAATTGTAAGCAGAGGAACTCATTTTCTAAAGGGAGTATTATTGCAGAAAGAAGGAGGTATGGAAGGGCATGCTCATTGATTTATTATGATGAGTTAATGATGTATCCGCTCAAAAAACAGTAGCAACCTGTTTTTCTCACAAATATAGTCAAGTAAAACCAGTTTATAAAGCGGTAAAAAAAGTCAATATTTATAGTGTTTTTTTAGTTTACTTTTTTGGGGTCACATTAATTTTACGGGGATTAAGCAAAAAGTTTATGCAATCTGAACAGGAAAAATTCGGTATCAGTTACGCCTCTTAAATTAGTTCTGAATAGTTTAATTTTAGCATTAAAAGATCAGCGTTAGTATTTAATTAAAGAAGCTTTTCATTCTACTGTGTAAACTATTAATATGTTGAATGTGATAACTACCTTTTACCCTTTCCCCTTTACTGGCGTTTAAAATATGATGTTCAATATTTTGTTTTTTAGTGAATGATTTGTAGCTTTTCTTGTACCATTTACACTCGTTCCAGAAAACCTTTCTGTAGGAGCTAATCCAAAATATGATGCCAATTGTTTTGAACAATAAAAGTTCTTAAAACCATCCGTAGAAATAATTAATAATACAGCTGTTCGCTCTCCAATACCTGCAATGGATTTACTGTGTAAAAAAGTAGCCAACTGCAAATGATAAATACCCGTTACTTCCGTGATACATAAACCGTCTCTGGGAATAATTTTAGCGAATTCTCTAAACCCTTTTAGATCGTTTGAAAACTGAAAATGTTTCTGTTGACTGGTCATTACATCAAGTGTTTTTTTGGATACGTCGATCCCTAAATAATCTGTATATTTGTCCATTAAATATTAATTTATGGAAGAACACTTTATTTAATTTATCAACATTTAAACGAGATCTAGGTCTCAATGGTATAAACATCCTTTATCCTCTTTTTGTTCTTCCTGATTTTTACTCAAATTTAATACTTTGCAAACTTACTGTTGGTATAACCGAGAAAAAATCAGGATACAGAGATTTTTTATCAATATATTTGCAAAAATAAAAAAACTTACATTTGATGGTCAAATCTATCAAATAAAAGTTACTAAATTATAATCACCCGAAAAATGAATTACGAAAAAGAATTTGAAAAATACGCGACAAAACATCACGGAGTAAATAGCACTTATTTTGGAAAGATAACGAGTAGTTTAACTCCATATATTATGGAAGAACGCCAGATGAATATTACCCAAATGGACGTTTTTTCTCGTTTGATGATGGATAGAATTATCTTTCTTGGAACAGATATAAACGACCAAGTTGCCAATATAATTCAGGCACAATTATTATTTTTAGAAAGCGTAGATTCTTCTAAAGATATTTCAATTTATATAAATTCTCCTGGAGGCGGAGTTTACGCAGGGTTGGGTATTTATGACACTATGCAGTTTATAAAACCAGATATAGCGACTATTTGTACGGGAATAGCGGCTTCTATGGGAGCAATACTAATGTGTGCAGGAGAAAAGGGAAAACGCTCCGCACTGCCACATTCGAGAATTATGATTCATCAACCGCTGGGAGGAGCTCAGGGGCAGGCATCAGATATAGAAATTACAGCAAGAGAAATCTTGAAATTGAAAGATGAATTGTATCAAATTATAGCAAAACATTCAGGGCAGACCTTTGAGAAAGTACAGTCCAACTCTGATAGAGACTATTGGATGAAAGCCGATGATGCAAAAACTTACGGAATGATTGATGAAATTTTAGAAAGAAAATAATGAGAGAAGAGAATTTAGAATGCTCATTTTGTGGTCGTGAAAAATCAGAAACAGATTTGTTGATTGCAGGAATAGGAGCACATATTTGCGATAAATGTATAGAACAAGCTGCCGGGATTTTAGAAGAAGAAGTTACAGGAGTAAAAAAAGGTTTGTCTAAAGATTTAATACTGAAAAAACCCGTAGAAATAAAGGAGTTTTTAGACCAATATATTATCGGTCAAGATGAGACTAAAAAATATATGGCGGTTGCGGTTTATAATCATTATAAAAGATTACTGCAATCAAAAGGTAAAGAAGACAAGGTTGAAATAGAAAAAAGTAATATCATTTTGGTAGGAGAAACAGGCACTGGCAAAACTCTGGTTGCCCGTACTATAGCAAAAATGTTAGACGTGCCTTTTTCTATTGTTGATGCCACGGTTCTTACGCAGGCAGGCTATGTTGGCGAGGATGTAGAAAGTATTTTGAGTAGATTATTGCAAGTGGCCGATTATGATGTTTCAAAAGCAGAACAAGGGATTATTTTTATCGATGAAATTGATAAAATTGCCCGTAAAGGAGATAATCCGTCTATAACGAGAGACGTTTCTGGAGAAGGAGTGCAACAAGCATTATTGAAATTACTGGAAGGCTCTGTTGTAAATGTTGCTCCAGAAGGCGGGAGGAAACATCCAGACCAAAAATTTACAGAAATAAACACCAAAGATATTTTATTTATTGCAGGCGGAGCATTTTCGGGAATAGATAGAATTATCAGCAAACGCCTAAATATTCAATCTGTTGGATATAGCGCCTCTGTAGCTGAAGATAAAATTGACGAAAACAACTTGCTACAATATATAATTCCGTCAGATTTAAAAGCATTTGGTCTTATTCCAGAAATTATTGGAAGATTACCTGTGTTAAGTTACATGAATCCGTTAGACGCAAAAGCATTAAGAGCAATTTTAACCGAACCAAAAAATGCTATTATAAAACAATATGCAAAATTATTTTCTATAGATGGTATTTCTTTTAAAATTGAAGAGGGAGCGTTAAATTATATCGTTGACAGAACTGTAGAATATAAATTGGGTGCCAGAGGATTACGTTCTTTATGTGAAGCTATTTTAACCGATGCTATGTTTGAATTGCCAAGTTCTGACAAAAAGAAGTTTAATGTAACCAAAAAATATGCGGAAACTAAACTTACAAAAACAACTCTAAATAAATTAAAGGCGGCCTCTTGAAAAACGAATTACGAGTTCAATCTAAAATCGTAATTCGTAAATCTAAAATTGGAATAATGATTAGCAGAGAAACCATAGATAGTGTTTTTGAAACCGCCAGAGTAGAGGAGGTGATAGGCGAGTTTGTACAATTAAAGAAAGCAGGTAGTAACTTTAAAGGATTAAGTCCATTTACAGATGAGAGAACGCCGTCTTTTATGGTATCGCCTGTAAAACAAATCTGGAAGGATTTTAGCACAGGAAAAGGAGGGAATGCGGTTTCTTTTCTAATGGAACACGAGCATTATTCGTATCCTGAAGCTATTAAATATTTAGCTAAAAAATACAATATTGAGGTTGAAGAAACTGAACAATCTGACGAACAAAAACAACAGATAAATGAGCGAGAAAGTATGTTTTTGGTTTCTAAATTTGCTAAAGACTATTTTCACGATTTAATGTTGAACACCGAACAAGGCAAGGCGATAGGTTTATCTTATTTTAAAGAACGTGGCTTTAAAGACGATACGATAAAGACCTTTGAATTAGGATATTGTAAAGATGAATGGGATAATTTCACCAAATCAGCTTTAGCAAAAGGATACGACTTAAAATATTTAGCTTCAACAGGGTTAACTATCGTTAAAGAACACAAGCAATTTGATAGATTTAAAGGACGAGTATTGTTTCCAATTCATAGTATGTCTGGACGAACTCTTGGTTTTGGCGGGCGTATTTTAGGTAATGATAAAAAAGCTGCAAAATATCTAAACTCGCCAGAAAGTGATATTTATAATAAAAGTGAAATATTATATGGGATTTATCAGTCCAAAAGAGAAATAGCAAAACAAGATAATTGCTTTTTGGTAGAAGGATATACAGATGTAATTTCTTTTCATCAATCGGAAATTGAAAATGTAGTCGCATCTTCTGGCACTGCATTAACTCCAGCCCAAATACGTCTGATAAGAAGATTAACAAAAAATATAACTATTCTTTTTGATGGTGATGCTGCCGGATTGAGGGCTTCTATCAGAGGGATTGATTTAATTTTGGAACAAGGAATGAACGTGAAAGTCGTCGCTTTTCCAGACGGAGAAGACCCGGATAGTTTTGCAAAAAAACATTCAAATTCAGAATTAAAAGAATATTTAGAAAATTCTGTTCAGGATTTCATCAATTTTAAAGTTTCTTTATTGATGAAAGAGGCTGAGAATGACCCTGTAAAGAAAGCTGGATTAATTAGAGATATTGTAACGAGTATATCTAAAATTCCAAACGCTATTCAACGAGAAGTATATGTGCAAGAATGTTCTCGTATTATGGAAATATCTGAAAGAGTTTTGTTTAGTGAGTTGGCTCAGATGTTGAGAAAGAAGTTGACGGAAGATTCTAAAATAGAACAAAGAAAACAAAAGTCATTTCAAGTAGTAAAAGCGCAGGAACAGGATTTGCCTAGTGTAGATTATTTATATGTATTAGAAAAAGAAATTATTAGAATTTTGCTTATATATGGTAATGAAAAGGTAGATTTTGTAGATTTTATCGAGGTAGAGAATGAAGAAGGAAATATTTCTTTTGAAAGAGAAAAATATAGTAATATAGTATCAAAAGAATTATATTTAAACTTACAAGAAGACGAAATTGAGTTTACCAATGATGTTTTTAAAGACGTTTACTATGAGTTGATTAATCAATTAAATCAGCAAGAAAAAATAGTTTTATACTATTTCACAAACCATAAAAATGAGCAAATCTCAAATGAGGTTACAAATATTTTGATGGATGAGGATAAATATACTTTAAGCAATTGGGAAAGAAAAGATATTTACATAGCAGATACAAAAAAGATACTGCCAAAATTAGTAACAGAAGTTGTTTTAAATTTACGAAGAATCTTAATACAAAGAAAGATTAATGATATGATAGAGGAAAGTAAATCTAAAAAAACAAGTATTGATATTGAATTAATTATCAGTTATACAGGTCTTAAAAAGCGATTATTCGAGAAGCTAAATAGAGTAGTTTAGGTAAAAAAAAGCTAAGACGAGTTGGAATTATGGTTTTTGATTACAATTATATATTTAACATAATGTAAATTATAATACAAATAATTTATATTAAAATGTTAAGTATCAATAAACTACCCTTTATTATTTTATTTAGTTCAATTTATATAAATTCCCAAATTTCAGAATACAAATCAATTCTTTTAAAAAAAATAGACTCAATAATAAATTCCTACAAAAATAAAAATTCTAAAAGCTAGTTAAATTTACTACCAAACATCAGTTACAATTTCAATCCAATTACTTCACAAAACAATTTCTCAATAGGAATAAATATAAATTCCTACGCAAATTATTACCAACAAAAACAAAGAAATAAAATCGAGTTTTTAAAAGTCAAAAATCAACTAAACAATAAATTAGAAAGAAATATAGAAAACTTGGAAAATACTTATCTGGAATTAATCTCAAAATTAAACCATTTAAAACAAGAAGTGAACAAAAATATTTCTTTTGACGCACCCCCACCCCCCGTATGTTATTTTTTACACAATATTTTTAATAATTTTACAAATAAAAGCAATTTTTATAATTAATATATTGAAAACCAAATAATTAGTTGTAAAACAGCCAGAAATGAGCAAATCGATTGTGTTTTACAAAGTAGATAAAAATAACAATAGAATTATAATAATGGAAGTCTTTGATTCAAGACAGAATTATAATTTAAAATCATTCATATAATTTAAATTCTTTCAATCTACCATTAATTATATCTTCTTCAGAGAGTCTTAATGCACGGTCTATTTGTTCTTCAAGAAATAAAACCTTTGCAATTTTTTCGACTTTAATTTTTCATAGAAAGAAGCTTTAGGAATGCCTGTTTTATTGATAATTACACTCGCCTTGAACGATGATTTTTTAATCTTTAATGATAGTTATTCGATAAATTTTCTGTAATTACGGACTTCGGTGTACATATTTTTTGTATTTTTGTTTACAGATGTACGACTTTTTTTCAATATAGTATAAATGGCTATACTAAAATTTTAATGGTACATTTGGAAATTAATAATTAGTAATTCCATATCTTTGAGCCTTTAATTTTAATACTTATAAAAAATGACTACGCTAAAAATAGGCGATAAAGCTCCAAGTTTTGAATCGAAAGATAGCAGAGGAAACACGATAAAATCATCGGATTATACAGGCAAAAAATTAGTTTTATTTTTTTATCCTAAGGCAAGTACACCGGGCTGCACAGCGGAAGCGTGTAATTTGCGTGATAATTATCAAACGTTTTTATCAAAAGGATATAAAATTCTGGGTGCAAGTGTAGATACCGCCAAAAAACAGCAAAATTGGATAGATAAACACAAGCTACCTTTTCCGTTATTAGCAGATGAAGAGAGAGCGGTTATAAACGCTTTTGGCGTTTGGGGAGCGAAGAAATTTATGGGAAAAACATACGATGGCATCCACAGAATAACTTTTGTAATTGATGAAAATGGAATTATTGAAAACGTGATTACCAAAGTAAAAACTAAGGAGCATAGCTACCAAATTTTAGGGTAAATAGATTAGAAAATAGATTTAATATGACATTTAGAATCATACCTTTTCAAGCGGTTACGCTTTTAGCATTTTTATTTATTTCATCCTGTAGTGAGAAACAAACAGACCAAATAGAAATCGTAACTTTAGCAGAAACAACAAAGAGTTGGAACGGCGAAACGCTCCCCAGTTATCTTAAAGGCACTCCGAAAATAACTATTTTAAAAATAACCATTCCGCCCGAAGCAAAATTGAAATTACACAAGCATCTCGTCATAAATGCAGGCGTTTTATTAAAAGGAGAGTTGACGGTGATTGATGAGGACAATAACAGCATAAAATTGAAAGAGGGAGATGCACTTGTAGAGCTTGTAAATATATTTCACTATGGAAAAAACGAAGGAAATAAACCTGCCGAAATAATCGTTTTTTATGCTGGAAATGAGGGCGTTCCGATTACCGTTATCAAAGATGATGAATAATACTGGTTTGGCTTTAGTGTTCAGTACTAACTGCCAACTGACTACTGAATACTCGAACACTAAAAACTATCAACTACTCAGTTTTTTTAATTACTTTGCACTAAATTTTTGTAGTGAATTACTTATCTGTAGAAAACATTTCTAAATCGTACGGAGAGCGTGTCTTGTTTGAAAATATCTCTTTTGGAATTAATAAAGGACAAAAAATAGCTTTTGTAGCTAAAAATGGAAGTGGGAAAACTTCTATTCTAAATATTATTGCTGGAAATGACACGCCAGATACAGGCAATATAATCAGCCGAAAAGGAATGCAAATTTCTTACCTTGCACAAATAGATTCCTTAAATTCTGACCTGACCATTGAGGAAACTATCTTTTCTTCTGACAACAAAATATTACAAGTTATATCCGATTATAACGAAGCGATAAACAATCCGGAAAAAGAAGATGCATACCAAAAAGCCTTCGAGCTGATGGAGCAATATGAGGCATGGGATTTTGAAACGCAATACAAACAAATTTTATCAAAATTAAAGTTTAATGACCTTACCAAAAAGGTGTCAGATTTATCTGGCGGACAGAGAAAACGGTTAGGTTTAGCTACTGTTCTGATAAACAAACCTGATTTGTTAATTTTAGATGAACCCACAAATCATTTGGATTTAGAAATGATAGAATGGTTAGAAAATTATTTTGCTAAAGAGAAAATGACACTGTTTATGGTTACACACGACAGGTATTTTTTGGAGCGTGTTTGCAATGAAATTGTTGAATTAGACTATGGTAAATTATATCGTTATAAAGGAAATTATTCTTATTATTTAGAGAAAAAAGAAGAACGAATTTCTATTGAAAGAACAACCACAGAGAAAGCAAAAAATCTATATAATAAGGAGTTGGAATGGATGCGTCGTCAACCAAAAGCACGAACCACAAAATCCAAATCTAGGATTGATGACTTTTATCAAATAAAAGAAAAAGCACACAAACGCAGGCAAGACCATCAGGTGCAATTAGAAATAAATATGGAGCGTTTGGGAAGCAAAATTTTAGAGATTTATAAAGCCCACAAATCTTTTGATAAAACACTTATTTTAAACGGATTTGATTACGTATTCAAACGTGGAGAACGCATTGGCATTATTGGAAAAAACGGAACTGGAAAATCATCTTTTTTGGACATCATTACACAAAAAATACCTGTTGACGGTGGTAAAATTATTGTGGGAGAAACTGTAAAATTCGGATATTATACACAGAGCGGCATCAATATTAAAGAGGGTCAAAAGGTAATTGAGGTTATCAAAGAATTTGGAGAATACATTCCGTTAACTAAAGGAAGAAAAATTACTGCGGGTCAGTTGTTGGAGAGATTTTTGTTCGATAGAAAAAAACAATATGATTTTGTAGAAAAATTGAGTGGTGGCGAGCAAAAACGATTGTATTTATGTGCTGTTTTGATTCAAAATCCAAATTTTTTAATTTTGGACGAACCTACAAATGACTTAGATATAATAACTCTAAATGTTTTAGAAAATTTCTTGTTAGATTTTCCTGGAAATTTGCTTGTTGTTTCGCACGATCGTTATTTTATGGATAAAATTATGGATTCTCTTTTTGTATTCAGAGGCAAAGGGAAAATTGATAATTTTCCCGGAAATTATTCATATTTTAGGGCTTATAAAGATTCTAAACCAAAAGAGAAAACCGCTGTCAAAAAGAAAGAAAACACACGTATAAAACCCACTCCAAAAGGCAAATTAAGTTTTAATGAAAGCAAGGAATTTGGCTTATTAGAAAGTGAAATCACCAAACTTGAAAAAAAGAAAAAATATATAGAAAGTCAGTTTGCCGACAATCAAATTACTACAGAAAACATCAACAAAAAATCAATAGAACTACAAAAAATAATTGAAGGCTTAGAGGAAAAAGAAGAACGTTGGCTTGAATTGTCGATGATATTGGAAAATTAAGTAAGTGAAAAGTGTTCAGTTGGCAGTGGTCAGTATCTAACTACCCACTACCCACTTTCAACTTACTTTATCTTCTTTTTTCCAGTTTCTAATAAACTTACATTTTTTGTGCGTGTCGTTTAATTTTATATAGGTATCTTTTATTTTTTCTTTAGACCATTTAGCAATGTTCTCTTCCTTTTTCTTTTGTAATGCTAATTGCTGAATTTTAACATAGTCGTTCACCAAATCTGCTTTATGAGTGTCTATCATATCTCTCATTAAGATTATTTTGTACATTTTTTCTCCTCCAGAAGTTTCGTCATAAAAAGGTTCAGTAATTTCTCCTTTTTTGGTGTCATTAACTATGGCGTACAAAGAAGGATCCATTCTTGTGAGGTCAAATTTTGTTTCGTTTGTATATGGATTTACAATTACTCCACCGTTATTTTTTGTGTCCTTGTCCTCAGAATATTTATTTACAGCTTCGGCGAAAGTTATTTTCTTATCTAAAATATCTTTTCTGATTTTGTTCATCTTTTCCTTAGTTTCTTTTAGTTTAGAATCTGGAATTTCTGGCTGTATCAAAATGTGTGATGCAATTCTTTGATTTCCTTTTACTTGATGCAACTGGATTATATGATACCCAAATTGAGATTTAAAAGGTTCTGAAACTTGATTTACATCCAACGAAAAAGCTACTTCTTTAAACTCTCTAATAAAGTTACTCTCTTTAGTAACGGTGTATTTACCTCCATTTTGTACAACTCCGGGGTCGTCAGAATTTAAGATTGCTTTCATCCTAAAACTTGACCCATCTTCTATTTCTTTTTTAATCTCAGAAAGTTTATTTAGCACCCTATCCGTTTCTTCCTTACTAGGTTTGGCGTACAGTACGATTTGTGCTAATTCTATTTCTGCCTGAAATTCTGGAAGCTCGTTTTCATCTTTTAGTCCATTGTAATAAATACGCACTTCTTCTGGCGTAATATCAATATTTTCATTGATTTTTTGCTGTTCTTTTCTTACTAAAGCGTTTTCTTTTTCTATGACAAACAACTCTTTTTTCAAATCCTCAAGATTATTAAAGCCATAAGTTTCAACTACTTTCTCTTCGCTTCCATATTGTTGAGTAAAAAATTTAATATTATTATCTACAACCGAATTTATTTCATCTTCAGTAACTAACACACTGTCAATCAATGCGTGATGAGATAATAATTTCTGCAACATTAGTTGTTCTAACATCTCACAATCGGTAATTTTAAACTTACCTTCGCTCCTTTTTTCTAAATCTAACTTGAATTTAGCAATGTCAGAATTTAGTACTATATTTTTTCCTACCACAACATCTACTCCGTCTATTTTAATTTTTTGAGCCTGCATTGTTGAGCATAACCCTAAAAAAAGGAGAGCGAATATATGTATTAAATTAATATTCTTTAAAGTTCTTGTTTTGTATTGCATCGTCGATTAATGTTTTTTCTATTTTTCTAATTAATTCTAATTTTCTTCTGTGTAAAATTATCTGTTTTACCGTTGGACTGATATAATTTATGGGTGCAATATCATTCTTTTTTAAAACATCTTTTACAGCCACCAAATATATACCTAATGAATCTTCTTTTTGTATGAATTTTATTTTTTTTAACAATTTTTCTCTTGGATACTCTATAAATTTTGAAATTTCTAACAAAACATCATCAACTTTTACCCAAGTAGAATCATTTAGACTCAATCCTTTAAAATTTAATTCTTGATTTTGTAATGCAGCCAAATCATCATAGTCTTCAGATTTAAATAATTTTACAATTGTCTTTCTGTTTAAAATATCAATACCAAAATGTAAGTATCTAATTTTTATCAGCTCTTCGTTCAATCTAAAATTCTGCTTATTTGCATCGTAGTAATTTTCTATTTCTTCCTCAGAAATTAAAGTATCTAATCGTTGCTTTATCAAACGCTCCTTATAGCCATTTACCAGTAATCCTCGCCTGTAATCTTGGACTAATCTAATATTTTTATCTCTGTCCTCTCGAGTCAAGTTATCTTCTGCTTTTTTGAGTAAAAGTTGTTGCTTTGCCCAGCTATTTACAATACTTTTTACCAACAGTAAACTGTCTTCTTTTGTGCTATTTGTCGGTATTAAATCTATAACATCTTTCTCGTATAAATTAATATTATACACACTTGCTATAAGCCTGCTGTAGTCATTGCTTTTCTGCTCTAAATCAAAGTATTGGCAAGATGATAGCAACGAAATTATGGAGATATATGCAAAGTTTTTATTCATTATTTTTTTGTTGGATTGGTTTTTTTCTAAATAATAATTTTAAATAAGAGAAAACAAAAACTTTAAGATAATATAATATAATATAATAGAATATAGGCACCGATGCTATTTACTATAAAATTTCAATACTTTTTCTAAGGTATTATTTTTAATTTCCACCGAATATTTAACGTGCAATTCCTTAATTCACTTGTCTTCCAAATAAGTTTGATAATCATTTATTTATAACCTCTCCTTTGTTCTTAGACAAGTCTTTAAAAGTATAGGCAACTTCTATTAATTGATTTTTAAGTCAATCCTTTCTTATTTCAAAAATATTAAAATTTTAGAAATGGTTTTAGTTTTTTGTAATTTCAATCATTTTTTTGTTAATTCACTCATTATCAATCATATACATGTCTTGTGTTTACCAATTAGACATAGTTATCCCATCTAACCTTGTAACTTGTTCATATCTAAACAGGTTGTAGGTAAGATTTACTAGCCCAACAAACCCTACGGCTCGTTTTATTCCTATTGAGTTTATGTAGAGTTTATTCATGCTCTGCTCCATAAAACCAAATACATGTTCTACTCGTGCTCTTGTTCTTGATTTTTCTTTATTTGATTCTTTTTGTGCCTCTGTCAATGGTTTGTTCTTATATCCTTTTTCATTTATTTTGTTATTTGCCTCGTATTTTTTAATTGTTTTTTCCTGCTCTTCTCCAGTATAGGCACTGTCTGCCCAAAGGTCTTGACCTTTGTCCTTCTCGGTCAATAACTCGTCTAATGTTTGAGAGTCGTGTACCGAAGCATCTGTCGTTGTATAAGTGTCAATAAATTTGTGCTTGTTATCAACCTTTGCATGGTTTTTATATCCATAGTGTGTTTCGTTGTTCTTTTTTGTCCAACGAGCATCTACATCTTTTTGACGTTTTTTATTAGGTTGTTTATCCCAATCTTTGGGAGTTTTACCTTCTTTTATTTCTTTGTTCTTTTCTTTGCTATTACGCTGTCTTGGTGCTTCTACAAAACTTGCGTCAATGATTTTTCCTTGATGTGCTATTAATCCATAACGTTCCAATAGAGTGGTAAATCTTTCAAATAACTCTTTTTCAAGTCCTTTTTTTATCAGCTTATTTCTAAAATCCCAAACAGTCTTTTCGTCGGGAACTTTGTCATTTAAAGATAATCCCAGAAAACGACAAAATGTCAATCTATCCAATATTTGATATTCTATTTGAGAATCGCTCAAATTATAATAGCGCTGTAGTATCAATATTTTGAACATCAATAGAGGGTCGTATCGTTTTGGACCAGAATTAACCATTCTCTTTTTGTGTATTTTCTCAACTGTTTCTCGAAAATACTCCCATTCCACCACTTTATTCAATCGCTCTAATGGGTCTCCTTGTTTACTGAGTTTCTCAAGCCTATAACTCTCTGAAAATAAGGAAGTTGTATTAAGTGTCTTATATTTATTCATATTTCAAAGTTACAACTAATTATTTGATTTTCAAAATGTTAATTGTAGAGGTTGCCTATAGTTAATTTTAATTTTCATCGTTGTAAAATATAATTAGTGTTAAAAAAAAGCAATTATAAGGAAATAATTCCGTTAATTTTTTCTGCACGCTTATAATATGAGATTATTTCATCGGATGATGACTGATTTACTCTTATAGAAACGCTTATATATTTGCCTGATTTAGATTTTCTAGTTGATATTTTGGGCATTTTATTTTCAAATAATTCTTCTACTTCCTTAACTTGATTTTCATCAGTAGGGACGATAAATTTATAGAAATATTCTGTGGGAAATTCTGTAGTGGCATCTAGCCTATCTTTTAATTTTGTGTAAAACGTTTCTTTTTTATCATTCATAAAATTTACATGAGCCATTTTGTGGTCAAATTTAATACTTTGCAAACTTAAGTTGGTATCAATTATTCTTTCTTTTTTTTATCCCTTCAAATTTTGTTTGTTGCAGTTCTACTTTCTTCAGTTTTATGTCATTAAGCTCTTTTTCTAACTCCAGTATTCTCCTTTTTAAATCTTGATTTGAACTACTGATTGTTTTGTTATTAACACCTGTTTCTTTAGTAGTTTTATTTATATTTTTATTAAACAAAAGAGGTGTTATGGAGGCAGTACTGCTAAAAATTATTTCACCTGAACTAGGTGTATTAATGCCTTCATTTAAGATAGTTGCTCTTATCGTGATATTTCCCGACTTTGTGGTAGATTGTATTATGAGAGGAGCTGTACCCCATTCTACTTTAATAGGATTAGCCATTATTTTAAAATCACCAACTATTTTTCCCTCGCCTTCTATTTCGAATTTTATTACATCGTTGTTTAAACGTTTTACATTACCGTTTTCGTCAATAATAGAAGCAATTACCGTTATTAAATCTGACCCATTGGCTACTAAGGGAATATTCTTATTAGCAAGTTCTAACTTAATTTGTTTTGTTCTGGTAGCAGGCATTTTTTTTGTACTGACAACAACTTTCCCATCAATAATCCCTTCAGCTACAATATTTGCTCGTTCTTTTTGATTTTTTCTGTGTAATCTTTTTATGTCGGTAAATTCAAAAACATTTTCAAAAACTACAATAGGGCTGGGCATTCTATACTGTTTTCTATCTATTTTAATAGTTAAAGTATCTTTTTCGTAAATAATCAAACGCACTTCATCACAATTGGTAAAGACAGTTACGTCAGGTTGTGAAAAAGGAGTCATTTCATGTGCGATAAAAATCATAGGCTCACTTTCTTTTGAACTACGCTGACTCTTAAATAACTGAAAAGAGTACTTTTCTTGACGAAACACATCTGTAATTCCGCCGTAGAATGGATCGGGGTGGTAACCTCTTTGATGATCGAAGGAATGCCATAAAGCACCACCAAAATGTTGAGGAGGAGTGTTGTGTAACGACTCCAAGGAAGTGTAAACAAATGATGGTTTTGCATAGTGATTAACTTGGATTAATTGAGCGTATTCTCCCCAATTTCGAGCTACTCTACTCGGTGAATTGTGCGAATTCCAATCATCTACACAATCACCCCATTCTCTGGTAAAAATTGAGCGTTTCTCTTTTTCATAATTGAGTTTAAGTCTATTTCTATTTTCCAATGTGTTTTTCACAGGATTATTCCAAAAAGGTCCTCTATAAGGATGAGAATATACTACGTCAAAATATTTTTGACCTTTAGCTTGTGAATCACAGGCGGTATATGCTCCTTCAAAAGGATACTCTTCGTGTATAATATTATGCACTTTCTCGGCGAAGTAATCAGGATAATTGGATTCATTTAAAATAGGCTCCCACATAATTACAGAAGGATGATTTCTATCTCGTCGCACCATATTTCTAATGTCTTGATAAACATACCGCTCAAATGAGGGGTCTTTGTCATTCCAAAATTGCCAACCCGGTGTAGCGACAATAAAAAATAATCCAAGTGCATCGCACGCGTCCATAAATGCTGGGTCGGCAGGATAATGAGCTGCACGGATAATATCATATCCAGCTTCTTTCAATAAAATGGCATCTCTCCATTGTCCTGAATTTGGAAGTGCATTGCCTATATATGCAAAATCTTGATGCCTGTTGGCACCAATCAATTTCCCCTCGTAAGGATTGTTGTTAAGGTAAAACCCATCTCTGCCTTTAAATTCTATTTTTCTGATTCCTATTTTTTGTTTTACACCGTCAACAATCTTATTTTTCTTCTCTAATATGAGTACCTCCAGATTATAAAGTACGGGGTTTTTAGGTGACCATAATTCAGGATTATCAACCTTAATAGTATGGCTTATTTGTTTTGAATTATCAAATGGAATTGTAACTTTTAATTTATCTTTTGCAATGACAGAACCGTCAGATTTTTTAAGAAAATATTGGATGACAATATCCTGTTGAGTCAAATATTTATTTGCTATGTCTGTTTGGATAATTACATTGACTTTCTCTTTTGATAAATCCTCATAATGAACAAAGATTCCACCGCCTGCTATTTTATCCACATTATTAGGATTTGTAACGTATATATTGTTTGTAGCTACTAACCAAATATCTCTATAAATTCCACCCAAATAAGAAAAATCTAATCTTCTTTGTGGTTTGCCGGGAGGGTAAGTAGAATCATCGCTATTATCAGTCCAAACAGCGATAATATTTTCCTCACCTTTAATTATTTTATCAGAAATATCAACACTAAAAGGAAGATATCCACCAAAATGAGAGGTCAGCAATTTTCCATTGAGCCAAACTTTGCACTTCCCCATTACAGCTTCAAAATTAAGGACTAATCTTTTATCTCTAATATTCTTCGGAATATTAAAATGCTTTCTATACCACGCTTCACCTTGATAATTGTTTGAACCACTAGCTTGAGTTGAGTATAATTCTAATCCATGAGGGGTGTTTACTAATTCCCATGCTGAGTCGTCAAACTTACTTAGTTCAGCATTTTTCATCGCTCCTTTATAAAAATGCCAGCCGACATTAAAATTAAAAACCTCACGACCAGTGTTTGGGATTTCATAAAAACCTGATTTTGAGTATTCAGGAACACTTCTTGTAACCTGAGCATCTGCTAATCCATATGAAAATATTAACGTAGTTAAATAAAGAATGATAGTACGCAATGCTTATAAATTTTATTTTTTAAGTTCAGGAAAAGCTGAAATCCTTAATCTAGCTGCTCCCATTGGAATCAATTCAACTTCTACTATCGGACTGTCCGACGTATTGGGCAAATCTTTTAATTCCCCAACCAATTTATGTTTATCTAACTTCCATTCTGGTATTTTTCTTGCTTTTGCTTTTATAATGATAGGAACCTCATTTAAAGTGAATGGAAAATTAGATTTTGGCCAAGGTTTTTGTTCGATAGTAAACGATGATGCCGGATTATTTTTATCTATCACTAAACTGTAATTCCAAGCTGATGCTGGGTGAATTTCCCAAGAGGGCCACTGTTCGGCATCTACTCCTTTTTGCCATTTAGAATCTTCTATGGCAGTTTTGTCACTACTTCTTTTTATATGATTCTCTTTGATTTTTAAAGAATAAGTTAAAGGACCGTAGCTCACACTTACGCTATTGCTGTTTTTCTCCCATACTTTTACATTAATTTCCATAGGAAATTGTAAAGTAACAACATCGTTGTCGCTCCATATTCTGTTAATTTTTACATATTTACCACCATTAACATTAGATTTAACTTTCTTCCCATTTATTTGTACTGTTGCATTAGAACACCAAGCAGGTATTCTTAAATACAAAGGAAAACTAACTTTGTTGTTGGTATTTACTGTTAATTTAATCGTATCTTCAAATGGATAATTAGTTTCTTCTTTTATCTTAATTTCCTGATTATTTCCAACTTTTACAGTTACATTATTGGCTCCGTAGATTGCTGCTAAAACTCCATTATCGGGAGTTGCCATCCATAAATTCTCAATAAAATAAGGCCACCCTTGTGCGTGATTATGCTGGCAGCATCTTGAACTAAAAGGATTCATCATTAAGAACGGACCTCTGTTCATAATTCCCGGAGAATGATTTTCAGCATCCAGTAAGGTCATGTTTGGTGATGTAATATAATGTAACGATTTAAAATCTGGCATTACAGCGGCAGGATATGTGTTAAAGGCAATCTCTTCGGCGTGGTCTGCCCAAAATGGGTCTCCAGTAATACGTAGCATATGCTCGTCAGAATTCATCTGTTCTACAATACCACAAGTTTCAATACCTTGACGAGGGTCTGCATATCCCGGGCGTGCATTTTCGTCAGAACCAAACATACCTCCCGGCACCTGTCCAAAATGTTCACGTATAATATTGAAGTTATAATAACTTGCCTCTAAATGTTTTTTATCTTTTGAAAGTAAATAATATTGTGCTGGTTCACGAAAACATTGTGCGTGATTAACATTGTGCCAATCTACTTGGTCTCTGTACCAATCTGGTAACGGAGCATTATTACGTACGTTACGTACGTAGTGCCAATTTTTAATATCTTTTTCATTTAAATTTCTACCTGACCAGTTAGAAGTATTTCGATGTATTTTTTCGGCTAATTCTAATAGGAATTTATCACCTGTTCTGTTGTACAACCAAAAGATACTATGTAAATTGTCTCCTCCTCTTACTTTTTGCCAATAACCATTTAACATATTTTTGTCAGGTACAGTATTCTGAAAACGAAAATATTTTGTCATCAAGTTGATAACCCTCCCATCGTTTGAATATTCGTAATAAGATTGAAGACAATAAAGCATAATCATATTAGCCCAAAAATCTTGGTTATTTCCATTAAAGCGTTTGGGTCCAAAGTTTCCGTCTTCACGCTGACTTTTGATGGTTGCTTCCAGCCATATTTTAGCCTCTTCTATCATTTCATTTTCTTCTAGGATATAACCAATATTGGCATAACCTTTTAGCCAGTATGGCACTTCTTCCCAGCCCCATTTGCCTTCGCCTTCTTTAGAGAGCCATGCGTTGTCTTTTTTCTGAAGCCATGCACTTATTTCCCCAAGATTTCCTGTCAGTCCGTTTTTTTGTCTAACGAGGTATTCTTTGAGCCATCCTTCTGGCTTTACTGCTCCCACAGGTAATTTTATAAAGGAGCTTGCTTGCAACGGGGCTCTATTGCTAATATAATTTGTATTAGTAATTAATGTGTCTGGCCTGCTTACTGTGGTAATATCTAACTGTTTTTCTTGACCATCGCATGAAATCATCAATGTCAAAAAAGAAAAACTAAATACTATTTTAAAAATATTCTTTCGTCTCATTATTTGGTTATTATTTATTTTATTTGGTTATTATTTATTGCGTATTTATATGTCTCTGTAATAAAATTAATTGATTCCTGTTAATTTTTTTATCAAATCAACCTCCTCCTGTTTATATGGAGTACCGTCTTTACGAAAAATTTCATGAAACCAAAGTTCTGGTTCAGACTCATCTGGGATTGGCGTATTCCACGCATATTTGGTATTTGACTTTCCATCTACAAGTCCCCAATTGATTGCTCCGATATTTTGTTCTTCTAAGATAGGCATAATATTGCTGAACATACTATTATTTGTACGAGCCATATATTCGGTACAAATCATAGGTCTGTTGTGGACTTTTAATGTGTTAATCATTTTTTGATGATGAACTTCACCACTGTAATTGTGATAAGTAATAATATCAGAATTTTCAATCTGTATTTTTTTAATATCTGCATTGCCACTCCATACTCCCGAAGATAGAGGTTGAGACGGGTTTATTTCTCTTGCCCACATAAAAACATTTTTCAATAAAGGAATAGATTTGTTTCCGTATTTTGAATTCCCTGGTTCATTGTATAAATCCCATAAGATTATTCTCTTATCATCTTTAAACGTTTTAATAATGTCTTTAGTATAAGTTTCGAGTATTGGTAATAAATCAGCTGATGTAAAAAGAAGATCTCCCGGGTCTCTTATCCATCCTGAATTGTGAACTCCCGGCTTAGGTTCTGGCTGTTTACCTGCCTTGTAAGTTGGATTCCAACAGTCGTCAAAGAATACAAAAATTGTTGAAATATTATGTTTATCTGCAATTGACAGATATTCTCTAATTCTGTTTTTAAATCCTGCTCTATCTACTTCCCAAGCAACATGATGCAGATATACTCTCATGCAGTTAAGCCCGATGTCTTCCGCCCACCCGAGCTCTTTATCAATAGTTTGTGGGTCAAAAGTTTCTTCTTGCCAAAATTCTAATTGGTTAATCGCTGTGCTTGGATTAAAATTTGCTCCTCTTAGCCACGGTTGTTTTTCTCCCCAAGATGCAGCCTGCTTTTCGGTCCATTGTTTGTTACAAGCAAACAAAAGACTTGTAATCAAAACACTCATCACTAAATTTTTAATAATTGATTGATACATAATTTAAAAAATTTATTTATTTATACTAAATTTATAGATACAGGTAGATTTATACGTTTTATTTGGTTCAAGAATAGTTGAGATAAAATCTATTTGATTTGGGCTATCAGGAAAATGTTGTGTTTCTAAACAAAAGGCTTCTCTGTATCTGTAGGGCAAATTATCTTTTCCAATATCTTTTCCGTTTAAAAAGTTTCCGCCGTAGAATTGTAATCCCGGTTCGTCAGTTCTTACCTCTATTACTCTCCCTGATATTGGTTCTGTAACTTTTGCAGCGAATATCAGACCGACACCATCTAAAACAAAATTGTGGTCGTATCCAAAACCAAATTTTATTTGCTCAGTATCTTCATTTACCCTTTTCCCAATAATTGTCGGTTTTCTAAAATCAAAAGGTGTACTTTCTACGGAAGCTATTTCTCCTGAAGGAATCAACCCGTCTAAAACAGGAGTATAGTTAGATGCGTTAATTTGCAATACGTGGTCATTAATAGTACCCTTACCCGCTCCGTGAAGATTAAAAAAAGAATGATGTGTTAGATTAATAGGCGTTGCTTTATCTGTATTTGCGGTATAGATTATCTGTAATTCATCATCATCGGTAAGTTTATAAATAACTTTTACGGATAGATTTCCCGGATACCCTTCTTCTCCGTCTTTGGATAAATATTTCAACTCTAATTCAGAATCGGAAATCTGACGTGCATTCCACACCACATTATTAAATCCATTTTTCCCGCCGTGTAAATGATCCCCATTAACATTAGTTGCTAAAGTGTAAATGCTATCATTTAAGGTGAATTTTCCTTTTGCTATTCTATTTCCATACCTCCCTATTAAGGCTCCAAAATATATTTCGTTTGATTCTAAATAACCTTCTATATTATCATAGCCTAAAACTATATCTTCAAAATCGCCATTTTTATCTGCTGTCCATAAATTAACCACACGTCCTCCATAGTTGGTTATTTGGGTAACGATTCCATTTTTATTAATTAAGGTAAATAAGCCTATTTGTTTACCTTCAACTTTCTTGTCAAAATTTTTACGCTCAATTAGTTTTACTTGCGAGCCTTCTTCATTATTATATATAAGTAGTGGTGTGCTTAACATTATTAATGCTATTAAAATTAAAAATTGTTTCTTCTTTCTGCTCATAATTCATTTGTTTAGGTTATACCAAAATTTGTAATCAATTTTGTATTATTTACGATTATATAAATTTACATTATCAAAAAAATTAGCAATTAAGTTTTCGTAAAATTGTCATTTACAAATTGAATTGTGTTAAAAACTAATCAAAAACTCAATAGTCTTATCTGGCTTTGAACTCATCTTTAACGTGTGACCTTTATGACCAAGTTGACTACCACTTTTAAGCTTGCTTTTAACTCGTAGGCTTCGATTCTTCTTGAACATATCTGTAGACGGTGCAAGAGATGAATTCATAGAGTCTTTCTTGATACTCAACTTGTGTAGCTGTTCCAACAGATAGCCAACCTTTTTTTCTAAAGGGGTAACCTTTCCTTCTAAAGAGATAACCTTTTCTTTTAACAGTTTAATCTGTTGGGCTTGAGACGATATGATTTCTTTGTCAGTCAAAAGGCAAATGTAATACTTTTTTTTCAATATTTAGAATACCTGAGTAGTTACCAAAAAAATTAGCAATTAAGTTTTCGTAAAATTGTCGTTTACAAATTGAATTGTGTTAAAAACTAATCAAAAACTCAATAAATTCACAAAACTATAATTCTTTTTAAAGGTTAAGACAACCTCTATTAATTGATTTTTAAGCCAATCCTTTCTTATTTTCAAAGATACGTAAAAAAATTATTCATATTATTTTGGTATCAAATGGGGTGCATAACATTTTGTTGTTTTGGGCAGCAATCTTAGTTTGACAGATTAGATTTAGGGCTTTATTCCACTTCCTACTTGACGTGTTGAACGTGAAGGTTAGCATATTTTATTTTTTTGTAATTAAGATTGGTAAAATTAATGCTTTTGCGACAAAATGTTGCACCCCAGTGATTTAAAATTACTATATCCTAGTATAAAAATATTACAAGTGTTTACAAAGATACATAATAACTTCGATATATTAACCCTAATTCTGGTAAATTAATGCATAGTAAAAAAGCCTTCAAATGATGGCTTTTACTATTTTAACTAAATTTTACTTTTAACTTTCTAATATACCATAGGAGAAACTTCAGCATTAACTAATGTTGGTTAATGTTCCTCGCTAAGAGCGAGAACAAATATCCTTTTTTTCTTGGCTGAGCTGAGTATATGCTCGTGGTCGCCACCAAAAAGACCAGAGAATAGAGGCTCCCATTCAGATATTTTTAAATAATATTTTCTATCGGACAATAGTGGTAAATTTATATGCGGTATTTTGTGGTCAAAATGTTGTATAAATGAAGAATTAGTAGCTCGTAATTTCAGTTATTTCTAATTTTTCTTTTCCCAGTGTGATCTACACCGAGAGACCTTTCCAAAGTAATCATCTTATTAGATCTAAAGTTTAATATTAATGCACGCCTTTGACTTTCTGTAGTATTTCCCTTGCTAAAATGTAAAGTAAAACCATCGTGAAAAGTGCAACCTCCAGCGTTTAATGGTATGCTTTGAGCCATATAAGTATCTGTTTTGCAGTAAAGTGCTCCCCCGTTTGGTGGTGAAAAATGTTTTAGTAGATCCTGATTTTTTTCTTTTGGGATAAACCACATACAGCCATTTTCTTCCCGTACATTATCCAGAGCAATCCAGCAACTTACAGATCTTTTATCAGGCATTTTTATCCAGTAAGCAGCGTCTTGATGCCACGGAGTAGGAGTGTTTGTATTCGGTGCTTTGTTAATAAACATATCAAAATCGAGTTCCATATCTTCTCCTAAAACTGCTTTTACCCAATTACTTGCTAGTTGATACGCCTCGCTACTTAATAATTTTGACTCTAATAAACTTGGACGCATAATTTGTGTAATTTTTTCAACAGTTTCATTGTTATTTCTTCCACTTAAATCGCTTCTAAAACTTGCTGTTCTTTTTTTATCATTTAAAAGAATGTCAAAAATTTCTCTGATTTTCAGGACTTCATCTCTGGAAATAAATGCTTCGTTCTTTGTAAAACCGTTTTTTAAAAAATCATTTTTCATATCAAGTAAATTATAATGAGTTGAAGGATAGAAGTTGGAAGTTAGAAAACCTCGAGCTTCTAACTTCCAGCTTTTATCCTCTATATAGCGGACTAATTATTTTGACATCGCTAAAAGAAATTGCACCTCTAACAATACCGTCAATTGTATTCTTTAGGGCTTCTATTAATTGCATCTTAAGTTGAGATTTGTGATATAATAAACTCACTTCTCTTGCTGGTGGTGGAGAGGTAAATTCTCTTAAAAAACCTTTGTCTTTTTCGCTTAAGTCGAGCGTTTGTAAATACGGAATTAGAGTCATTCCTAAGCCTTCTTTGGATAGTTTTATCAAGGTGTCAAAACTACCACTTTGCAGTTGAAAACTTTTAGAAAAATCTCTTATATAACTTCCGCATAAATTTAGAACACTATCCTTAAAACAATGACCATCTTCTAATAATAAAATATCATCAACCTCTAATTGGTCAATTTCAATTTTTTTATTTTTATATAAACGATGCTCTGCCGGAATTAATCCAATAAACGGCTCGTAATATAACGGGCGTTCTTTAATAGCCTCGTTTTCTAATGGAGTTGCGGCGATAGCTACGTCAATATGCCCGTCTGTTAGTTTTCTAATAATTTCTTCGGTCGTTAATTCTTCTATAATTAGCTTTACTTTTGGATATTTTTTTGTGAAATTATTTAAGAACATAGGCAATAATGTCGGCATTACTGTGGGTATAATTCCCAATTTGAACTCGCCACCGATGTACCCTTTTTGCTGATGGACAATATCCTTAATTCTATTGCTTTCATCAACTATAATTTTGGCTTGCTCAACTATTTTTTTGCCAATATTGGTCAATTCGATTGGTTTTGTAGATCGATTAAATATTTTTGTGTCTAATTCGTCTTCCAATTTCTGTATTTGCATACTTAAAGTTGGTTGTGTAACGAAGCTGTACTCTGCGGCAACGGTAAAATTTTGATATTCTGCGACAGATAAAACATATCTTAGCTGTGTGATTGTCATAGGTAAAATTTAGTTATGCCTAAAAAATTAATTTCCAAATATACCATTAAAATTTTAGTATAGCCACTTTTAGGAACTTCTTTTATTCCTGTACCACCTATGGTAGCAACAATTATTTTTTTGTGGACATCTATGCGACAACTCCGATTTACTATTTGTTCAAAAGAAATTTCCTGATTTTTAATGACTCTATTATTTAGTAAGCCTCAAAAATAATCATTCCCTTGTGTGTTAAAAAATTATTATGAATGTTTCACTTAATTTTTAATACTTTAGCAGAAGAAAATATAGAGGATGAATTACATTGAACATATAGGTAAATATTTTATAATGCTAAAGCAGGTTTTTACAAAACCTCAGAGAGCAAGAGTATTTAGAGAAGCATTGTCTAGAGAAATGGAAGAATTAGGCAATAAGTCTTTAGGAATTATTATGTTTATTTCTTTTTTTATAGGAGGAGTCATCGCTTTACAAACGGCATTAAATTTAGACAACCCATTAATTCCTAAAACACTAGTTGGTTTTGCAGCCAAAAGGTCAATTATATTAGAATTTGCACCTACATTTTGCTCTATAATTTTAGCAGGTAAAGTCGGTTCATACATTACGTCTAGCATCGGTTCAATGAGAGTTACCGAACAGATTGACGCATTAGAGGTAATGGGAATTAACTCTCTAAACTATTTAGTATTACCAAAAATAATAGCAACAGTTTTCTTATATCCATTTTTAATAACTTTAGGAATGTTTTTAGGAATTTTTGGCGGATGGGTTGCAGGCAATATGTCTGGAATTTTTTCAGGAGTGAGCTATATAGAAGGAGTACAAAGAGAATTTAACCCTTTTTTAATTAAATACGCATTAATTAAAACAGTAATATTTGCTTTTGTTATCGCCACGGTACCCTCTTATCACGGTTATTATGTAAAAAGAGGCTCGCTAGAAGTCGGTAGAGCAAGTACACAATCTGTCGTTTGGACTATTGTAATTATTGTTATTGCCAATTACTTTTTAACTCAAATGCTGTTAACATAAAAATGATAAAAGTAAATAATTTATATAAATCATTCAATGGAGTTGAAGTTTTAAAAGGAATTTCAGCCAATTTTGAATCCAGTAAAACCAACCTTATTATTGGGCAGAGTGGCTCTGGCAAAACGGTTCTTTTAAAATCTTTGATTGGATTACATACTCCCGAACAAGGAACGGTTGAGTTTAATAATAGAATTAGCACAAAATTAAACTCAGGAGAAAAACGCCAGTTAAGACAAGAGATTGGAATGGTTTTTCAAGGAAGTGCTTTATTCGATTCACAAACAGTAGAAGAAAATATAATGTTTCCTCTAAAAATGTTTACCAAGCAATCAGTAAATGATATGCTAGAAAGAGCAAATTTTGTTTTAAAAAGAGTTGATTTAGTAAATTCAAATAAAAAATTTGTAGCAGAATTGTCTGGCGGTATGCAAAAGAGAGTCGCTATTGCAAGAGCCATAGTGATGAACCCAAAATATCTTTTTTGCGACGAACCGAATTCAGGATTAGACCCAAAAACAGCTATTATAATAGACAATCTAATCCAAGAAATAACAGAAGAATATAAAATTACAACGGTAATTAATACACATGATATGAATTCTGTGATGGAAATTGGAGAAAAAATTATCTTTATTAAAGACGGCAAAAAAGAGTGGGAAGGGAGCAAAAAAGATATTTTTAAAACTGATAATAAGGCTGTTACCGACTTTGTGTACAGCTCCAATTTATTTAAAAAAATAAGAGAAACACAATTGAATAAAACAAATTAAAAAAATACTTGTTTATTTGTATTTTGCTATTATCTTTGCACCCGCTTCGGGACAAACCCTAAGGTAAAAAATGACCTGGTAGCTCAGTTGGTAGAGCATCTCCCTTTTAAGGAGAGGGTCCTGGGTTCGAGCCCCAGCCCGGTCACAAAAGGATTATAAACTTGAGGGAAGTCTCCTGTTTCTATCCGTTTAATATAAAAATAGACTACCTGAGTAGTTATCCTTGGGGCAAATATTGTTGCCATTAGAAAAGAAAAAAATCAAACAAAAAGAATTATCTGATTTATTAGATATGGATGATGGGTCTTTATAAGGCGTATTGAATTTGGGCGTACTAATCCAACCACTATAACACTATTGAATATCGCAAAAGCCCTAAGCGTTAATATAGATGACCTTTTTTTACGTTTATTAAAAGCACCAAATAATGCCAAGTTTCAATGATTTAATCGTTGAATTGTTTAATCGTAATTCATTTATTGGTTGTTGGTTTCCAGTTTACAGCTTAATTTGTAATTCAAAAACTGCTTACTCTAACTATTGTTTGCTTTCTATCTGGTCCTACGGAGACTATTTTTACAGGAACTCCTGTTTCTTTTTCTATAAAACTAATATAATCTAATAAATTTTGAGGCAATTTGTCTTCGCTGGTCAATTTAGTTAAGTCGTCTTTCCAGCCTTTAAATTCTTTATAATTTACAGAAACATTCTCTGGCTCAATATTGTAAGGCAAGTGAGATATTTTTTCTCCTCTATAATTATATGAAGTACAGATTTTTAGCCTATCAAAACCAGAGAGAACGTCTCCTTTCATCATCATTAATTGAGTAATGCCGTTTATCTGTACAGAATATTTTAGAGCGACCAAATCTAACCAACCGCATCGTCTTGGCCTTCCTGTTGTCGCTCCAAATTCATGACCTGCTTTTGCCATTTTAGCTCCATCATTGTCGAATAATTCTGTCGGAAAAGGTCCGGAGCCAACACGAGTTGTGTATGCTTTAAAAATGCCGAAAACATCTCCAATTCTATTTGGTGCAACTCCCAAGCCTATACAAGCTCCGGCAGCAGTAGTGCTAGAAGATGTAACGAAAGGGTATGTTCCAAAATCAATGTCTAATAAAGAGCCTTGTGCTCCTTCTGCCAATATGGTTTTGCCCTCTTTTATGGCGTTGTTTAAGAATTCTTCGCTGTCAATAAACTCTAATTGTTTTAATTTTTTAATTCCTTCCGAAAATTCTGCTTCTAATTCTTTTAAATTATAATCTATTTGAACATCATAAAAGGATAACATTTTTAGGTGTTTTTTGGTAAGTGAACGGTATTTTTCTTTCCAATTATCCATCTCTAAATCTCCAACACGTATTCCATTCCTGCCGGTTTTATCCATATAAGTTGGACCAATACCTTTTAATGTGGAGCCAATTTTTGTTTTCCCTTTAGACCCTTCTGAAGCGGCATCTAATAATCTATGTGTTGGTAAAATTAAATGTGCTTTCCTTGAAATTAATAGTCTGGAGGTATAATCTATATTGTGTTTGTCTAAGTTTTCTAATTCTTTTTTGAAAATCACGGAGTCAATTACGACTCCATTACCGACCACATTTAAGGCTGTTTTATGAAAAATACCTGATGGAATAGTGTGCAAAACGTGTTTACTTCCATCAAAAATTAAAGTGTGTCCTGCGTTTGGACCTCCTTGAAAACGAGCGATAATATTATAATTAGCGGTAAGAACATCTACAATTTTACCTTTTCCTTCGTCTCCCCATTGTAATCCGAGTAATAAATCTACAGCCATTTAGTTGTTTATTGTTTAATTAGACATTAGTTGATTGCCTATTTGCTAATTCATTTGCTTGTTTTTTTGTTGCGTAAAAATAAAGTGAGTGGTTGTGTATATCAATATTAAAAACCTCTTCAATAGTTTTTTTTATTACTTCTATTCTTGGGTCACAAAATTCTTTAACCTCTCCGGTATCAGTTAAAATAACGTGGTCGTGCTGTCTGTCAAAATAACTTTTTTCGTAATGTGCTGTGCTTTTTCCCTCAAATTGGTGCTTACGAACTAAACCTATTTCTAAGAGTATATCAATTGTATTGTAAAGAGTAGCTCTACTAACTCTATAATTTTTGTTCTTCATACTGATGTATAAAGACTCTATATCAAAATGCTCTTCTAAGTTATATATTTCTTGAAGAATGGCGTATCTTTCCGGAGTTTTCCTGTGATTTTTAGATTCTAAAAATGCAGTAAAGACATCTTTTACGATAATTTGATTCTCTTTTGTACTCATTTTCTACGGATTTTAATAAGCAACAAATTTAAGACAATTTTTGAATTACGAATTACAATTTGATAATTAAACAATTCAACGATTGAAGAACAATTACACAACTGAACAATTAAATGATTACATTGTAAAACGCCAAGAAATATAATATTGAGAGCCGACTCCTCCAGTGCCGGGTGCACTAAAATACTCCTTGCCACCTAAATTAGCTCCTCCTAATTTAAAAGTTGATTTCCATTTAGGAATTAGATAGTTTATCTGGGCATCTACTACGGTTCTGGCACCAATTACCACACTATGGAAAGGCGATTCCCATAGAAATTTATTTTGCCATCTTAGATTTACGTTAAACCCAAAGTTTTTAAAGAGTTGTAATTTTCCAAATTGAATTTTTATTTTATGTTCTGGAGTATTAAACTCCGCTTCAAAATCTGGGTCTGATATTTGATTAAAATCAAATTTAGACCACGTGTAGCTTCCTCCTATCTTAAAACCGTTAAATATTTTGGTCGATAATCCTAAGCCTAAACCGTAAGAGCTAATATCCGCTGTGGAGTTTGTATATACTCCAAAGCCTTTATAATCCCCATTTCTAAGTGCAAGCGTAGCAATTTGCCCTAGTGTAACATTTGGTCTTGGACTGGCTTCCGTACTTCCTACAACTCCATAATAAGGAACTGCAACTCCTTTACGTGCAATAAAATCTTTATACTTGTTATAATAAGTACTAAAGTCTATACTAACTTTTTCTATAAGACCTCTGTATCCAATTTCTAAAGCGGTAACTCTTTCAGGTTTTACATATTTTGTATTTGCTTTTTTAAATGTTCCGTTTTGAATAGAACTGGCTGAAAAAGCATTTTCATAGGCATTTCTACCTGTCAGGGTTGTTGTTTTTGCCCCTCCTAAAAAAGGTTTACCATTTTCGCTAACATCTAAAGAAGGTGTTGTATATCTATCTAAGTTATCTGGAGCAGAACCAACTAAAAACGCTGAACCTGCATTTAAGCCAACATATTGGTCTTGAGTTGTAGGGTTTCTAAATCCTGTTTGAAATGAAACCCTGAAATTATGGTTTCTATCTTCTCCTGCTATATAATTTAATGATAATCTAGGGGAAATATTCCCACCAAAATTTTGTGCTTTATCATATCTTCCAGAAACAGTTAATTTTAATTTATCATCTAAAAATTTCTTTTGCAGTTGGACATAAATTCCGTATTCGTTATAGTTGATAGGACCGTCATAATCAGTAAAAATTGTTCCGTTAGACCTTAGAGAATAACTCCTAAAAGAACCTCCAACTTGTATTTCTGCCCAATCTATATAATCACGTAAGTTTAAGTTTACATCTGTATGATTTAATCTGGTATTATCGACAAATTTAGAGCCTGTAGTTAAGCTAGCATCAGAAGTTACCTTATCAAAAGCGTCTTTAAAACTATCAGTACCCGGAATTAAACGACCTGTATCAGCTACTTCTCTAGCTTGAGCATGAGCTTGGTCTGAAGATAGTCCTCCTAATGCTCCTCGAAGATATGCACCTGTATAGGTTCCAAACCAAGTTGCATCTGGACTCCACCGCCTATTGATGTTAATGGCAGTAAAACGAGCATCATAAGATTTTCCTGCACTTTCTGCGGTAATATAGCTTCTTACAAAGAAGTTTTTACCTTTAACCTCTAATTTATGTTGATGTAGAATAAAGTTTTTAATATTGTATCTATTTTGTCCTTGGTAAACAGTATTTCCTGTTCCGTATTTTGTATTCCAAATAATTTCTGTGCGGTCATTTCCCCAAGGGCGATAATGTAACGAAACGTCTAATTTTAAGCTCTCTGCTTCGCCATCCATTAAATCTATTTCTTTATATCCTGTTCTACTTACATTAACACTCGGTACTAAAGCAGAACCACCTACTGGAAATTCTGGTATTAATACTTCTAACTTTTTAGCCACGTCATGTATATTGGTAGAAACCTCATCACCATAAACATTTAAACCATTATAATTTATATCTGTATCTCTATTTCCTTCTTTGTAGCTTCCTCCAATAGCTGTTGTATTTCTATAATCAGTAGCAGACCATTCAGTTCCTTTTAAGTATGATAAAGTAACTTTTGCTGCAAATTTATCAGAAAAAGTATGTGCCATTCTTATGCTTGCGTCGTGGAATATATTATCTCCCGCAGCCTGTTGACTTGTAATTCCTGATTTATAGATAAAACTAACTCCTCTATCGTCAAACGGACTTTTACTGGTCATAAGCATAATTCCGTTAAAGGCATTTGCTCCGTATAATGCAGATGAAGCTCCCGGCAATATTTCTACTGCTTTTACGTCTAATTCTGACATTCCCAGCAGATTTCCCAAGGCAAAATTTAACGCAGGAGACGAGTTGTCCATACCATCTACTAACTGTACAAAACGTGAATTGGAAAAGGCTGCAAAACCACGAGTATTTACAGATTTAAAAGTCAAGCTGTTAGTGTTTATATCTACACCTTTTAGATTTTCTAACCCGTCATAAAAGGTAGGAGACGGCGTGTTTCTAATAGCTACAGCCCCCATTCTTTCTATCGTAACTGGAGATTCCATAATACGCTCTGGAGTTCTGGACGCAGAAACAATAATCTCATCTAAAGCGGTTTCGTTTTCAGTTAAACTTAAATTTACAATCTGTTTACCTGTTGTAATAGAAACTTTTTGTGTTTTGTATCCTAATAGAGAAATTTCAATAATAAAAGGAAGCTTATCTTTGACCTTTAAAATAAAGTTTCCATCAAAGTCTGTTATTGTACCTACGGATTTTTTAAATATTTTAATATTAACTCTCGTTAGCCTTTCTCCAGATTTTGCGTCCGTAATTGTACCTGAAATTGTAGTTTGTGATTGAGCGGTAGCTGTTATCATAAAAATCAGTAAGATAATTAGTTTTGTTTTCATAGTAAAGTAATATTAATGATAT
The DNA here is from genome assembly GCA_965261035.1 of Polaribacter sp. Lineage (GTDB taxonomy): Bacteria > Bacteroidota > Bacteroidia > Flavobacteriales > Flavobacteriaceae > Polaribacter. Next base: position 830,408 of record OZ253439.1, read on the forward strand.
GTTTGATGCAAATGTAATTATTTAATTGTTAAGATCATAATTCGTAATTCATTTATTCGTTGTCTATCTTAGTAACTTTATTGTCTTTTAACAGGTATTCTTCTTTACTTTCTGGACAAACAGCTTTGCCTTTTTTATCAAAATTCAATTGATGTCCGTATTCACTAATCCAGCCTATTTGTTTTGATGGATTTCCTACAACTAAAGCAAACGGCAGAACCTCCTTAACCACAACCGCACCTGCACCAACAAAGGCGTATTTGCCTATATTATTACCACAAATAATAGTCGCATTAGCACCAATACTTGCTCCTTTTTTAACTATCGTTTTCTTGTATTGATTTTTTCTTTTAATAGCACTTCTAGGGTTTATAACGTTTGTAAAAACCATAGATGGTCCTAAAAAAACATCATCTTCGCAAATAACGCCAGTATAAATAGAAACGTTGTTTTGCACTTTTACATTGTTTCCTAATTCTACTTCTGGAGAAACAACTACATTCTGACCAATGTTGCAACTATTTCCTATCCTACAATTTGACATAATATGACTAAAGTGCCAGATTTTTGTCTCGCTTCCTATTTCACAATCTTCATCAATAATAGCTGTTTTGTGTGCAAAATATGTGTTCATAGATTCCAATTACAGGTGCAACATTTTAGGCGACTAAGTTAAAGAATATTTCTTTACGATTTTTAAATTTATGATTTTTTTATCTTTAAATTGGTTGCTCTTGTTTCTAATTTCCAGCTTCTAACTTAATTCATAATTTCAATTTAGTATTAATGGTGTATCTTGCAGGTTTAAAAAAGAATTTTAATTTATGATGAACTGGGAGCAATTACTTTCCTTAAAACGATTTGGAGATACAGAAAAACGCCATAGAACCAAACAAGACGAAACAAGATTAGGCTTTGACGTAGATTTTGATAGAATTATTTTCTCATCAGCATTTAGGAGTTTACAAGATAAAACACAGGTAATCCCGTTATCAGAAACAGATTTTGTACACACCAGATTAACACATAGTTTGGAGGTGTCCGTTGTAGGTAGAACTCTCGGAAGAAGAGTAGGGAAAGCGTTATTGGAGCGTTACCCGAATTTGAAGGAATTAGGATATAGATTTAACGATTTTGGAGCAATTGTAGCAGCTGCATCTGTAGCTCACGACATTGGAAATCCGCCTTTTGGACATTCGGGAGAGAAATCTATTGGCGAATATTTTAAAACAGGAAATGGACTAAAATATAAAAATAATGTATCCGAAAAAGAGTATCAAGATTTGATAGGTTTTGAAGGAAATGCCAACGGGTTTAAGATATTAACCGAAAGTAGGGAAGGCATCAACGGAGGCTTGCGGTTATCATATGCAACATTGGGAGCTTTTATAAAATATCCGAAGGAATCTCTTCCTAAAAAGCTGACAAATCATATTGTAGATAAAAAATACGGAGTTTTTCAGTCAGAGAAAGAAGCATTTTTGGATATAGCAGATAATTTAGGATTAAAACAAAAATCGTCAACAGAAGATATTTCATTTTTTCGTCATCCATTAGCTTATTTAGCAGAAGCTGCGGATGATATTTGCTATACTATTATTGATTTTGAAGACGGAATTAATCTGGGATTAATCGAAGAAGAATATGCTCTTGAATATCTGATTAATTTAGTGAGAAACACTATTAATTCTAAGAAATATTACTCTCTAAAACACACAAAAGACAGAGTCAGCTATCTGCGTGCTTTAGCAATAAATACGTTGATAAATGAAACCGTTGAGATATTTTTAGCAAATGAAAAAGCCGTCTTAAAAGGAGAATTTGAGAAACCTCTGTTAGACAAATGCAAATACGAAACACAAATTGACGATATTATAAAAATAAGTGTAGAAAAAATTTATAAGAGTAAAGAAGTTGTAGAAAAGGAAGTGGCGGGTTATAAAATTATAGCAGATTTATTGGACGTTTTTGTAAATGCTCTGAATAATAATTACGAAGGTAATTCATCAAATTATGACGAGTTGATTTTGGATTTATTACCTAAAGAATATCAAACAGAAATGAGTAGTTTATACAATCGGATTATGTCAACATGTACTTATATATCCAGAATGTCAGATAGTTACGCTATACGTTTGCATAAAAAAATTCAAGGTAATTTTTGAAATTGGTTGATGATTAGACTGGAAGTTGGAGGTTGGAGGCTGGAAATTGGAGAATATAATATCTTCACTCTTGTTTCTAACTTCCAGCCTCCAACCTCCAACTTCCAGTTTAATTATCAAATCGTTCAACCGTCATAATTATCGTCCCAATTTTTTATTTTAGGTTTCCCTAATTTACCAACTGATTTTGCTACTAACATAGATACGGTTGCATCTCCTGTAACATTTACAACGGTTCTACACATATCTAAAGGTCTATCAACGGCAAAAATAAGAGCCAATCCTGCCTCTGGAATTCCTGCATAACCAAGCACTCCTACTAACATAACCATTCCTGCTCCCGGCACTGCTGCCGACCCGATAGATGCTAATGTTGCCGTAGCAATAATTCCTAATTGCGTGCCTAAATCTAAATCCATACCAAATGCCTGTGCTATAAATACCGCAGCTACTGCCTGATATAAACTTGTTCCGTCCATATTGATTGTTGCTCCGATAGGAAGTACAAAACTTGACACTTCTTCTTCTACGCCAATATGCTCTGTTACCCGCTCCATAGTAACTGGCAGAGTTGCTGCACTCGAGCTTGTTGAAAACGCTAATAATTGTGCCGGAGAAATAGCTCTAAAGAAAAATCCGGGCTTTTTTCTGGTGAATAAAAAAACCAAAATGGAATAAATAGCAATCATTATTAACAGACCCATTACAACTGTTAATCCGTACCAACCCAAGGCTTTAAATAAATCTAAACTAGGTGATTCTACTACTAATGCTGCTAACAAGGCAAATACTCCGTAAGGAGCTGCTAACATAATTAAATCTACCATTTTTAATATGACGTCATTAAAACCGTCAAAGAATTTTTTTACGGTCTTTCCTTTTTCTTCGGGGATTAAAATTAATCCTATCCCGAAGAATATCGCAAAGAATATGACTTGTAGCATATTACGATTGCTGGTGGTTGCTTCAAAAATATTTTGCGGCACTAAATCTTCTAAAGCTTGTAATGGTCCGCTTTCTTTTTGTTGTTTTGCAGTTTCTTTATATTTAGCTGTGTTAGTGCTGTAATTTTTCACCATTTCTGCTCTTGTTTCTTCAGAAATAGATTTTCCTGGATTTACAATATTCACTAAAAGCAAGCCTATAGAAACTGCAATTACAGTAGTAATAATGTAAATAGTAATTGTTCTACCTCCCATTTTAGAGAGTTTAGAAATATCTTTTAAGTCTGACACTCCTTTTATTAAAGCTGCCAGAATTAGCGGTATTGCTATTAATTTTAAAGAGTTTATAAATATTTTTCCAAAGGGTTTTATCCAGTCTTGAATAAAGCCTTTTCCAAAATCGAAATTGGTCATCACCAAAGCAAAAATTACTCCAAGTACCATTCCTAATAGGATTCTCCAATGCAATGCTAGTTTTTTCATATAAATAAAATTTAATTACGGAGCCAAAGGTAAAAAAAAAAAATAATTTAATACCAAATTTAACCACAAAATGTTTATGGGTAGATTCAAGCAATAAATAAATTACGAATGAAAAGTTGTTGGAGAGCAACCGACAACTAACAACTCCATTAATATTTTACCACAAAAACTTATCTTTTAATTCTGAAGTTAGTATCATACAATACTCTTTTTTACCGAACCATTTGTATCTGTTTTTCATTTAGCCATCCCCCGAAAAATACATTTAATAGTTTCTCAGGCGTTGATTTTACTGACAATTTAGGTCAAAATAAAGCTGAAAAACTGTTTAAAAATTCGTATCTTGCTGTCGTAATATAAAACACATAATTTAAAAACAGTTCGATGAACAAGTTACTAACAAAAAAGATACAAATCCAATTATCTGATTATTTTTCTTCTACCGTAGATATGAGTAAGCCAGAAACACGTTGTTTAAAAGAAATGGTATTAGGCATATTAAAGTCTAAAACTGTATTTGTGAATTAAATAGCAGCATCTCTTAGAGAGACTTTGAAATTAAAAGATGTTGCAAAACGCTTGTCTTCACAGTATCTAAAGAGTGATTTTGCATCAAAGGTTTCTCATAATCATCTAAATAATGTTAAAAATAGTATTTCAAAAGATGATTTTATTATTATGGACGGCACGGATATCAGTAAAAAACATGCCAAACATATGGAAGGCTTAGAATTTGTAAGGAACGGAGATACTGGGAAAATAGGACTTGGATATAATGTACTAAAGGCAACCTCTACAATTAACATTTTGAAAATCAAATAATTAGTTGTAACTTTGAAATATGAATAAATACAAGACACTTAATACAACTTTCTTATTTTCAGAGAGTTATAGGCTTGAGAAACTCAGTAAACAAGGAGACCCATTAGAGCGATTGAATAAAGTGGTGGAATGGGAGTATTTTCGAGAAACAGTTGAGAAAATACACAAAAAGAGAATGGTTAATTCTGGTCCAAAACGATATGACCCTCTATTGATGTTTAAAATATTGATACTACAGCGCTATTATAATTTGAGCGATTCTCAAATAGAATATCAAATATTGGATAGATTGACATTTTGTCGTTTTCTGGGATTATCTTTAAATGACAAAGTTCCCGACGAAAAGACTGTTTGGGATTTTAGAAATAAGCTGATAAAAAAAGGACTTGAAAAAGAGTTATTTGAAAGATTTACCACTCTATTGGAACGTTATGGATTAATAGCACATCAAGGAAAAATCATTGACGCAAGTTTTGTAGAAGCACCAAGACAGCGCAATAGCAAAGAAAAGAACAAAGAAATAAAAGAAGGTAAAACTCCCAAAGATTGGGATAAACAACCTAATAAAAAACGTCAAAAAGATGTAGATGCTCGTTGGACAAAAAAGAACAACGAAACACACTATGGATATAAAAACCATGCAAAGGTTGATAACAAGCACAAATTTATTGACACTTATACAACGACAGATGCTTCGGTACACGACTCTCAAACATTAGACGAGTTATTGACCGAGAAGGACAAAGGTCAAGACCTTTGGGCAGACAGTGCCTATACTGGAGAAGAGCAGGAAAAAACAATTAAAAAATACGAGGCAAATAACAAAATAAATGAAAAAGGATATAAGAACAAACCATTGACAGAGGCACAAAAAGAATCAAATCAAGAAAAATCAAGAACAAGAGCACGAGTAGAACATGTATTTGGTTTTATGGAGCAGAGCATGAATAAACTCAATAGGAATAAAACGAGCCGTAGGGTTTGTTGGGCTAGTAAATCTTACCTACAACCTGTTTAGATATGAACAAGTTACAAGGTTAGATGGGATAACTATGCCCAATTGATAAACACAAAACATGTATGTTATTGATAATGAATTAGTTAACAAAAAAATGATTGAAATTACAAAAAACTAAAACTATTTCTAAAATTTTAATATTTTTGAAATAAGAAAGGATTCGCTTAAAAATCAATTAATAGGAGTTGCCTGTAATAAAAAATAAAATAAATAATACTTCAAGGGATAGGTACATTTACCTTAAAAACATAATTCACTGATAATCAGCATATTGAAATCAGAGGCTAATTCTGTTATATAAATACTCGTAGTGACATAAAAAATAATACTGACTCAACATATTAGTCACTCAAATTTGTGCTTTCAGAGAGAAATATGAACCTCTAAAAGGAACTTTTAACCTAAAATTGACTACTAAACATAAAAATATAAACCTAATTTTTAGCTTGCGGATTTAAGGGAATAATAATAAATAAAAGTGAATAGGTTTTTCACAAGCCCTAACAGATGTTTTTTATCTAATATATCTGCCAAAATAAAAACTTGCACTTGGGAGTTGAATCTACCCATTAAACACCATGTTTTAAATGCCAGTAAAGGGGGAAATGATAAAAGGTGATTATCACATTCAGCACATTAATAGTTTGCACAGCAGAATGAAAAGCTTCTTTAACCACAATCTAAAAGGGGTATCAACAAAATATATACAGAGATATTTGAATTGGCAGAAGATAAAAGATATGTTCAATGATTCTACACAATGGATAAAAACTGTACTCGCCTTATCTTTACAAAGAGCTGATGCTAATACGATTTATAGAAATCATTGTTAAATTGATATTATTCCGATTTGTAAACCGTAATTCAAAAATCGTTTTGCGGTTAAATTGTATTAGATAGAATTATCATCAAGCATACTCTTATCCTTGACAACTACTGATGTTTTTTTAGTAACATATCCTTTAATTCTTATTACTTTTCTTTCATTTTTGGCGTTAGAAAAGATAGTAATAGACTTAGAAAATCCACCTAATCTGCTAGTATCATAAGAAACTTTAATTTCGCTTTTTTCTCCGGGCATAATAGGTTCTTCGGGGTTTTTAGGTATTGTACAGCCACAGGAAGATCTGATTTTCTCTATTATAAGAGGCTCTTTCCCCACATTAGTAAAGACAAAGGTTCTAAACCGATTAGAGTTTTGGACAATCTTGCCGTAGTCAATTATTTCTTTTTCAAATTTGAATTTGGGACTGTTTGCTTTTGTCTGAGAAGATAAAGTTGTTGTTAAAAAACAAATAAATAATAAAGGAAAGATATTTTTCATCACGCAAATTTTATACAAATGTAAGGTATATAAAATTGACCACAAAATATTGTGTAAATTAATTACTATTTTTGAATTACGATTGAACAATTCAACTATTTAGTATTACAGCTTGTATTATTTTTTTGAAATATATTGTTTTATCCAAAACTTGCAAGTTTAAAATAAATACTACCTTCGCCAACTTCTAAAAAACAGTAAAAATTATGACAGAACTTATCAGAAAAAGAGTGAAAAACGTGAAAAATGACATATTGTCTGGTATAACAGTGGCATTGGCTTTGGTTCCTGAGGCTGTTGCCTTTGCGTTTGTTGCAGGAGTAGATCCTTTGGTTGGACTTTACGCTGCTTTTATGGTAGGCTTGATTACTTCTGTTTTTGGTGGCAGGCCGGGTATGATTTCTGGGGCAACAGGGGCGTTGGCAGTTGTTATGGTTAGTTTGGTAAGCGAAGGAAATACGATGGGAGCAGAAGGAGAAAACTTAGGCTTATATTATTTGTTTGCTACTGTAATTTTAATGGGCTTTATTCAAATTTGTGCAGGAATTTTTAAACTCGGTAAATTTGTCCGACTAATTCCACACCCTGTAATGATGGGTTTTGTAAATGGATTAGCTATTGTAATTTTCTTGTCTCAATTAGGATTATTTACTAAAACCATAAATGGAGAAAAAGTTTGGTTAGAAGGAAATAGTTTGTGGTATATGATTGGTTTGGTGAGCTTAACAATGTTAATTATGTGGTCTTTGCCGAGAATAAAAATCACTAAAAAATTACCGGAAGCCTTAATCGGAATTTTAGTAGTTACTGGAATTGTAATATTCTCAAATTTAGATGTGGCAACCGTAGGTTCATTTATAAGAGATGGCGGAGGAGAAGGCTTAAAAGGTGGGTTGCCAATTATCCATTTAGAAACATTTTCTAAAATACCAATGAATTTTTCAACCTTAAAATTTATTTTTCCGTATGCCTTAATTTTGGCGGCAATCGGATTGATAGAATCCTTAATGACCTTAAATTTAATTGATGATTTGACAGAAACCAGAGGAGACTCTAATAAAGAATGTGTGGCACAAGGAAGTGCAAATATTATCACAGGATTGTTTGGCGGAATGGGAGGTTGTGCAATGATTGGACAGTCTATCATCAATATTAAAGGCGGCGGTAGAGGTAGATTATCTGGGATTGTAGCAGCTTCAATGTTATTAATATTTATCGTATTTGCATCTTCCTATATAGAGCAAGTGCCGATTGCAGCCTTAGTCGGAGTGATGTTTATGGTAGTTGCGGGGACCTTTGCGTGGAGTAGTTTTAGAATTATCAATAAAGTACCAAAAACAGATATTTTTGTGTTGATTTTAGTTTCTTCATTGACTGTCATTTTTGATTTAGCTATTGCTGTAATTGTTGGTGTAATTGTTAGTGCTTTGGTGTTTTCGTGGGAAAATGCCAAAAGAATTAGAGCTAGAAAACATATCAGAGAAGACGGAACCAAAGTATATAAAATTTGGGGACCGTTATTTTTTGGTTCTATCTCGGGTTTCAATAATAAGTTTGATATAAAAAATGATCCTGATACAATTGAGATAGATTTTATAGAATCTCGAGTTAGCGATCATTCTGGGATTGAAGCTATTTTTACATTGGTAGAAAAATATAAAGAAGCAGGTAAAAAAATAACATTAAAACATCTCAGCGAGGAATGTAAACTGTTATTATATAAGGCTAGCCCGATTTTTTTTGGAATTATAGAGGAGGCTATTGACGACCCTCGTTATCATGTAGTGGCAAGTCCAGAAAAATTTTCATAAGGCTTTTAAATGGTTGGTGGAAACAAGTTTTCAGTATTCGGTATTCAGTGATCAGTTTTCAGGCTTAATTTGTAATTCAAAATTCGTAATTATCTTGTTTGTCAAACCATAAAATTTGGGTATTATATATTTCGTTTTACTGACCCAGTAAAATCGTCAATATCTTCTTTCACTTTGTTTATTTTTGAAGTGATATTTTTTGTAATATCTGTATCGATTCCTTTCTTTTTTGCGGTATCGTTAATTTCTTTTTTGATATCATTAGTAGCGTCCTTTAATTGACGCATACCTTTTCCTAAGCCACGGGCAATTTCAGGAATTTTGTCAGCACCAAACAGCATAACTACTATAAGTCCTATCACAATAATTTCTGGACCTCCAATAAATAAAAAATATATACTCATAACTTGACAGCAAAAATACTAAAATTATATCATTTAATTGCTCTTGGTTGTCAGTAAATTGTCGGTTGCTCGTTGTTTACTTTCAATTTTAGGTTATTAGTCGTTAGCCAAAAGCCATTAGCTGATTGCCTTTTGCCTAATTGTCTATTGCTTAATTTTCAATTCATAATTCACTACTAAAAGAGCAATAAACCAAAAAATAGGCAATGCTTCCACCCAAAAGGAGCTGTAATATTTGGATTGTTTTGTTGTTGCTCTCATCAGAAATAATAACAATAATAAAACAATTCCTAAAAAAATATTCTTAAAATTTGAGTCAGACCACACAGTAAATTCTATTACAAGAGCAAACATCAAAAACACAAATCCTAATTTTTTGGCACTACTAATTCCAATTAATTGAGGAATGGTTTTTAGTGAATCTTCATCAAATATAATGTCTCTAATATCAAATGGAAGCGTCAAAGCAACTACAAACAAAAATCGTTGTAAAAATATAAGTATAATTGATTTGTCTAATTCAATTTCTGTGGATATTAACGGTAATAAAACTGTTACTCCAGACCATACAGCACTGATTATAAATATCTTAAACAACTTAATGCTTCTTAAATTTATTTTCTTTTCTCTCAAAAATGGAATTTCATACAGAAGTGTTAGCAACAAAAACGGGATAAAAAAATATAAAATTTCTTTGGAAAGTAAACTGCTATAATAGATAGTGGCAAAAAAGCTAAAAACAGAAAATATTTGAATTATTTTTAATGAATCCGTAAGGCTTCTATGGTGTAGCTTGGCTATACCTGCGTATTTTATATAATTATACCCAGAAATAGTTCCGTAGAAAATAAAATAATCTAAGGGTTCATTATACGGTAATTCAAAGTACAGCTCGGTAATTCTCACCAATGAATATACTGCCAAAGCAGCGTGAATACTCGAATTAATATAAAAATTTAGTATTTTTTTAAGAAAAATCATCACAAGGAAATAATTACTATTTTTGAATTACGAATTAAAGTTTAATCGTTGAATTATCAAATTGTTCAATCGTAATTCGTAATTAATCCGTTTCTATTTTTTAATAAGTTGTCTAATTTTAATTTTGAAAGCGGCAAACAGTAATGTCATAAACGGGCTTAAATAATTGAATACGGCATAGAAAAAGTACTCTCCTACTTCTACTCCCAAAACGCTTGATTGATATGCTCCGCAAGTATTCCAAGGAATTAAAACAGACGTTACCGTTCCGGAATCTTCTAAGGTTCTACTCAAGTTTTCGGGAGCTAAATCTCTGTCTTCAAACGCTTTTTTAAACATTTTTCCGGGAATTACTAATGCTAAATATTGGTCGGAGGCTACGACATTTAATCCTAAACAGCTAATTACTGTATTCACAAATAATCCAAAGACAGAACTCGCCAGTTTTAGTAATTCTTTTGTAATTCTAGATAATGCTCCGATAGCATCCATAACGCCACCGAAAACCATAGCACAGACAATTAAAAGTATAGTCCACAACATTCCTTTCATTCCTCCAGAGCTGAATAATTTGGTAAGAGTTTCTACGTCTGTTTTAATTTCAGTATTTATAAAAATGGCGTTTACAATCGATTGAAATTTTGATGTTGATATGGTTTTCAATACATCAGACTGAAAGATAAATGCAAATATAATCGCTAACATAACTCCAACGCCTAAAGCAATCAATGGCTTTGTTTTCAGCAGAATTAGAGCAATTACAAATCCCGGAACTACAAACAACCAAGGTGTAATATTGAATGTATCTTTTATAGTTTCCAATAACCCACTTACATCAGAGGTTCCCGTTGTATCAATAGTAAAACCTAATATAGTAAATACAATTAATGTGATTATAATCGTCGGAACCGTGGTGTAAGCCATATATTTTATATGCGTAAATAAATCGGTTCCTGCCATTGCCGGTGCTAAATTTGTAGTATCGCTTAGAGGCGACATTTTATCTCCAAAATATGCTCCTGAAATTACGGCTCCAGCAATCATTCCAGTGTGAATTCCTAACGCACTCCCAATTCCTACCAATGCAATACCAACTGTTGCGGAGGTTGTCCAAGAGCTTCCTGTTGCGATTGAGATGATGGAAGCAATAATTACTGATGCTGGTAAAAATATTTCGGGACTTAATACTTGTAATCCATAATAAACCATTGCAGGAATAATACCGCTGACCAACCAAGTTCCTGCCAATGCACCGACTAAAAGTAAAATCATAATAGGTATAAAAACACTTCTCCAGTTCTCCCATACTTCTAATAGCATTACCCTGACTTTCACCTTGTTAAATAAACCAACTGCTGTTGCTATTAGACCTCCAATTAATAAAATATATTGGTTAGAATAATTGCCAAACCAAGCTCCGTCTCGATAAAAAATATTATACGCCAACAAACACATTAAAATTAAAACTGGAATTATCGCTTCCCAGATGTTTAATTCTTTGTTGTCAATAATTTTTTGGTTCTCTGCTTCTGATATGTTTTTTCCGTCTTGCATTGCATCTTTATTTGGGGTTTGCAATACTACGCTTTTCCAATAAGTTGTGCAAATTGAGAAAATATAAAAACTTAATAGGCTCTTGTTTTTTTATTTAATGTTGCGTTAGCGTAGTTACACCTAATTTATTCGGGCTATACTAAAATTTTAATGGTACATTTAGAAATTAATTTCTGATTCTAATTATTTTGATGATTATTTTTTTTAAAACGGGTGTTTTAAAAATATTATTCATATATTTGTAGCTAAATAAAAAAAAATTGTTATGAAAAAATTATTATTATGCGTCATTATGGTGGCGTTTGGAGTTACAGTAAGTTCTCAAGAAGCAATTAGTAAATTAAATTTTGGGGTAACAGGAGGCCTCTATAATTTAGAAGCCAAATTTAATCTTGGTGATGGGGCTATTTCGTCTGATAAGTGGGGTTATTTTGTAGGTTTTATTCTTGATATTTCTATCTCAGATAATTTTAATATTCAATCTGAAATTAATTTTGCTCAACTTGCAGAGGGAGAGGATGATCAAAAGGAATTAATTATACCAATAATGATTAAGTATTATATCTCTGATAAATTTAGTGTGCAATCAGGACCAGTATTTGATTTTATTTTAGATTCTGAAGACGACGGTGTAAATAAATTTGGATTAGGAATAGGTTTAGGTGCAGGTTATGATTTTAGCAACAAATTATTTGCTTCCGCAAGATATTCTTTTGGTTTGACAGATAGATTAAAAGAATCAGAAATTCCTGAAGAAGTTTTTGGTGGCGGGTCTTTCAAATTTAATATCTTTCAATTAGGAGTTGGATACAGGTTTTAAAAAGTATAAATATTAGAAAAACGGAAGCAATAAGCAATATTGCTTCCGTTTCTTGTTTAAAAATAAGGGCTAAGTTCTAATTTACTCTTTTAATTCTTACCTTGTGCTTCTTTTCTTTTAGCTTCCTCTCCAGCAACCAATATTTTATCTATATTCCTTGTTTAAAAATAATTGTACTTTAGCAAAATGAAACATTCATGATAATTTTTCTTTATTTCACTTTTACAAAAAAAATACACATTGGAATTAACATTATTTCAGGAAGAATTTTTATCATACATAGAGGATAAAAATTTAATTAAAGAGCCTAATAATCTCTATGAACCCATTGACTATATTATGAAATTGGGCGGGAAAAGAATACGACCAGCCTTAACACTAATGTCAGCGTCTATCTTCTCTATTAATTATAAAAAGGCTCTCCCAGCTGCTTTTGCAATAGAAATATTTCATAGTTTTACACTAATACATGATGATATTATGGATGACGCTCCGCTTCGCAGAGGTAAAAAAACTGTACACGAGAAATGGAACATAAATACAGGTATTTTATCTGGTGATGCTATGCTGATATTAGCCTATCAACACTTTGAAAGCTATTCTTCGGCAGTATTCCAAAAGGTTGTAAAATTGTTTAGCAAAACAGCTTTAGAAGTTTGCGAAGGACAACAATTAGATATAGATTTTGAAACCAGAAATGATGTTACAATATCAGAATATATAAAAATGATTTCTTTAAAAACATCTGTATTAATTGGAGCTGCGTTAAAAATAGGAGCCATTGTTAGTAATGCAAACCAAGATGATTCTCAAAAAATATACAATTTTGGCTTAAATTTGGGGATTGCCTTTCAGTTGCAAGACGATTATTTAGACACCTTTGGAAGCCCTGAAACGTTTGGAAAACAAGCTTCTGGAGACATTATAGAGAACAAAAAAACTTACTTATACTTAAAATCACTTGAGATTGCTAGCAAAAACGATAAAGAAACGTTGATACGTATGTTTAATGAAAAAAACGTTGATAATTTAAACAAAATAAAAATCGTAAAAAATATATTTAAAAAAAACGGCATCGCTGAATCTGTTAAAAATCAAATAAATATATATACCAATATCGCCCTTTCTATACTAGAAACTATGCAGGTTTCTACCAATGCAAAAAATAAACTAAAAAAAATAGGTGTTGGTTTAATGAGTAGAGATGCCTAAATCTTGAACTCTATGCTCGAATCTACCCGTACCCCAAATAAATGTTTTTTGTTTATTAACAAAATAATTTATACTTTCGTCGGAAGTTTTATTGTTTATATTTTTATGTTCTATATAATAGTATAAATGAATAAAATAATATCAGAAAATTATGACGCAATTGGAACTGGAGTTTCTGGTGGTTGGGTTGCAAAACAACTTTGTGAAAATAGCTTAAAAACATTGGTGCTTGAGAGAGAGGAAGAATAATAAAACACATCGAAGATTATCCAACTATAATGAATTCTTGATTATAATATGAAAAACACACACTTTAACCCTATACTTTTTATGTGCATAGTTTTCTTGTTTTGCACATCATGCGTTCAAAAAAAAATGCAAGCAGTAATAGTGCAGCCTAATATATTATGGATTGTAAGCGAAGATAATAGCCCGTATTTAGGCTGTTATGGAGATGAACTTGCTACAACACCAACCTTGGATAAACTTGCATCGGAAGGAGTTTTATATAAAAACGCATTTGCTAATGCACCTGTATGTGCTGTAGCTAGGTCAACTATTATTACTGGGGTTTATCCAACTTCAATAGGGACACAGAATATGCGCAGCAAATATGCAATTCCAAAAGCTGTAAAATTTTTCCCTCAATATTTAAAGGAAGTGGGGTACTATACTACTAACCATAGCAAAGAAGATTATAACACAAATAAACCAGATGGTGTTTGGGATGAGTCATCAAATAAAGCACATTATAAGAATAGAAAGAAAGGACAACCATTTTTTGCTGTATTTAATTTAGGTATTAGTCATGAAAGTTCAATTCATAAAACTAAGCCCAAAAGCAAATTGCGACATGATCCTGCAAAGGTAATATTGCCGCCTTATCACCCAGACACACCAGAAATGCGTCATGATTGGGCTCAATATTATGACAAGATTGAAGATTTAGATGGGCAAGTAGCTCTGTTGCTTAAAGAACTTGAAGAAGCAGGATTAGCAGATAATACTATAATTGCCTATTACAGTGATCATGGTGGGGTTTTAGCACGAAGTAAACGATTTGTTTATGAAACTGGTACCAGAGTGCCAATGATATGGAGATTCCCTAAAAAATATAATCATTTAGCTACTGCAAAGCCAAACACCCAATTAGATAGATTAGTAAGTTTTGTAGATTTAGCACCAACTATGTTAAGCCTTACTGGTATTGAAATTCCAGATTATATGCAAGGGCAAGCTTTTTTAGGCAATCAACAAGCCAAACCACGCAATTATGTTCATTTGTTTAGAGATAGAATGGATGAAAAGTTTGATAAAGTAAGAGCTATAAGAGACAAGCAGTATAGATATATTAAAAATTATATGCCTCATAGAATTTATGGTCAACATCTAGGATATTTATGGAAAGCCCCTTCATGTAGATCGTGGGAAGAAATTTATAAATTAGGAAAGTGTAATGCACCACAAAGTATTTTTTGGAATGAAAAGCCTAGTGAAGAACTTTATGATGTAACCATTGATCCTTGGGAGATTAATAATTTAGCTAATAACCCTGAGTATGCCAAAATTCTTAAAAGAATGCAAAAAGAAACCAGTAATTGGATGGAAACAACTAATGATTCTGGCTTAATACCCGAAGGAAAATTATCTTCCATAAATGATAAACAATTGATATTCGATTATATTAATTCTGATGCGTATGATTATAAAAAAGTAAAATACGTAGCAGATATATCTACCATGCGAGATAAAAATAAGTTAGAAGAAATTATTAGCTTTATGCATGATAAAAATCCTGTTGTAAGATATTGGAGTGCTACGGGTTGTCTAATTCTTGGTAAAGATGCTGCAATTGCCAAAAATGATTTAGTAAACTTATTGGAAGATAAGTCTGTTGACGTGCGAATCACTGCTGCTGAAGCTCTTTATGGTTTGGGTGAGCGTGGTTTGCCTGAGTCCATTATAGTTGAAGCATTACAAGATAAAAATCAAATGGTACGCCTACATGCTATGAATAGCTTGGAAGCAATTGGTGGAGATTTAGTAAAATTTGCTACCCCAACGATTAAAAAGATTATAAAAAATATGAATGCTAAAGATTATGATGGAAGAGTGGGAAAATATTTAATTGACAGATATAATTTAGAATAATATTGATAGTTTGCAGAAGTAGAATATTTTATTAAAACGTAATTTAAACAACATATTTATAATGAGTAAAATAATATCAGAAAATTATGACGCAATCGTAATTGGAACTGGAATTTCCGGTGGTTGGGCTGCAAAAGAACTTTGCGAGGGCAACTTAAAAACATTGGTACTCGAGAGAGGGAGAATGATAAAACACATTCAAGATTACCCAACTATGCATATGGATCCTTGGGATTTTAAACACAGAGGAAGACAAAACCCTAAAGATTTACTAAGACAAAAAAAACAGAGCAGAACAGGATACACTACAGCACCAACAAGCAGGCATTGGTTTGTAGATGATATTAAGCACCCTTATCATGAAACTAAAAGGTTTGACTGGATGAGAGGATATCATGTTGGCGGTAGATCTATAATGTGGGGAAGGCAGTCTTATAGATGGAGTGAAATGGATTTTAAAGCAAACAAAATTGACGGGCATGGAGTAGATTGGCCTATACGTTACAACGACGTTGCCCCATGGTACGATAAAGTTGAAGAGTTTATAGGTGTGTCAGGAAAAAACGTGGGGCTTGCACAATTGCCAGACGGGAAATTATCAGACCCTATGGAGTTGAATTGTGTGGAAAAGGATTTACAAAAAAAAATAGAAGATAACTTTAACGATAGAATGCTAATGATTGGTAGAGTTGCCCATAAAACCGGGAATGCTATGCATGAAGGAAGGTCTAACTGTCAGTACAGAAATAGATGCGTGCGTGGTTGTCCATTTGGCGGTTATTTTAGTAGTAATTCATCAACTTTGCCCGCAGCAGAAAGAACAGGTAATATGACTCTGCGTCCAAACTCTATCGCTTATGAAATTGCATATGATGAAAAATCAGGTTTAGCTTCAGGAGTACGTGTTATAGACGCACTTACCAAAGAGAAAATATTCTTTAAAGCAGATATAATTTTTGTCTGTGCATCAACTGTTGGGACAGCAAGTATTTTGATGCAATCTAAATCAAAGCGGTTTCCAGATGGAATGGGTAATGATAGCGGAGAATTAGGACATAATATAATGGACCATCATTTTCAAGTCGGTGCCTCTGCAAAAGTCGATAGCTTTAAAAATTCTTATTACAAAGGAAGAAGACCAAACGGATTTTATATTCCACGCTTCAGAAATATAGATAAAAACAGTGGGGAAACGGATTTTATTCGTGGTTATGGTTATCAGGGAGGAGCAAGCAGAACTAATTGGAGTAGAGCTGTTTCAGAAATGAGTTACGGAAAAGAGCTAAAAAAAGAGCTTTTAAAGCCGGGGATATGGAGCGTTGGAATGACAGGATTTGGAGAATGTCTGCCATACCACGAAAATAAAATGTCATTAAATTATAATGATTTAGATGAGTGGGGCCTACCAACTGTAGATTTTGATGTATCCTATAAAGAAAATGAAATAAAAATGAGAGCCGATATGAAGAAGCAGGCAATAGATATTTTAAAAGCTGCGGGCTATAAAAACGTTAGAGGATATGAAAAAGAAGCCGCTCCAGGTCTTGGTATTCACGAAATGGGTACTGCAAGAATGGGGAAAGACCCTAAAACTTCAGTGTTAAACAAACACAACCAAATACACGCCGTACCCAATGTATACGTAACTGACGGAGCTTGTATGACTTCTTCTGCTTGTCAAAACCCGTCGTTAACTTATATGGCACTCACAGCGAGAGCCGTAAATTATGCAGTAACAGAATTTAAAAATAAAAATAGTTAAGATTATGAACAGAAGAGTCGCTTTAAAAAACCTGACAATGAGCTTGGGCTATGTTGTTGCAGCACCCACTTTGCTTAAGATATTAGCCTCGTGTACATCAGAGGCTAAAATGTGGACCCCCGTATTTTTATCTGCTGAAGAAAAATATATAGTAACGCACTTGGTAGATATTATATTACCATCTACCGATACGCCAGGAGCATTAGACGTTAATGTCCCGCAGTTTTTAGATATGATGTATAAAGATATTGAAAAGGAATCCAATCAAAAGTTATTTAAAAATGGAGCTAAAATATTCATTGAAAAGTTCACGAAAATGTTTGACGTACCAGTTTTAGAAGGAAAGAAACAAGATTTTGAAAAGTTATTTGCCGTTTATTTTGATATTTCAGAAGATGAAACACAAGAAATATTACTCCGGCAAAAGATTAAAATAAATAAAGTTTCAAGAGATGATATAGACTCTTATTTGTTGTATAAATTTTTACTTTCCATTAGATATTACACCTTGTTCGGATATTATACTTCAGAAAAGATTGGAGAAGAAGTACTGAATTATGACCCTAATCCTGGAGTTTATAATGGATGTATCCCACTTGAAGAAATAGGAAACGCGTGGTCATTATAAAATAGTAATTATGAAATTAAGAAAAATAATATTGATAGCATTTTTAGTAATTATTTGTTTGTACAGTTATAAAAATTTGCAAAAAGAAAGCGAAAAAGATGTAAATGGTAAATGGACACAGATTTTTAATGGGAAAAATTTAGACGGTTGGATTGTAAAAATTAAAGGACAACCTGTCGGTGAGAATTACAAAAATACATTTAGAGTTGAAGATGGAGTTATAAAAGTAAATTATGATGAATATGATGATACTTTTAACTCCTCATTTGGACATATTTTTTACAATAAGGTGTATTCAAATTATAAGATGCGACTGGAATACAGGTTTACAGGAAAACAAATTAAAGACGGTGCAGGATGGGCTAAACGTAACAGCGGAGTTATGATTCATTGTGAAGACCCAAAAAATATGGGACTAAATCAAAGTTTTCCGGTATCGATAGAGGTGCAATTATTAGGAGGTCTCGGAAGTAGTGATAGACCTACGGGAAACGTATGTACCCCGGGAACTCACATTGTTTTAAAGAAAGATATAGTTACAGGTCATTGTTTTAGCTCAACTTCAAAAACATTTCACGGAGACCAATGGGTCAAATTGGAAATAGAAGTCAGGAACGATTCTATCATAAAACATAAAATTAACGGAGAGAATGTTTTTACGTATTACAAACCACAAATTGGAGGAGACGTAGATGCTAATAAAAAATATTGGAAAGATAGAGAAGGAGAGCCGTTGAAGAAAGGGTTTATCTCCTTACAGAGCGAAAGTCATCCTTGCGAATTTAAAAATATTGAGATATTAGAATTGTAATGATAAATTTTTTTAAAAACAGTTTTATTTTGTTCCTATTTGTTGGTGTCCTTTGTAAAAATACAAACGCCCAAGGATTTAGCAATTACAAACAAGGGGTTAATAACGAAACTTTTCTGTTTGAAATGATAGCGGTTTCTGGCGGTGAATTTTTAATGGGAGCAAATGCGAATGATACATCGAGGAAAAAAGATGAAAAGCCGAGCCATAAAGTTCAGGTAGATGACTTTTGGATGGGAAAATATGAAGTTACATGGGAACAATACGATGCTTTTGTTTTTGGAAAGTTCACACCGTCACAATTTAAAAAACCTTCAGAGTTACAAGAATTGGGTATTGACGGAGTTACAGGGGCAACAACTCCTTACGTTGAAATGAGTTTTGGTATGGGAAAAGGCAATTTTCCAGCGATTAATATGACGCAGTATGCCGCAATTATGTATTGCAAATGGTTGACATCAAAGACAGGAATATTTTACCGCCTGCCGACAGAAGCTGAATGGGAGTATGTTTGTAAGAAAGGTAAGACAGATGCCATTCCCAATATAGCTAAAGTAGCATGGTTTAAAAGAAACTCAAGAAAGGCGTATAAAAAAACAGGAACAAAACTTCCAAATAACTTAGGTGTTCACGATTTGTTAGGAAATGTTTCTGAATGGGTATTAGATCAATACAGTGAAACTTATTATGCAAATTCACCGAAAAGAAACCCTTGGAATGTGCCGTCAAATTTATATCCTCGTGTTACAAGAGGAGGTTCTTGGAAAGATACAGCAGATAAATTATGTTGTACTTATAGAAAAGCATCAAATGCAAAATGGAAACAAAGAGACCCGCAAATTCCTAAAAGCGATTGGTGGTTTACAGACGCGTCTTTTGTAGGGTTTCGTATTGTAAGACCTAAAATTCAGCCTTCAAAAAAAGAGATTAAAAAATATTGGATAGAAGCCATAACAGATTACGGAATTAATTAATTAAATTTTTATATATTATGAAATCAAAAAAGAGTAATTTTTCTAGACGAGACTTTGTAAAAGGGTCGTCATTATTAGCAGGAGGAGCATTAATAATGCCCTCATTATTAGCAGCTACACCTGTGTTCAAGAAAGAAAAAACGCTAAAGTTAGCTATTGTTGGCTGTGGAGGCAGAGGTACTGGAGCTGTTTCGCAGGCATTAAGGGCAGACGAAAATGTGAAATTGGTAGCGATGGCTGATGCGTTTGAAGATAATTTAGAAAAGTCTTTTGAGAGCCTTTCTAAAATATTTGACAAAGATAGAATTTCTGTAAATAAATCTAAAAAATTTGTGGGTTTTGGCTCGTATAAAAAAGCTATAGATGAAGCAGATGTGGTGATTTTAACAACGCCACCGGGATTTAGACCGCAGCATTTTGAATATGCAATCTCTCAAGGGAAGCATGTTTTTATGGAAAAACCACTTGCAACGGATGTAGCGGGAATCAAAAAAGTATTAAATGCAGCCAAATTAGCCAAAGAGAAAAACTTAAATGTTGTTGTCGGTTTACAAAGGCATTACCAAGCAAGCTATCTGGAAGCATATAAACGTATTCAGAAAGGTGCCATAGGGAATATTGTTTCTGGTCAGGTATATTGGAATGGAGGAGGAGTTTGGGTAAGACCCAGACAAGCAAATATGACAGAAATGGAATATCAAATGAGAAATTGGTATTATTTTAATTGGATATGTGGAGACCATATTTTGGAACAACATGTGCATAATATTGATGTAGCCAATTGGTTTGTGGGAGATTATCCTATAAAGGCAACGGGAAGCGGTGGAAGAGAAGTACGTAAAGGAATTGATAATGGAGAAATATTTGATCACCACGCAGTTGAATTTGAATATGCCAATAAAGTTATAATCTCAAGTCAGTGTAGGCATATACGCGGATGTAAAAACAGAGTAGATGAGATTTTTCAAGGCGCTTTAGGAACCTCCTATACAGATGGAGGAGGTAATGCGGTGCTAGAAACATATGACGGAAAAGAAATATATTCACACAATAATGAGGGCGATATAAATCCATACCAAGCCGAGCATAATAGATTATTTGCTTCCATACGTAATGGAGGAATGATTAACAATGCAGAATATGGCGCAAAAAGCACTATGGCAGCTATTATGGGAAGAATGGCAACCTATTCAGGTCAGGAAATTACTTGGAAAGATGCAATGGCTTCAAACTATACATTAGTGCCTGACGAAGATGCTCTATCATTTAATTCAATTCCACCTACAATTAGAGATGAGTCTGGTAATTATCCAGTTCCTGTACCGGGGAAGACGAAATTTTATTAAAAATTATGAAGCAAATAAAAATAATAGTCCTTTTTATTTTTATTATTTGTTCAGCAAATGCTCAAAGAAAAGATAAAGTACTCATCTTTTCTAAAACAGAAGGATACCGTCACCAAAGTATTGAAGACGGGATTAGAGCGATTAAGAAATTAGGCAAAGAAAATAATTTTGTAGTAGATGCTACAGAAGATTCAGATGTATTTGTAGCAGATCTAAAAAAATACAAGGCGGTTATATTTTTAAGTACTACGGGAAATGTTTTTACCAAAAATCAACAAAAAGCCTTTAAGAAATACATTCATAAAGGAGGTGGATATGTAGGAATACATTCTGCCACAAATACTGAATACAATTGGTCTTGGTACGGAAAAATGGTTGGAGCATATTTTATGGATCATCCGCATCAACAAAAAGCATCTATTAATGTGGTGGATAAAAAACATTTGTCAACGGAATTTTTAGGTGATAAATGGGTGAAATTTGACGAATGGTACAATTATAAAGAAATTAATAATAACATAAATGTATTGATGGAATTAGATGAAAGTTCTTATTCTGGAGGTAAGAATGGCAAAAATCATCCTATCGCTTGGTATCATAAATATGACGGAGGACGTATCTTCTATACAGGATTAGGACATACGAAAGAGAGTTACACAAACACCACGTTTTTAAAACATATATTGGGTGGTATTAAATATGCAATTGGTAAATCAAAATAATTTTTAGAAATATGAAAAGAAGAAGTTTTATAAAAAGCACTGCTGCGGCTTCCTTGTTAGGATTAAGTATCCCTGATATGTATGCTATGAATAATTCAAGTAAAGATGAATCGCTAGGAAAACATAAGTTTCAATTGAAATATGCACCTCATTTGGGGATGTTTAGAAATCATGCGGGTAATGACCCTGTTGATCAATTAAATTTTATGGCAGATAGCGGTTTTACTGCTTTTGAAGACAATGGAATGAAAGGACGTTCTATTGCTATGCAAGAAAAAATGGCACAGACTATGGTCAAAAGAAATATGACTATGGGGGTTTTTGTCGCTCATAAAATCTATTGGAAAGAGCCGAATTTAGCAAGTGGCAAAAACAGTTTTAGAAAGGAGTTTTTACAACAGATTGAAGAATCAGTAACCGTTGCCAAGCGTGTAAATGCAAAATGGATGACTGTTGTCCCAGGACATGTAGATTTAAGAAAAGATATGGGGTATCAAACAGCAAATGTTATAGAATCTCTTAAGTTTGCGTCTGATATATTGGAAAAACACCAACTGATTATGGTGCTGGAACCCTTAAATTTTCAAAACCATCCAGGTTTGTTTTTAACTAAAATACCCCAGGCATTTCAAGTATGTAAAGCCGTAGGAAGTCCTTCGTGTAAAATATTATTTGATATTTACCATCAACAAATTCAAGAAGGAAATATCATACCAAATATAAATATGGCTTGGGATGAAATTGCCTATTTTCAAATTGGAGATAATCCGGGAAGAAACGAACCAACTTCAGGAGAAATTAACTATAAAAATATATTCAAACATATCCATTCCAAAGGGTTTGACGGAATATTAGGGATGGAACACGGCAACTCTATAAAAGGTAAAGAAGGAGAGCTGGCAGTTATAGACGCCTACAAAACTTCTGATAGCTTTTAGAAGTTTGAAAATTCAACGATTCAATAACTTTTCACTTATTTTTCACAGTAATAGATATAAAATCGTAACTTCGTAGCCCATAAATTTAAATTATTATAAATATGGCTTTTGACATTGATATGATTAAGTCGGTTTATTCCAAAGTAGTTGAACGAGTGGACAAGGCTCGTGAAATTACAGGAAAGTCACTAACTCTTGCAGAGAAGGTTTTATACACACACCTTTGGGACGGAAGCCCTGATAAAGCATTTTATAGAGGAAAAGATTACGTAAATTTTGCACCGGATAGAATTGCCTGCCAAGATGCAACAGCCCAAATGGCATTATTGCAATTTATGCAAGCGGGTAAAAAAAATGTAGCAGTGCCAACAACCGTACATTGCGACCATTTAATCCAAGCCAAAGTAGGAGCAGGAAAAGACCTGCAAACCGCTCTAAATAATAGTAACGAAGTTTTTAGCTTCTTAGAATCTGTCTCTAATAAATATGGAATTGGCTTTTGGAAACCCGGAGCAGGAATTATCCATCAAGTTATATTGGAAAATTATGCCTTTCCCGGAGGAATGATGATTGGAACCGATTCTCATACCGTAAACGCTGGCGGATTAGCAATGGTTGCTATTGGAGTTGGAGGAGCTGATGCTGTTGATGTAATGGCAGGAATGCCTTGGGAATTAAAGTTTCCAAAATTAATTGGTGTAAAATTAACTGGAAAACTATCTGGTTGGACTGCTCCAAAAGATGTAATTCTAAAAGTAGCAGGAATTGTTTCTGCAAAAGGAGGAACAGGAGCAATTGTAGAGTATTTTGGAGAAGGAGCAATCTCTATGTCCTGTACTGGTAAAGGCACAATTTGTAATATGGGTGCTGAAATAGGAGCTACAACTTCCACTTTTGGTTATGACAAATCTATGGTACGTTATCTACGTGCTACCGATAGAAATGACGTTGCCGATGCCGCAAATGAAATAAAAGATTATTTGACAGGAGATGCAGAAGTTTACGCAAATCCAGAGAAATATTTTGACCAAGTTATAGAAATTAATTTATCAGAATTAATGCCACATTTAAACGGTCCATTCACTCCAGATTTAGCCACAGAGGTTGGGTTAATGACAGAAAAAGCTGAAACTAACGGCTGGCCATTAAAAGTTGAATGGGGATTGATAGGTTCTTGTACAAATTCCTCTTATGAAGATTTATCAAGAGCGGCATCTATTGCACAGCAGGCAGTTGATAAAGGGCTAAAAACAAAATCAGAGCTCGGTATTAATCCGGGTTCAGAGCAAGTCCGTTACACAGCAGACAGAGATGGTATTTTGGAAGTATTTGAGAATTTAGACGCTAAAATATTCACAAACGCCTGTGGTCCGTGTATCGGACAATGGGACAGAAAAGGAGCAAATAAAGAAGAAAAAAATACGATTATTCATTCTTTCAACAGAAATTTTCCAAAACGTGCAGATGGAAATCCAAATACACACGCGTTTGTGGCATCACCAGAAATGGTTGCAGCTATATCAATAGCGGGAAGATTAGATTTTAATCCTCTAACAGATTCTCTAATCAACGAAAATGGAGAGAAAGTAATGTTAGAAGAGCCAACAGGTTGGGAATTGCCACCAAAAGGCTTTGCAGTAGAAGACGCAGGTTATTTAGCACCTGAAGAAGACGGAAGTCATATAGATATTGTTGTAAATCCAGATTCAGAGCGTTTAAATTTATTAACTCCATTTATTCCGCTGGGAAATAATCTTAACGGTTTAAAATTGTTGATAAAAACTCATGGAAAATGTACTACTGACCATATTTCTATGGCTGGACCCTGGTTGAGATACAGAGGACATTTGGACAATATTTCCAATAACTGCTTAATTGGAGCGGTAAATGCGTTTAATATGAAAATAAACTTTGTAAAAAGCCAGCTGAATAGAGAATACGATGCTGTGCCAAAAACACAAAGAGCATATAAAGAAGCGGGAATAAGAACAGTTGTTGTTGGCGACCATAATTACGGCGAAGGTTCTTCTAGAGAACACGCTGCAATGGAGCCTCGCCATTTGGGTGTTGCCGCAATATTGGTAAAATCATTTGCTCGTATTCATGAAACAAACCTAAAAAAACAAGGAATGTTGGGCTTAACATTTGCTGACGAAAACGATTACGATTTAATTCAGGAAGATGATACGTTTAACTTTATAGACCTAAATGAGTTTGCTCCCAGAAAGCCTTTAAAATTAGAAGTTATTCATACTGATGGAAATAAAGATATTATCCTTGCAAATCACACGTATAATAAAGGACAGATTAAATGGTATAATGAAGGTTCTGCATTGAATTTAATTAAAAAAGAAAACGCGGCTTACTGATATCCTCTGTCCTGATTGCAATTATTTATCTATTCAAAAGAATGGTCATCGTGAAAATGGAACCCAGTGCTGGCGTTGTAAATCTTGTAAAAAGAGTTTTCAACTTAATTACAGATACGAAGCTAGAGAGCTAGGCGTTAAAGAACAAATAGATAGTTGATTTTAAATAGTTCTGGCGTTAGAGATGCTGCTAGAATACTAGGATTAATAAGAATACAGTGATTTCTCACTTAAAAAAAACGACACAAGTGAACCCATATTTGCTCGATAAAGAAGAAGTCAAAAATCTTAATTCTTTGGAAATAAGTTTTCATTACACAGCAGAGGCAGATGAGTTTTGGTCTTATGTGGGTAGCAAAGATAATCAACGATGGACTTGGTATGCGATGGATAAAAGTTCGGGAATTATTTTAGCTTGGGTAAATGGAAGACGCACTGATAAGAGTTTTGAAAAACTTCTTGACCTGCTCAAAGACACTCCAATTGGTCAATATTATACCGATGATTGGTGTGCATACAGAAGGCTTCTGCCAAGCAGTATGCACACCATAGGAAAAGACTAAACTTGGAAAATTGAGCGTAATAATCTCAATGTTAGAACTCATATAAAAAGACTCAACAGGAAGACCATTTGTTTTTCCAAAAATGAACAAATTTACGATAATGTGATTGGAATGTATATCGAAAAGTACTATTATAAATCAGGTACTTACAAAGAGAGCCAACGGATTTAAGCCACTACCCAATTTAGTATAGACCCTAAGCATAAAGAATAATGAATTTAGATTTTTTAACACCTATAAAGGACACAATAACTGACCACTTATCGTTGCAATCGGCACAGAATTTTGGGAGATTTATAGAATTTCATTCTTCTGAAAAAGGTTTGCCAGAATTAGACAATATTCAAATTGCAATTTTTGGAGTACGAGAAGACAGAAACGCAATTAATAATTTAGATTGCGGAAAAAATTTGTATAAAATACGAGAGCAGTTATACGGATTATTCTCTGGAAATTGGCATACAAACATTGTAGATTTGGGAAATATAGAAAAGGGAAACACTGTTGATGACACTTATTTTGCGGTATCAAGTCTAATTACTTATCTGCTAAAAAAGAATATCATACCGATTATAATTGGCGGAAGTCAGGATATAACATACGCAAACTACAGAGCATATGACGCTTTGGAGCAGGCAGTAAATATCGTTGTTGTAGATAATAGATTTGATATTAGTATCGCAGAAGAGGATTTGAATTCCAGAACATATTTGAGCAAAATTGTGATAGATAAACCTAATAATTTATTTAATTATAGTAATATAGGCTATCAATCATACTACAATTCGCAGGAGGATATAGACTTGCTAAAAAACCTTTTTTTTGATTCTCTTAGACTAGGAGAGGCAAAAGATTTAAAGAAAGTTGAGCCCGTAATGAGGGATGCCGATATTGTAAGTATAGATATTGGGTCTGTAAAACAAAGTGATGCTCCTGCAAATAATAATTGCTCTCCAAATGGTTTTTATGGTGAAGAGATTTGTGCAATTTCCCGATATGCAGGAATAAGTGATAAAGTAAGTTCATTCGGTATTTATGAATACAATTCTAAATTTGATAATAATAACCAAACAGCCGGTCTAATTGCACAGATGATTTGGTATTTTATTGAAGGTGTTAATTTTAGAGCCAAAGATTATCCGTATTGCACAAAAGAAAAATATCAAAAATTTATTGTTTTAATGAAAAATGATGACGAGATAAATTTCTATAGAAGTGATAAAAGTGGTAGATGGTGGATGGAGGTAAATATTATATCAAACAATAAATACAAAAAGCATTCGTTAGTCCCCTGTACATACCAAGAATATATACAGGCAACAGAGCAAGAAGTGCCTGAAAGATGGTATAAAACAGTAAGAAAATTGATGCAACAATAGAAATTATTTCGTAACAGACCTTTAGCATTTTAATTTTAAAAATAGTTATTTTTATAAAAAATGATATATTTACAACTTTTTTTAGGGAAGATTATAAAAAATATGAAGAAAATAGTATTATTTGCAATTGTAGTAACCATAATTTATAGTTGTGGCTCTAACGATATGGGTGAAATAGCCGTAGATAAGCTCAAAAGAAAATTTCATAGAGGAAAGCTTTTTGCAGAAAAGCCATTGGGTATGGCATTAATTCCTAGCGGTTCATTTACAATGGGCAAGCAAGATGAAGACGACACGAATCCTTTTAGATCATCGACAAAAACAGTTATAGTAAATCAATTTTATATAGATGAAACAGAAATAACTAACGACGAGTATAGAAAGTTTGTGTATTGGGTTCGAGATTCTGTTGTAAGAACAAAACTAGCTATTAAAGCAGAAGACGAATGGATTATTCGTGGAGGAAAAAAAGCAAACGGAAAACCTTTAAATAGAGGAATTTACGACTTCTCATTTATCTCTGTAGATACTAAAGATCCTGAAGATGCCAATCCATATCAAAAATATATGAAAGAAAATCACTACGATATTGAAGAAGAGTTAGACCCATTAAGGCTACTAAACTGGGAAGAAGATATTATCTGGGATAAAGACGATTATCCAGATATTCATTACGCAGAAATAATGGTGGACTCTCTTTACTACATTAAAGAAGACAATAGTATATACGGTAATCGCACCTTTAATACTAATCATCTGAAGTATAAATATTCTCGACCTGATATGGAAAAAGGAAAGAGAGGTAGTAGAAAAGATTTAATAAATATATATCCAGATACGCTAGTTTGGCTTAAAGGTTTTAATTATTCTTATAACGACGCAATGCATAAGAATTACTTCCATCATCAGGCTTATGGAGACTATCCAGTAGTTGGTGTAAATTGGCATCAAGCAAAAGCATTTTGCGATTGGAGAACAAAGTATAAAAGTATTTATTTAATAAGTAAAAGGAAAAAAGATATCTACTCGAATCCATTCAGACTTCCTACAGAAGATGAATGGGAATATGCTGCACGTGGAGGATTAGATTCTGGAAAATATCCTTGGGAAAGTACAAATATAGTAGATGCTAAAGGAAATTTTTTAGCAAAATTTAAATTTATAAAAAGTAATCTTAATCCTGGCTACGATAAGTACACAACGAAGGTAAAGTCCTATAAAACAAATGATTATGGACTATATAATATGGCGGGTAACGTCTCGGAATGGACAGATTCAGATTACGATCCAGGTGTATTAAACAAAATAAAAACTATTAGAGGAGGCTCTTGGAGAGATATTTCTTACTTTTTAGAGGTAGGCTCCAGAGATTATGAATATGCAGATACAGCAAGAAGTTATATCGGCTTTAGAACTGTACAAAGCTACTGGAGATTGAAAAAATAAAACAATAAATTGTAGAATAGATAAAATTTTATTAAAAGAAAATTAGAAATTATGGCACAGTCAAAGAAAAGCAAAATAATGATGAATATGATGTACGGTTTAGGAGCTGCAATAGTTATTCTGGGAGTGTTATTTAAAATTCAACATATATCTTACGGCTTTATAACTGGTGGGCTAATGCTAACTATCGGATTAATAGCAGAAGCTATTGTGTTTACTATCTCTGCCTTTGAACCAGTTGATGACTATTTAGATTGGACAAAAGTATATCCAGAATTAGGAGATGTTGGTGTAAAAGCTACGGGAGCACAAGGTATGCTATCTCAAAAATTAGACAATTTATTAAAAGAAGCACACTTAGATAAAGAACTAATTTCTAATTTAGGAGATAGTATTAGAAATTTTAAAGGAGCAGCAGAAGGATTGTCAGTAGTATCAGAAACAATATCGACAACAAATAAATATAACGACCAAATGTCTTTGGCTTCCGTACAAATGGAATCTCTCAACGGATTATATCAAATACAGATGGAGAATGCAACTATTCAAAAAGAAATAAACGACTCGTTAATTAATAATTCTGAGAAGTTAAAAGAGCAAATGGAATTATTATCGACAAACTTATCTTCATTAAATGAAGTTTACGGAGGTATGCTATCTGCAATGTCTAACAAAAATTAGGTATGGGAAAGACGAAACTATCGCCAAGGCAAAAGATGATAAACTTAATGTATCTTGTATTTATTGCAATGTTGGCGATGAATTTGAGTAGAGAAGTTTTATCTGCATTTGGATTTATGAATGAAGAAATTACAGAAAATAATGCAACAGCCATAAGGAAAAATAATGATACATACGAAGGATTAAGTACAAGAGCCGCCGACCAACCAGCAGAATACGAAGCGATACAGATACAGGCAGAACAAATTAAATTATTGTCATCAAGCTTTTACGATTATTTAGATGATTTAAAAGCAAAAATGACAGCTAATGTAGAAGATAAGAAAGAGTACGAGTCTATGTACACATCAAATTTTTTGGACAATTATTTCTTTAAAGGAGACAAGTTTACAAAAACAGGTAATGCCTTTTTGATAGAAGTTAGCAATTTTAGAAACGATGTTAATAATGTATTGGGAAACAAATATGTAGAGCTGAAAGCAACGGTAAACAGAAGATTTAACACAGATGCCAAAAAAAATAAAGACGGAAAGAAAATACCGTGGCTAAAATACCGCTACGAAGGGTTTCCTTTGATTGCTTCCATTACCAATTTGACGCAAATGCAGTCAAAGATTAAAAATACTGAAAGCGATATTTTATCAGCTTTATTAGGAGGTAAACTCGAGAGTGAGGTATCTCTAAACAACTACGAAGGAATCGTAAAATTAGATAAAACAGCCTATTTTGCAGGAGAAGAAGTTAAAGGCAAAATTGT
The DNA here is from genome assembly GCA_965261035.1 of Polaribacter sp. Taxonomy (GTDB): domain Bacteria; phylum Bacteroidota; class Bacteroidia; order Flavobacteriales; family Flavobacteriaceae; genus Polaribacter. The sequence continues at coordinate 860,473 of OZ253439.1, forward strand.
TTTAGGACGTTATGACGCAGAGATGAAACCAGACAAAGTTACTCTGAACGGGCGTGATTATAAAAATATTAAAAACGGACAAGTAATTTTAGATTTTCCCGCAGGAAATATAGGAAATAATGAAATAAAAGGAGTTATTACTTTTACAGAAAACGGAAAACCTATAAACGTAGAGTTTAATAGCACTTATAGCGTAATACCACAACCAAATGAAGCAGTTATTTCTGCTGATAAAATGAATGTTGTGTATAGAGGCTTAGACAATCCTATCTCTGTTTCATTGCCTGGAGTTAGTGATAATAATTTAAGAGTTTCTGCATCTAGCGGAAAACTAACTGGCAACAAAGGAAAATACAGTTTAAGACCTGGAACCTCTAACGAGGTTACCATTAACGTAAATGCTAGGCTAAGTAGCGGAGAAGTTAATTCGCCAAGAAAATTTAGAGTTAAAGATATTCCTACGGCAATGGCTTCAGTAAGAGGCAGTTTTGGTATTGTAAGAATGCCAAAAAGTAGTGTGTCAAGAGTCCAGATTGGTGCTGGGTTACCAGATTTTGTGTTCGATTTGAAATTGAATGTAAACAGTTTTAAATTTAAAGTGCCAAGACAGTTGACTATTACCGTAAAAGGTAAAACGCTTAATGCACTAGCTAAAAGGTCTTTAACAAAAGCTCGTAGAGGAGATGTAATTACAATTTTTGATATTGATGCAAATATTGTAGGAAATTCATCTTATACACTAAAAAAGGTATTGCCAGTAAATATAGAGATTACGAATTAAAATTGAATTGTGTAATCGTAAATCAAAAATCAAAAATCGTAAATAATTAAATATTATGAAATGTAAATGTTTTTATATTGTTTTTTTAGCATTAATAAGCTCAGGGACTGTTAATGCACAAGCCAATCTACTAAACTCAACAAAAGCTGAAAAACAACTAACAGCAGATAATGAAAAACCATTACCTTATGGATATATAGGCGACAGAGATATTTTTTGGTCAATAGTTCTATGGGAATTTATCGATTTAAACCAAAAAATAAACTTCCCTTATTTCCACACCACAAATATATCTGGCAACAGACACTCTCTGTTTGATACCCTAATAAAAGGAATTGAAACAGAAGAAATAAAAGAAGTATATTCAGATTCTTTCTTTAAAGATACGATTACAAGCAAAGAAATTCTAAGTAAAATGATTAATATTCGTAAAGATGGAAATAACATTGATACTTTTAAGATTAAGACACAAGATATTGTTGGCTATAAAATTAGAGGAATGTATTATTTTGACAGAAGAATAAGAGAATTAAAATACAGACCGTTAGGAATTGCACCAATGGGACCAGATGTACAAACAATGGGAGTTTCAGAAATTGAAGACGATAATTTATACGAATTATTTTGGGTTTTCTATCCGTCTGCAAGACAGTTGCTATACGACACAAAAGTTTTTAATACTAACTCACTACAACAAATATCTTTTGATCATTTACTAAACCGTAGAGAGTTTATATCATACACAGTTAAAGAAAAAAAGATGTATAGAGATAGTAAAATATATAATTACATAAGTGATTACATGAGAGATAACCCTCTCTTTCAGCTAATGAATAGGAGCCGAGAGGGTCAAAAGAAAACATCAGAAATAAAGAAATAGATATGTAGAATTATTAGGGGTGAATTACTATTACACGATTAAACAATAAAAAACCTACAATATTTTTGATTGATGAAAGTAGATTATATCGTTGTCGGATTGGGTTTGGCAGGGCTTGCTTTTATAGAAGAATTAACTAATGCCAACAAGTCTTTTATTGTTTTTGAAGATAATTCTCAAACCTCATCATTAGTCGCTGGAGGAGTTTATAACCCCGTTGTTTTAAAGAGATTGACACCCGTTTGGAATGGCGAAGAACAAATAAAATTGGCAATACCTTTTTATCAAAAGTTAGAAAAGAAATTCAAACAACAATTTGATATAAAATTTAGAACAAAGAAAGTTTTTAAATCTTTAGAAGACCAGAATAATTGGTTTGTAGCCGCAGATAACCCGTTACTTTCAAGATATATAAATCCCCAAATATCCAAAGAAAATTACTGCGGAATTATTTCAGATTTCGGCTTTGGAGAACTCTCTGGCACAGGAAGAATTGATACACATAAATTGGTAAAATTATATAGAGAATTGTTGTATCAAGAATCAAAAATTATTTTTGAAAAATTTGAGCATAATCAAATTCAGTTTTATAAAGGGTATATAAAATACAAAAATATTGAGGCAAAAAGAGTTGTTTTCTGCGAAGGTTTTGGAATAAAACAAAACCCGTTTTTTAAAAACCTGCCGTTAAAAGAAGCAAAAGGAGAGATGATAACAATACATTCGCCAGAACTAGAAATTGATTTTTTATTAAAATCTACGCTATTTGTCCTGCCTCTTGGCAATCATAATTATAAAGTCGGTGCAACATTTAATTGGAAAGACAAAACGTCTAATCCTTCAAAAGAAGGGAGAGCGGAGCTTGTAGAAAAACTTAAAAAAGTAATTTCTGTTCCTTATACAATAGTAAATCAAATAGCAGGAATCAGACCCACAGTAAAAGACCGAAGACCTTTGGTTGGCTTGCATCCAGAATATTCTACATTGGCAGTTTTAAACGGTTTAGGCACACGTGGAGTTATGATTGCTCCGACCGTTGCCAAAAACCTATTTAATCATATAGAAAAAGGAGAAAAGTTAGATTTAGAAATAAATATCAAACGATTTACGAATTACAATTACACGATTCAATGATTGAACAATTAATAAAGACATAAGTCGCATTAAAACTGACAAGAAATATGTACAAAGGAATAAAATACTTTAAGGGACTAAATGCGTTACGGTTTTTTGCAGCATATTTAGTGGTTATCCACCACGCTGAACAGATAAGAAGAAAATACGGTATTTTTGTTAATGTTTCTATTACCAAAAAACCAATCATTAGACTTAATAATAAGGTGCTTGAATTTTTAGAAGACATGTCGTACGGAATATACATGTATCATATGCTGATAGTCTTCGGAATAGTACTAATTCTTAAAACTCAATTAGAAAAAATGAACGACATAGTATCTACTATAGTTTTTAATTTTATACTAATAATTAGGAGTAGTACTCGTGTCTGTCATTTCCAAAAAGGTATTTGAAAATCGTTTTTTGAATTTAAAAGAAAAATTCAGACTAAGTTTGCATAAAACTAAACACTAAATTAAGTTATGAAAAAAATACTAATTACAGGCGGATTAGGTTTTATAGGTTCGCACACCGCTGTAGAGCTACAAAACTCAGGTTTTGACGTTGTGATTATTGATGATTTATCAAACACAACTATTGATGTTTTAGAAAATATTACTTTCATCACAGGAATAAAACCAGAATTTTATCAATTGGATTTGCGAATTAAAAATGATGTAAAACATTTTTTTGACAATAATAAAATAGATGGAATTATTCATTTTGCCGCCTTTAAAGCCGTAGGAGAAAGCGTAGAAAAACCCTTAGATTATTACGAAAATAATATCGGCAGTCTGGTTTATTTACTCCAAGAGATGAGAGACAGAAAAATTGATAACCTTATTTTCAGCTCTTCGTGTACGGTTTATGGACAAGCCGATGAGTTGCCAATCACCGAAAATGCACCTACAAAACCTGCCGAATCCCCTTACGGAAATACCAAACAAATTGGCGAAGAAATTATTAATGAAAGCTGTAAGGCTTATAATCTAAATGCTATTTCACTTCGTTACTTCAACCCGGTTGGCGGGCATAAAAGCATAAAAATTGGCGAATTGCCTTTAGGAGTTCCGCAAAATTTAATTCCATTTATTACACAAACCGCTGCTGGAATTCGCAAGGAATTATCCGTGTTTGGAGATGATTATCCCACTGTAGATGGAACTGCTGTGAGAGATTATATTCACGTGGTAGATTTGGCAAAAGCTCATATTGCTGCGTTGAAACGTTTGTTGGATAAAAAGAATAAGCATAATTTTGAATTTTTTAATGTAGGAACAGGAAAAGGAACATCGGTATTAGAGGTCATTAAATCTTTTGAAAAAATTTCAGACAAAAAATTAAATTATAAAATTGTTGGACGTAGAGAAGGAGACATTACAGCTGCTTATGCAGATACTACCTCTGCCAATAAAGAATTAAATTGGAGGACAGAAAAAAGTTTAGAGGAAGCGTTAGCATCTGCTTGGAAATGGCAGTTAAGACAAGTTGGAATTACGATTAAATGATTTACAAATTATTAATTACAATTTCTAGTTTCCAACTTCCAGCAACTAACAACCAAATTATGACCATAGCAATAGGAAACGATCACGCAGGAACAGAATATAAATTTGAGATTATAAAAAAATTAGAAAACTCGGGTCATCAGGTTTTGAATTTTGGAACTAATGCAAACGATAGTATGGATTATCCAGATGCAATTCATCCAACAGCCAGTGCTGTGGAATCGGGCAAAGCAGATTTGGGCATCATCTTGTGTGGAAGCGGAAACGGAGCCCAAATGACAGCAAATAAACATCAGGGAATTAGAGCATCTCTGTGTTGGAATAATGAAATAGTGGCTCTAGCACGTCAACATAATAATTCCAATATTTTGGCTATTCCTGCCCGTTTTGTATCCCTGCAACAGGCGTTAAATTTTGTAGATATTTTCTTGTCAACAGAGTTTGAAGGCGGTCGTCATGCAAATAGAGTAAGTAAAATAAATGTGTCTGATTAGATGGAATTTATAGTGAAAAAATTTGATGATTTGACCATTTATGAGTTATATCAAATTTTGAAATTACGGTCAGAAGTTTTTGTGGTAGAACAAGATTGTGTATATCAAGATATAGATGATAAAGATAAAAAAGCACTGCATATTTTTGGGTTTAAAAATGATAAAATTATAGCATATACGCGTATTTTTGGACCCGGTGATTATTTTGATAAATCGAGTATTGGAAGAGTAGTAATCACAAATCTGGAACGTAAATATGGCTACGGTCACAGATTGATGGAAGCCTCGATTAAAGCCGTCGAAGATAATTTTAATACTACAGAAATTACAATTTCTGCACAGATATACTTAGAAAAATTCTATGAGGCTCACGGATTTATTAAGATAGGTAAAGGCTATTTAGAAGACGATATTCCGCATATTAGAATGGTGAGAGAGTGAAGTGCCAAAAGTAATGTCAGTAGAATTTATTCCTAAAGCTAAATAAAGTATGTTGGAGGCATAAAAAACAATTTTTTTCATCATGCTAAATTTTGCATATTTACCAGTTTATAATATTCCCCTTTTTCAGCCAGTAATTCTCTATGCTTTCCTTGCTCTACAATTTCACCTTCTTTCATCACCACTATTACATCGGCTTTTTGAATGGTAGAAAGTCTGTGTGCAATTACTAAAGACGTTCTGTTTTGCATCATTTTTTCCAGAGCTTTCTGCACTAATTGCTCAGATTCTGTGTCTAAAGAAGAAGTTGCTTCGTCTAAAATCATAATTGGCGGATTTTTTAAAACCGCCCTTGCGATTGATAACCGCTGTTTTTGTCCGCCAGAAAGTGTATTTCCGCTATCGCCAATATTTGTTTCAAATTGATTTGGCAAATCTTTAATAAACTTATAAGCATTTGCTATTTCTGCGGCTTCTTTTATTTGATTTTCAGAAGCATTATCCGCTCCCAACTTTAAATTATTAATCACCGTATCATTAAACAAAATAGAATCTTGGGTAACAATTCCCATTAAATTTCTCAACGATTTTTTGCTAATATCTTTTATATTTTTTCCGTCGATAAGAATAGAACCTTTATTTACGTCATAAAAACGTGTAATTAAATTTGCCAACGTAGATTTTCCGCTACCAGATTTCCCGACCAAAGCAATAGTTTTTCCTTTAGGAATTATCAATGAAAAGTCTTTTAAAACATAATCATCTTTGTATTTAAAGTAGATGTTTTTAAATTCAATTTCACTCTTAAACCCCGTTTTATTTATCGCATTTGGTTTGTCTATAATTTCGTTTTTTGCTTCCAGAATCTCCATAATTCTCTCGGCAGAAGCATCTCCTTTTTGAATATTATAATAAGCAGTAGTAATCGCTTTTACAGGATTTAAAATCGTGTAAAACAGCATAATATAAGTTAAAAATTCTTCTGGTTTAAGCAGACTTTTATCTTCCAAAACTAATTTTCCTCCATACCATAAAATGGCAATAATAGTTGTAGAGCCTAAAAACTCACTCATCGGAGAAGCAAGCATTTTTCTGTGCAAAACACTTGTCATCAAGTTTTTAAATTTTTCTGTAGAATTATTGAATTTGCGTTTAATTGTATTTTCAGCGTTAAAACTTTTTATAATCCGCAAACCTGTTAAAGTTTCTTCTATAAATGATAAAAAGTTGCCTGTTTCTCTTTGAGCTTTTAATGAATTTGCCTTTAATTTTTTGCTGATTGCCGAAATAATAAAACCAGAAACAGGAAGTAAAATTAAAATAAACAGGGTTAGTTTTAGGCTGATAATCAGCATCATTGTTAAAGAAATAACAATCGTTAGAGGCTCTCTTACTATCGCTTCCAAAGAAGTTAAAAATGAGTTTTCTACCTCCTGAACATCCGAAGTCATGCGTGCTATAATGTCTCCTTTTCTCTTTTCTGAAAAGTATGAAATCGGTAATTCTATAATACTATGATACAAGCCATCTCGTAAATCTTTTACAGTTCCGTTGCGTAAAAAAACCAATACATAAGATGCTAAATAGCGAAATAAGTTTTTAAAAAAAAATAATAAAAATGCCAGTAAACAAATTAATAATAAGGTGTTTACGCTTCCTTTATCTTCTATATTTTGAGAAATAAAATAATAAAAAATATCTTTTCCGTAACTTCCAATATTGCTAAAGCCAGTATAAATTGGTCTAAGAGCAACTTTGTTTTCTTGCTTAAAAAGAATGTTTAAAACAGGAATAAAAGCGAGTACAGATAGCACATTAAAAATAGCGTAGAGTATATTGAATAGGATATTTAAAAACGCAAAATTCTTATAAGGATAAGTGTATTTTATTATTTTTCTAAAATATTTCATCTAAATGTTTAATGATAGATTCAACTAGCAAATGTAACTTTTTAGTTTTTCATAGTTTGTTTAAATAATTAAAAATGAAAAGTGGAGTTGGAGGCTGGGAACCAACAACCAACAGCTAACAACCAATTCGTAATTCAAAATTCATTTAATAATTTATAAAAACGCAGAAACTTTTTCTTCTACCAATTCCCATTCTTCCATCAGCGTATCTACTTTTGCTTTCTTAGATTTGTAATTTGAAAAGAAATTTGGTTGGGCAGAAACTCCGCTATAATCTTCTGCCAGTTCTAAATCTACTTTCTTAATTTCTGTCTCTAAATCAGCAATCTCTGTCTCAATTTTTGATAATTTGTTTTTTAGTTTTTTTAACTCCTTTTCTTGCTCTCTATTTAATTGATTACTCTCTTTTTTGGTTGAAGTTTTTTTGATTTTAACGACCGTTTTTTTCTCAGCTTCACGCATATTTTCCATCTTGTGTTGCTCTAAGAAGTAATCAATATCACCCAAATATTCTTTGATTACTTTGTCTTTAAATCCATAAACAGTGTTTGTTAACCCTCGTAAAAAATCTCTGTCGTGTGACACCAAAATTAAAGTTCCGTCAAAGTTTTTTAAAGCCTGTTTTAATACGTTTTTAGAGGCGATATCTAAATGATTTGTAGGCTCATCCATTATCAACACATTAAATGACGATAACAATAATTTACACAAAGCCAAACGATTCCTCTCTCCTCCAGATAGTACTTTCGCCTTTTTATCCACAGTATCTCCGCTGAATAAAAATGCACCTAACATATCTCTAACTTTAGCTCTATTGCTGTCATTAGCAGCGTCTTCCATAATTTGAAGTACAGTTTGTTCTGGAGGCAAATGCTCCGATTGATTTTGAGCAAAATATCCAATTTCTACGTTGTACCCCAACTTCAAATAACCTTCGAACGGAATATCTCCAACTATCATTTTTGCGAGTGTAGATTTCCCCTGTCCATTTTGCCCGACAAATGCAATTCTGCTGTTTCTTTCTATCAGTAAATCAACCTTTTCTAAGACCTTATTATCTCCATAACTTTTGCTGATACCGTTTGCTTCAACAATAATTTTACCGGGTTCTTTAGAAATTTTAAAACGGACATTCATCACTGCATTATCATCTTCGTCAACTTCTATTCTTTGTACTTTGCCCAGCTTTTTAATTAACGATTGTGCCATAGACGCTTTGTTTGCTTTGGCTCTAAATTTGTCAATTAATTGTTGTGTTTGCTTTATTTCTTTCTCCTGATTTTTTTGTGCTTGTAACTGTTTTTCTTTTATTTCACCTCTTAATAATAAGAATTGAGAGTACGATTTTTTGTAGTCGTAAATCTGTCCTAAAGAAATTTCAATGGTTCTGTTGGTTACATTGTCCAAGAACATTTTATCGTGAGATACCAGCATAATTGCACCGGCATATCCTTTTAAAAAGTTTTCTAACCAAATAATAGATTCTATATCTAAGTGATTTGTGGGTTCATCAAGCAGTAAAATATCATTGTCTTGTAATAATAATTTTGCCAATTCTATACGCATTCTCCAACCTCCGGAAAATGTGTCTGTAAGTTTGTCAAAATCTTCTCTTTTAAAACCTAATCCTTGTAATATTTTTTCTGTATCTCCTTGATAATTATAGCCTCCTAATAATTCATATCGCTCGGTTAAATCGGTTAAATCTTCAATTAACTGGCTATAAGCATCGCTTTCATAATCTGTTCTTTCTGCCAATTGGTGGTTAATTTTATCTAATGCAAGCTCAATTTTTTTAATTTCTTCAAACGCCTGATATGCCTCTTCTAAAATTGTTCTGCCTTTTACAAAACCTATATCCTGACGTAAAAAACCAATGCGTACATCTTTGTCAAGCGCCATAGTGCCGCCACTTGTTTCTACGTCTTTAGAAAGTACTTTTAGGAGCGTAGATTTTCCTGCACCATTCTTTCCTATCAACCCTACTTTATCTCCTTTATTTAATTTAAAAGTAATTCCAGAGAACAATTCCGTTCCAGAAAAAGAAACTGTTAAATTATGTACGTTTAGCATCTTTTATATTAATATTTAATGTAATTTTGTAATTTGATTTTTAGGCACAAAAATCGTAGGTTTATCTTTTAATAACCGGCACAAAATTACTTTATTTTTTATGTTTAGCAAGGGAGCTAAAATGTACAGTATCTTTAATGGCAAATGCCCTAAATGTCATATAGGAAACTTCTTTAAATACAAGTTTACATATAATTTTAACAAAGTAACCAAATTAGATGACAACTGTTCAAATTGCAATTTAAAATATATGGTTGAACCTTCTTTTTATTACGGTGCTATGTATGTTAGTTACGGAATAACAGCAGCAATTTCTATAATTACTTTTTTGATTGCGAAACTAATTTTTGATATTTCTCTTCTTCAATCTTTTGCTGCAATAATTGTAGTTTTACTATTAATGATGCCAGTAAATTTAAGGCTTTCTAGAATTCTTTGGATTAATATGTTTATTTCTTTTGATAAAAAAATAGACCGAGATGAGGAAGTTAAAAACTAAAAGTTAGAGAATAGATGCTGTTGGTATAATTAGATGATTACATAGAAAAATTATTGTATTTTTGTTCTTTAGATTGAGAAGGTTAAGTATGTTAGAATTATTAACAATAAAAGAAGCAAGTTTATGGGCAAGTATCCACTTGGATAAGAATGTTACTACGTCAAATATTTCATATTTAATTCAATACGGAAAAGTTAAAAAGTATGGATATAACGGGACAACTACTGTTAATAAATTTGACTTAATTAGTTACTATAAAAGTTTTAACGGACAACGCGAAGCCAATTGGCGTGGAAAACTTGGTGAAGACTTAAATTGGGCTTTATCGTTTGACAATTTAAAAGAAAAAGACACTACAAAACATATACATAGACTGCACCCATACAAAGGTAAATTCATACCTCAATTAGTTGAATATTTTATTGATAATTATACGGATAACTTTAAAACTGAAACTTATTTTAACAAAGGTGACATTATTCTTGACCCATTTTCTGGAAGCGGCACAACTATGGTGCAAGCCAACGAACAAGGTATGCACGCAATAGGAATAGATATTTCTGCTTTTAACGTATTAATTGCAAATGTAAAAATTGATAAAGTTGATTTTTATGACTTAAATGCCGAGTTAAAAATAATCACTTCTGAATTAAAGAAATTTATTTCGAAAAATAAAAATATCCTATTTGAAAATGAATTGCTTGAAGAACTGAATGTTTTCAACAAAAAATACTTCCCCTCACCCGAATTTAAAATTAAAGCAAGAAATAAAGAAATAATTGAAAGAAAATACGCTCCACAAAAAGAAAATGAATTTTCATCAGTTTTTGAAAAGATTAGAAAAAAATTCAATCTGAAATTAAAACAAGATAAATCAACTAATTTTCTTGAAAAATGGTATCTTGAACCTGTAAGAAATGAAATTTATTTTACTTTTAGGCAGCTAAAAAAAGTTAAAAACCCCAATACAAAAAAGATTATCACAATAATTTTGAGTAGAACAATTAGATCTTGCAGAGCAACAACTCACGCTGATTTAGCTACATTGAAAGAGCCTATAACAAAAACATATTATTGTAGAAAACACGGTAAAATTTGTAAACCTTTATTTTCTATGCTTTCGTGGTGGGAACGATATAGTAAAGATACCGTAAAGCGATTTTATGAATTTGAAAAATTGAAAACAAACACAAATCAAATATGCCTGCAAGGAGATGCACGAAATATTGATATTCTTTCTGAGTTAGAAAATAAAAACTTAGAATTTGCAAATATTGTTAAAAACAAGAAAATTAAAGGTATATTTTCAAGTCCACCGTATGTTGGTTTAATTGATTATCACGAACAACACGCCTATGCTTACGATTTGTTTGGCTTTAAAAGAAATGATGAATTGGAAATTGGGTCTCTTTACAAAGGTCAAGGATTAGATGCAAGAAATTTATACATTAAAGGGATTGTACAAGTATTAAATAATTCAAAACAATATTTGCAAGATGATTACGATATTTTTTTTGTCGCGAATGACAAATACAATATGTATCCAACTATTGCAGAAAAATCGGGAATGAAAATTGTAAACCAATATAAGAGACCTGTTTTAAATAGAACAGAAAAAAATAAATCGGCTTATGCTGAAATAATATTTCATTTAAAGGAAAAATAATTATATGAAAAAATCAGTATTTAAAATAACAGAAGAAGATGTGCAGTTTTCTGCAAAAAATAGGATAGGAAGAAAACTTTCTGTTGAAGAGTTGAAGGGAGTTGAAAGACACTTGCGTTATGCCCTTGAAGATTGGGGAAATATCTTAGGTAATATAGTTGCGAGATTTCCAAAAGACGAGAAAATAACATCATAATAAATATATGGCATTATCAGTAGAACAAATACAATCCGTAGAAAATACGATAAGAAATAGTATTAGAAATAGATTTAAGACGTACAACCCAGAACCAGCAGTAATGCCATTTCATACAAGATTACTTGGAAAGGACAGACTGGCTCTGTATTCTTTCATTCATTCGTTAAATACAAGTTTTGGAACAACTATTTTTGAGCCTGTTGCCGTTTCATTGGCTTCAAGTAGATTTAAAGTTGCAAAACTTCAAATGAAATCCGGAACTCAAATTAGTGAACAAGCACAATATGAAATCCAAAAGATTATGGACGAATTAACTGCTGCAAATAAAAAGCCTGATAAATTGAAAGAGATTGAAACAATCCGAAATGTATGCCAGAAGGGAGAAATGCGAACAGTTAAACCGACGAGAGTAGATGTTTATTTGGAAAGTAATGATGGGGAAATTTATTTATTTGACATTAAAACAGTAAAACCAAACAAAGGCGGATTTAAAGAATTTAAACGAACGCTTTTAGAATGGTCAGCCACTGTTTTATCAGAAAATCCAAATGCAAGAATTAACACACTTATTGCAATTCCTTATAATCCTTATGAGCCAAAACCATACAGTCGTTGGACAATGGCTGGGATGATAGATTTAGAAAAAGAATTGAAAGTAGCAGAAGAGTTTTGGGACTTTCTTGGCGGAGAAGGCTCATATGACCATTTACTTGGTTGTTTTGAGCGTGTTGGCATAGAGATGAGACAAGAAATTGATGACTACTTTGCAAGATTTAATAAATAATACAGATGTATAACATTTTGTCGAAAAAATATTAATTTTACCAATCTTAATCACAAAAAAACAAAATATGCTAACCTCACGTTCAACACATCTAAGTAGCAAAGTGGAATAAAGTTCTAAATCTAATCTGACAAACTAAGATTGCTGACTAAAACAGCAAAATGTTATGCACCCTTTTAAAACTCTTCTGCAAGCAAGCATTTTTTTGTAAATTCATCATAGAATCAAACTTATCCCATTTATCAAACACTCCATCTACTTTTGTTTGATTCGGCCTGAATAAGTTATTTTTTAACTGTAAATTATACGGTGGGTCTCCGAATATTAAATCAACAGATTTTTTTATTTTTCAGTTGTTTTATCTCCACAATTTGAACAAAAGGGCAAATGAGCATAATTTTCAGAACCACATTTTTTACACTTTTTAAAAAGTTCAAGACCGCAGAAACGGCAGAAGTTTGTTACAATACCATACATCTCCGTTTTATTCTTCTTATTTACCGATTTATCCCATTTTTTAACAACAAAATCTTTGCCACAAGACGGACACATATGATTATCTAATGCTTTTTCAGCAGTTTCTATTTGTACTTTTTCTGCTCTTTCAGTAGTTGAAACTTTTAATTCATTCTTTTTATATTCAACAAATGCTTTAATCTTATTTATTGCATAAATACCAAAAATGATACTCAATATTATTCCAACGGTATATCTTATATATTCACCATAACTTGGTAAATAAGGAACTAACCCAAAAAAGAAAGCATAAAACGAAAACATTACAAACCCTAAAAACAGAGGCCAATATTTATGATTTCTAAATTTTATGATAAAAAATATACCTATTATAAGAATTGGTAAAATGAATAGTAGTCGAATTAAAAATACTTTTAAATTATATTTCCTTATTGCTTTTTCTCGCTCTTCAGAAACTCTTTCTCGTTCCTTACTAAGAAGTATTCCTATCTCATCTTTTTCATCATTTAGTAATTTTATATCACTGTTTATGTCAGATAATCTTTCTCCCCATTCTCGTTGGACTCTGTAATATTCGTCAAGATCATTGCTCTTGACAGTATTACTTTATCCTCCTTTGACGAATCAACTGTTTTTCGAGCTTCTAACCAATTATCAAATGATTTTTTTGCATTCTCATAATTGCTATTTACTATTTTAATAGTATTCTCAATACTTGATTTTTCTTCTCTTTTTAAGTTGATTTTTGCATCAATATTTTCAATTTCTAAGTTCTTTAATTTCAGAAAAACTATATTTTGAAATTCCTCAACTCCTGGTCTTTCTTTCCATTCCTCTACATCGTCAATTAATTTCCCAGAAAGAGAAATTAAAAACCCACAAAGAACAATTGCTATTATATAATTAATAAGTTTTGAAACCTTTTCTAATCTTTTATTGTTGAATACCATATTAATATTTCTTTGAATTAACTATAACGTTTAGGCTGTGATTTATACACAATATTTTGCGGTCAAATTAGAAACCTCGACTCTCAATATATAAGTCTATAGAAGACTTCTAATAAAACGTAAATATACGACATTTCTGTATTTAACCCCAATTAAATCTGCAAGTAAATTATCAAGCATAAAACTCAAACAATATATCCCTACAAGGATTTAAAGCCCTTGTAAAATTAGATTATTTATCAACAAAATCCAGCATAGTTCTTGTGATAAACTTTAGTTGTTCTCCGTCTAATTCAGTGTGCATCGGCAGTGAAATTACCGTATTAATCAAACGATTTGTAACCTTAAAATCATCTTCATTATAGCGGTTATCTACGTATGCTTTTTGCCTGTGTAAAGGAACCGGATAATAAATCCCATTCGGAATATTATTATCTAACAAATGTTGATGTAAGGCATCGCGTTTTCCATTGGTGATTTGTAAGGTATATTGGTGAAAAACGTGGGTAGTAAAATCACTAATTTTTGGCGTGATAATATTTGAATTATCAGAAAAAGCATTGTTGTAAAATTCAGCAGATTTTATACGAGAATCGCAATAACTGTCTAACAGAGGTAATTTTATTTTTAAAACTGCCGCCTGAATGCTGTCTAAACGAGAATTTACTCCTACAACATCGTGATAATAGCGTTTGTACATTCCGTGATTTACCATTCCGCGTAATGTGTGTGCTAACTTATCATCATCGGTAAAAATAGCTCCACCATCTCCGTAACAGCCTAAATTTTTAGAAGGAAAAAATGATGTTGTGCCAACATTTCCAATTGTTCCAGCTTTCTTTTTTGTTCCGTTTTTAAACGTATAATCTGCTCCAATAGCTTGTGCAGTATCTTCAATAACTAATAAATTATGGGATTCGGCAATTTTTAAAATAGCTTCCATATTGGCACATTGACCAAATAAATGTACCGGAATAATCGCCTTAGTTTTTGGAGTAATGGACTTTTTTAATGCTTCAATATCTATGTTAAATGTGTCTGCTTCAACATCTACTAAGACAGGTGTTAGCTTTAATAATGCAATTGTTTCAACTGTTGCGGCAAAGGTAAAATCGGCTGTGATTACTTCGTCGCCTTGTTTTAAACCCAATCCCATCATTGCGATTTGCAAGGCATCGGTTCCATTTGCACAGGAAATAACGTGTTTTACCTTTAAATATCTCTCTAAATCTGATTGAAAATCTTTTACATAAGGCCCATTGATATACACCGACGAATTTAATACTTCCTGAATAGAAGCGTCCACTACTTTTTTTATCTGCTTATATTGACCTTGTAAGTCAACCATTTGAATTTTTTTCATAACACTTATTTAATGGTTGTCAGTTGATAGTTTTTGGTTGTTGGAAGTAAAAATCTAAAAAAGAGAAATTAAATGTCAGGGATATTTTTCTGTTTTCTTGACTCTTTATCTATTTTATACTATTAGTTTAAAATATATTTGTCTAAAGATATTTATTAACAAGCACAAGTAAGTTCTAAACCTGTCATAAAATCTATACCCTCAGTAGCGTAACCGTCTATCTTCCACCATGCAATACCTCCAATCAATTTTTTAACTTTAAACCCTAATTTGGTCATAATTAATGCTCCTTTTGTAGAAGCATTACATCCAATACCATCACAATAACAAACATAAGTTTTTGATAAATCAAAGTCTTTAACCATTTTCTCATTTATTTCTCTGTGAGGTAGGTTTATCGCTCTAGGGATTCTTTCTTTTTCGTAAGCAAGTATTTTTCTTGTATCAACAATAATGATTGCCTCATTATTATTAATGGCTTCAAATAAACCTGAAGAATCCATTTCATATTTGAGCTTGTCTCCGTAGTATTTGATTTGATCTTTCATAGTTATAAAATATGTTTTTAACTAACTGATAACAAGTAGATTAAATCACATGGGTAGTTGCCAAATTTTATCTATTGCATATTTTTATTCTTTACTCTCATTAAAACAAAATCATTGGCTCTATTTTTTATTATTCCCTCCATTTATATCTTTTTCAATTGTTGACCTTTGTTCGAGGCTTGTTGAAGGAATTTGTCTTTGATTGCTTCCAGAATTATTATCATTCGAACTGTTATCGTTAGAATTTCCATTGTTGTCATTATCTTTATCCATTATTAAGTACATTTAGTTATTATTAAATTTATAAAAATTATTAATGCTAGCACAACTATGCTGATAAAAATAATTTTGAGTCCTCTTTTTAAATTTTCATTCTGTGATTTAACTACACTAATATTACCGTTATAAGAATCTTTATTGGTTCCAATCTCAAAACAATATATTTTGTTATTATTTTCCTTAATTAAACGGTCAAATTCATTAAAGTTCATTCCGTGATATAAAATTTTAGGAAACAGAGCTTTAACCAGAAAATATAGTCCCACTAAATTTATTACGATTGGAATATAAAATATAAATATCCAAATAACTGACGATTCAAATTTCCCAGATAATGAAAATACTAATGGAATAAAAAGAGAAGAAATTGAAATAAAAATTCCCGCTTTATTATTATTCATATCTATTGAATGTAACTGGTCACTAAGCAACTCTCTTGATTTACCTGCTAATATCTCTGAATTTAACTTATCTATCTTATTTCCAGTCTTATTTTCCATCTTTACCTAAATTAATATTAACCACAAACCTACAAACATCCTCTAACACTCTTCATATTCACTTACCAACATTCTACACCTTCTTTTCAACAATTTTCACTTCCTCATCACTTAAATTATAAAGTTTATAAACTAGTTCTCATCGATTTAAGTTTCCATACAGTGTTTAGGCGGTTTTTTTATTTTGTTTTAATTAGTATAGATTTAATATCTTTATTTTCAATATTTTCATTCTCGTGTAATTTAATATAAGTTGAATTTAATATTACACGATCTTTTAATAGATTACCATTTTCAAGTTCAATATCAACAATTTGGAAGCCCATTCCTTGTTCAGGTAGGCTTCCTAAATAATTAGAAAACTTATTTGACAGCTTTAATTCTGATTTATTTTCCATATTCCTTTTTATAGAGATATGTGTTTTCCGAAGTACCTTCTTCAAAATATACTTCAATTCCACCTCCTGCACGATTAAATGCTGGTTGAACAACCCCTTTTTGAAGAATGTCACTACTTTTAGGTTTAATATAAAATGACCACTTTATTTCTTCGTCATTTGGCAAAGCGTATCTGTCAATTGGGTCACCATTAGTAGAAACGCAATTATTATAATCTTCTGAAGTAGTTGTGAATGAGCCAGCTTTTAATTTCATATGTTCAAGATCTATTCTTTTATCATCTTCATAAGCAGAAACCCTAACAAAACAGTCGGTTCCGTTCGCGTATTCCATTGGACTATCAGCTGCCCCATTACCACTAGAAGAATGCCTTTCATTATACTTTTTTGTATATTCAGACAATGCTAATACCTTAATCGAGCTTGTTTCCAGCACAATATCTTCAGCTTTATTTAGTGCATATTCATAACCGTCATCAATTATCTTTTTTCTGTTTATATTAAAATTTGAATCTAATTCAACAGCTAAATTTGTGTTATAAACAACAAATTTTTTTGCTTCAGTTTTTCTAAATTGGGGGTAGGCATCTACAATTTGATACCCCATTCCAGTTTCAGGCTTTTCTAAAAGAGTTTCTGAGTTTGTGTGGGAAATTTTATATACCATATCTTATTTTTTAAATTACTGCTAAACTTAAATTAAGTATTAACTACAAATATACAAACATCCACACACACATTTCATTTAAGTTATTAACAACTTACGCTTTTTTATTAACTTTTCCAACATTCTACACCTTCTTTTCAACAATCCTTATCTCATCATCAGTAAGACTATAAAGCCCATAAACCATCTTATCTATTTGGGTTTCCAGTGTGCGGGTGTCTTGGGCTTGTTGTTTAGCGGTGAGGATTTTATTGACTAACGCTATAAACGGTTGTTGTGCTGGTTTTGATATTTGCGGGATGGGGAGTTGTTCGAAAAATGCTTTTTTATATCTATAGCCTGTCTCGCCTAATCCACCCCCTGCATAAAATAATTTAAAAACATAAGTTATTAGTTTTGAGTGTAAAAATGCCATCAAAAATTTTATACTTTCACCCGTCATAATGAAAGAAGTTGCTTCTGCATAATAATTTTCTACATCAAAATAAAATTGTGGTTTCTTAACTATCTCTGAATAAACAATCTTTTCCTTCGCAAATTCTGCTAGATATGTATCGCTTGGATTATTATCTAATTCCAACCAATGATGCTGTCCTTGATTACCTTTTCCACCATATCTACATTGCCCTCTTTGTTTTAATTTTTCTTTATATTGCTTTAAATGATTATAAATAATAGGATATTCTTGCTCTAAATATTGATTAGATTGATATTTTGCTAAAATAACCCACAACCCAGCCCAATGGTGTTGATATGCTTTGATGTCCCTGCCGCGTAAAATAGGTTTGATGATTTCTGCAGATTTTGGGTCAGCGGCAATCAGCTCATCTCGTTTGGCGGTGTTGATAATAAAAGCCTCGTTAAAACCTGTTTTTATGCCGTAGTTAATACGAATATCCCAGTCTTTTAATGGCGTGCCGATTTGTTCTATTTTCTTTTTCAGGGCTAAAATTTCGGGTGCCTGCAAGGTGTAGGCATTGGCTGATAGGTCGCCAATCACCATATTAAATAATGGGTTGTTTTCGTCTGGTAATTTTTTTTGATAAGCAAAGTCTGGCTGTGTGTTAGCAGTTTTACCGCAGAGCAGAATATTGGTATCCACTGTGGCATTTTCAAAAACCTGCTGCCCTTCAAAATCAATAATCTGTTTGAGCTGGGTTTGGTGTTTGAAAAAGCCGCGTAACTTTTCACCATATTTTGCCCGCATCCATTTGTTGGAGGTGATGTAGCATAAATGTCCATTATCATTGAGTAGCTGCACGCCTTTTTCATAAAAATAGGTATAAATATCAGCAGTGCCGACAAAAACAGAAAAGGCTTGTTGGAACTGTAGCTTAAACTCTTTAATGGATTCTTGCCTGATATACGGCGGGTTACCGATGACAATATCAAAGCCAATAAAATCGCCATTATCATCTAAAAGGTTAGGGAATTCAAAACGCCATTCTGTCGCATTTTTAAATAAAACACCTTCTTCTATTTCTTGCTTTTCTTTTTCTAATTTAGCTAATCGCTTTTTAGCCTGTTTTATTTGTGTTTTTGTTCCCACTTGTTTGCTAAATATATCGGACTGTTGCAAGTTTTCTACTGTTCCTCTCACTTTAGATATTTTTTCTTTTTCTTTTTTATTAAAAGACGCTTTAAAGGCATTTTTTATTTCGCTTATAAGTTCTCTAAACAGTGCTTTTTTGTCTTGAGAAGATTCTAACAAAAAATCGTTGGTTAGTCTTTTGTAAAAGGCTAAATCAATATCTTTATCGCCAACTAAGTTTTTAATGTTTTGGTTGTTATAATCTTTATCTTTTACCTTTTTGTTAAACTCTTTAAACACGTTATCTATCGGCATATTTAAGTTATAGCGGCTTATAAGGGAGTTGCCACAAACAATTTTATAATCTAAATTAGGTAGTGTTTCTATCGTGTCAAGATCATCTTCATCTACCACCAAAGAGAGCCACAAACGCAGGCGTGCTATATCAATTGCAGAAGCGTCAATATCTACGCCATAAATACTTTCTTGTATAATATGGCGTTTCAAACGATATATATAGTTGTTTTCGCTAATATTTTTATCTTTTTTTAAACCAAATTCTTCTAATTTGTCAGCGAGATAATTTTCGCTAAAATGTGGTTTTATTACCAACTTAGCATTTACTAATTCGTGGAGTAACCCCACAGGAAAAGCACCTGAGCCAATGGCGGGGTCGCAAATCCTAATTTTAGTTAGTTTTTGGTCTATTAAATCGGCATTTTTACGTATGCTTTTGGGTAATTTGTATTTATAGGTTTCTGTTTCTGTTCCTTTTTTGGCTACACGTTGGTCATTTTCTAAAGCGTTGTGTCCTTTGCGTATATAGGTTTCTATATCTATTTTTTCTACCTCTCCTTCTAAAGCATTATTTAGATAATTGATTAAACTTTCCTGACACATATAATGCACAATTTCTCTTGGCGTATAAAAAGCTCCTTTGCTTTTACGCTCTGTAATTTCGAGCATATTTTCAAATACTTTACCCAGCATTTCGGGGTCAACTGCTACTTCTTTATCGAGCGGCTCGTCTTCTTTAATCGTAAAGTTATAGCGGTCAAAAATGTCTAAAATTCCTGTACCTACATCGCCTGCTTTATTCTTTTCATCATTTCTAAATAAATTCTCTGGAATGGTAATATTTGCGTTCTTCCAATTGTATTCTGCCTCAAATAATCCGCCATTCAAAAACGGAATTCTACAATTAAACCGTTCGTAATATGAATCATTATTATTGCGTTCTTCTGCCAAGGCTTCATAAAAAAGATATTGCAGATTGTCTCTAAAAAAGTTTTGGTTTTGTTCTTTTGATTTTTTAAAAAGCCCCTGAATAAAACGCTTTTGACCTTTTCCCCACCTCTCATCTTTAGGAACTCCAAGCCAGCCTTTTTTCTGTAAAAAATATAAAAACACTATTTGTCCCAACAGTTTTTTGGTAAATCTCGCATTGTCAATATTGGCTTTGTTTAGCTGCGTTATTATATTCCTGTCTTCTTTAAAATGTTCGAACAGTTTTATGTATAAATCTTTGTATTGGTTAAAGAATTCGCTCGTAACTTTTTCTATGCTAAAAGAGTTTTCAATCTCTTCTACCGTTGGGTTATTGCTAATATCTTGTAAAATTGGCAAAATCTGTGTTTTGGCAGTATGCGACTGCTCATTTTCTCCAACCAAAAAAGAATACCGTTTGGCAGGTGTAAAGTGTTTTTCTATTCTTACCTCTTCTTTTTCTTCGTCAAAATACGATTGATATTCTAATTTTATAAAGCTAAAACGCCAGTCTGCACCTTCGTCTTCTTCAGAATAGAAAGCTACTAATGCGTAGTCTTTATCAAATTTATTTAGATGTTTTATCACAAAATTTCTTAGCGTAGTTCTTGCTCTTTCTAATTTTGTAACACTTTTTACTTTTACAATTAGTATGTCTAATTTATTGTTATTAGGATCGATGTATTTACCTATACGTTCGTATGAATTGATATGTCCTTTATAGTCGTCCCAGATAAATTGACCGCTGTATTGGTTTCTTTTTGGTTCTACGTCGTTTAACAAGTTATTTATAAAAGTTTTAAATTGATTTCTATCAAATCTACTGCCTAACGTATTTTCTATAAGCGATACCGCCTGATTCTTGTTCATAATTATTATTTTAATGGCTTTAATATATTAT
The DNA here is from genome assembly GCA_965261035.1 of Polaribacter sp. Lineage (GTDB taxonomy): Bacteria > Bacteroidota > Bacteroidia > Flavobacteriales > Flavobacteriaceae > Polaribacter. The sequence goes on from OZ253439.1 coordinate 881,704, forward strand.
TATGCCTTGTTTTTGCCATTCTACCTAATGATATATCCCGATAAAATTACTTCTCTCTTTTTAATCTCTTTTTTGCTATTACTCCCTTGCTCTATTGATTCTATACAAATATGGTTTCTTAAAATCTTTAAAAGTTCTAATGGACTTGTTGTTTTTTTAAATTCTTTTTTGATGTTTTTGGCAACTATCTTAGCCATTGTCCCGTTATTTAACATATTTTTTACTTTGGCAATAAATTCATCATCTATATCTGTAAATCCTTTACGATTATTAAAAACCTTGTCTTTCAAACGTCTTTCAATATACGCTGCATTGGAACGAGCACTAGAAGATTTTGAAGGCTCATCAGCTGTTTTAGAATCTGTTTCAAACTTAGATTTATTAATTTTTAAAATGTCAAAATAATCATTTGGTATTTTTGTTTTTTTGGTAGTAGGAGTGCATTCTAATTTATTAACCGCATCAAAAAAAGTAATCTCATTTGATTTTCCACTCTCGTTTAAGTAGAATTTTTTTAGTTTACCTATTCTAAAAAATGTTACTAACAGGTCATTGGTAATTTCTTTATTTTTAAATCCTGAACGTGCTTTTTTAGGCAATTTTTTAATTTTTTCGAACAACTCCGGGTTTTCATCTCTAATTTTACGCATCATTTCTAAATACTTCAATTCAGAATCGCCTTCGTCGTCGTCGTCAGAATATGTCTTTTTACTATTTAGAGTGTCAAATAATTCCTGACTGCCAAATTCTTCACCATCACTTAAATACTTTGCATCTTCACCCAATATGTCGTGAAACATTTGAATTTTATTGGTAATGTTTACTTTTAATCCCATATGCTCGTCAGAATGCGTAGTAGGGAAAAAATTAAAAATATGCACTTTATCAAAATTACTACCTAAACGATTTACACGACCAACTCTTTGTAAAACTCTTGTAGGATTCCACGGCAAATCATAATTAACAATCACATTTGAGCGGTGCAGATTCACTCCCTCTGCCAAAACATCGGTGGCAATTAGTATTTGTAAATCATTTTTTTGGTCTTGCTTTTTTTTGTTTGGGTCAAAATTGGCTTGTATCATATCTCTTGACATACTGCGATTTGACATTGTTGTTTTATCAGTATGTCGACCTCCTTTACTATAATAAAATAACACCTTACTAGGAAACTCTTTTAATAAGGCTTCAAAAATATAATCCCCCGTTTCTTTAGACTCTGTAAATATTATCAATTTGTTTTTTTTAAGTGTTTTATTGGTTTTTAATTCGCTAATAAACTTCTCTAATTTGGGGTCTGAATGAATATTTTTCCATTCCGCTTGAATGTCTTTTAAGATTTTTAAATCAATCTCTAACTTTTTAATAAACTCTTTTTTAAAATCTTTGGAGTCGTATATATATACTTCTTCTTCACTTATTAAACTTTCTAATTTTTCAAAATCATCATTATCTAATAAATCATAGACATCTACTTTACTACCAATATAAACAGTTCCATCATTGAACATATCTATAAATCTTTTATAGGACATAATAAACCTATTTACACTTTGTTTGAATGCGTAAAAGCTACTCTCCAATCTCTTTACCAATAAACTTTTCATAAAACCTCCAACATTTCTTTGTTGTTGCTTTTCAAATTCCGTTAGTCTTTTATTACCAATATAGTATAGTAATGGTGTATATCTTGCGTAAGTAAACTCTTGCAGATACTGTATAGTTTTGTTAAAGGTAATTTCTAAATCACCTTTATATTCATACACAATTTTTTGAGGAGTAGATAAGTCTGGAAATTTTAATTTTTGTTTTACTATATCTTCTTGAAAATAAGTAACAACATCTTTTCTTGTTCTACGCACCATTACATATCGTAGAATACTATTCTTAATTTTATTTGACATTTCTTTGATAGCAACTTTATATTCTGGGTCTGCTTTGTCTATTTTGTTTAGTTGGGTTCTAAATGCAGAAAAGAATTTTTCTAAATTAGGAACACCGGGAATTGTCGAGTTTTTTGGTGCCTGAAATAGTTTTAATTGCGAAAAAATATCATCAACTGTATTGTTTATAGGCGTTGCCGTTACAAGAATTACCTTTTTACCTCTACATATGTCTAATAGGTTTGCATAAGATTGTGTTTCATCATTTCTAAATCTATGTGCTTCGTCAATTACTACATAATCGTATTTATTTAAGTCTTCTTTAACAATACGCTCTAATTTTCCAAGTGATTCAACTTCAAAACTACTAATCTTAAAATCAAAAAGGGAATCTTTCCAATATTTTTTTAAAACAGGCGGACAAACTATAAGCGTTTTGCCCCGTATTTTCTGTAATAATAAGGTTGTAATAAAAGTTTTACCTAAACCAACTACATCTGCCAGAAACACACCATTATAGGTTTCAAGAATTTTTTTTGCCTGAATTGCTGCTTGTTCTTGGTATCTTAATTTCATAAACCCCTCAGGTAAATATGAGTCAAAATGGTCTTCTAAATTTATATCTTCTTCTAAATATTCATAAATTAATTTTAGATATAATTCATAAGGTGTTATTTGGCTGTTTAGCCAAGTTTTTGTTGTTATCGTATCTATAAAATCAACTGAAATATCAACACTTTCTGCCCAGAGTTTATCAAATTGATTTTCTGCAAAAAGCACATCGCTCTTTGTTCTTAACTCTACATTAAATTCACGATTTGCAATTAATCCTGATTCTGAAAAATTGCTCGAACCAGTTATTACAAACCCATAATCTCTATCTTCTGGTTTAAATTTGCCAATATATACTTTGGCGTGGATATTTTTAGACGGATATGCTCTTATCTCAAGCTGTTTGCCGTTTCCTCCGTTTGTTTTATCTACTTCATTATTTTTGCATTCTCTTTCGAGAAACTCAATAAATTTTCTAACACCAATTTCTAACTTATTATCGTCTTCGTCACTTGTTTCAATTTCATCTTGTAAGTTTTCTTGGAATATTTTCTTAGTTCTTTTATGAGATTCTAAATCCAAGTTTCCTATTTGTCTGTTATGCTGTATAACATCATAGGATTTTTTATCGATATTCAACCCGACTAATATTCTTATTTTCTCAACAGGTTCAAGTGCTTCATATAGCTGATAAAATCCGCTATACCTAAAATAACCAACCAATACGTCAAAAAGTTGCGTGTCTTTTAGTGTTGATTTAAACCTGCTCAATAGACTGTAACCATATTCATTTGTAAAAAAAGTTAAATCTGTCTGGTCTGTTTTTTTATCCATTTTCAATTATAAACCCTTAATCATAAGACTGTCCTTCAATCTCTGCTATTTTCAGCATTGCGTTATATTCTTCTGGGGTTAAATTTCCCCAATAGAAATTAATTGGGTTTATTGCATCTCCATTTTTACGCACTTCATAATGTAAATGTGGTGCTTTTGACCTTCCTGTACTTCCTAAATAACCTATCAAATCGCCCCTTTTTACTCTTTGCCTTCTCCTTACAACATATTCTGTCATATGTGCGTATAATGTTACATAACCAAATCCATGGTCTATCCTAACATGCATGCCATACCCAGCTGCTCTGCTGTCGGCTCTTATAATTATTCCATCTCCTGATGCGTAAATCGGAGTTCCTTTTGGTGCTGTAAAATCCATTCCTTTGTGCATCTTACGAGCTTTTGTAAACGGGTCGTTCCTCCAGCCAAAACCAGATGCCATACGCGTTAGATGCTCATTTTTAATTGGCTGTATTGCTGGAATAGAAGAAAGCATTTTTTCTTTTTCTTTTGCTAAGGCAACTATTTCGTCTAAAGATTTTGATTGAACAACCATTTGTTTAGATAATATGTCTAAATCTTTGGTAACTTTTTTTATCATTTCAGAATTATTAAACCCTTCCAAATATTTATATCTGTTTATTCCACCAAAACCCGCCTTGCGTTGTTCCTCCGGGATAGGATTTTCCTCAAAAAATACTCTGTAAATATTATTATCCCTTTCTTGTAATTCAGTAAGAATATTGGAACTCTCCTTTATTTTTTTATTTAATAATTTAAAATGCAGCTCTAAATTCTCTAATTCTCTTTTTTGTACTCTTTCTTTGGGCGATGTCAAAAACTGACTAAACCCAACAAACCCAAAGAAAGCAACTAAAAAAAAAGCTAAAAAAACAAAAATAGTATTCCTGTAAAAATTTTTTTTCTCCAATTCAATCTTTCTGTACGATAACGTATCTGCATCGTAATAATATTTTACCTTTGTCATAATTTAAATGTATTATTTTTGCATTCTCTGTGTAGAAACACTTTTTAGCCGTTTTTATCACAAAAAATACAAATTTATAAAATAATTTTAACTATCCCTAAAAAACAAAGACTTATAGCCTATGAAATCTCAAGATATTAGAGCTACATTTTTAGATTTTTTTAAATCAAAACAGCACAATATTGTTCCTTCGTCACCTATGGTTTTAAAGAACGACCCAACATTGATGTTTATAAACTCGGGAATGGCACCTTTTAAAGAGTTTTTTCTGGGAAATAACACCCCGAAAAACAATCGTGTTTCTGATACTCAAAAATGCTTACGCGTTTCTGGAAAACACAACGATTTGGAGGAAGTAGGCTATGACACTTATCATCATACGATGTTTGAAATGCTCGGAAATTGGAGCTTTGGAGATTATTTTAAGAAAGATGCAATTGCTTGGGCTTGGGAATTATTAACCGAAGTTTACAGAATTGACAAAAACTCTTTATACGTTACCGTTTTTGAAGGTAGCCAAGACCAAGATAATTTATCTTTGGACAAAGAAGCCTACGATTATTGGAAAGAATTTATCCCAGAAGATAGAATTTTGATGGGAAATAAAAAAGATAATTTCTGGGAGATGGGAGAGCAAGGTCCTTGCGGTCCGTGTTCAGAAATTCATATTGACATCCGTACTGATAAAGAAAAATTAAAAATAGACGGAAAATCTTTAGTAAATGAAGACCACCCGCAAGTAATAGAAATCTGGAATTTGGTTTTTATGCAATACAATCGTAAAGCCAACGGAGTTTTAGAAGAATTACCCGCAAAACACATAGATACAGGAATGGGGTTTGAGCGTTTGTGTATGGTTTTACAAGATGTAAAATCCAATTACGACACTGACGTATTTAAGCCGTTAATTCGTGAAATAGAAACTATCACAAACACAGTTTATGGCAGAAATGAAGAAACAGATATTGCCATCCGTGTAATTGCAGATCACGTGCGTGCGGTAGCGTTTTCTATTGCAGATGGTCAACTGCCCAGTAATAATGGTGCAGGATATGTAATCCGCAGAATTTTACGCCGTGCAATCCGATATGGATTTACATTTTTAAATCAAAAGAAACCATTTATTTACAAATTAGCAGAAACGTTAAGCCATCAAATGGGAGACTCGTTTCCTGAAATAAAAAGTCAAAGTGTTTTAATTAATAATGTTATCAAAGAAGAGGAACACTCTTTTTTGCGAACTCTTGACCAAGGATTATTATTGTTAGACAAAATTATTGAAACTACTTCTAAAAATATAATTTCTGGCAATAAAGCCTTTGAACTTTACGATACCTACGGATTTCCATTAGATTTAACACAATTAATTGCTGGAGAAAAAGGGTTTTCTATAAATGAGAATGAGTTTTTATCAGAAATGGAAAAACAGAAAAATCGTTCTCGAGCTGCTTCCGAAAGTAAAACAGGAGATTGGGTTGTCTTATTTGAAGATGATATTCAAGAATTTGTTGGTTATGACACCTTAGAAGTTGATGTGAAATTGGCTCGTTATAGAAAAATAACTACAAAAAAAGACGGCGAGCAATATCAATTGGTATTTAATATGACACCGTTTTACCCTGAAGGCGGCGGACAAATTGGAGATAAAGGCTATTTAGAAATGGCAAATGGAAATGTTATTTATGTGTTTGACACAAAAAAGGAAGACAATGTTATTATCCACTTTACAAAGATATTACCAAAGAATTTAAACGAGATTTTTAAGGCTGTGGTAAATGATGAATTTAGAAAATTATCGGCAAGTAATCACACGGCAACTCACTTATTACACCAAGCATTACGAAGTATTTTAGGAACACACGTAGAGCAAAAAGGTTCTTTGGTAAACCCAAAACATCTGCGTTTTGATTTTTCTCATTTTTCTAAAGTTGATTCAGACCAATTACAAGAAATTGAAGAGTTTGTAAACGCACGAATTAGCGAAAGTCTATCACTGAAAGAGCAGAGAAATATTCCAATGCAAGAAGCAATTGAACAAGGTGCAGTAGCTTTGTTTGGCGAAAAATATGGCGATACCGTCCGTACGATTAATTTTGGAAAATCTATAGAATTATGTGGCGGAACTCACGTTCAAAACACCAGCGAAATTTGGCATTTTAAAATAAAATCTGAAGGAGCTGTTGCAGCTGGAATTAGAAGAATTGAAGCGATTACAAATAAAACCGTAAGTTCTTATTTTGAAGCAGTAGGCAAAGATTTTTTAGCTATTAGACAGTTGCTTAAAAACCCGAAAGAGCCTGTAAAAGCAATTGTAAATTTACAAGACGAAAATATGGCACTAAAAAAGGAAATTGAGCAATTATTAAAAGATAAAGCTAATAACCTAATTGGCGATTTACGAGGTCAGTTACAAGAAATAAATGGCGTAAAATTCTTAGCTACAAAAATAGACTTAGACCAAAATGGGATTAAAAATTTATCTTTTAAATTGGGAAAAGAGTTTAATAATTTATTTCTACTCTTCGCAACTTCCGACAAAAATAAAGCGATGTTAACCTGCTATATTTCTAAAGAATTAGCAAATGAACGCGGCTATGACGCGGGTAAAGTTGTCAGGGAATTAGGAAAATTAATTAACGGCGGCGGCGGCGGACAAAATTTCTTTGCAACCGCAGGCGGTAAAAATCCAAACGGAATTGCAAAAGCAATAGAATTAGCGAAAGATTATATTCTTTGAAAATAATTATCGGTTGTTGGTTGCTAATTATTAGCTTCCAACAACCGGTAACCAACAACTTTTTATACATTGAAAAATATTTTTACAAATATCAATATTCCAAAACCTTATAGGATTGACAATCTATACAATAAAAACATTTATTTAATAAATGGAGAGCTTAGAAAGTGGAATGGGGGAGTTTCAAAGATTTACTCTCCTATTTATCAAGAAAATTCAGATGGAGTTTTAGAGCGTAAATTCTTAGGAACTATTCCAAATCTAAATAAAAAAAACGCTCTCGAAGCCTTAGATTCAGCCTGTAATGCGTATAACAAAGGCAGGGGGAAATGGGCAATTATGAAGGCAGAAGACCGAATAAGTTGTGTAGATAATTTTGCGAAAATGACACTCGAAAATAGAGATGAAATTGTAAAATTATTGATGTGGGAAATCGGAAAACCTTATAATGAATCTTGTAATGAATTTGACAGAACGATAGATTATATAAATGACACAATTCTCGCTTTTAGAGAAATAAATAATGAGAATTCTAAAATTCAAAAACATGATGGGATTTGTGCTAAAATAAAGAGAGCTCCATTGGGTGTTGTGTTGTGTTTGAGTCCTTATAATTATCCACTGAACGAAGCGTTTTGCCTATTAATTCCTGCATTAATAATGGGGAATACAACAGTTTTTAAACCTGCAAAGCACGGAATTTTATTAATTTCTATATTGTTAGAATCTTTTCAAAAGTGTTTTCCAAAAGGAGTTGTAAATGTAATTTATGGTAGCGGCAAAACATTGGCAACACCAATTATGAAGTCTGGCAAAATAGATGTACTAGCTTTAATCGGAAACAGCAAATCTGCGAACGCATTGCAGGAGCATCATCCAAAGAAAAACCGATTGCGGTTAGTTTTAGGATTGGAAGCAAAAAACCCCGGAATTGTACTTTCAGATTGCGATATAGATTTAGCCGTAAAAGAATGTGTGTTAGGTTCGTTAGCCTTTAATGGTCAGCGTTGTACGGCGTTAAAAATTCTTTTTGTACACAATGATATTATTGATGAGTTTAATCAAAAATTTGTTGAAAAAGTATCGGAATTAAAATATGGTTTACCATGGGATAAAAATGTTAATTTAACGCTGTTGCCAGAGCCTGATAGACCTTTATATGTTAAAGAGCTGATTAAAGACGCAAAAGAAAAAGGAGCTGAAATTATCAATAGTGATGGAGGTAAAACGATAGAAAGTTTTGTTTTTCCAGCGGTTTTATATCCAGTAAATAGAACGATGAAAATATATGAGGAAGAGCAGTTTGGGCCTGTAGTTCCAATAGTTTCTTTTAAAAATATTGAAGAGCCTTTAGATTATATTTCAAATTCTAATTATGGTCAGCAAGTAAGTTTGTTTAGCAAAAATCCTAATTCGTTGACTCCGTTAGTAGATTTATTGGCAAACCAAGTTTGTAGAGTAAATATCAACGCCAAATGCCAAAGAGGACCAGATGTTTTTCCCTTTACGGGCAGAAGAGATTCTGCGGTAAGTACGTTGAGCGTAAATGAAGCGTTAAAAACTTTTTCTATCGAAACAATGGTTGCTTTTAGAAGTTAAAAACTAAAAGTCCGCAACGGTCAAAAACTTTTCACTTTTTAGTTTTCTTCTTTCTCATTTTGGCAAACATCCTTTTATATTCTTCCACATCTATTTTTCCTTTGTTTTTTATGTAGATTTCATTGTAATCAAATTCCACTTCTGAAGGAGATTCTTCCAGATTATCATTTATAAAAGCTCTTTGTAAAATGTCTTCTATCAAAAAATCTTCGTTCACATTTCCTGGATTATATTTTGTTTTTAATGAAAGTTTAAACAAATTAGCGGTAGCATTATACCAAAAAGCCTTCCAGCCGCTACGCAATTCTTTGATCTGCCTAAAAGCAGTTTTGCCTGTTTGCCTGTGAATCAATTTAATTAAAATTCGCCCTTCTGTAAGAGTCATATTTTTTAACTGCTCTGTAAATTCCCCCTCCAAGTATTTTTGAACTATTTTAATATATTTCCTTTTCTTTTTTTTACTTTTTTTACTTTTTAGCCTGCTATTAAGTGTATCTAATCTTTGAGAAGCAAGCCTTGCGTAAGGATACGCTTTATACACCTTTTTGCGTAGCCAATAATAATAATTAACATCTTTTTGAGACTTAAATTTTTGTTTAGACAATAATTTTACTTCATCGAGTAATATCCCTAATGTATCTTCTTGAATTAAAATATACTTTTTTGATAAAAGAATACTATCTTTTTCTTGCCCACAGACACTTAAAGACATTATTATTATAGATATGTATAAAGTAAGTTTCACTCTAAGTTGTTTATTACCAGTTGTGTAATTGTTGAATTGTTCAATCGTGTAATCGTAAATCTAAAATCGTAATTCACAATTCCAACCCTTTATCAGTAATTACAATTAATTTTTGTTTGTATAAATTGCCAATTGCTCGTTTAAACGCCTTTTTACTCATTAATAATTGTCGTTTAATTTCTTCCGGCTTACTTTTGTCGGTCAATGCCAAAAAACCGTCATTATCGTAAATAGCTTCAATTACTCTTTCCGTATCCTGCGTAATCACATTTCTAAAACCCTGCGGCTGCAAAGAAACATCTATCTTTCCATCTTCACGAATATTTTTGATATAACCCGCAATACGCTGATTTTCTTCCAAATTCTGAAAAATTTCATTTTGATACAACAACCCTTCAAATTCCTCGTCAATCAACACAGTAAAACCCAAATTAGTTTGCACTCCTATGATTAACGACACCTTATCTCCTACATTCAAATTCATAATTCTCTATTTTAAAAAATTAAAATATTCATTTAATATTTTCTCATTTACTTTTCCGTCCGTAAAAATTTCCATTATTTTAGGCTGTTTAGACTCTAAATAAAAACCTTTTAACTCTATTTCTAAACTCTTGCTATCTGAAACTGAATGATACTCAAAATCGTACATCTTACACAGATATTCTGCGGTCAAATTATGTGGCGTTTCAAAATAATCTAAGGCGTTTGTAGTTTTCGGTCCGGGGATAAACCTAAAAATCCCACCTCCCGAATTATTTATAATAATAACTCTAAAATTCTTCGGAATATAATTATTCCACAACGCATTGCTATCATAAAAAAAACTCAAATCTCCTGTGATAAAAACAGTTTGATTTTCTTCCGAAAACGCAGCACCAATCGCCGTACTCGTACAACCGTCAATTCCGCTGGTTCCCCGATTACAAAAGACATTTAGAGTTGTATTTACATCAAATAATTGCGAGTATCTAACGATAGAACTATTGCCTAATTGTAGCTGACAATTGTCGGGAATACTCTCCAAAACTTGCTCAAAAACCTTTAAATCTGAATGCTCAATTTCTTGTAAATACTGCCTGTGTTTTTCTTTCGTTTTTATTTTTTCTGACAACCATTTCTTTTGATAATTACTTTCAATATTTTTGGTTGATAAACAAAGTTGAGATAAAAATTTCGTCGGTTTCTGCTGAATAAATTCTGACAGACAATGATAAGTATTTGTCTCTTTTAATTCGTTGACACACCAATGATATTTCGGCTGATATGTTCTTAAAAACTTCTTTATTTTCTTAGAAACCACCATTCCGCCGAGCGTAACTAAAATATCTGGCTGCAATTCTTTTAATCGTTTATCATCTGACGAAAAAATTAATTTATCAATCGAATTTATAAACTTTTTGTTGTGCAAATTTGACGTGGTTTCCGTCATAATTAACACAGAAGAATTGTCGGCAAATTTATTTAGCACGTTTTGCAATTCATCATCAGGTAAATTAGTTCCAATCAAAATGAGTTTTCTATCTGATGAGTTCCATATTTCTGAAAGTTTTTTAAAATCAATATTAGATTCTTGATTTTTACTCAAAAAAATATCTGGCAAATTAAATTCCTGCAATTTATCAACCGTTTCGTACAAAAGCTCATCAAACGGAACATTTATATGTATGGGAGCTTTTTTTGTAGTTGAAATTTGCAATGCTTCCGATATAAGTTTAGAATTAAAAGTGATTGATTTAGAGTTTTCAATCAAATTCGCAGAAAACAAAATATGGTTTGCAAACACATTTTCCTGACGAATAGTTTGTCCATCTCCAATATCAATTAAATGTTTCGGTCTATCGGCAGAAATCACAACTAACGGAATATTGCTGTAAAAAGCCTCCGAAATGGCAGGGTAATAATTCAATAACGCAGAGCCAGACGTGCAAACAATAGCCACAGGTTTTTGTGTTTGCTGTGCAATTCCCAAAGCAAAAAATGCGGCACAACGCTCGTCCACAATACTTAACGTCTTCATTTTCGGGTGATTAAAAAACCCAATAGTCAACGGAGCATTTCTAGACCCCGGAGAGATAACAATTGTGTCAATTTTAAATTGATGACAAGCAGATATAACTAACTGTGCTAATTCTTTTTTTGGAAACAATTTTGTTAATTATGAATTACAATTTTAGATTTACGAATTACGATTTCCAGTTTTTAATTTCTAGCTTCCAACTAATTTCCTTTCTTATGGTCTGCTAAAAACTGTGCTAATCCAATGTCCGTTAACGGATGTTTTAGCAATCCTTTAATCGCACTTAGAGGTCCTGTCATTACATCAGATTTCAGTTTTGCACAATCTATAATGTGCATCGTATGACGTACAGAAGCTGCTAAAATTTGAGTTTTAAAACCGTAATTATCATAAATTTGGCGAATTTCTGCGATTAAATTTAATCCATCTGTGGAAATATCATCTAAACGACCGATAAACGGCGAAACATATGTTGCTCCTGCCTTGGCAGCCAACAAAGCCTGACCTGCAGAAAACACCAAAGTAACATTAGTTTTAATTCTTTTGTCAGAGAAATATTTGCACGCTTTAATTCCGTCTTTAATTATCGGTAATTTTACCACAATCTGTGGATTTGAAGCTGCTAATTCTTCGCCTTCTTTTATCATTCCGTCGTAATCTGTAGAAATTACTTCGGCACTTACATCGCCATCAACTAATTTACAAATTGCTTTATAATGGTTGATAATATTCTCTGTTCCAGTAATCCCTTCCTTTGCCATTAATGACGGATTTGTGGTTACTCCGTCTAAAATACCTAAAGATTGTGCTTCTTTAATTTGGTCTAAATTTGCTGTGTCAATAAAAAATTTCATGCGTATTTATTTTTGTGCAAAGCTACAATTTATAATGATTCATTATTAGTTTTTCGTATATTTTATCTGGCAATATTCTTTTCAAGACAACAGAAAATATTTCTGTAAACCCGCCAACTTTATAATGTATTTTAGGGTTTTTAGTTTCAATAATTTTATAAACCATTTTTGCCACCTTTATTGGGTGCATTCCTTTGTCTAAATTTTTATCCATTAAAGCCAAATTTTTTGAATAAATCTCTTTATATGCCGAGTTTTCAAAAACAGGTGTGTGATACCTTCGCGAAGCAATATTTGTAGAAAAATATCCCGGAGCAATGTTTGCCACATTAATTCCAAAGTTTTTTACTTCCATTCTGGTGGCTTCTGTCATCAATTCTAAGGCTCCTTTTGTTGCAGAATAAACTCCTCTAAAGGGCAGACCTATATAGCCTGCGATAGAAGTTATATTGATAATCGTTCCTGATTTTTGCTTCCGCATTTGCGGTAAAACGGCTTTCATTACATCAATAGCTCCAAAAAAATTGGTGTTAAAAACATTCCTCATTTCATCTGTCGGGGTATCTTCAATAGAGCCTGTAATTCCCTTTCCTGCGTTATTAATCAACACATCTAACCTTCCCTCCTTCTCTATAATATGAAAAACCGCTTTTTGAATAGTATTCACATCTAAAACATCTAAAATAATAGAAGCGAAAGGTAAATTTTCTTCTTTTTTCGTCCTACTTGTGCCATAGACTGTAAATTTCTTCTCCGAAAGATAAAAGGCAATTTCTCTTCCTATTCCGGATGAGACTCCTGTTATTAGTGCAACTTTGGACATATAAAAGATTTATAAATTACGATTTTAGATTTACGAATCACGACTGAACAATTACATAATTCAACAACTTAAACTAAAAGATACAAAAAATGGCAAGCTACCTACATCACACTGCTACAACCAAGTACTCTTGCTGCGTTCCCGCCCTGGGAGATTCCGAGGGAGCTAGTTGTGTAGGACTTGCCGTTGCAAATTTACAACCTATTTTTATTATATCGGTTAAATTTTTGATATTATTTTCATCTTTTTAGTTATCTGAATATCAGTTAATTACTGTTTTTTTATATACTAAAATCATTAAAGAGTGATTGTATTAAAATTAAAATATCTACATTTGTAGAATTAATTAAATTTTTAAACAATGGAAAATCAAGTAAAAAGTAAAAGTTTTATCGTAAACAACGGGTTAATTCTGGGAGTTGCAACAATTTTATTAAGTGTAACAACATATGCAGTGGGAATGCATTTGGAACCACATTGGTCTGTAGAAGTAGTGTCTTATATTATATTTATAGGATTAATTATTTTTGGTATCAAAAAATTTAAAGAAGCCAATGGCAATTTCTTATCCTTTGGTCAAGCAGTAAAAATAGGTGTTGGAATTGGTGTCCTTGCAGGTTTAATTGCATCTGTTTATCAGTATATTTTTATGACTTATATTGAACCTGAATATATGACCCAATTAACTGAGATAGCTAATCAAAAACTTTTAGAACAAGGAATATCTGAAGAAGATATTGATGCCGCAAACGCCATGACTGACAGCTTTAAAAGCCCATCAATGGTTGTTGCAATGGGGATTATTGTAAGTGCTATTGGGGGCTTTATTGTATCTGCCATCGCTGGAGCAATTATGAAAAAGTCAGCGGAAGAATAGCATTAGTGTTCAGTATTCTGTTAGCAGTATTCAAGTGACTACCACCTACTCTGAACATTGCCAACTGAACACTACTTACAAAAAACATGACCAACAAATATGGATATATCGGTAGTTATACCTTTATTAAACGAAGAGGAATCTTTACAGGAATTACACGATTGGATTGCAAAAGTTATGCAGTCCAATCAGTTTTTGTACGAAATTATCTTTATTGATGATGGAAGTACAGATACATCTTGGAGCGTTATCGAAAAATTATACAAAGAAAATAATTCTGTAAAAGGAATTCGTTTTCAGAGGAATTATGGTAAATCACAAGCCTTAGACGCGGGATTTGAATTGGCACAAGGAAACGTAGTTATTACCATGGATGCCGATTTACAGGACAATCCAGATGAAATTACAGAATTGTACAAACTGATTATCAACGAAAATTTTGATTTAATTTCTGGTTGGAAAAAGAAGCGGTATGACAACGTTATCACCAAAAATATTCCTTCAAAGTTATTTAATTCCGCAGCGAGGAAAATATCAGGATTAAAATTACACGATTTTAATTGCGGACTAAAAGCCTATAAAAATACTGTCGTAAAAAGCGTAAAAGTAAGAGGAGAAATGCACCGTTATATTCCTGTTTTAGCAAAAAATGAAGGATTTACTAAAATTGGAGAAAAAGTAGTACAACATCATGCGAGAAAATACGGAGTTACAAAATTTGGAATGAACCGGTTTGTAAATGGATTTTTGGATTTAATAACCATCTTATTTTTATCAAGATTTGGAAAAAGACCAATGCACTTTTTTGGGCTTTTAGGAACGCTAATGTTTATATTTGGGTTTCTTTCTGCAGGATATATCGGAGTTATAAAATTGTACAAATTATCAAAAGGGATAGAAACAATTTTAATAACTAACAATCCTTGGTTTTATATCGCAATGACTTCTATGATTTTAGGAACTCAGCTATTTTTAGCTGGTTTTGTAGGCGAATTAGTAGTAAAACCCAAAGATGGAGAAAAGCATTACACAATTAAAGAAAAGCTAAACTTCTAACCCCGTATCTCTACCTAAACTATTTAATTTTATCTATGAACAATATTTTAGATAACGTCAAATTATGGCTTTCTGACACTTTTGATATTGAAACAAGGACAGAAATTCAACAGTTAATTAATTCTAAGCCCGAAGATTTAACAGACAGATTCTATAAAAATTTGGAATTTGGAACTGGTGGAATACGAGGAATTATGGGCGTAGGAATCAACCGAATTAACAAATATACCTTAGGAAAAGCAACACAAGGTCTTAGCAATTATTTGCATCAATCGTACCCTGATAAAAAACTGAAAGTTGCAATTGCCTATGATTGCAGACATAATAGCAAAAAATTTTCAAAATTAGTTGCTGATGTCTTATCGGCAAATAATATAAAAGTCTATTTATTTGAAGATTTGCGTCCAACTCCAGAATTATCTTTTGCTGTAAATCATCTCGATTGTGATGCAGGAATTGTATTGACGGCTTCACATAATCCACCAAAATACAACGGATATAAAGTGTATTGGACTGATGGCGGACAAATTGTTCCTCCGCAGGATAAACAAATAATTGACAAAATAAATTCGTTAGATTTTTCTAAAATCAATTTTAATTCTAACGAGAATTTAATAACATATATAGGCTCTGAAATTGATGAAGCCTTCTGGAATTCATCTATTAAAAACGGAACATTTAATATAAAAGGACGTGAGAATCTAAAAATTGTATTTACCTCGCTACACGGGACGGCTATCACATTAATTCCAGAAGTTTTAAAACGTGCTGGATACTTGCAAGTTCATATTGTAAAAGAACAAGAAACTCCAAATGGTGATTTTCCTACTGTAAAATCACCAAATCCAGAAGAGCCAGAAGCTCTAAAAATGGCTATTGATTTAGCAGACAAAATAGATGCTGATATTGTTATCGGCACAGATCCAGACGGCGACAGGCTCGGTATTGCTGTTAAGGATTTAGACGGAAATATAAAATTGCTAAATGGAAATCAAACGATGAGCGTAATGACTGATTTTTTGATTAATCAATGGAAGAAATCAAGTAAATTAAACGGTAAACAATTTATTGGCTCTACGATTGTTTCCACCGATTTAGTAAAGGAAATCTCTGATAGCTACGGAGTTGAAACCAAAGTTGGTTTAACTGGTTTTAAGTGGATTGCCAAGATGATTGAAGATTATCCTAATCAGGAATTTATCGGCGGTGGCGAGGAGAGTTTTGGTTATATGGTCGGTGATTTTGTCAGAGATAAAGACGCTGTTACTTCCGCTTTATTGGCTTGTGAAATTGCTGCAAATTCAAAAGAAAATAGCAGTTCTTTTTATGATGAATTATTGAAATTGTATGAGCGTCATAATTTTTATAAAGAGCATCTTATTTCAATTGTAAAAGAAGGAATTAATGGAGCAGAAGAAATTAAACAGATTATGATTGATTTACGAAAGAATCCATTTATAGAAATTGACGGTTCTAAAGTTCAATTTTTATACGATTATCAATCGTCAATAAAGAAGAATTTAATTACTGGAGAAGAAACCACAATGGATATTCCAAAATCTAATGTGTTAATTTATCATACAGAGGATGGAACAAAAATTGCAGCAAGACCAAGTGGAACAGAACCAAAAATCAAATTTTATTTTAGTGTAAAAACAAATTTGAGTAATGTTAAAGATGCTGTTTTAA
The DNA here is from genome assembly GCA_965261035.1 of Polaribacter sp. Lineage (GTDB taxonomy): Bacteria > Bacteroidota > Bacteroidia > Flavobacteriales > Flavobacteriaceae > Polaribacter. The sequence goes on from OZ253439.1 coordinate 898,361, forward strand.
CAGAAAGAATATTAGACGTAAAAATTCAAAAAATCATCAACGAGCTAAATATTTAACAAATATCGGAAGTTAGCTTCCTGAAAAGTCTAAACTGTTAAAAAGAGACTGTAAACTCAACTCTGTCTGAATAGAAAAAAATTAATTTTATTCAATCAAAATACATGCTTAAATTTATCTTTTTGAGTTTTCAGAAACCCAGCTAACTCCTTTATAGATAAAACGACCTAAAAGAATAGCAAAAAATGAGATGAATATCACTACAACAGAGTTATATATATTATCTTCTTTCATATCGTTAATGAATTTATCTAAAATCGAATTATACCTCACTTGAAAACCATTCTTAACCCTAAGTAAACTTTTAATTTGATTTTCAACTTCTACCATCCGTGATACTTTATCCATATCTTCTTCAGTATAACTATAATCTATTATATCTAGATTATCATAGTCTATCTTTGCTACAACATACTTCTTCTTTAAATACAGGGCTTCAAAACCTTTGCGAGCAAAAAACGGGTATGATATTAAGCCAATAATAATACTGTATAAAAATATTCTGCCAACTAATTTTATTTTTTTAGCAATTACAGTTTTTCTTCTTTGTATAGTTATTTTATCTACAGCACTTTTGGGCTTTGATTCTCTTTTTTTACTTTTAAATTAACATCCAACGTTTTGTTTTGAGGTATATTTTTTTCATCCTTTTTCTTTGGTAAAGCTGGTGGTGTCGATTTAAATAGTGTTTCTAGTTCTTCTACATTTCTTGCTTCAATCCAATCACTCATACTTTCTTTCCATATCAAAGTTGTTGGTAAAACTTTAAGTTCTTTAAGTTCTTCGAGTGAAAAAGGTCCTTTCTGTTTATTATTTTCAGCAATATAATATTCTTCCATTTTGAGTTTTTATTTAATTATAGACAACGCCCAAATATATGGAACGCTTGTTATTCAAACAAATTTGTTTTTTAAGCATGGTATCCAGTGGAAATACTTATCCGTTGCTAAATAAATTTTCTTGCTTTTTTTTCGTTTTGTACAAGTCAAATATAGAATTAACCCTATTAAAAAGTTCTTTATCTCGTAATAAAGGGTATTCAAGTATTTTCATTGTTCCGTTTTCTTTTAAAAAGAAGGCTTTTTCATCCTCTTCTATTTCTCCCGAGTTTAGATAAAAGCTATACAGAAATCCATCAATAAAAGTATCTAAAACTATAGAATTTTCACCTTTTCTTAAAAAAGGTTGAAGGTTAATGCCTTTTGCAGTTTTCCCATTTAAGTATTTAATTAGTTTAAGGAAGCAACCCAAATCATCATATTTTAGAGGGGTTTCCTCTAAGATTGCATTACGCAATTTCTCAACTAACCCTATATCTACATATGGTGTAGCAAAAGATTTTGAAATTATCATACGCCAAAGAATAGATAAAAGAAATATTTTAAAATCCTTGTAAGAAAATCCTTTGAATTCATGAGTGGAGTATTGCAAGTCATCAGTTCGGATTGATTTTACAATTTTGGCTTTATTTTTTTTATTTTTGGCGTAAATAGTCTCGGCAGCATACTTTTCGTATTTACTTAAAAGTCCTTCACAATTACCACAAAGCAAACACTCTCTTATTCCTTTTTGTTCTATTTTTATTCTTGATTTTTCAGTATTATCAAGATTAACATTAAGAGCATAAAACCGCTTTGGGTTAGCATCATATAAATTTTGATACATAAATTCAGGAATAATATGAGAATTCTTTAATACACTATCTTTAAGGCACAATTTACATTCAGGCATTTTTTTAATTTTACTAAAAAGCTCATTGAATTACATTATTTAAACTTTGTAAACCTTTGTTCAAAGTGCTACGCTTTGGGTTAAGCACAAAACTATTATTATTTTATACCGTGTTGGTGAACGTTGTTTATATTTCCTCATATTTAATTGTCAATTCATTTTCAAAACCAAATGTTGTCAATGCTTGTTTTATTCTATTAAATTTATTAATATTATCCATATTTGATTCAATGAAATACGTATCATTAATTGCTGTAGCCTGTCTAGTCTTTGATTCTTCTATATCCTTGGTAAGCCCTATTTTTAATCCTAAATCAGTTGTAAAAAACGTATGGGGTTGTAGTTCAAATAATTGTGTGATGATTTCTACGTATAGCTTTGTGACTTGAGTAACTTCAATTCTTCTGTCAAAAAAAACAGCGTATTCCAACTTTTTATTCTTAGGTACTTCCGCTTCAAAAATATTAATTTCACTACTGTCTTTTTTTTCTTCAATAATTATATTTGGAAATACCCAGATATTTAAAAACCTTTCCTTTAATAGACGAAAGCGTTCTTCAATTTCATCCTTACCCCATTTTTCAAGATTTGACAGATGCCTATTAAGCCAAAGCCTGCTGTTTTTATACCCTCCATTTTCTAAATCTTTTTTGAATAAAAAAGGTTTATTTCCAAGTTTCCCGTTATCGCCAGATAGTGTTAAATTACCTATTGTATTTAAGTAATTTTCTTTGACGAAAATATACTCATCATTTTCAAGTTCAATTTTCCATTCTGGACTAGGGTTTCTAGGAAATATGTGTTCAATTGTAATATCTGGATTTACATCTATTAAAACGGGTTCTTTATTATTATGATTTTCAAGCCGTTCAAGTAAATATGTTCTGTTTTTTGATTTAATATTGTACACATCTTTAACTTTTAAAGCATCAATAACTTCCGAATCCTTTGGAAATCGTTGAACCCCTGTTCGTTGCAATAAAGATTTTTGAATTGAAAATAAATAATCACTTTCATTTACCTTATCATAAAGACTCATGAAAATTTTATTCAAAGCATTGGTTGGAAGGCTAATAATAAAACGTCTCCAAGTAAAAGACTGTATCAATTCTAATACCTTCAAAAATGTTAATTTATCAATTATAGAATTATCATAATCATCATAAACTTTTATTAAAAAAGGATATGCTACATTAATTTCAAGTCGATTGATATATTCTAATTGGAGCTTAATATCTCTATCAACCTCATTTTTAGGGTTCAGTAGTTTGTTATAATGCTTAACTAAAGATTTTAATCCTGAAAGATTTTTTTCTAATTCATCAATAGTTGAAGTCGGATAATTTGCTTTAAACTCTATATAAACTTTTCCTTTATTTGGTATTTTTTTATTTTTTAGAGTTAGATAATCACGAATAAAGTCTGAAACTCTGTTAGTATTACGTGTTTCGTCCTTTGCTAATTTTTCAATGACTTCCCAGTAGTTCTGATAAATTTTATTTTGGCTTTTTCGTTCAAGCCCCATTAAAATGTAATTACGAATTAAATCAGCTTGTGAAAGCTCTAATCCTGTTGAGTTTAAACTTTCAAATATTCTTTGAGGGTCATCTTTTTCACGATCAAGAGAGATTTCAACAAACATAAGTTTGGACAATCCTGTTAATACAATTTCAATGTTTTCTTTGGTAATTCGTTCTTTGAAATAATTAAAGTTATCAATGAGTTTTGAAAAATTGGAATACTCTTCATTACCATCAGCTCTGAGAAGGTATTTTAATGCTTCATCATTATTGTCCGTTGGCTTTAGTTTCAATTTCTCCCCTTCTGGTGCAAACTTGTTAATTAAATACGTTTCGCTAATTTCATTAACAAGTTCTTTATCATTTATTTCCTTAGCAAGTTTATGAATAACAAGGTAAATAATTGTCAAAGTCGTTAATCTTTGTTGTCCGTCAATTATTATTAGCTCCTTAATTCTTGAAGCTGTATAGACATCATCATGAACATAAACAATACTACCAATGAAATGAACATTCTTCTTAGTAGAACTTCCCACTTCAAGAAGATCATCTAAAAGTTGCTTACACTCTCTGACAGACCAATCGTAATTTCTTTGATAGACAGGGATAACAAATTGTGTCTTATTCGCCGATAAAAAATCTTCTACTCTGGTTTCACTTGCCTTCATAATTTATTTATTTTAATTCTGCGGTTTTTCTAATGAAACCCAACACCTATGCATCCCAAGTAGATATATCTGTGCAAGCTAAAATTTTTATATCTAAAGAAATGTGTTTTTCATTTTCATTTTTCTAAAGTGATTCGGACATATTATTCTCTATCAATATCGTGATAATGTATATTTATTATTTTAAATTCATTTTCACCCTTTCTGTTAATCTAGTCTTCTGTTTCTTATACATTGGATATTTTAAAAGTATAAATAGTATATTTATATTTCATTTTGGTTTTTTCTATTCTCACCAATACTAACGTATCTACAATATCAGATATATCCGCTATCCGTGCAAGGTACAATTTTCTATCTAACAAAAAAAATGCACTTGTAGTTTTGCCATAAAAACCACACCAAAACCCAACCTAAGCCCCACACATCTCACAATCATCGGGGTCAGCATTTTTAGACGCATTTACCATCGCCTTAAAATCCTTTGTACTAATCGGTTTATCTTCCTGTTTAGTTTCTTTAGAAAGCGTAAACTGAATCGCATTTACAGCCGATTTTGTCCTCAGATAATACATTTCCGTTTTTAAGCCCGATTTCCACCCGTAGAAGTGCATTGAGGTTAATTTTGAAAAATCGGGGTCTTTCATAAATAAGTTTAACGATTGAGATTGGTCGATAAAATATCCTCTATGACGTGCCATATCAATAATATCTTTCATACTCAATTCCCAGACGGTTTTATATAAATCTCTCAATTTTTGTGGAATAGCTTCAATATGTTGAATAGAACCGTTTGCACGCATAATATCTTCTTTCATATCATTGTCCCATAAATTCAATTCCACCAAGTCTTCTAATAAATGTTTATTTACAACGATAAACTCACTAGAAAGCACCTTTCGTGTGTAAATATTTGACGTATATAGCTCAAACGCTTCGTTGTTTCCAACGTAGTCCGTAGCCATTAAATGCTCACTTGGCAACCTCTATAGCCGTAGTCAGTTCACTTTTCACAAGAAAATAACAGAGTCCGCCGTGATTCTTATTTCTTGAAGCTACCAACCATAATGGGTATGATACTCCTTTTATCATATAGTTTACACGAATCGCACCGATACTATAAAATGACACTGCTGGTTTATTTTTCTTTATTTTAACAACTTTTTGTGTTACTGAAAAATGTATTTTATTCGATAATTTATTTACTTGACATTCTACTTCTTTATAAAATAGTTTTGTATTTCTTTTTAAACGAATAATTATCTGTGAACATTCACTGACAAAAAAATCCTTTAAAATACCATTATCTGCACCTCTGTCAAAAACCCAGCAACCCTTGTCTAATATATGCTCATTCACCTCTTGTACTGCTTTTTTAACTTTATTATTACTACTCAAAGCTCCCATTTCAAAACTATACGCCTTGCTGTAAAGAGGTGTCATTTCTTTGTGTTGATTAATAGAATTAATGTTTAGTACATTATATCCAAGTCCTATTTTCCCAGTATCTCCGTTCCTTACAAATTCTAAGCCTTCCATATGTTTGGCATGTTTTTTACTGATATCCGTGCCGTCCATAATAATAAAATCATCTTTTGAAATACTATTTTTAACATTTTTGAGATGATTATGAGAAACCTTTGATGCAAAATCACTCTTTAGATACTGTGAAGACAAGCGTTTTGCAACATCTTTTAATTTCAAAGTCTCTCTAAGAGATGTTGCTATTTGATTCACAAATACAGTTTTAGACTTTAATATGCCTAATACCATTTCTTTTAAACAACGTGTTTCTGGCTTACTCATATTACTTCTGATAATGGAACTGAATTTGCCGAACATATAAAAATGTCTAAAAAATTATTAACAGAGTTCTTTTTCGCACATCCTTATTCTTCATGGGAAAGAGGTTTAAGCGAATATACTAACAAATTAGTTAGGCAATATATACCAAAAAAATCAATATTCAGTCTATATAGCGAGAAGGAAATCAAAGACATACAACATAAAATTAACCGAAGACCAAGAAAAAATCTAAATTATGATAATCCTAAAAATATATTTTATAAATTTGTAAATAAAAAAGTTGCATTTGGGGGTTGAATCTACCATTTAAATTAAACAGAAAAAAGTAAATTTGCACTTTATAAAATATCAAACACACTGCGATGATTCATTTCTTTGGGAATACAAATGGCAAAATATTTGCCGTTCAAACAACAAAAGAATTAACTACTGAAACAAGCTCAAAATTAGTATGGCTTTTTGGCGACCAACCTAAAATAAACACTGCATCTTTAGATGCCTTTTTTATTGGTCCACGTGTAGCAATAATAACTCCTTGGAGTACAAACGCCGTAGAAATTACCCAAAATATGGGAATTTCTGGGATTGTAAGAATTGAAGAATTTAAGACAGTAACTGAAGATTTTTCTGATTTTGACCCAATGATTTATCAAAAGTTTAACAGATTAAATCAAGACACTTTTACCATTGATATTCAGCCACAACCCATTTTAGAAATTGAAAACATTGCCATCTATAATGCCGAAGAAGGCTTGGCTTTAAGTAATGAAGAAATAGCTTATTTAGAAGATATTTCTATAAAAACAGGCAGGAAACTTACAGATTCTGAAGTATTCGGCTTTTCACAAGTAAACAGTGAGCATTGTCGTCATAAAATATTTAACGGCACTTTTATTATTGACGGAAAAGAGCAACCTTTGTCATTATTCAAATTAATAAAAAAAACGTCCGCAGAAAATCCGAGAGAAATTATTTCTGCATATAAGGACAATGTAGCTTTTATAAAAGGACCCAAAATAGAACAGTTTGCTCCAAAAAGTGCAGACAAACCTGATTTTTATGAAGTTAAGGAGTTTCAATCGGTTATTTCATTAAAAGCAGAAACACACAATTTTCCAACTACGGTAGAGCCTTTTAATGGAGCAGCAACAGGCTCTGGCGGAGAAATAAGAGACCGACTCGCTGGAGGTAAAGGCTCTCTGCCATTGGCGGGAACGGCTGTTTATATGACTTCATATTCTCGTTTGGAAGAAAACAGACCTTGGGAAAAAGCAATGGACGAGCGAAAGTGGCTGTACCAAACTCCGATGGATTTGTTGATAAAAGCATCAAATGGAGCTTCTGATTTTGGAAATAAATTTGGACAACCATTAATTTGTGGTTCTGTATTAACTTTCGAACATCAGGAGGAAGCTCGTAAACTCGGCTTCGATAAAGTAATTATGCAGGCTGGCGGAATTGGATATGGAAAAGCAGAACAGGCTTTAAAAGATACTCCAGAAAAAGGAGATAAAATAGTAATTTTAGGAGGAGATAATTATAGAATTGGTATGGGTGGAGCTGCGGTTTCGTCGGCTGATACAGGTATTTTTTCTAGCGGAATTGAACTAAACGCAGTTCAGCGGTCAAATCCAGAAATGCAAAAACGTGTAGCCAATGCCGTTCGTGGAATGGTGGAAAGTGATGAGAATTTTATTGTTTCTATTCACGACCACGGTGCTGGCGGACACCTAAATTGTTTATCTGAATTGGTGGAAGATACTGGCGGAAAAATAGATTTGGATAAATTGCCTATTGGTGACCCTACGCTTTCTGATAAAGAAATTATTGGAAATGAATCTCAAGAACGTATGGGATTGGTGATTTCTGAAAAGCATATAGAATTTTTGCAACGAATTGCCGAACGTGAACGCTCTCCAATATATACAGTTGGCGAGGTTACTAATAATAATCGTTTTACTTTTGAATCTAAAGCTACGGGCAAAAAACCTATGGATTTGAGTTTAAATCATCTGTTTGGTAATTCTCCAAAAACTGTTATGATAGATAAAACTATTAAAAGAAATTATGATAAATTAGAATATGATAAATCAAAATTTAAAACATATTTAGAGCAAGTTTTGCAATTAGAAGCCGTTGCCTGCAAAGATTGGCTAACCAACAAAGTTGATAGATGTGTGGGCGGTAAAGTTGCCAAACAACAATGCGTAGGTTCACTGCAAATACCGTTGAATAATGTAGGAGTAATGGCTTTAGATTATAACGGAAAAGAAGGAATTGCTACTTCAATTGGGCATTCTCCTATTTCTGGTTTGATAAATCCGTCGGCAGGAAGTAAAAATTCAATTGCAGAAGCCTTAACAAACATTATTTGGGCTCCATTAAAAGACGGTTTGCAGTCCGTTTATCTATCTGCAAATTGGATGTGGGCATGCAAAAACAAAGGCGAAGATGTTCGTCTATACAAAGCTGTTCAAACTGTTTCTGAATTTGCGATTGATTTAGGTATTAATGTTCCCACTGGAAAAGACTCTTTGTCAATGAAGCAAAAATATCCTAATGAAGAGGTTATTTCTCCGGGAACTGTAATTATTTCTGCTGCTGGTAATTGTGATAATATCTCTAATGTGATAGAACCCGTATTGCAAAAAAATGGCGGAGACATTTATTATATTAATTTTTCTGGTGATGAATTTAAGTTAGGCGGAAGTTCGTTTGCTCAAATATTAAATAAAATTGGTGATAAGGCTCCAACTATAAAGAATAATTCTGATTTTAAAACTATTTTTAATACAATTCAAGGATTGATAAAATCGAATAAAATTGTAGCCGGACACGATATTTCTTCTGGCGGATTGATTACAACTTTATTAGAAGTTTGTTTTGCCGACAATAATTTAGGTGCAGATTATGATTTGGGTATCTTAAATGAAAATGATTCTATAAAAGTACTGTTTTCTGAAAATTCTGGAATTATTTTTCAATCTAAAGACTCATCGGTTGAAGAAATTTTAACCAAAGCCGATATTAAATTTTATAAAATTGGAATTGTAAATAATTCTGGAATTGTAAATATTAAAAATAATTCCGATATATTTTCATTATCAGTTTCTGAAATGAGAGATGTTTGGTATAAAACCTCGTTTTTATTAGACCAAAAACAGACTGCTAATAATTTGGCGGAAGATAGAATTAATAATTTTAAAAAACAGCCTTTACGATATAATTTCTCGACTCATTTTACTGGAAAATTAAAAAATATTATCGCAAAAACTTTTAATAACAAACGTCCAAAAGCGGCTATAATCAGAGAAAAAGGAAGTAATTCTGAAAGAGAGATGGCAAATGCGATGTATTTAGCTGGTTTTGATGTAAAAGATATACATATGACAGATTTGATTTTTGGAAGAGAAACTCTAGAAGATATTCAGTTTATCGGGGCTGTTGGTGGCTTTTCAAACTCTGATGTTTTAGGCTCTGCTAAAGGTTGGGCAGGCTCATTTTTATACAATGAAAAGGCAAATATCACTTTAAAAAAGTTCTTTAAAAGAGAAGATACTTTATCTGTTGGAATTTGTAATGGATGTCAATTATGGATGGAATTAGAGCTGATAAATCCAGAACACAATACCCACGGAAAATTGACATATAACGACTCTAAAAAACACGAAAGTGCTTTTACTTCGGTAAAAATTCAAGAAAATAATTCGGTGATGTTGTCTTCACTATCAGGAAGTACTTTAGGTGTATGGATTTCTCATGGAGAAGGGAAATTTGACCTTCCGCTCACCGAAGAAAACTATAATATTGTCGCTAAATACGGTTATTCCGAATATCCGCACAATCCTAATGGCTCTGACTTTAACACTGCGATGTTGTGCGATAAAACAGGGCGACATTTAGTAACTATGCCACATATTGAACGTTCTACTTTTCAATGGAATTGGGCGAATTATCCTCAAGGAAGAAAAGACGAAGTTTCCCCTTGGTTAGAAGCCTTTGTAAATGCTAGGAAGTGGATTGAAAATAAAAATTAGAGTGTGCTATTTATCTGACTTAAATTTATTTTTTAAGGGTTTGTCTAATAAAGGTAACTGCTCAGGTGGTCTATAATATGTAATTTACTGATTATGAGTTGATTAAAAAACCGTGTTATTTTTTAACAAAACTTTAATATTTACTTATTTTGCTGATTATTAGTCTTTTATAAAAAATTAGTTGATAAAATAAATTTATATAAATCGATTTTTATTTTTTCATAACAGTGTTTGTAATTTTTTATATATATTTGCAAATGAATATAATCTATAACTACTAAAAAAATGGACACAATCAGACTAGGTGATGAAGCACCAAACTTTACGGCTCAATCAACAGAAGGAGACATTAACTTTCATAAGTGGCTCGGAGATAGTTGGGGAATTTTGTTTTCTCACCCTGCGGATTACACTCCAGTTTGTACAACTGAATTAGGTACAGTGGCAAAATATAAAGCAGAATTTGATAAAAGAAATGTAAAAGTAGTAGCCTTAAGTGTAGATGGTGCTGAATCTCATCACGGCTGGATAAAAGACATAAATGAAACTCAAAACACAACTGTTAACTTTCCTATCATAGCTGACGAAGATGGAAAGGTAGCTACATTATACGATATGATTCATCCAAAGGCAGACGATAAAATGACCGTGCGGTCAGTATTTATAATTGGTGCAGACAAGAAAGTAAAACTAATGATCACTTATCCTGCTTCCACTGGCAGAAATTTTGATGAATTACTGCGAGTGATTGATTCACTTCAATTAACCGCTTTTCATAAAGTTGCTACGCCTGCAAATTGGAATAATGGAGAGGATTGTGTAATTGTGCCGTCAGTTTCAGATGAAGATATTCCAAATTTATTCCCAAAGGGATATAACGAAGTGAAGCCTTATCTTAGAATTACTCCACAACCAAACATTAAGAGTTAGAAAATTTCCCAGTTTTAATTCCTCTTCCGCTCCATAAATAAGTGCGAAGAAAATGTTTTATGCTGATATTTTGGGTGTACATATTTACGTCAGCTATTTCATCCAGTAAATTTTGAATAAACAAATAAAATAGGGCTTGCTTTCTAAAAATAAAAAAACAACTCCATTTTACTGGGTGTAGAGGTCATTATTTCGTCTATTTTTGGCATTATTTGCTCTTATCTTGGTTATATTCTCCAACTTTTAGTATAACCTAATCTCCATCGTTATCAGTAAACATAATGGTAATAAATAACGCACGGACAACATCTATTATCTTTTTGTTTAAATTATCAATTTTATCAATCAGATTATTTGTAGCAGGCGTTTCAATATGCTGAATAAAATCAGAAAGAACGTAATTGCTTTACATCAAAATATTGTACAGAGCTTGTATCGTTATTACAAGCAACTATAATGAGTAAAAATATCAGTGAATTTTTTTGTGTCATCTTACAAAGAATTTATAAAGGCTAAAACTGAAGTTCTATCTTCTAAAGTTAATTTTTTATACTCTTTTGTCGACTTATCAGCCTCTCCTCCGTGCCACAAAATGGCTTCTTCAATATTTCTGGCTCTGCCATCATGGAGTAAAAAATGTGTGTTTATTTACCTCTTGTATCATTCCAATTCTCCACAGAGGTTGTGTACGCCATTCCTTTCCTGTAGCCTTAAAATCGGGTCTGTTATCCGCCAAATTATCACCCATATCGTGAAGTAAAAAATCAGAAAAAGGTCTGATAATTGTGTTTTGTAACTATTCAGCCGTTATAAGGGAATAATGTTTTTTTATCAAAAGCGTCTTCAATAGAGCGGAGTACATTTTTCTTCATAAATAGTTATATAACCTCTTATTCTTGCAAAGTATTTAACATTACTATCTGATTTAAAACAACCTGATATTTTTTGTTTCACTTTTATCATCATTAAATCTCTTTTTGCTTGATTGTTGTCAAAGGGGACTTCTGCCTGTTTTATAAATTTGAGAAATAGATGTTTATGTTTTTCCAGAGCAAAAGCTAATTTTTCTTCCTTGCTTTTGGTGTATATATCATTATATTTATCTAAGATTGGTCTTATAAATTCTTCATATTTCTTTACAATTTTTGAATAATACTTATGTGTATATCCCTTTCCTGTTTTCTTTTTAGAATTTGCCGTTATCAGGGACGTACACAACCAAAAACTACTCCCTATTCAACCTAACAGACACAGCGTTTTTATGAGCAAAAAGACCTTCCGCTTCTGCCATTATTTCAACTGTTGCACCTATATTTTCAATTCCTTCTTTACTCAATTTTTGAAACGTTATTTTCTTCTGAAAACTATCTAAAGAAACGCCACTATAACTTTTGGCAAACCCGTTTGTAGGCAGAGTATGATTTGTTCCGCTGGCATAATCTCCAGCACTTTCACAACTGTAATTTCCTAAAAAAACAGAACCTGCATTTACTATTTTATCAATATAATTTGATGCCTTTTCTAAAGCAATTATCAAGTGTTCGGGAGCGTATAAATTGCTGAATTCTATACATTCGTCAATATTTTTAAGTAAAATAGCTTTGCTATTTTGAAGTGCTTTATTTGCAATTTCGGCTCTTGGCAGTTGTTTTAATTGCTTTTCTAATTCTATCAATGATTTATCAATGACGGATTTATCATCAGACAACAAAATAACTTGGCTATCGGCTCCGTGTTCTGCCTGCGATAATAAATCGGCAGCTATATATTCCGGATTACTTGTTTTATCAGCAATTACGAGGACTTCGCTCGGTCCGGCGGGCATATCAATTGCTATTCCTTCTTGCTGCACAATTTCTTTAGCTTTAGTTACAAACTGATTTCCCGGACCAAATATTTTATAAACTTTAGGAATTGTTTCTGTCCCATAAGTCATAGCTGCTATCGCCTGAGTCCCGCCAACTTTATATATTTTAGTAATTCCAATTAAATTAGCTACATATAATATTGCTGGATTTATTTTTCCTTTTTGATTTGGGGGAGTGCATAAAATTATCTCTGAACAACCTGCCAATTTCGCAGGAATACCCAACATTAAAATAGTTGAAAACAACGGAGCAGAACCTCCGGGAATATACAATCCCACTTTTTCAATCGCTACACTTTTTCTCCAACATTTAACGCCTTTAGTGGTTTCAATAATTTTTTCCTCTGTTTTTTGCGATGCGTGAAACTTTTCTATGTTTTGTTTCGCTGTATTAATTGCGGCTTTTAACTCGTCAGAAACTAAATTATCAGCAGTATAAATTTCTGTTTCCGTTACATCAATTTGATCTAATATAGCTTTGTCAAATTTTTCAGCGTATTTAAAAATCGCCTTGTCTTTATCAATTTCAACATCGCTTAAAATACTTTTAACAATAGTAGTTATTTCTTCTTTTTCAATAGACGGACGCAAGACAAGAGCGTTCCAATCTTCTCTATTTAAGTTTGTTATCACTTTCATTACAGCACCATTTTATCAATCGGGATTATTAAAATTCCTTCAGCTCCAGCTTTTTTTAACTCGTCAATTACGTTCCAGAATTTACCTTCGTCAATTACACTGTGAAGCGAACTCCAACCTTTTTTAGCCAAAGGAATAATAGTCGGACTTTTTAGAACGGGAAGAACGCTACTCACTTTCTCAATCTTAGAATTTGGAACATTCATTAAAATATATTTGGTGTTTTTTGCTCTCAATACAGACTTAATCCTAAACAGTAAACGTTCTAATATTTCCTCTTTTTCTAAAGTGAGATTTGTAGATTTTGCCAAGACAGATTCAGACTTGAGAATAATCCGTGTCTCTCGCAAACCGTTTTTAAAAAGTGTACTTCCAGAACTTACAATATCGCATATTCCATTGGCTAAACCTATGTTTGGAGCAATTTCCACAGACCCAGAAATGATGTGTACTTCAGCATTTATATTATTACTTTTCAAAAAATTATTTAACGTATTTGGGTACGAAGTGGCGATTTTTTTACCTTCAAAATAACTTATATCATCGGTTTCCACTTCTTTCGGAACAGCCAATGACACTCTACATTTTGAAAACCCAAGTCTCTCAACTATGATTGCTTTTTTTTGTTTTTCGATTAATAAATTTTCGCCAATAATAGCAATATCTACAACTCCATCTTCCAAATATTGAGGAATATCGGAATTTCTTAAAAACAAAATTTCAAGAGGAAAATTAGATACAATAACTTTTAATTGGTCTATTCCGTTGTCTATGGAAATTCCGCAATCTTTTAATAATTTAAGTGATTCTTGGTTTAATCGTCCGCTTTTTTGGACTGCAATTTTTAATTTACTCATTTTTTTAGTTTTTAATGTCTGAGTAAATTTTGAGGAGTTTTAAAACAAAAAATCCGTCTGATTTACTCAGACGGATTTTGAAAATATCTTTAATTTACATATATCATCTCCTGCTCGCCTTGAGTGCAAGTATAAAAATGATGATGCAGTTGTATAAAATTCATTTCCGTGATAATCGAGGCAAATATATAACTTATTTTTAATTGACCAAATTGGCATTAGTTATATTTTTTACCCAAATTACCTGCGAATGCTAACTGATAAAAACAAAAAATCAGTCTGAGTAAATCAGACGGATTTTGAAATATTTTTTAATCACCCAAAAATAATTCCTAGTTAACACCATAAAACACAGCCCTATTATCTTCTATATCAGCCATTTTTTTGATAGCATTATACATATTATTTCCTGTTTGGTCTTTTCTTTGGCTGGCAACTCTTTTTCTGTAAGACTCATAGTTAGGTAACTTTGCAGGCACTTCTCTTTTTATTACTTTGAAAGCGAATACACCTTTGTCTCCTTCAACTTTTAGATGCACTGCGTTTTCTTTTGCAGAATACATTGCACCAACTATTTTGGGTTCAGAGCCAACTCCAGAAATTACCGGATTTTGCAATGTAACTTTAGTAGCAGTTTTTACATCTGTTTTATTTGCTTTAGCGATTTCTTCCAAAGTAGCACCATTCATTTTATTGTTGATAATTTCCGCTTTCTTTTGAGCTACTAGAATAGGTCTAACCTTAGATATTGCCTTTGCAGCTGACATTAATCCTTTTTTTGTTTTATTTTTCAACACCACGATAACGTGTCCTTTATCAATATCAAACCGTTTAAAATCTCCTATTTTATTATCGCTGTTGAAAGCCCAAACAACAATATTTCTTTCATTACCTACAGTAGGCACATTTTCGTCTAAAACCTTTAATCCAATTGCTGATTGAACTTTTAATTTCCTTTCTTCGGCTATATCATCAAGATTTTTTTCATTCGATAATTCTAAGGCAACCATTTCTGCGTTTTG
Organism: Polaribacter sp.; assembly: GCA_965261035.1. GTDB lineage: Bacteria > Bacteroidota > Bacteroidia > Flavobacteriales > Flavobacteriaceae > Polaribacter. Next base: position 913,495 of record OZ253439.1, read on the forward strand.
AAATATTGTGTTTTCTGTTGATAATGAAGCTTCTATTTTCCTGCTGAAAGTTGCTAATTTTATTGCTTTCTGCTTATTCTTTTGTCCGTCTATTTTAATAATATGAAAGCCAAATATAGTTTTTACAACTCCCATATCTCCTGTTTTTCCTTCAAAAACAAAGTCTCTAAATTCAGAAACCATTCTCGTGTAATTAAACCAATCGTATTCTCCTCCTTTTTCGGAAGATCCTTTATCCGAAGAAAACTTTTTAGCCAAGTTTGCAAATTTAGATTTGTTACGCTTTATGATTGTCAGCAAACTATCTGCCGTTTTCTTAGCCTCTTCTTCTGTTTGTTTTATATTTGGCGTTGCAGAATTTGCTCCAACAAAAGGAATCAGAATATGACTCGCTTTTGCAGAGTCTGGCATCTGAATAACTTCTGTAAGTTTAGATATTTTAAAATATTCTTTATCTTTATAAGGACCAAAAACATCTCCTTTTTTTCCATTAAAAACTGCGTCAGCAATCATTACAGAAACAGTTCCTTTAAAATGGAAATTTTTATCTAAAGGAGTATCAGAATCATTTTCATTAAAGAATTCTATGATATTTGTCGTGTTTTTCAATCCTTTATATTGACCATTATCACTTATAAGATTTGATAGTCCATTTTTAATTGCGACTTCGTCCTCTGCGGTTGGAACAATATCAAAATGTACAATTTTAACATCTCTGGATTCTTCTACTTTATAATGGGAAGGATGTTTTTCAATATAGGCACTTATCTCAGATTTTGTTATCTCAATTAGGCTATCTGAAACGGTTGTGTAAGGAATATACACAAATTCTGATGTTATTTTGGTGTCCGCACTAAGGTACTGTGCCTCTCCTTCTTTTAGAGAAGCTCCTAAGCCGACAGCGACTAAATCATCATAGGTAGTCTTTTCTAAATTCTCTCTAATCTGCCCCATAAATTTAATCCATGAGTTCCATAAATCTGAGCCATCTTCTCTTATAGTTGCTAAATTTTCTTTTAATTTCTCTTCATTAAATAGTCCCACTTCGTTTTGGTATTGTGGACTATTTTTTATCGATGGATTTTCAATAAGTTTATTCCACACATCATTTTCTCCAACAGTAATGCCTGCTTCTTCCAATTGTGTTTTATAGATTTTTTGCCTTACCAAATTATCCCATACAACTTTAGAGGCTTGCATTTCTGTAACTCCAGAACCAACCTGTGTTTTATATGCCTCTAAGGCTTCACTAAATTCTTTTCTGGATATTGTTTCTCCATTAATTTCTCCAACAGTGTTTATTTTGGTAGAACTGAAAAAATCTTGAATACTTGAAGGGTCTAACACAAAAGCGAATAACGCCAACCCGATTACAAGGATTAATGCCATAGAACGCTCTCTAATTTTAGATAAAATTGCCATTATGTTATTTATTTAAATTTTAGGGTGCAAAGGTACAATTTCGGATTCAATAATGCAATATTTTTTTAGCTGTAAGAATTATTGTTAAATTATCAAATTGTAAATCGTAAATCCAACAACCTCACTCTCCCTTATCGATTGATTTAAAATAAATTTCATCTATTTTTGATGAGCTTACCTTTACAATTTTTATTAAGAAGTTTTCAATTTTTAATTCTTCGCCAAGTTTCGGTATATTTTCTGTGTAGTTGATGATAAAACCACCCAAAGTTTCGTAGGCTTCTTCCTTTGGGATGTTCAAATTATATTCTTCATTGAGATAATCTACTTCTAATCTTGCGGAGAAATGATACTCATTTTCTGATATTTTATCTTCTATCAAGACTTGCAAATCGTGTTCATCTTCTATTTCTCCAAACAATTCTTCAATAATATCTTCTACGGTTATCATTCCAGAAGTCCCTCCGTATTCGTCTAAAACGATAGCTATGCTTTTTCTCTTTTTGATAAGATTATTTAAAACATCACTTATAATCATAGATTCTGGCACTATTTCTATCGGAAATAAGGCTGAACGGATTGATTTTGGTTTCCTAAACAGTTCAAATGCGTTTATATAACCTACAATATCATCTAGGGAATTTTTGTAAACTAATATTTTAGAAAAACCGGAATCAACAAAAATTTGCTTCAAATTAGGAATACTTTCATGAATATCTGCTGCCATTATTTCTGTTCTTGGCACCATTATTTCACGGGCTTTTACTTTGTGAAATTCCAAAGCATTTTGAAATATCTGAATTTCTGAATCAATATTTTCGTCATCATTTCCTGTTTCTAATTGCTCGGCAATATAATTTCCTAATTCTTCTTTACTAAATTCTGTTTTCTGTTCGTCTGTATAGGTTTTAAAAAACACCCGAAGAAAAAAATCGGAGATTATTGATATTAATGAAGAAAAATAATAAAATAATATATAAAATAAATACGCTGGAAGAACAAAGAATTTCAATGCTTTATTTGCATAAATTCTAAAGATAGCTTTGGGTAAAAACTCTGCTGTAATTAAAATTATTAGTGTAGAAATTACCGTTTGTATTAGCAAAACAGAGAAGTCATTTAAGGTATTTACTGGTATAAATTCCATTATAAGCTCCCCCATAAAATAGCTGTAAATTACAAGAGCAACGTTATTACCTACCAGCATAGTGGTAATAAATTTTGATGATTTACTTGTCAATCGTCTTAAAATAAGTGCAATAAATCCGTCTTTCTTTTTCTCGAGTTCTATATGTAGTTTATTTACAGAAACAAAAGCTATTTCCATTCCTGAGAAAAAAGCTGAGAATAGAATCGAAACGACAATAATTGCTATTTGAGTTTCCATAAAAAAATACTACTATTTATTTCTGTCTTCAATTTTTTTTCTAAAATATCTCTTAAAGAAAAATACTAAGGTAATAAAGACCGAAAAAATCAAATAAAAATATGCCTTTTTTCTGTTGTTATTCCAATTTAATATCGTTTCTATTAGAAGTACTATTGCTATAATTAAATAGCCGTATTGAAAAAGTTTCCAAATTTTGTTCATCTGTTAATTATCTATCGTTGTAAAATATCCTGTAATACGTTTTGCTAAAAATTTTGCTAAATCTTTTTTTGACTCAAAACCTATCCCGCTTATCGTATCTGTTAATGTAGTTGATTTAAATGGTTTTTCTGAATAAAAATAATCTGTGTTTTGGTCCCAAAACAACTGGTCTGTCTCTAATATAGATTTGTCTTTATGATTTACAACCACAACATTGCCTCTTATTTCAGAGATTTGGGTTTTGGAATAAGTTAGAGCATAATCTCCGGTAATTGTTATAGAGTCCTTACCTTTATTTTTAAAAGACACTATTTTTATTCCCTCAGGGAATTCACTATAAGGATGTCGCTTTCTATTGCTATAATCTTTTAACAGAGAACTTACTAATTTGGAGGCAATTATACCCGAATCTTTGTAAACATTATATATGTTTTTTGCAACGCCGATTGGCAGGTTTTTTTCTTTCAAAAAATTACGAACTTCTTTTGGATTATTAGTGCAACAAAAAAGCGTCGCTATCAAACTAACGACAGCAACGCTTTTAAGTATTTTCTTAAGGCTACTAATCATTATTATTTTTCAGATACTTTAACAGTTTCTCCTATCCAACATTTAACTGTGTGAGACGTTCCCGCTTTTATGGTTTCTCTAAATAGTAATTTCTTAGAAGGCTCATGAGCTCTATAGTTTCTGATGTGTTTTGAGGCTTTAGATGCAATACTAGGATCTACAATCACGGCTCTTTGTGCTTTTTGTAAGGCAACTGTATATACCATTCTTTTTTCAAATTCTGTAATGCCGCAAGAGTTAGCACTTGATGCGTATAAGCTCGCTATCAATAAATATGCTTTTCCCATACTTCGTTTATTGCTTATTGCTTGATTTGCGTAGCTTCTTGCTTTAGTTTTATTTCCTTTTTTCGCATATAATTGTGCAATTTTGTACAGTATATCTGCTTTCTTAAAGGCATCTGTTTCCTGTTCTACTGCTTTCTTATAATATTCTGTCGCTTCAGACTCCTTTCCTTTTTTGTATAAAATACCTGCATAATAAACAGTTGTCATCGGCGAAGGATCAGCTTCAACCCAAGCCTCTACGAGTTTTTCATACAAAGATTCTCCTGTACATTCTTTTCTGTACATTCTAGAAACAGCTCTACTTAGCCACTTAGCGTTTGTTTTGTTCGCTTCAAAATCTATGGTGTATAATGGTATCAATCTTTCACAGGTAGATAATTCTATAATAATATAGTCTAATCCTGCTTCAACCTGTCCTAGAGCTTTGGAATTAATTGTATAAATCCTAAGGTTTTTTTTGTCTTTTTCGTTCAATTCTTCTCCTTTTTCTTCCGCTTCAAATAGAGGTTTTATTTTTTTAGAATAATCATCTAATTTTTTACTCACAACTTCTAGAACATCATCGCGAGTATCAAAAACCTTTTGAAGATTAGAGTCTTTGTTTCTATCTGTAATTACTTGAAAATACCTATAAAGGTTTCTGACCCCCATTTTTGTTGCGTCTATCAAGTATGCTTTTTCTAAAACTTCAAAAATTTCTTCCTCAGAAGCCATTTCATTTTTGATTAAAAATGTGGCGTAATCGCTATGTGCTTTTGCTACACTTTTGTCAGGAAAGTGTTGCAATCTTTGGTTGTAAACTCTTTTTATTAGAGTAAAAGCTGCTTTTTTATCACTTGCATCTTTAAATCTGGCTTTTGCAACTTTGTCTCCATTTGTATAAATAGTGTACGAAAGTTTAGGACAATTATCCATTAATGAAATTAATTTTATATACGCATCATCATAATTTTTGGTCTGGACGTCTCCTCTAAACAAGTTGTATTTAATTTTACACTCTTGAGAACTTTGTGCTTTCACGTAATTTGTATTTAACAAAAATACAATTGTTACGAGTAAAAAAATCATTTTTTTCATCATCTATACATTTTTTATTAATCAATTCTTCTTTTTATAAACCATCTATCGCTCAAAGATAAACTTAATCTGAAATTAAAATAATTTTCTTGTATTAAATTATTAGCTGTGGTTCCTTTTTTACCATATTCTAAACCTAAGTTTAGATTGGATATTTTTTTCCCTAAAGGTAAACCTAACCCAAAAGATATGCCAAAGTCATTTATTTCTGTAAATCTACCTGACCTGTCTATTAGTAGTCCTGTCTTTTCAAAGCGAACACCTCCTCTATAAGTAACTCTATTCCAGTAACTTGATATGGAATTTATCTTTGGTAAATAAAATCCTCCTAAAGAAAGTTTATTTGAACTACCGTAGGCATAGCCGTTGCTTGTGGTAGACCTGTAGTCTTTAGTATTTAATGCTTCTTGGAATTCATATTCTAATCCAGCAAACCATTTATCCGCTTTTCCTAAACCGAATCCCAATCCTGTTTTTATTGGACTTATTATTTTACCGTCAATTGTTAAGTTATGAAGAGTATCTCTAGCTACCCCTAAAAAAGAGGAATATAAAATCTCTGAACCATCTACATTCAAATTATTTTCCAATTTTAAAACGGCTCCAAAATTAATCGCCAATTTATTTAATAACTCTTTTTTATACTGCAAACCTATTTTTAATGTTCCTCCTCTAATATTAAGAACGTCATCATTTTTTGTTGCTAACCTAACATTTGCCCGACGGCTAAAAACATTATTTTCTATCTTTCCAAAAACAAATTCTGCGTTAACTCCAACAGAAATTTCTTTTGTAAGGAACATTCCAAACGCTCCGTATATTCTATTGGTGCCACCATCTCCATAGAATCTTGTGATTTCTTTTACCTTTCCGTCAGAATCCTTATTTTCTTTCAATAAAGAATATCCAACAGATGAATTTGGTTGTAAGCCAAAAGAAACTCCTGCTTTGCTTCCGATTGGAAAGCCAATTCCTACATAAGACAAGTTTGTAGATGTAGATGATTGTGAATTTGAGGTGTCTTTTATAGTTAAATCATTTACTATCATACCAATGGTATATGTAGAAAGATGCAAGCTGGCATTTGTTGCTGGATTGATAAAGTTTAAGTGATAACTATTGTCAAAAGAAATGCCTATTCCTCCCATACTTGCCTGTTCAACAGTTTGATAGCTGTTCTGCTGTCCCATCCCAAAAAATGAGTACGGCGATGAATTTGCTCTTTGTCCAACCGATTTTACAGAAATAAATAATAAAAATATATAGAAAATTCTCTTTAACATTCTTTTTTGTTATACGTCAAAATTGTGTTTAATCCTTCCAAAGCAAAATTTGAATTGGCAAAGATGCTACTTTTTATTTCTTTAGCCAAGAAATATGTATCTCCCCCTGTTAAAACTACTGTTAAATCCGTATTTTCTGTTTTATATTGTTTTATAACGCCCTCAATCTCATTTAAAACGCCATTAATTACTCCTGAATGAATACTGTTTTCGGTAGAATTTCCAATAAAATTATCAATTAATTTTATATCCAATAAAGGTAATTTGGCTGTAAATTTATTTAATGCTTCGTAACGCATTTTTATTCCTAAAGAAATTGCACCTCCTAAATACTCCTTGTTAGAATTTACAAAATCATAAGTTATACACGTGCCGGCATCAATAATTAAAACATTTTTATTTGGGTATTTTTCTACCGCTCTTGATATTAAGGCAATTCTATCTACACCTAGAGTTTTTGGCGTTGTATAAAAATTATCAAAAGGGATTTTTGTATCAGAATTTAGATTGATAAAAGGAGGTAGTTTATTTATTTTTTTTAGTTCTAATTCTGTGATATTAGCCACAGAAGAAATAATACCGTTCAAAATAGTGTGGTTTGACAAAATTTTTTCAATTTCTTTTGCCAATTCTTCTTTCTGAAAAACGAACATCTCTACGAGCCTATCGTTCTCAAAAACAGCTACTTTAATTCTGGTATTTCCAACATCAATAATTAGATTCATACGCTCATTTTATATAAGGTTCAAAAATACAACGTAAATTCAATTAGTAAATGCAACTTTTAAGAGTATTTTTATAAGATTAATATTCGTCTATAAGCCTTCGCTCTTTTGTGGAGTGAAGCGTAGCGAAACGGAGCAAAAGAGCGAAGGCTTAATTACCTTCTCTCAGTTACTCCTTATTAAGGCTTATATTTGTACTCTACTAAAAGTCAATAAATATGAAGCACCTAACTAAAGAACAAAGGTATCTGTTAAGTTTCACGAGGTTGTTGCTTTCAACTTGTCTTAATAATTTTCAAATTTAGTATTTTATTTTTCAAATTGTCAGGTTTTTCTTTAAATATTTCAGGGTCTAATTCATACCATTTTTCAACTGCATTAAAAGGCGTTTTTACTTTTAGTTCTCTTCTTAAACTTCCGTGCCTTCTGTATAGATTATAATGGACTAAGAAATTCATTAAATCAATGTTCATTTCTTCTAAAGAATTATACTTTGTTCTTTTGATAGTACCTTTCTTTATAATATCATTTGCTTTCTCAACCATTCCATTTGTCTTTGGCGTGAATGGCTTAGTGCATCTATGGTCTATGTTATTATCCTGACAAATAACATCTAATTTACTTGGTTTTGTACAATATTCTCCCTTTTTATTTTTTAGTAATCTATTGGTAAACTCAAGTCCATTATCTGTTAGAACATGTGTAATTCCAAAAGGGAAAAAATTTATACATTCTATCATAAATGCCTCTGCATTTGCACTTGTCTTAGCGTCGTATATTTTATAATATAAGGTTCTGGTAGCTCTATCTATGGCTACAAAAAGATAATGTTTTGAACCATTTATTTTTGGCAAATACGTAACATCCATATGTAAATATCCGGGGTCGTATTCTTTGAATTTCTTCGCTTTTTCTCTTTCTTTTTTAGGGACAGTATTAACTTTTTCACGAACAAAAGTTCTATAAACAGCACTCCTAATCTTTACTGGCTCCTCAGGGCGTATAGCTTCTGTAATTTCATCTAATGACCACCAAGTAATTGTCCTTAGTTCAACGGCAAAGCATTTCTATTTCGCTAAGTGAGTAACGAATCTTATTAGGTCTTGAACTTCTATCTTCAAAAATCTCTCTGTTTTTCCATTTACTAATTGTGTTCTCTGATACTCCAATTTTCTCGGATAATTCTAAATTTGTTGCTTTGCTCTTGCTAATTTCCTCTCGCAATCGTACATTTGTTGTTGCGTTTGAATGATAAGTTTGTTTCATCTTTTTATTTTTTTAATTATACAAATTTAAAACAAGCTGTCATTCTTTCGCAATTAATTAGTGGCATTGTTGAAATGGAATAACTTTTTAACGGACTTCGTCCTAAAGTTATTTCCAGTTTAACAAGCCCGTCATAAACACCATAAACGTTTAAAATAACCAAAAAATAAACAATAACGTGGTGAAACTAATCACTTTAGCCACATTTTTACCACATAGGTGGAAAAGAATCAAATAGAAATACTGTATATGAAGCATTATTATCAAATATTCCTTTATCTGATAGTATTTCAAATTATGCAATGAAATCAAGAATTAACTTGGACGAATCTCAGCTAACTTCAAAACCGATTATTGCCCACGATAAATATCATAAAAAATATGTACAATAGAACCAGAAGATTACGAAAAACCGAAAGCATTAGGAGATTGGTAAGAGAAACCCAATTATCGGTAGATGATTTTGTGTATCCATTATTTATAGAAGAAGGCGAAAATATAGAAAAAGAAATTGTTTCTATGCCGGGAATAAAACGCTTTTCGTTAGATAAAATATCCAAAGAATTAGATGAAATTGTGGCATTAAATATTCCTGCGATTTTGCTTTTTGGAATTCCTTTGAAAAAAAACGACGAAGGAACAGAAACTTGGAACGACGACGGAATTATACAGAAATCCATACGTTTTATCAAAAAAAACTACCCTAATTTATATGTAATTACTGATGTTTGTTTTTGCGAATATACCTCGCATGGTCATTGTGGAATTATACATAATAATGATGTGGAAAATGACAAAACTCTTGTAAATATTGCAAAGCAAGTAGTTTCACACGCCAAAGCAGGAGTTGATATGGTAGCCCCTTCCGGAATGATGGACGGAACAATATCAATGGTTAGAGAATCTTTAGATAATACAGGTTTTGACGATTTGCCAATTATGGCGTATTCGGTAAAATATGCTTCCGCTTTTTACGGGCCTTTTCGCGACGCAGCCGATAGCACGCCGATGTTTGGCGATAGAAAAACGTATCAAATGGATTCAGCAAATAGAGACGAAGCAATCCGTAAAGCAACTTTTGATGATGACGAAGGAGCAGATATTTTAATGGTAAAACCAGCCTTGTCTTATTTAGACATTATCCGAGATTTAAAAAATAATTTTGACCGACCGATTGCTTGTTACAACGTTAGCGGAGAATACGCTATGATAAAAGCTGCAGACAAAAATGGTTGGATTGACGGCAAAAAAGTGATGATGGAAAGTTTACTTTCAATGAAACGAGCAGGGGCGGATATTATTATTACATATTTTGCAAAAGAGGCGGCGAGGATAGAATTAAATAAGTGATCAACAAACATTTGAAAATGAAATTAAATGACTATTTAGAGGGAACGGAATTTGAATTAAAACTTATTAAATCTCATCTAAAGTTTGTGCCTAAACATATTAATGAAGCACTTAAAAATAACAAAACCAATTACGAAAACTATGGAAGTAATAAAGAAAAAAAATAAAAGAAATACTTCTCCATTTTTGTCGCTTCTACACATTTTTTGAAGATTTAGATTACACATTATTGTTTCTAAAAAAAGAACGAAACTTAATTCTTAAGCATTACCCTAAATTAGAGTCACAAAAAGCTTATTATAAGTATCATTATGAAAATTACTTTATAAGAATAGTAATCATTAGTGATATATTAGGAAAGTTGGGATCACTTATTTATGGATTTAAAGAAAATAATGCCTATACTTTCAAAAAAACAGCAAAAAAAGAAGGATATGAAAAAATTAGCCTTATAATGGACAAAGTGATTGAAAAAATTAAAAAAATAAAGGCGGAAAGGAATGAAAAATTGCACGAAGGTACATCTGATGTTACGTTTTTAGGAAAAACTATTATTTGGGAAGATATAACTAAAATAACTAGCATCGAAATAGACTCTATCTTGAAAGTACGTACAGATGAAGAAATTAAAACAAAAATTGAAGACTCAAAAAACAATTTAATAGAAATAATTGAAATTATTAAGGAGTTTCTTGATGAATCTACTAAAAAACTAGATAAAATACTCAAATAATTTAAAATGGAATTAAAGAAATCACAAAAACTATACAATAAAGGATTAGAAAACTTAGTAGGAGCAGTAAATTCTCCAGTAAGAGCGTTTGCTTCTGTGGGAGGAAATCCGTTGTTTATAAAAAAAGCAAAAGGGAGCAAAATCACAGATGTAGATGGCAATAAGTACGTAGATTTAGTGCTGTCTTACGGACCTATGATTTTAGGTCATCGCCATAAAAAGGTGCAAAGAGCAATTAATAAAGCGTTAAAAAACGGATATTCATTTGGGGCTTCTACCAAAAATGAAATCAAATTAGCAAAGATTGTTTGCGATGCTTTTCCAGGAATGGACAAAGTCCGTTTTGTAAATTCTGGAACCGAAGCAGTGCTAAGTGCCTTGCGTTTGGCAAGAGCATTTACAGGAAAAGATAAGATTATAAAATTTTCGGGTTGTTATCACGGACATTCAGATGCGTTGTTGGTTGCAGCAGGTTCTGGATTGGCAACATTGAGTTTGCCGGGAAGTAAAGGAGTTCCTGAAGGAGCGGTAAAAAATACGTTGATTGCAAACTATAACGACTTAGAAAGTGTGAAAACACATTTTAAAAATCACAATGATATTGCAGCTGTAATTATAGAACCAATTGCGGGAAATATGGGAGTTGTAATACCTAAAGATAATTTTTTAAAGGAATTAAAAGCTTATTTGGAAAGCAAAGGAGCGTTGTTAATTATAGATGAAGTGATGACAGGATTTCGCTCTACATTCGGCGGAGCTCAGGAATTATTTGATGTACAAGCAGATATTACTTGTTTGGGCAAAGTTATCGGCGGAGGTTTTCCAGTGGGAGCCTACGGAGCGAGAAACGAAATTATGGAAATGGTTTCGCCTTTGGGAGAGATGTATCAGGCAGGAACATTGAGTGGAAACCCGATTGCTATGGCAGCAGGAATTTCAACTTTATTAACATTAGAAAGGCAAAATCCTTATAATAAATTTGACGAAATTGCGAGTATTATTGAAACGGTTTTATTAGAAAGTGCCAAAAAATATAAGGTAGATATTGTAGTGAACAGATTTTGTTCTATGATTAATCCGTTTTTTACAAATTCTGAAGTTACAAATTTTGAGGAAGCTCAAAAATCTGATACTCAAAAGTTTGCAGTGTTTTTCTGGGAAATGATAAGAAATGGTGTTTTTTTACCGCCATCACAATTTGAGGCGTGGTTTTTATCATCAGCATTATCACAAAAAGATATTAAAAAAACTTGTGATGCGATTGATAAAGCTATGGAGGCAGTTGCGGGTATGTGATGTACTATAATCTCAAAATTCTTACCTTTGACAATATATTATTCATAAAAATATTTAACTAAAAAGCATCAATGAATAAAAAACATCAAGTTATTGAGCAGTTATACGAGAATTGTAAAAAATGTAATGATTTCAAATAGAAATAGATTTGACTATTGAATTTGATGGTATTATTGGTGTATTTGAAGGGAAAAATGGTGAGCCTGATAGTTTTTCTATCTACCAACTATATCACCCTTTTTTATATTATTACAATGCCAATACAACAGGTTTACTAAATGGTAAAATTAAAGAAATATATGGCGTTTATGTGGTTAGAGATAGAGAAGATGATTTTGATATTTTGAAATTATGGTGCTACACATTCACAAACATATTAGATATAACTTCTATAAAATTAGTTAAATCTGTTGCTTATAAATTAATCCCCGATGATGCCTGATATGGAAAAGTTTAGAAACAAAATTTTTAATAAAGACGTGTTAGAAATTTTAAAAAGTATCCCAGATAATTCATTAGATATGATTTACGGAGACCCTGATTACAATGTTGGTATCAATTATGCGGGTAAAAATTACACTACAAAATGGAATGAATACATCGATTGGTATATAGAACTTAGCAAAGAATCAATGCGAGTTTTAAAACCAAAAGGCAGTTTGTTTATGATGAATTACCCAAAACAAAATGCCTATTTACGGGTTAAGTTTCTAGACGATAATGCCTATGATGTGCAAGATTATGTTTGGACTTATAATACTAATGTAGGTCATTCAAAACGCCGTTTTACCACTGCTCACAGGTCTATTTTACACGCTACAAAATCAAAGAATAATAACTTTTATAAAGACCAAGTTGCACTACCTTATCAAAATCCAAATGATAAACGTATTAAACAAAGAATAGCAGAAGGTCATAAGGGGCGAATGCCGTATAGTTGGTTTTATTTTGATTTAGTTAAAAATGTTAGTAAAGATAAAACTTTTCACGCTTGCCAAATACCGCTTGGGTTAGTGGAAATGCTCATCAAATCTTGCACCAAAGAAAATGACGATGTGTTTATTTTATTTGGCGGTAGTGGTTCGGAACTTAATTTATGTAAATCACTAAGAAGGAACTTTATTAGTTGTGAATTGCACAAAGATTATTATCAAATGATATTAGACCGTTTGAATAATAATGGGGAGATTAAAACAGAACATCGGCTAAATTTTCTACAAACAAAAGAAGGAGATATTGCGTCCAGCGAGGAAAATCAACAGACTTCATTATTTTGATAGTGTCATAAACAGACTGACTATGTAATTTTCTTATTAAATGTACTTTCTTGAAAATAGTATCTTTCAATGTACATACTTATAACCTTATCATGTATTTTTTCGTTTTTAGAGAAGCATATTGTTTTTCGATTTAATCGTTTAATATGCGTTCTGAAATTCAGGTTTTTGCGTTCAATTCTCCAAGTATTATCTTTACCAATAGTGTGTTGGTATTCTTTTGGAAATAATTTTGAGTATGCTCCCCAATTATCTGTATGGTTGTAATTTGGATTTACTTTTGTCGTTTTTTTTTAATATGAGCTGTTACCGTATCCTTACTTATTTTAAGAACTCAAGTTTCGCAGTTCCAAAGATACTATAAACATTGAATTTTAGTTTTATAATTTTGCATATCACAACACATTAATTAATTGTTTTTCAATTTATTAGGTTATGACTTTCCAAAACGGGCTTTCAAGCCGTATTTTTGAGTACAAATTTTTGTGGATTTATAATGAGCTTCAATTTTTCAAAAGCCTCAGGATTATTTATTACTTTTGATATTATTTCTTGACTATCTACATCACCCAAAAGTAAATCTATTATTTCTGCAATAGCTATAAGTAAAGCTAACAATCGGTCATGTAATTTTAACTCAAGGCATTCAGCTTTAGTGTTTTCAAAAAGTTTGCCGAGACTTTCGTAGTTTTCCATTCGGTTTTTTATCGATAGAAATATATGCTGAATCATAACAATTGTGGCATCTGCAATTTGTGTATCAAAATCTGTACTTTGACTTTTACCAAGTCCTAATAATTGCTTACTTTCCTTAAAAAACACCTCAATACTCCAACGTATTTGATAGACTTCTACTGTTTTGTTAAAATTGGACGATAGCTCTGTATTCAGTAGTGTTTTCCAATTGCCACGCTTACCTTTTCGTGTAAAATAAAGTACCACAGGCCTTCCATTCCACAACACTACTGCTCTGATATAGTACAAGTTAAACCTCTTGTTTCTCTTTATATTTTTTCGGTTAAGTTTTCTGATTTCTTTATAAGTCATTGCTTTATTTTTATACATAAACTTTGTTTTTACCTTGCAAAACATACCTATATATTTCAAATTATTATCTATGGCAGTTTCTACCATTTCCCAACAAGTAAACCAGCTATCTGTCAAAACATATTTTGAGGTAATCCCTTTTTTAACAGCCGATTTTAACATACTAACAGACATAGTTATTTTGCTGATATTCAGCTCTTTTTTTCTTCTAAAACCAGGACTTTCTTTAGGGCGTTTCTTTTTATGTTGCCTTTTATAATGCTTTGGTTTTAAGCCATAAAGAATTTTTTTGTTTTTCCCTTTTTCTCGGTGAAATGAAAAATTTATAGGAATAAACATAGTGCCATCGTAATATCCCATCACCAAAAGTTGATAGCCTAATACACTCCTATTTATCACGTGATTCCAAACTTTTGACACCCCTTCTATCTTATATCCTGTCTTTTGTATAGTAGTATCATCAAAAATAAAGGCTTTAATTCCTGTATTAGTTCCACAATCATCTAATGTTGATACAGATTGCTTAACTACGCCCAAAAGAAAATTACGCCAATTTATTTTATAATTGCTCTTCAGCCGATAATAAGCGTCCTTCCCATAATTTGTATAAGATTGCCAGCTACTATTTATAAAATTATGCACATTCTTCTTGTCTAAAAATGGAAGACTAAGCAGAATATTTATCAGTGATAAACCTGATATTCCCTTTTGTTTGACTGTGCTAAAAACACAATGTAGTTTTCCTAATTTTAATACACTAACGTAGTCTGTAAAAAAGTTTGACTTTTTGTACGTATCACAAAAAGTTGATGTTAGTTCTGATAAAGTTTTAATATCTTTGTGCTGCAGCATTTTTACGTGTTTGGAAATACTCCGCTAAGATACTTATATATAGTAACTTAACAAAATAAAAATGCTGCTTTTCCTAATATTATACCCTTGATTCTTAAACTTTTAGTTCCTGCGAAACTTGAGTTAAGAACTCTACCAATATCTCGAGTTCCTGAACTGTTTAGTAACATCTCATCTATTTGTTCTCTGACTCCTGTTTTATAGGCATTATAGGTGTAATTTAATATGAAACTCCGTTTACAATATTTGCAACGATAACATTGCTTTGATTGTTGATTCTTACCATTTTTCTGTAAATCTGTTGAGGCACAATAGCGACATGATAATTTTTGAAAATGTTCCATCTTTTTTTATAAAGATAAACATTCTCAATTTATTTATGACACTACCGAAAAAACACTGTCTATAAGTTAAAATAATTGTTAATAGCATAGA
The DNA here is from genome assembly GCA_965261035.1 of Polaribacter sp. Lineage (GTDB taxonomy): Bacteria > Bacteroidota > Bacteroidia > Flavobacteriales > Flavobacteriaceae > Polaribacter. The sequence continues at coordinate 928,706 of OZ253439.1, forward strand.
GGTTTTTTAGAATTAAATAGGAAAATATCTAAATTTATGGCTGAATAGTTACCATGTTACTGATAAAAAAAATGAATTATTCTTTGATTACTAAAAATTTAAACTATTTTTGTCCTCGCAATGCTGTTCACAAAAAACATATCAACTTTTACAGTTACAATTATCACAAATATTTTTGTTATTTCTGCAATCATTATTACCCTTTAGGGGGTTTTGTCTTTCATATATCAATTCAGGGTAAATTTATTTTTTCGAAAAATCGAAATCAGATAAATATAACGTACAAGTATCAATAAAATATTTATTATTCAAACAAATGAAAGTTTTAAAATTCGGAGGCTCATCGGTAGCCGACAGCAATACAATTAAAAAAGTCTTAGAGATAATAAGACAATCGTCAAAAGAACAAAAATTAGTGGTCGTGGTATCCGCTTTTGGAAAAACTACTAATCAATTAGTGGTCACTTCTAAAATGGCGGCGGACAATGACGAAAGTTATAAAACTATTTTTCAGGAAATAGAGCAATATCATATAGGTGTTGTAAAAGAATTAATACCTGTGGTTTCTCAAAGTGGAGTAATTAGCCACGTAAAACGGTTATTCAATCAGCTAGAAACGCTACTTGAGGGTTGCTTTTTATTACAAGAAATAACGCCAAAAACATTGGCAATAATCAGCGGATTTGGAGAATTACTATCTTCATATATCGTCTCTGAAGCGGCAAAAATCAAACTAAACGCCACGTATAAAGATAGCAGAGAATTAATAATCATAACAGAATATTATCAAAAAGTACAAGTAGATTTTGATAAAACCACAAGAAAATGTCAGGATTATTTTAAGAATAATTCTTATCAAATAACAATTTTACCCGGATTTATTGCTTCTACCGAAAAGGGGCAATCTATCACGTTAGGACGTGGAGGCTCAGATTATTCTTCCTCGATTTATGCCTCGGTTTTAAACGCAGATGAATTACAAATATGGACAGATGTGAGCGGATTATTTACTGCAAATCCGAATATTGTAAAGCAGGCATTTCCCATTCCTCATATTTCGTATCAGGAAGCTATGGAATTATCTCATTTTGGGGCAAAAGTTATATATCCTCCCACTATTCAACCCGTATTAGAAAAAAAAATTCCTATCCTGATAAAAAATACGTTTGAGCCAGAAAATAAAGGGACGTTAGTTACAAAAAATACAGATAATAGAAACGCTGTAAAAGGAATTAGCTATGTAGAAAACATAACTTTACTTACTTTAGAAGGAAGTGGTATGGTAGGAATTACGGGGGTTTCTAAACGATTGTTTGAAACTTTATCAGCTCAGGATATAAATATTGTTTTGATTACACAGGCTTCGTCAGAGCATTCAATTTGCCTTGGAATTTACGATATAGATGCTAAAAAAGCCGCTGAAAGCATTGACAAAACTTTTACTTTTGAGATTGAGCAACACAAAATAAACCCTATTTTGATAGAGCAAGATTTGGTGATTATCGCATTGGTAGGAGATAATATGAAAAATCATCAGGGTTTAAGCGGGCAAATGTTCAGTTCTTTGGGAAAAAACAACGTAAATATTAGAGCTATTGCACAGGGAGCTTCAGAGAAAAATATATCCGCAGTAATTAATTACAACGACGCTAAAAAGGCTTTGAATACACTACACGAACAATTTTTTGAAGAAAAAATAAAGCAATTAAATCTGTTTGTAACAGGGATTGGAAATGTCGGTCAACGCTTTTTAGCACAAATAAATCAGCAAAAAAATTATCTAAAAGAACATTTAAAGTTAAATCTTAGGGTGATTGGAATTTCTAATTCTACAAAAATGCTTTTTAATGAAACGGGAATAGATTTAAATGACTGGAAAACAGAGTTTAAAAATGGAGAAGATAGTAGTTTGGAGGCGTTCTTTAACAAGACAAAAGCATTTAATTTACGAAATAGCGTATTTGTAGATAACACTGCCAATCAAAAGGTTTCTGAAATTTATGAGAATTATTTGCTTCGCAATATTGCCGTTGTTACCTGCAATAAAATTGCCTGTGCTTCCAGTTTTGACAACTATAAAACTTTAAAAAAAATATCCAATAAATACAATGCTCCATTCCTGTTTGAAACCAATGTAGGAGCGGGATTGCCAATCATTGACACGTTAAAAAATTTGATTACCTCCGGTGATAGAGTGCATAAAATTCAAGCTGTTTTGTCAGGTAGTTTGAACTTTGTATTTAATAATTTTAATGGAGAAACCACATTTCGTAAAGTCGTTGAACAAGCTCAAGATGAAGGATATACAGAACCCGACCCAAAAATAGATTTAAGCGGTATAGACGTTGCCAGAAAAATATTGATTTTAGCTAGAGAAAGCGGTTTTGAAATGGAGTTATCTGATATTGAAAACAACTCATTTTTGCCACAAAAAAGTTTAAACACCGATAATAATGACGATTTTTATACTTCTTTAACCGAATTTGAAACTCATTTTCAGAAGATATATACAGAAGCGACAACCAAAAATTGCCGTTTAAAATATGTAGCAGAATTTATAGACGGGAAAGCAAAAGTTGGGTTGCAACATATTCCTTCAGACCATCCGTTTTATAATTTAGAAGGAAGTGATAATATTGTTCTATTTTTTACAGATAGATACCCTGTAAATCCATTGCAAATTAAAGGCGCAGGTGCAGGTGCAGATGTTACTGCTTCCGGTATTTTTGCTGATGTGATTAGAATTGGGAATGATTAAAATAGTTGTTGGTTTCCAACTTCCAACAACCAAAATAATAAAAATGAAAGAAATTAAAATATTTGCTCCAGCAACAATTGCTAATATATCTTGTGGTTTTGATGTTCTTGGATTGTGTTTAAACACTGTTGGTGACGAGATGATTATCCGTAAAACGGACAAAAAAGGTGTTACTATCAGTAAAATTATCGGTCAGAAACTCCCATTAAAAGCAACAGAAAATGTGGCGGGAGTTGCAGCCTTATCTTTATTAGAAAAAGTTGATACTAATTTTGGTTTTGATATTGAAATCTATAAAAACATCAAGCCCGGCAGTGGAATTGGAAGCAGTGCCGCAAGTGCTGCTGGAGCTGTTTTTGGAATCAACAAATTACTTGAAGAGCCATTTACTTTACAAGAATTAATTCCTTTTGCAATGGAAGGAGAAAAATTAGCGAGCGGAACCGCACACGCCGACAATGTGGCTCCTGCCATTTTGGGCGGATTTACTTTGGTGCGGAGTTATAATCCGTTGGATATTGTAAAAATTCAGGCTCCAAAAAAGTTATACGCAACCGTTATTCATCCGCAGATAGAAGTAAAAACTGCTGATGCACGGTCAGTTTTAAAACAAAAAGTAACTTTAAAAGAAACTGTTATACAACTCGGAAACTTAGGCGGATTAATCAGCGGATTACACACCGAAGATTACGATTTAATTGGTCGTTCTTTGCACGACGAAATTGTAGAGCCTCTTCGTTCTATTTTAATCCCAGAGTTTGATATGGTAAAGAAAAACGCATTAAAATCAGGTGCTTTGGGTGGCGGTATTTCAGGTTCTGGTCCTTCAATTTTCGCATTGAGCAAAGGAATAAAAACTGCTAACAACGTAGGAAAAGCAATGGCAGAAGTGTATCAAAAATTGAATATAGATTTTGATATTCACGTTTCTAAAATAAACCAAAAAGGAATAAGAATTATTAAAATAATAAACAGATAAAATGAACTATTACAGTTTAAATCATAAAGCTCCAAAAGTATCGTTTAGAGATGCTGTAATCAAAGGACTTGCTCCGGATAGAGGTTTGTATTTTCCAGAGAAAATTACTCCGCTATCAGAAAATTTTATAAAAAATATAGGAGAGTATTCTAACGAAGAAATAGCTTTTGAAGTGATTCAGCAATTTGTCGGAGATGATATTCCTAAAGAGAAATTAGAAGAAATAATCAAAAAAACTTTATCTTTTGATTTTCCTGTTGTACCGATTAAAAAAAACATTGGCACATTAGAATTATTTCACGGACCAACTATGGCTTTTAAAGATGTAGGAGCAAGGTTTATGGCTCGTTGTTTGGGCGAATTTAACAAAGATAACAAACAGAAAGTAACTGTTTTAGTGGCAACTTCTGGAGACACTGGCGGTGCTGTTGCGAATGGTTTTCTATGTGTAAAAGGAGTTGATGTCATCATTTTATATCCGAGCGGAAAAGTGAGTGATATTCAGGAAAAACAGCTTACAACTTTAGGTCAAAATATTACTGCTCTGGAAGTAAATGGCGTGTTTGATGATTGCCAAGAAATGGTAAAATCCGCTTTTTTAGATGATGAAATAAAGAGAAATATAACTTCTGCAAACTCGATAAATATTGCACGCTGGTTGCCACAAATGTTCTACTTTTTCTTTGCGTACAAGCAGTTGTACAAACAGCATAAAAATATTATTTTTTCTGTTCCAAGTGGTAATTTTGGGAATATTTGTGCTGGAATATTAGCTCAGAAATTGGGATTACCAATCAAACATTTTGTAGCTTCTACCAACATAAATGATACTGTTCCAGATTATTTGAAGAACGGAAAATACAATCCAAAGCCTTCAAAATCAACTATTTCTAATGCGATGGATGTTGGAAATCCTAGTAATTTTATCAGAATTCAGGAATTGTTTGGCAATGATATTAATCAGATGAAAGAATCATTTTCTTCTTTTTCTTTTACCGATGATAAAACGCGTGCTGCAATTGAGAAAATCTACAATAACTCTGGTTATATTGCAGACCCTCACGGAGCTGTGGGCTATCTTGGGTTGAAAGAACACGGATTATCTAAAAATGATTTTGGTGTTTTTCTTGAAACGGCTCATCCCGTAAAATTTTTAGACATTGTAGAAGAAACTTTGAAAGTGAAAGTTGAAATTCCAAACCAAATTAAATCTGTGATAAATAATAAAAAAGTGTCTATTAAAATTTCTAATTATAAAGAACTGAAAGAGTTTTTAAATTCTTAAATTTAATACTTTGCAAACTTAGACAGGTATAATCTACTCCGACTTTTAGTTTCCTAATCTCCAAATAATTTCGATGACAAATAACGGTCTCCTCTATCGCAAACTACGGTTATAATGATGCCTTTATCTATCATTTTTGCCAATTCTAATGCTGAATGTACCGCACCTCCGCTACTCATTCCTGCAAAAATCCCTTCTTCATTTGCCAAACGCCTAGTCATATCAATAGCTTGCTTTTCGCTTACTTCAAAAATTTTATCGACTTTGCTTCTGTCAAATATTTTTGGCAGATACTCTTCCGTCCATTTGCGAATTCCCGGAATACTAGATTCGTCCGTAGGTTGTACTCCCACAATCGTAATGTCAGAATTTTGTTCTTTTAGATAAGTTGAAACTCCCATAATAGTTCCCGTAGTTCCCATAGCCGAAACAAAATGCGTAATTTCTCCGTCAGTGTCATTCCAAATTTCTGGACCTGTAGTTTTGTAATGTGCTTTCCAATTGTCATCATTTTCAAACTGGTTGAGCATAAAATATCCTTTTTTATATTTTAATGTCAGAGCAACATCTCTCGAGCCTTCAATTCCTTTATCCGCAGGAGTTAAAACTACTTCTGCTCCGTAAGATTTCATTGTTTTTACACGTTCTTTGGTGGCATTTTCTGGCATTGCCAACACCATATTTACTCCCAAAACTTTTGCCATCAGTGCCAAAGCAATTCCTGTATTACCGCTTGTAGCTTCTACTAAAGTGTCTCCTTTTCTTATATTTCTACGATTGATGGCTTCTGCAATCATATTGTAGGCAGCCCTGTCTTTTACGCTTCCTCCTGGATTATTTCCTTCCATTTTAAGCAACAAACGAACTCCTTCTTTTTTCAATATAGAATTAACTTCCACCAAAGGTGTATTTCCTATAAAATCTATTATTTTTCTTATCTTCATTTCGTGCGTTGTCTTTTTGGTATTATTTTATTTTCTGACTTATACGTTACCAAAGAATTTGCAGAAACAGATTCCATAACGCATACATTTGCACCTATTATACTATTTTCGCCTACCACAACTTCTCCTCCCAAAATAGTTGCATTTGCATAAATAGTTACATTATTTTCTATCGTTGGATGCCTTTTTACTTCTGCCAGACTCTTTTTAACCTGTATTCCTCCCAAAGTAACTCCCTGATAAATTTTTACATTATTTTTAATGATTGTGGTCTCGCCAATTACAATTCCTGTGGCGTGATCTATAAAAAAAGAGTTCCCAATATGAGCTCCCGGATGAATATCAGTACCTGTTAATCCGTGTGCATATTCGCTCATCATTCTCGGTAAAACAGGAACGTTTAATTTATATAATTGATGACTTAATCTATAAATTGCAATGGCGTGAAACCCCGGATATGCCAAATAAATCTCTTCTAAACTTTTAGCCGCTGGGTCATTTTGTTCGGTAGCTATTGCATCTAAATCTAATTTTTCTCTTATTTCTCTAAATTTACTCTTATAAATATTCCATAAATTTTCCTTGTTATCTATTGGGATATTTTTAAGAATTTTTAAAAATTCTTCTTTTAAAAAACTTTCATTTTCTCTATAATATTCGTCGTCAAATAAAGAATAGAACAATTTTTTGGTAAAAACTTCAACTGTATCTTTTAGGAAAATTGTATAATTCTTTAATGCTGTTTTTTCTGCTATTTTATTCATTATTATTATTATTTATTATTCTGGTGCTAATTCAATTTCTAATCCTTCTAACGATGGTGTTATTGCTATCTGACAACTTAAACGGCTGTTGTCTTCCACATAAAATGCTTCGGCGAGCATCATATCTTCATCATCTCCCATTTTTGGTAATTGATGATTGGATTTTATATAACACTGACACGAGGCACACATCGCCATTCCTCCGCAAATACCAATGGTTCCTTCAGGAGCTAATTCATACGAACGAACTATTTCCATCAAATTCATTGACATATCTGTGGGTGCAATAATTTTATGTATAACCCCTTCTCTATCCTTAATATGTATTCTAATATCCGACATTTTTACACGAATTCTTTTCTTGTTATTTCCTCTAATTTCTTTGCTTATCTGCGTCAGCCATTCCTCTAAACGAGGCTCTGTTAATTCCTGCTGATTGTCGTGGTCTAAAGCCAAGCCATAGAAATAATCTTCATCTATATCGGCGACAGATTCTGTATAATCATATTCTTCTGAAGACCAATAACCGATTACTTTTCCACCGTTTTCTAAAACCACTTTGGCTAATATTCCTACGCCGTCTATAAAATATTCTGCATAGCCATATTGGTCTCCCAAGCCATAAATTGCTACTGTTTTTCTTGTAAAATCAATAGTTTTAAAGTCTTCAAGAAACGATTCCCAATCGCTTTGTAAATCGCCGTCATACCAAGTTGATAGCCCCAAAAATAATACTTTATATCGATTAAAATCTTCTGGTTTGGCATCAATTATTTCGTGCACTTCTATTTCATCACCTTTCCACAATTCTACTAAAATATTAGTGATTTCTTCGGTAATTCCAGTATCTGACCCGTAAAATAATCCTATTTTGTTTTCTTGTATCAATATTTCAATGAGTTAATGAGTTAATTTAAAAGAGAAGATTCTGTCGTTTCCAAATTTTTTGTAATACAACTTTGAGATGAGAATATAAGTAAAAGAATTGTTAGATTAAATATATTTTTCATATCTGATAAATTTTAATTATTAATAAGCAGTTTTGTAGCTTCAACTTCTATGCCATTGCTGAGCAACCTCAGGTAATATATTCCATTTATAATTGGATAAATATTGATAACAGGCTTTTCTAAATTTATATTTTCAACTACTGTTGTCCGATAAAAATTTCCTCATTCTTTTGAAAGCCTTATAAAATAGGTGTTTCCACTGTTTTTTGTTTTTTGGGGCTTACTTTTCTGTTTAAAAAAAATAAACGTTTTCAAAAATCATAACGTACTGATAATAATAGACTTAAAAAATATTCAAGTCTATTAAATTTTGACCTGTAAAAAATCATTAACTTTTATCGGACAACAGTGATTTTATAGAAGAACTATCTCCTGAAATCAAATCTTCTTTTATTTTAATTGACTGTCCAGCAGGGAGAAGAAACGAAATATTTTTTAACGTATAATTCGATGAATTATATATCTTAATCCTTAATGAATCGTCTTCAATAGAAGGAGTTTCCTTACGACATTCTGATAAAAATACTTGTGCTAAACAGATGAATAAAATTATTTTGTAAGTTTTTATAATTATAGTTTTATTATTATTTTGGTTATAACTAATCCATTTTTCTGATTAATTTTTATTAAATAAATGCCAGATTGTATATGACTTAAATCTATTTTTAGCCTTTTTTCCTCACCTGCATATTTCCCAATTCCAAACCGTTTTCTGTAATTTATTTGGCAGAAGGTATGTTTGGCAGACGTTTGTTTGTTTTTATAAAATGCTCTAAATCAGGTAAAGACAAAAGATTATAGTCATTTTCAAATACATAATCTGGAAAAATAGGAACTCTAACTTTAACTTCTGTAGCTATAACATTACCGTTACCAAGACCAACACGTCCAGTTCTATAAATTTCACTACTGGTACTTGAGGTGCCAGTCCATTGTTGTGCGTTGCTACCGAATGAAAACAAAACGATAACTAACATTGTCAAAAAAGATTACTTGTGTTCATAATTTATATTATTTAGTTAATAAATAGGTTACTTGTTTAAAAAAGATTAAAAAATCATAATATTCACATTTATCAATATTCAATTTGTTTGTTTAAAATATCTAATCCAGTTATATTATACCCATAATTTTTGATTTGTAAATTTAAGGCACAATTCCCGCTTCCTATGTCGAGAATAGTTTTATTTTTATCATAAAACCTTAGCAATCTCTTTAGCTTAATATCAGCCTTTTTATAGCACCATTTTTGATATAAATTCATTTTTTTAGTTGTAATTTTTTTTCAAAATCACATAATTGTTACCAAAAAGTTAATAAAACATCAATAATTATGCCGATTTAACGATTAAACTAATAGATAAAAATTGAAAACTTTCAACTTTTCATTCTTAATTCTTCATTTTAGCCTCCAACTTCCAGCTTCCAGTTTCCAACTTCTCGCTAAATACTCACAAGCACAGCTTTTTTCGCTTCTTTTTTTGTCCCGTCAAAACCTTCAACACCTCCAACAGTTGTGTATTTCATCACATATTTTTTATTCGGGTTGATGATTTTATAAGCGTACTGCACAGCTATTGTAGCTTCGTGAAACCCACATAGAATCAGTTTTAGTTTTCCCGGATAAGTATTTACATCTCCAATTGCGAATATACCCGGAATATTCGTTTGATAATCTAATCCGTTATTTACTTTAATTGCATTTTTTTCAATTTCCAAACCCCAATCTCCGATAGGTCCCAATCTTGGTGATAAACCAAACAATGGAATAAAATGGTCTGTTTCTATAAGAATATTTCCTTCTGTTTTATGTTTTATAGTTACCGAATTTACAGAATCTTCACCGTGAATTTCTTTTACCTCAGCATCTGTAATAAGATTTATTTTCCCTATTTTAGAGAGTTCACTTACTTTCTCTACAGAATCTAATGCTCCACGAAATTCATTACGTCTATGCACCAAGGTTACTTCGCTGGCAATATCAGATAGAAAAACAGACCAATCTAAGGCAGAATCTCCTCCTCCAGAGATTACTACTTTCTTGTTTCTGTAAAATTCTGGGTCTCTGATAATATATTCTACACCTTTATCCTCATAACTTACAAGGTTATTAATAGGTGGTTTTCTAGGTTCAAAAGAACCTAATCCACCTGCAATAAATACTACTTTAGCACAGTGTTTTGTACCTTTATTTGTGGTAACTATAAAAGAGTTATCATCTTGTTTTTCAATAGTTTCAGCTCTTTCGCCCAAAGTATATCCCGGCTTAAACGGTTTTATCTGCTCCGCTAAATTATCTATTAGTTCGCCTGCCAACACCTCTGGATATGCAGGAATGTCATAAATAGGTTTTTTAGGATATATCTCTGAACACTGCCCACCCGGTTGTGGCAATGCGTCAATTAAATGACAATGCAATTTTAATAATCCTGCCTCGAATACAGTAAACATTCCTACGGGTCCCGCTCCTATTATTAATATATCTGTTTGTATCATTTTGTTTATTTACAATTTTTGATTTACGAATTAGTTTCCAGCCTCCAACTTCCAACTTCTATCCTCCAACGTATTTTCTACTTCAAAATCAATTCTTCTGTTAATTTATTTAAAACCTCTACTTTATTTTTAAAATCGCCTTTTATTGTCTTTCTATATTTGTTAAGATTTTGAACCATTTCGTCAATATTTTCTGGAATAATATCTTCAAAAAACTGACGTAATCGTTTTGCTGTCGTCGGCGATTTTCCGTTAGTCGAAATAGCCACCTTCACATTTCCTTTTGTTACAATTCCACCTAAATAAAAATCGCAATAATCTGGAGTATCCGCAACATTTACTAACAAGTTTTTTGCCTTTGCATCATTATAAATTTGTTTGTTTACGTCAAAATTATCTGTGGCTGCAATCACTAAATGTTTATCTTCTAAAAATTCTAATTTATATCCTTTTTTGGTCAATATTACATTGTGAGCTTTTGCCAATACCTTTATCTCTTTATTAAAATTTACAGCCACCACCTGCACTTTCGCGTCAGGGCTCGATTTTAACAAAAACCCTAATTTTTCTAATCCAACTTTTCCTCCTCCTACAATCAGCACTTTTAATTGATGCACTTTTAAAAAAATAGGATACAAATTATTTCTTTCTTCAACTAACATAATAAAGATTTTACTTTCACTTCTTCTTGTACTTTATAAAGCGTTTCTCTATGATTTACCACTTCTCCCAAAACGACAATCGCCGGGTTGCTCAAATCTTGCTCTTTTACAATTTGCTCAATAGTTTCTACTGTACCAATTCCTACTTTTTCTTTAGATGTCGTTCCGTCTTGAATAATCGCAACAGGCAAATCATCTTTTCCTTCCTTTTGAAAAATATTTACAATTTCAGAAAGTTTTCCCATTCCCATAAGAATAACAACCGTTGCGTTAGATTTAGCTGCCAAAACTACGTCATCAGATATTTTATGATGTTTTGTGGTTCCCGTAATCACCCAAAAACTCTCCGAACTTCCACGTTTTGTCAACGGAATATTTTGATATGCCGGCACTGCCAAAGATGATGAAATTCCCGGTACTATTTCAGTTTTTAATCCAAAACTTGCGGCGTACTCCATTTCTTCAGCTCCTCTTCCAAAGATAAACGGGTCTCCTCCTTTTAGGCGAACCACGTGTCCGTGAGAATGTCCTCTTGCAACAATCAATTCATTAATTTGTTCCTGCTGATATTTGTAACATCCTCTGCGTTTTCCCACAAAAATTAATTCGGCATTTGGGCTTGCATAGTCCAATAATTCTTCATTAACCAAAGCGTCGTACATTACAACATCGGCACTTTTTAAGGCTTTTATCGCTTTTAGAGTGATTAAATCCGGGTCGCCGGGACCTGCACCTACTACGGTTAATTTAGGTTGTTTTTTCGTTTTCATCGCTCACAGTTTTATACGGTTGTTACTTCTTTTTCTGCCACTTTTTCTACCCTATATTCATCTATTTTTTTATAAAATGCACGTGCATCTTCCAAATATTTTTTAGCAAATGCCTCCGTAGGATTACTTTCTCTAATCTGATATATCAAGTTTTCAAATGTGGTTTTTAATTTTATCTTTTCTGTATTGATAAACACTTCGTCAAAATTTTTGATAATTCCTGTTTGAGTATTTGTTTTTTCTCCTTCCGATGTCAATAACGCTTTGGCAGTATTTACCAATGATGTATATGAGTGATAAATACTATCTGACCACTGTTTTGCTTTAAGAGTTTCAGTAGCATTTTCTAATTTTTCTTCACTTTCAAATAATAATGTGGCTACTAAATCTATCACCACGCCAGCACATTCGCCCACGCCAATAGCTTTTATATACTTTTTGTTATGCCCCCAATCGATAAATTCATCTTCTGTAAGATTTGTAACATCTGCCAATGGTTTTAACAAATCATAGAAATATTTTTTACCTTTCTCATCATAATAGTTTAAAAAATCTTCTTTTTCTGTCGAGTGAAATTGGTAATCATTTAATATAATTCTCAACGCTTCCGTACCTCTTTTACTCGGTATTTTTATCACTTTATCAGCAAATCTCCCTTGTCCATTTCCGAGAATACCTCCGCCTAACAACACTTGTAGTGCCGGTGCTAAAAAGGCTCCTGCTTTTATAGACATTCCCTGAAAACCGATATGTGCCATATTATGTTGTCCGCAGGCGTTCATACAACCGCTGATTTTAATCGCTATTTCCTTATTATTTACGTACTGCGGATATTCCTCTTTCAATACATTTTCTAATACGCTGGCAGTTTCCGTGCTATTGGAAATACCCAAATTACATGTATCTGTTCCCGGACAAGCAGTAATATCTAATGTGCTGTTATACCCCGTTTCTGTAAACCCTAATTTTTGCAATTCTGTATAAAAGAAAGGCAAATTGACCTCTTTTATATGCCTTATTAAAATATCCTGACGCAAAGTTAATCTAATTTCGTTAGAGGCGTAATCTCGGATTAAATCTGCCAAAATCCGAGCTTTATCAGTATAAAAATCTCCGAGATGAACTTTAATTCCAATCGCTACAAATCCTTTTTGTTTTTGTTTGATAACATTGTTTTTTTTCCACGCTTCAAAAACGTTTATATCTTTAATAGTTACTTCTGAAGCTACTTTTTTGGGAACTTCAATAGGTTTGTCAAACTCTTCTGTATCAATTGGATATGTTTTATATGACAAAGCTCTTTGCTCTTCTTCTACAATTTGCAAGAATTCTTCAAGTCCTAAATATTTTACCAAAAATTTTAACCGTGCCTTAGCTCTTTTGGTGCGTTCTCCGTATCTGTCAAAAACTCTTAAAACACCTTCGATAAACGGAATAATTTTATCTTCTGATAAAAATTCATAAGCAACATCGGCGTGTCTGGGTTGTGAACCTAATCCGCCTCCTAAAACTACTTTAAATCCACGTAAAATAACGCCGTTATATTCTTTTATCTTTGCGATAAATCCTATATCGTGAATAAAACTAATTGCCGTATCTTCATCTGTTCCTGAAAAAGATATTTTAAATTTCCTTCCCATTTCCTGACAAATCGGGTTTCGCAAGAAAAACTTAAATGTTGCGTCTGCATAAGGCGAAACATCAAAAGGTTCACTTACATCAATTCCAGCAGTTTCTGAAGCCGTAACATTTCTAACCGCATTTCCGCAGGCTTCACGCAGAGTAATATCGTCTCTTTCTAACTGAGCCCATAATTCTGGCGTTCTGTCTAAGCTAACATAGTGAATTTGAATATCTTGACGCGTAGTAATATGCAATCTTCCTTTAGAATATTCATCAGAAACATCGGCAATACGGCGTAATTGTTCAGAAGTTACCCTTCCAAAAGGCAGTTTAATTCTAATCATTTGCACACCAAACTGACGCTGACCGTAAACTCCACGTGCCAAACGAAGACTTCTAAAACGCTCCTCATCTATTTTTCCCTTGTTAAATAATTGAATTTTACGGTCTAATTCAATAATATCTTTTTCTACGATGGGGTTTTCTATCTCTGTTCTAAAACTTCTCATAACTTATTTTTTTTTAAAGGTATTATTTTATAAATCCTACGCCAGATGTAGCATTAGTTTTTGGGTCAATCAAAATAAAAGCTCCGTTATATCTGTTATTTTCGTATGTATCATAAAACAATGGCTTGTTCAATTTCAACTTTATATCTCCTATTTGATTGAGTGTTAATAAATTCGGATTTGCTTCTTCTCCCGAAAAATCTGTATAAATTAAACTATTTATCTCTGATACTTTTGCCTGTAAATCTCTAATTCCGTGTTGCACAATATATTTGGTCGATGCTTTTAAAGGCGTATTATCCATCCAACAAATAGTTGCTTTTATTTCTTTTGAAATTTGTGGTCGCTCATCAACTTTGACCAACAAATCTCCTCTGCTAATGTTTACATCGTCAGCAAGAGTAAGAGTTACCGAGCTTCCTCTAACGGCTTTTTGATATTCTTTATCAAAGAAATGAATGCTTTTTACAGTTGATATTGTTTCGGAAGGCAAAATAGTTACGGCATCTCCTACGGATAAATCTCCTCCATAAATTTTACCTGCATAACCTCTAAAATCGTGATATTCTTTTATTTTTGGTCGGATAACCGTTTGTACAGAAAAGCGTGTTTGTGCCTTTTCTCTGACATCTTCTCCCTGTAAATTTTCCAAATGATTTAGCAGAGTTTTTCCTTTGTACCAAGGTGTTTTATTAGATTTTAAAACCACATTATCTCCATCTAAAGCCGAGAGTGGTATAAATGTCAAATTCTGATTTTTATATGAACTTTTAGCGGCTAATTCTTGTACTTGTTGTTTAATTTCTTGAAAACGAGTTTCAGAAAAGTTGACCAAATCCATTTTGTTTACTGCGATAATTACATCTTTTACACGCAATAAATTATTGATAAAAAAATGACGATATGTCTGTTCAACCACACCATTACGAGCATCAATCAAAATAATAGACGCTTGTGCCGTGGAAGCTCCTGTAACCATATTTCTGGTATATTCTATATGACCGGGAGTATCGGCGATAATAAAGCTTCTATTTGGTGTTGAAAAATAAATATGTGCTACATCGATAGTAATACCTTGCTCTCTTTCTGCCACAAGACCGTCGGTTGCGAGAGAAAAATCTAAATAATCAAATCCTTTCTGCTTGCTACTACGCTCGATGGCTTCTAATTTATCGTCGGTCAATGATTTTGTATCATATAAAATACGACCAATTAAGGTGCTTTTTCCGTCATCTACACTTCCTGCTGTTGCTATTTTTAATACTTTCATTTTTCTTTTAGTTGTCAGTTTAGAATAATTGAAAATTATTCATTCTCAAAAATACCCTTGTTGTTTACGTTTTTCCATTGCTGCTTCTGAGCGTTTATCATCTATTCTTGCTCCGCGTTCGGAGATGGTCGATTCTCTAATTTCGGATACAACAGAAGCAATATTAGAAGCATCAGATAACACGGCTGCCGTACAGCTCATATCTCCTACGGTTCTAAAACGCACTAATCTTTCTTTCACCTGTTCATTTTCTTCTCTATATACCACGTCATCATTGGCAGACCAAATAAGTCCGTCTCTTAAAAATGTAGAGCGAGTATGTGCAAAATAAATAGATGGAATTTCAATATTTTCTTCTGATATATAAGACCAAACATCCAATTCTGTCCAGTTTGAAATTGGAAAAACTCGTACATTCTGGCCAAAATCTATGCGTCCGTTTAGCATATCAAATATTTCTGGACGTTGGTTTTTCTCGTCCCATTGTCCAAAATCATCACGAACAGAAAAAATACGTTCCTTTGCTCTGGCTTTTTCTTCATCTCTACGAGCACCGCCAATACAGGCATCAAAACCAAACTCTTCTATGGCATCTAATAAGGTTTCGGTTTGTAGCATATTTCGGCTGGAGTATTTTCCCGTTTCCTCCTTTACTTTGCCGTTATCAATATTATCTTGTACGTTTCTAACTATAAGTTTCATACCTAATTTTCTTACCAATTTATCTCTAAATTCTATAGTTTCTGGAAAATTATGACCTGTATCTATATGCAATAATGGAAACGGAATTTTAGCTGGATAAAACGCTTTTTCAGCTAAACGGACCAATGTAATACTGTCTTTTCCTCCTGAAAAAAGCAATACAGGTTTTTCAAATTGTGCTACTACTTCTCTAAAAATGTATATAGCTTCACTTTCTAATGTCTTTACTTCAATCTTTGTTACACTCATTATGAATTACTGTTTTTGGTTGTTGGTTTAAATTAAAAATGAAGAGTAAAAAATCTTTAATTCTCAATTATGCAAGCCACATTCTCTATTACTCAATACTTTTGTTGGGTCAAAATATTTAAACTCATTTGAGAGGTTGTGTTTCTTTAAATATTCGTCCAAATCCTTATCTGACCAATGATAAAACGGGCTTACTTTTAATACTCCGTCTTTACTTCTCGATATAATGTCTATGCTATCTCTAAAATTTGTTTGACCTTTTCTTAAATTAGTAAACCAAACATCTGGTTTATGTTCTGTCATCGCTCTTTTAAAAGGTTCTAACTTTACTTGTTCTGTAAATAATTTATGGTTTAAATCTTCCACAGACGGAACGCCAAGTATTACATTTCTATGTAAAACCGTTTGTTTTGGAACGTATAATTGTATGTTTAAATTTAATTGTTCTATCAATTTTTCAGCGTGTTTATATGTTTGTGGCGTGTTATAACCTGTATCACACCAAATAATTTTTATTTTAGAATACATCTGCGTTGTTAGATGCAAAATAGCGGCTTCGTAAGGTCTAAAATTGGTAGTAACAACTGGTTTTACACTTACAGACAAAGCCCATTCTACAACTTGCTTAGGCGTTAATTCTCTTAATTTACCGTTAATTTTTTCTATATTTATTTCTAATATTTCATTCATTTTTTCCCCATTTTATGTTGTCCCAAATACGTTCGTGAAAGAAATATAAAACTAATTTTGTTACTAATTCTATGGAGCCTATTGAAAAAGCCACTGTTAGCTTGCCTGTTATAAACCACGAAATTAAGATAGTATCTAAAGTTCCTAAAAACCTCCAACTAATTGATTTTAATATACTTCTAACAGGTCTTTCTGACAACCTATCTGTTTTATATTCTGGGCTATTCTTTATAACTTGTTCTACAATCATTTTAAAAAAATATTTATCCTATCGGATTAGTAGGATTTTAAGTTTGCAAATGTACATTTACTTTTCAATCAAACAAGTAATTTATAGAAATTTAACATTTTTAGCTTATTTTATAATTTTATGTACCCATAACATTTATTTATGGCATATTTTTGTAATTAAATTAAGTGTAATTTCGCAAATATTATTCAAATAATTAGCGGTAACTTTGACCGGATAAAAAAATTAAACCATAATGTTTGAACAAACTTTTAAAAATATAGATGACCTGCTTCATAAAGATTCAGGAGCAGATAGCGAATTAGATTATATTGGGCAGACTTCTTGGATTATGTTCTTGCGGTACTTAGATGAATTTGAGCAAGATAAAGCTGACGAAGCAGAACTGAAAGGAGAAGAATACAAGCTAATCTTAGATGAGGAATACCGTTGGGTAAATTGGGCAATGCCAAAAGGTGAAGACGGAAAGTTAGATCATCATAAAACTATGACTGGTGCAGATTTAGTGCAGTTTGTCGACGCAAAGCTGTTTCCATATTTAGCAGGATTCAAGCAAAAAGCAGATAGTCCTAAAACCATCAAATATAAAATTGGAGAAATATTCTCTGAACTAAAAAATAAAATCCAAAGTGGTTATATCTTACGAGATATTTTAGAGTATTCTGACGAACTTCTATTTAGAGCTTCCAAAGACAAACATGAGCTAAGCCACCTGTATGAGAGTAAGATTAAAAATATGGGGAATGCTGGTCGTAACGGCGGGCAATATTATACACCAAGACCTTTAATTAGAGCTATGATTAATGCTATTGACCCGCAAATTGGAGAGAAGGTTTATGACGGTGCAGCTGGCTCCTGTGGTTTTTTATGCGAAGCATACGAGTATATGTATAATCATATGGGAAAAAACACCACCAATCTCAAAATATTACAAGAAAAAACACTTTACGGCAAAGAGAAAAAGAATTTGGCATACGTAATTGGAATTATGAATATGATTCTGCACGGTATTGAAACTCCTAACATTACTCATACCAATACATTAAGTGAAAACACACGTAATATCCAAGAGAAAAACCGATATAATATAATTTTGGCAAATCCTCCTTTTGGCGGTAAAGAACGAAAAGAAATTCAGCAAAATTTTGATATAAAAACAGGTGAAACAGCTTCACTATTTTTACAGCATTTTATAAAGAGTTTAAAAGCAAGCGGCAGAGCTGCTGTCGTTATTAAAAACACGTTTTTGAGCAATACAGACAACGCCTCTATCTCTTTGAGGAGGCATCTCTTAAAAAGTTGTAAATTGAACGCTATTTTAGATATGCCTTCGGGTACATTTACCGGAGCAGGTGTAAAAACGGTAGTATTGTTTTTTGAAAAAGGAAAGCCTACAAAGAAAATATGGTATTACCAATTAGACGCAGGACGTAATTTAGGTAAAACCAATCCTTTGAATGATAAGGATATGGAATCTTTTATAGAGCTACAAAAAACAAAACCCGAATCCGAGTTATCTTGGAATGTAAAAATTACCGATATTGATAACACTACTTTTGATTTATCAGTTAAAAATCCTAATACTCCAGAAGAAGCTCCCCTGCGACAACCAGAGGAAATTCTGCAAGCAATCTCGGAATTGGATAAAGAAAGTGATTTGATATTAAAAACAATAAAAAAATCACTCTAATAGTATGAAAACCTGCAATAAAGATTCCATAAAAGAAAAAGAATTGCCGAAGGGCGATGCCTTGAGCTTGCCGAAAGGGTGGGAGGTTAAGAAGCTAATTGATATAGCGGAAGTCAGTACTGGAAAATGGAATGCAAATCACGCAAATAAAACTGGCAAATATCGTTTTTATACTTGTGCCTACAAACATGGGATGTGTGACACAAAAAGATTTTCAGGAAAGACATTGATTTTACCTGGAAATGGTGTAAATGTAGGTGAGGTATTTTATTATGAAGGAGAGTTTGATGCTTACCAAAGAACCTATGTGATTTTTAATATAAATATTTCGCCAAAATATTTGCACTATCACATGCGTTTATTTTGGAAGGAGCTAGGAACTAAATTACAATATGGATCAGCAACTAATTTTATTAAAATCGGTAATTTTGAAAACTATTCTGTAGAACATCCACCACTCCCTGAGCAAAAACGCATTGTAGCTAGTTTAGACCAAGCCTTTACTGCCATAGATCAAGCCAAAGCCAATACCGAAAAAAACCTGGGAAACGCCCGCGAACTTTTTCAATCAAAATTGCAGGAAACTTTTGCTAATGGAAAATTGAAAATTGAAAGCGGAGAATGGAAGGAGAAGAAACTTGGGGAGGTTTGTTTGGTTATTGCTGGTCAATCGCCTGAAGGCAAGTATTATAATTCAGAAGGAAATGGATTGCCCTTTCATCAAGGCAAAAAAGAGTTTTCTAGAAAATTTATTGGGGAGCCTGTAAAGTGGACAACCAAAGTAACAAAAGAGGCAGAAGAAAACGATATTTTGATGTCAGTTCGTGCCCCTGTTGGACCAATAAATTTTTCAACTCAAAAAATCTGTATTGGTCGTGGGCTTGCTGCAATTAGAGCCAATGAATTGATTGACAAAGAATTTTTATTTGATTTTTTGTTAAAAAATGAAAACGAAATTGTTGGCAATACAGGTGCAGTTTTTAATTCAATAAATAAAAACCAAATTAAAAACATATCAATCCCCGTTCCACCACTACCCGAGCAAAAACAGATAGTTAAAAACCTAGATGCCGTCTCCACCGAAACCAAAAAACTGGAAACCATCTACCAGATAAAAATAACCTGTTTAGATGAATTGAAAAAGAGTATCTTGCAGAAAGCATTTAATGGGGAGTTATAATTATGAGCGAAGAAAATAAACAAAAAATAAATTTTTATCAAGGAGGAAATAATTTATTGTGTGATAACAATCAGAAGGAAGGCGATCAGAACAATAAAATAAAGAAGATAAAAGGAAAAATAGCAGAACTTTCGAATATTAAAAATATTAATTTTTTATTAGGTGCAGGAGCAAGCTCTGACGCAATACCTACCACGAAAGAAATGAAAAAAAGTCTAATAAAAGAAGAGGAATTCAAAAGCTTTGCTGAACTGTATAAAAAATTTTCAAATGACGATAACAATGATGGAAAAGATAACTTAGAGCATTTTCTAAGTGTTATGTATGCTAAACAATATTATCTAAAAAACATACAAACACAAACATCAGATGATACGCAGAATATAGATGATTTAATAAAATATATAGAAAAACATATCTACAAAGAAATTAATATTGATCTAACTATTACTTCAGAAGAACCAGAGCAAGCAAAGAAAATCAGCAATCAACTAAAGTTATACAAAGATTTTTATCAAAAAATAGTGTTAAGAAATAAAGACCTTGCAAGAGTCAATATATTTACAACTAATAATGATTTGTTTAATGAAAAAGCATTAGATGATTTAAATATAAATTACAACAATGGTTTTGGTGGAGGGCTTGAAAGAGTATTTAATCCCGCAAGGTTTCGTTATACTTTTTCGCAAAAAATTGATGCTAATTTAGAAAAATTTGAACCATTAGAAAATATGGTTTATCTGTATAAATTACATGGCTCAATTAGCTGGATTGAAAAAGAAGGTAACTCATTATTTAATATTCAGGAAGTTGCCGTCAAGGGCGGTGAAGATAATCAACAAGAAAACAATGTTTTAATTTATCCAACACCCCTAAAACAAGGGCAAAGTTTAGCTTCGCCTTATTCTGATTTAATTAGAGAATTTCAAACAAAATTATGTCAGTCAAATTCTGTATTATTTGTTATTGGCTATAGTTTTAGTGATGAGCATATAAACAACATTATTTACCAATCATTAACCTCTAATGCCTCGCTTTCAATTGTTATATTTGGTGAATATAACCAATGTCCTCTGACAAAAATCAACGATAGTAGAATTTATAGAATATTTAGCAAAGATGAAGAGAATAAAAAAAATAAGATACATTACTTTGAATATATTGTTAAAAATTTGTTGCCTGATTTAGATGAAAACAAAGAGAAAAATTTATTGGATACATTTTTTAAAAATTTAAAAGAACAAAATAAAAATCAATGAAAATAGGAAAGCTAACAAGCATTGATTACAGCCAACTCAAGGTTAAAATTTCTTCTGAGATACGGGGCAGTTCGGTAAATTTGCAAGGTAATGTTTATTATTTTGGAAATATTGGTAGCTATTTGAAAATTAAAAATGCTGTGAGTGAAATAATTATTTGCGAAGTAATATCTATTTTTGATTCTGATGCCTATAAAGAAAAATTATCTTTTGATATTGAAAGTAATAGAGAGCTTTTACTTAAACCAATTGGTAACATAGACAAGGATAAAAAATTTACATTAGGTGCTGGTATATTTCCTGCTCTTTATAGTGATGTAAGTATTGTTACTTACGATGATATGAAAATAATTTTAAACATACCAGAAGATGAAAATGGGAATGAGGGAAATAAAATTCACGATTCATTTTCTTTAGGCATTAGCAAAAATCTAATAAATTATCAAATTAAGATAAATATAGATAATTTTTTTAATATTCATTCTGCTGTTTTAGGAAATTCTGGTAGTGGAAAATCAAACACCATAGCCCATATTATTCAAGAGATACACAAGAAGAGAGATTATTCTGCAATAGGTTCTAGAATTTTGGTTTTTGATGTTAATGGGGAGTATAAACAGGCTTTCGCAAGTGACAGTGATATTAGTGACAGTGATATTTCTGTTAAATACTACAAGCCAAATATTGAAAAAAATACAGACGGTTATGAACCGTTTTATTTACCACATTTTTTATTGTCATTAGATGAATGGAGTGCTTTTTTATTAGCAACCGATGCAACACAAAGACCCTTCTGGCATAAGGTATTACAAGAAAGTTATAGGTTTTATAAGATTGGAAATTCAACAGATGATGATCAAAAAGATTTAATTCATTATCTAGTTAGTAGAATATGTGAAATGGTGAGCAGTGTTTTAGCTCAGGCTGATTCGGATACATCTAGGATTACATCGGCAGTAAGTGTAATTAACAAAATTGAAGATATTATTAAAAAGGATGAATCTCTAAAAAAAGCAATAGACGTTAAATTTCATGACGATAAAATTGCTTTGGAATACACAGAACTAAATAACAAAAATCCAATAAATAAAGATGAGAATGTAGACTCAACTCTTCAAGGCGTTATCACAGGGCTTAAACAGTGTAGCAAGATGGCTTATAGTGATAATCACAATAAATTAGCAGAAGCAGTATCTAAGATAACAAATCATATAGATCATTCAAGGGTTCAAAAAATAACTGATGAGAAGCTGAATGCCGGAGAGTATTTTGACTATAAGTTTTTAAAAATTGCAGCAACTATGACTCTTTTAGAAGAAGATTCTCGTGGTAATAAACAAATGAGAAACTGGGTATCCACGATGCTAACAAGACTTGATTATTTTTTAGAAAACCCAGATTGTAAATTTATGAGACAATCAGAAAATGGATGTAAAACTACTGAAGAATACATAAAAAACTTTTGGAGTCAAGACAACCAAAAAACTCAGTTAGTTATTATTGATACCAGCGAGTTAAGTCCTGATATTTTAGAAACACTTACAAGTGTTGTTTCAAGGTTACTTTTTGATGATAGAAGAAAATTAGTTGGTGATGATAGAAGAAAAAAACCTATTCATTTAATTTTGGACGAAGCTCACCGATATATAAAAAAGCATTACGAATATATTATAAAGGAAAATATTTTTGAAAAAATTGCAAGAGAAGGTCGAAAGTTTGCTTTTTATTTGCTTGTATCTTCTCAAAGACCATCAGAATTATCAGAAACAGTGCTTTCACAATGTGCTAATTTTATAATTCATAGAATCCAAAATAAAAATGATATGCGTTATATTCAAGCTATACTTCCGTATTTTTCAGAAGATTTTGCAGAAAAAATTAAACAGTCCATACCGGGCGAGGCGTTAGTCTTTGGTAATTGTGTTTCAATGCCTTTGCACTTAAAAGTTCATAAATCAGATCCTGAGCCAAATAGCGAAAATTGTGAAGTTTCAAAAGAGTGGTTCAAAGATACAGAAAACAGTGCCCAATCATGATCGACCAAAACACAGAAGTCGAAACCCAAGCAAAACGCATTGGCATCTTAACAAATAGAGACACAACCCATGAAAGCCACTAAAAAAATAACAATCAATCCTACGCGCTTGCAATGGTGTTGCGAGGCAATCGATGTAGATATTGATCACCTCTCTAATGATATTAACATGTCCAAAACTATATTGGAGAAAGCAGAAGTTAGTATCCAACAATTAGAAAATTAATATGAACGAAGCCCAAACCAAACACGATTTAATATCCCCAGCCTTAAAAGCATCAGGTTGGGGTGTGGTAGAGGGTAGCCGTTTACGTTTGGAGTATGCTATTACTAAAGGGCGTTTAATTGGTCAAAGTAGGCGTGAAAAATCTCTTAGTGCAGACTATGTTTTGGAATACAAAAACCGTATAATTGGAGTTGTAGAAGCAAAAAAGATAAATTATTTAGATGAGTTAAAAAAGAGTATCTTGCAGAAAGCATTTAATGGGGAATTATGATAAATATGTTTAACACAAAGAGAAAAATTTTATGAAAGTAAAATTATTTTATAGTTATTCACATAAAGATGAATTTCGTAGAAACGAATTAGAAAAGCATCTGGCAACATTACGAGATAAGAATTTGCTTGACGAGTGGCATGATAGAAAAATTAATGCAGGAGAAAATTGGAATGAAGAAATAGAGAAAAACATGGGAAATGCCGATATTATCTTGCTTCTTTTTAGTCCTGATTTTATTGCCTCCGAGTCATGTAAAAAAGAAATAGAGGAAGCATTAAAATTAAAACAAAAAAAAAATACAATTTTTATACCCATTATATTAAGAGAGTGTGCATGGAAAGATATTGATGGAATGTCAGAGATACTTGCTTTACCTCAAGATGGAAAGCCTATAAAGAAATTTGATGATAAGGATAGTGCTTGGACAATCGTGTATGAGGGAATAAAAAAACAAGTCGAAGAAATTAGAGAGAAAATCATGCCAGAATTGAAAGTAGATTTTAGAGATAATTTATTAAATAATCCCGTTAACGATGGTACATTGGATAAATTATTTGTTTATCCAGATATATTAGAAATTAATAAGTTAGAGCAAAAATTAGAAGATCATGAGGTGGATTCTAAAAAACTAACAGAGATAAAAAGTTTTAAGCATAAATATATCCTTGTTGAAGGTGAAGAGCAAAGCGGCAAAAGCTCATTATGTAATATGTTGTATTTACACTATGTAGATGCAGGGTTTTATCCAATATTGATTAATGGGAAAAGTATTGCTGGCAGGGCAAATATAAAAAACATCATTAACAAAGCGTATGGAAACCAATACAATTCAACTAAAGAATATTGGTTGCTGGATAAAGAAAAAAGAATTCTACTTATTGATGATATAAATGAGCGAACTGCAAATAATGATAATTATTCTAATTTCCTTCAGTCTATAGAAAATAATTTTGAATATGCAATCATTTTCATTGATCAAGTATCTAATTTATCTGATAAAAGCACGGAACATAACTATTTTTATCCGTTTGATGATTATGCAATAAAACCTTTAGGACATAAAAAAAGAGATGAATTAATTAAAAAATGTATTGAAAATGATGAAAATACAAAATTTGATATAAATAACAACGAGCAGGTAGCTAGACTAGATAAAGACACTAAACACATAAATACTATTATCGGCTCTAATATTTTTCCAAGTTATCCTATTTTTATAATATCAACATTTAATATAGTTGAAGTTTTAGCTCCTCAAGATATGCGCCAAACATCTTATGGACATTGTTATCATGCCATGATTACCACACAACTTTATAGGACAAACATAAAAGCAGATAATATGGATCAGTATTTTAATTTCTTAACAGAACTTTCATATTTTATGTTCAATAAAAACAAAAAACATATATACGAAGGTGAATTGAACGACTTTTTAACTGAATACAAAAACAAATATTTTATTGATAAAAATGCAATTAAAAATCTTATAGATGCGAACATTTTAAGTAAAAAAGACACATATTCCTTCCAATATCTATACATCTATTATTACTTTGTTGCTAAATATATTGCAGATAATATTGAAAAGGCTGATGTCAAGAAACAAATTGATGATTTAATGTTAGATATTCATAAGAAAGATAACTCTAATATTGTTGTTTTCATAACTCATCATTCAACAAATAAAAATTTGTTAGACGATATTTTACTTAATACAATGTCAGCTTTTGAAAATTTTCCAGAAGCAACTTTAGAAAAAGAAGAAACAAAATTGATTAACGAAATAGTCAACAGATTAGAGCCTGCAACTATTGCACCTGATAATCACAATGTAGAAGAATTCAGAGATGAAAATCTTGAAGCACAAGATAGAGTAGAACCTGCTATTCAGCAACAAGAAAACGAGATAGAGAATACAGATGATCGTTTATTAATAGAAATAAGAAAATCTGCCAAGAATATCGAAATAATTGGTCAGATTATGAGAAATCAATATGGGACATTTGAAAAAAATAGATTAAATCAATTGTTTGAAAAGGGGCAAAACGTAGGACTCAGACTTTTAAAAAGCTTTATTGATTTGATAGATAATAACTCAGATGGTTTAGAGAACTTTATTCAGAAAAAATTATTACAAATTTCAAAAGAGAAAAACGAAACATTGTCTACAGAAAAAGCAAGGTCGATTAGCCAGAAACTTGTAAGTACATTTTTATACGGTATTATTTTTGGATGGCTTTATAAAATTGTTGACTCATTAGGATATGACAAACTTATAGAAATTACCGATAATGTTAATAAGAAAACAAATACGGTTGCTTCAAAATTAATTAACCTTTTTATTCATTCTTGGCATAAAAAAAAGTTAGATATTAAAAAAATAAAACTGCTACATAAAGAGTTTAAAAATGATAAAAATCATACTGCTAGCTATATTTTAAAAAATATAGTTTCTCGCCATATTTATATGCATAAAATTGATTACAAGAAAAAACAGAAAATTGATGCTCTTTTGGGTTTTCCGGTGCAGCAACAAATTATCAATACAATCAAAAATTGGTAAAAACTAAAGTTTGTTATCAGTTATCATCTTAACAAATAGAGACACAACCCATGAAAACCACTAAAAAAACAACAATCAATCCTGCGCGCTTGCAGTGGTGTTGCGAGGCTATCGATATAGATATTGATCACCTCTCTAATGATATTAAGGTGGCTAAAACCATATTGGAGAAAGCAGAAGTAAGCGTCAAGCAATTAGCAAAGATAGCGCACTATTTTAATCGGGGGTTGTTGTTTTTCCTTGAGCCACATGATGTGCTTGAAGAGAAAATATATTCCCCGCAATTTCGCACCATCAATAACCAGACACCAATACATGACCGCAATCTCAGAGCGTTAATCGAGCGTGTTGAAAAGCAAAGGCAAATATATCTTGGCTTGATGGAGGACTTGGGCGAGCCGCTCAAGCCTGATTGGTTACCTGATTTTGCATTGAGTAGTCGCAACATAAAACAAGCCAGTGCCAATGTGCGGCAATGGTTAAACCTGTCCGATAGTAATAAATTTGAAGATTTGCGCCGTGCGGTTGAAAGCAAGGGTATTATGGTATTTGTCATGAGCGGTTATAAGGGTAAGTGGCAGATGGATAAAAACAATCCAGTGCGTGGATTTTCTCTTTATTACGACACTTTGCCGATTATCGTTATTAAAAAACAGGAAAGCAAAGGAGCGCAAGCTTTTACTTTGATGCACGAGCTAGCCCATTTGCTAATACATAGAGAAAGTGCCATTGATGATGCAGAGAATTTTTATAACTATCAAGGCAAGGAAAAAGATGCCAATGAGTTTGCCGGAAATCTGTTAATGCCCGATGGTTTTTTAAGGCAGATTAACGTGGCGGAGTTGCTGGATTTAGAAGTTGGTGAATACGATGATTTTTTAGCTGATTTTAAGAATAATTGGTGCGTAAGCGGTGAAGCGATATTGGTCAGATTATTAAATGAGAACAAAATAACCCAAGCACATTATAACGATTATAAGGCACTTAAAGAGCAACAAGAAAGGGCAATACAAAGAGAAGAGGAAAGAAAAAAAGCGTTAGGAACTGCACCAAAAATCCCGTGCCAATACCGCCATAGAGAACCACTCAGCACTTTTGGCAAGCCCTTTGTTCATGCCGTATTTGATGCCTTTTATAGCAAGCATATTACCCTGGCCAAAGCCAGCACCTATTTAGATAATTTGAAAATTACTGATGTACGTAAATTGGAAAAATATGTATAGCTTTGATGCGTCATCTATGATTCATGCTTGGGATAATTATCCTCCTAAAAATCAACACTTCGATGCGTTATGGGAGTGGATAACTGAAGAAATTAGCAACGAGGAATTTTGTATATCAAAAATAGCATTTGATGAAGTGAATAAAAAAATACCAGAATGTGGAGTATGGCTTAGAGATAATGGTATTGAAATTTATTCTTTGACTCCATCAATTTTATCAAGAGCAAGTCAAATAAAAGCACTTTTAGGAATAAAAGAAGAGCAATATGGCAAAGGTGTAGGGGAAAATGACTTATTTATTATTGCTACTTCAAAAGAAATAGGAGCTATTTTAGTCAGTGAAGAAAGTCGACAAAATAATTTACCACTATTAAAACCTAACTACAAAATTCCAGCAGTCTGTGGTCTAATAGCAGTCAATGTTGACTGTATCTGTTTTGTTGATTTGTTAAAAGAAGAAAATTAATATGAACGAAGCCCAAACCAAACACGATTTAATAGCCCCAGCCTTAAAAGCATCAGGTTGGGGTGTGATAGAGCGTAGCCGTTTACGTTTGGAGTATCGTATTACTAAAGGGCGTTTAATTGGTCAAAGTAGGCGTGAAAAATCTCTTAGTGCAGACTATGTTTTGGAATACAAAAACCGTATAATTGGAGTTGTAGAAGCAAAAAAGATAAATTGTTTAGATGAGTTAAAAAAGAGTATCTTGCAGAAATAATTTAATGGGGAGTTATAGTTATGAGTCAATACATAAAAGCAAAAGGAATCAACTACTTAGGTGCATTAGAAAAAATAAAAAAGAAGGATAGTGACTATTTACAACCCATCTATGAAGCATTCACTAACTCCTTAGAAGCTATTAAACTGCTAAAATTGGAACACGAATCCTCCGAGAAAGGAAGCGTAGAGATAAATCTTTTTGTAACAAAAACATTGATAGAGGGAAACTATGATTTTTGTAAAATAGAAATTATAGATACGGGTATTGGATTTAATGATACGGAATTTAATCGTTTAGTTGATTTAAATGATCAAGGCAAGGGTTTTGCTAACAAAGGAACAGGAAGAGTTCAGTTTCTTCATTCGTTTAATGAAACTAAAGTTGTCAGTGTTTATAAAGATAACAATTCTACAACAGGATATAAAAGACGAATATTCACGATTTCAAAATCAGAGCTTTTTTTACAGAATAATGCAATTATTTGTTTAGAAGATGGCAATGAAGAGGAGATTCAGGCTGAGGTTTCTTCTACCAACCTTCTTTTTAAGAATGTATTAACAGATAGTGATAAAATACAGTTTAAGAATTTGACTATCGAATTGATAAAAATATATATAGTTAGCCATTACATAGATTTTTTTTGTGAAAATAGAGATGGTTTACCAAAAATTGTAATTCGTCAATTCATCGATGATGAGCCTAATCCAGCATTAGAAATAACATCTACTGATATTCCAGAAGTTGATAAAGAAGAAAGCATTGGCATTAGTTACAGTGCTATTGGAGAAGATAGAAGCGTAACAGAATCTAATAATAAAGAAATATTTAATCTTAAAGCATTTAAAATATCTGAGAACAAATTGGAGAACAATGCATTAAAACTTGTTAGCAAAGGAGAAATTGCAAAATCTATTAATTTAGACAGCTTAAGTTCCACTGACCAAATAGAAAACAGTAGATATTTATTTCTTTTGTCAGGAAAGTATATTGACGACAGGGATGATGATACAAGGGGAGAAATAAGAATATTAACTAAAAAAGAATTTCAAAAACGGGGTCAAGAATTGTTTGATGCCGAAGAAATTTTATTAGAAAATATTGTGCGAGAAACAAATAATACAATTCTTAACATGTATGATGAAATTAGGAATAAGAATCAAGAAAAAAATGACAATATTGATAAATTAAAAGCAATGTTCTTATTCAGTAAAAAAACATTAAAATCTTTAAAAGAAAAGGTTAAGATTAGTGATACTGATGAGACAATTTTGAAGAAGGTGTACGAAGCGGATGCTAAGCTTATTGCAAATGGTGACGCTAAGATAAAAAAACAAATTCAGGATTTGGATGAATTAGACTCATCTAATAGAGAATCATACGATGATGAACTAAGAGAAAAAATAAATAGTTTAGTTAAAATTATTCCGTTGCAGAATAGAACAGCTTTGACTCGTTATGTAGCAAGACGCAAAATTGTATTGGAATTATTTGAAAAAATTATAAATACAGAACTAGAAGTTCAAAATTCTGGAGATCGCAATATAAACGAAAGTTTATTGCATAATCTAATATTTAAACAAACTTCTAAGGATTCAGAAAACAGTGATTTGTGGCTTGTAAACGAAGATTTTATTTATTTTAAGGGTACTTCGGAAGTATCATTAGGAAACATATCACTAGGTGATGATACTATTCTTAAAGATAATCTCTCAGAAGAGGAAGATAAGTATAGATTGAAACAGGAGGGTGACGCACAACAAAAAAGACCTGATATTCTTTTATTTCCTAAAGAGGGAAAGTGCATAATAATTGAATTAAAATCACCTGATACGAAGGTTTCAAATCATCTTAATCAAATCAACAGATATGCTTCATTAATTAATAATTTATCTAAAGATCAATTCAGATTCACAACTTATTATGGTTATCTTATTGGTGAAAATATAGATGTAGATGATATTCAAGATAACGATAGTGATTTTGTTCCAGCACATAATTTGGGTTTTATTTATAGACCATATAAAAGAATTATTGGTAAATTTGGGAAAGATGATGGTTCTCTATATACAGAGGTAATAAAATATTCAACATTATTAGAACGTGCAAAAATCCGTAATAAAATATTTATAGATAAAATGATGAAGCAAAAAACAGCTCCTAAGTAATAAACGAAAAATACGAATACCCAAAAGAAAACGCATTGTCATCTTAACAAACAAAGATACAACCCATGAAAGCCACTAAAAAAACAACAATCAATCCTGTGCGCTTGCATTGGTGTTGCAAGGCTATCGATGTAGATATTGATCACTTCTCTAATGATATTAACATGTCCAAAACCATATTGGAGAAAGCAGAAGTTAGTATCCAACAATTAGAAAATTAATATGAACGAAGCCCAAACCAAACACGATTTAATATCCCCAGCCTTAAAAGCATCAGGTTGGGGTGTGATAGAGGGTAGCCGTTTACGTTTGGAGTATAGCTATTACTAAAGGGCGTGAAAAATCTCTTAGTGCAGACTATGTTTTGGAATACAAAAACCGTATAATTGGAGTTGTAGAAGCAAAAAAGATAAATTGTTTAGATGAGTTAAAAAAGAGTATCTTGCAGAAATAATTTAATGGGGAATTGTAATTATGTCTAAAACTAGAAAATATACAGATAAAACATTAAAAAGACTATTTGCTCTTTCTGGAAATCAATGTGCTTTTCCTGATTGCGATAGGATAATGGTAAATGAAACTAACGCTAGAGATTCTAATATCTGTCATATAGAAGCAAAAAATAAAGGGGGCGAGCGATATAACCAAAATATGACTGATGAAGAAAGAGACGATTATCCTAATCTAATTCTGTTATGTGTTCAGCATCATGATGAAACCAACGATGAGCAGGAATATACTGTAGAAAGGTTAAAAAAGATGAGGCAAAGTCACGAAATATATATTTCTAGCAAACTTTCACCTCAACAAAAATTATCTTTGCTCTCAGAAGTTGTCAATAAAATTAGTATGCTCAATATTGATGAAGTTAAGGGAGAAGAAGTTAGTAATAGTTTTAACCCAGAAGATAAGATATCGTATAATAATATAAAAGTGTACAAGCCAATACTTGAAGAGTATAAGGTCTACCAAGCTAAACTCAATACTATTTATAAGGAGATAGAATCTCAAGGATCTTTCAAAAAGAACGCCCTTCTTAAGAATATAAAATCTATATATCTGAGAGCTAAAGGAGAGTTATCATATGACTCTCAACAAGACATAATGGAAAATTCCGACGAACTTATTGATAAAGTTAAAAATGCTTTATGGAAATTATTTGAAGAAACAAAAAATCCTGAAAATCTAATTCCGTACGAGAACTTAAATTTCAGTTTGGAAATCATAATTGTTGATGCTTTTATGAGATGTAAAATTTTAGAGGAACCAAGAAAATGATAATAGATAAGGATACTAACCCGTCAAGAGATGTTTACTATATTGGTTCAGAATTACTGGCAATATTAGATAAGTACGATTCCAAAGAAATTGATTTAGTTGATGCTTTTAATTTGTTAAATAAAAAAGTAAAAATTTCTATGAGTTTATTTATATTAACAGTGGATTGGCTTTTTTTATTGGGTAGTATTAAATCACAAAAAGGATTAATTGAAAAATGTTTTTAAAAAAATTACTCATTGAAAATGGATCTGAAATTATCCGAGACATACGATTTCACAAGGGCGTTAATTTAATTGTTGATGAAACTCACACAGAAAATATACAAGAAACAGGGAATAATATTGGAAAGACTACACTTTTAAGGCTCATTGATTTCTGTTTGGGTGGAGATGGAAAAAATATTTATCAAGATTCCGAATTTAAAAATAGAACAAATACAAAAATTGAGAAGTTTCTAAAAGACAATAATGTGATTATTACTCTTATACTAACAGATGATTTAGGTAACGTTTCTGCGATGGATGTAAAAATAAGAAGAAATTTTCTTTTAAGAAAAGAAAAAATTTTGGAAATCAATGGCAAGAATTATAAGCGTCAGGAATTTGTAAAAGAACTCAAAAAAATAATTTTTAATTCAGATTACGATAAACCAAGTTTTCGTGAACTAATTTCAAAAAACATAAGGGATGAAAAAAACAAGCTCATAAATACGTTAAAAGTTCTGCATAGCACAACGAAAAATAATATTTATGAATCAGTTTATCTTTTTTGGCTGGGGATAGAGTTACCTGATATTGGTGAGAAACATAAACTTTTAGCAGAAAAAAAAATAGAAGAAAATTTACAAAAAAGGTTATCAAAAGAAGAAACTTTACCTCAAATAAAACAAGCACTTGTTGTTATAATTAGAGATATAAAACATTGTACAGAAAAAAAAAATAATTTGAATATCAATGATGATTTTGAGAAAGATTTAGCAAAACTCAATAGTATAAAATTAGAATTAAATAAATTATCAACAAAAGCTAGTCAGCTTGAGATGAGAAAAGAACTTATTTTAGAAAGTAAAGAAGATTTAAGCAAAGAAGTTTCTAATATTGATAGTAAAAGAATTAAATATTTGTATCAAAAAGCTAAATCATTAATGCCAAATTTACAAAAAACTTTTGAGGATGTTTTGGCTTTTCATAACAAAATGATAGAAGAAAAAATTAAATATATTATTAAAGAGTTACCTGATTTAGATTATTCATTAAGGGAAGTGCAAAATAATATATCTACGCTATTGAATGATGAAAAAACATATTCAGAAAAGATTAAAAAGTCTAATACAATAGATGAGCTAGAATCTATCATAGAAAAATTAAATACTCTTTATGAGCAAAAAGGAACCTTTGAAGAGAAAGAAAGAATGTTGCAAGAATCGTTAACTAAATTGAAAAATATTACAGAACGACTGAATATCATCAATGAAAGTATTGACAAGAAAGATTCATTAATTAACAAACGAGTTGAAGATTTTAATATATATTTTACTGATATTTCCAATAAATTATATGGTGAAAAATTTATATTAAGCCCAAATAAAACAAATGCAAGTTATTCTCTGGATATTAGTAGTATTGCTGGAAATTTAGGGACGGGCAAGAAAAAAGGACAAATTGCGGCATTTGATTTGGCTTATATTAAATTTGCAGATAATAATAATATTAAATCTCCTCACTTCATTTTACATGACCAAATAGAAAACATTCATGGCAATCAAATTTCGCAGCTTATTACTGAAACAATAGCAAATATAAATTGCCAGTATATTGTTCCTGTTCTTCAAGATAAATTGCCAAGCGATATTGATATTGATAAATACAAAATACTAGCACTTTCACAACAAGATAAATTATTTAAGGTTGCAGACTAATATGAACGAAGCCCAAACCAAACACGATTTAATAGCCCCAGCCTTAAAAGCATCAGGTTGGGAAGTGATAGAGGGCAGCCGTTTACTTTTGGAGTATCGTATTACTAAAGGGCGTTTAATTGGTCAAAGTAGGCGTGAAAAATCTCTTAGTGCAGACTATGTTTTGGAATACAAAAACCGTATAATTGGAGTTGTAGAAGCAAAAAAACGAGATTCGTACTACACAGAAGGCGTTGCTCAAGTCAAGAAATACGCAGAGCGTTTAAACATTCGTTTTGCCTATGCTACCAACGGGATAGGAATATACGGCATAGATATGGAGTGCGGAACGGAAGGAGATATAGACAAGTACCCAACACCCGACGAGCTTTGGAAAATGACTTACCCTACGCTTAAAGACGACGAGCAAATTGAAATAACAAATTGGAAAGAACGACTATTTGCTATCCCTTTTGCAGACGGAGGAGGTACTTGGCAGCTGAGATATTATCAGCAAAATGCTATTACCAAAGTTTTGGAGGCTGTTTCAGAAAAAAAAGACAGAATTTTATTAACCTTAGCTACAGGAACAGGTAAAACGGCAATTGCCTTTCAAATTGTTTGGAAACTATTTAACGCCAAGTGGAATTTAAAAAGAGACGGCACAAGGAATCCAAGAATATTGTTTTTAGTAGATAGAAATATTTTAGCAGACCAAGCCTTTAATGCGTTTTCTGCTTTCCCAGAAGAAGCAATGGTGCGTATAAAACCAAAAGAAATTAAAAAGTACGGAAAGGTGCCAACCAACGGTAGCGTCTTTTTTACTATTTTTCAGTCTTTTATGTCCGGTGCAAATGAAGACGGTAATCCCGCACCCTATTTTGGTGAATATCCATCAGATTTTTTTGATTTTATTATCATTGACGAGTGCCATAGAGGTGGAGCGAATGACGAGGGGAATTGGCGTGGCATTTTAGATTACTTTTCGCCTGCTGCACAGTTAGGTTTAACAGCCACACCAAAACGCAAGGATAATGTAGACACCTATAAATACTTTGGCGACCCTGTTTATATCTACTCTCTCAAAGAAGGGATTAACGATGGTTTTCTAACCCCGTTTAAGATGCGTCAGGTAGAGACCACGATTGATGAATACACTTACAAAAGTGATGATGACGTGGTAGAGGGAGAGGTAGAATCAGATAAAATATATACTGAAAAAGATTTTAATAAAATTATTGAGATAAAAGAACGCGAAAATAAGCGTGTGGAGATATTTATGAATGCCGCCAATGAAAACGAAAAAACCATTATTTTTTGTGCTAATCAAGCCCACGCCGCACTTATTCGTGATATGGTGAATCAAAATAAAAAGAGCAAAGACCCAAATTACTGTGTTCGTGTTACTTCTGATGACGGTAAAATAGGTGAGCAATTTTTAAGCGAATTTCAAGACGATGAAAAGATTATTCCAACTATTTTAACTACGTCTAAAAAATTAAGTACAGGTGTTGATGCACCTGAAGTTAGAAATATTGTTTTGATGCGTCCCATTAACTCAATGATTGAGTTTAAGCAGATTATAGGTAGAGGAACACGGCTTTTTGACAATAAGGATTATTTTACAGTTTTTGATTTTGTAAAAGCTCATAAGCACTTTCACGACCCTGAATGGGACGGAGAGCCAATTGAAGAATATACTTGCGGAGCTTGTGGAAAAACACCTTGTGTCTGTGAAACGGCATTGTCAGAACCCTGTTCCAAATGCGGTTGTACACCTTGCGGGTGCATTGAAGAACCGCCTCCACCTTGTTATGTATGTGGAGAAATACTCTGTATTTGTAAAAATAAAACCAAAATAAAAATAAAACTGGCAGATGGTAAGACACGTGAAATACAATATTACACAGATACCTCATTTTGGGACTCTAGCGGCAAACCCATTTCAGCAAGGCAATTTTTACGTAACCTGTTTGGTGAATTGCCAAGCTTTTTTAAAAGCGAAGATGAGTTACGCCAACTTTGGAGTGTTCCAAAAACACGTAAAAAACTATTAGAAGAATTAAACGAAAAAGGATATTCTAATAATCAATTAAAAGGTTTAATAAAGTTAGTTGATGGAGAAGAAAGCGACCTCTTTGACGTGTTGAGTTATATTGCCTACCACAAAGAGCTTGTGCCAAGACTTAAAAGAGCGTCAAGAGCAAAAATTTATATAAATGATTATAATCCAAAACAGCAGGAATTTTTAAATTTTGTTTTGGAGCAATACGTAAAAGAAGGAGTTTACGAATTGGATAACTTAAAGATTACTGGTCTTCTGGAATTAAAATACAAGACTACTAAAGATGCTAAAAATGAATTAGGTGATTTAAAATCAATTAGAGAGGCATTTATAGGATTTCAAAAATATTTATACCAAGGAAAAGCTGTATAATTCCAAAGCTAAATTATCTACCTTTACCCGCCTAAAAATACCCATTCAAAAAACATAGAATGTGACAAAAATCAACTCTATTTCAAAAAATGGAAGACTTTATGGCTTAGACCATTTACGGGCGATTGCCATAATTTTGGTGCTTATATTTCACTATAAATATTTTTTTGACGAACCAATTTGGTGGCCATCATTTGTTAAATTTGGATGGACGGGTGTAGATTTATTCTTTGTTCTAAGTGGTTTTTTGATTACCTCCCAACTTTTTTCACAAATTAAACAAGGACAAAAAATTTCGTATAAACGTTTTTTTATTAAGCGTTTTTTTAGAATTGTTCCCGTTTATTTGGCTGTTATAGCTATCTATTATGTGTTTCCGATTGTTAGGGAGCGAGATACTTTGCCACAACTTTGGAGGTATTTAACTTTTACGCATAATTTTGGACTTGATACAGCCGTTACCAACGCATTTTCGCACGCGTGGTCTCTTTCTATAGAAGAACA
Organism: Polaribacter sp.; assembly: GCA_965261035.1. Lineage (GTDB taxonomy): Bacteria > Bacteroidota > Bacteroidia > Flavobacteriales > Flavobacteriaceae > Polaribacter. Next base: position 965,126 of record OZ253439.1, read on the forward strand.
TTTTTACATTTTATTACCCTTACTACTTATATTTCTGCAAAGAAAAAAGTTGTTAAAAAACGCTTTCTACATAATTATTATACTTTTTATTTTTGGTTTTATTCTAAGAAATTATCTGTGGTACAATCAATATTTACCCAATTTAGGTACTGAAAATATTATTCCGACGTGGACAAAATATATTTATTTTCCGACTTATAATAGATTAGACGGATTATTAGTAGGAGTTTCTGTTGCTGCGATTTATCAATTTTTACCTATTTTTTGGAATAAAATATCCAAGTACGGCAATCTTTTGATTATTTTAGGCATCGGAATATTGACATTTACATATTTCTTTTGCAGTGATTTAGTCACCTATAATACGTCCGTTTTTGGATTTCCTTTGATAGCCATAGGTTACGGATTTTTGGTTTTGGGAGCTATAAGCCCGAATAGTTTTCTATTCAAATGGAACTCCAAAATATCAACTTTTATTGCTGCACTTTCCTACGGAATTTACCTTATTCACAAGGTTTCTATTCACGTTGCACAAAAAGTATTTTCAGATTTAGGAGTAGATTCAGAAAGTGGATTGATGGTTATAATTTCAGCAATATCCTGCGTGTTAATGGCGTGGATATTGTATTTAACCGTAGAAAAACCTTTTATGAAAGTGAGAAAAAGTGTATTGAACAATTTATAATTATGAAAAAATACATATCAGAATTTATAGGGACATTTTCTTTAGTTTTTTGTGGTACTGGAGCTATGACAATTAACGAAATTACTGGCGGAGAAGTAACTCACGTTGGAGTTGCAATAACTTGGGGCTTGATTGTAATGGCGATGATTTATGCGTTTGGAGAAACTTCTGGAGCACATTTTAATCCCGCCGTTTCTATCGCATTTGCGTATGCAAAAAAATTTCCTTGGAGAGAAGTTCCCAGATATATTTTAGCACAGGTTTTGGGTGCTTTATTAGCAAGCGGCATCTTATGGTTTTTATTTCCTGATAGTGAATTCTATGGAGCAACTATCCCAACTTTAGATGTCTGGCGAGCATTTATATTAGAGATATTACTTACGTTTTTCTTGATGTTGGTGATTATCAACGTCTCTACAGGGAGCAAAGAAATTGGCACTATGGCGGGGATAGCAATAGGTGCCGTCATTTTGTTAGAAGCAATGTTTGCAGGTCCGATGACAAAAGCGTCTATGAATCCTGCACGTTCTTTAGCTCCAGCATTAGTTTCTGGTCATTACACGCATTTGTGGCTGTATATGATAGCACCAATTATTGGAGCATTGCTTGCAGTAATCAGCTGTAAACTGATAAAAGATGATAATTGCTGTTAAGATAATTCTTTAGTCAATTATTTAGTCTATTTCCAGCGTGAGTTCCTGATTTCTTAGAATATCATCAAAAGTTTCTCTTTTTCTGATAAGATATTGTTTTCCGTTGTAAAGCATTACTTCTGCGGGGCGATAACGAGAATTATAATTAGATGACATAGAGAAACAATACGCACCCGCATTGTAAAAACACAGAATGTCTCCTTCAGTAATTTCATTAATTCTTCGGTTAGAGCCAAAGGTGTCAGTTTCGCAAATGTAGCCAACAACAGAGTAATAACGCTCTCTTCCTTTTTGATTTGAAATGTTTTCTATCCGATGATAAGAATCGTACATCATAGGTCTTATTAGATGATTAAATCCACTGTCAATTCCTGCAAAAACAGTGGAAGTGGTTTGTTTAATTACGTTTACTTTTGTCAAAAAATATCCTGATTTGCTGACTAAAAATTTTCCGGGTTCAAACATCAATGTCAGCTCTTTTCCGTATTCTTTACAGAATTCATTAAATCGTTTTGAGAGTTGTTTTCCCAGTTGTTCAATATCGGTAGAAACATCTCCAACTTTATACGGAACTTTAAATCCGCTACCGAAATCAATAAATTCTAATGAATCAAATTGTTTGGCAGCATTAAATAATATTTCTGTTGCACGCAGAAAAGTATCAATATCTAAAATATCGGAGCCTGTATGCGTATGAATCCCGTTGATGTGCATTCCTGTATTTTTTACAACTCGCTTAATATGAGGAAGTTGGTGAACAGAAATCCCAAATTTAGAGTCTATATGTCCTACAGAAATTTTACTATTTCCTCCCGCCATAATATGCGGATTTATTCTAATACAAACAGGAATATCTGGGTACTTTTGCCCAAATAATTCTAAAACAGATAGGTTATCAATATTAATTTGCACACCGAGTTTGGCTACATTTTCTATCTCTTCTATGGAAACTCCGTTAGGAGTATAAATAATATCGGCGGGGTTAAATCCTGCTAACAACCCTAACCTCACTTCCTGTATAGAAACAGCATCTAATCCAGATTCTAATTGATTGAATACCTTTAATATATTTACATTGGAAAGTGCTTTTATAGCGAAATTAATTTTTACATTTGTTACCTTAGCAAATGCCTTTGTAATACGATTGTATTGCAAAATTATTTTTTCAGTATCATATACATACAACGGACTTCCATACTTTTTTACCAGCTGAAGTAAATTTTTATTATCCACAAGATTGTTCTTTAAATTATTTAGCCTCAAAAATATAAAAACTAATAAAACAAGGCTTTATTTTTATAAAATATAACAGATTATTGTTTTTTGTGATAAACGAGAAAACTCGTATTTTATATATGACGGCTATTTTGTGCTAAATTGATTACAAAATGCCGTATAAATAAATTGAATTTAAGCACTAAAATTGGCTTCAAAATATTATCTTTGATTTTTTTCTGAAATAATTTATAGCAAGAACAGAAATGATAGGTTTATTGAGAACAATTTTAATTATTTTAGCCGTTTATTACGGATTCAAGTTAGTATCCAGATACGTGATTCCTTTTTTATTGAGGAGATTTATCAATAAAATGCAAGATAAAGTGAGGCAGCAACACGAAAATCAACAACAAGATACTAATGTGAATGTCGGTGAAACAGTTATTGATAAAAAACCAAAAAACGGTAATAAAAGCAACAATTCAGTTGGAGAATATATTGACTACGAAGACATAGAATAATATGAATTTTAGAAAAACATTACCCTATTTAAGTGCCATAATTATTTTTATAATTGCGTCGTTATTGTATTTTAACCCTGTTCTAAAAGGGCAAAAAATAAAGCAGGGAGATATAACCCAATTTATAGGTCTATCAAAAGAAATTGTAGATTACAGAACAGAAAAAGGAGAAGAGCCATATTGGACAGGCTCAGTTTTTAGCGGTATGCCTGCTTACCAATTAAGCACCTATTATCCAAATGATTACATTAAAGAATTAGATTATTTATTAAGATTTTTACCCAGACCAGCAGATTATTTATTTTTATATTTTTTTGGTTTTTTTTTATTGTTAATCACATTAAAAGTTAATTATAAACTGGCCATTTTAGGAGCACTTTCCTTTGGGTTTTCTACATATTTGATTATTCTCTTTGGTGCTGGACATAATGCAAAAGCACATGCAATCGCGTATATTCCAATAGTTTTAGCAGGGATTTTATGGGTTTTTCAGAAACGATATTTATTAGGATTTATAGTTACATCTTTAGCAATGGCGTTAGAAATTAACACCAATCACCCGCAAATGACGTATTATATGTTGTTTATAATCCTGATTTTGGGGATTGTTTGGTCGATAGAATCTTTTAAGAAAAAAACACTACCTAGGTTTTTTAAAAATATTGCAATTATTTCCGTTGCTTTTGTTTTAGCAATTGGCGTTAATGCTACTCGTTTGATGGCAACTAAAGAATATGCCGACTTTAGCACAAGAGGAAAAACAGAGCTGACAATAAATGCAGACGGAACTCCTAAAAAAGTGAGAGAAGGTCTATCTAAAGAATATATTACAGAATACAGCTATGGAATTGCAGAAACATTTAATTTATTTATTCCAAGATTTATAGGAGGTGGAACTTATGAAAGCCTTGGTAAAAACTCAAACTTTTACAAAATCTTAAAATCAAAAGGAGTAAATAAAGCATCAGAACACTCTAAACAAGTATTAACTTATTGGGGAAATCAACCCATTGTTGAAGCACCCGCCTACATCGGAGCGATATTATTTTTCTTGTTTTTTTTAGGCGTATTTTTAGTCAAAGGGAAATTAAAAAACTGGTTGGTAGCAGCCACAATTTTCTCAATCTTATTAAGTTGGGGTAAAAATTTTAGTATTGTAACTAACTTTTTTATAGATTATGTTCCTTTATATAATAAATTTAGAGCTGTTTCTTCCATTCAAGTAATTGCAGAATTATGTATTCCGCTGTTAGGAATTTTAGCCTTAAAATCTTTTTTCTCAAAAGAAGTTAGCACAGAAGAAAAGCAAAAATCATTAAAAAAAGCATTTTATGTAATGGGTGGAATTACTTTGTTTTTTACATTGTTTGGGACAAGTTTATTTGCTTTTGAAGGCAGTAATGACAGAATTTATGCACAAGTTGAAGGACTGATAGAAGCTCTTATCTCCGACAGAAAATCAATGTTATTTCAGGATAGTTTACGCTCATTTATATTAATTTCTCTTTCTTTTGTATTGCTGTGGCTATTTATAAAAAACAAGCTAAATCAAACAAAAGCAATTGTTGTTTTAGGAGTTTTAATCCTTTTTGATTTGGTTTCCGTAGATTTAAAATATGTAAATAAAAGTAACTTTGAAAGAGCAGAAAGAGTTGACAAACCCTTTAAATTAAATGAAATTGATAAACAGATTTTGGAAGATAAAAGCTATTATCGTGTTGCAAATTTTGCTGGTAGTTTGATGCAAGATGGCAGGACTTCATATTTTCATAAATCAATAGGAGGCTATCATGCTGCAAAAATGGGACGCTACCAAGAATTATATGATTATCAGATAGCAAAAAATAATTTGGAAGTATTAAATATGCTGAACGTCAAGTATTTTATTTTTGATGACCAAGATCAAAGTCAGGTGCATATAAATCCAAGTGTAAACGGAAACGCTTGGTTTGTTACTAAAGTTTTATCAATTAATTCTGCTGACGAAGAGATGAAAACCTTAGATAGTTTGGACACAAAGAATGTAGCCGTTGTAGATATAAATTATCTGAAAGATAACATCAATTTTACTCAAGGAAAAGATTCTACCGCCGTCATAGAGTTGACCAAATATGATGTTTCAACTTTGGAATATCAATCGAATTCTACAAAAGAAGAGGTGGCAATTTTTTCAGAAATTTATTATAAAGATGGTTGGAATGCTTATATAGATGGTAAATTAACTCTACATTTTAGAGCAAATTATGTGTTAAGAGGAATGATTATCCCAGCAGGAAAACACAATATTACTTTTAGATTTGAACCAAAAGTCATTAAGGATGGAAATAAAATCACGTTAATATCGTATTTTTTGTTGCTGATAATACCTGTTGTATGGTTTTTTATCAGTAAGAAGAAGAATATTCAAACATAAATATAAAACACAATGTACAAGAAAATACTGGCAAGGAGATATAAATATACTTTAGATTTCTTAAAAGAGGTTTTGCCCGCTCCTGCCGTAATTCTCGATTTGGGCGTTCGCAATCCTTTTAGCGAGATTATGGAGCAAAATGGCTACACCGTATATAACACAAATGGAGAAGACTTAGATGAGTCTCCCGAAATAGTTAACAAACAAAAAGTCGATGCAGTTACTGCATTTGAAATACTTGAGCATCTGTTGTCGCCTTACGTTGTTTTAAAAAAGATAAAAGCAAATAAATTGGTTACAACAATACCATTAGATATATGGTTTGCAAAAGCGTACAGAAGCAATACAGATAAGTGGGACAGACATTATCACGAGTTTGAAGATTGGCAATTTGATTGGTTATTAGAAAAAACAGGTTGGGTTGATAAGAAAAATTTAAAATGGACAAGCCCAACAAGGGAAATAGGCTTCAGACCAATACTCAGAGAATTTACGCCGAGATATTATGCGGTTTATGCCGAACGTAAATAATTAGGCTATGAGAATTGGGATGGTATTAGATGCTGTTTTTCCTCCTGACCCAAGAGTAGAAAACGAGGCTATTGAATTGATAAAAGCAGGGCATATTGTTTTTTTATTCTGTTTGACTTATCATAACGAACCTGCTCAGGAAATTATTAACGGGATACAAGTAAAAAGATATACGTCTAATAAATTAGAGTATAAACTGTCTGCTTTGGCATATACAATTCCATTATATTCCATGATGATGAAAAAGAAGATTCATCATTTTTTGGTGGCAAATAAAATTGAGGCAATACACATTCACGACATAAGAATAGCTGAAGCCGTTTTTTTAGCAAATAAAAAAATACACCTTCCTACGGTTTTAGATTTACACGACAATATGCCCGAGATTATGAAATTATACCCTCATTTACAGAAATTTCCAAGTAAATACCTGATTTCACCAAAAGTATGGAAAAAAAAAGAGGAAAAATTTATAGATAAGGCAACTAGAATTGTAACAGTATCACAAGAATTCATTGACGAAGTTATTGAGAGAACGAGAATACCTCCAGATAAAATTATTTTGGTTCCAAATACAGTAAGAAAATGCTTCTATAAAAAAAATATTATTGATAAAAACATACTTTCCAGATACAGAGATAAATATGTGATTTTATACTTGGGAGATACGCACCTTAGAAGAGGATTGCAAACAGCAATAACCTCAATAAAAAAACTTTTATATCAAATAGAAAACATAAAGTTGGTTATAGTTGGGACAAATACAACTGATATAATTTTAAAACAACAAGTAAAAAAATCAGGAATTGAACAATATGTAGATTTTGAAGGCTGGAAAGATGTTAAACTTTTTCCATCATATATAAAATCAAGTGATGTTTGTATATCTCCAATACACAGAAATATTAACCATGATGTTGCATATCCTAATAAAATATTTCAATATATGAGTTTTAGCAAGCCGCTATTGGTTAGCAATGCAACTGCACAAAAAAACATAGTAGAGAAAATAAATGCAGGTTTGGTACATAAAGAAAGAGATTCAGAAGATTTTGCTAATAAAACTTTACAACTATATAATGATAAAACTCTGTGTAAAAAATTAGGTAAAAATGGGCAAGAATTTATAGAAACGGAATTTTCTTGGGAAGTTACTTCCAAAAAATTAATAGATTTATACGATAATTTAATTAATTGAAAGTATTAATTATAACATATTATTGGCCTCCAGCAGGTGGAAGTGGTGTACAACGCTGGCTAAAATTTGTAAAATACTTACAAGATTTTGGTATAACACCTGTGGTTTATACGGTAGAAAATCCTGAATATCCAACAACAGACACGTCTTTATCAAATGAAATTCCTGATGGAATAGACGTTTTAAAACAACCTATAAAAGACCCACAAAAAATAGTTACATCTTTGTTTGGAAAGAAAACACAAAGCAATTTTGGAAACTATCCTCATAAAGGATTTTTAACGTGGATTAGAGGAAATTTTTTTATTCCCGATCCAAAAATATTTTGGATAAGACCTTCGGTTTCTTTTCTTAAAAAATATTTGAGCAACAATGATATAGATGTCATTATTTCTACAGGACCACCTCATAGTGTGCATTTAATTGCTAAAAGATTGAAAAGAGCAACGAATATAAGTTGGATTGCCGATTTTAGAGATTCTTGGACTGAATTGTATTATTATTCTGATTTTAAGATGTGTAATTTGGCTAAGAAATGGAACAAAAAATTAGAAAATTCAGTGTTAAAAAATGCAAATGTGGTATTAACTGTCAGCAATTCTTTAAAAGAAGAGCTAATTGCATTTTCAAACTCGGTAAAAGTAATTACAAATGGATATGACGACGAAGTTTTTGTCAAAAAAAATATAACTTTGGACAAAAAAAATTCCATTTCGCATATAGGTTTATTTCCAAAAGAGAGTAACCCGATTATTTTATGGAAAGTTTTACAAGAAATCTGTTCTGTCAATAATGAATTTGCTAATAACTTAGAAATTAAAATCACAGGAAGTGTTAGCAAAGAAGTTTTAGATAGTATAAAGCAGTATTCTCTACTAAAACATACAAAAAAAAATGGATATGTAGAACATAATATAGCAATAGAATTTCAGCAGAAAGCTCAAGTATTATTGTTGTTAATTCCTAAAACCAAAAATGCAAAGGGAATTATCACAGGAAAGATATTTGAGTATTTACAAGCAAAACGTCCTATTCTAGCAATTGGACCTACAGATGGAGATTTAGCTGATATTTTAAAAGAAACAAATGGCGGAATTATTATAGATTTTGACGACGAAAAAAAACTAAAAGAAATAATTTTAAAGTTTTATAGCGATTTTAAAAATAATAGATTAGTTGTTACCTCCAAAAACATTGAGCAATATCACAGAAGATCACTGACAGAAAAATTGTCAAAAATTATAAAAGAAATAAGTAACTAAATTAATCAACTAATATTGGGAATCGTACTAAAACAGTCGTCAATTAATACAGTAATTATTTTTACTGCTTTTGCAATTGGAGGTATAAACACTCTGTTTTTATACACCAATTTCTTAACTCCCGAACATTATGGTTTAGTTGTCTTCTTATTATCCGCAGCCAACCTATTAATGCCTTTAACGGCTTTTGGCGTTCAATATACTATCGTAAAATTTTACACTTCTTATCAAAATAAAGAGGATAGAGACAGGTTTTTATTATCAGCGTTAATTCTTCCTGTATTTATAGCTATTCCAATCGGTTTTTTGTGGACTGCTCTCTATCAGGAAATAGGCGATTTTCTATCAATTAAAAATGGATTGATTAAAGATTACACCTTTATTATTTACCTCGTAGCTCTTGCTACTGCTTATTTTGAGATATTTTATTCTTGGGCAAAAGTGCAAATGCAATCTGTTTTTGGCAATGCCGTAAGAGAGCTGTATAGCCGTATATCAACAATGATATTACTGCTTTTAATTTGGTTTAGAATAATAAATACACAACAATTTATTTGGTTGATGACAGCCTCATATTTTCTGCGAATGATTATTATGATGTGGTACGCATTTAGATTGTACAGACCTAAATTATTATTTCAACTACCATACAATTTCAAAGAGATTCTAAGATATTCAATTTATATAATATTGGCAGGTTCGGCGGGAGCAATTATGATAGATATAGACAAAGTAATGTTGCCAAGAAAAGAAGCTATTGAATTAGCCGCTTACTATACAGTCGGAGTTTTTATCGCTTCAGTAATTGATGCTCCGGGCAGAGCGATGAATCAAATTGTACAGCCGTTAACATCAAAAGCACTACAAGAAAATAATATGTCTGAGGTGGCTTCTCTTTATAAAAGAAGCTCTATTAATCTATTATTAGTCTGCGGATTAATATTCTTATTAATTAATTTGAATGTGATAGAGTTATATAAAATTCTGCCAGATGGAGATTACTCAAAAGGAGTTTTTGTTGTTCTAATGATTTCAATATCAAAGCTATACACTATGTCTATGGGGAATAACGGAGCTATTATATCTAATTCTAAACACTATAAAATACTCCTGCCTTATGGTATTGCGATGGCTTTATCTGTAACATATTTGAATGAATGGCTGATAACAATTTTTAGTATGAACGGAGCAGCGTTATCTACTTTATTGGTCATTTTATTTTTTAATTCCTTAAAAATATGGTACGTAAATAGCAAGTTTAATTTAGTGCCTTTTAGCTATAAAACTTTTTTATTAGTCGTAATTATAGCCAGTTTTTATGGAGTATTTTCCTTTTGGGATTTTCCTTTTTATCCGATAGTGAATATCATTTTAAAAAGCATTTTGATTGTAATAACATATTTATTTGTTGTTATAAAATTAAAAATTTCATCGGAAATAAATGCTATCTTAAATAAGTTTTTATAGGTAGCAATCAACGCTATCTGCTAGTATATGTGATAGTAAATTGATTATAAAATGTTGCATTTGTGACTTGAATTCAACGTTTAAAAAAATAGATTTGACATATATCTCTTTATTTTTACGTTTGGAAGGTTTAGGTCTGTCATTCATCTAAAAAACTTGTATAGCTAATTATAATTATTGACCTTCGTCAGATAAATCATAAAAGATGGTAAAAAAAAGCAGTAAAATATTGTATTTTATAGTTCCCTTTTTATCGTTGCTACTCATCAAATATCTTTTTTATAATTCAAATACAAAAGAGGACGAATTTTTAAAGAGTCTTGACGGCATTTCTCCAAATACACAAAAAGAGGTAAAACTTCCTGATAAGATTGATTTTATTTCTGATGTCAAACCTATTCTTTCCGATAGGTGTTATTCATGTCATGGTCCAGATGCAGAGACTCGTGAAGCCGGTTTGCGATTTGATACCAAAGAAGGAGCTTTTTCAGCTTTGGGAGAACGCTTAGACAGGTATGCTATTGTTCCAAGAGATGTTAAATCTAGCATATTGGTCTCTAGAATTAGTGCTCTCAACAAGGAAGAGCTAATGCCTCCTTTAGCTTCAAACCTTACCTTAACAAATTATGAAAAACAGGTATTGACAAAGTGGGTAGAACAGGGAGCGGCGTGGAAAAAACATTGGGCATTTATCCTTCCTCAAAAAGGCAAAATCCCCAAAATTTCAGATATTAATTGGGCATATAATGAGATAGACCATTTTATAGCAAAACGTTTAGAGCAAGAAGGACTATCTCCTTCTAAAAAAGCAAATAAAGAAAAATTAATTAGAAAGGTTTATTTTGATATTATCGGACTTCCTCCCAAACCAACCGATATAGATGCCTTTCTAAACGATAAAAATAAAAATGCGTACGAAAAAGTAGTTGATCAATTATTGGCATCTGAAGCTTATGGAGAACGAATGACTTCCGATTGGTTAGATATGTCTAGGTATGCAGATACTCATGGTTATCAAGATGACTTAGAGCGAATCATGTGGCCTTGGAGAGATTGGGTTATCAGTGCATTTAATAGAAATATGCCTTTTGATCAATTTGTCAAATGGCAGTTGGCTGGCGATTTAATGCCTAATGCAACACTCGAGCAAATACTTGCTACTGGCTTTAACAGAAATCACAAGATTACTCAAGAAGGTGGGGTTATAGATGAAGAGTACCGAGTAGAATATGTCTTAGACAGAACAAATACGACCTCCAAAGCATTTATGGGATTAACCATGGAATGTGCTCGTTGTCATGATCATAAATACGATCCCATCTCACAAAAAGAGTTTTATAGTTTCTATAGCTTCTTCAATAAGGTAGATGAAAAAGGTAGAATTGAATATGATGAAATCCCAGAACCAAACATAACAATTACGGCTGAGGTGGTTAAAGAAGTATTGTCTTTTATAAATCTTCCTGACTCCATTAAGGAAGTTAAGTTAATGGTAATGAAAGACAATGTACTAGAACGAAAAACGCATGTTCTAAAGAGAGGGGCATATGATGCTCCCGCAGATGAGGTGCAAGCAGGAGTACCTAAAGTTATTTTACCTTTTTCGAAGAAGTTTGATCAAAACAGGCTTGGCTTGGCAAATTGGTTTTTTGACAAGAAGAACCCTTTAACTTCTAGAGTTGCTATTAACAGAATGTGGCAGCAAATTTTTGGAACAGGAATCGTTGCTACATCCGATGATTTTGGAAGTCAAGGTACATTTCCATCACACCCAGAATTGTTGGATTGGCTTGCCGTCACCTTTATAGAAGAAGGATGGAACATCAAAAAAATGCTCAAGAGAATGGTGCTGTCAAGTACCTATCAACAGAGTTCCAAAGTTACACCTCAATTACTAAAAGTAGATCCCGAAAATTTTTTGCTGGCTAGAAGTTCTCGAAATAAGTTAACCGCAGAAATGGTTAGAGATAACGCCCTAGCCGTAAGTGGTTTGTTAGTCTACAAAATAGGAGGTCCCAGTGTAAAACCGTATCAGCCAAAAGGTATATGGGCAGAGACGACCTCTGGGGTAGGGCTTACAAAATACGTAGCAGACACTGGACCAAACAGGTATAGAAGAAGCTTATATACCTTTTGGAAACGTACTGTACCCCCCCCTTCAATGATGATTTTTGACGCTGCAACAAGAGATTTTTGTGATGTTAAACGCCAAAAAACGAGCACTCCTTTACAAGCATTAGTTATGCTGAACGATACTCAACTCATCGAAGCTGCTCGTTATTTAGCTTTTAAAGTATTAGAAGACAGTTCTTTATCAGATACCGATAGGATAAAAAAGATATTTAGAAAAATAACCTCTCGTTTTCCTAATAAAGGAGAAACTAAAAAGTTGCTTACCTATGTTGAAACTATTGAAAAAGAAGCAAATACCCCTAATAAAACAGTGATTATTAACCACGATAAGTATGCGGGAATTCCTTTTCAAAAATTACACGCATTTACTGTTTTAACGAGCTTGGTTTTTAATTTAGATGAAGCAATTGTTAAAAACTGAGATATGGAAGAAATAACAAAACATTTTATCAATAACAACAGAAGACATTTTTTAAAAAAATTAGGACTGGGAATCGGAGGCTTAGCAGTCGCTTCTATGTTTGATCCTTTTTCGAGTGTAGCTAAAACCAATTCTACTAGACTGAATTTGCCTCACTTTGCTCCAAAAGCAAAGCGAATTATCTATCTTTTTCAAAGTGGAGGACCTTCTCAACTAGATCTTTTCGAACACAAACCTCTACTCCATAAAATGAGGGGGCAAGATCTCCCCAATTCCGTGAGGAAAGGACAACGGTTAACTGGGATGACCTCTGGACAAAAAAAATTCCCACTAGTAGGTAGTAATTTTAAATTTAAACAATACGGAGAATCCAAAGCTTGGATTAGTTCTTTAATGCCTTATACTGCCAAAATTGTCGATGAATTATGCTTTATCAAATCGATGCATACCGAAGCGATAAACCACGATCCTGCCATCACCTTTTTTCAAACAGGCTCTCAGCAAGCAGGAAAACCAAGCATAGGTTCTTGGATGAGTTATGGTCTAGGAAGTTTAAATGAAAACCTGCCTTCTTTTATCGTTCTACTATCAAGAGGCACTGGACGCCCTTTTTCCCAACCTTTATACTCAAGACTTTGGGGAAATGGTTTTTTGAGTTCTTTACATCAAGGGGTTCAGTTTAGATCAGGGAAAGACCCTGTATTGTATATTAAAAACCCCAAGGGGATGACAAGCCTTGAACGCAGAAGCATGTTAGATTGTATTCGTGAATTAAATCATCGACAAGAAACCGAATTTGGAGACCCAGAGATCAACAGTAGAATTGCACAATATGAAATGGCATATCGCATGCAAACATCAGTACCAGAAACAATGGATATTGATAAGGAACCTGAATACATTATCCAAATGTACGGAGCCAACTCAACCGTGCCAGGAACCTATGCAGCCAATTGCCTGCTAGCAAGACGCCTTGTAGAAAGAGATGTTAGATTTGTTCAATTGTACCATATGGGATGGGATCAGCATGATAATTTACCCACTCAAATAAAAAAGCAAGCAAAAGATATAGACCAAGCCACAGCCGCCTTAATTATGGATTTAAAGCAAAGAGGTTTGTTGGATGATACTTTAGTAGTTTGGGGAGGTGAGTTTGGAAGAACCAACTACAGTCAAGGCACTTTGACAGATACAAACTATGGTAGAGATCACCACCCAAAATGTTTTACCATGTTTATGGCTGGCGGGGGTGTAAAACCTGGATTTACGTATGGCGAAACAGATGATTTTGGGTACAATATTTCTAAAGACCCTGTGCATGTACACGATTTACAAGCAACAATAATGCATCAAATGGGTATTGACCATACAAAATTTATATTTAAACATCAGGGGAGAAGGGTTAGACTTACAGATGTTTCTGGACACGTTATAAACTCTATTTTAACTTCATAAGAAGAAGCCATGAGTCGTAGAAAATTTTTAAAGCAATCTTCTTGCTTTTCCTTGGGGGTGTTGATTTCTCCTATGTATAGTAGTGCCTTTTCATTAAATAAAACTAAAGATGTTATTATAGGTCATCATTCACATCGATATAAAGTAGATATGAATTGGGGGAATTTAAACCCTTTAAAAACACCTGTAAAAGATTGTCATGAAATCGTGCAAGATTCAAAAGGGAGAATCGTAATGCTTACCAATCATACCAAAAACAATATTATTATTTATGATACATCGGGAAAACTCCTTGAAACTTGGGGTACGAAATACCCTGGAGGACATGGGTTGACATTGATAAAAGAAAATAACGAAGACTTTTTGTTGATCACAGACTACGAAAGACACCAAATTATAAAAACTACCATCGATGGAAAAATAGTTTTTGAAATAGGATACCCAGCAGATACAGGTAAATATAAACGGAAAGAAGAATTTAAGCCCACAGAGACAACGGTTCTAGAAAATGGAGATTTTTACGTAGCTGACGGATATGGAAATCAGTATATTATCCATTATAACCATAAAGGAGAATTGCTAAACATTTTTGGAGGAAAAGGGAAAGGAAATTCACAATTTTTAAATGCTCATGGAATCTGCTACGATAATAGAGATATAAACAACCCAAGTATTCTAATTTCTGCTAGAGAACTAAATGTTTTAAAAAGATTTAGTATAGATGGAACTTATTTGTCTTCAGTAGAAGTGCCTGGAGCACTTATTTGCCGACCTGTAATTCATAAAAAAGATATTTATTTTGCTGTACTAAAATCTAAAAAATCTTTACACAGCGATTCGGGATTCTTACTTATAATGAATGAAAAAAATAAAGTGGTTTCATGCCCAGGAGCAACTGCCCCCACATACCATCACAAAAAACTAGATGAGCTCTACCAAACCATTAGGCTTTTCCAGTATCCGCACGACGTTTGTGTGGATACTGATGAAAACATTTATGTGGCACAATGGAATTCTGGACAAACATATCCCATAAAGCTAACAAGAATATGAGAGGATTTAGAGTTCTACTGTGTTTTTTGACTTCCTTGCTGTTAAGCGTCCAACAAAAAAAGAAAAAAGTGTTTTTGCAACAAGAAGACATTCATATTTCCCAACCTAGAGTTAATGTTACAAACACCATCATTGATTCGTTTGTAACCATTACGGCTAGTTTAAGACTACATCACACTGAAATACATTATACTTCTAACGGAAAAGAGCCGAACTTATCAAGTCCTAAATACGAATTTCCCATACAAGTTTCAAAACCAAGACTTTATAAGTTTAAAGCTTTTCATCCTGACTGGAAACCTAGTGAAACATCGGAAATTACATTTTATAAAAAAGGATACTCCATAGAGACCATCATTTGGCATTCTAAAGAAAATAAACAATATAAAGGACAGGGAATAACAACACTGGTTAATCATAAAAAAGCATTATTAGACTTTAACGATTTACAATGGGTTGGTTTTGACTCTATTGCAGACGCCACAATCTGTTTTAAAGAAAGCACGTTTATAAAGTCACTAACCATAGGCTGTTTGAACGATCCAGCCTCATGGATTTTTCTGCCAAAAAGCATAGTTGTATCTTTTTCTGGAAAAGGTACTCATTTTTATAAAAAAGAATTAAAAATAGACCTTTTACAGAAAGCAACAGATAGATATAAGGAAGATTTTAATATCGATATTGGGCAAAAGGTAAAGTACATAAGAATAGAAGTACGCAACCTACAATCAATTCCTGAATGGCATGAAGGAAAAGGAAAAAAGGCTTGGCTTTTTATGGATGAATGGATTTTTAATTAATTTTTTTTAGTTCTATCACGAATGTTGTGGTAGTTTAATCAAATATCTTTCGAATTTAACACTGGCGCAAAAGTTATTTTTAAAGAGAAGCTAAAGGTGTATGAGGATTAATCTTGT
Organism: Polaribacter sp.; assembly: GCA_965261035.1. Classification (GTDB taxonomy): domain Bacteria; phylum Bacteroidota; class Bacteroidia; order Flavobacteriales; family Flavobacteriaceae; genus Polaribacter. Next base: position 981,053 of record OZ253439.1, read on the forward strand.
TTTTTATGAAAAGGTATTTAATTTATAGTATTACTCACAAAAATAATGGTAGAACCAAATTTTTTGATTTAAATTTGATTTAAAAATGAAACCTAAAACATATACATCTGTTATGGCATGCATTTTATACCTGTTTACAATAACTCTTGCTAATGCCTCAAACAATGAGGATACTCATAGAGTTTTCCTTTTTTTTGGCAGGTTTCATCTGTTAATTTTACACTTGCCAATTGGTGCGTTACTCTTAACTTTTTTCTTGGATATTATAGGACGTATACAAAAGAAGTATCCTAAAACCACAGTGCAATACGCCTTAGGGTTTTCCTCATTTTTCGCCATTTTAACCTGTATTCTAGGTTATTTTTTATCTTTAGAGGGAGGCTATAAAAAATCCGTAATAGATATTCATTTTTGGACAGGAATTCTTTCTGGAATCCTGATTACAACTCTCTTTTTGTTGAGTCGCAAAGGGGCAAAGCGATTTCATAAAATTTTCTTTCCTTTTTTTATCTTAACCCTCGTTTGTGTTAGTATTGCTGGACACTTTGGAAGTGTACTAACTCATGGAAATAACTTTCTAACAGCGTATGCAGAGGCTCCCCCAAAAATGAAAGCAATTAAAAATATCGATAGCCTTAAACTATTTGATGATGTCGTTTTAAAAATAATTAAAAATAAGTGTACTCAGTGCCATAATGCAACTAAAAGGAAAGGAAAATTATCTCTGCTTTCTAGAGAAAGTATCTTAAAAGGCGGAGAGAGTGGCTCCATTATCATATCAGGAAATGCTGAAGAAAGCCTTCTCTATAAGCAACTGCTACTTCCCATTTCAGATAAAGAACACATGCCTCCCAAAGGAAAGCCTCAACTGACCAAAGATGAATTGTGGTTGCTAAAATATTGGATCAATCATCAAATGAACTTTAAGGATAAGGTTGCTACAATGCCTAAAGACGAGACATTAACTAGATCGCTTAAACCATATCTGGTTTTTACTAAAATAAAAATTAAAGAAGCGTCACCACAAGATATACAGAAGGTTAGAAATGCAGGTTTTTCCGTTCTAAAATTAGTGCCTAATCAACCAGAACTAAGTGTAAAGTTTCAAAAAGGAGTCTTAACTAATGATAAAATGTCTAAACTGGGGCGTTTAAAAGAACAAATTGTAGAGTTAGACTTGAGTAATTCCGACCTGTCTGATCAAATGACCACTACACTCAACAAAATAAAAAACCTTAAAAAATTAAGATTAGACCGTACTAAAATAACAGACAAATCTCTTCAAAATTTACACGACTTAAAGAATTTAAAAAGTGTAAATTTATACCGTACAAAAATAGGAAATAATGGTTTGAAAAATTTAGTAAAGATGGTAGATCTTGAGAAAATATATGTTTGGGAAACAAACGTAGAGGCATCTGTAGCTGAAAAACTGGAAAGTAAATTTGCAACTAAAATTTACAAAGGAATTGACAAAGATTTTGTAGAGATAACGAGGCTAAAAACACTATCATTTTCGTCTAAAAAAACGTTGTTCACAGATACCATCACTATTAAATTGGGTTTAAAAAGCAAAAACAGTGCTATTTATTATACATTAAATGGGGAAGAACCAGATTCAACATCATTAAAATATAAAAACCAGATAGCAATCGATTCAACGGTCAACTTAAAGGTAAAGGCATTTAAAAAAGGTTGGTTACCAAGTGAAACACTGACCCAAACATTTTTTAAGATACAATATAAAGTAACCGATTACACCCTTGTTGACAAACCAGATAGCCGGTACCCTGGGGCAGGGAAACTGTTTGACTTAGAAGAAGGGAGTCTCTCTTTTAGAGATGGGAAATGGATAGGCTATTTAGATTCCGATATAAATGTAACCATAGATCTTGGAAAACTAAACACAGTGAAAAACATCTCCATAAATTGTCTAGAAAATATAGGAAATAGAATTTTATTTCCTGCAAAATTGATTGCATATACTTCCTCAAATAAAAACTTCGGTTTTAAAAGAATAGGGGAATTAAACATCTCAAAGGGAAAAAATAATATACAATCAAAAATAAAAAAAGTTACCTTAAAACTTTCTAATACAACCTCTCAATATTTTAAAATAATAATAAAAAATCCTAAATTATTACCCAATTGGAAGGAAGGCTCTGATAAAGAATCATGGATTTTTGTAGATGAGATATATTTGTGGTAATATTGATTGAATTGATAATAAGCCCCATTTCATGACTAAAATTTTAACTATACAAGAAATAATCATACAAAAATTGACAAACAGCTAAGTTCTAATTATAACAGCGTTTTTTATGTGTCTTTCTATTTTTTATTTAATTTTTGGATATAAAAACCCTTGCCCATTTATGGGGCTTATTGTTATCTACTATTTAATAAGTAGCAAACACGTTAAGAAAATTAAAAATTTCATCGGAAATAAATGCTGTCTTAAATAAGTTTTTATAGGTAGCAATCAACGCTATCTGCTAGTATATGTGATAGTAATCCTATTGCTATAATTTTAGTTTTCTTTATAAAAAGTAGTGCAAAATAAATTATTATTGCGTAATATGTATGCAACAGATGAAAATTAATACTGCACCTGTTTTCCTTAAATATTGGAGTTGCCAATATATGGTCTAAGTCAATCAGCATTGTAAGTATAAAAATTACGAGGACGTTTGTCCAGTTTTTCCTAAAAAATATAAAGGCAATTAGAGCTGGTATTACAAAATGAAACCCGTAGTGTATTATAAATTTAAGAGTCATTTAATGTATATTGTGTAATTGTTGAATTATCAAATAGTAAATAAAAAATCATAATAACTATAAATTTTCACTTGGGTCCCAGAATATTTTTTCAAAATCTTTAATCTGATTTTCTACAACAACAATTCCCTCATTTTCAAGTAATTGCTGCATAAGATTAGTTCCTTCAAAATGATGTTTTCCTGTAAGTAATCCTTTTCTGTTTACGATTCTGTGTGCAGGCACATTTACCTGTTTATTAGAGCTGTTCATCGCCCATCCTACCATCCTTGCAGACCGTGCTGCTCCAAGATATTTAGCAATTGCACCGTAGCTAGTTACTCTCCCAAAAGGAATTGAGCGTGCGACAGAATATGCTTTTTCAAAAAAATTATCAGATGAATTCATTTTTACAACCGTTTAATGATTTTATGGTAATTGAAAATTGAATAAACAACACGTTGCGTTTTTAATATTTAACTTTAAATTTAATGTAAGTAATTGGTTTTCCTCTCTCTAAATATTGTTTTTCATAGAAAGTTTGCGTTCCCGTTATTTCCTCTGGACTGTATGTATTTTTATACACATCATGATTTGCGTATAAAATTTTATGCCCTTCTCCTTGCAACAAACCCAATGTGTAACCGTACATAAATTCGCTATCAGTTTTTAGGTTGATAACGCCGTCTTCTTTCAATATATAATTATATTTCTTCAAAAATTCCGGATTGGTCAGTCTATGTTTGGTGCGTTTATATTTTATCTGCGGGTCTGGAAAAGTTATCCAAATCTCATCTATTTCATTTTCGTCGAATAAAAAATCTACAAGCTCTATTTGAGTTCTTATAAAAATAACATTTGTTAGATTTTCTTCCAATGCCGTTTTTGCTCCTCTCCAAAATCTAGCTCCTTTAATGTCAATTCCGATAAAGTTTTTTTTAGGATTTTTTTTTGCCAGAGCGATTGTGTATTCACCTTTACCACAGCCTAATTCCAGTACAATTGGATTGTTGTTTTTTAAGAAATTATGCCATTTTCCTTTTAGAGAAAAGCCCTCTAAGATATCTTCCCTTTTTGGCTGTACGACATTAGGGAACGTCTCATTTTCGTTAAATCGGTTTAGTTTATTTTTACTTCCCAAGATAAATACTATTCAGCAGAATCTTCAGTTCCTTCTCGTACAAATTTCTTAGACTCCTTCATCCAATAGGCAAACAGCACTAAACCAACTAATATAAAAATCCAATTCACAATATTTGTTGCCCACCAACTGAGATCATTTAAACGTAGTGCGTCAAGTGGAGCAAATGCCCAGTTAAAAAAATCTCCAATTAACCTAAAAATATTGCCTGTTATCATAGTTTAAGTATATTAATGATTGCAAAAGTATAGAAACAAATTATTCTATCCAATTTTTTGAACGGTAGATTTCACTGGGTAGAACAAATATCTAAAATAATTACGAATTACAATTTTAGATTGAGTTGGTAATTCGTAATTCATAAATCGTATCCAATAAGTCCTAAAAAGTTATATGTGCCAGCACTTCCTACAGAAGCTGACGTAGTTTTTAATACATATTGACTTTCATAATTACTTACAGAACCTGAAATGTCGAATCGGTTAATAGAAAATGATTGAAAAGCTCCTAAAACATAAATATTATTATCACCTAGAGTAATATACATATCTTTAGTGTCTCCGGGAGGAGCATTCCCTCCTCTTGTGGCAACGCTAGCTTGAGAAGTTATATTTCCTGAGCTATTCACATCAAATGGTGAAATTGTGTTTGCACCAAAACTTGCTACATATAGTTTATCTCCTGCAGGGTTTAATAACGTCCAACAGGCTTCGTCAATATCGTCGACGCCAGCCGTATTATAGTTTTCTAATTTTGTAATATCACCCCTATTATCACTTAAAACCGCAAGACTATTATCTCTTTTTGATGGAATAAGATTGAAATTTGAAACATGTAATATATTTGCACTTCCTTTTGCCCAGTTCAACCCAATACTACCTGCAATACCCTCTTCTTCAAAGTAACGTTCTCCGGATATTTCTCCATTTGCAAAATCATAAACATAAATTCTACTCGGATGCTGTTCGTCTAAAGAGGTTATTTCTGTTGAAAAATGTGCAATTCCCCACGTTTATACTCCTAATTTACTGCCATCGTTACTAAATGAAACCGTAGCAGGTCCTCCATTTTTTCTTACGTATGTGTCTAATTGTTTATCTAATGTGAGTACTCCAGTTGAAGCATTAAAACTAAATAATGTAATATTTCTTTCTGTATCTGTTGCATCCAGCTGAGCTAAATCTACTGGATACCAAGCATCATTAGGGTAACACTCTATCGTATTTCCATCTTTTTGTATGTTAGGGTTATTCCATTGTTTTCTAACGACTACCCAATATTCACTGCTACTTCCTGCTTTTTGAGTGTATGTAATACTCGCAGGTCTAGTCCTTCCTGACTTCACATTTCTTTTAAATGTTAAAACTCCCGTTGGTCTATCTATAGAAAATATAGAAATGGTATTTCCTCCTGCATTTACATTTAACAAATAATCTCCTATTATCTGTATTGCACCTTGGGTGTCAAAATCACTTCTTGCACCACCTCCTGCAGTGGTATTTGCTCCTCCTCTACTATTTGTGGAGTAAGCAAATTTCATTTCCAAAAGTTCCATCGCTAAAACGGTCAATCTTAATTACTTGATTTGTACTTTCTCCATTTGTGGTCGTGTAAAGAAATCCTGATAGAGTTTTTTCTTGTTCTCGTGGATTTGTGTCGTCTTTTTTACAAGTTGCAAAAAAGAACACACAGGTTAATGATAGCACAAATCTGTTTAATATTAAACTCTTTATCTTTTTGTTCATTTTAAGTTTAAGCCTCTGTCAACATAATTATATAACCCTTATAAAAAGAGGGTAAAAAAACATCAAAGACAAATCATTCTTTAGCTATCTTTATCATATAGGCATACACTTTTTTCCATCCTCTCCAACGTTTATAATCACTCAAACTTTCGTTGTGAAATAGTGTTACAAAGGTTCCGTTTACAGCTTTTACTTGCTTTTTTAAGTCTCTTATCTCGCCTAAAGACTGTTTTGGTGCCAATCCTAAATAATCATTTAACGTGGTGTCCATCAATGCAAAAGGGACAATTTTTAATGGGGTTTGTATTTCAAAATCCAAGTCGTAAAAATAAAACGGTGTACAGGTGCTTGCTCTAAAACCAACGTGGCTTGCATAGCCCATAGAGTAATCTTCTGTAATCTCTAAATCTATTAAATTCTGATATGTTTCTGGCAAGCTAAAGCGTAAATAGTGTTGCCTAGACCTTTTCATTGGAGTATTGGTAATTCCCTCTAATCGTTCTTTCTCTTTTTTTAGTAAAAGCTCGTCTTTCATAGAAAAATAAGACGGATGCAAACCAACTATTGCGTAATCTACCATATTTTTTATCAGTAACCTAAATTTGTTTTTTGATGCTGAAACATTGGTGTCAAAAGTGGTGTAATCTGCAATCAGGAAAAAGAAAATAGTCTCTATATCAAACTCTTTTTTTAGGTCTAAAATCTTATCAAATGTATCGTATGGGTCTTTTTTTATACTGGTTAATATTGCAAATCTATCCCAAATATTCCTTAGTTTTAGTTCAAATAAATCTTTTAAAACTCCTCCTACTCCTCTCACCAAACTTTTGTGCTTATATGCGTACGCATTATCAATATCTATTGTAGATATAAATTTATATTCTCTTTTCTTGTAGTCAAAATCAGGGAATTTTTCTTGTACTTTTTTTAATAACTCATAAGCCCAAATATCTATCAAAGGTTTTTCTAAAAACTGATGCTTATGTGCCAAACTTTGTTCTGCGGTAAAACGTCCGTGAATATCCTTTAAATGAGGTAAGTACTCTTCATATCTACTGATTAAATAAAAACTTGCAGCAAAAATGTCAAACGTAATTACAGATTTTGAACCTGAATTAAAAAAACAAGGGATTTCATTCCAGTAAAAAATATTTATTTCAACATCATTAACCCCCTGCTCAAATAAAAGCTCATTACTTCTGATAAAAAATTCATTCCCTAATGGAGCTTTTGAATAAGTCATTTTTAATCCGCTGTGGGCGACAAATTCTTCAACAATAGTTGTAAAATCTACAGGAATTTGTAATATTCGTGTAAAAATATGTTTAAAAATATAACGTAATCTCGGTGTTATTTTGTATGTGTAAACAAGCATCAATTGTGTTGTAAAATTAGATGGAATTTTAAAGCTCTCCGCTATCTGCAAAACTAAAATAATCTTTTTGGGTGATAATTAAATGGTCTAATAATTTTATATCTAATGTAACGCCTGCTTTTTCTATCTTTTCTGTTAATTTTCTGTCAGAATTGCTAGGTTTTAACTTGCCCGACGGATGATTATGACATACAATTATTGCTACGCAAGACAATTCGAAGGCTTTTTTAAACAACAATCTAATATCAACCACAGTTGCTGTTATTCCTCCTTTGCTAATTTGTTCTTTCCCCAATACTTTATTAGAATTATTCAAGTACAGTGCCCAAAATTCTTCGTGATTTAATTCCCCAATTACGGGCTGCAAAATAGCGAAAGCATCTTTGCTACTAGTAATTATTGGTTTCTTTAACAATTGCTCAAAATGTCTTCTTTTTCCTATTTCTAATGCAGTTACTATGCTTATAGCTTTTGCTTCTCCGATTCCTTTAAATAGCATCAGTTTTTCTACGGATAATTTTGCTAATTGATTGATGTTATTTTCTACGGATAAAAGTATCCGTTTACTCAAGTCAACCGCACTTTCATCTCTATTTCCAGAACCTATTAAAATTGCAATCAACTCTGCGTCAGACAATACAGATTTTCCTTTAGATATTAATTTCTCTCTAGGTCTATCGTATAAAGACCACGATTTAATAGTTAATTTATTCGGCATAATTAAAAGTTGTTGAATTGTGTAATTGTTAAATAGTCAAATTATCAAATCGTAATTAAATAGTTTTTATTCAAAGCCCTTTAGGAATTGCATTGATTAATTTTTTGGTATATCTTTTTTTAGGGTTTTTATAAATCATATCTGCATCTCCGATTTCTTCTATTTTTCCTTTGTTCATCACCAATAATTGGTCTGCCATATATTTTACAATCGATAAATCGTGTGAGATAAAAATATAAGTAAAATTGTACTCTGCTTTCAATTTATTTAACAAGTTTAAAACCTGTGCCTGCACAGAAACATCTAACGCAGAAACAGATTCGTCGCAAATAATCAATTTAGGCTGTAAAGCTATAGTTCTAGCAATTCCTATTCGCTGGCGTTGACCTCCAGAGAATTCATGCGGATACCTATAAAAATGTCCCTCCTCTAAACCTACTTTCTTCAAAAGATTTAGAACATACTCCTTGCGTTCTTTCTTTGAACCTAAAATACGATGAACAGTCATAGGCTCTATAATTGATTTACCGACAGTAATTCTCGGATTTAATGATGAAAAAGGGTCTTGAAATATAATTTGAATTTCCTTACGAATTTCCTTTAGCTCCTTTGCATACAAAGCTGTGATATCACTACCTCTGTACAAAATTTTTCCCGATGTTGCATTTTCTAATTGCAAGATTGTACGCCCCAAAGTAGTTTTGCCACAGCCAGATTCCCCAACCAAACCCAACGTTTCTCCCTCATATATTTTAAAAGAAATTCCATCTACGGCTCTTACAATTTCCTTTTTAGAAAACCATAAAGCATTCAAAATAAATTGTTTCTTTAAGTTGATAACTTCCAATAACGGCTTTTTAGCGTATATTTTTTTGTGAAAATCAGCTCGCTCCTCATCCGTATAAACCGTTGTATCTATGGTATTTTTTATAAAATCATCAACAGTTGGCAAAACCTTTAATCGCTCCGTTAGATTAGGTTTAGAATTGATTAAAGCTCTTGTATAATTATCTTTAGGACGCTTAAATACGCTTTCAGCAGTTCCTTTTTCCACAATATTTCCTTTGTACATCACAATTATTTCATCCGCAATTTCAGAAACAAGCCCCAAATCGTGCGTAATAAATAAAATACTCATTCCATTTTCTTTTTGCAAATCTTTTAACAGGTCAATAATCTCCTTTTGAACCGTAACATCCAACGCAGTTGTAGGTTCGTCAGCGATTAATAATTTTGGCTTACACGCAATTGCCATCGCAATCATAACACGCTGTTTTTGACCCCCGCTGATTTGGTGCGGATACGAATTAAAAATTTGCTTAGGTCGTGGTAATTTTACTTTATAAAAAAGAGAAATAACCTCTTCTTTAATTTCTTTTGATGATAATTTTGTGTGCTGCTCAATAGCCTCAGCCACCTGATAACCACAAGTTAATGTCGGATTTAGAGAACTCATAGGCTCCTGAAAAATCATAGAAATTTTATTTCCTCTTATTTTCTGAAATTCTTTTTCCGAAAAATCCATTACATTTTTATTGTCAAAAATAATCTCTCCTTTCACCTCAGATTTATCCTTTGGGAGCAATCCTAATATTGACAACGCAGTTACAGATTTTCCACTACCCGATTCCCCAACAATTCCTAAAATACGATTTTCTTGTAATTTAAAAGAAATGCTTTTTACAGCTTTATCTCCGTTGTCAAACGAAACCGCTAAGTTTTTTATTTCTAACATTTATAGTTTTAATTTGTTGAATTAGCCATTAGTTTACAGTAGTCAGTTGGCAGTGCTTACCGAGTATGCATATCCTCATTAAGGCAACCTCTATTAATTGATTGGCATAACTAAATTTTTAGTGGAGTTAGATTAAGTTTTCTAAAATAAAACAGCACATTAATTCTAAATCTGTCAAAATTTAGAAAACCTCTGCCTTTGCCAAAACAGATTGAATTCTACCGTTTAAATTCTTGTGTTTGCCACTATCTGTTTGTGTTTTAAAGGCATTTAAAATTCCTTGTTTATGACGTTCAAAAAGTTACTATAACATTATTTACATATCTGATTTTAACTTCCTTAGAGTTGGTCATCCATTGATCAAATAATTTTTTGTTGTTGATTTTCAACTAGATTAAGCGATAAATAAAGTGTGTTTTTTAATGATGTGTCTTTTATTGACGATGTGTCAATTTTAGATATTTGATTAAAAATCTCTTGATTTTGCATATGTAAATATACAAAAAAGTAAACTAAAAAAACACTATAAATATTGACTTTTTTTTACCGCTTTATAAACTGATTTTACTTGACTATATTTGTGAGAAAAATAGGTTGCCACTGTTTTTTGAGCGGATACTAATTATTTCTACAAATACTTGCTTACTAGCTCTTTACCTAATTCAACTCCAAATTGATCAAAGCTATAAATATTCCATACAACGCCTTGTACGAATAATTTGTGTTCATACATAGCAATTAATTTTCCTAAAGAATTTGGATTTAATTTTTTTATAATTATTGCGTTACTGGGTCTATTTCCTTGAAAAACTTTAAACGGCAACAAAGTAGAAATATCTTCAATTCTGTTATCGAACTTTAGGTCTAAGTGTACTTCTTCTTCTGTTTTTCCAAAAGCCAATGCGTCCATTTGGGCAAAATAATTTGCTGTTAATTTTTTATGATGATTAGTTAATTTATGTAAAGACTCCTCAAAACCAATGAAATCCGCAGGAATTAATTTTGTCCCCTGATGTACTAATTGCATAAAGGCATGTTGCATATTTGTACCCGTACTACCCCAAACTATAGCTCCGGTTTGATAATTAACTTTATCACCATTTCTATCTGTGTTTTTCCCGTTACTTTCCATACTAGCCTGCTGTAAATACGGAGTTAACTTCCTTAAATATTGAGAGTAAGGCAGAATTACTTCTGTTTCGCAATCAAAAAAATTGTTGTACCAAATACTTATTAAAGCTAAAATTACGGGTATATTTTGATGAAAATCAGTGTTTTTAAAATGATTATCCATTTCTGAAGCTCCGTCTAACAATGCTCTGAAGTTTTTAAATCCAACAGATAAACTTATAGAAAGACCAACAGAACTCCATAAAGAAAATCTGCCTCCAACCCAGTCCCACATTGTAAAGAGGTTTTTTTTGTCAATCCCAAATTCAGTAATTGCCTCTAAATTTGTAGATACCGCGACAAAGTGTTTTGCAATATCTTTTTTAGTGGCAGATTTTAAAAACCAATCTTTAATCGTGTTTGCGTTGGATAATGTTTCTTGGGTCGTAAACGTCTTTGAAGCAATTACAAATAAAGTTGTTTCTATATTTATTTTTTTGATAATTTCAGAAACGTGGTCTCCGTCAATATTTGAAACAAAGTGCGTATTCAGATGATTTTTATAAAACTGCAGAGCTTCAACAATCATTTGAGGTCCCAGATCTGAACCTCCAATTCCTATATTGACAATATCTGTAATTTTTTTGTCCGTATATCCTCTCCATTTCCCAGAAATAACATCGTCTGTAATTTTTTCTATTTGTTTTAATGTATTTTCAATTTCTGGTTTAATATTTTTGCCATTGATAAATATTGGCTCTCGATTATTGGCTCTTAAAGCGGTGTGCAAAACAGCCCGTTTTTCTGTCTTATTTATTTTATCTCCAGAAAAATATTTTTTAATAGCATCTTCCAAATCAACTTCGCTTGCTAAATCGACTAATAAATTAACTGTTTCCTGTGTAATTATATTTTTAGAAAAATTTATATTAAAATCATCAAAAATTATACTAAAATCAGATATTCTATTTGAATTATCTTTAAATAAATCTTTTAAATGTGTGTGTTTAATCTCACCAAAATGAGTGCTCAATCTTTCCCAAGATGTAGTTTTAGTTGGGTTAATGCTCTTTAATGACATGTTTTTACTCAAAGATTATACTGTCCAATTGCTCTTTTAAAGGTGCAATATGTTTTAGATACGCAGACTTTAGCTCCTTTTTTAATGGTTCTGCTGGCGGTAATTTTTGTTTAAAAGGATCTACCTCTCTTCCGTTTTTCCAAAAACGATAACAAACGTGTGGGCCACTCGTATTTCCTGTCATTCCAATCCATCCGATAATTTCACCCTGTTTTACATATTGTCCTACTTTTACTTTTCGTTTTTTCATATGTAAATACTGGGTAGAATATGTAGAGTTATGCCTTACTTTTACATAATTCCCATTTCCGCCTTTACGTTCAGATTTTATAACCGTTCCGCTTGCAGTCGCCATAATTTCTGTGCCAATTTTTGCTGCAAAATCAGTTCCTCTGTGGGGTCTTCGATATCCATAATAACGAATTTTTCTCTTTAAATTATATCTGGAAGAAATTCTATGTTTAAATTTTATAGGCGATTTTAAGAACTGTGTCCGTAGCATATTTCCATCTTCATCATAATATTCTGTAATTCTATCAATAGAATCTGCTAAAAACCGGTATGCGTACAAATCTTTATTCTTATGCGTAAAAACGACCGCTTTTATATCTCCATAGCCTACAGAAGTTGAGTCATCTATAAATTTTTCTTCGTAAATAAATTTGAATTTATCCCCTTTTTGAAGTCCGTAAAAATCTAATGTCCAAGCATAAATACCATCTGCAATTTCGTCTGTTAGATTATAATTTAGGTCAAGACTATCCATAGCATTAGAGAAATTAGAATAAATTTTTCCAGAGACCTGTTTTTCTACTGTCTTTATCTTTTTTCTAAATTTGTATCCAGAAATTACAGAGTCCTTAAAAGTTATAATTGTTGATACAGCTTTGTCGTGTTTGTAAATAAAAACCTGTGCTTTTTCAGTAGAATCTTTTGAGGCTAAGATTGTATATGGCTTGCCTTCTCCCAGATTATCTACATCAAAAGTGTCTTTAACCTTTACTCTAATTTTAATTATCATAGTATTATCTATATGATGTCTATTTAAGATTCTCCCAAAGATTTCATTCTTTTTTATGGTGTCATTAATAACTTTATAGTCATTTAATTTAAATCCATATTCGTTAATATCTTTTGGTTTTAGTATCCTTGCCAGTTTTTTCACAGGCTCTTCTTTTTCTTGTTTGCAAGAAGACATTGCTAAAATAATTAAGGATAGGATAAGTACTTTTTTCAATGGGAATAAGATTTTAATTGTATATAATTACAAGTGCAAAAGTACAATTTAATCGTAAATGATTTCAAAAGAATTTGAAAGCCCTTTATAAGCATCTAATTCTGCTGTTAATGAACCAACTGTTAGAGTAGCCTTCATTCTAATTGGAATTTTATTGTCATCTGCTGTAATCCAAATAGTAACGCCTTCATCTTCCTTAAAAATCCTACCTGATTGTACCAAAGGACGAAAACGTAAAGTCTTAATTTTCCCAAAACTTGTGTTTAAAATTTCAGTTCCTAAAAAACGAAGTTTAAACGGGTATATTTGAGCATCTATAAACATATTTAGTTTTATTTCATCCCCTTCTTTTAGTTTATTTGCATCATAATTTCTTAAAAAATAGAAAGAAGACATAATGTCCTGTATGTTTCCAATACTTACTGTATCTGTAGTTTTGCGTTTAAAATCTTGTATAATTGCTTTGTTGGTGTCATAATCAAAATTAATATGGCGTTGTATTTTATAGCCTCCTTCATCAATATTTCTTTTAAATAAATACGGTTTTCCAGTTTCTTTATCAAAATAGGATTGATAATTGTCATTTACTTTAAAGAGCAACCCAATTATTCCAGTAGTCCAGCCTTTGCCAGTTACATGAAACACCTTTTTTCCATCTAAAACAGCTTCGTCTAAGGATAGTGTTGCGTTTCCTGCTTTTAAAAAACCACTATAACTCATCTTAAATTTAAGCCACTCGCCCTTTTTAAAAACAGTCATTTTCTCTTGACTGTGCGTAAAAACACAAGACGAAATTGTAATAAAAAGAACGATTGTTTTTTTCATGGAGTCAAACGTATAAAAAAGTATGGTAATTAGCACTTAGAAAACGAAAATTATGGTGAGGTAATTTTATCCAGTAGAGTTTTTTATTAAATATCAAAAAGTTCCCCAGTTTTTTAATTCTTCTTCGCTCCATAAATATGGGAAAAATATTCTACGCTGATACTTTGGGTGCATATATTTTTGCCAGCTACTTCCTCCGGTAGATTTTAAATCTTTATCACCACCGCCCAAATAACTATTTGCAGCATTATAGTGAGCTAGCGTCCATTTCACATTTACCGTGTAATCATAATGACGCATTGCTTTGATTAAGTTTTTATCTTTCTGTACTTCTTCGGGCAGTTGTTTAAATTTTTTTGAAAGATTACAGTTATTATAATCTTCCATAAAATCTATAAAATCTCCCATATATTTTTTTTCAAAGGATTTAATCAAAATAGATTTTTTTCCGGTTTTATGATTTCTGCCTGCCGCCTGCCAATACAAGTGGTCGAAAGCATTTTTAAACGACGTATTTCTGTCAATTGTACCTCTAAAACGCACATCAATTAAATTGATAAGCTCTGTTGATGCAAACTCAATTTTTCTGTATTGAGCACTTTGAAACCCGCTTGCAGGTGTCAATGTATTTCTAAATTTTAAATACTGCTCCACATCCATTCCTTCTGCCATTACGTTAAATGAATTGCAAAGTATATCAAAATAACTACTAATTCTCATTAGATGTTTCGAGAATTTTTCTGCTGAAATTACCTCTTCAGAAAGTGATATTTGGTCTATTTCCCAAAGTATCATTTTAAACAGTAATTCATTGACCTGATGATACATAATAAATACCATCTCGTCTTTTTCTGTAGTTCTAGGGGTTTGCAATCCCAATAAAGCATCGGTTTGAATATAGTCCCAATAAGTAATCGGTTTGCTCCAAAGCAAGCCCTCCAGCATTGTATCTAAAGGAATTTCTAATTTTTTGGATTTTTCTTGAATTGCTTTTAATATTTCGTCTTTTTCCACAAAGGATAATTTTTTTATTTATTTATAAACCTACAAGGTTTTCAAAAACCTTGTAGGTTGTTATTTGTTACGGTGTACTTTTATTTAATACCTTTTTCATTAAGTTTCTTTACTAAAGACTTGTATATGGTTTTATCTTTTGAGTCAAAATATTCTAATAGCATATTTAAAACTTTCTTTTTGGGAAAAATTGTTAAAACTATTTCGCTATAAAGTTCTTCATTGTCAAACAATTTCCTAAAAACACTCGGTGATAAATCTTTTATTTCTTCAAAATTCTGTTCAGCTTCAATGTCAAAATTTATTTTTTATTTCCGAAATAATCTTTTCATAATTTGTATTATCAATTTCAATTATATCATCTCTATCGAGAAACAAACTATCAGCAATATTTACAAAGAATAGACCTTCTTCCCTAATTTTATCTGTTTCTTTATTTTCTACTGGTATTTCTATTTTCAGATAAATTTTTTCTTTTCTCATAAACCTTAATAAAATTTTAATTTTTCTTTTTCTAAAATTGATTTGTAATAGCTAATAATTCTATCGTAATCAATAAATTGATAAGTGTCACTATGTCTGTTAAATGGTTTTTTATTTAAAATTTTTTCATATTTATTTTTAAATTCTTTTTTGCCTACAATATAAAACATCATTTTAAAATCAGATAATTGAAATGTTCTAGAAAATGCATTTTCCATAGTGCCTATACTATCAACAACTTCATAGGCAATTTTAGGAAATGCAAACTTGCTCTTATTAAACCATATAACATCAATTCTCTTTGCTTCTGAAATAATATCTGAATATGTGAAATTAGGCATTTGTCTTATTGTAACTATGTCTTTTAATAGAATATCGTTAAATTTAGCAGATGGGTCTGCCGTATATGTGTTATAATTTTCTATATTCCCAAGTTCAATACAAATACCTTCAATATAAGAATGCATTCTTTGACTATCATTTTTAATCTTGTCTATTTGCATCTCATTGTAATCTAATAAGGCAAAAATACCTAATCCGATTTTCTTAAAATTCTTTTTATTTTTTAATTCACGATATAAAACTCCTCTAATACTTTCTTTCCATTTAGTTGAATTATCAATACCTGAATAATATTTTTTTATCTCTTTATAGATTATTTCCCATGTAGCAACTCCGTTTGTGTCTTCTAATACTTTTTTTATTGCCTCTACTTTTGTCATTATGCAACTCTTTTATAGTTCAAGTAATCAATTTTAATTGGCGTTATTTTATCTATTCTTTTAGTTGCTTCTTCAATATAGAATTTTTCTTTTTCAATACCGACAAAGTTTCTTCCGAGTCTTTTGGCTACTGCACCTGTCGTTCCACTTCCCATAAATGGGTCTAATATTATATCACCTACATTTGAAGTTGATAAAATTATTCTTAAAAGTAATTCTGCCGGTTTTTGTGTTGAATGAACTTTCCGTCCATTTACTTTTAATCTTTCTTTCCCACTGCAAATAGGAATATGCCAATCACTTCTCATTTGTAAGTCATCATTAAAAGTTTTCATTGCCTTGTAGTGAAAAGTGTATTTGGCAGTCTTATTTTGAGATGCCCAAATTAAAGTTTCGTGAGCATTATTAAATCTTGTTCCTTTAAAGTTGGGCATTGGGTTAGTTTTTATCCAAACAATATCATTCAGAAACCAAAAACCAATGTCTTGCATTATTGCACCAACTCTGTAAACATTATGATAACTTCCTATAATCCAAATAGTCCCATTGTCCTTTAAAACTCTTTTACAGCCAAGCAACCATTTCTTTGTGAATTTATCATAATTTTCCATAGAATCAAACTTATCCCATTTGTCAAAAACTCCATCTACTTTTGTTTGATTCGGTCTGAATAAATCATTTTTTAACTGCAAATTATACGGTGGGTCTGCGAATATTAAATCAACAGATTTTGGCGGTAATTTTCCAAGTATTTCAAGATTATCACCAAGTATAATTTTATTCAAATATTTATCAATTTCTTTCATTCAAATTTCTTTTAAGTTGTAAAAATATATCCTTTCTTATCTATCTGCAAAAGACTCCCTACAAAGTCCCTCTATTTTCCTGTTCTCTTTCAATAGATTCAAATAAGGCTTTAAAGTTTCCAGCTCCAAAACCCCTAGCTCCCATTCTTTGTATAATTTCAAAAAACAAGGTTGGTCTATCTTCAATAGGTTTGGTAAATATTTGTAATAAATATCCTTCTTCATCTGCGTCTATCATTATAGATAATTTCTGAAGTTTATTTATGTCCTCTTTCATCATATCTCTGTGTTTCCCTAATCTATTAGGAATTTCGTCATAATATGTTTGCGGAGGTGGAGGTAAAAACTCTATTCCTCTATCCTTCAGCTGGCTTACTGTTTTTATAATATCATCTGTTGCAACGGCAATATGTTGTACGCCTTCGTCTTCATAAAAATCTAAATATTCTTCTATTTGAGAGCGTTTTGCTGCCTTTGCTGGTTCATTAATCGGGAATTTTATACGACCATTTCCGTTGGACATTACTTTGCTCATCAGTGCAGAATATTCTGTGTGAATTTGTTTATCATCAAAAGATAAAAAGTTTTCAAAACCCATTACATCTTCATACCATTTTACCCATCTGTTCATTTGTCCCCAGCCTACATTTCCAACCATATGGTCAATATATTTTAAACCTACTGAAGTTGGATTATAGTCAGAATTCCATTCTTTAAATCTAGGCAAAAATGCTCCGTTGTAGTTTTTACGCTCTACAAACATATGCACAGTTTCTCCGTATGTGTAAATTCCTGCACGAACGACTTCTCCATACTCATCTTTTTCAACAGTTGGCTCCATATAGGATTTTGCTCCTCTTTTGGTGGTTTCTTCGTAAGCATTTTTGGCATCATCTACCCAAAGTGCTACTATTTTAACGCCATCTCCATGTTTTACAATATGGTTGTTAATTGGTGATTTACTATTCAATGGAGTTGTTAGAACCAAACGGATTTTATCCTGCACCAACACATAACTCACCGAATCTTTTGACCCTGTTTCTAATCCTTTATAGGCTAATGATTGAAAACCAAAAGCTGTTTTGTAGAAATGTGCTGCTTGCTTGGCATTTCCTACATAAAATTCTATATAATCCGTTCCTAAAAGAGGCAGAAAATCTTGTGCTCCTTCAAATATTTTCTCTAAACTGTAGTTTACTGATTTTACTTCTTTTTTACTCATTTTGTCTAATTGTTGAATTGTGTAATTGTTAAGTTTCACAAGGTTGTTGTCCGCAACTTATTCTAAGAATTTTCAAATTTAGTATTTTATTTTTAAAATCATCAGGTTTTTTTTTAGTTTTTCTGCTTTTAGAAGAATTTTAAAAAATTAAATTGCTAATTATCAATGACTTAAATAACGTGTTTTTTAAAAAGTTCAAAAATGTTTTTCAGGGGATGGCTAACTAAATTCAAACACAACCTGCTTCAATGTAATTTCATATATTTGCAAAACTTTCAATAAAGCTATGCAATACAAAAGAGTTCTTTTAAAATTAAGTGGAGAAGCATTAATGGGAGATAGGCAGTACGGAATAGACCCGAAACGTTTATCAAGATATGCAAAAGAAATAAAGCAAGTCGTAGATAAAGGTGTAGAAGTCGCCGTAGTAATTGGTGGTGGAAATATCTTTAGAGGCGTTGCTGGAGCGAGTAATGGTATGGATCGCGTACAGGGAGATCACATGGGTATGTTGGCAACCTGCATTAATGGTTTAGCCTTGCAAAGTGCCTTGGAAGCCGAAGGTGTCTATACTCGTTTACAAACCGCTATAGAGATTAAGGAAATTGCCGAACCGTATATCAAGAGACGTGCTATTCGTCATTTGGAAAAAGGAAGAGTGGTTATCTTCGGAGGCGGCACAGGAAATCCCTATTTTACTACGGATACTGCTGCCGTATTAAGAGCAATAGAAATTAATGCAGATGCTATATTAAAAGGAACTCGTGTCGATGGAATTTACACCTCCGACCCAGAGGAAAATAAAGATGCTATAAAGTTTGAAAATATTACATTTAAGGAAGTTATAAACAGAGGATTAAAAGTAATGGATATGACGGCTTTTACATTAAGTGAAGAAAATAAACTGCCAATTATCGTTTTTGATATGAATACCGAAGGAAATTTAATAAAATTAGTTTCTGGCGAAAAAATAGGCACAATTGTTGATAGTAAGTAAAAATTTTAAATGATGAACGAAGAAATTGAATTTATCTTAGATTCTGCTAAAGAGCAGATGCAAAATGCAATCGAGCATTTAATTAAAGAACTAAGAAATATTAGAGCCAGCAAAGCCACACCCGCTATGTTAGCAGGGATAAATATTGATTATTATGGCTCTCAAACACCATTAAGTCAAATTGCAAACGTAAATACTCCAGATGCAAGAACAATAACAGTTCAGCCTTGGGAAAAAAATATGCTACACGAAATTGAAGAAGCTATTATGGTTGCTAATATTGGTTTTAATCCGATGAACAATGGAGAAAATATTATAATCAACGTACCACCATTAACAGAAGAAAGACGTATTGAATTAGTGAAACAGGCAAAAGCATCATCTGAACACGCCAAAGTTGGCGTTAGAAACGCACGTAAAGATGCAAATAATGAGACAAAAAAAGTTGATGTTTCTGATGATATGAAAAAAAACACAGAAGCAGAAGTGCAAACTTTAACAGATAATTTTGTAAAAGAAATAGACAATCTACTGGCAGTTAAAGAAAAAGAAATAATGACTGTGTAAATTATTCAATAGTTTAATGGTTTAATATCGTTGAATTGTAACTCCAGCAACCGACAACCTTTATGCAACATTTTGTTACCAAATTGGCATAAGGGGAATAGAGGTGCGAAAATGCAAAAACCCCTGTAAACAAGATGTTTACAGGGGTTTTTTTGAGGTGTCGAGCGGATTCGAACCGCTGTAAGTGGTGTTGCAGACCACTGCCTAAGCCACTCGGCCACGACACCTTCTTTGTACCAAAATTTGTAATAAATTTGGGATTTAAAAAAGGCAAATTTACGCAAATTTACTTTTTTGACAAATTTTTTATTTTTTTACTTTGGCGATGTTAATTGTGTAATCGTAATTCATAATTACAGTAACTTCTTCAACACTTCCTTCCATCGGCGGATTAATTTTTGACACACTTACTTTAGCTTTTTTAAGCATAGGAATTTCCCTAAAAAACCTGTCTAAAATCCTTTGCGTTACCTGTTCTAATAATTTAGAACGGATTGCCATTTCTTCTATTATAATATGATTTAGATGGACATAATCTACTGTGTCTGCCAATTCATCTGTCTTTGCAGATTTTTTCAAATTCGCTTTTACCTCAACATCTATCCTATATTCTGAGCCTATTTTCCTTTCTTCCTCCAAACATCCGTGATACGCGTAGAGCCTAATATTATTTAATTGTATAATTCCCATAGTCATAAAACTTACGGCAAAGGTAGGGAAACTGGAAACGAAAAATTAAAAGTGAAGCTGAAGGCTGGAAGTTGACCACTTAATTTATAATTCGTAATATTTACTAAATGTTGAAATATTTCCACTTGAATCTTTTGGCTCAACTTTTTAATTGCGATGTAAATTTGTATATTAGTCAATAAATATAAAAATTATGGATGCCAAGCAAATAAGTAGTTATTTTTCAAATTTATTAAAATCCAATCAGGATAGTTTACTAAAAGATTTGAATAGGATTAAAATAGAGAAAGATAAGTTCAGTGATTCTCCACAATGGATAAAAACTGTACTTGCATTATCTTTACAAAGGGCTGATGCTAATAGGATTTATAGCAATATTGAAGTTGATTATTTGAAAATTTGTGATGCATCGCAATTTTGAAGTTGAGCCAAAAAATTAAGGATATTATCAAAATTTGCTTTTACTGTATTTGCAGAAGTATAAAATGTTTCTAACTTTTCTTCAAATGTATCTTCAATCTATTTTAGCAAAACGTTCTTTAGCTATTAATCTATCGGTGTTTTCATATATGCTTCTAAACTTAAGGGGTGTGTTTATAAGCTGTTTCTAAATGTGGATATAATTTGAATAACAATGTTGCTCTTTGTTTTTGATTTTCTGTCCAATTATTCATTTATATTTTTAAGGAAAAGCATATAATCTTTTGAATGAACTCTCTGTTCCCATTCATTAAAACCACTACTATACTTTTTGTATTGACGCCTTAACTTGTATGATTTTATATTATAATAACTAGCAATATTACTAATGGTATCTTCTCGAGTATCTATCTGTATCTTTTAAGAAATCAGAAAGCTCCTGTGTTAATTTTGAACCCTCTGCTATAAATGAATAATCGCTTCTAATCTCTTTTTTAGTCTCTTTATGACGCCACCTACGACGTTTTATAGTCAAATAAACTGCTTTCCCTCTCAAAGGAAAATCTTGAACTGTTTTAGATGATAAAAATCCTTTGGACTTATATTCTGATGACTCATAAGAACATAGGTAAACAATTTTTCTCCTCTAATCTTACAGAGACAAAAACCTTTTTTGAGGATATATCACACAGCTCTTCTACTTGAGTTATATCAAAATAATTAAGAAGTTCTTTGGGGAAAACATAGCGTATAAAGTCGGGACGCAAAAGCATGTTTTTTTTTCGCTAATTTATAAATTATCCCCGTAAATTTAACCTGTCCCTAGAATACTAGGGATTTCTCACTAAAAAAAACGACATAAGTTTTCATTACACAGCAGAGGCAGACAAATTTTAGTCTTATATGGGTAGCAAAGATAATCAACGATGGACTTGGTATGCGATGGATAAAAGTTCGGGAATTATTTTAGCTTGGGTAAATAGAAGACGCACTGATAAGAGTTTTGAAAAACTTCTTGACCTGCTCAAAGACACTCCAATTGGGCAATATTATACCGATGATTGGGGTGCATACAGCAGGCTTCTGCCAAGCAGTATGCACACTATAGGAAAAGACCAAACTTGGAAAATTGAGCGTAAGAATCTCAATTTTAGAACTCATATAAAAAGACTCAACAGGAAGACCATTTGTTTTTCCAAAAATGAACAAATTCACGATAATGTGATTGGAATGTATATCGAAAAGTACTATTATAAATCAGATACTTACAAAGAGAGCCAACGGATTTAAGCCACTGCCCTTTATTTTTTGCTAAAACCCCCATTTTGTTAAAAACTTCAGTGCATTTGTGAATAAGTATAATTTTAATTTCAAATCATTTTTTATAATCTTTGTTAGCACTTTTTTACGAAAAAACACAGAGATAAAACAACTAAATATTTTAAATAAATGCTTGCCAAAGAACCTATTTTACAGCCTAACGACAATCGATTTGTAATATTTCCAATAAAACACGATGATTTGTGGGAGTGGTATAAAAAACAGCAGGCTTGCATTTGGACTGCAGAAGAAATTGATTTACAGCAAGATTTAGCAGACTGGAACAATAAATTATCTGATGATGAACGATATTTTATAAAGCATATCTTAGCTTTTTTTGCTGCTTCAGACGGGATCGTAAATGAAAATTTGGCAGAAAATTTTGTAAACGAAGTACAATATTCTGAAGCAAAATTCTTCTACGGTTTTCAAATTATGATGGAGAATATTCACTCCGAAACCTACTCTTTATTAATAGATACTTATGTAAAAGATGAAATAGAAAAAGACAAACTTTTTAGAGCCATAGAGACGTTTCCTGCAATAAAAAAAAAAGCAGATTGGGCGTTAAAATGGATAGATTCTGATTCTTTTTCAGAAAGATTAATTGCTTTTGCAGCAGTGGAAGGAATTTTCTTTTCAGGAGCTTTTTGCTCTATTTTTTGGCTGAAGAAAAGAGGATTATTGCCCGGATTAACATTTTCTAACGAGCTTATTTCCAGAGATGAAGGTATGCACTGTGATTTTGCAGTACACTTACACAACCACCATATTGTAAATAAAGTTTCCAAAGAACGTATTAGAGAAATAATTGTAGATTCTCTAAATATCGAACGCGAATTTATAACCGAATCTTTACCCGTAAGCTTAATTGGTATGAATGCCAAATTAATGACAGAATATTTAGAGTTTGTAACAGACAGACTCCTGTTAGAATTCGGTTGTGAAAAAGAATATAACACCAAAAACCCTTTTGATTTTATGGAAATGATTTCTTTGGAGGGGAAAACTAACTTCTTTGAAAAAAGAGTAGCAGAATATCAAAAAGCAGGAGTAAAATCTGGAGGAACGGGAGATATTAGTTTTGATGCCGATTTTTAAACTTCGGTTTTTTTCTTAATAACTCATGTTACGCAAAAAAACTTCAAAAAAAGGACTTATGCAACTTTAATTGTTGATAACTTTTAAAGTTCGAGATAAGCAAAGCAGCTTGTTGAGCTGCTAAATAGATTGGCTCAACTTCAAAATTGCTATAAATCCTATTAGCATCAGCCCTTTGTAAAGACAATGCAAGTACAGTTTTTATCCATTGTGGAAGAATCACTGAACATATCTTTTATTTTCTGCCAATTCAGATATTTCTGTATATATTTTGTTGACACCCCTTTTAGATTGTAATTGAAGAAGTTTTTCATTCTACTGTGTAAACTATTAATATGCTGAATGTGATAACTACCTTTTACCCTTTCCCCTTTACTGGCGTTTAACCCGCATTATTCATCAAAAAATAGGAATAATGTGTGTAAAGCGTTATCTTTGAGCAATTAATCAAAGAAATAACGCAAAAAACATACACCCAAAAATGAGTAATAAGAATACAATATTTTATCGAGGAAATACAGGAATTTCAGTTAATTTTTCAGCATAAGAAATTAGTTCAGACGGAGCCTTAGTTCTTTTAGAAAAAATGGAGCGTAAACACAAAGTCATCAAGTACTTTAGTTCATTTCTTCCAGATACTCGTAATCCATTATTAATAACTCATAGCACAGAGAAGCTACTCAAACAACGTGTTTTTATGCTCATGCAGGGCTATGAAGATGCCAATGATGTATCTCACTTAAAGAATGACCCTTTGTATAAAGATATTTTAGAAGGTGATTTAGCTTCTCAACCTACTATTTCAAGGTTTGAAAACAGTTTGGATAAACATTCCATTTTCAATCTATGCTATGCTTGGATAGACCGCTATGTTCTTAGCCTAAAAGGACGCTCAAGTATTACTATTGATGTAGATGCCACAGATGACCCTACTTATCCCGCATTATTCATCAAAAAATAGGAATAATGTGTGTAAAGCGTTATCTTTGAGCAAATAATCAAAGAAATAACGCAAAAAACATATACCCAAAAATGAGTAATAAGAATACAATATTTTATCGAGGAAATACAGGAATTTCAGTTGATTTTTCAGCAGAAGAAATTAGTTCAGACGGAGCCTTAGTTCTTTTAGAAAAAATGGAGCGTAAACACAAAGTCATCAAGTACTTTAGTTCATTTCTTCCGGATACTCGTAATCCATTATTAATAACTCATAGCACAGAGAAGCTACTCAAACAACGTGTTTTTATGCTCATGCAGGGCTATGAAGATGCCAATGATGTATCTCACTTAAAGAACGACCCTTTGTATAAAGATATTTTAGAAGGTGATTTAGCTTCTCAACCTACTATTTCAAGGTTTGAAAACAGTTTGGATAAACATTCCATTTTCAATCTATGCTATGCTTGGATAGACCGCTATGTTCTTAGCCTAAAAGGACGCTCAAGTATTACTATTGATGTAGATGCCACAGATGACCCTACTTATGGAGCACAACAATTATCTATGTTTAATGGATATTACGGTCAGTTTATGTATAACGAATTGTTTTTTCATGATGGAGATACGGGACAAATTATAGTTCCGGTACTTCGTCCAGGTAACAGTCATTCGAACAAATGGTATGTAGGTATTTTAAAACGTATTATTATCAAAATACGCCAAGCATATCCTGATATGGAAATTATTATTAGAGCCGATAGTGGCTTCAGTTGTGCTGGGTTTTATGAATTAGCAGATTGTTATAATTTGAAGTATGCCGTTGGATTGTCCAGTAATGCTGTTTTAAAAAGAAAAATTTCAAGAGCATCCAAAGCAGTAAAGCACTTATACTTATCTCAAGATATAAAACACCAACATTTTATTGGCTTCACTTATCAGGCCAAGAGTTGGCACAAAGAACAACAATGCTATTCGAAAATAGAAAGTACGGGATTAGGAATGAATATCCGCCACTTTGTGAGCAATATAGAAGAGAAAGATGCACGAGAGATTTACTTTGGGTTTTATGTCAAACGAGGAGAAGCCAGCGAAAATAGGATTAAAGAGGTAAAGAATATGTGTTTTTCTGACCGTCTGTCCAATCACGGATTTTGGGCTAATTTCTTTCGGTTATTCATCAGCAGTATTGCTTATGAGATGTTCCTTATTTTGAAGACCAAGATTAAAAAAACAACTTTTAAAGAAGCCAAAAAATGGCAAATAAATTCTATAAGAACCTATCTGCTCAAAATAGGAGCTACCGTCAAGAAAACAAAAAGAAGAATTTATTACCGCTTATCAAAAGCATTTGTGCATCAAGAACTGTTTTATGAACTAATATTTCAGTAAGGGTTGTTTGTCGCAGATAAACAACATAGGGATACCTACGCCTTGTTGCCAAAAAATATGATTTATTGCCAAAAAAGTAACGGATAATGTCAAAAAAAAGGCTAAAGAAATCGAAAAATTATAAGAAATAATACTTGATAAAAATATATCGCTAAGAAAAATAGAAATTATAAAAATTCTAAACCTGATGAATAATGCGGGTTAAAAGGCTTCTTTGGGGCGGAAAATTTTGGACAGGTGGTTATTATGTTAATACCGTAGGTCAATATGCTAATGAAGAAGTGATAAAAAAGTATCTTCGGAATCAAGGAAAAATACAAGGAAAAATAGAATATGAAAAGATTTATTGACTTAGGCACTTATTCACTAATATTTTTAATGTAACAGGGTTGAGCAATAACCATACGATTTATTAAGTTGTCAAATATGTTTTCGCTCATAAAACTTCTATTAAATCTATAACAGTATTCGTCTATATAATCTTGTAAATCCCATACATGATGATGTACACCTCTTAACCATCCTTTAAGATTCATTATAACTCTGTGCAATTCAGGAAAATTACCTCCTTTATCTCCTGAGTATATCTGTGTCAGGTTTTTAAAATCTTTTTTCAAGGGCTGATATCCCGTCCATTTGTCAGTTGTTATTTTGGCTTCAGAAGCAATATGATCTTTCATGAACTTACCTAAATTTTCTGCACTTGCACTCTTTATTACTCTTGCATAAAGCCGACTAACTCCTTTTCGTTTTTTCTCAATACCTACAACTACAAGTTTTTTGTTTTTGTTCTTTCTTCCTCTAACTCCCTGCTCTTGCCCTCCAAATACGGTTTCATCAACCTCTACATTATCTTTCATTGGAAAGTCCTTTGAACTCTTCATTGACTTCATTACTTTTCGCTTAAATGACCAACATGTTTTTTGTCTCAAATTTAATTTACGACTCAACTCTGTTGAAGTAATTCCTTTCTTATTAGTGCTGACAAAATATACAATATAAAATGCCTTTAATAAATCAAATTTAACCTTATGAAATAAGGTCTGTGCTGTTGGTGATTCTGTGTATCTACAAGAGGTACATTGTCGAGAATATGACATTTTACTAGCACAACTATGAGTGTGTTTGCACTTCCTACAGATAAACCCTTTTCCCCACTTTATATTTGACAAGTAAATTAAACAATCTTCTGCGGTCTTAAATTGCCCTTGAAAATCAAATAAGGACAGGCTTTTGTATCTTTGCTCCATAATTTTAACTATTAATCCGCTAATTTACTCATATTTCTTATATTTGCAAAGTGCCTAAGTCAAAAGATTTATTCAAGTCAACTCCGCTTGTTTTGATACCTCGACGGCTCTGCCTCGAGGTAATTCATTATTATACCCTTGATTTTTAAACTTTTAGTTCCTGCGAAACTTGAATTGTGTAATTATCAAATTTTCAAATCGTCAAATTGTTCATTCGTGATTTCGTCTGAAAAGTATTGGCATAAAAAAAGGTGTGTAAAAACACACCTTTTCAACTACTTACGTTTTTTATTATCTGCTCCTCCTCTTGGGCTCGAACCAAGGACCCTCTGATTAACAGTCAGATGCTCTAACCAACTGAGCTAAGGAGGAATTCATAATAACAAATTAGTTTTGCGAGTGCAAAGGTAATACCCTTTTTAAAAATAGGCAAACTTTTAAAAAAATTTAGCCATCGGTAGATTCAACCCCCAAATGCAACTTTTTTATTTACAAATTTATAAAATATATTTTTAGGATTATCATAATTTAGATTTTTTCTTGGTCTTCGGTTAATTTTATGTTGTATGTCTTTGATTTCCTTCTCGCTATATAGACTGAATATTGATTTTTTTGGTATATATTGCCTAACTAATTTGTTAGTATATTCGCTTAACCCTCTTTCCCATGAAGAATAAGGATGTGCGAAAAAGAACTCTGTTAATAATTTTTTAGACATTTTTATATGTTCGGCAAATTCAGTTCCATTATCAGAAGTAATTGAATGAACAAATTTCTTATAAGGCATTAGCATATCAATAACAGTATCGGCTAATTCTTCAGCTTTTTTACCAAAAGGTAGCTTTTTCATTAAGAAAAAAGCAGTAGTTCTTTCAACTATTGTAACAATTGCTCCTTTTCCATCTTTTCCTATAATTAAATCTATTTCCCAATCGCCAAAGCGTTCTTTTCTTTCTGTAGAGAGTTCCTATGCAAAATCAGGATTATACCTGCCTCCTTTATTTGAATTACGTTTTAACTCCCGATAAATGGTAGTTTTGTTTACTTTCAAGGATTCTGCTATAAAAATCTTTGATTTACCACAATTTAGGTATGCTTTTATTTGATACCTTTGTTCTTTAGTTAGGTGCTTCATATTTATTGACTTTTAGTAGAGTACAAATATAAGACTTAATAAGGAGTAACTGAGAGAAGGTAATTAAGCCTTCGCTCTTTTGTGGAGTGAAGCGTAGCGAAACGGAGCAAAAGAGCGAAGGCTTATAAACGAATATTAATCTTATAAAAATACTCCTAAAAGTTGCATTTGCTAATTGAATCTAAGCAATTGACTACGGTTCGTTGGCAGCTTCAGAATTAGGAAATATTTCAGATAGGCGTTGCTATTTATTACTGGAAGGAAAATTCGGTTTACCTCGTTTATTAACCGAAAGTGGCGGATTAAATTCAGGGTTTATGATTCCGCAATACACTACGGCAGCGTTGGTTACAGAAAATAAATCTTTGTGTTTTCCCCCTTCTGCTGATAGTATTCCGACTTCACTGGGGCAGGAAGACCACGTTTCTATGGGAAGTATTTCTGGGCGTAAATTCAATCAGATTTTAGAAAATATTGAAAAAATAGTAGCCATCGAATTGATGTACGCAGCACAAGCATTGGAATTTAGAAGACCTAACAAATTCTCGAAAATTATAGAAGTAAATTTTAAATTAATTAGAAGTAAAGTCGCAAAATTAGAAGACGATAGAGTCCTAAAAGATGATATAAACGAGATGATAAAATTAGTTAAGAATGAAAAATTAAAAACCAACGACTAAGTTACATAAACAAATGACATTTCAAGAAAAAATATTACAGGGTATCCCGGCAAAGTTACCTGTAAAGAAGAAGTATCCAGCAAATATAAACAGAGCTCCTAAGAGAAAAGATATTTTATCGACAGAAGAAAAACAATTAGCTATTCGTAATGCTTTGCGTTATTTACCCAAAAAATGGCATAAAATGTTAGCGGTAGAATTTGCACAGGAATTACAAGATTTTGGACGTATTTATATGTACAGATTTAAACCAATTTACAAAATGCACGCAAGACCTCTGTCTGAATATCCTGCAAAATCACCGCAGGCAGCGGCTATTATGTTGATGATACAGAATAACTTAGACCCCGCAGTGGCACAGCATCCAGAGGAATTAATTACCTACGGAGGCAACGGAGCGGTGTTTCAAAATTGGGTACAATATTTAGTCACATTACAGTATTTGGCAACGATGACAGATGAGCAAACATTACACATATATTCTGGTCATCCTATGGGATTATTTCCCTCCTCCAAAAATGCACCGAGAGTAGTTGTTACTAACGGAATGATGATTCCTAATTACTCAAAACCAGATGATTGGGAGAAATTTAACGCACTCGGAGTTACGCAATACGGACAGATGACTGCGGGTTCGTTTATGTATATCGGACCGCAAGGAATTGTACACGGAACAACTATCACTTTGATGAACGCCTTTCGTAAAATTTTACGCAAAGGAGAAACTCCTGAAGGTAAAATATTTCTAACCTCAGGATTGGGCGGAATGAGCGGCGCACAACCCAAAGCAGGAAATGTTGCAGGCTGCATCACGGTTTGTGCAGAGGTAAACCAGAAAGCCGCAGCAAAACGGCACAAACAAGGTTGGGTAGATTTATTGATTGTAAATATAGGTGATTTGATTACTCGTGTAAAGCAGGCACAAGAAACCAAAGAAGTCATTTCTATTGCCTTTATTGGGAATGTGGTAGATGTTTGGGAGCGTTTTGATAGGGAGAATATTTTTGTTCACGTAGGCTCCGACCAAACTTCCTTGCATATTCCTTGGACTGGCGGATATTATCCCGTAGGCGTTTCTTACGACAAAGCAAATAGATTAATCCGTGAAGAACCGAGAGTATTCAAAGGAAAAGTACAAGAAACACTACGTCGTCATTCGGCGGCTATAAATAATCACACCGCAAAAGGCACGTATTTTTTCGACTATGGAAACGCCTTTTTATTAGAAGCATCTAAAGCAGGAGCCGATGTAATGGCAGAAAATAATATCGATTTTAAATACGCTTCTTATGTGCAGGATATTTTGGGACCTATGTGTTTTGACTACGGATTTGGACCTTTTAGGTGGATTTGTACTTCGGGAAATCCAGAAGATTTAGATAAAACTGATGATATTGCGATGAAAGTATTGCAAGAAATTATGGAAAACTCTCCGAAGGAAATTAAGTTGCAAATGCAAGATAATATCACTTGGATAAAAGATGCTAAAGATAATAAAATGGTGGTCGGCTCGCAGGCTCGTATTTTGTATGCCGATGCCGAAGGGCGTTCTAAAATTGCGGAAGCCTTTAATAATGCCGTTGCGTCAAAAGAAATTGGAGCGATAGTAATAGGCAGAGACCATCACGATGTAAGCGGGACAGATTCGCCGTACAGAGAAACCTCCAATATTTACGACGGAAGTAAATTTACCGCAGATATGGCAATCCACAATGTAATTGGAGATAGTTTTAGAGGTGCTACTTGGGTTTCTATTCACAATGGAGGAGGCGTTGGCTGGGGCGAGGTGATAAATGGAGGTTTTGGAATGCTGTTAGACGGAACTCCAGAGGCTGAGGCTCGCCTAAAAAGTATGCTGTTTTACGATGTAAATAACGGTATAGCAAGAAGAAGCTGGGCTAGAAATGACGAAGCCTTATTTGCCATCAAACGAGAAATGGAGCGTACGCCAGATTTAAAAGTAACAATCCCAAATAAAGTTGAAGACACTATTTTAAAAGGTCTCTTTTGATGAGTATATTATTCAAAAATATTAAAGAATTAGTGCAAGTTAGAACCGAGTCTATTTCGTTTGTTTCAGGTAAAAAAATGAAAGAATTGCCGACTATCAAAAACGCTTATTTATTAATTAAAAATGGCTTTATTGCTGATTTTGGAACTATGAAAAATTACCCAAATGGTAATTTTTCAGAAGTGATTGATGCTACGGGAAAAATGATACTGCCTTCTTGGTGCGACTCGCATACGCATATTGTATATGCAGGAAATAGAGAAGGAGAATTTATTGACCGCATCAACGGATTATCTTATAAGCAAATAGCAAATAGAGGCGGCGGGATTTTAAATTCAGCCAAAAAATTGCAGAATCCTGAAAACGATTTTGCTATTTTGTTTATTGAAGCCTCTGGTTGTTTGCCGATGTGCGGTGTTCATAATTTTACGGCGAGCAGAATTATTCAATATTCGCAAATTATACGAGATAGAATTAATTATAAATATCCAAATATGTTTGTTTATCCAAAAGATAATACAATTCGTGATGTTACTCATTTGCTTTGGACAGGAAATCCGATTGACTCTACATCATCAGGGAGAAATGCGGTTTTTTACGGAGATAAAGCCATAGACAGAAGTCCTTGCGGAACGGGAACATCAGCGAGAATAGCACAATTATATGCCAAAGGAAAACTCAAAAAAGGAGAAAAATTTGTTCACGAAAGTTTTATCGGAAGTAAATTTATTGGCTGTGTTGAGGAAGAAATAACTTTGGACGGAAAATTAGCAATTATTCCGAGTATTCAGGGTTGGGCGAAGGTATTTGGGTATAATACTATTATTATTGACGATGAAGATGACCCGTATGCACACGGTTTTCAGGTAATTTAATCTAACTCCACTAAAAATTTAGTTATGCCAAAAGTTTGTTGTTGTATCATCTTGTATGTCCTGCAAAATATCGTCGAGATATATTCACTATTAGACGAGCAGATATTGTGTTAATAAGTTGGTCAATATGGTAGTTTTGAGACAATGTAAAAATGGATACCCGACGCAAGCATCGAGGTATCCATTCAAGATTCCAGTTTCTAACAACTAATTTTTAATTATCTTTCCAGTAAAACTCCTTTTGCTCGTTTTTATATTTAACAAATAAATCCCTTTAGCAAAAGATGAAATATCAATTTTGCTCTTTCCTGTGGATAGAACTCCCGTTTTAAGAGTCTGACCTTGTATATTTAGCAATTTATAATATGCTTTTTCATTGACAGTAATATTTAAAATGCCGCTTGTCGGATTTGGTGAAATAGAAATATCTTTTACACTAAGTTCATCACCTATAGCTGCTGTTTTGCCCATCATGACAGTGAGATCAAAGGGCGAAAGCGCCGCGTCCACTTTGTTAATTGTAGCACTTACAGAAGGATTACCGTCACCGTCTTTGTCAATTATGATGCTGGATGAAAATAATTCTCTTCCACCCTTATTATTATTAATTGATATTGTGTATGTACCATCAGCCAGGGGTGTGTGTTTCCAACCCTTTCTGAATGTACCATCTGAGGATATATTATTTCCTCCGACTTGAACATCATTTAGTAAAACTTGAACAGATGAAATACCTGATGAAGTTCCCTTGAATTTTGGTACTCCAGTTTGGATTGTCACACCCTCAACAAAATCCACGTATTGTGAACCATTAAACACTTTGAGGAGGGACGCTGATTTCTGTGGTAGTGAGTGCTGTGGTTGTTGCAGATCATCAACGTCAGATGTTCCAGATATCTCATCATCAGTGCCGGCAGTTGAAGTGGCGGTGTTCAGCGTGATGCTAACGGCAGCGGATGCGGCGGATACGTTACCGGCGCCATCGGTTGCGGTTGCGGTGAATACGTTGGCTCCCTCTTCCAGCATAACGGTGATTGTCCATGTACCACCCGCTGTGAGTACGTTATCGTTCCCAATTGCAGTGGTCGCCGCCCCTCTGAATAGTTGCACAACAGAGGGCTTGTTAGCGGTTCCAGTCAGCGTGAATGATGCCGTATCGGCCGTTTGTGCTGCGGTGGTGATGGTTGCGCCGAGGGAAGTATCCCTGACCCGAGTGATGGTAATTGGTTCGGAGGACTTTAATACGGTGGAGTCTCCTGATCCTGCCGTTGCTGTTACTACGATTGTGTACTCTCCAAACCCGATATCCAGATAGAAGCGAATAGTCCATACACCATCAGAGCCGGCCGTTGTAATAAGATTAGGATACGCAGTGCCACGGCTACTTGAGCCTGCTGGAGTGACGATGAGACTTGGCAATACGTTTGCACCCGGCGAAGCGGTTCCAGTCAGCGTGACAGAATTCGTACTGACCTCTGCGCCGGACGCTGGAGCATTAATGACGGGTTTAGCCGTTGCGGTGGTGTCCGCTGCCGCCTCGACGGTGATGGTTAGCATAACCATCGCCTCACCACCGCTATTAGTGGCGGTGATGGTGTAGGGGATTGCTCCTGCAGCCACCGTTGGCGTACCTGAAATGGTGCCGGTGTTAGCGTCAAATATCAGTCCATTGCCAATGGCTGGGTTGATGCCATAGCTGACAACATCATCGCCAGTTGAAGTGATAGTTATATCCGCAATAGCCGTGCCCGCTGTTGCCGTTACGGTAGCCTGACTGATACTGATCATCGGGGCAGTGGTACTGTTCAGCGTGATGCTAACGGCAGCGGACGCGGCGGATACGTTACCGGCGGCATCGCCTGCGGTTGCAGTGAATAGGTTGGCGCCTTCGGTTAGCGTTACGGCAAGCGTCCAACTACCACTAGAATCAGCGGTGGCAGTGGTTGCCAGGGCAGTGCCATCTTGGGTCAGTGTTACCGTGGCACCCGCCTCAACGGTGCCGCTAAGCATGAATGCGGCATCGTTGACCGTTTGTGCTTGAGTGCTAATGGTAACAACGGGCGCTGTTCCGTCATAAGTAATGTCAAATGATGCGGCAGGGTTTCCGTTTGCGGCAAGGTCTTGCGCTGCATTAGCAGCAATACGCACGGTAATTAGTCCGTCAGCAGATGGTGTTATCGTAAAAGAAGCGCTAAGAATAGAATCGCCACTAGCGACCAGATATGAACCTGCCGTTATAGTTCCGCCGCTAACCGTAATATCAGATGCTGCAAATCCGGTCAGCGGTTCTGAGAATGTTAGATTGATTGGGATTGAATTAGCATTCGTTGGACTTGTTGCAGTAGATGTTATCTGTATAGTCGGTTCTGTTTGGTCTGGGGCTACTATACTGCTCGTGTCCACGGTTGTAGCAGTAAAGTCTATAACAATGCCATTGCTGCTGATGCTGCCGGTACTGAACACCCCGCTAATGCTACCTGCTGTTCGAGTGTATGCCAGTGTGACTGCTGCATCTTTGGCAATGTTACCCGATAAGGTGAGAATCAATACAGTACTATCATCTGCATCTACAGCAAGCCCAGTGACTGTTGCCGCTGTCGCTCCTGACAAGCTAAAGTCACCCGGTGCTGCACCATTGTTGGTGAGTTGTTGGTCAACAAACTGTAGCCTTATTTCATCGCCTGCTGCTGTTGCGATAACGCCATTTGTGTTTGGGCTTATCGCTTCCACCATCGTTACCGTTCGGGTAACTGCTGTCGCCGGGTTGCTAGCCGCATCGGATACGTTATAGGTGATGATGTAAGTGCCCGGTAGAGAAGAATTTAAGGAATCGGCCGCAGCGCCATTGAGGGTAAAGCTCGTTGTGATTGAACCCGTAATATCCCCACCAATGTTATCGTTTGCCGTTGCCCCGGCATCGGTATAAGTCGTGCCTCTGACGATGGTTAGGGCAGCATCGCCATTTAGCGTGATGGTTGGTGGCGTGGTGTCAATGGTTAATGTGTAGTCGCCAGAAGCGGTGTTGCCATTACCCGCAGCATCCTCGGCAATATTCTCGGCAATGGAGACGATGACGGTGCCGTCAAGGTTGCCTCTTACCACGTCAAATTCGAAAAACCGCCCCGTACCATTAACACCACCACTAAAGTTGGATGCCGTAGTAACAGCTGCCGTGCCGGTTACCCTAATCTCGCCGACATCAAAACCGCTAACAAGCTCACTAAAGATGACTTCATACTGTAGCGTAGTGGCATTGACTGTGTCGCCATTAGCTATAGAAATAGGTAAAGATGAGATGGTTACGCTGGGTTGGGTGGTGTCCGCCGCATTGACGGTGATGCTTACTGTAGTCATCGCCATACCAGCACTGTTGGTGGCGGTGATGGTGTAGGGGATTGCGTCTGCAACTTCCGCTGGCGTGCCTGAAATGGTGCCGGTGTTAGTGTCAAACATCAGTCCATTGCCAATGGCTGGGTTGATGCTGTAGCTGTCAACATCATCGCCCGTTGAAGTGATGCTTATCGGCGTGATAGCCGTGCCCATTATTGCCGTTACGGTAGCGGGACTGATACTGATCATCGGGGCAGTGGTGGTGTTCAGCGTGATGCTAACGGCAGCGGATGCGGCGGATACGTTACCGGCGGCATCGCTTGCGGTTGCGGTGAATAGGTTGGCGCCTTCGGTTAGCGTTACGGCAAGCGACCAGGCACCCCCAGAGTTAGCGGTGGCAGTGGTTGTCAAGGTATTGCCATTTTGGCTCAGTGTTACCGTGGCATCGGCTTCAGTGGTGCCTTCAAGCGTGAATGTGGCATCGTTGACCGTTTGCGGTGTGGCGGTGGTAATAACCGGTTGTGCCGGTGCGGTGGTGTCCAGCGTGATGCTAACCGCAGCGGATGGGACTGACGTGTGGCCTGCCCTGTCGGTTGCGGTTGCGGTGATGTCGTTGGCACCTGCTTCCAGATCAAAGGTTATTGACCACTGGCGATTATTAGCAACCTTTGCAGTGGCACCAGAAATTACATTGCCAGCACGCAATAGCTGGATGCTTGCTTTCGCCTCGGCGCTGCCGCTAATGGTGAATGCTACCGTGTTCACCGTTTGTGCTGTGGTGCTAATAAGCGGTGCTTCCGGTGGCGTGGTGTCCAAATCAATGAGAACCAGATTGGAGTATGCTGATACATTGCCGGCGGCATCGGTTGCAGTTGCTATGTAAAACGCACCGTCCTCAACCAGTTCTATCTCGAGCATCCCCCAGTTGCCGTTATTATCAGCCGTTACGCTATCTTGCAATCCGCCTAGTAGTATTGGTCTACTGATACGGTGCACAGAATACACTTTTACCAATGCGCCTGCCTCAGCAGTACCGTTAACAGTAAAGGGTGTCATGGTGGTTATTATGTGGTCTGGTGTTGCAGCAGGTGTGGTAATAACCGGTGGTGCCGGTGGCGTGGTGTCCGGTGCCTCGACGGTGATGGTTACTGTAGCCGTAGCCGTACCAGCACTATTGGTGGCGGTGATGGTGTAGGGGATTGCGTCTGTAACTTCCGCTGGCGTGCCTGAAATGGTGCCGGTGTTAGTGTCAAACATCAGCCCATTGCTAATGGCTGGGTTGATGCTATAGCTGTCAACATCATCGCCCGTTGAAGTGATGCTTATCGGCGTGATAGCCGTGCCCATTATTGCCGTTACGGTAGCGGGACTGATACTGATCATCGGGGCAGTGGTGGTGTTCAGCGTGATGCTAACGGCAGCGGATGCGGCGGATACGTTACCGGCGGCATCGCTTGCGGTTGCGGTGAATAGGTTGGCGCCTTCGGTTAGCGTTACGGCAAGCGACCAGGCACCCCCAGAGTTAGCGGTGGCAGTGGTTGTCAAGGTATTGCCATTTTGGCTCAGTGTTACCGTGGCATCGGCTTCAGTGGTGCCTTCAAGCGTGAATGTGGCATCGTTGACCGTTTGCGGTGTGGCGGTGGTAATAACCGGTTGTGCCGGTGCGGTGGTGTCCAGCGTGATGCTAACCGCAGCGGATGGGACTGACGTGTGGCCTGCCCTGTCGGTTGCGGTTGCGGTGATGTCGTTGGCACCTGCTTCCAGATCAAAGGTTATTGACCACTGGCGATTATTAGCAACCTTTGCAGTGGCACCAGAAATTACATTGCCAGCACGCAATAGCTGGATGCTTGCTTTCGCCTCGGCGCTGCCGCTAATGGTGAATTCTGCCGTGTTCACCGTTTGTGCTGTGGTGCTAATAAGCGGTGCTTCCGGTGGCGTGGTGTCCAAATCAATGAGAACCAGATTGGAGTATGCTGATACATTGCCGGCGGCATCGGTTGCAGTTGCTATGTAAAACGCACCGTCCTCAACCAGTTCTATCTCGAGCATCCCCCAGTTGCCGTTATTATCAGCCGTTACGCTATCTTGCAATCCGCCTAGTAGTATTGGTCTACTGATACGGTGCACAGAATACACTTTTACCAATGCGCCTGCCTCAGCAGTACCGTTAACAGTAAAGGGTGTCATGGTGGTTATTATGTGGTCTGGTGTTGCAGCAGGTGTGGTAATAACCGGTGGTGCCGGTGGCGTGGTGTCCGGTGCCTCGACGGTGATGGTTACTGTAGCCGTAGCCGTACCAGCACTATTGGTGGCGGTGATGGTGTAGGGGATTGCGTCTGCAACTTCCGCTGGCGTGCCTGAAATGGTGCCGGTGCTTGTGTTAAACATCAGTCCATTGCCAATATCCGGGTTGATGCTATAGCTGTCAACATCACCGCCCGTTGAAGTGATGCTTATCGGCGTGATAGCCGTGCCCATTATTGCCGTTACGGTAGCGGGGCTGATACTGATTATCGGGGTCGTGGTGGTGTTCAGCGTGATGCTAACGGCAGCGGATGCGGCGGATACGTTACCGGCGGCATCGCTTGCGGTTGCGGTGAATAGGTTGGCGCCTTCGGTTAGCGTTACGGCAAGCGACCAACTACCACTAGAATCAGCGGTGGCAGTGGTTGTCAAGGTATTGCCATTTTGGGTCAGTGTTACCGTGGCATCGGCTTCAGTGGTGCCTTCAAGTGTGAATGTGGCTGCATTGACCGTTTGCGGTGTGGCGGTGGTAATAACCGGTTGTGCCGGTGCGGTGGTGTCCAGCGTGATGCTAACCGCAGCGGATGGGACTGACGTGTGGCCTGCCCTGTCGGTTGCGGTTGCGGTGATGTCGTTGGCACCTGCTTCCAGATCAAAGGTTATTGACCACTGGCGATTATTAGCAACCTTTGCAGTGGCACCAGAAATTACATTGCCAGCACGCAATAGCTGGATGCTTGCTTTCGCCTCGGCGCTGCCGCTAATGGTGAATTCTGCCGTGTTCACCGTTTGTGCTGTGGTGCTAATAAGCGGTGCTTCCGGTGGCGTGGTGTCCAAATCAATGAGAACCAGATTGGAGTATGCTGATACATTGCCGGCGGCATCGGTTGCAGTTGCTATGTAAAACGCACCGTCCTCAACCAGTTCTATCTCGAGCATCCCCCAGTTGCCGTTATTATCAGCCGTTACGCTATCTTGCAATCCGCCTAGTAGTATTGGTCTACTGATACGGTGCACAGAATACACTTTTACCAATGCGCCTGCCTCAGCAGTACCGTTAACAGTAAAGGGTGTCATGGTGGTTATTATGTGGTCTGGTGTTGCAGCAGGTGTGGTAATAACCGGTGGTGCCGGTGGCGTGGTGTCCGGTGCCTCGACGGTGATGGTTACTGTAGCCGTAGCCGTACCAGCACTATTGGTGGCGGTGATGGTGTAGGGGATTGCGTCTGTAACTTCCGCTGGCGTGCCTGAAATGGTGCCGGTGCTTGTGTTAAACATCAGTCCATTGCCAATATCCGGGTTGATGCTATAGCTGTCAACATCACCGCCCGTTGAAGTGATGCTTATCGGCGTGATAGCCGTGCCCATTATTGCCGTTACGGTAGCGGAGCTGATGCTGATTATCGGGGCAGTGGTGGTGTTCAGCGTGATGCTAACGGCAGCGGATGCGGCGGATACGTTACCGGCGGCATCGCTTGCGGTTGCGGTGAATAGGTTGGCGCCTTCGGTTAGCGTTGTAGCAAACGTCCAGTCAGTACCCGTTACGCTTGCCGTACCAATGGAGGCGCCATCTTTGAGTACATCAACCGTGGCACCGGCTTCAACGGTGCCGGTAAGCGTGAATATGGCATCGTTGACCGTTTGCGGTGTGGTGGTGGTAATAACCGGTTGTGCCGGTGCGGTGGTGTCCAGCGTGATGCTAACCGCAGCGGATGGGCTTGACGTGTGGCCTGCCCTGTCGGTTGCGGTTGCGGTGAAGGTGTTGGCTCCTTCGGTTAGCGTTACGGTAAGCGACCAGGCACCAGCAGAGTTAGCGGTGGCAGTGGTTGTCAAGGTACTGTCAGCACGCAATAGCTGGATGCTTGCTTTCGCCTCGGCGCTGCCGCTAATGGTGAATTCTGCCGTGTTCACCGTTTGTGCTGTGGTGCTAATAAGCGGTGCTTCCGGTGGCGTGGTGTCCAAATCAATGAGAACCAGATTGGAGTATGCTGATACATTGCCGGCGGCATCGGTTGCAGTTGCTATGTAAAACGCACCGTCCTCAACCAGTTCTATCTCGAGCATCCCCCAGTTGCCGTTATTATCAGCCGTTACGCTATCTTGCAATCCGCCTAGTAGTATTGGTCTACTGGTACGGCGCACAGAATACACTTTTACCAATGCGCCTGCCTCAGCAGTACCGTTAACAGTAAAGGGTGTCGTGGCGGTTATTATGTGGTCTGGTGTTGCAGCAGGTGTGGTAATAACCGGTGGTGCCGGTGGCGTGGTGTCCGGTGCCTCGACGGTGATGCTTACTGTAGCCATCGCCATACCAGCACTATTGGTGGCGGTGATAGTGTAGGGGATTGCGTCTGCAACCGCATCTGGCGTACCTGAAATGGTGCCGGTGCTTGTGTCAAACATCAGTCCATTGCCAATATCCGGGTTGATGCTATAGCTGTCAACATCATCGCCCGTTGAAGTGATGCTTATCGGCGTGATAGCCGTGCCCATTATTGCCGTTACGGTAGCGGGGCTGATACTGATTATCGGGGTCGTGGTGGTGTTCAGCGTGATGCTAACCGCAGCGGATGCGGCGGATACGTTACCGGCGGCATCGCTTGCGGTTGCGGTGAATAGGTTGGCGCCTTCGGTTAGCGTTACGGCAAGCGACCAGGCACCAGCAGAGTTAGCGGTGGCAGTGGTTGCCAAGGCATTGCTATTTTGGCTCAGTGTTACCGTGGCATCGGCTTCAGTGGTGCCTTCAAGTGTGAATGTGGCTGTGTCGACCGTTTGCGGTGTGGCGGTGGTAATAACCGGTTGTGCCGGTGCGGTGGTGTCCAGCGTGATGCTAACCGCAGCGGATGCGGCGGATACGTTGCCGGCGGCATCGCTTGCGGTTGCGGTGAAGGTGTTGGCTCCCTCAATCAGCGTTACGGCAAGCGACCAGGCACCCCCAGAGTTAGCGGTGGCAGTGGGTGTCAAGGCATTGCCATTTTGGCTCAGTGTTACCGTGGCACCGGCTTCTGCGGTTCCGCTAATGGCTATGGTATTGTCATTTGTTGGCGTTGTTGGTTGAGTGATGACGGGGGCATCTGGCAGAGTGGTGTCCAGCGTGATGCTAACCGCAGCGGTTGGGGTTGACGTGTTCATTGCGCCATCGCTTGCGGTTGCCGTGAAGGTGTTGGCTCCATCAGCCAGTGTTACAGCAAGCGACCAGGTGGTATCCGTTACGCTTGCGGCACCAATGGAAGTGCCATCTTTGAGCACATCAACCGTGGCACCTGCCTCAACGGTGCCGGTAAGCGTGAATGCGGCATCGTTGACCGCTTGTGCTGTAGTGGTAATGGCTACTGCAGGTGCTGTGGAATCCAACGTGATGTCAACCGAATTGGAGTATGTCGTATCGTCCTTGTTGAGGTTTCTGGCTACTTCAAATCGGTTGTCACCTTCAAGTAGTGTTACCTCAACCTCCCAATTAGTGGTCGTTGTGGTTAGCGTTATTTCTGGAGCAGAGCTAGTACCGACGCGGTGTAACACGGTCAAATCAGACTCTGGCCTGGCAGTTCCAGTAAGTGTGAATGAATTTACGTTGACGGTTTGTGCCATGCTGGTGATGGTTAAGGGGGTGCGAATGGTGAATACGAATCCATCAGAAGCGGTGTTGCCATTACCAGCACTATCCATAGCACTATCTTTGGCAATGGATACGATAACGGTTCCATCAGGGGCGCCTCTGAACACATCAAAGGTGTAAACAGTTGCAGAGACTGCCATAAAGTTGGTTGCAGAGGTAACACCTGCTGTGCCTGTAACCGTAATACCGCCGACCTCAAAGCCAGTAACATCCTCACTAAAAGTGGCTGTATAGCTTAGTGTGGCGGCTTCGACTGAGTTTCCATTGTTCCCGGAGTCGGATGTAATGCTTACGCTGGGTGCTGTTCCATCATAAGTAATGTCAAATGATGCAGCAGGGTTTCCGTTTGTGGCAGAGTCTTGCGCTGCGTCAGCAGCAATGCCCACGGTAATTAGTCCATCAGCAGATGGTGTTATCGTAAAACGAGCAGGATCAACGCCATCGTCGGAAACGGCATCAATGATCTCATATGAACCTGCCGTTATAACTCCGCCGCTAACGCTAATATCAGATTCTTCAAATCCGGTCAGCGGTTCCGAGAATAGTAGATTGATTGGGATTGGATTGGTGTTCGTTGGACTTGTTGCAGCAGATGTTATCTGTATGGTCGGTTTTGTTTGGTCTGTGGTACTGTCCAGCGTAATGCTAACCACAGCGGATGCGGCGGATACGTTACCGGCGGCATCGCTTGCGGTTGCGGTGAATAGGTTGGCTCCTTCCGTTAGCGTTGTAGCAAACGTCCAGTTAATACCCGTTACGCTTGCGGCACCAATGGAATTGCCTGCTTTGAGTACATCAACCGTGGCACCCGCCTCAACGGTGCCGGTAAGCGTGAATGCGGCATCGTTGACCGTTTGTGCTGTGGTAGTAATCGCGACTGTCGGGGCGGCAGTGTCCCGCGTAATAGTAACGGTTGCGTCTGCTGTGTTGCCAGCAGTATCAGTTGCGGTTGCCTTGAACTCGTTGGTGCCTTCTAAGAACACTGTAACAGTTTTAGTCCAAATGCCACTATCCGTTACTGGTGCAGAGCCATGAGAGACATTTTCTCTGAATATCTCCACAGTAGAACCTACCTCAGCAGTACCCATAAGCGTGAATACCGAAAGTCCACCAGCATGAAACTCAAGTGAATCAGCATTTACTGTTTGTGCTGGGGTAGTAATCGCGACTGCCGGTGGCGTGGTGTCCGCCTCGACGGTGATGGCTACTGTAGCGGTCGCTGTACCAGCCGTATTAGTGGCGGTGATGGTGTAAATGATTTCAGGTGCAGCCGCATCTGGCGTGCCTGAAATGGTGCCAGTGGTTGTGTCAAACATCAGTCCATTGCCAATGGCTGGGTCGATGCTATAGCTGGTAACCGCATCGCCAGTTGAAGTGATAGTGATATCCGCAATAGCCGTGCCTGCCATTACGGTTACGGTAGCGGGGCTGATACTGATACTCGGGGCATGAATAGCATCAATGGTCAATG
The DNA here is from genome assembly GCA_965261035.1 of Polaribacter sp. GTDB lineage: Bacteria > Bacteroidota > Bacteroidia > Flavobacteriales > Flavobacteriaceae > Polaribacter. The sequence continues at coordinate 1,023,065 of OZ253439.1, forward strand.
TGTGTGCGCTGGAAGCGATGTTGCCAGTACCAGCAATATCCTGTACAGCACCGGCGGCGATGGATACGATAACGCTGCCGTCGCTGGTGGCTTCTACATCAAATTCGTAAAAATCGGCTCTCACAGCAGGGTCTCCAGAAACGCTGGTTACCGAACCCCCTGCCGAACCCCCTACCGTAATCGAGTTGGTTGTAAAGCCGCTAACGAACTCACCAAATGCGACTTCGTAGTGCAGTGTGCGGGTCTCTACTGTGGCACCATCTGCCCCGGCAGTCGATGTAAGGCTGTTTACTGTGGGTGCGGTGGTATCCAGTTTGATGTCAAACTGAATGGAGTCTGCTGATACATTGCCGGCGGCATCGGTTGCGACTGCTACGAAGTTTGATACACCCTCAGTCAACGAAATGGGCGCTGTCCAGCCGCCGTTATTATCAGCCGTTACGGTACCATTAGGGACACGTTGGATAGTGCTAACGGGGCCGCGGCGGATCTGCCGGAGACGAAATATTGCCACCTCTGCTCCCGCCTCAGCGGTGCCAGTAACAGTGAATGGTGTTGTGGTGGTTACTATTAAGCTTGGTGGTGTTACAACAGCTGTGGTAATAACCGGTTGTGCCGGTGCGGTGGTGTCCAGCGTGATGCTAACGGCAGCGGATGCTACTGATACGTTACCGGCGGTATCGCTTGCGGTGGCGGTGATTACATTATCGCCTTCCGTCAAATCGAAGGTTATTGACCAGTCGCCATTAGTATCCGCATCTATGGTGGCACTTGTAATTGCAGTCCCACTACGCAATAGCTGGATGCTTGCTCCCACCTCAGCAGTGCCGCTAAGCGTCAATGATGCTTCGGTGACCAAATTGTCAGTTGGTGACGTAATAAGCGGTGCTGCCGGTGGCGTGGTGTCCGCTGCCGCCTCGACGGTGATGGCTACTGTAGCGGTCGCTGTACCAGCCGTATTAGTGGCGGTGATGGTGTAGGTAATTGCTTCTGCAACCGCCGTTGGCGTACCTGAAATAGTGCCAGTGCTTGTGTCAAATGACAGTCCATTCTCAATATCCGGGGCGATGCCATAGCTGACAACATCATCGCCCGTTGAAGTGATAGTTATATCCGCAATAGCCGTGCCTGCCATTACGGTTACGGTAGCGGGGCTGATACTGATACTCGGGGCATCAATGGCATCAATGGTCAATGTGTGTGCGCTGGAAGCGATGTTGCCAATACCAGCAATATCCTGTACAGCACCGGCGGCGATGGATACGATAACGCTGCCGTCGTTGGTGACTTCTACATCAAATTCGTAAAAATCGGCTCTCACAGCAGGGTCTCCAGAAACGCTGGTTACCGAACCACCTGCCGAACCCCCTACCGTAATCGAGTTGGCTGTAAAGCCGCTAACGAACTCACCAAATGCGACTTCGTAGTGCAGTGTGCGGGTCTCTACTGTGGCACCATCCGCCCCGGCAGTCGATGTAAGGCTGTTTACTGTGGGTGCGGTGGTATCCAGTTTGATGTCAAACTGAATGGAGTCTGCTGATACATTGCCGGCGGCATCGGTTGCGACTGCTACGAAGGGTGATACACCCTCAGTCAACGAAATGGGCGCTGTCCAGTCGCCGTTATTATCAGCCGTTACGGTACCATTAGGGACACGTTGGATAGTGCTAATGGGGCCGCGGCGAATCTGCCGGAGACGAAATATTGCTACCTCTGCTCCCGCCTCAGCGGTACCAGTAACAGTGAATGGTGTTGTGGTGGTTACTATTAAGCTTGGTGGTGTTACAACAGCTGTGGTAATAACCGGTGCTGCCGGTGGCGTGGTGTCCGCCTCGACGGTGATGGCTACTGTAGCGGTCGCTGTACCAGCCGTATTGGTGGCGGTGATGGTGTAAATGATTTCAGGTGCAGCCGCATCTGGCGTGCCTGAAATGGTGCCAGTGCTTGCGTCAAACGACAGTCCATTGCCAATGGCTGGGTTGATGCCATAGCTGACAACATCATCGCCAGTTGAAGTGATAGTTATATCCGCAATAGCCGTGCCTGCCATTACGGTTACGGTAGCGGGGCTGATACTGATACTCGGGGCATCAATGGCATCAATGGTCAATGTGTGTGCGCTGGAAGCGATGTTGCCAGTACCAGCAATATCCTGTACAGCACCGGCGGCGATGGATACGATAACGCTGCCGTCGCTGGTGGCTTCTACATCAAATTCGTAAAAATCGGCTCTCACAGCAGGGTCTCCAGAAACGCTGGTTACCGAACCACCTGCCGAACCCCCTACCGTAATCGAGTTGGTTGTAAAGCCGCTAACGAACTCACCAAATGCGACTTCGTAGTGCAGTGTGCGGGTCTCTACTGTGGCACCATCTGCCCCGGCAGTCGATGTAAGGCTGTTTACTGTGGGTGCGGTGGTATCCAGTTTGATGTCAAACTGAATGGAGTCTGCTGATACATTGCCGGCGGCATCGGTTGCGACTGCTACGAAGTTTGATACACCCTCAGTCAACGAAATGGGCGCTGTCCAGCCGCCGTTATTATCAGCCGTTACGGTACCATTAGGGACACGTTGGATAGTGCTAACGGGGCCGCGGCGGATCTGCCGGAGACGAAATATTGCCACCTCTGCTCCCGCCTCAGCGGTGCCAGTAACAGTGAATGGTGTTGTGGTGGTTACTATTAAGCTTGGTGGTGTTACAACAGCTGTGGTAATAACCGGTTGTGCCGGTGCGGTGGTGTCCAGCGTGATGCTAACGGCAGCGGATGCTACTGATACGTTACCGGCGGTATCGCTTGCGGTGGCGGTGATTACATTATCGCCTTCCGTCAAATCGAAGGTTATTGACCAGTCGCCATTAGTATCCGCATCTATGGTGGCACTTGTAATTGCAGTCCCACTACGCAATAGCTGGATGCTTGCTCCCACCTCAGCAGTGCCGCTAAGCGTCAATGATGCTTCGGTGACCAAATTGTCAGTTGGTGACGTAATAAGCGGTGCTGCCGGTGGCGTGGTGTCCGCTGCCGCCTCGACGGTGATGGCTACTGTAGCGGTCGCTGTACCAGCCGTATTAGTGGCGGTGATGGTGTAGGTAATTGCTTCTGCAACCGCCGTTGGCGTACCTGAAATAGTGCCAGTGCTTGTGTCAAATGACAGTCCATTCTCAATATCCGGGGCGATGCCATAGCTGACAACATCATCGCCCGTTGAAGTGATAGTTATATCCGCAATAGCCGTGCCTGCCATTACGGTTACGGTAGCGGGGCTGATACTGATACTCGGGGCATCAATGGCATCAATGGTCAATGTGTGTGCGCTGGAAGCGATGTTGCCAGTACCAGCAATATCCTGTACAGCACCGGCGGCGATGGATACGATAACGCTGCCGTCGTTGGTGGCTTCTACATCAAATTCGTAAAAATCGGCTCTCACAGCAGGGTCTCCAGAAACGCTGGTTACCGAACCCCCTGCCGAACCCCCTACCGTAATCGAGTTGGCTGTAAAGCCGCTAACGAACTCACCAAATGCGACTTCGTAGTGCAGTGTGCGGGTCTCTACTGTGGCACCATCCGCCCCGGCAGTCGATGTAAGGCTGTTTACTGTGGGTGCGGTGGTATCCAGTTTGATGTCAAACTGAATGGAGTCTGCTGATACATTGCCAGCGGCATCGGTTGCGACTGCTACGAAGCGTGATACACCCTCAGTCAACGAAATGGGCGCTGTCCAGTCGCCGTTATTATCAGCCGTTACGGTACCATTAGGGACACGTTGGATAGTGCTAACGGGGCCGCGGCGAATCTGCCGAAGACGAAATATTGCTACCTCTGCTCCCGCCTCAGCGGTGCCAGCAACAGTGAATGGTGTTGTGGTGGTTACTATTAAGCTTGGTGGTGTTACAACAGCTGTGGTAATAACCGGTGCTGCCGGTGCGGTGGTGTCCAGCGTAATGCTAACGGCAGCGGATGCTACTGATACGTTGCCGGCGGCATCGGTTGCGGTGGCGGTGATTAGATTCTCGCCTTCCGTCAAATCGAAGGTTATTGACCAGTCGCCATTAGTATCAGCATCTATGGTGGCACTTGTAATTGCAGTCCCACCACGCAATAGCTGGATGCTTGCTCCCACCTCAGCACTGCCGCTAAGCGTCAATGATGCTTCGGTGACCAAATTGTCAGTTGGTAGCGTAATAAGCGGTGCTGCCGGTGGCGTGGTGTCCGCTGCTGCCTCGACGGTGATGGCTACTGTAGCGGTCGCTGTACCAGCCGTATTAGTGGCGGTGATGGTGTAGGTAATTGCTTCTGCAACCGCCGTTGGCGTACCTGAAATAGTGCCAGTGCTTGTGTCAAATGACAGTCCATTCTCAATATCCGGGGCGATGCTATAGCTGGTAACCGCATCGCCAGTTGAAGTAATAGTTATATCCGCAATAGCCGTACCCGCTGTTGCCGTTACTGTATTGGGGCTGATACTGATACTTGGGGCAGTGGTGGTGTCCAGCGTGATGCTAACGGTTGCGTCTGCTGTGTTGCCAGCAGTATCAGTTGCGGTCGCGGTGAATGCGTTGGCTCCTTCCGTTAGCGTTACGTCAAACGTCCAGTTAATACCCGTTACACTTGCCGCACCAGTGGAAGTGCCGCCTTTGAATACCTCAACCGTGGCACCTGCTTCAGTGGTGCCTGCAAGCGTGAATGCGGCTGTGCTGACCGTTTGCGCTTGCGTGCTAATGGCTACTGTAGGTGCGGTTCTATCCGATGTAATGGTAAATTGTGGTGCAGCAGCCGTGTTTGAATTGCCGGCGGCATCAACAACCGCCGCTGCCGGGATGTTCACTGTAATAGTTCCATCAGCAGTTGGGGTTATGCCAAAAGCGTAAGATGCGCCAGCGCTTTGTATGCTGCCGTTGGTTACTGTGCCGTTAGTGACTGTTATGTCAGATGCGTCAAGTCCGGTTACTGGCTCGGAGAACGATACAGTAATTGGGATGGGGTTAAGCGAAGTTGGGCTTTGTGCGGTCGATGTCATAGACACGATGAGCGGTGCGGTGGCATCGCGCGTGATGGTAACGGCATCGGATACGGCTGATACGTTACCGGCGGCATCGCTTGCGATTACCGTGAACACGTTGGCGCCGTTGAATGCGAAGTTTAGCGTTATCGTTTTCTCCCAAACACCGGCTGTTACCGGTATCGCGCCTTGAGAAGCAATACCTCTGAATAGCTCCACGCTGGTAACGTCCATATCCGCAGTGCCACGAAGCGTAAATCGTGCCGGGTTGACCGATTGTGCTTCAGTGGTAATAACCGGTTTTGCCGGAACGCTGGTGTCAATGGTCAATGTGTGCTGATTAGAGGCGATGTTGTCCTGCCCGTTACCCTGTGCGACATCGGCGGCAATGGAGACGATGACGCTGCCGTCAGAGTTGCCTCTTAGCACGTCAAAGGTGAATATTGTGCTGTCAGCGTTTGCAGCAAAATTGCTTGCAGAGGTAACACCTGCCGTGCCTGCTACCGTAATATCGGCAGCATCAAAGCCAGTCACTGCCACACTAAAGGTGGCTGTATAGCTTAGTGTGGCGCTGCTGACTATGCCGCCACTCACCCCAGAAGCAGAGGTGATGCTTACGGCGGGAGACGCGGTGTTAATGGTCAGGGTGTAGTCGTTAGAAGCGGTGTTGGAATGCCCAGCACTATCCATTACAACACTGGCGGCAATGGAGACGGTGACGCTGCCGTCAGTGCTGCCTTTTAGCACGTCAAAGGTGTAAACCGCACCCGTACCTTGCAAGTTAGAGGCAACCGGATTGCCTCCGTTTGCCGTGCCTGTTAGCGTAATATCAGATAGCTCAAAGCCAGTAACCACCTCACTAAAGGTGGCTGTATAGCGCAGTGTGGCGCTGCTGACTATGCCGCCACTCACCCCGGAAGCAGAGGTGATGCTTACAGCAGGTGCGGTAGTGTCCAGCGTGAGGGTAACGGCATTGGATACTGCTGATACGTTGCCGGCAGTATCGGTTGCGGTTGCGGTGAACACGTTGGCACCTTCAATCAACGCCGTAACCACTATTGTCCAGCTGCCATCTGTTACGGTTGCAGTGCCAACCGATTCAGCCCCTCTAAATAGCGCTACAGTGGAACCCGCATCAGCAGTACCCTCAATATTGATAGAATTGGGTGCCACGCTAAACGTTTGCGCTGAGGTTTGAATAACAGGACCTGACGGCGGAAAAGTATCCTGCACAATGACAATCGCTTCGGAGCGACCCTGCGCTGCTGCCAAGCACTCTCCTTCTGGCTGTACTGTAATGCTGTTTTCATCCCCGACTAACATCACCTCAGTTGTCCAGTCACCGTCCGCATCTACGGTTGCGCTACCAACACTAACTAATAAATCTCTACATAGCTGCACATTGGAGCCTGCCCGGCCCGTGCCACTCAGCGTTAATGATTCTGTGTTGACCAGCGTCATGGTAGGTGGCGTAATGGTGGGTCGGTCAACCGCCTGGCCGGTGTTCGTGACTGCCAGAGGGTTAAACGCCGCAACTACGCTGCCGTCAGCACCGGTAATAGTACCGCTCTGTGCTGCTGTTGGTGCGATGTATGCCAGTGTTACCGCCATACCATGCGCAATGGCGGTAGCCAGGCTGACGGTAAGCTCTTTTCCAGATGCACTCAGCCCGGTTACGCCGCCGCCGCCCTGAAAGGAAGCGCCCCCCACCCTTACTGCAAAACGACTATTGGATACGCTATTGAGGGTTATGTCTTTGTCAAAGGTTAGAATGATGTCTGTGGTGGTGTCGCCCATATTATTAACAACCTGTATAGTCCGTGCTGTCTCTACCTCTGGGGCAACTGCCTGTATATTGTTAGTTAATACCCTTACGCCAGAAAAGTCGGCAAGAATGCCGCTGGCTGTGCTAATGCTACCGGCTGTTTGGGCGTATGCCAGATTCACCACTGCGTTTTTGGCAATTGTTCCTGACAGAGTGAGAATCAAATGACCATTATTACTGCCTACAGCAAGCGCGGTCACTGTGGTGCCTGATGGCGCGCCTGATACGGTAAAGTCGCCCGCTACTGCGGTGATAGTGAGCGGTTCAAAAAAGACCACCCTTATTTTATTTCCTGCTGTTATTACCGTAGGGTCCTGAGAACTGGTTGCTATGTTTATCGCCTCCACCACCGTGACCACTCGGCTAACCGCTGTTGCCGCATTGCCCGCCGCATCGGATACGTTATAGGTGATGGTGTAAACGCCTACTGCATTGGTATCTACGGCAGCGACAGTGCCGCCATTGAAGGTAATGGTGCTTGTGATTGAAGCCGTAATATTCCCATCGGTGGTGTCGCTTGCCATTGCCCCGGCATCGGTATAGGTATTGCCCTTTGCGATGGATAGTGCCGCACTGCCCAGCAAGCTGATGACTGGTGGGGTGTCCAGCGTGATGCTAACGGTTGCGTCTGCTGTGTTGCCAGCAGTATCAGTTGCGGTTGCCGTGAATGCGTTGGCTCCTTCCGTTAGCGTTACGTCAAACGTCCAGCTAGTACCCGTTACGCTTGCCGCACCAATGGAAGTGCCGCCTTTGAATACCTCAACCGTGGCACCTGCTTCAGTGGTGCCTGTAAGCGTGAATGCGGCTGTGCTGACCGTTTGTGCTTGCGTGCTAATGGCTACTGTAGGTGCGGTTCTATCCGATGTAATGGTAAATTGTGGTGCAGCAGCCGTGTTTGAATTGCCGGCGGCATCAACAACCGCCGCTGCAGGGATGTTCACTGTAATAGCACCATCGGCAGTTGGGGTTATGCCAAAAGCGTAAGATGCGCCAGCGCTTTGTATGTTGCCGTTGGTTACTGTGCCGTTAGTGACTGTTATGTCAGATGCGTCAAGTCCGGTTACTGGCTCGGAGAACGATACAGTAATTGGGATAGGGTTAAGCGAAGTTGGGCTTTGTGCGGTCGATGTCATAGACACGATGAGCGGTGCGGTGGCATCGCGCGTGATGGTAACGGCATCGGATACGGCTGATACGTTACCGGCGGCATCGCTTGCGATTACCGTGAACACGTTGGCGCCGTTGAATGCGAAGTTTAGCGTTATCGTTTTCTCCCAAACACCGGCTGTTACCGGTATCGCGCCTTGAGAAGCAATACCTCTGAATAGCTCCACGCTGGTAACGTCCATATCCGCAGTGCCACGAAGCGTAAATCGTGCCGGGTTGACCGATTGTGCTTCAGTGGTAATAACCGGTTTTGCCGGAACGCTGGTGTCAATGGTCAATGTGTGCTGATTAGAGGCGATGTTGTCCTGCCCGTTACCCTGTGCGACACCAGCGGCAATGGAGACGATGACGCTGCCGTCAGAGTTGCCTCTTAGCACGTCAAAGGTGAATATTGTGCTGTCAGCGTTTGCAGCAAAATTGCTTGCAGAGGTAACACCTGCCGTGCCTGCTACCGTAATATCGCCGACAACAAAGTCGCTAACTGCCACACTAAAGGTGGCTGTATAGCGTAGTGTGCCACTGCTGACTATGCCGCCACTCACCCCAGAAATAGAGGTGATGCTTACGGCGGGAGACGCGGTGTTAATGGTCAGGCTGTAGTCGTTAGAAGCGATGTTGGAATGCTCAGCACTATCCATTGCAACACCGGCGGCGATGGAGACGGTAACGCTGCCGTCAGTGCTGCCTTTTTGCACGTCAAAGGTGTAAACCGCACCCGTACCTTGCAAGTTAGAGGCAACCGGACTGCCTCCGTTTGCCGTGCCTGTTAGCGTAATATCAGATAGCTCAAAGCCAGTAACCACCTCACTAAAGGTGGCTGTATAGCGCAGTGTGCCGCTGCTGACTGTGCTGCCACTCTCCCCGGAAGCAGAGGTGATGCTTACAGCAGGTGCGGTAGTGTCCAGCGTGAGGGTAACGGCATTGGATACTGCTGATACGTTGCCGGCAGCATCGGTTGCGGTTGCGGTGAACACGTTGGCACCTTCAATCAATGACGTAACCGATATTGTCCAGCTGCCATCTGTTACGGTTGCAGTGCCAACCGATTCAGCCCCTCTAAATAGTGCTACAGTGGAACCCGTATCAGCACTACCCTCGATATTGATAGAATCGGGTGCCACGCTAAACGTTTGCGCTGAGGTTTGAATAACAGGACCTGACGGCGGAAAAGTATCCTGCACAATGACAATCGCTGCGGAGCGACCCTGCGCTGCTGGCGAGCATTCTCCTTCTGGCTGTACTGTAATGCTGTTTTCATCCCCGACTAACATCACCTCAGCTGTCCAGTCACCGTTTGCATCTACGGTTGCGCTACCAACACTAAATGTAACACCTCTACATAGTTGCACATTGGAGCCTGCCCGGCCCATGCCACTCAGCGTTAATGATGCTGTGTTGACCAGCGTCATGGCGGGTGGCGTAATGGTGGGTTGGTCAACCGCATGGCCGGTGTTCGTGACTGCCAGAGGGTTAAACGCCGCAACTACGCTGCCGTCAGCACCGGTAATAGTACCGCTCTGTGCTGCTGTTGGTGCGATGTATGCCAGTGTTACCGCCATACCACGCGCAATGGCGGTAGCCAGGCTGACGGTAAGCTCTTTTCCAGTTGCACTCAGCCCGGTTACGCCGCCGCCGCCCTGAAAGGAAGCGCCCCCCACCCTTACTGCAAAACGACTATTGGATACGCTATTGAGGGTTATGTCTTTGTCAAAGGTCAGAATGATGGCTCTGCCATCCGCACTAACCCGTGCTGTCTCTACCTCTGGGGCAACTGCCTGTATATTGTTAGTTAATACCCTTGCGCCAGAAAAGTCGGCAAGAATGCCGCTGGCTGTGCTAATGCTACCGGCTGTTTGGGTGTATGCCAGATTCACCACTGCGTTTTTGGCAATTGTTCCTGACAGAGTGAGAATCAAATGACCATTATTACTGCCTACAGCAAGCGCGGTCACTGTGGTGCCTGATGGCGCGCCTGATACGGTAAAGTCGCCCGCTACTGCGGTGATAGTGAGCGGTTCAAAAAAGACCACCCTTATTTTATTTCCTGCTGTTATTACCGTAGGGTCCTGAGAACTGGTTGCTATGTTTATCGCCTCCGCCACCGTGACCACTCGGCTAACTGCTGTTGCCGCATTGCCCGCCGCATCAGAGACGTTATAGGTGATGGTGTAAACGCCTACTATATTGCTATCTACGGTAGCGACAGTATTGCCATTGAAGGTAATGGTTGGTGTAATTGAAGCCGTAATATCCCCATCGGTATCGTCGCTTGCCGTGGCCCCGGCATCGGTATAGGTATTGCCCTTTGCGATGGATAGTGCCGCACTGCCCAGCAAGCTGATGACTGGTGCTTCCATGTCTAGCGTGATGGTAACCGCATCGGATGGGGTTGATGGGTTGCCGGCGGCATCGCTTGCGGTTGCGGTGATTACATTATCGCCTGCCGTCAAATCGAAGGTTATTGACCAGTCGCCATTAGTATCCGCATCTGTGGTGGCACCCGTAATTACATTGCCAGCGCGCAATAGCTGGATGCTTGCTGCCGCCTCAGTGGTGCCGTTAAGCGTGAATGAGGCATCGTTGACCAAATCGTCAGTTGGTGGCGTAATAATTGGTTTTGCCGGTGCGGTGGCATCCAGCGTGATGGTAACCGCAGCGGATGCTACTGATACGTTGCCGGCGGCATCGGTTGCGGTTGCGGTGAATAGGTTGGCTCCTTCCGTTAGCGTTGTAGCAAACGTCCAGTCAGTATCCGTTACGATTGCCGCACCAATGGAGGTGCCATCTTTGAGTACATCGACCGTGGCACCTGCTTCAGTGGTGCCTTCAAGTGTGAATGCAGCTGTGTTGACCGTGGTGTCGGCTGCTGGTGCCGTAATAACCGGGGCTGCCGGTGCGGTGGTGTCCAGCGTGATGGTAACGGCATTGGATACTTCTGATAGGTTGCTGGCGGCATCGCTTGCGGTTGCGGTGATTACATTCTCGCCTTCCATCAAATTGAAGGTTATTGACCAGTCGCCATTAGTATCCGCATCTATGGTGGCGCCAATAATTACATTGCCAGCGCGCAATAGCTGGATGCTTGCTCCTACCTCAGCACTGCCGCTAAGCGTCAATGATGCTTCGGTGACCAAATCGTCAGTTGGTGGCGTAATAAGCGGTGCTGCCGGTGGCGTGGTGTCCAGCGTGATGGTAGCCGCTTCGGAGTGGGGCGATGAGTTGCCGGCAGCATCTTGTGCTCGTGCGGTGAAGGTGTTGACACCTTCGGTTAGCGTTACTTCAAGCGTCCAATGGCTACCCGTTACGTCTGCCCTGTCAATAAAAACACCTTCCTGTGATATTGCCGTTATTGATCCCGCCTCAGTGGTGCCGGTTAGCGTGAATGCGGCTGTGTTGGTGAATGCGCTGGCAGTAATAACCGGGGCTGGCGGTGACGTGGTGTCTAGCGTGATGGTAACGGCTGTTGATGTTGCTGTGTTGCCGGCGGCATCGGTTGCGGTTACCGTGAACTCGTTGGCGCCGTTGAATTCGACGCTCAGGTTTACCGTTACCCCCCAAATACCGTTGCTATTTACGTTTATCGTGGCAATATCACTCTGCCGTCTGAATAATTTCAGCGTAGTAACGTCCGCATCAGCGGTGCCACGAAGCCTAAATTGTGCCGTGTTGACCGATTGCGCTTCAGTGGTAATAACGGGTTTTGGCGGGTTGGTGGTGTCAATGGTCAAGCTATACAGGTTAGAAGCGATGTTGCCGCCGCCATCACCCTGTGCGACATCAACCGGAATGGAGACAATGACGCTGCCATCAGAGCTGCCTTTTAGCACATCAAAGGTGAATGTGCTGCCATCAGCATTGGCAACAAAGTTAGAGACGGCAGGACTGCCTCCGTTTGCCGTGCCTGTTACCACAATCTCGGTAGCTTCAAAGCCAGTAACTGCCACACTAAAGGCGGCTGTATAGCTGAGCGTGTCGATATTGAGCGTGGCGCCACTATCGCCAGAAGTAGAGGTGATGGTTACGGCGGGAGACGCAGTGTTAATGGTCAGGCTGTAGTCGTTAGAAGCGGTGTTGGGATGCTCTGCCCTATCCTTGGCAACATCGGCGGCAATGGAGACGGTGACGCTGCCGTCAGAGCTACCTTTTACTACGTCAAAGGTGAATGTGCTGCCATCAGCATCGGCAACCAGATTAGAAGCAACCGGACTGCCTCCGTTTGCCGTGCCTGTTAGCGTAATATCAGATAGCTCAAAGCCAGTAACCGCCTCACTAAAGGTGGCTGTATAGCGCAGTGTGGCGCTGCTAACTGTGCTGCCACTCTCCCCGGAAGCGGATGTGATGCTTACAGTGGGTGGGGTGGTGTCCAGCGTGATGGTAACGGCGGCTGATGGCGGTGATATGTTGCCGGCAGCATCGGTTGCGGTTGCCGTGAACACATTGGCGCCTTCAAGCAAATCACCCAAATCCGCAATAAATATTGCCCAACTTCCCTCTGCGTTGGCGGTTTCAGTGCGAACTAAAGAGCCGCCTCTGAATATCCGCACAGTGGAACCCGCTTCAGCAGTACCCATAATGTCGAGAAAGAAGTCAAGTGGCGCGCTAAGCAGTGTTGTTGTTGGTGGCGTAATGACTGGTGCGTCAGGGGCGGTGGTGTCCGTTGTCTCCAGCGTTACAGTAACCGCAGTAGAAGAATCAGAGACATTGCCTGCTTGATCCGTCGCTGTGGCCGTGAATGTGTTGGCGCCATTATTATCAGCAGACAGCGTTACCTCAATAGACCAATCGCCATTGGCATCAGCAGTGGCAGTGGATGATGTCAATACAATGCCGTTTTGGGTCAGCGTTACCGTGGCATCGGCTTCTGCTGTGCCGCTAATGGTTATGCTGTCGTCATTTGTTGGCGTTGTTGGTTGAGTGATTACCGGTGCGTCAGGGGCGGTGGTGTCCGCTGTCTCCAGCGTAATGGTAACGGCAGCGGATGCGGCGGATACGTTACCGGCGGCATCGCTTGCGGTTGCGGTGATTAGATTCTCGCCTTCCGTCAAATCGAAGGTTATTGACCAGTCGCCATTAGTATCCGCATCTGTGGTGGCACCAGGAATTTCAGTATTAGCACGCAATAGCTGGATGCTTGCTGCCGCATCAGCGCTGCCGCTAAGCGTCAATGACGCTTCAGTAACCGATGTAACGCTTGGTGGCGTAATAATCGGGGCTGCTGGTGCGCTCGTATCTGCTGGCACTTCATTGATTACGGCTTGCCCGCTAAAGTTTGCCAGCAATCCGGCAGGAACAGTACCCAGAATACCGCCCTGTGTACGGGTGTAGGACAGAGTAAGGACATCGCCTTGCACGATGTTTTTCGACAGCGTTAGAATGAGCCTATCTGCCCCAATATCAGGCCTTAGTTTTCTAAGTGCGGTTACTACTGGATTTGATGTTGATGGCGTTCTTATGACCGTAAAGTCCGCGGGACGTGCGTTTTCGATAGCGATAAAACCAGCAAAAGTCAGCTCTATCTCATTGGCTACCGTTGCCTTAAAACCGCTTTCATGTACATGTAACGGCAATGAAGTAAGTACGGTGACGGCTTGCCCGGTAAAACTTGCCAAAGCCCGTCCATCTGCATTAGTAATGCTTCCGCTGCCCTTGTTGTATGCCAGGGTGGTAGTCTCACTGCTGAGAATGAAGCCTGAAAGTTCGAGGGTCAGGATGGTGGCCGCAGTATTTAAGCTAAAACCGCTTACCGCCGGGTTTGATGCCGCACCTGAAACGGTAAAATCGGTCACCATTGCAGTGTTAGTGATCGCCTCAGCGAATGCTAATTCAATCTTATCCCCGAGTGGGTTTGCTGTCGCGGTTACAACATACGGTGTTGGGTCGTTATTGGTGATTGTCGCCGTGGCGGTGGTGGCGGTATCGAGTTCGCCACGGTCTGTGCTGGTTAGCCTTACGGTAAAGGTCTCATCGCCCTCGATATCCAGGTCATCAATCACTGGCACACTAACAGCGGCACTTGCGCTCATTGCTGGAATCGTGATGCTTCCGCTTGTTATCGCCGTGTAGTCCGAGCCTGCTTCGGCAGTGCCATCGGCAGTCGCATAGTTTACTGTTACTGGAAAGGCGTTAAGTGGAGCCAGTGCTATGGTGAATGTAGCACTACCCGCGCCCTCGTCCACCTCAATACCGGTATCGGCAAACTCTATCTGGGTGGTATCGTCATCAGTAATAGTAACTTCGCTCGTGACATCCCCGCTAAAATCCGCCCCCGTAGTTGTCAATCTGGGGTTGCTTAAGGTGATGGTGAAGCTTTCATCATCCTCATCCAGCGTATCGCCGAGTACGATGGGCAGTGTGAATATTGGCTGCTTTATGTCGCTTGGTATTGTTACCGTACCCGTCCGAGACGTAATGTCCGTGGCGGTAACACCATCACCTGAAATAGCGTAGTCCAGCATCATTGGCTGTTTGATCACACCGCTCGTTGAGCCTTCCCCTCCCCGCTGGGCGATATCGATTTTTATTTGCATCGTCACATCAGTCGTCCCGGCATCTCCTTCCGCAACCGGTGATCGAGCACCTCGATGGGTTACTACGACATCAATAGTGTCAGTTAGCGTGAAACTTGCCGAGCTTGGCGTAAGTCCTGATGTGGGTGGTGTGGCGGTAACTGTGATGGTCTCATCGCCATAGGCATCAATTGTTTGTTTCTCAGGTAGCGTAACCGTGAAATTTGCACTGGCACTGGCCTGCCCTGCCGGGATGGTGATGGTGAAGTTGCTGGCACGAAAAGGGATTACACCCACAATCCCGCTACCGGCAATGGTTATTGCCACCTCGGTGGCAGTCGTGGAGGTGCCGCCCTCCAGGGTAACGGTGGCGTTTACGGTAAGATCATTCCTTCCAACAACGTGGCTTGTCAACGGCTGATTATTTGTTTGTAACGACAAGGTCAAACTGGTGGCATCATTCACGGTGATGGCTACTGTAGCGGTATCCGAACCACCGCTATTAGTGGCGGTGATGATGTAGCTGATTGCTTCTGCAACCGCCGTTGGCGTACCTGAAATGGTGCCGGTGGTTGCGTCAAATGACAGTCCATTGCCAATATCCGGGGCAATGCCATAGCTGGCAACCGCACCGCCGCCGCCTGTTGTTGAATCGATCGTTATATCCGCAATAGCCGTGCCTACTGTTGCCGTTACGGTAGCTGTGCTGATACTGATATTCGGGGCGGCTACGGCTGCCGCATCGCCGCTAACCGTAAGCGCAAAGGTCTGTGTAACCGGCTGCCCGGCGGTGTCAGTGGCAGTCACCATGATGTTGGTTGTGCCGAGTGCTACGGGCGTAATGGTTAGCGTGCTGCCGCTGATGGCAACGCTGGCAATGGCGGGGGTAGCGGACGTGGCTGTGTAGGTCAGGGTGTCGCCCGGGTCGCTAAAGAAAGCAGCCACCTCCAGGGTGAGCGGGTCAGCCGTTCGTGCTAACGATTGTGCTGGAATGGTGCCACTGGCGACTGGCAATGCGGCATTGATGGGGGCGAGACCCATAACGCTCATTCGTGTGGTTTGGCTAACCGAAGCCATTTCGTTAAAAATATTCGTGGGCAACGAAACCCACGGGTTACCGCCTAATGTGAGACCAATCAAGGATAAGCCCTCAAAGATACCTATTGGCAAAGTGCTTAATTGATTATTCGTTAAATTCAAGTTCCTCAGTGCTGGCAGATCTTGAAAAAGATCCGCTGGGAGGGTCGTCAAGCCACCGAAGTTGTTGTTGCCGGAGATCTCGAGATTTAGTAATGTGGTTAAACCGGCAAAATCACTTCTCTTTGGGGGGACGAAATTAAACCCGCCAGTATGGACTAAAGAGTTAATTCCCGCCAAATCTGCCGCAGTAATGTCGCCACAAGCACTTTTGCCATGCACATTTTGGATGATTACTTCCTGAACTTTGGCGTGACGCATGCACACGGTTGGGTTGGGAAGGGATGGGGCGTCTTGCTGGGCAGTGGGATGATCAGATGCACCAGAGGGGCTGGATGCAGTATCGCCTTCCGCTAGGGACCGGACAGTTACGCTGGTAAACGCGAAGTGACTTAGCGTGGTTGCTGTGTCGGTCACGGTCAATCGAAAGACAAGCCCTGGTGTGGCGATAGACGGCTGTGGTGTGGTGAAGAACGGGCGGGCGGTATCGGCATCGCTCAGGGCAACAATCGGTCCGAATAATTGCGTCCAGGCGTAGGTCAGTCCGGTTGTTCCGCCGGCAGAATTGGTGCTGCCACTGCCGTCAAGGGTTACGAGCACGTTGCCTTTCACACGCCCATTGCTCGGGTTTAGATTTATCGCTGGGCTAGGGACAACAACAGCTTTTGCTACCGGGGGAACCAGGGGGCTCTGGGCATTGCTCGGCTGAACGATAAACAGCAGGGCGAATAAAGAAGCGGTAAGGAAGCGCGACAGGGTCGCGGATAAAATGCCGGAAGGCTTTTTCAATAGTTTTGGGGTAATTATGGTCATAATTTCAATTTTTAGGGCTAAATTTTAAAGTTATATAAGCATTTTATGCTACTTGCAAATTACGTAATAATTTTTTTAATATACAATTCATAAATCAAAAAGCCATAAACAATCAAATACTCTAAGCTGACAAGCCATAGATTTTCTTTGTAAATATTGATTGAATACGCCGAGTAACTCAAAATAATAACCAAACTCCATACGATAGGAAAACGGTATTTGGTAAAAACGGATAAAATTATCAAGGTTGATAAATACCACGGATGAAAAGTTGTTGTGGTAAAATAGTAGAAAGACAGTCCAAATAATAATGCAGTTATTAATTGTTTCATTGTGTTGTTTTTTCTAAAAAAGGTAATAATTACCAAAAACAAAGTAGTTAGAATAGGTATAATTTTTCCTATGACTGCAATTTCATTATATCCTCTAAAAAGGTAGCCAATCTCTCTAAAAACATAATATAAACTTGCGTTAAATTCAAAGCTTCTAAACCATAATCCTATGGAGTTGAAATAATTATCTAATAAATAAGGAGAGTAAAAAGGAGCAAATAATAGCAGTATTATAAAAAATATAATTGCATAAAAGGAAATAAAATTGGTTATTCTGAAGGCAAGTTTTTTCTTTATAAACCATTGATAAAATAATGGTAAAAACAACAAGGGAATCAATTTTACAGAAACTGAACACGCTAATAATATCGCAGCCCAAATCCATTTTTGCTGATATAATTTATACAAGCTCCACACTAAAAAGAAAATCATTACCGATTCAAAGTGCAAGTTCCCTGTTAATTCTATAATTATAAGTGGATTAAGTGCATACCAAAAAATATTGTAAGTTGGTATATTTAACTTTTTCAATAATTTTCTTCCAAAGTAAATAATCCCAATATCTGATAGAATGATTAGTATTCGCATTACAATTACCGAACCTAAAATACTTTTGTTTGCAAATAAAGCCGCAATAAAAAAACAAAACTGATTAATTGGTGGATAATTTGTATAATGACTTCCGTTTGCGTCACCCATTCCTGAATATAAATATATCGCTTGGTTTACAGGGTAATTTTGTTGATTAATAAATGTTTCGGGCAGAGATAAATAGGGGTTTAATCCTTCAAAAATCATACGTCCGTCCCAGATAAAACGGTAGAAATCTTGTGATAAATTTGGAATAGCAAATAGGAATATCAGCCTAAAAAATATCAAAATTATCACCAAAAAAGAGAAGTTATTTTTGTGTTTTTGGATTAGAAAATAGAAACAATAAAATAATCCTAAGTATAAAATAAATAATTTGTTGAATTCGGCTCTCTCTAAAAAATAAGCGAATAAAAAATAAAAAATAACGCTTACCAAAGTAAGAACTACGGTGTTATTTCTCTTGATAAAAATCATTAAACTTTTGAGAAAACAGATTTAAAGAACACGTAGCCAAATCCGAAGAACAGCATTAAATGAAATGGGAATAATCCAAAATCTCCTCCTTGGTCTCCGACTACAAATGCACTGTACATTCCAAACACAAAATACAAGACCAAAAGTCCTTCAAAAACAACATTTATAGGTATTTTTTTATTGATATACTTGTTGTTTTTCCAGTTGTCTTTTAGCGTTTTTATATTGAACTTGGGAGTTCTTATAAAATCACTTTTCTTACCAAAATATCCTTCTAAAACAGCGATAGTATTGTGTAAAGAAAACCCCATTGCAACGGAAAAAAAGATAAAAAAAGCACTTGTATAATTAAGAAATTTTTTAAATCCGCTACCGTATATTTTTTTGTACATAAACCAATAACATATAAAAAATATTACGGAGCT
The DNA here is from genome assembly GCA_965261035.1 of Polaribacter sp. Classification (GTDB taxonomy): domain Bacteria; phylum Bacteroidota; class Bacteroidia; order Flavobacteriales; family Flavobacteriaceae; genus Polaribacter. The sequence goes on from OZ253439.1 coordinate 1,041,403, forward strand.
AATCACAAAGAAACCCATCATATAAAAGTAAGATTTCAGATAAGCGTATTCATTTTTTATATACAGCATAGGAATACTTAAAACGGCTACAATAAAGATGCTTAAAAACATAGAGCTATTTAGCAGGTGCAATAGTCCGTGAATTTTAGATTTGAATGGTGTTTTTTTGCTTAGAATAATTCGTTTTGCCATTTTTTGAAAAGTCTCTGCACCGCCTTTATTCCACCTAAATTGCTGTGTACGAGCTGCACTTATTATCACAGGTAATTCGGCGGGAGTTTCTACATTTTCTAAATACTTAAACTTCCAGTTTTTTAGTTGTGCTCGGTAGCTTAAATCTAAATCTTCAGTTAGGGTGTCTGTTTCCCAATTTCCTGCGTCATAAATACATTTTTTTCTCCAAATACCAGCTGTTCCATTAAAATTTATAAAATGCCCTTTGCTATTTCTACCTACTTGCTCTAAAGTAAAATGTGCATCTAAAGCAAATGCTTGAATTTTTGTTAAGATTGAATAATTTCTATTTATATGTCCCCATCGTGTTTGTACAACTCCAATTTCGGGATTTTTAAAGTATGGAATCGTTTTTAACAGCCAGTTTTCTTTTGGTAAAAAATCGGCATCAAAAATTGCAATAAATTCTCCTTTAGCAATTTTTAAACCCTCTTTTAAGGCACCAGCCTTAAATCCTTGTCGATTTTCTCGCCTGATATGCTTAATATCTATTCCTGTTTTTTGAATTTCTTTAATCTGTTTTGCGGTAGAAATTACAGACTCATCAGTAGAATCATCTAAAACTTGTATTTCTAATTTGTTTTTTGGATAGTTTAATTTACTGATATTAATAAGCAAGCGTTCCATAACGTATAACTCGTTAAAAACAGGCAATTGTACAGTTACAAACGGAATTTCATCAGATTTGTTTAAATCAAATTTAGGGCAGTTTTCTTTAATTTTACACACACTCAGATAATTAAATAATAAATTTAATTGAGCCAATGAGTAGATAAAAATTAATATCAATGCAATGGAGTAAACGACTATAATACTGTATTCAACAATCATTATTTAAAACTGTATTTAAATATCCAACCTAAAATTTTAATCCCTGCAAAGATACTTCCTTTTACCGTACCAGAAACTTTTGATACACCAATTCTGTTTCTGTATTTTACTGGAATTTCAACGTATATTAGCTGTTGTTTTAGTGCTTTTAATTGCATCTCAACAGTCCATCCGTAGGTTTTGTCTTCCATTTTTAGTGCAAGCAATTTATTGTATTTAATCGCTCTAAAAGGACCTAAATCCGAAAATTTTGCGTTAAAAAACAATCGCATTAAAAATGTAGCTAACCAATTTCCGAATATTTGTTGCGGAGTCATAGCCCCTTGCTCTCGTAGTCGTTTTACACGAGTACCGATTACAAAATCTACGTTATTTTCTATAATTGGTGATATAATTTCTGTTAGCTGCTCGGGATAATCTGAATAATCTCCGTCTAAAAAAACAATAATATCTGGTTTTGTTTCTTGTTTAGAAACGTAATCCATTCCTTTTAAGCAGGCATATCCGTAGCCTTTTCGGTTTTCTTTTAAGACAGTTGCTCCAGAATTTAAGGCACTTTTTTCAGTGCTATCAGTAGAGTTATTGCTGATTACAATTACTTCATCAACAATTGCTGGAATATCATTTATTACATTTGAGATAGAACTTTCCTCGTTGTACGCGGGAATAATTACTTTTATTATTTGGTTCATTATATTGAATTACTGTCAGATTATAATTGAACAAAACTAAAGAATATTTTTTTCTTTCTGTACCGCTGTGTTTATCTGAAAATAAATCCTGGTAGATTCCTTAGATTCAATTAGTAAATGCAACTTTTAGGAGTATTTTTATATGATTAATATTCGTTTATAAGTCTTCGCTCTTTTGCTCCTTATTAAGTCTTATATTTGTACTTTACTAAAAGTCAATAAATATGAAGCACCTAACAAAAAAGGAAAATGGAAACGTAAACTATATTTTTGTACAGATTTAAACCTATCAGCAGAGATGTTCTTAAAATACTACTGTACTCGATTTCAAATAATAGTTTACATTCAAGGGATGCTAAACAGCATACTAGACTGAATCATTGTCAAGATTACTCACTGGATATCTATCCCCAGAGACTAAAGGGGAGCATTTTCTATGGCTGATATTAAAACTATGTACCACAATGAGTTACTGCTAAATAGATTTTTTAACGTGTTCGGTATTAAACCAAACTTGCGTAAAAATAAAGATAAAATTAAAGAAATATTATATTATGGGGCTAAAGTTGCTTGAAAATTTAACGGAGTATTGTTAAATATAGAATTGGATTATTTGAATTATCGCGTTAAATATAACTGATTTATATACCGTGCTTAAGTTTAAACTTTACTCAATGATTCTAAATACTTGCGAATCTCATTTGTAAAACTAATATCATTTTCTATTTTTTCTGCAATTACTAAATCAAACAGTTTATCATTAACTCCAGCAAAACCGATTTTAAATGTTGCTTTAGATTTTAAGGTTACAAATTCTAAATACAAATGTTTTTCATTAAAATATCCTATTAATAAATCAAAAGGATTATCTAAAAAACTTTTTAAGTTAATGTCTGAAATTTCACCTTTCCAATTTATATTTTTTTTTGTAAAATAATTACCCGATTTACTGAGTTTTCTATAACTGTAAATATGAAAAGTTTTTACGTTCTCCATAACGTTGTAAAGCCTTTTTTCAATATCGGAATTAGATAAAAATTCATCTGTTGTTATAATCCCAACAGAACGTATTTTATTAGTATTATAGACTCTGTTTTTGGAGCTTAATCGTAACTTTTTTTCAAATTTTCTTTGAATAAATAGTTCTTTTAGTTTCTTAAAAATCATTTAAGACGGTATTAATAAAGGTGTTTTAAAAAAAACAAAAGTACGCAAAAACTTACCCATAACCTAAATTTATTATACATTTACAAAATGAATGAAATGACAAATATCTTTGGTATCAGGGCGATTATAGAAGCCATTGATAGCGAAAATACAATTAGCAAAGTGTATTTGCAGAAAGAATTAAAAGGGCATCTGTTTTCAGAGTTAACCACTTTGATTAAAAAACATAGTATTTCTACAAGCTTAGTTCCTGTAGAAAAATTAGACCGTCTTTCAAGACGCAACAATCATCAAGGTGCAGTTGCACAAATTTCTCCTGTAGAATTTTATGATTTAGAGGAACTTATTGAAAAAACTTTAGAGCAAAATAAAACTCCTTTATTTCTATTATTAGACCAAATCTCCGATGTTCATAACTTTGGAGCGATTATCAGAACTGCTGAATGCACTGGTGTAAACGGAATTATTATACAAAAAAACGGTAGTGCTCCCATAAATGCAGAAACTATCAAAAAATCTGCGGGTGCTGCTTTTAAAGTCCCTATTTGCAAAGTAGATCATATTAAAGATGCTATGTTTGTTTTACAATCTTCTGAAATAAAAACCGTCGCTGCCACAGAAAAAACTGAAGACTCGATTTTTGACGTAAATTTTAATCAGCCTATCGCAATAATTATGGGTTCTGAACACAGAGGAATAAATCTATCAGTATTAAAAATGGCAGATTATAAAGCAAAAATTCCTTTATTAGGAAAAATTGAGTCATTAAACGTTTCTGTTGCCTGTGGAGCTTTTTTGTATGAAACTGTTAGACAGAGATATGATTTTTGATTTACGATTACACAATTCAATTTTATAAAATATAATACTACTTTTGTAATAAAATATAATTTTAAATTTGATGAAGATAAAACATAAAATAAGTATTGAAGAATTTGATGGTAAAAATTATCGAATTAGACTTGTTGAGCTAGAAGATAAAGCAGTAATAACACATTATTTACGCAATTACAATAACGGAGTTTCAGAACATTATAAGAATGATGCAATAAAAATTTTAGATAATTTTGTCGAATACAAACAAGGCGATAATATTTCTATTGTTGCAGAAAATGCTCTACAGCAATTACTTTTTGAAGTTGAAAATGTACCTTTCCCAACACCAAAAGATTATACTTTTAAATTTATTGACCTATTTGCAGGAATTGGTGGTTTCAGATTAGCATTACAAAACGTTGGTGGGAAATGTATTTACACAAGCGAATGGGACGATGTCGCAAAAAAAACATATCGAGAAAACTTCGGAGAGATTCCGTTTGGAGATATAACAAAGCAAAATACTAAAAATCATATTTTATCAAATATTTCAAAATAGCAAATTATATATGCAAGCATCATAAAAATGGATAATATTGGTAATAAACATAAAAATTATGAAATTCTAAATTTAATAGGTTATGGCTTGTCAAAATTTAATAATGGTTTTATAAAAGAATTTGGTTTTACAACTAAAACTTCTTTCTATGAATATTTCGTAAAATGTAATATTGCAGAAACGACAGGAACTGTAAAAAATAGAATGGATTTATTTGACCACTTTTTCCCAAATAATGGAAGAAAAGGGTGGTGGCAAAAAGGAGATGCGTATATACATAGAAAATTATTGATAGATAGTTTATTTGGGGATGAAAATTGTATAGTTTAGAAGTGCAGTTAGATGCTATTCCTGATAATTATGCGGATAGTTTTAAAACGGATATTTTATTTTTTATAGACGATTTTAATGAAGATAACCAACTTTTGTATTTCTTAAAAAAAATGACAACAAAATCTGAAATTATTAATTGGATTGATGGATTGACATCAAAAATTGTTATGAAATTTGATAAAGATAGTGAAACAATTGGAGATTTTATTTTTGAATACATGTAAAATGGATAAAAGCGGACTAAACCAATGGAATGCAGGAGGAAGAAAAAGAGATATTGGCGAAATTTACATTCCAATTCCCATAAATATTCACAAAGAATTTCCAAATTTCTTCCCCAAAAGAGATGAGCATTTCAAATTAGAAATTCCAACAAAAGAAGTGTTTAAAGCAAAAGTTTGCCAAGACAACTCTAAAGCGTTAATGACTAGTCCAAACAAAGCATTATCCGATTGGCTTTTAAGAAAAGTTTTACAATTAGAAGAAGGAGAATTAGCAACAATAGAAAAATTAGACCGATTAGGTTTTGATAGTGTTATTATCACAAAAAACCAAAACGCAGAATTTAAAATTGATATAATAAAGACCAATTCCTACAATAACTTTTTGTAACATAGAGTACAACACACTGTAAAAAACTAGCAATTACACAATAAATGAAAAAAAATATCATATTACTTTTAATTTTATCAATTTATATCGGAGCTTGCGAAAAAGATGACATTTGTCTATCGCCAAACACTCCTAAATTAGTATTGCGTTTTTACGACAATGCAGATACAACTGCCTTAAAAGAAGCTAAATTATTATCAGTTTGGGCGGAAGAAAAAGATACATTATCTGCTTATAAAAGCGTTTCCACAGATTCAATTTCTATTCCATTAAATACAAATGCTAGTGAAACTGTGTATAATTTAAAAATAAATTCAGCTACAGAAAATAAAACCGGCAATAAACACAGTAAGCTCACTATAAAATACACAACCGAAGATATTTATGTTTCTCGCTCCTGTGGATATAAAACTATTTTTAATGACGTTACTATAACCTCTGATAGTAGCTGGATAAAATCATTTACACCTTCAACTTTAACGACAATAAATAATGAGGCATCAGCACATATTAAAATATTTCATTAGTATTTTGTTTGTCTTTTTATTGACAAATAGTTTCGCTCAAATACAAACAGAAAATACATCAAAAAAGGATACAATTATATATAAATCTCCCTATGGTTTAAGAATTGGGGTTGACATTAGCAAGCCAATAATTGGGTTTACAGATAAAAAATATAAAGGATTTGAAGTTACTGGAGATTACAGAATTTCTGAACGGCTTTTTGTGGCTACAGAACTAGGATATGAAGAAAAGACATCAATTGAAGATTATACAAACTCCACAGCCAAAGGCTCTTACATAAAACTTGGTGCAAATTTTAATACCTATGAAAATTGGTTAGATATGAACAACGAAATATATTTAGGATTGCGTTATGGACTTAGTCTTTTTAATCAAACTCTAAATAGTTACACCTCAAATACGGGAAGCGTTTATTTCCCTGCACCAACAATTACGCCAAATTCAACTGCCGATTTAGATGCTCATTGGACAGAATTTGTATTCGGTCTAAAGGCAGAAATATTAAAAAATATGTTTGTTGGATTTAGTCTTTCTTACAAAATAATGATAAGCGTAAAAGACCCCGACAACTTCAAAACCCTTTATGTACCGGGGTTTAATAGAGTTTTTGAAAGCAATACAGGCTTTGGGTTTAATTATACAATCTCTTACACGATACCTTTTGTGCATTTGAGTAATTAGAGTTTTTAGTATTCAGTAAATCACTGCTAACTGAAAACTAAATATTTTTTTTAGTATATTTACAACTCTTAAATGTCATAAATTATGAAAACAATTCCAAGTGTTAATTTAGCCGATTTTTTGTCTGATGATAAAAACAAAAGGTCAAATTTTATAAAAGAAATAGGAAGTGCCTACGAAAATATAGGTTTTGTAGCATTAAAAGGTCACTTTTTAGACGACAAACTCGTAAATGATTTATACGATGAAATCAGAAAGTTTTTTGAATTATCTGTTGATGTAAAACAAAAATATGAAATTCCCGGCATCGGCGGTCAACGCGGCTATGTATCCTTCGGAAAAGAAAGTGCAAAAGGTAAAAAAGAAGGAGACTTAAAAGAATTCTGGCATTTTGGTCAATATGTAGAAAATAATCCAAAGTTAGGAGCAGAATATCCCGCAAATGTTACAGTTAATGAATTGACAAATTTCAACAAAATAGGCAAAGAAGCCTATAAAATGCTGGAGAAAACTGCAAAATATGTATTGCGGTCTTTGGCACTTCATCTAAAATTAGAAGAAACTTATTTTGATAATTACATCAAAAACGGCAACAGTATTTTACGCCCAATTCATTATCCGCCGATACAATCTGAACCAAAAAATGCCGTGAGAGCAGCGGCACACGGCGATATTAATTTAATTACCTTATTAATGGGAGCTCAAGGAAAAGGATTGCAAGTTCAAAACCACAAAGGAGAATGGATAGACGCTATTGCCGAGCCTGATGAATTGATGATTAACGTCGGTGATATGTTATCTCGACACAGCAATAATAAATTAAAATCTACCATTCACAGAGTAACAAATCCGCCGAAAGAAATGTGGGGAACTTCTCGTTATTCAATTCCGTTTTTTATGCACCCAATTAGCGGTATGAAATTAGATGTTTTAGAAAGTTGTGTTGATAAAAACAATCCAAAGCAATTTGAAGATATTACAGCAGGAGAATTTCTAAACGAGCGTTTGCGTGAGTTAGGTTTAATAAAATAATATGGCTAATTTTGAAAATTATTAATACAAGTTATGAACAACATCCTTGTGAAACTTAACAAATAACAAAGAAAAGAGAAATATAGATTATAACGACATTATTTTTGATTATTTTGTGTATTTTATTAACATCGCCTAAAACTGTTCGCACATTTTATGGTTGAATTGGTGTAAATTATAAAATACTTTTAATCATTCTGTCATTTCCAAACAAATCTTTTCTTAATTGAATACTATTAAACTCTTTTTGCTTCAGCATTTTTGCCATTTCCTTCCCCAGATATTGATTGATTTCAAAGTAAAGGCTTCCCTCCTCTTTTAAGCTATTTTTGGCTAATTCTGTAATTTTGGTATAAAATACTAAGGGATTTTTATCATCTACAAATAACGCTAAATGTGGTTCATTTTCTAACACATTATTGTTAATTTCTACTTTCTCAAGTTCTCTAACATATGGCGGATTAGAAATTATAATATCAAATTTTATGGTTTCTATTTTCTCATCAAAAAACGTAGAAACAACGTCATCTAAAGAATTAGTGTTTAAAATATCCGTTTGAAATAAAGTAATGTCAACTTTGTTGAGTTCCGCATTTTGTCTGGCAATATTTAAGGCGTTTTCTGAAATATCAATAGCAAAAACTTTTGCATTCGACAGATTTTTTGCCAGTGAAATAGCTATACATCCCGTCCCTGTGCCAATGTCTAAAATTTTTAGTTGGTTAGTTGTTGGCTTTTGGCTCTTGGCTCTTTTCTCTCTCTCATCATCAATTATCCAATCTACCAATTCTTCGGTTTCTGGTCTTGGGATTAACGTGTTTTTATCTACATAAAAAGGCAATCCATAAAATTCTGTTTTGCCTAAAATATATTGTATCGGCTCTTGATTTTGTAATCTTTTTGTAATAGATTCTAAAAATGGTAAATCTTTAGGCGGAATTTCAAAATCAGATTGTAAAGCAATGTCAATTCTTTGTAAATCAAATTTTTCTTTAATCAATAAAAAGAAAAAAGAATCAATTTCTGTTTCAGGAAAAACGAGAGAAAGTTTTTTTGTAAAAATATTCCTAAACTCCTTTAAAATCATATAGTTACAACTCTTTTATCATCCAAATATCACAAGAATAATGACCGGTATTTCCAACGGGTTTGTCTATGTAAATAAATCCATTTTTTCTGTATAAAGCCCTCGCACTTTCCATATACGGCATAGTTTCTAAATAGCATTTTTCAAAACCAAAATCTTTAGCTTTATCGAGGCAAACAGAAATCATTTTACTTCCTAAGCTTCTGCCACGAGCTTCTGACAGGAAATACATCTTCTGAAATTCGCAAATATTTCCATCGTAATTATCTAATTGCGCAACACCAGCTCCGCCAATAATTTTTTTATTATGTTCAATTACATAGTAAGCAGAAGTGGGTTTATCATAGGCTTTATACATATCGTCCAACGCTTTGTCTTCGTAAGCAGTGCCTACTTTTGGCACGCCAAATTCAATCAAAACATCACGGATTACGTTAGCAATTTGTTCATTATCTTCGGGTTCAATTTCTTTTATAATATAATCTTCTGCTTTCATTATAAAGCGTTACTTTTGATTAAATTTCAACGTGTATCAGCAAAGCTCAAAATACTCCATTCTTTCGGGTGCAAGTTACCTGATTTTGACATATATTCATGAAAAAAATAATACACAATTTGATAATTACGATTTACGAATTTAGATTTACGATTACACAATTTAACAATTACACATAAAAAATACATACAGCGTTGTTTGGAATTGGCTAAAAACGGAATTGGAACCACCAGACCAAATCCGTCAGTTGGTGCAGTTGTGGTTTTTGGTGATAAAATTATCGGCGAAGGATTTACTAGTCCGTACGGAGGAAATCACGCAGAGGTAAATGCCATAAATTCTGTAAGAGATAAATCACTTTTAGAAAAGGCAACAATTTATGTAACCTTAGAGCCTTGCACTCACTACGGAAAAACACCACCTTGTGCGGATTTTATTATAAATCACAATATTAAAAATGTGATGATTGGTTGTGTAGATTCTAATAATTTGGTTTCAGGAAAAGGAATTGAACGCCTAAAAAATGCAGGCTGTAACGTTGTTGTTGGCGTGTTAGAAGAAGAATGTTTTGAGCATCACAAACGGTTTTTTACTGTTCAAAATAAAAACAGACCGTATATAATTTTAAAATGGGCAGAAACTAAAGACGGATTTATCGCTCCTATTTACACCAAAACTAATTCAGAAATAAATGAGCAAAAGCCCATTTGGATTAGTAATTCGTATTCGCAGCAGCTAGTGCATAAATGGCGTAGCGAGGAGCATTCCATTTTGATAGGAACAAACACTGCAATGGCTGATAATCCAAAGTTGAACGTACGAAATTGGAGCGGAAATAACCCTGTTAGAATTGTGCTGGACAAAAAGTTAAGAATTTCTAAAGAAGCAAATCTGTTTGACCGAAGCGTAAAAACTATTGTTCTTATAGAAGATGCAAGAATAAAAAGAAAAGAGAAAAGAGAAAATTTGATTTATGAGGAAATAAATTTTTTAGAAAATATTGCCAAACAGATATGTGTTATTTTACAAAAGCATCAAATTCAATCAGTGCTTATTGAAGGAGGAACCGAAACATTACAGGCATTTATCAACGCAAATTTATGGGACGAAGCCAGAGTTTTTATTGGAAATACTGAATTTGGAAATGGCGTAAAATCTCCTGTGTTTTCAGGAAGTTATGGTCTTGACTTGCAATCAGAACAAAACATAGGAGGAGATGTTTTAAAAATATATAAGAATTGTGAATTACAAATTACGAATTATAATTTTTAATTTACGATTTAACTAACAACCGACAACCGTGATTTATTTAGCTTTAAGTATTGTTTTTTCCACATCATTATTTGTGATTTTCAAGTATTTTGAAATTTACAAAATCCATACATTAAAGGCAATTGTAGTGAATTATATAGTCGCTTTTTTGATTGGTTTTACGCTGACCGAAAGTGAGCTATCTATAATAAATATAACTAATGAACTTTGGTTTTACGGAGCGTTAATTTTAGGATTATTGTTTGTTACAGTTTTTTTAATAATGGCATTTACGGCACAGAAAAACGGGGTTTCTGTAGCGTCTGTCTCAGGAAAAATGTCTGTTGTTATTCCTATTTTATTTGGAGTTTTAATTTATAATGAGACCCTGCCTTTACTGAAAGTTTTAGGTATATTGTTGGCTTTAATTGCCGTTTATTTAACGTCCGTTAAAGACAAAAAAAACAAGATTTCAAAAAACTCAAATCTACTATATCCGATATTGCTTTTTTTTGGTTCTGGAATTATAGACACAACTTTAAAATATGTTGAAAATCATTTTGTATCAAAAAAAGATGTGGATATTTTTTCTGGTAGTTTGTTCGGTTCTGCTGCATTTTTTGGGCTGATTATTCTTATAGTTCATCAATTTAAAAACAGAGAATCATTTGGTTTAAAAAATTTAATTGCAGGAATTGTATTAGGAATTCCTAATTATTACTCAATTTTCTTTTTGATAAAAGCGTTGCAAGTAGAAGGAATAGAAAGTTCTACTTTGTTTACAATAAATAATATCGGGATTGTCGTGGTATCAACTTTAGTAGGATTATTGTTATTTAAAGAGCAATTTAGCCTAAAAAATAAAATAGGTATTATCTTGGCAATCGCTGGAATAATCTTGGTCGCTACTGCTTAAGAATTGGTTGTCGGTTGTTGGAATTACAATTGAACAATTCAACATTATTCCATTTATTCATACATTTGCACAAAAATAAACTATATGAATATAGAGATACGCCCTATCAACAAAAAAGATATTTTAGATATTATTCCCTTGCTGAAAAAGATAAATAAAAAAACTCCTCATAATATATTGGAACAACGCGTTTTAGAAATGGTAGATTATCCAAATTATGAATGTATCGGTTTGTTCTATGATAAAAAATTAATTGGTATTTCTGGTTTATGGTACAGTTTACGACATTATATAGGCAAAAGTGTTGAGCCAGACCACGTTATTATTGATGAGGTTTACAGAGGCAAAAACCTTGGTAAACAGTTTTTTGACTGGATTTATAAATATACAAAATCCAAAGGGTGTGAAGCTGTCGAATTAAACACATATACGGGAAATACAAAATCGCATAAGTTTTACTATAACGAGGGTTTCGATATATATGGATTTCACTTTCTAAAAGTTATAAGAAATGACGAAAAATTTTATTAATTCGTCTGCAGATTTAATACAAATTTGATTACAGTTAAAAAAATAACCGCAGAAGAAACATACTATATTCGTAAAGAAGTTTTACGAAAAGGGATTGATTTGCCGTATAGATTTGAAGGAGATTTTGACAGAGATACGTTTCACATAGGCGTTTTCTTTGATGGAGATTTGGTGAGCGTTTCTAGTATTATGAAGAATAGTAATAAAATGTTTCACGGAAGGCAATATCAATTACGAGGAATGGCAACTTCATTAAAAGCCAGAGGAAAAGGCTGTGGCAAAAAGATGATTGACTATATTGTGCAAATTCTTCAGGAAAATAACTCTTCCGTTTTATGGTGCGACGCAAGAGAAGTTGCCGTAGCTTTTTATGAAAAAAGTGGACTTATAACATTTGGAGAATCTTTTTTAATAACTCAAATAGGCAAACATTATTTAATGTATAGAAAATTATAATAATTGTTAGCTTTGACCGTTAAAACAGACAAACAACAAAAATCAAAACGATATGAAATTTTTAAGACAGAATTTACACATTTTTATATTTGTTCTTGTGATAGGAGCAAATGCACAGGAAACTCAAATAAAAATAAATAAATTTACAGAAAGCATTTATATGTTAGTAGGTCAAGGAGGAAATATCGGTGTTTTTGTTGGAGAAGACGGTGTTTTTATGATTGATGATCAATTTGCACCTCTAACGCCAAAAATTTTATCAGCCATTAGAACAATTACAGAAAAACCTGTAAAATATTTAATTAACACACACTTTCACGGAGACCATACCGGCGGAAACGAAAATATATTTAATGAAGGAGCGGTCATCGTATCTCATGAGAATGTTAGAAAAAGAATGAGTGCTAATCAGTCGGCTAAAGAGGCATTGCCTGTTGTAACTTTTACAGATGATATAATGTTTCATCTAAACGGAGATGATGTATTAATTTCGCACGTACACAACGCACATACTGATGGAGATGCTATTATTTATTTCACAAATAATAATGTGATTCATACGGGAGACACTTATTTTAACGGAAAATTTCCTTTTATAGACACAAAATCAGGAGGAAGTATCAACGGATATATTGCTGCTGTAGAAAAAGTATTGCTCTTGGCAGATGACCAAACAAAAATAATTCCTGGACATAGAGAAGCCTCTAATAAAGCAGAATTAAAAGTGTTTTATAATATGCTTGTAACTATCAGAGACAGAATACAAGCAGAAATAGATAAAGGAAAAACATTAGAAGAAGTTACAGCAAATAGCTCTTTGACAGAAGAATATAACGAGCAGTACGGCGAAGATTGGTTTATTAAAGGAGATTCAATGAGAGCAACAGTTTATAAGTGTTTAAAGAAGTTAAAAACTAAACGTTGAAAGTTGTTGAATTATCAAATTGTGTAATTCATAATTCAATCAACTCACTGTTTTTCTGACAATAAATAATCCTTTATTGGAATCACTTATTACGATATTTCCGCTTTTAAAATATGGATACACACTCCAAACTCCATTAAAATTAGCTTCATCATTTGGCGGATAAGTATCGAAATATCCCACTTCTTGCATTGTATCACTGCCAATGACTGTTTACTGTTGCCGTTAGTAGTTTACCAACATATATTGGCTCATTTGTATTTGTAATTGATTAGTTTCACCACGTTATTGTTTATTTTTTGGTTATTTTAAACGTTTATGGTGTTTATGACGGGCTTGTTGAAGACGAAGTCCGTTAAAAAGTTATTCCATTTCAACAATGCTACTAATTAATTGTGAAAGAATGACAGCTTGTTTTAAATTCGTATAATTAAAAAAATAAAAAGATGAAACAAACTTATCATTCAAACGCAACAACAAATGTACGATTGCGAAAAGAAATTAGCAAGAGCAAAGCAACAAATTTAGAATTATTCGAGAAAATTGGGGTATCAGAGAACACAATTAGTAAATGGAAAAACAGAGAGATTTTTGAAGATAGAAGTTCAAGACCTAATAAGATTCGTTACTCACTTAGCGAAATAGAAATGCTTTGCCGTTGAACTAAGGACAATTACTTGGTGGTCATTAGATGAGATTACAGAAGCTATACGCCCTGAGGAACTAGTAAAGATTAGGAGTGCTGTTTATAGAACTTTTGTTCGTAAAAAAGTTAATACTGTCCCTAAAAAAGAAAGAGAAAAAGCGAAGAAATTCAAAGAATACGACCCCGGATATTTACATATGGATGTTACGTATTGCCAAAAATAAATGGTTCAAAACAGTATCTTTTTGTAGCCATAGATAGAGCTACCAGAACCTTATATTATAAAATATACGACGCTAAGACAAGTGCAAATGCAGAGGCATTTATTATAGAATGTATAGATTTTTTCCCTTTTGGAATTACACATGTTCTAACAGATAATGGACTTGAGTTTACCAATAGATTACTAAAAAATAAAAAGGGAGAATATTGTACAAAACCAAGCAAATTAGATGTTATTTGTCAGGACAATAGCATAGACCATAGATGCACTAAGCCATTCACGCCAAAGACAAATGGAATGGTTGAGAAAGCAAATGATATTATAAAGAAAGGTACTATCAAAAGAACAAAGTATAATTCTTTAGAAGAAATGAACATTGATTTAATGAATTTCTTAGTCCATTATAATCTATACAGAAGGCACGGAAGTTTAAGAAGAGAACTAAAAGTAAAAACGCCTTTTAATGCAGTTGAAAAATGGTATGAATTAGACCCTGAAATATTTAAAGAAAAACCTGACAATTTGAAAAATAAAATACTAAATTTGAAAATTATTAAGACAAGTTGCAGACAACAACCTTGTGAAACTTAACACCTTCATTCTTCCTTGTTTAATCCATTTAGCAGGAACAATTATAAATCGGAATATGAATTTTTTTAATCGATAGTTAGGTTTGATAAAATCAAGTTTTTTACTGACAAAATTAGTTAGGAAATAAAACAGGTTTCTACATATAGCCATCATAATAAGGAACACAGTGTTTTATTGTAAAAAAGAGAAAGGCATTTTTTTCCATAAAAAATCGTTATTCATCTCATCAAACAGGCGTTCACTTTCTGAGTAAAAGAACCACAATCCATTCGACTATGTTTAATTTTAACACCTGCGTCAGAAAGAACTTTATAGGTACGGACAAGAGTTTCTTCTTGTTTGTACTTAACGTTGGAATTGCCATTGCGGTTTTCAATATAGACAGGGCAATTATTAATCGAAGCAATTCTAGGAAAGTAGCCCTCAGCCTTCTTATAGCTTCGTTTGGAATCATATTTATCGGTAGGAATAAATTGATTGTCATAATCTAAAACGTAATCTTTATTGTTAGTATCCAACTGATTTGTAAGAACTAACAGATTCACCAAGAGATTATTCATCTTCATATTTATGTTAAAATCATGTTCTACACCGCTTTCACTGATAAATGTCTCTTTAGGAGTAGTCAACTCTTTTTGCATGCGAAGCAAAGTGTCTGCCGAACTAACGTTAAAATCCTTAACTTGTTTGAGTTCTTTATGCAGATTAATGGTAATATCCTCTGCACATTCTCCGCTACAGAGTGTCGTCAGAAGATACGATTTAACCATATCACTGTAAGTGTATTTAGATTGCAAACCTCTGTCACCTAAAGAGTTATCTATAAAATTAAAAATATCTGCTTTTTCTAAAGAATTATTTATAAAATTTAATCCACCAAAAGCACTTACAGTATCTGTAGAGTATGTAATTTTCATATCGTAATATTATTTTTCACCTAAATAAGTGAAAAATATTCAATTAAAAAAATCTTATAGATACTATTTTTACTGAACTTTTTGAGCTTTTTAACTTTTAGATTGCGGATTTAAGGTTACTCATAAAAAAACAACTAATTATTACTTGGTTAATTAAAAAATAGTTGTAAATTTGCAAACTGTTAAAAACAGAGAATTTTATAAACAAACGTAATTATTAATAATTTAGTATGCCAACGATACAGCAGTTAGTACGTAAAGGAAGAACCAAAATAACTAAGAAGAGTAAATCGGCTGCTTTGAAATCATGTCCTCAAAGAAGAGGGGTGTGTACACGTGTTTATACAACAACACCAAAGAAACCAAACTCAGCAATGCGTAAAGTTGCAAGAGTAAGGTTGACAAATGGTAATGAGATAAACGCATACATTCCCGGAGAAGGACATAATCTACAAGAGCACTCGATAGTATTAGTTAGAGGTGGAAGGGTAAAAGATTTGCCAGGAGTAAAATATCATGTAGTACGTGGAGCTTTAGATACAGCGGGAGTTGAGGGAAGAACTCAGCGTAGATCAAAGTACGGTTCAAAACGCCCAAAGAAGTAATTAATTTTTTTAATGTAAAGACATGAGAAAAAGAAGAGCAAAAAAAAGAGTCCTCTTACCGGACCCGAAATTTAATGACCAATTAGTTACACGTTTTGTAAACAACTTGATGTGGGACGGTAAAAAATCTGTAGCCTTTAAAGTGTTTTATGACGCTTTAGATATTGTAGAACAGAGAAAAGGAGAAGAAGAAAAATCAGCCTTAGAAATATGGAAAGATGGTCTGTCTAATGTAATGCCTCACGTAGAAGTTCGTTCTAAACGTGTTGGTGGATCTACATACCAGATACCAATGCAAATAAGACCAGATAGAAAAGTTTCTTTAGCTATCAAATGGTTAATATTACATACACGTAAGCGAAACGAAAAAACAATGGCACAGCGTTTAGCCGCAGAAGTTTTAGCCGCAGCTAAAGAAGAAGGAGCAGCTGTGAAGAAAAAAGTAGATGTTCATAAAATGGCAGAAGCCAATAAAGCATTCTCGCACTTTAGATTTTAATTAGATGGATAGAGATTTAAGATACACAAGAAATATTGGTATTGCCGCTCATATTGATGCCGGTAAAACTACAACCACAGAGCGTGTTTTATATTACACGGGAGTTTCTCACAAGATAGGAGAAGTACACGACGGTGCGGCAACAATGGACTGGATGGAACAAGAGCAAGAAAGAGGTATTACAATTACCTCCGCTGCAACAACCTGTACATGGCAGTTTCCAACAGAAAATGGCGAGCCAACAACAGATGCTAATGGATACCATTTTAATATTATTGATACTCCGGGTCACGTTGATTTTACTGTTGAAGTAAATCGCTCATTACGTGTTTTAGACGGATTGGTTTTCTTATTTAGTGCCGTTGATGGCGTTGAACCTCAATCTGAAACCAACTGGAGGCTTGCAGATAACTATAAAGTTCCTAGAATTGGATTTGTTAATAAAATGGACAGACAAGGTTCTGATTTTATGATGGTTAACAGGCAAGTAAAAGAAATGTTAGGCTCTAACGCAGTGCCTATCGTTCTACCTATTGGAGAAGAAGGCGATTTTAAAGGAATTGTAGATTTAGTAAAGAATAGAGCAATTGTATGGCACGACGAAACACAAGGAGCTACTTTTGATGTTATTGATATTCCTGAAGAATTAAAAGAAGAAGCTTCTAAATATAGAGCATTGCTCATAGAAGAAGTAGCAAGTTACGACGAGAACTTGTTAGAAAAATTTATGGAAGATGAGAATTCAATTACAGAAGATGAGGTGCATGCTGCATTGAGGGCTGCTGTAATGGATATGGCTATTATTCCAATGATATGTGGCTCGGCATTCAAAAATAAAGGTGTACAATTTTTATTAGATGCTGTATGTCGTTATTTACCATCTCCTTTAGATAAGGAAGCTATTATCGGTACAAACCCAGATACAGACGAAGATATTTCTCGTAAACCAGATGTAAAAGAACCTTTTGCAGCACTGGCATTTAAGATTGCCACAGACCCTTTTGTAGGTCGTTTGGCGTTTTTTAGAGTTTATTCTGGTCGATTAGATGCAGGTTCTTACGTGCTAAATAATCGTTCGGAAAAAAAAGAACGTATCTCTCGTATCTATCAAATGCACGCCAATAAGCAAAACGCTATTGACTATATAGAAGCTGGTGATATTGGTGCTGCCGTAGGATTTAAAAGTATAAAAACTGGTGATACACTTTCAAGTGAAAAGCATCCAATTGTTTTGGAAAGTATGGATTTTCCAGACCCAGTAATTGGTATCGCAGTAGAGCCAAAAACAAAAGCAGATGTAGATAAATTAGGAATGTCCTTAGCTAAATTAGCAGAAGAAGACCCTACATTTACAGTAAGAACTGATGAGGCTTCAGGGCAAACTATCATCTCTGGAATGGGAGAACTTCACTTAGATATTATTGTTGACCGTTTAAAACGTGAATTTAAAGTAGAAGTAAATGAAGGTCAACCACAAGTTGAATACAAAGAAGCATTAACGGCATCTACAGACCACAGAGAAATTTATAAAAAACAATCTGGTGGTCGTGGTAAGTTTGCTGATATTTCATTTACTATGGAGCCAGCCGAAGAAGCTAAACAAGGACTAGATTTTACTTCTATCATAAAAGGAGGCAACGTTCCTAAAGAATTTATTCCTTCGGTAGAAAAAGGATTTAGAGATGCGATGAAGAATGGTCCATTAGCAGGATACGAAATGGATTCTATGAAAATAACTTTAAAAGACGGCTCTTTCCACGCAGTGGATTCTGACCAATTATCTTTTGAGTTAGCTGCTAAATTAGGATATAAAGCCGCTGCAAAATCTGCGAGGGCTGTAATTATGGAGCCAATTATGAAATTGGAAGCACTTACTCCCGAAGAAAATATGGGAGATATTGTAGGAGATTTGAACAGAAGAAGAGGACAAGTTTCAGATATGGGTGACCGTGCTGGATCTAAAGTTGTAAAAGCTACTGTTCCTTTGTCAGAAATGTTTGGTTATGTAACTGCTTTAAGAACAATGTCTTCAGGAAGAGCAACTTCTACTATGGAATTTTCTCACTACGCAGAGACTCCTTCAAATATTTCAGAAGAAGTTATTGCAAAAGCTAAAGGTTAATAAAATATTAAGATGAGTCAAAAAATTAGAATTAAACTAAAATCTTACGATTACAATTTGGTAGATAAATCTGCTGAAAAAATCGTAAAAACAGTAAAAAGCACTGGAGCTTTTATAAATGGACCAATTCCATTGCCAACACACAAGAAGATTTTTACAGTATTGCGTTCGCCACACGTAAACAAAAAATCTAGAGAGCAATTTCAACTTTGTGCTTACAAAAGATTGTTAGACATATATAGTTCTTCATCTAAGACTATTGATGCTCTGATGAAACTTGAATTGCCAAGCGGCGTTGAGGTAGAGATTAAAGTTTAAGAAAAGTAAAAACATATAGGCTTTGTGTACAAAGTCTATGTGTTACATGTATAGAGAGTTTCGCTAAGGAAAAACGGTAAAAACATATTCAGAGTTGAAAGTGTTTCAACTTGTGTAGCTGTTCCAGCAGATAGCCAACCTTTTTTTCTAAAGGGGGGGTACCTTTTCTTTTAACAGTTTAATCTGTTGGGCTTGAGACGATATGATTTCTTTGTCAGTCAAAGGGCAAATGTAATACTTTTTTTCAATATTTAGAATACCTGAGTAGTTACGTTTTTTTTAGTAGTTTTTTTGTTTTTATCATATAGCTCTACACTAAAATATTTATAGGTAGAAACATTAATGCCATAAAAACCATAACCCGTATTTGTGCCTGTAAATATGGCATATAAATGATGTATAGGATTATGTAGCAACTTTTTAATAGTATGATTTAATATTACTATTTTTTCTTTATTAAAATTTTTATAATCTAAGAATGAATTGATTGTAGAGGTAATAGAAATAATAAAAATCAAGCTAAAATGAATAAAGTAATATAACTTAAACTTCATAGATATATTGTTTTAAAAAGGCAAAATATTCTCGAATATTTTGCCTTTTTTTTACCGCTTTATAAACTGGTTTTACTTGACTATATTTGTTAGAAAAATAGGTTGCCACTGTTTTTTGAGCAGATACTTTAATCGTGTAATTATTGAATTGTCAAATTGTGTAATGGTAATTCGTATTTGTAGCCAGAATAATATAGCTCAAAAATATTTATTACTTTCGCAGTCTAAAATTTTATATGAATAAAAAAGTAATCTTACTTATTTTAGATGGTTGGGGCATCACTCAAAACCCAAAAGTATCTGCAATTTACAGTGCTAAAACGCCGTTTATAAATTCTTTGCACAACAAATTTCCTAACGCAAGTCTAAGAACTGACGGAGAATATGTTGGTTTGCCAACTGGACAAATGGGAAATTCAGAAGTCGGTCATATTAATTTGGGAGCCGGAAGAATTATATATCAAAATTTAGCAAAAATAAATACAGCGGTTAAAAACGGAACTTTATCAAAAGAAAAAGAACTAATAAAGGCTTTTGATTACGCAAAAAAACACAACAAAAATACCCATATTTTGGGACTGGTTTCTAACGGAGGAATACATTCTCATATCAATCATCTAAAAGGATTATTGGATGTAGCTCATCAGCATAAATTAAAAAATGTTTTTTTACACGCTTTTACTGACGGAAGAGATTGCGACCCAAAGTCGGGCAAGTTTTTTGTAGATGATATTGAAAATTATATGCAAAAAACTACGGGAGAATTAGCTACAATTACGGGCAGATATTATGCAATGGATAGAGATAATCGTTGGGAACGAACCCAATTAGCGTATGATAATTTGGTCAATGGAAAAGGAGAATTATCCGTTGATGCTTCCACGAGTATTCAGAAAAGTTATGACCAAAAGGTTACAGATGAATTTATAAAACCAATTGTAATGGTTGATGAAAATAATCAACCGAAAGCAACCATAAAAAATAATGATGTAGTTATTTTCTTCAATTTTAGGACGGACAGAGGAAGGCAATTAACCAATGCGTTAAGTCAACAGAATTTTCCTAAATTTGAAATGAATAAATTGCCATTATATTTTGTAACAATGACAAATTATGATGATACTTTTAAAAATATAAAAATAATTTACAACAAAAATAATATTAAAAACACATTAGGAGAAGTATTAGAAAAAGCTGGTAAAACACAGATTAGAATTGCCGAAACAGAAAAATATCCGCACGTAACATTTTTCTTTTCTGGAGGAAGAGAAGATAGATTTAATGGAGAAGAAAGAATATTATGTCCGTCTCCAAAAGTTGCTACTTATGATTTAAAACCTGAAATGAGTGCCTTTGAAATCAGAGATGCTATAGTCCCAAAATTAAAAGAAAAAGAAGTAGATTTTGTGTGTTTAAATTTTGCAAACGGAGATATGGTTGGGCATACTGGCGTTTTTGAAGCCGCCGTAAAAGCCTGTGAAACTGTTGATAACTGCACAAAAAACCTTGTAAATACGGCATTAGAGAACGAATACACCACAATTTTAATTGCAGACCACGGAAATTGTGAGACTATGATTAATCCGGACGGCACGCCGAATACTGCACATACAACAAATCCTGTTCCGATTATACTAATTGACCCGAAAATAAAATCAATAAAAAACGGTATCTTAGCCGATATTGCTCCCACAATTTTAAAGCTTATGGGAGTTAATAAACCAGAAGAAATGACACGACAATCTTTAATCTAAATTTTATAGTTATGAAAAATATATTATTTTTATTTGCAGTTTTAATATTTACAAACTGCTATGCACAAAAAAACTCAAAAGCAACGAAAAATAACTCGGGAGATTTGGTAGGTGTTGCAGATAGAAAATCTTTTAATCAAGAACCTTACACAAAGTGGTTTGTAGAAAATTATGAGTCTTGTACTGTTGATAAAATCACGGTTTCTAAATTGAAAAAGTCATTAAAAGACGTGAAAATCAAAGCCTTTATGGGAACTTGGTGTGGAGACAGCAAAAGAGAAATTCCGCATTTGTACAAGCTCTTAGAGGCAACAAAATTTAATTTAAAAAACTTAGAAATAATTACTGTAAACAGAGCGAAAATAACTCCGGACAGTTTACAGAAAGGTTTTGATATAAGTAAAGTTCCTACTTTTATTTTCTACAAGGAAGAAAAAGAAATTGGGCGTTATGTAGAATATGCCAGAGAATCCTTAGAAAAAGATATTCTTAAAATAGTAACGGGTAAAAAATATAAACATTCTTACGAAAAATAAGAGAAAAAAGACTTTTTAATTTCTCTTTAATAAATTTACGTTATTCTCTAAAATATAGCACACTGCCTTCCAATTTTTTATAAATGATTATACTAAAAACAAGAGAAGAAATAGAATTGATGCGCGAAAGTGCTTTGGTCGTTTCTAAGACATTGGGTATGCTATCCAAAGAGATAAAACCCGGCGTAAGCACATTATATTTAGATAAACTTGCAGAAGATTTTATCAGGTCAGAAGGTGCTGTTCCCGGTTTTTTGGGCTTGTATGATTTTCCTAACACCCTGTGTATGAGTCCGAACGCACAAGTGGTTCACGGTATTCCTAACGACCAACCTTTGCAGGAAGGAGACATTATTTCTATTGATTGTGGCAGTGTCAAAAATGGATTTTATGGAGATCACGCATATACTTTTGAAGTCGGAGAAATTGCTCCAGAAATTAAAAAATTACTCCAAATAACCAAAGAGAGTTTATACGTAGGTATTAGAGAATTGAAAGTTGGAAATCGTATTGGAGATGTTGGTTTTGCTATTCAAACGTACACCGAAAAACATGGTTATGGCGTTGTAAGAGAGCTGGTAGGACACGGCTTAGGAAGAGAAATGCACGAAGACCCAGAAATGCCAAATTATGGAAAAATAGGCAGAGGAAAAAAATTATTAAATGGAATGGTAATTGCCATTGAGCCTATGATAAATTTAGGCACTCACAAAATAAATCAGCTAAAAGACGGCTGGACTATTTTAACCCAAGACGGCAAGCCAAGCGCACATTTTGAGCATAATGTAGCAATAATAAATGGAAAACCCGAACTGCTTTCTACTTTTAAATATATTTATGATGCTCTGGAAATTAAAAGTGATGAGGAAGATGAGTTTATTAACAATAAGTATTAAAATTTAAAAGATTATGATTTTGTAATCTTGGCTAAAAGTCATTAAATTTGCATCCGATTTTTAAGACTAATTAAATGAATATTACAAAAGAAAATGTAGATGCTTTAAATGCGGTTATAACAGTTGATATTGCCACAGAAGATTATCAAACTAAGGTAACAGAAGTTTTGCAGAACTATCGTAAAAAAGCAGATGTACCCGGGTTTAGAAAAGGATATGTGCCTATTGGAATGGTAAAAAAACAATATGGAAAATCTGTAATGATTGATGAGGTAAACAAATTATTACAAGAGTCTTTAAATAATTTTTTAATAGAAGAAGAATTATATATTTTAGGAAGCCCACTACTTATAATTAAAGACGATTTTTCATGGGATACAGAAACTTTTTCTTTTAAATTTGAATTGGGTTTAGTACCAAAATTCACCGTAGATCTTTCTTTGGCAAAGAATAAAATTACACAAAATAATGTTATTGCAGACGATAACCTTATTGACGATAGAATAGAAAATTTACGATACGATTATGGAGAATCTAGTTATTTAGATAAGGCTACAAAAACATCAGAAATTATGGTGAGCTTTAGTTTTAACGGGGGCATAGAATTAGATATAGAAGAAATTATCTATTTAGAAAACGTTAAAGAACAAAACCTAAATAAGTTCTTAGGTGCTAAGATTGATGAAGCAATTGAGTTTGAAATAAAGGATCTGTCTGATGATGATGAATTGGCAATATTTTTAGAAATGTATGAAGGCGATATTCCTGAATCAAAAGCTACTCTTATCATAAAAGAAATTATTGAAATCGAATTGGCAGAATTAAATCAAGATTTTTTTGATGAAGAATTTCCCGACGGAAGTGTAAAGTCTGTTACAGAATTTAGAAGCAGAATTAAAGAAGATTATGAAATAAGATTTAAAGAGCAAGCAGACCGTCAATTACTGGTTGATATAACAAAATTTTTGGTTAAAAACACAAAATTTGATTTACCTGCAGAATTCTTACAAAAACTCCTATTAGCTGTTGGTGATAACCTAATATCAAAAGAACAAGTTGCTGATGAATATGCTGAATCTGAAGAAGACTTGCGTCGTCAATTGATAGAAGGAAAGATATTAAAAGATAACAATATTACTATATACTATCAAGAATTAGCAGGTTACACAAAAGAACTTGTCAAAACTCGAATGACAAAATTTGGCAATACAAATTATAAAGAAGAAGATTTGAATAATTTCGTTGGAAGAATCTTAGGAAATAGAGATGAAGCAGAACGTTTACAAGAGGAATTAATCAGTAAGAAATTGATAACTTTTTACAAAGATAACATCATCTTTAAGACAAAAGAAGTTTCTTACACCGATCTTATCAAAGAGACTTATCAGTAATAAAAAAAATATTCTAAATTTTTTAAGTTTTTTATCAGTATATTTACGAAATCAAAAACTTGCATTTGATAAAACTAACTATTATGGGAATTATAAACTTTCAAGGAAAAAGGACATCGCAATCACAGCAGCAGAATGAATCTATTTTAGTGTCTGATTATATGACATCTACACTTATTACCTTTAAGCCAGAGGACTCTATAGAGCATGTAATACAGACTCTCTTGGGTAATAAAATTTCTGGAGGACCTGTTGTGAATGAAAAAAATGAGTTAATCGGTATTATTTCCGAAGGAGATTGTATAAAACAAATTTCAGAAAGCAGATATTATAATATGCCTTTAGAAAGTGAATGGACTGTTGAAAAATTTATGATAAAAGAAGTGGAAACTATAGATGGAAACATGAATATTTTTGATGCCGCTAATAAATTTTTGGAATCCAAGATAAGACGTTTTCCAATTGTAAAGGAAGGAAAATTAGTAGGTCAAATTAGTCAAAAAGATGTGTTAAAAGCAGCTATGAAATTGAAAGAAAATACTTGGAAATAAGCGTTTTTTTTAGTTGACAGTTTTTACAATGACCTTAAATCCGCAAGCTAAAAGTTAAAAAGGTCAAGAAGTTCAGTAAAAATAGTATCTATAAGACTTTTTTAATTGAATATTTTTTCACTTATTTAGGTGAAAAATAGTATTATCAGATGAAAATTACATACTCTACAGATACTATAAGTGCTTTTGGGGGATTAAATTTTGTAAATAATTTTTTAGAAAAGGCAGATATTTTTAATTTTATTTGTATCTTTCTATTATTCAGATTATTAACGATAATAACATCAAGATATGTTTATATTAAATATTTATATTATATCGCCTTTTTTAAATCTGTACTCGTAAAAAGGAGTGCAAGTATACTAAAAAAATGAATAAAGCAATTTTAATTTAACACATTTGTTTTTCATCACTAATAAAATACTAAATATCATGATAAAAAAAACACTAATATTACTTTTTATAGCATCGTTTACATTAGTTTTTTCCCAAGAATCTTATTTAACAACTGGCTCTGCTGACTTTTCTAAATACGTAGCAGTAGGAGCTTCTTTTACCTCTGGATTTACAGATGGAGCTTTATTTAAGGCTGCCCAAGAAAACACATTTCCCAATATTCTATCTAAAAAGTTTGCAATGGCAGGTGGAGGCGACTTTAAACAACCTTTGATGAATGATAATTTTGGAGGATTATTATTGGGTGGAAGTATTATTCAACCACCTAGACTTTATCTTAATGGAGTAGTTCCTACTAGATTAACCGATAACCCCACAACCGAAGTTAGCGATATACAAACTGGACCGTTTAACAATATGGGAGTTCCTGGAGCAAAAAGTTTTCATTTAGGAGTAAATGGCTACGGCAATGTTGTTGGTGTTGCAACTGGTTTAGCAAATCCTTATTTTGTAAGAATGGCATCAAGTCCAAATGCAAGTATATTAGAAGACGTCTTAGCACAGAGTCCTACCTTTTTTACACTTTCTGAAATAGGAGGTAATGATGTGTTGAGCTATGCTATCTCTGGTGGAACAGGCGTTGACCAAACAGGTAATATAGATCCAAGTACTTATGGAGCAGATGACATAACTGACCCAAATGTTTTTGCAAGTGCTTTTACTGGAATAGTAGATGCTTTAACTTCTGGAGGAGCAAAAGGAGTTGTGGCAAATATACCGTATATTACATCTCTTTCACATTTTACTACTGTACCTTATAATCCAGTGCCTTTGAGTGCTGAACAGGTTGCAGAATTAAACCCCCAATTGAAACAATTAATTACTATTTTGACTATCTTAGGACATTCAGACAGACTTAAGCTCGTAACCGCTGGAGAAAATAATAGATTATTAATTAAGGACGAAACATTAACTGATTTGTCTGTCCAAATAACAGGGGCAGCGACACAAGCAGGAATACCAGCGTTACAAGCTAAATTAATAGGAGGTTTATATGGTCAAGTTAGGCATGCAAATAATACTGATTTATTTACACTACCTACGGCCTCTATAATAGGTACAGAAAAAGAAGGTATTCCCGCACCATTTAATGTCGTCGGAGTTACTTATCCTTTAGAGGACGTTAATGTATTAATACCTAGTGAGCAAATGGCTATTAAAACAGCAATTGATGCTTATAATTCAACAATAAAAAGTGTAGCTACAGCTAAAAAGTTAGCCTTTGTTGATTTTAAATCTGTATTAGAAGAAGCATCTAATACAGGTGTTCAATTTGATGAATTTAACTTAACTACACAACTGGTTTTCGGTGGCTTGGTCAGCTTAGACGGGATTCATCTAACGGCAAGAGGATATGCTTTAATGGCTAAAAAAATCTTAGAAGCTATAGATGATGAATACGGTTCTAATTTTAAAGATGTAGATGGCGGTTTACCAAAAGCAGCAAATTATATAACAAGTTACCCTGAGACTTTTGCTCTATCAGTAAATAATTTTAAATATACTTCATTTAAAATATATCCAAATCCTGTAAAAGGAGATATTTTAAATTTAATCCAATTAGAAAACAAAAGAGTAAGCAAATTAATAATTTTTAATATTGAAGGAAAAAAAGTGATAGAAATAAAAAACCCAACATCAAAAATTAATTTAAGCCCGTTAAATAAAGGGATTTATATTATTCAACTTATTTCTGATAGAAAAATAGAGTTTAAAAAAATTATTAAAAACTAAGGCTATACTAAAATTTTAATGGTACATTTATAGATTAATTTTTTTATTATGACAGATTTTGCTAATTTCTTAAGAGAGATATTAGGTATTGCGGATTATTTTATGATTTCAGAAATAGTAACTACTCAGGTTGTAATTTAACAATTTGATTTAGATGATAAATAATATTTAAATTGCCCAGAGACTTTTTGTTTGACTTTTATTATTCTGATTGCTCTTTCCGAAGCATTATTATCCGGAGCAATGGCTAAATCATAGATGCAGGGCAGTAAATAGCCTCTATATTTTATCATTGAACGCTGGAAAACATCTTTTTTAAACGGTTATAAGGAATCGATTGATAAACCGAAAGGTAACTAACTATAGTATCTACACTGCTTCCGTATTGAATTGGTGCAGAAACATGACCCGGAAAATCAGCTGTTTGATGATGTCCACAACCACTACATTTACAAGAGTATTGCTGATATTCTTCGTAAACGGGCTGTATCAAAGGTAGTTCAACAACTTGACGTTTAGATTTTAAAACAAAAATCTCTTTTTCTAAATTAGAACTGCAAATAGAACAAAATCTACTCTTCAACTCAATAGTCTTATCCGGCTTTGAACTCATCTTTAACGTGTGACCTTTATGACCAAGTTGACCACTACTTTTAAGCTTGCTTTTAACTCGTAAGCTTCGATTCTTCTTGAACATATCTGTAGACGGTGCAAGGGATGAATTCATAGAGTCTTTCTTGATACTCAACTTGTGTAGCTGTTCCAACAGATAGCCAACCTTTTTTTCTAAAGGGGTAACCTTTCCTTCTAAAGAGATAACCTTTTCCTTTAACAGTTTAATCTGTTGGGCTTGAGACGATATGATTTCTTTGTCAGTCAAAGGGCAAATGGAATACTTTTTTTCAATATTTAGAATACCTGAGTAGTTACCTTTTAATCGTTTTTTTACCTTTTCCGTTACGCTTATTGCCATGGAAGCGTTCTTCTGAAACTAGATGCTCCTCCATCTCTGATTCAAGGGCAACTACTAAAAAATGTTTGAGCATCGGAGCAAAAGCTCCATCCTTGCCAAATAGCGATTTATCTGATTTGAATTGCGTAAGTGGTTAATCTCTTCCTGTGGAAGTATATATCTAAGTTTTTTGTTAAAAAATTACTTAGACAGAGTGTAACTTACGGTCTCTTATAAGACACTGAAATATCCAGAGTTAACAATCTAACCCAAATGTTCAGGTTTTGTCAATTGTTGAGTTTTCTTAACAGTTTTCTTTTTAATGATTCCAAGATGAAAAACACATCAAATTTTCGACCTAAATTGTTTAATTGAGAAGTTTGAAAATACATCTTCCAATTATAAAAATTTCCTTTTTCTGGAATTTGAAACCTGCCATTAATTCGTGTAGTACTGCCCCCCCATAAAAACTTGAAACAGTAATTCAAGGCATCGGAGGATATATCAATATCACAATATAATTTATCTTTTTTGTACGAAACAAACCCATTCTTTATATCCAATTTGTAAGTCTTATCATAATCACTCACATATATGAAAGAGGGTTTTAAAAACCATTTTATCCAAAATGTGTTGTCACGTTTGAGACTTTCAATAAATTTATTTCCTTGTAAAGTAAGCTCCTTAGGGTTAAGAAATTTTGACTTTGTTGCTTTAGATAATGAAATATTCGATTCATAAGACTTAATCCATTCTTTAATAGGTTTTTCATTGTCATATTGTTCACCAATTGTCCAATTATCATTCAAGAACATTATTATAGGGATTGTAGTTAAGTTTTCTATGATATAATGGTAAACAAAATCAATCTTGTTAATTTCATCATTCATATAAAAGTTTTCCTCATGGGAAAACCAAACAAAACTTGCAAATGGAATAGTATATTTTGGTTTGAAAGTTTCTACTTGATATTTCACCTGTTCTATTTTCTTTTGAGCAAATTGTTTTCTTGTACTTGGGTCATCTTTATTTCCCGCCCAATTTGCATAAGAAAACTGTGTAAAAAGTAAATCTATAGAATCCTGACCTATTAAAGATTTTATCTTTGCTCCTTGAATTTTATTCTCTATAACACAGTCATTTATATTTAGTACTGTTTTTCCTTCTGCTTTGACACATAACCATGAATCACCGTCTGTATGAGGAACATTTAAAATTTTAAAATCTGAAGCCAGACTGTGCCAATTTTTATTTAATTCAATTACATTCTTAAAATTCAAGGTTTTGCAAAAATCTGCAACTTTGCCGTCTTTTGATTCTTGGTAAAGTATTGTAATAGTTGATCTGATTTCTTCGGGTATCTGCTTTAAGTTTGGAGGACTGAAATGATCTGGATGTTCGTGTGAAAACCATATATGGGTTATTCTTTCAAATTCTCTATACGAAAACCTTGTCTGTTCAATGTGAGACCAACCGTCATGAAATGCAGAGCCTTCAATCCAAGGGTCAATCATTAATGCAATTTCATCATTATATAGTACATAAGAAGCGTGGTTTATAAACTGAACTTTCATGTTTTTTACTTTTAGTTTTTTACTTATTAAGACCGTTGCAAACGGTAGCACTGAGTCTGTTGGTTTTTGAATTGTGAGATTTTTGATCTCTCTTTTTGATTTTTTGCTCTCCAATAGGTCTGAACAGTCCTATTTCTTGTTGTTCTTCCTCACTTTTTGTTGTCTTTTACTGAATTGGACATAAGTATCCCAAGACTTCAATACAAACGGTAACCCATCGCCTCCATCAGATTCTGGATATGCTTTTTTTCTATCCCGCTATAGCGTGCAACCGCTCCTCCAAACCACCTGCGAATACTCCCAAATGTACGCTCGACTTTATACCTAACCTAGTTCGACCTATTATTTTGTTGAACTTCTTCTTCCAATAGTGGGTTTTGTTGCCACATTTTTTGCAGACAATTCCTTCATGTTCTCTGTATCTTTTAAATGTTTCCCTGCAACTATTCTCATCTGGAAAATGTTTTGCAAAATCTATTAGTCTAATTATATCTATGTTTTTAGGCAAAGATAATCATTTATGGGGAAACATACGGATTAGCATAAAATATAAACCTAATTTTTAGCCTGCAGATTTAAGGAATTAAATACTTTTTACAATATCATTTTCTTTTAAAAGAGGCTCGTTGTTAAATCTAAGCACTAATTGGGCTACGGCTATCGTGTCTTTTTCACAATATTCAACAATTCTTTCTATATCATTATCCTGATAATACACCTCCCCTACTTCACTTCCACTTATATCGTCTTTTGGTGATGGAATCCCTAAAATATAAGTCAATAACTTTAACGATGAATAATGCTTATAATCACCAAATTTCCATAACTCCATAGTGTCTAAATGTGAAACTTCCCACGGCTTTTTGCCAAATAAATTTAGTTTATTTGGCAATTCTACTTCATTGATTATCATTCTCCTTGCTATGTAAGGAAAATCAAATTCCTTTCCATTATGAGCACATAAAACATTTTCTTTTTTACTAAAATGCACATCCAACAATTTCTTAAAATCAATTAAAATTTGCTCTTCATTGTCGCCGTAAAAAGATTTAACTCTCAATTGCTTTTTGCCTTCTACAATTATAAAATACCCCACTGAAATACAGATTATTTTGCCAAACTCTGCCCAAATACCAGCTCGTTTATAAAAATCTTCTACAGTAGTTTCATCTTTACGCTGATAAGCTGTTTTTTGCTCAAATAATTCTTGTGTTGTTTTAGACAACTGATTCCAGCTTTTTTCTTGCGAAACGGTTTCTATATCTAAGAATAAAATATTTTGTAAGTCAAAATGTAAATTCATTCTTTTACTTTTTTGTGAAGATACCAAAAATAAATAATGTGGCACGTAGTTTATTAAAAATATTGACACAAAAGAAGGTGCGTAAAACATACCTTTTTTTAACTATTATACTCCCTTCCAATTTTACTTGTGGACCCAGGAGGACTCGAACCTCCGACCCCCTGATTATGAGTCAGGTGCTCTAACCAGCTGAGCTATGAATCCTTTTTTAAGTCTGGCGAAATTAATACTTTTTTTAATTACAACAAACATTTTTTTAATTATATTTTTTTGCCCTTACGTCTAATACATCACGCAATGTGTTTCCGATAATCATAAATGCCATTACTAACGACATAATAGACAGACCGGGCGTTATGGCTAAAAAAGGGTTTCCTAAAATGATATAATTATAATGATTTTTAATCATTCCTCCCCAAGAAGGAGTAGGCGGTTGTGCTCCAATTCCCAAAAAACTAAGTCCACTTTCTATTAAAATTGCGGCGGCAAAATTAGCAGCGGAAATAACTATTATTGGAGCGATAATATTGGGTAAGATATGTTTGAAAATAATTCTAAAATTAGAAAATCCCAATGCCTTAGCAGCTTCTACATATTGTTGTTGCTTTGTAGTAATCACCTGCCCACGTACAACTCTGGCAACTTCCACCCACATAGTTAAACCCACAGCAATAAAAACTTGCCAAAACCCTTTTCCCAAAGCTAAGGTAATAGCAATTACTAATAATAATGTTGGTATTGACCAAGTAATATTAATTATCCACATAATAATTGCATCTATCTTTCCTCCAAAATATCCTGCAATAGCACCGATAGGAATTCCAATAAACAAAGAAATAAAAACGGCAATAAATCCTATAAAGAAAGAAATACGCGTTCCGATGAGCAATCTACTTAATAAATCTCGACCGTATTTGTCAGTCCCCAAATAAAAGGTTTTTTGTCGGATGTATTTTTCAGGTTGATTATTTATTATTGACAGCGGATAGTCCTTTGTAAATACATCAGAATAATTGATAATCCTAAGGCTATTTTCGGAAATAATATAGGATTCAATTGGAATTTCTGTATCCGTATTTTGCCTTCCATTTATTACAAAATCAAACCAAGATTGACTGGCCTTATTTTCAGAAGGAATAGTTAACATCATAACTGTAAAGCCCGGTTTCTTAGAGTGAATTTCTAAGTGCATTTGATTGGCATTGCTACTGTTATCTGGCGCTAAAACGTAGCAAAAAAGAGCTGTAAATCCACAGAAGAAAACAAAAAATAAACTTATCAAGGCAACTTTGTTTTTCCTAAACTTTTGAAAAGCTGATTTAGAAAGTGAACTCGATTTTAATTTCATATTTTGTACTATATGGACCTGTCCCGAAATAACCTATACATTTTTACTTGTTCTTTTGTCTGTCAATTTCGTTAAAAATACTCGCTTTAGCTATGGCACACCTGTGCTTTCTATCTTGTTGTTAGACAGAATAACTTCGTAAACTATGTACACTTTTTTGGGACAGACCCATCTATTCTTCTACAATTTTATATTGGCTTTTCATTTTTAGCTCACTTAAAATATTCAAAGCCTCAGAAACATAAATGTCTTTAGATAAGTTTTTATGCCATGCTATTCTCTTTCCATTTAAAACAGAATCCTTCTCTAATAAAGGTAACTCATATTTTGGGGAAAAAAAATATAGTTTAGAATCAAACTTAAAGGCAGAAATAAACTTCTCTGCTTCCTTTTTTTTCTTATCTGTTTCTTTAGCAAAGGTTTTATAATTTAAAGAATAGGTGCTGTTATTTTGATTTTTCTTTAGCCATTTTGCGTATTCATTAATCAACTGAAATTTCTTATCATACTCAATTCTTTCCTTGCTTTTATTCACAACCTCGTCAAAATTTTGATAAGAATCTACCTCCTTATAGTCTGCTTTTGCAACTTTGTCCCACTCTAAAGAACCTTCTTTATCTCTCTCTCCAAATTTCATATAACTGTATTTGCTAGGCATAGTAACGTTTGGATAAACACCTTCTTTTTGTGTAGAACCGCCATTAATTCTATAAAATTTCTGAATGGTCATTTTTATAAATCCTAAATCTTTTGTGTTTTTAGAAAATTTATCAATACTTAAAATATTTTGAACCGTTCCTTTTCCATAAGTTTGATTTCCGCCAACAATAACTGCCCTTTTATAATCTTGCATAGCGGCAGCAAAAATCTCTGACGCAGAGGCAGAAAATTCATTTACTAAAATTACCAAAGGACCTCCCCATTGAATTTTTGAATCTGTATCACTTTGAATCATCGGTTTTCCTTCCCTATATTTAACCTGTACAATTGGGCCTTCGTCTATAAATAAACCTGCAATTTTTATAGCAGTTTTTAAGGAACCTCCGCCATTATTTCTAAGGTCAATTAATAAACCTCTAACACTTTCTTCTTCTTTAAGGCTTTTAATTTCTTTTTCCATATCTTTAGCAGAGTTCCTAAAGTTTTTATCATCAAAATTAATGTAAAATTTAGGCAGATTAATAAGCCCATATTTTTTGCCTTCTTTTTCTACAATACTGGATTTTACGAAGGTTTCGTCTAAGTGTACAACATCTCTTATTATAGAAATAACTTTTATAGAGCCGTCTATTTTCTTTTTTACGGTCAGCCTTACTTCTGTTCCTTTTTTTCCTTTGATAAATTTGATGGCATCATCTAAACGCATACCCACAATTTCTATGGGTTTGCCGTCAGCCTGTGCAACTTTTAGGATAATGTCGGCTGCTTCTAATTCTCCTTGTTTCCATGCTGGTCCGCCAGAGACTAATTCAACAACATGTGTGTAAATTCCTTTCTTTTGTAAACGAGCTCCAATGCCTTCTAATTTGCCAGATATATCTTGGTCAAAGCGCTCTTTAATTCTTGGGTCCATATACATTGAATGAGGGTCAAAGCTACTAGTAATGCTGTTTAAAAATGTAGAAAACCAATCAGAATTTTCTAGTTCTTCAATACGAATATACAACTCGTCCATATTTTTAAGGACTTCTTGCCTCGCTTGTTTTTCTAATATTTTGAACGATGTTTTTTTAAATTTTTTATCCTCTTTTGCCTTCTCTTTTTCTAACTCTTGTTTTTCCTTAATTCTGCCAATAGTATTTAGTTTTAGCTGTTTACGCCAATAGTCTATCAATTCATTTTCGTTTGTTGCAAAAGGCACTTTTTTATAATCTAAATCAATAATTTCTTTTTTTAAAAAATTGAATGGCTGTTCTAAAATTTGGCTGTAATATATTTTTGCTTTTTTTATTTTCTGTGTAAAACGACCATAAACCAAGTTATAAAAAGTAAGGTCAGCACTTTTAATTTGATTATCAATTTGATATTTATATTTAGAAAATTCTTTAATATCTTCTTGGGTAAAATATCGCTTGGTTGGGTCTAATCCGTCAATAAAACTTGTAAATACTTGCTCTGAAAAATCATCATTAATTTGTTTTGGTAAATAATGTCCCTTTGTAAGAATGTAATTTAAAACAGCGATTAATACTTTATCTTTTTTAGGGTCTTTAACCTCATTTTTAATAGAATAGCTCGATAATACTATTACTAATAAAAAAATTGGGATAATAAATTTTAATACTTTTTTCATTGTGTTTTATGTTGTTTAATTGTTTAGTCGTTAAATTGTGTAATTATCAAATTATCAAGTAATCAAATTATCAAATTGTGTAATCGTAATTCAAAATTAATTTATGCAATTTTAATTAAAATCTAAATATAATAATCTTTACAAAATGTTAAAAATTATCCGCCTTTAAAAAAAATGTAATTTGATAGGTTTTGTATCATCATTTAAATTTATTTAAAGCCTTTTTTGTAAAATCTGACAGCACTAGTTTTCCGGATATTTCTGCTTTTTCAACCAATATATTGTCCCAATTTTCTGTTCCTAACCACAAAGTTTTCTTCATCTGATTTAAAGCTTCAATATTATAAGAGGATAATTTTTCTGATAGAATAATTACTTCTTTGTCTAATTCATTTTTGGTCTCAAAAACTTTAGCATATAATCCTTTTTCTCTTGCCCAATATGCGTTTTTCCACTGAGTTGCATCCAAAGTTAATTCGGACAACCCGGCAATACCTATTTTGCGTTCTACAACTGGAGCAATCACAAAAGGTCCTATACCAATGGTAAATTCTGATAATTTTATAGATGCCGACGCTGTTGCCAACACATAATCACAGGCTGACACCAAGCCAACGCCGCCACCTACTACTTTTCCTTGAACACTGCCAATAATTAATTTAGAGCATTTTCTCATAGCATTAATTAGATTGGCAAAACCAGAAAAGAAATTTCTTCCGTCGGTCAAATTATCAATAGATATTAGTTCATTAAAAGAGGCTCCGGCACAAAAAACGCTATCTCCTTCGGATTTTAAAATAATTATATGAATATCATTGTTTTTTGAAATACTATATAATTCGTTTGTCAACCTTTCTAAAAGAACACTTGGAAAGGAATTACTCGCAGGATGCCCAAATTCTATGGTTGCAATTCGGTTTTCAATTTTGGTATATAAACTTCCGTCAAGTCGGTTGGTAGTCATTGTTGATGTCATAATTTTATCAAAGGTAATGTTTTTTGAGATAGTATTAAAGAAATTATTTTTAGTTTCACCTTAAATCCGCAAGCTAAAAGTTAAAAAGGTCAAAAAGTTCAGTAAAAATAGTATCTATAAGATTTTTTTAATTGAATATTTTTCACTTATTTAGGTGAAAAATAATTATTATCATATGAAAATTACATACTCTACAGATACTGTAAGTGCTTTTGGTAGATTAAATTTTGTAAATAATTCTTTAGAAAAAGCAGATATTTTTAATTTTATAGATAACTCTTTAGGTGACAGAGGATATTACCATTAATCTGCATAAGGAACTCAAACAAGTTAAGGATTTTAATGTTAGTTCGGCAGACACTTTGCTTCGCATGCAAAAAGAGTTGACTACTCCTAAAGAGACATTTATCAGTGAAAGCGGTGTAGAACATGATTTTAACATAAATATGAAGATGAATAATCTCTTGGTGAATCTGTTAGTTCTTACAAATCAGTTGGATACTAACAATAAAGATTACGTTTTAGATTATGACAATCAATTTATTCCTACCGATAAACTATGATTCCAAACGAAGCTATAAGAAGGCTGAGGGTTACTTTCCTGGAATTGCTTCGATTAATAACTTACCTGTCTATATTGAAAACCGCAATGGCAATTCCAACGTTAAGTACAAACAAGAAGAAACTCTTGTCCGTACCTATAAAGTTTTTTCTGACGCAGGTGTTAAAATTAAACATAGTCGAATGGATTGTAGCTCTTTTACTCAAAAAGTGAACGCCTGTTTGATAAGATGAATAACGATTTTTTATGAAAAAATGCCTTTCTCTTTTTTACAAGAAAACACCGTGTTCCTTATTATGACGGGTATATATAGAAACCTGTTTCATTTCCTAACTGATTTTGTCAGTAAAAAACTTGATTTTATCAAACCTAACTATCGATTAAAAAATATTCATATTCCGATTTATGATTGTTCCTGCTAAATAGATTAAACAAGGAAGAATGAAGGTTTTAAAACTGTTCTCAGATAAAAAATATCACCTCTTACTGTAATAAAAAATAATACTGACTCAACATATTAGTCACTCAAATTTGTGCTTTCAGAGAGAAATATGAACTTCTAAAAGGAACTTTTAACCTAAAATTGACTACTAAACATAAAAATATAAACCTAATTTTTAGCTTGCGGATTTAAGGAAGAATCAAAATATTTGGCAATTAATATAAAGTGTTATACATTAGCGACTTTAAAAGTAACCTTATTAAATAACCAGAAATTATGATTTTTTTTTAAATTTTCAGTAAACCTTATTTAGCAATATTTTTAGCCTCATTAGTATTGTTTGTATCTTGTAATAAAGATAATTATGAGAATGACGGAAGTATTCGAAAATTTAATTATAAAACATTTGAAAGCTATAAAAACATTGTAATTAGAACAGAAATTCCTTCTACTGTATCTGGTATTTCAGATAATGAAATGAAGCATCAAAAAATATTAAATATAGTTAATGATAATATGGGTTCAACAATGTCACTCAATTCATTAGATTACAAATATTTAAATAACTTAAAGAATAATGAGGATGAATATCTAAATTCAAAAGATATTGACTTACTTAATAAGTTTGAAGCAGACTTATTAGAATCAAATTTTCAAATAGCCTTAAATAATTTTGAAAAAAATGTACTTAAATTAAATTTAAATGATTCTGAATTTGGCAAGTATAATACCTTTATAAATATTATTTTATTAATAGAAAATGCTGAACCAGAAATTTTTTAAAACAAAAATCTATATTCAAAACGAGCTGACTCTTGTGGAGAAGCTATTGCAGCTTATTCTTTAGCTACAATTGGTTTAGCCGCTTGTAGCTTTCCGGGATATGTTAAATCATTGTCAAGAGGGAGAACCAGAGCGTGAAGAAGATAAAATTCAGTAATTAAAATTAAGAAGATGTTACCTAAAAATATTTCTATTTTTTTATCAATTTGTAGCATTATTCTTTCAATAAAATACTTATATAATTCGTTTTTTTTTATGAATACAGAGAATGATGGATTTTTTAATAATATTGTTTCAGTTTTTTCAAATATTAGTTTATCACTAGTCTTTATAACACTTTTTAGGGAAAGTTTATATAATAACCTATCAAGCATGTTAAAACTTAGAATAGCGTTTATTTTATTGTTTTTATATGTAGTTTTTTGCTTTTGTTTTTTTATGAATCATCTGCTAGAATTTGGTTTTAATAATGGTGAGAGTTTGGCTTATCAAATAACATCAATTCTTTTATTTATTTTCTCAGGAAGCTATATATTTTATTTATTCAGAATATTGAATAAACATATAAACAAGGGACAGGTTAAATTTACGGGGATAATTTATAAATTAGCGAAAAAAAATATGCTTTTGTGTCCCGACTTTATACGTTATGTTTTCCCTAAAGAACTTCTTAATTATTTTGATATAACTCAAGTAGAAGAGCTGTGTGATATATCCTCAAAAAAGGTTTTTGTCTCTGTAAGATTAGAGGAGAAAAATTGTTTACCTAGTTCTTATGAGTTATCAGAATATGAATCCAAAGGATTTTTATTATCTAAAACAGTTCAAGATTTTCCTTTGAGAGGGAAAGCAGTTTATTTGACCATAAAACGTCGTAGGTGGCGTCATAAAGAGACTAAAAAAGAGATTAGAAGCGATTATTCATTTATAGCAGAGGGTTCAAAATTAACACAGGAGCTTTCTGATTTTTTAAAAGATACAGATAGATACTCGAGAAGATATCATTAGTAATATTGCTAGTTATTATGATATAAAATCATACAAGTTAAGGCGTCAATACGAAAAGTATAGTAGTGGTTTTAATAAGTGGGAACAGAGAGGTCACTCAAAAGATTATATGCTTTTCCCTAAAAATATAAATGAATATCTAAGCATTGATGAAGTGAGTCTTTCTAAAGGAGAACTCTACACTTTTGTAACGAATAAGAAAGGGAAATCTAAAGGAGGTACTATGGTCGCTTCTATAAAAGGAACACGTTCAGAAGACATCATTAAAGTGTTAGAAAAGCTACCTATGGAATCGAGAAAACAAGTTAAAGAAATTATTAGCTAGAAGCAGGTACATTATAGGCAACCTCTATTAATTGATTTTTAAGTCAATCCTTTCTTATTTCAAAAATATTAAAATTTTAGAAATAGTTTTAGTTTTTTGTGATTTCAATCATTCTTTTGTTAACTCACTTATTATCAATTATATACATATTTTGTGTTTACCAATTAGACATAGTTATCCCATCTAACCTTGTAACTTGTTCATATCTAAACAGGTTGTAGGTAAGATTTACTAGCCCAACAAACCCTACGGCTCGTTTTATTCCTATTGAGTTTATGTAGAGTTTATTCATACTCTGCTCCATAAAACCAAATACATGTTCTACTCGTGCTCTTGTTCTTGATTTTTCTTTATTTGATTCTTTTTGTACCTCTGTCAATGGTCTGTTCTTATATCCTTTTTCATTTATTTTGTTATTTACCTCGTATTTTTTAATTGTTTTTTCCTGCTCTTCTCCAGTATAGGCACTGTCTGCCCAAAGGTCTTGACCTTTGTCCTTCTCGGTCAATAACTCGTCTAATGTTTGAGAGTCGTGTACCGAAGCGTCTGTCGTTGTATAAGTGTCAATAAATTTGTGCTTGTTATCAACCTTTGCATGGTTTTTATATCCATAGTGTGTTTCGTTATTCTTTTTTGTCCAACGAGCATCTACATCTTTTTGACGTTTTTTATTAGGTTGTTTATCCCAATCTTTGGGAGTTTTACCTTCTTTTATTTCTTTGTTCTTTTCTTTGCTATTACGCTGTCTTGGTGCTTCTACAAAACTTGCGTCAATAATTTTTCCTTGATGTGCTATTAATTCATAACGTTCCAATAGAGTGGTAAATCTTTCAAATAACTCTTTTTCAAGTCCTTTTTTTATCAGCTTATTTCTAAAATCCCAAACAGTCTTTTCGTCGGGAACTTTGTCATTTAAAGATAATCCCAGAAAACGACAAAATGTCAATCTATCCAATATTTGATATTCTATTTGAGAATCGCTCAAATTATAATAGCGCTGTAGTATCAATATTTTGAACATCAATAGAGGGTCGTATCGTTTTGGACCAGAATTAACCATTCTCTTTTTGTGTATTTTCTCAATAGTCTCTCGAAAATACTCCCATTCTACGACTTTATTCAATCGCTCTAATGGGTCTCCTTGTTTACTGAGTTTCTCAAGCCTATAACTCTCTGAAAATAAGGAAGTTGTATTAAGTGTCTTGTATTTATTCATATTTCAAAGTTACAACTAATTATTTGATTTTCAAAATGTTAATTGTAGAGGTTGCCTATAGCTAAAAAACCCAATGATTGGACAGAAAATCAAAAGCAAAGAGCAACATTGTTATTCAAATTATATCCACATTTAGAAACAGCTTATAAACACACTCTTGAGTTTAGAAGTATATATGAAAACACCGATAGATTAATAGCTAAAGAACGTTTTGCTAAATGGATTGAAGATACATTTGAAGAAAAGTTAGAAACATTTTATACCTCTGCAAATACAGTAAAAGCAAATTTTGATAATATCCTTAATTTTTTTAACAATAGAAATACTAATGCTAACGCTGAATCTTAATGCTAAAATTAAACTATTCATAGCTAATTTAAGAGGCGTAACTGATACAGAATTTTTCCTGTTCAGATTGCATAAACTTTTTGCTTAATCCCCGTAAAATTAATGTGACCCTTAATAACTTACCTGCCTATATTGAAAACCGCAATAGCAATTCTAACGTTAAGTACAAACAAGAAGAAACTATTGTCCGTACCTATAAAGTTCTTTCTGACGCAGGTGTTAAAATTAAACATAGCCGAATGGATTGTGGCTCTTTTACTCAGAAAGTGAACGCCTGTTTGATGAGATGAATAACGATTTTTTATGGAAAAAATGCCTTTCTCTTTTTTACAAGAAAACACCGTGTTCCTTATTATGACGGGTATATGTAGAAACCTGTTTTATTTCCTAACTAATTTTGTCAGTAAAAAACTTGATTTTATCAAACCTAACTATCGATTAAAAAATATTCATATTCCGATTTATGATTGTTCCTGCTAAATGGATTAAACAAGGAAGAATAAAGGTTTTAAAACTGTTCTCAGATAAAAAATATCACTTCTTACTGTAATAAAAAATAAAATAAATAATACTTCAAGGGATAGGTACATTTACCTTAAAAACATAATTCACTGATAATCAGCATATTGAAATCATAGGCTAATTCTGTTATATAAATACTCGTAGTGACATGAAAAATAATACTGACTCAACATAATAGTCACTCAAATTTGTGCTTTCAGAGAGAAATATGAACTTCTAAAAGAAACTTTTAACCTAAAATTGACTACTAAACATAAAAATATAAACCTAATTTTTAGCTTGCGGATTTAAGGAAATAACTACTTACTTGTTTTGTGTCCATATCTTTTATATTTTTGGCTAGTATACAAATTTACATCGCAATTAAAAAGTTGAGCCTTATTTTACTGCTTTTTCACTTCCCAAAGGATATATTTCTTGTTTGATAAAACTTTGCGGAAAATCTTTATCATCATTAAAACCTAACTCAATATTTTTCCCTGTTTTTGGGATGTAATTAGTTTTAAAAAAGTAGTCCCAAACACTTAAAGTCAGTCCAAAATTTACTCCTGTTTTTGCAGGCAATTTCTTGCTGTGATGCCAAATGTGCATTTGAGGATTGTTAAAAACATATTTAAAAATACCTAAAGGAAGGTTGAAATTGCTGTGATTAAAATGTCCCATTGCAAGTGTAAATAAATGCACTATAATAAAATCGTCAATCCCAAAGCCGATAAGAGCCAGCGGAATATATTCTAACGTTCTATAAACAACGGTTTCCATCCAATGAAAACGTAAATGTGCTGCAAATCCCATTTCTTTTACCGAGTGATGCACCTTGTGAAAGTTCCATA
The DNA here is from genome assembly GCA_965261035.1 of Polaribacter sp. Taxonomy (GTDB): domain Bacteria; phylum Bacteroidota; class Bacteroidia; order Flavobacteriales; family Flavobacteriaceae; genus Polaribacter. Next base: position 1,082,828 of record OZ253439.1, read on the forward strand.
AAAACGGAACTTTATGTAGTAATCTATGAACAAAATATTGTATAAAATCTCGTACTACAAAAAGAATAAATAATTGTGTCCAGTATGGATAATTTTCAACATTAAAAAATATTAAGTTGTCAATTCCAACAGTTTTTAGAGAGTCATTAAAAAAAACTACTGCAACTTTTGATATGGCATTATAACCGATTAAAAAAAACAGAAAGACATTAAAAAACATATAAAACCCGTCGAGCCAAAAATCTTTTCTAATAATTTTTTGATTTTCTCGCCAAGGAAAGCTAATTTCTAACAGCCAAAAAAATAAAGAAATAGCAATCAGCCAATAGAAATAATTGTTCCAGTGCAAACACGAAATTTCATTTATTAAATAATTGTAATACCCCGAAAAAGAGTTTTTTATGACATCTAAATATTTGGACATATTATAATATTGCCGTAAGGTATAAAATATTTACAACTAATCGGTATCTTTTGTATTTGACGTACAAAGCGTTCTCCAATATTATAGCAATATATTATCACGCTCTGCACTAAGCAGGCTTACTGGAATTAATGAAAAGCAATTAGGGCATTATATTCAAGGACTTCATAAACCAAGAAAAGATAAGGCTAAAAAAATTGAAAAAGCCCTCCACAACTTAGGAAAAGAATTGTTGTTAGTAAAATTATAATAGCTCTAAAAACTAAAAGTTTTCAGTAGTCAGTTTTCAGCTTCATTGTTGGTTGCAGACTCTTAACTCTAAGTTCAATAATTTAATTTTCAAATTGTGTAACCAACAGCTGACAACTTTTTGTTTTCATAAATTCTCTTTCAACACTTTAATCTCATCTCGAAGCTGAGCAGCGACCAAAAAATCTAACGCTTTGGCGGCTTCTTCCATTTGCTTTCGTTTTGTACGGATACGTTTTTCTATCTCTGATTTTGGCAAGTACTCTAAATCCACTTCTGCCACCTTACTTGCTGCATTGTCATAATGATAAGAAGTAATTGCACTTTTAGTCAAAAAATTGTCAATTGCTTTGTTAATTTGTGTCGGGGTAATGTTGTTAGCTACGTTGTATTTTAGTTGTTTTTCACGTCTCCTGTCGGTTTCGTCTATTGTGAGTTGAATACTTTTGGTGATTTTATCGGCATACATAATTGCTTTTCCGTTTATGTTTCTGGCAGCTCTACCAATGGTTTGCGTCAATGACCTATGGCTACGTAAAAAACCCTCTTTATCGGCATCCAAAATGGCAACTAAAGAAACTTCTGGCAAATCCAATCCTTCTCGTAACAAGTTTACGCCAATTAAAACATCAAACAAACCTTTGCGTAAATCCTGCATAATTTCCACACGCTCCAAAGTATCCACATCTGAATGAATATATCTACAACGAACTTGAATACGTGTCAAATATTTTGCCAATTCTTCCGCCATACGTTTGGTCAATGTCGTTACCAAAGTGCGTTCGTTTTTCTCCACTCTAACCTGAATTTCTTCAATCAAATCATCTATCTGATTAAGACTTGGTCTCACTTCAATAGTTGGGTCTAACAATCCTGTGGGACGAATAACTTGCTCTACGAATAATCCTTCAGTTTTTTGTAATTCATAATCCGCAGGCGTGGCACTTACATATATCACCTGATTTTGGATAGCCTCAAATTCTTCAAACTTTAGAGGTCTGTTATCCATAGCAGAGGTCAATCTAAATCCGTGTTCCACCAGATTTTCTTTTCTACTTCTATCGCCACCATACATAGCGTGAGTTTGCGGAATAGTAACATGACTTTCATCAATAATCATCAGATAATCTTCGGAAAAATAATCTAATAAACAGAAAGGACGTGTGCCAGCTTTTCGCTTGTCTAAGTAACGAGAATAATTTTCTATCCCAGAACAATATCCTAACTCACGAATCATTTCTAAATCAAATTCCGTGCGTTCTTTCAGGCGTTTTGCCTCCAAATGTTTGCCGATTTCTTTAAAATAATTGGTTTCTTTTACCATATCTTCCTGTATCGAATGAATGGCATCTTGCAACACATCTGGCGAAGTAACAAATAAATTAGCGGGATAAATAGTAAGCTGCTCAAATTTTTCAATTACCTGATTACTTTCCAAATCAAAAGATTCTATTTCTTCAATTTCATCACCAAAAAAATGGATTCTAAATCCATTATCTCCGTAAGAAGGATATATCGTAACTAAGTCTCCTTTTACTTTAAAAGTCCCGCTTTTAATATCAATTTCTGTTCTGGAATACAGGCTGGTAACCAGTTGATGTAAGAATTTTGTCCTTGATATTATCTGACCAGTTTCTATCGGAATTACATTTTTTTTAAATTCAACAGGATTTCCAATTCCATATAAACAAGAAACGGAGGCGACGACCAAAACATCTCTCCTGCTGGAAAGTAGTGAAGATGTTGTACTTAATCGTAGGCGTTCTATATCTTCATTGATAGATAAATCTTTTTCAATATATGTTCCAGTAACTGGAAGATATGCTTCGGGTTGGTAATAATCATAATATGAAACAAAATATTCTACCGCATTTTCAGGAAAAAACTGTTTAAATTCTGAATATAATTGTGCAGCAAGTGTTTTGTTATGTGCTAAAACTAAAATTGGTCTGTCAATTTTTTCAACTACATTGGCAATTGTAAATGTTTTTCCAGAACCTGTTACACCTAATAATGTTTGATGTTTTTCGCCAGAAAAAATCCCTTCTGAAAGCTGTTTTATTGCTTCTGGCTGGTCTCCAGTTGGTTTAAATTTTGAGTGTAATTGAAATTTCATAAAAACAAAAATACAGATACTTTTAGTTTTTTACTTTCAAGTTGGTTTAATCAATAAATTTTAGACTTTTTGTTTAATGCCTTTATATCAGATATGTTAATTTTTATAAGATACCAATCTTCCAATTGGCTAACGATACCTTTCAATTTAGAAGGTTTTCCTATATACGGTAATATCTCTCTGTTAATTGGATTTCCTTCTATATCAGTCAATAAAAAATATTTAGCAATATTATTATTGTCAGTTGTTACTAAAACTGGAGGAATTCCCCCAGAAATACAACGTACTGCACAACTTCTATGAATTTTCCCTTTTCCGGGTTTCATAACTCCAAAATAACATTTGGGGTCAATAATTTCTCCTTCTAAAGTCATCTCGCTAATGGCTGTTTCTTTATGCAAAACTTCAGAAGTATTATCTATTAGAGTTACTTTTTGATTATCGGTAATTTGAATTAGTGTTTTTCCGTTGTAGTAAATTAAATTTCCCTCAATTTTCAATTTTTTTCCGTTTAAATCGTTAACTTCACTTTGTAACTTTTCTAAAAACGGATTTGCACTGAATTTTCCAAACCCCAATAGAAGAATATTTTTATAAGTATGCTCGGCTAATTGAACACGTAACATAGGATACGGACTTTTATGAAAAATACCATAAATTTCCGTAGTACTTGTTAGCTCAAAGGAGCTATTTTTAAAGGGCTTTTGAGTTAAACTAAAAATGAGTGCCACAATAATAATGACACTAATTGAAACCCAAATAAAGTATTTTAATGTCCGTTTTGTTTTGTCTCCAACACTATCTAAATAGCCTACATAAAATTCATTATTCTTGCTCATAATTATAATATTACGGGTTCTACTTTTGTACCTTCTTCAAATCCTTTTGGATTTATATACACCATATTGTCTATACATTTTAATTGGTAAGTCGCTACTTTTTCGGTAAAAGGAGGAGGAGATTGACCGTTGCTAGGTAAATATTGGTATCCGTGCCAAGGGCAGGTAATACACCCGTCAATAATTTTTCCTTCGCCTAAAGGGCCTCCTTGGTGTTTACATACATTGTGTATTGCAGAGAGTTTCCCTTCATATTTAAAGATAGCGACACGCTCATCCTTCACAGTAAAAATTTTGGCTCTATCTTCTTCAATTTCAGCTATATCACATACTTTAAGCCATCCATCTTTTTCTATTGTTTTGGCGTTATCTATCTTACTTTCTTTAAAGGCGGTAACTATGTGTAAACTACTAATCACAACAAATCCTAAAATTATAATTCCTATTGTAAATACTGATGTCTCTTGTTGAAAAGCACCTAAAAAAACATGTAAAATAATTAATGCGTATGCTAAATACACAAGCATGTGCAAGCGTTTCCAAACTTTAGCTGATAAATTTGTAAGAAAAAAATCATGACTTGTTGAAGCCATAGCAAATAAAATTAACAATGCTAAAAAACCTAAAACTTGAAACGGAAAATTAGTTAGCGAATTATAGTCCATATTTGAGGTGAAAATGGAATATATAGGATTGACATCTCCCAATGCGTGAAACTGAAATATAGAAAATCCGCCGTGAATTAATGCTGCCAAAAACATACTAACTCCTAAATGTCTTCTGTTGTATAAAAGAGGTAAGAAATTGGAATTCAATCTGCTTAAAGGTCCTATAGATAGAACAATATGGAGTATTATAATTGACAGAGTTCCAAAGGCTCTGATGATCAGTGTTTCAATACTTGTTTCGGCATTAAAAACCAACGTGATTGTAGCAAATAGTATTATGTAGAGCAACATACTAAATACGATGAGTTTATCGTACATTTTTTTATGCTTGTTCCAAAGTACTAATTGATAATTTAATGCCATTAAAATATTATTTTAGTGATTATTTTTTCTTTCAGAATGTCGTATAATAATATGCCTTTTGGCAGTTCTGTAATTTTAAGATTATAAATACCTAAAGTAGATAACTGCCCAATAACTTTTTCTTTATTTCCTTCTAAATCTATTGAATATAAAATTGAAGAAGGGTTTTTTAACGTTCTTTTTAAAATAACAGTTATTGAATCTGAGAACAGTGCAACTTTTATAACATCATTTTCTGCAACTTTTAAAGCATCTGTCATAAGCAATTCAAATTTAGAAGAGGTGTCTTTTTTAAAAGAAAAAACAGTTAAATCTTTAATTGAAAACAGGATAATTACAGGAATTACTATTCCCAATAACATCCAAATATATTTATGTGCTTTTCGTTGTCCTGAAGTCATATTTATGTCGTTTTTGTTTTGAATAATTTTGATATTAAAAAAGGCCAAGTTATAACAACGCCGGGAAAGAGTAGGATACGAACTTTCTTTTTAGTTTCTGACATTAATGGGTCTATTTTAGTCGCTCCGATAAAAATAAAATAGAGTCCAAAAAATAACCCGATTAAAAAATATACTCCCAAGATTACTAAAAAAATATTAATTATTAATTCCATATTAAATTAAATTTACATCTGTCATTATTTCTAAAACTGCTGCATTAGGCTGTTCGTACAACGACGCCATTGCACTTTCTAAATCTTCTTGTTTGTCAACTCGTTTTCCCCAAGCACCGCAAGATTGTGCAAATTCTGCAAAATTTGGATTTGATAACGATGTTTTCCATACATCAAATTGACCAGCACGCTGTTCTTTTGATATTTTCCCAAGCTCATTATTATTTAATATAATCAATTTTACGGGCATATTGTAAGCAACTAATGTAGTTATCTCTGATAGATATTGACAAATTCCACCATCTCCTGCAACAGCAATTACAGGACGTTTGTTTCCTACAGCCGCCCAGGCACCAATTGCTGCAGGCAAAGCGAAACCGATTGAGCCCAAATATCCTGACATTAAGAAATCTTGATTTGTAGGCTCAAAATAACGACCAAAAGAGTAGGCATTATTACCAACATCAACGCACATTACGGCGTTTTCAGGAGTTAGTTTATTCATAGCTTCAAATACTGAAATTGAGCTAATACCGTCTTCCGAGATTTCTAAAAGACGTTTTTGTTTTTCTGCTTTCCAGATTTTCCAGCGTTCGGCAATTTCTTCACGTTGGTCTAAAGTGTTTATATTTCCTTTCAATTTTGAATTAAATATATCTAATGTTCTAGAAATTTCTCCCCAAACAGCAACTTCCACCTGATGAAATTTACTCAAAGCCAGCGGGTCAAAATCAATTTGAATAATTGGCTTTTTAGGAGTAATTCCCGTATGATTTGAAAATGAAGCTCCAAACACAATTAGTAAATCACACTCATTCATAAACCAAGAGGCAATTGGTGTTCCACTTCTCCCTAAAACACCTCCACCAAGCGGGTGATTATCTGCAATTAAGCCCTTGCCTTTAAATGTTGTAACAACAGCAGAATTTAAACTTTCAGCGAAAGCTACTACGGCTTTTTTATGAACTCTAGCTCCGTGTCCCATTATAATTACAGGTCGTTTTGCTTTTTTAATTAAATCAATAGCATCATTTACAGCTTCTGTTGGAGGTGCAATTTCTAAAGATGTAATTCTATTTTTCGGACCTTTAGCCGTTGTATTAGGTTTTGTTTTTCTCTCCTGAACTTCATCAGGAAATGTTAAATGAGATACATCACGTTTTAAAATGGCATGCTTTACAGCCAAAGACATTAATTCTGCGTGCTGGCTATCACTTTGCACTCGTTGATTAAATTCTGCAACGGTATTAAATCCCTGAACCAAATCTACTTCTTGAAAATTTCCTGTACCAACAACTTGTGTTTTTACTTGTCCTGTTAAGGCTAAAATTGGGGTTCTATCTACCTTTGCATCCCAAAGTCCTGTGTACATATTTGTTGCTCCGGGACCGGCGATAGAGAAACACGCAGCAGGTTTTCCTGTGAGTTTTCCGTAGGCAGAAGCAGCAAAAGAAGCTGCACCTTCATGACGAATGCCATAAAAATTCATATTACCTTTTTCTTCTTGTCTTCGCATAGCGTCAGCAAAACCTAAATTAGAATGACCAACCATTCCGAAAACTTTTGTAACTCCCCAATTTATCATAGTTTCCACCATAATATCAGAGACCGTGGTTTGATGAGGTACTTCTTCTTCAATGCACACATAAATTGCATTTTCTTTTTCTTTAACTTGATGTGGACACCTATTATCTAAGGCTGAAAATTTACCTTTATAATGTGTTAAACAAATGCCTTTATGGTTTGCAGTAACTGTTTTTACACGTCCTTCAGGAAGTTCTTTTTTATCACTTAATACTTTGTGCCAAACTGTTTTTTTATCCATTTGTAGTTTTTTATATTTTATCCCTGTTAATTTGTGTATATCTTCATTGGAAGCAAGTATTACGAATTAGCTTCCAACTTCCAGGTTCAATTTTCAATTTTCAATTATTTCTATCCCTGCATAATTTATCCCTGTTAGTTTGTGTATATCTTCATTGAAAGTAGATAAATCATTATAATTAAATTTTGAAATATCATCATAACCACAGGCTCGTGAAATAACCTTGATGAGATTATTTGTCGCATCAAAATAGTTATATAATTGTTTTGCTGACGAATCAATTATAAGACGACTACGGAGTGACTCTTTTTGAGTAGCAATCCCAACGGGGCAGTTATTAGACCCACAAGCTCTCATTCCTAAGCATCCGATAGCTTGTAACGCAGAATTTGAGACGGCAATGGCATCTGCACCAAGCATCATTGCCTTTGCAAAATCTTCGGCAATACGTAACCCTCCGGTAATTATCAATGTTACGTTTGAAGCGTTTACTTTATCGAGATACTTTCTTGCTCTTGCAAGTGCAGGTATTGTTGGTACGTTAATGTTATCTCTTAGAATGGTTGGGGCAGAACCTGTTCCGCCGCCACGACCATCAAGAATTATATAATCAACACCTACGTCGAGTGCAAATTGAATATCTTTTTCTATATGGCTGGCAGCAATTTTAAAACCTATCGGAATACCTCCTGTACGTTCTCTGACTTTTTTGGAAAAGTTTTTAAAATCTTGCACGCTATGAAAATTTAGATTTGCGGCAGGAGAAATAGCATTTTCACCTTTTTTAAGTCCGCGAACTTTAGCTATTTCTTCACTTACTTTATTTCCCGGCAAATGTCCTCCAGTTCCTGTTTTTGCTCCTTGACCTCCTTTGAAATGGAAGGCTTGCACGTCGTCTAATTTATCCCAAGAAAAGCCAAACTGTGCTGATGCCAATTCATAAAAATATTTTGAGTTATTATTTTGTTCCTCTTGTAACATACCTCCTTCTCCAGAACAAATTCCAGTACCTGCCATTTCTGCTCCTTTGGATAAGGCTATTTTTGCTTCACGAGATAAAGCTCCAAAACTCATATCTGAAACAAACAAAGGCATATCTAAATGCAATGGTTTTTTAGCATTTGGACCTATAATTACTTTTGTAGTAACATTTTTATCATCTAACAACGGACGCGTTGCTAATTGTGCAGGAAGAAATTGAATATCATCCCATTTTGGAAGCGTATTTCTATCAACGCCCATAGAAACTGAAAACCCGTGATGCCCAATGTTTTTTAGTCCATTTTTAGAAAGCTCTTTTATATAGCCTGTGTATGGCTCGGTATCTTCGGGGTGTGTATCCGCATAAGTACCTAAATAGTCTTCTCTATCAAAATGTTGAGGATATTTTTTTTCAAAAGCTATAATTTCATTTTTAGCTATTAGTAACGAATCTCCTTCAACAAATTCTCTAAATTTATAAAGTTGCTCATTATTGTTGTATTCGCTTATTCCAGTATCATAGCGATAATCCCAACCGTGAACTCCACAAATTAAATTGTGACCGTCAATATATCCGTCAGATAAAAGTGCTCCTCTATGATGACATCTCCCAAAAAGAACAGAAATTCCTTTTTCGTGTTTTATGATAACAAGGTCTGTGTTTTTTACCAATGCGTACGCTGGTTGTTTATTTTTAAGCCTTGAAATCTTAGCAATTTCTATCATATAATTTAAGTATAAATTTATGCTTACGTCGATAAACTCTATTTTTTATTACATATAAGAATAATAAATATTGATTCTAATTAACTGGAGTTTATAATATTTTACTATAAAACACTTGGTATATTCAACTATCAAGTGCAAGTTTTTGAATCTTAGAGACGGGTATTGTAATTATTTGAAAAATATTCAGAAATTAGTGAGTTGATTACTATCAATTTTACTAATTTAGACAAAAAATATATCAAACTAAGAGTGAAAAAATATTTTTGTACGAAATTTTGTATATCTTAGTTGTTTGTAAATAAAAATAATAATTATGAATAAGAAACTATTTTTAGCAATTATCACAATAATATTTGCGAGTTGTAAGAACGATTCAGCTTCTTTTGAGGGCGAAGAAATTTCAAAAAAAAATTTTACAAAATATGTAAATCCGATGATTGGAACCAGTAAAATGGGGCATGTCTATCCAGGTGCTACGGCACCATTTGGAATGGTGCAATTAAGCCCGCAAACCAACTTTGAAGTGATGTTTAAAGAGGATAAATACAATCCTAAAACTTATGAATATTGTGCAGGTTATCAGTACAAAGATTCTATAATTGTTGGTTTTGCTCACACAAATTTTAGCGGAACCGGGCATTCGGATTTGGGAGATTTATTAGTGATGCCAACAGTAGGTAAATTGGTGTTAGACCCGATAGAAACCAAAGATAAAAATAAAGGGTTTTATTCAAAATTTTCTCACAAAAATGAAGCTGCTAAAGCCGGATATTACAAAGTTGATTTAGAAGATTATAAAATTAAAGCAGAATTAACTGCTTCAGAACGTGTTGGTTTTCATCAATATACATTTCCTAAATCTAACGAATCGCATATTTTGTTAGATTTGGTGTACAATGTATATCATCATAAAAACAAAAATGTATGGACGTTTTTACGCGTAGAAAATGACAGTTTAATAACTGGTTATAGGCAAACCAAAGGTTGGGCTAGAACTAGAAAAGTATTTTTTGCTATTCAGTTTTCAAAACCATTTAAAAGTTACGGTCATAAAAAGTATGATAAAATAACCTATGACGGTTTTTACAGACGCTTTCGTCAGGCAGAAAACTTTCCCGAGATGGCAGGAAAAGATATTAGAGTTTACTTTAATTTTGATACCGGAGAAAATGAAAAAGTTAAGATGAAATTTGCACTGTCTTCGGTAAGTTCTGCTGGAGCATTAAAAAATATAGAGGCTGAAATTCCACATTGGGATTTTGATAAAACCAAAGCAGAAACAAAGCAAAAATGGAATAGAGAGCTTTCTAAAATTGAAGTAGAAACCTATGAAGAATCACAAAAAGAGACCTTTTATACGGCTCTGTATCACACGATGTTAAGTCCAATTTTATATGAAGATGTAGATGGAAAATACAGAGGATTAGACCAAAATATTCACGAATCCGAAGGGTTTACAAATTACACTATATTTTCCCTTTGGGATACCTACAGGGCTTTGCATCCGTTGTTTAATTTAATTCAGCAAAAACGCAATAATGATATGATTAAATCTATGTTGGCACATCAAAAAGAAAGCGTTCATAATATGCTACCAATTTGGAGTCATTATGCCAATGAGAATTGGTGTATGATTGGCTATCACGCCACTTCAGTTATCGCCGATGCGGTGGTTAAAAACGTTGGAGATTTTGATAAAAAACAAGCATTAAAAGCCTCCGTAGAAACAGCTAATGTTTCTTATTTTGATGGCTTGGGAGAGTATCTAAAACACAAATATGTTCCTGATGACAAGAGCCATTCTTCAGTTTCTAAAACCTTAGAATTAGCTTATGATGATTGGACAATATCCCAGATAGCGAATAATATAGGTGATACAAAAACAGCGAAAATATTTTTGGAAAGGTCCGAATATTACAACAATGTTTTCAATCCTGTAAATGGATATATGAGTCCGAGATTATCAAACGGAAATTTCAGAAAAAACTTTGATGCGTTGGATACGCATGGACAGGGTTTTATTGAAGGAAATGCGTGGAATTACGGTTTGTATGTTCCGCATCAATTGGATAAAATGATAAAAATGATGGGAGGAAAAAAACGTTTTTCTCAACATTTAGATTCGTTATTTACGATGATATTGGACGATAAGTATATCGCTAAACACGAAGATATAACCAGAGATGGGATTATTGGAAATTATGTACACGGCAACGAACCGAGTCATCATATTCCATATTTATACAATTGGACGGGCAAAGAGTATAAAACTCAAGAGTTGGTCAGAATGATAATGGATACGATGTACGGACCGGGAGTTGAAGGATTGTGCGGAAATGATGATGCTGGTCAAATGAGTGCTTGGTATATTTTTAGCAGCTTGGGTTTTTACCCAGTTACTCCGGGTTCTGATAGATATGCTTTGGGAAGTCCGAATGTGAAAAATGCTGTTTTAAACCTTGAAAATGGCAATAAATTAGAAATAAAAACTATCAATCAGAACGCAAAGAACATTTATGTTTGGTCATTAAAAATTAATGGAAAAATAATTGATAGAAACTATATATTGCACAGTGAAATAATGAATGGAGGAGAATTTATTTTTGAGATGAGCGCAAATCCAACGAAATAATATAGAAATGGAAAGAAGGAATTTTTTAAAAAAGACATCAATAACGGGTTTGTGTTTAGCGGTTTCACCGGTGATTGCTTCTTGTGCTACGGGTGAGAGAAAATCAAAGAAAATAACAGTTACAAAAAAATTAATAATTCCTGTGGTGGTTGCTACTTGGCGTTTTCATAATGCTACAAAGAAAGCATGGGGAGTATTGGAAAATGACGGTTCTGCTTTAGATGCGGTAGAACAAGGCTGTAGAGTGGAAGAAGCCGATTTAAAAAATACAACGGTTGGAAAAGGCGGTACGCCAGACAGAGATGGAAATGTAACTTTAGATGCTTGTATAATGAACAAAGAGGGGAATTATGGAGCTGTTGTTTGTATGGAGAACATTGCACATCCAATTTCTGTTGCCCGCAAAGTGATGGAAGAAACGCCACACGTGTTGTTGGCGGGTAGGGGAGCGGAGCAATTTGCTGTTTCTAAGGGTTTTAAACGCGAAGATTTGTTGACAGAATCTACTCGTAAAGCGTGGAAAAAATGGAAAGAAAAATCAAAATACGAGCCGATTATAAACATTGAGAATCACGATACAATTGGAGTGTTAGCTATTGATAAAAACGGAGATATTTCTGGTGCTTGTACAACTAGCGGATTGGCTTATAAAATGGCAGGCAGGGTTGGGGATTCTGCTGTTATTGGTTCGGGATTGTTTATTGATAATACGGTTGGCGGTGCAACGGCAACTGGAATGGGAGAAGAAGTATTGAAAACGGTGGGAAGTTATTTGATTGTCGAACTAATGCGGCAAGGAAGAACTCCACAAGAAGCCTGTGAAGAAGGAATTCGTAGAATTGTAAGCTCAAATCCGAATTACAAGAATTTTCAAGTTGGTTATGTGGCATTAAATAAGCACGGAGAATATGGTTGTTATTGTATTCATGGTGGATTTGGAATTAGTAAATACCAAGAAGGAAAACAAGACTATATAGAATCAGGATTTTATTATAAAAAAGCACTGTTGTCCGATAAAAAAAGCCTCAATAATTGAGGCTTTTTTCGTATAATACGAACAAACTTCAAAATAAGTCATATTATGAGCAAAGGTAACATTTTTTTCGGACAGCCATAAATCTCTAATCATCGATAAAAAGGTTTATTCTATAGATTCGACCACTATAAGCCTGTTTCAGCCTATTTTTGAGTGTGTTGGGCGTAAATCTATTAACGGAAAGCGAAAAGGAGGGATTAAAAGCCATCAAAAGTTGGATATGCAAGCAGGTATTCCTGTAAAAGTTTATCACAGTCATGCCAAAGAACACGATTCTCTCTTTATCCAACATCAAGATGTGGTTAACAAGGGAGAGGTTGCAGTTTTTGATAAAGCCTACAATAACTACGCCTTATTTGATAAGTGGAATAATGAGGGTACTTACTTTGTAACTCGCCTAAAAGACAACGCGAAAGACACCCTGATAGAAGAATACGACCTTGAACCTGCCACTTCTGACCAAGTTTTAAGAGACGTGAAGATAGCTTTGGAATACGAACAAGATGGCGAGAGAAAGCAAGTAGAACTAAGGTTAGTTTCCTATTATCACCCCGAAAAAAATAAAGTGTATTATTTCTTATCCAATCTATTTGACGAAACTCCAGATAAAATAGCATTATTGTACAAAAAACGTTGGGAAATAGAGCTGCTATTCAAAAAAAATAAGCAGAATTTCCCTCTGCAATATTTCTATGGAGATAACCAAAATGCCATACAAATACAGATATGGTGTACTCTTATTGCCTTATTGCTGATTACATTTATGAAGAGACAACTAACCAAATCTTGGAGTTTTTCTAATTTGGTCAGTCTGTTGCAGAAACATCTGTTTACTTATGCTAAATTCACAGATTTTTTCAATAATGTAGATGGATTTGCCAAAGACTTCGTAAAAAACAAAAGAACTCCAGAAGAAATACAGACAAAATTACAATTTGAATAAAATAATAAAATGGGGGGCTTGCTTTTTAAAAATCAAAAAAATAATCCCATTTTACTGGGTAGAAAAGTCTTTTTTTTGCCTATTTTTGGTTTTATCGGACAACAGTAATAAAAAATATAAAAATAATGCTTGGCATAATATTGTCTATATCCTTAATTTCGTGTGAAGACACTATAGAAAGAGCAGATACGATAAAACCTGTTGCTAATTATTCGGCAACTGCAGAATCATTTCAAGCTGAAAAAAAATAATTTTTACCGATTCATCTACTGATGAAGATGGTTTTATTACAGCGTGGAATTGGGATTTTGGAGACGGAGGAAATTCTACAGAACAATCACCAGAGTATTTCTTTTCTAAAGGAGGTGATTTTCAAGTTAAACTAACAGTAGTAGATAATACAGGAAGTTTTAGCGAAGAATTTTCTAACACAATAGCAATTGCAAATGCACCTCTGTCTAGTACTGTGGCACCTACACAATTATGGGTTTATACCTTGCCGGGTAAATTAAATCACGCATCACCAGCTGTTTCTGATGATGGTACGGTGTTTATTGGATTTAGCCAACCCGATGAGATTAGAAAAAACGATGCAACTCCTTCAGAACCAGATTTTATTGCAATAAAAGATGGTGCTAAAGTGTGGGATAAGATTTTTTTAGAAGGTGACGCTAATAGATCAGATGAAATTAGATCTTCTCCTTCTATTGCAGCTGATGGCTCCATATATACAGCGTCTTTTTATAGCAGAAGAATTTTCCGTCTTAATTCTGGAACAGGAGACATAGAAGGAGAATTCTATACCAATGCCAGAATACGTTATTCATGCCCAGTTTTTGCAGCAGATGGGACTGTTTATGTTGGCGGTTATAATAAAGGCGGCAAAGGGTTTTATTCTTTAACACCTTCATTAGGAAGTGTGAATTGGATTTATAAAGCTGGAAGTGATTTTAATTCTACCCCAGCAATAGGAGCCGACGGTACAATTTATGTAAGTTCTACCGATGATTATGTATATGCTATAAATCCAGACGGAACTGAAAAATGGACTGCTCAATACGGAAGTTGGAGTGCCACAGCAATAGCAATAGGTCCAAATGGAACAGTTTATTTTGCAGGTGAAGTTACATCTGAAACGGGTGTGTTAATTGCATACGATGCAACTAATGGAACTGAAAAATGGCGTAAGGTTTTACCAGCAAAGGTAACTCATGGAGGTCCTGCTATTGCTCCAGACGGAACTATTTATTTAGGAGGCTATGAAGAAAAACTAATAGCTTATAATCCTATAGACGGAAGTGAAAAATGGTCATACACTGCAAACGGAGTTATAGAGACGGTACCAGCGATAGATAATGATGGAAATCTTTATTTTGGAGACCTCGCAGGTTTTTTTCATGTTATTGATTCTAATGGAGAGAAAGCATGGAAAAGTTTGAATTTAGGTGATAAAATAGATTCGTCTGCTGCAATTGGGTCAGACGGCACTATATACGTGGCAGTTCATGAAAGCGAGTCAGTAGGTAAAGTATATGCTTTTAGGACCAACGCAACTGGATTAGCAAACGGAGGTTGGCCAATGTTTGCAAAAAATGCAAAACATACTGGAAGGTGAAAATTACAAATAATTATTAAATTTAAAAACTATAAAAAATTTAAACCAGACAAAACGGTTCTTTTTACTCATACAATTTTTCTATCAAATGTTTATTTTCACGTTCTAATTCTTTAACTTTTTCTTTTAGCCTTCTGGCAGCATCTACCCTTTCTCTAAAATCTCTCCTTAAGATTTTTTCTTGCTTATCTTCCTTTTCCATACATTTGATTTTATGTAAGGCTTCGTCCCTTTCAGATTTAACTATTCCCAATTCGGTTTCAGTATCTGCGAGTCTTCTAAATATTATAGCCACAGCCTCATCTCTTGAATATCTTTTCCGAAGGCTAATTAATACCTCTCTTGAATGTTTATCATCTTCCATCTTTTGCTCTTTTTACTTCCCTCTTCCCTCTTGATTCTTATAGTTTCCAGCCTCCAGTTTTTCACTTTTAACTTATCTAAATAATAGTACTCTGCCCCATATATATATTTTGAAAATTCAAATTACTATCTTCTTGATTTGTAATGTAATCCGCAATAAAATCACCTACTTTAGAGGTAGAAAAAGGAGTTATTTTATTCAAATCTTCCGTAGTTATTCTTAGTTCTAATGATTTTTGTACAGCTCTTTCTATGGCGTTTGCCTCCTTGTGTAAACCGAGGTGTACAAGTAGCATAGCAGCAGACAAAACAGATGCCAAGGGATTTGCAATATCCTTTCCTGTAGCTTGAGGAAATGAGCCGTGAATTGGCTCGAACAGTGCGTTCTCTTTTCCGATAGAAGCAGAAGCCAATAATCCGATAGAGCCACCGATAACACTTGCTTCATCGCTGATAATATCTCCAAATAAATTTTCAGTTAAAATAACATCAAACTGTTTTGGATTTAAAATCAGCTGCATCGCTGCATTGTCAACAAACAAAAAATCTAAAGATACATCTGGGTATTCTGATGCCAAATTAGTTACGGTTTTTCTCCATAAACGAGAAGTTTCCAACACGTTTGCTTTATCGACTAAGGTTAATTTTTTACGCCTGTTTTGTGCTTCTTTAAATGCTAGATGAGCAATTCGTTCTATCTCCTCGACAGAATATGAACAGCCGTCAAAAGCAGTTTTTCCGTCATCGCTTAGTTCTTTAGTTCCAAAATAAATTCCGCCAGTTAATTCTCTGTAAATAGAAATATCTGTTCCGTTGATTATTTTCTTTTTCAGAGGAGAATTTGCGATTAGTTGTTCGTATGCTTTTACAGGTCTTATATTGCAAAACAAACCTAATTCTTTGCGTAAACTCAATAACCCTTGCTCTGGACGCACTTTTGCAGAAGGGTCATTATCGTATTTTGGATGACCTATAGCTCCAAATAAAATAGCATCAGATTTTTTACAAATATCTATTGTTTTTTGTGGTAAAGGATTTCCAGTTTTATCAATCGCATAAGCACCCATCATTGCTTCTTTGTAGATAAATGTATGGTCGTAAATATAGGCAATTGCCTCCAATGCTTTTTTTGCTTGACTTATTACCTCTGGTCCGATACCGTCGCCGGGTATTACTGCAATTATATATTTCATAATTTTTGTTTTAATACTTCTCTTTATTTATGATATTTATTGTTTTTGGCTAAATCTAACTGATTATAACTCATTTATGGCGGTATTTAACCATTCTAATCTGCCATTCAACCATTTAATTAAATAATCTACTTCTTCGTCGTATGTATCAAAATATACATAGTTGGGCCAAACATAAATTCCTAACGTTGGCCATTTAGAATAGTTTTCATCTTGCGAATTATATAAATAGGTGTAATTTGAATTTATTTTATCATACATAGCATTTCTGTTTTCATAGAAATAGTTAAATCTATATTTTACATTAGTTACAAAATTAGGATCTTCAAAAAGACGAGATATCCAAAGTGCTTTTTTAATCCAAAATCCTTCTGCTCTTTCATTGCCATTGTAATTGATGTTACCAAGACTAATATCGAAATCCCATACTGGTCCCATCTTTAACTTTTCTCCGGGTACGATATTCATATATACACCAAGATGAAAATTGGCATCATTGTTCTTGGTTATTTCATTTATTAAATACCAATCGATAAACGATGCTGTATCTATATACTTTGCATACCCTTGAACTGGGTCAAGAAAATTATCTCCAAGCAATACATCTTCAATTAATTGAATATGATTTTTTATAAAAGTGTATTTATCATCTCCAAGTTCAACATTTGGTTCTTTGATATTAATTAGATAATTATCCGTTTTAAAATAAACGTCATCTAGGTCTAATCTGCCAAATTCGTCTTTGTCAACTTCAAGCAGAAAACCTTTACTCCCTATATCAACTCTATTGGATGATTCTTCAACTTTTTGTGTAACTTGATAAATTCCCTGATATTCATCATTTATTACAAGTTCTATAAAACGACTTTCAGGAGTCCAAGCCAAATTGCTTAATCTACTTATATCAAATGCCAATTCATTCCTTAACATTGTTTTGTCCGTATAGTTAGCTAATAAAACCCATCTTTTATCTTTTGGCATTCCTAATACTTTTTGTTTATCTTTAAACTTTATTTGGTAAGGTTTTTTGGAAAGACGCCAAGTTGAGTTGCCTCTACCTCTAATTTTAAGGTTAGCTGTAAAATTTTCATCTTCATCTCTACCAATTACCTCAGCAGACGCCTCTATATAGTTTTCTTTTGATGTTATACCCTGTGAATTTTCTGTAAAAATTAAAATTTTAGGGAGTTTTTCCGGTATTTTTACAACAGGTGCAATATCATCCTTAACACAACCAAATAATAGCGTAATTAATAAAAGTATCAGTAGTTTATTTTTTAAACTCATAGTGTAGATTTTTGTATTATTGTCATCTGTTGTCAATCTTTCTGCTAGTTGTCTTAAATCTTTATTTTCTTTTATAATCTCGCCTCAAAGGCATTAATTTTTTCTTTTTTACTGATTAAAAAATCAATATCATCATATCCGTTAATCATACAGGTTTTTTTGTACGTGTCAATTTCAAAAGTAGTATTTCCTATTGAGGTTTCCAAAGTTTGCTTTTCTAAATTAACAGTTATTTCTGATGTCGGATTTTCCTGTATATAGTTTAATAATTTCTTTAAAAAATCTTTGGATATTTGTACAGGAAGCAATCCGTTATTCAAGGAATTACCTTTAAATATATCAGCAAAAAAACTACTTATAATCACTTTAAATCCATAACCGACCAATGCCCAAGCCGCGTGCTCTCTACTAGAACCACAGCCAAAATTATCCCCAGCAACTAAAATACTTCCGCTGTATTCTGTGTTGTTTAAAGCAAAATTTTTATTGATACTTCCGTCTTTATTAAATCTCCAATCTCTAAAAACGTTGTCGCCAAATCCTAATTTATCGGTTGCTTTCAAGAAACGAGCAGGTATAATTTGGTCTGTATCAACATTTTCTGTCGATAACGGAATTCCTGTTGATGTTAATTTTGTAAACTTTTGCATTTAATTCAAATATTTAATTATGTCTATAATTTTTCCTTCAATTGCCGTTGCTGCGGCTACCAACGGACTTGCCAAAATAGTTCTAGCACCCTGACCTTGTCGTCCTTCAAAATTCCTGTTGGATGTAGAAACACAATATTCTTCTGTCGGAATTTTATCGTCGTTCATTGCAAGACAGGCGGAACATCCGGGTTGCCTCAATACAAAACCAGCTTCTTCAAAAAGAGTTTGTAAACCTTCTTCTATAATTTGTTTTGCCACTTTTTGTGAACCCGGAACTAACCAAGCATTTACGTTTTCCGCTTTTTGTTTTCCTCTTACAAAATCGGCAGCAATTCTAAAATCTTCTATTCGAGAATTAGTACAACTTCCGATAAATACATAATTAATAGGCTTATCAATCAGAGATTCTCCTTTCTTAAAATTCATATATTCTAATGATTTCTCAAAGGAAGCGTCGTTAAAATATGGTATTTTTTCGGTGATTTTAATTCCCATTCCAGGATTTGTACCGTAAGTAATCATCGGTTCAATATCAGAAGCATCAAAAGAATACTCTTTGTCAAAAACAGCGTCATCATCTGTTTTTAGAGTTTTCCAGTATGCAACTTTGGCTTCAAATTCTTTTCCTTTTGGGGCAAATTCTTTTCCGTTTATATAATCAAAAGTTGTTTTATCCGGAGCAATCATTCCGCCTCTCGCTCCCATTTCTATACTCATATTACAGACGGTCATTCTGCCTTCCATAGTCATTTCTTCAAATATATTTCCTGCGTATTCGCAAAAATAACCTGTACCAGAATTGGTTCCCAGTTTAGAAATGATATATAAAATAACATCTTTTGGTAAAACTCCTTTTTTCAATTTTCCATTGACATAAATACGAAGTTTTTTAGGCTTTTGCAATAACAAACATTGACTTGCAAAAACTTGGGCAACTTGGCTCGTTCCAATTCCAAAGGCGATAGTTCCGAAAGCACCGTGAGTAGAGGTGTGAGAATCTCCGCAAACCATAGTCATCCCCGGTTGAGTAATTCCTAATTCTGGAGCGATAACATGTACAATTCCATTGTATTTATGACCTAATTCATAAAGTGTGATGCCATTTTTCTTACAATTTTCAGAGAGTTGTTCTAATTGTTTTTTGGACAACACATCTTTAATTGGCAGATGCTGATTTACAGTAGGCGTGTTATGGTCTGCTGTTGCCACAATTTTATCTGGTCTGGCAATTGGAATATTGCGCTCTTTCAGTTCGTTAAAAGCCTGTGGACTAGTAACTTCGTGAATTAAATGTTTGTCTATATATAAAATTTGTGGTCCATTTTCAATCGTATCTACAATATGTGTGTCCCAAACTTTGTCAAATAATGTTTTTCCCATTATACATTTGTTATTTTTGATGTGTTGTTAATTCTCTTAATTATAAAATGAATATCATCATCTCTTACTTCTTTCTGTTTATCTGCACACTCTAAAAAATTTATGTAGGCGGCATCTAACTGATTTTTAGTCAATTCATAACCTATTTTTTTAGCTCTGTAAGCCAGTGCAGCCCTTCCACTTCTCGCTGTTAAAACTATTGCACTCTCTGTAACTCCAACATCTTCAGGGTTTATAATTTCATAAGTTTCTCTGTTTTTAATTACTCCGTCTTGATGAATTCCAGAGCTATGAGCAAAGGCATTTGCACCTACGATAGCTTTGTTTGGTTGCACTGACATTCCCATTTTTTCACGAACCATCAAACTGGTGTCGTACAATAATTTTGTATTTATATCTGTATATAAATTTAAGTAAGGATGTTGTTTTAATACCATTACTACTTCTTCCAAAGCGGTATTTCCTGCACGTTCACCAATTCCATTTATTGTACATTCTATTTGACGAGCTCCATTGATAACTCCAGAAATTGAGTTGGCAGTCGCCATTCCTAAATCGTTGTGGCAGTGGCACGATAGGATAACATTTTCAATTCCTTTTACGTTTTCACACAAATACTTCATTTTTGCCCCGTATTCTTCGGGCAAGCAATATCCTGTGGTATCTGGAATATTTAGAACAGTAGCACCCGCCGTTATAACTTTTTCGCAGACTTTTGCTAAAAATTTATTGTCTGTTCTACCTGCATCTTCGGCATAAAATTCAACATCGTTTACAAAAGATTTTGCGTAGGAAACCGCCTCCACTGCACGTTGGATTACTTTTTCTCTGGTTGAATTAAATTTGAATTTGATATGAGAATCACTCGTTCCAATTCCCGTATGAATTCTCGGGAATTTAGCATATTTTAACGCCTCCGCAGCTATTTTAATATCTTTTTTTACGGCTCTGGATAGACCGCAAACAGTTGCATTTTTTACAATTTTCGCAATTTCGGATACAGAATTAAAATCGCCGGGACTGGAAATAGGAAACCCCGCCTCAATTACATCAACACCCAAAAAATCTAAGCGTTCTGCAATTATCAATTTTTGATTTGTATCTAATTTACATCCAGGCACTTGCTCGCCATCTCTAAGTGTAGTGTCAAAAATTTGGACTTTGTTATCTCGCATACTTCTTATATTTTTACTTTTTTTATACGAGTCAAATTTATATATTGCTCTTTTATTTTTAGAGTAAAAGTATATGTATATTACGATGTTTAAACTTTTAATTTATTTATTTAGCACTGAAAATCAATAGAGTATGGCAAAATATGTTACGACATCCAATAATCCAAATGAGACTCTTTTTGTATTACCCTTAAATTCGCAAGCTAAAAATTAGGTTTATATTTTTATGTTTAGTAATCAATTTTAGGTTAAAAGTTCCTTTTAGAGGTTCATATTTCTCTCTGACAGCACAAATTTGAGTGACTATTATGTTGAGTCAGTATTATTTTTCATGTCACTACGAGTATTTATATAACAGAATTAGCCTCTGATTTCAATATACTGATTATCAGTGAATTATGTTTTTAAGGTAAATGTACCTATCCCTTGAAGTATTATTTATTTTATTTTTTATTACAGTAAGAAGTGATATTTTTTATCTGAGAACAGTTTTAAAACCTTCATTCTTCCTTGTTAAGCACGGACAAGAGTTTCTTCTTGTTTGTACTTAACGTTGGAATTGCCATTGCGGTTTTCAATATAGACAGGTAAGTTATTAATCGAAGCAATTCCAGGAAAGTAGCCCTCAGCCTTCTTATAGCTTCGTTTGGAATCATATTTATCGGTAGGAATAAATTGATTGTCATAATTTCATATCGTAATATTATTTTTCACCTAAATAAGTGAAAAATATTCAATTAAAAAAATCTTATAGATATTATTCTTACTGAACTTTTTGACCTTTTTAACTTTTAGATTGCGGATTTAAGGTAATAACGGTTTATTTACTTTAGTGTCGTCTGTTATAAAATAAAGTGTGCAGAGTATGCGAGGTAATTTATAATTTAATCTTTCATTTCCCTGACACTCAGAGAATAAGGAGCAGAATTTTTATCCGAAGCCCATTTTTTGTTTGGAGAGGAATCCATATCAAAATCTAAATCTCCTCCAAGCTGAATATCCTTAAAATTGATAAAGCTATTATTCCAAAGTTTTCCATTTAGGTAAGCTGATTCTATATAAAAATTACTTTTTGAATTCTTCATTGCAGATATTGTAAACGTTTTTCCATTTTCTAAGTGAAGCGTAGCTTTTTTAAACAACGGGCTGCCAATAACATATTGATTTACTCCCGAAGTTACAGGATAAAATCCTAACGCACTAAATACGTACCAAGCCGAAGTCTGTCCGTTATCCTCATCACCGCAATAACCATCTGGTGTTGCCGAGTATAAAGTGGTGAGTACCTTTCTGATTTTCTCCTGTGTTTTGTATGATACATTTACATAATTATACAAATAAATAAGGTGCTGTATAGGTTGATTTCCATGTGCATAGTTGCCCATATTAACAATTTGCATTTCTCTTATTTCATGAATTGTAAAACCGTAATATGAATCATCAAAATCTGGAGGCATATTAAATACTTCATCAAGTTTTGCTTCAAAATTTTCTTTTCCTCCCATAAGATTAATCAATCCCTGAATATCGTGAAATACTGACCATGTGTAGTGCAAGCTGTTGCCTTCAGTAAAAGCATCTCCCCATTTTAATGGATTAAACGGGCTTTGAAAACTTCCATCTTTATTTTTCCCTCGCATCCATTTTGTTTTAGGGTCAAATACCTTTTTATAGTTCAGAGATTTTTTAAAATATTGGTTGGCAATATTTTTATTTCCTAACTTTTCTGCCATTTTAGCAATGGTAAAATCGGCATAAGCATATTCTAAAGTTCTAGCTACATTTTCGTCAACCTCAATATTATAAGGCACATAGCCAAGTTTATTATAATACTCTACTCCTGCCCTACCGACAGAATTAACGGGTCTTCCTTCGCTAATGGTTGCATTTTTGAGCATCGCTTCCAACAGCAATTCTACATCTTTAATTTCAATATCTTTTAAAAACGCATCAGAAATAATTGGAGCTGAATTTGACCCAATCATACAATCTCTATGTCCGGGGCTAGCCCATTCCGGTAGCCAGCCAGATTCTTTATATGTATTTGCCAAACCTTCTATAATATGTCCGTTTAACTCCGGATACATCATATTAAAAAATGGAAAAACCGCTCTAAATGTGTCCCAGAAACCGTTGTCAGTAAACATATAACCCGGCAATACTTTGCCATTATATGGACTATAATGCACCACCTGATTGTTAGCATCGTATTCATAAAATTTTCTTGGAAATAACAATACTCTGTACAGACAGGAATAAAACGTTTTTATATAATCTATATCATTGTCCTCTATTTGTATTTTATTCAGTTCTTTCTCCCATGCTTCTTTTGCTTTTTCTTTAGTGATTTCAAAAGTATTTTTTCCTATTTCTCTGTTTAAATTTAATTGTGCTTGCTCCGGGCTGATAAATGACGAGGCTATTTTTACGTGAACCAGCTCTCCTTTATTGGTTTTAAACCCTATAATTGCACCCACGTGTTCTCCTTCATTTTCTAAAGATTTTTGTTGAAGCTCCCAATTATTTTTCCACGTATGTTCTATTTCAAAATCTTTATCAAACTCGGCTACAAAATAATTGTGAAAATTATCCGGTACTCCTCCGCTGTTATTCCTACAATAACCTATTATTTTACGTTCTTCGGGAATAATTTTTACCATAGACCCTTTAAAAAAGGCATCTAATATAATATACGCATCATCGGTTTTGGGAAACGTAAACCTAAAATGAGCTGCACGTTCTGTTGGGCTGACCTCAGCAACTACATCATAATCTGCTAAATAAACTTTATAATAATGAGGTTTTACAGTTTCGGCTTTATGAGAAAACCACGAAGCTCTTTCGTCTTCTTTATATTTTAATTCTCCTGTTACAGCCATTAATGAAAAAGCGGCGTAATCATTAATCCAAGGGCTTGGTTGATGAGTTTGTTTTATTCCTCTGATTTTATTTTCGTCATATTTATACGTCCAGCCATCTCCCATCTTGGATGTCATAGGTGTCCAAAAATTCATTCCCCAAGGTGTGGCAATCGCCGGATAAGTATTGCCATTGGATAACTCAAACGAAGAATCTGTTCCCATTAATGGGTTTACATAATCTACCAGATTTTTAGATTGCGTCGTGTCCTTATAAATATTTTTATCGTTAATTTGATTACAAGATATTATAATCAGTACGCTTATAAAACACAAAAAGTTTTTTACTAATTTAATTATCTTACGAGAGCTCATCACTCTAATTCTTTTTTGTGCGGGCTAACCTTATACTGTCCTTTTTTATAAAATTCAAGTCTAATTCTCTGGAATCTTTATATTTATTACGAAGTTCTACAAGCCGGTTATGAAGTTCTTTCTGAATATTTAGATACTCTTTTTGATTATATACATTATTCATCTCATTTGGGTCTTTTTCTAAATCGTAAAGTTCCCATTGGTCAATGTCATAATAAAAATGAATTAATTTATACCGTTCTGTCCTTATGCCATAATGACGCTTTACCATATGAACTCCCGGATATTCATAATAATGATAATATAAAGCATCCCGCCATTCTTTATTTTTTCCTTCAAAGAGAGGTTTCATGCTTTTACCCTGCATATCTGTTGGGATTGCTACGCCTGCAATATCTAATATTGTAGGAGCTAAATCGATATTCTGGACTAAATCAGAATTGACAGAGTTCTTTTCTATCAGTTTTGGATAACGAATAATCAATGGTGTTCTAAAAGATTCTTCATACATAAATCTTTTATCAAACCAACCGTGTTCGCCAAGATAAAACCCTTGGTCAGAAGTATAAATTATAATCGTATTTTTCGATAAATTATTTTCGTCTAAATAATTCAGTATGCGTCCAAGATTTTTATCCACATTTTTAATTGTACTCAAATAATCCTCTAAATACCGCTGATATTTCCACAAAATTAGAGCCTGCCCTTTGGGAGTGTTCTCATAAAAATCTTTATTAATTGGTCCATATACTTTTTGCCACTGCTTTTTTTCTTCTTCTGTCAATCTATTAAACGATGATTTATATGACAATTTATACCTCTCTATAAATTCCTTCATATTTAATTTATCCAATATTTCAGGAGATATTTTATTATCTAAACTAAGTGCCATGTGTTTAGATATTTGCATCTCGGCTTCTTTTGATGCCAATCCTCTATTTTTATAATCGTCAAATAAAGTTGCAGGAATTGGAATTTTTTTGTTCTTAAAATCGTCTAAATCATCAATAGATGGCCACCAACTTCTATGCGGCGCTTTGTGATTATACATCAGCATAAAAGGCTTGTTTTTATCTCTGATACTATCTAAATACTCAATAGCCATATCAGTAATAATATCTGTTACATATCCCGATACAGTTATTTTACCGCTTGGTGTATTAAATTTAGGGTGATAATAATCTCCCTGACCGGGCAATACTTTCCAGTGATCAAAACCTTGCGGAGTAGATTTTAAATGCCATTTTCCGTAGATAGCGGTTTCATAGCCGTTTTTTTGTAAAATTTTTGGAAATGTAACCTGAATAGTATCAAAGACATCAGAATTATCACGAACGCTGTTAAGATGGCTAAACTTACCTGTTAATGCAACCGCACGACTGGGTGAACATATAGAATTTGTTACAAATGCTTTGCGAAACAACATTCCTTCTTTTGCCAATCTATCTATATGTGGTGTCTGTATCAGTTTGTTATCATAAGCACTAATGGCTTGGTACGCGTGATCATCGGACATAATAAATATAATATTTGGACGTGTTCTGTTTTTTACAATTGGAGAATCCGTTTTACAAGAGATACTGAATAATAATAGTATAAAAGCAAAGTTCCTCACAATGCAAATTATATTTAAATAGCTATTTGTCATAATTGTTGTTTTTTAATTTAATTCTACTGCGTTACCGTGTCCTCTATATAACTTTAGCTCGCTTTCTAAAGTAATTTCTATAAGGGTTACGTATAAATCTAACTTCTTATCTTCAGGAGGTTCTATCCTCAATATTCCGGGAATGTTATTCCAAGAGGCTCCTCCATTTCTTTTAAATTTCAATTCTTGGTTGTGGTTGCTACCCACTACCCGAATAGATTTTATCTTATTTTGAATTCCTTTTAAGGATATATAATTCTTAGGAGTGTCAAATATACATAAATACAATTTAGTATTGTCTTTACTCAATAATGTTGGTCCATAAAAATGACCGTAAGGCAATCCTGCCTTTGTGTTAAAAACAGCATAATTATGTTTTTTAATCCAAGTTCCTAGTGCTTCTAAACGTTCTTTTTGCTCCGTTGGAATTGTACCGTCAGGCTTCATTCCAATATTGAGCAATAAATTTCCGCCTAAAGATATTACTTCTACAAAGGTTCTGATAATCTGAGAAATTGGTTTGTAATTTGTGTCTTTAGGATAATACCCCCAATTATCGTTAATTGTCATACAAAATTCCCAAATACCTTTTGGTCTTACCACAGGGATTCCTTGTTCTGGCGTTCTGTAATCACCATAGGTTTTTAATCTGGAATTAACAATCATTTTAGGGTTCCATTTTAGTAAGGAATCTTTTAAAGATTCTGCCTGCCATTGTTCACTTGATTTTTCCCAATCGCCATCAAACCAGTATAAATCAGGCTGATACCGGTCGTTTATTTCTTTTATTTGTCCTTTATAGAAGCGTACGAATCGTTGCCATTTAGACATACCTTCTTGTCCTTGCTGCGGATAATCTTTACTGGTGTCAGGTCTTGAAAACACCGCATCGTAATCTGGATGAGACCAGTCACATAAAGAATAATACAAACCTACTTTTAAGCCTTCCTTGCGCAGGGCTTTTATATAAGGAGCTATTAAATCTCGTTTTGCGGGAGTCTTTTCTTTTACATTTAAGTGGCTAAGTTTAGTATCCCATAAAGCAACACCATCGTGATGTTTTGTAGTTAATACCGAGTACCTTGCACCTACTTTTTTAAATAATTTAGCCCATTCTGTAGGATTGTAATTCTTAGCTGTAAATCCTTCTGCCTGCTTCATATAATCATTATAAGAAATTTTCTTATGATACATAGACCATGATTCTGATATGCCGTAAACCCCATAATAACCCCAATGAATAAAAATCCCCAACTTTGCGTTTTTAAACCATTCTAAACGTTTTTCTTTAGCTAACTTTTCATCTTGAGATATTGCCGTATTACTAAAAAATAAGGCTATTAAAAAGAAACTTAACCTTAAGCATTTTTTTACTGTTAATATCATATTGATATTTTTAATAAATTAAAAATTTAAACTATACATTAATTTGAGTATGCAAATATACAAAGTTAACTAAAACGACAAAATGTTATGCACTCAATAAAATATTAAGGATATATATTAAAAAAACTTTGTAACTTTGCAGTTCAAAAATTAAAGGACAACTATGAGAGGAGGTGCTAATATATGTTAATCATACCAGTAAAGGATGGAGAGAATATAGACAGAGCTTTAAAAAATTTTAAAAGAAAGTTTGACCGTACCAAAACAATGAAAAATTTGCGTAACAGAAAACACTTTACAAAGCCATCGGTTGCCAAAAGAACCCAAAATATTAAGGCTTCTTATATCCAAAAATTAAGAACTCAGGAAGAAATAGGTTAATAATAATCTACTGTAAAAAAAATCCTGCTATCCAGCAGGATTTTTTTTGCTCTATAATGTTATTGTATAATAAAATTTTCGTACATTTGGAGACATCTATGGTAAACATAAATAGATTATGCTTATAAGCTGTTTTTTAGAATATATATTATTAGAAAAAAAATATTCCAGACATACGGTGGTTGCTTATAGAAATGACTTAATCTCATTCAAAGAGTTTTGTATATCGGAATATAATACGGATGATTTACTTTCTGTTGAATATGTACAGATAAGGTCTTGGATTGTTTATTTAGTTAATTTAGGGATTACAAATAATTCCATCAATAGGAAGGTTAGTTCATTGAAATCATTCTATATATTTCTTCAAAAAACCAGACAGATAAAAGTAAATCCATTAAAAAAACACAAGGCACTTAAAGTTCTAAAAAAGGTGCAAATACCGTTTACTATTGATGAAATAAATAAAGTAATAGATGTATTAGCTACAGATTATGACTTTATTAGCATAAGAAATAGGCTTATTGTAGAATTATTTTATTCAACAGGAATTAGAAGAATAGAATTGGTGAATTTAACTAAAGAATCGATAAATTTTTATGACGAAACAATTAAAGTATTAGGAAAACGAAAGAAAGAAAGAATTATACCACTAGTGTCGTCGGTAATGGAAACTGTAAAGGAGTATGTGGAGGCAAGGAAAAGCATTGTTAGTGATGAGACCGCTCTATTTATCACAGATAAAGGAAATAAAATATACGAAACACTTGTGTATAGAGTAGTAAGTAATTATTTCGCTACAATTTCTACCAAGGTAAAAAAGAGTCCACATATACTAAGGCATTCCTTTGCAACTCATTTACTAAATCAGGGAGCAGATATAAATTCGGTCAAAGAATTGTTGGGGCATTCAAGTTTAGCCTCCACTCAAGTTTATACACATAGCAGTTTAGAGAAAATAAAACAAATGTACAACCAGGCTCATCCTAGGAGCCATAAAAAAAGTAATATATGAAAGTTTTTATCCAATCAGTTAATTTTAATGCAGACTCAAATTTGCTAAAATACGTAGAAAAGAAAGTAGAAAGTTTATCAAAATTTCACGATAAGATTATTGATGCAGAAGTTTTTTTAAAAGTTCAGAACACAAGCGACAAGGAAAATAAAATATCTGAAATTAAAATAAATATTTCAAAGAATTATTTTATAGTAAAAAAAGAAGCTAAATCTTTTGAAGAAGCTGTTAATATTGGGGTTGACACTTTAAAGAGACAACTAAAAAACACAAAAGAAAAGAGAAGGAATTCGTCTTCACTCTAAAAATAAAAAAATAGTTTATAAAAAAGTTTTGTAGGAATAAAAAAACTTTATACATTTGCAGTCCGTTAGAAATAACGGATTGTTTTTTGTTTAGATAAGCCGATGTAGCTCAGCTGGCTAGAGCAGCTGATTTGTAATCAGCAGGTCGGGGGTTCGAGTCCCTTCATCGGCTCATTAAAAGTAATTTAATAGTTCACAGTTCATTGAAAAAAAAGGTGAGATACTCAAGTGGCCAACGAGGGCAGACTGTAAATCTGCTGCGCAAGCTTCGAAGGTTCGAATCCTTCTCTCACCACAGCATTTTTTCTGATTGAAAAAACAGGGGATTAAAAATAAAAAGCGAAAGTAGCTCAGTTGGTAGAGCGTCAGCCTTCCAAGCTGAATGTCGCCGGTTCGAACCCGGTCTTTCGCTCTAAGTTTTTTTTAAGCCGGTGTAGCTCAGTTGGTAGAGCGCATCCTTGGTAGGG
The DNA here is from genome assembly GCA_965261035.1 of Polaribacter sp. Taxonomy (GTDB): domain Bacteria; phylum Bacteroidota; class Bacteroidia; order Flavobacteriales; family Flavobacteriaceae; genus Polaribacter. The sequence continues at coordinate 1,112,350 of OZ253439.1, forward strand.
ATGAGGTCACGGGTTCAACTCCCGTCGCTGGCTCAATAAATATAAGAATAAAATAGAAACTAAATATAAATAACTAAGAATTAAAATTTAATAATCATGGCAAAAGGAACTTTTGATCGTTCGAAACCACATTTAAACATTGGTACAATTGGACACGTTGATCACGGTAAAACTACATTAACTGCTGCAATAACTAAAGTTTTAGCAGAAAAAGGTCTTTCTAAAATAATGGACTTCGATCAAATCGATAACGCTCCTGAGGAAAAAGAAAGAGGAATAACGATTAATACATCTCACGTAGAGTACTCAACAGAAAATCGCCACTATGCGCATGTTGACTGTCCAGGTCACGCCGATTATGTAAAGAACATGGTTACAGGTGCTGCACAAATGGACGGTGCTATCTTAGTAGTAGCTGCTACAGATGGTCCTATGCCACAAACAAGAGAGCATATCTTATTAGGTCGTCAGGTAGGAATTCCTAGAATGGTAGTTTTTATGAACAAGGTAGATATGGTAGATGATGAGGAATTAATTGAATTAGTAGATATGGAAATTAGAGAGTTACTCTCTTTCTACGAATACGACGGCGATAACACACCAATAATTGCTGGTTCTGCTTTAGGTGGATTAAACGGTGAAGAAAAATGGGTTAATTCTATTATTGAATTGATGGAAGCTGTTGATTCATGGATTGAATTACCTAAGCGTGATATAGAAAAAGATTTTTTGATGCCAGTTGAAGACGTATTTTCTATTACCGGTCGTGGAACTGTAGCTACAGGACGTATCGAAACAGGTATCGCTAATACAGGAGACCCAGTAGAGATTATTGGTATGGGAGCTGGGAAATTAGCCTCTACCATTACTGGTATTGAAATGTTCCGCCAAATATTAGACAGAGGCGAAGCAGGGGATAATGCAGGTATCCTATTAAGAGGTATTGATAAAGATCAAATCAAAAGAGGTATGGTAATTTGTAAACCGGGTTCTGTAACTCCACATGATAAATTTAACGCAGAGGTTTATATCCTAAAGAAAGAAGAAGGAGGACGTCATACCCCATTCCATAAAAATTACCGTCCGCAGTTCTATGTAAGAACTACAGACGTAACAGGTACTATTAGTTTGCCTGGTGGAGTTGAAATGGTAATGCCTGGCGATAACTTAACTATTCAAGTTGAATTGAATTCTACAATTGCAATGAACGTAGGTTTGCGTTTTGCAATACGTGAAGGAGGAAGAACAGTTGGTGCTGGTCAGGTAACAGAAATTCTTTAATTATTATCAAAGAGAGAATATAATAAATATTTTTCAAGGTGCTTTTCATAAATATGAGTTAGCACCTTGTATTTACGGGCGTAGCTCAGCTGGTAGAGCACTGGTCTCCAAAACCAGGTGTCGGGAGTTCGAGCCTCTCCGTCCGTGCAAACAATTAAGTGAGTATGATAAAATATATAAGAGAATCATTTGAAGAGCTGAACAACCACGTAACTTGGATGTCTAAAGATGAAGCTCAGAAATCAACAGTTATTGTTGCAGTTTTCACTATTTTATTTGCGTTAGCAGTATTTGGTGTAGATAAAGTTTTTCAATCGGGTTTAGATAATTTTTTTATTATGTTTAATAATTGATTATGACTGAATCTATTAAAAAATGGTACGTAGTTAGAGCTATAGGAGGCAAAGAAAGTAAGGTAAAAACTTATATTGAAAGCGAAATATCGAGGCTGGGGTTATCTGATTATGTAGATCAAATTTTAGTACCTAAAGAAAAAGTCATACAAATTAGAGACGGAAAAAAATACCATAAAGAGAAAGTGTATTTTCCGGGATATATAATGGTAGAGGCAAATCTTACGGGAGAAGTACCTCACGTGATTAAATCTGTAACAGGTGTTATAGGTTTTTTGGGAGAAACCAAAGGAGGAATTCCAGTACCATTACGTAAATCAGAAGTAAACAGAATGTTGGGTAAAGTTGATGAGCTTTCAGTAGAAGATGAAAGTGTCGCTATACCTTATGTCGTAGGAGAAACTGTAAAAGTTGTAGATGGAGCATTTAATGGTTTTGACGGAACTGTTGAAGAAGTAAATGAAGATAAAAGAAAATTAAAGGTTATGGTTAAAATCTTTGGTCGTAAAACACCATTAGAATTGAGCTATATGCAAGTAGATAAAATCTCATAATTGTTACATAACAAAGAAGAATTGATTTTTTGGATAGCTTCCACAAACCAAAAAGTCTGAACTAAAGTTTAAAAGATGGCAAAAGAAATTAGCAAGATTGTTAAATTACAAATACGAGGAGGCGTAGCAAACCCTTCTCCGCCAGTTGGACCTGCTTTGGGTGCTGCTGGGGTTAATATTATGGAGTTCTGTAAGCAATTTAATGCTAGAACTCAAGATAAGCAAGGAAAAATTTTACCCGTAGCAATTACTGTGTTTAAAGATAAATCTTTCGAGTTTGTTGTAAAAACTCCACCAGCTGCAGCACAATTATTAGAAGCAGCAAAAATAAAAAAAGGTTCTGGAGAACCTAACCGTAAAAAAGTAGCAAAAGTTTCTTGGGATCAAATTAAAGTAATTGCGGAAGATAAAATGATAGACCTAAATGCGTTTACGGTAGAATCTGCAATGAAGATGATTGCCGGTACAGCTCGTTCTATGGGATTAACAGTAACAGGAAATGCTCCAGTTTAAACTTTATAACATTTAATTTAAAAATGGCAAAATTAACTAAAAAGCAAAAAGAAGCTAACGCCAAATTAGACAAATCTAAAGTCTATAATGTAAACGAAGCCTCTGCTTTAATCAAGGAAATTACTAATGTAAAGTTTGACGCATCTGTAGATTTAGCAATACGTTTAGGAGTAGATCCTCGTAAGTCAAATCAAATGGTTCGTGGAGTTGTAACACTACCTCACGGAACAGGTAAAGATGTAAAAGTATTAGCATTAGTAACTCCAGATAAAGAATCTGAAGCTACAGAAGCCGGAGCAGACTATGTTGGTTTAGATGAGTATCTTCAAAGAATTAAAGGAGGTTGGACAGATGTTGACGTTATCGTTACTATGCCAAGTGTTATGGGTAAATTAGGTCCTTTAGGTCGTATTTTAGGGCCAAGAGGCTTAATGCCAAACCCAAAAACTGGTACAGTAACTATGGACATAGCTAAGGCTGTTGTAGATATAAAATCGGGTAAAATTGATTTTAAAGTTGATAAAACTGGTATTGTACATGCAATTATAGGCAAAACGTCTTTTGATGCTAAAAAGATTGCAGAAAATGCAAATGAATTATTACAAACAATTGTTAAATTGAAACCAACCACAGCAAAAGGAATATACATTAAAAGTGTTTACATTTCTAGTACTATGAGTCCGAGCGTAGAGGTTGACGTAAAATCTGTTTAAAAAAGCAGTTAAAACTTAGAGAAATATGACCAGAGAAGAAAAATCGCAAGTAATCCAAGATTTAACGGTAAAATTAGCAGATACTAATATTATCTATTTAGCAGATATATCAGGTTTAGACGCGTTATTAACGTCTAACCTGCGTAGAGCTTGCTTTAAAGCTAATGTTAAAATATCAATTGTTAAAAACACGTTGCTTTCTAAAGCAATGGAGACATCGGATAAAGATTTCAGAGATTTACAAAATGTATTAAAAGGTAATACTTCTATTATGACTGCTGAAGCTGCGAATGCGCCAGCAAAAGTAATTAAAGAGTTCAGAAAAAAATCAGACAAACCTTTACTAAAAGGAGCTTTTGTTGAAGAGTCTGTGTATGTTGGTGATGACCAATTAAACATACTTGTAAACATTAAGTCTAAAGAAGAACTTATCGGAGATATTATCTCATTATTACAATCACCGGCTAAGAATATTATTTCAGCATTACAGTCAGGTGGCAACAAACTTTCGGGTATCCTAACAACGCTATCAGAGAGATAAAATAGAACACACTAATATAAAACTAAATAAATAATTTTTTTAAAACAATTAAAATGGCAGATTTAAAAGATTTCGCAGAACAATTAGTTAACTTAACAGTAAAAGAGGTTAATGAACTAGCTGGTATTTTGAAAGACGAGCACGGAATAGAGCCTGCTGCAGCAGTAGCAGTAGCTGGTCCAGTAGCTGGCGGTGGTGGTGAAGGTGGAGTTGAAGAGCAAACCGAATTTGATGTAATCCTAAAAGCAGCAGGAGGGTCTAAATTAGCAGTTGTAAAACTAGTTAAAGAATTGACAGGATTAGGCTTAAAAGAGGCTAAAGGTATCGTTGATAATGCACCAGCACCAATCAAAGAAGCTATATCTAAAGATGAGGCAGAAGGTCTTAAAGCATCTTTAGAAAAGGCAGGAGCAGAAGTTGAGCTTAAATAAAGGCTCTGCAATTTAAAACAGACTAAGGTTTAGGTCTTTAGAATTCATATTCTAAGACCTAAATCATTTTGTATGTATGTTCATTCTATATTTTAACACCGATTCTAATCAAAAAAAATCTCTCTTGACAACAAAAAACACCACTGAAAGAATAAACTTTGCATCAGCTGTATTGGGAACTGATTACCCTGATTTTCTGGATATTCAGGTAAAATCTTTTCAAGATTTCTTCCAACTTCAAACAAAAGCTGAAGAGCGTAGCGAAGAAGGTTTGTACAAAACCTTTATGGATAATTTTCCAATTACAGATACACGTAATAATTTTGTGTTAGAATTCTTAGACTACTTTGTAGATCCTCCAAGATATAGCATACAAGAATGTATAGAAAGAGGTCTAACACATAGCGTGCCACTAAAAGCACGTCTTAAATTATACTGTACTGACATAGAACACGAAGATTTTGAAACCATAGTACAAGATGTATATTTAGGTGCTATGCCTTATATGACAGACTCCGGTACATTTATAATTAATGGAGCAGAAAGAGTTGTTGTATCCCAATTACACCGTTCTCCGGGTGTGTTTTTTGGACAATCATTCCACGCAAACGGAACCAAATTATACTCTGCAAGAGTGATTCCTTTTAAAGGTTCTTGGATAGAATTTGCAACAGATATAAATCAGGTAATGTATGCTTATATCGATAGAAAGAAGAAATTACCAGTAACTACGCTGTTTAGAGCCATCGGCTTTGAAAGAGATAAAGACATATTAGAAATTTTTGATTTAGCAGAAGAAATAAAAGTATCTAAATCTGGATTAAAGAAAGTAATAGGACGTAAATTAGCCGCCAGAGTACTAAAAACTTGGCACGAAGATTTTGTTGATGAAGACACCGGAGAGGTAGTATCCATAGAACGTAATGAAATTATTCTTGATAGAGACATAGTCATAGAGAAAGGTTATATAGACGATATTATAGAATCTGGCTCAAAGACAGTACTCTTGCACAAAGAGGGTATTCAAATGGGAGATTATACAATAATCCATAATACTTTGCAAAAAGACCCTACAAATTCCGAGAAAGAGGCTGTAGAACATATATACAGACAATTGCGTAATGCTGAACCGCCAGATTATGAAACTGCAAAGGGAATTATTGACAAATTATTCTTCTCTGAACAACGTTATAATTTAGGTGAAGTTGGCCGTTTTAGAATGAATACTAAATTAGGTTTAAATGAGCCTATAGACCAAAAGGTGTTGACAAAATTTGACATTATCACCATTATTAAATACCTTATTGAGTTAATAAATTCTAAAGCAGAGGTAGATGATATTGACCACTTGTCTAACCGTCGTGTTAAAACTGTTGGAGAACAACTGGCAGGTCAATTTGGCGTTGGTTTGGCAAGAATGTCACGTACAATTCGCGAGCGGATGAATGTTCGGGACAACGAAGTGTTTACACCAATCGATTTGATTAATGCAAAAACATTATCATCAGTAATTAACTCATTTTTTGGTACTAATCAACTATCTCAATTTATGGATCAAACCAATCCATTGGCAGAGATTACTCATAAACGTAGATTATCTGCGTTAGGACCAGGAGGATTATCAAGAGAAAGAGCGGGATTTGAAGTTCGTGATGTTCATTACACACACTACGGTCGTTTATGCCCGATTGAAACTCCAGAAGGACCAAATATCGGTTTAATATCTTCCTTAGCAGTATTTGCGAAAGTAAATAGCTTAGGATTTATTGAAACTCCCTATATAGACGTAACCGAAGGTAAAGTAGATTTGAATAAAAAATATATCTATTTGAGTGCAGAAGAAGAAGAAGGGAAAAAAATTGCACAATCTAATCTGGAAGTTGACAAAGAAGGAAACTGCGTTAAAGAGAAAGTTATTGTTCGAGAAGAAGGAGATTCTCCTGTGGTTGCTCCAAAGGATATAGATTATATGGATGTAGCTCCAAATCAGATAGCTTCTATTTCTGCATCATTAATTCCATTTTTAGAACACGATGATGCCAATCGTGCGTTGATGGGGTCAAATATGATGCGTCAGGCAGTACCATTATTACAGCCAGAATCTCCGATTGTAGGAACAGGTTTAGAGCGTAGAGTGGCAAAGGATTCTCGTATTTTAATAAATGCAGAAAGAAGTGGCGTAGTTGAGTATGTAGATGCTAATAAGATTGTAATTAAATATGATAGAACTGACGAAGAAAGAATGGTTAGCTTTGACCCTGACGAAAAAACATATAACCTAATTAAATTTAGAAAAACTAATCAAGGTACTTGTATCAATCTAAAACCAATTGTAAAAAAAGGAGATAAAGTTACAGAAGGACAGATTCTTTGTGAAGGCTACGCAACTCAAAGAGGAGAATTAGCCTTAGGTAGAAATATGAAAGTAGCTTTTATGCCTTGGAAAGGGTATAACTTTGAAGATGCGATTGTAATCTCCGAAAGAGTTGTTCGCGAAGATATATTTACTTCCATTCATATAGATGAATATTCTTTAGACGTTAGAGACACAAAATTAGGACCTGAAGAACTTACTAATGATATTCCTAATGTTTCTGAAGAAGCAACAAAAGATTTAAACGAAAACGGGATGATTCGTATTGGAGCAGAAGTAAAACCGGGCGATATTCTCATCGGAAAAATTACTCCTAAGAGTGAATCTGACCCAACCCCAGAAGAAAAATTATTACGTGCTATTTTTGGAGATAAAGCAGGATATGTAAAAGACGCATCACTAAAAGCATCTCCATCATTAAGAGGTGTAGTAATTAACGAAAAGCTATTTAAGAGAGCATTAAAAGACAAAGAAAAAAGAGCAAAAGACAAAGAAGATATTAGTGCTTTAGAATCTTCTTTTGTTGTAAAATTTGATAATTTAAAAGATAGATTAATTGAAAAATTATTTATTCTTGTAGTCGGAAAAACAGCACGAGGAGTATTTAACGATTTAGAAGAAGAAGTACTTCCTAAAGGAAAAAAATACACTTTAAAGATGCTAAACTCTGTTGAAGATTACGCACATCTAAAAGGAACTTGGACTACAGATAAAAAGCTAAACAAAGCCGTGGTAGAATTAGTTCACAACTATAAAATCAAGGTGAACGACTTACAAGGAAACTTGCGTCGTGAGAAATTTACTATTTCTGTGGGCGATGAGTTGCCAGCAGGTATTTTAAAATTAGCTAAAATTTACGTAGCGAAGAAACGTAAATTAAAAGTTGGTGATAAAATGGCAGGACGTCATGGAAATAAAGGTATTATCGCTCGTATTGTAAGAGCAGAAGATATGCCTTTCTTAGAAGATGGAACTCCCGTAGATATTGTATTAAATCCCTTAGGTGTACCATCTCGTATGAACATTGGTCAAATCTATGAGACAGTACTTGGCTGGGCTGGACAAAGATTGGATAAAAAGTATTCAACCCCAATCTTTGACGGAGTATCGTTAGACCAAATTAATGAATACACAGACGAAGCTGGTATTCCAAGATTTGGACATACTTATCTGTATGACGGAGGAACAGGCAAACGTTTTGACCAAGCAGCAACAGTTGGTATAATCTATATGATTAAGTTAGGACATATGATTGAAGATAAGATGCACGCACGTTCTATAGGTCCGTATTCATTAATTACACAACAACCACTTGGAGGTAAAGCTCAATTTGGTGGGCAACGTTTTGGAGAGATGGAAGTTTGGGCGTTAGAGGCTTATGGAGCTTCAAGTATATTAAGAGAAATATTAACTGTAAAATCTGACGACGTGATGGGTAGGGCTAAAACCTACGAGAGTATCGTTAAAGGAGAGGAAATGCCAGAACCGGGATTGCCAGAATCATTTAATGTTTTAATGCACGAACTAAAAGGTTTAGGGCTAAACGTGCAATTAGAAGAGTAATAAGAAGTTATCAGTTAGCAGTATTCAGTTGGTAGTAGTATTTTGTTTGTTAAGTGGCAAAATACTGTGAACACTGAATACTGTAAATACTAAAGAATTTATCATGGCAATAAGAAACGAGAAGTACACTGTAAAAAAGTTTAATAAAATCTCAATCGGATTATTATCTCCGGAACGTATTTTAGAAATATCTAGAGGAGAGGTTTTAAAGCCGGAAACAATTAATTATCGCACACATAAACCGGAGAGGAATGGTTTGTTTTGTGAACGTATTTTTGGTCCTATAAAAGACTTTGAATGTGCCTGCGGTAAGTACAAAAGAATACGTTACAGAGGAATTGTCTGTGATAGATGCGGTGTAGAAGTTACAGAAAAAAAAGTACGTAGAGATAGAGCAGGACACATTAATTTGGTAGTTCCTGTAGCTCATATCTGGTATTTTAGATCATTGCCTAACAAAATGGGATACCTTTTAGGTCTGCCATCTAAAAAGTTAAATATGATTATTTACTACGAACGCTACGTAGTAATTCAGCCCGGTATTGCAAAAAATGCCGAAGGAGAATCATTAGAAAAAATGGACTTCCTTACAGAAGAAGAATACTTAGATATTTCTGAAGCAATACCACAGGAAAACCAATATTTAGAAGATACTGACCCGAATAAGTTTATAGCTAAAATGGGAGCAGAATGTCTGATTGACTTATTATCTCGTATCAATTTAGATGAGCTTTCTTTTGAATTAAGACATAAAGCAAATACTGAAACTTCTAAACAACGTAAAACAGAAGCACTAAAACGCCTAAACGTTGTTGAAGCATTTAGAGATTCTAATAAAACCAGAGAGAATAAGCCAGAATGGATGATTATGAAAGTAGTTCCGATAATTCCACCAGAATTACGTCCATTAGTTCCATTAGATGGTGGTCGTTTTGCGACCTCAGACTTAAATGATTTATATCGTAGAGTAATTATCCGTAATAACCGTTTAAAAAAATTGGTAGTGATTAAGGCTCCTGAAGTTATTTTGCGTAATGAAAAACGTATGTTACAGGAATCTGTAGATTCATTATTTGATAATACGCGCAAATCATCAGCAGTAAAAACAGATTCTAACAGACCATTAAAATCTTTATCAGATTCATTAAAAGGTAAGCAAGGGCGTTTCCGTCAAAACTTGTTGGGTAAGCGTGTTGATTATTCTGCACGTTCTGTAATTGTTGTTGGACCAGAATTAAAATTATTTGAATGTGGATTGCCAAAAGAAATGGCGGCAGAATTATATAAACCTTTTGTAATTCGTAAATTAATAGAAAGAGGAATTGTAAAAACTGTAAAATCTGCAAAGAAAATTATAGATAGAAAAGAGCCAGTGGTATGGGATATTTTAGAAAATGTTTTGAAAGGACATCCTGTATTATTAAACCGTGCTCCTACGCTTCACCGCTTAGGAATTCAAGCCTTTCAGCCAAAATTAATAGAGGGAAAAGCAATCCAATTACACCCGCTAGTGTGTACAGCATTTAATGCCGATTTTGACGGAGATCAAATGGCGGTACATTTGCCGTTAGGAACAGAGGCTATCTTAGAAGCACAGTTATTAATGTTGGCTTCACATAATATATTAAATCCTGCAAATGGAGCTCCCGTTACGGTGCCTTCTCAGGATATGGTGCTTGGTCTGTACTATATGACAAAAGAGAGAATTTCTACTCCAGAAACCCCTGTTAAAGGAGAAGGATTAACTTTCTACTCGCCAGAAGAAGTAAATATTGCATTTAACGAAGAAGAGGTAAACTTAAACGCGGGTATAAAAGTAAGAACTTTTGATGTTGACGAAAATGATAATCAAGTACAAAAGATTATTAAAACAACTGTTGGTAGAGTTTTATTTAACGAAGTTGTCCCTAAAAAAGCGGGGTATATTAATGATGTATTAACTAAGAAATCTTTACGAGGAATTATTAGTAAAATCTTAAACGTAACAGATATTCCAACGACTGGAGAGTTTTTAGATAATATTAAAAATATGGGGTACAAGTTTGCATTCCAAGGAGGGTTGTCGTTTAGTTTAGGTGATATAATTATTCCTAAGGAAAAATCTGAAATGATTGCAGAAGCTAATAAAGAAGTGGATGTAATTATTTCAAATTATAATATGGGTATGCTGACCAACAAAGAGCGTTACAATCAGGTAATTGATATTTGGGGGAATACAAACAACAGGCTTACCGAATTATCTATGAAACGTCTGCGTGAAGACCAACAAGGATTTAATTCAGTATATATGATGCTGGATTCTGGTGCAAGGGGTTCTAAAGAGCAAATTCGTCAGTTAACAGGTATGCGTGGATTGATGGCAAAGCCTAAGAAATCTACTTCGGGAGGTGGAGAGATTATTGAAAACCCAATTTTATCAAACTTTAAAGAAGGACTATCTATTTTAGAATATTTTATTTCTACTCACGGTGCTCGTAAAGGACTTGCCGATACGGCATTGAAAACTGCTGATGCAGGTTATCTGACACGTCGTTTAGTAGATGTTTCACAAGATGTTATTATCAACGAAGATGATTGCGATACACTAAGAGGATTAGACGTAACACCTCTAAAGAAAAACGATGAAATTGTTGAATCTTTAGCAGAAAGAATTGAAGGACGCTCTTCCTTACAGGATATTTATAGTACGGTAACAGGAAAATTGTTGGTAAATGCTGGTCAAGAGATTTCATCTAAAATTGCAGAAGCAATACAAGAATCTGGAATAGACAGAGTACAGGTGCGTTCTGCTCTTACTTGTGAATCGAGCAAAGGTATTTGTGCCAAGTGCTACGGTCAAAGTTTATCTACTCGCAACAAAGTACAAATAGGAGAAGCAGTAGGAGTTATTGCAGCACAATCTATTGGAGAGCCGGGTACGCAACTTACTCTGAGAACATTCCACGTTGGTGGGGTTGCCGGGAATATTTCTGAAGACAACAAATTAGTCGCCAATTTCTCTGGTAAGGCTGTTATAGAAGACTTACGCACAGTTAGAGGTAAAGACACCAATGGTAATAAAATAGATATTGTAATTTCTAGAACTGCAGAAATCAAGATAATAGATAGCAAAAGAGGAGTTACACTGAGTACAAACAATATACCTTATGGTTCTACCATTTTTAGTATGAATAGAAAGACAATTAAAAAAGGCGATGTAGTCTGTCAGTGGGATCCATTTAACGGTGTTATTGTTTCTGAATTTGGAGGCAAGGTTCGTTTTGATAATTTAGAGCAAGGAGTTAATTTTCAAATAGAAATTGATGAGCAGACAGGTTTTCAAGAAAAAGTGATAATAGACTCCAAAAGTAAAAGACAGGTTCCTTCTTTAATTATTGAAGATAAAGACGGCAATGCCCTACGTTCATACAGTTTGCCGGTAGAGGCTCACTTGATGGTTGAAGATAGTGAAGCTGTTGAATCTGGTAAGATATTATCTAAAATCCCTCGTAAATCTGGTAAAGCGGGTGATATTACAGGAGGATTACCACGTGTAACAGAACTGCTTGAAGCACGTAACCCGTCAAATCCTGCAGTTGTTGCAGAAATTGATGGTGTTGTGTTTTTTGGCAAGATAAAACGTGGAAACAGAGAAATCATTGTAGAGTCTAAAACAGGAGACGTTAAAAAATACTTAATCAAGTTGTCTAATCAAATTTTAGTGCAAGAGAATGATTTTATAAAATCAGGTATGCCATTATCCGAAGGTTCTACAACTCCTGAGGATATATTGAAGATACAGGGACCGTCTTCTGTTCAAGAATACTTGGTAAATGAAATTCAAGAAGTATATCGTCTGCAAGGGGTGAAAATTAATGACAAACACTTTGAGGTTGTAGTACGTCAAATGATGCGTAAAGTTAGAATTATTGATTCTGGAGATACATTATTCTTAGAGAATCAATTAGTTCATAAAAGTGATTTTATTCAGGAAAATGACAATATATATGGTATGAAAGTAATTGAAGATGCTGGAAATTCAGAAAATTTATCAGCAGGTCAAGTCATTACATCACGTCAGCTAAGAGATGAAAACTCTATCTTACGTAGAATAGATAAAAACTTGATAGTAGCAAGAGATGCTCAACCAGCAACGGCAGAACAGGTGTTGCAAGGCATTACAAGAGCGTCATTACAAACCAAATCGTTTATCTCTGCTGCATCATTCCAAGAGACAACTAAGGTGCTAAATGAAGCTGCAGTTAATGGCAAAATAGATACTTTAGAAGGATTGAAAGAAAATGTAATTGTTGGAAAGAGAATTCCAGCAGGTACAGGAATGAGACCGTATGAAAAAATTATTGTAGGACCAAAAAAAGAAATTGAACAAAGTTTTTAATAAAAGTTAAAAGTTGTTGAAATGTTAAAATGTGTAATTGTTCATTTGTAATTCCAACAACTTTTTTAACTTAATTTTTACACCCAATTATTATGAATAAAAATAAGAATAAAGACGGACAAATAAACATTGAATTAGACGAAACAATTGCAGAAGGAACATATTCTAACTTGGCGATTATTAATCATTCAGTATCAGAGTTTATTGTAGATTTTATAAATATTATGCCCGGTGTACCCAAGGCGAAAGTAAAATCTAGGATTATACTAACTCCACAGCACGCAAAAAGATTGACAAAAGCGTTGATGGATAATGTGCAAAAATTTGAGCAAGCACACGGAGAAATAAAAGATTATGAACAGCCTCCAATTCCAATGAATTTCGGACCTACAGGAGAAGCGTAAAAGTTAATTGAAATGTTTAATTGTTAATTCGTAATTCTTTTCTCTCTTTCATTTTTTAGTGATTTTAAAGCTAATATTATCGGCTATACTAAAATTTTAATGATACTTTTGGCTATTAATTTTTTACTAAAGATATAGGGCGTACAAAATTACAACCTTGTGAAACTTAACAAGTAGTTACTTAAATTTTTACTGCTTTATTATTTTTTTAGCAATAAGTTTTTCTCTTTCTTGATTTGTAAAAACCAAAATATATACACCAGAAGCCAATTGTTGTAATGGAATCTTTATTCCTATACTATTCATAATTCCTATACTATTCATATTTACCTTAACACTCATAACATTTCTACCATATATGTTGTACACCTTTAAATTTAACGTTCCCTCAAATTCAGGAATACTTAATATTAATTCGTCTTTAACAGGAATAGGGTATAGGTTATATACGAATTTTTTATTTTCGGCATCAGCTTCATTCACATTTTCATCATTAGAGTCATCAACACAAGTGTCTTTACTTTTAAAAATTAATCTGGTTATTAAAATTTCACTCATTTGCTCGGTGTTATTTATAACATCTTTATACACACCTGATTCTGTTCTTTCTTCTCCTTGTAAAAAAACATTTTTTCCTTCACATAGCTCTAAATAATTTAAAGAATATTCGTATATACCATCTCCTTCAATTATTTTATAAGTTTTATTTACTTGGAGTTCTGTAAATATCTCTTTTTTATTCCCTGGCCAGCTAACTATCAATTCATCAATAGATTCTTTATTTGCCAAACCAAAATGTAGTGTATTGCTATGTGATGAAAGGTAGCTACTTCCTCCAGATAGCTCTTTAATCCAACTACGATTTTCTGAAGATAAAGTAACATTACTTCCATAAGCACTTTTGTTAGAAGAAGTTCCTTCTAGTATTACCTTTACCCAATTATTATTAAAAGTTCCGCTATTTATATGCAATAACGCATTGCCAGAATTAGATTTTAATATCCTAACGTTATTTACAACAAAATCTTGTTTTCCATCGTTATTAAAATCACCATAGGCCATTCCTCTTGCCCTATCTTTGTCTGCAATTCCTTCTACAACAGATTTATCTTTAAAGTCCTCATTCTCTTTATCATATATAAAAAGTTTATTTTCTTGATTTGGAGGGTTTCCTTGACCTAATATAGATCCTTTTGCAACATACAAATCTAAGTAACTATCATTATTTACATCAATAAAAGCTGTACCCCAACTAAACCCTGTGCCATCATTTACACTTTTTTTGCTAGAAACATTTTTAAAATTAATTCCGTCCAGTTTTTTAAACAGAAAATTTTCCCCAATATTAGTAATGTAATAATCCAAATCACCATCTTCATCATAATCTCCATGAGCAATACCCATACTGTTAATCTCAATTTCTGTACCTGAGGAGTTAGCCATTTCTACAAAAGTATTATCAGTCGAGTTATTGACAAGTAATTTGTTGCTTTCGTAGAAATCTCCAAAATCATTTAGTACAAAAAGATCTTGATCTCCATCTTGATCAATATCTGAGAAGGACGCTACCAAGGTACACCCTACTTCATCATTTTTCAATGGGTTGCTAATTTTTATAAACTGTCCTTTCCCATTATTTTGATAAAAGAAATTAGGCTCTGGATAAGAAATATTATCAGAAAACGGAATGGCACTATAGTTTAAATAATTTCCCACATAAATATCTAAATCACCATCTAAATCATAATCTCCCATGGTTGCAGTACTGCTCCACGCTTTATGAGAAATACCGGAAGCTATAGATATATCTTCAAAAAACATCCCATTATTATTCCTTAACAAATAGCATCTTTCATTTTCTGCTGTGGTGATCAATAAATCGATAAATCCATCATTATCTATATCTCCCGCAACAACACCCATAGTTTTTATGTTAAATAAAGCACCTGTAATTCTCATGGGATTGGAAACATCCTTAAAATTCTCTCCATTAATATTTTCGTATAATTTATCTGCATTTAGTCCTCCTATAAAATATATATCGTCATAACCATCATTATTAAAATCAAAAACTGCAACCCCTCCTCCCATCACGTTGGGATCATAGCAATGATGATCAATGCCCATATCAAACGATACTTCTTTATATATCTGGGAAAAAAGCATAAAAGGAAGGAAATAAAGAAAGGAAAATATTTTGTAGAAAAACCGCATATTTTGACCTATAATAATTTAATTAGTAACTACTCACGTGGTCTAAAGCAAGTAATTTACTGATTGTTAGATAAATAAACTGCCCCTATGCTTGGTAGGGGTAGCTTATTTTCTTACGTCTAACTCTCAAGTCTATTTAAAAACTAACTAAACTAGAGCTAATAACCAGGGTTTTGATGCAATAAGGTAGGAAATTTATCTATTTCCCCCTGTGGGATAGGTAATAGATTATTACTTGCTGGAAATATTTGATTCCTACCACCTACATCAAAATAAGAGAAAGTAAGTTGAGATTGATCAAACAGTTGAGGCATATCTGCCTTTGTTGGAGCTCCAGATTTGCGTTCTATTCTTACCCCTTTTGGCTGATATCCATCTAACACATCTTCAGCGATACCCCAACGAATCAAATCAAAATATCGATGGTTTTCAAAAATAAGCTCTACTTTTCTTTCTTGTCTTATTGCACTGCGCATTTCTTCCTTTGTAAAACCTGTCGTTAAATTAGGCATAGCCGCCCTATTACGAATACGATTTATAGCATTGTACACTCCAGCGGTAGGTCCATTGCTTTCATTTTCAGCCTCTGCATAAATTAGTAATACCTCTGAAAAACGAATATCTTGGTAGGAAATATCACTATCTACTGGTCCAAATCCATCTCCTTGGTCTACAAATTTTCTTACCAAATAGCCTGTAATTGATGCATTACCATCTTTTATATCTCCTGGACCTTCGTTAAAATTATCCCATTCCATATCTATATATGGTTCTCCTGTTCGAGGTGCAATACCTTCTGGACCTGGAGCACCATGATAGTAAATACTGGTGTAAAATCTTGGATCCCTACCCGTATATGGAGCGTCTGGATTGTATCCTGACGTAGCATCTGCAATTGGTAAGCCTGTATTTTGCATTTCAAAAGCATCTACTATTTCTTGGGTAGGGTCTGTTTGCCCACCATTATCAGAACGCCATCTTACTGGCCAATTACCTTTACCCCATCTGTGAGTCCTTACTTCTGCTAAATATTGTTTTTCTAAAATAGTCTCTATGTTACCTCCGTGAGATATAAATAATTCTGTAAGATTAGTAAAAGCTTCTTCGGGGGTTGTTGGATTTGGCTTATATAATTCTAAACCATCATTATCGGATCCAGAAATCAATTGATTAGAAATGGTAGCAGCATCAGACCAACGTTCTGCATACAGTGCTGTACGTGCGTTTAGAGCTATTGCAGCTTGCTTACTAATACCTCCGCTTTGTGTATCAGATAGGTTAGGTAATTGGCTTGCAATCTCGGAAAGTTCAGAACTTATAAAAGTATAAACTTCTTGTTGAGTTGATCTTGGAACAAATAAATCTGCTGGATTATCAGCCAATTCTTGTGCTTCTATTACTAATGGTACGCCACCATAACGTCTTGCCAATTCAAAATAAACTCTTGCTCTTAAAAAACGTGATTGGGCGGCAATTAATGTTATGAAATCCTTATCTAATGGAGACGTTTCTAAGCCTTTTAAGATATCATTGGCTTTTCTAATAGTAGAATAGTTACTCCCCCATGTTTCTAAACCAGGAGCATTTCCAGGAGTAATTGCACCTTTTATTATTACTCTGTTAGATGGTACCCAACCGCTCTTAGACCTTGCTTCGTCGGTTATACTTGCCAACATATAAGATCTTCCATAACCAGCAGACCCGCCATAAAGAGCACCGGGCAAATCGCCTATTAAATTATATAAATTAGCTTGTACAAATTCTTTGTCATTAAAAACATCACCAGAATTTATACTATCTAATGGTGGTTTGTTCAAAAAGTCATCATTACATGCCAAGGCAAAAATTACTATCCATAAAATAGACGCCATTTTTCTCGTATAATATATTATATTTTTTATCATCTTAATATTATTTTAAAATTCAACACTTAAACCTAACGATATAGTCTTTACCTGTGGATAAAAAGGTTTATTTGATGAAGATCCTTCGGGGTCTCTCCAATCTAAATTAGATAAAGTAAATAAATTATTTCCAGAAAAGAATAATCTTAAACTTTGTATCCCAGATCTTTCTAACACATCCGATATACTATCAAAGTTATACCCTAACTCTAAGTTTCTTAATCTAAGATAACTTACTGTGGTTATCCAAAAAGAACTGTCTTCTCTATTATTTGAAATTTCTGCTGCAAGCCTAGGGTATGCAGCATTTTCATTGCCAGGTCTCCAAGAATCTGTAAGCACTCTTAAAGAATTACCGTCTCTTTCAAAAGGAGAAGGTTTTATATTTCTAGTGAAATTAGAAGCTCCTTGAAAATTAGCTTGTATATCAAATCCCTTGTATTCTGCAGTTAAATTTAGACCGTAAACAAAATTTGGGAAACTAGATTCTCCTATTATTGTTCTATCATCTGCATCTATTTTTCCATCTGGTTCTCCTGTAAGATTACCTTGGTCATCCCTACCGTTAATATCGCGATATTTTATATCCCCTGGGGACAACGTACCAAATTGGGTAGCATGATTATCTATCTCTTCTTGTGATTGAAATAGTCCTTCTGATATGTAGCCGTGACGTAATCCCGTGGTTCTTCCAACTCTAGAAAGAGCAGGATTAACATTTTTAGGTTCATTAAATTTAACAGTTTTGTTATCAAACCAAGTTAAATTCCCTTCTATACCATAAGTAAAATCATCACCAATGGTATTAATATGTTTTAATAGAGTTTCTATACCCCATGAATCAAATTCCCCTAAAGGTCTTGGTGATATTCCAGCTCCAAAAGTTTGTGGAACTACCCCTGCTGGAGTATCTAAAATATCTGTTGTTGTTCTCCAAAAATATTCAAATTCGAATTGAAATTTATCGTTTAAAAAATTTGCATTTAAACCAATGTTTCTACTCGTAACAGTCTCCCAAGTTATGCTCGGATTAGGAATTCCATCACTCCTAATGCCCAAATAGGAAGCACCGTCAAGAATGGTACCACCGCCAAAGCTATATGTTGAAAGATATTGGAATTGTCCTACATTATCATTTCCTGTTTGCCCCCATGAACCAAATAATTTCATGAAACTTATTAAATTTGAATTGGCTAAAAATGACTCTTCTGAAAGAATCCATCCTGCAGATATTGCAGGAAAAAAACCAGTACGAAATTCTTCGGCAAAGGTAAAAGACTGATCTACGCGGGCAGTGGCAGATAATAAATATTTTCCCATATAGTCATAAGTCACTCTACCTACCCATCCTCTTGATGCAGATTCAGTAGCAGAAGAATTATTGTTATCATTGTCTTCGTTACCAGCAAATAAGAATGGAATCGCAATAGAAAGAAAACCTCTTCTACTTGCATTAAGGAGATTAGAACTTTGCTGTATCTGCTCATATAAAAATAAAGCAGAAACACTATGGTCACCAAAACTTTTATCATAATTAAGGCTAAGTTGCAAAGTTTGCCTTTCGAATTTTCTTCTTTGTTCAGAGGAAACTATGTTATTAAAACTTCCTGATTTAACTTCTTCATATTGATTTGAATTTTGATTTAATTCATACCAGCTATAAGGAGTTTCAAATCTATTAGACTTAGTTGTAGTTAAGTCATATGAGTATAATGCTTCTGCTGTAAGCCCATCTACACCAAGTATATCATACTCAAGGTTAAAGTTGCTTTGAAACACATTTCTATCTCGATTATTCGTTCCGCTTCTTTCTGCAGCTCCAATGGGTGTTCCATTAAAACCATTAAAACCAAGTGCTGACGGAACACCTGGAACATCTGGAAAAGGGTTTTGAGTTGGATTTGCAAAAACTGTTCCTTTATAAGTATCAGAAGGAGAAGGAGTAGTACCTCTTTTTTCTAACCTTCCTAAAAGATCTATCCTAGCTCTAAAACGATTGGAAAACGATGTATTAAGATTAACACGAAAACTATTTTGTTTAAAGAAAGAAGTGCCAAATAAACCATCTTGATCAACAAACCCATAGGAAGCAAAAAATTTAGTCTTCTCAGTACCTCCAGAGGCACTTATATTATGCTGCTGCTGTGGAGCATTGTTATCTAGTAAAGCATCTACCCAATCATACGATGGTAATGCACCACTTTCATAATCAGCAACTTCTTGATCCGTATATTGTGGTGCTACCCCATCATTTGCTTTTGCTTCATTTAAATATCTAGCGAATTCTCCAGCATTCATCACTTCTACTTTTCTGGTCTGAGATTGCCACCCAAATCTTCCGGTATAATTAAAAGTAGGTTTACCTAACACTCCTCTTTTGGTGGTAATTAGGACGACTCCGTTAGCTCCTTTTCTACCATATACTGATGTTGCAGAAGCATCTTTTAAAACAGAAAGAGTTGCAACATTGTTTGGATTTATTCTTGAGAAAGGTCTCTCTATACCATCTACAATAACTAACGGTGATTGATTTCCTCTATAAGAAGAAATTCCCCTAATCCTAAATGACACATCATCAAAACCTGGTTGACCAGATTGTTGATTTGTCACTACACCTGATAATTTCCCCGTTAGGGATGCAGCAAGGTTTACAGTTGGTGCCTTTGTAATAGCCTCTCCTTTTATGGTAGAAATGGATTGCGTAAGTTTTCTTTTAGATTGTGTACCATAGCCAACTATTACTACTTCATCTAAACCCGCAAGACTTTCTTCCAATTTAATATCAAAACTAGATTTTTCTTCAACTGCGATTTCTTGTGTTTTATATCCTATATAAGATACTACAATTATTTTAGCATCATCAGGAATTTCTAAGGTAAAGTTTCCATCAAAATCTGTGCTTGTACCAAAGTTTGTGCCTTTTACTAAAATATTTACACCCAGTAAAGGTTCGCCATTTTTGTCAGTTACTTTTCCTGAAATTTCTCTGGCGATAGCAATTACAATTTCAACTTCTTTTTCCGGTATAATATTTACAGAAATACTTAGATTAACTCGTCTAAATTTTAACCGTGCTTTTCTGGATATTTTTTCTAATACTTTACGTACTGAGATGCCATTATCATTAAAAGAAATACGATTTGCGTTTTGGCTTATTTTACTGTCGTAAACAAAGTAAAAAGAAGATTGTTTTTCAATGGCTTTAAAAATTTGAGAGATTGTTGCTTTCTGTAAATAAATTGATACCTTTGCTTCGTCCAAAGATTGGCCACGTATGTTTAGAGCTGATGATGGACTAGCCATTAAAAGGATAAACATATAAATTGACATCCTTGAAATCATTATAATAAATGGGTTTTTTTTCATAGGTAAGTGTTTGATAGTTAATTTCTGTTAAACTCGTGGCAGTCTGTTGAAGCTCGGCAAAGTTTTCTAAACAGGCTGCTTTTTTTATTCGTAATTCGTAATTATCTTCGTCTTGGCTCTTTTTTCACTTCTATCTTAATCAGTACATTTACCTCTCAAAATTATCTTATTGCCCGATACAAACTGATACGTTATATCTTCTTTTATATAGGTTAAACTTTCTAATATAGTTTGTAATGTTTCATTCTTAAACGTGCCAGTAAATGAGCATTTAGAAAAGCTTTTGTTTTCAAATTCAATGATTACGTTGAACCACTTTTCTAATTTAGGAATGACTTCTCGTAAAGTGGCATTTTCAAAACGCAAAACACCATCTTTCCATTCTAAATATTTTTGTATATCTACGATTTTTGTAATAATCTCCTTATTTTCTTTATTAAAAATTGCTTGTTCAGAAGGTGCTAATAATGCTTTTTTTCCATTGGCATAAATACTGACTTTCCCTGTGGCAAGCGTTACTTTAATATCGGTTTTATCTGGAAATGCTTCAATATTAAAGGAAGTTCCTAAAACTGTGGTAGTTAGTTTGCTGGAGGTAATGATAAATGGTTTGTTATCATTTTTAACAACGTCAAAAAACGCCTCGCCTTCTAAGTTTACTTCTCTAATGCTATCAGTGAATTTCTCGGGGAATAATATTTTACTGCCCGAATTAAGATTTACTATTGAGCCGTCAGGAAGTGTTATTTTTAATTTTTGACCCCAAGTAGCTTCTTTTGTAATATAATTATTATTCACTATAACTTCAATATCATCAGGGCTATTGTGATTAAAATAATAGCCAATGCCTACAGATATTAGTATAACCACCGACGCAGCTACTCTAAACCACATACGATAATTTACTTTTCTTTGGATATTCTTTTGAATGTTTTTAAAAACAGTGTCTTTTACATACGCTTTCTCTTTCTGGCTTTCAAAAATATTATCTCTC
This sequence comes from Polaribacter sp., assembly GCA_965261035.1. Classification (GTDB taxonomy): domain Bacteria; phylum Bacteroidota; class Bacteroidia; order Flavobacteriales; family Flavobacteriaceae; genus Polaribacter. The sequence continues at coordinate 1,133,933 of OZ253439.1, forward strand.
ACTTTGTTTTGAGCAAACTGTTCAAGTTTTTCAATGTGATTTATTTCTTCTTTACTAGCCTCTCCTCTAAGATATTTTTGAATAATTTTATCTATTTCTTTTTGCGTCATCTTAACAATATATACTATCATATACCTTAGATAAACAATCACACGTAAAAAAAAGTTAAAAGTTTTCAGTTGCTGGCTTTTTCTATATTCTAACTTCCAACCTCTAACTTCACTTTTAGTTTTTTACTCAGATGATTTCGCCCAGATATTTATATCGTCGACACCTGCATATTTATCAATTTGAGCTAATTCACTATCGGTGAATTCCAGATTATGAACGGCTTCGGCACAATCAATAACCTGCTCAGGCTTGGACGCACCGATAAGTGCAGTTGTTATGCCTCCTTTGCGTAGAATCCATGCAATTGCCATCTGTGCTAAGGTTTGCCCTCGCCCGCTTGCAATATCATTCAATTTGTTGATATTGGCAATCGCATTATCGTTCAAAAAATCAGGATTTAGTGATTTTCCTTGCGTTGCACGACTGCCTTGAGGCAGTCCCTTCAGGTATTTGTTTGTCAGCATACCCTGTGCTAGAGGGCTAAAGGCAATCGACCCAATACCGAGTTCATTCAAAGTGTCCTTGAGACCGTCTTTCTCAACCCATCGATTGAAGATACTGTAACTAGGTTGGTGGATGACACAGGGCGTACCCAAATCTTTTAAGATTGCGTTGGCTTCGCGTGTTTTTTCTGAATTATATGAGGATATTCCTGCGTAGAGAGCCTTACCGGAGCGAACGATGTGGTCTAAAGCACCCATAGTTTCTTCCAAAGGTGTATTTGGATCAAAGCGATGCGAGTAAAAAATATCAACATAATCAAGACCCAAGCGTTTCAAACTTTGGTTACAAGATGAAATAAGATATTTGCGGCTGCCCCATTCTCCGTAGGGCCCGTCCCACATATTATATCCGGCTTTAGAAGAGATAATAAGCTCATCTCGATATCCAGCAAAATCAGTTTTTAGGATTTCGCCAAAGGCTATTTCAGCACTTCCCGGAGGTGGACCATAATTGTTGGCTAAATCAAAATGTGTAATTCCCTTATCAAAAGCAGCCTGACAAATGGCACGTTTGTTATCACTATCAGAATCTTGTCCAAAGTTATGCCAAAGCCCTAGTGAAATCGCAGGAAGTTTAAGTCCAGATTTGCCACACCGACGATAAAGCATTTTCTCATAACGGTTAGAAGCAGGTTTCCATATTAGTAAGTTCTTTTTATTTTGTTTTCTGGTCATCATTGGGATATAGATTTAAGACATTAGTTCTTAGTACTTTAAGTGCATTGGATATATGTGTTTCAACCGTACGTTGCGAGATATTAAGTTTTTGAGCTATTTCATTATTTTTCATCTCATCAAAACGACTCAATTTAAAAACTTGCTTACACCTTTTTGGCAGGTTATCTATCGTTTTATAGATTGATTTTTCAGTATCTTTTAGCTGTATATTTTGCTCAATATTATTAGTTTTGATATTAGCCTTGTAGTTTTGAGTAAATTCTTCGATAAGTTTTTTTCTATATTTGGAGTTTCTGAACTCATTATAAACTTTAAATCGTACAGATTTTAACAGATAGCCCTCAATATTGTCATTGTTAATTTTATTTCTGCGTTCCCAAATACTAATCCACACATCTTGTACAATATCCTTGGAAAGGCTTTTATCACCGAGAATAGAGAACGCTTTAGAATACATAGACTCCCAAAAACGCTCATAAAGCACCTTAAACGCACGACCGTCAGAGTTTTTAATTCTTCTCATCAGTTCATAGTTTGATATATATTTCTTGTCCATAATAAGGCAAAGTTACATAAAATAATCTTTAGTTGTGTAATTAGTTGTTGGTGGGGTGCATAATATTTTGTCGTTTTAGGCAGCAATCTTAGTTTGGCAGATTAGATTTAGAGCTTTAGGCAACCTCTACAATTAACATTTTGAAAATCAAATAAAGAAAAATCAAGAACAAGAACAAGAGCACGAGTAGAACGTGTATTTGGTTTTATGGAGCAGAGTATAAATAAACTCTACATAAACTCAATAGGAATAAAACGAGCCGTAGGGTTTGTTGGGCTAGTAAATCTTACCTACAACCTGTTTAGATATGAACAAGTTACAAGGTTAGATGGGATAACTATGTCCAATTGGTAAATACAAAATATGTATATAATTGATAATAAGTGAGTTAACAAAAGTGTGATTGAAATTACAAAAAACTAAAACCATTTCTAAAATTTTAATATTTTTGAAGCAAGAAAAGATTGACTTAAAAATCAATTAATAGAGGTTGCCACAAATAACAAACAAGATATGAAACTTTGGGATAAAGGAATATCAATAGATAAAAAAATTGAACAATTTACAGTTGGGAACGACAGAGAAATAGATTTGCACATTGCAAAATACGATATACAGGCATCATTGGCACATTCTAAAATGTTGCAAAAAATAAACATAATTTCTGCTGATGAATTACAACAGTTAGAATTAGGATTGGAAGATTTACAAAAACAAATAGACGATAATACTTTCGTAATTGAACCTGAATTTGAGGACGTACATTCTAAAATTGAGTTTGATCTTACCAAAAAATTAGGAGATGTCGGCAAAAAAATACATACCGCACGTTCTAGAAATGACCAAGTTTTAGTGGCACTTCACTTGTATTACAAAGAAAATTTGCTGTTGATAAAACAGAAGACAAACACCTTTTTTAAAACGCTTTTAGAACTTGCACAAACACATAAAGAAAAACTACTTCCGGGATATACGCATTTGCAGGTTGCGATGCCATCATCGTTTGGCTTGTGGTTTTCTGCTTATGCCGAAATTTTGATTGACGATGTGTATTTATTAAACGCCGCATTAAAAATAGTTGACCAAAATCCATTAGGTTCTGCTGCGGGCTACGGAAGCTCTTTTCCGATAGATAGAGATTTTACAACGCAAGAATTAAATTTTTCTACTCTGAAATACAATGTAGTTGCCGCACAGATGAGCAGAGGCAAAAGTGAACGCACCATATCCGCAACTCTTGGAAGTCTGTGCAATACTTTGTCGAGGTTTTCTATGGATATTTGTTTGTATATGAGCCAGAATTTTGGATTCATCTCTTTTCCTGATAAATTGACCACAGGAAGCAGTATTATGCCTCATAAGAAAAATCCTGATGTTTTTGAATTGATTAGAGGAAAGTGCAATAAAATTCAGGCATTGCAGACAGAAATGATTTTAATTACTAATAATTTACCCAGCGGTTATTACAGAGATTATCAGTTGTTAAAAGAAAATATAATCACAGCTTTTGAAGATGTAAAAGATATTTTAGACATTTTTGATTTTGCTATTCAACAGATTATTATAAAAGAAATTAATCCTACGGATGATAAATATAAATTCCTTTTTACTGTGGATAATATGAACAATTTAGTGATGAATGGAATAACTTTTAGAGATGCTTATAAGGAAATAGTAGCCAAAGTTACTGACGGAACTTACGTGCCGGACACCTCAAAAAAACATTCACATATTGGTAGTATTCATAATTTGTGCTTGGATAAAATTAAAGATAAATTTCCTGAATGATGCTTTGGCTATTAATTTTTTACTATGACAGATTTTGCTGATTTTTTACGAAAGATATTAGGTATTTCAGATTAAATTCAGCAGGTAGAATTCAACCTGTTTTTAGCAAAGGCAGAGGTTTTTAGTGAAGTTTAGGGTAATAAGATCCGGTAGATTTATGTGGGTAGTAATATATATGGTAAATATTTGAACCTGGGTTTGGTGCGAACAATAGCCTACCGAACTCGTTGTAATTATCTAACACATATTTTCAGGTAATCACCTCATTAGATTGGGCATCGACGATAATCACTGCTTTTTTCTTAGGATTATCATCTCTTCGTCGCCAGGGAATCACAGTTAGAACTAATGGTTCATTCTCTTCAATTTCAATTACCACCCGATGGATTGCCAAAGAATTTAAATGTATTCGTGTACTTAGGATGCTCCCAGTTTCCGCTCTTATAAGGCATATCGTAATAGTCGGGAGAAGCATTTTTTTCTAAGTAATTAATAGTCGGTTTCTTTTCTGTTGTACACGATGAAATACAAAACAGTAATATGAATGTCAGGAATTGATTTTTTAGATTCATTTAGATTTAGATTAAGATATGTGATTAATTGATTAGTTGATTAGTTTCACCACGTTATTGTTTAATCGTTGAATCATCAAATTGTGTAATTGTCAAATCGTGTAATCGTAATTCAAAATTCCACTGGCTACTGTTCCCAGATGTCAGCTCTATAATGCTCTTCTTCTCCAGCGATTATTTGCAAATAACTTTTATATCTAGAAGAATAAATATCTCCATTTTCTACAGCTTTTTTTACAGCACATTTTGGTTCTTCTATATGTAAACAGTTCTTAAATTTACAGCCATCTTTTGTGGCAAACAGTTCTGGAAAATAATCACCTACTTCCTCTTTTTCCATATCTACAACGCCAAAACCTTTTATGCCTGGAGTGTCAATTATTTTAGCATCAAAACTAAGGTCAAACATTTCTGCAAAAGTTGTGGAGTGTTGTCCTTGCCTATGTCTATTAGAAATTTCTTTTGTTTTTAATTCTAATCTCGGCTCAATAGCATTTACCAATGTAGATTTGCCAACGCCAGAATGACCCAAAAATACACTGGTTTTACCAATCATAAATTCTTTTATTACAGAAATATTTTTGTTTTCTGTGGCAGAAACTTCTACACATTTATATCCTATTTTCTCGTAAATTCTTTTTAAATATAGTGCATCTGCATATTGTTCTGATTGATATAAATCAATTTTATTAAATATTAAAATTGTGTAAACAGAATACGCTTCTGCGGTTACTAAAAACCGGTCGATAAAACTGGTAAGTGTTGGCGGGTTATCAATAGTAATCAGTAAAAAAACTTGGTCTATATTTGATGCAATTATCTGGGTTTGTTTTGAAAGATTAACAGATTTACGAATGATATAATTTTTCCTGTTGTGAATTGTATTTATAACTCCAGTACTTATATTATTTTTTATCTCTATTTCAAAATCAACAATATCTCCAACAGCAATAGGATTTGTATTCTTTATTCCTTTTATCCTGAATTTCCCTTTTATTCTGCATTTATAGAAAATTTCGTCTTTAGCCTTAACCAAATACCAACTTCCAGTAGATTTATATACAATTCCTGTCATAGCTACAAAGGTGGTTGTAAATAATTGTTGAATTGCCAAATCATTTAATCGTCAAATTGCGTATATTTCGGCAGTAAATAATCGCCCGTATCTACTTTATTTATTACCCTAATTACATAGCTGTATGTATATAGTTTTGCAGGCAGTCGGTACTGTTTATGCGGTCTGGCGTGCATTGACCAACTGTCATCTCCTCCCACTCCCATTTGCTTATGGTCAATATTCAACGTAATTATATCTCTGTCGGGTAGCTCATTTATATGCTTGGCATTTTCTATATCATTCATAGTGTATGGCCATGCACTTATGCTCAGAGGTTCAATACCGCTTATTTTGATACCATCTCCTTCGCTATTCCTAAAAGATGCCCACCGCACTTGGGTATAGTTGTTGCTCTCCTGTGGCATCACATAGTGGAAATAGTCTTTTTTTACAGATTTCTTATACAATTGAATAGTTGTCCCATTTATTCTATCTTGATAATTCTCATAAGGTCCCATACCATACCACATCATATTATCAAAGTCTTCTGCCAGCTGTAATTGCGTACCCACCCTTGGTAGATTGGGCAAACCTTTGGTTGGCGTTAATGAGCTAATCACTCGTATATCTCCACTGCCATATATAAAATATTCCATCACCAGTGTAGTTTTAGCTTTTTTGTCCGTATTTTTAGGTTTTAGTGCAGGCAATTCGTAGCTGGAAACCACCTTTATCACCTTGTCGTTTACTTTGAAAACATTTATTTTCTTTAATATTCTTCCTTCCAGAGCATCTTTCCATACACCTGACCTTCTGTACATTTTAGAACCATTGTCATTGTCCGTTAGAGGTCTCCAAAAGTTAGCTTTCAATGGAGCTTTCAATAACTCTTTGCCGCTGGCATTCACCAATGATACCAAATCCCCTTTTATCCTATCAAATTTTACTTTGAATCCATTTCCGGAAATTGTGGTTAGAATTTTACTCTGAATGAGTTTTACATTAGACATATCAGACAACGCAAACTCTTTTGCCTTCGAAGTATAAGGTAGCTCAAATTGTTCCCATGCTACTTTATGCCCCTTATCAGCCCATTTAGTGGCTTCTTTTAAATGAAAACTAACATTTAAAAAATACTCTTGACCATTATAGGATTTAATCTCTTTAAGTGGAATTTTAATAGTTGATTTTTTGCCGGGAACAGTATTTGGTGCAGCCATAGTACCATTGTTAATTACGGAGCCACCTCTAAATACCGACCATACTATCTCATATATATTGAGGCTCTTAAAATGATGTCTGTTCCTAATTTCCAGCTCACCAGACCTCAGGTTTAACGCTTTTATTTCTACGGGTTGATGAACTTTTTTTGCTTCATAAGTTGCCGGTTTAGGAGTTTGATTGGGAGAAATAACACCATTGTTGTTGAAATTTTCACTATGGATAGGTTCTCCGCTATCTCCACCGTATATCCAGTACTCTTTTCCGTTTTCGTCTTTCCTCAAGATACCACCGTCAGTCCAGTCCCAGATAAAAGCCCCAATCATACGTTTATTGGCTTTGATGGCATCCCAAAAGGCAGCAAAGTTACCCAACGAATTTCCCATAGCATGTGCATACTCGCACCATATTACTGGACGATTATCATCAGGCAAGTTGGCGAGATGTACCATATAATCAATATCAGCATACATACGACTCTGGATGTCCACAAAATCTGGGTCAGCTTTTATATGTATTTTGCCTTTGTCCCTGTTTTTATGACCGTCACTACTATTAGATTGAGTTCCTTCATAATGCACAAATCTTGTCGGGTCAAATTCTTTTATCCAGCCAGACATGGCAGCATGATTTGGTCCCGTACCGCTTTCATTACCTAATGACCATGAAATAATAGATGGGTGGTTTTTGTCACGTTCCACCATTCGGATAGCTCTGTCTATAAAGGAATAAGCCCACTCGGGTTGGTTAGACAATTTTCCTCCCAACTGGTGTGTTTCTAAATTGGTTTCGTCCATTACATAGATGCCGTATTTATCGCACAGCTCGTACCAGCGAGGATTGTTCGGATAGTGTGAGGTGCGTACTGCATTAAAATTGAATTGCTTCATAAGTAGCACATCTTTTAGCATCACTTCGTCAGAAATAACTTTACCTGTAAGATGACTATGATCGTGTCTGTTTACTCCATATAGCAATACAGGTTGCCCATTTACGAAAAGCTCGCCATCTCTAAATTCTGTCTCTCTAAAACCAACTTTAGTACTACGCGTTTCTACCAGATTACCTTTGTTGTCAGTTAGGTACAATATTAGCGTGTATAGGTTAGGGAATTCAGCAGACCACTTTAATGGATTTTTTATTTGAACCTCCATCATTCCATACTTTACACCTCTACGCTGAGGATGCCGTTCGTTGGCAACCCTATCCGCTGAAATACTTAGTTTCTCGGCTAACACAGGTTTATTATGAGCATCAAATATCTGTGCTTCTAACCTCCATTGTTTTAGTACTTTTTTATTTGTTGAAGATATTTCAGGGCGAATGCTTAAGGTAGCGTTTTTGTATTCTTTATCAAAATTGGTACGCACACCAAAATCGTAAATGTATGTTTTTGGAGTAGCCTCCAAGTACACATCTCTGTGTATGCCACTCAAACGCCAATGATCCTGGTCTTCTAAGTACGAGCCGTCACTCCAGCGATAAACACGAGCCGATACCGTATTTTTTCCTTCTTTCAAAAATGGTGTGATGTCAAATTCAGCAGGCAATCTACTGCCTTGACTATAACCGACTTTTTTTCCATTTATCCACAAATAAAAAGCAGAACTCACTCCCCCAAAATGGATGATAACGTTCATATCCTTCCAATTAGAAGGTATCTCAAAGTCCCTTTTGTAGCAACCTACCGGATTGTCGTTATCAGGTACATTTGGAGGGTCAACAGGTACAAATGGATAGGTTACATTAGTGTATATTGCCATACCATGCCCTTGGAGTTCCCAGTTAGCTGGAACGGGGATATCATCCCAGTTAGACATATCATAGCTTGGCTCAAAAAAATTCTGTGGACTTTTTTCAGGGACAGATGCCCAGTTGAATTTCCATATTCCGTTTAGAGAACGGTAACTCAGGCTTTCGTTTCTCTTTCCTTTGAGTGCTTCAACTTCCGATTCGAATGACATAGAAGTTGCCCTTGCCAACATTTTATTGGTAGAAATAACCAATGGGTTTTCCCAGTCATTTACACGTTGTGCTTCGCTATATAAGCTTATTGTCAGCAGAAAAATCAAAGTGAGCAAAACCTTGATTTGTACAGTTTGTGGATAGTTTATAACCATTTGAATCAGTTTGGTTTTTGGTATTACTTTGAAACAAATGTACAAAATATTTGGTAATTAACTACTTAATTGTTTAATTGTGTAATCGTAATTGTTTTGATTGCTAGTTGTTAGTTGCCAGCTGCCAGCTTCCGACAACCAACAATTAATTTCTAACAACTTTCTCAGTAAAACTACCTTTATCAGTTTTTATGTTTAACAAATAAACCCCTCTCGCTAAAGATGAAATATTAATATAATTTTTACCTTTGGTAAAAGTTCCTTTTTTAATAATATTACCTCTTATGCTTAACAATTTATAATCTGCCTTTTCAGGGGCAGTAATATTTAAAATATCTTTTGCTGGGTTTGGATAAATAATAAAATACGCTATTTCAAAGTCTTCGTTTCCTAAAGAAGTACTTGTTATTATATCTGTTTGGCTACTAATCATCTCTTCGTTGGCACCTCTATCATCTGTATAGTTTACTTTTACTGAGATTGTTTTGCCGACTTGTTCTTCTGTCAACAGAAATATTTTTTCGGTTGCATCACTAATACTAGTTTCCCCTTCTCGCCATTGATAACTATATTCAACATTTGTTAATCCATCATCGTCTATAATATCCGTGGTTATAGCTTCTAAGGTTTCTGCTACTATAGTTATCCCTTTTATAGTTATTTCTCCTTTTGGGGCATCATTGGTATTGGTGACCTCAATACTAAAGGTTAGGGTATCTGTTTGCCCGCCTGATGTGATGGTTAGAACAATGTCTCTACGCACACCCACATCGGCATTGGTCGGGGTGCCGCTTAATGCGCCTGTGGCGGTGTTCACCATTAACCAATCTGGGTTATTGGACAGTGAATAGCTTGGCGTATCGCCTGCATCAATATCGCCGCCACCTGGCGTGAAGCTATAGGCGCTGTCTTCGGCAATAGTGGCCGGTGGCGTGCCGGTGATGGTGGGGGCATCATTGGTATTGGTTACTTCAATACTAAAGGTCAAGGCAGCCGTTTCTCCGCCTGCTGTGATGGCGAGAACAATGTCGCTATGCGTGCCTACATCGGTATTGGCAGGCGTACCACTTAATGTGCCTGTGGCTGTGTCCACTGATAGCCAATCTGGGTTATTGGACAGTGAATAGCTTGGGGTATCGCCTGCATCAACATCGCCGCCACCTGGCGTGAAGCTATAGGCGCTGTCTTCGGCAATAGTGGCAGGTGGCGTGCCGGTTATGGTCGGGGCATCGTTGGTATTGGTGACCTCAATACTAAAATCTGGAAGAGAAACAGTTTGTCCCCCTGAAGTTAGTGAGATACGAATATTACTTGTTGTTCCTACATCAGCATTTCTTGGTGTTCCACTTAATTCTCCTGTTGCTCCATTAAAGGTTGCCCATGTAGGCTTACCCGCAATGGCATAGCTAAAGTCACTCGCAGGATTATCAACATCGCCGCCGCCTGGCATAAATGTATAGGCGCTGTCTTCGGCAATAGTGGCAGGCGGGGTACCGGTGATGGTTGGGGCATCGTTGGTATTGGTGACGGTGATGCTGAATGGTGGCAGTGAAACAGCCTCTGCTATGCCATCAGATACCGAGATAACAATATCTTCTGTGATGCCAACATGGGTATTCGTCGGTGTGCCGCTTAATGTGCCTGTTGTTGTGCTGAAACCAGCCCAACCTGGTTTGTTGGTAATGGCATATTCAAGCGTATCACCTACATCAATATCAGCACCTACTGGTGCAAATAAATAGTCAGCGTCTTGAGCAATAGTGGTATCTGGTATGCCGGTAATGGTCGGGGTATCGTTGGTATTGGTCACCTCAATACTAAAGGTCAGGGTAGCCGTTTCGTCGCCTGACGTAATGGTGAGAACAATGTCACTACGCACACCCACATCGGTATTGGTCGGGGTGCCGCTTAATGTGCCTGTGGCATCATTAACTATTAACCAAGTGGGGTGATTGGACAGTGCATAGCTTGGGGTATCGTTTGCATCAATATCGCCACCTTCTGGTGTGAAGCTATAGGCGCTGTCTTCGGCAACCGTGGCCGGTGGTGTGCCGGTTATGGTCGGAGCTTCGTTTACATCTTCTACGTTGATGGTAACTGTTGCAGTGGCTTCAAGGCTGCTATCACTGACTGTAACCGTGAGCAAATAGGCTGGCGTTGTTTCATAATCAAATTTGTTCTGGCCATTCACCGTGATTGCGCCAGTTGCTGAACCGATGGCAAAAGCATCATTGGTATTACCTGCGATAATGGAATACGTTAATGTCGTGCCAGCATCGACATCGGCTCCGGTGATTGTTCCAACCATTGCGCCATCGCCTGCATTTTCAGCAATGGTGAATATGGTTGCACCTGTGATGGTGGGGGCTTCGTTGGTATCAGTTACCGTGATGGCAATGTCTATATTAGCAACATTGCTAGCACTATCGGTCGCGATGACAGTCGCCAAGTAAACATTGTTATTATCCGCATCAACGGGTGCCTCAAAGTCTCGGCCAATCATACGCACCATGCCGCTAGTGGCATCAATGGTGAAAGCAGTCGCATCATCTCCTGATAAGGTCCAGGTCACTGCACCGATTGGGGTGGCACCTGCGGTGGCTGGTGTCGCCGTGTAAGCGGTGTTCTCTGGAATCTGAGAAACCACTAAATCAGAAATCGGTTCAGCAACTAAACCAGAACCCGTATCAACAACTGAAACAGTAACCGTAAAGGTGACCATCTCCTCTATATCCGTGACCGTGATAGTCACCGTTGCCGTGCCGGCAAGATCGCCATCACTGACACTAACCGTGAGCGAATAAGATGGCGTTGTTTCATAATCAAGTTTGTTGTCGCCATTCACCGTGATTGCGCCAGTTGCTGAACCGATGGCAAAAGCATCATTGGTATTACCTGCAGTAATGGAATACGCCAAGGTCGTGCCAGCATCGACATCGGCTCCGATGATTGTTCCAACCATTGCGCCATCGCCTGCATTTTCAGCAATGGTGAATGTGGTTGCACCTGTGATTGTTGGTGCGTCATTGACATCGGTAACTACATTGGTCGGAACAGAGGTCAGGGTTTCACGAGTATCTCCGCCATCGGTATAACTCACGGTTAGCGTGATGGTCTTGCCGACTTCGGCTTGTGTCAGCTCCAGGCTCGTATCGGTGGCACCGCTAATATCATCCGTACCCGCCTGCCATTGATAGCTGAAGCTGCCGAGACCATCGGCATCGCTAATAGCATCAGTAACCGCCGTGAGGGTTTCCCCTTGTGTGGCGGTACCGCTGATGGTCGGCAAGCCAGTCGGGGCATCATTGGTATTGGTCACTGCATTGGTCGGAGCAGAGGTCAGGGTTTCAGTGGTTCCACCGCCATCGGTATAGCTCACTTTCACCGTGATAGTCTTGCCGACTTCGGCTTGCGTCAGCTCCAGGCTCGTATCGGTGGCACCGCTAATAGCATCCGTACCCGCCTGCCATTGATAGCTGAAGGCTCCTAAACCATCGGCATCACTAATGGCGGCGGTAACCGCCGTGAGGGTTTCACCTTGAGTGGCGGTGCCCGTAATGGTCGGCAAGCCAGTCGGATCATCATTGGTATTGGTCACTGCATTGGTGGCAGCAGAGGTCAGGCTTTCAGTGGTTTCACCACCATCGGTATAGCTGACGGTTACCGTGATGGTCTGCCCGACTTCTGATTGGGTTAAGATAAAGGTGGCTTCATCTGCACCGCTAATATCAACCGTATCCGCCTGCCATTGATAGCTGAAGCTGCCGAGACCATCGGCATCGGCAATATCATCAGTAACCGCCGTGAGGGTCTGCCCTTGTGTGGACGTGCCTTCAATAATCGGTAAGCCAGTCGGAGCATCATTGGTATTGGTGACTTCAGCAGTGGCAGCAGAGGTCAGGCTTTCAGCGGTGTTACCGTCATCGGTATAACTCACGGTCACCGTGATGGTCTTGCCGACTTGATCTTGGGTTAAGACAAAGGTGCCACTGGTAGCGCCGCTAATATCAACCGTATCCGCCTGCCATTGGTAGCTGAAGCTGCCTAAACCATCGGCATCGCTAATATCATCCGTACCCGCCGTGAGGGTTTGCCCTTGAGTGGGCGTACCGCTGATGGTCGGTAAGCCAGTCGGGGCATCATTGGTATTGGTGACTTCAGCAGTGGCAGCAGAGGTCAGGCTTTCAGCGGTGTTACCGTCATCGGTATAACTCACGGTCACCGTGATGGTCTTGCCGACTTGATCTTGGGTTAAGACAAAGGTGCCACTGGCGGCACTGTCAATATCATCCGTACCCGCTTGCCATTGGTAGCTGAAGCTGCCGAGACCATCGGCATCGGCAATAGCATCCGTACCCGCCGTGAGGGTTGCTCCTTGTGTGGGCGTGCCCGTAATGGTCGGCAAGCCAGTCGGGGCATCATTGGTATTGGTGACTGCAGCAGTGGCAGCAGAGGTCAGGCTTTCAGCGGTTCCTTGTTGGTCGGTATAACTCACGGTCACCGTGATGGTCTTGCCGACTTCTGCTTGCGTTAGGACAAAGGTGGCACTGGTGGCACCGCTAATATCATCCGTACCTGCCTGCCATTGGTAGCTGAAGCTGCCGAGACCATCGGCATCGCTAATGGCAGAGGCATCCGCCGTGAGGGTTGCTCCTTGTGTGGGCGTGCCCGTAATGGTCGGCAAGCCAGTCGGGGCATCATTGGTATTGGTGACTGCATTGGTCGGAGCAGAGGTGAGGGTTTCAGTGGTTCCGCCACCATCGGTATAGCTGACGGTTACCGTGATGGTCTGGCCGACTTCTGCTTGCGTTAGGACAAAGGTGGCTTCATCTGCACCGCTAATAGCAACCGTATCCGCCTGCCATTGATAGCTGAAGCTGCCGAGACCATCGGCATCGGCAATATCATCAGTAACCGCCGTGAGGGTCTGCCCTTGTGTGGGCGTGCCGCTGATGGTCGGTAAGCCAGTCGGGGCATCATTGGTATTGGTGACTTCAGCAGTAGCAGCAGAGGTGAGGGTTTCAGCGGTGCCACCGCCATCGGTATAACTCACTTTCACCGTGATGGTCTGGCCGACTTGATCTTGGGTTAAGACAAAGGTGCCACTGGTAGCACTGTCAATATCATCCGTACCCGCCTGCCATTGATAGCTGAAGCTGCCTAAACCATCGGCATCGCGAATATCATCCGTACCCGCCGTGAGGGTTGCCCCTTGAGTAGCTGTGCCGCTGATGCTCGGCAAGCCAGTCGGGGCATCATTGGTATTGGTGACTGCAGCAGTGGCAGCAGAGGTCAGGCTTTCAGCGGTTCCTTGTTGGTCGGTATAACTCACAGTCACCGTGATCCTCTGGCCGACTTCGGCTTGGGTGAGGGTGTAGGTGTGGCGGGTGGCATCGCTAATCTCAGCATCCCCGCCCTGCCATTGGTAGCTGAAGCTGCCTAAACCATCGGCATCGGCAATAGCATCCGTACCCGCCGTGAGGGTTGCTCCTTGTGTGGGCGTGCCCGTAATGGTCGGCAAGCCAGTCGGGGCATCATTGGTATTGGTGACTGCATTGGTCGGAGCAGAGGTCAGGGTTTCAGTGGTTTCACCACCATCGGTATAACTCACTTTCACCGTGATGGTCTGGCCGACTTCGGCTTGTGTCAGCTCCAGGCTCGTATCGGTGGCACTGCTAATATCAACCGTATCCGCCTGCCATTGGTAGCTGAAGGTGCCGAGACCATCGGCATCGCTAATAGCGGCGGTAACCGCCGTGAGGGTTGCTCCTTGTGTGGGCGTGCCCGTAATGGTCGGCAAACCAGTCGGATCATCATTGATATTGGTCACTGCATTGGTGGCAGCAGAGGCGAGGGTTTCAGGGTGATTGCCGCCATCGGTATAGCTCACTTTCACCGTGATGGTCTTGCCGACTTCTGCTTGCGTTAAGACAAAGGTGGCACTGGTGGCACCGCTAATAGCATCCGTACCCGCCTGCCATTGGTAGCTGAAGCTGCCGAGACCATCGGCATCGCTAATGGCAGAGGTCACCGCCGTGAGGGTTTCCCCTTGTGTCGGCGTGCCGCTGATGGTCGGCAAGCCAGTCGGATCATCATTGGTATTGGTGACTGCAGCAGTGGCAGCAGAGGTCAGGGTTTCAGTGGTTTCACCACCATCGGTATAGCTGACGGTTACCGTGATGGTCTGCCCGACTTCTGATTGGGTCAATATATAGGTGTTACTCGTGGCACTACCAATATCATTGCCATCGCCCTGCCATTGATAGCTGAAGCTGCCGAGACCATCGGCATCGGCAATATCATCAGTACCCGCCGTGAGGGTTGCCCCTTGAGTGGCGGTGCCGCTGATGGTCGGCAAGCCAGTCGGGGCATCATTGGTATTGGTGACTGCAGCAGTGGCAACAGAGGTCAGGGTTTCATCGGTGCCACCGCCATCGGTATAACTCACTTTCACCGTGATGGTCTGCCCAACCTGTGCTTGTGTTAGGACAAAGGTGGCACTGGTGGCACTGTCAATATCATTGTCGTTGCCCTGCCATTGGTAGCTGAAGCTGCCGAGACCATCGGCATCGGCAATAGCGGAGGTAACCGCCGTGAGGGTTTCACCTTGTGTGGGCGTGCCGCTGATGGTCGGTAAGCCAGTCGGGGCATCATTGGTATTGGTGACTGCAGCAGTGGCAGCAGAGGTGAGGGTTTCAGCGGTGCTACCGCCATCGGTATAACTCACGGTCACCGTGATGGTCTGGCCGACTTCGGCTTGTGTCAGCTCCAGGCTCGTATCGGTGGCGCCGCTAATATCATCCGTACCCGCCTGCCATTGATAGCTGAATGTGCCTAAACCATCGGCATCGGCAATAGCGGAGGTACCCGCCGTGAGGGTTTGCCCTTGAGTGGGCGTACCGCTGATGGTCGGTAAGCCAGCCGGGGCATCATTGGTATTGGTGACTTCAGCAGTGGCAGCAGAGGTGAGGGTTTCAGCGGTGCTACCGCCATCGGTATAACTCACGGTCACCGTGATGGTCTTGCCGACTTGATCTTGGGTTAAGACAAAGGTGCCACTGGTAGCACTGTCAATATCATCCGTACCCGCTTGCCATTGGTAGCTGAAGCTGCCTAAACCATCGGCATCGCGAATAGCATCAGTAACCGCCGTGAGGGTTTCCCCTTGTGTGGCGGTACCGCTGATGGTCGGCAAGCCAGTCGGGGCATCATTGGTATTGGTCACTGCAGCAGTGGCATCAGAGGTGAGGGTTTCGGGGTGATTGCCGCCATCGGTATAGCTGACGGTTACCGTGATGGTCTGGCCGACTTCGGCTTGTGTCAGCTCCAGGCTCGTATCGGTGGCACTGCTAATATCAACCGTATCCGCCTGCCATTGATAGCTGAAGCTGCCGAGACCATCGGCATCGGCAATATCATCAGTAACCGCCGTGAGGGTCTGCCCTTGTGTGGACGTGCCTTCAATAATCGGTAAGCCAGTCGGAGCATCATTGGTATTGGTGACTACATCAGTGGCAACAGAGGTCAGGCTTTCAGCGGTGCTACCGCCATCGGTATAACTCACTTTCACCGTGATGGTCTGGCCGACTTGATCTTGGGTTAAGACAAAGGTGTTACTGGTGGCACTGCTAATAGCATCCGTACCCGCCTGCCATTGATAGCTGAAGCTGCCGAGACCATCGACATCACTAATGGCAGAGGTCACCGCCGTGAGGGTGCCGCCTTGAGTCGGCACTCCGCTGATGGTCGGCAAGCCAGTCGGGGCATCATTGGTATTGGTGACTGCAGCAGTGGCAGCAGAGGTGAGGGTTTCAGCGGTGCTACCGCCATCGGTATAACTCACTTTCACCGTGATGGTCTGCCCAACCTGTGCTTGTGTTAGGACAAAGGTGGCACTGGTGGCACTGTCAATATCATTGTCGTTGCCCTGCCATTGGTAGCTGAAGCTGCCGAGACCATCGGCATCGGCAATAGCGGAGGTAACCGCCGTGAGGGTTTCACCTTGTGTGGGGGTGCCGCTGATGGTCGGCAAGCCAGTCGGGGCATCATTGGTATTGGTGACTGCATTGGTCGGAGCAGAGGTGAGGGTTTCAGTGGTTCCGCCACCATCGGTATAGCTGACGGTTACCGTGATGGTCTGGCCGACTTCTGCTTGCGTTAGGACAAAGGTGGCTTCATCTGCACCGCTAATAGCAACCGTATCCGCCTGCCATTGATAGCTGAAGCTGCCGAGACCATCGGCATCGGCAATATCATCAGTAACCGCCGTGAGGGTCTGCCCTTGTGTGGGCGTGCCGCTGATGGTCGGTAAGCCAGTCGGGGCATCATTGGTATTGGTGACTTCAGCAGTAGCAGCAGAGGTGAGGGTTTCAGCGGTGCCACCGCCATCGGTATAACTCACTTTCACCGTGATGGTCTGGCCGACTTGATCTTGGGTTAAGACAAAGGTGCCACTGGTAGCACTGTCAATATCATCCGTACCCGCCTGCCATTGATAGCTGAAGCTGCCTAAACCATCGGCATCGCGAATATCATCCGTACCCGCCGTGAGGGTTGCCCCTTGAGTAGCTGTGCCGCTGATGCTCGGCAAGCCAGTCGGGGCATCATTGGTATTGGTGACTGCAGCAGTGGCAGCAGAGGTCAGGCTTTCAGCGGTTCCTTGTTGGTCGGTATAACTCACAGTCACCGTGATCCTCTGGCCGACTTCGGCTTGGGTGAGGGTGTAGGTGTGGCGGGTGGCATCGCTAATCTCAGCATCCCCGCCCTGCCATTGGTAGCTGAAGCTGCCTAAACCATCGGCATCGGCAATAGCATCCGTACCCGCCGTGAGGGTTGCTCCTTGTGTGGGCGTGCCCGTAATGGTCGGCAAGCCAGTCGGGGCATCATTGGTATTGGTGACTGCATTGGTCGGAGCAGAGGTCAGGGTTTCAGTGGTTTCACCACCATCGGTATAACTCACTTTCACCGTGATGGTCTGGCCGACTTCGGCTTGTGTCAGCTCTAGGCTCGTATCGGTGGCACTGCTAATATCAACCGTATCCGCCTGCCATTGGTAGCTGAAGGTGCCGAGACCATCGGCATCGCTAATAGCGGCGGTAACCGCCGTGAGGGTTGCTCCTTGTGTGGGCGTGCCCGTAATGGTCGGCAAACCAGTCGGATCATCATTGATATTGGTCACTGCATTGGTGGCAGCAGAGGCGAGGGTTTCAGGGTGATTGCCGCCATCGGTATAGCTCACTTTCACCGTGATGGTCTTGCCGACTTCTGCTTGCGTTAAGACAAAGGTGGCACTGGTGGCACCGCTAATAGCATCCGTACCCGCCTGCCATTGGTAGCTGAAGCTGCCGAGACCATCGGCATCGCTAATGGCAGAGGTCACCGCCGTGAGGGTTTCCCCTTGTGTCGGCGTGCCGCTGATGGTCGGCAAGCCAGTCGGATCATCATTGGTATTGGTGACTGCAGCAGTGGCAGCAGAGGTCAGGGTTTCAGTGGTTTCACCACCATCGGTATAGCTGACGGTTACCGTGATGGTCTGCCCGACTTCTGATTGGGTCAATATATAGGTGTTACTCGTGGCACTACCAATATCATTGCCATCGCCCTGCCATTGATAGCTGAAGCTGCCGAGACCATCGGCATCGGCAATATCATCAGTACCCGCCGTGAGGGTTGCCCCTTGAGTGGCGGTGCCGCTGATGGTCGGCAAGCCAGTCGGGGCATCATTGGTATTGGTGACTGCAGCAGTGGCAACAGAGGTCAGGGTTTCATCGGTGCCACCGCCATCGGTATAACTCACTTTCACCGTGATGGTCTGCCCAACCTGTGCTTGTGTTAGGACAAAGGTGGCACTGGTGGCACTGTCAATATCATTGTCGTTGCCCTGCCATTGGTAGCTGAAGCTGCCGAGACCATCGGCATCGGCAATAGCGGAGGTAACCGCCGTGAGGGTTTCACCTTGTGTGGGCGTGCCGCTGATGGTCGGTAAGCCAGTCGGGGCATCATTGGTATTGGTGACTGCAGCAGTGGCAGCAGAGGTGAGGGTTTCAGCGGTGCTACCGCCATCGGTATAACTCACGGTCACCGTGATGGTCTGGCCGACTTGATCTTGGGTTAAGACAAAGGTGTTACTGGTGGCACTGCTAATAGCATCCGTACCCGCCTGCCATTGATAGCTGAAGCTGCCGAGACCATCGGCATCGCTAATGGCAGAGGCATCCGCCGTGAGGGTGCCGCCTTGAGTGGGCGTGCCCGTAATGGTCGGCAAGCCAGTCGGGGCATCATTGGTATTGGTGACTGCATTGGTCGGAGCAGAGGTCAGGGTTTCAGTGGTTTCACCGCCATCGGTATAACTCACTTTCACCGTGATGGTCTGCCCAACCTGTGCTTGCGTTAGGACAAAGGTGTCACTGGTGGCACTGCTAATAGCATCCGTACCCGCCTGCCATTGATAGCTGAAGCTGCCGAGACCATCGGCATCGCTAATGGCAGAGGTAACCGCCGTGAGGGTTTGCCCTTGAGTGGGCGTGCCCGTAATGGTCGGCAAGCCAGTCGGGGCATCGTTGGTATTGGTAACGGTGATGCTGAATGCAGGCAGTGAAGCAGTCAGTCTTCCATCAGACACCGTGATAACAATGTTTTCTGTGATACCAACATGAGCATTCGTTGGTGTACCGCTTAATACACCGGTTGTAGTGCTGAATATTGCCCAAGAAGGTTTGCTCTCAATTGAATATTCAAGCATATCCCCTGCATCAATATCAGCACCCACTGGTTCAAATGAATAAGGACTGTCTTCGGCAATGGTGGCCGGTGGTGTGCCGGTGATAGTCGGGGCATCATTGACATTGGTGACCTCAATACTAAAGGTCAAGGCAGCCGTTGCTCCGCCTGCTGTGATGGTGAGAACAATGTCACTATTCGTGCCTACATCAGCATTGGCAGGGGTGCCGCTTAATTCGCCTGTGGCATCATTAACTGATAGCCAATCTGGGTTATTAGACAGTGAATAGACCGGCGTATCGTCTGCATCAACATCGCCGCCACCTGGCGTGAAGCTATAGGCGCTGTCTTCGGCAATAGTGGTAGGTGGCGTGCCTGTGATTGTTGGCGCATCATTGACATTGGTCACGGTGATGCTAAATGCTGGCAGTGAAGCGGTCAGCACGCCATCAGTTACTGAAATAACAATATCTTCTGTGATACCAACATCTGCATTCGTGGGGGTACCGCTTAATTCGCCTGTGGCTGTGTCCACTAATAGCCAATCTGGGTTATTGGACAGTGTATAGCTTGGGGTATCGTTTGCATCAACATCGCCGCCACCCGGCGTAAATGTATAGGCTGAATCTTCGGCAATAGTGGCAGGTGGGGTGCCGGTAATGGTGGGGGCATCACTGGTATTGATTACTTCAATACTGAAGGTCAAGGCAGCCGTTTCTCCGCCTGATGTAATGGTGAGAACAATATCGCTATGCGTACCTACATCAGCATTGGTTGGTGTACCGCTTAATGTGCCTGTGGCTGTGTCCACTAATAGCCAATCGGGGTGATTGGACAGTGAATAGACCGGTGTATCGCCTACATCAGCATCGCCGCCGCCTGGCGTGAAGCTATAGGCGCTGTCTTCGGCAATAGTGGCGGGTGGTGTGCCGGTGATGGTGGGTGCATCGTTGGTATTGGTGACGGTGATGCTAAATGCTGGCAGTGAAGCGGTCAGCGCGCCATCAGTTACTGAAATAACAATATCTTCTGTGATGCCAATATCATCATTGGTGGGTGTACCGCTTAATGCGCCTGTTGTAGTGCTGAAATCAGCCCAACTTGGTTGGGTATTGATTGAATAGGTGAGCGTATCACCATCAACATCGCCGCCTTCTGGCGTGAAGCTATAGGTGCTGTCTTCGGCAATAGTGGCCGGTGGTGTGCCTGTGATAGTCGGTGCGTCATTGACATTGGTTACCTCTATATCAAAGGTCAAAGTAGCCGTTTCGCCGCCTGATGTGATGGTGAGAACAATGTCGTTATGCTCGCCTACATCATCATTGGTCGGGGTGCCGCTTAATGCGCCTGTGGCTGTGTCCACCATTAGCCAATCTGGGTTATTGGACAGTGAATAGAGCGGCGTATCGCCTGCATCAACATCGCCGCCTTCTGGCGTGAAGCTATAGGCGCTGTCTTCGGCAATGGTGGCGGGTGGTGTGCCGGTGATGGTGGGTGCATCGTTGGTATTGGTGACGGTGATGCTAAATGCTGGCAGTGAAGCGGTCAGCGCGCCATCAGTTACTGAAATAACAATATCTTCTGTGATGCCAATATCATCATTGGTGGGTGTACCGCTTAATGCGCCTGTTGTAGTGCTGAAATCAGCCCAACTTGGTTGGGTATTGATTGAATAGGTGAGCGTATCACCATCAACATCGCCGCCTTCTGGCGTGAAGCTATAGGCACTGTCTTCGGCAATAGTGGCCGGTGGTGTGCCTGTGATAGTCGGTGCGTCATTGACATTGGTTACCTCTATATCAAAGGTCAAAGTAGCCGTTTCGCCGCCTGATGTAATGGTGAGAACAATGTCGCTACGTACACCCACGTCGGCATTGGCAGGGGTGCCGCTTAATTCGCCTGTGGCAGCATTCACCATTAACCAGGTGGGGTTATTGGACAGTGAATAGACCGGTGTATCGTGCGCATCAATATCGCCGCCGCCTGGTGTGAAGCTATAGGCGCTGTCTTCGGCAACTGTGGCGGGTGGTGTGCCGGTGATAGTCGGTGCGTCATTGGTGTTGGTTACCTCTATATCAAAGGTCAAAGTAGCCGTTTCGCCGCCTGATGTAATGGTGAGAACAATGTCGCTACGTACACCCACGTCGGCATTGGCAGGGGTGCCGCTTAATTCGCCTGTGGCAGCATTCACCATTAACCAGGTGGGGTTATTGGACAGTGAATAGACCGGTGTATCGTGCGCATCAATATCGCCGCCGCCTGGTGTGAAGCTATAGGCGCTGTCTTCGGCAATAGTGGTAGGTGGCGTGCCGCTAATAGTCGGAGCATCGCTGGTGTTGATTACTTCAATACTAAAGGTCAAGGCAGCCGTTTCTCCGCCTGCTGTGATGGTGAGAACAATGTCACTATTCACTCTTACATCGGCATTGGTCGGGGTGCCGCTTAATGTGCCTGTGTCGGCATTCACCATTAACCAGGTGGGGTTATTGGACAGTGAATAGAGCGGCGTATCGCCTGCATCAACATCGCCGCCTTCTGGCGTGAAGCTATAGGCGCTGTCTTCGGCAATAGTGGCAGGCGGGGTACCGGTGATGGTCGGTGCATCGTTGGTATTGGTGACCTCAATACTAAAGGTCAAGGCAGCGGTTTCTCCGCCTGATGTAATGGTGAGAACAATATCGCTATTCGTGCCTACATCAGCATTGGTAGGGGTGCCGCTTAATTCGCCTGTGGCATCATTAACTGACAGCCAAGCGGGGTTATTGGACAGTGAATAGCTTGGCGTATCGTTTGCATCAATATCGCCGCCGCCTGGCGTGAAGCTATAGGCATCATCTTCGGCAATAGTGGCCGGTGGTGTGCCGCTAATGGTCGGGGCATCGTTGATATTGGTGACCTCAATACTAAAGGTCAAGGCAGCCGTTTCTCCGCCTGATGTGATGGTGAGAACAATGTCACTATTCACTCTTACATCGGCATTGGTCGGGGTGCCGCTTAATGTGCCTGTGTCGGCATTCACCATTAACCAGGTGGGGTTATTGGACAGTGAATAGAGCGGCGTATCGCCTGCATCAACATCGCCGCCTTCTGGCGTGAAGCTATAGGCGCTGTCTTCGGCAATAGTGGCAGGCGGGGTACCGGTGATGGTCGGTGCATCGTTGGTATTGGTGACCTCAATACTAAAGGTCAAGGCAGCGGTTTCTCCGCCTGATGTAATGGTGAGAACAATGTCGCTATGCGTGCCTACATCATCATTGGCAGGCGTACCGCTTAATTCGCCTGTGGCATCATTAACTGACAGCCAATTGGGGTTATTGGACAGTGAATAGCTTGGGGTATCGCCTGCATCAACATCGCCGCCGCCTGGCGTGAAGCTATAGGCTGAATCTTCGGCAATAGTGGCAGGCGGGGTACCGGTGATGGTGGGGGCATCATTGGTATTGGTGACCTCAATACTAAAGGTCAAGGCAGCCGTTTCTTCGCCTGATGTGATGGTAAGAACAATGTCACTATTCGTGCCTACATCAGCATTGGCAGGGGTGCCGCTTAATTCGCCTGTGGCTGTGTCCACTAATAGCCAATCTGGGTTATTGGACAGTGTATAGCTTGGGGTATCGTTTGCATCAACATCGCCGCCACCCGGCGTAAATGTATAGGCTGAATCTTCGGCAATAGTGGTAGGTGGCGTGCCTGTGATTGTTGGCGCATCGTTGACATTGGTCACGGTGATGCTAAATGCTGGCAGTGAAGCGGTCAGCACGCCATCAGTTACTGAAATAACAATATCTTCTGTGATACCAACATCTGCATTCGTGGGGGTACCGCTTAATGTGCCGGTTGTAGTGCTGAAATCAGCCCAACTTGGTTGGGTATTGATTGAATAGGTCAGCGTATCACCATCAACATCGCCGCCGCCTGGCGTGAAGCTATGGGCGCTGTCTTCGGCAACTGTGGCGGGTGGTGTGCCGGTAATGGTGGGGGCATCATTGGTATTGGTGACCTTAATACTAAAGGTTAGGGTATCTGTTTGCCCGCCTGCTGTGATGGTAAGAACAATGCCGGTTGTTGTGCCCACATCGGCATTGGTCGGGGTGCCGCTTAATGCGCCTGTGTCGGCATTCACCATTAACCAGGTGGGGTTATCGGACAGTGAATAGACCAGCGTATCGTCTGCATCAACATCGCCGCCGCCTGGTGTAAATGTATAGGCGGTGTCTTCGGCAACCATGTCTGGTGGTGTGCCGGTGATGGTGGGGGCATCATTGGTATTGGTGACCTCAATACTAAAGGTTAGGGTGTCTGTTTGCCCGCCTGCTGTGATGGTGAGAACAATGCCGGTTGTTGTGCCCACATCGGCATTGGTCGGGGTGCCGCTTAATGCGCCTGTGGCAGCATTCACCATTAGCCAATCTGGGTGATTGGACAGTGAATAGAGCGGTGTATCGTTCGCATCAACATCGCCGCCGCCTGGCGTGAAGCTATAGGCGCTGTCTTCGGCAATAGTGGTAGGTGGTGTGCCGGTGATGGTCGGGGCATCATTGGTATTGGTGACCTCAATACTAAAGGTTAGGGTATCTGTTTGCCCGCCTGATGTGATGGTAAGAACAATGTCACTATTCGTGCCTACATCAGCATTGGCAGGGGTGCCGCTTAATTCGCCTGTGGCAGCATTCACCATTAACCAACTTGGGTTATTGGACAGTGAATAGAGCGGCGTATCGCCTGCATCAATATCGCCGCCTTCTGGCGTGAAGCTATAGGCGCTGTCTTCGGCAACTGTGGCGGGTGGTGTGCCGGCAATGGTCGGGGCATCATTGGTATTGGTGACGGTGATGCTGAATGCGGGCAGTGAAGCAGTCAGCGTTCCATCCGTCACCGTGATAACAATACCGGTTGTGGTACCAATATCATTATTGGTGGGCGTGCCGCTTAATGTGCCGGTTGTAGTGCTGAAATCAGCCCAACTTGGTTGGGTATTGATTGAATAGGTCAGCGTATCACCATCAACATCGCCGCCGCCTGGCGTGAAGCTATAGGCGCTGTCTTCGGCAATAGTGGCCGGTGGTGTACCGCTAATGGTCGGGGCATCGTTGGTATTGGTTACCTCTATATCAAAGGTCAAAGTAGCCGTTTCGCCACCTGATGTAATGGTGAGAACAATGTCGCTATGCGTGCCTACATCATCATTGGCAGGCGTACCGCTTAATTCGCCTGTGGCATCATTAACTGACAGCCAATTGGGGTTATTGGACAGTGAATAGCTTGGGGTATCGCCTGCATCAACATCGCCGCCGCCTGGCGTGAAGCTATAGGCTGAATCTTCGGCAATAGTGGCAGGCGGGGTACCGGTGATGGTGGGGGCATCATTGGTATTGGTGACCTCAATACTAAAGGTCAAGGCAGCCGTTTCTTCGCCCGATGTGATGGTGAGAACAATGTCGCTATGCGTGCCTACATCATCATTGGCAGGGGTGCCGCTTAATTCGCCTGTGTCGGCATTCACCATTAACCAATCTGGGTTATTGGACAGTGAATAGAGCGGCGTATCGCCTGCATCAATATCGCCACCACCTGGCGTGAAGCTATAGGCGCTGTCTTCGGCAACCATGCCTGGTGGTGTGCCAGTGATGGTGGGGGCATCGTTGGTATTGGTGACGGTGATGCTAAATGTGGGCAGTGAAACAGCCTCTGCTATGCCATCAGATACCGAGATAACAATATCTTCTGTGATGCCAATATCATCATTGGTGGGTGTACCGCTTAATGTGCCTGTGGCTGTGTCCACCATTAACCAATCTGGGTGATTAGACAGTGAATAGACCGGCGTATCGCCTGCATCAACATCGCCGCCGCCTGGCGTGAAGCTATAGGCGCTGTCTTCGGCAACTGTGGCGGGTGGTGTGCCGGTGATGGTTGGGGCATCGTTGACATTGGTGACCTCAATACTAAAGGTCAAGGCAGCCGTTTCTCCGCCTGCTGTGATGGTGAGAACAATGTCACTATGCGTACCTACATCAGCATTGGTAGGGGTGCCGCTTAATTCGCCTGTGTCGGCATTCACCATTAACCAACTTGGGTTATTGGACAGTGTATAGACCGGCGTATCGTCTGCATCAACATCGCCACCGCCTGGTGCAAATGTATAGGCGGTGTCTTCGGCAACCATGTCTGGTGGTGTGCCTGTGATGGTTGGCGCATCGTTGACATTGGTGACCTCAATACTAAAGGTTAGGGTATCTGTTTGCCCGCCTGATGTGATGGTTAGAACAATGTCGCTACGCGTGCCTACATCGGCATTGGTCGGGGTGCCGCTTAATGTGCCTGTGGCTGTGTCCACCATTAACCAATCTGGGTGATTAGACAGTGTATAAGTAGGCGTATCGTCTGCATCAACATCGCCACCACCTGGCGTGAAGCTATAGGCGCTGTCTTCGGCAATAGTGGCCGGTGGCGTGCCGGTGATGGTGGGGGCATCACTGGCATTGATCACTTCAATACTAAAGGTTAGGGTATCTGTTTGCCCGCCTGATGTGATGGTTAGAACAATGTCGCTACGCACACCCACATCGGCATTGGTCGGGGTGCCGCTTAATGTGCCTGTGGCTGTGTCCACCATTAACCAATCTGGGTGATTAGACAGTGAATAGACCGGCGTATCGCCTGCATCAACATCGCCGCCGCCTGGTGTAAATGTATAGGCACCATCTTCGGCAATAGTGGCCGGTGGTGTACCGGTGATGGTGGGGGCATCATTGGTATTGGTGACCTCAATACTAAAGGTTAGGGTATCTGTTTGCCCGCCTGATGTGATGGTTAGAACAATATCGCTACGCACACCCACATCAGCATTGGTTGGTGTACCGCTCAATGCGCCTGTGGCTGTGTCCACCATTAGCCAATCTGGGTTATCGGACAGTGAATAGAGCGGCGTATCGCCCGCATCAATATCGCCGCCACCCGGCGTAAATGTATAGGCTGAATCTTCGGCAATAGTGGTAGGTGGTGTGCCGGTAATGGTCGGGGCATCGTTAGTATTGGTTACTTCAATACTAAAGGTCAAAGTAGCCGTTTCGCCGCCTGATGTGATGGTGAGAACAATGTCACTATTCGTGCCTACATCGGCATTGGTCGGGGTGCCGCTTAATTCGCCTGTGGCATCATTAACTGATAGCCAATCTGGGTTATTGGACAGTGAATAGACCGGCGTATCGCCTGCATCAATATCGCCGCCGCCTGGCGTGAAGCTATAGGCATCATCTTCGGCAATAGTGGCCGGTGGTGTGCCTGTGATTGTTGGCGCATCGTTGACATTGGTGACGGTGATGCTAAAGATCAGGGCAGCCGTTTCTCCGCCTGCTGTAATGGTGAGAACAATGTCGCTACGCACACCCACATCGGTATTGGCAGGCGTACCACTTAATGTGCCTGTGGCTGTGTCCACCATTAACCAATCTGGGTGATTAGACAGTGAATAGACCGGTGTATCGCCTGCATCAACATCGCCGCCGCCTGGTGTAAATGTATAGGCGGTGTCTTCGGCAACCATGTCTGGTGGTGTGCCTGTGATTGTTGGCGCATCGTTGACATTGGTGACGGTGATGCTAAAGGTCAGGGCAGCCGTTTCTCCGCCTGCTGTAATGGTGAGAACAATGTCGCTATTCACTCTTACATCGGCATTGGTCGGGGTGCCGCTTAATGCGCCTGTGTCGGCATTCACCATTAACCAACTTGGGTTATTGGACAGTGAATAGAGCGGCGTATCGCCCGCATCAACATCGCCACCACCTGGCGCGAAGCTATAGGCGGTGTCTTCGGCAATAGTGGCAGGTGGGGTGCCGGTGATGGTGGGGGCATCACTGGCATTGATCACTTCAATACTAAAGGTCAAGGCAGCCGTTTCTCCGCCTGATGTGATGGTGAGAACAATGTCACTATTCGTGCCTACATCAGCATTGGTCGGGGTGCCGCTTAATTCGCCTGTGGCATCATTCACCATTAACCAACTTGGGTTATTGGACAGTGAATAGACCGGTGTATCGTTCGCATCAATATCGCCGCCACCTGGCGTGAAGCTATAGGCGCTGTCTTCGGCAATAGTGGCAGGTGGGGTGCCGGTGATGGTCGGTGCATCGTTGGTATTGGTTACTTCAATACTAAAGGTCAAAATAGCCGTTGCTCCACCTGATGTAATGGTGAGAACAATGTCGCTATTCGTGCCTACATCAGCATTGGTCGGGGTGCCGCTTAATGTGCCTGTGGCTGTGTCCACCATTAACCAATCTGGGTGATTAGACAGTGAATAGACCGGCGTATCGCCTGCATCAACATCGCCGCCGCCTGGCGTGAAGCTATAGGCGCTGTCTTCGGCAATGCTGGCCGGTGGTGTGCCTGTGATAGTCGGTGCGTCATTGACATTGGTGACCTCAATACTAAAGGTTAGGGTATCTGTTTGCCCGCCTGCTGTGATGGTAAGAACAATGCCGGTTGTTGTGCCCACATCGGCATTGGTCGGGGTGCCGCTTAATGCGCCTGTGGCTGTGTCCACCATTAACCAATCTGGGTTATTAGACAGTGAATAGACCGGCGTATCGCCCGCATCAATATCGCCGCCGCCTGGTGTAAATGTATAGGCATCATCTTCGGCAATAGTGGCGGGTGGTGTGCCGGTGATGGTCGGGGCATCGTTGACATTGGTGACCTCAATACTAAAGGTTAGGGTATCTGTTTGCCCGCCTGCTGTGATGGTAAGAACAATGCCGGTTGTTGTGCCTACATCATCATTGGTCGGGGTGCCGCTTAATGCGCCTGTGTCGGCATTCACCATTAACCAACTTGGGTTATTGGACAGTGAATAGCTTGGGGTATCGTTTGCATCAATATCGCCGCCTTCTGGCGTGAAGCTATAGGCATCATCTTCGGCAATAGTAGTAGGTGGTGTGCCAGTAATGGTGGGTGCATCGTTGACATTGGTGACCTCAATACTAAAGGTTAGGGTATCTGTTTGCCCGCCTGATGTGATGGTGAGAACAATGTCGCTACGTACACCCACGTCGGCATTGGTCGGGGTGCCACTTAATGTGCCTGTGGCTGTGTCCACTAATAACCAATCTGGGTTATTGGACAGTGTATAGCTTGGGGTATCGTTTGCATCAATATCGCCGCCGCTTGGCGTGAAACTATAGGCGCTGTCTTCGGCAATAGTGGCCGGTGGTGTGCCGGTGATGGTCGGTGCATCGTTGGTATTGGTGACCTCAATACTAAAGGTCAAGGCAGCGGTTTCTCCGCCTGATGTAATGGTGAGAACAATGTCGCTATTCGTGCCTACATCAGCATTGGTCGGGGTGCCGCTTAATTCGCCTGTGGCATCATTCACCATTAACCAACTTGGGTTATTGGACAGTGAATAGACCGGCGTATCGCCTGCATCAACATCGCCGCCGCCTGGTGTAAATGTATAGGCATCATCTTCGGCAATAGTGGCCGGTGGTGTGCCGGTGATGGTGGGGGCATCACTGGCATTGATCACTTCAATACTAAAGGTTAGGGTATCTGTTTGCCCGCCTGATGTGATGGTTAGAACAATGTCGCTACGCACACCCACATCGGCATTGGTCGGGGTGCCGCTTAATGCGCCTGTGTCTGTGTCCACCATTAACCAATCTGGGTTATCGGACAGTGAATAGACCGGCGTATCGTCTGCATCAACATCGCCGCCGCCTGGCGTGAAGCTATAGGCGCTGTCTTCGGCAATGCTGGCCGGTGGTGTGCCTGTGATGGTGGGGGCATCACTGGCATTGATCACTTCAATACTAAAGGTTAGGGTATCTGTTTGCCCGCCTGATGTGATGGTTAGAACAATGCCGGTTGTTGTGCCCACATCGGCATTGGTCGGGGTGCCGCTTAATGCGCCTGTGGCTGTGTCCACCATTAACCAATCTGGGTTATTAGACAGTGAATAGACCGGCGTATCGCCCGCATCAATATCGCCGCCGCCTGGCGTGAAGCTATAGGCGGTGTCTTCGGCAACCATGTCCGGTGGTGTGCCTGTGATTGTTGGCGCATCGTTGACATTGGTGACCTCAATACTAAAGGTCAAGGCAGCCGTTGCTCCACCTGATGTAATGGTTAGAACAATGTCGCTACGCACACCCACATCGGCATTGGTCGGGGTGCCGCTTAATGCGCCTGTGTCTGTGTCCACCATTAACCAATCTGGGTTATCGGACAGTGAATAGACCGGCGTATCGTCTGCATCAACATCGCCGCCGCCTGGCGTGAAGCTATAGGCGCTGTCTTCGGCAATAGTGGCCGGTGGCGTGCCGGTGATGGTCGGGGCATCATTGGTATTGGTGACCTCAATACTAAAGGTTAGGGTATCTGTTTGCCCGCCTGCTGTGATGGTAAGAACAATGCCAGTTGTTGTGCCCACATCGGCATTGGTCGGGGTGCCGCTTAATGTGCCTGTGGCTGTGTCCACTGATAGCCAATCTGGGTTATTGGACAGTGTATAGCTTGGGGTATCGTGCGCATCAACATCGCCGCCTTCTGGCGTGAAGCTATAGGCATCATCTTCGGCAATAGTGGCAGGTGGGGTGCCGGTAATGGTGGGGGCATCACTGGTATTGATTACTTCAATACTGAAGGTCAAGGCAGCCGTTTCTCCGCCTGATGTAATGGTGAGAACAATATCGCTATGCGTACCTACATCAGCATTGGTTGGTGTACCGCTTAATGTGCCTGTGGCTGTGTCCACTAATAGCCAATCGGGGTGATTGGACAGTGAATAGACCGGTGTATCGTTTGCATCAACATCGCCGCCACCTGGCGTGAAGCTATAGGCGCTGTCTTCGGCAACCATGTCTGGTGGTGTGCCGGTGATGGTCGGGGCATCATTGGTATTGGTGACCTCAATACTAAAGGTTAGGGTATCTGTTTGCCCGCCTGCTGTGATGGTAAGAACAATGTCGTTATGCGTGCCTACATCATCATTGGCAGGCGTACCACTTAATGTGCCTGTGGCTGTGTCCACCATTAACCAATCTGGGTGATTAGACAGTGAATAGACCGGCGTATCGTCTGCATCAACATCGCCGCCGCCTGGCGTGAAGCTATAGGCGCTGTCTTCGGCAATAGTGGCCGGTGGCGTGCCTGTGATGGTTGGCGCATCGTTGACATTGGTGACCTCAATACTAAAGGTTAGGGTATCTGTTTGCCCGCCTGATGTGATGGTTAGAACAATGTCGCTACGCGTGCCTACATCGGCATTGGTCGGGGTGCCGCTTAATGTGCCTGTGGCTGTGTCCACCATTAACCAATCTGGGTGATTAGACAGTGAATAGACCGGCGTATCGCCTGCATCAACATCGCCGCCGCCTGGTGTAAATGTATAGGCATCATCTTCGGCAATAGTGGCCGGTGGTGTGCCGGTGATGGTTGGCGCGTCATTGACATTGGTGACCTCAATACTAAAGGTTAGGGTATCTGTTTGCCCGCCTGATGTGATGGTTAGAACAATGTCGCTATGCGTGCCTACATCATCATTGGCAGGCGTACCGCTTAATTCGCCTGTGGCATCATTAACTGACAGCCAATTGGGGTGATTAGACAGTGAATAGACCGGTGTATCACCCGCATCAATATCGCCGCCGCCTGGCGTGAAGCTATAGGCGCTGTCTTCGGCAATGGTGGCGGGTGGTGTGCCGGTAATGGTCGGGGCATCGCTGGTGTTGATTACTTCAATACTGAAGGTCAAGGCAGCCGTTTCTCCGCCTGATGTGATGGCGAGAACAATGTCGCTATGCGTGCCTACATCATCATTGGCAGGGGTGCCGCTTAATTCGCCTGTGTCGGCATTCACCATTAACCAATCTGGGTTATTGGACAGTGAATAGAGCGGCGTATCGCCTGCATCAATATCGCCACCACCTGGCGTGAAGCTATAGGCGCTGTCTTCGGCAATAGTGGCAGGTGGTGTGCCGGTGATGGTGGGGGCATCATTGGTATTGGTGACGGTGATGCTAAATGCTGGCAGTGAAGCGGTCAGCGCGCCATCAGTTACTGAAATAACAATATCTTCTGTGATGCCAATATCATCATTGGTGGGTGTACCGCTTAATGCGCCTGTTGTAGTGCTGAAATCAGCCCAACTTGGTTGGGTATTGATTGAATAGGTGAGCGTATCACCATCAATATCGCCGCCGCCTGGCGTGAAGCTATAGGCACTGTCTTCGGCAATAGTGGTAGGTGGTGTGCCGGTGATGGTGGGTGCATCGTTGGTATTGGTTACTTCAATACTAAAGGTCAAAGTAGCCGTTTCGCCGCCTGATGTGATGGTTAGAACAATGTCGTTATGCTCGCCTACATCATTATTTCTTGGGGTGCCGCTTAATGCGCCTGTGGCATCATTCACCATTAACCAACTTGGGTTATTGGACAGTGAATAGACCGGTGTATCGCCTGCATCAACATCGCCGCCGCCTGGTGTAAATGTATAGGCTGAATCTTCGGCAATAGTGGCGAGTGGGGTACCGGTGATGGTCGGTGCATCGTTGGTATTGGTGACCTCAATACTAAAGGTCAAGGCAGCGGTTTCTCCGCCTGATGTAATGGTGAGAACAATATCGCTACGTACACCTACATCAGCATTGGCAGGGGTGCCGCTTAATTCGCCTGTGGCATCATTAACTGATAGCCAATCTGGGTTATTAGACAGTGAATAGACCGGTGTATCGCCTGCATCAACATCGCCGCCGCCTGGTGTAAATGTATAGGCAGTGTCTTCGGCAACCATGTCTGGTGGGGTGCCGGTGATGGTCGGTGCATCGTTGACATTGGTGACCTCAATACTAAAGGTTAGGGTATCTGTTTGCCCGCCTGCTGTGATGGTAAGAACAATGCCAGTTGTTGTGCCCACATCGGCATTGGTCGGGGTGCCGCTTAATGTGCCTGTGGCTGTGTCCACCATTAACCAATCTGGGTGATTAGACAGTGAATAGACCGGCGTATCGCCCGCATCAACATCGCCACCACCTGGCATGAAGCTATAGGCATCATCTTCGGCAACCGTGGCCGGTGGTGTGCCGGTGATGGTGGGGGCATCGTTGACATTGGTGACCTCAATACTAAAGGTTAGGGTATCTGTTTGCCCGCCTGATGTGATGGTGAGAACAATATCGCTACGTACACCCACGTCGGCATTGGCAGGGGTGCCGCTTAATTCGCCTGTGGCAGCATTCACCATTAACCAGGTGGGGTTATTGGACAGTGAATAGACCGGTGTATCGCCTGCATCAATATCGCCGCCACCCGGCGTGAAGCTATAGGCGCTGTCTTCGGCAATAGTGGCAGATGGTGTGCCGCTAATGGTGGGGGCATCATTGACATTGGTGACCTCAATACTAAAGGTCAAAATAGCCGTTGCTCCGCCTGATGTAATGGTGAGAACAATATCGCTACGTACACCTACATCAGCATTGGCAGGGGTGCCGCTTAATTCGCCTGTGGCATCATTAACTGATAGCCAATCTGGGTTATTAGACAGTGAATAGACCGGCATATCGCCTGCATCAACATCGCCGCCTTCTGGAGTAAATGTATAGGCGCTGTCTTCGGCAATAGTGGCAGGTGGTGTGCCGGTGATGGTGGGGGCATCATTGGTATTGGTGACCTCAATACTAAAGGTCAAGGCAGCCGTTTCTTCGCCTGATGTGATGGTAAGAACAATGTCACTATTCGTGCCTACATCAGCATTGGCAGGGGTGCCGCTTAATTCGCCTGTGGCATCATTCACCATTAACCAGGTGGGGTTATCGGACAGTGAATAGACCAGCGTATCGCCTGCATCAATATCGCCGCCTTCTGGCGTGAAGCTATAGGCGCTGTCTTCGGCAATAGTGGTAGGTGGTGTGCCTGTGATAGTCGGTGCATCGTTGACATTGGTCACCTCAATACTAAAGGTCAGGGCAGCCGTTTCGCCACCTGATGCAATGGTGAGAACAATGTCGCTATGCGTGCCTACATCATCATTGGCAGGCGTACCGCTTAATTCGCCTGTGGCATCATTAACTGACAGCCAATTGGGGTTATTGGACAGTGAATAGCTTGGGGTATCGCCTGCATCAACATCGCCGCCGCCTGGCGTGAAGCTATAGGCTGAATCTTCGGCAATAGTGGCAGGCGGGGTACCGGTGATGGTGGGGGCATCGTTGACATTGGTCACGGTGATGCTAAATGCTGGCAGTGAAGCGGTCAGCACGCCATCAGTTACTGAAATAACAATATCTTCTGTGATACCAACATCTGCATTCGTGGGGGTACCGCTTAATGCGCCTGTTTCTTCGTTGAAGGTTGCCCAAGTGGGTTTGCTCTCAATTGAATATTCAAGCGTATCGCCTGCATCAACATCGCCGCCTTCTGGAATAAATGTATAGGCATCATCTTCGGCAATAGTGGTAGGCGGGGTACCGGTGATGGTGGGGGCATCATTGGTATTGGTGACCTCAATACTAAAGGTTAGGGTATCTGTTTGCCCGCCTGATGTGATGGTGAGAACAATGCTGGTTGTTGTGCCTACATCATTATTTCTTGGGGTACCACTTAATGTGCCTGTGGCTGTGTCCACTAATAGCCAATCTGGGTTATTGGACAGTGTATAGATTGGGGTATCGCCTGCATCAACA
This sequence comes from Polaribacter sp., assembly GCA_965261035.1. GTDB lineage: Bacteria > Bacteroidota > Bacteroidia > Flavobacteriales > Flavobacteriaceae > Polaribacter. Next base: position 1,167,936 of record OZ253439.1, read on the forward strand.
TCGCCGCCGCCTGGCGTGAAGCTATAGGCGCTGTCTTCGGCAATAGTGGCGGGTGGTGTGCCGGTGATGGTGGGTGCTTCGTCTATATCCGTGACCGTGATAGTCACCATTACCTCGGCGGCAAGACTGCCATCACCGACTGTAACCATAAGCGAATAGGATGGCGTTGTTTCATAGTCTAGTTTGTTGTCTCCATTTACCGTGATTTCGCCAGTTTCCGAATCGATGGCAAAAGCATCATTGGTATTACCAGTGGTAATCGAATACGTTAATGTCGTGCCAGCATCGACATCGGCTCCGGTGATTGTTCCAACCATTGCGCCATTGCCTGCATTTTCAGCAATGGTGAATGCGGTTGTGCCGCTGATGGTAGGCGCATCATTAACATTGGTCACGGTGATGCTAAATGCTGGCAGTGAAGCGGTCAGCGCGCCATCAGTTACTGAAATAACAATATCTTCTGTGATACCAACATCTGCATTCGTGGGTGTGCCGATTAATGCGCCGCTTGTTGTATCAAAGGTTGCCCAAGTGGGTTTGTTGGCAATTGAATAGGTCAGCGTATCACCATCAATATCAGCGCCAACTGGTGTAAATGAATAGTCAGCACCTTGAGCAACCGTGGTATCTGGTGTGCCGGTGATGGTGGGGGCATCATTGGTATTGGTGACCTCAATACTAAAGGTTAGGGTATCTGTTTGTCCGCCTGCTGTGATGGTGAGAACAATGTCACTATTCACTCTTACATCGGCATTGGTCGGGGTGCCGCTTAATGTGCCTGTGTCGGCATTCACCATTAACCAGGTGGGGTTATCGGACAGTGAATAGACCAGCGTATCGTCTGCATCAACATCGCCGCCGCCTGGCGTGAAGCTATAGGCGCTGTCTTCGGCAATAGTGGCGGGTGGCGTGCCGGTGATGGTGGGGGCATCGTTGACATTGGTCACGGTGATGCTAAATGCTGGCAGTGAAGCGGTCAGCACGCCATCAGTTACTGAAATAACAATATCTTCTGTGATACCAACATCTGCATTCGTGGGGGTACCGCTTAATGCGCCTGTTTCTTCGTTGAAGGTTGCCCAAGTGGGTTTGCTCTCAATTGAATATTCAAGCGTATCGCCTGCATCAACATCGCCGCCTTCTGGAATAAATGTATAGGCATCATCTTCGGCAATAGTGGTAGGCGGGGTACCGGTGATGGTCGGGGCATCGTTGGTATTGGTGACGGTGATGCTAAATGTGGGCAGTGAAACAGCCTCTGCTATACCATCAGATACCGAGATAACAATATCTTCTGTGATGCCAATATCATCATTGGTGGGTGTACCGCTTAATGCGCCTGTTGTAGTGCTGAAATCAGCCCAACTTGGTTGGGTATTGATTGAATAGGTGAGCGTATCACCATCAATATCGCCGCCGCCTGGCGTGAAGCTATAGGCACTGTCTTCGGCAATAGTGGCGGGTGGGGTACCGGTGATGGTCGGTGCATCGTTGACATTGGTGACCTCAATACTAAAGGTCAAGGCAGCCGTTTCGCCGCCTGATGTAATGGTGAGAACAATGCCGCTATTCGTGCCTACATCAGCATTGGTCGGGGTGCCGCTTAATTCGCCTGTGGCATCATTCACCATTAACCAACTTGGGTTATTGGACAGTGAATAGACCGGCGTATCGCCCGCATCAACATCGCCACCACCTGGCATGAAGCTATAGGCATCATCTTCGGCAATAGTGGCAGGTGGGGTGCCGGTGATGGTGGGTGCATCATTGGTATTGGTTACTTCAATACTAAAGGTCAAAGTAGCCGTTTCGCCGCCTGATGTGATGGTTAGAACAATGTCGTTATGCTCGCCTACATCATTATTTCTTGGGGTGCCGCTTAATGCGCCTGTGGCATCATTCACCATTAACCAACTTGGGTTATTGGACAGTGAATAGACCGGTGTATCGTGCGCATCAATATCGTCGCCGCCTGGTGTAAATGCATAGGCTGAATCTTCGGCAATGGTGGCGGGTGGGGTACCGGTGATGGTCGGGGTATCGTTGGTATTGGTGACCTCAATGCTAAAGGTTAGGGTATCTGTTTGCCCGCCTGCTGTGATGGTGAGAACAATGCCGGTTGTTGTGCCCACATCGGCATTGGTCGGGGTGCCGCTTAATGCGCCTGTGTCGGCATTCACCATTAACCAACTTGGGTTATTGGACAGTGTATAGCTTGGGGTATCGTGCGCATCAACATCGCCGCCGCCTGGCATGAAGCTATAGGCATCATCTTCGGCAACCGTGGCCGGTGGTGCGCCGGTGATGGTGGGGGCATCACTGGTATTGATCACTTCAATACTAAAGGTCAAGGCAGCCGTTTCTCCGCCTGATGTGATGGTGAGAACAATGTCACTATTCGTGCCTACATCGGTATTGGCAGGCGTACCACTTAATGTGCCTGTGGCATCATTCACCATTAACCAAGTGGGGTTATTGGACAGTGAATAGACCGGTGTATCGTGCGCATCAATATCGTCGCCGCCTGGTGTAAATGCATAGGCTGAATCTTCGGCAATGGTGGCGGGTGGGGTACCGGTGATGGTCGGGGTATCGTTGGTATTGGTGACCTCAATGCTAAAGGTTAGGGTATCTGTTTGCCCGCCTGCTGTGATGGTTAAAACAATGTCTCTGTTCTCGCCCACATCGGCATTGGTCGGGGTACTGCTTAATGTGCCTGTGGCTGTGTCCACTAATAGCCAATCGGGGTGATTGGACAGTGAATAGCTTGGGGTATCGTTTGCATCAACATCGCCGCCGCCTGGTGTAAATGTATAGGCTGAATCTTCGGCAATAGTGGCGGGTGGGGTACCGGTGATGGTCGGTGCATCGTTGGTATTGGTGACCTCAATACTAAAGGTCAAGGCAGCGGTTTCTCCGCCTGATGTAATGGTGAGAACAATATCGCTACGTACACCTACATCAGCATTGGCAGGGGTGCCGCTTAATTCGCCTGTGGCATCATTAACTGATAGCCAATCTGGGTTATTAGACAGTGAATAGAGCGGTGTATCGTTCGCATCAACATCGCCGCCGCCTGGCATAAATGTATAGGCGCTGTCTTCGGCAATAGTGGCAGGTGGTGTGCCGGTGATGGTCGGTGCATCGTTGGTATTGGTGACCTCAATACTAAAGGTCAAGGCAGCGGTTTCTCCGCCTGATGTAATGGTGAGAACAATATCGCTACGTACACCCACGTCGGCATTGGCAGGGGTGCCGCTTAATTCGCCTGTGGCAGCATTCACCATTAACCAGGTGGGGTTATTGGACAGTGAATAGACCGGTGTATCGTTCGCATCAATATCGCCGCCACCCGGCGTGAAGCTATAGGCGCTGTCTTCGGCAATAGTGGCAGGTGGTGTGCCGGTGATGGTGGGTGCATCGTTGGTATTGGTGACCTCAATACTGAAGGTCAAGGCAGCCGTTTCTCCGCCTGATGTGATGGTGAGAACAATGTCACTATTCGTGCCTACATCGGTATTGGCAGGCGTACCACTTAATGTGCCTGTGGCTGTGTCCACCATTAACCAGGTGGGGTTATTGGACAGTGAATAGAGCGGTGTATCGTTCGCATCAACATCGCCGCCGCCTGGCATAAATGTATAGGCGCTGTCTTCGGCAATAGTGGCAGGTGGTGTGCCGGTGATGGTGGGGGCATCGTTGGTATTGGTTACCTCTATATCAAAGGTCAAAGTAGCCGTTTCGCCGCCTGATGTGATGGTTAGAACAATGTCGTTATGCTCGCCTACATCATTATTTCTTGGGGTGCCGCTTAATTCGCCTGTGGCAGCATTCACCATTAACCAGGTGGGGTTATTGGACAGTGAATAGACCGGTGTATCGTTCGCATCAATATCGCCGCCACCCGGCGTGAAGCTATAGGCGCTGTCTTCGGCAATAGTGGCAGGTGGTGTGCCGGTGATGGTCGGTGCATCGTTGGTATTGGTGACCTCAATACTAAAGGTCAAGGCAGCGGTTTCTCCGCCTGATGTAATGGTGAGAACAATATCGCTACGTACACCTACATCAGCATTGGCAGGGGTGCCGCTTAATTCGCCTGTGGCATCATTAACTGATAGCCAATCTGGGTTATTAGACAGTGAATAGACCGGCATATCGCCTGCATCAACATCGCCGCCTTCTGGAGTAAATGTATAGGCGGTGTCTTCGGCAATAGTGGCGGGTGGGGTGCCGGTGATGGTCGGTGCATCGTTGGTATTGGTGACCTCAATACTAAAGGTCAAGGCAGCGGTTTCTCCGCCTGATGTAATGGTGAGAACAATATCGCTACGTACACCTACATCAGCATTGGCAGGGGTGCCGCTTAATGTGCCTGTGGCTGTGTCCACTAATAGCCAATCGGGGTGATTGGACAGTGAATAGACCGGCGTATCGCCTGCATCAACATCGCCGCCGCCTGGTGTAAATGTATAGGCACCATCTTCGGCAATAGTGGCCGGTGGCGTGCCGGTGATGGTCGGGGCATCGTTGACATTGGTGACCTCAATACTAAAGGTTAGGGTATCTGTTTGCCCGCCTGCTGTGATGGTGAGAACAATGTCGCTATGCGTGCCCACATCGGCATTGGTCGGGGTGCCGCTTAATGTGCCTGTGGCTGTGTCCACCATTAACCAATCTGGGTGATTAGACAGTGAATAGACCGGCGTATCGCCTGCATCAACATCGCCGCCTTCTGGAGTAAATGTATAGGCGGTGTCTTCGGCAATAGTGGCGGGTGGGGTGCCGGTGATGGTCGGTGCATCGTTGGTATTGGTGACCTCAATACTAAAGGTCAAGGCAGCCGTTTCGCCACCTGATGTAATGGTGAGAACAATGTCGCTATTCACTCTTACATCGGCATTGGTCGGGGTGCCGCTTAATTCGCCTGTGGCATCATTAACTGACAGCCAATTGGGGTTATTGGACAGTGAATAGCTTGGGGTATCGCCTGCATCAACATCGCCGCCGCCTGGTGTAAATGTATAGGCTGAATCTTCGGCAATGGTGGCGGGTGGGGTACCGGTGATGGTCGGTGCATCGTTGGTATTGGTGACCTCAATACTAAAGGTCAAGGCAGCGGTTTCTCCGCCTGATGTAATGGTGAGAACAATATCGCTACGTACACCTACATCAGCATTGGCAGGGGTGCCGCTTAATTCGCCTGTGGCATCATTAACTGATAGCCAATCTGGGTGATTGGACAGTGAATAGAGCGGTGTATCGTTCGCATCAACATCGCCGCCGCCTGGCATAAATGTATAGGCGCTGTCTTCGGCAATAGTGGCAGGTGGTGTGCCGGTGATGGTGGGGGCATCGTTGGTATTGGTTACCTCTATATCAAAGGTCAAAGTAGCCGTTTCGCCACCTGATGTAATGGTGAGAACAATGTCGCTATTCACTCTTACATCGGCATTGGTCGGGGTGCCGCTTAATGCGCCTGTGGCATCATTCACCATTAACCAACTTGGGTTATTGGACAGTGTATAGCTTGGGGTATCGTGCGCATCAACATCGCCGCCGCCTGGCGTGAAGCTATAGGCGCTGTCTTCGGCAATGGTGGCGGGTGGTGTGCCGGTGATGGTGGGGGCATCGTTGACATTGGTGACCTCAATACTAAAGGTCAAGGCAGCGGTTTCTCCGCCTGATGTGATGGTGAGAACAATGTCTCTGTTCTCGCCCACATCGGCATTGGTCGGGGTGCCGCTTAATGCGCCTGTGTCTGTGTCCACTAATAGCCAATCGGGGTGATTAGACAGTGAATAGACCGGCGTATCGCCTGCATCAACATCGCCGCCGCCTGGTGTAAATGTATAGGCACCATCTTCGGCAATAGTGGCCGGTGGTGTACCGGTGATGGTGGGGGCATCATTGGTATTGGTGACCTCAATACTAAAGGTTAGGGTATCTGTTTGCCCGCCTGATGTGATGGTTAGAACAATATCGCTACGCACACCCACATCAGCATTGGTTGGTGTACCGCTCAATGCGCCTGTGGCTGTGTCCACCATTAGCCAATCTGGGTTATCGGACAGTGAATAGAGCGGCGTATCGCCCGCATCAACATCGCCGCCGCCTGGTGTAAATGTATAGGCGGTGTCTTCGGCAACCATGTCTGGTGGTGTGCCTGTGATGGTTGGCGCATCGTTGACATTGGTGACCTCAATACTAAAGGTTAGGGTATCTGTTTGCCCGCCTGATGTGATGGTTAGAACAATGTCGCTACGCACACCCACATCAGCATTGGCAGGGGTGCCGCTTAATTCGCCTGTGGCATCATTAACTGATAGCCAATCTGGGTTATTAGACAGTGAATAGACCGGCATATCGCCTGCATCAACATCGCCGCCGCCTGGAGTAAATGTATAGGCGGTGTCTTCGGCAATAGTGGCGGGTGGGGTGCCGGTGATGGTGGGTGCATCGTTGGTATTGGTTACTTCAATACTAAAGGTTAGGGTATCTGTTTGCCCGCCTGCTGTGATGGTGAGAACAATGTCGCTATGCGTGCCCACATCGGCATTGGTCGGGGTGCCGCTTAATGTGCCTGTGGCTGTGTCCACCATTAACCAATCTGGGTGATTAGACAGTGAATAGACCGGCGTATCGCCTGCATCAACATCGCCGCCGCCTGGCGTGAAGCTATAGGCACTGTCTTCGGCAATAGTGGCCGGTGGCGTGCCGCTAATGGTCGGGGCATCATTGGTATTGGTGACGGTGATGCTAAATGTGGGCAGTGAAACAGCCTCTGCTATGCCATCAGATACCGAGATAACAATATCTTCTGTGATGCCAATATCATCATTGGTGGGTGTACCGCTTAATGCGCCTGTTTCTTCGTTGAAGGTTGCCCAAGTGGGTTTTCTCTCAATTGAATATTCAAGCGTATCGCCTGCATCAACATCGCCACCACCTGGCGTGAAGCTATAGGCGCTGTCTTCGGCAATAGTGGCCGGTGGTGTGCCTGTGATTGTTGGCGCATCGTTGACATTGGTGACGGTGATGCTAAAGGTCAAGGCAGCCGTTTCTCCGCCTGATGTGATGGTAAGAACAATGTCACTACTCGTGCCTACATCGGTATTGGCAGGCGCACCGCTTAATTCGCCTGTGGCAGTATTCACCATTAACCAACTTGGGTTATTGGACAGTGAATAGACCGGCGTATCGCCCGCATCAACATCGCCACCACCTGGCGTGAAGCTATAGGCAGTGTCTTCGGCAATAGTGGCAGGCGGGGTACCGGTGATGGTGGGGGCATCGTTGACATTGGTGACCTCAATACTAAAGGTCAAGGCAGCCGTTTCTTCGCCTGATGTGATGGTAAGAACAATGTCACTATTCGTGCCTACATCAGCATTGGCAGGGGTGCCGCTTAATTCGCCTGTGGCATCATTAACTGATAGCCAATTGGGGTGATTGGACAGTGAATAGACCGGCGTATCGTTTGCATCAACATCGCCGCCACCTGGCGTGAAGCTATAGGCATCATCTTCGGCAACCATGTCTGGTGGTGTGCCGGTGATGGTCGGGGCTTCGTTTACATCTTCTACGTTGATGGTAACTGTTGCAGTGGCGGCAAGCCTGCCATCGCCGACTGTAACCGTGAGCGAATAGGATGGTGTTGTTTCATGGTTTAATTTGTTGTCGCCATTCACCGTGATTTCGCCAGTTTCCGGATCAATGGCAAAAGCATCACTGCTATTGCCTGCGGTAATGAAATACGCTAATACCGTGCCAGCATCGATATCGGCTCCGGTGATTGTTCCAACCATTGCGCCATTGCCTGCATTTTCAGCAATGGTGAATGCGGTTGTGCCGCTAATGGTAGGGGCATCATTGACATTGGTCACGGTGATGCTGAATGCGGGCAGTGAAACAGCCGCTGCTATGTTATCGGTTACTGAAATAACAATATCTTCTGTGATGCCAACATCCCCATTCGTGGGGGTGCCGATTAATGCGCCGCTTGTTGTATCAAAGGTTGCCCAGGTGGGTTTGTTGGCAATTGAATAGGTCAGCGTATCACCATCAATATCAGCGCTAACTGGTGCAAATGAATAGTCAGCGTCTTGAGCAACCGTAGCCGGTGGTGTGCCGGTGATAGTCGGGGCATCATTGGCATTGGTCACGGTGATGCTAAATGCGGGCAGTGAAGTGGTCAGCGTGCCATCAGTTACTGATATAACAATGTTTTCTGTGATGCCAATATGGACATTGGTGGGTGTGCCGCTTAATGTGCCGGTTGCCGTATCAAAGGCTGCCCAGGCGGGTGTGTTGGTAATGGCATATTCAAGCGTGGTGTCTGCATCTTCATCGTTGCCAATTGGGGTAAATGTATAGGCGGTGTCTTGAGCAACAGTTGTTGGAGGTATGCCAGCAATGGTGGGTGCTTCATTTACATCGCTGATTGTTACTCTAACCGATTGCCTGCTGAATAAGCCGCGAGTGTCTGTTACCCGTACATGGGTGATATAAGTGTTATTTTTGGCTGGATCACTTGCATCCACCGGGTTTTCAAAATCTGGAATATGCTGGGCTTTGAATGCCAGCTTGCCCATCTGGTTTATTTCAAATAGGTTAGCATCTAGATCAAAACCATCATTGAAAAGCGAATAGGTAAAAGCATCGCCATCCGCATCAATAGCAGTTATTGTGGCGACACTTTGGATATTTTCATTCACACTATAATACGCAATGGGAAATCCAGCTTCTGAGGTAATTTTTGGCGCAGTAACACCAGTTAGCGTGATAGTGAATGGGGTTGAAAAAATGTCTGCACCGTTACTGACACCGATTCTGATATTGTAGTCTATTCGGTCTGAAGCGGGCGTTGCCTTTATTTTTAGGGTAGCACCATCAACCTCAAACAGGGCGTTATCGGTATCATCATCGCCGTCAGCGAGTGTAAAGGTGGTGATGTTATTGGCAATACCGCCAGTTTTGGATAATGTGCCAATCAGCGTGCCAGCAGGGGCATCGTGAGCGACCGTTGTCGAGGATAAGGCAATAACGGCTGGGGGTTCTGGGTCTGTATCGGTAATCTTTACCGTTATACCCATAATATTGCCTTTGCCACCACGATTATCGCGTATGGCCAGCAGTACATAATAATCATTACGAACGCTTTCTCTACTTATAATATTAAACAGCTTATCCCCTGGACGTTCATAATCTGCAATATGCTCGGTTTTGAAGCTAAGCTCGCCACGTTGGTTTATTTCAAATAGTTCAACATCATTTTGATTCCCATCCGTGTCTTGATGACCGGCAACTCGAAAGGTAAGCTCGTCACCATCTGCATCAGTAGCGGGTATTGTTGCTATAAATTGGGTGTTTTCAGGTCGACTTATGACACATTGATAATGAAGAAAGGCGATATTGGGGACTTCGGGGGCTGTAACACGGTCGCCACACTCTGCCTCGCCTAAGGATACAAATTCTGGTGCGGTGTTATTAACCGACACAAATACGAATGCTTTTGTGAAGAAACCTATGCCGTCATTGACATCGATTGTGATTAGATAAATGGATCTGCTGTCAGTATTCGGATTTCCGCGTATTTTTAGTTTTGTGCCATCAATTTCAAATAGAGCGTTATCCCGAGAACTACTATTCCTACTCCCTATCGGGTTAAGATTAGTTTCGACAAGTCTAAAGATCGTGCTTGCATAGGTAATGCCACCTGTTTTGGATAATATGCCAATCACCGAACCGGGGACGTGAGTATTAGTGACCTCGGTTGAAGACAGGCTAATGTCGGTTGGGGGTTCTGGGTTTACATTGAGGATTTCTACTGTAACCCGGTTAGCACTATGCCTGCCGTGAATGTCTGTTACCCTTACAAAGACAGAATAAAAGTTGTCCGCTGTTGAATCAGGTCTCCCTGTTCCATCTCTTGGATTTTCAAAATCTGGAATATACTCGGCTTTGAATATCAACTCGCCACGCTGATTTATAGCGAACAAGGCAGTATCAACATGTGCATTATCGGCAAGCGAATAAGTAAAGGCATCGCCATCCTCATCAATAGCGGCTATTGTTACGACACTTTGTATATTTTCATTCAGTTGTATTCGGACAGTAGGATTGTTAATGCCGCCTGTTGTAATCTTTGGCGGATCATTTACATTGATAACTGTTAAATCAAAGGCTGGGAGAGAAGCTGATAACTCCCCGTCACTGATTGAAAGAACAATGCCTGTTGTCGTTCCTACATCTGCATTGGTAGGGGTGCCGCTTAATATGCCTGTGGCGGGATTCACTGCTAGCCAAGCGGGATTGTTGGACAGTGAATAGACCACCGGGTCGCCAGCGTCTTCATCGCCACCGCCTGGTGTAAATGTATAGGCGGTGTCTTCGTCAACCATGGTCGGTGGCGTACCGCTGATGGTCGGCGCATCATTGACATTGGTAACCGTTAAATCAAAGGAAAGAGGAACTGATGATAATAACGCCCCATCATTGACGAAAATTATAATGTTCCTGGCAACGCCTACATCTGCATTGCCGGGCGTACCGCTTAATCTGCCTGTTGATGCGTTAAAGGTTGCCCAAGTGGGTTTGTTGATAATTGTATAGGTGAGAGGGTCGTTTTCAGGATCACTGGCTATTGGTATAAATTCATAGTTGGTATCTTCGGCAACAGTTTCGGGTGGACGACTGCTGCTGTCAAAGCTGGGTGCTTCGTTTACATCGGTTATGGTTATGATTATGGCTTGTGTGGTGGTCGCTTCTTGCCCCCCCGATTCAGATGTCATGGTGACTACGGCTACATAGTCATTTGAATTCCCAAAACCGCGAGGGGTTTCAAAATCTACACCATTGGCAGCCGTAAATTCTAGCTCGCCTGTGCTGGCATCAATAGTAAAGGAGCCGACGCCTACACTGTTTAATGTGTAGCGGATATTGGCACCTTTCGAACTCATCCCGCTTACGGTAGTAATCGAGCGTTGATTCTCTGGTATGGATATTTGTGCTGAGGCACCACCTCCGTGTGAAGTAATTATTATGTGATGACAGCGTCCGCCGTCTTCAATCGTCCAGCCATCGCTGGCAATTATCGCCGCTCTTGCCGTGATGGCTTCGGCAGAACAATATTCAGTCGCACCGACATCTAATGTCTTGCCGTTTTGCAGGTCTCGTTTTGCCCAGCCTATCAGCAATTTCTCATAGTTTTCGGTTGAAAGCGTTACATCTTCAAACATAGCACTAAAGTTAGTCACAAGGCTGACATTCCAATTACCCAGATTTTGATTAAAGGATGTCGCACTAGCAAACATAAATGACATATCAGTTACACTACTAACATTCCAACCCCCTATATCCTGATTAAAAGAACTGGCACCTCTGAACATAGCACGCATTTTTTTTACATTAGAGACACCCCAGGCATTTATGCCACTATTAAAGGCAGTCGCGCCCCGGAACATATTGCCCATACTGCTAACCATTGATAAATCAGGTTGGTCTGTGGCAGTAATCTGTAAGTTACTCGCACCAGAAAACGCTTTCCCCATTGCAGTCCATTGTCCAGTTCCCCATTGGCTGACGGATATGATTTTGGTTTTATCGCCTTTGCTATTAAAATAAATCCGTGGGAAGTCGCCAGTAATAACAACAGTGTGAGTGCCAGCAGTGGCATAGGTACAAGTAGTATCGCCCGTTACGCCTCTGAAATTGATAATGCCGTTCGCATCACAATCAACATTGTAGTTGTAGCCATCACCTATTGTTGGGATAGTGATTGTTTCATCCGCGCTGCTTGTCCGCCAAGTGGTAACGAAAGCATCGGCGGGTGGCGTTACGATAACGTCCGCATCAAGGTGTACCACAGCGGTTGTGGGCAGGTCGGCAAATATTCCCGTGGGTAGCGTGGTAAATTGGTTAACCTGTAAAAACAGATTTGCCAACTTGGGCAAACCAGCAAAGATACCAGCAGGTAGCATAGTTAATTCATTACTCCCTAAGCCCAGAGTTGTCAACTCAGACAAATCAGCAAAGATGCCAACGGGTAGCGTAGTTAATTGATTACCCCCTAAAAGCAGGGTTTTTAACTTAGACAAACCAGCAAAGATGCCAACAGGTAGCATCATTAATGAGTTGTTGAGCGCTAAATTTAGGTTTGTCAGCTCTGAAAGCCCGGCAAAGTCGCCTGCTTTCAGTTCAGTAATAGTCATATAACGTTGAGTACCAAAGTCAAGCGAGGTAATTGTCGCTAAATGAACGGCCGAAATCTGGTTGCAGTCGGTTACACCGTCTATTTGGTCGACAATAGCATCGCGAACCTGTGGGCTGCGATCGCATACTGATGAAGCCGGGGGAGTGTCATTATCGGTGATTGTCGCTGTTGCGGTAGCATCATCACCGAGTGCGCCAGGGTCTGTGCCAGTTAATGTTACGCTAAAACTCTCGCTGCCCTCAACCAACCCATCCTCAAGCACTGGCACGCTGAAAGTGGCACTTGTTGCCATGGCTGGAATGGTGATGCTTCCAGTTGTTGCCGTGTAGTCCGAGCCGGCATTGGCGGTGCCATCGCTAGTCATATAATCGACTGTCAATGGAAAGGCGTTAGGTGGATTCAGCGTTATGGTGAATTCGGCACTGCCTGCTTCTTCGCCTACCTCAATACTGGTATTGGCAAACTGTACCTGTGTGGTATCGTCATCTATAATCGTAACGTCTAATTGGGGGGTGCTGAACTCGCGTGGGAATCGTGAGTTAACTTTGGTTAGAAATCTGGGGTTGCTTACGGTGATGGTGAATTGTTCATCATCCTCATCCAGCATATCGTTGAGTACGACATCGATAAATTTATTATTACTTGTATTGGCGGGTATGACTACGGTACCAGCCAGCGCGGTAACGTCTGTGGCTGTCACATCACCTGAAATGGTGTAGTCTAGCGACAGTGGCTGTTTGATTGTAACGTTTTCTACTATAGTAACCCTATTAAAGGCAGATACGACCATGCTAATGTTTGAAGTGTTTCTGCTATCTGCTTCATTGTACTTTAAAAAACCATCAGCAGCTCCAGCCCCAAAGCCCAATAAAACATCAATATTATCGGTTAACGCGAAACTTGCTGAGGCGGGCATAAGCCCTAAGGTAGCGGGCGGTGTGGCGGTAACCGTGATGACCTCATCACCATAAATATCGTTGGATTGTGCGGTAGATAGCGTAACCGTGAAATCTGCACTGGCACTGGTTTGCCCGGCGGGGATAGTCATGGTGAAATTGCTGGCGGTGAAAGGTATTACACCGACAATCCCACTACCCGTAATGGTGATTGGCACTTCAGTGGCGGTCGCGAAGCTACCACCTCCCAGAGTAACGATTACCCGTGTGGTAAAAGCATTCCCGGTAACAACATGGCTTGTCAACGGCTGGTTGTCTTTTTGCAAAGACAGGGTCAAGCCGGTTGGGGTGTTTTGAGCGTTAGTTGTCTGGGCTACAAACAGCAGAGCAAGAAAGGCGAGGGTTAGTAGCCGAATTAGAGGCATTTCTCTCCTTCTTTTTTTCTGACAGATACGTAAACTGTATTTATAGGGGCTTCGGGGCTTCGGGGCTTCGGGGCTTCGGGGCTTCGGGGCTTCGGGGCTTCGGGGCTTCGGGGCTTCGGGGCTTCGGGGCTTCGGGGCTTCGGGGCTTCGGGGCTTCGGGGCTTCGGGGCTTCGGGGCTTCGGGGCTTCGGGGCTTCGGGGCTTCATTTTAAGAACTGGAATTTGTATATTAAAATTTAAAATAAAATAATTTGCAAATCTCTTAATAATTTTTTTAATTTGCAAGGGTTTTAAAAGAAATTTGGCTCAACGTTGGAGGTTGGAGGTTGGAATTTTTATCGAACAACAAATGAAGCGTAACAATTTATTTTTTTACTTTTGCTGCTGATTTAATCGTAAATAATTTTTATGAATATACATTTTATATCTATTGGCGGAAGTGCGATGCACAATCTCGCAATTGCACTATATCAAAAAGGATATCAAATAACGGGAAGTGATGATACGATTTATAATCCGTCTAAACATAGATTAGAAAAAAGAGGTTTACTTCCAAAAGAATTTGGTTGGTTTCCAGATAAAATTTCAGTTAATTTAGATGCTGTTATTTTAGGAATGCACGCTAAAAAAGATAATCTAGAGTTGCTAAAAGCACAAGAATTAGGGTTAAAAATTTATTCATATCCAGAGTTTTTATATCATCAGTCTAAAAATAAAACAAGAGTTGTTATTGGTGGCTCTCACGGAAAAACCACTATAACTTCTATGATTTTACACGTATTAAATTATCATAATAAAGAAGTGGATTATATGGTTGGTGCTCAGCTTGATGGCTTTGATAATATGGTGCATTTAACAGAAGAGAATGAGTTTATTGTTTTAGAAGGAGATGAATATTTGAGTTCTCCTATTGATATGCGTCCAAAATTTCATCTGTACAAACCAAATATTGCCTTACTAAGCGGAATTGCTTGGGATCATATTAATGTTTTTCCAACCTTTGATAATTATGTAGAACAATTTAAAATTTTTACAGATTCTATTACCAACGGTGGAATTATGGTGTATAATGAAGAAGATAAAATTGTAGAAAATATTGTAGAAAATTCTAAGCATACAATAAAAAAATACTCATATAAAACTCCTGACTTTTTTATTGATAAGGGCATTTCTTTTTTAAATACTTCGGAAGGTAAATTGCCGTTAGAAATTTTTGGAAAACACAATTTGCAAAACCTTGCTGGTTCAAAATGGATTTGCCAACATATGGGAATTGACGAAGATGATTTTTATGAAGCTATCGCCTCTTTTAAAGGGGCGGACAAACGTTTAGAAAAAATTGCAGAAAATAAATTGACAGTTATTTTTAAAGATTTTGCACACTCTCCGTCAAAAGTAAGAGCAGCAAGTACGGCGGTTAAAAATCAATATTCTAAAAAAAATCTTTTGGCTTGCTTGGAATTGCACACTTATAGTAGTTTAACTGCAATCTTCTTGGCAGAGTATAAAGGAACATTAGATAAAGCTGATAAAGCAGTGGTTTTTTATTCGCCAGATGCAGTGAAAGTAAAGCAGTTAAGCAAGGTTACAGAGCAACAAATTTTCAGTGCTTTTGAGAGAGAAGATTTGATTATTTATACAAATCCGCAGGAATTTAAAGAATTTTTGTTCAATTATAATTTAGAAAACACGGCTTTACTTTTGATGAGTTCTGGAAATTATGGAGGATTGGATTTTGAAGAGCTTAAATATCTAATTATTTGAATTTTAGACATTATTAATTTATTATAAAAGACAATTAACATAAAAAATTATGAATAATTACAGATTTTTAAAAAGCAAATGGATATATAGTGTTTTGTCCATATTTCTGGCATTTTTATGCTATTATTTGGTGCCTTCAGAAAATAATCCTAAAGCTCCGATAATGGCTGCAATAGTAGTTGTTATGGCTGTTTTCTGGATTTTTGAGGTTGTTCCAATTGCCGTTACCTCATTATTTCCCATATTTCTTTTTCCACTTTTCGGAATATTAGATGCAAAGACAACTGCGTTATTTTTTGGTAAAGAAATTATTTTTCTTTTCTTAGGTGGGTTAATGTTAGCTCAAGGGATACAGAATTCTAATCTTCATAAACGTATAGCATTACACATTGTAAACATTATAGGAAGTAAGCCTGACCATTTAATACTTGGTTTTATGGTGGCTACTGCCGGATTGAGTATGTGGATTACAAATACTGCATCAGTAATGGTTATGATGCCTATAGGATTATCTGTTATAAGCGAAATAAAAGGGTCTAAAAAATTTCTGTCAAAATTTGCAGTTGCACTAATGTTGGGCATAGCTTACTCTGCGGATATGGGAGGAATGACCACTTTGATTGGCACCATACCTAATATGGTATTTGCGGAATTACACCACGAATTATTTCCTAATTTACCTAAAGTAGGCTTTACTCAATGGATGATGATAGGACTGCCTATTTCAGCTACTTTTGTATTTACTGGTTGGCTACTAATGACCAAAGTAATCTTTAGAATGCCTAAAATTACCGTCTTTGAAAATAAATATATGATAAAAAACTTATTAAAAGATTTAGGGAAATTAAAGAGAGATGAATTAATATCTGGACTTATATTCTTATCTGCAGTAATTTTATGGATAACAGGTTCTGACATTACTTTAAGCGAATCATTTACTATACATGGCTGGAGAACCATCTTTGGGTTAGAAATGGTAAGCGATGCGTCAATTGCTGTTGCAACTTCCTTATTACTTTTTATGATTCCGTCTGAAGATAGACCAAAAGAAATGTTGTTAACTTGGCAGAAAGCAAGAGAATTACCATGGGGAATACTGCTGTTATTTGGTGGTGGATTTTCTATTGCTGGAGGATTTAACAGTAGTGGACTTTCTAACGTAGTTGGCAGTCTATTCGTAAATTTAGAAATTGACAACCCATTTTTTATCATTATTATAGTTTGCCTTATTCTTACTTTTTTGACTGAAATAACATCCAATACCGCTACAACAAATTTAGTACTACCAATACTGGCAAAAGCAAGTGTCGTTTTAGGTTTAGACCCAAGAATATTAATGATTCCCGCAACACTTTCTGCAAGTTGTGCTTTTATGATGCCTATTGCTTCACCTACTCAGGCTATAGTATTCGGCTCTGGTTATGTTAAAATAAAGCAGATGATTAGGGCAGGAATTCTATTCAATTTATGGGGAGTAATAGTTATTACTTTGGTTTTTTACTTGTTAGCAAAGTATGTTTTTGGGATAGATATTTAAGTTGGAATTGATTCAATAATTAGGGACAGGTTAAATTTACGGGGATTAAGCAAAAATATATTTTATAAATTTGTAAATAAAAAAGTTGCATTTGGGGGTTGAGTCTACCTTGTACCTCATTTTTTGGCGTAACGTGTTTTTTTTCTGTTTTATTACTACTTTTGCAACTTCTAATGACAATATTTTACTTTTAAAATTGTTGTTACTTAGAAGTTTTTATACTGGATTTACTTTTAGGAACAAACCTTTAGTATCTGACAATAATTTTATGAAAAACAGCAACAAAACACTATTTTTTTTAATTGCTTTGGCAGCAATTATTTCTTGTAGCCCAAAGAGAGACACAATAATTAGCAGAACATATAATTCTATTACTACTAAATACAATATTTTGTACAATGGAAATATTGCTTTTCAAACAGGGATTGATGAAATAAATAAAAAACACAAAGACAATTTTCGGGAACAATTATTTATTGAACCTATCACTTTTAATAAAAATAAAATTGTATCTCCAGCACTTAGTGGGCTTCCTAAATCGGCAAAAAACACAGACGACAAAAATCTCTCGTCATTTGAAAGGGCGGAGGATAAAGCTGTAAAAGCCATTCAGTTGCATTCAATGAATTTTTATGGAAGAGAGAGGAATAACCAAATTGACGATGCTTATTTGTTGTTAGGAAAATCGAGATACTATACGCAACGTTTTGTTGAGGCAATAGAAGCTTTTAATTATATAATTGCAAATTATCCTTATGCAGATTTAATATATGAAACTCGTGTTTGGAGAGCAAAAACGAATATTCGCTTAAATAATGAGAAATTGGCTATAAAATCTCTAAAAAAAGTGTTAAAAAAAGAGGATATTTCTGATAAAATAAAAGAGCAAGTACACACGGCTTTGGCAATGGCTTATGTAAAAACAGATAGTATTCAAAATGTGATAACGCACTTAAAAAAAGCGATAGAAACACATAAAGGAGTGGAGCAAGCATCGAGAAATATGTATATTTTAGGTCAGATTTACAAGTCAGAAAACAAGAAAGATTCTGCTGCTATTGTCTTTAAAAAGCTGATTAATTTTAAAAAAGCTCCTTATAAATTTAGGGTTCATTCGAATGTAGAATTTGCAAAAGTTACTTCTAATTATTTTACAGCAGGTGGCTTAATTTCAAAGTTTTATAAACTGGTAAAAAACAGAGAAAACAGAAAATATTTAGATATTTTATACTATCAGATAGGTGTGTTGGAATATCAAAGAAACAGTATAGATGATGCTATATTATATTATAAAAAATCGGTGAACGTTGCAGATGGAGATGATTATCAAAAAACATTTCCTTACGAAAGTTTAGGTAATATTTATTTTGACAGGGCTAATTTTATATTGGCAAGTTCTTATTATGACAGTGTTTTGCAAGTTTCTAAAGAAAGCGTTGAAAGAAGAATCAGAAGGGTAAAGAGGAAACACAAAAGTTTGGCGACATTAATAACTTTTGAAACTGTTTTAAAAACAAATGATAGTATTTTGGACATTGTTGCAATGACAGAAGGTGACAGGAGATTATTTTTTGAAAATCATATAGAAAAACTCAAAAAACAAGATGAAGAAAAAGATCAGCAGGAATTAAATAGTTTGTCTTTTGGAAGCTCTTTTGGAGGTGGAACGTCAAAACAATCAATAAATAAAGGGAAGTGGTATTTTTATAACGCACAATCTTTGAGTTTCGGGAAATCAAAATTTTTAAGAATTTGGGGAAATAGACCTTTGGAAGATAATTGGAGGATTTCTGAAAGAGAGCAAATAATAAATAGCAAGGATTCTGTGAAAACTAAGCAGTTAAGTCCTCTTAAATATGAGTTGTCCACGTATTTAGATGCGTTGCCAAAAAATCAATCACAAATAGATTCTTTAAAATATGATAGAAATGAGTCGTTGTACCAAACGGGTATTATTTATAAGGAGCAGTTTAGAAATATATATTTAGCAATAGGTAGATTTAAAAGATTGCTGTCATTAAATCCAGAAAAAAATGTTGTTTTATCGACTAATTATCACCTGTATCAGATATTCAAAGAATTGGAAGATACTAAAGCAGATAGCTATAAGGATAATATTATTACTCAATATCCAGATTCTAAATATGCTCAAATAATTCAAAATATTAAAAGTAGCTCAAGTGAGGAGCCTATTGGTGAAATTGAGTCTATATATAAAGAAATCTATTATTTATACAAAGGAAATAAATTTGAGGATGTAGTGTCTCAAATCACAGAAATTGCACCGACAATACAGAGGTCAAAATTAATTGCTAAATTTGAACTTTTAAAGGCGTTTGCCATAGGTAAATATCAGAAGGAATATGCTTATAAAGAAGCGTTGGAATTTGTTTTATTAAATTATGGAAACACGGAAGAAGGAATACAAGCAAAAGAGATTTTAGGAGATTTGAAAGGTACAGATAAACTAAGTGAAAAACTAATTCGTAAATAAATAAAAAACATAATGTTTAATAAAGAAAGTAAAATGTCAAGAACTACGGAAATAAATATATTAGCAAAAAATACCACTATAAATGGCGATATTGTCTCTGAAGGAGATTTTAGAATTGATGGAATTTTAGACGGAATTCTGAAAACAAAAGGTAGGGTTATTATTGGGCAAGAAGGAGTGATAAAAGGAGTTGTAGTTTGTAACAACGCTGATATTGAAGGAAAATTTACAGGAGAACTAACGGTAAACAATCTGCTTACTATCAAATCTACTGCAAATATTTCTGGCGATGTCGTAATAGGGAAACTTTATGTAGAGCCCGGAGCATATTTTAATGTGACTTGTAGTATGAAAGGCAGTATAAAAGAGCTGAATAAAGAAGAGAAACAGAAATCTTCTGAAAAAACTGCTTAACACTAAATTTTATTGTTTAATTGTTTAATTGTTAAATCGCGTAATTCAAAATTAGTAATTAATTCATTAGTTTTCTTCCTCCAGTTCTATAAAATTACCCTCGTCATCAAATAACATATCGAATTCTGTTTCTTTAAATTGATACTCTTCTTTTATAATTCCTTTTTTTCTGTAAAAAAAAGCAAAGAACAATCCTACTACAAAACCCGATAGATGTCCTTCCCAAGAAATACCATCATTTATGGGTAAAACATACCATATCATACTGCCATATAAAAAAATTGAACTTAATGAAACAGCCACTAATTGATATTGCTTTTTTATAATTCCACTAAAAAAAATAAAGCTAAAAAGCAAGTAAATAACCCCACTAACTCCAATATGATAGGCTTCTCTTGCAATTATCCAAGTCAGCAGACCAGAAAAAAAAGTGCCATAAATCAGAACATTTCGATATACCTTTTTATAAAAATAGACCAGACTCATCGTTAGTATAATCAATGGAATGGAATTATTAAAAAGGTGGTTTGTGTCGCTATGGATGAATGGAGAAATAAAAATTCCTGTAAAACCATTTATATTTCTAGGAAGAATTCCGAATCTTGTAAAATTTAAAGAAAATCTAATTTCAATCCAATAAATAAACCATATAAGAAACACAAATAGAAATGGAATAAGGATTACATTTTTTGTAAATTGTAGTTGTTGGTTTTTCACTTTTAGTTTTTAGTTTTTAACTTATTATGAATAACTTTAATTTGATATTTTGTGTTTTCTAAGTTATAATGTTCTATGATATAATTTGATTGAAGTATCTTTTTGGTGTCATTCCACTGATTTTTCATTCTGTTCAAAACGTCTTGTCTTGTGGCTAAATCTCTATCCATTATTCGTTTAATCCTCAGTTCTTTATCGGCTAATATCGTAATAATATAATCACATATCCTGTCGCTATTATTTTCAAATAAAATGGCGTTTTCATATATAATATATTCTTTGTTTTTATTTAAAACAATAAATTCATGTAGATGTTTAAAAACTTCTGGATGTACAATTTTATTTAAGTCTTGTAGTTTTTTCTTGTTTGGAAAAACAATTTTGGCTAAATATTCTCTGTTTAATATTCCTTCTTTATAGGATTCTCTGCCAAATTTATCACTAATTCTCTTTTTAATAATTTTGGATGAATTCATTAACTTTTTTGCTTCAATATCAGCATTATATACAGCTATATTCCCCATTGTTTTGAACAGTTCTAAAATGGTGGTTTTACCGCTACCAATACCTCCAGTCAAACCAATAATCATATTATTTTTGGATTAAGAATTCAATTTTATTCGGAATCAATTTTACAGACGTTACAAAATCTGGTTTGGATGAAACTCTGGGTATTAGATAATTAAGATTATTAATACTTGAGTGTTTATAATCACAAGTAATCTCAAATGAGTTTTTGTCAACTTTGTTAAAATCAGATAAAGCAACCTGATAAACTGCGTCAATCGTTTTAGTAAACGTGTTTACCGAAATGCTGTCTGGGAGGTTTATAATATGAAAAGGCAGTTTGATTGTTCCTTCAGTAAATCTATCTACTTTGCCCGTTATCGTTACTTTTTTAGTTCTATAATTTATTTTATCAAGTAGTTCGGGACGTTTTATTGTGGCAATTTTATATATATCTTTAGAAATATCTTTTAATATAATGTCTTCTAACTGCATTGATTTTAGGCTATTTATCTGAGATTCTGGTCCGAAAACTACGATAGAATCTGGGGTTAATTTTATATTATTTACCAGATTAAATCCTAATTTGTATTCAAAGTCAAGGTTATTAATCACAGGGACTTTTTTTGAAATCAGGGTTCCTAAATTCAAATAAATAGTGTCTTTTAAAATATGGTCAACTACATAATTTCCTGTAATTTGATTCTGAATTGCACGGGTTTGATTTTTTATTAAGAAATAATATTCCGATTGTTTTTTCTTTCGCAAATTTCTCGCATCTAAATGAATTGTTTTTCTCTTAAAATTGAGAGTTAACAACCTAAACCCCGTGCCTTTTATTTGAATTTCTATTTTGTCTAAAGGTGTTTTTTGAATCAATTTATCTTGCGGTATATTTATGTAATCAACCGTAAAAGATATGATTGTTTTATATTCTTTAGATAGTTTTATTAAAGACCAGAACAAAAAAGCAAACGCTAAAGAGATTATAAAAGCCTTTGGAATCTTATTCTTAGATTTATGTGTCTTTCTGTTCATAAAGTATAACTTCTAACACCAATCTGTGGTCAAATTGATGTAATTCTGCAAGATACACAAAGAGAATTGTAAAATACAACATAAATACAGTTGTTTTATTGCAAAAAAGATAAACAATTTGCTCACTTTCTTTATAATGTTAATTTGATTATAAAATGTGGCATAAATAAATTGAATTATTTTTTCACTATAGGAGTAAGGTATCTTTTACTCAACTCCATTGAAATTGAAGAGCTTTCAAACTTAATTTTACCAGCACTTGTTTCTATCACAACTGTTTTGTCGGTTTCGTTAAGCTCAACTATTTTGCCGTGAATTCCGCTACTTGTAACAACTCTATTGCCTTTTTTTATCTCTGCCTGAAATTTTTTCTCTTTCTTTTGACGCGACATCTGTGGTCTAATCATAAAAAAATAGATGACAACAATAATTGCCAAAAATGGCAACATATTTTGTATTCCTTCTGTTTGTAAAATCATATTCTTTAAATTATTTTGTTTTCTTATTAACTATTCCTTTAATTTTAACTATTTCTCTGCCTAAAGCCGTGTTTGTATATAAAGTGATGGATTTAGACTGTCTGCCTCCTCCTTTTCCGGCGGTGTTAAATTTTACTTTTATTTCTGAGGTTTCTCCCGGTTTTATCGGTTTGTTTTTAGGCAAAGACGGCACAGTACATCCGCAGGTAGTTTTGGCATCAGTAATTATTAGGTCAGATTTGCCTACATTAGTAAATTTAAATGTAGTTTCCACAATGTCTCCGTCGGTTACAGTGCCAAAATCGTATTCTACATTATCAAACTTAATAACAGGAGATTCTTTTATTTGTAAATCTCTATTTTTAGCTTTTTCTAAATTATCCTTTTTCACTTTTGCAGAAGCATTTCGCGAATTACAGGAGGCAAAAGCTAATAATATAATTGATAAACTTAGAATAATTATTTTATTCATAATCGTAACTTTTAGCAAAGGTACTAATTTATAACAATCCTCTTCCTACTTTTGTAAACCTTTTTTCTTTGGAGAAGTCTTTGGATAATTTGTCTAAGACTCCATTTATAAAATAACTGCTATTTTCTGTAGAATAATTTTTGGCGATTTCTATATACTCATTAATGGTAACTCTCACAGGAATTGAAGGAAACTTTAGAAACTCACAAATTGCCATTTTTATTAAAATCATATCTATTTCGGCAATTCTGCCAGTATCCCAATTTGGTGTTTTACTACCTATATCTTTCTCAAAAGTTTTGTGGTGCAACATTACTTTTCTAAACAATTCTAATACAAATTTCTCGTCATCTGCATCTTTATAAAGCTGACCTAAGATAAATAAATTGTCTTTTTTTATTCTCTTTAAAACGCCTATTACACAGGTGTTAACAAACGGTATATCGTCCGACCAGCTTATCATTTTATCTTCATAATATTCATAAAGCTTGTTTTCTGGAGCAATTATTTCTTTAAAAAAATCTATGACAAACTCTCTGTCAGACTTAAATGAATTGTTATCAGAATCCATATACTTTTTATAAATAAAACTGTCCTGCAATTTGTTCCAGATAATTTTTACATATTCGTTGTCTTCCTTCCAGTTTTCTAAGTTATTATCAGCAATATACATCGCCAAAGATTGGCTTTTTGCTAAATTTTCTAAGGCTTTGTTGTTTATAAATTTGGTGTTTGGGTTTAGCTCCTTTTTGGTTGCCAAATGTTTGTTTTTAGAAACCTCAATTTTAGTAACTGCCCTTTTTTGAACCTCCAATAACAGCTGAAGTTGTAGTACATATAAATCTAATAACTTTTGATTACTGTGTTTTAAGAATTTTTCCTCCCTGATTAAATCATCCGTTTTTGAGGTTATCATTGCGTAAACCGATTGCATTACTTTAACTCGAATATGTCTTCTGTTAATCATATTGAAAGAACTTGTTTGAAAAAAAATGATAGAGAATTCTACCGCTCGGCGAAGATATAATTATTTATTGTTAATTCTCAATATTTGTTTAGCCATCCCCCTAAAAACATATTTAATAGTTTCTCGGGCGTTGATTTTACTGATAATTTAGGTCAAAATAAAGCTGAAAAATATTTTTTAACTTCCTAAAAAACATGTTATTTAAATTATTGATAATCAGTAATTTAATTTTTTAAAATTCTTCTAAAAGCAGAAAAACTAAAAAAACAGGGGATGGCTAAGTAAAAATATATTTTATAAATTTGTAAATAAAAAAGTTGTATTTGGGGGTTGAATCTACCAATTCCATAATATGAATAAGAGTTTTTTTATTCAAAAATTAAACAAAAACACTGATAACCCTTGTAAATAAAAGGAAACAGCAATAAAAAATAAATACATATGAAAAAGCTAATCATCATTCTATTTTTAACAAATACACTCATTTGTTTCTCTCAAACGTTAAACATAAGTATTTCTGAAAATCATTTTAAAATAGATCAGACTCGTTTGTTAATATTGTCGCATATAGAAAACATTGAAAATTATAATGATCTATCTAATTATTCGGAAATAATAATATCTTTTAATCAAAGTAAGTATTCTTTTATTTCAATACCTAATAGTTTAGAGTACACAAGCTCATACAAGGTTAGTGGTAGCAGTAGTGCAAATCCGTTTAAATTATATTTTACCTCATTACCTATTATTTCTATAAAAACAACTAATAGAATAGTAAATGAACCAAAAGTCTCTGCAAATTTTACATATTCTGATGATAAACAAGTTCTCACTTCAATTATTGGAATAGAACTAAGAGGAGGCTTTACAAGAGGATACCCCAAAAAAACATATGATTTAGAGTTTTGGGAAGATGAAAAAGGTGAAAATACCCGTGATGTGCAATTTGGAAATCTAAGGGAGGATGACGATTTGATTTTGGATGGTTTATATAATGAACCGATTAGATTAAGAAGTTTTATTTCCCATAAATTATGGCTAAGATTACACAGCCTCTATTACCAAGATGATGAGCCTAATGCAAAAGCTGGTGCAGATGTGAAATATGCTGAAATGTTCTTAAACGGGCGGTATAATGGTATTTATAATCTCTCAGAACAAGTTGATAGGAAACAATTGAAACTAAAGAAATTTAAAAAGGGAAACATTAAAGGGGAACTCTATAAAGGTGATTCGTGGGGTGGACGCTTTGTTCGTGGTCGCGTTATTGGCGGTTCCCCTATTGTTTTTAGTAAATTAATTCCTTTTAACAACAATAGTAGATTTTGGGGCGGTTATCAAATGAGATATCCTAAAAGTGAAGATACTACAAATTGGCAAAATCTTTACAATTTTGTCAACTTCGTAATCAATTCAAAAGATTCGGAGTTTATTGATAATATATGGAGTAAATTTAATTATGATAATTATTTAGATTATTTCATTTTCCTGAACCTTTTAAAGGCTACAGACAATACGGGCAAAAACATTTACTTAGCTAAATATAAAGTAGATGAGCCTTATTATTACGTTCCGTGGGATTTAGATGGTGTTTTTGGAAGAGAGTGGAGAGGCATAAAAGAGACCTATGTAGGTATATTAACTAATGGTTTTCACAGAAGAGTTATTAAATTGAATCCTAATAACTATTTAGGTACTATTTCAGAAAAATGGGTTGGTTACAGAAAGACAATTTTGAATAAAGACACCATTTTTGAAGCTATTAGAAATCAATATCAATTCCTTTCAGAAAACAAAATATATGAGAGAGAAGCTATAGTTTATCGAAATTATAATTTTAACCAAAAAGAGTTGTCATATATGTTAGATTGGATTGAAAAAAGACTTTCTCTTTTAGATGTATATTTTGCACCTTCAGCTAATCTAACTGTAGAAACCCCGGTTTTAGAGGCACCTCTAAGCGTGTTTTTTAATAAAAACACGAGAGAGATAATTGTTAACAAACCGCATTCGGTTTATTTAAAAAGTGTAGAGATATTTAATATACTTGGCGTAAAAGTTTCACAGTGGAGTACTGTTAATAATACCTCAAACAAGTTAGCCTTTAGAGCAGGCAACTTAGCAAGTGGAGTATATATCATCAGAATAAAAACCGATAAAGAAGAATTCTCTAAAAAAACTATTATACAAAATTGACCGTAAAATGTTGCGTATAATTACGATTTTTGAATTACGATTAAACAATTCAATTTGATTATAAAATATTACATAAGTAGATTGAATTATTTTTTGTTTAAATTAAATAAGAAATATATCTTGGCAGCAGTTATATTCTTCTATAATGAAACGGTATTTTATAGTAATTATTATTTGTTTTTTAGCTTCTTGTAAGCAAGAAAAAGAGTATAAAAATGTCAAATTAGAAGGTTATATTTTTGGCACAACCTACCATATAACCTATCTAAGTGATAAAAATAATAGCCATCAAAAATCTATAGACAGCTTGCTTTATCTTATAAACAAATCTCTTTCTACCTATATGCCAAATTCAGATATTTCTAAAATTAACAGAGGAGATACTACTGTAGTTGTGGACGAAATATTCAAAGAAGTATATCAAAAATCAAAAAAAATACATACAGAAACTAATGGTTATTTTGATCCTACTATTGGCAATTTAGTAAATGCTTGGGGTTTCGGTACTAAAAAACCAGAAAAGGAAATCGACAGTTCTCAGGTTAGAAATATGATGCAACTTGTTGGTTTTGAAAAAACTAAACTTGCAAAAGGCAAAATTGTAAAGCAAGATATAGAAATCTTTTTAGACTTTAATTCTATTGCAAAAGGATACGGAATTGATGTTATTGGTAGATTTCTAAAAAGCAAAAATATTGATAACTATTTGATAGAAATTGGAGGAGAAATAAGAGCTAGAGGCAAAAATATAAAAAATAAATTTTGGAAAATTGCTATAGAAAAACCTAACAATAACGGAACTCAATCTTTTCAAAAGGAAATTGAGCTCTCAAACCAATCTATTGCAACTTCTGGGAATTATAGAAAATTTAGGATAACAAAAAAGGGGCAAAAATATGTACACATAATCAACCCGAAAACAGGATTTGCTACGGAAAGTAATTTGCTAAGTGTTTCAGTAATTTCAAGTTTAGATTGTGCAGATGTAGATGCTTATGCTACCGCTTTTATGGCGATGGGGTTTGAGAAAACGAAGGAATTTACAAAAAATCACCCCGAAATAAAAGTCATTATCATTCACACAAATGATAAGGGAAAATTGACAGAGCATATCATAGGAGAGCTTTAGAAACCATTGTTGAATTGTTGAATCGTGTAATTGTTCAACAAACGATTCGACAATTACACAGTTATTAAATTATCAAATTGGTGTTAACTCTTTTTCTCTTTGATTCTCGCTTTTTTACCAGTAAGACCTCTAAAGTAGAATATACGAGCTCTACGCACTTTACCTCTTTTGTTTACTTCAATTTTTTGAATAGAAGGTAGATTAACGGGGAAAATACGCTCCACACCTATTGTACCAGACATTTTTCTGATAGTAAAAGTTTCTGAAGACGCAACGCCCTTACGCTGAATAACTACACCTCTAAAAAACTGGGTACGCACTTTTTCTCCTTCTCTAATTTCGTAATATACCGTAATAGTATCTCCCGCTGAAAATTTAGGAAGATCATTTTTTGTTACAAATTCGTCTTGTACAAATTTTATTAAAGTTTCCATTTTTATTATATATTGTGGTTTTTTCAATGATTAACATTCACGATTCTCGTCAGAGGTTAATTTTGAGTTTGCAAAGGTATGATTTTTTTAGCATAAAAAATGTTTAAATCAACTTAAGTGGTAACTATTCAGCCATAAATTTATAGATTTTCCTATTTAATTCTAAAAAACCTCTATGCTATTAACAATTATTTTAACTTATCAACAGTGTTTTTTTAAGTTTTTAAAAAAATCACTGCTTTTGTCAAGTTTGTTAATAACTGTTTGATAATTAGTAGGTTTATTACTTGGTTATTATCGATTAAATTATCGATTTTCGTGTAATCAAAAATTAATTTGTGTCAGATAAAACCCTTTTACAACGATTATTAAAAGACTTTGAAATTCTCAAAAAAGAGAATGAACAACTGCGTAAAAAGATAAATGTTCTTGAAAGAGAAAATTTAGATATACCTTAAATCCGCAAGCTAAAAGTTAAATTAGCTATCCCCCAAAAAATACATTTAATAGTTTCTCAGGTATTGATTTTACGGATAATTTAGGTTAAAATAAGCCTGAAAAATATTTTTGAACTTCCTAAAAAACACGTTATTTAAATCATTGATAATCAGCAATTTAATTTTTTAAAATTCTTCTAAAAGCAGAAAAACTAAAAAAACAGGGGATAGCTAATTAAATACTATATAGATACAGAATATCCGAACAAAAATTAAAAAAACATTCGCGTATTTAAAATAAACAACTAAATTTGCCAACATATAATTAGTTTGCTCCTATTTAGAAACAACAAAACTCAATAAATAATAAAACAATCTTTCGGTCACAAATATTTTTTTTTAACATTTTAAATTTTTAAACATATGCAGAAATTAATTTTAATTTTAGTTTTTATGTTTGCATTGACAGGGTCGTCATACGCAAACAATTTTAGTAATAGTGAACTGAAAAATTCACTTATTGAGAATATATCAATTGAAAGGTCAGTTGATACTATTAATGATTTTAAAGGATTGAAAGACATTAAAATCATTATCGTTATAGAAGATGAGTCATGTACAGTAACTATAACAGCTTCCACTGGCATTTTTGGAATAGGAAAAGCTGAAGTTTCAGCATCTGCAACTGCTGAAACATGTGAAGAAGCGGCGAGTGAAGCAGCTAAAGGGGTAGTAGCCGCAGTTAAAAAACTTAAAGAAGCTGTCGCCACCTTGATCTAATAATTTTTTTACTTAAATATAGTTTTTAATTCGACCGAAAGACTGTTTTTTTAATTCAAATATATTTTAATTATGAATTCCTATATCAAAATAATCCTAGTAATTTTTCTTTTAGTAACTAAAACGAGTATCTCTCAAGATAATAAGCAATTTGAAGTAATTGAATATAATATTATTTTTTTTGGAGAAGAGAAAAGAAATATGACTGCGAAGCTATATATTGACGGTAAAGAATCGTTTTGTTTTTTTTCAGACGGAAAAGAAGAAACAAATATTGACATGGAAAAATTGACTGTTAATTTTACCCTTCCTACGAAAGGTATAGTTTTCTATAAAAATTTTGAAGACAATACAATTATATCTAAAGAGTATGTATTCACAAAACCCGTTATTATTAAAGACAGTATTCCAAAAATAGATTGGAAAATTTATGATGAAGAAAAAACAATCGCTGGTAAGTATCTATGTAAAAAAGCTATTGGGAGATTTCGAGGGAGAACTTATACTGCTTGGTTTACAGAACAAATTCCTATTAGTAATGGTCCTTGGAAGTTAGGAGGACTGCCGGGACTAATCTTAGAAGCTTATGATGACGAAAAACATATTGTTTTTAATTTTTTATCCTTAAAGCAAACAGAAGAAGAAAGAAATATTGAAGAATTAAATATTGACAATCCGATAACTTGGGAAAAATATGCCAAATTGTGGAGGAAAAAGATGAAAATGCTTGCACCGTTTATGCAATCTCAAATGTCAGGTGATATTAAAGTAAAATTAGAAAAAGTTACTACACTAGAAAAAAGCATTTTTGAAGATGAAAAAAAATAAATACTTATTAGCTAATATATAAAATACACTTAAATACTATATAGATACAGAATATCCGAACAAAAATTAAAAAAACATTTGCGTATTTAAAATAAACAACTAAATTTGCCAACATATAATTAGTTTGCTCCTCTTTGGAAACAACAAAACTCAATAAATAATAAAACAATCTTTCGGTCACAAATATTTTTTTTTAACATTTTAAATTTTTAAACATATGCAGAAATTAATTTTAATTTTAGTTTTTATGTTTGCATTGACAGGGTCGTCATACGCAAACAATTTTAGTAATAGTGAACTGAAAAATTCACTTATTGAGAATGTATCAATTGAAAGGTCAGTTGATACTATTAATGATTTTGAAGGTTTGAAAGACATTAAAATCATTATCGTTATAGAAGATGAGTCATGTACAGTAACCATAACAGGTAGTGCTGATATTGGTATACTTAAAACGGATGTTTCAGTAACTGTAACTGCTGAAACATGTGAAGAAGCATCGAGTGAAGCAGTTAAAGGGGTAGTAGCCGCAGTTAAAAAACTTAAAGAAGCTGTCGCCACCTTGATATAATAATTTTTTACTTAAATATAGTTTTTAATTCGACCGAAAGACTGTTTTTTTAATTCAAATATATTTTAATTATGAATTCCTATATCAAAATAATCCTAGTAATTTTTCTTTTAGTAACTAAAACGAGTATCTCTCAAGATAATAAACAATTTGAAGTAATTGAATATAATCTTATTTTAGGAGAAAAGAAAAATATGACCGCGAAGCTATATATTGACGGTAAAGAATCGTTTTGTTTTTTTTCAGAAGTAAAAGAAGAAACAAATATTGACATGGAAAAATTGACTTTTAATTTTACCCTTTCTACGAAAAGTCGGGTTTTCTATAAAAATTTTGAAGACAATACAATTATATATAAAGCTAGGGTCTTCTCAAGATATCTTATCGTTAAAGACAGTATTCCAAAAATAGATTGGAAAATTTATGATGAAGAAAAAACAATCGCTGGTAAGTATCTATGTAAAAAAGCTATTGGGAGATTTCGAGGGAGAACTTATACTGCTTGGTTTACAGAACAAATTCCTATTAGTAATGGTCCTTGGAAGTTAGGAGGACTACCGGGACTAATCTTAGAAGCTTATGATGATGAAAAATATATTGTTTTTGATTTTTTATCCTTAAAGCACGCAGAAGAAGAAATAAATATTGAAGAATTAAATATTGACAATCCGATAACTTGGGAAGAATATGCCAAATTAGTGAGAAAAAAGACGAAGGTGTTTGCACCGTTTATGCAATCTCAAATGCCAGGTAATGCTAAAGTAAAATTAGAAAAAGTTACTACACTAGAAAAAAGCATTTTTGAAGATGAAAAAAAATAAATACTTATTAGCTAATATATAAAATACACTTAAATACTATATAGATACAGAATATCCGAACAAAAATTAAAAAAACATTTGCGTATTTAAAATAAACAACTAAATTTGCCAACATATAATTAGTTTGCTCCTCTTTGGAAACAACAAAACTCAATAAATAATAAAACAATCTTTCGGTCACAAATATTTTTTTTTAACATTTTAAATTTTTAAACATATGCAGAAATTAATTTTAATTTTAGTTTTTATGTTTGCATTGACAGGGTCGTCATACGCAAACAATTTTAGTAATAGTGAACTGAAAAATTCACTTATTGAGAATGTATCAATTGAAAGGTCAGTTGGTACTATTAATGATTTTGAAGGTTTGAAAGACATTAAAATCATTATCGTTATAGAAGATGAGTCATGTACAGTAACTGTAACAGGTAGTGCTGACATTGGTATAGGAGAAGTTGAAGTTTCAGTAACTGTAACTGCTGAAACATGTGAAGAAGCGGCGAGTAAAGCAGCTAAAGGGCTAGTAGCCGCAGTTAAAAAATTTAAAGTAGCTGTCGTCACCTTTATCTAATATTTTTTTACTTAAATATAGTTTTTAATTCGACCGAAAGACTGTTTTTTTAATTCAAATATATTTTAATTATGAATTCCTATATCAAAGTAATCCTAGTAATTTTTCTTTTAGTAACTAAAACGAGTATCTCTCAAGATAATAAACAATTTGAAGTAATTGAATATAATATTATTGTTGTTACTGTTGGAGAAGAGAAAAGAAATATGACTGCGAAGCTATATATTGACGGTAAAGAATCGTTTTATTTTTTTTCAGAAGTAAAAGAAGAAACAAATATTGACATGGAAAAATTGGCTTCTAACTATATCTTTCCTACGAAAAGTCGGGTTTTCTATAAAAATTTTGAAGACAATACAATTATATATGAAACTAGGGTCTTCTCAAGATATCTTATCGTTAAAGACAGTATTCCAAAAATAGATTGGAAAATTTATGATGAAGAAAAAACAATCGCTGGTAAGTATCTATGTAAAAAAGCTATTGGGAGATTTCGAGGGAGAACTTATACTGCTTGGTTTACAGAACAAATTCCTATTAGTAATGGTCCTTGGAAGTTAGGAGGACTGCCAGGACTAATCTTAGAAGCTTATGATGATGAAAAATATATTGTTTTTGATTTTTTATCCTTAAAGCAAACAGAAGAAGAATTAAATATTGAAGAATTAAATATTGACAATCCGATAACTTGGGAAGAATATGTCAAATTAGTGAGAAAAAAGACGAAAGTGTTTGCACCGTTTATGCAATCTCAAATGTCAGGTGATATTAAAGTAAAATTAGAAAAAGTTACTACACTAGAAAAAAGCATTTTTGAAGATGAAAAAAAATAAATACCTGTGGCTACTAGGGTTTCTTATTCAAAATGCTATATTTTCTCAATCCATTATTAAAGGTCATGTAAAAGACTCTTTAGGAGTTCCTATAATAGCAGCAAGTATTTTACTTAAAGACTCCACAAACACTAAGACAATATTATATGCTATTACAAATAACAAAGGTTTTTATAAAATTAATAACATAAAATATATAGGAAAAGTTTATTTGTATGCAAATTCATTAGGTTATAAAAAAAGAGTGGAAAGCCTATATTTATCTTCAAAAAATATAGAATTTACAAATAATTTCTATTTGAATGAAGAAATTATGACACTGCAAGAAGTAACAATTAAAGCTAAAAGACCTCCCATTAGAGTAAAAAAAGACACCGTTTCGTATAGCGTTGAAAAGTTTATGGACGGTACTGAGGAAGTCATAGAAGACGTTATAAAGAAACTTCCGGGATTAGATGTTGGAGATAATGGAAAAATAACCTATAAAGGAAAACCTATTGACAAAGTATTAATTGAGGGAGATGATATGTTTGATAGTAATTATACTATCGCAACCAAAAACATTGGTTCAGCAGTAATTGACAAAGTGCAAGCTATTGAAAATTATCAAGAAAATAAAACCTTAAGAGGAATAAAACCCTCAAAAAAACAAGTTTTAAACATACTCCTTAAAGATGATGTAAAAGCTAAACCTTATGGAAATGGGAGTTTCGCATATGGCTATAAAAAACGTTTTAATGTTTCTCTAAATCTAATTGGTGTCAGTAAAAAAAATAAATACTATGTATTAGGTAGGACTAATAATATAGGTATAAATCCGTCTCCTTATAATCATTTTTCATTAGCATCCAATTTGGGAAAAGACGAAAAAAGTACATCAACTATTATTAATGCGAATTACTTTCCACCAAAAATTAAGCCTCGGAGAATAAATAATAATAAATCTTTTTTTGGAGCAACTAATCTCATTTTTAAGCCAAATAAAAAACTTAGAATAAAAAGTAATCTGTTTATTACAAAAGATAAGAACATCTTAAATAGTGAAACGAGGAATACTTTTATCACCCAAACTGGGAGTATTCAAATTGATGAAAATCAAAAATTAATTCGAAAACCACTTATTGGTGAAGGGCAGTTAGGAATTGACTATGATATTTCTAAAACGTCAGAGATTAATTATCATACAAAAATCAAAATAGGAGAAATAAAAAATGAAATTAAGCAAAATACCTCAAGCGGTTTATTTAAAGAATTACTTACTAATAAAGATGTTTTTATAAATCAAGAATTAAAATACACAAGTCGGTTAACTGACAAAAGTGCCCTTTTAGTAACTACAAGTTATCTGTATAACAAGAAACCGCAAGATTATTTTGTTACACCTGCAATTTTGAGCGATTTAATTTCAAATCAACCCGATAATTTAGAAAAATACAAATCTTTTCAAAAAAGTAAGATGGAATTAAATGAGTTTAATTTTCAATCTGAATATATAAAAGCTAGTAGAAAAGGAACTTCCAATTTACGTATAGAATTTCTTAACACAAAAGAAAAATTAAATTCTAATCTTTCTTTTCAAAATATAGAAACCCAAAACAATATTCCAACATACATAGTAAATAAACCTCAAAATAAACAACAACATCTTTTAATTGAAGCAGAAGATATAAGAATATTTAATAATAATTGGAGCATTATTTATGGACTGTCTGGAAATTTTAAATCAATAAGTTTAGATGATATTCCTAAAGAACAAATCTATTATCTTTCACCTAAACTTGGAACAGTAATAAAACTAGGAGGAATTGCAAAACTTACAACTATATACACGTATGACAGAGAATATCCATCGCTAAATAGGTTATATTCTGAGTATATTTTAACAAATTACAGAACACTATCAAAAGGAAGTTCAAATGTTAGCCCTATTAGTTCTCATACTTTTCTTGCTAATTTATCTTACTATAACTGGTTTAATCAATTTTCTTATTTTATGAATTTTATTTATATCAATAATGATAAGGCATACACCTCTAAGATACAAATTAACGATATTTCCACTTTGTCTGAAAAAATCCTTGTATCAGGTAACAAAAATTATATTGGAACATTTGAAGTGAACAAATTTATCCCTTTTATTTTATCAAACATTAAATTTAAAGCTAATTTATCTTGGTACAATTATTTTAATGTTGTAAATAATTCTGAATTGAGAGATAACTTATCTTTTTCATCTAACTACAAAATATCAATAAAATCAGCTCTTAATGGGATATTTGATTTTGAAACAAGTTTCAATTTATTAAAAACAGTTTTTACAACTTCTAATAACAGTGGTAAAACAGAAAATAAAAATGCTGAACTATTTGCAAATTTTATTATAAGACCAAACAAAAAAATAGTAATTAAGCTATCTAATGAAAAAAAAATTTACAATATTGGAGAGCGGAATAATTCAAACTACTATTTTTTAGATGTCGATTTAAAATATACTATTAAAAGAAATAAATTGTCATTTAGATTAGTTGGTAGAAATTTGCTAAACCAAACAAGTTTTGAGAGGAAATCAATAGGAGATTACTTTTCTTCAATTCAAAGGTTTAATCTATTACCTAGGCATTTACTATTAGAAATGAGTTATAGGTTTTAAAAACCTTGCAGGTCAAGTATTACTTCTTTTTAGTAGTTTTTTTCTTTGGAGCTTTTGACTCAATAATTTTTTCAACTTCTTTTAAAGTAAGTTCCTCTGCCTTAGTAGTTTTCGGGAGTTCTATCTTTGTTTTTCCTTTGATAATATTAAACCTTCCCCAACGTGCTTTTTCCACTCTAATTCCTGCTTCTTCCCAATTATAAATTACTTTATCACGTTCTTTTTGTTTTTTACCTTCAATTAAATTCACCAAATCTTCTTTAGATAAATTATCAAAATCGTACTTTTTACTTACGTTGATAAAAATTGAATTCCATTTTAAAAAAGGACCAAAACGCCCTACTCCTTTTTGAATAGGCATTCCTTCATATTCGCCGATTGGTGCATCAGATTTTCTCTTAGCCTCAATTAATTTAATCGCTCTGTCCATATCTACGGACATCGGGTTTTCACCTTTGTCTAAAGAAATATATTTGTCATTATGCTTAATATAAGGACCGAATCTTCCATTTGCTACAACAACCTCTTTTGTGTCATAATCTCCCAATGTTTTTGGCAATTTAAATAAATCCATCGCTTCTTCATAAGTAATACTGCTTAAGGTTTGTTCTCCTTGTAGGCTGGCAAAACGCGGCTTTTCTTCGTCAATAACTTCTCCTATCTGTACCATTGTTCCAAAACGCCCTAATCGTGCATAAACATTTTTCCCGCTTTCTGGGTCTATCCCTAATAATCGCTCTCCTTTTGCTCTTTCTGCATTTTCGGCGACGTTTTTAACATTTGGATGAAAATCTTTATAAAATTCCTTAATCATCTCTGTCCAATTCTCTTTTCCTTCGGCAATTTCGTCAAAGTCTGATTCTACTTTAGCCGTAAATCCGAAGTCTAAAATATTTGAAAAATTAGCAACTAAAAAATCATTTACAATATTCCCTATATCCGTTGGAATCAGCTTACCTTTGTCTGACCCAGCCTTTTCTGTCAATGTTTTAGATTCTATTTTATCGTCTTTCAAAACAATTTGAAAATAATTTCTTTTTTTGCCTTCTACGACACCTTTTTCTACATATTCTCTACGCTGAATTGTAGAAATTGTCGGTGCATAAGTAGAAGGACGACCAATTCCCAGCTCCTCCATACGCTTTACCAAAGCCGCTTCCGAATATCTATAAGGAGGCTTCGTATAACGCTCAGTTGCTGTGATAAACTGATTTCCTAACTGCTCATTTACACTCATTTTTGGAAGCATTTTTGCCTGCTCGTCATCTTCACTATCTGTTCCTTCCAAATAGACTTTTAAAAATCCTTCAAAGGTGATAACCTCCCCGTTAGCTACAAATAATTTTTCGTTTTTCGTATTGTTGATTTTCACCACTGTTCTTTCCAGTTGAGCATCACTCATTTGAGAAGCAACTGTGCGTTTCCATATCAAATTGTACAACCTGTTTTGGTCATAATCTACAGATATATCACTATCAACACTCATATTTGTTGGTCTTACAGCCTCGTGTGCTTCCTGAGCTCCTTTAGATTTTGTCGAAAAATTTCTCGGACTGCTGTAATCTGCTCCATAAAGATTGGTGATTTCTTTTTGTGTGGCTGTTTTTGCTTCACCAGATAAATTTACGCTATCAGTTCTCATATAGGTGATAAAACCTGCCTCGTATAAACGTTGTGCAATATTCATTGTTTTGGCGACTGTAAATCCTAATTTTCTCGATGCTTCTTGCTGTAAAGTTGATGTTGTAAATGGTGCTGAAGGAGTTTTCTTTGCTGGATTTTTTTGTAAATCATCTACGGAAAAACCTGCACCCAAACACGATTTCAAGAAAGCCTCCGCATCTTCTTTATTTGTAAAATTCTTAGCTAATTTAGCTTTAAATTTATTTTTATTTACATTGGTAAATTCCGCATCTACTCTATAAGATGCAACTGGTGTAAAGTTTTGAATTTTACGCTCGCGTTCTACAATTAAACGGACGGCTACCGATTGAACTCTTCCTGCGGATAATCCTCCTTTTACTTTTATCCAAAGAACTGGTGATAATTCATAGCCTACCAATCTGTCCAAAACTCTACGAGCCTGCTGTGCGTTTACCAAATTATAGTTGATTTCCCTGGGATTTTCAACAGCTTTTAAAATGGCTTTCTTTGTAATTTCGTGAAAAACAATACGTCTT
Organism: Polaribacter sp.; assembly: GCA_965261035.1. GTDB lineage: Bacteria > Bacteroidota > Bacteroidia > Flavobacteriales > Flavobacteriaceae > Polaribacter. Next base: position 1,205,287 of record OZ253439.1, read on the forward strand.
GTGTTCCCTGATTTTAATTTTAATTGTTCAGATAAATGCCATGCAATTGCTTCTCCTTCTCTATCCTCATCACTTGCTAACCAAACTGTTTCAGATTTTCTAGCAAGGTTTTTCAGTTTTTTTACAACCGCTTTTTTATCAGAGGGAATTATATATTTTGGAAAAAAATCTCCTTCCACGTCAACGCCTAATTCTTTGGAAGGTAAATCTGATATATGTCCAAAACAGGATTCTACTTGAAAATCTTTTCCGAGAAATTTTTCTATCGTTTTTGCCTTTGCTGGTGATTCTACTATTACTAAATTCTTTGCCATAATTATGTTGTAATTAATATAAACATACCTCCACTTACAAGAGGCGATTTCGGGGGCAAAAGTAAGCAGTTTTTTTTTATTACAAATTTATTACTTTACTTTTCTGATTTTAATTCTTGATTATGCTCTCCACTTTGAGCAAGAAATAGCTTTTTTTACCTCGTTGTAGCAGCACGTATTTATCAGCAATTAAATCTTTTGTAGAAATCACAAAGCTATCTTTCGCTTTTTCTTTATTTACAGAAATGGAATTTTCTTTTAACGCTCTACGTACTTCTGCGTTAGATTTTAAAAATCCTGTTTCTGAAAATGCGGCTACTATATCAATACCATCTTTAATTTCAGGGTTAGTAATAATCGCTTGTGGAACACCGTCAAATACGTCCAAAAAAGTTTGTTCGTCTAATGATTTAATGTCAGTAGCCGTAGATTTTCCGAACAAAATGGCGGAGGCTTTAATTGCGTTATCATAAGCCTCTTTTCCGTGAGTCATTATCGTTACTTCTCCTGCGAGTTTCTTTTGGAGAATGCGTAAATGTGGAGAATCTCTATGCTCTAAGATTAGATTTTGAACGGTTTTTTTATCTAAAAAGGTGAATATTTTAATGTATTTTTCAGAGTCCTTATCTGAAGAATTTAGCCAATATTGATAAAATTTGTAGGGAGAAGTTCTTTGGGAATCTAACCAGATATTGCCTCCTTCGGTTTTCCCAAATTTTGTTCCATCTGCTTTTGTGATTAACGGGGCCGTAATTGCGTATGCTTTGCCTTGTGCTTTTCTTCTGATTAATTCTGTCCCCGTTGTGATATTGCCCCACTGGTCAGAACCTCCCATTTGTAGTCTGCAGTTTTTTTCTTTGTACAGATGATAAAAATCATACCCTTGAAATAATTGATATGTAAACTCCGTAAAACTTATTCCTTCTGTGCTTTCTCCAGAAATCCGTTTTTTTACAGAATCTTTTGCCACCATATAGTTTACGGTGATATGTTTTCCTGTATCACGAACAAAATCAATTAGTGAAATGTCTTTTATCCAGTCATAATTATTTACCAACTCTGCTGGATTTTCTGAAGAATTTTTATCAAAATCTAAGAAACGTGCCAGCTGATTTTTAATTCCAAGAACGTTTTTATCTAAGGTTTCTTCGTCTAACAAATTACGTTCAACAGACTTGCCCGACGGGTCTCCAACCATTCCCGTAGCTCCGCCAACTAAGACGATGGGTAAATGCCCCGCACGCTGAAAGTGCATCAATATGATTATTTGCACTAAGCTGCCAATATGTAAGGAATCTGCGGTCGGATCAAATCCAATATAGCCGGCAGTTTTATTTTTTAATAAATAATCTTCCGTATCCGGTATAATATCGTGTAATAATCCTCGCCAACGTAATTCTTCTACAAAGTTTGTCATAATTTTTTATTTATCAAGAAGCAAAGATACTTAACTAATACGGTTTAGGAATTACGAATTTTGAATTACGATTTACGATTTATGATTTATGATTGAACAATTTTCAATTACGATTAAACTATTTTTTTGATTTTGTGCAATCATCTTTTTCATTACTTTTGTAAAAAATCAAACACTTTTGAAAAGAGTATTTCCTTTATTTTTTCTCTTATTTTCTCTTGTCAGTTTTTCGCAGGCAAAAAAAATTAAAATCATTTATTCAGGTTATAGCTACGCCGACGAGGAAAAACACCCCGGAGCTACTATTCTGACAAGAGACAAAAACAGCCTTGTTAAAATTGAACATGAAGGAGCAATTCTTACTTGTAAAAAAGCACTCTATTACAAAAAGTTGAATTTCTTTAAGGCGTTTGGAAACGTCATTATAAAACAAGGCGATACGATTACGCAAACGAGTGATTATGCAGATTATGACGGCAATTTAAAACAGGCTTTATCTTGGGGAAATGTAATTTTGACAGACCCAAAAATGACGCTATCAACAGATACATTGCATTTTGACAGGGTTGCTCAAAAATTATTTTACAAAAATTATGCAACTATAAAAGACAGCACAAATACGCTGAAAAGTAAAATAGGCACCTATTATCTGAGTAATAAAAAATTTACTGCAACAACCAGAGTGGTAGTTACAAATCCAGAGCATATTTTAGAATCTAATCACTTAGATTATTATACAAATTCTGCTTTGGCATATTTGTACGGAGCTTCTACTATCAAAGGAAAAGACAACACTATTTATACCGAAAGAGGTTTTTATAATACCAAAATAGAGATTTCCCATTTTCTTAAAAATTCAAAAATATTCTTCAAAGAGAGAACTATTGAAGGCGACAGTTTGTATTATAACAGACGTATAGGTTTTGCGTCTGCTACAAACAATATAAAACTTATAGACACCGTTAATAATTTTGTTGCAAAAGGAAATTATGCCGAGTATTTTGAACTAAAAGACTCTATTTTTATTATAAAAAAAGCAGTTGCCATTTCTGAAATAGAAAAAGACTCGATGTACATACACGGAGATACAATTTTGGTTACTGGAAAATCAAAAAATAGAATTATCAGAGTATATAATGGTGTAAAAATTTTTAAATATGACTTGCAAGGAAAGTGCGATTCTCTGCACACAAATCAAATTACTGGACTGACACGGATGTTTAGAGACCCCGTTTTGTGGTCTGGCAAAAATCAAATCACAGGAGATAGTATTCATCTGATAAACAACACAGTAACAGAGAAATTAGATTCGTTAAAAATTTTCAGCAATGCTTTAATTGTGGAATTAGACACCATTGTAAACGGGGTTTATAGCTACAATCAAATTAAAGGACGAAATGTATTTGGCAAATTCACAAAAAACAAATTGAGTAAATTATTGGTAAAAGGAAATGCTGAACAAGTTTTTTTTAACAGAAACGAAAAAGGTATATTAGAAACGATTACCAAACAAGAATGTAGCAATATTTTATTTGATATATCTAATAATGCTGTCCAATCTATACGTTGCTACAAGCCTTCTGAAGGTGGCGGAAACACATATCCTCCTCAAAAATTACCGCTCGATAAACGTAAACTTAAAGGATTTGTTTGGAGAGAAAATGAACAACCCAAAATAATGGAAGATATTTTTGTGAAAGAGAAAAAAGAGCCAAGATAAGCTATATTTACTATTTTTGAATTACAATTTACGATTTAACAATTACACAATTAAACAAAATGAATTCTGATTTTTTAAAATATCAAGCACAGACGACTGCTCACCCGCTTTCTATTGAAATTTCTTATGCAAAAGGTTCTTTTATTTACGATGCAAATGGCAAGCAATATTTAGATTTTATTGCAGGTGTTTCTGCTAATACTTTAGGTCATAATCACCCAAAAATATCCGAATCTATTAAAAATCAGGTTGATTCTTATACGCACGTTATGGTTTATGGAGAATTTATCCAAAAACCACAATTGGAACTTTGTAAAACTTTATCGCAAACACTTCCTGAAGAATTATCTTCTGTTTATCTTACAAATTCTGGTACAGAAGCTACGGAAGGTGCTTTAAAATTAGCCAAAAGATTTACGGAAAGAACAGAAATTGTCGCTGCCAAAAATAGTTACCACGGCAATACGCAAGGAGCTATGAGCGTTTGCGGAACAGAAAAACATAACAGAGCGTTCAGACCTTTAATTCCCGGAATAAAATTTATTGAGTTTAATAATCTTGCTGATTTAGACAAAATTACAAAAAATACAGCCGCCGTTATTTTAGAAACTATACAAGGAGGTGCTGGTTTTATCGTTCCTAAGGATGATTATTTACAGAAAGTAAAGAAAAAATGTACGGAAGTTGAAGCTTTGTTAATTTTGGACGAAATTCAAACTGGTATCGGTAGGACAGGTATGTTTTGGGGGTTTGAAAATTACAATGTTATTCCAGATATTATTGTTGCGGGCAAGGGTTTAGGAGGCGGAATGCCAATTGGTGCGTTTATTTCGTCCAAAGAAATTATGGATACGCTAAAATATAATCCTGAGTTAGGACATATCACAACTTTTGGTGGGCATCCAGTAATTTCTGCTGCTGGTTTAGCAACAGTTAAAGAGCTGATAACTACAAATTTAATTACCGATTGTTTACATAAAGAACAATTATTTAGAACGTATTTAGAGCATCACAAAATAAAAGAAATCAGAGGAAAAGGATTAATGCTATCTTTGATTGTTGAAACACCCGAATTGGCTGCTAAAATTATTCTAAAATGTATAGACAAAGGCTTGTTGCTTTTCTGGTTGCTGTTTGAGAAAAAAGCAATTAGAATTACACCGCCTTTAACTATTTCTGATAATGAAATAAAAAAAGGTTGTCATATTCTGCTCGATGTTATTGATAGCTTGTAATATTTATTTGACCACTAGAATTATATAAAGATGAAAAAGGATATTAAAAAACATTCGGTATTGATAGCAATACTTTTGCTTACTTTTTTGGTATTCTCGCCAGTTACACAGAATGATTTTTTAACATCTTGGGACGACCAAGACCAAATTTTGGGAAATGTTAGTGTAAAAAATATTTCTTGGGAAAATGTAAAATATTATTTTAGTTCTTATGTACTGCAATCATACCAACCTTTGGCTACTCTAAGTTTTGCGGTTGAATATTATTTAGTCAAAAAGAACGCAACATTTTTTCATTTCAATAATTTGATATTGCATTTACTCAACATTATTTTGGTTTGGTTATTGCTAAAACGATTATTTTCAGAGAAAAAATATCTGTGTATTTTTGTAACGGCCATCTTTGCAATTCATCCTTTACAGACAGAAACAATTGCGTGGCTATCTGCTAGAAGCACTCTTTTATATACATTATTTTTATTGCTGGCATCTGTTTTTTATATAAAACACTTAGAAAATAAAACTTATAAAATTACTTATTTATACAAAGTTATTTTATTTTTTATTTTGGCATTGTTTAGCAAATCAGCAGCGATTGTTTTTCCGGGAATACTAATCGCTTTTGATTATTTTTATGGCAGAAAAATTAATGCAAAAACAATATTAGAGAAGATACCATTTATAATAATATCTCTAGTTTTCGGTTATTTTAGCTTAAAATCGAGAGGCGTTACAGGTGGATTAGTAGATACTTTTATAGGTCAGTTGGGCTATGATTTCTATGATAGAATATTCATTTCCTGTTATAGTTTTCTGTTTTATATATTCAAGTTTATTTTTCCATTAGATTTATATCATTTATATGGCTATCCTATAAAATTTGACGGAGTATCTTTGCCTTTTATTTTCAAAATAAGTCCGTATATATTGATGTCTTTGTTTGTAATATTTATTATCATTTATAAAAAATCATCAAAAATATTTAGAAAACAACTTGCTTTTGGCTTGTTATTCTATGTAATTACTATTTTTTTGGTTCTTAATATAGTTGCATTTTTGGCATACATTACCGCAGAAAGATATATGTATATTTCCATCATAGGACTTGCCATTTGCTTTTGGTTATTGACGGAAAGTGTGTTTCGTAGAAATAAAAAATGGGAATATAATGTGTATGGAATTGTAGTTGTCTTTTTAATACTATTGTGTTTTAAGAGTTATAATCAAACAAAAATTTGGAAAAATTCATTAACCTTGTTTACTTATGTAACGGAGACATATGCTGACAAAGATTTTAAAGACAATTCGGCTTTTAAAATATGGCAAATATTGGCGGGTATTTACAATAAAAAGGGAGACGTGCCGAAAGTTATTAAGTGTTATTCAGGAGCAATAAAATTTAAAAGAGATGAGCCCTTTTTATATTTATACAGAGGTTACGCACAATTTTCAATACAAAAATATGGGCTGGCTATAAAGGACTTTGATGAATTGATAAATTCCAAATTGATACGACAAGAACCCGAAGTCAGGGGAATAGCTTTTACAAACAGAGCTTATGCAAAGGATATTTTGGCTCAAAAGCGAAATGATAAACAGCTGATGAAAGAAGTGCTTGTAGATATAGACAGTGCTTTGAATTATGACAGAAATGACACAAAATTATTGAACAAAAGACTTGAAGTAATAAACAGAATATCAAAATAATACTAGATAAATGGCAAAAAGAGAAAACGATTCATTTCTTATAAAAGATTTAATGAAATCTTTTATAAAAGAGAATAACCTTTCTAAAGGAATGCAGAAAATGGAGATTGAGGAAGCCTGGTCAAGATTAATGGGACAAGGAGTTATGTCTTATACTAATAAAGTTCAATTACAAAATAAGACATTGATTGTTTCTCTAACGTCTTCGGTTTTGAGAGAGGAATTGAGCTACGGAAAAGACAAAATTATAAAAATGATGAATGAAGAAATGGGTGAGATTTTAATAAAAAAAATAATGTTAGTGTAGAAAAGTTAAAAACTTAATTTCAGTTATTATCCGACGCAAACCATTCTGCAAATGAAGTATCAGTTTCTTGTAGTTTTAAAGAATATAAATTGATGTTTTCGGGTAATCTTTTTTTTATTTTTTTAGCAAAATCAATAACCATCATTTCGCTTGTAGGCTGATAATCTACTAAAATTACGTGATGCCCTCGGTTTTTCAATTCTTTAGCTAACTCTATATGTGGGGTGTTTTTATTAAATACGGTAGCGTGGTCAAAAACATCTACAATTTTTTCTTTTACAATCTTTTTTAAATCAGAAAAGTCAATTACCATTCCATATTTAACTTGCGATGAATCAGAAATTGGCCTGCCAATAACCGTTACACAAAGTTTGTAACTATGCCCGTGAACATTTCTGCATTTTCCATCATAACCGTAAAGAGCATGACCTGTTTCAAAATTAAATTGTTTGGTGATTCTAATATTGTCCATTATAAGAATTTGGTTGGTAGTTTTTTGATTTACGTATTCGCAATTCATATTGTTGATGGTTGGTGGAAACCGACAACTGACAACCAACCAACAACCTTTCTATTCTATATAATAAGCATTGCGTCTCCGTAAGAATAAAATTTGTATTTTTTTTTGATAGCTATTTTGTAGGCTTCCATAACAAAATCGTATCCGCCAAAAGCTACTGCTTGCATCAACAGGGTGGATTTTGGTCTATGAAAGTTTGTAATCATACTGTTGGCTATGTTAAAATCATAGGGAGGAAAAATAAATTTATTTGTCCAACCTTCAAAGCTATTTAATTTACCGCTAGAAGAAATTGCAGATTCAATAGTACGCATAACGGTTGTACCGACTGCACAAACTCTTCTCTTATCTGCCAACGCATTATTAATTGTTTCTGCTGTTTCTGCAGGAATATTAATCCTCTCAGAATCCATCTTATGTTTTAATAGGTCTTCCACCTCTACTGGATTAAATGTGCCTAAACCAACGTGTAGCGTTATTTCTGCAAAGTCCACTCCTTTAATTTCCAAACGCTTCATCAGGTGCTTAGAAAAGTGTAGCCCCGCAGCTGGTGCCGAAACTGCACCCTCATTTTTTGCATAAATAGTTTGAAAACGATTTCTATCGGACTCCTCTACTTCTCTGTCAATTTCTTTTGGCAAAGGAGTTTTCCCCAATTTTAATAATTTTTCTCTGAATTCCTGATAAGGACCCTCAAATAAAAAACGTAACGTTCTTCCTCTAGATGTAGTGTTGTCTATTACCTCTGCAATTAAACCGCTTTTCTCTCCAAAAAATAATTTGTTTCCAATTCTAATTTTACGAGCTGGATCTACTAAAACATCCCACAGTCTGTTTTCTGCGTTTAATTCTCTCAATAAAAAAACCTCTATGCGTGCTCCTGTTTTTTCTTTATTTCCAAATAATCTTGCAGGGAATACTTTTGTGTTATTCAAAACAATTACATCTCCTTCATCAAAATAATTAATAACATCTTTAAATAGCTTATGCTCAATAGTCTGTTCTTTCTTGTTTAACACCATCAGACGTGATTCGTCTCTGTGTTCTGATGGGTACTTTGCCAATAACTCATCTGGCAATTCCATTTTAAAATGTGATAACTTCATTATATATACGTTTATTAAGAATTCGGGCAAAGATACAACATACAGATAGGCGTTGTCAAGTGTTTTGCTAATTAATTTTATAAATTCAATTAATGCCTTAAATCCGCAAGCTAAAAGTTAAGTAAAAATAGTATCTATAAGACTTTTTTAGTTGAATATTTTTCACTTATTTAGGTGAAAAATAATATTATGATAATCCTAAAAATATATTTTATAAATTTGTAACCCAAAAAGCTACATTTGGGGGTTGAATCTACCCCCTGCTTTTCAGATAGGAGTGTTACAATAGCTAACATTTTTTATTTAACTTGCCCCCAATGGTAATAAAGTCAGAAATAGAACAAATAGCAGAGTTAGCTAGTAAAGTCAGAAAATCTGATGATGTAGCCTTTAATAAGTTATTCCATTTATTGTGGGAGCAATTATTTGTTTTTGCACAATCTATTATAATGGATGAGGACAAAGCAAAAGATATTGTTCAGGAAGTATGGATAGATTATTGGAATCGAAAATCGAAAATAAAAAATAAAAATATTAGAGCCTATTTATATCAAGCAGTTCGTTTCAAAGTATATAATCACTTCAGAGACAATAATTTTAACCGTGTTCATATATCTGTTATTAATGAACTTAAAATCAATTCAAAAATTGAAGAACAGCACAATTTAGAAGATACACTTTTACTTGTTAACGATTCAATGAAAAATTTACCACTAAGGTGCAAAGAAATTTTTACTATGAGTAAATTAGAGGGGATTACTAATAGTGAAATTGCTAAGCAGTTAGGAATATCTAAACGTACTGTTGAAAATCAACTTTCTATTGCGCTTAAAGTGGTGAAAAGAACATTAAAGAACCACCGTTAAAAACGGGGGCTTTGATTTTCAGATTAGACCCAAAGGGTCATATATTCCCAAAAACCTAAATACCTTTAGTATAACACTCATTTTGAATCTTGATGTTCTTGGTATTTTATACCGTGTTAAGTGTAAGATGATGGATAAGTCTCAGTTATTTTTTGAATTTTACAAAATAAGTATGTGAGTTCTCGTTGGTTTCTGGTATTATTAAGTAGATTAACGATTGTATGAACGAACAACAGTTTAAAAGCTTACTAGAAAAGCAAAATAGAAATGAGTTATCTGACAAAGAAAAAAAACTTTTAGAAACTTTTGAAGATACTCTTTTGTCAAAAAATAAAGAAAATGTGTTTACTAACAAAACGCATAAGCAGCAGGTACAGAAATCGATATTGAAAAACGTAAATCATAACAAAAAAGTTAAGGAGTATTTTAATTGGCTAAGCATTGCAGCCTCAATAACGTTACTAATTTCTTTAGGAATATACTTTTCGTACCACGAAGGGTATTTTACCAATGAACCTGTTATTATTCCAGATACTGAAAGCATTACCCTACAGTTAGAAGATGGTAGTACGCAAATCATTAATGAAAATGAGTTATCACAATTAGTTGATGCCAAAGGGAACGTAGTTTGTAAGCAAAATGGTAAGCAATTGGTATATAGTAACGAAGTTGAAAAAGAAACTTTGGTTTATAATACCTTAACTGTACCTTATGGAAAACGTTTTAAACTTCAATTGTCAGATGGTACTAGTGTGCATTTAAACTCTGGAACCTCTTTAAAATATCCGATTAAGTTTATTGGAGAAAATCGTCAAGTATTTTTAAATGGTGAAGCATATTTTAGCGTAGCTAAAGATGTAAATCATCCATTTATAGTAAATACAAATGAAATAAATGTAAGAGTGATAGGTACACAATTTAATATATCATCTTACCCAGAAGATAATCAAATTAATACGGTATTAATTGAAGGTTCCGTAAACATTTATAAAAAAGACGAGGTTTATAATGCTGAGACAGCGATAAATTTAAACCCAGGGTTTAAAGCAACATGGCAGAAAAAAGAAGACCAGATTAATGTTGAAGTAGTCGATACAGACATGTATACAGCTTGGATTGATAGTAGAATTGTGTTCAGGCGTGTAGCCTTTGAAAATATCATAAAAAAATTAGAACGTCACTATAACGTAATCATTATAAACCATAACAAATCGTTAAATAAAGTAGAATTTAGTGCTAGTTTTGATATTGAAACTATTGAGCAGGTTTTTGAAATATTAAACGCTAACTATAATTTAGATTACACGATTGAGGGCAATCAAATAATAATTAACTAACTTAAAAAGCACCTCCTATGGAAAAGAAAAACTAAATAAAAAATATCGCCATAAATTAATTTATTGATTTTAATTCAGCTCTTTAAAGAATGGATTAAATAAAAAATCAGAAGATGGTACGAACATCTCCTGATTATAATAGATAAGACTAAAATTTATTAATCTCCTAAAACATGACAAAGTTATGACAAAATTATTTAAACTAAAAAAGTTTGCTTCTTTTTTCCCATTAAAATTTAAAATGAAACTTACTACACTATTTTTGGTAGTTTCTCTATTTCAGCTTCAAGCTATTGAGTCGTATGTGCAAGAAACTAAGGTAACTTTAAACCTTGAAAATGTAAGTTTAGAAAGTGTATTATATAAAATAGAATCACTTACAAAATTTAACTTCTTTTTTAATTATGATGAGTTTGATTATGAAAAGATAGTATCCGTAAACGCAAAAAACAAAAGAATTTCATCTATTTTAAAAAGATTATTTAAAGATTCTAATATCTCATTTTGCGTAGTTGATAGACAAATTGTTTTAAGTATTAAAAAAGCCGTAGAAAATAGCCCGGAAGAGAGAACGACTATGCTTAATCAACAAGGATTTACACTTCATGGCATTGTTAGGGATAGCAATGGGGAACCTTTACCTAGAGCAAACATTATTGAAAAAGGAACAACCAATGGAACACAAACTAATTTTGATGGGAAGTTCTCATTAGATGTTGCCAATCAAAGTGTTATACTTGTCGTATCTTATGTAGGTTTTTTGACAAAAGAGATCAATGTAAGTGCTCAGACTACAATTGAGATTACTTTGGAGGAAGATTTTGCTAACCTTGATGAGATTGTAGTTGTGGGATACGGTTCGAAGAAGCGTAGCGATATAGCAGGGTCTATTTCGCAAATAAGTAATGAAGAGATAGCTCGTAATCCAACGGCAAACTTGAGTAATGCTTTGGTTGGTAATGCTACTGGTATTATTGCTAAACAGACTTCAGGAGAGCCTGGTAGTGACGGTTCAAATATCCTAATCAGGGGTATAGGTACTACCGGAGATTCTTCTCCTATTTATGTAATAGACGGTATTGTACGGCTCAGTAGAGATTTTTCTCAATTGGCAACTAGTGAGATCGAAACTTTTTCGATACTTAAAGATGCGGCTAGTGCTGTGGTTTTTGGTGTTCGTGGTGGTAACGGAGTTGTTCTTGTTACTACAAAAAGAGGTAAGGCAGGTAAGATGCAGATTGGTTTTTCTTCTACTTATGGGATTCAGGAGCGAACTAGAGACCCGGATTTTGTGAGTTCTTACGAATTTGCCAAACTGCATAACGAAGCGTCAGACAATTCTGGTGTTGCGCGTCGTTATTCAGACGACGATGTGCAAAAATATTTGGATGGTAGTAGCCCAGATACACATCCTAATCCAGATTGGCTCTCTGTTTTAGATAAAACAGCTGCTATTCGCTCTTACAATATCTCTGCAAGCGGAGGTTCTGAAAAAGTACAATATGCTGCATCATTTTCATTTGTAAATCAAGACGGAATTGTGCCTTCTAATAATTTTAAAAGGTACAACTTTAGGTCTAATATTGATGCTGCCGTAACCAACACCACAAAATTATCTTTTGATATTTCAGGAAGAAATGAAGCTACTAATAATGTAGTGTCAACAGAGGTCTTTAGATGGATTTCTCAACGACGAGACCAGCTCCCTATAAAGTTTTCAAATGGTGGGTATTCTAGTGGTCCTGCGTATTTAACTTTACCAGAGAATGGATACAGAATAAATAACAATCAAACCTTTTTAAGTCGTATTCAAATAGAACAACAGATTCCGTTTATAGATGGGCTTTCAATTATAGGAATAGCATCTTATGACAAAAGTTATAGAAAGGCAAAAAAGTGGGCATTTACTAGAACACCATTTTTTTCCCGTCAATCAGACGGAACATTTACAGAACAAACGGCACCTTCATCTCTTGATCAAAACGTTTGGGATGGTAGCAGTATTACCCTAGAAACACACTTAAATTATAAAAAAGCTATCGGGAAAAGTAATTTTACAGGATTACTGCTTTATACACAAACCAAAGATGTTTTTAGTTCTTTAAGTGCAAATCGAAATGAGTTTACCATAGGTGTAGACGAGTTAAATTTTGGAGCTTCTAATGATGCACGTAATAATAGTGGTTTTTCAGGGGCATCAGGAAGACAAGGCGTTGTAGGAAGGTTTAATTGGTCCTATGACGATAAATACTCGCTCGAAACAAGTTTTAGAGCAGATGCTTCAGAACAGTTTGCTCCGGGAAATAGGTGGGGCTTTTTCCCGTCGGCTTCACTATCCTATAACATCTCTAATGAGCCTTTTCTACAAGAATCGACGACTATGGATTTGTTAAAACTTAGAGTATCTTATGGAGTTTTGGGGAACGATAGACTAGGAGGTCAATCATTTTTGTATTTACAGTCTTACAGTCGGAGTGGTGCTGCTGTTTTTCAAGGTGGTAATGTTCAGCCAGTTGTTAATGAAGGGCGTCTTCCTAATCCTCTTGTAACTTGGGAAACAGTTAGAAAGCTTAATATTGGGGTAGATGCTTCCTTTTGGCAAGGGAAATTATCTGCAAGTTTAGATGTGTTTTCTGATAAGAGGAGTGATATTCTTGGTCAAAGAAATCTTTCTGTACCAAGTCTTTTGGGCGTAGGTTTGCCAGTTGAGAATTTAGCAAAAATAGATAATAAAGGGTTTGAAATTGCTTTGGGACACAGAAATAGGGTAAATGAAGACTTTAGCTATAGCATGAATGCAAATCTAACCAATACCATTAACAAAGTAGTGTTTATAGATGAACCTGAATCGGATAATATAAACATAAGAAGAACAGGGCAACCTTTAGGAACACAATTTGGTCTGGTTTCATTAGGTCTTTTCCAAACTCAAGGAGAGGTAGATAGTGCGCCAACTCAAACAGCATTTGGTAGTACTCCGGGATCTGGAGATGTTAGGTATCAAGATATCAATGGACCAGATGGCGTACCAGATGGAATAATAGATAGTTTTGATAGAACTGCAATAGGAGGCTCTAATATCCCAAAACTAATTTTTGGTTATAACGCCAATCTAAATTATAAGAATTTTGAGCTTTCTTTTCTGTTACAAGGAGCTGCAGATGTTGATCAGTATGTTAGCGGTGAAGCTGCATGGCCTTTCTTTGTAAACAATGGAGACTTGAGGAAAAACTTAAATCGTTGGACGCCAACAAACACCAATACCAATGAGCCACGTGTTTTAGTTGATGCGCGTAGAAACCAACAACAATCATCACATTGGATAAGAAATGCGTCCTACCTTCGTCTTAAGAACATAGAATTAGCTTATAACTTACCTTTAGATAAGATTAAGCAAAATTTTATAACAAGTGCTCGTATCTATATCAATGGTAATAACATAGCTACCTGGAGTAATATCAAAGATTATGACCCTGAGACTGCACATGCTCGAGCATGGAACTATCCACAATTAAAGATTTGGAGTATAGGGATAAATGTTAACTTTTAAAAAAAATATAATTATGAAAAAAATTAAGAATTTATTACAGCTAGGTTGTATACTTATAGTAGGCACCTCAATGATGTTAAGTTGTGAGAAGGGTCTTTTGGATCAGGTGCCAAAAGAATCTCTTACCGAAGAATTGGTATGGACGGACCCTCAAGGAGCCATACAATTTGTAAATGGTCTTTATAGTGGTTTGCCTTCAGGTTTTGATAGAAGCTACGATGGATGGGGCGGCGGATTATATATATTAGATGGAGTAACCGATGATGGTGCTACTTCGTCTACGATAAATTGGCAACATTCTGAATTGTTAAAGACCGGAAATTTTTTACCTACTAACGTACCTTGGGGAAACACTTGGCCTATTTCTTATGGTTTAATTAGAAGAGCCAATGTTGCTATAGAGAATTTAGATCGATTGGATGATGTGGAGCTTAGTGAAAGATTGAAAGGAGAAGTTTATTTTTTAAGAGCTTTTATTTATAACGATCTTTTAAGGCTGTTTGGGTTAAGGTCAAGTGGAGGAGAGCCTACTGGATTACCTCTTGTAGCGAAAAGTTTGACTCTTGATGACGATCTTCAAATTCCACGTGCAACTTATGCTGAAGTTGTTGATTTTATGATAAGTGATTTAGACAAAGCAGCTGCAGCATTGCCTACAAAAGGAAATATTGCTGCAGGTAGAGCCACCGTTGGTGCAGCTTATGCACTTCAAAGCCGTATATATCTTTACGCGGAACGTTGGGCTGAGGCAGCAGCAGCAGCTAAAAAGGTAGATGGATATTCGCTTTTCGGTGACTATAGAACTATATTCTTAGAAAAAGATAACGATGAAATTATATTTGCAAAGAAATTTCAATTTCCAGATAAAGTCCACCAAGGAGGTGGAGCTGGTTGGGATGTTTGGAATACTCCTGGAAGTTTCAAAGGTGCAAGTGACCTAGGTTGGGGTGGAAACCTACCAACACAAAATTTTGTGGATGTTTATGATATGGTTGATGGAGATTCACAAGGTACATCGTCATTATATGATGCGAATAAGCCATTTGATAATCTAGATCCACGCTTTGAAGCTACTGTTGTACATAATGAAGCTACATTTAGAGGGAAAAAAATCGAACTGTTTGAAGGAGGTTCAGAGGAAAACGACACGGGGTATTTCCTACGTAAATTCCATGTTGAAGGACGAGCAATCTATTCTCAATCCAGTGACCAAGATTGGATATTTTTAAGGTATGCGGAAGTATTATTAAATTATGCTGAGGGACAAAATGAGGCAGTAGGTCCAGATGCTACAGTATACCAAGCTATTAGGAATATACGCGTGAGAGCGGGAATTACTGCTCCAGACTTACCAGCTGGTTTAACTAAAGACGAAATGCGAGCAAAAATTAGAAAGGAAAGACGAATAGAGCTTGCTTTTGAAGAACACCGCTTTTTTGACATCCGTAGATGGCGTATTGCAGTAGATTTACTTAATGGTCCTGTAAAAGGTATAAAAATAGTAAAAGAAGCTGATGGAACTTTTACCTATAGCGGTATTGATGTTGAGATGCGTAGTTTCCCTGAGAAACTTTATGTATTACCTATTCCACAGGGTGAAATTGATAAAAATCCTGCAGCCAAACAAATTAACGGGTGGTAATATTTGTATTTAAATTAAATTAGCCATCCCCTGTTTTTTTAGTTTTTCTGCTTTTAGAAGAATTTTAGAAAATTAAATTGCTAATTATCAATAATTTAAATAACGTGTTTTTTAGAAAGTTCAAAAATGTTTTTCAGGCTTATTTTAACCTAAATTATCAGTAAAATCAATACCTGAGAAACTATTAAATATATTTTTCGGGGGATGTCTAATTAAATTAAACGCTTGTGAAATTTTGAGTTAGTTTTTAATTGATGTAAGTCAAAAAGCAGGGAATAATTATTTATTTCTTGCTTTTTACATCATTTTCAGTTGCTTTTAATGAATATAATGACACTTTATATTTAATTAAAAGTACTCATCAAACCCATTTAACTTATGATTAAAAGAATATGTATTTTTTTGATAATTGTAATATCTGCCTGTAAAAACCCTGAAAAGAGTAAGCAAGAAGGCTTCTTTGATTTACCTTTGTTCACAGTTAGGAATCATGAGCGTACAGGTATTAAGTTTAAAAATATGTTAACAGAATCCAGAAACCTAAATGGGATCTTTTATGAGTATTTTTATAATGGAGGAGGTGTGGCAGTAGCAGATTTCAATGGTGACCAACTTCAGGATTTGTATTTTGTTTCAAACCTAAAAGCCAATATGCTTTACTTAAATAAAGGTGGTTTAAAATTTGAAGGTTTAGAAATGCCCGTGGATAAAGGAAAGAAAAAAGGTTTCCCCACAGGTGTAACAGTAGTAGATATTAATGTAGATGGAAAGCAAGATATTTATGTCTGTAAGTCTGGTAATTATAAAGACATAAATAGGACAAGAAATGAACTCTTTGTAAATATTGGTAATGATGAAAAAGGAAGACCAATATTTGACGAACAAGCAGCCAAATACGGATTAGATATACCTTATTTATCTACGCAAGCTACTTTTTTTGACTATGATAAAGATGGGGATTTGGACATGTTCCTTATTAACCATGCTACTCGACCTTATGATACTGCCTATTTAGATCAATTGTTAGCTACTCCTAACATGAGACAAAGCTCCGCACTTTTTAAAAATGAGAATGGTATTTATAAAGATGTATCAAAGAATAGTGGTATCATAAATAATAGCATCAGTTTTGGTTTAGGGATTGCTATTGGAGATTTAAATAACGACACTTGGCCTGATATAATTGTAGGTCAGGACTTTTCTGAAAAAGATCATTTATACCTAAACCAATATGATGGCACTTTTAAGGAAGTAATGAATCAAGCAACTAATCATATTTCTTATTTCTCTATGGGAAATGATATCTCTGATGTTAACAATGATGGATGGTTAGATTTTATTACTGTAGATATGACTTCTGAATACAATTACGATATTAAAACGTCTATGAGTGGGATGAATATAGAACTCTTTGATGATTTAGTAAATAAAGGTTTGCACAATCAATATATGTATAATGCTCTGCAAATCAATAATGGAATGAAAGATAGTAAAAATCTAATTCCTAGTTTTTCCGACGTGGCACAAATGTATGGTGTATCTAGTACAGATTGGAGCTGGGGTCCACTAGTTTTTGATATGGATAATGATGGTTGGAAGGATATTTTTGTGGCAAATGGAGTAAAGCGTGATTTTAGAAATAACGACTACAATAAATATAAGTATCTTAAGTTTGCTGAATTTTATCGAACACATAAAGTGAATACAAAGCAAAATAAGGAGCTAGCGAAAGATTTGGTGATGGAACTATTAGATAGCATGCCCGAACGATTTAGACCAAACTATTTCTTTAAAAATGAAAAAGGTCAAGGGTTTTCCAAGCAAAACGTTAGTCAATATCCTACCTGTTCAAATGGAGCGGCTTATGTAGATTTGGATGGTGATGGTGATTTGGATATTGTAGTAAATAATTCAGACGATTTTGCTTTAATCTATGAAAATAACTCAACCGATATAAATACGAATAACTATGTTAGTGTTAAGTTGAAAGGTTCTGAAAATAATTCGAATGGAATAGGTGCACGAGTAATTTTAAAAAATGATGATCAAATTCAAATACTGGAAAATTATGCAAGTAGAGGCTTTCAATCTGCTAGTATCTCCAAATTACATTTTGGAGTAGGTAATACAGAAGTTATTGATGAATTAATTGTTAAGTGGCCAGATGGCAAGCAACAAACATTAAAAGCAGTAAATACTAACCAAGAAATAGTATTAGACTATAAAGATGCTGAAATTGAACATGTAGTTGAAAAATCTCCTACTTCCAATACGCTATTCACCTCTATGTTACCCGAAAATATAGGTTTAAACTGGAAGCATGAAGAAAATACCTTTGATGATTTTACTAGAGAAAGTTTATTACCTCATAAAATGTCGCAATTTGGGCCAGCTATGGCTACCGGTGATATTAATGGTGATGGTATAGATGATGTGTACTTTGGTGGAGCTCAAAATCAAGAACCAAAGCTATTTATCCAAAATGAGGATGGGGTTTTTAAGGAGATTCAAGAAGACTTTTGGAAAAAAGAAAAGGTATATGAAGATGTAGATGCCTTGTTTTTTGATTCTGACAATGATGGTGACCTAGACTTGTATGTGGTTAGTGGAGGTAACGAAAAAGAAGTTAACGCAAATGGGTATCAAGATCGACTGTATGAAAACAAGCAGGGTAAATTTGTTTACAACAAAACGGCACTCCCGCTATTTAACATAAGTGGTTCTAAAGTGAAGACTATAGACTTTGATAATGATGGCGATTTAGATATCTTTGTAGGCGGTAGGCAATATCCAGGAAAGTATCCTTTACCAGTAAGTAGTTATTTGCTTAGAAATGATAGTAGTAATGGAGAGATTAAATTCATATCTGTAGCATCTTCAATGCTCCCAGAATTGGAAAATATAGGAATGGTTACAGACGCTCTTGTTATCGATTTAGATAATGATAATCTTAAAGATTTAATAGTTGTAGGAGAGTGGATGGCTATTAGAGCATTTAGAAATACAGGAGAAAAGTTTATTGAGATTAGTGAAGAATCTGGATTTAAAAATAATGTAGGTTGGTGGAATACTATAAAAGCAGCCGATTTTGATCAAGACGGAGATTTAGATTTAGTTGTTGGTAATTTAGGTCTAAACTATAAGTATAAAGCAAGTGTCGATCACCCTTTTAAGATTTATGCAGAAGACTTTGATAAAACAGGTACTATAGACATTGTATTAGGCTATTACGAAGGAGAGAATTTATACCCTTTAAGAGGTAGGCAATGTAGCTCTGAGCAAATGCCTTTTATCAAAAAAAAGTTTAAAACATATAATGAATTTGGAAGTGCTTCTTTAGTAGATGTTTATGGAGAATATCAATTAAACGCATCAGTAAACTATGAAGCACAGACATTCGCGAATACCTATTTTGAAAATAAAAATGGTGTCTTTATTCCTCGAATATTACCTAATGAAGCACAAACTTCATCAATAAATGATATTTTAATTGAAGATTTCAATAAAGATGGTTACTTGGATATGGTCATTGCAGGAAACCTTTATGGAGCCGAAGTAGAAACACCTAGAAATGATGCAAGTATTGGTTTATATTTAAAAGGAAATGGTAAAGGAGAATTTAAACCTGTTCCAATGTATGAAAGCGGTCTGTTTGTAAAAGGAGAGGTGCGGCATATTAAAAAGCTGAGTACAAATACCAGTAATTCAATGATTTTTGTAAAGAATAATGAAGAAATTGAAATTGTTAAATGGGATTAAAATGAGTAACAACAAGTATTATATATGGAGTCTATTTAGTAGGAGTGCTATTGATTAAGGCGTGCGGCAATATTTCAATATCCAACACCAGAGAGAGTTATGGAAGTGATTACAGATGAACCAGAATTACAATTTTACGGAGGCAATCTTTTAAATGGAAAAGATATAGGTGAAGAAAACCTACCTTATGGGTATAAAACAGCATTTTCTTTCTATAATATTAGAATCTGGAGAAGAATATTATTCAATTGACTTAAGCATTCACACACTAATATTTTTGATGTAACAGGGTTGAGCAATAACCATACGATTGATTAAGTTGTCAAATATGTTTTCACTCATAAACTTCTGGGAGTGTAATTTAAACTCTGTCTGCTATTTTTTTACTATGTTTTTAAAATGAGCCTCAGCGGTAGCGTCACGTACTGCTTGCATTCTGGTTTATATCTAATTGAACTCTATCGCCAAATTTAATATATAATTGTTGAATAGACAAACTCCAATTTTGGATTGGACTCGTCCACTTTTTTCAATATTTTTCGTTACTAAATACACTAATTTTAAAAGTGCCATATCGCTTGTAAAAGCTCCTTTTGTTTTGGTTACTTTTCTTACTTGACGGTGGAACCCCTCTACGGCATTGGTTGTATAGATTATTTTGCGAATAGGTTCCGTGTATTCAAAATACTGCTAAAGCTCCTCCCAGTTGCGGTTCCAACTCTCTATTACTACAGGATATTCCCCCCCATTTTTGTTCTAAATTCAGTAATTCATCTTCGGCTACTTGCTTATTTATCGCCCTATAAACCAATTTTAAGTCTTTTATAAACTCCTTTTGATCCTTAGAAGCAATATATTTTAGAGAGTTTCTAATTTGATGAACAATACATTTTTGAATCTGAGTTTTTGGATAAATACTTGAAATAGCTTCACTAAATCCGTTTAGATTATCGGTGCAGGCAATTAAAATATCTTCTAATCCTCGCTGTTGTAAATCCGCTAATACCTGTAGCCAAAAGTTAGTTCTTTCACTTTCAGAAATATACATTCCTAAAACCTCCTTATATCCTTCTTTATTGATTCCCAGTATATTATAAAGTGCTTTATGTTCTATTTTGCCATCAACTCTTACCTTGTAGTGCATCTGTACGTCCCTAAATAAGGTTGACCGTTTTTAATATTAATTTTTCTTTTTTTCTCATAATCGGGCAATTAGGATTCAGAGGTTTCGTTTTGCTTAAAACGGGACAGGTTCGATACCTCTCCTATTTTACATTCACTCTCACCACCAGTATAAATAGTTTCCGTCGGTCTGTTTTGCTTTGGTAAATTTAACACAGGAGCTTTCTGATTTTTTAAAAGATACAGATAGATACTCGAGAAGACACCATTAGTAATATTGCTAGTTATTATGATATAAAATCATACAAGTTAAGGCGTCAATACAAAAAGTATAGTAGTGGTTTTAATAAGTGAGAACAGAGAGGTCACTCAAAAGATTATATGCTTTTCCCTAAAAATATAAATGAATATCTAAGCATTGATGAAGTAAGTCTTTCTAAAGGAGAACTCTACACTTTTGTAACGAATAAGAAAGGGAAATCTAAAGGAGGTACTATGGTCGCTTCTATAAAAGGAACACGTTCAGAAGACATCATTAAAGTGTTAGAAAAGCTACCTATGGAATCGAGAAAACAAGTTAAAGAAATTATTAGCTAGAAGCAGGTACATTATAGCTAAAAAACCTAATGATTGGACAGAAAATCAAAAGCAAAGAGCAACATTGTTATTCAAATTATATCCACATTTAGAAACAGCTTATAAACACACTCTTGAGTTTAGAAGTATATATGAAAACACCGATAGATTAATAGCTAAAGAACGTTTTGCTAAATGGATTGAAGATACATTTGAAGAAAAGTTAGAAACATTTTATACCTCTGCAAATACAGTAAAAGCAAATTTTGATAATATCCTTAATTTTTCGGTAGTGTCATAAATAAATTGAGAATGTTTATCTTTATAAAAAAAGATGGAACATTTTCAAAAATTATCATGTCGCTATTGTGCCTCAACAGATTTACAGAAAAATGGTAAGAATCAACAATCAAAGCAATGTTATCGCTGCAAATATTGTAAACGGAGTTTCATATTAAATTACACCTAATAATGCCTATAAAATAGGAGTCAGAGAACAAATAGATGAGATGTTACTAAACAGTTCAGGAACTCGAGATATTGGTAGAGTTCTTAAAATAAGTAAGGATACGGTAACAGCTCACATTAAAAAAAAACGACAAAAGTGAACCCATATTTGCTCGATAAAGAAGAAGTCAAAAAATTTTAATTCTTTGGAAATAAGTTTTTATTGCACAGCAGAGGCAGACGAGTTTTGGTATTATGTGGGTAGCAAAGATAATCAACGACGGACTTGGTATGCGATGGATAAAAGTTCGGGAATTATTTTAGCTTGGGTAAATGGAAGACGCACTGATAAGAGTTTTGAAAAACTTCTTGACTTGCTCAAAGACACTCTAATTGGTCAATATTATACCGATGATTGGTGTGCATACAGCAGGCTTCTGCCAAGCAATATACACACTATAGGAAAAGACTCAACAGGAAGACCATTTGTTTTTCCAAAAATGAACAAATTTACGATAATGTGATTGGAATGTATATCGAAAAGTACTATTATAAATCAGGTACTTACAAAGAGAGCCAACGGATTTAAGCCACTACCAGTTTGTCTAACTGAAAATAGTTTGTTTTGGTTGTAAACAATTCGTCGAAATCAATACTCATTTTGTTAGCTAATTTTACAGTAGGCGTTTTTTTATATACTATCAGTTTGTGATAGTATTTCCAATACAAGGCTGTAAAATCGGTTAGTTTTTTGCGGTGTATTTCTAAAACAGGCTCTAGTTTTTTATAATATCTCGCATCGTGAACCCAACATAGGGCTTGAAGTTCAGTAGATATTTTGTTGTACTCGGGAGCGTTGTCACTTACCAAACAAGACACCTTTGGGATTTCATCTTGGTAGAGATAATAGGCTGTAACTAAAGCAGATTTTTTTTATTTTTAACTCTTGAAAGGCTGATAGAACGTTTAAATGACTTTTTCCAACAGTGGTAGTATAGCTTGTAAAGAGTTTGTTGGTGATAATATTGGAGTAGTTATTTTTTCCACAAACACGAGACCCGGTAATATCAGTCTGCACATATGAACTTGCTAATCCTGTTTATTTCATCTCTAAGAGATTGATTTGTTTTTTTTAGTTCAATAATTTCTTGTTGTAGATTTTCAACTAGATTAAGCGATAAATAAAGTGTGTTTTTTAATGATGAGTCTTTTATTAACGATGTGTCAATTTTAGATATTTGATTAAAAACCTCTTGATTTTGCATGTGTAAATATCCAAAAAAGTAAACTAAAAAACATTATAAATATTGACTTTTTTTACCGCTCTATAAACTGGTTTTACTTGACTATATTTGTGAGAAAAATAGGTTGCCACTATTTTTTGAGCGGATACATTTTTCTTTTTTAACTAACTGATAACAAGCAAATTAAATCACCTAAGTAGTTACCTAAAATTTAATATTTATAGTATCTTTGGAACTGCGAAACTTGAGTAACTTAATTCAAAATTTATCTTTTTCTGGGACTGGGTCATAGCCACTTCCTCCCCAAGGATGACAACTAAATATCCTTTTAATTGCCAGCCAACTTCCTCTAAATAATCCCTGCTTTTTTAATGCTTCTATCGTATAATTAGAACAGGTTGGCGAGTATCTACAAACAGATGGAGTATATGGCGAAATGGCTACTTGATAAAAACGAACCAATACAATAAACGGATATATTATTATTTTATTCAAGTTGAATTGGATAATTATGTAAATTGTTTAATCATTAAATTTTCAAATCGTGTAATCGTAAATCGTAAATCAAAATTCTACTCCCTCACTTTCCCGTCTTTTAATTGAATTCCTAATAACAACAATTCATCTCTAATTTGGTCTGACAATGCCCAATCTTTATTCTCTCTTGCTTCATCTCTCAGTTTAATTAGTAACTTTACTACTCCGTCAATTTTATCTAAAGTGTCTTGTTTTGACTCGTCAGTTAAACCCATAACATCAAATACAAAAGTGTTTATTGTGTTTTTAAATTCCGCCAAATCAACACCTGTTAGAGTAGCTTTTTTTTCTTTTAATTGATTGATGAATTTAACTCCTTCAAATAAATGTGAAATTAAAATCGGTGTATTAAAATCATCGTTCATAGCTGAATAGCATTGATTTTTCCACTTATAAATATCAAATGAAGACACGGTATCTGCCTCAATATTTTTAAGGGAATTTACAGCGTCCATCAATTTAAAGTATCCTTTTTCTGAAGCCTCCAAAGCATCGCTAGAGAAATCTAAAATACTTCTATAATGTGCCTGTAAATTAAAAAATCGTACAACGCTCGGAGCAAAAGCCTTGCTCAAAATATTGTTTTTTCCTGTTAATATCTCATCGGGTAACACATAATTTCCTGTTGATTTAGCCATTTTTTGACCGTTCAACAAAAGCATATTAGAGTGCATCCAATAGTTTACCGGATTTTTTCCCACAGATACATTAGATTGTGCTATTTCACACTCGTGATGCGGAAACTTTAAGTCCATTCCGCCACCGTGAATATCAAATTGCTCGCCCAAATATTTTGTACTCATTGCAGAACATTCCAAGTGCCACCCGGGAAAACCGTCGCTCCACGGAGATTTCCAGTGCATAATGTGGCGTTCATCGGCTTTTTTCCACAAGGCAAAATCTTGCGGATTTTTCTTCTCTGATTGTCCGTATAAACCTCTTGTATTGTGTATTGCATCTTCTATTTTTCTGCCAGAAAGAATTCCGTAGTTGCCATTTTTATTGTATTTAATCACATCAAAATATACAGAACCGTTTACTTGATAAGCAATTCCTTTTTTTATGATTTTTTCAATCATTTCTATCTGCTCAATAATATGGCCAGTGGCGGTTGGCTCTATACTCGGGGGTAAAAAATTATATTTTTGGAGCGTTTTATGAAAGTCAACGGTATAACGTTGTACAACTTCCATAGGTTCTATATGCTCTAAACGAGCCTTTTTGGAGATTCTGTCTTCGCCTTGGTCTGCATCGTTTTCTAAATGACCTACGTCCGTAATATTGCGTACATATCTAACTTTGTAGCCGAGATGCAATAGATAGCGAAACACGATGTCAAAAGACATAAAAGTTCTGAGATTTCCCAAGTGAACATTGCTGTAAACCGTTGGTCCACAGACGTACATACCAATATTACCTTCGGTCAATGGATTAAAAAGTTCTTTACTTTTTGAAAGTGAATTGTATATTTTAAGGTTATTTTCGTTATAAATACTCATAAAAAAGATTCATATTTAAAGACGCGAAGATAAGTACTTTTGTAACTATATTTGATATAAATTAATTATGAATTACAATTTTCAATTCTCAATTATACAATTTTGATTACCTTTAACTTTTTTTTGAGATTTTCCTAAAGTGATAAAAAATTCCTAAAAACCTCAATCAGTGTATGAAATATTTAAGAAAACGTATTATATTTAATGTCGTCTATTTCTTTTTGTGGATTGGATATTTTATAATCAGTAAGTTAATTTTTATACTGTATTATTTTAATAAATCGAGTGAAATTGAATTTTCTGACTTTCTAAAAATATTTGTAAATGGATTTAAATTAGACGCTTCTCTAACGGCGTATATTTCTTTATTTCCATTCCTAATAATACTATTTTCTATATGGTTGCCAAATAAATTTACCAAAGATAGCATATTAAGTTATACCTATCTTTTAATTTTTATAACCACTTTGCTGATGATTATTGACTTAAATTTATACGATTTTTGGGGAACCCGCTTGGATGCTACTGCGTTTATTCACATAGATACGCCGAGCATTATGTTTGCTTCTATGGAATCAAAAAAGATAGCTATTGGCGTTATTGTATGGATTTTACTGTCGCTTATTTTCTGTTATATATTCCGAAAAGTGATACGCTCGCAAGTACATTCATTCGAAAAAGGGCACTATATTTATTTTCCTGTATTATTTTTAGTTTTTGCTTCTTTAGTAATTGTAATGAGAGGCGGTTTTCAAGAAATACCGATTAATCAAAGTAACGTATATTTTTCTACCAAACCCTTTGTAAATCACGCTTCTTTAAATTATACGTGGAATTTACTACACTCCTACACGCACGGAATTCACGATAAAACTAATCGTTTTATAGAGATGGATTCACACAAGGCTACACAATTAATTCATACGCAAAGACAATCTTTAATTGGCTCTTCAGCAGATTCTATTTGGTATCCGAAGTTAAAAAATAGCCGACCAAATATAATTCTAATTATCTGGGAAAGTTTGACCGCTAAAATTGTAGCTCCGCTTGGAGGAGAGCCGAGTGTAACTGAAAACCTGAATAATTTATCCAAAGAAGGTATTTTATTTAGAAATTTTTATGCCAATGGAGACCGTAGTGATAAAGGATTAGTTTCAATTTTTAGTGGGTATTATCCGCAGCCGGATAAAAGCATCATTAAAATACCTAGCAAAGCAAAATCGCTACCTATGCTAACCGATAAAATGAATAAATTAGGGTATTATACTTCGTTTTATTACGGTGGAGATATGAATTTTGGAAATTTAAATACTTATATGTTAAATGGCAAGGTTGATAAAATAATAGACTCGGACAGTTTTAGCAAAAAGGATTGGAATTCCAAATGGGGCGTGCATGATGAAGTGGTTAAAAACAAGTTTATTTCCGATATAAACGCTATGGATAAAAAGCCGTTTTTTGCATCTTGGTTTACTTTAACAAGCCACGAGCCTTACGAATTCCCCGGGATTTATAAATTTGGAAAGAACTCCGAAGAAAACAAATTTAGAAGCAGTATGGCGTACACCGATAAAGTGGTCGGAGATTTTATTAGAGAAGCAAAACAGCAAAGTTGGTGGGATAATACTTTGATAATTATTGTAGCAGACCACGGACATCCGTATCCTAAGCTCAAAGGTGTTTTTAATTCGCCAAAAAGATTTAAAATTCCTATGATTTGGATAGGCGGAGCTCTTGAAAACACAGGTGAAGAAAACACTAATCTTACCTCTCAAATAGATTTTTCTTATACTTTATTAGAGATGTTGGGCGGTGATAATTCGGAGTTTGTATGGGGTAATAATTTGTTCAAAGAATCTACAAATCATTATATTCACTATATTTTTAACAAAGGATTTGGCACCATTACAGAGAACGGCACTTCAGTTTATGATTATGTAAGTAAAAGCAGTATTTTTTATGATGGCTCTAATCCGCAAAAATCTTTAGAGCTAGGAAAAGCGTTGACCCAAGATGCGTTTCAGGATTATATAGAGCGGTAAATTTTGGTTTACAAATTTATAAAATAGATTTTTTCTTGGTCTTCGGTTAATTTTATGTTGTATAGCTTTGATTTCTTGCTCATTATATAGATTGATTTTTTTTGGTATATTGTCTAACTAATTTGTTAGTATATTTACTTAACCCAACTTGTCCATTATCTAATTTAATATCAATAGATACGCGGGGTTCAAGATTTAGTGGTACACTACATATTTTTTTATTGGTGTTTGTGTAAGGTTGCGTCCTGTGGCGGTATATATTTTCTGAGCTTGTTCTATGGCTTTGCTGGGTTTTCTTAGTTGTATTGTTTTTTTGTCTGTTGGCAGTTCTATAGTTTGTATGGTTTGGGTGTTCATAATGCGTACAATATTTTTCCAATCATGGTGTATATCCTTTTCTTTTAGCATATATCTTATTGTATTTACCAGTTGATATGCTAATATTGTTTGATAAATATGAGCCTCTATTCTCTGGTCTTTTTAGTGGTGGATAGGTCTTATATTCAGGTCTGATTTTAAGCATCTAAAAGTATATTCTACCTCTCTAATAGTATTGTAAATATCCCATAATTGTTTTTCCTTCGGATTTTCGTAATTGGTTCTAATAAAATAAACACCTTTTGTTTTATGAGTTCTATATTATCTTCCGTTGATATACCTGCATCTATAACTATGGTTTGTTTTACTGAAGATGTATTGCATTTTTCTAAATCTTCAATCATATCGTTCAATGTGGCGGTATCAGGAGTATTGCCTTGATAGATTCTCGAATGACGTATAAATCCTTGAGCGTTTATAACGCCTGTAAAAATTATGAAAGAACAATCGTTTCGTTTTTCCTTACTTCTTCCGTATTTAGCTAGTTTACTATCGGATTTACGTGTTTCAAAATAGGTATTGCTTATATCAAAAATTACTAATTTATCGTCTAAATTAAATAGATTAGTTACGCGATTGTACAAAAAAGTGTCTATTTTTTCTCTGTATTTGTACAAGATGTCAGTTATTGCATATAAGTTTTTGTGAGTGATTGTTTGTCGTATATCAAAACAATATTGAAGCTCGCTATTGGTTTGTAAGTATCCGCTCAAAAAACAATGTCACATCAGGTTTTCTATTTTATTAAATCGGTTAGTGTTACCCTTTCTTGATTTTGACTAATCATTTGTTTTTTTTAGTTCAATAATTTCTTGTTGTAGATTTTCAACTAGATTAAGCGATAAATCAAGTTTGTTTTTTAATGATGAGTCTTTTATTGACGATGTGTCAATTTTAGATATTTGATTAAAAACCTCTTGATTTTGCATGTGTAAATATCCAAAAAAGTAATCTAAAAAACACTATAAATATTGACTTTTTTTACCGCTTTATAAACTGGTTTTGCTTGACTATTTTTGTGAGAAAAATAGGTTGCCACTGTTTTTTGAGCGGACACCAATTTTTAAAACTTTGTAATCAAAATAGACGGAAACTAAATTTATTATCAAACGAAGTTTAATACTAATTTGACCATTTGCTTTTATTTCTGTAATTTTGATGCGTATTTTTTATGGTTATTTTATCATCATAAAATAATCCTATTTTAACAAATCTATGAAAATTTTTAAACGCACAAATAAGAAATTTGATTATAAACCTAGATTTTATAAGGGAGAAGAAAATCCTTATAAAATAGAACATAAATTGGATAAATTTAGGACTAGTGTAGGAAAAAATAAAGGGCTAAAAGCAAATTTAAAAACGGCTGTTAATGAATTTAAAAATTCTAAAGATAGCGGTTTTAATAAAACAATTATGATTATAATCGCTATTTTAGTATTTATATTCCTTTATATCATAGATTTTGATTTATCAATATTCTCAAAAAAATAATGTCAGATATTATTCAACTTTTACCAGACCATGTTGCAAACCAAATTGCCGCAGGAGAAGTAGTCCAACGACCAGCTTCTGTAGTCAAAGAATTGCTCGAAAATGCTATTGATGCTGGTGCGACTTCTATTAAATTATTGTTGAAAGACGCTGGCAAAACATCAATACAAGTGATAGATAATGGGAAAGGAATGAGTGCAACCGACGCACGATTATCTTTTGAACGCCACTCAACTTCCAAAATCAAAAATGCGGAAGATTTATTCAATTTGAATACCAAAGGTTTTCGTGGCGAGGCGTTGGCTTCCATTGCAGCTATTTCACATATAGAGCTAAAGACCAAGCAAGAAAACGATGAGTTGGGTACTCAAATAAAAATAGAAGGCAGCAAAATTATTTCGCAAGACGTTATTTCTACATCAAAAGGAACGAGTGTTACTGTAAAAAATTTATTTTATAATATTCCTGCGAGGCGAAATTTTTTAAAATCTGATGCGGTAGAAACTCGGCATATTATTGATGAATTTCAACGTGTTGCCTTGGCACATCCTACTATTTCGTTTCTTTTGCATCACAACGGAAATGAAATTTATAACCTAAAAGAAAATAATTTTAGAAAGAGAATTGTAGCTATATTTGGAGCTAAAATGAATGAGAAATTAGTCCCTATCAATGAAAAAACCGATATTATTTCTATTGATGGATTTATTGCCAAACCAAAATTTTCAAAGAAAAAACGAGGAGAGCAATTCTTCTTTGTAAACAATCGTTTTATAAAAAGTTTTTACTTAAATCACGCTGTGGTCAACGCTTTTGAAGGACTGTTAGAAAGTGGCTCTCATCCTTCGTACTTTTTGTATCTGCAAGTGCCACCAAATAGTATAGACATTAATATTCACCCTACAAAAACAGAAATTAAATTTGATAATGAAAAGGCATTATATGCAATTTTAAGAGCAACTGTCAAGCATAGTTTAGGACAGTATAATGTGGCACCAATATTAGATTTTAACAGAGATACGAGTTTGGACACTCCATATAAATTTAAGACAAAATCATTAGAATCTAGCATTCCAAAAATTACGGTTGACCCCAATTTTAATCCGTTTAAAACAGAGAAATCAACGTATCAATCAAGTCATAAAAAAGATACGTCAAATTGGGAAGCTTTATACACTTCTATCGATACATCTGAAAGTATAAATCAAGAAGAATTATTTCAAAATAACAAAGAAACTCAAGCAGGAAAAACATTTCAAATTCAAAAAAAATATCTGTTGAGTTCTATCAAATCTGGTATAGTTCTCATCAGTCAATCACTGGCACATCAACGGATTCTATATGAGGAGTTTTTGGAGAATATCACCGTTAAAGAAGCGATGAGTCAACAATTATTATTTCCTGTGAATATATCATTTTCGGCTACAGATATAGAGATGATTTTTAAAATGAAATCTGATTTGGAAAGTGCAGGTTTTTTGTTTGATGTTTTTAGCAAAGAAACTGTAGTTGTAAAAGGAATACCAACGTCAATTACAGAGAGCCAGATTACTCTGATTTTAGAACAATTATTAGACGATATGAAATTAGAAGTTCCCGAAAATAGCTTTAGTCATTTTGATGTAATGGCAAAATCGTTCGCAAAATCATTGGCTATAAAAACAGGAACAACACTATCTGTAAGAGAGCAAGAAACATTGGTAAACGGTCTGTTCTCTTGCAAAGAACCATCAATTTCTCCTTTCGCAAAATCAACTTTTAAAACATTAACTATTAAAGAAATTGACGCAATTTTTAGCAGTCATTAACAACAGATTACTATGGGGAGATTAACCGAGGCAATAAAACATTTAATTATAATAAATGTAATATTATTTATTGTTCCACAATTTTTAAATTTAGATTTAAGTCAGTTTTTTGCATTGTATTTTCCTGAAAATGAACACTTTGGGTTTTGGCAATATTTTACGCATATTTTTATGCACGGCAGTTTTATGCACATAGCTTTTAATATGTATGCTTTGTGGGCTTTTGGAACTCCATTGGAGCAAATGTGGGGGAGAAATAAGTTTATATTTTTCTATTTTTCGGCAGGTTTAGGAGCTGGAGCAATTTATACGTTGGTAAATTATTATCAATTTAATGGATTTTACGAAGAATTATTAAGCTCTGGTTTATCAGCCTCAAATATTCAAAATATTTTAGAAACAGGGAGGTATAATGAAAATATTATAACGCTAACTAACAGAGAAATGTCTGAATTTTACAGTTTATATCACACGCCAGCAGTTGGTGCATCTGGTGCTGTTTACGGAATTTTAGTAGCTTTTGGAATGATGTTTCCAGACGCAAAATTAGCCTTGATATTTTTCCCCGTTCCAATTGCAGCAAAATATTTTATTCCCATAATGCTTCTTGGAGATTTGTTTCTTGGAGTAACAAAATATTCTGTAGGAAACGTAGCACATTTCGCCCATATTGGCGGTGCATTAATTGGCTTTGTAATTGTTTGGTATTGGAGGCAAAATCAATTTAGAGTGATGTAAGAGAATTAAGAATTATGATTACACAATTTAATGATTTGACTATTTTCAATTCTCAATTTTAAATTACGATTAAATGAATATATTAGAAAAAATACAAATACAATTCAAAAACGCTAATATTATAGAAAAATTAATTTATATTAATATTTCTGTGTTTTTATTGATATTTATCTTTAATACATTAAAGTTTTTATTTGAAGCTAACAGTAATTTTATAGTAAATTGGTTCACTCTACCCGCTACTTTTGATAGTTTTATCAGTAAGCCGTGGACTATTATTACTTACGGATTTGTACACATAAGTTTTATTCATATCCTACTAAATTTAATCGCCTTATTTTTTACAGGAAACCTATTTTTAGAATATTTCACCCCAAAACAATTAATTACTTTCTATGTTTTTGGCACTGTTTTTGGGGGTGTTACTTTCCTGATAAGTTATAATTATTTTCCTGTTCTTGCTAACGATAGTTCAAACAGTATTCTTTTGGGAGCATCTGCTGGAATTTCAGCAATTTTTATTGGAATTGCAACTTATATTCCTAATTATCAGTTTAAAATTCCTTTAATTGGGTTTATAAAAGTATGGTATTTGGCTGGTATTTGGGTAGTTTTAGATATTATCCAAATTCCCGCAGGAAATTCTGGCGGACACATAGCACATTTGGGCGGTGCTTTGTTCGGTTTTTTGTACATAAATCAAGCGAGCAATACAGAAATATTGGTTTGGAAAAAAATTATTTCCTTTTTTAGAATAAAACGAAAACCTTTAAAAACAGTTTACAAAACAAGAAAAAATACACGTAATAAAATAAATAGTAATGCAAATCAACAGAAAATAAACCACATTTTAGAAAAAATAAGTAAGTCGGGCTATGACGCACTTTCTGAGGAAGAAAAAGCATTTCTGTTTAAACAAGGAAATAAATGAAAAAGAATACGATTTTAAACTCGTTCCTATTTTTGATTAATTCGATATTAGCAACGTTTTTGCTACTCTCTTACGCACTGCCATTCGTATCCCCAAAAATAATTCCAGTTTTTGCCATATTGAGTTTATTGGTGCCTTTTTTAATTTTTGTCAACATAATTTTTGCTATTTATTGGCTGATAAAATTAAAAAAACACTTCTTGTTATCCGCATCTATTTTAGTGACTGGAATAATGATTTCTTCTCCATTGTATAAATTTTCTGACAAGCAGATTTTCTTAAATAATGATGTGAAAATTATGAGTTACAATGTAAAAATGTTTAACTACTATAAATGGAGTAATGATTTAGATTTGGCTCAAAAAACCTTTGATTTTATTACCGAAAAAAATCCTGATATTCTATCAATCCAAGAATTTTATGAATCAGATAAAATCAGCTTTAAATTTCCTTATAAATATATCAAGACAAAAACTAAAAATAATAAATTTGGACTGGCTATTTATTCTAAATTTCCAATTCTAAATTACGGCTCGTTAGATTTTAAACAAAGTTCCAATAATGCAATTTTTATTGATATTTTAAAAGGAAAAGACACCGTAAGAATCTATAATATTCATTTAGAATCTTTAAAAATAAATCCTCATAAAGAGAATTTTGGAGAACAAAGTTCTGAAAAATTATTAGGCAGATTAAAAAACACTTTTAAAAAACAAGTTACACAAACCGAGCAGTTTATGGCACACGAAAAACAGTGGAAAGGCAAAAAAATAGTCTGTGGAGATTTTAATAATACGGCATTTTCGTGGGTTTACAAGAATATCAAAAAAAATAAGAAAGACGCATTTGTAGAGGCTGGCAAAGGCTTTGGAAAAACTTTTGATTATTTTCTTTCCGCCCGAATTGACTTTATTTTAACAGATAATTCAATCGAAATAAATAACTTCAAAACTTTTGACGTAGAATGCTCAGACCACTTTCCTATCCTAGCAAGAATTACGAATTTATAATTTATAATTTTATATATTTGCACTCACAATCAAAAACAAAATATCAATGAAAAAAATAATCATTTTAATAGGATTAATCACCATTATACAATCATGCAAAAAAGAGCGTAACGATTATGTTACTTTCTCTGGGAAGATAGAGAATACAAAGGATACCATTTTGACAATCACTGGCGAGGATTTTAAAAAAGATATTGTAATTAACAGTGACGGTGCCTTTAGCGACACCTTAAAAATTAATAAAGACGGACTCTACAAATTACTTAAAAACATAGACATAAGTCTAATTTATTTAAAAAACGGCTTCGATTTAAAGCTTGCAACAGACAATAACTCTTTTTTAGAAAGCTTAAAATATACTGGTCACGGAGCTTCTAGTAACAACTGTATAACCGCTTACTATAGACTAGTAATGAGAACTTTAAGATACAGTAATTTATTTTCATTAGATAGGTCTGCTTTTGACAGCGAAGTAACGGCTATTAAGTACAGTATTGACAGCATTACGTCGCTTTACAAAGATGCTGACAGCACTTTCTTAGCAACTGTCGATAAAGAATATCAAAATATGTCTAATTTTTTAGAAAGCAACTACGATGCTAAACATAAGAGAGCGGAACAAGGAACAATGAAAGGACTTTCAAAAGGTAAGCCTTCTCCTAAATTTAAAAATTATACGAATTATAAAGGAGGAAAATCTTCATTAGATTATTTTAAAGGTAAGTACGTTTATATAGATGTTTGGGCTACGTGGTGCGGTCCTTGTATTGCAGAAATTCCTGCTCTAAAAAAGATTGAAAAACAATATCACGATAAAAATATTCAGTTTGTAAGTATTTCTATCGATGATGAACGTACTTCTGGCTCGTGGGAGCAAGCAAGTTCTAAATGGAGAGAAATGGTTGCAGACAAGAATTTAACTGGCGTTCAGTTACACGCGGGAGAAGATACAGGTTTTACACAAGATTATCAAATTTATGGTATTCCTCGTTTTATTTTGATAGACCCCGACGGAAACATTGTAGATGCAAATGCACCGAGACCGTCTAACCCAAAATTATTGGAATTATTTAATGAGTTAGGAATTTAATTTTCTTGCTTTTACACCAATTTTATTATATATCGTAAGGTCAGAGGAGTAGTTTTAAAATGAAAAAAATATTTAGAATTGTTGGGTTTTTAGAAGGAGTTTCTTACTTACTGCTATTACTTATTGCGACACCAATCAAGTATTTTTTAGGAGACCCATCATATGTAAAGTTTTTAGGAATGCCTCATGGAATCCTATTTATGTTGTATATTATTATAGCTATTATCATAAAACCCGAACAGAAATGGAGTGCCAAAACCTTTGTAATTGTTTTAGTTTCTTCAATTACTCCTTTCGGAACATTTTATATTGATAGAAAATATTTAAGAAAATAAATAGAATTACAATTTACAAATCCAATCTAAAATCGCAATTCGTAAATCAAAAAATAAATTATGGGTTTTTTATATGTAAAAGCATTACACATAATTTTTGTAGTTACTTGGTTTTCAGGTTTATTTTATATTGTTCGTTTATTTATTTATCACACCGAAGCAGAAAAAATAGATGAACCAGCTAAAAAAATTCTGCAAACTCAATACAAATTGATGTCAAAAAGATTGTGGTACATTATTGCGTGGCCCTCCGCAATTTTGACGAGTATATTTGCCTTTTGGATGTTGTATAAAAACCCTGCGTATTTAAAAATGCCTTGGATGATTGTAAAATTATCATTTGTGTTGAGTTTATATTTCTATCACCTAATGTGTCATAAAATATTCAAACAATTACAAAGAGATAAAATAAAATACACCTCTTTTAAATTACGAATATGGAATGAAATTGCTACTGTTATTCTATTTGCTATCGTGTTTTTAGTAGTCTTAAAAAGTGCTATTAGCTGGATTTGGGGTGTATTTGGAATTGTATTAATATCTGTCCTGCTGATGATAAGTATAAGATTGTATAAAAAACTAAGGATGAAAAAGAGATGAAGATAAGCTAAAAGTAAAAAATTAAGAATTGGCAATTCGTAATTTAATTTTGTAACTTTGTGCCATATAATATTTTATAAATGAGTTTACAGAAACAACTAATGGATAAGATAAAGGTAGCTATGAAGTCTAAAGACACAATTGCTTTACAATCGTTGAGAGCTGTTAAAGCTGCTATTTTATTAGCCACAACACAAAGCGGTGCTGATTCTGAATTAACAGAAGAACAAGAACTTAAGATTTTACAAAAACAAGTAAAACAACGCAAAGATAGTGCAGCTATATTTATAGAACAAGGCAGACAGGATTTGGCAGAACCAGAATTGGCAGAAATAACTGTTATTCAGCAATTTTTACCCGAATCTTTATCAGAAGAAGATATAGAGAAAATAGTCGTTGCTAACATCCAAAAGATGGGAGCATCAGGAATGAAAGATATGGGGAAGGTAATGGCGGCGGTTTCTAAAGAATTAATAGGACAAGCAGACGGAAAAACCCTATCTACATTGGTTAAAAAGAATTTGCTCTAAAACAAAATGATATTAATATCAAATTGATTATAAAAAATAATTTTATTGGCTCCATAGTTCAACTGAATAGAATATCAGATTTCGGCTCTGAGGGTTGCAGGTTTGAATCCTGCTGGAGTCACAAATATTGAGTTGTCAGTTGTTGGTTTCCAGCTTCCAACAACCAACAACTGACAACAAAGATGAATTTATCTCTTATTCCAAAGATTAAACATATCAATTCTAACAATTTTTTTCTGCTTGCAGGACCTTGTGCGATAGAGGGTGAAGACATAGCAATTCGTATCGCAGAGAAAATAATTGAAATTACCGATAAATTAGAAATACCTCTTATTTTTAAAGGAAGTTTTAAGAAAGCAAATCGCAGTAGAATTGACAGTTTTACTGGAATTGGCGATGAAAAAGCATTGAAAATATTACGCAAAATTTCCGAAACTCTTAATGTCCCCACAGTTACAGATATACACGAAATTTCTGATGCGTACAAAGCTGCAGAATATGTAGATGCCTTACAAATTCCCGCTTTCTTGGTTCGCCAAACCGATTTGGTTGTTGCCGCAGCTAACACGGGTAAAGTTGTAAACCTAAAAAAAGGTCAATTTATGAGTCCGTCTGCAATGAAACACGCCGTTAAAAAAGTTACAGACTCTGGAAATAATCAGGTTATGGTTACCGACAGAGGAACTATGTTTGGCTATCAAGATATGATTGTAGATTTTAGAGGAATTCCAGAAATAAGGAAGTTTGCTCCTGCTGTTTTAGATGTAACCCATTCTTTACAACAGCCAAATCAGAATTCTGGAGTTACTGGAGGCAGACCAGATATGATTGAAACCATTGCCAGAGCTGGAGTTGTAAATAACGTAGATGGCTTATTTATAGAAACTCATTTTGACCCCAAAAATGCAAAAAGCGACGGTGCAAATATGTTGCATTTAGACTATTTTGAGAATTTGTTGACCAATTTAGTTGCTATCAGAAAAACAGTGAGTAAGTTATAAGTAGGCAGTGTTCAGTAAGCAGTTAGATACTGCCTACTGAACACTGCTTACTGAAACTAAAACATTAACTATTGAGTAAACAAAGCATTGTAAATTATTACAATAAATCTGTAAAAATAAAACAGATTTCAGAAAAGTTACAGCATAAAAAAAGCTATTTTCAAATAACTAATTTGGTGGGTTCGTTCTTGTCTTTTGTTATTTCAGAAACCTTTGAAGAGGCTGAAAAACCGTATTTATTAATCTTTAATGACAAGGAAGAAGCAGCCTATTATCTAAATGATTTAGAGCAATTATCAGGAGATAAAAATGTGTTGTTTTATCCCGGGTCATACAGAAGACCCTATCAAATTGAGGAAGTAGATAACGCCAATATTTTGTTGCGTTCAGAGGTTTTAAATAGAATTAATTCCCGAAAAAAACCTGCGATAATTGTAACCTATCCCGATGCTTTATTTGAAAAAGTAGTTACCAAAAAAGAACTAGAAAAAAATACGTTAAAAATTTCTGTAAACGACAACTTATCACTTGATTTTGTAAATGAAATATTGTTTGAATATCATTTTAATCGGGTTGATTTTGTTACTGAACCCGGAGAATTTTCAGTTCGTGGTGGGATTATTGACGTATTTTCTTTTTCAAATGATGAACCTTACCGAATTGAATTTTTTGGCGATGAAATTGACAGCATAAGAAGTTTTGACGTAGAAACGCAACTCTCTAAAGAAAAATTGAAAAAAGTAAATATCATACCAAATGTTGAAAATAAAACACTGCAAGAAAACCGCGAAAGTTTTCTAAAATACATCTCGCCAAAGACAATCCTTTTTATCAAAGATATAGATTTACTTTCCGATAGATTAGACTCTTTTTTCAAGAAAGCAAATGAGTCTTTTGATTATTTATCTAATGAAATTAATCATTCAAAACCTTCAGAATTATTTTGTGATGGTCAGTTCATTAAAAATCAATTGCAAGATTTTACATTGATAAAAATTAACAACGCCCATAATTATAGACCTAATCCAGAATTTAACTCTGAAATTTTATTTAAAACCAAACCTCAACCTTCTTTTAACAAGCAGTTTAACTTGCTGATTGAAGACCTAAATAAACATCATTCCAAAGGATTTAAAAACTATATTTTCTGTGCAAACGACAAGCAAGCACAGCGTTTTCACGATATTTTTGATGACCAAGAACAAGACGTTTATTATCAAACTATCGTCTTTCCATTGTATCAGGGATTTATAGATTTTGACGAAAAAATTGTTTGTTATACCGACCACCAAATATTTGACCGTTACCATAAATTTCGTCTTAAAAACGGATATGCAAAAAAGCAATCTATCACTTTAAAAGAATTTACAAGTCTTGAAATTGGAGATTATGTAACTCATATCGACCATGGGATTGGAAAGTTTGGCGGACTGCAAAAGATTGATGTTGAGGGAAATAAACAGGAAGCTATCAAACTAATTTATGGTGACAGAGATATTTTGTACATTAGTATTCACTCTCTCCACAAGATTTCTAAGTTTAACGGTAAAGACGGAAAACCTCCGAAAGTTTATAAATTAGGTTCTGGTGCGTGGAAAAAAATCAAGCAGAAAACAAAAGCCCAAGTTAAACATATTGCGTTTAATTTGATTAAACTCTACGCCAAAAGAAGACTGGAAAAAGGCTTTCAGTTTGGGGCAGATACACATATTCAGCACGAGCTGGAGGCCAGTTTTATTTATGAAGATACGCCAGACCAATATACGGCTACACAGGATGTAAAAACTGATATGGAAAAGGAAAATCCTATGGATAGATTGGTCTGTGGCGATGTTGGTTTTGGCAAGACAGAAGTTGCAATTAGAGCGGCATTTAAGGCAGTTGATAATGGAAAACAAGTCGCAATTTTAGTTCCCACAACCATCTTGGCTTTTCAGCATTTTAAAACGTTTTCCGAACGATTAAAAAACTTTCCTGTTGCCATAGATTACCTAAACAGATTTAGAACAACTAAGCAAAAAAATGAAGTTATTAACGGTATTTCCGACGGAAGTGTGGATATTGTAATTGGCACGCATCAACTGACAAACAAACGCATAAATTTTAAA
Source organism: Polaribacter sp. (assembly GCA_965261035.1). Classification (GTDB taxonomy): domain Bacteria; phylum Bacteroidota; class Bacteroidia; order Flavobacteriales; family Flavobacteriaceae; genus Polaribacter. The sequence continues at coordinate 1,244,257 of OZ253439.1, forward strand.
GATTTAGGGTTATTAATTATTGATGAAGAGCAAAAATTTGGTGTTTCTACAAAAGATAAATTAAAAACTATCAAAGAAAATGTTGACACACTTACGTTAACTGCCACTCCAATTCCGAGAACGCTACAATTTAGCCTGATGACGGCACGTGATTTATCGATTATAAACACTCCGCCGCCAAATCGTCATCCCATTGAAACCAATATAATCCGTTTTAGCGAAGAAATTATTCGCGACGCTGTTTCTTATGAAATTTCGAGAGGTGGACAAATATTTTTTATTCACAATAGAATAGAAAACATAACGGAAGTTGCAGGTATGCTACAACGCCTGTTGCCAAGTGCAAAAATAGGAATTGGTCACGGGCAAATGAAAGGTGAAAAGCTGGAAGAATTGATGCTCGGTTTTATGAATAATGAATTTGATGTTTTGGTTTCCACCACCATTGTAGAAAGCGGATTGGACGTGCCAAATGCCAACACAATTTTTATCAATAATGCCAATAATTTTGGACTTTCGGATTTGCATCAGATGCGTGGACGTGTTGGCAGGTCTAACAAAAAGGCGTTCTGTTATCTCATCACGCCGCCTTATGATATGATAACCGATAGTGCTAGAAAACGGATACAGGCATTAGAATTATTTTCTGATTTAGGCAGCGGATTAAATATTGCTATGAAAGATTTGGAAATTCGTGGTGCTGGAGATTTATTAGGTGGCGAACAAAGCGGTTTTATAAATGATATTGGGTTTGATACTTATCAAAAAATATTGGAAGAAGCCATTGAAGAATTGAAAGAAAATGAATTTAAAGAATTGTATAAATCAGAAGACAAAAAGCCAAAAGAGTTTGTAAAAGAAGTTCAGATTGACACCGATTTTGAGGTTTTATTTCCAGATGATTATGTGAATTCTATAACAGAGCGTTTAAATTTATACAACAAATTATCAGAATTAAAAACAGAAGATGATTTACTAACTTTTGAAAGTGAAATTACGGACAGATTTGGAGAAATTCCTACACAAGTTGTAGATTTATTAGACAGTGTTCGTATAAAATGGCTGGCAAAAAAGTTAGGTTTAGAGAGAATTGTTTTAAAACAAAAACGTATGATTGGCTATTTTATATCCGACCAACAAAGCGATTTTTATAACACAGAACACTTTAGCAATATGTTAAAATACGTTCAGCAAAATGGCAAAAGTTGTGTGATGAAAGAAAAGGAAACTAAAAAAGGCTTGCGATTATTAGTTACTTTTATTCATATAAATTATATAGGAAAAGCGTTGAGTATTTTAAGGGAAATTAGAAGTTAGAGGCTGGAATCTATAAGTTAAAAACTAACAACTGATAGCCAACAACTTACAACCAATTTGTAATTTAAAAATTGTAAATTCTAATATTGGCACAGCCTTTGATTAAAATAGGACAAACAATTATAAAATGAAATCACATAAATTAATTCTATTATTATCCACGATATTTGGTTTTGCACAATGCAATACGTTAAAATTAGCAGATAATCCACCGTTCAAAATTACATCTTCAACCTATAATAATTGGACTGGCGTGAAACCCGGTATCAGTGGAATAAAAGTTAATATTGGCTATCAATCGGAGGATAAAATTATTTTTGACAAAATTTATTTTCACAATAAAATAGCTAGGATAGAAACCCGAATAATAAAAGAAAGGAAATACATTATTGGTTATTTTAATACCTCAATAAGAGAGTACGATGTGTTTATTGAAAATGAGAATACGCCAGAAAATGAGATAGTAAATACAGCAGATTTTCCTTTTAAACTTAAGGAGAATGAAGCTGTTATTAGTTTTAAAAAAGGTGATAAAACTAAATATTATAAAGTAACAGGCATAGAAAAACTAAGCAACTAGAGGTTGGTAGTTAGAGACTGAAAATTGCGTGTTTCCAACTTTCAGCCTCCAGTCTTCAACTTCAAATCTTTATTTTTTTCTGACAGTTTGTCATAATTTATGTTTTGGTATTTTTTTTGATTGTACAATAGTCAAATTTTAAAACAAAAACACATATAATTATGAGTAAAGGAAATATTAATGTATCGGTGGAAAATATTTTTCCGTTGATTAAAAAGTTCTTGTATTCTGACCACGAAATATTTTTACGTGAATTAGTTTCTAACGGCACAGACGCAACTACTAAGCTAAAACATTTAATTTCTATTGGAGAAGCTAAAGCAGAATGCGAAAACCCGCAGATAGAAATAAAAATTGACAAGGAAAATAAAACGCTACATATAAAAGACGAAGGTCTTGGAATGACTGCCGAAGAGGTTGAAAAATACATTAATGAGATTGCGTTTTCTGGAGCAGAGGAGTTTTTAGATAAATATAAGGATTCGAACAACGAAACTGGCGTTATTGGTCATTTTGGATTGGGCTTTTATTCTGCTTTTATGGTGGCTGATAAAGTGGAAATCATCACCAAATCTTATAAAAAAGATGAGCCTGCTACACATTGGACTTGCGACGGTTCGCCAGAATACAAATTGGTAAAGCATAATAAAACTGAAAGAGGAACTGAAATTATCTTGCATATTGACGATGATTCTACCGAGTTTTTGGATGATAGTAAAATTAATGAATTGCTGAATAAATACAATCGTTTCAATCAAATTGCAATTAAATTTGGGACGAAAAAGGAGACGCTACCTCTTGCAGAAGATGCTGAAAAAGATGCAAAACCAGAAACAGTAACGGTTGATAATATTATCAATAATACAACTCCTGCGTGGACAAAAAAGCCAGCCGATTTAGAAGATGAAGACTACAAAACGTTTTACAGAGAATTGTATCCAATGCAGTTTGAAGAATCTCTGTTTAATATTCATCTAAATGTTGATTATCCGTTTAATTTAACAGGAATTTTATATTTTCCTAAGTTGAGTCCGACTATGGATATGCAAAAAGATAAAATTCAACTATATCAAAATCAGGTGTTTGTAACAGATAATGTGGAAGGTATTGTCCCCGATTTTTTACAGATGCTAAAAGGTGTTATAGATTCTCCAGATATTCCGTTGAATGTTTCGAGGAGTTATTTACAGGCTGACGGAGCGGTAAAGAAAATTTCTGGATATATCACCAAAAAAGTAGCTGACAAATTGACTTCTTTATTCAAAAATAATCGTGAAGATTTTGAAGCCAAGTGGAACGATATAAAAATGATTATAGAATATGGAATGTTGTCGGAAGATAAATTCTTTGATAGGTCTAAGAAATTTGCTTTATATCCAACGGTAGATAATTCTTATTTTACTTTTGATAAATTATTGGAAAAAACAAAGGATACACAAACTGATAAGGACGGAAATCACATAATTTTGTACACTGCAAATAAAGATGCACAACACAGTTATGTTCAAGAAGCTAAAGAAAAAGGATATGAAGTATTATTGTTAGATTCTCCAATCGTTTCTCATTTGATGCAAAAGTTGGAGATGGCTAATCAAAAAGTAAAATTTACACGTGTAGATGCAGATCATATTGATAATTTAATCAAGAAAGATGACGCTGTTATCAGTAAATTAACAGACAAAGAGAAAGATACCTTGAAGCCAATTATTGAAGGAAATGTTCCAAAAGAAACATATACCGTTCAGTTAGAAGCTATGGATTCTTCGGCATCTCCTTTTTTAATTACTGTTCCAGAATTTATGCGTAGAATGAAAGAGATGAGTGCAACTGGCGGTGGTGGAATGGTGGGAATGGGCAATATGCCAGAGATGTATAATTTGGTAGTAAATACAAATCACAAATTGGTTTCTGAAATTCTAAATACCAAAACCGAAAAAAAGCAACAGCATTTGATAAAACAAGCGTTTGACTTGGCAAAATTATCACAAAATTTATTAAACGGTAAAGAGTTAACAGACTTTATAAAAAGCAGTTATGAGTTGATAAAATAAGTCAATTTAAAGCAGCAAATATTTCAAAACCCACATTCTTTATTAAAAATGTGGGGTTTTTAAATAAACTACCCCGGTGAAAGCATCGGGGTATCCATTCCAATCCATTTCAAAACAACGTAAGTTGATTGCAATATATTTGATTGTATGTTTTACCTTGATTCTTGACATATTTTCGTATTGTCTCAAAACTACCATATTGACCAGCTGTATGCAACACCTGACGCAAGCATTGGGAAATTCTTTAGATTAAAATATTTGCTTTTGGGTGTTTCTTTTTTAACTCCAACGCACAATTTAATCCAACAATTCCGCTACCTACAATGGTAAAATCTACATTGCTAAACCATTCTTTTTGTTCCCAATAACTAAACTTCATTTCCTTGTAACCGCCCCAATTTCAGCAATTACCGCTTTTTTAGAATTGTTCATTATTTTATCCGCTACCAATTTGATATACTTCGTTTTTATAGTTTTACCCAAAGCAATTTCTTGCTCAATTGGATTGTTCAAAATATTAGAAAACTCACCCTTTGAAGCTAAAAACCAATTTTTTCCATTATCACTGATGTAGAAACTATAATGGATAATGATACCTGACTTCCACCTTCTTTGAGTAGGCGTATAGGTAAATCCTGTCAAGGTTTCCTTCTCGCCAAAGTTAATCACTACTTCAGGTTTTCCTTTTTTATTTTCTACTACCCATTCAGAATTAGGGTTTTCGTCAATAACAGCAGATGCTTTTTTATCATTTGATATTACTGACCATTTTTTTTTGTTCACATCAAAATAAATTTCAACCACATCACTTTGGCGTTTAGTCTTAGAATCATAAGAAAAAGCTTGAATAATCATTGGTGCATCTACCTCAAAAGTACCTGAATACTTGGTAGATGACTTACTCGGCGTACTCCCGTCAGTTGTGTAGTAAACCTCCACTCCTTTTTCAGGATTGATAATGTTTATTTGTCCTTCTTTGCTTCTGCTTATAGTGGGTGTATCTACAATTACAGGTGCATTGAATACCTGAATATTTGAAATAACTGGACATGCTTTTGAATCTTCAATATTTACTCTTATTTTAGTAGCGGTTACATTGTCAAACCTCAATATGCGTTTGTAACCGATTGTTGTCTGATTATCGATTGTTACCCATTTTCCGTTTACTTCAGCTTCCAATGAAAATTTATTTACTCTTTGTCCTAATCTAATGTATTCCTGAATCAGAAATCTATTGAATTCGGTAGGCTGCCCCAAATCGATAGTAATAGATGCTGTAATTATTTCATCATCAGTAGCCCAATAGCTTTCCTTATTGCCATCAGTAAGATTAGCGACACCATACTTATTAGCACCTCCTCTTACATTGCTGGCTTCTCCAACTTTTTTGGTTATCAAATCTGTATCAAAGTCTTCTTTGAGTTGTGCTACCATTTTCTTCAACTGCCTTTCGTCATTTTCATTAACCAGACCTCTTCTATCTACAGGTAAATTCAATAGCAAAGTAGCGTTCTGACCAACAGATTTGTAGTAGATATCCAACAGGTGTTTCAAAGACTTCACTTTGTTATCTTCAGATTTGTGATAGTACCAGCCCGGACGAATGGAGACATCAGCCTCTGCAGGTACCCAATGTGTTCCATTTTCTTGTCCCATAGAATATTTCTTGGCATACTCTGGCATACCGCCATAAACCTCATTTCTTAATAGAGGCGACCAAGTTGTACGGTAAGCAAAGCCATGCTCGTTGCCAACCCAACGGGCATCAGGACCTGCATCGCTCCACACAATGGCATTAGGTTGCAATTCACGTATGATTTTAATTGTATTTCCCCAGTCGTAGTAGGTTCTCTTATCTACTCTTCTGGTTTCTTTCGCACCACCGTAGTAGCCATCACCGCCGTTGGCTCCATCAAACCATACCTCAAAAATATCACCATAGTTGGTGAGTAGTTCTGTCAACTGGTTTCTCAAGTAAGTAATATATTCTGGTTTGCCATAATCAGCACTATTTCTGTCCCAAGGAGAAAGATAAACACCCATCTTCAAGCCGTATTCTCTACAAGCATCAGCAAGTTCTTTAACTACATCTCCTTTGCCGTTTTTCCATGGAGAATTCTTTACAGAATACTCGGTGTATTTAGATTGCCACAGGCAGAAACCATCGTGGTGCTTATCGGTTAGAATCAGACCTTTCATGCCTGCTTCTTTAGCTACTCTTGCCCATTGACGAGCGTCTAGTTCGGTTGGATTAAACAATTCAGGTGATTTATCTCCGTATCCCCATTCTTGGTTGGTGAATGTGTTGATGCTAAAGTGTATGAAGCCATAAAACTCCATTTCCTGCCAAGCGATTTGGTGTTCGGTAGGTACAGGACTCACTGGTGCTGGAGGTAGTGGTGTGCATGAGAATATTACTCCTGCTATTACAGTTACGGTGATAATTATTATTTTTGAGATATTTATCAATTGTTTAATTGTAGTTTGGTTGTTGATTTCCAATTTAGTTTATTAGCCAAAAGCTATTAGCTAATTATTTTTTGCCCAATTTTCAATTTGTAATTTTATTTTCTCTTTTTTATTATTTTTTTAGAACATCTAAGCCGCATTGTAAAAAATCTGCGTACTCTTTCTCATTTGGAGTGTATCCAACGGGTTTATTAAGGATTTGTTTTCCGTCTGGGCTTAATAAAACATAATATGGCTGTGAGTTTGTCTGAAAGAATTGCGTTTGAAAATGTGCCCATTTATGTCCGTAATTTTCGAGCTGTCTCGTGCCTCCATTAATTCTATTTACAAGTATTTGTTGCTCTTTTGGCAATTCTTTTTTATCATCTACATACAGTGAAATAAGAACGTATTCATTTCTCAAATAATCATCAATTTTATCTAAAGACCATATATGCTCTTCCATTTTTCTGCAATTTACACAGGCATATCCTGTAAAATCTATCATAATAGGTTTATTCACTTTTTTTGCATAGGCTAATCCTTCTTTTAAATCTTTAAAGCAATTTAGGTCGTTAGGGCAGTCGTTCGGATAAATAAAACTATAGCCTACGGGTGGAGCTAATCCACTTAAAAGAGTTAAAGGGATAAACGTGTTGGTTTTTTCATTTACCCTAAAACCTGAAACTAAATATATTGTAAATGCAGCAATTAGAATAGCAAATGAAATACGAGGAAAGGATAATTTTTTAATAGGAGAATCGTGTGGGAATTTTATTTTACCGAATAAATACAATGCTAATCCTGCAAAAATTATAATCCATATAATCAAGAATGGCTCTATTTTTAAGATATTCCAATGTTGAACCAAATCTGCATTTGACAGGAATTTGAAGGCTAGTGCCAATTCTAAAAACCCTAAAACTACTTTTGTTGTATTTAGCCAGCCACCAGATTTTGGTAAAGATTTTAGCATATTTGGAAACATAGCAAATAACGCGAATGGCAAGCCAAGAGCTAATCCAAAACCTCCCATCCCAGATGTTAATTGCCACGCGCCACCGTCTGCTGTTAAAGATCCTGCAAGCAAAGAACCTAATATTGGACCTGTACACGAAAAGGATACGATGGCTAATGTCATCGCCATAAAAAACACTCCAAAAATGCCTCCAATACTTTCGCCTTTTGTGGTTTTTGATGTCCAACTTGAGGGCAATGTCAATTCGTAATATCCGAAGAATGAGAACGAAAAGAACAAGAAAATCAAGAAGAAAAAAACATTTAGCCAGACATTGGTCGATATTTCGTTTAAAACATCTGGGTTTACAGAATCTAAAATATGAAATGGAATACTTAAAACCAAATATACTAATAATATAAAAAAACCGTACAGTATAGCTTTAAAAACTCCTGTTTTTTTACCTTGACTACTCTTAGTAAAAAAACTTACGGTTAAAGGAATCATAGGAAAAACACAGGGCGTTAGCAGAGCCAACAGACCTCCGAGAAAACCTAGTGCAAAAATGTTCCACAGCGATTTTCTGTCTTCTTTAATTTCGGTGGCTACGGAAGAATTATCAGAGCAATTTTTATCTGTTTTTTGCAGACTGTTATTGCCCATACCGTACAACAGACTATTTGCAGAAGAGTTGTCAACTTTGTTGCTATCCTCAATCTTTTTTATGGTTTCTTGATTTTCTATACCAGATTCAGATAGATTAAAAATCAAATCTACTTCTGTTGGTGGTAAACACTTCTCATCATCACAGACCATAAATTCAACTGTAGCAGTAATGGTTTTTAGTTCTTCGGATATGTTTATTTTTTGTTCAAACGTCGCCTTGTTTTCAAAAAACTTAATTACCATTTCAAAAACGGGGTCGTTTACCGTATGTCCTTTTTCTTCCTCTGTGCTTCCTATCAGATTGTAATTTTCTGATGATTTATAAGCGAAAACAGTTGGCAAAGGTCCATTTTCTGGTACACTTTGCGAATACAGATGCCATCCTTTTTCTATGGTAGCTTTTGTAATTAGAGTAGCTTCTGTGTCGGATGTTTTTATAACTTTAGTAGTCCATTTTACTGGGTCTTCTATTTGAGAATAACTTGTTGCACTTATTGTTAAAAATAAGAGTATTGAAAATATTTTCTTCATAAATATAGGTGTGATTTTTAAATAGTGTATTTTCTTCTTCATTTGCATAAATGTTTGACGGGAGTCTGATTATGTAGGTTCAACTCTCGAGAGCTATCAACGACAAACGTATACCAACTTTTTAATATATATATAGGTGTATTTCCTTATTTTCGTTATTTGCAAAATGGATTTTACAAACACATTTTATTGTTTTTTATTGGTACTGTTTTATTGCCTTTATCTTTGTGTACACAAAAACGGAACGATTATCTATCATTCAAATTGGCAAAGGTAGGTAAAAGTTGCCTGTCTATAAATTAGGTAAAAATATTGATGACTAATTATATATTTCTATTACGACTACAAAATACGGAATTAAAATATCTCCTGTTAAAATTGCTGCCAGTGTAGTCCAAACTACAGTATCAATAATTTGATGACGCATTTCTCTGTTATACGACGTACCCTTCCTTTTTTGAAATTGCCCAATAACATAAAATCTCAAAATAAGGTTTTTCTTCTATATTTTGTAAGTATTTTACATTTATTGAAGACCTTTTCCTGTAGAGATAAAATAGATTCTCTTTAGTGTCTAAGTCATAAACTCTCGCTCTTTTAAACAGAGGTTTTCTGTAAATAAAATTCTTATTATTTATATGAATTTTTCTGCCTTTGTAAAAACCGACAGAATCATTTTTATGATAGGATGATCCCATCGTCAAATAAATAATCCTTTATTAGATGCTTATCATTCTAAAAATTACCTCTAATGACAATACCTCCATAGTTATCAAAAACAGCTATTTTTCTTTTTACATCATCCAAAATATTTGGAGTAATATCATTTTTAGTATAGCCATTTTATTAAACCTATTATGAGGCTTAAAACTTCTCAAGACATTGGTTTTATTGACAAGCAATATATTTTATGATTGTACTTTATACCTCTCGGCGTCTCCACAAATAAAAAAACGAGGTAATACCTCGGGTTTTTTCACACTAAATAAACTAAGATGTTAGGTTTACCTTAATCTGTCTGCATATTTTACAAGATTCTCATCCTTTTTAATCGCTTTGTTTGCTATAACTAGTAGCAAAATAGCAATAATAGGGAAAGCCATCCCAATACCTTTCTCAGAAACTGCTGTTTCTCCAGATATGGTTTGAGACACATATATAAGTACACCTAATAAATAGAGGTTAATTAACATATTAACTCGCCCGAGTACAAACTGCGATTTTCTATTTTTGAACGAAAAGACAGAAATAATTGATAATAAAGACGATGTTATATATGAAAATAATATTGTTTTAACCAAAATACTTGAGCTATATATTAAATCTGATGCAAATATAATTTTACCAGATTTATCTACCCACAAACTGAATACAAAAATTAATCCGCCAGAAAATATGGCGGCTAATACTAAATAGATTGTTTGTATCCTTTGAATCATTTCTCAAAACTGGACTACAAAGGTAACGTTTTTTAATTGTTAATACCTGTTTGAAAATAAAAGATAAAATCTCGCATATAAATCCTATATAAACCAAGTCAAACGCATTAAAAAATGATATTCTTTAATTGTCAATAGTTTAGCTATTTGTAATTATTGTAAAATCTATTTTATAAATTTGTAACCCAAAAAATTGCATTTGCTAGTTGAATCTAAGGACAACTGCTCTGTCTCTTGACTATATGTTATTTATCTAACTTGCTTTATTTGCTGTAACCTTAAATTTGATTACCCACTGTATTTGACATAGAGCCATAAAATTTTAGTATAGCCGTTTTTTATAATATTCCTAATTCTAACTTAGCCTCTTCACTCATCATATCTTGTGTCCAAGTTGGGTCAAAAGTGATTTCTACTTCGGCGTTATTTATTTCCTTGAGTGTTTTTACTTTTTCTTCAACTTCCATAGGCAAAGATTCTGCAACGGGACAATTTGGCGAAGTTAAAGTCATTAATATTTTGGCATCGTTATTTTCGTTTACAAAAACATCATAAATCAAACCTAATTCGTATATATCCACAGGGATTTCTGGGTCGTAAATTGTTTTGATAACTCTAACTATTTTGTCCCCAATATTTTGTATTTCAGTGTCGCTCATCAGTTTATTTTTTTAATTCCACAAATATACACAACTATTTAATATTTTAAAGCAGTACCAATTTGACCAAAAAAACGCCGTTGATTTCCTAACGACGTTTTTTATTAATTAAATAGAATAGTATTATTTTTTACCTTTTTCCATCTTCTTTTTCAAATCAGCAAAACCGTCAATATCTCCTAAAGTAGTTTTTTCTACATCGGCAGATTTTCTAGCTGCAGCCTTTACATTTCTCCTTTCACTTTCTTTAAACACAGACGTGTGAGATACAATAATCCTTCTAAATTCCTTGCTAAATTCTAGCACTTTGAATTCCACAGTATCTCCTTTTGCTAGCTTGCCTCCTTCTTCCTTTTCTAAATAACGGGTAGGTGCAAATCCTTCTATACCGTCAGCAAGGGTAATAGTAGCTCCCTTATCTGTTTTTTCGCTGACAGTTCCTTGATGCAAAGAGTCTATGGAATAAGTTATCTCATAAGTGTCCCAAGGATTATCTTGAGTTTGTTTGTGTCCTAAGTTTAATTTTCGGTTATTGCTATCCAGCTCTAACACTTCAACTTCTAAGGAGTCTCCTATGCTTACAAAGTCAGATGGATGTTTAATTTTCTTAACCCAAGATAAATTAGATATATATACTAATCCGCCAATTCCTTCTTCTAATTCTACAAAAACTCCAAAATTGGTGTAGTTTATTACAGAACCTGTATGTTTAGAACCTACAGGATATTTAGTTGTTATATCTGTCCAAGGATCTGGACGTAGCTGTTTCATACCTAAAGATATTTTTCTCTCTTCTCTGTCTAAAGTAATAATTACAGCTTCTACTTCATCTCCAATTTTTACAAAATCTTGTGCATCACGCAGATGTGTGGACCAAGACATTTCAGAAACATGAATTAGTCCTTCAATTCCTTCAGATATTTCTATAAATGCACCATAATCTGCCAAAACAACTACTTTTCCTTTAACTTTATCGCCAACTTTTAAGTCAGCATCCAAAGATTCCCAAGGGTGAACAGATAATTGTTTTAATCCTAATTGAATTCTAGATTTATTATCATCAAAATCTAAAATTACGACATTCAATTTTTCGTCTAATTCAACCACTTCATTTGGATGATTGATTCTAGTCCAAGATAAATCTGTGATATGTACTAATCCATCAACACCACCTAAATCAACAAATACACCAAAAGAAGTAATGTTTTTAACAACTCCTTCTAATACTTGTCCTTTCTCCAACTGACCCATTATTTCTCTCTTTTGAACTTCTAAATCTGCTTCTATAAGTGCTTTATGAGAAACTACAACATTTTTAAATTCATGATTTATTTTTACAACTTTAAATTCCATTGTTTTTTCCACATATTGATCGTAATCACGTATTGGTTTTACATCGATTTGAGAACCCGGTAAGAACGCCTCAATACCTAACACATCTACAATCATCCCTCCTCTAGTTCTACATTTTATAAAGCCATTGACAATTTCACCTGTTTCATGAGCTTTATTAACTCTACCCCAAGCCTTGATAACACGAGCTTTTCTGTGTGATAACACTAATTGACCAGAGCTATCTTCTCTTTTGTCGACTAGCACCTCCACTTTATCTCCGACAGTCAAATTTGGACTGTAGCGAAATTCATTTAAGGAGATAACTCCTTCAGATTTAGAATTTATATCAATAATTACATCTCTATCTGTCAATCTTATGATAGTTCCTTCAATAACATCACGCTCGTTTACAAAACCTAAAGTTCCTTCTAATGCTTTTTCGAATTCTTTTAACTTTTCTTCATCTACTGCTTCAATACCTTCTTGGTATTTGTGCCAATCAAAATTCTCTAAAAATTCTTTTGGGCTTACTGTTTCTTCAACAGTTTCCTGTGTATCTACTGTTTCGACGGTAGTTTCTTGTGTATCTACTACTGTTTCGTCAGTAGTTTCTTGCGTATCTACCGTTTCACCAACAATTTCCTGTGTATCTACTGTTTCGACGGTAGTTTCTTGTGTATCTACTGTTTCGTCAGCAGTTTCTTGTGTATTTACTACTTTTGTAGTAACTTCTTTTTTTTCTTTAGGCATTCCTAAATAAGTTTGTATCTTTCTGTTATTCAGATTATTAACGACAATAACATCAAGAGATATTTATTAGTCATTTATATTAAATCCTTTTTATAAATCTGTAGTCGTAAAAGGAGTGCAAGTTTACAAAAAAAACTGCAATAAACAATATTAAATTAGTATCCGCTCAAAAAACAGTGGCAACCTATTTTTCTCACAAATATAGTCAAGTAAAATCAGTTTATAAAGCGGTAAAAAAAAGTCAATATTTATAGTGTTTTTTATATTACTTTTTTGGATATTTACACATGCAAAATCAAGAGATATTTTAATCAAATATCTAAAATTGACACATCGTCAATAAAAGACTCATCATTAAAAAACACACTTTATTTATCGCTTAATCTAGTTGAAAATCTACAACAAGAAATTATTGAACTAAAAAAAACAAATCAATCTCTTAGAGATGAAATAAACAGGATTAGCAAGTTCATATGTGCAGACCGATATTACCGGGTCTCGTGTTTGTGGAAAAAATAACTACTCCAATATTATCACCAACAAACTCTTTATAAGCTACTACCACTGTTGGAAAAAGTCATTTAGACGTTCTATCAGACTTTCAAGGGTTAGAATAAGGCTATACTAAAATTTTAATTGTAATTTTGACGATATTAAAAACAATTTTATGTTTACAAAAGGTCAGTTATTTTTTGCTGTTTTATTTGCTTTTTCTTTTATTCTTTTTATGATTTGGAGCTACAGAAAGGACATTGAAAACCATAAAATTCATTATAAAAATACTGCCAAAAAAGTAGGATTTTGGCTGGTAATAGTTATTGCTATTTTTATCCTGATAGAACTTTTTATCAAAAGTTAAAATTGTGTAATCGTAAATCAAAAATCGTGATTCATAATTCACAAAGTAAATAAGGTTACTAAAATTCCCAAAATAATCACTGTAAATTTCTTAGCATTAAATTTGTGATTTTCAGAGCCTTCAAAAAGGATAATCGTAGAAATATGCAAAAAAACTCCAATAATTAAAGCATCTATTTGTGAGTGATATATGGCAAAAAAATTAATTTTATCGGCAATAAAAACTCCTAACGGACTCATCAAAGCAAAAACAGACAGAAACAAAATAATAGTTTGTTTTGAATATTTTGAGTGAATTAAAAAGCTGGTTAGTACAATGGCAATTGGAATTTTATGCACCACAACTGCCCACAATAAGTTAAAAGTGCTGTTATAAATAGGTATTCCTTCGGAAAAGGCGTGTATGCAAAGGCTTATAAAAACTAATAATGGGAATTTATTTTGTTTTGAGTGAGTGTGAATATGCCCGTGTTCGGCTCCTTTTGAAAAGGATTCTAACACGGATTGAATTAAAATTCCTGCCAAAATAAAAATTCCTGTTTGAGTTGTGTTATTATTTGCGTGTTCATAAACTTCGGGAAGCAAATGTAAAACGGTAACAGACAGCAGATAAGCACCGCTAAATGACAATAATAATCGTGTGAATTTATCGCTCGGTTTAAAAATGACGACTACCAAAGTGCCAATTAATACAGATGCTATTAGTAAAACAAACATTACAATACTACAAAAATTAAACGGTTAGAAGTTTGTTCATCAAAAGGAGATAATTTATAATTGCCAAAGGTATGTTTTATTTCTAATCCTGATTTTTTAAAATAATGTTTAAATTTTCTCATGTCAATATATTTTACTCTTTCAAAATAGTAATGTGCTTTGCCGTGAATATCAAATGATATTTCTTTGATAATAAATCCATTTTCAACTTTTTTGTCAATATGAAAATCAATTCCGTCAACAGATTTAATTTCGTTTTTAACTAAACTCTTTTTTATTGTAGATACATTTAAAAAGTCAATAACTGCAAGTCCATTTTTATCGAGTCCTTTTTTTATGTTTTTTAAAACATTAATATCTTCTTCATCTTCTTTAAAATAACCGAAGCTGGTAAACAAATTAAAAATAGCATCGTATTTATTTGTAAATGAATTTCGCATATCGTGAACCTCAAAATCGAGTGATTTATTGCTAAACTTTTGGGCAAAAGAGATGTTGTTTTCAGACAAATCTGCACCAGTAACTTTATATCCAAGTGAGTTTAAAAACACAGAATGTCGTCCTTTTCCACAAGCCAAATCTAAAATATGCGTATCTTTAGGTAGCTTTAAGAACGAAGTGATGTTTTGCATAAAAATCTTTGCATCGCTATCGTCCCTATGTTTGTATAGCGTGTGATAGTACGGTGTGTTAAACCAAGAATTAAACCAATCTGGAGTTGTTTTCAATATATTGTTTTGTTGTTGGTTGTTAAATTATCAAATTGGATTATAGTATTTTCACTAAGTATATTCCTAAAAACACCGCTAAAATCCCAATTACAAAACTAACAGTGGTATAAAAAGTAAGACTTACAAAATCTCCTGATTTTAAGAAGTCGTAATTTTCATAAGCAAAGGTTGAAAAAGTTGTAAACCCTCCACAAAAACCTGTTGCCAAAAACAAGGTATGATTTTGGGTGAGCGAATCATTTTTGGCAGCAATTCCTAATATAATTCCAATTAATAAACTCCCTAGAACATTAACTACAAAAGTTCCATAAGGCACTCCTGACTCCAAGTTGTTTAAAAATTTTCCGATAGCATATCTCAAAACACTACCAAAACCGCCACCAACAAAAACTAATAATAGTTGTTTCATTTGATTGTTAAATTGTGTAATTGTTAAATCATAATTCGTAATTCAAAAATCATTTCACTTAACTAGTTTAGCTCCTTTTTCGGGCATAGGTCCACGTAGATGGATAATCAATCCATTTAGGAAGTTGCGTAAAATTTGATCGCCACATTCCATATATTTAGGATGTTTCTCATTCCTAAAAAAAGCACCTAATTCTGCTTTGGAAACTTTAAAATCTACTAAACTACATATTTTTATAATATCAGTATCGCGTAATTTGTGTGCTACTCTAAGTTTTTTAAATATGTCGTTGTTTGATAATCCCATAGGGCAAATATACAAAATATAGTAGGAAAACAATAGTTATTCTCTTACAAAAGTATAATGCTGTTTTCCAACAACCTTGTGAAACTAATCATATAATCTTATTGATGAGGAAGTGAGAATTGTTGAAAAGAAGGTGTAGAATGTTGGTAAATAAAAGTTAGGAAGGTGGGGGATATTTGTAAGTTTGTGGGATAATGTTGGGGATAATTTAAAAAATGAAAAACTTGCACTTAGTGGTTTAACCTACTAAAAATAATTCAATCAATCAATTAATTAATTAATGAACGAAGAAAC
Organism: Polaribacter sp.; assembly: GCA_965261035.1. GTDB lineage: Bacteria > Bacteroidota > Bacteroidia > Flavobacteriales > Flavobacteriaceae > Polaribacter. Next base: position 1,260,306 of record OZ253439.1, read on the forward strand.
AAACGAATACGAATTAAATAATCAAACAGAAAATACGGAAACCATTACCAAAGTTACAGGAATGTACAAGGAATGGTTTTTAGATTATGCTTCGTATGTGATTTTAGAAAGAGCCGTTCCTGCGATAGATGACGGGTTTAAACCTGTGCAGCGTAGAATTATGCACTCTATGAAAGATTTGGATGACGGTCGCTACAATAAAGTGGCAAATATTGTCGGTCATACTATGCAATATCATCCGCACGGAGATGCCTCTATTGGCGATGCTATGGTGCAAATTGGTCAGAAAGAACTGCTGATTGATATGCAGGGAAACTGGGGAAATACGCTAACAGGCGACAGAGCAGCAGCGTCGAGATATATTGAAGCACGCTTATCAAAATTTGCTTTAGAAGTTGTATTTAATGCAAAAACTACAGAATGGCAAGCCTCGTATGACGGTCGTAGAAAAGAGCCTGTAAATCTACCAGTAAAATTTCCGATGTTGCTGGCACAAGGAGGCGAAGGAATCGCAGTAGGCTTATCGACAAAAATATTACCGCATAATTTTAACGAGTTGATAGATGCTTCTATTAAACATTTAAAGGGAAGGAGTTTTAAAATTCTTCCAGATTTTTTAACTGGAGGAGTTGCAGATTTCTCAAATTATAATGACGGAAAACGCGGGGGAAGAGTTCGCGTACGTGCAAAAGTTTCTCAATTAGACAAAAAAACACTGGTAATTACTAAAATTCCCTTTGGCACAACTACTTCTTCATTGATTGACAGTATTTTAAGAGCAAATGAAAAAGGTAAAATTAAGATAAGAAAAATTGAAGATAATACTGCTGCTAACGTAGAAATATTAGTACATTTACCTGCTGGAATTTCTCCGGACAAAACGATAGATGCTCTATTTGCATTTACCAACTGCGAGAATTCTATATCGCCTTTGTGTTGCGTTATTGAAAAAAACAAGCCTGTTTTTATCAGTGTTGTAGAGGTCTTACAAAAATCTACGGACAACACTGTGCATCTGCTTAAAAGTGAATTGGAAATTCAACTAAACGAGCTGGAAGAGCAATGGCATTTTGCTTCCTTAGAACGTATTTTTATCGAAAATAGAATTTATAGAAATATTGAAGAAGAAGAAACTTGGGAAGGTGTAATTTCGGTGATTGATAAAGGGCTAAAACCTTATATAAAAGACCTGAAACGCACAGTTACTGAAGAAGATATTGTGCGTCTGACAGAAATAAAAATCAAAAAGATTTCTAAATTTGATATTGATAAAGCCAAACAATATATTGAATCATTAGAAGAAAAAATAGCTCAAGTTAAACACAATTTAGAGCATCTAATCAATTTTGCGATAGATTATTTTAAAAACCTGAAAACATCATACGGAAAAGGTAAAAAACGTAAAACAGAAATACGAAATTTTGAAGATATTGTCGCTACAAAAGTTGTGATACGAAACACTAAGCTCTACGCAAACAGGAAAGAAGGATTTATTGGAACGTCATTAAAAAAAGACGAATATATTGCTGATTGTGCAGATATAGACGATATTATTATATTTAAAAAAGACGGTAAAATGTTAGTTACTAAAGTGGTTCCAAAAATATTTGTAGGGAAAGACATTATGCATACTGCGGTTTTTAAAAAACAAGATAAACGCACGGTATATAATATGATGTACAGAGACGGGAAAAACGGAATCAGCTATATGAAACGCTTTACAGTTACTAGTATTACCCGAGATAAAGAGTACGATTTGACTGACGGAAATAAAGGGTCTATGGTACATTATTTTACTGCAAATAAAAATGGTGAAGCGGAGGTTGTTACTATTAATTTACGACTGGTTGGCAGTATTAAAAAATTGAAATGGGATATTGACTTTTCTGATTTAGCAATTAAAGGAAGGAGTTCTCGCGGAAATATAATTACCAAATATGCTATCAGAAAGGTGAAGTTTAAAGTCGCTGGAGTTTCAACTTTAAAGCCGAGAAAAATTTGGTTTGATGACGCTGTCCAACGGTTAAATGTAGATAAAAGAGGAGAATTATTAGGAGAATTTACGGCGGAAGACAAATTGCTGATTGTAACTAAATCTGGAAAAGCAAAGGCAATCACGCCAAGTTTGACAAGTCATTTTGATAATGACACAATTGTCTTAGAAAAATGGAACGCAAATAAACCATTATCTGTCATTTATTTTGATGGAGAGAAAGAGCGTTATTACGTAAAACGTTTTTTAATTGAAACGACAGACAAAGAAGAACAATTTATTTCTGAACATCCAAAATCTCAATTAGAAATCATCGCAACAGATTACAGACCAATGGCAGAAATTATTTTTTCTAAACGCAATCTGGATATAATTGAAGTGAACTTTGAAGATTTTATAGCAGTAAAAGGGATTAAAGCACAAGGAAATCAACTAACAACAGAGAAAATAAAGCGAGTAAATTTATTAGAATCTTTACCTTATAAAGAGCCAACTGTTGAAGATGTTGAGGTTGTAGATGAAGAATTGGTTGAAGAGAAAACAGGAGAAAAATGACGGACAACGTTGTTTTAAAAAATAAACTATTTTTCAGACTTAGGTTGGATATAATCTTCTGTTTCAGCAAATACTATGTAGCAGCTCATTTCATTGCCCTAAATCTAAAATAATTCTCAACAAAAACTCTTCTACAAGGAAGGATTTACTGGAGTATTTTTGTTGTTTTCTCTTTCTATACTGGGATAAGGATAAAAGTTTCTATTCCTTTCATTTACTGTATTTGCTTTAGAGGGAACTTTAAAATCTGGATGAAATCTTCTACTGTCTTCAAGTCTCATTCCTGTTAAAAACAGCTCAATAGACCTATTTTTATATATTTCTTCTAAAATGTCCGTTTGACTTGCCTCATTACCTGTCCAAGTAGCAAGATTTGCATTAACTCCAAGAGCATCATTATTTTTTTGTCTTACTAAATTTAATTGAATAACAGAGTTGCTTAATTGATTTTGTCTCGCATAAGCTTCTGCTTTGTTCAGCATCATTTCACCTGAAAGGTAGATTGGAATAGATGTTGTACTAGTAGCAAAAAAACCAAGCATTTTACTTAAAGGCTGTCCACCTGCATCAGCATTTGCGTTTCCTGACGAAGCACCTAAATAGAAACCAACACGACCATCTCCTTCTTCAGGAATATATATTCCTATCAAACCCAAATTAGTTTGTGGGTCTAGACTACTAGAGTTAACCGTACGATTCCAGATCGGATTTTGGTTATTGGCGTCATATACCCACATTGAATTAGTTGAATCACTATCATTCAGTACTGCATCAGCAACTGTAATAGCCTCCGCATAATTACCTGCCAACAATTGGTATCTAGAAAGGAATGCGTTGATAGTTTTTTGTAAGTTAATCTTACTCCAAAGAACAGTTGACTTAAATTCAACTGACATAGGTGTTGACGACAATATATCGCGTGCTTCTTTTAATAATGTTATGCACTCAATTAGTACAACTGCTCTATCACTAAATGTAGCCTGTCCATCTTTAGAGTTATTGATTGGAACTTGCTCAAACATCTGAATTAGGGAACCCAAACACATTGCCTTAAATAAATTGCCATAAGCCAGAAGCCCTGCCTTAGTACCATTAGTGAGTTTAACGGTATTAGCTCCATTAATTAATGACTCAGCCATTCCTTTGGCTCTTGTAAGAGTTACCCAAGGATTTGTGATTCCTCCACTTTCACTAGGTAATTCAGCTCCTCCTCTAGCTAATTCGTTAATATTTAAAAAAGTGTTGGTTACACCTAGCTCTCTTGTTGTAATACCCGGTGCTTCAATAATCTGTCTCAAAGTTGTTGTTGAATAGTACTGCCTAATTCCAATAGCTAATGCAAATAGTCCTTTTTTTGTTTTTAAAACAACCTCTTCAGTAGGGTTATTGATGTTTTCAAATTCAGTTTCGCATGCAATAAACGAACAGCTGATAATAAACAGAATACTTGCTATTTTATATGTTTTTATTTTCTTCATTTTTTAAGATTTATATTATTTTAAAAAGAAATAGTTACACCTAATTTAATTACACTTGGTATAGGAATCAACCCCATAACACCTCCTCTAGAACCGTTGCTCTGTGCGTCAATATTTACTTCTGGGTCGTGACCTGAAAAATTATCAATAGAGAATAAATTACGTCCTGTCAAAGAGAATTTAACATTGTCAATCCCTTTTAAAGGCTCTTTCAACAAGTATGAAGCTGATATTTCACGAAGTTTGATATAAGAGCCATCTTCAATATAAGATTCAGCGATTCCAAATTTGGCAGCTCCTGTTCCACGAACAGCATCCCCATTCAATTCACTACCCGAAGCTGTACCACCACCAAAGCGATAAAGCATACGTGTATCCCAACTCAAAATATCATTCCCTTGAACAGCATCTAACTGCATTCTAAAAGAAAAGTTCTTGTAGGTAACCTCGTTAATTAACGATGCTATAAAGTCTGGATTTGGGTCTCCGATGACCTTACTTAAGTTTTCGCCATCTGGCTGCCCTGATTCGTCTCTACCTGAAACTGGGATTCCATTTACAAAAGACCCTTTTTCTCTCTGTGGTAAACCACTGGGAGTTAAAAGTAAGCTCCCGTCTGGATTTCTTGCATAGAATCCTTGATAGAAAACGCCCAAGGGTTCACCATTTTTGGCGACAGAAAAACCAAAATTCCCAATTCCAAATTGTTTTCCCGCTATATTATTTACCTCATTTTTATTTGAGGAATAAGTTCCAGTAATAGACCAACTAAAATCCTTTGTTTGAATTGGTGTAGTTGTAATTAATGCCTCAAAACCCTTGTTAGTCATTGTACCTATATTTTCAACCCTTGAATTAGCACCAGTAGAAGGAGATAATGTTCTATCTAATAAAAGGTTGTCTATATCTTGTGTGTAATATGTGAGCTCTAACCCTAACTTATCATCAAATAAAGCCACATCAATACCAAATTCTAGTTCAGTTTGTCTTTCAGGTTTTAAATCTGGGTTCCCAACTGCAGTAGGTGAAATTAACCCTGATTTTCCATCAATACTTATTGCAGAATAATTTGATAACCTATCAAAGGGACCAATAGCGGTAAGATTCCCTGCTTGTCCCCAAGCTGCTCTAATTTTAAAACTATTGAATATGCTTCCTACACTTTCCTCCCAAAAATCCTCTTCAGAAATTAGATACGACATGCTTGTTTTTGGGTAAAATTGATTTCTTTCGTTATTTCCAAATACTGAAGACCCATCTAACCTAACTGCACCTGTTAAAAAAATCTTATTATTTAAACCAAATGTTTGCTGTAAAAACCCTCCCCAAAAAGTTCTTCTGCTTCTACTTTCGTCAGTAGAAATTGAAGCGCTGCCATCAGTAGTTTTTACGTTTAATGCTAACCCTGTCCCCGAAATAGAACGCAATTGGGTTTCGTCAGATTGCCATGAAAATCCTACTGATGTTGTAGATTTTAATTGATTTCCAATATTCTTGTTATAAACGGCGTTCAAATCACTATTGAATAATTCTGTGCTAATGGAAGTGGTACTTGAGCTACCTAATAACCGAGTAGTAGTACCGATAGGAACATAGGTTGTACCTACAGATTCCGCATTATCATAACCAAGAGTGTAATTTACTTTAAGCCCAGACATAGGCAACAGATTTATTTGCAAATCACTGATTGTTCTTTTATTTTTTTGTTGAAAATCAAAAGTTTCGATATACTCTAAGATATTCGGATAAAAGGTCATTTTAGGATAGTTGCTATCAGCATCTTGTACTGGATTAATTTTATTATTGGAAAACAGTATCGTTTGCAATACACCAAATCCATAACCGCCGTTAGGAACATCATTACTATGACTTGTAGAAAAATATGTTCCAAAAGAAACAGAAGCCCAATCATTAATTACTTGGTTTACTCTTATTCGTCCTCCTTTTCTTTCATAATCAGTATTTTTCATAATGCCTTCATTCTTTAGATAAGAGATTGATGCAAAATAATTAGTTTTTTCTTTTCCTCCAGAAATAGAAGCATAACTTTCTGTTCCTGTCGAATTTTGAAAAACCACATCCTGATAATCATATCTTGTTACAGCTTCCTTATCAAGGACACTAACTTTAGTAGAAGTCCAGTCAAAAGGCACCTCATTAAAATCACGCTTCTTCCTTAAATTATTAAAGTTTATGCTATTTGATATTGTAATTATTGGCTCTCCAGATTGCCCTTTTTTTGTAAAAATCTGAACAACACCATTACTAGCTCTAGACCCATAAATTGCAGCAGCAGCGGCACCTTTTATTACCTCTATTCTATCAATATCTTGAGGATTAATATCAGAAAGTCTATTTTGAACTACGCTATTTACATTCAAAACATTAGTAGAATTATTATTAACAATAACCCCATCAATAATATACAATGGGTCGGAACTACCATTAACAGTACTTGCACTTCTTAATCTAACACTAATTCCTCCAGCAGGGTCACCTGAATTTTGAGAAACTTGAATTCCAGCTAATTTACCTGAAAGACCTCCCGTAACATCGACCGCACCAGATTGGGCAATATCCAATCCTTTAACACTAGAAATAGTGTTTCCAATTTGTTTTTTTACTGTCAATGCTCCTATTCCAGTAATTACAACTTGATCTAGTCCTAATATATCTGTTGTCATAATAACATCATTTACTACTTCTTTCTGTGAATCTAAAGTAAACGAAATTTCTTGTGTTTTTAAGCCAAGAGTTCTAAAAACAAGCGTGTAACTACCGGCATTAATGTTTACTTGTAAAATATAATTACCAGAAAAATCAGTAATCACGCCTTGTTTTGTGTTTTTAATTTGAACTGTTAGACCAGGTACTGGTTCGCCCAAATTATCGACTACATTGCCTCGTAGCGTATAATTTGTTTGACCATGAACTGTAAATCCAAATACTATAAACACTAACAAACCGCTTATGAATCTAATCTTATTAAAGCAATATAAGGTTTTATTTATTTTTTTCATAAGACAAATAATTAAGATTATATTCGGCAAATATATTAAATTTCTATTAATTAAGGCAACCTCTACAATTAATATTTTGAAAATCAAATAATTAGTTGTAACTTTGAAATATGAATAAATACAAGACACTTAATACAACTTCCTTATTTTCAGAGAGTTATAGGCTTAAGAAACTCAGTAAACAAGGAGACCCATTAGAGCGATTGAATAAAGTGGTGGAATGGGAGTATTTTAGAGAAACAGTTGAGAAAATACACAAAAAGAATCAAATAAAGAAAAATCAAGAACAAGAGCACGAGTAGAACATGTATTTGGTTTTATGGAGCAGAGCATGAATAAACTCTACATAAACTCAATAGGAATAAAACGAGCCGTAGGGTTTGTTGGGCTAGTAAATCTGACCTACAACCTGTTTAGATATGAACAAGTTACAAGGTTAGATGGGATAACTATGTCTAATTGGTAAACACAAAACGTGTATATTATTGATAATGAATTAGTTAACAAAAAAATGATTGAAATTACAAAAACTAAAACCATTTCTAAAATTTTAATATTTTTGAAATAAGAAAGGATTCGTTTAAAAATAAATTAATAGAGGTTGCCTTAAGAAAATAAATGAATAATTTATTAGAAATAAACAATATAGTAAAGAAATACGGAGATTTTACTGCACTTAATAATGTATCTTTAAAAATCCCAAAAGGAAGTGTTTTTGGTCTGTTAGGTCCTAATGGAGCAGGAAAAACATCTTTGATAAGAATTATCAATCAGATAACTTTGCCGGATAGTGGAACCATTTTTTTAGACGGAGAGCCGTTAAAACAAAGCCATATCGAAGAAATAGGATACTTGCCAGAGGAACGTGGTTTGTACAAAAGTATGAAGGTTGGAGAACAAGCTCTATATCTCGCCCAATTAAAAGGGATGAGTAAATTTGAAGCTAAAAAACAGCTAAAAAACTGGTTTGATAAATTTGACATCGGTGCTTGGTGGGGAAAGAAAATTGAAGAACTCTCCAAAGGAATGGCACAGAAAGTACAATTTATTGTAACGGTTTTGCATCGCCCTAAATTATTGATTTTTGATGAACCTTTCTCTGGTTTTGACCCGATTAATGCAAAGCTTATCGCCAAGGAAATTTTACAATTACGCGATGAAGGAGCTACAATTATCTTCTCCACACATAGAATGGAATCCGTAGAAGAAATGTGCGATTATATTGCCTTAATTGACAAATCTAACAAGGTTTTAGAAGGAAAATTAGACGATATTAAACGAGAACACAAAACTAACACATTTCAAATCGGACTAATTACTGATAAACCCTTAGATGTAGAAAGCAAATTAAAAGAGAATTTTGAAGTGTCTCTAGGAAATTTTAAACTGCTAAACGAAGGGTTAAAATTAAATGTGAAATTAAACCAAAAAAATACAGCAGATGATTTATTATCATTCTTAACAACTCAGGGAGAGGTACATCATTTTACAGAATTAATACCAAGTGCAAGTGATATTTTTATTCAGGAGGTAAATAAAAACAGTTAAAAATCTATGAGCAAATTACAATTAATTATAAAGAGAGAATTTATTGCTAGAGTCAAAAATAAATCTTTTATATTGATGACTTTTTTAAGTCCGTTATTAATGATTGGCGTAGGAGTGTTAGTTTTCTTTTTAAGTAAAAAGAACGATGAAAAGATAAAAAAAATAGCGTATGTAGACGAGTTCAGATTGTTTGAAAAAATAGATTTTGAAGATACTGAAACTGTAAAATATACAGATTACACCTCCTTGGGAATTGAGGAAACCAAAAAGAAAATAAAAGAAGATAATTATTACGGAGTTTTATATATTCCTAAGAAAGATAGCCTAAACATATTGGCAAATTCAATTGAGTTTCACTCTAAAGAATCGCCGAGCATATCAGTAATTGAAAATTTAGAAAACAAAATTGAGACGAAGTTACGAAACTTAAAATTAGATAGTTTTGGAATAGATTTAGCAAAAATAAAAGCATCAAAAATAGATACAAACATTAAAATGTATGATTTTTCTGGAGAAGAATCGTCAAAATTAATCACTGGATTAAAAACTGGAGTAGGACTAGTTGCGGGATATTTACTGATGATGTTTGTAATAATTTATGGTAATTCTGTGATGCGTAGCGTTATAGAAGAAAAAACTAGCAGAATTGTTGAAATTATCGTGTCTTCCGTAAAACCTTTTCAGTTGATGTTAGGAAAAATTATTGGTAATGCTTACGCAGGATTGTTACAATTCTTTATTTGGGGAATAATTATGTTAATTATAAGTTTTGTCATCTCTTCTGTTTTTGGAATGAATATGGCAGAAATGCAAACAGAAAAAATGCCTTCAGAACAATTGGAAATCATTAAAAATACTACTGATTTAGGAGAGATGGAAATGATTATTCAGGAGGTTTTAAGACTGCCTTTAATCACCATATTTGCACTGTTTATTTTTTATTTTCTTGGAGGATTTATGCTGTACAGTTCTTTATTTGCAGCCGTTGGAGCAGCGGTTGATAACGAAACCGATACACAACAATTTATGTTGCCAATTATGTTGCCATTAATATTAGGTGTATATGTTGGTTTTACAACTATAATTAATGACCCACACGGATCTGTTGCCGTCATATTTTCTCATATTCCATTTACGTCACCAATTGTAATGTTAATGAGAATCCCTTTCGGCGTACCGTGGTATGAAATTGCTATCTCAATGACCTTATTATTTGTTACTTTTATTTTTATAGTATGGATTGCTGCAAAAATTTATAGAGTAGGAATTTTAATGTACGGCAAAAAATCGACGTATAAAGATTTGTATAAATGGATTAGATATAAAGGGTAAAAAGTTGGAAAATAGAAGTTGGAAGTTAAAAACTGGAAACCAACAATCGTAAACCAACAATCGTAATTCGTAAATCATTAATTATGAGCAAAATATTAATAATAGAAGACGAAGCTGCTATCCGCAGAGTTTTGAGTAAAATTATCTCGGAAGAAAATAACTCCTATCAGGTTGAAGAAGCTGAAGATGGATTGTCAGGAATTGAGATGATAAAAAACAAAGATTACGATTTGATTTTATGCGATATTAAAATGCCAAAAATGGATGGCGTTGAGGTATTAGAAAAAGCTAAAAAGATAAACCCAGAAATACCAATAATTATGATTTCTGGTCACAGGGACTTGGACACAGCCATAAATACAATGCGGTTAGGAGCGTTTGATTATATTTAAAAACCACCAGATTTAAACAGATTACTAAATACAGTTCGCAATGCTTTGGATAAAAAAAGTTGGTTGTAGAAAACAAACTATTAAAAAAGAAAGTGAGTAAAAATTACGAAATGATTGGTAAAAGTTCTGCTATCACTAAAATTAAAGATATTATTGAAAAAGTTGCAGCAACAGATGCACGAGTACTGATAATCGGACAAAACGGCACAGGAAAAGAGTTTTGAAAAACTTCTTGACCTGCTCAAAGACACTCCAATTGGTCAATATTATACCGATGATTGGGGTGCATACAGCAGGCTTCTGCCAAGCAGTATACACACTATAAGAAAAGACCAAACTCGGAAAATTGAGCGTAAGAATCTCAATTTTAGAACTCATATAAAAAGACTCAACAGGAAGACTATTTGTTTTTCCAAAAATGAACAAATTCACGATAATGTAATTGGAATATATATCGAAAAGTACTGATTATAAATCAGGTATTTACAAAGAGAGCCAACGGATTTAAGCCACTACCTAATTTTAATAGTACATTTGGAAATTAATTTTTTATTATGACAGATTTTGCTAATTTTTTAAGAGAGATATTAGGTATTACTGATTAAATTCAGCAGGTAGAATTCAACCTGTTTTAGCAAAAGGCAGAGGTTTTCTGAATTGTGACAGATTTAAAATTAATATGCTATTTTAGAAAACTTAATCTGTGATACCACTAAAAATTTAGTTATACCAAAAAAACTAACAGTTAAAAACTGCCAACTGACCACTGAAAACTGACTACTCAACTTTTTCTTCCAGCAAATCAAAGAATTGATTTAATCTAGGAAGAATAATAATTTTTGTTCTCCTATTTTTAGATTTATTTTCTTTTGTGTCATTTGGTGCCAAAGGAATGTAACTGCTTCTGCCAGCGGCAATTAACCTACTAGGATCTACATCAAATTTGTTTTGTAAAATTCTGGTAACTGCGGTAGCTCTTTTGGCAGACAAATCCCAATTGTCTTGTATAAACTCCGTTTTAATTGGTGTAGAATCTGTGTGTCCTTCTATCATAACGTCCATTTCTGGTTGCTCATTTACAACTGTTGCAATTTTTCCTAAAATTTTGTGAGCCCTTTCGGTTATATCATAGCTTCCACTTCTAAATAATAATTTGTCGGAAATAGAAATAAAAACAACTGTTTTTTCCACGTTAATCTCTATATCTTCATCATCAATACCATCTTTTAATTCTTTTTTTAAGTGAAAAGCGACTACAAGATTTAGCGAATCCTTTTTAGAAGTAGCAGCTCTAATTCTATTTATATAGGCATCTTTCTTGCTCAATTGAATCAACGTTGCTTTAATATTATCATTAGCTCCTTTGGTTAGAACAGTTAGGTTTTCAACAAATTCTAATGTTCTCTCTTTGTCTTTTTTTAGGTCTCTAATCGTAGTTTTTAGGCTAGCTAATTCTGCCTCATTTTTTTCCTTATCAACTGTACAATTTATTAAATTAGCTTTAACAGTAAGTAATTGATCTTTAGTTTCTTGACGTTTAGCTTCCAATACAACATATTTTTTTCTCAAAACGCACGAACTTGCTAAAATAACAACGGACAGGACTAATAGTATCTTCTTCATAATTTGATTTAAATAAATAAATTCAACAAATATATAAAATTATTTAATATAAAAAGCCTCTATGTCAAATACAGTGGGTAAGGTAGATTCAACCCCCAAATGCAACTTTTTGGTTTACAAATTTATAAAATATATTTTTAGGATTATTATAATTTAGATTTTTTCTTGGTCTTCGGTTGATATTATATTTTTATCATTATTTTTCGTATCTTTGATGCAAATATAAAAAGAAAATAATAGCTGAAATAAAGAATTTTGAGAAATATTCAGATAATATTAATCTTATAAAAATACTCCTAAAAGTTGCATTTACTAATTGAATCTAAGGATAATTCGAAAAATTCTAATCAGTATATCTATCTCTAATTATTTTTTCTACAGGTTTGCTATTGACATACCAGCCAGTATTATTAGGATTAGTAGTTTCTCTGTCGAGAATTACTCTCCATTCCCAGAAAAAACCTCCGGCAACCCATGGCTCATTCCAGAAGGTATCATAAAAAGCGTTATAGCCATTCTTTTGGACCTCAAAGTTAATATTTTTATTGGGAATATCTTTGAGTAACCACGATTTCCATATAGCATAATCGGTGCTTCTGTAGCCGTACTCCGTAAATAAAATAGGTTTATTAAACGTACAGGATATTGCTTGTAAATCCTCCTTTATTGGAATTAGAGCTTTTTTAATTTCATCAACGGTTGGTGTTTTTTTATTTATTAGTGGGAAATAAGAATTTACTCCTATATAATCTAAATCTTCCCAAAAATTAATACTTTGATATTCATCCCAATTAGCTGAATATGTAAGCTTTAAGCTAGGAAAATCTCTTCTTATTTCAGATATTAACGCTTTAAAAAATTGTGGTCGTCTTGTAGCAAATTCTCTAAGTTCATTACCTATGGAGAGCATTTTTATTTGAGGAAAGTCTTCTGATAGCTTTGCAAATTCATAAAACAATTCTCTATATGCCATCTCCATTCCTTTCCACTCTTCTTCCGTATCGACATAAAAATCTCCCCAAAAGTAGGAACCATTTACTCCCCAAAATGATGTAAGTGGTTTTAGCATAATATTTTGTAATCCACTATTTATCATTTTAGGAATGATAGTTCTCATTTTATAAACTTCAGAATTTACCTCAAACCAGTAAGGAAGAGTAGGATCGTCAAAATGACCCCAAAATGAGATATATACTATGGGAGATAAAGAAACCCAGTTTGAATTGGTTTTTTGTACTAAATCTGTTGAGTTTATAATATCCTCCTCTGTATGTGTTGCCAAACTATAGGACAACTTCCATGTTTGAAGGATAGAGCCTCCGTTTATTTTATCTTCTGTTTTAAAATTATCAGTATCACAAACAAGAGGAATATCATCTTTTTTACAGGAAAAAAAGACTATAATTACAAAAAATAGAATACTTATTTTTTTCATTTTAGTCTACAAAGCTAAAAAAGTAGTATTATAAATATAAATTGGGTTCTAACACTACTTTTGGTTAATACTACAATTATTTTCTAATAATAAAATGCAAAATATGTGTTTACGGTTCCAGTAGTTTTATTAATACCATACCCTATCGCACTATTTTGATAATTTGGGTCAAAATATATAGAAGCATTTCCTCCAAGTTTTACATCTTTAGAGGCTTCTAATGTATATGTATGAGTTGAAGACCTATTTACCGTATTGCTAAAATCTGCACCTACTTCAAAAACTTTCTTAATAGCTAACTTTGTTGATACTTTGGTTACATTAGTCATAGTAACAGTTTGTGATAGTGTGGCTTTTACAGTAACATTATCGTGTTCATAAACAGTAAAACTAACTACACTACCATAAACATTGCCATCCCAGTAGCTGTTTGTAGTGTTTTGTAAATAAGCTACTTGTGAATATATACCTTCAAAAGAGAGGTCTACAGGAATGTCATAGTATTTAGGAAAACATTTTACATAAAACCAACTGCTTCTATAAATTACGTCACCAAGTTCAGAAGCTAATGGGTGACCGATGATAGTTTGTATTTCAAAAAAATCTGATATTTTCCCCGCAAATACAAGTTCCCAGCTTCTAGGAGGGCAATCTCGGGTAACAGAAAGGTCTCCACACATTTGAGATGCCAAAAAAACATAATGTAATGCAAATGAATCTTCACCTCCGGGCTGGTTATTAATCTCTAAAAAAACAGCATTATTTGTTAATCTAATTCCTTCAATAACATTTTTTTCAGTTACACAGTCTCTTTGGTAAACTGCTACACAAGGAGCATTTACGGCATTTCCCTTTCTTTTTCTTCCGCTTATGTCAATATCGCATAACCTTGCATTTACTAAATCTTCGCTTAATCTTACCATATCTAAAAAATCATATTCATCATTTGTAGAAACTATATATTCTTTTCTGTTAAATTCTGTACAATCTCTTAGAGAAGGAAAATGGTCATCTATTAAATTGTCATCCCAGATTGTAGTGTTACTTCCTTTTATAAGAGGTATTAATTTCTCACTTTCTTTTATCTGAATAGGAATATAATCTGCTAAAGTAGCTGATGATCTTATAAAAGGAGATTCATCACTAACTCTTTTAAGTTTATACAATATTATTCTTGTATCAATTCCAGCATAAACAGCAAAATCTAATTTATCTAAATCAATATTTTCAATAACCGAATTTACCCAATCGGGTATTTTTATAACTAAATTGGGCAAGATAGTTTCCGCATTCCTAATTAGAGATTCTCTTATTTGCCTTTCCGATGTTTTCTTACCATTTTTAGAAGAATTCTTTGGAGTAATATTATCTATCAAAAGCTGTTCTAATGATTTTCCCAATTTGCTTTTCGCTCCTTTAGAAGCTAACGATTTGCTTTCCTCTATATATAAAATCTCTTTGGTTTTACCATCTTTATCCACGAGATTAGATATAAAATTTTTGGCGTATTCTCTATCGTTAATCAATAAATTACTCAGAGCTTCGCTGACCACAATCTTTAATTAGTCTTGAGGTTCAAATTCATAAAGATTATATTCAGTTTCTAACTGATGAACGGCAAATTCTTTATTTTCTTCAATTTCTCCCAAAGGTTCATCATTAGTACAACTGCTCGATAAAATTATCATAAGTGCAATTAATACTGACTTAATTTTTAGCGTTTTCATAATGTTTATTTTTAATTGCTTATAAGTGCAAGGCAGGAATTATTTTTTAAAAATACGGACATTATTTTTAATTATTTGGTTTTATTCTAAGTGCAGCAAATTATTTTCTTTTCTAAAGGAGTATAAATTTGTACATTCATTTATTTTTTTCCTTTGTGATACTTCTCTGCTTTTACTAGTTTTTTATTGTGATAACGTAAGCAATATCCGTTTTTCTGATTGTCTTTTAACTGGCATTTATGACTTAAATTTCCTTTTTTATCGTAAAATAACCACCAGTTATTTTTCTCACCATCAATAAAATGACCTTCCTTTTCTACCATTAAATTCTCTTGATAAAAGTACTAATATTTTATGGGTTTATCATTCTTAAAATGCCCCTCTTCTTTTATTTGACTATCATTATAAAAAGATTTATCGTATTTTTCTTGCGAATATATAGCCAAAGAAACAAAAAAAGTAAAATATAAAATATGATTTCTCATTCAGTTATAAATTAGATAGACAGTAGATTAACAGATGACAGCACTAATTTTTATTCACCAATTCCATTAAATCTATATCATTTCCTAACAAAATTTCAGTAGGATTTATACGTCCGTTTTCTGGTGCGTTTTCTAATTTCAGTACTCCTCTTGGGCATACGGCGGCACATATTCCACAACCTACGCAGCTTGCACGAACAATGTTTTCGCCTTTTTGAGCGTATGCTCTTACGTCAATTCCTTGTTCGCAATAAGTGGAGCAGTTTCCACAGGAAATACATTGTCCGCCGTTAGTTGTAATCCTAAAACGTGATTTAAACCGCTGTACAATTCCTAAATATGCCGCCAAAGGACAGCCAAAACGACACCAAACTCTGTTTCCAAAAATTGGATAAAATCCTGTACCGATAACTCCTGCAAAAATAGAACCTATTAAAAATCCGTAAACATCTTGAGTAGTTTGTGTTTTAATTCCCAGAACTTCTTGTACTCCAGAAAAATAGGTATATAGTGCTAAAGCTGTCATTACCAAAGCAAATACCAACACTCCATGAACTATCCAACGCTCTAATTTCCAAGATTTTAAAGATTTGTCTGATAGTTGTCTGTACGGGTCTCCTAGCGTTTCAGCCAAGCCTCCACAGCCACAAACCCACGAACAATACCAGCGTTTTCCAAAGAAATATACCATCACGGGAACAATAACTAAGGTTAAAATAATTCCCCAAACCAAAATAAATAATCCAATTCCTCCACTTGAAATTAGGTCGTCTAAATTCCATTTAAAGAAAAAATCATAGTCTAAAGGAAAAGCAGTTTTAAAATCGTACCAAGGTTTTTCAAAGCGAACTAAAATTTCTGGAATTAGAAAGGCAAATACAATTTGAAAAAATAAAACAGATGTTGTACGTAAAATTTGATATTTATTATGGCGGTATTTAATGTACATTCTCACAGCCATAACAACCATCACCGTACAATATAAACAGCCGTATAAAAACCATTGACTTGCTATATTTCCACTCAAACTCTGGCTGATTGGATCTACAATATAAGTTAGGTTTATAATGTAATCGGGGAAAAAATATAAAATGATGTAAAATCCTACTAAAAAAACAAAAGCAAACCAGCCAATCCAACCTCTATTTGTTGCAGCGTCTAAGAAAATTCCATTATTTTTAATTCCCGGCGGACCTAATGTAATTATGGTTGGAATGATAAAAAGTAAGCCTCCAATAATTCCTAATCCGAAGGTTAAAAACCAAAATAAACCCTTGTTTTCTTTGACTAAACCAATTCCTGCACTTTTTGCAATTTCATATGAAAAACTGTGTGGTTTGCTCCAGATAACTTTGTCCCACTCACTATTTTGCTTATGAGTTTCATTAGCTTTTTTTAATGCAGACGTAATTTTAGATGAAAAAGAAAATGGATTTGTGATTTTTTTTCCTACTACATTTTTTTTTATGTCATTTATAAATAATTCGCTTTTAATCCCTTTATCACTTACAATTTGTTCAAATAACTTCGGAGTTATTTTATATTCACCCAAAAATGGAAGCAATGTAAATACGGAAAGCCCAATTAAAAATAAACTTAAACCTATGTTTTGTAGTGTTTTCATATTAATTTTGGTTGTTTAATTTGGGTTGTCAGTTATTGGTTTCTAACTTCCAGCCTCCAACGTCTAACTTCCAGCCTCAAGCCTCCAACTTCTAACTTTCAACTTGATATTTGTATTGTTTTCTCTGTTAAATTTTGCTACGATTTCTGACTCGTGTAGCTTGTAGAATTCGGGGTCAAAATTTGCACTTGCTAGGTTTTCTAAGACATAATCTACCGAGCGTTTTTTATTTAGCATCTTATCAAAAAACATATGCCTCATTCTAATTCCGAAGTTATTAATTCCTATAAATTCTCTGGTGTTTTTGTCATAATTTAGATGGATACATTTTTTGCCGTCTTTGTGTTCCCAATAAAAACGGGCTTCATTTTCTCTTTGTTTTGCCCAAACCCAACCGTAAGTTTGATATTCTATATCCAAAAATTTTGCTGAATTAAACCAATGTCCGGGTTTGTATTCAATTCTGTTGCCACAGATAGTTTGTGCTACTGTTTCACCCATCATCCGCCCGGTGTACCAAACGGCTTCAATCGGTCTGCGTTGTCCAATGGCATTATGCTGCTCGGCACAATCTCCAATTGCATAAATATCTTTGATGTTTGTTTCTAAAAATCTATTGACTTTTACTCCTCTGCCAGTTTCTATTTCGCTGTTTTTTATAAAATCTATATTTGGCGAAACTCCAGCAGTCAACCCAACCATATTACAATCAATTTCTTCACCAGTTTCTGCGATTACAATAGATTTTACATTGCCATTTTCATCAGATTTAATTTCTTTTAAATTTACGCCTAAACGCAAATCTATATGATTATCTATAATTTCTCGATTAATCATAGCCGATTCTCCTTCGGGCAACACAGCATCCCAAAAACTATTTTCTCTCACCAAAAAAGTTACGGGAATATTTCTACTATGCAACATTTCTGCCAACTCAATTCCTATTAAACCACCGCCGACAATCACGGCACGTTTACAGATCTTATTATTCGGTGCATATTTCTCAAGATTTTCTAAATCCTGTTTGTGATACATTCCCATAACTCCGTCTAAATCTTGTCCTTGCCAGCCAAATTTATTAGGTTTGCTTCCTGTTGCGATTATTAATTTATCATATTGCAAAGTATCGCCATCATCAAAATGCAGTGTTTTGGAGCTGGTTTCCACAGTTTTTATAAATCCTTTTTTAAGGTTTATATTATTTTTCTTCCAAAACCAAGACTCGTAAGGACGCGTATGCTCAAACTTCATATGTCCCATATAAACATACATCAGAGCTGTTCTGGCGAAGAAATAATCTGTTTCAAAAGATATAATAGTTATTTGTTTGTCGGAGTTTTTTCTGATATGTCTAGCTGCTGCAACTCCGGAAACTCCATTCCCTATAATGGCAATATGCTCCATAATTTTATTAGTATTTGCTACTATGTCGGAGTAAAATGAAATAACTTAATTCAAAAGCCAAATTTAGAATGACTATAAATAAATTAATATTGAAAATCTTTTTAATTGAAAATTGATAGTTGACAATTGTACGTCTGTACGTCCCTGATATAGGTTGACCGCAAAAGTCAATTTATAATGCGAACAAATATCAAAAAAATAAACAAATATCGGAAGTTTTCGGAAGACTTTAAACGGAACTTAGTAGAAGAATTTGAGAAGGGTAATTCCATTTGACAATTCAACAATTACACCATTGAATAATTGAACCTGCCCTTTAGGGTTTTTTATAAAAAATTAGCCCATATAATTAATAATGTGTAAATTAGCCGTTTAATAATTAATTAAAGATAGAATTATGATAAAAATCAGCACAATCCAATCTTTGGGTATCTTGACGATACTGTTAGTTTTCGGATGCTCACCAACTAAAAAACACAATGCACCGTGGGTTAATCTTTTTGACGGTAAAACATTAAATGGGTGGACACAGAAGGGAGGAAAAGCCAATTATACAGTCAGAAATAAAGCTATACTAGGCACAACCGTTAAAAATACTCCAAATTCTTTTCTGACTTCAAACAAGATGTACGGAGATTTTATATTAGAGTTAGAATATAAAGTAGATTCTTCTATGAATTCTGGTATCCAAATTAGGAGCAATAGCTTTCCATACTACAGGAATGGGCGAGTACACGGCTATCAAGTAGAAATAGATCCATCTGAACGAGCGTGGAGCGGAGGTATTTATGACGAGGCGAGGCGAGGCTGGCTTTATCCACTTGCTGACAATATAGAGGCACAGAAAGCGTTCAAACAAAACCAATGGAATCATTACCGAATAGAAGCTATTGGAGACACTATTAAAACATGGATTAATTCGGTTCCCGCTTCCTACCTAATAGACGATAAAACAGCTATTGGATTTATTGGTTTGCAGGTACACAGTATCGGAGAAGAACAAAAAGAAGGCACCGAAATTCTATGGAAAAACATCAATATTATTACTGATAACGTTTCTAAATATTCAAAAAAATCGACATTAAAACCAATAATAACTAAAAACAAATTAACTATTGATGAAAAGAAGAGTGGCTGGAAATTATTGTGGGACGGTAAAACTAACCAAGGTTGGCGAGGAGCTAAACTCGATAGATTTCCTAAAGAAGGATGGAAAATAGAAAATGGAGAGATTGCCGTTTTATCATCAGGTGGAGCAGAATCTCGTGCGGGAGGCGATATTGTAACCACAAATATGTACGGAGATTTTGAACTCAAAGTAGATTTTAAAATTACCAAAGGCGCTAATAGCGGAATTAAATATTATGTAGATACCAACCTTAACAAAGGGCTGGGTTCTTCTATTGGTTTGGAGTATCAGATATTAGATGATGCCGTTCATCCCGATGCCAAAAAAGGAAGCCATAAGGGAAGTAGAACTATGGCTTCGCTTTACGATTTAATTGAAGCCAACCCTAACAAACTTGTAAATCCCGTTGGAGAATGGAATAGTGCTTATATTATTTCAAAAAATAATCATATAGAACATTGGTTAAATGGAATGAAAGTTTTGGAATATGAACGAAAAAGTGATGCTTATTTAAAATTGGTATCAGAAAGCAAATACGCTAAATGGCACAACTTTGGAGGAGCAGCGAAAGGACATATTTTATTACAAGACCACGGAGATTATGTGTCATTCAAAAACATAAAAATACGTTCTGTAAATAACACTAAAAAATAATTAAAATTATGAGTACCGACAGAAGAAGTTTTATAAAAAAAGCAACAGCCGGAGCTATAGGAGTAGCTTTGGGAAATAGCATAAACGCTATGTCAGCTAAGAGTTATTCAAATATTATTGGTTCAAATGACCGCATACATATAGCCCTTCAAGGCTTAGGGAGAAGATTTCCGGGATTTATTGACCCTATTGCTGAAAAGAAAAATAATGTGCGTTTGCTTTATCTATGTGATGTGATGAAAAGTCAGCGAGATAAAGCTGCGAAAAAGTTTTCTAAACGGATTGATTACAGCCCAATATTAGAAAATGATATTCGTAAAATTTTAGATGATAAAAACGTAGATGCAGTTTTTATGGCAACGCCAGACCATTGGCATACGCCCGGGGCATGTATGGCAATGCAGGCAGGCAAACACGTATATTTAGAAAAACCGTGTAGTCATAATCCAAAAGAAAATGAGCTGGTAGTCGCCTTTCAAAAAAAGTATGATAAAGTTGTTCAGATGGGTAATCAACAACGGTCTTCCTTAGAAACCACTCAAATTGTAAAGGAGATTCACAATGGGGTTATTGGCAATGTATATAAGGCAATTGCTTTTTATGTAAACGGTAGAGGCGAAGTTCCTATGCCTGTTAAAGCAGCTCCACCTAAAGGATTAGATTGGGAGCT
Source organism: Polaribacter sp. (assembly GCA_965261035.1). GTDB lineage: Bacteria > Bacteroidota > Bacteroidia > Flavobacteriales > Flavobacteriaceae > Polaribacter. The sequence goes on from OZ253439.1 coordinate 1,281,375, forward strand.
TTTTCAAGGACCCTCGCCACGAAAAGAATATATGCACGATACATGGAACTATAATTGGCACTGGTACGGCTGGGATTTTGGAACTGCAGAAGCGGGCAACAACGGTACACACGAATTAGACATTGCTAGATGGGCTTTGAATGTTAATTATCCTGAACATATAGATATAATATCAGGAAAACATCAACATATAAATGATGGTTGGAGTATGTATGATACAATGGAAGCAACATTTAGGTTCTCTAATAATTCTATCATACAATGGGACGGACACAGTAGAAATGCCTATGATAAATACGGTAAAAACAGAGGCAGAGGAACGGTAATATATGGCTCTAAGGGTTCTGTATTTGTTAATCGTAGCGGTTATTCCTTGTATGATTTAAAAGGAAATTTGATAAAAGACAGTAAATCCGCAGGCGAAGAGGGAGGAACTGCTCTTGGAGGAGGAGGAAACATATCCACAAGGCATGTTGTTAATTTCTTTGAAGCTATCAGAGGGAAAGAAAACCTTACATCACCTATTGAAATAGCGGCAATTAGCCAAATGCTAGTACACTACACAAATATTTCTTATAGAATAGGAAAATCATTTGATATTGACGAAACTACTGGTCGTATCTTTGACAAAGATGCAATGAAACTATGGTCTCGTGAATATGAACCGGGTTGGGAACCAAAATTGTAATTTGAATATGAAAAGAAGAGAATTTATTTTAAAAAGTGGATTGGTAACTGTTGCTACGGCTATTCCATCTATATCGGTCGGGCATGTATTACAATCTGAAAGTGCTAACGAAACGCTTAATATTGGAATAATCGGAACCGGCTCCAGAGGAGGAGGATTGATTCCTATCATCAATAAGATTAAAAACTTCAATGTTATAGCATGTTGCGATACTATTCCTTTTCGTTTAGAAGATAGTCTTAACAAAGTAAAAGGAAAGGCTAAAGAGTATAAAGATTACAGAAAATTATTAGACAATAATGAGCTGGATGCTGTTTTGGTAGCGACACCATTTAACACGCATTCAAAAATAGCGATAGACGCTTTGGACGCAGGCAAGCATGTATATTGCGAAAAAACGATGGCTAAAGGATTTAGCGGTATAGAACACTTGGTAAATAAAGTGAAGTATTCTGGCAAAATATTTCAGACAGGACATCAATATCACAGCTCACGATTATATACACATGTGGTGGATTTAATAAAAATTGGAAAAATTGGAAAAATTACTGCTTTTGAATGTCAATGGAATCGAAACGGTAACTGGAGACGACCAGTACCTACACCTGAGCTGGAGAGAGCTATCAACTGGAGAATGTACAGAGAGTACTCCGGAGGATTAGTCGCAGAACTATGCTCTCATCAAATTGATTTTGTAAACTGGGTCTTAGATGCTACACCTGATAAAATTATGGGAGTTGGCGGTATTGATTACTGGAAAGATGGCAGAGAAACATACGACAACGTTCACCTTCTTTACAGCTATCCAAATGGAGTAAATGCAAAATTTACCTGCTTGACCAGTAATGCGATGGACGATTACCAAATAAAGATTTTGGGAGACAAAGGAGCTATTATATTAGATTATACAAAAGCATGGTTTTATCCCGAAGGAAGTTATAAAAAAGAAATAAAAGATATAGACGGCGTGTCTGGAGCCACTGCAAAATGGGATAAGGGAAAAGGAACTCCTATTGATATTGACCACAAAGACCCTAGCAAGCAAGCATTATTAGATTTTAGAGAAAGTGTGCTGAACAACAAAAGACCCGAGTCAAATGAAATTACTGGGAGCAAAGCAGCAATCTGTGTGCAAATGAGTTTAAACGCTATACACAATGATGAAATAGTTTATAAAAAAAATTGACGAAATAGAAGCTGGAAGTTGGAAACCAACAACTAATAACTAATTCGTAATTGTTTTGGAGGCTGGAAACTAACAACCAACAACCATATAAGCCATTAAAAAAAATGACAAGAGTAGATTTATTCAATATTTCAGAAAAGGTAATTATAATCACAGGCGGAGCAGGTGCATTGGGAGGCAGTATGGCTGTTCATCTAATAAATCAGGGAGCAAAAATAGTAGTATTTGACTTAAATTCTAGTGCTGTAGAAGAAAGAGTAAAAGAATTAAAAAAACTAAGCAACGAGGTTCTTGGACTTTCTGGAAGCGTGTTAGACAAAAAGAATTTAGAAAGAGCAAAATTGGAAATCATAAAAAAATGGAGAAAAATAGATGTTCTTATTAATGCAGCTGGAGGGAATATGCCCGGTGCAACAATTGGCGAAAATCAAACTATTTTTGACCTTAAAATAGAAGATTTTAGAAAAGTTTCTGAACTTAACTTAGATGGCTCGGTTTTGCCTTCACTCGTTTTTGGAGAAGTACTTGCTAAACAGGGCTACGGTAATATTATTAATATTTCATCTATGACAGCTCAAAGTGCAATTACCAGAGTGGTAGGTTATTCGGCTTCCAAAGCTGCTATTGATAATTTTACTAAATGGTTGTCAGTAGAATTGGCATTAAAATTTGGAGATGGATTACGCGTAAATGCAATAGCTCCCGGGTTTTTTATCGGAAATCAAAACAGGAATTTATTGTTAAATAAAGACGGCTCTTATACCGACAGAGGGAATACAATAATTAAAAATACACCGATGAAAAGATTTGGAGAAGCAGATGAACTCAACGGAACAATTCAATATTTGTGTTCAGATGCCTCTAAATTTGTAACAGGAGTGGTAATCCCTATTGATGGAGGTTTTAGTGCTTTTAGTGGAGTATAAAATATAAACTTATGGAGCAAACATGGAGGTGGTACGGACCAAATGACCCTGTAAAATTAGCAGATATAAAACAAGCAGGAGCAACGGGAATTGTAACTGCCTTGCACCATATTCTAAACGGAGAAGTCTGGGAGATTGCTGAAATAGAGAAACGTAAGGAGGAAATAGAGAACAAAGATCTAAGGTGGAGCGTTGTTGAAAGTATTCCCGTACACGAAAATATTAAAACCCGAACAGGAGATTTTAAAAGATATATAGAAAATTATAAAATAAGCATTCAGAATTTGGCAAAATGTGGAATACAAATTATCTGTTACAATTTTATGCCTGTTTTAGACTGGACAAGAACTACATTAGATTTTGAAGTACACGACGGCTCTAAAGCTCTCCGATTTGAAACAATAGCATTTGCTACTTTTGACCTCTACCTTCTAAAAAGACCAGATGCCATAAAAAATTATTCCGTCGTACAACAAAATGAAGCAAAAAAATACGCAAACAACCTTTCAGAAGAGGGAAAAATAGAATTGATAAAAAATATTATCGCCGGATTGCCGGGTGCCGAAGAGGGCTACACGCTCGGACAATTTCAAGAATGCTTAGATACTTATAGTAATATTAATGCCATTAAATTGAGAGAAAACCTCGTTTTGTTCTTAAAAGATATTATTCCAGTTGCAGTTAAAAACAAAGTGTTGATGTGTATTCACCCCGATGACCCACCGTTTCCAATTTTAGGATTGCCAAGAGTAGTGAGCACAGAGGAAGATTATGCCTATCTGTTTGAACAGGTGCCAGATATATCTAACGGAATTACGTATTGTACCGGCTCTTTGGGAGTAAGAACGGATAATAATTTGGTGCAAATATTCAAACGATTTGCAGACAGGGTACATTTTCTTCACCTGAGAAGCACAAAAAGAGATGCACAAGGAAATTTTTATGAAGCTAATCATTTGGAAGGAGATGTTGATATGTACAGCATTGTAAAAGAGGTACTTATAGAGCAAAAACGCAGAGCATCAGAAGGAAGATTAGATGTTTCTATCCCAATGCGTCCCGACCATGGACATAAAATGTTAGATGATTTGCATAAAAAAACCAACCCCGGTTACTCAGGAATTGGAAGATTGAGAGGGCTGGCAGAATTGAGAGGGCTAGAATTAGGAATCTCTAAAAGTTTAGGATTATGAATCAGATAGTATCAAAAAAATTTATCAATCATAATTTTTTATTGAATTCTAAAGAGGCTGAAATATTATTTTATGATTATGCAAAGGGTATGCCGATTATTGATTATCACAATCATTTATCTGCAAAGCAAATTGCTGAAAATAAATCTGTGGCAAATATTACTGAAGCATGGTTGAGCGACGACCATTACAAATGGAGAGGTATGCGTGCCAATGGTATTGATGAGCAGTTTATCACTGGAAATGCACCTTTGGAAGACAAGTTTTTAAGATGGGCAGAAACAGTTCCTCACACTTTAAGAAATCCTTTGTTTCATTGGACTCAACTGGAGCTGAAACGGTATTTTGATATTGATGCTATTTTACAACCCGATACGGCAAAAGAGATATACAACAAGGCAAACAAAATACTAGAAAATAAAACTCCCAACAAATTGTTAGCTCTGATGAATGTAGAAGTGGTGTGTACTACGGACGACCCCACGGATAATCTAAAATACCACCGACAAATTGCAAAAGGAGATTTTTATACAGAGGTATTTCCAACTTTCAGGTCAGATGAGTTGTTTTTTATCGGGCAGAGCAGGTTTAGAAAATATTTAGAAAAATTAGAAATATGTGTTGGATTTTCTATCAAAAAGTTAAAAGATTTTTTAGATGCGATTGATATCAGAATTGATTTTTTTCATAAAAACGGCTGCCGTTTATCAGATTTTGGTATCAGCGGACATATCTCAATGGTAGATTTTACAACAGATGAAGTTGTATTAATTTTTGAAAAGAATTTGAAAGGACAAGAACTCTCGCTATTAGAAATTAATAAATATCGGTCGAGTATTTTTATTCATCTGGGGAAAAAGTATCACAAAAAAAACTGGGTGCAACAATATCACTTGGGTGCAATTAGAAATAACAACAGCCGTTTGCAGGAGAAATTGGGTTCTGATGTTGGTTGCGATTCTATCGGTGATTATCCGGTAGCAGAATTTATGTCTAAATTATTTAATCAACTGGATTACAATAATCAACTGGCAAAAACAATTGTCTATAATTTGAATCCTTCACAAAATGAGGTGTTTGCAACTATGATGGGAAATTTTAATACCAGTGGAATTCCCGGAAAAATGCAATGGGGTTCGGGCTGGTGGTTTATTGACCAAAAAGATGGAATAGAGAAGCAGCTCAACGCTCTTTCAAACATTGGGTTGTTGAGTAAATTTGTGGGTATGTTGACCGATAGCCGTAGTTTTTTGTCATTTCCTAGACACGAATATTTTAGAAGAATATTATGCGATATAATTGCTGAAGATATAAAAAAAGGATTAGTCCCAAAAGATATTCCTTTTCTGGGAAAAATGATACAGAATATCTGTTATAACAATGCGGTAGATTATTTTAAATTTGACAGAAAGTAGAGATATGAAATTTTTTATAAGATTAATGATTATTGTAATATTTTGCTCGTGTGGCGTGGCATGTAAAAGCGATAAAGTAAAAATATTATCTTTTGCACATAATTTACCGAAATCACACCCGGTTCATAAAGGCGTTTTAGTGCTAAAGAAAGAATTAGAAAAAAGGTCAAAAGGAAAATTAATTTTAAATATTTATTCAGACGGTCAATTGGGTTCAGAAAGAGAAGTTTTGGAATTGCTTCAGATTGGCAGTATATCTATGACCAAAGTAAGCACGGCAGCGATGTCTAATTTTGTGCCAGAATATAAGGTTTTGGGAGTTCCATATATTTTTAGAGATAAAAAACATTTGTTCAAAGTCCTTGAAGGTAAAATAGGAGACGAATTATTGATGAAAGGTACAGAATACTGGTTAAGAGGATTGTGTTTTTATGATGCTGGAAGCAGGAGTTTCTACACCAAGACTAAGTTTATAAAAACTCCAGAAGATTTAAAGGGAATGAAAATCAGGGTGATGAATGACAAAATGTCCGTAGAGATGGTAAATACTTTGGGAGGCTCGCCAACTCCGATGTCCTTTGGAGAATTATATACAGCCTTACAACAAGGTGTGGTGGACGGTGCTGAGAATAATGCACCTTCATTTGTTTCTTCCAGACATTTTGAAATTTGTAAATACTATAGTTTAGATGCTCATAGCTACGTTCCTGATGTTCTATTGATAAGTACTAAAGCACTAAAAAAACTAACCCCTCAAGAGCAGGAGTGGGTACAGAAATCTGCAAAGGCATCTGCAAAAAAGCAAAAAATATTATGGAAACAGGCGGAAGACGAGAGTATGAAAATTCTCAAAGAATCTGGAGTACAATTTTTTTATCCGAAGATAAATATATTCGCCGACAAGACAGAGCAATTAAGAAAATCTTTTTCGACAAACTCTAAAATGAAGAGGCTTATGGAGGAAATTCAGAAGGAAAAATAATTTAGAATGAAACAGTTAGAAACCGCTTATAGAAGAATAAATAAAATTTTAGAAAACATATTGGTTCTCATCTTTTCTGTTTTAGTAATAGATGTGTTGTGGCAGGTAATTGCACGCTACAGTATTGGAAAACCAGATGCTTTTACAGAAGAATTGGCACGTTATTTATTGATTTGGTTGTCAATTTTAGGAACCGCTTATGTAAGGAGCTATAAAGGACAAATGGCAATAGATTATCTGTTTAATAAATTGAGCAAGAAGAAACAATTGATACTTAGCTTTTTCATAGAGGGTATAATTATTTTATTCGCTTTGGTAGTTATGGTAATTGGAGGCGTACACCTTATGTCAATAACCTTAAAATTAGGTCAAATATCTCCGGCATTAAATATTCAGATCGGCTATTTATATAGCGTCGTTCCGATAAGTGGAAGTCTAATTATTTTTTACAGCCTGTATCACAGCTATCATTTGATGATTAATTCTAAAATGAATCACAAAGCAGATTATTTAGAGGATACCAAAAATGAAATGATAAAAATGAATTTGTAATATTAAATTTATGGAAATAGAATTATTAGGAATTGTTTTCTTATTTGTAACCCTCTTAGTGTTGCTATTGTTAAAAATCCCGGTAGCTTACAGTGTAGGAATTGCGACAACTTTAACGCTGTTTTGGTATTTGCCTTTTTTACCTTCTATAACAACCGTTATGCAACAAATGACTACTGGTTTAGACAATTTTGCGTTGTTAGCCATTCCGTTTTTTATTCTTGCAGGTGATATTATGAACAGAGGAGGAATTGCCAATAGATTAATTGATTTTTCTAAATCATTAGTAGGCAGTTTTCCCGGAGGATTACTGTATGTGAATATTGTCTCTGCTATGTTTTTCGGTTCGGTATCGGGGTCTGCCGTAGCTTCTGCATCAGCAATAGGAGGGATTTTAAGCAAACGGATGGAGAAAGAGAAATACTCAAAACCCTTTAGTGCTGCGGTAAATATCACTTCGTCAACTGTAGGATTAATCATTCCTCCCAGCAATATTTTAATTGTATTTGCATTGGCAAGTGGCGGATTAGCTTCAGTTAAAGCTCTTTTTTTAGCAGGGTATATTCCGGGATTTTTGTTGACTTTAGGTATTATTGCAGTGGCAGGATATTTTGCAGTTGTCAGAAAATTTCCGAAAGAGAAACGAGTTCCATTTAAAAAACTAATCCTATCTTTTTCCAGAGCTTTTTTAAGTATCCTGATGATAGTAGTGGTGGTTGGAGGCATTGTAATGGGCGTATTTACAGCAACTGAAGGAGCCGTAATTGCAGTTTTATACGCTTTATTATTGAGTTTCTATTACAGAGAAATTAAACCGAGAGACCTTAAAGGTATTTTGTTAAATAGTTCAAAAACCACAGCAATAGTAATGTTTTTAATATGTACTTCTATGGCACTATCATGGCTTTTTGCTTATAATAATCTTCCAGAATTAATTTCTGAGGCAATGTTGAGAAATTTTGATAATCCGATTGCCATATTATTGGTAATTAACGTAATTTTACTCATTGTGGGAACATTTATGGACATCACTCCCGCGGTATTAATATTTACACCAATCTTTTTGCCTATCGTGGTAAGTATGGGAATGCACCCTGTACATTTCGGGATTGTAATGGTTCTTAATCTGTGTATTGGTCTGTGTACACCACCCGTAGGGACTTTGTTATTTGTAGGAAGTGGAGTAGCAAAAGTTGAAATTACTCAAGTCATAAAACCGATTCTACCCTTTTTAGCGATGATGATATTCATACTATTATTAATTACATATATACCTGAAATAACAATGTATTTGCCAAAATTATTTGGAGTTATTAAATAAAAAAATATGAAAAAAGTTATTACATTCGGAGAAATTATGTTAAGATTATCTCCTCCGGGATTTTTAAGATTCTCACAGACAAATAATTTTGATATTGTCTATGGAGGAGGAGAATCAAACGTTGCGGTTTCACTTGCCAATTACGGCATTCCAGTAGATTTTGTAACCCGTCTGCCGAAGAATGATATTGGAGAATGTGCTATGGTGGAACTACGCAAAAGGGGTGTAGGTGTAGATAAAATAATTTATGGCGGCAGTCGTTTAGGAATCTATTTCTTAGAAACAGGAGCGGTATCAAGAGGAAGTAAAGTAATTTATGACAGAGCTCATTCTGCAATTTCAGAAATTGAATTGGGAATGATAGATTGGAAAAAAGTATTTGACGGTGCAGAATGGTTTCATTGGACAGGAATTACGCCGGCAATATCTCAGGGAGCTGCAGCTGTCTGTTTGGAAGCTATAAAAGTGGCGTTTGAATTAGGAATTACCATTTCCACAGATTTAAATTATCGTGCAAAATTATGGAACTACGGCGGAAATCGTGAAGATATCATGACCAGATTAACCTCCTATTGTGATATTATCCTTGGCAATGAAGAGGACGCTGAAAAGCATTTTGGGATTAAACCTGAAGGGCTGGATATCACAACACAAGGACATAACGTAAAAGCAGAAGCCTTCTTATCTGTTTGTAAACAAATGACAAAAAAATTTCCAAGAGCAAAAAAAGTGATAACGACCCTAAGAGGCTCTATTTCAGCATCACACAATACTTGGGCGGGCGTTTTATATGATGGTTCAAAGATGTACGAAACGCGTCAATATCAAATAACTGATATTGTAGATAGAGTAGGCGGAGGAGATTCATTTATGGGAGGATTGATTTACGGATTACTAAAATATCCAGAGAACGACAAAAATGCACTGGATTTTGCTGTGGCAGCTTCCTGTTTAAAACACACTATAAAAGGCGATGCTAATTTGGTGACAATTTCAGAAGTAGAAAAACTAATGGGCGGAGATGCTTCAGGTAGAGTAGTCAGATAAAAATATAATTTAACACAAAAGGTATGGCACAATTTTCAAGAATAGAAGTGGCAATAGTTATGAAGGATACAGGAATAGTTCCTTTATTTTATCATAAAAATTTAGAAGAAAGTATAAAAGTATTAAAAGCCTGTTACAGCGGAGGAGCAAGATTATTAGAGTTTACAGCACGAGGAGATTTTGCTCACGAGGTTTTCGGTGAATTAATAAAATATGCTATATCAGAATTGCCCGGAATGATTTTGGGAGTAGGCTCTATAACTGATGGAGCTACTGCGTCAAGATATATTTCTTTGGGAGCAAACTTTATAGTAACGCCTGTTTTAAGAGAAGATATTGCAATTGTTTGCAACCGAAGAAAAGTTTTATGGTCTGCCGGTTGTGGTAGCTTAACAGAAATTGCCAAAGCAGAAGAGTTAGGCTGTGAAATAGTTAAATTATTTCCAGGAGGTATTTATGGACCAGAATTTGTAAAGTCCGTTAAAGGACCTTGCCCGTGGACTAGTATTATGCCGACAGGAGGAGTTTCCCCAACCGAAGAAAGCCTGTCTGAGTGGTTTAATTCGGGAGCAACCTGCGTTGGTATGGGGTCTAAATTAATAAGTAAAACTGCTGATGGAAATTTTGATTTTAACGCTATTGAGGAACTTACAAAAAAATCAATTCAAATTATTAGTGCTTTAAAAAATAATTAGCCATTCCCTATTTTTCAGTTAAAAATTAGATACTTTTGCTATATTTTATTTTAGAATGATTAAGCAAATATCGAGTGTACAAAATCCGTACATAAAAAAGATTTTAAAATTACAAGAGAAAGCTAAGGAACGTAAGAAAACTGGATTATTTCTAATAGAAGGAAAGCGAGAAATATCGCTGGCTATTTCTGGCAATTTTACTATTGACACAATATTATTTTATCCTGATATTATTTCAGAAACAGAGGTTAATACACTTATAAAATCACCCGTTATTAAAATAAAAATCACAAAAGAAGTTTATCAAAAGATAGCATACAGAGATTCTACGGAAGGAATTACAGCGGTTATAAAAGAGAAAGAATTTTTGTTGAAAGACATTCAATTTAAAAGTAAAAACCCTTTAATTTTGGTTGCAGAATCTCTTGAAAAACCCGGAAATATTGGTGCTTTATTGAGAACTGCGGATGCTGCAAATATAGATGCCGTTTTTATAGCCAACCCCAAAACAGATTTGTACAATCCGAATATTATTAGAGCCAGCGTTGGATGCTTATTTACAAATCAAATTGCAGTTGGAAGCTCATCAGAAATTATTGCTTTTTTACAAAAAAGCGATATAAATATATATTGTACGACGTTGCAAAATTCTAATATCTATTTTAAAGAAAATTTTACCTCTGCAAGTGCCATTATTGTAGGAACAGAATCTGTGGGTTTATCACAAGAATGGAGAGATGTTGCAACACAAAATATTACTATACCAATGCAGGGGAAAATAGATTCTATAAATGTTTCTGTTACCGCTGCGGTTGTTGTTTTTGAAGCAAAAAGACAGCGTGAGGGGGTGAGTTAAATTACGAGTTTTGAATTACGAATTGGTTGTCAGTATTCAGTACTCCGTTTTCAGTATCTAACTGCCCACTGAAAACTGACCACTCTCTTTTAACGTCCTCTCCAATTCTGTATTAAATAGAAATATAGTTATCAGGTTTTTTTTATCTTACATTACTTTCTCTTAACAAATTCATTTTTTTGTTCAACTCTCTGTTTTCTTCGAGTACATCTATATACTTCTGATGTTCTTTTTGCTGTGTTATCAGAAGATAAAAGCATTTCTCCCTTATCAAACAGTAGCCAATTTATATTCAAATCGTGGTAATTTTCCTTTACCATCTTTAAATACCCACTACCTATATTCTTGCCTTTCCTCAAAACACCTTCAGATAAATCTAAAGAAAGTGTAAATTTCCTTAGGCTCTATTTTATAATCAGCGTATTGTAATAATTTTTTGTTAATAAACATAAATTTGTGGCAATCTATCCGCACAGTGTGGTTTTTTTACTTTACATTTGTTGCAGCAAATTAATTACCAAATTACAACTAATTGTTTAATAAACAAATAGAGTTTTTTAGTACAAATTAAGATGTAAGATATATTTTAGGAAAAAGTATATTACATCTTATAAAAAAGGAAATAAAAAAAACTAAAAGTCTTGAGAAAGAATCCAAAAAGATTTAAACGAGCTATAAGCCATTATATTTAAACACTATGAAAAAAATTATTACAGTATTAGCAATTGTGTTAGTTATTATTTCTTGCAAAAAAAGCGAAGAAGAAGGAATTAATAATAAGTTAGGAGGAATTAAAACACTACCTCATTCACAAATTGGTGAAGATATTACTTTAAATGGTGAGATTATTTCACGTGGAATTCCTGCTGCAACAGAATACGGATTTTTATTAACGCCTGCAAGCACTACTGATAGTTCTCTTATATTCAAAAATAACGACATAATTACTGAAAGCATAACGGATATACCTATCCTTTATCCTACTGATAAAAGTATTAAGGCTATTATTACTAATATTACTAAGGAAAAGGAATTAGATACTATAGAGTATAAATATATAGCTTATATTAGAAATTATGATTCAATTAATTATGGGGGTATATTAACGTTTACCTTTAAGGGTCCTAACAAAAAAGAACCTGAAATGACAACAATTAATATTAACTCCACCACAACCACAGTAACTTTTAAAGGAATATTGAAAGATACAACAATGACGGGTGGCCTTAACCCTTCTATAAAAGAGGTTGGCTTTGTTATAAGTAGAAACCCATCTTTTATACCCAGTGAGGCTACTAAGTATCCAACAGCATTAAAAAAAGATTTCAAAAAGATTTTTGAAATTATAAAAAATGATAGTATAAAAAATGATAATATAAAAAATGATAATATAATAGGTGGCACAAAATATTATGTCAGAACTTACGCTACTTACAACACAGATAATACTTTCTATTCTTACAAAAGTAAAGATACTATTGTTGGAACATTAGATGATAATAAAAAAATTGAAACAGTAGGTGCAACTGATGGTAAAGGATTAAATATAATACTAAAAAGTCGTATTATTTCATTCGGAAAACCTGCTTCAACAGAATACGGATTTTTACTTACAAAAGAAGATTTTGATAAGCATTCTCTTGTCTTTAATGCCGACAATAAAACTGCTGATGATAAGATAACAATCATACATGTTACTGCTGATCTTGCTGGTAATATTGAATATAGTTTAGAACTTGGAACAAGAAATTATAAGTATAGAGCTTGGATAAGAAACTCTGAAGGAGTGGAGTATGGTGTAATGATGGAGAGGGGGGGCTTTACGAAATAAAATACATTATTCAAGAATTAAAAAAGGTTTAAAATAATTATACAATTAAACAAAATGAAAAATTTACAACTTATATTATTAACATTCTTTTTATTAATAACTAGCTCTTTATTGGGTCAAAGAGATAGAATCCAATATTTACAGAATTTTGACAAGCATAGAATTCATTTTGGGTTTTATTTAGGGCTTAGTTATAACAGTTTTAAAATAGATTATAATAAAAACACCATAGATGCAAATATAAATGTTCGTGTAAAAAAAGGACTTAACATTGGGCTAATTGCCGATTTACGATTACACAAAAATATTAATTTGCGTTTTGAACCTGGTTTAATCGGTTTATCTAAAAGAAAATTGGAATTTAGACATATTATACCAACTAAATCAATTGGTGATACTGATAATGATACTATTAGGAAAACTATGTCAACATATTTGCACCTTCCTTTAATATTAAAATTTAGCACTAACAGAATGGGAAATATAAGACCTTACGTCCTTTCAGGAATTTCATATGACCACAATTTCTCTAGTAATGAAGAAGAAGAAGACGACAATTCTAGTGGGGTATTTAGGTTAAAAACCGGTAATTTTATGTACGAATTAGGAGTTGGAATAGACGTTTATTTTTATTACTTTAAATTTTCACCATCTATAAGAGGAATTTTTGCTCTAAATAATGAACTGATATATGATAAAGACAAAAACAGCAGATGGACTTCTCCAATTAAATTTTTAGGAACTAGAGGAATTTTCTTAACCTTAGCTTTTGAAGGATTGTTATGATACTAAAGGTAACAAAATAAAAATAACAAATTTAAAACAGAATGAACTACCTCACTTTTAGTTTTTAACTTAGTATCACACCAATTCTACCGACAGACCTAAAGTTGATAATTTAGAACATCTAGGTTTTAAGTCGTTATATTCTCCTGTTTTTACTGTACACTTTCCCCTGTAATGAACCAAGATTGCACACTGTTCTGCTTGCTCTAAAGTGTGTTCGCAAACTTCAATCAAAGTGTCTATTACAAAATCAAACGTATTAACATTGTCATTGTGTAGAACAATCTCGTGCTTATTAACCTGTTTTTCTATAACATCAAATTCTTTATGTGTCTTTCTTTTTGCACCCATCAGTCTATAAAAAGGATAAATGTATAATATAATTTCTGGATATTTAGCAAGGTAATGAAATTTGAAAGATGGGAAGAAAGTTAAAACTAAATTGAAGTTGGCTGTTGGTTTTCCACTTTTCCCTTCTTTTTCCCCACCTGATAATATTCAAAATCTTCTTCTAAGTTAAACGCATTGTATTGATTTCTTCCATCAAAAATAACAGAAAAATTTAACTTAGATTTTATTTCTTCAAAATCAGGAGAGCGAAACTCTTTCCATTCTGTCAATAAAATTAAAGCATCTGCATTTTCCAACACTTCATATTTGGATTTACAGTATATTACATTTTCTACACCTTTTAAATAAATATTCTTAGCTTCGTCTATAGCTTTTGGGTCGTAAGCTCTAATTTTTGCTCCTCTTTTCACCAATTCCTTTATAATATAAATAGATGGAGATTTTCGCATATCATCGGTTTCCGGTTTAAATGATAACCCCCAAACTCCAAAAATCTTATCGTTCAAATCTTCTCCAAATCTTTTTATTATTTTATTTAGAAAGATTTTCTTTTGATTTTTATTCACGTTATCCACAGCAGAAATTAACTCAGGTTTGTAATTGTTTTCTTCACTTAACTTCACCAAAGCAGAAATATCCTTTGGAAAACAAGTCCCTCCGTAGCCAATTCCCGAATATATAAAACTGTAACCAATTCTATTATCCGACCCAATTCCTACACGCACTTGGTTTACGTCAGCGCCAACTCTTTCGCAAATATTTGCAATCTCGTTTATAAATGAAATCTTAGTCGCCAACATAACATTTGCCGCATATTTTGTCATCTCGGCAGAGCAAATATCCATAGTTATAAACCGATTATGAGTTCTAAAAAAAGGAGCGTATAGCTGTTTCATTTTATCAAAAGCATAATCACTTTCTGCTCCAATAACCACTCTGTCGGGCTTCATAAAATCGTTAATTGCATCTCCTTCTTTTAGAAATTCTGGATTTGAAACGATATCAAATTTTATTGATATTTTTCTTTTGTCCAGTTCATTTTGAATAATATTTTTTACTTTATCAGCTGTTCCAACAGGTACGGTAGATTTATTTACAACCACTAATTTACTGCTCATTTTCTGACCGATTTCTTTAGACACAGCCAACATATATTGTAAATCGGCTGAACCATCATCTCTCATTGGCGTTCCTACTGCAATAAAAACTATTTCTGTATTCCCTATAACCTCTTCCAATTTTGTTGTAAAAAACAGATTTTTTTTCTTAACATTTTTAAGAATCATTGTTTCCAATCCCGGCTCATAAATTGGGATTATTCCTTCTTTTAATTTCCTGATTTTATCTTGATTAATATCCACACAGGTTACGTTATTTCCCATTTCTGAAAAACAAGTTCCTGATACTAATCCTACATATCCTGTTCCTATTACGGTTATATTCATGTTCTTTATTGTTGAATTGTGTAATCGTAATTCAAAATTAGTAATTATCTTGGTTCTTTATTTTTTCTATTATTATCCAGTTTAAAGAATCAAAAAAGGATGCTTTTCTCCTACTGTTATAATTTCTGAACTTCGTATATTATGTACTATTTCTATGGATTGTTTTGCATCTTTTAGCCCAAAACTATTTCCTTTTAAAATCCCTTTATAACTTTCCGTATGCAATTCTGTAAAGCCTCCACTAAATTCTATTTCCTGATTATCCACAGTTATCGAGCGATAAGTTCTTTGTCCTTTTTCTCTCACTTCCTTTGGCAACGAATTTTCATCGATAGATAAAAACCAACGAACTCTCGCTTTTTCAAACTCCAAATATCCAGACGATTTATCTTTTTCCCGTAAATGAACTTTGTTTTCTTGTACTTTTCCAAAAATCCACGACAACATATCATAAAAATGAACACCAATATTTGTTGCAATTCCTCCCGATTTACTCTCATCTCCTTTCCACGAAATATCATACCAATTTCCACGAGAGGTAATATAAGTCAAATCTACATTGTATTTCTCTTTTTTATTTTCTAAAGCAATTTTATTTTTTAGAGCAATTATACTAGGATGCAATCGCAACTGTAAAATCGTATAAATATTTTGCCCTGATTCTTTTTCTATATCAGCTAATATATCAACATTCCAAGGGTTTAGTACCAAGGGTTTTTCGCAAATTGCATCTGCTCCTCTACGGAGTGCCATTCTGATATGAGAATCGTGCAAATAGTTTGGCGTACAAATACTTACATAATCTAAATTGATATTTTTCTGACGTTTTAATTTCTCTATATGACGGTCAAAACGCTCAAATTCTACAAAGAAATCTGAATTCGGAAAATAACTGTCTAATATTCCAACGCTATCAAACTTATCTAATGATGCAATTAAATTATTTTTTGTGTCTTTTATAGCCTTTAAATGCCTCGGAGCTATATATCCTGCTGCTCCTATTAACGCAAAATTTTTCATATTTTTTATAGTCTTTTATTTATTATTTTGTCTGAAAGAATATTTTTAACATCATAAACAATGGCATTATCTTTTTTTATTAATTTAAAATCTACTGCCTTAAATTCATTATGAGCTACGGATAGAATCACTGCGTCAAATTTTTTATTCGGAAGTTTTTTTATTGATTTCAACCCATATTCACGCATCACTTCATTGTCATCAGCCCAAGGGTCATAAATAGTGATATTTGTGTCATACGTTTTTAGTTCAGCAACAAGATCTACGACTTTTGTGTTTCTTACATCTGTACAATTTTCTTTAAACGTAATCCCCAACACTAAGATTTCAGCCCTTTTAATTCTAATATCTTTCTTAATCATTAATTTGACAACCTCAGATGCTATGTACTCTCCCATACTGTCATTCATTTTTCTGCCTGCCAATATAATTTCTGGGTGATACCCAAATTCCTGTGCTTTTTGTGCCAAATAATAAGGGTCCACGCCGATGCAATGTCCGCCAACCAAACCGGGCTTAAACGGCAAAAAATTCCATTTAGTTTCGGCGGCTTCTAACACATCATAAGTATTTATATTCATCAGATTAAATATCTTTGCCAGCTCATTTACAAAAGCTATATTAATATCTCTTTGAGAGTTTTCTATTACTTTTGCCGCTTCAGCTACTTTAATTGTCGGAGCTAAATGTGTTCCCGCTGTGATTACAGATTTATATAAATTATCAACTTTTTTTCCAATATCCAGAGTTGAACCAGACGTAACCTTTAGGATTTTTTCTATGGTGTGTTTCTTATCTCCCGGATTTATTCTTTCGGGTGAATATCCTGCGTAAAAATCTTTATTAAATTTTAATCCAGACTCTTTTTCTAAAATGGGTACGCATTCATTTTCTGTTGCCCCCGGATAAACGGTAGATTCATAAATTACAATATCTCCTTTTGACAATGCTCGCCCTACGGTTTCACTTGCTTTTATAAGTGGAGTTAGCACAGGTCTGTTGTTTTTATCAACAGGAGTTGGCACAGTTACAATATAATAGTTGCAATCCTTTATATCTTCTGGCAAAGTTGAACAGTACAAGCCGTTTTCTTCAGAATATTTTTTACGTAAAACCGATTGCAAAACCTCATAAGATACTTCTAATGTAGAATCATTTCCTCGCATCAATTCTGCCACTCTTTCTTCGTCAATATCAAAACCAACCACCAAATATTTAGTCGCAAACAACCTTCCCAACGGTAATCCGACGTAACCTAATCCTATTATCGCTATTTTATTTTTTTTCATTGTTTAATCATAATTCAAAAATCGTAATTAACTATTAACTTACAAATTCTCCCAATACCATTTTACAGCTTTTTTTAGTCCTTGTTGTAATGAGAATTCAGGCTTGTAATTTAACATTTTTTTTGCCTTGTCTATATTTGCTAACGAGTGCGGAATATCGCCGACTCTCTCATCTCCGTATTTTATTTTGATATTTGCTATTTCAGAATTAAACTCCGAAAGGTGTTTTTTTAAATAACCAACTAAATCATTCAACGTATTTCTATCTCCGTAAGCGACGTTATAGACCGTATTAACTGCTTCTTTCTTTTCGGTTATCAGGCTCAATAAATTAGCCTGAACGACATTATCTATATATGTAAAATCCCTCGAATAATTCCCGTCTCCATTAATTACTGGAGATTTCCCTCTCATTAATTGGCTGACAAATTTAGGAATTACTGCCGCATAAGCTCCATTTGAGTCTTGTTTTCTTCCAAAAACATTAAAATAACGCAATCCTATCGTTTCTAAGCCATAAGTTTTAGAAAAAACATCTGCGTACAATTCGTTTACATACTTGGTAACTGCGTAAGGAGATAGCGGTTTTCCTATTTTATCTTCTACTTTTGGCAACGACTTAGAATCCCCATAAGTAGATGAACTCGCAGCATATACAAATCGTTTTACGCCGGCATCTTTTGAGGCTATTAACATATTTAAAAAACCTGTTACGTTTACATCATTTGACATAATCGGGTCATTTACAGACCTTGGCACCGAACCCAGTGCCGCTTGGTGTAAGACATAATCAGCTCCTTTAACTGCGTTTTTACAATCTTCTAAGTTTCGTATATCTCCTTCTATCAACAAAAAATTAGAATTGGATTTAAACGGAGTTATATTTTCTCTCTTTCCGGTAGAAAAATTATCTAAGCAGGTAATTTTGTTTCCTTTTTTTAATAATTCATCTATTAAATTTGAGCCTATAAACCCAGCTCCTCCAGTAACTACTATTTTTTTTTTAGCAAGTTTAATGTCATACATTTTTATTATTTTTTCAAAGGACGAAAATACAAAAAGATATCTACTCTAACGGAGAGTTTTGTTAAACAGTTAAAAAAAACTCCTTCAAAAATTTGAAGGAGTTTAACAGGTGAGCAATAAGGGATTCGAACCCCTGACCCTCTCGGTGTAAACGAGATGCTCTGAACCAGCTGAGCTAATTGCCCTAAGCAGGTGCAAAGATAATATAGTTTTTATATTATACAATTATTTTTATGGTTTTTTTCACTAAGTAGATTCAACTCCCAAATGCAGCTTTTTGGTTTTAGCTTTTAACTTCTATAAACCAACAACTAATCCCTAATATCCAAAGAAAAACTTTAGTCCAAGCACAATATTCCTTCCGGCATTTAAAATCCCTTCAGGCTTTAAACGAGATAAATGGTTTGTATATTTTGCGTCAAACACATTATTGATTGATAATGAGATGTTAAACTTTATTTTTTTTATCAAAATATCTCCACCTAAGCCCAAATTAACAAGATTATAGCCGCTTGTTGATGTTTCAAATTGACTAATGTTTTTTTGTGCAAAACTTGAATTTAAGCTCAAAGATGAATATCCGTTTTGTAGCCAGTTTTGAATATTAAATTCTATTCTCAACGTATTTTTTAGTGTATTGGCAGGAATTAATGGCAGATGATTTCCGTTATTTTGCTTGCCAACAACCATTTCAAAACTACTTTTTATATGAATCCAATCTAAAGGATGAGGGTGTAAATTAAAACCAAATTCACCACCATATAATTCGGCATTATTTTGCACATATTCAAAAACTTTTGCATCGTCCTCAATCTCTCCAGTGGGCGACAAATAAATATAATCATCTAAATTGTTGTAAAAGGTATTAGCAAAAATCTCTATATGGTCAGTCAAATAATCTAAAGATAAGTCAAATTGTATATTTTTCTCGTTTTTTAAATTAGAATTTCCTATTTCAAACCTATTGGTTCCGTGGTGTATGCCGTTTGATGTTAGTTCAGCCAAATTTGGAGACCTAAAACCTGTTGCAGTATTTATTCGAGTAGTAATTTTATCAAATAATAAAAATTTGTAACCCAAAGAAGCAGTAAAACTAGTGTATTTTTTATCTAAAGCATTAAAAATATGCTCATCTCCATCATGAATAATAATATGATTTTCAGTTTTTAAATATCTAGTGTCAAAGCGTAGTCCAGCTTGTAGAGAGCTTTGTTCCCATTGATAATTTACAGTTCCAAAGATGCCAATATCATTAATTTTTGCATCTGGAATTAGCAATTCTTCTCCAAAATTTTTATTTGTTTGATACATTCCTTGCAAACCAAAAATGGTTTCAATACCATTTGTGAATTCTGGGAAATGATATTTTATATTGAAATTAAACGTCTTTAATTTCATCCGCAGAGTAGCATCCTCATCATCACTATGAGTTTCACCTTCTTCGTGTTCTTCAAATTCATTTCTGTCATTATGAATATACCCAAAATCGGCATCTAATTTTGAATTGCTAAAGAATAGATGATTGTGTAAACTTAAAATATGATTATCAATTTTCTGAAAAGGTTCTTCTGGTAAAGTGGTATTAGACTGTAAACCAATGCCCTCTGTAATCCCCAATAAAGAATTATTAAAATTATACCGAAGTTCACTGACGTATTTTGAAGAATTATAACCAATCCCAGCTTTAAAGTCGTTCTCTCTATAACGAGTATTTGTTACCCTTTTATTTAATGGAATCTTATAATCTGAATGAAAATTTAGAGTTCCTCTTGCCAAAAATTTCCAAGAATATGATGATGTTTTTAATGCAACCGAAGTATTACTTCCCAAAGTATTACTAAAATAACGTTGATTAAATAAAATATCC
Organism: Polaribacter sp.; assembly: GCA_965261035.1. Taxonomy (GTDB): domain Bacteria; phylum Bacteroidota; class Bacteroidia; order Flavobacteriales; family Flavobacteriaceae; genus Polaribacter. Next base: position 1,301,851 of record OZ253439.1, read on the forward strand.
GTTTTACCAACGGACGCAAATTTTTCTGGATTAAAATAAATAACACCACCCAAAGCATCTGAACCGTAAAGTAGTGATGCTGAGCCTTTAATAACTTCTATACTTTCAATCCCAGCTTCATTAATTCCAAGACCGTGTTCACCTCCAAACTGTTGATTTTCCAACCTGACACCTTGCGTATAAACCAATACTCTATTGCCACTTAATCCTCTAATAACAGGCTTTCCAATAGAAACTCCAGTAGAAATTTGTGATATTCCTGCAATAGATTCTATACCTTCAGCCAGAGTTATTGCTCCTGTTTTTTGCAAAGATTTTGCAGTCATATGCTCTACTTTCATCACGTTTTCGGACTGTAATTTATTAAAAGGTGTAGAAACAATAATCTCATCAGTTGAAAAAATAGATTCTTTAAGTTTAATGTTTACTATCTGATTTTCTGAAGAAGACTCAACAGTTTTTATTTCAGTATGATAACCTAAATATGAGAAAGATATTTTTATATATCCACTGGGAATATTCTTAAGTATATATTCTCCATTTTCATCTGTAATCGTTCCTTTGTGTAATTCTGTGGCATAAATTTCTACCCCAAATAAAGGTTTGTTTTGCATATCTGTAACCTTGCCTGAAAGTTTGTTTTGTGCGGATAAGGATACAAATCCCACAAGAAATAATAGTTTTATAAATAATTTCATTTGTAATATTTTTATTGTTTATTGAATGCTAAATATTGGAGACAAGAATCCGTAATTAATATTTCAATATTCTAATCCCTAATTTCTAATTTTTAACTAAAAATGAAATCGTAAGGAGGACCTCGAGAAGTTTTTTTTAAATGATATTTTACCTCAATTTGTTGAGGGGTTTCAATAAAAATAGTTGTGTAAAAATGCTGAGGAATAACATCATAATTTGATGCTAAATATATTGTGGGAGTTTTTAATTGTAAGTGAAAAATTTCACAGTCCAGTTCTAATTCGTGTATGTGATGTTTATCTATAGAGGTACAAATTTTATGTTCGTGGTTTTCAAATATATGCACAAACTTAATTACAGATGGCAACAGTAAAAAGGCTACTGATAATAAAACGATATGCTTTTTTAATTTATTGATAATAAACGAATTAACTGTTATTTGAAATTTGTATATTCAACGTTTATACTATTTAGGCACTTTATATACTGTTCCTTTTTGCTTAAATTTAGAGTAGCCAATTTTAACTGTAAAATTATACGAAGAATCAGTTACTTTTGTAATTCTCACAAAAATAGGGTCTTTATCTAATCTTGTTTTTAGATTCTTCATTTTTAGAGTATATAAAAAATTATTCTTCCATTTTATATAAGATATCAACTCTCTTTTCTGTACGTTTCTTTGTAGTACTATCATTATAAACAAGTGTAGTTTTAGAATACTCCTCTATCTGTAAACTATCAATTCTCGTGATAATAGTTTTACTATAACCCTTGCCGGCAGGAATTTCAAAAACGCCAGTTTTAAATTGATTGTTGTTACCTTTTATCGCCACTTCCGAGCAAGAAAAAAGTAGTGAAACTATAATCGTAAAAGTCAAAAAACGAAAGTTTTTTATAACCCCAAATACAGTTAATTTAGATTTTAAAATTTTATATAATGTTTCTGTTCTGTTCAAAATAGGTTGCTTTTTTTGATTTGCCTTGCACAATAAAATATTAGCAGAGGTAGCATATAATATACTCAAGTTTCGCAGGTCCAAAGATATTATAAACATTGAATTTTAGTTTTATAATTTTGCATATCATAACACATTAATTAATTGTTTTTAAATTTATTATGTTACATACTTCCAAAACAGACTTTCAAGCCACATTTTTGAGTACAAATTTTTGTGGATTTATAATGAGTTTCAATTTTTCAAAAGCCTCAGGATTATTTATTACTTTTGATATTATTTCTTGACTATCTACGTCGCTCAAGAATGAATCTATTATTTCTGCAATAGCTATAAGTAAAGCTAACAAGCGGTCATGTAATTTTAACTCGAGACATTCAGCCATAGTGTTTTCAAAGAGTTTACCCAAACTCTCATAGTTTTCCATTCGGTTTTTTATAGATAGAAATATATGCTGAATCATAACAATTGTGGTATCTGCAATTTGTGTATCAGAATCTGTACTTTACACTTAAATCCGTTCAGAATAAAACTTTTAAACATGAATGGATAATGAATAAAACTTTTTTTTCAGAAGGTAAAGTTGGCGATATAAAATGGGTTCTTACAAATGAGAAAAAAACTATCGCTGGATTAAATTGTCTTAAAGCTATAACAAAGAAAGGTAACTACCCAATGCTTACGGTTTGGTACACCAAAGAAATACCAGTATCTAATGGTCCTTCTATTTATCAAGGTTTACCGGGCTTAGTTGTATGGTCAGAGGATTACTTTCGTACTATACAAATTTCAGATATAAAATATAACAATGATTTGGAACACTTTAATAAACTCTATAAAACAAAATATAAAACATTCGAAGAACAGAAAAAAAGGCGTAAATATTATGATAAAGAGCCTATTTTAATTATAAAGAAAGGTGATTTAGCAAATAATAATTACGAATATCACTACGGAAAACCATTTAAAAGATAAAAATGAGTAAAATTTACTCGAATTGACAAATTTACTTCAAAATGCACAACGGGTATATATACTACAATAACCATGAAAAAATATTTATTGGTTTTATTTTTTATAGGACATTTATCACTCATTTTTTTTCAAGGATTGTGGACTACTATACAGGGTTATTGGAGTTATCACTTCGGTAAAAACCCAAATTCTTTAATGCTTTATTTGTTAAATCCGCAGAATAATATAGATTTATATTATCAATTATCTGGTATTAACACTGGTTATGGTTTTTATGGTATCAAACCATCTACTGAAAAATACTTGAAAATCACTTTTTTTGATTCGGAAGAAAAAGAATTAGAATCTGATCGTTACTTTGGGCTTTGTACCTCAAATGGGATTTCGCGTCTTGAAGGGTTTGCTTCTAATTTAGCTAACACTATTGCAGACGCTAAAAAGTTAGAGGAATCTGATACTATTATTGAAGATAATCTTGAAGTCTTACAGTTTAAGAAAAACTATATAATAAAAGTTCTTAAATGGTTAGGGAAAGAAAAAGCTAAAAATTATATAGGTTGTAAATCCTACAAAATTGAACTTTTAACTATTATACCCGAAGATATTAAACATCGTAAAAATAAACCAGAATTATATGTTATTCAAGAAAGTATATATCCTGTACAATAGGTTAGACCTTTTTTTTAAAGAAGAATATAATGAGAGAAGCTTTTTAGTTTTTTTTAGGGTTATGATAAGTTTAATTGCCATAGTAGAAATTTTATCTTTGCTAGCAGATTTACCTTTGTTTTTTTCTTCATCTGAAACGCTTATTCCACAAGAGTTAATGTATTTGAAACAAGGCTCTTTCAAATATCTATACCCTTTTTATCAGTTTATAGAAAAACATAATCTTATTGAGTTTTTTTACCAATGGACTCCGTACATCTATTTGATTGCTTTATTCTTTTTTTATTATTAGGTTTATTTACGCGTTATGCAGTTATAGTTGCTCTTATTCTTCAACTTATTATCTATAGGAGTTTTTCTGTATTCAATTATGGTTATGATTATTTTTTAACTATGTCTCTTTTCTATTGCTTTATGTTTCCGGTTGGCAAATATTATTCGATAGATTTAAAACTTTTTAAATGTAATAATTTACTCCAATTTAACTATCAGCGTGTTCTACAAATTCATTTATCTATTGCTTACTTTTTTTCAGGAATAGCAAAAGGACTAGATTTAGGTTGGTGGAACGGAGATTCGATGTGGAGTTCAATTGCGTCAGTAGATAACTCATTTCATTCTATTCCTTCATTTTTCTTAATCACTGGTGGCATTACTACAGTTTTTATAGAATTTTCATATCCTCTCCTCGTCTTAAAAAATACTACAAGAAAATATGCTGTTACTGCTATGATTATTATGCATACCGCTATAGCTATAATGATGGATTTATATGCGTTCTCAGCGATAATAATTGTTTGGAATATTGCAGCATTCAGTAAGATAACAGCGAAAAATAAAACTATATATGTGGTATAAGCAACTTAGTATAATTATATTTTTTTTATGCTCTTTTATGGCACATGGACAACAGAAAAGTATTTCAGGTATTATTAAAAATATTGATGATAAAGTTGTGCCATTTGCAAATATTGTTATAAATAATACAATCAATCCTCCAAAATCCATTACCTATGGATATAGCAATGAGAAAGGTCTTTTTTTTTTAAAAATTCCTTCAGAAATAATAGATATAGCAATTAATATTACGGCAATCGGCTATAAAGAAAAAACTGTTTTGGTTAAGACGGATACTATTAAAACCTTAAAAATTTATCTAGAAGAAAACGTAAGACAACTTGAGGAGGTAGTTATAAAAGCAAGACAAACTACTGACACTCTAAATATAGATATTAATAATATGAATTTAAGTAAAGAAAGCACATTGCGAGATATGCTTAATAAAACTGATGGGGTTATTGTAAGTAAAAGAGGTGGGATTTCATATCAGGGTAAACAAATTAATAAAGTGCTTATTAATAATAAAGAAGTATTTGTGAATCAAAACAAAATAGCTTTAGATAATTTGAATTATGAAATTATGGACAGTGTGCATATAATCAATAACTATAAGGATAATTTTACTATAGACTTTAATAGAATACGAGACCCAGTAATTAATGTCACCACCAAATCAGGGTTTAAGGGAGTTGTAAAAGCTAATATAAATACAGGATATGGCTTTAATAAAAAATATAGTTTTAATGGGAAAGGATTCTTTTTTTCAGATAAACTAAACGCTTTTGTTACTTCACATACTAATAATGTAGGGCAAATTGAATTGAGTCAAAAAGACGTGGCAACTTCTATAATTAAATATAGTTCGGGTTTATTGAATAATTTTTTATATCCTTTTTTTATTGAAGACTCTCAAACAAATAAAAATGCTGTAAGTAATAACAGCTTAACCCTCCGATGGCAAGGCGTTAAAAGTAAGACAGGTATTGTATTTTATCACGGCAGCATTAATACTGAAAGTGAAACTAACTATAATACCTTTATTGCTGATACATTAATAAAAAAAAATAGATTACAAAATACATATAGTGGGGATTTTATTTCGACTACAGCTAACTACAGTAATTTAATTTCCTCTAAAGTCGTTTTACAAAATATATTGAGCTCTGTAGTGGTTCAGCAAAAGCAGTTTAGAAATAGTTTAGATACACTATTTGTTCCAAACATTGCGTCTTTTGGACAGCAAACAAAAATTATGCCTAAAAGTTTTACTTTAGCAAATGCTTTAAAACTAACGAAATTATTTAATAACAATACAGCATTTGACCTGGGTTTTGATTATTATTATGAAAAAGATACTAGGGATTTTGAAACCAAACTAACAGATAGCTCTATGGAAGATATATTTCAACAAGGTGATTTTTTCAAACAGTATTTCTCCATTCTTGGAAAGCTAAAATTTAGATTAAAAAAAGCTTCCCTTAATACAGGTATAGCATTAACCCATAATAATGAAGAAGGAAGTTTAAAATATAAAAATAATACAAATCAAGGAACTTCTCTTAAAAGAAATATTAGCACTTTCAAAATACCAATTAATCTACAAGGGTCAATAAGAAAACTCGATTACTACTTTTCAGCTTCTCCAACTTTATTTCGTACACAGAAAAATAAGAATAATTTTATCTTAAAAACCGCTAGTGCTCTAACTTATAATTTTGAGCAACAAAACAATTTAATATTGGGATATAACCATAATTATCGTTTTTATGATTTTAATTCTTTACATGATACTATAGTTAAAAGCTATAATTACAAAATCATCAATAATAAAAAAAATATAGATTCATATTCTGTTATTGACGATATATCACTTAGTTGGTTTAATATAGATGTTCCTCGGTCAAAAAGGATTCATTTTGTATACAAATATAGACGTGAACAAGATTTTTTACAAAGCGTGCTTGATTCTATTTCTAATAATGTTTTTTATTACTCTAATCAAGTATTTGACAAAAAGGATACGCATACAATTAATACAGGAGCAAATAAAAATTTATATTTGGGCTCTGCGTACCACCGTTTTGATGTAGGTGGAAGCATAAATTATATTATAAATAGATATTCAACAATAGTTAATGGTCGTCCAACTCAAGTAAAAATCAATTCTTGGGAACCGACTTTCAATTTAGCTTTTGTTCCACGAAATTTTTTTATAAAAAAAATAAAAAATAGAATAAAGTGGAATTATGATACTTTCGATGCTGGTGGAAATAAAGCAACCGAGCAATCGATACTTACCAATATACTTATTTTGGAAGGAAGCGGAAATAAAATAGACTGGAAATTTGATTTTGAATATAAGTTTTACAATGTCAAACAAGATAGATTCAATGTTCCCGATTGTAGCTTATCTGTTAAATACGATTTATCCGACACACTATCATTATCATTATCTGGTCAATCATTACTCACGCTCTTTAATTTGAATAATTATAAATTTATAAATACAACATCCGACGGAAATATACTCACTCAAGTGAAGAACAGTAATAATCTTGGTTATCTACTTTTTTCTACCTCATTAAAATTTTAACGCATTTTACCTTTAAAAAACTGCGAAAAACTGGGTTTATTGTATTGTTAGAAAAAATAATAAAACAATTAACTTTCTCATCGCGATTTACGATTTTTCACTTGTCTCGACTCTTTTATTTAAAAAAGTCTATATTTTAAGATATTTACATCTAACTTCCTGATTAACAGGTATCATTTTTTGAGTTTTTGTTTGTAGTGTAGTACAGTTGTGTTGTATATATAATTATGCTATCTTTTCCCCATGTTTATACGAGCTATAAAAAAACAACGCAGCAAAGACAGTAAAATCTTCTATCAATATACCTTGGCACAACCCATAAAAGTTGACGGAAAGGTAAAACAAAGAGGTATTCTGTGCTTGGGATCTAACCCATTGCTTGCAAACAAGATTAATCGTGCTATTGTTTTAGAGATGTTAAAAGCCAAAATATTTGCTATGGATTCTATTTTTCCTATCAATCCTACTAAGGAATTAGAGGAATTGGCTGATTTCTTTTACGAAAAATACTGTTTAAAATATGGGTGTATTCCGGTAAAGGATGCTGTGTCCATTCCTCCGGCGCCTGCTTTGGCGGAATATCACAATATCGACATTAAAGGGCTGGAAATAAAGGATGTAAAAACTTTTGGGTCAGAGCATTTATGTAAACAGGTACTTGAGAAGTTGCAATTAAAGGAATGTTTTATCTCCTTGGGAATAAGCCAAAAGCAGACTCAGCATTGACAAGCATATTATTACGAAAGAAGTAAGGAGAAACTATCCATTTTTACCTCAAAAGAGTACAGTGACACTTGGATGTATGTTCAAAGTCAAGCCAAGCAAACTAAAGAGCAGTCTATGAATGATAAATTAAAACAACGCTTTGAACAAGACATCGGCAGTATTAGAAAAGCCATCACCAAAAAGGGAGGTACAAAGCGTATCAACAAAGTGTGGGAACGCATAGGGAGACTAAAAGAAAAACACAATCTAGTTGCTTCAAATTACGACATCCAAGTAAATGAAGAAAAGGGCATTGCAATAGCTTTGACTTGGGATATAAAAATCAACAAAGTAAAAGATGACAAAACAAAAGGTGTTTATTTTATTAGAACCAATTACGAAAATCCGAAGGAAAAACAATTATGGGATATTTACAATACCATTAGAGAGGTAAAATATACTTTTAGATGCTTAAAATCAGACCTGAATATAAGACCTATCCACCACCAAAAAGACCAAAGAATAAAGGCTCATATTTATCAAACAATATTAGCATATCAACTATAATAAAAAATAAAATAACTAATACTTCAAGGGATAGGTACATTTACTTTAAAATACAACTCACTGATAATCAGAATATTAAAATCATAAGCTAATTCTGTTATATAAATACTCGTAGTGACATGAAAAATAATACTGACTCAACATAATAGTCACTCAAATTTGTGCTTTCAGAGAGAAATATGAACTTCTAAAAGGAACTTTTAACCTAAAATTGACTACTAAACATAAAAATATAACCTAATTTTTAGCCTGCGGATTTAAGGTAGTATATAAAAAAACGCCTACTGTAAAATTAGCTAACAAAATGAGTATTGATTTCGACGAATTGTTTACAACCAAAACAAACTATTTTCAGTTAGACAAACTTATAGAGAAAACTTTTAAAAACAAAGATAGATTACTCACTGTATTAATAAAGCCAGAAATACCTCTGCATAACAACCTTTCAGAATTGGGAGCAAGAAGAAAGGCTGGAAAAAGGGACATCTCTTATTACACAATGTCAGATATTGGAACTATTTGTCTAGATGCCTTTATGACAATTACGCAAACAGCAATACAACTTAATGTAGATGTGTTTCAGTACATAAAACAAATGATTAGTCAAAATCAAGAAAGGGTAACACTAGCTGATTTAATAAAACAGAAAACCTGATGTGACATTATTTTTTGAGCGGATACGAATTTTTGATTTACGATTATACAATTTGACGATTTTCAATTCTCAACTCTATTGATTAAAATATTTCTTGGCTTTTATCAAATCTTCTGGAGTGTCTATTCCTATTCCTATAAAGTCAGTTTTTACCATTTTTATCTTTTTCCCATATTCTAAATATCTGATACATTCAATTTTTTCTGTTTTCTCTAAAGAACGCATTGGTAAAACAGAAAAATCTAAAACAGCTTGCTTTCTAAAGGCGTAAACTCCAATATGTTTGAAATAACTAACTCCAGCGTTTTTATCTCTTGGATACGGAATCGGCGACCTAGAGAAATACAGTGCGTAATCATTTTTATCAACAATTACTTTTACATTATTAGGGTCTGTAATATCTTCCCAGCTTGTAATATCTTCCATTAATGAGGCTAAATCAATTTTGTCTGCATCATCACCTTTAAAAACTTCCAACACTTTTTTTAGAGGTTCTCTCTTTACAAAAGGCTCGTCGCCCTGTACATTTACTACGATATCTATATCTAAATTCTCGACAGCTTCAGCAATTCTATCGGAACCGCATTCGTGTTTTTTGACGCTCATAATTGCTTTTCCTCCGTACTTTTTTATTTCTTTTTTGATAATTTCGCTATCGGTTACCACATATACTTGGTCAAACAAATCGGTTTTTACGGTGGCTTCATACGTACGGACAATAACTGGCTTTCCTACCAAATCTGCCATTAACTTTCTCGGAAAACGAGTCGCTTCATAACGGGCTGGTATCACTGCTATTATTTTCATATTATCGGGTTTTATCTTTTGGTTGTTAGTTTATAAAAACTTCTAATAACTCAGAATTCATATTAGAACTTATTTTAATTTTATTAATACAGGCAGGAACCAACAATGTTTGCCCTATTTCTAACAATTCAGACTGCTGATTAAATTCCACAAGAACCTCTCCTTTTACACAAATGTAGATAACAAAACTATCTTTGGCAGAATGATTTACACTAAAAGAAAATGCCTTTTCTATGGGCAAAATATTTGTTGTAAAATAATGGCAGGAGATAATTTCTATGGATTCATTTTTTTTCTTCTGATACTCGGTTTTATATGATTTATGGGCTTTATAATCTATGGCTTCTATTGCCTGTTCGGTATGTAATTCTCTATAATTTCCATTGTTATCTTGCCTTTCCCAATCGTAAATTCTGTATGTAATGTCCGATGTTTGTTGGATTTCTGCCAACAGAACTCCTCCCCCAATTGCGTGAATTCTACCAGTTGGAATAAAATACGCATCACCTTCTTTAGCCTCATCAAAATTCAAAATATTTGGCAGAGTTTTATTTTCGAGATGATGTAAATATTCTTGTTTATTCGTATCTTTTTTGAAGCCAACAATCAAATTTGATTTTTCATTGGCTTGAATTACATACCACATTTCTGTTTTTCCAAAAGAATTATGTCGTTCTTTAGCCAATTTATCATCGGGGTGCAATTGGATACTCAATGCCTCTTTTGCATCTACAAACTTAATAAGTAACGGAAAATTTTCTCCGAATTGCCGATAAATTTTATTCCCTACCAAGTCTCCTTTATATTCAGATATCAAATCTTTCAATTTTCTTCCTTTTAGAGAACCTTTTAGGACGATTGAAATATCTTTATCTACATCAGAAATTTCCCAACTTTCACCAATGTTTTTTTTATCAGATTTTTTAGATAATAAAGTTTTTAATTTTTCTCCTCCCCAAATTCTCTCTTTCAGAATTGGATCAAATCTTAATAGCTGATTTATTTTTTTCACTAGTTTTTGGTTTTTGGAAGCTGGAGGCTGGAAACCAACAACCAATTCGTAATTCAAAATTCATTCTCCACTATAACTGGCGTAATTTCTCGGTGTTTCATACAGCGTAATTTTCAGGTTTAGATTTTTTGGGATTTTTGCATATAATTTATCATAAATAACAACCGAAATATTTTCAACCGTAGGGTTTAAGGTTTTAAATTCCTCTACCTCTATATTTAAATTTTTATGGTCAAAAGCCTCTTCTATTTCAGTTTCTATCAGCTTTTTCATTACTGATAAGTCCATAACAAAGCCCGTTTCTTCTTCTATTTCTCCGGTAATGGAGACAATAAATTCGTAATTATGCCCGTGATAGTTAGGATTGCTACATTTTCCGAAAATTTCTGCATTCTTTTTATCAGACCATTTTGGATTAAACAATCTGTGTGCCGCATTAAAATGTGCTTTTCTATTTATAGTTACTTTTGGCATTATGTTTTTATCAATCGTGAATAATATTCTTTAAAAATTATTTTAAACCATTCGGTATAAATTTCTGACCGAGTTTCTATGTCCGACTTTACATTTTTTAAGGAAACCCATTTATAATTCTCAACTTCTTTGATATTTATGGTAGGGTTTTTATTAAATTTTCCAATCATCACGTGGTCTAATTCGTGTTCGGTCAAACCATTGTCAAACGGTGCTTTATAGACAAATCTGAACGCCTCTTCCAAATCGCAGGAGAAACCCATTTCTTCTTGTAAACGGCGTTTTCCTGCTTCTATGGAAGTTTCGCCGTCTCGCTGGTGAGAGCAACAAGTGTTAGTCCATAATAATGGTGAATGATACTTGTCTGCCGCTCTCTGTTGTAATAGTAGCTTGCCCTCGTCATTAAACACAAATACGGAGAAAGCTCTGTGCAATACGGCTTTTTTGTGTGCCTCCATTTTTGGCATCAATCCCAACGGGTTGTCTTGCTCATCAACTAAAATTACTTGTTCTTCCATAAGAAAAGAATATTCCTGCAAATTTAGCATTATTTTTTATTCTCATATTTTATACAATTTGACCACAAAATATCGCGTAAATATAAGTGGAGTCAACCTCTACAATTAATATTTTGAAAATCAATTAACTTGTTAGTTACCAGCTAATAACAACTTAATTATCTTATAGAAACCTTTTCTATCGTAGAGGTAGAATCGCAACGAATAATCCAAAGGTCAATATGTTTTTCTTGATATTTTCCTTCAACTATATATTTAGCACATGGTTTTTCACGTTGTTTACTTTTGCTAAAATTAACATCTCCGTTTTTTAAAATATAGTTGATAGCAACGGTGTCAAGATTATTTTTGGCTAAAGTATTTTGTGCTTCTTGAGAGTATATTTTTTTCTTAATCCGAATTGTTTTTAGAGTACGAGCGTCCATACCGTAATCAAAGGAAACTTTTTTGTTTTTCCATATAAAAAAAACAACAACCGAGCCTAAAGATAAGCCTATTAGATAATACACAACACGTTTTAACCACTCCATAAATATAATAATTAGTGTTGCAAAAGTACTGAATTTAAGCAACTATTTGGTATGTCAAATAATTAATAAATTAATATCTCTAAAAGGCAAATTGAACCATTCGGCAATAGTTCTACTCGTTAGAATACCGTGATAAAAATACATGCCATTTCTTAAACTTTTATCAAATCTTGCTGCGTTTTCAAATCCACCTTCTTCGGCGATGTTTAATAAATAAGGAGTAAATATATTACTGATTGATAATGAAGATGTTTTGGCATATTTAGATGGGATATTCGGTACACAATAGTGAGTAACTCCATATAAATCAAATGTGGGATTGCTATGTGTGGTTACTTTAGAAGTTTCAAAGCACCCACCACGGTCTATGCTTACGTCAATAATTAAAGCACCGTCTTTCATTTGTTTTACCATAGATTCGTTTACAAAAATCGGGGAACGGTTTTTACCGCGAACTGCTCCAATAGCTACGTCGCAACGCATTAAGGCTTTTCTAAGTGTTTTTGGCTGAATAGTAGAGGTGTAAATAGGTGAATTTAAGCAGTTTTGAAGTTTTCTTAACTTGGTTATAGAATTATCAAAAACTTTTACCCTTGCTCCTAAGCCTAAAGCAGAACGGGCAGCAAATTCGCCAACAGTCCCTGCTCCAATAACTACAACGTCGGTAGGAGGAACTCCGCTAATATTACCAAACAACAACCCATTGCCTTTATTACTGCTACTCAATAATTCTGACGCGATTAGAACAGAGGCTGTACCTGCAATTTCGCTTAACGATTTTACAATAGGATAAACGCCGTGTTCATCTTTTATATAATCAAAAGCAATTGCCGTAATTCGTTTTTCAGCAAGTGTTTCAAGGTGTTTTTTTGTCTGTGTTTTTAATTGTAATGAAGAAAGTATAACACTCTGCGGGTTAATTAATTTTATTTCATTTAATGTTGGCGGAGCAACCTTCAAAACAATATTGCAGGCGAATGCTTCTTCTATATTATAAGATACTTTTGCACCAGCATCAGAATATTGTTTATCATTAAAATTTGCAGCTTTTCCAGCCCCCGTTTCTATAACTATTCTGTGTCCGTATGCTGTAAGTGCTGCCACCGCATCTGGAGTTAAACAAACCCGTTTTTCTTCAAAATGTGTTTCTTTTGGCAGTCCTATGTACAACTCTTCTTTCTGCTTTTTTATTTCAAGTACTTCTTCTTGAGGAATTAATTCTTCTCTGCTGAATGGAGAATATAGGCTCATAGGTTTTTTTTTATTTGAATATTACGCTGACCATTTTCTAATAGCGAAACACGAATTTCTGTAGCACCTAAAGGTAGTAAATTTTCAATATTCTCTGGCCACTCTATAAAACACCATAAATCACTGTAAAAATAATCTTCTATTCCGATGTCATAAGCCTCATTTTCGCCTTCAATTCTATAAAAATCAAAATGATAAATTGTTTCTAAATTTTTAGTTTGATATTCATTAACCAAAGAAAAAGTAGGAGAATGTACTACATCTTCAACCTCAAGTTCTTTGCAAATTTCTTTGATTAATGTGGTTTTGCCAATACCCATATCACCGTAAAATGACAACACTTTACTATCTGTCGCTTTAAGTAGTTCTTTCGCAACCTGATTAATGTCTTCTATTGAATAATCTCTGTTCACTTTGTTTTTGAATTACGATTTACGATTTGATAATTCAACAATTAAACCTTTGAACATCAAGTGTCTATAGAGCCTAACACGCGTTTCATAAAGGTGTTTATAGCTTCTTTTTTTGGCATTCCTTCTTTAATCATTTTATCCACTTCAATAGCTCCGTACAGATTAGAAATCAACTCGCCAATAACGTCTAATTCTTCATCTTTTAAGGACGAAACTTCTGTTATAGACTCTAATATTTCGATACTTTCCAACACGTAGTCTTGGTCATTTTCTTCTATGAAATTTGTTAAATGTTTTATTATTGGTAATTTCATTATTAACGTAGATTTTTTTTTGTTATCATTATCTCACACTAAATTAGTATTATTGGATAATTAAGCTACCTCGTTTACTAATTCTTTTAGTAGTTCAAACTTATTGGTTTGGGTCTGATTTACAAGTACACCATCTACAAAAGTTGCAAACGTTGGTAAATTATCTACCGTGGCTAATTTTCTGCTCTCCGGAAACTTTTCTGCATCTGCAATTACAAAAGTAATTGCATCATTTTCTGTGGCTAATTTCTTAAATTTAGGTTTCATAATACGACAATTTCCGCACCAAGTCGCTGAATATTGCACTACTACTTTTTTGTTGTCAGCAACTATTTGTGCTAAATTGTCTTGATTTAATTCTTGTGTCATAAATTTTAGTTTTAAAATGTCATTTATAATTTTTTGTGTTAATGAGAAGTTAAATACTCCGCAGTTCCTTTGGTATTTGGCTTCATTGCATCTTTGCCTTCTTCCCAATTTGCAGGACAAACCTCTCCTTTTTTCTGAACATGAGTGTAGGCATCAATCAGACGTAAATATTCGTTTACATTTCTGCCAACTGGCATATGATTTATTCCTTCATGAAAAACCAACCCGTCTTCGTCAATCAAATAAGTAGCCCTGTATGTTACATTATCTCCCTCTACCTGAACAGTTCCTGTAGCTTCGTCGTAGATTTCGTTCGTAATGTCTAAAACTCCTAAAAGACTGGATAAATTACGATTACTATCCGCTAAAATAGGGTATGTAATTCCTTCAATTCCACCGTCATTTTTTGCTGTATTTAGCCAAGCAAAATGAACTTCTGGAGTATCACAAGACGCACCGATTACTACGGTATTTCTTTTTTTAAATTCTCCTAAATCCTCTTGAAAAGCGTGCAATTCTGTGGGACACACGAATGTAAAATCCTTTGGATACCAAAATAATAACACTTTTTTATTGTTGTTTACTGCCTCTTCCAATATATTTACTTTAAACGTATCGCCCATTTCATTCATCGCATCTACGTTTAAATCCGGAAATTTTTTACCTACTGCTGTAGCCATTTTTATTATTTTTTATTGATTAATATTATTATTATTATTTAACAATGCAAATGTACTGAACGAAAATCATTATAAATAAAATAAATGATGATAATTACTTATATTAGTATCAGGTTTATTTATAGTTAAGCAATATTCCAATAGATTTGATTTATTTTTAGACTCCATATTTTATATTAACCTAAAAAAATTAAGGGAATAACATAAACTTTGGCAGTTGTTAAAACCCTTTTTTGTAATCTTGTAAAAAATATTTTTTATGAAACTTAGTCTTAATTCTCTCCTTACAATAGCATTTATTTTTTCTTTTCTAATTGGCTGTAAGCACGACAAATCTTTAATTACAGAAAAAGATAAAAGAGTTATAATAAAAACTAAATACGCCAAAGGATTTGAAATACAACGTTTTAAAGAATACAAAAAATTGATTATAAAATCTCCTTACCCAAATTCTAAAGAAAAAATGACTTATGTTTTATACAATAAAAAAACCTCAGAAAAACCCAAAACAACAAATCCTGTAATTTCCATTCCCATAGAAAAAATTATAGTTACTTCCACCACGCATATACCGATGTTAGAATTATTGGGAGTAGAAAAAACCTTAGTAGGATTTCCGCATACAAAATACATATCATCACTAAAAACAAGAAAATTAATAGATGATAATTCGATAAAAGAAATTGGTGTAAAAGCATCTTTAAACACAGAAATCATCTTAGATTTACAGCCAACTGCGGTTGTCGGCTTTAGTATGGGGGCAACCAATAAGTCTTTAAATCTGATTGAAAAATCTGGAATTCCTGTTATTTTAAATGGTGATTGGTTAGAAGAAACTCCGCTCGGTAGAGCTGAATGGATTAAGTTTTTTGGAGTTTTGTACAACAAGGAAAAAGAGGCCGATAGCATTTTTAATAAAATTGAAATTAATTATCTATCAGCAGTTGAATTAGCAAAAAAATCCAACGACAAACCCTCCGTTTTATCCGGTGCTGTGATGAGTAATGATATTTGGAATTTGCCTGCTGGAGAAAGCTTTGTAGCGCGTTTTTTGGAAGATGCAAATACCAATTATTTATGGAAAAATTCTAAAGGAAGAGGCAGTTTGTATATCAGTTTTGAAAGCGTTTTAGACAAAGGGCAGATCGCAGATTACTGGATTTCTCCCGGTCACTTTTCAAAGAAAGAGCAAATGCTAAAAAGCAATAAACATTATCTAGAGTTTTCTGCTTTCAAAAAAGATAAATTATACGCTTTCTCTAATAAGGTTGGGGCTACTGGCGGAATTATATATTTTGAATTAGGACCTACAAGACCAGACCTGATTTTAAAAGACATCGTTAAAATTACTCATCCAGAGCTGTTAAAAGAATATTCTTTTACCTTTTTTGAAAAAATTAACTAATTTTGAACAGTAAAATTAAAAGTTGCTTTTGCATAAATTATTTATCTGTAATTTTTATCAAGAATAATAAGAGGTTATACCATCATAAGTTTGCAAAGTATTAAATTTGAGCAAAGATCAGGAAGAACAAAAAGAGGGTAAAGGATGTTTATACCATTGAGACATAGATCTCGTTCAATTTGAAATCCCCCTCTTTTTAATTATTTAAATTCGGACAATTCATTGAGACCTAATTAATTCTTATTCTCTAACATTGGTACAAATTTAAAATCTCCTAATTCGTGTTTTTCAAATTCTTTTTTAGATTTACGTATAAATAAGGTCATAACTTGAGAGTCATTTCCAATGGGAATCAACAATTTTCCGCCAATTCTTAACTGCTCTAATAAAGGCTTAGGAACAAAAGGAGCTCCAGCAGTTACTATAATTTTATCAAAAGGAGCCTTCCTTGGCAGTCCTTTATATCCATCACCAAAAATTAATTCCTTTGCTCTATAGCCTAATTTGGGAAGGAATAACAATGTTTTTTTAAACAATTCTTGTTGACGTTCTATTGAATACACCTCGGCTTTCATTTCTAATAAAACTGCTGTTTGATAGCCAGACCCAGTGCCAATTTCCAATATTTTATCCTTAGCTTTTATTTCTAAAACCTGTGTCTGAAAAGCGACCGTATAAGGTTGAGAAATAGTTTGTTCTGCCACAATAGGGAATGGCTTGTCTTGATAGGAATATGCTTCAAAGCTAGAATCTATAAATAAATGACGCGGTATTTTACGTATCGCTTTTAATACGTTTTTATCAGTAATTCCTTTGGCAATTAGCGTATTTGCTAACTGATTTCTAAGCCCTTGATGTTTGTTAGTGTCTTTCAAGAATGTTTAATTGTTTAATCGTAATTCTATTTTGTCGCCAAAGGTAAGAAAGAATTTGATGAAAATAACCAGTCATTTTTGGCAACACTACCCTACTGAATAAGAAATTATCTTGAGTATTTATTCAAAAGTAAATAAATCTCATTTAAAAATTAATTCATCTATTTTATAATTTTCCTTAGTGAGCTTAGGTGTTTTCTTACTTAAAGAATCCTGTTCCTTTAATTGCCTCTCTAATTCATCTTTCTTAACAGTTAAATTGGATTTTACTTGTTTGTAAAGCTCGTCATATTCATCAACTTTAGAGATATAATACAGATTATTTTCTATAAATCGTAGGCTGTCAATACCATATTTGTCATAGACAAGAGGCATATAATTTATTTTTCTTTCTAACTTTTTGTTTTTTTCAAAAGATGAAGAAGACGCAATAAATAAATCTTCTAATAAAAGAACCATTGTATCTTTTGGAATCAAGGTTTTAGGTTTTTTATAGATGGTATTGCTCGTGCAGGAAGACAATAAAATTGTTGTAATAAATATTATAAGTTTTTTCATATGTCTTTATCTTTTCTTGCTGTTTCCCTTTATTTACAAGGGTTATCAGTGTTTTTATTTAATTTTTGAATAGAAAAACCCTTGCCCACTTATGGGATATTTAGTATTCTCAACTATTTAAAAAAGCAAATATAATGTAAAAATTAAGTTAAAAATTCACAACTATCCGAAAGTTTGATTTTTAAATTATTTTGAGAATCCCTTATCTTTGGGTTGAATACTAAAAATAATTTATTGAGGTCGGTATATAATTTTATACACAAAAATTGAGCATTATCAATAGTTATTTAGGTAACTACTCAGGTTGTAATTTAACAATTTGATTTAGATGATAAATAATATTTAGAAATATCTGAATTAGCAGAAAATAAAAGATATGTTCAATGATTCTCTACGATGGATAAAAACTGTACTTGCATTATCTTTACAAAGGGCTGATGCTAATAGGATTTATAGCAATAATGAAGTTGATTATTTGAAAATTTTATACATCGCAGTTTTGAAGGTGAGCCATAAAGTTTTGTTTTCACTAGCATTTAGGTGTATTAAAGCCGTATTTGCAGAAATATCTAAACTCGTTAATTGATTATTGTCCCGACAGATTAAACTAGTTAAAGCAGTAAAAGCCTCAATACCAGACAAATTAGATATTTGTCTACCTCCAATATCTAAAAAAGTAACAGCTACGGCATCAGAGTTTAAAATAGTATTATTACTATCTGCACTAATATTATACTTACTTAGCTATCCCCTGTTTTTTTAATTTTTCTGCTTTTAGAAGAATTTTAAAAAATTAAATCGTTGATTATCAATAATTTAAATAACATATTTTTTAGAAAGGACGAAAATGTTTTTCAGGCTTATTTTAACCTAAATTATCAGTAAAATCAATATCTTAGAAACTATTAAATGTATTTTTCGGGGGATGGCTAAATTATACTTACTTAATAAAACCTTTCTAAAGTTAGCATCTGGTATTTATGTTCTTTGCGAAAAGCCGACAAAACTCGATAAAAGAAAGGCAATAAGAAAAAAGTAAGTCAGTAAAAACATGGGGTTATAAATGGGAGCGAAGTGGCGAAAAAAGACAAATCTTTTGCAACCAATTAATGTAACTTTCTTTAACATAGATATATAGTTTTTTATTTGTCCTTAGCTCGAGAGGACGTTAGTTAGAGCCGTTATGTTCATTATTTAAAATACTGTTAAGAGACTGTTAATCAGAATTATCTGAAAATATTGCTGTAAACTTTTCTAAATTTATGTTATCCGAATCAAATTTTACATATTTCATCATTTTAATAATTTCTGAAGGGTTAATATTTTCTCCAATAATTCTAGCTATTCCAACTCCTCGTTTTTCTGAATAACCAAAAACAATTACTTCATCAATAGCATCTTCAGAGCCGGTATAATACAGATTTATTTTCACCTCTTTCTCTCTCATTCTCATCAAACTGATATATTTTGATTTCTTTAAAATGGCTTCTATTTGATTTCTTTCTATCTCTAATTCTTTAGCATTATCGTTAAAAGGCAGTGCTACAATGCTTATTTTCTTTAGGCTGTTCAACGCTTTTTTTGTTTCTTCTGACACGCTGTCAGACCTTAATTGCAAAATACTTGCAGGCAAATCAAAAGTTATAAAACCTGATTTCTCTTGACTTTCTACAAGGTAACTCTGTAAAGATTCATCATTGCAAGATGCAAGTAAAAATACTAAAGTGATACTTGATAATACGGCTGCTATTCTTTTAATTATCATAATTTTAAGTGTTTAATCATAATTCGTAATTGTCTATTTTCTTTTCTTTTCTCTTCTGCTCTGATGACTTTCAATGACTATACTATGTCTATAAGTATCAGCTATTTTAGATAATTTATTTATATCAATAGTTCCTGTTAAAGATAAAACCGCAGATTCTACATATCCTTCAGTATGCTTACTTACTCCACTTATAAACATTAGTACTTCACTCACGTAGTCTTTATTCTTACCTGCTTTTACATAAACCCTAACTCTAGAGTCTTTATCTTTTATTCTCATTAATTGGGTTAGATTGTGTTTTTTGATAAAAGTATTTACTATACTCTCCATCTCATTTGATATAGCAATATTTTCTGTTTTAAATAGCTTAAAAAGTTCTAAGTTCTGGATTATTTTAAAAATCTCCATTGCTTCATTATCAGTATCATCTATATTAAATTTTTGTAAAATCTGAAAGGCATCTTTATTTATAATGACAGATGACACGCCATCCATATTTTCTAACTCATCAAAAACTGATTGCCCAAAACTTATAGCTGGGAATACTACTAACATTATTAATACGATTATTTTTTTCATAATTTACTTTATTTTAAATATTTTATTTACTGTATCTTCATAGACATACAAACTTGTCATCGCTTCGCTTCCTTTGTTAAGATTCACAGACAATAGTTGTAGAGCATCTTTTATCTGGGCATATTGCTCTTTAGCTTTTCTGTTTTCTAAATAATTATCACCCACATAAACGCTAAGCAAAAGCACAACAGAAGCTACCACAGACAACCATTTCCAATTCGTTTTTTTGGTTCCTAGTTGAATAGGTTTTTCAAGTATCTCAGTTTTACTACACTCAAAATAGCTAAACATTTCTTTGTATTCTTCTAAGTGTGAAGCCACATTTTCTGACAAAAAATAGCTCTTCAACACAGCCTCTTCTCTTAAAGAAGTTTCTGCATTTAGATACTTTTCCAATAGTTTTTCTATACTAGATAATTCCATAATTATGTTGTTTTATCAGCTCCTGTCTTATTGTTTTTCTAGCTCTTGACAAAGCTACTCTTACTGCCGTAGGTTTCATATCTAACATTTTACTAATTTCTTCAAAATCATATTCTTCAACGTCTCTTAACTGCAATACCAGTTTTTGTTGTTCGGGCAATTTATCAATTAATTTATGTATTTTATTTACAGAATCTCGATGTTCTATTTTTTTTTCTAAAGCCGTATCTTTTTCTTTATAATTACTGTGTATCAACGTCAAGTTAGAAGCCTGTTTAGATTTTAATCTATCCAAACAATAGTTTTTTGTCATTGTCATAGCAAAAGCCTCAACATTTCTATATTCCGCCAATTTATCTTTGTTCTTCCAAAGTTTAAGATACAACTCTTGAGTAGCGTCCTCTGCTTCTTCCCTAGAAACTAATAGCCTCTTGGCTAAACGAAATACTTTGTTCTTAATTGGTAAAACAGATTTTAAAAATTCTGATTGAGTCATTTATTTTTTTTAATTGTACTCCTACGACATTACGACGACGTAAAATAAATATTGTTACATTTGATTAATTACGATTTTTGATTTACGAGTTCCAGTATTAAGTGGGCAGTATTCATCCTCCAGCATCTGACTGCCAACTGATCACTCACTGAATACTGAAAACTATTTTAACTTGCCTTCCAGCAACCAATCTACATAAAATCTCCGCCACCTTCTTTCTCGTTATTATCTCTGTTTCTTCTATTTTTTGCACGATTCTTACCGCCACCAAATCTATATGAAAATCCAAGATAAGCTGTTCTGCTTTCCCAATTAAATTGTCCGGTAGAAGGATACGGGTTTTTAGATTCAAATGCAAATTTCATCCCTTTAAAAATGTCATTTACTCTAAAACTTATAGTGCCTTTTCCTTTTAAAACATTTAAACTGGAGCTGATATTAATCATAGTCATTGGTTCAACAGTAAATTGTATGCTTTTTCCTCCTCCTCTATACATTGCAAATAACTGAAAATTTAAGTCTTTAGAAGCTTTAAAACTATTGCTGACACGCACATTAAAAGCATTGTTTGTTACTTCTAAATCATTTCCGTTGGCAGTTCCTGACTCTTCTTCAATATATAAATCTGTACTCGCATTAATTCTCCACCAGTTGGCTACGCGATAGTTCAAAGAGGCTTCAACGCCGTAACGGTTGCTGCCATCAGTATTTGTGTAGGATAGCAATACTTTATCTTTATCTAAAGGATCTACGTTCAAAATACGAGTAATATTATCATTAACTCTACGGTAAAAAGTTCCGAGTGTAAGAGAACCTTTTTTAATTTGACGTGTGTAATTTAATTCGTAGGAGTTTGTAAATTGAGGTTTTAAATCAGAGTTACCTACTGACGTAATTCTGGGCGTACTCCATCTTCTAATAGGATTTATCTGACCCAAAGAAGGTCTATCAACTCTACGACTATAACTCACCTGAAATTGATTTTTATCATCTGGATTATAGGTTACAAAAGTAGAAGGATATACAGAAAATATATCATCGGTTACCGGCTTTGTTTCTGTGCCTTTTGTGAATGTTCCGTCTATTTCGTATTGCTCTAAACGCACACCTAATTGTACGGAAAGTTTATCAAATTTATGCCCATAAGTTGTGTATGCGGAATAAATATCTCGCTCATATTTAAAGCGAGAAAAAGGTGTTTTTTGAGTTTTGAACCCGCCTAATCCATTGGATATTTGACTTCCTTCGTCATTTAAAACAAATTCATCTTGAGTTGTATCATTCTCATTTTCAGAAATATTTGTTCTAACTTCTAAACCGATTTCTAA
This sequence comes from Polaribacter sp., assembly GCA_965261035.1. Classification (GTDB taxonomy): domain Bacteria; phylum Bacteroidota; class Bacteroidia; order Flavobacteriales; family Flavobacteriaceae; genus Polaribacter. Next base: position 1,324,310 of record OZ253439.1, read on the forward strand.
TTTTCCGTTTTTAGAAACAGGGTTGGTATAATCTAAGTTGTAAAGGTTGTTTTTTCGTACATTTTTAATATCACTTGTATAGTTATTAAATAAGTCTGTTGGGTTTGCCAAATCTTTATCAACCGCATCTTCAGGACCTTTAAATTTTGATAAATTCGCTTCAAATTCTAAGTTATGGTCTTTTTTGTCAAATTCTATTTTGTAATTGAAATTGTACGTTTTATTATTGCTCTCGCTATCAGAATTACTAAAGCTATTATTGACCAATACTCCATTTTCAGTAATTTTGACAGTTCCGTCCGATGAGTTATCAGAGAAATTTTGAATGGTGTATAATGATATTGTATTTTTGTCATTCAGATATATATCTGCACCCAATTTTAATAAGTGAGATTCATTATCATTATCAAAATTAAACTTTTGAAGTGAATTATTATCACTTCTTCTTACGCGTCCAAAATTGTGTCTTTTACCCGTATTATAGCCATAATTGGTAAAGAAATTTACCTTTCCTGTTTTATAATTCATATCTAAAGAACCGTTAAAACGTGTTTTTTTTCCTTGAGTAATTCCAGTATTTAAAGAACCATTAAACCCTATATTTGCATTTTTATTTAGAATTATATTTATAATTCCGCTCATTCCTTCGGGGTTGTATTTTGCCGATGGATTTGTAATCAATTCAATACTTTTGATAGATGTAGATGGGATCTGTTTTAATAATTGTGCGGTGCTTATATTTGTCGGTTTCCCGTCAACCAAAACCCTTACATTGCTGTTGCCACGCAGACTAATTTCACCTGTTTGACTATCTACACTTACAGATTGTACGTTGTTCAAAAGCTCAGAAGCAGTGGCCCCGGCAGCCGTTAAATCTTTACCGACGTTAATAACTTTTCTATCAATTTTTTGAACAACCGTAGAAGTTTCTGCTCTTACAACAACCTCATCTAAAGCGGTTGAGTCTTCAGATAGAGAGATGACACCCAAATTTAGTTTTCTGTTTTTCTTGTTGATTGTAATTTGTTTTGAGTAGGTTTTATATCCAATAAATTGGATTTCTACGGTGCTATTTCCTTCCGGCATCTTTTTTATTTTAAATTTCCCTTCAAAATCTGTAATTCCTCCAGTAATAATTTTTTTGGAAACATCTCTGATTACAATATTTACATACGGCAATGCTTCGCCTGTTAGTTCGTCTATAACTTTGCCTGTCAGCACTCCAGTTATAGGAAGTCTGCTTTTTTCTAATTGTGCAAATGAATTTACACTTATCAGCAGAATAAAAAATAGAATTATTTTTTTCATAAATTTAAAGTTTACTTTGGTTCAATGTTCTACAGACTGAAGATTTGTTGTGTTTGTTACTGAAATTAAATATATTTAACATCTCGTTAACATACGAATTACGATTTTTGATTTACGATTATACAATTAAACAACTAACTAATTCCCACTACTGATTATCTACGTCAATAATAAACCGAATAGGTCTAAAATCTTTTACAGATTGAAAAGTGTTTTTAATTTTTTCTAACTGTTGTTTTGTGTTTTTCAATGATTGTTTTGGCGGAATTTTAATCACCAGATTTTTGATAAACTGATTGCGAACCCTAGCCACAGCAGGCTCTGTTGGACCCAATACATTTTCTCTATAACTATTTTGCAGTGCTTTTGCCAGCCAATTAATTCCGCTATCAACTTTGTGATAATCTTTGTGTTTTAAAATGATTTTTATCAAGCGATAATACGGCGGATAATGATATTGCCAGCGGTCTTGCAACTGTTCTTTGTACATTTCTGTATAATTTGTAGTAGAAACTTGTTGCAAAATATGATGATACGGATTAAAAGTTTGTATCGCCACATTTCCTTGTTTTTTAGAACGCCCTGCTCTGCCCGAGACCTGTACCATCATCTGAAAACTGCGTTCGTGAGCTCTAAAATCAGGAAAATTCAGCGTATTATCAGCATTTAAAATACCTACAAGCGACACATTTTCAAAATCTAATCCTTTGGAAAGCATTTGAGTTCCTACCAAAACATCTATTTCTTGAGCTTCAAAGGCAGTAATTATCTTTTGATAACCGTATTTACCACGCGTCGTATCCAAATCCATTCTACCAATATTATAATATGGAAATAACTCTCTCAATTCCAGTTCTATTTGCTCTGTGCCAAAGCCTTTTGTATCCAAATCATTGCTCCCGCAGGCACCACAACTATTCGGCATTGAACGCTGATAATTACAATAATGACACTTTAATTCTCTTCTGAATTTATGAAAAGTTAAACTTACGTCGCAATTTACACATTGAGGAGAAACACCACAGGTACGACATTCTACTACTGGAGAAAAACCACGCCTGTTTTGAAACAAAATAACCTGTTCTTTATTTTCTAAAGTTTCCGTAATTAGAGTCAGCATCCTATCAGAAAAATGTCCTTCCATTCGTTTTTTACGATATTTCTCTTTTATATCTATCAATTCAATTTTTGGCAATTGAATATTTCCAAAACGTCTATTCAATTCCACAAAACCATATTTCTTTTTCTTTGAATTAAAATAGCTCTCCAAAGATGGAGTTGCCGAGCCTAATAGAATTTTTGCCTTAGATTGATGTGCCAAAACAACCGCTACATCTCTGGCATGGTATCTTGGCGATGGCTCAAATTGTTTGTACGACGCTTCGTGTTCTTCATCTACAATAATAAGTCCTAAATCATAAAAAGGCAGAAATACTGCAGACCTTGCTCCTAAAATTATCTGTGCTTTTTGCCTGTTATTCAGTACATTACTCCAAACTTCTGCACGCTCATTCATAGAATATTTAGAGTGAAATACTGAAATATGATTGCCAAAATAATTTTCCAAACGACTTATAATTTGTGTTGTCAAAGCTATTTCTGGCAATAAAAATAAGACTTGTTTTCCGTCATTTATCGCCTCCTGAATTAGTTTTGAATATATCTCCGTTTTTCCGCTACTAGTAATTCCGTGCAGTAAAGTAACTTCTCTTTCTTCAAAAGATATTTTTATTTCTCGATACGCTTTTTCTTGATGCTCGTTTAGTTTTTCTAATTGTTTTGTAGTTCCGCTGAAATTAATTCTATCGGTTTTAAGTTGATAGAATTCAAATATATTTCTATCCACTAGTGCTTTAATAATTGAAGCAGAAACACCAGTTTTGGTTTCTAATTCTTTTGTTTTCACAGGTTTTTTATCCGTAGCTAATTGAAAATATCCCAATACTGCTTCTCGCTGTTTTTTCGCTCTGTTTAGTTGTTCCAACAAATTTTTCAAAGCATCATCCGAAGAAAAATCAAGGTGTAGGCGAACGTATTTTACCAATTTTGGTTTGTACTTCTCATAAATTTCCTCTTTGATAAAAACTGTTTTTTTCTGTATCAACTCATTAATAATCGGCAATACTTTTTTCTTTCCTAAGATTTCTGATACTTCATCTATCGTTAATTGAGACTGGCGTTGCAAGGCTTCAAAAACCAAAAATTCATTATCCGTTAAAATGCTTTCATTTAAAAAAGTTTCGTTTCTTGAGACTATTGTTTCACTTTCTAATAAAAAAACTGATGGCAAAGCCGCTTTGTAAACATCGCCCAAAGAACACATATAATAGCTGGAAATCCAGAGCCAGTTTTGCATCTGAGCTTCTGTTATAATCGGTTTTTCATCTAAAATTTGATAAATATCTTTTGCTTCATACAATTTTGGTTCGTCGTTGTGAATTTTAAAAACTAAGGCAGTATATATTTTTGATTTGCCAAAAGGCACTGCCACACGCATACCCTTTTGTAGGTATTCTGACTCTGCCTTTGTTACAGAATAGGTAAAGGCTTTTTGAATTGAAATAGGTAATATTACGTCTATAAAATAGATAGAAATTGAGTTTTTATAAATGCCAAAATTACATAAATTTTGCTATTATTTCAAGTTATTGAATTTCTTTCTGCCTAAAAAAAAGTATTGCCAAACAATGCTTATATGTAAATTATAATTCAATTTCTTTTTAATTAACCTCCTCTTTTTCAAAAACTTAAAAAAGTTTTTATAAACATTAAAATGTGCTTTTACAATCGCCCACAAATGTATAGGTCTTAATTCCAACGCAAATTTTATTCCAGCAATTCCGTCTAAAATCAACCGAAGAAAAATAACAACTAAAAACCATCTTCTATGAACATTTTTAATCACATTTAGCAAACTATTTCTGAAATTTAAGTATGTTTTATGTGGATTTGTTTCTTTCAAAGTGGCTCCACCAACGTGATAAACGGTTGAAGTTCCTACATATTTTATATTATATCCTTCATTTTGGACTCTCCAACACAAATCAATTTCTTCTTGATGAGCAAAATAATCTTCATCAAATCCACCGAGTTTATGATAAACCTCCGAACGTATAAATAAACAAGCTCCAGAAGCCCAAAAAATATTTGAAATATCATCAAACTGCCCATTATCTTTTTCCAAATAATTAAAAATACGACCACGACAATATGGATAGCCGTATAAATCTATAAAACCACCAGCCGCACCGGCGTATTCAAATTTAGTTTTATCTTTAAAATCTAATATTTTGGGCTGAATAATTACAGTGTTTTTTTTGCTCTTAAAGACATCTAAAACAGGAGTAATCCAGTTTTTGGTAACCTCAACATCAGAATTTATCAGGCAATAAATATCCGCGTCAATACGCTTCAAAGCATCATTGTAGCCCTTGGCGTATCCGCCATTCGTAGTGTTTTTAATGATTTTTACAGAAGGATAAAACTCCTCTACAAAAGCAACAGACCTGTCGGTAGAAGCGTTATCTGCTACATAAATTTCAGCATCTTTAGAACTAAAATTTACTATTGATGGCAAAAACTGCTCTAACAATTTCTTTCCGTTCCAGTTTAATATAACTACCGCTGTTTTCAAAGTGGCAAATTTACACTTTTAATTGCGAAACCAAATTGCAACTCTATTCTTATTTTTTTTAATCATTATTATTTAGACATCCTCGGAAAATACATTTAATAGTTTATCAAGTATTGATTTTACTGATAATTTAGGTTAAAATAACCCTGAAAAATATTTTTGAACTTCCTAAAAAACACGTTATTTAAATTATTGATAATCAGTAATTTAATTTTTTAAAATTCTTCTAAAAGCAGAAAAACTAAAAAAAACAGGGGATGACTAATTATATTTGTTTTATAATTAAAAAAAGGGTTATCTTTGCGTACCCAATTCTAAGAAGAATAGAAGTTCATAAAAGGGGGGTGTAAAAAATAATTTCAAAAAAAATTAAAAAAGTTTTGTTAGTTATAAAATAGTTTATACACTTGCACCCGCCTAGAGAAATAAGTAAAATATTATTAAGAGATTTTGGAATAATTTAGATAAGTTAAATTAGTTAGTTCGATTCTAACATTTCTACAAAAATTAGTAATCATCACACAGTGTTCATTAAGCAGTTATTAACTAAACATTGAATCAAAGGCTTAACACTAACAAGAAGTTCATTGAAAGACATTGAAATTGACAGCGTAAACAAAGAGTAAGATTATATGGATTTAGATTCATAATTTTTTTGAGACTACAACATCCAAGTTATAAAAACATACGATGAAGAGTTTGATCCTGGCTCAGGATGAACGCTAGCGGCAGGCTTAACACATGCAAGTCGAGGGGCAGCATTCACTTCGGTGAGATGGCGACCGGCGCACGGGTGCGTAACGCGTATAGAACCTACCTTTTACAGAGGGATAGCCTGAAGAAATTTGGATTAATATCTCATATTATTAATAATTGGCATCAATTATTAATCAAAGATTTATCGGTAAAAGATGGCTATGCGTCCTATTAGTTAGATGGCGAGGTAACGGCTCCCCATGGCTACGATAGGTAGGGGTCCTGAGAGGGAGATCCCCCACACTGGTACTGAGACACGGACCAGACTCCTACGGGAGGCAGCAGTGAGGAATATTGGGCAATGGAGGCAACTCTGACCCAGCCATGCCGCGTGCAGGAAGAAGGTTCTATGGATCGTAAACTGCTTTTATACAGGAAGAAACGTTTCCACGAGTTGGGGATTTGACGGTACTGTAAGAATAAGCACCGGCTAACTCCGTGCCAGCAGCCGCGGTAATACGGAGGGTGCAAGCGTTATCCGGAATCATTGGGTTTAAAGGGTCCGCAGGCGGTCAATTAAGTCAGAGGTGAAATCCCATAGCTCAACTATGGAACTGCCTTTGATACTGGTTGACTTGAGTTATACGGAAGTAGATAGAATGTGTAGTGTAGCGGTGAAATGCATAGATATTACACAGAATACCGATTGCGAAGGCAGTCTACTACGTATATACTGACGCTCATGGACGAAAGCGTGGGGAGCGAACGGGATTAGATACCCCGGTAGTCCACGCCGTAAACGATGGACACTAGTTGTTGGGATTTATCTCAGTGACTAAGCGAAAGTGATAAGTGTCCCACCTGGGGAGTACGGTCGCAAGATTGAAACTCAAAGGAATTGACGGGGGCCCGCACAAGCGGTGGAGCATGTGGTTTAATTCGATGATACGCGAGGAACCTTACCAGGGCTTAAATGTAAATTGACAGGTTTAGAGATAGACTTTTCTTCGGACAATTTACAAGGTGCTGCATGGTTGTCGTCAGCTCGTGCCGTGAGGTGTCAGGTTAAGTCCTATAACGAGCGCAACCCCTACCATTAGTTGCTAGCAGGTCATGCTGAGGACTCTAATGGAACTGCCGGTGCAAACCGTGAGGAAGGTGGGGATGACGTCAAATCATCACGGCCCTTACGTCCTGGGCTACACACGTGCTACAATGGTATGGACAATGAGCAGCCACTATGCAAATAGGAGCGAATCTATAAACCATATCACAGTTCGGATCGGAGTCTGCAACTCGACTCCGTGAAGCTGGAATCGCTAGTAATCGGATATCAGCCATGATCCGGTGAATACGTTCCCGGGCCTTGTACACACCGCCCGTCAAGCCATGGAAGCTGGGGGTACCTGAAGTCGGTCACCGCAAGGAGCCGCCTAGGGTAAAACTAGTAACTAGGGCTAAGTCGTAACAAGGTAGCCGTACCGGAAGGTGCGGCTGGAACACCTCCTTTTTAGAGAAAAGGTGTTAGTTACAAAAGAATGTTTTACTCTTTGCTGTCAATTTTAAAAAAATAGTTTTTAGCCTGTAATATTACATTAAAATTAGCATTACATTTAAAAAAAGAGAAATAGAATTAATAAATCCAATGTTGAAACTTAGAGAGCGACATTTAAATAAAATAAAACGATAGATTTATTAGTGTCAAGTTGGAAATAAAAAAGAATAAATCAAAATTTAGTTAAACTTAATAAGGTTAAAATAAAAACTTTATTTTTAAAAAGAGAAAATATAAATATTATACAAATTGTAAGGAGACCTTAATTTATCAATATTTTTAGCATCATTAGTATTGTTTGTTTCCTGTAATCAATATGATGGTGAGAACATTCAAAAGTTTGATGATACTAGTTTTAAATTGGATAAAAATCAATTGGATAATTTTAAACTACGTCAAGATAAATCCTTAGATGTTAATGTAAATTATCAAATAATGGATTATTTTCAAGAGCAAAATAATATTGACATTAAATTTTCTAATGACTTGTACGAACTGAATAAAAAAACAAATAGTGAAAAATTTGAAATAGCTTTGCAAACAGGAGTACTAAATCAAGAAGACATGAACAGAATAAAAAACCTTGAAAAGAGTTTGAGAGTTGATAGTTTTAATAATGTTATTATAAATTTTGAAAAGGATATTTTAAGTTTGCATTTAAGTAATAAAAAATTTAAAATTTATACCATTTTTCTTAATGCTTTAAGATTAATTAATTATAATGATTCCATGCTCTTTAAGTCAAACTCTTATCTTGCCAAAAGGTTAGATTTAGATTGTTGGTTAGCAGGGATAGCTTTCGCAGCAGCCTGTGTAGGTTTAGCTACATTAGAAGCAGGAACTGCGGGTCTTGCTACAAGCGCAGTAGTGGTCGGTTATATTGCCGCTTCAACAGCTCTCGTAAGAGCATGTAAAGGAGGTGAAGAACAAGAGGAAAAATAGAAAACTACGACAAAGATTAATAGTTTATTTATGTTTAAATTTAACAAGAAATTTCTCTTTATTGTTTTTGCTCTTTGTTTGTTTGCAATCGGAGCGAAAATAAGTTTGATTATTTATAACGGCAGATTTGGAAAAGATTTTATATTTACAATTATTTTATTACTATCATTAACGATATCCTCCATAGTATTATATAGGAAAATTTATAAAGATAGTAATGATGTAAAATCAGAGTAATGTGTGTTGCCATAACAACACAAGTGTTGGTTGACAACAAAATAAAATAGTCTCGTAGCTCAGCTGGTTAGAGTGCTACACTGATAATGTAGAGGTCGGCAGTTCGAGTCTGCCCGAGACTACTTTTTAATTTTTGAGTTATTTTAATTACAAATTACGATTACAGAATTTGATAATTAAAAATTATTATCTCAAGTTTCGCAGGTCCAAAGATACTATAAACATTGAATTTTAGTTTTATAATTTTGCATATCACAACACATTAATTCATTGTTTTTCAATTTATTAGGTTATGACTTTCCAAAACGGACTTTCAAGCCACATTTTTGAGTACAAATTTTTGTGGATTTATAATGAGCTTCAATTTTTCAAAAGCCTCAGGATTATTTATTACTTTTGATATTATTTCTTGACTATCTACATCACCCAAGAGTAAATCTATTATTTCTGCAATAGCTATAAGTAAAGCTAACAAGCGGTCATGTAATTTTAACTCAAGGCATTCAGCTTTAGTGTTTTCAAAAAGTTTGACTTTTTGTACGTATCACAAAAAGTTGATGTTAGTTCTGATAACGTTTTAATATCTTCGTGCTGTAGCATTTTTACGTGTTTGGAAATACTCCGCTAAGATACTTATATATAGTAACTTAACAAAATAAAAATGCTGCTTTTCCTAATATAATACCCTTGATTCTTAAACTTTTAGTTCCTGCGAAACTTGAGTTACTACTTTAACCTCTTCTTTATATAAGCCTGTTTGATATTCCATAGAATTTGAAATATTAATTATGCCAAAATTTTCTATCTCATAAGTTTTGAAATTTTGTGCTGTCAGGTTTATTGGCAACCTCTATTAATTGATTTTTAAGTCAATCCTTTCTTATTTCAAAAATATTAAAATTTTAGAAATAGTTTTAGTTTTTTGTGATTTCAATCATTCTTTTGTTAACTCACTTATTATCAATTATATACATATTTTGTGTTTACCAATTAGACATAGTTATCCCATCTAACCTTGTAACTTGTTCATATCTAAACAGGTTGTAGGTAAGATTTACTAGCCCAACAAACCCTACGGCTCGTTTTATTCCTATTGAGTTTATGTAGAGTTTATTCATACTCTGCTCCATAAAACCAAATACATGTTCTACTCGTGCTCTTGTTCTTGATTTTTCTTTATTTGATTCTTTTTGTACCTCTGTCAATGGTTTGTTCTTATATCCTTTTTCATTTATTTTGTTATTTACCTCGTATTTTTTAATTGTTTTTTCCTGCTCTTCTCCAGTATAGGCACTGTCTGCCCAAAGGTCTTGACCTTTGTCCTTCTCGGTCAATAACTCGTCTAATGCTTGAGAGTCGTGTACCGAAGCATCTGTCGTTGTATAAGTGTCAATAAATTTATGCTTGTTATCAACCTTTGCATGGTTTTTATATCCATAGTGTGTTTCGTTGTTCTTTTTTGTCCAACGAGCATCTACATCTTTTTGACGTTTTTTATTAGGTTGTTTATCCCATTCTTTGGGAGTTTTACCTTCTTTTATTTCTTTGTTCTTTTCTTTGCTATTACGCTGTCTTGGTGCTTCTACAAAACTTGCGTCAATGATTTTTCCTTGATGTGCTATTAATCCATAACGTTCCAATAGAGTGGTAAATCTTTCAAATAACTCTTTTTCAAGTCCTTTTTTTATCAGCTTATTTCTAAAATCCCAAACAGTCTTTTCGTCGGGAACTTTGTCATTTAAAGATAATCCCAGAAAACGACAAAATGTCAATCTATCCAATATTTGATATTCTATTTGAGAATCGCTCAAATTATAATAGCGCTGTAGTATCAATATTTTGAACATCAATAGAGAGTCGTATCGTTTTGGACCAGAATTAACCATTCTCTTTTTGTGTATTTTCTCAATAGTCTCTCGAAAATACTCCCATTCCACCACTTTATTCAATCGCTCTAATGGGTCTCCTTGTTTACTGAGTTTCTCAAGCCTATAACTATCTGAAAATAAGGAAGTTGTATTAAGTGTCTTGTATTTATTCATATTTCAAAGTTACAACTAATTATTTGATTTTCAAAATGTTAATTGTAGAGGTTGCCTATTGTTAAAATAAAACCTAATATTATCGTAGTAAACTTAACCATTGCAACTTCTTATTAATAATAACACTATTACCATTCCTATTATTATTCGAATAGAAGACCAAATAAAATGATTTAATCTAGACTTACCACTTTCTTTATTATCAGACATATTCTTTGCTTGCTTTTTAGGCTTATATATCCATACTCCTATAGTCCCAAGGGCAAGTATAGCTCCTGGAATTAATCTCACACCAGCTACATTTGTTCCTCCTGATTCAGATACTAACGCTTGAGAGACCAGAGCAATAATTAATATTACTATTGTTAACAATATTTTTACTAAAATTCTCATTATATATTTCTTTAACATAGATATATAGTTTTTGTTTGTCCTTAGCTCGAGAGAACGTTAGTTAGAGCCGTTGTGATTATTTTAGATTGAAATTATAATTCGTCATCCCATTTTATTTTGGGTTTCATGCAATAAATCCAAGAAAGCTCCAAATATCAGCATTTCTATTTAGTCGTTCTGCTTTTTCCGAACACACTACCACACCAATAACCCTATAAAATAAGGATATTATAATTATTGCTAATGATTCTTCCTCATCTGTCATTTTTTATTTGATTTAAAGATAATCTTTAGTTCCGTTATAGCTCTTTCTTCTAATTCTTTTAGCTTTTTCCAATTCCTTTTATTTTTAGAAATTTCTTTAGAAATTTCATCTGCTTTCATTTTCAGTTCTTTGTTTTGAAATCTATCTGGATGACAACTTCTAATCAATTTTTTGTATAAGTCTTTTGACTTATTTATGTCGTTCATTACATCGTCCATAATATTGATTTTAGGCTCTTTTGTGTTTAGATTTTTATTTAATTTTAGAAATAAAAATACAATGATTGCAAATTCCACTAATGCAACCCAAAACCATATTGAGAATGATATTGAATCAGTGTTTGATGAGCCTAAGCTATCTATTTTAGTTTGTAATAAAATGTTTTTCATACAATTGTTATTTTAATGAGCCTCCAATACGTCGTCTCCAATATTTGCATAGTCTATTAATTTCCATTTTGCTCCATTGTATCCTTGATCAGCGTGTACTTCTAAAGTATCCCAGCCTAAAGAAATAAGTCTTCTGACTAGTTCTTCATTGTCCAAAATCACTTGACCAATTTCTTTTAGCTCTCTTTTTTCAAGTGTACAACCAGCAAGAGCTTTTATTCGGAAACCACCACTTCTCCATTTAGAAAATACGTGTCGGTATTTACTGTCTCCCTTTGTTATTTTACTCTCAAGTAAAGTAGGAGCAACTCCAAAAATAAATGATTGTTTGGCTGCATTATTGAAATCTCTTACAAGTTGGTATCGTTCAGACATCTTTCCGAACCATTCCTTGACTTTCATGATTTTATACCACATATTTTTGATTATATAACAATATTTAATTTATCAAAGATTTTTTACGAAAGATATTAGGTATTGCAGATTAAATTCAGCAGGTAGAATTCAACCTGTTTTAGCCTCCCTTATCCGTGAATTTAATCTTCTTTCTAATTAATATAAATCCAATAACTAAAAATAGTATTGGAGATAATCTTCCTATATAATATGCTGAATTTTTTCCTTGATTAGCCCAATAAGAAAAATTACCAAAAGAATGTTCTGTTTGATATATCTCATATTTCTTATTTTGGAATTCTTCTGGTTTTTTTATAGGATTTACAAATAATCCTATTAGTCCATAGCTTCCAACAATAATTAAAATAATTCCGATAATTTTTTTCATAATTAAATTGGTTTAAATGTGTTTTTTTATGGCACTGCAACTAATTTGAATCCTTTTGGAGGTCTTCCAGAATCCTTTTTATTATATGGACTTATGTATAAGGTAGCAATCACTTTACCATCATCATAAATCTCATATATATCAATTGCATTATCAATATTTGGAACACTTGTTGATCTTATTCTTTTATATTGTACTTTTTTGTCTTCTAAAGTCCTTAACTTCTCTAAATACACCCTATTGCCTATGATTGTATATACAGGGATTGGGTTAGTTACTTCGTGTCCAAATTCTCCATAACCATCAGGTATTGTATCTTCTTTCGTTCCTCCTTTATACAATTTAGCATCATATCCAACAAGTCGCTCTCTCCTTGATTTAAACTCTTTTCTTTTAATTTCTTTGATATATTCAATTTCTTGTTTTGCAAATTGATTTTCAGAGTCATTTGATAAAATATTACCCAATAACACCTCTGCTTCCTCATATAACTCTAGTTCAATAAGGCAATAGGCTTTTCTTCTCATAAGGAACATTAAGAATCTATAATCTAATTCGTCTTTTTCTTTTTCCGCCTTCTTGTCCAATCTTTTCAAATGTAAGTCTATTTCACTTAAAGAACTAATATCATGAAGTGCAATAAGACAGTTTATATATTCAGCTTGGTATTTGTACCTACCTACAGTATTGGCTGAAAACTTTAAATACTTGTATGACTTGTCAAATAGTCCAATTTCATAGTAACAATATCCAATTAAAAAAGAACACTCAATTAATGTTTGTAATTCTTCACTAGAGAGCGTCTCTTTCCACCATTTTTGTTGTAAAGATTTAAATGAGTTATCAAAAAATACAATTGCATCCCAAAATCTATTTTCTCTCATTGCTCTTTTTCCGGAGTAGAATTCTCTAGCAATATCAGGGTGGTTAATAATTGATAAAAGGTCTTCTTCCAAGCAATCTAATTCATCAATCCTATTATTATCGACCTTGTTCTTTGCAGAATTGAAAACACTAAAAAGCTCTTTTGTAATTTCATCATCTGGTCTGTAGTCGTAAGCTATAAGAATTGATAAATATTCTGGCTGTGGGTTAACCCCTTTTTTATCTCTTTCGAGCATTATTACTGGTTTACAAAATGTAGTTTGAATATAGACAACTTGGTCTTTAGTCCCATTAGGCTGCATATGAATAATCAACATTGCGTCTTTTTTGGATATTGATTTATCCTTGTCAGTTCTATGTTTTTCATATGTTCTGTAGGATAATGTTAAAACAATCTGATTTATTAATTTACTGCACCCCTCTCTAAAATAGGAATACTCACCTTTTTCATTTCTTTTGTAGTGATTTAAAAACTCATAATTCCAAATTTTGTCTTCGCCTTCAATTACTTTCAAATTACCATCATTTATAGTTAAAACAAATAATTCTTCTTTCCTAATGTCAAAAAGAGAATTAACTATTTTTCCAAATTTTAATGAATGATTTTCATTAGTCCTAAATTGAAATTTTTCATTTTGCTTTTGAAATTCTAATTCTCGTCGAAGCCAAAAAATATCAGGATCTAATTTTGAACCGTCTTTGAATTCTAAAACGCCTTTCTTCTCATTTCTTTCTTTTTTACTAAACATTTTTTTAAACATACTGTTGTCCTTATATAAAGGATTAACTTTAAAATTGCGATGTATTACTAACATTCGTTTTAGACTCATCCGTAAATTTAATCTTCTTTCTAATTAACATAAATCTAATAATAAAAAAAAGTATTAGACATAATATCCCAAATAAAATTTTCCCATAAAAACTTTGTGGTTGTACTGAATCTAATGTTCCTGTATAGTCATCAATGTCTTCAGAAATAGTAGGATTTTTTGTTAATCTTGTTAATTCACCTAACTGTGGGTGATAAACAATATTATCATCTGTAACTTGTCTATCATAAATTCTTTGTAAACTTTTTTCAGATAATGTATTAATTATACTTTCACTATTCTTCCATCTTTTAATAGGGTCTAATTTTTTTTCAATTTTAAGAATACCACATGAATTATTGTACTCAAATAATTTTCCATTTTTAAAAGTTACTGTAGATAATCCTTGTTTTCCATAACTCCAAACCTCTTCTTCTAAATATTGATAATTTTTTATTGATATTGGCTCTCCCATTACTTCTTTTACATCATTTTTTGATGAACCTATATTGATGTACCTCTGTGCATTTAGTATTGTAATACTAAAAATCGCTATTAATATTAAGATTGTTTTTTTCATTGTTTAACTTATTTAAAATTTATTATTATAGTCTAAATTTTCTTCTAATATTCATCATTTTCTCGTTATCCGCCTGAAATTGTTCTTGAGATATTCCACGGGAGTGTCATTTAATTTACGCTTATTGAATTCAAGAATTTGTCCTTCTCTGATTTTGAGGTCTCATTATCAATTAAATACCAACACTCAAAATTTACTAATTTATCTCTGACTAATAGCATTACAAAAAATCGTTTACCTCTAACACCATTTGCAGGATTAACAGCACTGTATTCTACTTTTCTTCCACGATATTCACTTATTTTTATCTCACTACTCCTTGTATATTTATTTCCTGTGTAATCTACTTTTCCTTTCACAGCATTATCCAAAAAAGAATCCTCGACTTCTTTAATTTCTGATTGTGTCCATTTTTTCTTAGCTATTACATATTGATGATAGTTTGGTATAACTCTTAATACTAATGTCATAAAAAAGCAATTTTTCGTCTTTCCTACATAAGAAGTGCCTTGTGTATTAGTTTTATATTCTGGATAAATTGGAAATGTTACGAATAAGCCGTTCTCTACTTCTTTTTTAGTTTGACCAAAAATCAATGATGTTGTTAATATCATTAGAAGAATTATTAATTTTAGTCTCATTTTTTCGTTTTTTGTTTGTCCTTAGCTCGAGAGAACGTTAGTTAGAGCCGTTGTGATTATTTTAGATTGAAATTATAATTCGTTATCCCATTTTATTTTGGGTTTCATGCAATAAATCCAGATCATTGCTATAGTTGGTATTATAAATCCAAGAAAGCTCCAAATATCAGTATTTCTATTTAGTCGTTCTGCTTTTTCCGAACACACTACCACACCAATAACCCTATAAAATAAGGATATTATAATTATTGCTAATGATTCTTCCTCATCTGTCATTTTTTATTTGATTTAAAGATAATCTTTAGTTCCGTTATAGCTCTTTCTTCTAATTCTTTTAGCTTTTTCCAATTCCTTTTATTTTTAGAAATTTCTTTAGAAATTTCATCTGCTTTCATTTTCAGTTCTTTGTTTTGAAATCTATCTGGATGACAACTTCTAATCAATTTTTTGTATAAGTCTTTTGACTTATTTATGTCGTTCATTACATCGTCCATAATATTGATTTTAGGCTCTTTTGTGTTTAGATTTTTATTTAATTTTAGAAATAAAAATACAATGATTGCAAATTCCACTAATGCAACCCAAAACCATATTGAGAATGATATTGAATCAGTGTTTGATGAGCCTAAGCTATCTATTTTAGTTTGTAATAAAATGTTTTTCATACAATTGTTATTTTAATGAGCCTCCAATTCGCTTCCAATATTTGCATAGTCTATTAATTTCCATTTTGCTCCATTGTATCCTTGATCAGCGTGTACTTCTAAAGTATCCCAGCCTAAAGAAATAAGTCTTCTGACTAGTTCTTCATTGTCCAAAATCACTTGACCAATTTCTTTTAGCTCTCTTTTTTCAAGTGTACAACCAGCAAGAGCTTTTATTCGGAAACCACCACTTCTCCATTTAGAAAATACGTGTCGGTATTTACTGTCTCCCTTTGTTATTTTACTCTCAAGTAAAGTAGGAGCAACTCCAAAAATAAATGATTGTTTGGCTGCATTATTGAAATCTCTTACAAGTTGGTATCGTTCAGACATCTTTCCGAACCATTCCTTGACTTTCATGATTTTATACCACATATTTTTGATTATATAACAAGATTTAATTTATCAAAGCTTTTTTACGTTCTATTTCAGCTCTAAGATTGTTAAACCACTGATTATAGATTTCAGGTTTATGTACCATAGATTCTTTATTTTTTGTGTTTTTTACTCCAAAAGAGATAGAACCCTCATATATTGTAATTTTGATTTCTGTTAATTTATTATTAAATTCCTCAATATAAAACATGGCTTTAGACGTGTTAGAATCTTTAGAATATATCGAAAAAGCCTTTTTAAACTTGGAATTTTTATACTCAATTCTTTTGTAAGCGTTAATCAGTCCTATTTCTTTATCGGCTGTGTTTATTATGTAACTTTCTGACTGTAATAGAGATATAACAGATTTAAACACTAAATCTTTATTAGTTTCAAATTGTCTTGTTGTCATCATTTTTACTTCTGCGGGTGATTTTGTAACCATTTTTACAGCACACGAAGTAAATAAAGATACTGAAATGATTAGAAATGTGAATGTTTTTTTCATTGTGATTTTATTAAAAATTTGTTGATATAACAGAATAATTTATAACAACATCGTTATTATCGAAAATTATTATTAAATCAAAAGACTGACTACTAGAACTTTGACTTGCTTTTACACCAGTCCAAAAATTTGTGGCACCTACTGTGGCACCTTCTTTATTTTGGACACTCATTTTGTTGTAACTCCAAACCTCATTATTTGATTTGTTTTTTGTTATTAAATTGGGAGAGCCAAAAAGTTTAAGAATTTCCGCTTGTGTTGTTTGTCCTCTTTTAACTTTACTTTTAACAACACCAAAGGTCAAATTACTTTTTTGAGTTGGCTCTGCATTAGCACCGTATTTGTAACTGTTACAGTTAATTAAACATAAAATTATTGAAATAATAATTAATTTACTTTTCATCTTTTTGACAGTGTTTACTTTCTTTAACATAAATATTTTTTTTTGTTTGTCCTTAGCTCGAGAGGACGTTAGTTAGAGCCGTTATGTTCATTATTTAAAATCCTGTTAATCAGAATTATTTAAAAAATAAATAGAAAATCATTAATTCCATCTATTTATCCTACACTTTATAATTAAATTGATACTCCTTTTTTTTACCTAAACAATCCTTTTATATTTTATAGTCAAACCTTGTTGTAATTCGAAAAATCGTAATCCGTATAATTATATTTCTGCAAATATATAAAAATTATCATTAATAATAACCAATAAAATTATCAATTATAACATTTTTGTAAAATAATGACTTTACAATGATTGATGAAGAAACAATTACAGATAGCTATTGGCAAGAGAATTAAACAGTTAAGAAAAGAAAAGAAAATTTCACAAGTTAAATTAGCACATCTATGTGGTTTTGAAAAACCTAATATGAATAGATTGGAAGCAGGAAATACAAACCCTACTCTATATACTTTACATAAAGTTGCTACTAATCTAAATGTCTCATTAGCTGATTTAGTGAATTTTTGATAATAATACATAAGTTTTTGTTTTTACTACTGCAATAGTAAAACTAACTGTGGTTAGTTAGATAGGCTTGCAACCTTGCAAATCAAAAAAAGTCATCCAACCAAGTACGGGGCATCCATTTTATTTTACTTTCTTTAAGTGATATTGCTTTAGGACGACTTTTAGCACCAGTTATTATATAATCATCAGCTATCTTTTTGTCATACTTCTTATAAAAAAAAGATTTTATCCTTGAAAGATGCACGTATATTTCATTTGATTTTAAGTCAATTATCTTATCTATACGTTTCCTCATCAAATCATAATCTTCACTATTTGAGACCTCTAAGTAATATTCAATTAGCTCACCTTTATGGAGAATTAATTCTGAAAGTAAAATGCCTTTTGGATGGTTTAAAAATAATAGGTAGATACATTTTGTTAAAGAATTTAATTTCACTTCCAAATTATCAAAATCAACTAAAAATATTTTATACTCAGCATCAATCAAGACTGAGCTAGTTTTAATTAATTTAGTATCATCTATTTTACGTAAATAAGCCTCAATTATCGGCAAAACCATTAAATAATCTCCAGATTCTTTCAGAGCATCTATTTGTTTAATTAACTCTAACATTATTTTTTTAGTAGATTCGTTTATTTTGATGTTTTCATCTTGGTCTTCTACATAGTCAACAGAGAAATGAGAGTCTTCAAATTCTGGAAAGAGTTTATAAAAATATTCTTCCTCAATACGTATATGTGAGTCTAACCTTTCAATTAAATTACTTGATTCAAAATAAGTGAATAGCATTCTTTTCCCAAAAGCAATTGATAAAATAAAGTTATCTGGAACATCTTTTAGACCAGCAAAAAATAAAATAGATTTAGTTATATTGTTATCTCTCTTTGATAAAATATCGGATTTTATTTGATTTAACACAAATTCTTTTGGAATGGCAGGGTACAGATAATTAATGTATTTTACCAAGTTTACGTTATTATCGGGTTCTCTTATTAAAATAAGTTTCTTACCTTTTGTTTTTGCCTTTTGCTTAATTTCTTCCAGTAAACGAGGCTTAATATTATCACATTTTAGGACAATATAATCATAAGGAACTATGTACATATTTAATTTGTAAGCCACTGTATTTGAAAAATTATTTGACATATTTTTTGTGTTTAGGTTATAATCGTTTCTAATATAATTATTGTAATAATCCTCAAATGATTTGGTGTTTTTTTATAAAAAAACAGATATTTTGTTCAATGATTTACAAATTCCAGATTAACTCGTAATTCATAATTCCAACTTCTCTCCCCTATTCCAACAAATCAGGTCTTATCTGCTGTGTTCTTTCTTGGGATTTTTGGTGTCTCCACTCATAAATTTCAGGAAAATTTCCTGATAATAATATCTCTGGAACTTTCATTCCTTTATATTCTGCGGGTCTTGTATATACGGGAGGCGATAATAAATTATCCTGAAAAGAATCGGTTAAGGCAGAAGTTTCGTCTCCCAAAACTCCGGGGATTAAACGAATTATACTATCGCATAAAACGGCTGCTGCTAATTCCCCGCCGCTCAACACATAATCTCCAATAGAAATTTCTTTGGTTATAAATTTATCTCTTACACGTTGGTCAACTCCTTTGTAATGACCCGTTAGAACAATCATATTTTCTTTTAAAGAAAGCCCGTTTGCTGTTGTTTGGTCTAATGTTTTTGCATCTGGTGTCATATAAATAATTTCATCATACACACGTTCCGATTTCAATTTAGAGATACATTTATCAATCGGCTCAATCATCAACACCATACCGGCACCACCACCAAACTGATAGTCGTCAATTTTGTTGTAGCTTCCCGTAGCATATTCCCTAATATTATGAAAATAAACTTCTAACAACCCTTTGTCTATGGCTCTTTTTATGATAGAATACTCAAATGGACTTCGAATTAATTCTGGAGAAACCGTAATAATATCTATTCGCATTCTGCAAATGTATTACTTTAAACACTTTTCTTTGTGTAACTTTGCATTTTTCTACAAAATACTGAATTTGAAACAGCAAGAATACATAGAAGTTTTTGGAGCGAGAGTACATAATTTAAAAAATATTGATGTAAAAATCCCTCGAGAGAAACTCGTTGTTATAACTGGTTTAAGCGGTAGCGGAAAATCTTCTTTAGCTTTTGATACAATTTATGCCGAAGGACAACGAAGATATATAGAAACATTTTCTGCTTATGCCAGACAATTTTTAGGCGGATTAGAAAGACCCGATGTCGATAAAATAGACGGATTATCGCCCGTTATTTCTATCGAACAAAAAACCACGAACAAAAGCCCGAGATCTACCGTTGGAACTATCACAGAAATTTATGATTTCTTACGATTATTGTACGCCCGTGCTTCGGATGCTTATTCGTACAACACTGACGAGAAAATGGTAAGTTATAGCGATAAAGAAATTAAAGAACTGATTATATCTGAATTTCAAAACAGAAAAATAGCTGTTCTTGCTCCGCTGATAAAATCCAGAAAAGGACATTACAGAGAATTATTTGAGCAAACTGCCAAACAAGGATTTGTAAGAGTTCGGGTGGACGGCAAGATAAAAGAAATTGAAAAAGGAATGCGTTTAGACCGATACAAAACGCACGATATTGAAGTTGTAATTGATAGACTGCTGATAAATAATTCCGTAGAAAAACGGCTGGGAGAAACTGTAAAAACTGCCTTATATACTGGAAATAATATTTTAATGGTAATTGATATTGAGACAAGCAAACCTCGTTATTTTAGCAGGGATTTAATGTGTCCGACCTCTGGTATTGCGTACCCAAATCCAGAGCCAAATTCATTTTCGTTCAACTCTCCAAAAGGAGCTTGCCCCAATTGTATCGGATTGGGAATTACAAATGAAGTCAATAAAAAAAAGGTTATTCCTGATAATAAAATTTCAATAAAAAAAGGCGGAATAATTCCTTTGGGAGAACAAAAAAATAGCTGGATTTTCAAACAACTCGAACTTATTGCAGAACGATACAACTTTAAATTAAGCGATTCAATAAGTAAAATCCCAAAAAAAGCGATGAATATAATCCTCGACGGAGGTAATGACAGCTTTAATGTTAAGTCCAAATCTATGGGAATAACCCGCAATTACAGAATTGATTTTGAAGGAATTATTGCATTTATATACAGTCAATACAAAAATAGCGAATCTACGTCTATAAAAAGATGGGCAAAAGGATTTATGGACGAGGTAAATTGTTCTGATTGCAATGGAAATAGATTAAAGAAAGAAGCTCTTCATTTTAAAATTCGCAATAAAAATATCAGCGATTTAGCTAAGATGGACATCACAGAATTGTCCGAGTGGTTTCAAAAAATTGATAATAAATTATCCAAAAGACAATTAGCTATTGCCTTAGAAATATTAAAAGAAATACGTACCCGAATTCAGTTTTTGTTGGATGTTGGCTTGGAGTATTTAACACTTGACAGGACCTCCAAATCGTTATCTGGCGGAGAGGCACAGCGAATTCGTTTAGCAACACAGATAGGCTCTCAATTGGTGGGTGTTTTATATATTTTGGACGAGCCAAGTATTGGATTGCATCAACGAGATAATCAAAAGTTGATAAATTCTTTGATAAAATTAAGAGATATTGGAAATTCGGTCATAGTTGTTGAACACGACAGAGATATGATAGAAAGTGCCGATTTTGTTTTTGATATTGGTCCCGGAGCAGGAAGACACGGTGGAGAAATTGTCAGTAACGGCACTTTTAATAAGCTGAAAGAACACAACACATTAACGGCAGATTATATCACCGGAAAAAAAGAAATTATAACCCCAGAAAAGAGAAGAGAAGGAAACGGAAAATTCATAAAACTGAAAGGAGCAAAAGGAAATAATTTAAAAAATATTTCTGTCGATTTTCCTCTCGGAAAAATGATTTGCGTAACGGGAGTCTCTGGTAGCGGGAAATCGACGTTAGTCAACGAGACTTTATACCCGATTTTAAATCAACATATATATAGGAGTGTTAAAAAACCGATGCCTTATAAAAGCATTGAAGGAATTGAAAATATCGACAAGGTAATTGACATAGACCAATCGCCAATCGGTAGAACTCCACGCTCCAATCCGGCTACTTATACGGGTGTTTTTGGCGAAATAAGAAGCCTGTTTTCAAAAACTATGGAGGCTACAATCAGAGGATATAAACCCGGTCGTTTTTCTTTTAATGTAAAAAGAGGACGCTGTGAAACTTGCCGAGGCGGAGGCGTTCGTATAATAGAAATGAATTTTCTGCCAGACGTTTATGTAGAATGTGAAACTTGCTTAGGAAAACGTTTTAACAGAGAAACTTTAGAGATAAGATATAAAGGAAAATCAATTGCAGATATTTTAAAGATGACGATAAATGAAGCGGTTATTTTCTTTGAAAAAATTCCTAAAATTTATCGTAAAATAAAAACAATTCAGGACGTAGGATTAGGTTATATAACTTTAGGTCAGCAATCTACAACTTTATCTGGCGGAGAGGCACAGCGAATTAAGTTAGCGTCAGAACTCTCAAAAAGAGACACCGGAAACACCTTTTATATTTTAGATGAACCAACAACTGGCTTACATTTTGAAGACATCAGAGTTTTGATGCAGGTGCTAAATAAACTAGCCGACAAAGGTAATACGGTTTTAATAATAGAGCACAATTTAGACGTTGTAAAATTAGCAGATTATATTATAGATATTGGTATGGAAGGCGGAAAAAAAGGCGGAGAAATAGTGTGTGCAGGTATTCCAGAAGAAATTTGTAATAATAAAAAAAGCTATACAGCTAAATTTTTGAAAAGAGAACTTTGGAAGTTAAAAGCGACTACTGAAAGCTTTTAGTTTTTAACTTCTAATAAGCATATACACAGATAAATTCTTCAAATTCTATAAAATAAATATTATGTGTAGATTCTTTGCCGCCATAATTAATTTTTCCAGTAGTTTTTCTATCATCAAGAAAAAATTCATCAATGTGAATATGGTCCAAAAACAAGAGATTTTTTTTTCCATAAACTTTATATAAAGACTCTTTTGCTCCCCAAATAACAGTTAGTTTGGTTACCAGAGCGTTATGATTGGCTATTGTTCTATATTCTTGAATTAGCGTGAATTTATATGCTATTTTTACGATTTTGTCACGTTGCTTTTCAATATCAATTCCAACAGGAACATTATCAGAAATGATAATTCCAGAAAAAGTAAACGAGTGCGTAATAGAAATATGTTTTCCATCTTTTAGATGAGGTTTTCCAAATTCATCGTATATCAAATCAGAATCTTTATAGCCAGCAATTTTCAGCAAATGTCTTATGCTTAAAAATCCTCTTTGGTGGAGTTCGGATTTCATTCCATCTAAACGTTTTTGGTGTTTTTCGGTTAATTTAATTCCTACAGACAAATCATTTAAAGACTCTTCAATCTTCCAAATCAGTACTTTAGTAGTTTTATTAACAGTTATGGTCTTGTAAATAGGCATAATTTTAAAAAGATATTACGTAGCTTTGCAACCGAAATTATTGATACAATAATAGAGGAATAACAAACAAAGATACAAAAAATTATGAGTATAAAAGTTGATAAATACATTCCGTTTAAAGTTAAAGATATTTCTTTGGCTGATTGGGGAAGAAAAGAGATAGAATTGGCAGAAGCAGAAATGCCGGGGTTAATGTCTTTAAGAGAAGAATACAAAAACGAGCAGCCGCTTAAAGGAGCAAGAATTGCAGGATGTTTGCATATGACCATTCAAACGGCAGTGCTGATTGAAACATTAAAAGATTTAGGGGCAGAAGTTACTTGGAGTTCGTGTAATATTTTTTCTACACAAGACCAAGCCGCTGCTGCAATTGCTGCTACCGGAACTCCTGTATATGCTTGGAAAGGATTGAGTGATGAAGAATTTGACTGGTGTATAGAACAAACTTTATTCTTTGGCGAAGACAAAAAACCGCTAAATATGATTTTAGATGACGGTGGAGATTTGACCAATATAGTATTAGACCGTTATCCTGAATTAGCTGATGGAATTAATGGACTAAGTGAAGAAACTACAACTGGAGTTCATCGTCTATACGACAGGGTAAAAGCAGGAACGTTGCCAATTCCAGCAATTAATATAAATGATTCTGTTACAAAATCTAAATTTGATAATAAATACGGATGTAGAGAAAGTGCTGTAGATGCTATCCGTAGAGCAACAGATGTTATGTTGGCTGGAAAACGTGTAATTGTTTGCGGTTATGGAGATGTTGGAAAAGGAACTGCGGCTTCTTTTAAAGGAACAGGCTCCATAGTTACTGTAACAGAAATAGACCCAATATGTGCGTTGCAAGCTGCAATGGACGGATTTGAAGTAAAAAAATTAGAAACTGTCGTTGGAAATGCTGATATAATTATCACAACTACTGGAAATAAAGATATTGTCCAAGCTCGTCATTTTGAAGCGATGAAAGACAAAGCAATAGTTTGTAATATTGGACATTTTGACAATGAAATAGACGTAGCTTGGCTGAATGATAATCACGGAAGTACAAAAATAGAAATAAAACCTCAAGTTGATAAATATACCGTTAATGGAAACGATATTATCCTGTTAGCAGAAGGTCGTTTGGTGAATTTGGGTTGTGCAACCGGTCATCCGAGTTTTGTGATGAGTAACTCTTTTACAAATCAAACTTTGGCACAAATAGAATTGTGGACAAATCGTGATGCTTATAAAAATGAAGTTTATATGTTGCCAAAACATTTAGACGAAAAAGTAGCAAAATTACATTTAGCCAAAATTGGCGTTGAGCTGACAGAATTACGTAAAGACCAAGCAGAATATATTGGCGTTACCATAAAAGGTCCATTTAAACCGGAATATTATAGGTACTAAAATTAGAAATTAAAAAGTTAAAAAACTAATAATCAGCAAAACCTGATAATTTCAGTCAATAACAAAAAAAATGACACAAAACATAAAAACAAATTATCAGGTAAAATCTAAAGAGCGAGTTACTGACCACGGAGAAGTATTTACCTCTGAACGTGAAGTAAACGCTATGTTAGATTTGGTAAAACAGGAAACAGAGCGTATAGACTCTCGTTTTTTAGAACCAGCCTGTGGAACTGGAAATTTTTTAGTTGAAATACTCAGGCGAAAACTTATAATTGTTGAAAGTAGGTATAAAAAAAGCCAACCAGAATATGAACGAAATGCTGTAATTGCCATTTCCAGTATTTACGGAATTGACCTGTTAGAAGATAATATAAAAGAGTGCAGACAAAGATTATTTGAGATTTTTGATAAACAATACACCTCTCTTTATAAAGAGAACTGTAAAGAAGAATGCAGAATTAGTGTAAAATTTATTCTTAAAAAAAATATATTAAGAGGTGATGCCTTAACTCTTAAAACAGTTAGCAATAACGATGAACCAATCGTGTTTTCCGAATGGTCTGCTGTTAATGGCAATATGATAAAACGAAGAGATTATACTATGGCAAACTTATTAGAAAGCCAGCCAGTAGAAGGTTTAAACCTTTTCTCTGATTTGGGCGACAAAGCATTTATTCCAACGCCTGTACGTGAATTTAAGCTGATGCACTTTTTGAAATTAACAGATGATGCTTAAAACAAATTACAACCCAGATATATTAACTTGTCTTGCTAATTTAAGTAACGATGAGGTTTTTACTCCTCCAAAATTGGTAAATGATATATTAGATATACTGCCTCAAAAACTCTTCACAAATAAAAATACAACCTTTTTAGACCCTGTTAGTAAATCTGGAGTGTTTCTAAGAGAAATTGCCAAACGATTAATGGAGGGTTTGGAAAGCGAAATACCCGACAAACAAGAACGAGTTAACCATATATTTAAAAACCAGATATTTGGTATTGCAATAACAGAATTAACCTCTTTACTCTCTCGTAGAAGTGTATATTGCTCCAAAACTGCAAACGGAAAATACTCCGTTTGCGAAACCTTTGACAACAAACAAGGAAACATAATTTTTAACCGAACAAAACATACTTGGAAAAACAATAAATGTACTTATTGCAGTGCAAGCAAAGAGGTATATAACAGAGATAAAAAATTAGAAACCTATGCCTATCAGTTTATACATACTGATAAACCTAAAAATATTTTTAATATGAAATTTGACGTAATTATTGGTAACCCGCCTTATCAGTTAAGTACAGGGGGGTCTGGAAGACAAGCAAAACCAATCTATCAAAAATTTATTAAACAAGCCCAAAAGTTAAACCCAAGATATTTAACGATGATTATACCTGCAAGATGGTATTCAGGAGGTTTTGGGTTAAATACATTTAGATATGAAATGCTTAATGACAAACGGATTAAATATTTAGTTGATTTCGATAATGCATCAGCGGTATTTCCTGGTGTCGATATTGCAGGAGGTGTTTGTTATTTTCTTTGGGACAAAAATTATAATGGCGATTGTATTGTTAACAATATTGACGAAGGAGATATAAAATCTTCAAAAAGACCACTAAATGAGTTTTCAGTCTTCATCCGTAGGTCAGAATCAATTTCTATTCTACGCAAGATTTTTAAAAAGCATAAGGCTTCAGACGGATTCCTATACAATAGGGTGAACTCTATTGGTTCATTTGGTTTACCCACAAATTATAAGCCTACAAATAAAGGTGTACCTTGTCAATTTATACAACGCATAGGTCTAAAATATGCAAAGCCAGCTGACGTTTTAGACAAGAATAGTATTATTAAAAAATGGAAATTATTAATACCTAAAGCACCTATCGCTGGTCAGACAGATTTCTCAAAGCCAATAACAATATATCATGCAAACAATACAATAATTATTAAACCAGGAGTTGCGTGTACCGATTCTTGGATTACTGCTGGGTCTTTTGATACAGAAGATGAAGTTGTCTCTTATAGAACCTATTTTTTTACTAAAATAATTCGATTTTTAATTCTTCAAACAGTTATATCTCAAGATATTAATAAAAGAAATTTTTTATTTGTACCTGATATTGGATTATATAAAGGAATTTTTACAGATGAAATTCTTAGAAAAAAATGGAATATTACGGAAGAAGAGTGGAAATTTATTGACTCTAAAATCAAGTAATTATGAGTAAGCAAAAATTAAATTCTACCTTAAATAAAGATTTGTTTGATGAGATTAAGTTTATAGAATCCATGATTCGCCCAATGAAATTATAATATAAGTAATAAGTTTTTTCCACAACGCCCAAAAGCAAAGCTAATTGAAATTAACAGATGATGCTTAAAACAAATTACAACCCAGATATATTAACTTGTCTTGCTAATTTAAGTAACGATGAGGTTTTTACTCCTCCAAAATTGGTAAATGATATATTAGATATACTGCCTCAAAAACTCTTCACAAATAAAAATACAACCTTTTTAGACCCTGTTAGTAAATATGGAGTGTTTCTAAGAGAAATTGCCAAACGATTAATGGAGGGTTTGGAAAGCAAAATACCCGACAAACAAGAACGAGTTAACCATATATTTAAAAACCAGATATTTGGTATTGCAATAACAGAATTAACCTCTTTACTCTCTCGTAGAAGTGTATATTGCTCCAAAACTGCAAACGGAAAATACTCCGTTTGCGAAACCTATGCCTATCAGTTTATACATACAGATAAACCTAAAAATATTTTTAATATGAAATTTGATGTAATTATTGGTAACCCGCCTTATCAAATGAGTGATGGGGGTGGTAGAGACTCAGGTGCAATCTCTCTTTACCATAAGTTTGTTCAACAAGCAAAAAAATTAAACCCAAGATATTTATCTATGATTATTCCTGCCCGCTGGTATTCTGGAGGTAAAGGTTTGAGTGATTTTAGAAAGGAAATGCTTAATGACAAAAGAATGGCTGAGATTCATGACTTCCCTGAAACATCTGATTGTTTTCCTAGACTAAACATTAGAGGCGGTGTCTGTTATTTTCTTTGGGACAAAAAACATAATTCAGATTGTAAGGTTACAAACTATAAATCAGGGTTAAATATATCTAGGATAACTCGCCCTTTATTAGAGGTAAATGTTGATATTTTTATACGATACAATAGAGCTATAAGTATTTTGAGAAAAGTGAAAAAACTTAGCGAACCAACGTACTCAAAAATCGTTAGTTCTAGAAAACCTTTTGGAATACAATCAAATTTCACAGATTTTAGTAACAAACAAACATCTGATAATAAAATTAAGATATTTAAAGTTGGTGGCATTGGATTTACAAATGAAGCTAATATAATTAATGGGAAAGAGCTAACAGATAAGATTAAAGTATTAGTATCAAAAGCAAGTCCAGGCGGGGATGATTTTCCTCACAAGATTATAAGCTCTCCGATTATAGCTAAACCTAAATCTTGTTGTACAGAAACCTATTTAGTTGTTGATGTTGTTTTGAATTTTACGCAGGCAAAGAACTTATGTAATTATATGTCTACAAGTTTTTTTAGATTTATGATGTCTCTTGTAAAAAACACGCAGAATATTTCCAAAAGTGTTTTTGAATTTGTCCCTATACAAAACCTTGACGAAGAGTGGTCTGACAAAAA
The DNA here is from genome assembly GCA_965261035.1 of Polaribacter sp. Lineage (GTDB taxonomy): Bacteria > Bacteroidota > Bacteroidia > Flavobacteriales > Flavobacteriaceae > Polaribacter. The sequence goes on from OZ253439.1 coordinate 1,352,663, forward strand.
GTTATATACCAAATACAATATAACTAAAGATGAACAAAACTTTATTGACACTCTAATTCGCCCAATGAAATTATAATATGAGTAACAAATTTTTTCCACAACGCCCAGAGGCAAATCCAACAATTTATGCTTATAAAATTCTTAACACTTCAAGTCATAAGGATTTGCTAAAAGTGGGTTTTACAACTCGTACAGCCAAAGAACGTGTAGCAGAACAACTGCAAACAAGCGGTTTATCCTATAAAATAGTTTTTGAAGAACCTGCTATAAGAAACGATGGCAGTACCTTTACAGACCGTGATGTTCACAAAATTTTACGTAAAAAAGGCATAAAAAACCCAGATGGTGAGTGGTTTAAATGTTCGGTTAAAGACGTTAAATCTGCAATTCTTTCAGTAAAAAACGGAGAACTTAACGAGGAAAACAGAACACTCAATTTTAAAATGCGACCAGAGCAAGAAGAAGCAGTAGATAGGGTTATTGCTTATTTTAACAGTTATAAAAAAGAAAACCCCAACAAAACACCTCACTTTTTATGGAATGCTAAAATGCGTTTTGGTAAAACCTTTGCTGCCTATCAATTAGCAAAAAAGATGGGCTGGACTAAAGTTTTGGTACTTACCTTTAAGCCTGCTGTTCAAAGTGCTTGGCAAGAAGATTTATCATCGCATATAGATTTTGAAGGCTGGCAATTTATCTCTAAAGGAGGTTTAACTTATGAAGAAGCAAATAAAAAAAAGCCTTTTGTTTGTTTTGGTTCATTTCAAAATTATTTAGGCAGAAATAAATCAACAAAAGGAATTAAAACCAAAAATGAATGGGTTCATGCCACTCATTGGGATTGTGTAGTGTTTGACGAATATCATTATGGATCTTGGCGAGAAAAAGCAAAAGAACTTTTTGAGGCGGAAGACAAAAAAGAGATAAAATTCGCAACAGGAGAAGGAGAGGGAATAGATTATTTTGACGAAGAAGAAATACCAATTACAACTGACGGATTTTTATATTTATCAGGAACACCTTTTAGAGCAATTAATTCGGGAGAGTTTATAGAAGAGCAGATTTTTAACTGGACATACTCTGACGAACAAAAAGCCAAAGAGAATTGGGAAGGTGAAAATAATCCTTATCTAACCCTGCCAAGAATGGTAATGCTAACCTATCAATTACCAGATTCAATTATAGAAATTGCATCGGAAGGAGAATACAATGAGTTTGATTTGAATCAGTTCTTTAAAGCAAATGGAGAAGGGCAAGGTGCAAAATTTGAACTTGAAAGCGAAGTGCAAAAATGGTTAAATCTAATAAGAGGTGGTTTTAGAGAAACAACTTTAGATAACCTAAGATTAGGGGCAAAAAAACCGCCAATGCCATTTTCACATATTGAGTTATTAAACGTACTCACTCATACTTTTTGGTTTTTACCAAGTGTAGCATCTTGCTATGCTATGAAAAACCTAATGAAACAACGACAAAATATCTTTTACCACGATTATAAGATAATTGTTGCCGCAGGTACTGCCGCGGGTAATGGGGTTGAAGCATTACCACCAGTTTTAAATGCAATGGATAACCCTTTAAAATCTAAAACTATTACATTATCGTGCGGTAAACTCACAACAGGTGTTTCTGTTAAACCTTGGACAGGAATCTTTATGTTACGAAACTCATCAAGTCCAGAAACATATTTTCAAGCAGCATTTCGAGTACAAACACCTTGGACAATTAAAAATCCGGATAGTAAATCTCCAAACAAAGAAGAAATCATAAAAAACGAATGCTATGTTTTTGATTTTGCTCCAAATAGAGCCTTAGGTCAAGTTGCAGAATACAGTTGTCGTTTAAATGTAAACGAATTAAACCCAGAGAAAAAAGTTGCTGAATTTATTCATTTTTTACCAATACTTGCATACGATGGCAGCTCAATGAAACAAATATATGCGGGTGATGTTTTAGATATTGCAATGAGCGGAACTTCTGCTACATTATTAGCAAGACGCTGGGAAAGTGCCTTGCTTGTAAATGTTGATAATGCTACCCTTGCCCGTTTAATGAGCAATCAACAAGCATTAGACGCTTTAATGAGTATAGAAGGATTCAGAATGCTAAATCAAGACATAGAAACCATAATTAATAAATCAGAATCAGTTAAAAAGGCAAAGAAAGAAGCCAATGATGAAGAATTTACGAAAAAGGAGAAGAAAGAACTATCTAATGAAGAAAAGGAATACAAAAGTTTAAGAAAACAAATTCAAGATAAATTAATAAAGTTTGCTACAAGAATTCCCGTTTTTATGTATCTAACAGACCACAGAGAAAGAAGCCTAAATGATATTATTACTCAGTTAGAACCCGGACTTTTTAAAAAGGTAACTGCTTTAAACGTAAAAGATTTTGAGTTACTTGTAAGTTTGGGAGTGTTTAATAGTGGTTTAATGAATGACGCAGTGTATAAATTCAAACGCTATGAGGACACTAGTCTTGAATATATTGGAATAAACAAACACGAAGGGGAAGGCGTAGGGCTTTACGATACCGTATTAAGTCCTTATGATTATTCGGAGAGCTTTGAAAATAAGAAATAGTTAAATTAGTATTAAAACGAACAAAAAAATTAAATTAAGATTAAATGAATAGCATAGTTGCCATTGTAGGAAGACCAAATGTAGGAAAATCAACTTTGTTTAATCGCTTAGTACAGCGTAGAGAAGCTATTGTGGATTCTGTAAGCGGCGTTACTCGTGATAGACATTACGGAAAATCTGACTGGAACGGAAAGGAGTTTTCTGTTATTGATACCGGCGGATATGTTGTAGGTTCTGATGATATTTTTGAACACGAAATCCGTAAACAAGTAGAATTAGCTTTAGACGAGGCAGATATTATCATTTTTGTCGTTGATGTTGAACAAGGAATTACGCCAATGGATTCTGAGGTTGCAAAGATTTTACGAAAAGTAAAAAAACCGATATTTACTGCCGTAAATAAAGTTGATAACTCTATGCGAGATGCAGATGCCGTAGAATTTTACAATTTAGGATTAGGAGATTATCACACTATTTCATCTATAAACGGAAGTGGAACGGGTGATTTGTTAGACGCTATTACAAAAATAATTCCAGCACCAGAAGAAGTAGATTTAGAATCAGAAGAATTGCCGAGATTTGCTGTAGTCGGTCGCCCAAATGCAGGAAAATCATCATTTATTAACGCACTAATCGGCGAAGACAGAAATATTGTAACAGATATTGCAGGCACAACCAGAGATTCTATCGATACTAAATACAATCGCTTCGGGTTTGATTTTAATCTAGTTGACACAGCTGGAATCAGAAAAAAATCAAAAGTAAAAGAAGATTTAGAGTTTTATTCTGTGATGCGTGCGGTAAGAACCATAGAATATTCCGACGTAGTTATATTGATGGTTGATGCCACTCGCGGTTTTGAAAGTCAAGATCAAAATATATTTTGGCTGGCAGAAAAAAATAAAAAAGGAGTAGTTATACTAATCAATAAATGGGATTTGGTTGAAAAAGAAACCAATACTATGCGAGATTTTGAAGCCAAAGTAAGAACGCAAATGTCCCCATTTACAGATGTACCTATTATTTTTACCTCTGTTCTAACAAAGCAACGTATTTTTAAAGCGATAGAAACTGCGGTTACCGTTTTTGAAAACCGCAAAAATCGCATTCCTACAAGTAAACTGAACGAGACGATGCTGGAAATTATCAAGCAGAATTCACCACCCGCAATCAAAGGAAAGTTTGTTAAAATCAAATATTGTATGCAATTGCCGACCAAAACTCCGCAATTTGCTTTTTTTGCTAATTTGCCACAGTATGTTAAAGATCCTTACAAACGTTATATAGAAAATCAATTGCGCGAGCAATATAATTTTAATGGTGTTCCTATAATTATTTATTTTAGACAGAAGTAGGTCAAAAATCTTTTAAACCTTTCTATTCACCACATAATAAATCATTTGAGTTAATGAGTTTTTATATTCTGAATCTGGATAGCTTTGTAAAATAAATAGAGCTTTGTTCTTATAATCGTGCATTTTTTCTGTGGCATATTCAATTCCGCCATTTTCTTTCACAAAAGAAATTATCTCTTTAACTCGCTTTTTGTCTTTGTTATACTTTTTAACTGAATTGATTAGCCATCTTTTGTCATTTTTAGAACAATTATTTAATGTGTAAATTAATGGAAGTGTCATTTTCTGCTCTTTGATGTCAATTCCTGTAGGTTTTCCGATTTTATAATCGCTGTAATCAAACAAATCGTCTTTTATCTGAAAGGCAATTCCTATATACTCTCCAAACTTTCTCATCTGCTGAACGGTATCTTTATTTACACCGACAGATGCTGCTCCAATTCCGCAACAAGTAGCGATTAATGTAGCTGTTTTCTTACGAATAATTTCAAAGTAAATTTCTTCTGTAATATTGAGTTTGCGTGCCTTTTCTATCTGTAATAATTCGCCTTCGCTCATCTCTCTCACAGCGATAGAGATAAGTTTCAGCAAATCAAAATCCTCGTTATCTATGGAAAGCAACAGCCCTTTAGAAAGCAGAAAATCACCAACTAAAACAGCGATTTTGTTTTTCCAAATAGCATTTATTGAAAAGAAATTTCTACGACGATCGCTGTCATCTACCACGTCGTCGTGTATCAAAGTTGCGGTGTGGATTAATTCTACTACGGCAGCTCCTCTGTACGTTCTTTCGTCAAAACCGCCATCAGAAACCATTTTTGCAACTAAAAAAACAAACATAGGACGCATCTGCTTTCCTTTTCTTCTTACAATATAATAGGTAATTCTGTTTAATAATGGGATTTTAGAAAGCATAGATTCTTTGAATTTGTCTTCAAAGAGTTCCATCTCGTTTTGTATGGGAAGCTTTATTTGCTGTACAGGTTTCATTTCAGCTACCAAAAATAAGAAATAAATTATGATTTACGAATTGAGATAGAGGCTGGAAGCTGGAAGTTAGAAACCAAAAACTAACAACCAATTCTTAATTTTCTTCAGAGCTATCTCTAAAGGCACTCGGTAAAATACTCGGAATTAACTTTATTAAAATCGGCAACAACAATGCTCCGCCCGGAAGCATAAAAATCGCAAAAGCCGGAATACTTTTACAAATATCTAACAGCTGCTCTTTTACTTTCTCCTTTTCCTCTTCCGTAAGCGAAGAATGAGTAGATTTTTTAAGCAATATTACTAATTCTTTGCTTTCTTTAAGCTCTTGGTACAGCCGTTTTTTGTTTTTTTGTATTGACTTTTTTATATCTTCTGCCGTAATCATTATAATTTCCTGCGTTTCCTCTCTGCTTTAATCAAGTCTAATTCCCTACTCGTTTGACCCGCCACAGAAGTGTTTTCTTCCGCTCGTCTTATCAAATAAGGCATTACATCTCTAACAGGACCAAAAGGAATATATTTAGCCACATTATAACCTCTGCTTGCCAAATTAAAACTGATATGATCGCTCATTCCATATAATTGACCAAACCACAAACGCATATCATTTGGCTCAATAGAGTATTTTTTTGCCAAATCCATCAACAGATAAGAGCTTTCTTCATTATGAGTTCCTGCAAAAATTGCCATCTTCGGATGCTCCATCATATAAGATATAACAGCGTTATAATTATCATCCGTAGCCTGTTTATCCTTACAAATAGGAGAAATATATCCTTTTTCTTCGGCACGTGTCCGCTCCTTTTCCATATACGCTCCACGAACCACTTTCATTCCTATATAAAACCCCTTTTCAGCAGCTCTTTTATGCAAGTCCTTTAGATATTTTAATCTGTCGTGGCGATACATTTGTAGCGTATTAAACACGATAGCTTTTTTTGTATTATAGGTTTCCATCAATTCTTCTATCAGAATATCGGCAGCATCTTGCATCCAGCTTTCTTCTGCGTCTATCAATAATGGAACATCTTTTTCTTGGGCAGATTTACAAACCTCATTGTAGCGCTCCACCACTCTGTTCCACTCCTTTTTTTCATCAGCAGATAATTTCTTGCCTTCTGTTATTTTTTGATACAAGGCAAAACGCCCAAAACCAGTGGGTTTAAAAACTGCGTATGGAATATGTTTTTTTTCCTGTGCAAAACTGATAGTTTTTAACGTTTTCTCCATAGCATAATCAAACTGCTCTTCTATTTCCTTTCCTTCTATCGAATAATCTAAAATAGAATACACTCTTTTTGTGTACATTTTATCTATGTTTGGCAAACAATCTTCTTCGGTAACTCCGCCACAAAAATGATCAAAAACGGTAGCTCTAATCAACCCTTCTACGGGCAAATGTGCTTTTAATGCAAAATTGGCAACCGCCGTGCCAATTCTTACCATTGGTTGATTTTGAATCATTTTAAATAAAAAATATGCACGCTCTAATTGTAAATCGGATTTTAATGAAAAAGCTATTTCAGTATTATCAAAAAGTTTCATAAAAAATAGTTGATATTTAATTAACTCATGTTACGCAAAAATAACATAAATTTGAGGATATATTCTGAAATATATTGTTAATAAGTTTAAATTTAGAATAACTATAGAAAATTTTGTTTATTTATATACAGATTATTTGATTAGTTCAAGTACCTATACTACAGCAACAGGAATGGCGTCATTACTTTCAATAAAGCACGATAAAATTACAAGAGCATTATCTACAGGTGTTTATGACAGTAAATTTTTATGAAAAAAAGCAAGTTTTCAAAAACGAGAATGGTACAGTCGGCGAGTTGTACTTGGCTTGTAGTGATTTAAGTTTATCGTATGACAAGGTAACTACAATCTACAAAAAACGGTGGGCAGCAGAAGAATATCATAAATCTATTTAGTAGCTCAACAAGTTGCTTATCTCGAACTTCAAAAGTTATCAACAATTAAAGCTGCATAAGTCCTTTTTTTGAAGTTTCTTTGCGTAACATGAGTTATTAACTAAGAACAAACTTCATAGCTTTAGCTTTTAGTAAGCACTCTTCGTATTCTTTTTCTGATGTAGATTTTGCAGTTATTGCCCCGCCAACAGAGTAGGAAATATACTTTTTTTCTTCGTTGTAAAGAATACTTCTGATAATCACATTAAAATCAAAATCTTCATTAGGAGTAAAGTAACCGACAGTGCCAGAATACAGTCCCCGTTTGGTTTCTTCAAGCTTTTCTATGATTTTTAGTGCCGATATTTTTGGCACTCCCGTCATACTTCCCATAGGAAAGGTGTTTCTGATAATATCTACCGGATGTGTTTTTTTATCAACTTCAGACACTACCGTAGAAACCAATTGATGCACTTGCTTAAATGAGTGTATTTTACATAATTCTTCTACCTGTACAGTTCCTTTTTTGGCAGTTTTGGATAAGTCATTGCGAATTAAATCTACAATCATAATATTTTCGGAGTACTCTTTTTCGTCACGTGATAAATTGAAAGCAATTTTGTCATCGTCAACTTTGCTCAACAGACGTTTTGCAGTTCCTTTAATTGGCTGAGAAATAACCTTTTCTTCTTCCTTTTTTATATATCTTTCAGGCGTAGCCGATAATAGATATTTATCTTCTATCTTTAGAAAAGTAGCAAAAGGAGACTCGGAAATTTCATTTAGGTGATTATAAACATTTAAAGGATTTATAGTCGTGTTTTCTGCATAAAATTCCTGACAAAAATTAGTTTCGTAAATGTCGCCTCTATGTATGTGTTCCAAAATATCATTTATTTTTTTATGATACTCATCTTTGTGAATTCGCAACTTTATATTAATGTTGTTCTGTATCTCTATATTTATTTTTGATTGTTTTTTAATTATTTCAAAGTCTGTATAAATCTGATTATCAATCATTTTTAAATAATTAAATTCAATTGTATTATCTTTGATAAATATCAATTTTTTAGGTTGAAAGAAATACAAATCATCAAATCCTAATCCGTCAAAATTATTGGAGGTTAGCTTTTCTACATCGTTTTTTGCATCATAACTTATATAACCAAAGATATAATCTTTTGTATTGGATTGATATTCTTTTAGCTTGTAAAACGCATTGTGGTAATCGGTTTTGATAGACGTAAATTCATCTATCGCCAAGACGCAATCAAAAGAAGAATATTTTTGATTGTATTTATTAGAATCTAACCAAATAATGGTTTCTGACTGTTGAGCCCACATCAATAATTTAGTCTTAAAATTATCTGTAGAACTAACTGTAAAACGTATCTGTGTTCTTTGCATTGCTGCAAAAATACAAATCTTGCTATCTTGTACCAAATTGAAAATTACACAATTTGATGATTTGATAATTCAGTAATTCAACAACTTTTCATTTTTAGTTTTATTTCCCTACCTTTGAAATTTTAAGATTAAATTACAGAATGAACCTACAAAAATTTATTCTTCTTCTATGTTTAGTTATTGCTACAATATTGTCAGCACAGACAAAAGATACATCAATAATTTACAGGAAAGAAAAAGACAAGGTAAACGCCATTGTACACACAAAATTAAAGGTCTCTTTTGATTTTAGTAAAAAACAATTAATAGGCGAGGAGTGGATTACTTTAAGTCCATATTTCTATTCAACAGATAAAGTTACGTTAGATGCAAAAGCAATGATTATTCATAGTATATTGCTTAATAACAGAGAGTTACCGTATAATTACGACGGATATAAAATAATTGTAGAATTGCCAAAAAAGTATAAAAAAGAAGAAGAATACACACTTCATATCAAATATACGGCAAGACCTGAAAAAGTGAAACAGAAAGGAAGTTTGGCAATTACAAGTGCAAAAGGATTGTATTTTATAAACGCCGATGGTTTTGATAAAAATAAACCGACACAAATCTGGACTCAAGGAGAAACCGAATCGAGTAGTTGTTGGTTTCCGACGATTGATAGCCCAAATCAAAAGACATCACAGGAAATTTATATAACCGTTCCGGATAGATTTAAAACCTTATCGAACGGAAAATTAATCAGTCAAACAAAGAATGATAATCTGAGAACAGATTATTGGAAATTTGATAAAAAGCACGCTCCGTACTTATTTTTTATGGGAATTGGCGAATACGAAATTATAGAAGATTCCTATAAAGATATTCCTATCAATTATTATGTAGAAAAAAAATACGCTCCGTACGCATCTCAAATTTTTGGTTTAACGCCAGAAATGATGAGCTTTTTCTCTAAGATAACAGGAATAGAATATCCTTGGAATAAATACAGTCAGATTGTTGGGAGAGATTACGTGAGTGGAGCTATGGAAAATACAACGGCTGTAATTCACGGAGAAAAAGCATATCAAATGCCAGGGCAATTAATAGACGAAAACATTCAGGAAAATACTATCGCACACGAGCTTTTTCATCATTGGTTTGGGAATTTGGTAACCGCAGAAAGTTGGAGTAATCTAACAGTAAATGAATCTTTTGCAAATTATAGTGAGTATTTATGGAGAGAATATAAATATGGAAAAGATGACGCAGATGCTCATTTATTAGAAGACGTGGAGGGATATAAACAGGGTGAAAATTATGATAAAGATTTGGTTCGTTTTTATTATGACGACAAGGAAGATATGTTTGATGCCGTCAGTTATAACAAGGGCGGAGCTATCCTGCATATGTTGCGTAAATACTTGGGAGACGATGCTTTTTATACGAGTTTAAATAAATATTTAACAGATAATAAATACAAAACGGGCGAAGTTCATCAGTTGAGATTGGCTTTTGAAAAGGTTACAGGAAAAGATTTGAATTGGTTTTTTAATCAGTGGTATTTTGGTAGCGGACATCCTAAAATTCAAGTAACTTACGATTATAATACTTTGGAAAAAACGGTTGCGGTAAATATTTATCAAACCGGAAAAACTTTTCAATTTCCACTATCTATTGATATTGTTGAAAAAGGAAAGAAAATGAGACACAATGTTTTTGTAGATAAAAAAGACGTTTCATTTTTGCTCTCTTACAGAAAAACTCCGGAAATTATTTTGGTAAATGCCGACGGTGTTTTGCTGGCTGATTTTATAGAAACAAAGACTTTGAAACAGTATATAAGTCAGTTGAAATACGCATCTTATTACGGTCATAAAAAGGAGGCTCTGCTGGAAATTGCTAAGCATCAGGATAATAAAAAGGCTTTTAATTCCATTGCAAATGCGATGAGCAATTCTTTTTATAAAATCAGAAAATTGGCGGTAGAAAACATCGACCTTTTTAATAAATATTCTAAAAAAAATGTTATAAACAAGATAAAAGAAATTGCCAATTCGGACGGGAAAACATTGGTTAGAGCAGCTGCAATAGAAACTTTAGGAAAATTGACAGACGCGGAAAACTTGCCAATTTTTAACGAGGCACTGAAGAGCAAATCTTTTAGCGTAAAAGGCAAAGCATTGGTGGCAATTTATTATATTGACAAAGATGCTGCAATTTTGCTGTCAAAAAAATTACCAAATGAAGTGAGAAAAATAATAGCAACTCCGCTAACCCGTATATTTATTGAAGAAAACGATTATACTGAATTAGTTTTTATAGCCAAAAATGTATTATCTGGAATGCTTTTAACGAATGATAATAAAACTAAGACTCTCTATAAAAAGGCTTATGAAAAAATAGCCAAGAGCAATAATACGGAAGCAATTACAAATTTGGTAAACGATATGGTTGCAAAAGGTTTTCAGTATAAAAAATTCAATTTTGACAAAGTAGCGATTAATTTAATGCGTCAGATGGTGCAATTTCAAAAAGATGAAAACGTGCCAAATAAAACAAAACATATAGAAATTATAAGAATCGGTATGGCTAAGTTGTTGGAAGTTGGAAACTAAAAGTTGGTAGTTTTCAGTTTAACTTACTTTCCTGCTCCCAGCATTTTGTTTTGCTATTAAAATCACTGTTGTCGAGACTGTAAACTTAACTCTGTCTGAATAGGAAAAAAGTATTAATTTTATTCAAACAGAAAATATGACAAATCAAGAACAAAAGTATAATTGAAATTACAAAAAACTAAAATCATTTCTAAAAGTTTAATATTTTTGAAATAAAAAAGGATTGGCTTAAAAATCAATTAATAGAGGTTGCCTAATATCTTTCGTAAAAATCGGCAAAATTTGTTATAGTAAAAAATTAATAGCCAAAAGTAGGTATATTCTAAATTCAACAATTAAACCATTAAAGTGATAAAGATAAAATTTTACTTTGTAGATTTGCCAAACTAAAATTTAGTTATTAAAAATGAGCAGAGTAAAAAGAAATTATGTTTTCGACTTTGATAGCACCTTAACTCGTGTGGAAGCATTAGATGTTTTAGCAGAAATTACATTAGCTAATAATCCTGACAAAACAAAAATAATTCAAGAAATTCAGGATATTACTAATCTAGGGATTGACGGCGAAATTTCATTTACCACGTCATTAGAAAGACGCATAAAATTATTGAACGCAAAAAAATCAGATTTGCCCTTGCTGATAGAAAAATTAAAACAGAAAATATCTTTATCAATCGAAAGAAATAAAGATTTTTTTGAAAATTTTTCAGACGATATTTATATAATATCCTGCGGATTTAAAGAATTTATAGACGATATCGTAAAAGAATATAATATATCACCAGAAAGAGTGTACGCCAATACGTTTGAGTTTGACAAAGAAGACCTTATTGTTGGCTTTGACAAAAATAATATATTGTCTGTTAACAACGGAAAAATTCAGTGCCTGAAAGACATGAATTTAAAAGGAGAAATTCAAATGATTGGCGACGGATATAGTGATTATGTAACTAGAGAGGCAGGAATTTCAGACTCATTTTTTGCATATACAGAGAATGTTTCTCGAAAAAAAACCATAAAAGATGCCGACTATATAACACCAAATTTTGATGAGTTTTTATTTGTAAACAGATTGCCGAGAAACATCTCATATCCAAAGAACAGAATTAAGATTTTGCTGTTAGAAAACGTGCATTCAGATGCTTTTGATAAACTCTCAGAAGACGGTTTTACAGTAGAAACAGTTTCAAAAAGTCTTCCAGAAGATAAATTGATTGAAAAATTACGAGATGTACACGTTTTAGGAATCCGCTCCAAAACACAGGTTACCAAAAAAGTAATTGAAGCCGCCGAAAAACTAATGGTTGTCGGAGCTTTTTGTATCGGTACAGAACAAATAGATTTAGATGCTTGTAAGAACAAAGGAATTGCGATTTTTAACGCTCCGTATAGCAATACACGCTCGGTTGTTGAATTGGCAATTGGTCAAATTATTATGCTAATGCGTAATATTTTTCAACGAAGTACAGAATTGCATAACGGTCAGTGGAACAAAACGGCTCAAGGTTCTCTTGAAGTACGTGGAAAAAAATTAGGAATTATCGGGTATGGCAATATCGGAAAGCAACTATCCGTTCTTGCAGAGGCTCTGGGAATGGACGTGTCTTATTATGATGTTGAAGACAAATTGGCTCTGGGAAATGCCACAAAAATTGACAAACTTTCAGATTTATTGTACATTTCTGATATAGTAACTTTGCATATTGATGACAATCCTATAAACAAGAATTTTATAGGCGAAAAAGAAATTTCTCAAATGAAAGATGGTGCTTTTTTGATAAACCTTTCTCGTGGATTTGTAGTAGATATTAAAGCGTTAAAAACAGCGTTAGAAAGCGGTAAATTGGCAGGAGCAGCCGTTGATGTTTATCCAAAGGAGCCAATGGCAAATGGTCATTTTTATACGGAGCTGAAAGGACTAAAAAATGTGATTTTAACGCCACACGTAGGAGGTAGCACTGAGGAAGCCCAAAAAGATATTGCCGATTTTGTTCCCAATAAAATTATGGCATATATTAACTTTGGAAATACAGTAGATGCTGTAAATTTTCCTAATATAAGGTTGCCAAAACACAAAAATGCACACCGCTTTTTACATATTCATAAAAACGTGCCGGGCGTTATGGCAAAAATAAATAAAGTATTGGCACAATACGAAATGAATATCATTGGTCAATATTTATCTACCGACGAAAAAGTAGGCTATGTAATAACTGATTTAGACAAAGATTATAACAAAGCGGTTGTTAAAAAACTGAAGAAAGTTGACGGTACAATTAAGTTTAGAGTGCTGTATTAGAAGGGGTTAATTGTTGAATTGTCAAATTATCAAATCGTATAATTGTTAAATGTTTCAGTTAGGAAAAACAATAGTTTCAGAAGATATTATAGAAAAAGATTTTGTCTGCAATCTTTCGGCTTGCAAGGGAGCGTGCTGTATAGACGGTGATGCGGGTGCTCCATTAGAAAAAGAAGAAACTAAAATTTTAGACGATATTTATCCCAAAATAAAACCTTTTTTACGTAAAGAAGGAATTGACGTAATTGAAAAAGAAGGAACTTGGACAACAAGTGATTTTGGCGAGTTAGAAGCCCCTTTAATTAATGGTTCAGATTGCGTATATGTAATTTTTGACGAAAAAAATACCGCACTTTGTGCGATAGAAGAATCGTATAATCAAGGAGTTATAGATTGGAAAAAACCTGTTTCGTGTCATTTGTACCCAATTCGTGTGCAAGGTTATAGCGAGTTTTATGCTGTAAATTACAATAAATGGGATATTTGCGATGACGCTTGTTCTTTAGGAAAAGAGTTGCAAGTACCAGTTTATAAGTTTGTAAAACAGGCACTTATACGAAAATTTGGAGAAGATTGGTATGCCGAACTCGAAAAAGTTGCTAAAAAACATTTAGACTCAACTAAGGTTTTAGGCTAGCAACCAACCGAGATTTACGATTCAACAATTAAACAACTTAAGACATAATTATTTTTGGATAATAAAACAAAAAATATCTATTGGAAAAACCGCCTTCACGAAATAATTTATGAAGCAGATACCAAAGGAGGTAAAATTTTTGATGCTGTGCTGCTTATTGCAATTTTAGCAAGCATTTTATTAGTAATGCTAGAAAGTGTAGAAAGCATCAACAATAAATACCACACATTTTTAAATATTTCTGAATGGATTATAACTATTTTATTTTCAATAGAATACATCCTTAGATTAATCTCTATAAAGAGAGTCAGTAGCTACATTTTTAGCTTTTACGGAATTATAGATTTACTATCTACGCTTCCAAAATATTTGTCAATTATATTTGTAGGAACACACAGTTTAGTAGCTTTAAGAGCCTTGCGTTTGCTACGTGTTTTTAGAATTTTAAAACTCGCTCGTTTTATTGGAGCTTCGAATAATTTATTAAAAGCCTTAAAAGCTAGTAGAGCAAAAATTGCTGTATTCTTATTCTTCGTTTTGATTTTATGTACCATTCTCGGAACTGTAATGTATCTGATTGAAGGTTCAAAAAACGGATTTACAAGCATACCGAGAAGCGTGTATTGGGCGATTGTAACTCTGACAACAGTGGGTTATGGAGATATTTCTCCGCAGACTCCGCAGGGTCAATTTATTGCTAGTATTATAATGATTTTAGGATATGGAATTATCGCTATTCCCACTGGAATTGTAAGCTCTGAGATAGTCAAAACAAATTCTGTTCAAACAAATACGCAATCTTGCCCTAATTGTGTTGCAGAAAATCATAACGATAAAGCGGAATTCTGTTATAATTGCGGAAGTAAACTCAATTAGATGCCAGAAATTCCTCAAAACATTCTAATCACCATTGTTGGACCAACTGCAATTGGAAAAACTGCTTTGAGTATTAAATTAGCTCAACACTTTAATTCAGAAATTATTTCTTGTGATTCCCGTCAATTTTATAAAGAAATGAGTGTTGGAACTGCTGTTCCTAAGGCTGACGAATTGGCAATGGCAAAACATCATTTTATTCAAAATAGAAGCATTTTTGAAAATTATAGTGTCGGACAATTTGAGCGTGATGCACTTATCAAATTAGAAGAACTTTTTCAACAAAATAATGTTGTGATTATGGTTGGCGGTAGCGGATTATACGTAGATGCCGTGTTGAAAGGATTAGATTATTTTCCAGATGTATCAGCAGAAATTAGAGAGAAAATAAACAAACAATTACAAGAAAAAGGTGTTGTTTTTTTGCAGGAACAACTAAAAGAATTGGATATAAAAACGTATAATTCTATTGATTTGGAAAATCCTTATAGATTAATTAGAGCCTTAGAAATATGTATAGAAACTGATTTTCCATACTCCAGTTTTAAAAATAAATCAAAAACTCCAAGAAATTTTAAGCCCATAAAAATTGGCTTAAATGCTGATAGACAACTAATTTATGATAGAATTAATGAGCGTGTAGATGATATGATTAATGACGGTTTGATAGAAGAGGCTAAAAATTTGTATCCTAATAAAAATCTTAATGCCTTACAAACAGTTGGTTACAGAGAATTATTTTCTTATTTTGACGGAACAATATCAAAAGAATTTGCTATTGAGGAAATAAAAAAAAATACTAGGCGTTTTGCCAAAAGACAACTTACGTGGTTTCGTAAAGATAAAGAAATTAATTGGTTTGATTTTAAAACTGATATAAAACAAATTATTTCCGCCATAGATAATCGCAATTTGACCACAAAATATCGTATATAAATTGGTAACTATTCAGCCATAAATTCAGAAATATCATTTCATTCTAAAAAATAACTATTTCATCAATATTGTTGATAACTATTTTATATTTAGCATGTTTATCACTTTGTAGTTATCCATTAAATTATTTATTTTTGTTTAAACAAAAATAAATTTACCTAGATTCAAGATAGTGCAAGTTTTTGAACAGTGATCTAGTTTCTGGATATACAATCAGACAGATAGAAGATGCGTTAATAAACCAGAGAACGTGGAGTAGCTGGAAAAACAACATAAAAAATAAATATAACAATGCAACAGAAAGCAATTTGGACGCACTTTTTTCAGCGTATGAATAAGCTTTTTATGCCCTTAAATTAGATATAATGAAGAGTAAAATCAATTTTTTTTTAATAAGCTATTTTCTGTTTTTATTTATAGGAATATTATCCTGTGATACTTGTGGTCCATCTCCCGATAAGTTTAAAATCACAGGTTTAGAATGGACTATAGATAAGTCAGAATATATATCAGTTGACCCAAAAGTAGTTGTTTATGACAAATATTCAATACAAATTTATTTTCAAACAGAAGAGTATTATTCAATGACTAATAAGATTCAAGGATTTAATTTTATTAATACTGCATACGCTTGTAGTCCTAAACCTCCAACTACAGATGATAAAATCACAAATATTGAAATCTTTTCAGATAATGATTTTAACGCAGATAATTTGTCAGGAGCAAATTTAGCAGCGCTTTTTGACGTTACTGTGTTTGAAGAATTTTCTAGTAACTCTGTAAAATATGATTTGAATGAGTATATAGCTACAGAGCCTACCGTTCCCAGAGATTTACATTTAACTTTAAAAAAACCACCAACGAGTACGAGCAGTCATGCTTTTCAAGTTAAGTATTATCAGAACGGAAAGGATTTGAATGATTTTAAGTTTACAACAGATTCTGTAGAAATAAGGGCTGAATGAGCTTGAACCTGTCTATTAGAAAAAACAAATATAACAATGCAACAAAAAGAAACTTGGATGAAACATTTAATTATTGGAATAGTCTGTAGTTTTTTTATATACTCTTGCGAAGAGCCAGAATGCGACTGTAGTCCTCCTACTGATATAATAAATAAAAAATAGCAGTTAGGTATAAGATAAAATACTTGTACCTTTCTGCTATAATTGTAAGTTGTTAGAGCCAACAACGAGTAACCGACAACCATTAAGCAGTTAGTTTCTTCTTTCAGGAATTGTATTTCTTTCTATTTTACCTTTTTTGAGTGCTTTATAATTTTCATAACAATTTATAACAGCTTCAATCATTTGTAAATCACTTGCTTTTTTAATAAAGTATTCCGAATAATTGCAATCTGTAAGTAGTTCATTTAATTCTTGCTTGTCCATTTGTAGATATTCCATAATTACTTCTCTGTCAAATTTTCCATTCAGCATTTTACGAAGGTCATCTTCTTTTTTTAATTTTTGCAACTTTCTAAGCTGTTTTGGCTTTTCTCCAAAAAGGTTGTACAAAAAATCCACAGGATTAAACAATGCGGCGATTGGCGAATTAATATTTTGCGAAACAGGTTTACCAATTTCATAAGTCTGTGGCAATCCGCTAATGTGAATTCTAGTAAATCTATCTTTTGGCACCTGATTTACATCAATTTCCAAAACCCCAATTAATTTGGTAGATCTAATGACCACTTCTTTAATTTCGTCAGCTTTCTCGTGTAAAGAAATTACCAATTCATTTCCTTTTAATAAATCATTTGTTATTTTTAATTTTATAGATTGAAACCCTAGATAAGATACAAGAATAGTGTCGTTGGCTTTTGCTACAATTTTAAAAAGACCCTTATCATTTGTTATCGTACCTATAACCAAATTTAAGTTTAAAATATGTGCAGCACTCAAAACTTTTTTGTCTAAAGCATTTACAACCTGCCCTTTAAGTATAATCGCTTTTGTGCTTTTTTGCGAAAAGCAGATAACAGGAATTATAATAAATAATAAAAGTAAAATTTGTTTTTGCATAGTGCAATGTACTAATAATTATGTTTAAATAATTTGATAATTTGACGTTCCAATAATTCCACGATTCAACAATCCTGCATATTTTTTAATTACATTTTTATCAAAATAAGGCTCTTTTTCTACACGCCCGATTACAGGAATGTTTGTCATTTTTCGAATTATATTTTCGGAAGATTTATTCTCCTCTCCAAAAAAAATAATTAACACGTCAAATCCTTTATCTTTCAATAAACTTAGCGTTAGCAGAGTGTGATTAATACTTCCCAGATAATTACGGGAAACCACAATAACTTTATATTCTGGTTTAATAATATCTAAAATTGTGTGCTTGTCATTCAGCGGAACTAACAAGCCTCCTGCCCCTTCAATCACTAGATTGTTATTAGTTTTTGGTGTTTTTATTTTATTTATATCAATCGTGATTCCATCTATTTCTGCTGCATAATGCGGACTCACAGGTGTTTGTAACGCATAACTGCTTGGATAGAATTTAGATTTGGTATTAGAAATAAGTTTTTTAACCTTTTGTGTATCAGAGTTTTCCAATTCTCCAGCTTGTATAGGTTTCCAATAATCAGCCCGTAAGGCTTCAGTTATAATCGCAGAAATAACAGTTTTGCCTACTTCAGTTGAAATTCCTGTGATAAATATTTTTTTTGTTTTACGCTCTTTCATACTTAAAACAATCCGTTTATTTGAGCATCTATTCGGTCAATTACATATCCTAAGTCCTCTTGATTATCAACAAAATTTAGATTATCAATAACTAATAATTTTCCTTTTGTATAGGTAGAAACCCACGCTTCGTAACGCTCATTTAATCTACTTAAATAATCAATGCTTATAGTTTTTTCGTATTCTCTTCCTCTTCTGTAAATTTGTCCAACCAATGTTTGTATGCTGGAACGTAAATAAATCAACAAATCTGGGGGAGTTATAAGTTTTTCCATCAGCTCAAACAAGGAGATGTAGTTTTTAAAATCTCTATTTGTCATCAGTCCCATTGCGTGAAGGTTTGGTGCAAAAATACAGGCATCTTCGTAAATAGTTCTGTCTTGAATTACTTTGTTGCTGGACTCTCTCAATTCAAGTATCTGCCTAAATCTGCTGTTTAAAAAAAAAACTTGCAAATTGAAAGACCAACGCTCCATTTCCGCATAAAAATCATCTAAGTAAGGATTTTTATTTACGGATTCAAAATGCGGTTTCCACTTGTAATGTTTGGCTAATAATTTTGTGAGAGTCGTTTTTCCTGCTCCAATGTTTCCTGCAATGGCTACATGCATAATTTATATTTTATAAAACAAAGTTAATCAAATTTTGTAACTAATCGGCATCGGTAATAATATCTTGAATTGTGGAATTGTCAAATTATCAAATCGTAATTCAAAAATCATAAATATCCACTACATTTGTAGTCAATTATAATATATGATATTCGAAAACTTACTTGTCGCATCTAAAAAAGGATTAACTACAATAACAATCAACAGACCTAAAAAATTAAACGCCTTAAACAAAGCTACGATAGAGGAGCTGCACAATGCTTTTAAAACGTTAGGGGCAGACCCTTCCGTAAAAGCAATTATACTTACAGGAAGCGGAGAAAAGGCATTTGTAGCAGGTGCAGATATTTTAGAATTTGCACATTTTTCGGTTGATGAAGGAAATGATTTAGCTGCTAAAGGACAAAAAATATTATTTGATTTTATAGAAAACTTAAACAAGCCTGTTATTGCCGCTATTAATGGTTTTGCACTGGGGGGCGGATTAGAATTATCAATGGCATGTCATTTTAGAATAGCTTCTACCAATGCAAAAATGGGATTGCCAGAAGTTTCATTAGGAGTGATTCCCGGATATGGAGGAACGCAGCGTTTGCCGCAATTAATCGGTAAAGGGCGAGCTATGGAGATGATAATGACCGCTGGAATGATTTGTGCCGAAGATGCTAAAAATTACGGATTGGTTAATCATATAACGTCTCCCGAAAATTTGATGCCGTTAGCAATTGAAATAGCAAATAAAATCATGAAAAACTCCTCTACCGCAATTAACTCGGCAATTAAATCTATAAATGCGAATTTTAAAGATGCTGTTAATGGATATGATATAGAAATTAAAGAGTTTGGAAACTGCTTTGGGACTGAAGATTTTAAAGAAGGAACATCTGCTTTTTTAGAAAAGAGAAAGGCTGATTTTTCTTGAAAATATACAAGTTGTATTCGGCATAAAATGACATAATTATAACACAAATATAACTTTTAACAAAATATTAGTAAAATTATTCTATAAAGAGACGTACTTTTGAGGACACACTTTATTCTTTAATTTAAAATTATAATACAAATGAAAAAAAATGTTTTAGTAATTGCTATTTTTATGGTAGCAATATTGTTTTCAAATGGTGTATCGGCACAAAAATTTCCAAAATTGGATATAAGCCCTGCAGATATTTCCTTATTTCCAAGGAGAGGAGAAGTAAAAATAACGAAAATTGTTTACAGCAGACCACAATTAAAAGGAAGAACAGTAGAATCTTTAACTCCAGAAGGAGAAATTTGGAGATTAGGAGCCAATGAAGCTAGTGAAATTACTTTTTATAAAGATGTAGTTTTTGGCGGTAAAAAGGTAAAAGCAGGTACATATACCTTATTTGCAATTCCATCAAAATCTGAATGGACAATGATTTTAAACAAAAATTTGAACCTTTGGGGAACTTATTCTTACAAAAAAGAAAATGATGTAGTAAGAATCACAGCTAAAGTCTCTGAAGGAGAAGAATTTGTAGAAGCTTTTTCAATCACATATTCTAAAGAAGGAGATATAATCTTAGGATGGGGCAAAAAAATTGTTACAATTCCCGTTAAATAATATCAATTTGATTACTGTTTAATAAATTAAAAAAGGCAAAACGAATTGTTTTGCCTTTTTTTAGTGAAATTTGGGTGGAAGATGGGGCTCGAACCCACGACCCTCGGTACCACAAACCGATGCTCTAACCAGCTGAGCTACAACCACCATATAATTGCGGGTGCAAATTTAATTTATTTTTTACTTCTCTGCAAAGTAATAATTAAATTAATTTATCTAAACTATTTACAGCAACATAACGCTCCGAAGTAAAGCCCTCCGCATATTCAACGCCAATCAATCTTCCTAAATCATTTGCCCTGTATTTTATGCTGTCTATAAAATTCTTACTCGTAATAGGTGTTTCTGGCTCGTTACTTTTAGGGTCAAAAAACTGTGAATTATACGCATTTACCGCAGCTATTTTAGTTGATATAAATCCTGTAACATCAACTACAAAATCGGGTTCTGAATTTTTCCACTGTATATAATGATAAACTTGTTTTGGTCGCCATTTTTCTTGATTGCTCCCTCCTACTGTGGTTTCAATTTTCATAAGTCCACTTAAAAAACAAGCAGCAGAAACTAATTCACTTCCCTTTGGATGATCTATATGTCTATCGTCAACAGCGTTACACAACACAATTTCCGGTTGATATTTACGAATTATTTTTATAATTTCTAATTGATGGTTTTTGTCATTTATAAAAAATCCATCAGCAAAACCTAAATTTTCTCTTACAGAAAGACCTAATATTTTAGCGGATATCGCAGCTTCTTTATCACGTAAATCAGCAGACCCACGAGTGCCTAATTCTCCGCGAGTTAAATCTATAATTCCCACTTTTTTCCCAAGTGATATTTCTTTGGCAATGGTTGCCCCACAGCCTAATTCAACATCATCTGGATGCGCACCAAACGCTAATATATCTAATTTCATTTGCTTGTGATTTTTTGCAATGATTGCTCAATATCTTCAATCAAATCTTCTGTTTCTTCTATTCCTTTTTTTGACATAATTTATGATTTTTAGTTGTTAGTTGTTCCCAAATCTTATCAAACACATAATCTAAATATTGGCTATATGTTGATTTAGGCAGGTAAATATAAAAACTAAAAGTGAGAAGTTTGTTTAATCGTTAAACTGTATACATGAATATTTCAATTCTCATTTTAATTCTAAACGCAAAAAAACTTCATAAGAATTTATGAAGTTTTTTTGCGTTTAGAATTAAAATATCTGTTACTACTTATTTATCGTCAGAAACTTTTATTTCAACTCTTCTATTTTTAGTTCTACCAGCATTAGTTGTGTTAGGGGCAACTGGCTTAGCTGAACCATAACCTTTAGAGGTTAATCTACTAGTTTTAATTCCTTTAGACACCAAATATCCTTTTACAGAACTAGCTCTTTCATTAGATAGCCTTAAATTTATAGCATCTCCACCCGTATTGTCTGTATGACCTTCTATGTCAAAGTTGAATTTAGAAAATTTCTTTATAACATTAGAAATGTCATCTAACTTCTCGGTAACTCCTAATTTAAAAGAGCTTTTACCTATATTAAATAAAATAGATTTAGAATAAGAGTCTATCTTTATAGTAGCTGCTTTAATATCTGGACATCCACCATTAGAAGCAGGTCCTTTTTCGTCTATACATTTGTCATCTTTGTCTAACACTCCGTCTCCGTCAGAATCTGGCCAAGGGCAACCTCCGTTTTCAGCTGGACCGGCTACATTAGGACATTTATCATCTTTATTTAAAGCTAAAACACCATCTTTGTCATAATCTGGGCAACCTCTGGTAGCTTTGCTTCCTTTGTCGTAAGGGCAAGCATCGTCTTTATCTGCTACTCCATCTGCGTCTGCGTCTGGACAACCATTTAAAGATGCCACACCTACTACATTAGGACAATCATCTTCAGAATCTTGAACACCATCTCCATCAGTATCTGGGCAACCTTTAAAAGCGGCTAAACCTGCAACTTCTGGACAAGCATCATCTTTATTATAAACACCGTCTCCGTCAGAATCTTTTTTACCCAAATTAAATCCAACACTAAATGAAGGTTGAACAAAAAATGAAGTTGTATAAGTATCTGAATCTAAACTAGGTAAACCCGGTCCTGGTATTTTATCACTAAAAGCATAATTAAATGATGCAGGTTTTATTCTAAAGCCTATAAAAACATCTTCAGAAAGATAATAATCTACACCTGCAACTGCCTGAATTCCAAAGGATGTTATTTCTACATGTCTTGCTCCTAAATCTGTAATTACATTATTACTATCAACTGTCGGGTCGTATAAAGACCTTCTTGCATAGTTAAAAGGTAAAGCAATCCCTAAATATGGGAACATTCTTTTGCTTCCTGTGTTAAAAGTCCATTGACCACCCAATGTAAGGTTTATATCAATTCTTTCGTCAGCAACTACGGACTTGTATCCCGGTATTATTGTTTTTCCACCAGTAGTTACTGCTGGTATAGATAAATGTTCTGGAGTATTTCTTAAAATTGTTCCACCAGATAGTGTTAAAGCAATTTTATCAGAAACATAATATCTACCTTCAGCACCAACCATATTTATAATACTGTTGTCGTTTGAGTTAATATCATTCGCAAAAGGAGCAGAACCATTAACTGGAGTACCGGTAGCACCGAACGAAGCGGGTGCAGCCAAACCAGTATTACTATAAGCTCCTCTTCCAAAAATTATTGCAGCCGTATAATCTCCCTTTTTTGGAGCATACGTTTTCTTTGAAGAACTACTGCTTTTTGCTTTTTGTTTGGAATCTTTATCTTGTCCGTACATTCCTGTTCCCAGTGAAATGGATAAAATAAAAATAAAAATTATATATTTTTTCATATTGTTTAGTTCTTTAAGAGTTAAATTTTGTTTTAAAAGGGACTGAAGAGAACTTTATTTATCTTCAGCCCCATTAATAATCTTTAATATTTCCTAAAGAAAGTATTATGCTTTTGTTGCTGCATCTAAAGCAGCAACAGCTAAGGCTTTATACTTATCTGCAAGACCAATAAGCTTTATTATTTCAGCATCCATAACTTTTAACTCTTGTTTAAGTACCCATATAAGCTCTGTCATTGCAACTATATTAATCTTACCGTTAAGAACAGCTTTTTTTCCATTTACTAGATTGCTAGTTGCTGTTACAAGATTTTGCTCAGCAGCATCTACATCTGCTTGTAAATTTCTGGCAGGAATAGTTATTAACCTAGATGCGTTAAGATATTCAGTCTTAATAATTCTCAAAGATATTCTTTTCGCTATTAAGAGGCTCTTCTTATACTCAAGGGCTTCAATCTCAGCCTCAATTACGTTAATACTAGATACTAACTCACTAACCCCTTCTACATTTGAAGCCGATTCTATCTCTTTCTCTAAAGCTGTAAGTTTAGCAGTATTACCAGCTATTTTAGCAGCAAGTGTAGCGATGTCAATACCTGATAATTTAATATCAAGTTCTATCTTTTCTTTTGTTCGGAAATTAGCTTTAGCAGCTTTAGCAGCATTTACAGCAGAATTACTTACAGCATTTTTTTTAGTTGTTATCATTGCTTTAGATGTCTTTAAAATACTATCTTTATCAACTGTATCTGATGTTTTAATCCCAATTACTTTCAGTGCATTGATAAAAGCAGTTTCTTTAGCTTTTAGAGTAACTCCTTTATTGTCAACAAGTAATCCGTCAAATTTATTAACTTTAGCTCTAAGTTTTTCCTCAGTAGCACTACGATCAGCTAATGACGCTTTTGCTTTGTTTAATTCAGTAATAGCTGCATCTAATTCTACAACAGCTACATTAAATCTAGTAACATTCAACTCATCAGGAGTAGGGTCTCTATCATCAGCTTCAACATTATAGAGTTTACCTATACTACCAAGATTCGTTAAAGAAGTAGCAGCCTCAATGGATCCAAAATCAGCTACTATATCACCAAGTGTAAACTTGACAGCAAGAACTGTTGGGTTTATCGTTGCAGGAGTCTTAATAGGGAAGTCAGGACTTGCTGCGGTTTTGTCAAAAAAGAATTGCTCTGTTTCAAATGTTACTTTCTTCTTTCTTACACCATCAACAAGAGGGAAAGTTACATCTTTAATTTTTCTATATGTAACTTTTACAGCGTCAGCGCCAGTGCCTTCCATAGTGGCGTCAGTAATATTACCCGTCACACCATCAGGACCTGCAAAAACAGAAGGACCTGCAGGCTCAGCATCATAGATCTTTTTTAACGTGTCATGCTTTTTTCGGGCATCTGCTTCAGTCTTTCTTATACCTTCTATATTAATTCTAGCTGCTATATGAGTTTTTAGTGCGTTAGTAGCATCCTCTAAACTATCTAACAATCCGCCAACATCCTCTTTTAAAGCATTATACGCCTTTCTTTTAGCTTCAGCAGTATCATGATTTCCTTTTTTGGTGGCAACAGCAGCTTTTTCTTTGGTAATTTTAGCATCTAATTTACCTAACTCTGCATCATAGTCTGCTAAAGTTGTACTATCAGTCTTTACAGACTTTTTTTTGCTATTGTATAAAGCTGAGTCTGTCTTAATAAGACCAGCCAATCTATCATACTTTGTACGTAAAGCATCAGTTTCAGTTAATTTATTTAACTTTTCTACTTCAATAGATTTCGTGTTTTCCTTTGACCCTATATTTATTTCCTCTAAATGCACCTTTATTCCAACTTGTACTATACTGTCGTCGTATTCTTTAACACGTGCATCAAATTCTGCTTTTTGAGTAACAACTTCGTCAGTTTCATGAGCAACTTTAGCAGCTTTAGCAACTTGTACTCCAACTTCTGCAGCTGCTTTTAAACCTTTTAGCAGAACTAAGGAAGCTTCAGCTACAGCTGAATCTATTTTACCCTCAGCTAACATTCTTGATTGCTCAGCTAACATTTCTGCTCTTACTTTTCTCGTAACCAATTTGGAAGCAGCCACTTTTCTAACAGCTATGTACTGATCAACTAGACCCTCTGCTACTGCAAAACCAGCTGCTCTAAGATCATCTGCGTGTAGCTGTTGAGCTTCTAGCAATTCAAATTCTGCTCTTGCTACATTAATAGCCGTTTGAGCGAGTACATCTGCAGCATTTGCCGCCCGATTTGCAGCATTTGCTTTCTCAAGTTCAGCCTTTGCCTTCTCAAGGTCAGCCTCCGCTCTTACTTTTGCTGCTGCAGCTTCTGCGGCTGTCATATTACTGGCAGTTTCAGAAACTATCCTTGCAATCTCCGCTTCTGCTTTATTTACTGCAACTTCTGCGGCTGCTATATTACTGGCAGTTTCAGCAAGTATCCTTGCAACTTCCGCTCTTATTTTTTCTGCTGCAGCTATTGCGGCTGCTGCATCACTGCTAGTTTTAGAAATTATCCCTGCAACCTCTGCTCTTACTTTTTCTGCTGCAGCTATTGCGGCTGCTGCATTACTGGCAGTTTCAGCAAGTATCCTTGCAACCTCCGCTCTTACTTTTGCTGCTGCAACCTCTGCGGCTGTAGCATTACTAGAAGTTTCAGAAGCTATCCTTGCAGCATGTGCTTTCTGAACTTCGGCATCTGCCGCTCTAAGATCGGCTTCCGCCTTTTTAAGAATGGCTTCTGCCCCTTTAAGAGCGGCTTCCGCCGCTTTAAGAGTAGCCTCTGCTTGATTTACCGTAACTTGACTAGCAAGAAGGTCAGCTTGACCTTGGTAAATCTTTTTAATTTCTGGTGAAACTTCGCTATCTATACAAGATACAAAGCTACCACCAAAAATGATAGCTACTAATAGTGCTACCAAAAATCTGTTCATTTTGTTCATTTTGTTCATTTTGTTCATTTTGTTACTATTTAATTAATGTTTAATATTCTTTTAGTTATAATCCTATAAACTATCGGGACAAAACTACATATATAATTTCTTTCTGACAATGAAAAAACTAAAAAAAAAACGTTTTTTTAAAAAAAATATTTACAAATTCGTATAATAGCCTTATAATCAGCTATTTGTAAGCAACTATTTTTTGTAATTATTTTAGTTTTTATGTGTTTAAAAGGCATTTTGTCTCTATTAATTAGGTATATAGTTAGGTATTTATACAAAAAACAGAGCGTTTTTAGTCTGTATTTTGGCATAAATAAGTAAAAATTGGAAGTTGGAAGTTAAAAATTGAAAGTTTCTAACTCTTTCCAACCTCCAATTTTCAATTTCTCATCCCAACAGTTTTATTAAAGATTAGTTTTTCTGATGTAGAATCGTTATCTACATTAAAATATCCCAAACGCTGAAACTGAAATCGGTAGCCAACTTTTGCTGTTTTCAAACTTGGCTCTACAAAGGCGTTAATCACCTGCAAAGAGTTTGGGTTTATAAACTCCATATAATCCTTATCTTTATGTCCGTCGGGAGCTTCATCAGAAAACAGACGGTCATATATTCTAACTTCAGCAGAAATACTATGTTTTATGGAAACCCAATGTAAAGTTCCTTTTACTTTGCGTTTGCTTTCTTCTGTGCCACTTCCCGACTTTGTTTTAGGGTCATAAGTACAATGAATTACAGTAATATTACCGTTCTTATCTTTTTCTACGCTGTTTGCCGTGATAAAATAGGCGTTTTTTAAACGAATCTCCTTGCCTAATTTTAATCGGAAGAATTTTTTATTGGCTTCTTCTCTAAAATCTTCACGTTCTATATAGATTTCACCAGAAAAAGGAACTTCTCTAAACCCCGAATTTTTATCTTCAGGGTTGTTCTCGGCGATTAAAATTTCTTCTTTATCTTTTGGATAATTATCTATCACAACTTTTACAGGGTCTAAAACCGCCATAACTCTGTTGGCTGTTTTGTTTAAATCTTCACGGATTTTAAATTCCAATAATGCTACGTCAATTACGTTTTCACGTTTAGAAACTCCGACGGTTTCAATAAAATTTCTGATAGATGCAGGCGTATAACCTCTTCTACGCAATCCGGAGATAGTTGGCATACGTGGGTCATCCCAGCCGTTTACGATTCCTTGCTCAACTAATTTTAACAACTTTCGTTTACTCATTATAGTATAGCTCAAATTTAATCGAGAAAATTCGCGTTGTTTTGGAGCCAAAGGATATTCAGATTTACTATACCTATATATATTGTTACGAAACCAGTTATATAATTCCCTGTGAGGCTTAAACTCTAAGGAACACAAAGAGTGCGAAATTTGCTCTAAATAATCACTCTCCCCGTGTGTCCAATCATACATTGGATATATACACCAATCCGTTCCCGTCCTGTGATGTTTTTTGTGCATAACGCGATACATTAAAGGGTCGCGGAGCAACATATTTGGCGAAGACATATCTATTTTTGCTCTCAAAACGTGTTTACCTTCTTTAAAATCTCCATCTTTCATACTTTTGAACAGCTCTAAGTTTTCGGCAACTGCTCTATCTCTAAAAGGGCTGTTAGTCCCTTTTGTTATCGGAGTTCCTTTCTGTATCCTCATCTCTTCGGATGTTTGGCTGTCCACATAAGCCTTTCCGTCCTTTATTAATTGTATAGCCCAATCAAATAATTGCTGAAAATAATCAGAAGAATAAAGTTCATTTTCCCATTTATATCCTAACCAAGTAATATCACGTTTAATTGCATCTACATATTCCTGCTCTTCCTTTGCTGGATTTGTATCATCAAAACGCAAATTGACAGGAGCATTGTATTTTTGCCCTAAACCAAAACTAATTCCGATAGCTTTTGTATGACCAATATGTAAATATCCGTTTGGCTCTGGTGGAAAACGAAAGCGTAGATTTTCTTTCAGCATTCCGTTTGATAAATCTTCCTCAATAATCTGTTCTAAAAAGTTGAGCGATTTTTTTTCTTCCAGCATTCTCCTTTTTTAATATAAGCAAGAATTATTAATTTATTTTACTTTCTCTACAATTGTTTTAAAAACTTTTGGGTCGTTCATAGCTAAATCTGCTAAAACCTTACGGTTCAGCTCTATGTTATTAGCTTTAATTTTTCCCATAAATTGAGAGTAAGACATTCCGTACTGACGAGCCCCAGCGTTAATACGCAGAATCCATAATGAACGGAAATTTCTTTTATTGTTTTTACGGTCACGATAAGCATAAGTCATCGCTTTTTCTACCGCATTTTTTGCTACTGTATAAACGTTTTTTCTACGTCCGAAGTAACCTTTTGCTTGCTTCAATATCTTTTTTCTTCTTTTTCTTGAAGCCACTGAATTTACTGATCTTGGCATAATTCAAAATTGTTTTTTTGTAGTAGGCGATTAACTAATTCTTAAATTGTAATTCAAAAACAGTAATTCTTGTTAGCCCACTACACGGTTAATAATTAAACTCTATTTAATTAACTATTTTAAAGCTAATTGCTGTTTGATGTTTTTAGCATCAGACTCGTGTACTAATGTAGCGTGTGTCAATCTAAGCTTTCGCTTTTTAGACTTTTTTGTCAAAATATGACTTTTAAACGCATGCTTCCTCTTAATCTTTCCTGAACCAGTAAGTTTAAAACGCTTTTTGGCACCAGATTTGGTTTTCATTTTGGGCATCTCTCCTTCTTTTTTATCTTGCTTATTATTTTCTTTTTCTGCAAGGTTTTTGAAACCTTGCAAATATTTATTTTACTTTCTTAGGAGCAATATACATAATCATACGTTTACCTTCTAACTTTGGTAATTGCTCAACTTTTCCGTATTCTTCTAATTCTTGGGCTAATCTCATAAAAAGATTAGATTTTTTTTTGACACATAATTTTTGTTACTAATTTTTCTTAAAAACTCTAAATCTATACTTTACCCCATAAAATGGAATGAATGATTTAAAAATTTCTTTCCAACTATATTTTAAATACTTCATCCTTAAAATAGTTACTGTTGGGATATAAAAAATAACTAAGTAAGGTAAAATATGAGTAGGAAATTTATGAGGGTAAAAACTACCTAGAACAATAAAAGGGACAAAAAGTACGATTAAATATACTATTCTATTCATATATCAATATTTAGTAAAAAGTTGCAGAAGCAGCACAACCAAGTGCAATACCAGCGGCACATTCTGGTCCAAATGCAATGCATGCTAATCCCGCTTTTGTTAAAATTATTTTGTTTTTGATGCTCATAACATAACTTGTTTACTTTCTTTTTCTGCAAGGTTTCAAAAACCTTGCAAATATTTATTTTACTTTCTTAGGAGCAATATACATAATCATACGTTTACCTTCTAACTTTGGTAATTGCTCAACTTTTCCGTATTCTTCTAATTCTTGGGCTAATCTCAATAATAGAATTTGCCCCTGTTCTTTAAAAATTATAGACCTTCCTTTAAAAAACACAAATGCTTTTAGCTTAGCACCGTCTTTCAAAAACTTAACAGCATGTTTCTTCTTAAATTCATAATCGTGTTCATCTGTTTGAGGTCCAAAACGAATCTCCTTAACAGTAACTTTTGTAGCTTTAGATTTTAAAACCTTATCACGTTTCTTCTGTTCGTATAAAAATTTCTTATAATCAATAATTTTGCAAACAGGAGGAACCGCCTTTGGAGATATTTCTACCAAATCTAATTCTTGCTCGTTAGCTATTTGTCGAGCTTTTTCTATTGGATAAACTCCAACTTCAACATTATCGCCTACCAAACGCACTTTATCAACAAATTTAATCCTATGATTAATTCTGTGTAAATCTTCCTTGATTACTCTTAAAGGTCTTCTCGACCTGCTTCTTCTAATTGCTATGACTCATAAAATTTAAATTAAACAAATTTATTACATTAAAGTTTTACTGACTTTTGTATCAAGGAAATAAATTCTTCAGTAGTAAATACTCCTAAATCTCCTTTACTATGCTCTCTTACAGATACCGTTCCTTTACTTTCTTCCTTTTCTCCGATAATAATCATAAACGGTATTTTACTAACTTCTGCATCTCTGATTTTTCTACCAGTCTTTTCATTTCTATCATCTATCAAGCCGCGAATTTCGGAATTTTCTAGCAATTCTAAAACTTTTTCTGAATATTTTTGATATTTTTTACTGATTGGAAGTAAAATAACCTGCTTAGGAGTTAGCCAAAGAGGAAAATTGCCTCCCGTATGCTCCAGCAATACAGCGATAAAACGCTCCATAGAACCAAATGGAGCTCTGTGAATCATAACAGGTCTGTGTAATTGATTATCTGCTCCTTTATAATGCAAATTAAAACGTTCTGGAAGATTATAATCTACCTGTATTGTTCCTAATTGCCATTTTCTGCCTAAAGCATCTTTCACTATAAAGTCTAATTTAGGTCCGTAGAAAGCTGCTTCTCCTTCTTTAATTGTATAATTTAAACCTTTATCTTTTGCTGCATTTATAATAGCAGCTTCGGCTTTATTCCAAGTTTCAACATCACCTATATATTTATCTAGGTCGCTCATATCTCTGACAGAAACCTGTGTTGTAAAATCTTTAAAACCTAAAGAACCAAATACGTACAGAACTAAATCTATAACGCTCTTAAACTCCTCGTCTAATTGTTCTGGTGTACAAAAAATATGTGCATCGTCTTGCGTAAATCCTCTTACACGAGTTAGTCCGTGCAATTCACCACTTTGTTCATACCTATACACGGTTCCGAATTCTGCAAAACGTTTAGGCAAATCTTTATACGAATAAGGTTTAAAATTATATATTTCACAATGATGCGGGCAATTCATAGGTTTTAACAAAAACTCTTCGTCCATTTTTGGAGTTTTTATCGGCTGAAAACTATCTTCACCATATTTGGCATAATGCCCAGAGGTAACATACAATTCTTTCTGTCCGATATGTGGTGTTATCACCATTTCGTAGCCAGCTTTCTTTTGAGCTTTTTTCAAAAAATCTTCCAATCTATTGCGTAAGGCAGCACCTTTTGGCAGCCATAAAGGCAGACCAGAACCTACTTTCTGTGAAAAAGTAAATAATTCTAACTCCTTGCCTAACTTTCTGTGGTCGCGTTTTTTTGCTTCTTCTAATAATTCTAAATATTCGGTAAGCATCTTTTGTTTCGGAAAAGAAATGCCGTATATACGTGTTAATTGATTATTTTTTTCATCGCCACGCCAATAAGCTCCAGCTACATTTGTGATTTTTACTGCCTTTATAATTCCCGTATTAGGAATATGTCCGCCACGGCATAGGTCTGTAAAATTGCTGTGGTCACAAAAAGTAATATCTCCGTCATCTAAATTTTCAATCAATTCAACTTTGTATCCGTTATTTTCCTTTTGATAAAAAGACAGCGCATCAGATTTAGAAACTGAACGCAATTTGAACTCATATTTCCCTCTAGCTAATTCTAAAAATTTCTTTTCTATTTGTAAAAAATCTTTTTCAGAAATCACTTTATCACCTAAATCAATATCGTAATAGAAGCCGTTTTCAATGGCAGGACCGATAGTCAATTTCGCATCCGGATAAAACTCTAAAATTGCCTGTGCCAAAACATGTGCAGAAGAATGCCAGAATGCTTTTTTCCCATCTGCATCGTTAAAAGTGTATAAAATTAGCTTGCCGTCTGTCGTCAAAGGAGTAGAAGTTTCTACCGTTGTACCATTAAAATTGGCAGAAATAACGTTTCTTGCAAATCCTTCACTGATATTTTTAGCAACGTCCATAGGCGTGCTGTTTTGATTAAACTCTTTAATGCTTCCGTCGGGCAGTGTAATATTAATCATTAGTTAATTTTTAATAAGCGGCAAAGGTAAGGTAAAAGTTGAGAATTACGATTTGATAATTCAACAATTACACAATTTATCAATTAATCAATTAATCATCTGAAATATAGCCAACGCATATACGATAAAACGCAAAAAACGAAATAAACCAAATAACAAAACTCCTTTCAGAGGGTATTTAATCAAGCCTGCCGCCATACAAGTAATTGAAAATGGAATTGGGAGCAAAGCTCCAACGATAATTAAGAATCCTCCCCATTTACTCGTATTTTTTAGGTGTTTCGTCATTTTTGTTTCCAAATAATTTTTAACTGCGTAAATTTTTAGTGAAACTTTACCAATAAAAAAGGAGATAATTCCGCCAATATAAGATAGTGTTGCTAATATTGATAGAGTGATAACAGGTTCGGAAGTTTTTTTAGACCAAGCGATAAAAATTTCTGGAGGTATCAATCCTAAAATAGATTCTGAAACAAAGAAAATAATCAAAATAGCTACTTTAGAAAACGTTTGAGTAATGTTTTGTAATCCGTCATTAATGTCATAAACGAATTTGTTAAACAAAAATAATCCAACCACAAGAAGTATTACCGGTATAATAGCTTTCTTTATACTCTTTGTAATAAATTTGTAAAAGCCTGTGTACAAGTAGTATTGGTATAATAATTTTGTTCTAGATTTCTTTTTAGACTTTTTTTTCGGTTCTATTTTTTTTTGCTTCACCTTGTTTTTTTCTTAACAATTGCAAAGGTAATTAATAGATTTAGGTTTTTGGATATTTTACGAAGTTATTATGCTTGGTTGTATAAGTCTATATCTAATTGACATCTGTGGCTTGTTGTGAATTGGTTTCAGATTGTATATTTGTGTGATTATTCACGAGTCATAATAAATAGTTTTATTCGCATGTCAAACGCATTAAAAATCATCTTAAATAATAATAATAATAGGTTAAATTAGATTTTTAGCCTATATATTTATTTGATAATCAAATAAATAATATGAATACACAAAAGAAACTACTTACCTTTACTCGGACAATTCCAGACTTTAGAATAGATAGAAAAAATTACATCTATCGGAAAACATTATTCTTATAACTTTATATTTTTAGTTATGTAGAGCTACTTGAAAATTTGGCGGAGTATTGATTTAGTTTGTTTATAATCTAAAAAAAATCTATTTTCGTTGGATGCCAATACTTTTAGAAATCCAAATAAAAACATTACCAAATTTACCGGGAGTATATCAATACTACGATAAAAACGGTGCTATTTTGTATGTTGGCAAGGCAAAAAATTTGAGGAAAAGAGTTTCATCATATTTTATTAAAAAGCATAAATATGGTAAAACAGCCGTTTTGGTAAAAAAAATATCCGAGATAAAACATATTGTTGTAGATACCGAAACGGATGCGTTATTATTAGAAAATAATCTGATAAAAAAATATCAGCCGAAGTACAATATAATGCTAAAAGATGATAAAACATACCCTTGGATTTGTATAAAAAAAGAGCGTTTTTCACGAGTTTTTTTAACTCGAAAAGTTGTCAAAGATGGGTCGGAATATTTTGGACCTTACACATCAGTTAGAGTAGCAAAAGCGTTGTTAGATTTAGTGAAAGAACTCTATACACTAAGAACCTGCACGTTTGATTTGAGCGACGAAAAAATTAACGCAAAGAAATATAAAGTTTGTTTAGAATATCATTTAGGAAACTGTAAAGCTCCTTGCGAGGCGTTTCAAACAGTAGAAAATTATCAATCAGATATTGATAAAATTAAAAATATTATAAAGGGGAATTTTAAAGAATCACTGGATAAATTTAAGAAATTAATGTCTAATCTTTCGGCTAAAATGGAGTTTGAAGAGGCACAAAAAATTAAAGAAAAAATAGATTTGCTTTCTAAATATCAAGCGAAATCTACGGTCGTAAATCCTTCAATTAATAATGTAGATGTGTTTTCTATCATCTCTGACGAGGAATTTGGATATGTGAATTTTTTTAAAATTGGAAATGGTGCAATTATTCAGTCTCAAACCATAGAAATCAGAAAAAAATTAGAAGAAACAGACAAAGAATTGTTAGAATTATCTATTGTAGAAATAAGGCAGAGGGTTAATTCTCAGTCTAAAGAAATTTACACGCCTTTTGATGTTAATTTAGGTGATGAAATTAAAGTAACCGTGCCAAAACTTGGCGATAAAAAACGTATCATAGAATTGTCGATAAGAAATGCCAAATACTTTAGGCAAGAGCGTTTTAAGCAGCTAAAAATTGTAGATCCAGACAGGCATATAAAACGAATTATGCTTCAGATGAAAAAAGATTTACGGTTAAATAAAGAGCCGAGACATATTGAGTGTTTTGATAATTCAAACATTCAGGGAACGCACCCAGTTGCGGCTTGCGTTGTCTTTAGAAACGGAAAGCCGAGCAAAAAAGAATACAGAAATTACAACATAAAAACGGTAGTTGGTGCAGATGATTTTGCATCGATGGAAGAAGTGGTTTTTAGAAGATACAAAAGATTACTATCCGAAGAAAAATCGTTGCCACAATTAATAATTATAGATGGAGGAAAAGGGCAATTGTCATCTGCTTTAAAGAGTTTAGACGCCTTGGACTTGCGAGGAAAAATAGCCATTATAGGAATCGCCAAACGATTGGAAGAAATATATTATCCCGAAGATTCTGTTCCTATGTATTTGGATAAAAAATCGGAAAGTTTGAAGGTTATCCAATTTTTAAGAAACGAAGCACACAGATTTGGAATTACGTTTCACAGAAACAAACGAAGTAAAAGTGCTATTCAATCAGAATTAGAGCAAATTCCGGGTGTTGGCGAACAAACAATTACAATATTATTGCAAAAATTCAAATCAGCAAAAAGAGTGAAAAACGCTACATTTGAAGAATTGAAATCTGAAATAGGAAACTCGAGAGCCAAAAAAATAGTTGAATATTTTGGTGTATCAAAATAGTCAAAGTGAAAAGCTAAAAGTGAAAATCAATTTGAAAATTTAACAACCAGCAACCAACTCATAATTCATCTATATAATCCTGTAAATATTTATAACGTTCGGTTAATTTTCCGTTTTCGGTCATTTTAGCACGTTCTAGTATGCTGTCTTTATCTCCGTTATAAAATGCTGGAATTACGTTTTCTAAAAATAATTCTCCAAAACCTTCGCTGGCGTCTTTTGGTAATTCGCAGGGCAGATTATCTACCGCCATTACCACGATTGCTTTTTCATCTTTAAAATCAATTTCGGATTCTGTTTCTGGATTGTAACCATAAATTGGGTCTGCAATAGTTGATGGACGAATTGTAGATGCAACGGGTCCGTCAATATCACAAGAAATATCTGCTACTAATTTAATTTTAAAATCTGATGACTTTGCGTCTTCGCGTGTAAATAGGTACGGAGAGTCGTCAGCAAAGAAATGACTGGCAATAAAATAATCAGTTACTTTTGCAAAACGCATAAAATTTGAAGTGTATTCTTTGGGATTATTATAGAAATCGGATTTGCTAAAAGTTCTTTTGTCTTTGTGCTTGGTGTAGTTCAAAACATTAATGATGCAATATACAGGTTTGCTAAAATTGTTGTTCAGATATTCATTTACAGAAACCTCTTTGATGTTCATTCCATCTAACATTTCTTTAGCTCCATAGGCAACTTTCCCCATTCCTGTTAAAAGAATTTTTATGTTTGGTATATCAACTTTATTTAGTTCTTCAATCAACGCTTTTTGGTCTGACAGATTTTCTGCTTTTGGCAAATTGAACGTTTTATTTTTTAAGCCAAAAGCTCTAAAACCGTTGTAAGCTCCGACAATTCCTGCATAACGCCCAAAGCCAATTAGACGTACTCCGCTTTGTTTTACAATATTTTCGTGGTCGTATAGCTCAATATTTTTATCTAAAACAGCTTTTAATAAATCTCTGTTATACACCTGCTTTTTTGCAGTATGGCTAAAAAAGAAATATTTTTTATTTGGGATTAAAGCATCAATCGGGACTTCCTTCACGCCCAACAGCACGTCACAATCGGAAACATCGGTTGTAACTTCAAATCCTGCGTCTTTATATTCTACATCTGAGAAAACTCTAATGTCTGAGCTTTCTACTTTTATAGACGAGTTTAAAAATTTATTTTTGAGCTCTTGTAGCTTCTTTGGTGAGAAAACGACTCTTCTATCGGGTGGGTTTTTGCGTTCTTTTATAATGCCAAATTTCATAGTCTTAATCGGTATAAATATTTTGCACTAAGGTATTATATATTATAATTATAAGCAAACCATAATTATATCATTTTTATTTTTTACTTTTGCAGACAATTATTTGAGTTATAATTTAATGGGGACGACTGGTTTTGACAGCAAGATTAGTAAAAATGTAAGCATACCGAGGAATGAAGTTACCACTCGTAAAACTTATTTCACATTTTTTAAACGGCGAAGAAAACTACGTTTTAGCAGCTTAACATAATCTGAATTACAGTAAGATTTTAGCCTCGGCACACAAGGTGTGCATGCTTTATGTCCACGAAAAGCCTTGGTTTATGGCGTTTCTTTTTGGGCATCGTAAAAATAAACATAGAAAACTTGGTGCTTCAACAAGGTTTTGAAATTTTAGAAGATAAGCTAAAAGTAGAGTGTTTTTGATCATTTTTTAGTCTAAAATCAAACAAAAACTAAGTATGTAGAAAGCCTTTTGGCTACTTGTTTGGACCCGAGTTCGATTCTCGGCGTCTCCACAAAGCAAAACCACAACTTGTTAATTAACAATAAGTTGTGGTTTTTTATTTCTTAATATACACAATATTTAAAAAGAAGATAATTATTAGCTATTTTTTACTTCGTCAATAAATAGCCGTTTTTCGTATTTTCTGCTGTTTTTTAGCAAAGTTCTCTTTATTTTAATAAAATTCCTACCAATATAGTCCAAACGAAAGTATCAATAATCTGATGACGCATTCAATCTTTTTTGTGAGGAGCATTGAAGACTTGCTATATATCACCAAAGAAAAACAGATTTCTTTAGTCTCTCCTTCTTACGGGTAATTATTTTTACTCCCTAATTACTTTTTTCTCCTGAGAAAGGTTCACTCTCAAGTATGGTTAAACACTAATTTAATCACCAATAAATATAGTTACGGAAGAAGTGCAGTTTTGTGTACGAGGAGCTTTTTCCAATAGAAAAATAAGAGGTAACAAAATGCACAAACTTTCTAAATAGTTTACAAATGTAAGGATTATTTTTTAAAATAGCTGATTTTTTTTGATTTCAATTTATTTTTATTTAGCAAACTATCTAAAAACTGTTTGGTATTTTTAGCCGAAGGTCTGGGAGCTTTGGCTGTTATAATATTTCCGTTTTGGTCTATTAATATTGACCTAGGAATTAAGCCAACACTAAAAAACTTCATAAAATCAGATTTCAGACCTTTGTCTGCTAATAGTTGTACGCCTCCAACATTCTTTTCAGGAACCATAGCTCTCCACTTTTTATAATCATTCTTTGAATCGATAGAGATGCTTATAAATTCAATTGGTTTTCCTTTGTATGTTTTGATTAAATCTGTTAGAGAGGGCATTTCTTTAATGCAAGGTCCACACCAAGTCGCCCAAATTTCAACGTATAATATCTTGCCTTTTAACTCATTTAAAGATGTTTTGCCACCCTTATGATTCTCGTAAACAAAGTCCATTACTTTCATTTCTGGTTGCGTTGATTGTGCAGAGAGATATCTCTTTTTAAGTTTTTCCTTTTTGATTTCACTTGTTAGCAACGGTAATATTTCATTATAACTCTGTTCAAAATTTTTATTTTTTGGACTCACTTGTCTAAAGAGCATACTTACAATTTGGTCTTTTATTTTGGTGCTTTTTATATCTTTTATCATATTCTTAACAAAACTTATCGAAGAGTAATTTGGATTATTTCTCTCTGCCTCTTTTGATGTCAATCTCCAATTTTCAATAACTAAATATCGGTAACTTTTATCATAGTGAAATGACTCCTCGTCGTCGAGATTTAAGTTTATAATAGGGTCGTAATAACCTAACGGCAATTTTGGATGTTCTTTAGTGTGATAATGATTAAATTTGTCATAGTTATATCTTGTAAGCAGATAATCGTGTTCTATCATCTTTTTTTGAATTTTATAATCCTTATCATTTAATTTTGCATCTTCTAATTGTGCTAAAAATAGTTTTTTGTTCTTTTTAATTTTGGCTAAAAAATCTTCTATAGGTACAACAAAAAAATCTTTTGCATTTCCTACCAATTTTGCTTTTAACTTAATCCTTTCAACATAATAATTGTTTAAAACAGCTCCTTTGCCAGTTGCATACAATGACTTGTAGAAATCATTGGCATCTGTAACAAAATTTAGATTATCGCCTTTCTTTAAAAAGATTGAGGTATATGATTTTCCTACTTGAAAAAAATAAAATCCTGATTTATCTATATCCACAGTGTCTTTAAATTTCCCTGATTTGTCAATGGCTATCTCCTTTTTAAAGGAATAGTCATAATTTCCCATTTTAATTACTGTTTCATTGGTGTTTTTTATGGTACCAGACAATAAAACATAACTAATTTCTTCCTCTGGTCCTTTGCAAGAAAAAATTAAAGCAACAAAGCTTAATAAAATAAAACATACAGTTCTCATAAAATAAAAATTAAAAATTATCAATATAAAATTATTAGTATCCTGAGTTTTGTTGATTCTCAGAAATATTATCGTTACTGTCTATTTCTACTTGAGGTATAGGCAGAATTGTCATATTATTAGGATAGTTTACTTCAATTGGTAAATCACTGGGTGCAAATCTATATTTAGTAAAACTTTTCTTTCTTCTTGTTAAATCAAACAAACGGTGTCCTTCAAACATAAGTTCTTTTCTTCTTTCTTCCTGTATAATATTTTTAAGTGCATCTCCAGACTCCGTATAAGGCGTAGCAGACGGATTGGCTCTTAAAAGTATGGTATTTACTGCTAACCTAGCAGCATCTTCATTTGTATTTCCTCCCATTTCGGCTAATGCCTCTGCTTGTATAAAATACATTTCTGAAAGGCGAATTACCGGGATATTGTCATCTCTAGAAGAAGCTGTGTATTTAAGCACTTTATTATACCCTGATTTAATGGTGATTAAATTTTTTCTCACATCGGCATCGTCGAGTGAATTATATAAATCATCTGTGGCTACAAAGCGAATAAAGTTGTTGTAATAATATGTTATAGATGAACTGCTCGAGTCATCATTATCTAAATTTACGATAGAAAAAATAGTTTCGTTCGTGTTATCTTGTGTCCAACTCAAAATGTAATCTTCATTGGGAATTAACGAATATCCGCTACCTATAACTTCAGTTGATAATATATTAGCATCTTCCCAATTTTCCATATATAAATAAATTCTAGCTAATAATGCTTTGGCAGAATTTTTATTAAAAAAGTAAACAGAAGATGTATCGTTTCCGATAATTTCAATTCCTTTTTTAATGTCTGAAACTATTTTAGTATATACTTGAGCAGTTGTACTTCTTGCAGGATTTATAATTTCTATTCCCACTAAATTTTCATCGATTAAAGGCACTCCTAAATGAGAAGCATCTGTTGTAAAATTATACGGCTGTGCAAATAATCGTTGCATATCAAAATACGCCAATGAACGAGCCACATACAACTGACCAATTAATTTAGTAGCTTCTTCTTTATCAGCACCGAAATCAAAAGTTTCTGCTTGTCTAATAACTATTGTAGATTGTGCAATAAGATTCGTGATTTTATCCCATATTCTTTTTGCATATCTATCTTCTGAAATAGTTTTATAATTATCTATATCAACAAAAACAGAGCCGTTTCTTCTTTGAGTATTATCTGACATTACATCAGGAAGCATTACAAAGTAGTTGTTGTAATAATACGTATCTTGATATATGTCGTAAACGCCTTTAGCCACTGCTTTAAATGTCGCAAAATCTGTAATTACATTTTCTGTGATAATTTTATCATAAGGTTTTTTGTCTAAAAATTCATCTTGATTACAAGAGATAAAAGTAAGTAAAGATAATATAATTGATAAATATTTATTTTTCATAATTATATGTTTTTATATGATTAAATTGTATTAGAACGAAACATTAAGCCCAAAATAAACTATTTTAGTTAATGGAGTATCAAAACTGGCAGCACCTGTTATTCCTCCTATCTCTGGGTCATTATCTAATGTATCGTCTTTTATGTAGGTCCATATATTGTCTGCACTTACATACAAACGCAACCTGTCAATAAGTATTTTTTCTAACACTTTTTTAGGGAAATTATATGCCAGCTCCAATTTTTTTAATCTGATATAGCTCGCACCGTGAAGCCACCTTGAAGATTTATTTAATGACCGAGTATTACCGTACACATACTTTGGTACATCTGTAATATCACCAGATTTTTGCCATCTTCTGTCATAAACGGCTCTTGATGTATTGCTGTAATCTCTTAATTTTAAACTCCCATTATCATTTTGAGTATTTCCAGAAGTCTCAAAAACCTGACCGCCCCAACTCGTGTAGAAAAGTGCAGTAAGAGATAGATTTTTAAAACTAACCGTATTTGTTAAAGAGCTATAAAAGTCTGGAGTAGTTTTACCGTGATTGTATTTAACGGCTTCTCTATAATTGGTGGTTGTTTCAGTTTCTGTTTCATCAGTATAAAACAATTCGCTTCCTGTTTCTGAATCTACTCCTGCGTATCCGTAGATATTAAGCGTATTGAAATCTTCTCCTATTTTCCTTATATAATTTCCTGAAATAATCTCATCTTTAGCTAACTTCGTTATTTCATTTTTATTGGTAGTAAAAGTTATGCCAGTAGTCCATCTAAAGCCATTATTTTCAGAAGTAATATTTTTAGTATTTAAAGAAATCTCAAAACCACTGTTTTTCATTCCGCCAAAATTTCTAAAAATAAAATTATCTGCATTAAAAGATGAGACGGGTAAATTATATAAAAGTTTGTCTGTATTTCTACTGTAATAATCTATAAACCCAGAAATTCTATTGTTGTACAAAGAAA
The DNA here is from genome assembly GCA_965261035.1 of Polaribacter sp. Taxonomy (GTDB): domain Bacteria; phylum Bacteroidota; class Bacteroidia; order Flavobacteriales; family Flavobacteriaceae; genus Polaribacter. The sequence goes on from OZ253439.1 coordinate 1,393,948, forward strand.
AATCAACACCTATATCAAAAGTTGAATTTTCCTCCCAACCTAAAGATGAGTTTCCTGCTGATGCTATAGTAACGACGTTTTCACCATTATAGAAACTTGTCCCGTTAAATGTTCCTACATAGTTAAAAAGTCCTATTTGGTCATTACCGTTAACCCCATAACTGACACGCAGTTTTAAGATATTAATGGCATCTACATTCTCCATAAAGTCTTCTTTATGTATATTCCACCCTGAGCCAATGGCGTAAAAATTTCCATATTTATTATTTGAACCAAATCTTGAAGAGCCATCTCTTCTAAAAGATGCGTTTACTAAATATTTGCCCTGATAATTATAGTCAGCATTTAAAAACAAAGAACTGATTGCAGATTCATTTCTACCCGTATATGTGTGTACTGTATTTCCATTGTCAAGTGTTTCTGCACCGCTACGTAATTGGTCCACGCTAACGTTTGTTATTTTCGTATCTGTCGCACTACTTTCCACACCAACAAATGTGCTAAAGTTATGATTGTCTCCAAATTGCATATCATACCTCAATAAAGCCCGAGTATTCCATGTAAATATGTCAATATTTTTTTGAATTCCAAAACTGGAGCGATTATTAAATCCTTTTCCGATATGCTCTGGAAAGCTGTTGTAATTTTCTGTTAATTTATAGTTCCCGCTAAAACTGGTTTCAATAGTTAAATCTGAAACTAACTCATAATTCATATTTAATGAACCTCTAAAATCATTAGTTTCAAGTTTTCTGGCTTCGTCCGTTAATATGCCTAATGGATTGACAGCAAAATTATAACTTGTATCGTATGAACCATCGTTATTATATATTTTAAGATCTGGTCTTAACGCATATATATTTCTGTATGGATTGTAAAAAGAAGTTCCTGTTTCATGATTATTTGATTGTGTTTTACCATAACCTATATTTACAGTTATATCAAATTTTTTAGAAACCTCTGTGTTGTATTTAAGTCTTGCAGTTACTCTATCAAAGTCAATATCTTTTAGAGGCGTTTCATTTTTTAAATATCCTAAAGAGAGATAATAATTATTAGTACCTTTCCCTCCAGAAACAGATAAATTATGTTGTTTCATTACAGATGTTCTAGTTAACTCATCTTCCCAATTTGTATTTTGATTGGGATTAAATGGTGTAATAGAGCCACCTGGGTTCAACAAAAAACTTAAGGCATCAGCTTCTGTATTTATTTTATTTGTCGAATTATTTATTAAGCCTTCAATATAAAGTTCTTGTAATTCTACTGTGTTTAGCCTTTTATTTAGATTAGTAAATTTAGAAAAACCGATTTGGGTTGAATACGTAGCTCTATATCTACCGGTTTTACCAGATTTTGTTTCTATAACAATAACACCATTTGCTGCTCTTGCTCCATATATACTGGTGGCAGAAGCATCTTTAAGAACCGAGATGGACTTTATATCATTGCCATTAATACTTGATAAATCTGAACCGTCAAACGTAGGAACGCCGTCAATAACATACAATGGACTTCCGGGAGTGAGAATTATAGGATTTCCTAATACAGCTTTTGGTGTGCCGAAACCTACAAAACCAACACCTTCTTGAAATGCAGAGCCTACGCCTCTAATAATTACCTGCGGTATAGCCTGCGGATGATTATTGTTTGAAAGTATCTGCAAACCTGCTACGCTTCCTTGTAATCCCTCTTGTAACGTTGGTCTATAAGAATTTTCGTAATACGATTGCTCAATATTCTGTGCTGCTCCGGTTATTTTATCTCGAGATATTTTTTGATAACCTGTAAAGATTAAACTTACTTCATCTAATTTTACAACAGACTTCAAAAGAGATAAATTAATTTCTGTCTGCTCGTTTACTACAACTTTTTTGGTTATAAATCCTACAAAAGAAAAGACTAAAACAGCATCATTGTTAGTAACAGAAATTGTATAATTACCTAAAATATCAGTGGTAGTTCCGTTAGTTGTCCCTTCTTCAAGAATATTTACTCCCGGAAATGGTTGGTCATTTTCGTCAGTTACAATACCTGCTATTGGAATCCCCTGTTGTTCTTGAATAGTTAGTTGTTCATTGTTGTTTTCGTTTATAACGATAACATTGTCTTCTGATAATTTAAAATTGAGATTATTCCCTGAAAGACTCAACACTAACAGCTTTTGCAAAGCTATAGTTCCTTTTTTTAATTCAACTTTTGGTGCTTCTTTAAATAAATATTCCGGATATAAGAATCTATATTTTGTTTGTTCTTTAATAATTCTGAAAACCTCATGAACGGAGACCACTTTATCTGAATTAATTATAATTTTTTCTTGAGAAAAACTGTTTATTGCAGTAAATCCAAAAACTGTTGTACATAATAAAAAGATAAACATTCTCATAATAAGAATTAGAAACCGTTTTCGAACGAGAGAACGGACATTAATAAATTTAATTTCCATAAATTTGCCTTGTGTTAGTTATACATTAATTAATTAATACTCAATTGAAAGGGCGAAGTTTGTTACACCTCTAAATGTTTATACTTCGCTCTCTTTTTATTTTAATATTATCGTTTTATTTTTTATCTCATATTCTTCAATTATTTTAAATTTCTTAATAGTTTCTAATATTTCTTTAATATTTTGGTCCTTGCCAAGTACTCCAAAAAACCTAACACCTTCTAATGATTTATCATTAAATATCACTTCCATATCATACCATCTAGATAAAACCTTCATAATCTCTTTTAATGGTTTTCTTTCGAAACTAAAGACTCCGTCTTTCCATGAAATTTCATTGTAAACATCAATTTCGGCAATTATGAAATCATTAGTATTAAGATTAAGATTAGATTGCTGGTTAGGTAGTAAGTTTTGATTTTTATTCTCGTAGGTAACTGCTACTTTACCTTCTACCAGAGTAGTGTAAATATTAGCTTCGTCTTTATAGGCTTTAATATTAAATTCTGTTCCAATAACCTCAACCTCTTGAGCATTATTAAACACTTTAAATTTTGAGCCTTGATGAACGGTGCTTGGTGATACATCAAAATAAGCTTCGCCGTAAACGAGTTCTACTCGCCGAGTATTACCATCCTTAAATGCTACAGGATATTTTATTTGAGATTCGGAATTTAGCCATACTTCCGTGCCGTCAGATAAGGTTACTTGGAATTGTCCTCCTCTTGGGATAGTTAGGGTGTTATAAGTTATGTCTTTGCTTGCGGTTTTATTATAGATTATAGCTTCTCCGTTGCTCGCTGCGTTTTGAGTTTGGAAGGAAGTGCCTTTTATTAATGTTACTTCTTCACCAGACTCTAAAGTTAGGATTGCTTTGTCGGTGCCTGTTTCTATTCTGTTGTTAACTATTATTGATTCTATGAATTGTGATAAGTTGTTTTCGTTATTTAGAAATACCGTAAGGGCTACTATTAAAAGTATAGAAGATGCAACTGCGTATTTCCAATATAAGGCTCTGACTTTTCTTTTTGGCTGTATTGATAAGGTGGTTTGCTTGGTGTTTCGTTTTTCAATAATGTGCTGCCACATGGTATCAAAATCAACATCAGAGAGTTTGTCATTATCAAAACCCAACAAAAAGATTAGTTTTTTAGCTTCTTCAACAATAGCTTTTTTTTTAGGATGTTTTGCTGTCCAATTATTCCAAAAGTTAGAAGTCATACTATCTGTATCCAAAATCCATTTTTGGAAATATTCATCTTTAGCAAAGTCTTCTACGGTATAATGAATGTACTTCATTTATTAAGTCTTTTTATCTATTAGAATCTGGAAATATTCAGGCTCTTTATTAGTAAGAGGAGAAAATTGCATTTTTACTTTAAAAAAAATGATGTTTTTTTAAAGTAATTTTAAGACCATAGGTTTTATGCCGTTTTAGCGGTAAAATTTATTTTCTAAAAACGTAACTACAGTAACTTTTTTACTCCTAAAATTTATTTAGGACAGGATTATTCTGAAAACTGAAAATAGCAGAGTAAAAACAGAATAGTCAAACTAAAAGAGCTTCACAAAATGGGATATTACAATATAAAAAACAGGACAATTATCAAGACAAGTGACACCAAATGCTTTTTGAGTAGTTTAATAGTGCGTGCCATTAAGTTATACACCCCTTTTTTATTTAGGAACATAATTTCGGCAATTTCATTATAGTTCAATCGCCCATAAAACTTTAAATGAATAACTTCTCTTTGTTTATCTGTTAAAATGCTAAGTGCTTTGTTTAACAACTCACGTTGTTCATCAAAACGCTGTTTTTTGATAAGACTGATTTCAGCTGAAGCGATTCTATTATCTAGATTATCTATATCTATACTTTTATCAAATGTCTTTCTTTCTTTGGAAGCTTTGGCAATTAATTTTCGCCGCAGAGATTTATACAAATAGGCTTTAATAGATTGCACTTTAGCTAACCTATCCTTGGCCTCCCAAAGTTCTATAAAAAGATCTTGTATGGTGTCTTTTACCAATTCTGTATCATAAACCAACTTTAGCCCATAACTGTATAGTAATGCAGCATGTTGTTCGTAAATGTTAGCAAATGCTGATTCACTCCCTGCTTGAAACTCTTGCCATAATTGTAAATCGACCACAGCAATTCCTTTTTCGATAGAGCCGGACACAGGTTTTTTTTGCTCGTTTCCTTGAAAATCAATGTGTTTATATACTAGTTTTTTTGCCACAATAAAGTTCGTAAAATAGGGATAAATGTGGCTCAAAGGTATAACAAAAAAATTGTAACTACCAAAAGCAACTATTGAAAACTAAACGGTAAGACAAGCCAACGAATTGATAATAAACAATATTCAATTTTACATGTCATAAAAAGAAAATCAAGATTCTTTATTTTCCAAATAAAGTTGACAACATTTCGCTACCAATACCGTAACAATCATTCTGTCCTATAAGTACTATTTTCTCTTGCATATAGGGGCTGATTTTATATCCATTAACCAAATTGCTGAACTCGTAAGAATTAGATACTTATATCTTTCCGTAACGACACAAGTTTTTTTTACGCCTGTCTTTATGCGTTTCACTGATACTTTTTTCTAAAATCTCCCTACTATATTCAGTCCAAATCTCATCAAATATCTTTTCATAATCATAGAAACTTTTAATCTCTTATAACTTTTTTGCGACAAAATGTTATGCACCCTTTTTAACTTTAATCCCTAGTTCTTTTAATTGCTCATCATCAATTAGTGCGGGAGAATCAATCATAACATCGCGTCCCGAGTTATTTTTAGGAAATGCTATAAAATCTCTAATCGTTTCCTGTCCGCCCAAAATAGCTACCAATCTATCAAGTCCGAAAGCTAATCCGCCGTGAGGCGGAGCTCCATATTCAAAAGCGTCCATTAAGAAACCGAATTGTGCTTTCGCTTCTTCAGGTGTAAATCCTATATGTTTAAGCATAGTAGCTTGGATTTCTTTATCGTGAATTCTGATAGAACCTCCTCCAATTTCATTTCCGTTTAATACCAAATCGTAGGCGTTCGCTTTTACTTTTCCCGGATTAGTGTCCAACAGTTTTAATTGCTCCTGTTTTGGTGACGTAAACGGGTGGTGAATTGCGTGATAATGTCCAGTTTCCTCGTCCAGTTCCAATAATGGAAAATCTACAACCCATAATGGAGCAAATACTTTAGGGTCTCTCAAGCCTAAACGCTCTGCCAATTCCATACGCAAGGCACTTAATTGCGTACGCACTTTATCAGTATCTCCCGAAAGAACACATATTAAGTCGCCTGTTTTTGCTTCTGTCTTTTCTGCCCATTTTGCCAAATCTTCTTGGCTGTAAAACTTATCTACCGATGATTTAAAACTCCCATCTTCATTACATTTTACATACACCATTCCCAAAGCACCGACTTGCGGACGACGAATCCAGTCAATTAACTTATCAATCTCTTTTCTGGTGTATGACGCAGCTTTGGGGACTGCAATTCCTACCACCAATTCAGCATCGTTAAATACCTTAAATTCTCTGTGTTTTGTTACTTCGTTTAGCTCGCCAAATTTCATTCCGAAACGAATATCAGGCTTGTCATTTCCATACAAACGCATCGCATCATCATAAGAAATACGCAGGAATTTACCTACCTCAACTCCGTTTATTTCTTTTAATAGATGACGTGTCAATCCTTCAAAAACGCTTAAAATATCTTCCTGCTCTACAAAAGCCATTTCGCAGTCTATTTGCGTAAATTCTGGTTGACGATCGGCACGTAAATCCTCATCTCTAAAGCATTTTACGATTTGAAAATATTTGTCTATTCCGCCGACCATCAACAGCTGTTTAAAGGTTTGGGGCGATTGTGGCAAGGCATAAAACTGACCTTTATTCATACGAGAAGGGACTATAAAATCTCTTGCTCCTTCTGGCGTGGATTTGATTAAATATGGTGTTTCAACTTCAATAAATTCTTGGTCAGACAGATATTTACGAACCTCCATAGTTACTTTATGGCGGAAAATTAAATTGTCTCTCATAGGTTTTCTGCGAATGTCTAAATAGCGATATTTCATTCTAATATCTTCTCCGCCGTCAGTTTTATCTTCAATAGTAAACGGAGGAAGTAGTGATTGGTTTAAAATTTCTAATTTGCTTACTAAAATTTCAACATCACCAGTTTTTATTTTAGGATTTTTAGACGTTCTTTCAATCACCGTTCCAGTAATTTTAATAACATACTCACGTCCTAAATTTTTTGCTTTTTCTATAATTTCCTTTGACGTGCGTTCTTCATCAAAAATTAACTGTGTAATTCCGTATCTATCACGCAAATCTACCCAAATCATAAATCCTTTGTCACGTGATTTTTGTACCCAGCCCGACAAGGTTACTTCTGTGTTTATATGCGATACTCTTAGCTCTCCGCAATTATGACTTCTATACATATTTTATTAATTTATAACTAAATTTATGTTGTTATATCAAGTGAGGTCTAAAAATATAACACAAATAATTATACAAATTTTAAGTCAGCAAAATTAAGAATTTTAAAGTAGAATATTTGCACTTTTACTTTTGATTTCATTTTTCATTTTTTAAAAAAATATTGTATATTTGTAAGATGGGTGTAATTAATATAAAACAAAAATTGAGTCTATTCTCAGACCACTGGAGTCCGAAAAAAATAGGAGAATTAAACGGACAACAACTATTGTTGGCAAAGATAAAAGGAGAATTCATTTGGCATTCTCATAAAGATGAGGACGAGCTATTTATGGTTATAAAGGGGGTTTTAACTATTGAATTTCGCGATAAAACGATTGAATTGAATGAGGGAGAAATCTATATTATTCCCAAAGGAGTGGAACACAAACCAGCTGCAAAAGAAGAAGTTCATCTGCTTTTATTTGAATCTTTAAACATAAAACACACCGGAGATGTGGTCAGCAATTTAACCGTAGAAACTTTCCAAAATATCTAAACAATGTCAAAATTATATTTGGTTCCAACTCCCATTGGGAATTTAGACGACATTACTTTTAGGGCGATTAGAGTCTTGAAAGAAGTAGATTTTATTTTGGCAGAAGATACTCGCACAAGCGGAAAATTATTAAACCATTTTAATATTTCTACTCAAATGCACAGTCATCATATGCACAATGAACACAGAAGTATTCAAGGCGTTTTAAATCGTTTGAAAAATAGAGAAACTTGTGCTTTAATTTCAGACGCAGGAACTCCTGCAATTTCTGACCCCGGTTTTTTACTAACTCGGGCTTGCGTACAAAATAATATAGAAATTGAATGTTTGCCTGGTGCAACGGCTTTTGTTCCGGCATTGGTAAATTCTGGTTTGCCAAATGACAGATTTGTTTTTGAAGGATTTTTGCCCGCAAAGAAAGGTAGGCAAACACGCCTGAAATTATTATCAGAAGAAAAAAGAACAATGATTTTTTATGAATCTCCGCACAAGTTAGTTAAGACTTTAGTACACTTTGCTAAATATTTTGGCGTTTACAGACAAATTTCGGTTTCTAGGGAATTGACAAAAATATTTGAAGAAACTATACGAGGAACCGTGAGTGAAGCAATAGAATATTATACAGAAAAAACACCAAAAGGCGAAATTGTGATTGTTGTAGATGGATTTACGAATGAAAAGAGAGAACAGACAAAAGAGCCAAGATAATTACGAATTTTGAATTACTAATTACGATTGAACAATTACACGATTTGAAAATGGATTTTTTATAAAATTTCCTCCATTTGATTTTGGAATTCTTTTGCTTTTATAGCCGCCATTTTATCAAAATCTATACTGTCGGAGGCATAAATAATTTCTCTTGAAGAGTTAATTAATAGACCTACATTGTTGTTCATTCCGTATCTGCAGACATCATGCATATTGCCGTCTTGCGTGCCAATACCGGGAACTAACAAAAAACTATTGGGAATTATCTTGCGTATTTCTATCAAATATTCTGCTTTAGTTGCTCCGACAACGTACATTAAATTTTCTGAATTTTGCCAAGACTTAGAAACCGTAATAACTTCTTTATACAGCTCTTGATTATTGACATTTAGAGTCTGAAAATCAAAAGCACCTTCATTAGAAGTTAAAGTTAAAAGTATAGTGTGCTTATTTTTAAAAGCTAAGAAAGGCTCGATAGAATCTCTTCCCATATACGGAGAAACTGTTACAGAATCAAAGGCTAAATCTTCAAAAAAAGCTTTTGCGTACATCGCTGAAGTGTTCCCAATATCACCACGCTTTGCATCGGCGATTGTAAATATTTCAGGGTGATTTATATTGATATAATCAATGGTTTTTTTTAGGGACATCCACCCTTTAATTCCGTAGGCTTCATAAAAAGCTGTATTGGGTTTATAGGCAACACACAGGTGATGAGTCGCATCAATAATCGCCTTGTTAAAAGCAAAAATAGGGTCGTTTTCTTTTATTAAATGTTGTGGAATTTTAGTCAAATCTACATCCAAACCAATACATAAAAATGATTTTTTTATATAAATTTGTTTAGTTAGTTGTTGCGTTGTCATAAAAGGTTTTACGAAGGTATTATTTTTTACGAATAGCTTCAAAACTAACTATCATTTCGGCTAATTTTTCTTTGTTTTTTTCTGCTAAATTATTTTGCTGACCAATATCTTCTTTGAGATTGTACAGCTGATATTCTGCTGAATTTCCTACTTCAATATTGACATTTCTGCTTATAGCTGCTCCTTTATGTGGCGGTATCATTGCCCAATCTCCTTTCCGATAGGCTGTTCTTGAGGTCGCCTCAATAACTAATTCTTCTCGCCCTTTTTTACTTTTTCCAATTAACGCATTTAGAATATCTTTGCTATCATTGGTGCGAATGTCTGACCCAACTAAATGAGCTAAAGATGACAATAAATCCATTTGACAAACCATAGCATCAGAAACAGCAGGTTGAATTTTGCCCTTCCAATAAGTAACAAAAGGAACCCGTGTTCCCGCTTCAAATAGACTGTATTTTCCACCTCTTAATAGACCTGCTGGCGTATGTTTTCCTATTTTTTTAACAGCATCGTCATAATAACCATCATTTAATACTGGACCATTATCACTAGAAAAAACAATTAACGTGTTTTCTATCAAACCCTCCGTTTCTAAAGTTTTAATAAACTGACCTATACACCAATCAGCTTCAACTATCACATCGCCTCTTGGTCCTAATCCAGATTTTCCTACAAACCTTGGATGAGGCGTTCTTGGAACGTGTGGCTGTTGCATTGCATAGTACAGGAAGAAAGGTTTACTTTTGTGCTGTTTTACATAATCTTGTGCTTGTTTTAGGAAGTGGTCTGCCATATCTATATCGCTCCATTTGGCAGTTTCTCCACCTTTCATAAATCCTATTCGAGGAATACGGTTTACGATACTATTATTGTGACCATGTCTCCACTTCATATCAGTTAATTCAGGATTTAATTTGCCAGTAGGTTGCCCTTTAAAATTCTTTTTATAATTTACTTGAATAGGATCATTTGGGTCTAAACCAACTACATTTCCATTTTCAATATAAATAGTTGGAACACGGTCTTGCGTTGCTGCCATTATATAAGAATAGTCAAATCCTACTTGGTTTGGTCCTAAGGAAATAGTTTTATTCCAATTTACATTCCCAGAACCTAATCCTAAGTGCCATTTACCCACAATGCCTGTATAATAGCCTTTGGATTGTAGCATTTTAGGCAAAGTCATTTGAGAAGGAGCTATAATTAAAGGGGCAGTTCCTGAGAGAATGCGTGCGTTTTTATTTTTCCAAGGATATTGACCCGTAAGTAAAGCATACCGACTTGGTGTGCATGTTGCTGAACTTGAATAGCCATTCGTAAAACGTATGCCTCCACTGGCAAGTTTGTCAATATTTGGAGTCTTTAATTCGGTTGCTCCATTAGCGCCAATATCGCCATAACCCAAATCATCTGCATAAATAATGATAATATTAGGCTGTTTAGGTAAGCTATTTTCCTTAGTAGTTTTTTTGGAATTACATCCAATAAAAATGCTGAATGATAATAATAAAATACATTGTAAACTGTTCATAATGTTTTTATTTTGTTTAATAATTAGTTTCATATGTCTTTATTTTTTCTTGTTGTTTCCCTTTACTTACAAGGGTTATCAGTATTTTTGTTTAATTTTTGAATAAAAAAACCCTTGCCCACTTATGGGATATTTAGTATTCTCAACTATTTAATAAGTAGCAAATACGTTAAGAAAATTAAAATTTCATATTCATGCTCTACGGCAATACTCTTGGGTGCTTAACGTTTGTTGTCAGTTTCATTTTCGGGGTTTCCATAGTTTTATGGATATTTCAACCTCCAGTAAAAATCGACCTTTTAAATTATGCTACATATATTTCTTTTTTATAAATCCAAATGTACTATTTTTTCTATTTGTAATCACTATTGCTTACTCGAAAGTCATTCACTTGGGTGTTAAAAAATTATCATGAATGTTTCATTTGACAAAAAATACGTTGTCGCTACAACTAACGACGGCTCGGCGGGTTATAAAAAGTTATTTTTCTAAATATTTACAAGAAAAATAAAGAACCTTTCCTCCTCTTTTGAGAAGGATATATGCTACAAATATATAAATAACTTATAGATTTACAAATTGTTGAATTGTCAAATTTTCAAATCATCAAATTGTTCATTCGTAATTCAAAAATCCCTTCTCATCTAAAAATACAAAAAAGCGTTTTTTAGATGCTCTATATTAAGGGTGTGTGTTTTGTTTATAATGGCGATAATATCAAACCTGACTTCTACATCCAAATCGTGTTTTATTACATACTCATCAATTGCCCTTACCAATAATTTTATTTTCTTTGGACTTACAAAATCTTGCGGATTTCCAAAATAATCATTTGAGCGGGTTTTTACCTCAATAACTGCTAACACGTTTTCCTTTTTAGCTATAATATCTACCTCTGCCTTTTGAAAACGCCAATTGCGTTTAACAATTTTATACCCGTTTTTCAACAGATATTCAACCGCTAAATTTTCTCCTCTTTTGCCAAGTTCATTATGCTCTGCCATACAGCCAAAATTAGTATAAACTTTTGTAATTTTGTAATAAATAAATTCTTTTTTGATGAAGTTTAACACAAAAGCAATACACGGCGGTCAGCAACACGATTCTGCAACAGGAGCCGTAATGTCTCCAATATATCAAACGTCCACATACGCACAATCAAGTCCGGGAAAACACAAGGGATACGAATATTCTAGAGCAGCAAATCCTACCAGAACCGCCTTAGAAAATAGCTTTGCTGCTATTGAAAACGGAACTCACGGCTTTGCTTTTTCCTCAGGATTATCTGCCATAGACTGTGTGCTGAAAATGCTAAATCCAGGTAATGAGGTAATCACAGGTGATGACTTATACGGCGGAACTTACAGAATGTTTACCAAAATGTTTGAGAAATATGAATTAAAATTTCAATTTATAGACACTAATTCTGTCAATAATGTTTCTGATACAATCTCTGATGCCACAAAACTAATTTGGCTGGAAACACCGACAAATCCATTGATGAAAATTGCAGATATTCAAGCCATTGTAAAAGTTGTTAAGTCTAAAAACTCAAATATTCTGGTAGCTGTTGATAATACATTTGCGACACCATATTTACAACGTCCGCTAGATTTGGGTGCAGATATTGTAATGCACTCTGCAACTAAATATTTGGGCGGACATTCAGATATTATAATGGGAGCTTTAATGGTAAAAAATTTAAAATTGGCAGAAGAATTACATTTTATCCAATTTGCTGGCGGAGCAGTTGCAGCACCAATGGACAGTTTCTTAGCGTTAAGAGGAATAAAAACATTACATATAAGGATGCAACGTCATTGTGAAAACGGAAAGGCTGTTGCTGAGTTTCTGGTAAATCATCCGAAAGTGAAAGAAGTTTTTTATCCTGGTTTAGTAAATCACCCAAACCATAATATCGCTAAAAAACAGATGGATGATTTTGGTGGAATGGTATCTTTTAGACTAAAAGATGAAAAGAAAGAAACTGCATTTGCATTTTTAGAAAACACCAAAATATTTACACTGGCAGAATCTTTAGGCGGAGTAGAAAGTTTGGTAAACCACCCTGAAACAATGACACACGCTTCAATTCCAGAGATAGAGAGAAAGAATATTGGAATTACAAATTCATTAATCCGATTGAGCGTAGGAATTGAAGATATAACAGATTTGTTACAAGATTTAGAACAGGCTTTAAAGTGTTAGAAAAATTACGCTTTACGATTACACAATATTTTGTAATTAATTTAGTATAATAGTACCTTTGTCGAAAAATTCATAATAAATGAACTTAGATAAAAGCTTGTCGAGAGGACGACAAGATGGAAGTAAAAAAAAGTTTCAAGGAAGAAAAAAAGAATACAGAAAAATAAAATCTACGCCCAAACCTAATCCTTCAGACGGAATTAGACTGAACAAATATATAGCAAATGCCGGCGTTTCATCACGTAGAGAGGCAGATGTTTATATTGCTTCAGGTAATGTGTCAGTAAACAGGAAGGTGATAACCGAAATGGGTTTTAAAGTAAAGCCAGATGATGTAGTTCGTTTTGATAATACATTAATTTCTCCAGAAGAGAAAAAGTATATTTTGCTAAACAAACCCAAAAATCACATTACTACTATGGACGATGAAAGAGGCAGGAAAACAGTAATGAATTTAATAGAAAACGCAACTAAAGAACGCGTATATCCAGTTGGCAGATTAGATAGGAATACAACAGGGCTGTTGCTGTTTACTAATGATGGAGAGTTGGCAAAAAAATTGACGCACCCAAAACATAATGTTCAGAAATTATATCACGTATCACTTGATAAAAAGTTTGGATTGAAGCACTTACAACAGGTTAGAGATAAGGTTATTATTGAAGGTAGAAAAGTTTTTATCGATGAAGTTTCTTACGTAGAAGGAGAGTCTAAAACAGAAGTTGGAATTAAAATACACTCTGGACGCAATAGAATTGTCCGTAAAATATTTGAACATTTTGGCTACAAAGTAGTAAAATTAGATAGAGTTATTTTTGCTGGATTGACCAAAAAAAATCTGCCAAGAGGCAGGTACAGAACACTAACAGAACAGGAAGTAAATACACTTCATATGATTTAATATAATTCCATTTAAAGCAATTTAATTATAAAGTCCTTGCAATACTAATTTGTAAGGATTTTTTTAGTTGACATTTTCAGGTCTGGAATCAAATATTTTAAGAAAAAGTATAGAAGCTATATTTCTTGCCCTTTCTTTTGCTTCGGTAGCTTTATCGCCATAAAAAAGCTCATCTATGGTAGAAAACCAGAGTTCTATCCATCTGCCGAAATGTTTTTGAGTTATTGAATGATTAAAATGTGTATCCATATCCTTATGAGCTTCCATTGGGTTTCCTTTAAATTTTCTGACTAAAAATAAATTTGTTTCCCAAAAGTCAGTCAATTTTTCAAGGTGTTCGTTCCATTCATCTTTAGGGATAATTTCTAAAAATATGGGACCTATAAAATCATCGTTTTTAACCTTGTCATAGAAAGTGGAAACCAATAAAGCAATATCTTCTCTTTCTTCTATCTCTTTTAATTTCATTTTAAAAATATTTTATTAATATCAAAAAGATGTTATTTTTTTAACTTTTTCTTAACCGCCACTTCTTGGTACGCTTCTATAACGTCTGTTTCTTTAATATCATTAAAGTTCTTAATTTGAAGCCCACAATCGTATCCCTTGGCAACTTCCTTGACATCATCTTTAAAACGTTTTAAAGAAATTAACTCTCCTGTATGAGTAACAATTCCTTCTCTGATAATTCTAACCATAGAGTTTCTAAATATTTTACCGCTGATAACCATACAACCTGCAATATTACCAACTTTAGAAATATTATACACCTCTCTAATTTCTATATTACCGGTAATTTCTTCTTTCATCTCCAGAGACAACATACCTTCCATCGCTTCTTTTAGGTCGTTAATAGCATCATAAATAATAGAGTAATTTCTTATATCTACTTCTTCTTTATCTGCAATATTTCTTGCATTTCCTTGCGGACGAACATTAAATCCTATTACAATTGCGTCAGATGCCGATGCCAATAATACATCAGATTCTGTGATAGCTCCTACCCCTTTATGAACGATATTTACTTGAATTTCATCCGTAGATAATTTTTGAAATGAATCTGTCAAGGCTTCTACAGAGCCATCTACATCTCCTTTTAAGATAACGTTTAGCTCTTTAAAATCTCCTAACGCTATTCTTCGCCCTATTTCATCAAGTGTTAATGTTTTCTGAGTTCTTACCGACTGCTCTCGCTGTAATTGGGAGCGTTTAGTCGCAATTTGTTTTGCTTCTTTTTCGTCTTCAAATACATTAAATTTATCTCCCGCTTGTGGTGCTCCGTCCAATCCTAATATAGACACTGGCGTTGATGGTCCAGCTTTTTTAAGATCATTACCTTTATCATCAAACATTGCTCTTACTTTTCCGCTATGCTTACCAACCAAAATGTAATCTCCTATTTTTAATGTCCCTGTTTGTACCAAAATAGTAGAAACGTAACCTCTACCTTTATCTAACAATGCCTCAACAACTGCTCCTGTAGCGATTCTATTAGGATTTGTTTTTAATTCTAAAACTTCTGCCTCCAACAATACTTTTTCTAATAACTCTTCAACTCCCTGACCTGTTTTTGCTGAAATATCTTGTGATTGAATTTTCCCTCCCCAATCTTCAACTAACAGATTCATAGACGCTAATTGTTCTTTTACTTTCTCTGGATTTGCGTCTGGTTTATCAATCTTATTAATTGCAAAAATAATCGGCACTCCAGCTGCTTGTGCATGACTTATTGCTTCTTTTGTTTGAGACATTACATCATCATCTGCTGCCACAACTATAATAACCAAATCTGTAACTTGTGTACCACGTGCACGCATTGCTGTAAACGCCTCATGACCGGGCGTGTCTAAAAATGCTATTCTCTGACCACCAGTAACTTCTACAGAATACGCACCAATATGCTGTGTAATTCCCCCAGATTCATCCTCTATAACATTTGCCTTACGGATATAATCCAACAAAGATGTTTTACCGTGATCTACATGACCCATTACCGTAATAATCGGAGCTCTATGCTCTAAATCTTCTTCTTTATCAACAATCTCAACAACTGATTCTTCTACTTCTGCACCTACAAATTCTACTTTATGATTAAACTCTTCTGCAACAATAGACAATGTTTCTGCGTCTAAACGCTGATTCATAGTTACCATCATTCCTAAAGACATACAGGCAGAAATAATATTTATCACAGGAACATCCATCATTGTGGCGACTTCGCTAACTGTAACAAACTCGGTAACTTTTAGCACTTTGCTTTCTTCTGCTGCAATTTCTTGGTCTATTTCTGTCTGTTGACGATGCTGGTCTCTTTTATCTCTACGATATTTTGCCCCTTTTCCTTTTGAAGATTTCCCTTGTAATTTCTCAAGAGTTTCTCTTACTTGCTTTTGAATTTCTGCCTCTGTTGGCTCTTCTTTTTTAACCAAAGAACGTGCCAAGCCTCTTCCTTTAAACCCTCCTTTATAACTTCCAAAACCTTTTCCTACGCCTGTTTTAACACCGCCTGTACTTTTATGGCTACTCGGTTTTACTATTCTCTTTCTCTTCTTTTTAAGGTCGTTGGTAGCTTTTTTATTACCTGCTTTTGATTTTTTCTTCTTAGGATTATCAAATTTCTTTAACTCATTTAAATTAATTTTTTTACCTGTAAGTTTTGGACCATCTATTTTCTTATACTGGGTTGCAAGTTTCTCAGCATTTTCTACTGATATTTCTGGCAATTCCTCTACTTTTACCTTTGGTTTACCTTTTTTAGGTAAAACTTTTTTACTAGCTTCTTTATCAATTATAGTTTTGGGTTTTGCCTTAGATTTTTTCTCCGCAATAGGTTTTGGCTCTTTAGGTTCCTCTTTTTTTACAGGTTTTACATCTTCGGTAGTACCAGGCTTTGGCGTTTCAGCATCTTCTTTCTTATCCGTAGCAGGTATCCCAATATCAATCTTGCCTACAGTTTTTATTTTAAGTTTTTCTGCTTTGGCTTTAATAACTTCTTTTCTATAATTCTCTTCCTGCCTTTTACTTTCTAATTTAGCTTCTTGCTCTAAACGAATGGCTTCTTTTTCCTTTCTATTTTCTTCTCCTATTTCTTTAGAGACTGCTCTTTTAGTTTTATCGGTCTGAAAACCATCAAGCAAAACTTGATACATATCATCAGATATTTTAGTAGTTGGACGTGCTTCGATTTTATGTCCATTTTTTGATAAATGCTCTGTCGCTCTATCTATAGAAATGTTTAGTTCTCTTAAAACTTTATTAAGCCTCATTGTTTTGCCTTCAGCCATATATCCTGTTTTTACTCCTTTAATTTAGAAACACACACTTTATACCAAAGTGTGATTATATTTTACTTTTTATTTATGATTAATTAAAAGCTAATCTTCAAATTCTTCTTTTAATATCTGTTGAACGTCTAAGATGGTTTCTTCCTCCAAATCAGTCCTTTTTAGCAGCTCCGAAACGTCTTTATCCAATACGCTTCTTGCTGTATCCAAGCCTATTTTCTTTAATTCTTTGATTACCCAGTCGTCTATTTCATCAACAAATTCTGTTAATTCTACATCTTCATCTTCTATACCTTCTCTTTGTACGTCAATTTCATATCCTGTTAGTTGACTTGCAAGACGTATATTAACTCCTCCCTTGCCAATTGCTTTAGACACTTCTTCTGGTTTCAAAAACACATCTACACGTCCTTTTTTATCATCAGAATCTTCTTCCTTTGGTTTGATTTCCATTGATACAATTTTTGCTGGGCTAAGAGCTCTAGCAATATATAACTTATCATTTTTTGTATAATTTATTACGTCAATATTCTCGTTTCCTAACTCCCGTACTATTCCGTGAATACGAGACCCTTTCATACCGACACAAGCACCGACTGGGTCAACTCTATCATCATAAGAATCTACGGCAACTTTTGCTTTTTCTCCAGGAACTCTTGCAACTCCTTCAATGGTGATTAATCCATCGAATACTTCTGGAATTTCTTGTTCAAATAATTTTACTAAGAACTTTGATGAGGTTCTAGACAAAATAATTAAAGGCTTATTTCCTCTTAGTTCAACGGATTTAATTACTCCTCTTACGGTGTCTCCTTTTCTAAAAAAATCGGAGTGAATTTGTTCGCTTTTTGGCAATATCAATTCGTTGTCATAATTGTCTAACAAAATAATTGCATTATGACGAATATGGTGTACTTCTGCAGTATAAATTTCTCCTTCCAAATCTTTAAATTGCTTAAAGGTATTTGTACTGCCGTATTCTTCAATCTTAGAATTTAAGTTTTGACTCAAAGATGCAATACTTCTCCTACCTAAATCTACGAGTTTCACTTCTTCAGAAACGTCTTCACCGATTTCAAAATCTGGTTCAATCTTTCTGGCTTCTGTCAGTTCTATTTCCTCGTTATCATCTTTAGAAAAACCATCAGCAACTACAACTCTATCAGCAACTACAACTCTATTTCTCCAAATCTCTAAATCTCCTTTATCTGGATTAATAATAATATCAAAATTATCATCTGAACCAAACTTGCGTTTTAACGCGGCTCTAAAAACTTCCTCTAAAATAGACATCAATGTAACTCTATCTATATTTTTGTTGTCTTTAAATTCTGAAAATGAGTTTATTAAATCTATATTTTCCATTCCATTTATATCTATTAAAAATTTATCTTCACTTTTGCTTTTGTTATATCTTTGTAAGTAATTGTAGCTATTTTTTCTACGGTTGTTTTTCCTTTACCTATCTGTTTTGGCTCTCTTGATTTCCAAGTTAAGACAATAGCGTGGTCATTTACTTCTTTTAATGTTCCTTCCAAAATACGATTGTTTGTTGTAACTTCTATAATTCTATCAATATTTTTCCGATACTGTCTTATCACTTTTATCGGCTCTGCAATGTCTGGAGATGTTACTTCTAATGCAAAATCATCTTCTTCTCTATCCAAATTATGCTCAATGTTTCTGCTGATGCGAACGCATTCCTTTAAAGAAATTCCATTATCTCCATCCACTATTACGTTAATCTTATTTTCAGGCAAAAAAGCCAATTCAATCAAAAACAATGAATCATTTTCTGCCAATGCCTCCTCCAGTAATAATCTTACTTTTTCTTTATTCATTTATGATATAATACCAAATTTACCACAAAATATCGTATATAAATAGTTTCTTTTTTGCTTGTATGCCGTTAAAAAACAGAACCGTAGCAGATAAATTTTTTATTTACTACTTGCCATTAAATCATTAAACTATTGAACATTAATTCAATTTATTTATACTACATTTTGTAATCAAATTGGTATAAAAATAGGGGACGCTCAGTCCCCTTCATTGTCCATTTACGCTATTTGTGGGTGCAAAGATATTAATTTATTCATTAACATCAAAATTGTATCCCCTTATAAATTACGTAAACCAAGACAAATCCGAAGCTTCTCAAGAAATATAAATCATATTGAATTGTGTAATTGTTGAATCTACCAAGTCATCAAATTATCAAATTGTATAATTATTCTCAATAAATTTCACTAAATTTTCTTCTTTGATATGTACAACCTGCCAATCTTCCATAACAGTTGCTCCTGTGCTTTTGTAGAAATCTATTGCGCTTTTATTCCAACCTAAAACATCCCAAACAACACGTTTTGCATCGAAATCATAAGCAAATTTTAAAACCGCTTTGTACAAAGCGATGCCAACTCCAAATCCTCTTTTATTCTTTGTAACAATTAAGTCTTCCAAATGAAATACCGTTCCTTTCCATGTAGAATAACGTTCGTAAAACAGTGCCATTCCTATTATTTTACCGTCTTCTTCGGCAACAAATATTTTAAATTTTGGAGATTCAGAAAATCCATCACGTATCAAATCATCAACTGTAATTTCAACCTCGTCAGGCAATTTTTCAAAAACAGCTAACTCAACAATCAGCTTTAAAACCGACTTCATATCTTCTTTTTGCCCCTTTTTAATTATAAAATTCATAGTATTTTTGATTTACGAATTACACGATTTGACAATTAAACCTATAATCAAAATTGGTATAATGCAAATTTAGACGATATTTGCACACCAATTACAATCTAAAAGGTTTTTGTTCTCCAACTGACTCCTGTGATGATAGAAACTTATGTCGCCATTTAAAAATAGTGCCAGCATTAAGACCTATTTTTTTAGAACTCTTTATTAAACTCAAATTTGATTCAAGTGTTTTCATAAAGTCAGGAATCAAATGTTTCTTATGAATTCCGTTTATCCACGTTCCAGTATATTTGGTAAATCTTCGTTTACAGTCCTTACATTTATATTTTCTACAACCCTTATCTTTTCCGTTTTTGTAATAGTTAGAACCTTGACAATGTGGGCATTCAGCTCTTTTGTCATCTAACGCATCTCCTCTTAATTGTAATAATTTTGAATAATCCGACTCTATTTAATCCTATTCAAATCTTTTAGTAAACTATCCTATATTGGATTTTGATAAATTTGAAAAATAGCTACTTACTTGTTTTGTATCTATATCTTTTATATTTTTGGCTAATATACAAATTTACATCGCAATTGAAAAGTTGAGCCAATTTAATCGTAATTTTACAATCAATATGAAAACATCAGAATTTTTAAACGTTCTAAAGGAAAATCCCAACCTGAGATTGGAATTTGAAATCGAAAGTGGAAAGTTCATTAAACCTACATTCCACATCACAGAAGTGAAAAATGTCACTGTCGAATCAGTCGACTGTGGCGGTAATCTTGATAGTTACAAACAAACTATCGTACAACTAATGGTCAATCCATTGGAGGAAATGAGAAGGCCATGGTCTGCACAAAAAGCACTCGACATATTCGATAAGGTAGCTGCCCTGAAGCCAATGGATGATGAAGCTGAAATATTTTTTGAGTATGGAAATTTAGAAATGCGTACGTCTAACTTCAGCGTTAAAGATATGCTCTTTGTTGACGCTACCATCCGATTGGAGTTATTTGCTAAGCCTACAGTCTGCAAACCAAGTTTAAACCCTAATGCCCGCCAATGTTGTTAAAAACAATTAATGGCACAGTCATTTTAAACAAAAAATATCACTGTTGTCCGATAAAAAAAGCCTCAATTATTGAGGCTTTTTTTGTATAATGCGAACAAACTCCAAGATAATACTACAAGGCTTTTAAAACCTTGCAAGAAAAACAACTCAACAACTGATAGCCAACAACTAAACCCTACTTATGAAAGTAACAGAACATATAAAGAAAGCAAACAGAAAGACATTATTTTCCCTTGAAATTTTACCGCCTTTAAAAGGACAAGATATACAATCAATATTTGATAATATTGACCCATTAATGGAATTTAATCCGCCATTTATTGATGTAACCTATCACAGGGAAGAATATGTTTTTAAAGAGTTATCAGGCGGGTTATTAAAAAAACAGGTGGTCAGAAAACGCCCGGGAACGGTCGGTATTTGTGCCTCAATTCAGAGTAGATACAAGGTAGATGCTGTCCCACATATTTTGTGCGGAGGTTTTTCTAAAGAAGATACCGAGAACCTTTTGATAGATTTAGATTTTCTGGAGATTGATAATGTGGTGGCACTTCGTGGTGATGCCGTAAAAAGTGAAACCTATTTTAAACCCGAAAAAGAGGGCCATCATTTTTCGACCGAGCTAGTAAAACAGATTGATAACTTGAATAAAGGAAGATATTTAGATGAGGAATTACAAAATTCATCAAGAACTAATTTTTGTATTGGCGTTGCCGGATATCCAGAAAAACATCTGGAAGCTCCAAGTTTAGATTCTGATATTCATTTTTTGAAAAATAAAATCAAAAATGGAGCTGACTATATTATTACACAGATGTTTTTTGACAATCAAAAGTATTTTCATTTTGTATCTAAATGTAGAAAAGAAGGAATTACAGTGCCGATTATTCCGGGATTAAAACCAATTTCTACAAAAAAACAGTTAAATTTAATTCCGCATAGATTTAATGTAGATTTACCAGACGATTTTATTAAGGAAGTAGTAAAATGCAAAAATAACACCGCCGTAAGACAAGTTGGAATTGAATGGTGCATTACCCAAAGTAAAGAATTGATAGAAAAAGGAGCTCCGGTGTTGCATTACTATTCTATGGGAAAATCTACAAATATTGAGGCAATTTCAAAAGAAGTGTTCTGAAAGTTAAAAACGGCCAACCTTATTTAGAGACGTACAAATTAATAAGACCAGTCATTGGAAACTACAATAATAAATCTACTAAAAATAAAGAGCAAAGATTAGCCTTTGCTTTAGAGAAACATAAAGATTTATTTACAAAATTTATTAAACAACAGGAAATCCCTTTTGATAACAATCAAGCAGAAAGAGATTTAAAAATGATAAAAGTGAAACAAAAAATTTCGGGCTGTTTTAAATCGCAAACTTACGTAAAATACTTTGCTAGAATTAGAGGATACATTACTACGCTAAAGAAAAACAATCAAAATGTATTAGAAAATATTCGAAATGCTTTTGTGAATGAACCTTTTGTTCCTAAATTGGCTGAATAGTTACCTAAATATTAGCTTTATATTTGCTACAAATATTTATCCAAATAAAATGAAACATTCATGATAATTTTTTAACACCCAAGTGAATGACTTTTGAGTAAGCAATAGTGATTACAAACAGAAAAAATAGTACATTTGGATTTATAAAAAAGAAATATATGTAGCATAATTTAAAAGGTCGATTTTTACTGGAGGTTGAAAAATCTATACAAAACTATGGAAACCCCCGAAAATGAAACTGACAACAAACGTTAAGCACCCAAGAGTATTGCCGTAGAGCATAAATATGAAATTTTAATTTTCTTAACGTATTTGCTATTTCCTTAACCCAACTTGGTTATTTTTATTTAAAAAAGTCTATATTTTAAGATATTTATATCTAACTTCCTGATTAACAGGTATTATTTTTTGAGTTTTTGTTTGTAGTGTAGTACGGTTGTGTTGTATATATAATTATGCTATCTTTGCCCCATGTTTATACGAGCCATAAAAAAACAACGCAGCAAGGACAGTAAAATCTTCTATCAATATACCTTGGCACAATCCATAAGAGTTGATGGAAAGGTAAAACAAAGAGGTATTCTGTACTTGGGATCTAACCCATTGCTTGCAAACAAGATTAATCGTGCTATTGTTTTAGAGATGTTAAAAGCCAAAATATTTGCTATGGATTCTATTTTTCCTATCAATCCTCCTAAGGAATTAGAGGAATTGGCTGATTTCTTTTACGAAAAATACTGTTTAAAATATGGGTGTATTCCTGTAAAGGATGCTGTGTCCATTCCTCCGGCGCCTGCTTTGGCGGAATATCACAATATTGACATTAAAGGGCTGGAAATAAAGGATGTAAAAACTTTTGGGTCAGAGCATTTATGTAAACAGGTACTTGAGAAGTTGCAATTAAAGGAATGTTTTATCTCCTTGGGAATGAGCCAAAAGCAGACTCAATTAGCATTGACAAGCATATCAGCAAGAGCTATTTTCTCATCCTCAGAACACAAGACCGCTCAGATATTACAAACTAATAGCGAGCTTCAATATTGTTTTGATATACGACAAACAATCACTCACAAAAACTTATATGCAATAACTGACATCTTGTACAAATACAGAGAAAAAATAGACACTTTTTTGTACAATCGCGTAACTAATCTATTTAATTTAGACGATAAATTAGTAATTTTTGATATAAGCAATACCTATTTTGAAACACGTAAATCCGATAGTAAACTGGCTAAATACGGAAGAAGTAAGGAGAAACAAAACGATTGTCCTTTAATAATTTTTACAGGTGTTATAAACGCTCAAGGATTTATACGTCATTCGAGAATCTATCAAGGCAATACTCCTGATACCGCCACATTGAACGATATGATTGAAGATTTAGAAAAATGCAATACATCTTCAGTAAAACAAACCATAGTTATAGATGCAGGTATATCAACGGAAGATAATATAGAACTCATAAAAGAAAAGGGATATAAATATGTTTGTGTATCGAGAAAAAGGCTAAAAAATTATCCTTTATCTATCACAGAAAAGACCATAACACAACTTACCGATAGAGGTAAAAATAAGGTAAAACTATCCATTTTTACCTCAAAAGAGTACAGTGACACTTGGATGTATGTTCAAAGTCAAGCCAAGCAAACTAAGGAGCAGTCTATGAATGATAAATTAAAACAACGCTTTGAACAAGACATCGGCAGTATTAGAAAAGCCATCACCAAAAAAGGCGGCACAAAGCGTATCAACAAAGTGTGGGAACGCATAGGGAAACTAAAAGAAAAACACAATCTAGTTGCTTCAAATTACGACATCCAAGTAAATGAAGAAAAAGGCATTGCAATAGCTTTGACTTGGGATATAAAAATCAACAAAGTAAAAGATGATAAAACAAAAGGTGTTTATTTTATTAGAACCAATTACGAAAATCCGAAGGAAAAACAATTATGGGATATTTATAATACCATTAGAGAGGTAGAATATACTTTTAGATGCTTAAAATCAGACCTGAATATAAGACCTATCCACCACCAAAAAGACCAGAGAATAGAGGCTCATATTTATCAAACAATATTAGCATATCAACTGGTAAATACAATAAGATATATGCTAAAAGAAAAGGATATACACTATGATTGGAAAAATATTGTACGCATTATGAACACCCAAACCATACAAACTATAGAACTGCCAACAGACAAAAAAACAATACAACTAAGAAAACCCAGCAAAGCCATAGAACAAGCTCAGAAAATATATACCGCCACCGGATGCAACCTTACACAAACACCAATAAAAAAATATGTAGTGTACCACTAAATCTTGAACCCCGCGTATCTATTGATATTAAATTAGATAATGGACAAGTTGGGTTAATTGAAAAATATCAACTTAATATTACTGTTCCAAATCTTGTTTGATAAATTGTAATCAATTTTTCAGAAAACGTACTCCATTCAAGTCCCTCAAATTTTATCTCTGTATCTGTTGTAATCAAACCTATCATTGTTAAAAAACTCTTTTACTGAAACTTCAAGTGCAATAGCAATTTTTTCAATATTAACAATTGAAATATTTCGTTTACCATTTTCAACACTTGCTATGTAACTTCTGTCTAAATCAGCTGAATACGACAAATCCTTTTGAGACATATTCTTCTGTTCCCTTAATTCTTTAATTCGATTACCTATTTTAGACTTTACTTCCACCTTGCAAAGGTTAAGGTTTGTTGACTATAAATCAAAGACTATAAGTAACATTAAAAAATAAATACTTTAAGTAGCCTAAAACTCTACGGATAAAAAATAACGCCAGAGCTGTGATTTCTTTTAGCACCAGTTACGCTACTCAGGCAATTTATCTTATCATCAATACGTAAAAGTCCTAAAAAGGCAAAGATAAGTGCCTCTTTAAAATTGATTATCTTAGTATCTGGCAATATTATTTTTGACGAGGAAAGGTGTTTAATTCTATCAATCAAAAAGCTGTTAAAAACTCCGCCTCCCGTTATAATTACGTCTTTTTTATCGACTAAATATTTTGATATTTCTACTGATATATGTTCTATAAAAGTTCTTAAAATCGACGAAATATCTGATTCTATCAAATCAATTAAAGGAAATATTTCTGATAAAACCCACTCTAATCCTAAGGATTTTGGAGCCTCTTTTTTATAAAATTCTAATTGATTTAATTTTTCTAATAACTCATAATTCAACTTGCCTTCAGATGCTATTTGCCCGCCATTATCATATTCAAAACCCAACTTATTTGCGTAATTATTTAGAACAATATTGACTGGACAAATATCAAAAGCTATTCTATTATTATCTGTTTTGAAGGAAATATTTGCAAAACCTCCCAAATTTAAACAGGAATTGTATTCAGAAAATAATAATTCATCTCCAATAGGGACTAACGGAGCTCCCTGACCTCCTAAATTAACATCTTGAGTTCTAAAATCACAGACTACTTTTTTGTTGGTTTTTGTTGCTAACACTTGACCGTCGCCAATCTGCAATGTAATTCCGATTTCCGGTTTATGAAAAACTGTATGACCGTGAGATGAAATAAAATCAACAAGCTGTATTTTATTATTTTTTATAAATGAATTTATTGCTCCAGAAAGTAAAACACCATAATTTGTGTCTAATAATCGTAGCTCTTTATCAGAAAAATTAATAGCTTTTTGTAATTTTTTTCTCCATAATTTTGAATACGGGACAGTCTCAGCAGCAATTATATCAAAGTTAGTATAATTTTTTTCATTGAATTTCACGTAAACTAAATCTATTCCATCTAATGACGTTCCAGACATTACGCCGATAGCATAAATTAACTTATTTTTCATGTCGGTAAAATTAACAAAATTTTATCTAAAATTTTCTGTTAAATAAGTACCTTTGAGACCTTTTTTATTCTACCTAAAAACATGTACAAATGAATTTTAATATTACAGAAGAACATAAAATGATTAGAGATGCTGCACGTGATTTTGCTCAAACCGAGCTGTTGCCCGGAGTTATTGAAAGAGATGAAAAGCAAGAATTTCCTCGCGAACAGGTAAAAAAAATGGGAGAGCTTGGTTTTTTAGGAATGATGGTTGACTCAAAGTATGGAGGCGGTGGAATGGATACTATTTCTTACGTTTTGGCGATGGAAGAAATATCTAAAATTGACGCTTCTATTTCTACTGTGATGTCAGTTAATAATTCTCTGGTTTGCTGGGGTTTAGAAACTTTTGGCACTGAGGAACAGAAGCAAAAGTATTTAACAAAATTGGCAACAGGCAAATCTATTGGTGCTTTTTGTCTGTCGGAGCCTGAAGCTGGTTCTGATGCCACTTCTCAAAAAACAACAGCCATAGATAAAGGAGATTATTATCTTTTGAACGGAACAAAAAATTGGATTACTAACGGAAGTACTGCTGATTTTTACATTGTAATAGCCCAAACAAATGTAGAAAAAGGACATAAAGGAATCAATGCACTTATTGTAGAAAAAGGTTGGGGAGGTTTTGAAATAGGCACGAAAGAAAATAAATTAGGAATTCGTGGTTCAGACACACATTCTTTGCTGTTTACTGATGTAAAAGTTCCTAAAGAAAATAGGATTGGCGAAGATGGATTTGGTTTTAAATTCGCTATGAAAACTCTGTCTGGTGGTCGTATTGGCATTGCATCTCAAGCCTTAGGAATTGCCTCTGGAGCTTATGAGCTATCTCTAAAATATTCAAAGGAGCGTAAATCTTTTGGTACAGAAATTTGCAATCATCAGGCTATCGCTTTCAAATTGGCAGATATGGCAACGCATATAGAGGCGGCACGTCATTTATGTATGAAAGCTGCGTGGGATAAAGACCAAGATAAAGATTATACTTTGTCTGGTGCTATGGCAAAATTATACGCATCTCAAGTAGCGATGGATACCGCAACTGAAGCGGTTCAAATTCACGGCGGATATGGTTTTGTAAAGGAATATCACGTTGAGCGTTTGATGCGCGATGCAAAAATTACACAAATTTATGAAGGAACTTCAGAAATTCATAAAATTGTAATTTCTCGTAGTATTTTGAGAGACTGATGTGATTTTAGATTTACGATTTTAGATTTACGATTTAATTGTAAAATAATTGTTACCTTCGTGCTTATTATCACAATAATAAATATTATGAATAAATTTATTTTAAGCCTTTTAGCGATACTTTTTAGTTTAAATATATCTTCACAAAAAATACAGTGGGTAACTTTAGAAGAAGCCGTAAAAGCCCAAGAAAAAGAGCCTAAAAAAATAATTATGGACGTATATACCACGTGGTGTGGTCCGTGCAAATTGTTAGACAAAAACACTTTTGGCAATAACGATGTGGCAAATTATATAAATAAAAATTATTATGCTGTAAAATTTAATGCGGAAGGAAATTCTGTCGTAAAATTTAAAGGGAATACATTTACAAACCCCAATTATAATCCAAATAGTAGAGGAAGAAACAGCCCACATCAATTATCTTACTATTTTGGAATAAGCGGTTATCCTACAATTGTATTTTTAGATGAAAATGCCGACCCTATTATTGCTCCAACCGTAGGCTATAAAACACCTCAGCAACTGGAATTATATTTAAAGTTTTTTAAAGCCAGTAATTACAAACAAGAGTCTATTAAAGAATCTTGGATTAAATTTTTGGAAACCTTTAAACCTGAATTTAAGGGTTAAGCTTTTGGCACTGAGTACTGAATACTGAACACTATATTCTATGACCGACTACGGCTTATTATCAATTCTTCCTCCAATAATTGCAATCATTTTTGCGTTAAAAACAAAACAAGTTTATATTTCATTGCTTTTTGGAATATGGTTTTCGTGGATAATTATGAGCGATTGGAATTTATTAGAAGGAACAATAGCCACTGTTGAAGGACTTGTCAATGTTTTTAAATCCGTAGAAAACACAAGAACAATAATGTTTAGTGCTTTAATTGGTGCGTTGCTGATATTTATTCAATATTCCAGAGGAGTTGAGGGATTTATCAACAGATTAAATAAATTAATTGCATATTTTGAAAATAAAAAAACAGGATATAGCAGAATTGCCGTACAAATTTTAGCGGCATTCACAGGTATTCTGCTATTTGTTGAGACAAGTATTAGCTCATTAACTGTCGGCACATTATACAGACCTGTTTTTGACAAATTAAAAATCCCCAGAGAAAAACTCGCATATATCGCAGATTCCAGCTCGGCACCGACCTCAATATTAATT
The DNA here is from genome assembly GCA_965261035.1 of Polaribacter sp. GTDB lineage: Bacteria > Bacteroidota > Bacteroidia > Flavobacteriales > Flavobacteriaceae > Polaribacter. The sequence continues at coordinate 1,422,439 of OZ253439.1, forward strand.
CCATTTAATGCTTGGGGAGCTTTTATTATAAGCTTATTATTGACACAAGGAATTGACAAACCTTTTTCAATGCTGATGTCTTCAATAAAATATAATTTCTATCCAATAATAACATTGGCAATAGTTTTTCTTGTAATAATTTCTAAAAAGGATTTCGGACCGATGAGAAAAGCTGAAAAACGCACAAAAGAAACAGGAAAACTGATGAATGACGGCTCCAAACCAATGATATCTGATGCAGTAACTTCCTATCCTCCAAAAAAAGGAGTGAAAGCAAAAGCCTACAATATGATAATCCCATTATTTACGATGATAATAATGATGCCCATAAATCTAATATATACAGGTTGGGATAAAGTCAAAAATTACACGTCCTTATCAGACCATTTATCTCAAGCAATTGGGAGTGGTTCTGGCTCATCTTCAGTATTATACGCTGTTATTACATCCATTATAATTGCGATGATATTGTATAGATTTCAAGGGATAATGAAAACAAGAGAAATGATTAACATCACCCTAAAAGGAATAAGCGAGCTGATGCCTTTGGCTCTTTTGATGGTCCTGGCTTTTGCTATTGGCAACGCTTGTAATTTAATGGGAACAGGACAATTTATTGCAAATTCCTCTAAAGATTGGGTTTCGCCCGAGTTTTTGCCAGCTATAATTTTTATTATTAGCTCATTTATAGCTTTTTCAACGGGAACTTCTTGGGGAACATTTGCGATTGTGTTGGCTATTTCAATACCAATGGCGAATATTCACGAAACAAATCTAACTTTGGTTATTGCAGCGACATTGGGTGGAGGTATTTTTGGAGATCATTGCTCTCCAATTTCTGATACATCTATTATTTCTTCAATGGCTTCGGCAAGCGACCATATTGACCACGTAAAAACTCAATTACCCTACGCATTAATTGGAGGAATTATTACAATAATATCCTATTTGATAATAGGTTTTGTTTAATTTATGATAATATACGCTCCATTTTTTCCAGTGTAGTAAAATGGAATCTTATTTTTTATACAAATATTTTCCCAAAACTTAACGTAGCTTTTATAATTTGAACCATCAGCAATAATCTTAGTTGGGTTCAATTTTCTTACTAATCTATCTAAATTTATTTTTGGCGATTGACGTAAAAGTAATATACAATTTTGCAACCCATCTATCTGATAAACACCTAAATTATCAACAATTATTAAATCTGTATTATTGAGTTTTATAATGTTTGGAATTTTTGAATTATAAACAACATTTTCCATTTCTTCTCCAATCTCATACGATTTTAAATTCCCTAAATTTCTTATCTTTAAGGAGTCTATATCGTGATAAATTTTCAAGTTATTTCCTTTTCTTTCTCCGATTATAGTTTTTCTACTTTTATGAAATATCACAATCTCATTTTTGGAGTTTGTAGCGTATTCTTCGTATAATAATACAGATTGAAATATCACAATAGTCAATAAAAATATAACGCCATTGTAAGGTGATTTTTTACTAAAAAATATAACTCCAAATAGCAAACACAAGTAAACAGATAACATCATTAAAGCAGAAAGTGAAAAATCTTTAACCAAAAAAGCCTCTTGTTTTGAAATCCAGCCAACAAAGCTATTCATCAAAAAAATTACAAAACCATAAATATCCGCTAAAAATGTAGGAAGGATTTTTAGTAAAGATAGGCTGATAACAAATATTCCTCCAGATAAAATTGCCCCTATACAAGTAACAATAACTAAATTAGAAAGCATAAAAAGCCATGGGAATTGATGAAAATAAAATAGACTTATTGGAAAAACACCTAATTGTGCAGCAATTGATACCGTAGATAATTGCCAAAACTTTTTTTCTAAATACCATTTCGGTTTCCATAAACTATAGAGTTTAGGTTGTATCCAAACGATGCTAAAAACAGCCAAATAACTCAACTGAAAACCGACTTCAAACAAAAACATCGGTTTGCAAAGCAATAATACGAATAGCGATGTGATTAAGGAATGTGTTATCACCTTTTTTATGCCAAATGACATTCCGATGGCAACAGCCGTAAACATAGTTACTGCCCTTACAACCGATGCAGACAAACCTGCTACCAAAGCAAAAGCCCAAAGCAAACAAACTACCAAAATAGTTTTTAAAAATACGCCGTTTTTTAATCTTTCTATTGGCTTGAATATCGCACTTAGTATCAGTAAGATAATACCGATATGCAACCCAGAAACTGCTAAAATATGCATCGCTCCTGCCCTTGTATAATCCTCCAATAATTCTTTTGAAATGCCCTGCCTTTGACCCAATAATAACGCACTTATAACCGCTAATTCTTCTTCTTTAAAATTGTATCTCCTCAATGATTTCTGGACGGTATTTCTAAAATTATCAGCCAATTTATAGATAGAAAAAGTGTTGTTTAAAATCCTGACATACAACTTGTTTCTAATAAAAACTTGATGATTAATTCCCTGTTTTTCTAAGTAATTTTTATAATTAAATTGATGTGGATTTAACGGAGCAGATACCTCTAAAAAAGAAGATTGCATCAAAATTTTATCGTGAATCGCCAGAGGTTTAGACACGCTATCTTTTTGAATATTTAACAATATTTTTCCTCTTGTATTTAAGTTGCCTACTTTTATGATTTTACCGATATATTTATCGTAGAACTTATCGGATTTTAAAACTTTATCAACTGCAAAAACTACTGATTTATTTTCTTTTAAAAAGTTGCTATAATGATTTTTATAATTTTTGTCATTCTGAGTAAAAACGGCGAATGCTCCCAATAAAACAAATAAAATCCAGCTAAAAAAGGTGAATAAAAGTTGCTTTTTAAAATTATTTAACACAAACAATAAAAGAATTAGAGCGGTAAAAACACCTCCTGATTGAGCAAACGTTATTTGCCAGAATTTAAGGTAATGTTGTAGTAAAATTCCAAAAATCAAACATATCGTAAAATGAGTTGGTAAAAAAGGCAGCAGCTTTCTCATAGAAAGATAAAATTACTGAAAAACATTTAATTTCACATTATACCAATGTAAATTGTGTAATTGTTGAATCGTAAACCGTAATTCATAGTTCGTAATTCGTAAATAAATTGTGCAATCATCAAATTATCAAATTTGTAAGTCCTCTAACAATATTTTTTGCTGCTTTTTCTGAAGCTCCTTTTCCTCCCAAAAGCTGTTCTAATTTAGAATACTCTAAAGACAATTTTGTTCTGTGTTCTTGGTCTAAAATCTTTGTTAGCTCGTGAATTAACGCAGTTTTTTTAAAGTCTCTTTGAATGAGTTCTGTAACCACTTCTTTATCTAAAATTATATTTACCAAAGAAATAAATTTGAGTGTAATAATTCGTCTTGCTATTTGATAAGAAATGGCACTTCCTTTATAACAAACCACTTGTGGAACCTTAAACAAAGCGGTTTCGAGAGTTGCGGTGCCAGAAGTTACCAAAGCAGCAGTTGAAATACTCAGCAAATCGTATGTTTTATTATTTACAAATTGAACATTATCGTCATTTATAAACTGTTTGTAAAGCCCTAAATTCTGACTTGGAGCTACGGCAATTACAAAGAGATATTCTTTAAAATTATCAACCACAGAAAGCATCACAGAGAGCATTCTCTTAATTTCTTGTTTTCTACTTCCCGGCAGTAGTGCGATAATTTGTTTGTCACCCAAATTGTGTTCTTTCCTAAAATTTAATTCATCTACTTTAGGTCTGTCAGCGATAGCGTCAATCAATGGGTGTCCGACAAAATTAACCTGATATTGATGCTCTTTTTCATAAAATTTTTTTTCAAAAGGTAGAATTACGTTCATCTGGTTAATATCTCTTTTGATAGCCTCTACCCTACCCGCCCTAGAAGCCCAAACTTGCGGAGAAATATAATAGCTTGTCTTAAAACTACGCTGTTTTGCCCACTTGGCAATCCGCAGATTAAATCCCGAATAATCTATAAATACAAGTACATCTGGCTGGAAATTTGCAATGTCTTTTTTACAGTATGAAATGTTCTTAAAAATAGTTGGGATGTTAATTAAAACTTCTATAAAACCCATAAAAGCCAAATCTTTATAATGTTTTACCAAAGTTCCTCCAGCGGCTTGCATCAAATCTCCTCCCCAACATCTAATTATCGCATTTGCATCTTCTTTTATAAGTGCTTTTATTAAATTAGAGCCGTGTAAATCTCCTGATGCTTCTCCTGCTAGTATGTAGTATTTCATCTATTTTTAAAAAATATTTTTTTCAAACAACTTTAAAACAAAAGTAATAAACGCCACCAAAATTGTAGCTAACAAAACTCCTCTTGCTCTGTAATCTTGTTTCTTTTTGATAAAAACGAAAAAAATAAGTAAATTTGGTATTGATGCAAGGGTTAAAATCTTTCCATATAAATTTCCTTCTTTTATCATACTTATGGTTTCTTCAAAAGGAAATTGAGAAAAAAACTCGATATAAAAAAATGCTCCAGATAAGGTTGCAACTATTGAAACTAATGCTCCTATGGCAATTTCTCTTTTTATAAACCCCACGAATTTAATTTTTGAATCATATGATGAGCAGTCATATCAAACTGAACAGGCACAACAGAAACATAGCCGTTATCTAAAGCCCAAATATCTGTATCTTCTCCTTTATCTCTGCAAACAAATTCTCCAGAAAGCCAATAATATTCTTTGCCAAACGGACTTGTACGTTTATCAAAATCTTCCTTCCAATATCCATTTGCTTGTCTGCAAATTTTTACGCCTTTTATTTCTTCTTCTGATATATTTGGAATATTCACATTTAAGACAGTGCCTTCAGACAATTTATTTTTTAAAACGCATAAAGCAATTTCTTTTATATACTTTTTTGAAGCCTCAAAATCTGCCTGCCAACTAAAATCTAACAAAGAAAAACCAATTGAAGGAACTCCTTCAATACCGGCTTCTACGGCGGCACTCATAGTCCCAGAATAAATCACATTTATAGATGAATTTGAACCGTGATTTATACCAGAAACACATAAATCAGGCTTGCTATTTATAATTTCATTTATTGCCATTTTAACGCAATCGGCTGGAGTGCCAGAGCAGCTGTATTCTATTTGCGGACCTTCGTCAATAGTGATAGAATTGCAACGCAACACATTATCTACCGTAATTGCGTGTCCCATTCCACTTTGTGGGCTATCCGGAGCAACTACGAGAACATCTCCAATCTCATTCATCACCTTGATAAGTGTGCGTATTCCCGGTGCAGTTATTCCGTCGTCATTTGTAACTAAAATTAAAGGTCTTTTCTTCATATTTTTTATCTTTAAACAAATGTACTACAATTTTATAGCTCCACAGCAAATTGTTGAATTGTGTAGTTGTCAAATTCGTAATTGCCTAATTATATAATTGATTGTACTTTTGCACTCCTACGTTTGAATATTCTAAATAATTAAGAAAAAATACATTATGCAATTATCAGAACAAGAAGTTGTAAGAAGAGAAAAGTTGTCAAAATTACGTGAATTGGGAATTAATCCTTACCCAGCAGATTTGTATCCCGTTGATAGCAATTCAAAACAGATTAAATCCGTTTTTTTAGAAAGCAAACAGGTGATAATTGCAGGTAGGTTAATGTCTCGTAGAATACAAGGAAAAGCGTCTTTTGCAGAATTGCAGGATTCCGAAGGAAGAATTCAGGTTTATTTTAACAGAGACGAAATCTGTTTAGACGACGACAAAACATTGTATAATAATGTTTATAAAAAACTCTTAGATATTGGTGATTTTATTGGCGTAGAAGGAGAATTATTTACTACTAAAGTGGGAGAAATAAGTGTGCGTGTTAAGAAATTTACTTTGTTGAGTAAATCGTTAAAGCCGTTGCCATTACCCAAAACAGATGCCGAAGGCAATACTTTTGATGAATTTAACGACCCAGAGATGCGTTACAGACAGCGTTATGCAGATTTGGCGGTAAATCCACAGATAAAAAAAGTGTTTGTAAAAAGAACCAAGCTGTTTACAGCTATGCGAAATTTCTTTAATAATGCTGGTTATTTTGAGGTAGAAACGCCAATATTACAACCAATTCCCGGAGGAGCGGCAGCAAAACCTTTTATCACTCACCACAATTCTTTAGACATTCCTTTGTATATGAGAATTGCCAACGAATTGTATCTAAAACGTTTGATTGTCGGTGGTTTTGACGGCGTATATGAATTTTCTAAAAATTTTCGCAACGAGGGAATGGACAGAACTCACAACCCAGAATTTACAGCTATGGAAATCTATGTAGCATACAAGGATTACAACTGGATGATGGAGTTCTGTGAAAAATTGTTAGAACATTGTGCAATGGCAGTTAACGGAACAACAAAGACTACTTTTGGCGAGCATCAAATTGATTTTAAGACTCCTTATGCCAGAGTAACTATGGCAGATTCTATAAAACATTTTACTGATTTTGACATCACTGGAAAAACTGAAGATGAAATCAGGAAGGCTGCCAAGAGAATGAGAATTGAGGTGGACGATACTATGGGCAAAGGAAAATTGATAGATGAAATTTTTGGTGAAAGATGCGAAGGAAATTATATTCAACCTACTTATATTACGGATTATCCTAAGGAGATGAGTCCGCTTTGTAAAGAACATAGAGAAAATCCTGAATTGACAGAGCGTTTTGAGTTAATAGTTTGTGGTAAAGAAATTGCGAATGCGTACTCTGAATTAAACGACCCAATAGACCAACGTAAGCGTTTTGAAACACAGTTAAAATTATCTGCAAAAGGAGACGATGAAGCCACTGAATTTATTGACCACGATTTTCTGCGTGCCTTAGAATATGGAATGCCTCCAACATCTGGTATGGGAATTGGAATGGACCGTCTAATTATGTTTTTAACCAACAGCCAATCAATACAAGAGGTGTTGTTTTTCCCTCAAATGAGACCAGAAAGAAAGGCAATAGCAATCAGCGATGAAGCAAAAGAGGTTTTGACTATTGTTCAAAAAGTTAATAAAATTGAGCTAAATGAACTAAAATCACAATCTGGATTGTCTAATAAAAAGTGGGATAAAACCATTAAATCTCTTACTAAAATTGACCTCGTTGAAATTGAAAAAACAGATAAAAATGTTTTTGTAAAAAGCGTAGGAAGTGAAAAATGAAACTGGAAGTTGGGAGCTGTAAATCATAATTCGTAATTCAAAAATAGATTCAACTAATATTTGACCATAATCCACTTGTTTTTTGTATCTGTGAATAGGTTTTTAAAATGGTTGCGTTTTCTGGTTTGGACAAATTAGAATCATTTTGTAGCAATTCTATGGCGAGAGTTCTTGCTTTTTGTAAAATATGAGTATCTTTAACAATATCAGCAATTTTAAGATTTAGAACGCCACTTTGTTGCGTTCCCATCATATTTCCTGGTCCGCGTAATTTTAAATCTACTTCAGCAATTTTAAATCCGTCAGAAGTTTCAACCATAGTTTGTAACCTTGTTTTGGCATCTGATGACAATTTATAATCCGTCAATAAAATACAGTAACTTTGGTCTGCTCCTCTGCCCACTCTACCTCTTAATTGGTGTAATTGAGATAGACCAAATCTTTCTGAACTTTCAATAACCATCACGCTTGCATTAGGAACATCTACACCTACTTCAATTACCGTAGTCGCTACCATAATCTGCGTTTTGCCTTTTACAAATAAATCCATTTCATACTCTTTATCTTCTGATTTCATCTTGCCGTGAACAATACTTATCTGATATGTAGGCTTTGGAAAATACCTTTCAATACTTTCATAACCGTCCATCAAATCTTTATAATCTAAAACTTCGGATTCTTGTATCAGCGGGTACACAATATAGACCTGCCGTCCCTTATCTATTTCGTCTTTCAGAAACTTAAAAACAGACAACCTGTTTTTGTCATACCTGTGTATCGTTTTTACTTCTTTGCGTCCGGGAGGCAATTCGTCAATTATAGAAATATCCAAATCACCATAAATAGACATACCTAAAGTTCTAGGAATTGGCGTTGCAGTCATTACTAATACGTGAGGAGGAAGTTTATTTTTTAGCCACATTTTAGAACGCTGTGCAACGCCAAATCTGTGCTGCTCATCAATAATTGCAATTCCTAAGTTCTTAAAAATAACTTTATCCTCTAACAAAGCGTGTGTTCCAATTAGAATATTTAGCGTTCCGTCTTCTAAATTCCTGTGAATTTCTCTTCTTTTCTTGGTTTTTACGGAGCCTGTTAATAGTTCTATATTAACATTCATCTCTTTTAGCAACGTTGTTATTGCTTTAAAATGCTGTGTTGCCAAAATTTCTGTCGGTGCAATTAGTGCTGCCTGAAATCCATTATCTAACGCCAAAAGCATCGTCAATAATGCTACGACTGTTTTGCCAGAACCTACATCTCCCTGTAATAAACGATTCATATGCACCTTTGACCCTAAATCTTTTCTGACTTCTTTTAGAACTCGTTTTTGTGCGTTTGTCAAATCAAAAGGTAAATAATTATTGTAAAATTTTATAAAATTATCTCCCACATTACTAAAGACATAGCCTTTAATTTTTAATTTTCTGATTAGTTTCTTACGGATTAATTGCAATTGAATAAAAAATAATTCTTCAAATTTTAATCGGTATTGTGCTTTTGCTAATTTCTCTTGATTTTTAGGAAAATGAACATTTAATAGTGCTTCGCTTTTGCCCATTAATCCACAATCATTTAATAATATTTCGGATAAACTTTCTTTAATTTTCCCATTGATTTGGGTAAATAAATTTTGAATTATAGTTCTAATAACTCTATTAGAAAGACCTTTATTTGCAAGTTTTTCTGTCGATGGATACACAGGTTGCATAGCCATCATCTGTATTTTCTTTTTGTATTCGGAAACCAATTCAATATCCGGATGCGGAATACTAAAAGAGCCGTTATAATAATTCAATTTTCCGTAAACTACATAAGGTTCATTGATTTTTAATACACCCTTAACTCGTTCAATTCCTCTAAACCAGACCAATTCCATCGTTCCTGTGGAGTCTATAAATGTTGCAACCAACCTGCTTCCTCTTTTTTGTTTTATCGTTTTTATACCTATTATTTTTCCTGCAATTTGAACTTCAGAGCTGTTATTCTGCAACTCATTTATCGTATAAAATTTCGTTCTATCTATATATCTGTTGGGAAAAAGAGTTAACAAATCATTACAAGTTCTGATGCCAAGTTCTCTAAAAAGCAATTCTGCCTTTGCAATACTTACACCTTCTATATATAAAACTGGAGCTTCTAAATGTATTGACACTATCCTAAAATTAATTTGAAAAACGAAATTACATATTTTGTTTGAAATAATTAAATTATAATTCACAAATTACTGATTATCAGCATAAAACAATTTAAAGTTTATTTTTCTGATTAAAAAAGATATAATATTTGTCTAAAGTATAATAATAAAACACCTATATTTGCAACGTCGATTAATTTTTAAATTAACTTAAACTCATTTTTATGAAAAAAATAACACTATTAATATGTGCTATTCTTAGCATTAACTTTGCTATGGCACAGAACAAAATTTCAGGAACAGTCAAAGATTCTGATAACGGACCTTTACCAGGTGCAAACATTATAGAAAAAGGAACTACAAACGGAACTACAACAGATTTTGACGGAAAATTTTATTTAACCGTAAAAAACGGAGCTGTTTTAGTTATAAGTTATACAGGATACGAAACAAAAGAAGTTGCTGTTAATGGCAAGAAAACTTTTAATATTATTTTAACAGAAGGACTACAATTAGATGAAATTGTAGTTATCGGAACGAGAAATCCTAATAGAACAGTGGTAGAATCCACCGTACCTATTGATGTAATTGATATTGCTGAACTCATAACTACTGGTCCTCAAGTAAATTTAAATCAGATATTGAATTATGTTGCACCTTCTTTTACATCTAATACTCAGACCATTTCTGATGGTACAGACCATATTGACCCTGCTTCATTAAGAGGTTTAGGTCCTGACCAAGTACTTGTTTTAATCAACGGTAAACGCAGACATTCATCTTCCTTAGTTAACGTTAATGGAACTTTTGGTAGAGGTAGTGTTGGCACAGATTTAAACTCAATACCTGCTGCTTCCATCAAAAGAATTGAAGTTTTACGCGACGGTGCTGCTGCTCAATACGGCTCTGATGCCATCGCCGGAGTTATAAATATCGTTCTAAAAGATTCTACCGAAGAATTGAGTATTAACGTTACGAGTGGAGCTAATTTTTCTAAAAACGCAAATCAACAAACTGGAGGAATAGACGGAGAAACTACAAATATTAGTGCCAATTATGGTTTATCTTTGGGAGAAAAAGGCGGGTTTATCAATTTTACAGGTGATTTTGACATAAGACAAGATTACAACAGAATGAAAGAATGGGAAGGAAATATATTTAACCTTTACAATACTGTAGAAAGATTTGCAGATAATGACGGCTATGACCTTTCCAAATTGTTAGATGATGACGTTGCAGATGTTATAAAATATTCAAATTCAGCTGGAATAAACTTAAACGGAGCAGATACAAAACCCGATTTACAAACTATCTTAAAAGGAGATAATACAACTGCCGAATTATCTGCACGTAGCTTGGAAAGAACAGATTTTAATATGAGAGTTGGTCAATCTAAAGTAAGAAGCGGTCGTTTCTTTGCAAATTTTAGTTTACCTCTTGATGAAAACGACACCAAATTATACGCATTTGCAGGATTAGGTTCTAGAACTGGTAATTCTGCTGGTTTTTACAGATTACCTAATCAAAGTAGAACATATACTCCTGCGTATATAAATGGTTTTTTACCTGAAATTAATTCTACCATTTCAGATAAATCATTTGCCGCAGGAATTAAAGGTAAAATATCAGATTGGAATATAGATTTTAGTAATACTTGGGGTATAAATTCATTTCTATACACCATAGGAAATACGTTTAATGCCTCATTGCAAAGTGCTTCTCCTGTTACATTTGACGCAGGTGGATTCGCCTTTTCGCAGAACACAACTAATTTGGATATAAATAAATTTTATGAAGATACTTTATACGGTTTAAACGTTGCTTTTGGTATAGAATACCGTTTAGAAAATTATCAGATAAATACTGGAGAGGAAGCGTCTTACTCACAATACACCGCTGATGGACAAGCAATTACATTAGCCTCACAGACTCCTTCTTTAGATTTTTTTGGAGCTAAAAGAGCCGGTGGTTCTCAAGTATTTCCCGGGTTCAGTCCTAAAAATGAACTTTCAAGAGGTAGAAACAGCATTGCAGGATATTTCGATTTAGAAGCAGATTTTTCCGAAGAAGTATTAGTCAGTTTTGCTACGCGTTTTGAAAATTATTCTGACTTTGGAGTTACCACAAACTTTAAACTTGCTTCAAGAATTAAAGTAACTGATGATATTAATATTAGAGCAGCATTAAACACTGGTTTTAGAGCACCGTCTTTACATCAATTAAATTTTAATTCTACATCTACAATATTTGACCAAAATGGAGACCCACAAGAAGTAGGTACTTTTGCAAATGATAGCAGAGCCGCAAAATTGTTGGGTATTCCTAAATTAAAAGAAGAAACATCTAAGAGTATTAGTTTAGGATTTACAGCAAAAATCCCTGATGCTAATTTAACTTTTACTATTGATGGATATTTTGTTAATATTGATGACAGAATTGTATATACTGGTCAGTTTAAAGGACCTGGAACAGGAACAGAATTAGACAATTTATTGTCTCAGGCTAACGCTTCTGCTGCTGCATTTTTTGCAAATGCAATAGATACCCAATCTAATGGTTTGGATATTGTGATAACACATAAAACTAATATTGGAGAAAATATACGACTAAAATCAGATTTGTCTGGAACGTTCTCTAAAACAAAAAAAGTAGGTGATATAAAATCTTCTACAGTTATAAAAGATGCTGGTTTAGTCGAAACATATTTTAGAGAAGATAGCAGAGTTTACTTAGAAGAAGCTGTGCCAAATACTAAAATTAATTTATCAAATAGCCTTACATCAGGGAAATTCAACGTTTTCTTAAGAAATGTATATTTTGGGGAAGTAACAGAGGCAACACCAAATATAAATAGACAGCAAATATTTTCTTCCAAACTTGTAACAGACTTATCTTTAGGCTATAAGGCTAAGGAGAACTTAACCCTAACATTTGGTGCTAACAATCTTTTTGACATCTATCCAGACAGAGCCACTAACGAGTTCTCTGATGGAGGTACTAATAGAAGCGGAGGTAGATTTGATTGGTCTAGAAGAGCTCAACAATTTGGAATTGGAGGCAGATTTATCTTTGCGAGAGTAAGTATTAATCTCAATTAGAACAAACTTTAATAGATTAATTATCAATCAAATAAACAGCACCAATTAAATTATAAAACCCTAAAATATTACTTAATCCATATTTTTATGAAAAAGACAACCATATTACTATGCACAATTCTTAGCATTAACTTTGCAATTGCACAGAACAAAATTTCAGGAACAGTCAAAGATTCTGATAACGGACCTTTACCAGGTGCAAACATTATAGAAAAAGGAACTACAAACGGAACTACAACAGATCTTGACGGAAAATTTTATTTAACCGTAAAAGACGGAGCTGTTTTAGTTATAAGTTATACAGGATACGAAACAAAAGAAGTTGCTGTTAATGGCAAGAAAACTTTTAATATTATGTTAGATGAAGGGTTACAATTGGACGAGATTGTAGTTACTGGTACAAGAACTCCTCCTAGAAGTAATATTTCCAGTCCTTTACCTGTAGATATAGTATCTGCAAAAGATTTAGTTTCCACAGGGCAAAACTCTTTTGACAAAGCATTACAGTACAAAATACCATCATTTAACACAGTGCAAACACCTGTAAATGATGCTACTTCGCTATTAGACCCTTATGAAATTAGAAATATGGGACCTAGTAGAACTTTGGTATTAATTAATGGTAAACGTAAAAATTTAAGTGCTTTGCTTTATACACAGACATCTCCGGGACGTGGTGAAACAGGTGCAGATATATCTGGAATACCAACAGATGCTATAAAATCTGTGCAGGTATTAAGAGATGGAGCTTCTGCTCAATATGGTTCTGATGCCATTGCAGGAGTAATTAACATTATCTTAAAAGATGACTACAAAAACGGCTCAGCAACTTTGCGTACAGGAATTACAGCTGAAGGCGATGGCGAAATGCTCGGAGTTAGCGTAAATAATGGAGCAAATATTGGTGACAACAAAGGATTTATCAATTATACAGCAGATTTTTCCAAAGTAAGCCTAGCAAACAGACCGGGTACAGTCGATGCTGCTGGTGAAGCTGCTGATTTTGGAGCTACACTTACTAGAGTAAAGGAATTTTTAAGCCGTAATCCAGATGCCAATAATATCAACGGCTCACCTGAAACAGCTGCCGCCAAATTTTTAGTAAATGGAAGTTATAACGTAAGCGATAATACTAGTCTATATTTTAATGCAGCGTATGTATATAAGAAAGTAAATAGCTTTGCTAATTATAGAACTCCGTACTGGAGAACTGTAGAAGCCTACCCTTACCTACCAGATTTTTTCCCTGCTCCCGGAACACCTGATAATTATGACGGATACGTTCCTACTTTTGAAGGTGACTTAAATGATTATAATGCCACCGTTGGTTTTAAAACTAAAAAGAACGATTGGAATATTGATGTAAGTTTTACTACTGGTGGGAACTCCCAAACATATAAGATAAACAATTCTCATAATAGGTTTAAAGTGTATTCTCCTTCTGTTTGGATCGACGAAAATAAAAATGGAACAGTTGATTCTGGTGAACTTACACAAGGATCTGAATTATACAGAGAGAACAGTAAGCGTTCTTATGATCCAGGAGGAACTGGTTTTTTTCATAATGTAGGGAATATTGATATTTCTAGAATCCTTTCTGATAAAATAAGTATTGCATTCGGTTCTGAATTTAGATACGAACTTTTTGAAGTGATTGAAGGCGAATTATCATCTTATGATGGTGGTGGTCCTGATTCCTTTGCTGGTAATAGTCCAGAAAATTCGGGAAAATTTACTCGTTACAATATTGGTGGTTATTTCGATTTGGCTTATGATGTCACAGAAGATTTTTTAATAAATGGAACAGTAAGAACTGAAAATTATTCCGATTTTGGAAATGCTTTTGTTTGGAAGTTAAGCTCTAGATACAAGTTCGCAGACGATAAATATACTGTAAGAGGTTCTATTTCTACAGGATTTAGAGCTCCTACACTTCACCAAATTTATACACAAAAAGCACAATATAGCTTTGTACCTGGTTCAGGTATTCAAGTAGGAGGTCTTATAAATAACGTTTCCTCACAGGCAAATCTACTAGGCATACCAAAGTTAGATGCAGAAAAATCTACAAACTTTACCATAGGTTTAGGAGGAAAAATAAATAGAAACCTAAACTTTACAGTAGATTATTACAATATTGCTGTTAAAGATAGAATAGTTCTTAGTACAGAAATAGGTGCTACAGAATCTGGCACTTCTTCTTTAGATAATGTTTTAAGAAATAACAATTTAATTGATGTAAGTTTCTTTGCAAACGCCTTAGATACAAGAACTTCAGGATTAGATGTAGTTATTGGGTATAAAGGATTAGAATTAGGTTCTGGCAAACTAGGATTTAATTTATCTGGTAACTATACTATTGATAATAAAAGAGTTGGTGATGTTAAGAACCCTGAATTAGTTGAAAATGCTAATCAATCTGTAGTAAATGAAACTCAAGAGGCATTATTTTTCACCTCTAGACCAAAAACTAAATGGATTTTAGGTACAGACTATAATGTTGGTAAATTCAATTTCTCTCTAAATAACACATATTTTGGTAAAACTACCTTTAAGCAACAAGGTATGGATTCCAATTTAAGAACTGAATTTACACCAAATATTGTAACAGATTTAGGAATAAACTTTAACGCCACAGATAAAATTACCATTGCTTTAAATGTAAATAATCTTCTAAATATATTACCTAAGTGGTCTTTTAAAGCAGAAAATACAACTGGTCAAGCTATTTTAGACGACCCTTCACAAGTTAAAAATCAATCTAACTTAATTACTTTTAACCAACGTTATTCTCAAATGACTTATGATGGTTATCACTTTAGTCAATTAGGTACTATGTTTAGCTTGTCATTAAACTATCAATTTTAGAGTATTATACTCCTACATATCTATTGCGATATAATAAATATAGTAGATAAAGCAAAAGCCAAGAATGCTTCTCATTCTTGGCTTTTGCTTTTAATAGGCTTTCCACATTGTGTTATATTGGCTTATTTTATATCAAATTTAGTACAAAATGTCGTATAAATAATAGGAGTTAATCAATTGAACCTAGATTCAGATAGAAAGGTAACAATATCTATTTTTGCTGATTTGAATAAATTTACCTTTTTTGGACCTTTCTCTCAGGCTTATTTAAGGCATAACTAAAATTTAATTATGCCTGTTTTTTATCATTATGATTTATTAGATTTGCTTTTAGCAATTTATAATAAAATGAAGATAGTTTTTGCCACCAATAACCTAAATAAACTTGCAGAGATACAGCAAATATTTCCAGATTATGTTCAGCTTACAAGTTTAAAAGATATTAACTGTTTTGATGATATTGAAGAAACTGCCACTACTTTGGAGGGAAATTCAAAAATAAAAGCAGACTATATTACAGAAAATTTTGGTTATAATTGCTTTGCAGATGACACAGGTTTAGAAGTTGATATTTTAAATGGAGCTCCCAGTGTTTTTTCTGCCCGTTATGCAGGAAAAGAAAATAATTCTAAAAATAATATACAAAAATTATTGATAGAATTAAAAAATAAAACTAATAGAAAAGCACAATTCAGAACCATCGTCGCCTTAAATTTGGACGGAAAACAATTCTTCTTTGAAGGCATCTGTAAAGGAAAAATTTCAACCAAAAAACAAGGTCAAAAAGGCTTCGGGTACGACCCCATTTTTATACCTGACGGATACAATAAATCATTTGCAGAAATGACATCAGAAGAAAAAAATGCGGTCAGCCACAGAGGAAAAGCTGTAGAACAGTTGGTCAAATTTTTGAAGAATTATAAAAAGTAATAGTTTGGTATTAAACAAAACATACACCAAACAATTCTTTTTTTTATCAATTTTATTGATATTTTTTTGGTTTATAAACATTAGTTTAGGCTCAGTTTCAATCTCTTTTAAAGATATTTTTTACATAATTTTTGGAGGCGAAACCTCTAAAGAAACTTGGCAATATATTATTTTAAATTACAGAATTCCAAAGGCAATTACGGCAGTTTTGGTCGGTTCTGGATTATCGATTAGCGGATTACTGATGCAAACTTTATTTAGAAATCCGTTAGCCGGTCCTTTTGTATTGGGAGTTTCTTCTGGAGCAAGTTTGGGAATTGCGTTATTAATTTTAGGCTCAACATTTTTTGGAGGAATATTTTTATCCGTCGTGTTTTCTAATTGGACTTTGGCAATTGCTGCAAGTTTGGGTGCTTTTTTGGTTTTATCAGCAGTTATTATCGCCGCAAATAAGGTTAGAAACACTATGTCAATATTAATAATAGGATTGATGTTTGGCAGTTTAACTTCAGCGGTTATAAGCGTTTTGGCATATTTTAGCGAAGCAGAACAAATTCAACAATATATATTTTGGAGTTTTGGAAGTCTAGGAAACTTAACTTGGCAGGAGTTATTAGTTTTTTCAGTTATTTATATTATTGGAATTCTCGGAACATTATCCGTTATAAAACCCTTAAACAGCTTTTTGCTAGGCGAAAACTACGCAAAAAGTCTCGGTATAAACATTAAAAAAAGTAGAAATATAATTCTGTTTATTACGAGTTTATTAACTGGTGTTATTACCGCTTTTTCAGGTCCAATTGCCTTTGTAGGCTTGGCTGTACCACATATTACTAAATTAATTTTTACAACATCAAATCATAAAATACTAATTCCTGCCGTAGCAATTATAGGAGCAATTATTCTGTTAATTTGCGATTGTATTGCTCAACTACCAACTAGCGAATACACGCTGCCAATTAACGCAATTACCTCGCTTTTTGGAGCTCCTGTCGTTATTTGGTTGTTGATTAGAAAAAAGAAAAATTATGTTTGAATTATGAATTACGATTACACAATTAAACAATTAAAACAAAATATTATCCTTAGAACTGAAGACCTTTCAATTGGTTATCAACAGAAGAAAAAGCAAAAAATAATTGCTGATTCTATCAATTTATCGATTGAAAAAGGGAAGTTTGTTGCGTTATTAGGGAAAAATGGAATTGGAAAATCAACACTATTGAGAACCCTTTCTAAAGTTCAGAATTTATTAAATGGAACGGTGTTTTTAAACGATAAAAAACTGTCGGATTATACCAATAAAGAATTGGCAACTTCATTGAGTTTGGTCTTAACTGAACGCTTGCCAGAGAGTCAATTAACTGTTTTTGAATTGATTGCGTTGGGTCGTCAGCCATATACAAATTGGATTGACAGACTATCCGAAAGGGACATTAAAAAAATAAATTATGCGATTAAACAAACCGAAATAAATCATTTAAAAAATAATCTGTTTTATGAATTGAGCGACGGACAATTACAGCGAGTTTTGATTGCTCGTGCTTTGGCACAAGATACAGATATTATAATCTTAGATGAACCGACGGCATATTTAGATATTCATCATACATTTAAAATTTTTAAATTGCTTAAAAAACTGGTTGATACGGCTAAAAAAACAATCATAATTTCTACGCATCAAGTTAATTTGGCTATCGATTTGGCAGACGAGTTAATTGTAATGTCTGACGATAATTTAATTAGTGGAAAAACACAAACCTTAATTGACAGAGATGATTTAAACAATCTTTTTCCAAAGGAAACTATCTGTTTTAGCAAAACCTTACGACAATTTACAATAAACAAAGACAATTAGTTTATCTATATTTGCAAGATATTATTTTTTAATTTAAAACTTAAATTTTTATAATTCGATGAAAAAAATACTATTTTCTGCTAGTTTGCTTGCAATCATTTCTTGTGGCTCTAGCAAAAACACAACGGAAAATGACCAAAATGTAGATTATGCTGTCAAATACGCTGAATCTATCACAGAAAGAGACTTGTCAAAACATTTATTTATATATGCTTCCGACGAGTTTGAGGGAAGAGATACCGGTGAACCCGGTCAAAAAAAAGCTGTAGCTTATCTAAATGACTTTTATGTAGAGCAAGGAATAGCTTCTCCATTGGACGGAAATGATTATTTTCAAGAAGTGCCTGCAAAATATTTGAATAAAAACTCCAGAAGAGGAAACTTAAAGGATTCTGAAAATGTTGTTGCTTTTATAAAAGGAACAGAAAAACCAGATGAAATTATAGTTATTTCTGCACATTTAGACCACGAAGGAATTAAAAATGGAGAAATTTACAACGGAGCAGACGACGACGGCTCTGGTACAGTTGCCATTTTGGAAATAGCTGAAGCCTTTCAGAAAGCGGTAGAAGCTGGAAAAGGACCGAAGCGTTCTATCCTATTTTTGCACGTAACCGGTGAAGAAAAAGGACTGTTAGGCTCTAAATATTACACAGAAAACCCAATATTTCCATTGGCAAATACGGTTTGCGACCTTAATATTGATATGATTGGAAGAATTGACGACAGGCATAAAGAAAATCCTAATTATGTGTATTTAATCGGCTCAGATAAATTAAGTACAGACTTGCATCTGCTTTCTGAGGAGATAAACACAAAATATGTACAAATGGATTTAGATTATAAATATAATGATGAAAATGACCCAAATCGTTTTTACTACAGGTCTGACCATTATAATTTTGCAAAAAATAATATTCCAATTATTTTTTACTTTAATGGCACACACGAAGATTATCACAGACCTACTGATACTCCAGATAAAATAAACTACGATTTACTGGAAACCAGAACTCGTTTGGTGTTTTATACTGCGTGGGAAATAGCAAATAGAGCCGAGAGATTAGTAGTTGATAAAGCAGAGCTTGCAAAATGATGACTTCTTTATTAGAATGTATATTTATCATATTTTATTTAAAAAACTGAGCAATTTGTCCAGTTTTTTTATACAATTATATTATTACTAAATTTACATCCGTTTTAAAAGTATAAAATGTCTAAGGATTTAAGCAACCATAGAAAAATATATCAAAAAGAAGAATTATTGGAGAGTACTTGTCCGGAAAATCCAATTGAATTATTTCAAAAATGGTTTTTATCCGCAGATAAATCTGAAATGGTTGACGAAGCCAATGCAATGACGGTAAGTTCTATCGGATTAGATGGTTTTCCTAAAAGTCGTGTGGTTCTGCTCAAAAAATATACGTGGGAAGGCTTTATTTTTTATACCAATTACAATTCAGAAAAAGGAAAAGCAATTGATGTGAATAATCATATTTGTTTATCGTTTTTTTGGGCGGGATTGGAGCAGCAAATAATCATAAAAGGGAAGGCAGAAAAATTGGCAAAAAATTTATCTGACGGCTACTTTAAATCTCGTCCAGACGGAAGTAAATTAGGTGCTTGGGCATCCAATCAAAGTGAGGTAGTGAAATCGAGAGAGGAATTGGACAAAAAGTTGTCATCATTTGAAAAAAAATATCAAAATGTAGAAATTCCACGTCCAGAAGATTGGGGAGGTTATTTAGTAAAACCAGTTTCTATAGAGTTTTGGCAAGGACGACCAAACAGGATGCACGATAGAATTTGCTACACATTGCGAAAAAAAAAATTCTGGAAAATAGAGAGATTATCTCCGTAATTTATATATTTACGCTTCAATATAAAAGATGAAAATACTATACATTGTTCGTCACGCCAAATCTTCGTGGAAATACGATAGCGTTGAAGATATTGACAGACCACTAAAAGAAAGAGGCATTAATGATGCTCACTTAATGGCTTCTTTTTTGTCAAAAAAAATTAAAAAACCAGACGTATTTGTTTCTAGCAGTGCAAATAGAGCATTGCACACGGCAGTAATTTTTTGCGAAAATTTTGGGTATCCTCTATCCAATCTGAAGATAAAAAGACAGCTGTATAGTTTTAGCGATGGATATTTGGTGAAAACCATAAAATCTTTAGATGATAGTTTTGGTAGTGCTATTATTTTTAGTCACGATCACGGAATTAATACCTTTGTAAATAAATTTGGAGACGAGCCGATTGCACACGTTTCTACCTGCGGTGTTATCGGAATTAAGTTTGACAACAAGCATTGGAAAAGCATAAAAAAGGGAAAGACAATTTTGGTTGAATCTCCTGAAAATCATAAATAATTTAAATAAATTTTTCGTTGGAGATAAAAAAATACGCAGCCATAGACATAGGTTCAAATGCCGTCAGATTATTAATATCTAATATTATTGTTGAGAAAGATTCTCTTCCAAAATTCAAAAAATCATCTTTTATTCGTGTGCCTATTCGTTTAGGAGCAGACGCTTTTGTTGCAGGTAAAATAAGCCAAAAAAATACGGATAGAATAATTGACGCTGTTACGGCATTCAAATTGTTGATGAGAGTTCATAATGTGGAGAGGTATAAAGCCTGTGCAACTTCTGCTATGAGAGATGCGGAAAATGGACAAAAAGTTGCCGATAAAATTCTTCTTAAAACAGGAATTGAAATTGATATTATCAGCGGTAAAAAGGAAGCGGATATTATCTTTTCTACCGACCTAACGGAGTTAATTAAAACTCATAACTCTTATTTATACGTTGATGTTGGTGGCGGAAGTACAGAATTTACAGTTTTTTCTGACGGGAAAATAATAAATTCTAAGTCTTTTAAAATGGGAACGGTTAGGCTTATTAATAATAAGAAATCTGAAAATAAAATTATTTTTAAAGAGGTTCAGAAATGGATTGAAAAAAATACTGCTAGTTTAAAGAAGGTAATACTGATTGGCTCTGGCGGAAATATTAACAGAATTTTTAAAATGTCTGGTGTAACTGCTGAAAAACCAATTTCTTACATTTATTTGAATGCAAAATATCAGTTTTTAAAAAAGATGAGTTATGAAGAATTAATTTCCGAACTTAGTTTAAATACCGATGTGGCTGACGTAATTGTTAATGCAACCAAAATATATTTATCTGCGATGAAATGGAGCGGTGCAAGGAAAGTTTATGCTCCAAAAATCGGATTGACCGACGGGATTATTAAAAGTCTTTACTCTAATAGGTTGTAGTTTTTAGCTGTTCAATCGTAATTCGTAATTTTATTGATTGCCGATAATAAAATGATATTTTTGTAAAAATTACTTTTCTATGAAAAATGAGATTTTACATTTAAAGAACGCAGAGATTTATCAGCGTGACAACTTAGTCTTATCCAAAGTAAATCTAAAAGTTGATAAGGGCGATTTTCTCTATTTAATAGGTAAAACTGGCAGTGGCAAAAGTAGTTTGATGAGAACTTTGTATGGAGATTTAGTTCTTAAAAAAGGGAAAGGAAATATTGTCGGCTTTGATTTAGGCAACTTAAAACAAAAAGAAATTCCGTTTTTGCGTAGAAAAATAGGTATTGTCTTTCAAGATTTTAAGTTATTAAACGATAGAACGGTTTTTGATAACCTCCTTTTTGTACTAAAAGCAACAGATTGGAAAGATAAAAAAGCTATAACAGAAAAAATTTATTCGGTTTTAGAAAAAGTTAGTATGAAAACCAAATACTTTAAAAAACCTTTTGAACTTTCTGGAGGAGAACAGCAACGTGTTGCAATTGCAAGGGCATTATTAAATGACCCAGAATTAATTTTAGCAGACGAACCAACGGGTAATTTAGACCCAAAAACATCATTAGAAGTAATGGAATTGTTAAATGAAATTAATAAAAGCGGAAAATCTATTATGATGGCAACACACGATTATGCGTTGATTGTAAAATTTAAACAAAAAACCATCAAGTGTGAAGGCGGTGAGTTGTTTGAAGTTGTGTAATAGAACTATCTAAAAAGAATTATCGATGTAAAATTGCTTTTATGAAAAAAAAAATTCTTGTTGCAGTTACAAATGATGTCTTTACAGACCAAAGAATACACAAGGTTTGTGATTATTTAATAAGCAAAAAATTTGATGTACTCGTTTACGGTAGAGTTTTATCGGACAGTTTTTTGGTTGATAGAGAATACAAAATAAAGAGAACAAAACATATATTTAACAACAATTTTTTGTTTTATGCAGAATATAATATCAAGCTCTTTTTGCATTTATTATTCAGAAAGTACAATTATATTTTATCAAATGATTTAGATACATTAGTAGCTTGTTTTTTTGGAAGTAAAATAAAATCAGCAACATTAGTCTATGATAGTCATGAGCTTTTTTCTGAAGTTCCAGAATTACAAGGAAGAAAGTTTGTTCAATCGTTTTGGAGAGGGCTTGAAAATTATTTCTTACCCAAAATAAAAAATTCTTACACGGTAAGCAAATCCATTTCTAATTTTTATAATAAAAAGTATAAAAACAATATGGGAGTTATAAGAAATCTTCCTTTTTTGAACAGAAAAATTACAGAGGAGGAAGTTTATTTCCCTACAAAGAATAAAGTTGTTTTATATCAGGGACTTTTAAATCTCGGGAGAGGAATAGAACCAATGATAAAAGCGTTACAATTTCTCAATAAAGTAGATTTGGTGATTATAGGATGTGGGAAAGTAGAAGGAGAGTTAAAAGAATTTGTCAAAAAAGAAAGCATGCAAAATAGAGTTCATTTTTTAGGCAGAATAGCTTATGATAAATTACCCAATTACACGAAAATAGCCGATGTAGGAATGATTTTAGAAGAGCCGTTGGGGAAGAGTTTTGAATTTTCTTTACCCAATAAATTATTTGATTATATTCACGCAGAATTACCGATAATTTCTGGAGATTTACCGGAAATCAGCAGGATTGTTCGTCAGTATAAAGTTGGAGAAATTGTAGAAAATACATCACCTGAAAAAATTGCAAAAACGGTTGAAAAATTGTTGAAAAACACGGATTTACGAGATCAAATTATTGCAAATCAACAGAAAGCAAAAGGAGATTTATGCTGGGAAAAAGAGAGAGTTAAATTAGATTCGTATTTTTGTTAAAGATATGTTTCTATGAGACTTCAATTAGAAATGTAAATTGTGTTTTTGTTTATCTATATCACTAGCCCTTTAGGGAAAACTTTTAAATTAATTAATTTGTAAAAGCTGTTGTAATTTGCTAAATAAAACCATTATAAAATCCTTGCATATTATATCTTTTGATGTTCCTTACCCTCCAAATTACGGAGGTGTTATAGACGTTTTCTACAAACTAAAAAATCTAGCAGAACAAGGAGTTGAAATATACTTGCACACTTATGAATTTGGGAGAGGAAGACAAAAAGAACTCGATAAATATTGCAAAAAAGTTTACTATTATACTCGAGGTAATTTCTTTATAAATCTATTTTCCAGAAAACCATTTACAGCAAAAACTAGAAATGATAAAACTCTTATAGAAAACCTAAATAAAGATAGTTTTCCCATTCTTTTTGAAGGACTTAAAACCACATATCCTCTTATTAAAAATGACTTTAGTAATAGAAAGATACTCATTAGAACACATAATATTGAGCATTATTATTATAAAGGATTGAGAAAGAGTGAAACAAGCAAATTAAAAAAAATATTCTTTGAAATAGAAGCTAAAAAATTAAAGAGCTATGAAAGCATTTTACTAAAAGCAGATTATATTTTAACCATCTCTAAGTTTGAGCAACTTTATTTTAATCATAGATTTGGAAGCAAAACAATATATATACCTGTTTTTTATAACCATAAATTTGGGAAATTAAATGACATAAAAGATAAATTTATTCTATGGCACGGTGACTTACGAGTTTCTGACAACTACAAATCAGCATTATTTATGATAGATGTTTTTGCTAACTTGAAACATAACTTGGTAATTGCTAGTAGTTTTAAAAATAAGAAAGTTATAAAAGAAATATCGAGATATAAGAATATATCTTTTGACATTTTAAAAAAAGAAACACAATTAGATTTATTATTTGAAACAGCACATATACACACCTTGTTAACCTTTCAAAAAACAGGCATTAAGTTAAAACTTTTGAATGTATTATGCAGAGGTAAGTTTATCATTGCCAATACTTTAATGATTGAAGATACGGGACTTGAAGGAGCCTGTCATTTGGCAAATACTAAAAAAGAATTCAAAGATACTATAGAGAAATTAATTCAGAAAGACTATAAAAAGGAAAATTCTAAAAAAAGATTATCGTTATTGCAAGATTTAAACCCAGTTAAAAGTGCAAAAAGAATCATAGAATTATTATAACAACTCCATATATGAAAAGAAATATAAATATAAATACTTATTTTGTAACTAATCAGTCTGTAAGTTTAAAGTCAGGTTTAGCAACTCTAAACTCAACCCTATCACCTGCTATTTTTTGAGATAATTTATCAATAGAATAATCTGTTAACTGTAACACTCTCGGGTAGCCTCCTGTAACTCCGCAATTCCGCATTAAAACAATCATTTTTCCGAAAGGAGTTAACTGAACTGTTCCCGGTAAAACTCCCGATGTCAACATAGATTTTAGATTATTTTTTATTATTTCTTCCAATTGGTAGCCCATTCTGTTGTTGTCTTTTGAAACGGTAAATACTGTTTCCCGCAATTCTTTTTTTTGTTTTTCAGAAAGAAAATCATATTCTGGTCCCGCATAACACTCTAATATCTGCGACTGAAAATGACTTTCTTTTATTTTTACTGACGAATATGTTTTTTCTACAGATTTATTAAACGCCTGTATTGGCAATAACATTCCTTTTTTAAGTAGCCAATTTTTGGTAATTCCTTTGTAAAAACTCCTGCTTTTCATTATCTTTTCTGTTTTAAATCCGCCCAAAACAGCCAAATAACTTCGCACCCCGTAATTCCTATTTCCAAAGGACAATAAATCTCCTTTTTTAACTTTCAAAACTGAGTTTAAGGCAATCCGTTTACCGTTTATTTTTGGAGAGAAGTCAGCTCCTGAAACGCATATCAAACTTTGGTTTTCGAACGACAATTTACAGTTGCCAAATGTAATTTCTAACACGGCATCATCTTCATTATTATTTAGCAGATGATTTGCTAGTTTAGCTGAATAGCTGTCCATTACGCCAGAAATTGGAACTCCAATATCTGCAAAACCCGCTCTACCTGAATCTTGAATAGTTGAATAAAATCCCGATGATATTACTTTAATCATCTAATTGTTTTTTATCAATTTTATAATTATCACTATTCAATTGTTCTTGAATTTCGTAAAATTCTTGTAATTCGATATGCTTAAATTTAATTTTATCTCCAGATTTCGCAAAACAAGGATTTGCTTTTGTTACATCAAAAAATTGAATTGAAGTTTTGCCTATAATATTCCATCCGCCGGCACTATTATTCGGATAAACTCCAGTTTGAGAACCACCAATAGCGACAGAGCCTTTTTCTACATTTAGTCTTGGAGTCGGTTTTCTTTCGGCGAATATTTTTTTGTCTAAGCCTCCTAAATATAAGAAACCCGGTAAAAATCCGATAAAATAAACCGTATAAATTTTAGTGTGATGAAGTTGAATTATCTCTTTTACAGTTAAATTAGTTTTGGCAGAAATGTCTTGCAAATCAACACCAAATTTTTCGTCATAGCAAACAGGAATTTCCCAGATAAAATTATCACATTTATTTTTAGCAAATGGCTTTGTATAGATACATTTTAACAGTTCTGTTTCTAAATAAATATCAATTAATTCGTCATTATATTTTATTGTCAACGAATTATATCCTATTGTAATATCTGTGATTTTGTTCTTTTTTGCCGTAGCAATTGCATCTTTAAATAAGATAATATCTTTCAGTATTTTTTCATCAATTCTGTGAGTCCACTCTACTAGAATTGCTTGTATTCCAAAAGGCTTATATGTTAGATTGTATTTCAATTTAGGTTATGGTGCCAAAAATATTGTTGTGCAACAAGGCGTGTAAATATTATAAATTACTTGTAAAGCTGTTTGTGACGTAGGATTTTAAACACTCGTAAAGTAGTTCCCTCAATAAAAGAATGTATTCCAAAAAGAAAGACTTTATTAGCAGTTCGTATGCCTCTATACCTCATTTGATTATGACTATAGTTTACTTTTAATTCGTCAATGGTTTTGATTAGACTGCTGATAAACATACCCATTTAACGAAGCGGAAATCTTTAAATAATAAATGTGATGCTTTATTTATATTAAGTTTGGCTTCATCTATCATAGATTTGTATTTGTTTGTCAGTTCAAAATCATTAGCTTTTTCTCGTAATATATGCTATATATAATTTTTAAGTTTTAGTCCCTCTCACTCTTCTTGTATTTGCAACAAAGCGATAGCTTCTACATCTAATGTGATTTATTTGCACTTCTTATTATATTACATAATAGTATGATTTACTGCAAATATATGTATTATTTCTTAGTTGCCAATTATAAAAAGTGGGTGCATAACATTTTGTCTCAAAAACATTAATTTTTGAATTCCAACTTCCAACTTCCAGTTTTCAACTCTCAATTTTAAATTAATTCTTTATGCTAATCCGTATGTTTCCTCATAAATAATTATCTTTGCCTAAAAACATAGATATAATACTAATAGATTTTGCAAAACATTTTCCAGATGAGAATAGTTGCAGGGAAACATTTAAAAAATACAGAGAACAGGAAGGAATTGTCTGCAAAAAATGCGGCAACAAAACCTACTATTGGAAGAAGAAAAGAGAGCAATGAGAATGTAAAAAATGTACCCATAGAACAACTTTAAAAAGCAGTAGACAGCATACTTGAAAAAGGAACTAAAATAGTGTCAGATGGTTCAACAAGCTATGTTGAACTTAATAAAGACTATAATCTTGACAGTAAAAGTTGTGAAGAAAAAAGAAATTAATACAATACTCCCTTGGGTACACAAAGCTATAAGCAATGCCAAAAGGTTGTTGTTGGACGTGCATCATAGAATAGATGATGATTTCCTGCAGAACTACCTGAATGAATTTTGCTATAAATTTAATCGAAGGCATTTTGAAAATAAATTTGACAGAATAATGATAGCATCCGTATCGTACAGATGGGATTGGCTTGGGGAACCTTACGGATAAGCATAAAACAGAAAGCCTGATGTGACATTGTTTTTTGAGCGGATACAGAAAAATCTATTTATGTAAATTTATTTTCTCAACTAATTTTTTATAAAAAACTAATAATCAGTAAAACACGTAAGTGTTAAAGTTTTGTTAAAAAATAATGTGGTTTTTTAATCAGCTTATAATCAGGAAAATACATATTATAGACCACCTGAGTAGTTACCTTAAGTTTAATAAAAAGCTCTAATGGGTCTCCTTGTTTACTGAGTTTTTCAAGCATATAATCCTCTGAAAATAAAGAAGTTGTATTAAGTGTCTTGTATTTATTCATATTTCAAATCTAAAACTAATTATTTGATTTTCAAAATATTAATTATAGAGGTTGCCAATATATTTACTAAAATAAAAAACTTGCACTTGGGAGTTGAATCTACCCTTTACAAAAATAACATAAAAACTGTCTATAAACTTTCAATTTTAGTACATTTGTTCCATAAAAACTAATCAATGGCTATTACCCTAAAAGGAGACCAAAAAATAAGTGATGTATTGACTACTAAAAGCAAGGCATTACGTATTAATTTAAACGAAAATATCTACGGCACATTTGCAGAAATTGGAGCAGGACAAGAAACTGTTCGTAATTTTTTTAGAGCAGGAGGAGCATCAGGAACTATCGCAAAAGCAATGAGTGCGTACGATAAAGACTTTTCTGATGCGATTTATGGAGTTGAGGCTGACAACCGTTACGTAACAGAATCCCGCTTAAAAACAATGCTAAACTATGAAATTGGTCTTATTGAAGACCGTCTAAGCCGTAAAAAACATCCAGATAAATTATTTTTTAGCTACGCAAATACTGTCGCTACTATCAATTTTAGCAAAAAATTTAAAGGTCACGGATGGGTTGGAATTCGTTTTCAATTAGACTCGCTCGAAGATTATAATGAGATTATTTTACATCTTCGTTTTAAAGAAACTGACGCTCGTTTGCAACAGGCAACTCTCGGTATTTTAGGTGTGAACTTAATTTACGGAGCTTTATATATGAACGATAATCCTAAGGAATTAGTAAAATCTTTTTATGATAACTTAGACAAAGACCAATTGGAGATTGATATGATTAACTTCTCTGGTATGCGTTTTATGTACGTTGATAACAGATTGATGAGTTTGCAACTTGTAAAAAACGAAATGACCGACGCCGTTATGTTTGATGATGACGGTAATAATTTATTACCTGCACAGGTTCTTTATAAAAAAAATATATTAGCGTTGCGCGGCAGTTTCAGACCTGTTACTAAAGTAAATATGGATATGTTTGAAGAATCCAAAGAACTTTTCTTTAATGAAAAGAAAGTTAACCCTAAAAACACTCAAATTATCTTTGAAATAACATTAGCTAACCTACGTGCCGAAGGAGAAATTAACGAACGTGATTTCTTAGACAGAGCAGAATTACTTTGCTCTTTAGGACAAAATGTAATGATTACAAACTTTAAGGAATACTACAAACTGGTAGAATACTTTAGTGAGTTTACCAAAGAGAGAATGGCTTTAGCAATGGGAGTTTATAATCTAATTCAGATTTTTGACGAAAAATATTACCGAGATGTAAGTGGGGGAATTTTAGAAGCTTTTGGGAAGTTATTTACCAAAGATTTAAGAATTTATATGTATCCATATAAAGACGAAGAAACTGGCGAATACATTACCAGCAAAAATTTAAAAGTACACCCTAGAATAAAAGAATTATATAAATTCTTTAAATACAATGGCAAACTTATTGACATAAAAAGTTTTAATACCGAAGTATTACATATTTTTTCTCGTAGAGTACTAAAAATGATTATAAATAATGAGAGCGGATGGGAAGATATGCTACCAAAAGGAATCTCAGAAATTATAAAGAAAGACAGACTCTTCGGATATACTAAAAGAAAAAATATAAACAGATAATAGAAATTACGAATTACAAATTTTCAATTAAATTAGTATTATTTATTTTATTAAAACCAAACAAACACCCAATTCTGGCTTGTTAGATATATACTCTTTTACCCATATAATCAACTCACTTACTTCGTGCGGCAACAATATTTTCAGAGCTTTTTCTAGTTCCTTATAAAATAATTCTCTGTTAAAACTCACCTTTTTAAGCACAGTTCTCGTGTACTCGTACATTGCTCTATCCATTATTATGTAATCTAAAGATATTAGTCTGCATAAGACTAACGATAAATATTTCTATTTATTATTTGATAAACAA
Source organism: Polaribacter sp. (assembly GCA_965261035.1). Taxonomy (GTDB): domain Bacteria; phylum Bacteroidota; class Bacteroidia; order Flavobacteriales; family Flavobacteriaceae; genus Polaribacter. Next base: position 1,452,006 of record OZ253439.1, read on the forward strand.
AAATAAATAAATAGGATAACTAAACTCTTAAATTTAGCATTTTATTTCTATGTACTCTTTATACAAACTACATAATTCCCTGATAATCAAAAAATTATATAGTTTTGTAGCGAAGACGGGATTTGAACCCGCGACCTCAGGGTTATGAATCCTGTGCTCTAACCAACTGAGCTACCTCGCCTTAATTAATACGGGTGCAAATATAATTTTTTATGCACTAAATTTTTAATTTTTTTAAAATAAATATTTGTCTATATTGGCCACCTAAGAAATAAACAATGAGCAAAGTTAAATTTGAAGTAGAAATTCCAATACATGCTTCGTCAAATATGATATATACATATTTTGCAACTCCCTCTGGTTTAGAAGGTTGGTTTGCAGATAAAGTAAACTCAAGAGGCAAGTTGATAACTTTTACTTGGGGCGGAATAGAAGAAAAAGCTGAAATATTAATAAATAAGAATGGAGAAAGAATAAAGTATAAATGGATAGAAAGTGAAGATGACGAAAGTTATTTTGAATTTAGAATCCAAGTAGATGCACTTACTAAAGATGTTTCTATAATAATTACAGATTTTGCCGATAGCGAAGATGAAGTGGAAGCCTCTAAAATGCTATGGGAAAGTCAAGTTGAAGAATTAAAAAACGTAATTGGAGCCTAAGAATCTATACATTCAAAATACTGATATGCTAAACTACAATGGAAAATTACTTCATTTAGAAAAATTCAAAATTACCTCACAAAATAGAGCTTTTAGATATGGAGATGCTATCTTTGAAACCATCAATGTAAGGCAAAATAATGTTATTTTTTGGGAAGATCACTATTTTAGATTGATGGCTTCTATGAGAATGTTGCGTATGGAAATTCCTATGCAGCTTACATTAGAATTTCTTGAGCAAGAAATTGTTAAAACTGTAAATCTACAAGAATATTCTGAATCATATCGTGTCCGATTATCAATATATAGAAAAGATGGTGGGCTATACACTCCAAAAACAAACCAGATAGATTACCTGATAGAAGTCGCTCCCAATACTTATAAGACCAAAAATATTTATACAATAGACATTTTTAAGGATTTTTATAATTATTCGGGGTTATTATCAACAATTAAAACAACCAACAGGATGCTAAATACATTATCTAGCATTTATATGAAAGAAAACGACTTAGATAATTGCATTTTGATAAATGAAAGAAAAGGAATTGTAGAGGCTACCAATGCCAATGTTTTTTTAGTAAAAAGGAATATAATAAGAACACCAGCCTTAACAGAGGGTTGTATAAAAGGAATTGTTAGAAAAAAAATTATTGAGATTATTGAAAAAAGAAGCGATTTTATAGTAGAGCAAACCGTTATATCTCCTTTTGAAATGCAAAAAGCTGACGAAATATTTCTGACAAATACCATAATTGGAATTCAACCAATTACAAATTACAGGAAAAGAGTTTTTAAAAGTGAAGTAGCAGATAAATTAGCAAACAGCCTAAAAGTTGAAATAATAACTAACCCAAATTTGACCACAAAATATAGCGTATAATTTTGATTTACGATTACACAATTAAACGTCAATTCAGATGAATATCACTTGGTGCATTTGCCCATATTTTATATTCTCCTCCTTTTTGCAACAACTTATTCTTCCAAATACTATAATTATCTGTATCAAAAATATTTGGAAAATCATTTTCTGAAACAAACCAAGAACCTGTTTTTAGCTCATTCTCTAATTGATTAACATCCCAGCCAGAATATCCCAAGAAAAAACGAATATCACTACTCTCTATAGATTGATTGTTTAATAAATATTTTAAAGAATCGAAATTTCCACCCCAAAATATGCCCTTTCCAACTGTGATGCTTTCAGGAATTAAATGTGGTACTCTATGCATAAAATACAAATTATCCTGCTCTACAGGACCTCCTTGATACACATTAAATATACAGCTAATTTCAGGAATTAAATCATTTATTGTGAGCACTAAAGGCTTATTCAAAATAAACCCGACAACACTATGTTTATGAGACTCCGCTAACAAAACGATAGTTCTATTAAATGAATTATCATTTAATATTGACGGCTCTGCAATAAGTAGCCTTCCTTTTTGAGGCTGTAAAGAAATCATAACTATCAGCATTAATCGTCCCTAAAGATACTACTTTTTTTAATAAAAAAACTCTCCTATAAAAATAAGAGAATTTTTTAGGCATGCAAAAATATATTTTCTAATTAACAGAGTCCTTTAGCCCAGCACCTGCCTTAAACTTGACTACATTTTTAGCAGGAATCTGAATAATTTTCCCAGTTTGAGGATTCCTTCCTTCTCTTGCGGCTCTTTTAGATACTGACCATGTTCCCCACCCTACTAAAGAAATCCTGCCTCCTCCTTTTAAAGTATTGGTGATGTTAGAAGTTAAAGAGTCTAAGGCAGCCTTCGCAGCAACTTTTGAAATTCCTGCGTCTGCAGCCATTACATTTAGTAAATCTGATTTGTTCATAATTTGAATTTTTGAAAGTTAATTAAATATTATTTCGTTTTGTCTAAATAAGACGCACAAATATATTAAAAATAATGGTTAACGCAAATAATTAGCCTAAAAAAACAAGACTTTGTTAACAAGTATCTCTAATTGTTAATAACTTAAGCTGAAATACTTGTCTAAATAGAGAAAACACTATAAACAAAGGCTTTAGACCATCTTTGCTTCTTTAGCAAATTCAAACCCGTTTAATAGACTTTGAGCTTCCATTTTCTTCTTCCCAGATAATTTAATCTCATTAATAATAAGGTATCCGCTTGCAACAGCAACTTTCAATGTTTTTTTTGTCGTTACTATTTTGCCAATTTCGTCATTATGACTTATTATTTCTTTAGAAACGTTATAAAGTTTTGCCGTATATTCTACACCTTTATTATATACAATCGTCCAAGCAGCAGGATATGGATTTAATCCTCTTATTTTATTATAGATGTTTTCTAATGAATCTGACCAGTTTATTTTACAAGTTTCTGAAAATAATTTATACGCAGTTTTCTCTTCTGTTTCTGGCTGTTTAACAGTTTTCATTTTGTCAATTTTAATTAATTCTAAAGTCTCCAAAACTAAATCAGCTCCTAAATACATCAATTTATTATGTAGCTCACCAACAGTTTCGTCATTGCCTATCTCACATTCTTTTTGAAGTATAATCTCTCCCGTATCAATTTTATCATCAATAAAAAACGTGGTAACACCAGTTTTTTGCTCCCCATTTATAATTGCCCAATTAATCGGAGCCGCCCCACGATAATCTGGCAATAAAGATGCGTGTAAATTGAAAGTGCCGTGTTCTGGTATATTCCAAACTGTTTTTGGCAACATTCTAAAAGCAACAATTATTTGCAAATTTGAGTCTAACTCTTTCAATTCTTTTTGGAACGCTAAATCCTTTAGATTTTCTGGCTGCAAAATATTTAACCCTTCATGCATCGCATATTTTTTTACTGCCGATTCACTTATCTTTCTCCCTCTTCCAGCGGGCTTGTCAGTAGCTGTAACAACTCCAACAATCTTATAATTATTCTCTATAAGACGTTTTAAAATGGTAACCGCAAAATCTGGCGTACCCATAAAAATTATCCGTAAATCTCTCATTTATTTGATATAATATTGATTGTGATTGTTGATAGCAATGCTATTTTCTGCCAAAAGATGTTGCAAATTTAGTAAAATAGCTTTGTCATTAATAGTTATAAGATTGCATATTTCTTTAGAATCATACGTAGCTCCCGATTTTAGAAGCTCAATTATTTTAACAGAAATATTTTCAGTTCTTTTGTTTTTTGACAAGCAAACATCACATATTCCGCATTCAGATATATTCTTTTCGTCAAAATAATGTAAAACTTGAACATTTCTACAAGTAATGTCGTTTTCTACAAAACGGATTAACGCATCTGATTTCCTCTTTTTCTGATTGATATATTTTATTATATCCTTAGAAACTCTACTAATGGCAATATTATCTTCTCTCGGAAGCAAGAAAAAAAGCTCAGAACTAGCACTTGATTTCCTGTAATCAATAATTTTTTCATTATGCAATCGCCTCAGTAATCCAATAGATTTTGCTGTCGTTAGGTTCGCTTTTTTTGCTAACAAATATTCGTTTATTTTAGTTTCCTGCTCAAATAATCCTCCGTAGCTTCTCAGAATTATTTCTATAAATAATCGTACTGAAATATTGTTCTTTGCATAATTAATAACCTCCAAACTAGTTACTAAAAACTTAATAGTAGATATTCTTATGTAATTGTCAGATAATTCAATAATCCCGTTGTTAACAAGAATTTTCAACGTATTGCTAAGTTTATTAGCCGTATAATTGTATTTATTGCTAAACTCTAAAAGATTGAATTCAAAACTCGTTTCTATAAATTCTCCGTACGCAATTTGATAATTTTGGTGAAGCCTTTTATAAACATCTTTTATTTCTAAAATTGACGGAAAAGATGCCGCCATTCTTTCTTTAAAAAACAGAATATCACTCTTGTTTTGCAATAATACAGCATATGCTTTTTTGCCATTTCTTCCTGCTCTTCCCGCTTCCTGAATATAATTTTCAACACTATTTGGCAAATCTAAATGTATGACAACTCTAACATTCTCCTTGTCAATTCCCATTCCAAAAGCATTGGTTGCAACCATTATTGGCGTTTCCTCCGAAATCCACTTTTCAAAAAATTCTTGTTTGTCCTTTGATGACATTCCCCCGTGATAATAACCTGCCGAAAAACTATTAACAGTCAAGAATTTTGAAATTTCTTTCGTTTTATTTCTGCTATTTACATAAACAATTGCAGAGCCTTTTATTTTAATAAAAATCTGTAATAAACGATATAATTTGTCCTCAATAGAAAATATTTGATACGCCAAATTATCTCTGTAAAAAGACTTTTTAAAAAGCTGTACGTTTTTTAATTCCAAGTTGCTCGAAATATCTTTCAGCACTTCCTTGGTTGCAGAAGCAGTTAAAGCGATAAAATTTACATTTGGTTTTAACTCTTTTAAAATTCTGATATTTCTATAAGAAGGTCTGAAATCGTGTCCCCATTCAGAAATGCAATGAGCCTCATCAATTGCTACTAAATTTACGTTTAATTCTTTGATTTTTTTTTGTATAAAAGTAGATTGTAGCCTTTCTGGAGATAGATATAAAAATTTGTATCCTCCAAATTTAAGATTGTCGAAAAGAGCAATTATATCATCTTGAGACAATCCAGAAGTAAGTGCAAAAGCCTTGATTCCTCTGCTTTTAAGGTTCGTAACTTGATCCTGCATCAGAGCAATTAGAGGAGAAACGACAATGCAAACGCCGTCTTGTAATAGTGCTGGAATTTGAAAGCAAACAGATTTTCCTCCACCGGTTGGAAGCAGTGCAATTACATCAATTCTTTTTAAAACTGCATCAATTATTTTATCTTGAGGAGTTCTAAAAGATTGATGATTCCAGTATTTTTTTAATACTTTTAAAGGCATTATTATATCTCGTTTTTAAGCGAGTCTAAAATAAAATTTGTCCTTTCCTTAACAGAGCCAAAAGGGACAATATTAATTTTGTACCCAATTTCTTTATAGGTTTTCTTTAAGTAATGATGAATTTCCACAGCCCGCTCAAAACTCTCATAACGCTCATTGTCAGATATATATATATCTTTCCACGGAGGCAACATAAAAACTTTATAGTACAAATATTGCTTCCTTTTATCAATAAAATATTCTGGATAATCTATTTTTAAAAAATCTAAATACGCATATATATCAGGAATTCCTCTATCAAAGAAAGCGAGCTTACTGTCATTTTTATCAGCCTCTAAAAATTGTTTTTCCCTTCCCTCCAACAACAAGTTGCTAAAAAGCAAAGGGTCTTTTAAGAACAACTGTTCTATTCCTTTTTTTTGTGCCTTTATTGTTACTTTTCGCGATATCTCTGGCATACAAAAATGTCCTCTAAAAATTAACTCATCTAAAATTGATGATTTTCCTGTCCCCGCACTTCCAATAAGTACTATTTTTTGTTGCATTTGTCGGTTGTTAGGAAACAGGTTAAAAGTTAAAAATTCGTAATTATCTTGGTCCTTTTTAATAGTCTTGAACTAAAACTTCAGTTGGAATACGAAGAGTAGTGTTTAGTTTTCTAATCATATCCAAAGTCAGTTTACGTTTTTTACTTAAAATTTCACTCACTCTACCATTAAATCCAAAAACCTCTGCCAACTACCACTTATTAGGCACTTCTCTATTTATCTCATCTATATTTATACTTGTTGCTTCAACACCAAGTAAATGTTTACTAAAATAATCCGCTTTTAACCAGAAGAAATATTCTGTCATATCTCCAAAACCGTGACGCTTGCCAGGCATCAGCATAAAATCAAATCTTTTATTTGCTTTTATCAGGGCATTTGCCATTCTAATTGTAGCTCCTGGATGCACATTATTATCTACATCTCCAGTTACAAGCATTAATTTTCCTTTTAGATTTTTAGCAAGTGATTGATTTTTATCTATCATATATTTATATGTGATTTTCCCTTTGCTGTCCTTTTCTTCTTTTACTCCGTGATGAGTCTCACTCCACCAACTATTATACATTGAATTGTCGTGGTTTCCTGCTGAAGAAACTGCTACTTTAAAAAAATCTGGAAACACTAACATCGCAGCAGTTGACATAAATCCGCCGCCGGAATGCCCAAAAATACCAACTTTATCAATATTTATATAATCACAAGTATCAGATAATTGTTCTGCCACGTATTTTTTATCAGCCAAACCATAATCTCTCAAGTTGCCATATCCGTAGTTGTGATACCATTTTGAACGATTTGGGTGACCGCCTCTATTTCCTAAAGTGATGACTATAAAACCAATTTGAGCCATTCTATCAGTTCTATTCATTCTTACAGAAAATGATTTACTTACAGATTCGGTTTGTGGTCCGGGATAAACATATTCTATCAACGGATAAACTTTAGTGGAATCAAAATCATAAGGCTTGTATAATACGCCATAAATATCGGTAATTCCATCGCCTGCTTTCACCTTAAAAGGCTCTGGAAACTTGTATCCTGTGGCAAATAATCTAGATAAATCAGCTTCTTCTAAGTTCATTATCAACCTACCTTCAGAAGAACGCAACTCCGATTTTGGAGTTGTATTTACTCGAGAATAATTATTTACAAAGTACTTATTTGAGTCAGCTGTGTTGGTTATTGTGTTATAATCTCCCGGATTAAGTGATTTCATTCCAGACCCGTTTAAATTTATTTTATACAGATGCTCATAATATGGGTCTTGTCCTTTAGTTACACCGTTTGCAGTGAAATACAACACCCTTTCTTTTTCATCTAACCCAGAAAAACCAGCCACGTGAAAAGATCCATTTGTAACCTGATTTTTTAGATTTCCTTTAGAATCATATAAATAAAAATGTGCCCAACCATCTCGTTCTGCCCAATGCAACATCTCCTTTTCGTCATTGAATAAAACCAATGATCTGGATTCTATATAGGTGTTAAAACGCTCTTCTATCAAAACAGTTACTTTTCCCGTATGTATGTCTGCCACACAAATATCTAACTTTTTTCTATCTCTGCTAATGGTACTGAAATATATATTTCCTTTTTTGGACAGCAATAATGGCGGTTTAAAATCATCGCTTCTATTCATTTTTTTTCTGGGAGCTCTATAAACTGAAATGCTTTGTTGTTTAATTGTGTCTAACTCTACATTTGTTATTTCTTTTGATGGAATATCAAAAACCAACAATTCTTTTTTAGAGAACTCTTTCTCTCCGGGCATATGATATTTGTATGTTTCTAATGTTGGACGCTTTTTAGCCACAGAATTTATAACCCATAAATCTTTAAGCATCCTCGAGTCTGTTTTTTGAAACACAAACTTTTTAGAATCGTAAGACCAAGTCCCCCAAATTCCTTTTCTATCGTCTTTCTTTTCTTTCTTTGTTTCGTTATTTTCTCCCCAAGAGCTACCGCCATAACTATAATTTTCTACTCCATCTTTAGTCCATTGATTTTCCACAATGGTTGAATCCTTTTCATTTTTCACAGCCTTCAAAAAATTTGCCTTATCCATCCAGTGTATATTGAAGTTTTTAGAAAACAAAACAATAGAGCTATCTGGAGCAATATTTGCCCATTTTTTCCACTTTTCTTCCTCTTTTTTCTTGTTATCTATAACAATTAATCCGTTTCCACCCAGTTTATATTCTAAATGATAAACCTTTTTTTCCATTTTAGGCTTTTTCTTTTTTGCGTCTTTAACCTTGATAGAATCCTTGTTTTCCCCCTCTTTTTTATCATCAATAACTTCTACTTCTTCTGTTGATGTAACTCTAAAACGAATTGCGGTTTCGCTTTTATTAAACTTAAATTTAAAACGAGGTAAATGTTTAGCGTCATAAGGGTCTCTGGTAATTTCCGTCAGCCATTTTGCCATTTTAGCGTTGTCAAATATTTCTGTTTTCGTTTTTTTATCGGCATCTACTACGTAATAATTAGACCCATCAGATGTTTTATATTGATACCAAAATTTGTTTCCTTTTTTTAACCAGTTTGGATATACCGATGTAGAATGCACCAAATTTGCCATTTTTTTTGGCGAATATTTAACTGCTTGTCTATAATTTGGAATTGGACTTTGCTGTGCCGATAATATCCCAGTAATAAAAACTATAATAAATAATAATCCAAAATTTCTCATAATTTATTGTTGATTTGTTGATACAACAAGCTCCGAAATTCCTTAAAAACAGGTAATAGAGCAAACCTTGTAGTCATTTTTATTATTATTTTAACATAAGTGATAATTCCCCCACGTTATTTTTTAAATTGAAGATTATATCTGTACACAATATTTATGCTAATAAAATCCCTTTTTACTTTCTTGGGCTAAAGCCAGATTTACAGTTAAAAAAACAAGTGTATTTATTACAACTTTCATCGCTTTACCTTCTTTATACAACAGACAAATGTAGTAAAATGATTTGATGATTTACGAATTATCTTGCCTCTTTTTTCTTTTCTCTCTTTTCATTCGTAATTCTCTTTCAACCAATCATATCGATAAAATCCTGTTCAGAAATAATTTTAATTCCCAAATCTTCAGCTTTTGTGCGTTTACTCGGACCCATATTATCTCCAGAAATTACATAGCTCGTTTTTTTAGAAATAGAACTACTCACTTTTCCTTCGTTGTCTTCTATCATTTTTTTCAGCTCGTTTCTGCTCATTTGATAAAACACTCCAGAAACTACAAATATATTTCCTACCAGTTTATCCGTTTTATTTTTCAAATATTCTGCTGAAACTTCTAACTGAATTCCATAACTTTTCAGGCGATTAATCAACTGAATATTTTCTAAATTATTAGAAAAATCTAAAACACTCTGTGCGATTATGTCGCCAATTTCATCTACAAAAATTAGGGTTTCAAAATCAGCTTTCATCAAATTATCGATACTTTTAAAATGTTTTGCCAATTTTTTAGCAACAGTTTCGCCGACAAATCTAATTCCCAAGGCAAACAGCACTTTTTCAAATGGAATTTCTTTTGATTTCTCTATTCCTTTTATTATATTTTCAGCCGATTTTTCTGCCATTCTTTCCAACGGAATAATTTGCTCTGCCTTTAAATCGTATAAATCTGCATAGTTTTGTATCAATCCTTCTTTGCGTAACAAATCTACTGTTTCTCCTCCCAATCCATCAATATCCATTGCTTTTCTGCTGATAAAATGCTGAATTCTACCAGTAATTTGGGGCGGACAGCCAAGCTCATTCATACAATAATGTTTCACATCTCCTTCGGTTCTGACTAGTTCTGTATTACATTCTGGGCAGTGAGTTGCGTATTGTGTTTGCTTAGAATTTTCGGGGCGTTTAGTAAAATCTACCGAAATAATTTTTGGAATAATATCTCCGCCTTTCTCTACAAAAACGGTGTCGTTTACTCTAATATCTAACTTTTTAATTTGGTCAGCGTTGTGCAAAGAAGCTCGTTTTACAACAGTTCCTGCCAATTCCACAGGTTTTAGATTTGCCACTGGAGTAACCGCTCCCGTCCTCCCGACTTGATAGGTAATTTCATTCAATATCGTAGAAACCTGTTCCGCTTTAAATTTATACGCAATCGCCCAACGTGGCGATTTTGATGTGTAACCCAATTCATCTTGATGTTGAAACGAATTTACTTTTATTACAATTCCGTCAGTTTCATAAGGCAAATTATGGCGTTTTTTATCCCATAGATTTACAAAGTCAAAAACCTCGTCAATAGTTTTTGCCAAGACAATAGTTTCTGGAACTTTAAATCCTGTTTCTCTGGCAGATTTCAGGCTCTCAAAATGTGTTTTGTATTTTCTATCATCCGCAACTACTTGGTACAATAAACAATCTAACGGGCGTTTTGCCATCTCCGCACTGTCTTGCAATTTTAAACTTCCGCTGGCAGTATTTCTCGGATTTCTATATAATTCTTCTCCATTAGCCAAGCGTTCTTTGTTTATTTTAGAAAATCCTTCTAACGGTAAAATTATTTCTCCTCTGATTTCAAAATCACGGACAAAATCCAAGTTAATATTTAACGGAATAGATTTAATCGTTTTTACATTTGCCGTTACATCATCTCCTTGAAAACCATCGCCACGAGTAACAGCTTTTTTAAATTGACCATTTTTATATGTCAAATTTATAGAAGCTCCGTCGTATTTTAGCTCGCAAGTGTATTCAATTTTGTCAATTCCCAAAACCTTTTTAATACGCTTTTCCCAATCGCACAAATCTTCTTTTGAGTACGAATTATCCAAAGAATACATTCTGTTTTTATGAAATATCGTTTCAAATTTTTTGGTAATCTTCCCTCCCACTATTTGTGTTGGCGAATTGGCATCAAAAAACTCGAGGTTTTCTTTTTCCAAAACTTCCAATTCTTTGAGTTTTATATCAAACTCATAGTCAGAAATAGTGGCTTTATCTAATCTGTAATAATTGTAGTTGTGCTGATTAAGTTCTTCTCGTAATTCTTGTATTTTCTGTTGAATACTAATCATTTTGTCACTTTTCCTGTTAAGAAATTTACACCTTTAGGAAGTGGATTTCCCGAAGAACGTCTAAAAGAAACTATCTGACCAGTATGCCAAAGTGCATCAGAAATTGGTCCATTTATCTGATTCCAAAAAGGAAGTTTTGTTACTTTATCTCCTCTTTTAAAAATAATAGTAAACTCTGAAATATCTTTGCTTTTTCTTAGAATATTACTTGCTTTTTCTAAATTTTCTAGTGTTTTCCTTCTCTTTTCATCAAAAGTGAGTTCTGATGTTTTACCTCCTTCGTTTGGTATTTTTAATGTTGAATTTAAAATTACTTTTGTCAAATCCAAGATATGATTAATCGTTTGCTCGGACGCTCTCGCTTCGTCATTTGGCTTAAATTTCAGGTCTTTTTCCCTCAAACCTTCGGTTGCCCAATAATACCTAAATCCTAAGCCGTCTATCATTCTGCTCGCAATTGCACCTGCCGTATATTCTTTTGATGCTTCTGGAATTTCATAATATGGTAACTCGTTTTTGTCTTGTGCCTTTAAACTGATTGTCATTATTAGTGATAAAAAAATTATCTTGCAGAAAGATTTCATAATAGGGTTTATTTTGCCAGTAAAAATAACAAAATTTGTAGAAGAAAAAAATCTACAAGGTTTTTAAAACTTCGCCATGGATGTTTCACTTGTTCTGGCGAAGACAAATACAGATAAAGTACACTTAACCCAACTTGAAAACCCACAATCATAAAACTATCATTATCAGTGTGTTGAGACTTTATTTTGTATCCGCTCAAAAAACGGGTCACATTAATTTTACGGGGATTATGCAAAAAGTTTATGCAATCTGAACAGGAAAAATTCGGTATCAGTTACGCCTCTTAAATTAGCTCTGAATAGTTTAATTTTAGGCAACCTCTACAATTAATATTTTGGAAATCAAATAATTAGTTGTAACTTTGAAATATGAATAAATATAAGACACTTAATACAACTTCCTTATTTTCAGAGAGTTATAGGCTTGAGAAACTCAGTAAACAAGGAGACCCATTAGAGCGATTGAATAAAGTGGTGGAATGGGAGTATTTTCGAGAGACTATTGAGAAAATACACAAAAAGAGAATGGTTAATTCTGGTCCAAAACGATATGACCCTCTATTGATGTTTAAAATATTGATACTACAGCGCTATTATAATTTGAGCGATTCTCAAATAGAATATCAAATATTGGATAGATTGACATTTTGTCGTTTTCTGGGATTATCTTTAAATGACAAAGTTCCCGACGAAAAGACTGTTTGGGATTTTAGAAATAAGCTGATAAAAAAAGGACTTGAAAAAGAGTTATTTGAAAGATTTACCACTCTATTGGAACGTTATGGATTAATAGCACATCAAGGAAAAATCATTGACGCAAGTTTTGTAGAAGCACCAAGACAGCGTAATAGCAAAGAAAAGAACAAAGAAATAAAAGAAGGTAAAACTCCCAAAGAATGGGATAAACAACCTAATAAAAAACGTCAAAAAGATGTAGATGCTCGTTGGACAAAAAAGAACAACGAAACACACTATGGATATAAAAACCATGCAAAGGTTGATAACAAGCACAAATTTATTAACACTTATACAACGACAGATGCTTCGGTACACGACTCTCAAACATTAGACGAGTTATTGACCGAGAAGGACAAAGGTCAAGACCTTTGGGCAGACAGTGCCTATACTGGAGAAGAGCAGGAAAAAACAATTAAAAAATACGAGGTAAATAACAAAATAAATGAAAAAGGATATAAGAACAAACCATTGACAGAGGCACAAAAAGAATCAAATAAAGAAAAATCAAGAACAAGAGCACGAGTAGAACATGTATTTGGTTTTATGAAGCAGAGCATGAATAAACTCTACATAAACTCAATAGGAATAAAACGAGCCGTAGGGTTTGTTGGGCTAGTAAATCTTACCTACAACCTGTTTAGATATGAACAAGTTATAAGGTTAGATGGGATAACTATGTCCAATTGGTAAACACAAGACATGTATATGATTGATAATGAGTGAGTTAACAAAAAAATGATTGAAATCACAAAAAACTAAAACTATTTCTAAAATTTTAATATTTTTGAAATAAGAAAGGATTCGCTTAAAAATCAATTAATAGAGGTTGCCATAAGTTGTTATGGCACATTTTATTTTATCATTTATTTCTTTCAGATAATTTATGTGTTCAGACATTTCGTTTCTAATATTTTCCATTTCATCGGCAAACCTATTTGAATTTGTCTTTAAATGATTATATCTAACTAATGATTTTGAAGTGAAGTCATAGAGAATTGAGAGATAAGTCTTTTTGTCGTGTTTTTCTTCTAATTTTTTACTAAATGGAATAATTAGCTCTTTTTCAATTATTCCAAAATTTGATTGTTTTTTAACCAAGTTACAATATTTTCTATGCCAAAAAGTGGCAAATTTATAATCAATATTATTCTTAAAATCACCTCCATCTGATTCAATTGTTTTTATCATTTTAATTAACTCATAACTTAATCCATCAACTTTTTCCTTAATGTACATTTGGTCTCTATAGCAAAAATTCACTTGTTTTTCATTTGAATCAATAGTCTGTTTTATCTTTAAATAAATGAAATCAATTGTACTGTAAATATTCTTGTAGTCTTTTAGTTTTTCTTCACTTCCACTAATAATTTCATTGTACACTAAGAAGATACCTTCAGAATTCATTTTTTGTAAACGATATAAATCTTCACTTGCAATAATTTTTAATATATGGACTTCGGAAGGTTGTTTTTTTATTTCCTTTGATTTTAACTCAAATTTTACTAATTGTTTTTCAATACTATCTAAGGAGCTTGTAATTAAGATTGTTAGATACGTGAGCCTCTTTACATATATGTCTCGCTGTTTTTTAATTTCATTCTTTTTTTGAATTCGCTCCGACCTTGTAGAAAGGTAGAACGCTCCCAAAAAACCAAAAAATGTTGCAACTAATGTAATTATTAAACTTACGATGGTTGAAGTCAATTCATTATAAATATTTTCTTGGCAATAAAACTCAAACATATCTTATCTGGTAATTAAATTATTTGACTTCAATTATATACACAAACTTTTTGATTATTTGCACTTGCTGAGTTAACGACTTTCCGCTTACCGAGCTAACTTTTTGTAGAGTCGGTGGATAATCCAATAAGTCTATCAAGTTTGTTAAATAGCTTGACTTCACTGCATAAGAAGCATTTTCTGCACCTAAATGCTTTGCATTAATAATTCCAATCAATTGACCGTTGTTATTAAAAAGAGGTCCACCACTACTTCCCGGTTGAACAGGAGCAGAAATTTGGTAGGAAGTAACATCGCCTTGGAACCCACTTTTAGAACTAATTATACCGTCTGTTAATTTCACCTCATCGCCCATTGTAGCACGAAGTGGATGCCCTAAAACAAAAATATTTTTACCAACATTTGAATTACTCGTCTTGATAGTGTATGGTACATTACCTAAACTTGAAAAACTATAATCGTCAATCTTGATAATAGCCAAATCATTATGTTTGTCTGTTATTACTAATTTTGCAGAATAGGTTCTACTAAAATCACCATTGACACCTCTAACATTTATTGTTTTTGCTCCATCAATAACATGATTATTCGTTATTATTAACCCGTTTGATGTGATAGCAAAACCAGTTCCAGAAACAGGAATGTTCGAAGAAGAAGAAATGTTATCTGATAAAGTTGGATACATTTTGATGTATAAAGATTTTTCTTTAAAGTTAGTAACATTCATTATACCTTGTTTGAATGATATGTAAACTTCGTCATTTTCTGATTTATTAGCCATAATCCATTTTGCTTTGAAAAATGATGGTGTTGCTGTTGGAATTAAAGTTGCTTTTATTTCACCTTCTTCCCAATTCCCTGAATTACCTGCACCAGATAGATATATTAGATAATGCTTCCCATTAATCTTTTTTAATGAAACACGATATTTTGCGTGTATATTACTGGAGTTTTCATAAATACCTTCCAATCTATCTACACCATTTAGTTTAAAATCTTTCTTAATATTATACTCATTCCAACAAGTCTTTATTTTTGGTAATTTAATTCTGTTATATATATTAAACGTTGGTTTTTTATACAGATACATATCTCTTAAAACTTTGTGAAAGTTATTATTGTCATCGTCATACGAACCTTCTCTTAACTGTTTTGCAACTATTTAAATGCCAAATATAACTATTACAAGGGCTAATAAAATTCAATTTGATATTGCTGAATTTTCGCAAATCATAATCAAAAATGAGACTTACACGAACCTCATTGCACATGTGTTTTGATTGCATTCTGTTATTACTAAGGTTCTGGTATTTAATATGAAATCCCATTCCTTCTAAATATTCAAATAACGCATTGAAAACGGGAACAAATATTTTAATAATTTCTGGTTTTCCAATAATAACAGCATACTTTACTCCTGCCAGCATATTTCTAAATGTAGGTTTGGGTGTTCCTGCAATATATTTAATTTCATCACAATTTGTTGGTTTAGAATCGTTTGGTTTATATGCCTTTTTAGTTGTTAATTTTGACGCAAAACTACTGAAGTATACTTCATTGACATAACCTATTTTTCCATTGTAATTTACTTTGTAATAACTACCAGAATATGAAAGCACCTTGACCTGTCTGCCTGATGGAATAACTGTCATTACTTCAGATAAAGGGCTACCTGCTTTACGTAACTTTCCATCGATTTTTAATATTTTTGTTGAATCATTATTATATAATTGGAGTTCAACTCCATAAAAGTTAAATCCCCCTCTTGCTTCATTCTCTGTAATTTTAGAGTTTAGGGCGGTTTTACTTTTCATTGTTTCGGAATTGGCTTTACTCTTTTGGCTACAAAAGAAAAGTAAAATTCCAGTCAGCAAAATCAGTATTTTTTTCACAATAAGTTTGTTTTAATAATTATCCTTAAATCCGCAAGCTAAAAATTAGGTTTATATTTTTATGTTTAGTTGTTAAGTTTCACAAGGTTGCTGTCTGAAACTTGTTTTAATAATTTTCAAATTTAGTATTTTATTTTTAAAATTGTCAGGTTTTTCTTTAAATATTTCAGGGGCTAGTTTCTTTCGGTTACTCATCAGCAGTATTGCTTATGAGATGTTCCTTATTTTGAAGACCAAGATTAAAAAAACAACTTTTAAAGAAGCCAAAAAATGGCAAATAAATTCTATAAGAACCTATCTGCTCAAAATAGGAGCTACCGTCAAAAAAACAAAAAGAAGAATTTATTACCGCTTATCAAAAGCATTTGTGCATCAAGAACTGTTTTATGAACTAATATTTCAGTAAGGGTTGTTTGTCGCAGATAAACAACATAGGGATACCTACGCCTTGTTGCCAAAAAATATGATTTATTGCCAAAAAAGTAACGGATAATGTCAAAAAAAAGGTTAAAGAAATCGAAAAATTATAAAAAATTATACTTGACAAAAATATATGGCTAAGAAAAATAGAAATTATAAACCTGATGAATAACGCGGGTTAAAATAAGAAGAAATAGGGTGGAGAATGGAGGTTGGAAATTTATAAAACAGGCAGAAGTCCCCTTTGACAATAATCAAGCAGAAAGAGATTTAAGGATGATAAAAGTGAAACAAAAAATATCAGATTGTTTTAAATTAAGATAGTAATGTTAAATACTTTGCAAGAATAAGAGGTTATATAACTACTTATGAAGAAAAATAATAAAAATGTACTCCGCTCTATTGAAGACGCTTTTGATAAAAAAACATTATTCTCTTATAACGGCTGAATAGTTACCTTTTAATGCCAAATTGATTACTTTTGGTGCTTGTTATACCAATTTTGAAAATAAATTTTGCACTTCTTTATATATTTATTCTTATTTGTTTTTTGAATATGTCGTATTCTCAAAACATCAATAAGTTCGCATTACAAATCGTCAGTATTGACAGCATTGAAAATAGTATTATCTTAAAAAAAAAGTACTTAAAAGAGGTTAAAAGCAAAAAGGGTTTGCTAACAGAGGCTATCCGTTTAATTTTAAGTTTGAAAAAAGATGGATTTTACACAATCAGCAAAGATAGCGTTGTTATAAAAAAGAATAATTACAAGGTTTATATAAATCTTGGGGCAAAAACAAATAAGGCTATCATAAAAATAACGAATATTTTGGATTTTGAGGCGGTAAGTCCATATTGTACAATAAAAAATAATTTTATAGAAATTGAAATAGATAAATTGCCAAATCTATTGAAGGAAATAAGTGTTGGAATGATGGCTGAAGGAAAGTCGTTTTCAAAGACTAAACTTATAAATATTACAGCCAGAGAAAATATATTATATGCTGATTTGCATATTGAGCAATCAAAAAGGAGGGTTATAGACTCTGTTATCGTTAGGGGTTATGAAGATTTTCCTAAAGGATATTTAAGGCATTTTTATAATTTTAAGAAGAAGCCAATATTTAATCAAAAGAAACTGATTGCTGTTTCCAGTCAAACTAAATTATTGAAATTTGCCACCGAAAAAAAACCTCCCGAAATATTATTTAGCAAAGATTCTACCATATTATATATGTATCTCAAAAAAAATAACGCAAATAGTTTTGATGGTCTTATAAATTTTTCGTCAAAAGAAAATAAAAAAAGTATTTCTTTTAACGGTTATTTGGACTTAAATCTAACGAATATTTTTAATTTTGGCGAGGAATTATCTATCAATTGGAAAAATACTGGACAAGGCAGACAGTTTTTTAAAATTGATGCTAGAATACCATATTTATTTAATACTAAAATAATTTCGGAAGTGGCTTTTAGTATTTATAAACAGGATTCTACTTTTTTAAACTCAAAGACAGAGATACAATTTTTATCGCCTGTAAGCCACAAAGCGTCGGTAGGTTTGATTTATAGTTTTGAAAAGTCCGAGAATTTATTGACTAAAATAAACACCAATAATATTGAAAATTTTAACAAAAATTCTATTGGAATACAACTAAATTACAATTCATTTCACAAAAACGAATTTAACCTAAATATAGAAACTTCTTTTGACAAACGTAAAACATTCACAGAAAACATTCCTCAATATAGGATTAATTTGATTTCGTCTATTTTGTTAAAATTGAACAAACGGATTAGCCTTTTTTTGAATAATAACACAGGATATATAAACTCCAAAAACTATCTTCAAAATGAATTATACAGAATTGGAGGAACAAATAGCATCAGAGGTTTTAATGAACAATCTATATTTACATCCGCATATTCCTTTATAAATAGTGAGTTTAGAGTTTCTACTCAAAAGAAATCACATATTTACAGCATTTTTGATTTTGGAAGTATAAAAAATATAAATTCAAAAGAAAATATTTTTGGTTTTGGAGTCGGATATTTTTTTGCAAAAAATTATAACGCTTTAGATATTAGCTATGTAATTGGAAAAACATCAAACTCTCCTTTAGATATAAACTCTTCTAAAATCGCCGTAAAAATAATAACATTGTTTTGAAGGAATTAAAAAAAAAGTTGAGATGGAGGCTGGAAATTAGAAGCTGGAAAACTAACAACTTTTCACTTTTTAGTTTCTATTAACCATCCTATCCGCCATACGTACTGCGTTGTAGGCGTTTACAATTCTGCCAGAAACTGATAATTCTGAAAAAGAAACTATCTCTCCTTTAGGATTATTTATAGATTTTGAACCCGGTTTAACGACCTCAAAATCTATCTTAGTTCCAGAATTCATTAAAATATGTTTCACTTGGCTGGCTGTTAATTTTGGATAATAAGAACGAATAATTGCTGCCACACCCACCGTAGAAGGAGCTGCCATAGAGGTTCCGCTAAATTTTGCGTATCCGTTTTCTGGTGTTGTAGAATGGATTTGAACTCCAGGAGCAAAAATATCTACATTTATTTTACCGTAATTAGAAAAATCTGCTGGTAAATTTTTGTTGTAATTATAACTCATTGCTCCAACTGTGAGTACGTTATCAGAAATTTCTGTAAGCAAATCTTCAGAATCGTTTGGATATGTTCTTTTTACGTCAATATTTTTACCGTCATTTCCTGCTGCATTTACGATTAAAACATCGTGTTCTGCTGCGTATCTAATTGCGTCATAAACCCACTGTTTGTTTGGAGAATAAGATTTACCAAAACTGGTATTAATTATTTTTGCTCCGTTATCTACTGCGTAACGCAATCCTAAGGCGACATCTTTGTCATATTCATCTCCATCTGGGACTACTCTTACTGCCATAATTTTTACGTTATTAGCAACACCGTTCATACCAATATCATTATTTCTAATTCCTGCAATAATTCCAGAAACATGGGTGCCGTGTGACTCATCTTTAATTGAATGACTCGGATTATTATTTCCATAGTTTTTATTTGTAAAATCTTGTGGATTATCTCCTAAAATATTTCTGTAGTTCGTTTTTAAATTAACCCTATCTAATAAATCTGTTGATCTCGTAATCTCTTTGGTAAGTTCTGTTTTTGCTACATCCAAAGAAGGCAGTCCAAAACTGAACATTTGTTTCGCAATGTTGAGACTTTGCATCAAAGTATCATTTTCTGTTTTAATTGCTATTACGTCTTCTTTTGTATAGGATTTATTCTTTAAATACTTTGAAATATAGTTATCTGCATACGTTACACTTTGTAGTATTTGCTCAAATCTCATCTTACTTTTTTTGGCTTCTTCTACTTTTTTATAGTGAGCCTCTTTTACTATCTTATATATAGCTTCGTCAACTAACTTAGGGTTTTTGAGTATCCGTTCAGATTCTGCATTTTCTTTATAGATATTTCCCAAAAAGTTCCATCCATTAATATCGTCAACATAGCCGTTTTTATCATCATCAATTCCATTTTCTGCAATTTCTTTGGGATTTACCCAAATGACATCTTTTAAATCTTTATGCTTTATATCTGTGCCAGAATCTACCACTCCAACTACGACTATTTTTCCTTTTTTACCTTCTAAAAACTTGTAAGCTCTTTCCACGCTCATTCCAGGGATAGAATCTGTTGCCAAATCCAAATGTCCCCAAGAGTTTTGTTCCTCTTCAGTTAAAAGTGTTTTCTTCTCGGTGATATTTATCACATTGTCAACTCCCAAAGGAACAGGAATATTACTAATTGATTTACAAGCTGATAGCGTGATAATTACAATTGCAGTAAAATATAACGGTTTTAAAATTTTCATAATTATAATTTTAGTTTTTAACTTTCTCTTCCATCAGCCAAAAATATCTGTAAACTTATAGCTCTCTTTTAATCTCACTCCTTTTTCTGTATGCTTTACTGTACAAATTTGATTATAAGCATCGTGTTCTAAAAATAAAAAGTAGTCATTATCGGCAGCCTCATTTAAAAAATCAGATTTTTCTTTAATTGTTAACAGCGGACGAGTATCATAACTCATCACATAAGGCAGATGAATATGACCAACCGTTGGTAGCAAATCTGCCATAAAAACGATTGTTTTATCTTGATATTTCAACTTAGGAAGCATCTGTTTTTCAGTATGACCGTCCATAAACAGCACATCAAAACCTATTTCATTTTTAGAATTATTTGTGATAAAATTTAGCTGACCGCTTTCTTTAATTGGATTAATATTTTCTTTTAAAAAGGAAGCTTTTTCTCTTGGATTTGGATTTGTAGCCCAATTCCAATGATTTTTATTACTCCAAAATTTTGCGTTTTCAAAAGCAGGTTTATAGCTTGTTTTGTCTCTATTCCATTGAATTGCTCCTCCGCAGTGGTCAAAATGTAAGTGAGTTAGAAAAACATCTGTAATGTCATTTTTATAAAAGCCATATTTTGCCAAAGAAGTATCTAAAGAGAAATCTCCAAACAAAAAATAATAGCCGAAAAACTTATCAGATTGCTTAGAGCCTAAGCCTGTATCTATTAGTATCAAATGGTTTCCGTCTTCAATAAGCATACAACGCATACTCATAGAAATTAGATTATTCTTGTCTGATGGGTTGGTTTTTTGCCAAATAGATTTTGGAACTACACCGAACATCGCACCTCCGTCTAACTTAAAATTACCCGTTTCTATTGGATAGATTTTCATAAGTGACAAAGGTGCATAAAAATAAATGTTTTTTTGTTAAAGAAAATAAAAAATAATTCCATTTATTTATACGATATTTTATAATATGAAAATTTTAAGAAATTTATTATACTTGTTTTTTCCTGAAATATGTATTACTTGTCAATCTTACTTATTACAATCTGAAGAATTATTATGCACGCGTTGTAGACACGACCTGCCCATTATTAGGGATAAAAATTTTAAAGACAACAAAATTATCACATCGTTTTTTGGTAGAATTCCTATAGAAATGGCTGTCTCTTTTTTGTTCTATAGAAAGGTAGGAAAGACTAGAAAGCTAATTCACAGTCTAAAGTACAAAGGTAATCAGAAAGTTGGCGAATTTATTGGAAATTGGTTTGGTTTTCAGCTTAAAGAATCGGGGGAATTTAATGAAATAGATTGTATAATTCCAGTGCCATTGCACCCGAAAAGATTAAAAGAAAGAGGATATAATCAATTAACTATTTTTGGAATTTCTTTAGCCGATAAATTAGATACCGTTTATAAACCTGATATTTTAATCAGAACCTCATATACAAAAACGCAGACTTTTAAGAAGCGTTTTAAGCGGTTTGACAACATGGACACAAAATTTAGTTTGACTGACACAAATACATTTAGAGGCAAACACATTTTATTAATTGATGATGTAATCACTACGGGAGCTACATTGGGAGCTTGTTGCAAAGAATTATTAAAAACAGAAAACATTAAAATCAGCATCGTAACTATAGCTTGTCCAGAATAAAATAAAGTTGATATTAATCTAATTGGCTTAAAAAAAAATTGTTAATTTGCAGCAAAATTGAACCGTATTGAGACCGATTATTAAACTTTCTTTTTCTGTGCTTATCATTATCGTGCTAACGAGTAACTGTGCGAAAAGAGGTAGTCCGAGTGGCGGAAAAAAAGACAGTATCGCCCCACTGATGGTAACAGCAAATCCTCCTTATAAAAGTATCCACTTCAAAAGCGATAAAATAAAAATTTATTTTGACGAATACATTACCTTAAAAGACGTAACACGAAGATTAGTAATCTCTCCGCCGTTAAAATACAATCCGACAATAACTCCACAAGGAACTCCAAGTAAGCATATTAGCATAAAAATTACAGACACTTTAAAAACAAATACCACATATACTTTTAATTTTGGAAACAGCATACGAGATAATAATGAAGGCAATAAATTAGAGAGTTTTAAATACATTTTTTCTACAGGAGAATTTATTGATTCTCTAAAAGTAAGAGGAAGTGTTAAAGATGCTTTTAACAAAGAAGTTCATAAAAACACCACTGTCTTGTTATATGAAATTAATGATAAATTTACCGACTCAATCATCTACAAACAAAAACCCGATTACATAACCAGCACATTAGATTCAACACTTTTTGACATAACCAACGTAAAAAAAGGAAAATATTTATTAGTCGCTCTAAAAGATGCTTCTATCAATTATTTATTCAATCCCTTGGAAGATAAAATAGGCGTTTATGACAGCATAATTAAATTACCCAGAGATAGTATTTTAAAATCTCCGATTATAATTTACAAAGAAGTTCCTCCTTTCAAATTGGTGAGACCAAGAGAAGTGAGCAAAGGTCATATAGTTTTTGGTTTTCAAGGAAATCCAGAGAAATTAAAAATAGAGCTTCTTTCTAAAATTTCGGATGATTTTAAAAGTGTTTTAAAATTTGAAGCCGATAAAGACACCTTAAATTACTGGCATTCTATTATAAAAAATGACTCTATTAATTTTAAGATTACAGCCAAAGATTTTACTGATACAATTACCGTATTTCTCAGGAAGAAAAAAATAGACTCTTTAAAAATTAATTCAAATGTTGGCACGTCCCTTGATTTAAAAGATACGCTTACCTTAACTAGCAATAACCCAATTATAAAAATAGATACAAGTAGGATTTATTTTGTTAATAAAGATTCTATAAAAATATTCTATAAAACTAAAATTGACAAAATATCTAACAAAATATCATTTTTATTTGATAAAAAACATAATACGAAATACAAAATAACGCTGTATCCTAAAGCATTAACGGATGTTTTTAAAACACAGAACGATACCTTAAGATATTTATTCAGCACCAAAGAACCCGAAAGCTACGGAAGTATCTCTGTGGAAGTGCAAAAGAACACCAAGTTTCCCGTTATTATAGAACTGCACAATGAAAAAGATGAATTTATTCAGCGTTTTTTTGTTAATAAAAATAAATCAACTCTAAATTTTGACCTGTTAAAACCCGATAAATATATTATCAGAGCAATTGTAGATTATAATGATAATAAGAAATGGGACACTGGAAATTATTTAAAAAAACAACAACCGGAAAGAGTAATTTATCACCCTGTAATTTTTAAAGTAAGACCTAACTGGCATTTTCCTGAAACGTTTGTTATAGACCAAAAGTGAAAAGTTTTTAGTAGTCGCTTTTAGTTTTTCACTTTCACACAGTGCCATAATGTCATTGTTTTTTTGTTGGCAATATTCTTGCTAATAGTTTGCATACAAATTAACTAAATTTAAAATGAGTAAAGAAAAACATACAGAAGAAGATTTGGTACAAGAAGTAAAAGAAGAGACGCAAAAAGATGAAAATCAAGATATTATAAAAGAAGAATTAGACATAGAAAAATTAATTCAGCAGGAGAAAGATAAATATTTACGTTTGTTTGCCGAGTTTGAAAACTATAAAAAACGTATTTCCAAAGAGCGTATAGAATTATTTAAGACAGCTGGGCAGGAATTAATGACGACATTACTGCCAATTTTAGATGATTTTAACAGAGGATTATCAGAAATTAAAAAAGCAAAGGACAAAGAATTGCTAAAAGGAATGAAACTTATAAATGATAAGTTAACCAAAACCTTAGAGCAGAAAGGTTTGGCTTTGATAAAAGTAAAGTCTGGAGATGTATTTGATGCAGATATTCATGAAGCAATTACGCAAATTCCTGCACCGTCTGAAAATCTAAAAGGAAAAATTATTGACGTAGTTGAAAGCGGATATATGCTGGGTGATAAAATTATACGCTATCCAAAAGTAGTTATTGGGCAATAAAAATAGATTCTTGTTTTATTAAGAATATCGCAAAAAATATTATGAAAAAAGATTATTACGAAACATTGGATATCGATAAATCCGCGTCAACCTCAGAAATTAAAAAAGCGTACCGCAAAAAAGCTATAAAATTTCATCCGGATAAAAATCCTAACGACAAATATGCAGAAGAAAAATTTAAAGAAGCTGCAGAGGCATACGAAGTTTTAAGCGATGATAATAAAAAGGCACGTTACGACCAATATGGTCATGCTGCGTTTGAAAATGTTGGTCATGGTGGCGGTGGCTTTAGCGGAGGAAGTATGAATATGGAAGATATATTCAGCCAGTTTGGAGATATTTTTGGAAGTAATTTTGGCGGTTTTGGAGGTGGAAATCCAAGGCAAGCTAGAGTTAAAGGAAGTAATATGCGTATTCGCGTAAGGCTAACTTTAGAAGAAATTGCTAAAGGAGTAGAAAAAAAAGTGAAAGTACGCAGAAAAATACAGGCAGATGGAGTGAGATATAAGACCTGCGGTACTTGTAATGGAACAGGACAGGTTATGCGGGTTACCAACACAATTTTAGGTAGAATGCAAACTGCAGCAACGTGTTCAACTTGCCAAGGAGCAGGACAAAGTATTAGTTCTAAACCAAAAGGTTCTGATTCAAACGGATTAATTATAAAAGAAGAAATAGTTTCAGTCCAAATTCCTGCAGGTGTTACAGAAGGTGTACAATTAAAAGTAGCTGGAAAGGGAAATGAAGCTCCAGGCAAAAATCATGCACATGGAGACTTATTAGTGTTGATAGAAGAAATTGAACACGAAACTCTAAATAGAGAAGGAATAAATATTCACTATGATTTGTATATTAATTTCTCTGAGGCAGTTTTAGGAGCTACTAAAGAAATAGAAACAGTTACAGGAAGAGTAAAAATGAAGATTGACGCAGGCACGCAATCTGGTAAAATACTCAGATTAAAAGGAAAGGGCTTGCCAAGCATAGAGCATTATGGCAGTGGAGATTTCTTAATTCATATAAATGTTTGGACACCACAAGAGTTGTCAAAAGAGCAAAAACAGTTCTTTGATAAAATGAAAAATGATGAAAATTTTACTCCAGATCCTAAAGGATCTGACAAATCATTCTTTGAAAAAGTAAAAGATATGTTTTCTTAAAATTTGTCATACAGATAATTGGAGAGCATACTCAAAATTATTTCCAAAAAGAATGAGCCAAAAGCAGACTCAATTAGCATTGACAAGCATATCAGCAAGAGCTATTTTCTCACCCTCAGAACACAAGACTGCTCAGATATTCTTGAACCCCGCGTATCTATTGATATTAAATTAGATAATGGACAAGTTGGGTTAAATAAGGTTTTAGATGTTACAGCAACAAAATTTAGGTACTTCTTATTTTTATTCCGATAAGAATAAATATCAAATCAATGCTGAATTTAACGTATTTTTAAATGATTTTATAGGCAATCAAAAGCCCCGTTTCATACCAAATGTTAGAGGGTTTGCAAGCAGGGAAAAACTATACTTGGAGCTTATTATATCAGCAAAAACTGAATTCGTTTTTAAATTTAGACTTTAATTATTTGGGTAGAAAAAGTGAGAATTATGCCGTAATTCACACAGGTTCAGTGCAACTACGAGCTAATTTTTGAGATGTTTTAGGGTTTTTTATTCTGGCTATAAATTAGGAACATAATAATTAAAATCTATAGTTCAATGATAAATTGAAAATAGTGCCTAATTGACTAAAATGAGAACCTTCATAAGTCATTTGAGAATAGCGTTGGTTAAATGTAATTAAATTAGTAGGTGATTTTTTAACTTTAGTTCTGTCTATGCTTAGGTCTAGTATTTTTTTACCAGTAGCAGTAGCGTCTGTAAACTTCCACTCTGGAAGAACATTAAATATATTATTGATGTTTAATGCGATAGTAATTTTATCTGTTGCATTAAAATTAATTCCTAAATCTGTTACAATTTTTGGTTTAAATTCTGTTTTTAGGTCAGATTTTCCATTTTTCTTTGCGTTATTAGGGATATCATTTTCATCAACAAACAATTTTTCAAGGTCTTGCAGTCCTCCTTGAGCAAATTTAGCTTTTCCAAAATATGTGTTGTTTAAAGAAAAATTGAACTTATTAATTCTATAGTCTGCTCCTAAAATCCATTTAGTTTTTGGTCTGGAAGTAAATAAAAATCCTTCTTGAGTTTCATTTACTACAGATTGATTAGCACCAGAAATTAAATCGGGGTTATTAACCTCTCCGTCTCTTCCATTTTCAATAGTATAATTACCAGATAAGTTGAGATTTAATTTACCCGAGCCTAATTCCAGTCCTTTGTAATTAAGGACTACATCTAAGCCAGAAGTTTTTGTATCTAAGGCATTTACGAAGAAACTTAAATCATTTAAGTTATTGGCTTCTAAAACTTTATCTAACGCAGTATTTCCAGCTTCTGTTTTTACAATCTCTGTACTTAAAACAATTCTGTCTTTTATGGCAATATTATAATAATCTATTGTAAAGTTTAAACCGTTAGTTATTTTTCCTCCTAAACCTACAGTAAAATTGGTCGATTTTTCTGAATCTAATTTTGGAATATCTAAGGCGTTAGCTTGTGAAGAAACATTATTTACCAAACCGCCTACCTGAAGACCTTTTCCAGCCACAAAGGTATATTGTACTTTTTGTATATAAATCTGATGTAGTGTAGGAGCTCTAAATCCTGTGGAAATAGAACCTCTTAAAGTATATTTATCATCTGCAAATTTATAACGGGAGCTCAATTTTCCAACATAAGCATTGCCAAAATCTGAATAATTTTCTGCTCTTGCTGTTGCATTTACTAAAAAATCATTTGTAACGTCCCATTCAAAACCTAAGTATCCGCCAATATTATAACGTATAAATTCTCCAGAATTTTCTGGTCTGCTCCCAGCAAAAGAATCTGCACCACCAGCATCATAAGATGATAATTCACCTTTAAATATTTCGAAGAGTTCAGACCTAAATTCAGAACCAAAAGCTATGCTTACTTTTTTCGATAATATTTTAGAGATGTCTATATTTCCTACATTGTGAGAAAAGCTAAATCCTCCCGCGTCAAAAGAGCGTTTACTGTTTTCTCTGTATAGTTCAGAGCCTTGTGTAAGTTCACCAGAATCAACTTCTCCATTTTTATTTTCATCAATCCAAACAGAAGGAGAATACACATTATTTCTGTTATGAGAGTCATTTATTTTATAGGTTTGGGAGTTTCCGCCAGTAGTAAAGCTGACATCTATATTCCAGCTATTCTTTTTAGTTTTAAATCCAGCAGTGGCATTGTAGTCATTTAGGTCTCCTTCAAAAGTAGGAATATAACCGTCGTAATTATTTGGTTTTCCCTTAGAAGGAAAAAATTTTGATAAATAAGGGTAATCTTCTAACGTTCTCCAATACGGAACTCTGTAATTGGCATAACTATTTCCTTTTTTATAAACATAGGCTACATTAAAATATAGTTCAGTATTATTGCTTACGTCATAAGCTCCATTTACTAAAAATTTAGCAGCAGCTGTTTTAGGTGAGCCATTAATGTTTCCCGCATCAGGTCTTCTTTTTAGAAATTCATCAACTACAGCTCTTCCAGAGATTGGGTCTTCTCCTCCTGAAACAAAGTCATCAAACTCTCCTTGTGCATCTACCGTGCCTGGCCTATTTGCTAAGTTTATTTTGGAAAAATCAACAGTATAATTTATAAAACCTTTATCGTCACCAATACTAGATCCGTTATTTATACTAACGCCAATCATTTCGCCATCTCCTTTACCTGTAATTCCTGTACGTAAAGTAGCTGAGCCATTTTTATAATCATTTTTTAAAATAATATTAACTACTCCAGCAATTGCGTCAGAACCGTATTGAGCAGATGCCCCATCTCTTAATATTTGTACAGATTTTATGGCATCTGTTGGTATTCCTGAAATATCTGAACCGGTTTCACCACGTCCTACAGTTTTGTATGTATATACTAGAGAGCTTAAGTTTTTACGTTTACCATTAATTAAGATTAAAATCCTGCTAGGTCCCATATTCCTGATTTCATATGGATCTAATAGTGAAGTAGCATCGCTTACGGGTGTTTGTATAGTATTAAATGACGGTATTTTATATTGTAGCGCTTTGTCAAAAGAGTTTTGTCCTGTAGAAACTAAGTCTTCTGCGGACAGTATATCTACAGGTAAAGGACTAGAAACATTACTTCTAGGTGGAGTTCTTGTGCCGGTAACTATAACTTCATCTAATTGTAGTCCTTCCTCAAGAGTAATATTAAAGGTTTTTTTATCATTAATTGGGACTTCCTTTGTTTTATAGCCTGTATAACTTACAGCTAAAATTGCTCCGTCTTTGACAGTTAAATAGAACTTTCCGTCAAAGTCTGTTGTAGTTCCGTTTGTTGTGCCTTTTTCTATAACGTTTGCACCTGCTAAAGGTTCGTTATCAGAATCTTTGACAGTTCCTGAAATTTTGTTTTGTGCAATTGCAAAGCTAATACTAAGAATGGCACATAATAGTATTATTTTTTTCATAAAAATATGTTTAAGTTAATTTAGAAATTATTCAACGCTGCAAATATAGGTGTTTTATTATTATATTTCAGAATAATTTAGCTATCCCCAAAAAATATATTTAATCCTTAAATCCGCAAGCTAAAAGTTAAAAAGGTCAAAAAGTTCAGTAAAAATAGTATCTATAAGATTTTTTTAATTGAATATTTTTCACTTATTTAGGTGAAAAATAATATTATCATATGAAAATTACATACTCTACAGATACTGTAAGTGCTTTTGGTGGATTAAATTTTGTAAATAATTCTTTAGAAAAAGCAGATATTTTTAATTTTATAGATAACTCTTTAAGTGACAGAGGTTTGCAATCTAAATACACTTACAGTGATATGGTTAAATCTTATCTTCTGATGACACTCTGTGGCGGAGAATGTGCAGAGGATATTACCATTAATCTGCATAAGGAACTCAAACAAGTTAAGGATTTTAACGTTAGTTCGGCAGACACTTTGCTTCGCATGCAAAAAGAGTTGATTACTCCTAAAGAGACATTTATCAGTGAAAGCGGTGTAGAACATGATTTTAACATAAATATGAAGATGAATAATCTCTTGGTGAATCTGTTAGTTCTTACAAATCAGTTGGATACTAACAATAAAGATTACGTTTTAGATTATGACAATCAATTTATTCCTACCGATAAATATGATTCCAAACGAAGCTATAAGAAGGCTGAGGGCTACTTTCTTGGAATTGCTTCGATTAATAACTCCCTGTCTATATTGAAAACCGCAATGGCAATTCTAACGTTAAGTACAAACAAGAAGAAACTCTTGTCCGTACCTATAAAGTTCTTTCTGACGCAGGTGTTAAAATTAAACATAGTCGAATGGATTGTGGTTCTTTTACTCAGAAAGTGAACGCCTGTTTGATGAGATGAATAACGATTTTTTATGGAAAAAATGCCTTTCTCTTTTTTACAATAAAACACTGTGTTCCTTATTATGATGGCTATATGTAGAAACCTTTTTTAAGTCCCTCTTAAATTGAGTAGTTTCTATTAATTTAAACATTAACTACTATTCAATAAAAGATTTTTTATACTCTTCTAAATCTGTAATTGTTTTTAAATCAACCCCCTTTCCTAGCGTCATCTATGGATTTTCTCGTTGTTTTGTTTGGGATATCCCTAACATCTTTATAGAATAAATACTCAACATAATTGTTCAGACTTCTTTTTTTTATCTTGTGCTATTAGCCCTATACTTACCTGAGTTTCAGCACCTTTTAATGATTTAATATAATCTTTACTAGTATATTGACTTCCTCTATCTGAATGGTGTATCGAAGGAGGTTTATGGTTTTTGAATGACATTTTTAACGCCTTAATATTTGAACTCGCTCGCATTATAAATTGACTTTTGCGGTCAACTTATATCAGGGACGTACAGTTGCCTTAAATTAAACTTAAGATATTAAACCTCAACCGACAAACCGTCGTAGGCTAAGATTACATTCTTTGGCAATATTTTTTCAACCTCTGAATGAAATCCTAATTTGTGGCTAATATGTGTAAAATACGCTTTTTCTGGCTTTAATTCATCTACAAAATCTAGAGCTTCTTTTAAATTGAAGTGCGTGGGATGTTCTTCAATTCGCAGGGCATTTACAATAAGAATTTTTAATCCTTTTAGTTTTTGTTTTTCTATTTCTGCAATTGTTTTTACATCTGTCAAATAAGCAATATCGTTGAATCTATAACAAGCAATAGGCAATTTTCCGTGCATAACTTCAATAGGCGTTACCTTTACTCCGTCTAATTCAAATGGATTATTATTAAGTATATTTATAGACACTTTTGGTGCTCCCGGATACCTGTTTTCTGTTGTAAAAATATATTCAAATCGTTTGTACAAATTATCAATAACTCTTTTTATACCGTAGATTGGCACATCGCCAATTTTATAGCTGTATGGTCTAATATCGTCAAACCCAGCTGTGTGGTCTGAATGCTCGTGAGTAAATAAAATCCCATTGATATTTTGCACGTTTTCACGTAGCATTTGTGTTCTGAAATCTGGGCTACAGTCAATTATATAATTTATATCATTCCAAGAAATTAGGATAGAAGAACGCAATCTTTTGTCTCTCAAATCTGTTGAATGACAAACAGGATGATTATTTGCAATCATCGGTATTCCTTGAGATGTTCCGGTACCTAAAAAAGTAATCTTCATAAAAAGTTAATATTACTTTATCAATACTCCGTTAAGGTTTGATTTAACAATTTTATTACCAGCAAAATACATTAAAAATAATTACTGTAAAATTAGAATAACTTCCTTATTTATAGTGTCTTAGCAGTTAATTTAAAAATATCTGTTAATGATGCTTATCAAGGAGAAATCCAGTTACAAATATCACAAAAAAAAAATACTTGACAAAATGAAACATTCATAATAAATTTTTTTAACACACAAGGGAATGATTATTTTTGATGCTCACTAAATATAATAGTCATGGAAAATCAGGAAATTTCTTTTAAACAAATAGTAAATCGGGGTTGTGGCATAGATGTCCACAAAAAAATCAATATTTAGTCTATATAGCGAGAAGGAAATCAAAAACATACAACGTAAAATTAACCGAAGACCAAGAAAAAATCTAAATTATGATAATCCTAAAAATATATTTTATAAATTTGTAAATAAAAAAGTTGCATTTGGGGGTTGAATCTACCCAATTACGTTATTACAAAAAAAAATTGTATAACCAAATTTTTATAGTATCTTTGCCCCTTTATAAAATAACTAAATAACTAAATAACTAAATAACTAAATAACTAAATAACTAAATAACTAAATAACTAAATAACTAAATAACTAAATAACTAAATAACTAAATAACTAAATAACTAAATAACTAAATAACTAAATAACTAAATAACTAAATAACTAAATAACTAAATAAAATGCTTAAAAACAACAAATTAACGTATGCTATTTTAATTATAGCACTATTCATTTACTCTGCAAAACTTGTAGGGTTTGATGAAATCAATTCTAAAAATAAATCGATAGAGTTTGATTTAAAAGGGAAAACAAACAATATTAACGGTGAGATTAGACCAGATATTGGAAAAGGGAACAACATAATCACAGCAACCACGACAGATGACGCAAGCGACGCCATCGCACCCGCTGTAAGTATCACATCTACTTATGGGGATAGTGGTAGCACAGTCAGTGCCGCCACATTACGCTATTCAGCCACACTAAACTATAAAGCTACCTTTGATGAAAGAGTTACCGGCTTTGATGTCGACGATATTACGGTAACAGTTACGACGGCAGAAAGCACAAAAAACCTGTCTGCAAGAAGCTTTGTTGCCTTTAGCGATGGCAAGACTTACACCTTTAGAGTGCGAAAAGGCAGAGATGATGGAATTTTCACCGTATCCATTGCCGCCAATGTTGCCACGGGTGATGATGGCAGTAAGAAC
Organism: Polaribacter sp.; assembly: GCA_965261035.1. Taxonomy (GTDB): domain Bacteria; phylum Bacteroidota; class Bacteroidia; order Flavobacteriales; family Flavobacteriaceae; genus Polaribacter. Next base: position 1,484,415 of record OZ253439.1, read on the forward strand.
ACCGCTTCTAACATATACACATTGACCACCAACACCGCCGAGCCCACTGTAGAAATCTCATCTACTTCTGGGGATAGTGGCTCCGAAGTCAGTGCCACCACACTAAGCTATACAGCCACATTTAGTGAAGTAGTTACCGGCTTTGAACTATCCGATATTACGGTATCAGGCACGGCAGGTGTTACGTCTGCAACCAACTTTGCTGGCTCTGACAATGTTTACACCTTTGATGTGGTAAAAGGCAGCTCTGATGGAAGCGTAACCGTATCCATTGCCGCCTATGTTGCCGAGGACAGTGCCGGCAATGATAACACCGCTTCTAACCACTACACATTGACCATTGAGACCACCGCACCCGCTGTAGAAATCACATCTACTTCTGGGGATAGTGGCTCCGAAGTCAGTGCCGCCACACTAAGCTATACAGCCACTTTTGATGAAGATGTTACAGGCTTTGAACTATCCGATATTACGGTAACAGGCACGGCAAACGGAGGCAGTCCTGTTGCTTCTAACTTCCAAAGTACTGGAGCGAGTTATACTTTTGATGTGGTAAAAGGTAGCTCTGATGGCACTGTTACTGTCTCCATTGCCGCCAATGTTGCCGAGGACGGTGCCGGTAATAATAACACCGCTTCTAACGACTACACATTGACCATTGACACCACCGGTGTTAGCGTAACTATCACATCTACTTCCGGGGTTAGTGGCAGCATAGTCAGTGCCGCCACACTAAGCTATACAGCCACCTTTGATGAGGATGTTACCGGCTTTGGTGCTAACGATATTACGGTATCAGGCACGGCAGGTGTTACGTCTGCAACCAACTTTGCTGGCTCTGACAATGTTTACACCTTTGATGTGGTAAAAGGTAGCTCTGATGGAAGCGTCATAGTATCTATTGCCGCCGGTGTTACTATGGATGATGTTAATAATAACAACACCGCTTCTAACGACTACACATTGACCATTGACACCACCGTACCCACTGTAATCATCACATCTACTTCTGGGGATAGTGACAGCACAATCAGTGCCGCCACTCTAAGATATACAGCTACCTTTAATGAGGATGTTACCGGCTTTGCTGTCCGCGATATTACAGTATCAGGCACGGCAGGTATTACATCTGCAACCAACTTTTCTGGCTCTGGCAATGTTTACATCTTTGATGTGTTAAAAGCCGGATCTGATGGAAGCGTCATCGTATCCATTGCCGCCGATGTTGCTATGGATATTGTTGATAATTACAACACCGTTTCTAATACACATACATTAAACATTGATACCACCCCACCGGCAAGCCCTGTCATTACGGAACTAACCAAGACAATAGTCAGCACGGCATCATTTACGCTTAGTGGTACCTCTTCTGGGGAGGCGGGAATCACCATCCAACTATTGCGTAGTGGCGATAAAATTACTGGTGCTACCGAAGTCATAAGTGATGGTGGTGATGGTACTTGGTCGATAACCTTAGATCTGACGATTGGAGCCAACGTAATTACAGCAACCGCAACAGATATAGCCGGCAACATATCTGCGGCTTCTAATTCCGTTACTGCGACACTATTTGAAGTTACAGAACAAAGCAGTAACATTGAGGGTGCCAACAGTTTTGGCGATGTACATTTCGCTGACTCTCAAACCGGCTGGATAGCTGGTGAGTCTATGTTCATACTTCATACAACTGATGGTGGCGTTACCTGGATAGAACAACCTTTTCCAATAAAAGATGGAAATGTAGGTGGTACTAACTCTGTACACTTTGTTGACGCTATGAACGGCTGGGTCGTAGGCCATAACGGAACCATACTTCACACAACTAACGGTGGTGTTGGTGCAACCGCAGAAATTGTGGGACACACGGCTAACTCCAACGGTGAACGTATTATTCATAATCCTGCCTGGAATCACCAAACGAGTGGTGTTAACACTTTTTTAAACTCTGTACACTTTGTTGACGCTATGAACGGCTGGGTAGTAGGAAATCGTGGAACCATACTTCACACCACTAATGGCGGCGCTACTTGGACTTCCCAAACCACCGATGCTGTCAGGAATGCTTTAGCCCCCGGGGATCCTGCTATTACTTTAGAGTCTGTGCACTTTGTTGACGCTATGAACGGCTGGGTCGTAGGCCATAACGGAACCATACTTCACACAATTAATGGCGGCACTACTTGGACTGCCCAAACCGTTGATGATAGTTTCACAAATCACTTACAGTCTGTGCACTTTGTTGACGCTATGAACGGCTGGGCCGTAGGCAATAGAACAGGTACAAGTGGAACTCAAGATATAATTCGCACAACTGATGGTGGCTCTACTTGGGTCAAATCAGAGTTTGACTCAGGCGTTAACGTCCTACTATTGAACTCTTTACACTTTGCTGATGCCAAGAACGGCTTCGTCGTAGGCAACTCTTTCAACTTCTCACCCTATGCTGTGAGGTTAGTCATACTTCACACAACTGATGGTGGCAAGACATGGATTCCCCAAAATAGTATTGATCCTCACACTGACCCAGACGTTCAGAAGAATTTAAGGTCTGTATATTCTATTGACGCTAACAACGCTTGGGCCGTAGGTAGTGGTGGAACCATACTTCAAATATCTAATCCAAGTACATCTAATCCAAGTACATCAAATCCAGTAGTAAGTAGTAAGGTAAATTCTGTACATTCTGTTGACAATAACAATGCCGTCGCAGGTGGAGATGGTGGAACAGTTGTACAATCAGCTATAGGTGACGAACGTAGTGTAAAAGGCATCTCTATTTCACCAAATCCAGCAAGTGATAGAATAAGAGTTAACAATATTCTTGAGAAGACAACTTATACTTTATTTGATATTAGAGGTAGAATTGTCAGGAAAGGGGTTTTAACTCAAAGAAATAATTTTGTCCCTGTTTCATCTTTAGATAAAGGTATCTATCTGCTGAATTTAAGAGTAAATAAAAATAGTATAACTAGGAAAGTAATTAAAAATTGATAGTTGAAAATTTTCAATTAATTAAAACCTTTAAAAAACCACCTCTTTTGAGGTGGTTTTTTATATAACAAATTTAGTACCTTTGTTAAAATATATTAACTGATAAATTATGATAAAAGATATACATTCTTATTGGGCGTATTTAGTAGTAGCAATTTTAATTTTTGTAGTAGTCAACGCAATAACTGGTATCGTAAAGAAAAGAATCTTTACAGATAGAGATTTAAGGTTAGGTTTGTTCGCTTTAATCGTTTCACACATTCAATTGTTAATAGGTTTAGGCTGGTATTTTATGAGTCCGGCGTATAAATTTCTAAAAACAGACAGTGCAGAAGTAATGAGTAATTCAGCCTCAAGGCTATTAGCAGTAGAACACCCACTAATAATGATTTTTGCAATTATACTAATAACAATAGGCTGGTCTAAGCATAAAGAGAAAACCGAAGATTTAGCAAAATTTAAAACTTTTGCAATTTTTTATGGCTTGGCATTGTTATTGATTTTATCTAGAATACCTTGGAGTCAGTGGTTTTAAAAGTTTACCTGCTTAAACAGATAAACTTTTAAAATAACGAACAAATTATTACGAAAGAAATGAATCATAAAGTTATAAATGGCGACAGTCGGAAAATGGATGAATTAGAAGATAAATCCGTTGATTTGGTTATTACTTCACCTCCGTATTGGCAATTAAAAGACTATGGGACAGAAAACCAAATAGGATACAATGACAGTTATGAAGAGTATATAAATAACTTAAATCTTGTGTGGAAAGAAAGTTATAGGGTCCTCAATAGCGGATGTCGTTTGTGCGTAAATATTGGAGACCAATTTGCGAGGGCAGTTTATTATGGCAGATATAAAGTAATTCCAATACGAACGGAAATAATAAAATTCTGTGAAGCTATTGGATTTGATTATATGGGTGCAATAATATGGCAGAAAAAAACGACATCAAATACAACTGGTGGAGCCTCTTTAATGGGAAGTTATCCAACACCAAGAAATGGCATTTTGTCAATTGATTATGAGTTTATCTTATTATTTAAAAAACTTGGGACACCTATAAAACCAAGTAGAGAATTAAAAGAACAATCAAAAATGACCAAAGAAGAATGGAAAACATATTTTGATGGTCATTGGAATTTTGGCGGAGCAAGACAAGACGGGCATATTGCTATGTTTCCAGAAGAATTACCCAAAAGACTAATTAAAATGTTTTCTTTTGTTGGAGATACTATTCTCGACCCTTTTCTCGGGAGTGGGACAACTTCTCTTGCAGCAAAAAAATTAGACAGGAATTCCGTCGGTTATGAGATGAACCCTGAATTTATACCATATGTTGAACGAAAATTAGAAATAAATAACAGTGATATTTTTAATTCAAGTTATAGTTTTATAAAACAAGTAAAAATTGATACTGATTTTAAAAGTGAAATTGAAGAATTACCATATATTTTTGAAGACTTTCATAAGTTTGATAAGAAAATAGACCAAAAAAAATTACAATACGGCTCCAAAATAGACCAAAATAGCTCGACAAAGCGAGAAGATTACTTCTCTGTAAAAGAAATTATTAGTCCTGAATTAATTAGATTGAGTAATGACCTTATTGTTAGATTGATAGGAGTTAAAGTAAATGAGGAAACAAATGGAAGAGCTACTGAATTTTTAATGCTTAAAACAAAAGGGCAAAAGGTTTACATAAAATATGACAAAACAAAACACGATGACAAAAACAACCTACTCGTCTATTTATATTTAAAAAACAGAACTTTTATCAATGCTCATTTAATTAAAAATGGGTTGGTAGAAGTTGATAATAGTTATGATTACAAGAATAAAAATAAATTTTTGAAATTGGAGCAGAGTTATGGCTAAAGAATGGATTTTGAATAGTGCAATGAATAGGTTTCAGCTAAACTTCAAACGAAATGTCGGGGCGACTTCTGAGAGTATAAGAAAATGCGAGCCAAGAACATTGAAAGAGTGGCAAGATTATTATTTTTCTAATGTAAAAAGCAAGGAACATATAACAAAACTAGGAGAGAAGTTATATATCAAAATAACAGAAGTTATTCAAGCAGAAGTCGAAGAAATTACAGAAAAAGACTGTATTGAATATTTGCTAAATCTTGTTGTAAACCGCACATTTGATGGGTATATGACAGAAATTAAAACCATTTATGGTCAATTAGAACAAGAATTAAACTATAAAATTGAGCCTGCACCTGATAAATGGGATAGACTATACAATGTTGATTTCTTTATAGAAATCAATGAAAAACATATTGGAATTCAGATAAAACCAGCCAATCAAAGCATTCAACTTCCTCAAATATTTAAGGAAAAGAATATACAAGAGAAAACTCATAAACAATTTGAAAATAAATATGGTGGAAAAGTATTTTATATTTTTTCTACTAAAGAAAACGGGAAGAAAGTAATTATAAATACAGAAGTTATTGAAGAAATAAAGATAGAAATTGAAAGGTTAAAAAGCTAAACTTATAAACAAAAATAAACAAAAATGAAACGTTTAAGCTATATTTTATCCCCTATTTTTGCGCTAATATTTATATTAATTATAGTATTATTCCATCCGCTACAATGGATTGGATTAAAATTATTTGGTTACAGAGGACATAATTTTTTTGTAAACTTATTGAATTTATTTATCGTAAAATCTTTGCTTATTATTGGAGTAACAGTACGCCTAAAAAACGAATATACATTGCCCGAAGACACTACGTTAATTTTTGTTTCTAATCATCAAAGTATGTTTGATATTCCACCAATTAGCTGGTTTTTTAGAAAATATCACCCTAAATTTGTGTCAAAGATAGAATTAGGAAGAGGAATACCAAGTGTCTCTTTTAATTTAAGAAATGGCGGTTCGGTACTTATTGACAGAAAAGACCCAAAGCAAGCGATTAGTACTTTGAGTAAATTTTCAAAGAACATCAACAAAGAAAAGTGGGGAGCAATTATTTTTCCCGAAGGAACAAGAAGTAAAACGGGAAAACTAAAACCGTTTTCTACCAGAGGATTAAAAATGATTGCTAAGCACAATCCAGAAGGATTTATTGTACCTTTGACAATAAATAATTCTTGGAAAATATTTAAGTACGGTAAATTTCCTTTAGGTTTGGGAAATCCAATTACAATTACAACGCACAAGCCAATAAAAGTAAATTCATTGCCGTTTGATGAGTTAGTAAATAAAGTAGAAACGACGATTAGAAACCATATAAAATAAAAGATATGTCAACACATAATATCAGAAAAGAAGTAATGCAAACGCTCGAAAAGAATATCGGTACATTTGTAAATAAATTCCTGATTCCTGCAGAAAAAATTTGGCAGCCAACAGATTTTTTGCCCAATTCACAAAAAGATACTTTTATAAATGAAGTTGAAGAAATAAGAGAGCTTTCTAAGGAATTAGACGACGATTTTTGGGTAGTTTTGGTAGGAGATACTATTACTGAAGAAGCACTGCCAACCTATGAATCTTGGCTGTTAGACGTGGTAGGAATAGAACAAGACCCAGACAATGGCTGGGCAAAGTGGATACGAGCTTGGACATCAGAGGAAAATAGACACGGAGATGTTTTAAATAAATATCTGTATCTATCTGGCAGAGTAAATATGCGTGAAGTAGAAATTACTACACAACATTTAATCTCAGATGGCTTTGATATAGGCACATCATCTGACCCGTATAAGAACTTCGTATATACGAGTTTTCAAGAACTGGCAACGTATATTTCTCATAATAATGTTGCTAAAATAGCTCGTAAAAAAGGTCATAAAGCGTTGGCAAAGATGTCAAAAATTATTGCAGGTGATGAGATGCGTCATCACATTGCATATACCGAATTTGTAAATCAGATTTTTAAAATTGATGCCAGCGAAATGATGTTGGCGTTTCGTGATATGATGAAATACAAAATTGTGATGCCCGCTTTTCACTTGAGAGAATCTTTTGAAGCTAAAGGCACATTGTTCGATCAATTTTCTACAGTAGCACAGCGTGTTGGAGTTTATACGGGCTTAGATTATGTAGATATTCTTAAAAAACTAAATACTACGTGGAATATTGATAAAATCACTAACTTGACTCCAGAAGCAGAAAAAGCACGTGATTTCTTGATGAAATTACCGGAAAGAATGTATAGAATTACCGAAAGGATTGTTATTCCAGATACCAAGTATCAATTCAAATGGATGAACCCAATGTAATTTGTTGAATCCGTAATTCGTAATTCAAAAACAGTAATTCTATTTATCCTCCAAAATCATCAAAGCGGATATTTTCATCTGGAATACCAAAGTCTTCACCCATTTTCTGAACCGCCTGATTCATCAATGGAGGTCCACAGAAATACAATTCTAAATCTTCTGGTGTTTCGTGGTGGTTTAAGAAATTTTCAATTACACAATTGTGTACAAATCCTACAAATCCGTCTCCTTCTGAATCTAAATTTTCTTTGACTTTCCAATTATCCTCTGGAGCTGGTTCGGAGAGTGCAACATAAAATTTGAAATTAGGAAAATCTTTTTCTAATTTATAAAAATGGTCTAAGTAAAATAACTCTCTTTTAGAACGTCCTCCGTACCAATATGATACTTTACGCCCAGTTTTTAAGGTTCTGAATAAATGATACAAATGAGACCGCATCGGTGCCATACCTGCTCCGCCGCCTACATACAGCATTTCTGCTTCGCTATCGTTGATAAAAAATTCTCCGTAAGGGCCAGAAATAGTTACTTTATCTCCTATTTTTCTCGAGAAAATATAAGATGATGCAATACCTGGGTTTACTTCCATCCATCCGCCTTTGGCTCTATCAAAAGGAGGTGTTGCAATACGAACGTTTAGCATAATTTCTTTCCCTTCGGCAGGAAAAGAAGCCATTGAATATGCTCTTTCTGCGGTTTCTGCGTTTTTCATAACCATCTGCCACAACCCAAATTTATCCCATTCCATTTGAAATTTATCTGGAGTTTCGTGTTCCTCAGGATGTGAGGTAATGTTCATATCAGAAAATTTTATTTCACAAGGTGGGATTTCAATTTGAATATATCCTCCTGCTTTGTATCCCATATTTTCTGGAATTTCAACGACAAATTCTTTGATAAATGAAGCGACATTATAGTTGCGTACCACAGTTGCTTCCCATTTCTTAATTCCAAAAATCTCCTCTGGAATAGAAATATCCATATCTTGTTTTACTTTTACCTGACATGCCAAACGCACCCCGTGTTTCAATTCTTTACGGGTAAAATGTGGTGTTTCTGTTGGTAAAGCTTCACCTCCACCAGAACTTACGTGGCATTCGCATTGAATACACGTTCCGCCGCCGCCACAGGCAGATGGTAAAAATATTTTTTCGTTGCCCAAGGTTGATAAAAGAGTTCCTCCTGAACCAACTTCAATTGTTCTTTCTCCGTTTATGGTAATTTTTACGGGACCTGACGGGGATAATTTTTGTTTTATAAATAATAACAATGAAACTAATAACAGAGTTATTACCAAAAATGCGGTTACTGTTGCTATAATTGTTCCTAATGTACTTGTTCCTAATATCATTATTTTTTAGTTTCTTTTGTGTTGATTGTCAGTTGTCAGTTTTTCACTCTTGACTTCTCCTTTCTCCTTCCTCTTGGCTCTTGGCTCTATATTCTCTTCTATCTTTCCACTTTCCACTTTTAGTTTTCCACTTTTAACTTGTCCTGCTTCTTGTTCGTTATCACCAGTTAACATACCGCCAAAACTCATAAATCCTATCGCCATTAAACCTGTAATTATAAAGGCAATTCCCAGTCCTCTTAGGGCTTCAGGTACTTTTGAATATCTTATTTTTTCTCTGATTGCTGCGATTGCCAAAATAGCTAGAAACCATCCAATTCCAGAGCCAATTCCGTAGGTTAATGCCAGTCCAAGTGTTGGGATTTCACGTGATTGCATAAATAATGAACCTCCGAGAATTGCACAGTTTACTGCAATTAGCGGTAGAAAAATACCCAATGAATTGTACAAAGCAGGCGAAAATTTTTCTACTATAATCTCTACTAATTGTACCATAGTTGCGATGGTTGCAATAAATAGTATAAATGACAAGAAACTCAAGTCGTACTCTGCGTATTCCTCTCCTAACCAAGCCAAAGCACCTTCTTTTAAAATATATTGGTCTAACAACCAGTTTAAAGGCACTGTAACTGCCAATACAAAAATTACCGCAGCTCCTAAGCCAACAGCCGTAGATACTTTTTTAGAGACCGCCAAATAAGAACACATTCCTAAGAATGTAGCAAATACCATATTGTCTATAAATATCGATTTAAATAATAATTCTATATGTTCCATTTTTTTTAGTTATTAATTGGTAGTGTTTATTTAGAATAGTGTTGTTTGTGTATCAGGTGTTTGGCTTTTGTACTATGGGTATTTTTTAACAGGTTGTTTCAGTATAACTGTCCTATAAGTAAGCGATATTCTTCTACTACGATTTTTTTTTACCCCCCCAATTATGTCTGTTTTTCTAGAAGGGATACCATGCATCCAATCGTACCTTGATATACCTTTTAATATTACTGCACTCTTTGGTGGTAATACAATGGGTATTCTTTCCTTTGTAATTTTATTAGTAAAGTTCATTGTTGTATGTGACCCGAGTGATATTGAAACAACTGTATCTTCAAAACAAGGCTCGCAATCAATATGGTCAGTTATTCCTTGACCAGGTAAATATTCATTTACTATGAGTTGATCTGGAAGTAAACTAAAGTATCCATCATTTACGAGCTTATCTCCTATTTCATTTGCCCAATTAGGCAAGTTTTGAACTTGCATAGATTTATTGATACTCCTAGCTTTATAGTCATATTTATAGCCGTAATGTTGTACTCTCCGTCTAAGCTCATTTGACCACGTGTTTTTATCAATAGAGTTGGCTAGCTTGTCATGTTCATAATCAGAAATATAATTTTTTATAAATAATAAATCTGGAACAATATCTGCTACTATCTTTTTTGTTGAATCTGCTTCTATATCACTAAATAAGTTAGACATGATTAATAATTTGTTAGTATATCTGTTGAAACCTTAAAATCAGGCATATTACTGTATGTAAAATTATGTACCTTTGGGTAATTTTTTACTGATTTAAAGTTAGTTATTTTTTGTTTAAACTCATTCCATTTTTGATCAAAAGACCACCCCTCCGGGTTTTGATAAATCATTACTACTTTAGGTTTAGTTTTTTTGGTCGCTACATCAATTATATTGTTAATCTCTAACGAAAGTTCATCAACATCTAATGATTCGCTGGCAAATAAATAACAAAAATTGAATATAATTGCCGTACTTAATTCTTTAGAATCTAATATGCTAAAACGCTCAATACATTCGTAGAGTTTTTTAGGTTGACTACGTTCAATTAAACCATTTGGTTTTCCAGGAACATCAAACATTGAATATTCGCCAAAGAAATCAGGCTCTTTCAATAATTTTTCTGCTTTCATACACATATTTAATGAACGGTCTATACCATAATAACGAACATTTTTATTACCATCTACATTATCCTGCAACCAATGATTAAAAGCAATACCCGAAGTACCTGGACCACAACCATAATCTATAAAATGTACAATGTTTTTTGGGCTACATAGTTCCAGTAATGCTTTAGTACCATTATTAAACACTAAAGAACTACTTGAATAGTGCATTTGTAAATAGTAATAACAATATAAGTCTATCAGTTCTTGTTTGCTAAGTTTAAATTCAAATATGTTAGGATTATCAAAATCCTGCCTTCCTTGTTGCAGCCATTTTTTTCTGTAAAAATTACTCCATTCTTTGGGGTTATCAATTTTACCTGACTCTTGGAGCTTTTTAACTGGCTCAAGAAAATATTTTCTGAATAGTCCTTCTCTTGCTGCCTCAGCAGCAGTCTTTGGTCTGAGAACTTTCATTGTGAAGCTCACATCTTTACCGTCTTTGCCCACAAATTTTGTGTCTTTTTCATCCACAATCCAGTCATCTAAATCCAGTTCAATTTCGTTAGTCTCGAATTCCTTTTCAACAAACATATAGTAAGTCTTCTGGTTACCAGCCAGTGGAATTCCTTTGTGAGTCCTTGCTGGACTTCCAGTGGTTAAGGTAACTGTATAGTTACCTCGCTTAGTTTCTGTAGATTTTGCTACTTTAAATGCCTGTAACATAAGTATATAAGTTTTAGAGAGCATGGTTAATCCAAACTCCGTTATTATTTAAATTGTTTTTGATTTATTTATTATAAATACCGTATAATGCTAATTCTTCTATATCTTTCTTGTTTGATATTTTAGCTTCGTCAATTGCGTTTTTCAATTACCAAGTGTATAATCTTTACTCCGCCAAATTTAGTTAAATTATTTCCAATTTTTTTAATAATCTTGCCCACTATCAAAAATATCGCCAAAAAGAATTATCAACTTGTTGTCTGTTCATTTATCTATTTTTCAGCATTCAATTATATTTTTACTTCAAATTTTTCTGGATGTAAAATCATATAATTGATTAACTTTCCTACTTCATCACTTTTTTTGTTTTCAAATATGTGTCGTTTTGTAATTATATTTTTCTTTCAGTTTCCTTGAAACAATAGACCTATGACAGGCTTCTGGTTGTTCTTCAACACAAAATAATACAACTCTGTCAGCATCAATATTTTCAAGATTTTCAATAAATATATCAAAATTAAAGTGTTCAAGTATTCGTTTATTATATTCATTTGAAAACACTTCTCCCAATTCTTGTCTTTGTCTTTTAAGTTCGCCTTTTTTCATATCGGCTTGTTTTTGAAGCTCTCTGATTTCTTTTGGTGGAGCTAATTCTATAATGTGTCCATACTTAATACCAAGTTCGGACAATTTGTTTTGAAGTCTGACGCTATTTACAAAAGCATATTTTGAGCCTCTAACTCCACGCCTTTGACGAATATCGCAAAAGGCGTCTATCCGTTTTTCAACTAATTTATCAAAAAACTCTTGTTCTGTGGAGTTATATACTCCTATTGTAAAAAATTCCATTACTCGTATTTTTTTCTCGATGTAAGACTTACTTCTTCTCCGAAAAGGTCAATAAAATTTTTGCCTTTTGTTAACTCGTTCATCAACGTAAGTTGGTCTTTAGTTTTATCACGCTCTGTGATATGTTGAATATATATATCCTTTTTAAAAAGCTCTTGTCCAATTAATTTACTGCGATGACATTCTTCGGGTTTAGTTTCGCTACACATTAACGCAATATTTATCTCTCTTTTATAAGCCTTAATTAGTCTTGCTAAGCATTCTTTGAAAAAATCTTTCTCTTTAATAATGTCATAACTAACTTTACCGTTTACATAACAAGAACGGTCTGAAGGCAGTCCCCCAAGATTATCGCCCATAAAAACGTATGTAATATTAACTGCCTCCAAATTATTATTTAATAACTCACGATTATATTGAGGATTATACTTTGAGTAAGGACTTGTCCTAACGTCAATCAAATATTTCACATCAAATGAATATAACTCATTTAAGAAATCTTTAAATTTTTTATTTCCGTGTCCTATCGAGTAAATCATACTTGGTTGCCAATTTGTTTTTCATAAAAAGAGAAAGAATGCCCATTGAATAAGTCAGGGATTGTAATTATTGCCGTAACCTGCTTCCAATATTTTCCGTTATATTCTCTTGTTAACCCAACGCGGATATAGCGATAAGGGTTAGCGTTAAAAATTTTTATTAACTCATCTGCATAGTTATCGTTATTTTTATTCTTCTGATACTTAACAAAATTCAATGTCAAAAGGTCTGTAACTGGGATATTATTATGAGTTCCTAGAGCTTTGTCTATAAAATTCATTCGCACCATAAATTTACCATAGCTTATCTCATCCCACATTTTTGAAATCCTGTCTGCCTTAACAATGAACAATGACTTGTTTTGTGGATGTATAGCCATATTTAAATCTGATATTGCCATTTTATTTAACACTTTTACAATTTCTTCATTAGATAAATGCCTAATAAATCTTGGTGCAAACTTCTCGTTTATTATCCAATCTTCTGTATGGTGAACTGGGTTAGGTCTGTATTCCTTAAATTCAATTTCTACAAGATTGAAGTGGTTAATTATTTGTGTCTTGCCATCAAGTGTAAAGTCTATTTGAAGTCCTCCTGTTTGGAATACGGGTCTAACAAACCTCCATGTTTGAGGGTCAACTCCACTTACACAAATATTGTCTCCGCTCATACGAGTTATTCCTGTAATGATTATCTTTTTACGAAATAGTCCTTGAGATGCACATGTACCACAAAGAACTCCAACAGTTGAGATCATCGGAGGCGTCAACTCCTTGTCGCAGGCGATACAATTTGTTTGTGTAATTTGCATTAGTGTTATATTTATAAAAATATTATTTAATCCTCAATCAACGCCTTATTTCTACTACGTTGTACCCAAATGATAATTCCTACTACAATCAATGCCATTGGCGATAACAACATAAATCCGTTGTTTTCATATCCTATAGAATACAATCCTGTTTTTTCTATTGGGTCTCCAAGTACTTTAAATCCTAATAAAGTTCCGGAGCCTAATAATTCTCTAAAAAAACCTACTATTATCAGAATTGCACCGTATCCTAAAGAATTTCCGATGCCATCTAAAAAAGATTTCCAAGGTCCGTTTGCTAACGCAAATGCTTCAAAACGCCCCATAATAATACAGTTAGTTATAATTAACCCAACAAAAACTGATAAAGTTTTACTAAGTTCGTAAGCAAAGGCTTTTAAAACTAAATCTACAATAATTACTAATGTAGCAACGACTATCAGTTGTACGATAATTCTGATTTTTGATGGGATAATATTCCTCATCAATGAGATAACTACGTTACCCATTCCCAAAACAAACAGTACAGAAATTGCCATCACAATAGATGCTTTTAATTCTGCGGTAATCGCTAGGGCAGAGCAAATACCTAACACCTGAATGGTAATAGGATTGTTATCCGCTAACGGGTCTGCTATTAATTGCGTATCTTTTTTTGATAAAAGGCTCATATTTTTTTATTTGTAATCACTACTACTTATTCTATCTTTCCAATTAGTCTATTTTCTGAACCTGATACGCCATAAAGTTTATCTCCAAGCTTTTTTCTCATTTCATCGGCTATAAACTTAATTTTTTCAACTACTTCAGGATTGGCATCAGCCACATCGGTGGTCTCACTAATATCACTGGATAAATCGTACAGTTCTATTTGATTTATGGTATTGTATTCATATTCAACAGGAGTTCCATCTTTACCTCCCGGACGACCATTTAAAGTTCTATACCTATGAGGAAAGTACATTTTCCAATTTTTATATCTTACGCCGTGAAGCTCGTTTACACGTTGGTAAAAGAAATATGCTTTATGCGGGCTTTCTTGAGAAGTACCATTCCAGATGTTCCAAACACTTTTGCCGTCAATAGTTTTCAGAGGAAGCGACGACCCTGTTATTTCAGCAATTGTAGGCAATATATCTATGGTCATCATTGGAATATTGATGGTTCTACCCGATTTTATTTTATTTGGATATAATATAATGCAAGGCTCTCTTTGACCACCTTCTAATGCCGTTCCCTTCCCCTCTCTTAGAGGATAAGCACTTCCGCTGTGATTGCCATAGCTTAACCACGGTCCATTATCTGAGGTAAATATTATCAATGTATTTTTATCTATATTGTATTTCTTTAATGTTTCTAATATTTGCCCCACAGACCAATCTATTTCCATAATAACATCACCATACAAACCTCGTTCGGATTTTCCTTTAAATTTATCAGAAACAAATAAAGGTATATGTGGTTGAGGATGAGCAACGTATAAGAAAAAAGGTTTGTCTTTATTTTGAGTGATGAAGTTTATACTTCTCTCGGTAATATCTGTGGTTAATGAAGATTGATTGTCAGTTAGGTAACCTATTATAGTTTTATTTTTGAATAACGGTAGAGGCTCAAAATCATACGCAGGTTTCTCTCCCCGTCGAGGGTGCATAGGCCACATACTATTTGAATAAGGTATCCCAAAGTATTCATCAAACCCTTGATTGTTAGGCATAAACTTAGGACTATCGCCCAAATGCCATTTACCAAAAATACCTGTTTTATAGCCGTTTGCTTTTAACATTTCAGCAATTGTCATTTCAGATAGACTCAAACCTTTTTTACTATTAGTCCAGAAAGCTCCGTGTACTCCTACGCGATTGGGGTAGCAACCTGTCAAAAGAGCAGCTCGAGAGGCAGAGCAAACTGCTTGAGCCGCATAGAAATCAGTTAGTTTAATGCCATCTTGAGCCATTTTATCCAAATTTGGCGTTTTAATGTCGGGAGAGCCAAAGCAACCCACATCTTGATAACCTTGATCATCAGTAAAAATTATTATTACATTCGGTCTCTCATCATCTGTAGATTGATGAGGCTTGCATGAAATAATGCTAAGTACTGTGAATAAAATTATTAATCTATTAATCATATTTTAATTTTAAATACTCTCTAATCTGTTACAAATATAGCCAATATCTAGTAGATTTATTTAAGTGTTCACTAATATTTTAAAGTTTTAAAATAAGGCACATACAATCTTAAGTCTGATTTTATCATAGCTGTTACGCCGTCTCCAGTAATGGTTGCTCCGGCAATTGCATCTACTTCATTATCTGTTTTTTCTATGTTTTTAGGGTCGTTATTTCCTTTTTTAATCACTATTCCTTTAAAAGTTCCGTCGCTAAAAACATGCTCTCCTGTAAAATCATCCATAAAAAAACGTTGTTTAATATTTGCTCCTAAACCCGGCGTTTCTCCCTTATGGTCAAAATAAACTCCTTGTATTATCATATTTTTATCCATTGCAACGTATCCCCAAATAGCGTCCCATAACCCTTTTCCTCTGATTGGAGCGATATAAAATGCTTTGCCGTCTTTCTCTCCGATAAATAAAGGTAATCTTCGCTGATTTCCTTGTTTTACTAAGGCTTTTTCTTTTTTCACATCAATTAGATATGCGTTTTTATCTTCAGTAATTTTACCTCCCTGAATAACGATTTGCTTCTTGATATATTTAGAAAACTCTTCTGCAACTCTATCGGCAGAAACGAAAATGGCACTGCTTTCATCATTTTCGTTTACGCCCATTGCGTATAAAATATTTTGTTGCTTTTCTATACGTTTATTCTCGTCTATATTTTCTTTTAAATACGACGAAAGAAAAGCCAATACCGTTCCTACGATAATCACCATTCCTACAGCAAAAAGCATCGTGTATAAATTACTATCTGTTTTTTTAGACATACTTTATTTAATATTTAGTGTTCAGTTGGTTGTCAGTTGTTGGTTCTGTTTTCCAACCTCCACTCCAGCTTCTAATTCTCAACTTTCAATCTGTTTCTTCTTCTCTTTATATTACCTTGTACTACGTAATGGTCTATTGTTGGAGCAAATACATTCATCAATAAAATTGCTAACATAACTCCCTCTGGATATGCCGGATTGAATACGCGAATCATAATAGATAGAAATCCAATTAAGAAACCATATATCCATTTTCCTTTGTTAGTTTGCGATGCTGTTACGGGGTCTGTTGCCATATAAACCGCACCAAAAGCAAAACCTCCGATTAATAAATGCTGCCAAAAAGGTGTGTTCATCAAACTGTAAAATTTACTGCTTTCTCCAATCCATTCTTGACTGGCAACTCCGTTAAAGATAAGCCCCATCGCTAAAGCTCCCAAAGCGGCACTTAGCATAATTCTCCAACTTCCGATTTTTGTAAATATCAGGAATAACGCACCGAGCAATATTAATAATGTTGATGTTTCTCCTACCGAACCTGGAATAAATCCGAAGAACATATCAGAGACTTCATAAGCAAATTCTTTTTTTTGTGCTAAACTCCCTAAAATTGTTTCGCCTGAAATAGCGTCTATAGCTCCTGTTTTTTCAACGGCACCGGTTACCCAAACTTTATCTCCGCTCATCCAAGTTGGATATGCAAAGAATAAAAATGCTCTGATTGTCAACGCCGGATTTAAGATATTCATTCCCGTTCCTCCGAAGATTTCCTTTCCTATAATTACGCCAAAAATTACAGCTATTGTCAGCATCCAAAGAGGAATATCAACTGGGACAATTAGCGGAACTAACATTCCTGTTACCAAATACCCTTCCTCTACTTCGTGTCCTTTGATAATTGCAAAAATAAATTCAACACCCAATCCTACTCCGTACGATACAATTACCAACGGTAATATTTTTACTGCTCCGATAAAAAAGTTTTCTAAATTCCAGAATTCTACACTAAATAAAGACATTCCGGGTATAAAATTATCATTTACTGCAATATTATGTTGAAACCCCGCATTAAACATACCGAATATTAGACATGGCACCAACGCCATAATTACGGTATTCATTGTGCGTTTCAAATCGTCTGCCGCCTTTATGTGAGTTCCTCCGTGAGTTGTGTTATTTGGCAGGTATAAAAAGGTATGGAGTGCATTAAATGCAGGTGCCATTTTAGTACCTTTATATTTTTCTTTTAAGTTATGTAACTTGTTTTTTAAGCCCATTATCTATCCTATTTCTTCTTTCATTAAGTCCAAACCTTCTCTTATTATCTGCTGGTGAGGTTGTTTGGATACACAAATGAATTCTGTCAACGCAAAATCTTCTGGAGCTATTTCATAAGCACCTAAAGCCTCCATTTCATCTAAATCTTTATATATAAATGCTTTTAATAATTGCATTGGATATATATCTAACGGAAATACTTCCTCGTAAGAGCCAGTAACCACAAATGCTCTGTGTTCTCCATTTGTATTGGTATTTAAATTGTATTTTTTCTTCGTACTTAACCACGAAAAAGTAAGTGCTCTAGATATGGAAATCTTGTTAAAAATAGGTTTAGTCCAACCAAATAATTCATAATCATTTCCTTCGGGAATAGCTGTAATTTGGTTGTCGTAATATCCTAAACAACCATCTATCGAAACCTGAGTTCCAGATAATACATTACCGCTGATAATTCTCGTGTTTTCTATGTTCAAGTTATTATCTACCATATTTCTAATTGTAGTTCCTGGATAGGCAGTTATATATCTTGGCTTTAGAAATTGAGAGCCAGTTAAAGCGATAATTCTCTTTGCATTAAATTTCCCTGTCAACAATAATTCTCCAATGACTACCAAATCTTGTGGAGTTAGCACCCAAACTACTTCTCCTTTGTTAATAGGGTTAATTTGTGCAATTTGTGTACTTACATTTCCCACCGGATGTGGTCCTGACAAATGATGTAATTCAATTCCCTTTGTATTATTAAAGAGAGATAACGTTGAGTTTTCAGAAATAGAAAGATGTACTTTTCCGTCGGTTAATTTTCCTAAAGCAGTAACAGCTTCTTGTAATTCTTTCTCTTTTCTTTTTAATATATAATCGTAATTTGTAGATAAAGGAGCACTTGCGTGGCTGGAGATGAAAATTGCTTTTGGTGTTTTGTTTGGGTCTGCAATAACGTCATACGGACGTTGTTTTATAAATGGCCAACAACCAGAGGAAAGCAAATAGTTTTTCACTTCTTCAGAAGACATTTTTGACACTTGCTTTTTGCCAAAATCTACATATTCCTGTTTTGAATCTGCAAGTATTTTAATTTCTAACACTTTACGCCTTTCACCTCTGACTATCTCCTCTATTTTGCCACTGACTGGTGATGGAAATAAAATCTGTTCATCACTTTTTGAATAAAAAAGTGTGTCTCCTGCTTTTACTTCTGCACCAATTTTTGCTACAATTTTAGGAATAATTCCGTGAAAATCACTTGGTTTTATTGAGTAAACACCACCAACTGACAATTGAGTTGTTATTCTCTCTGCTTCGCCAAGCAATTTGATGTCTAATCCTTTTTTTATACGGATGTCTTTTGACATAGTAAAATATAATTTTTAAATCATCTTAAAAAACACGCAAATTTAAATATTTTACAAACAATAGCAGAATAAAACACTTTTTATCTTGATTTTTTATATTATTTATATTTGTTCTAAATAGCTGGACTGTGATATTCCTTTTAGTTCTACCTTAATTTAGGCAGGTAAAGTTAAAAACTAAACCTCACCAGTTTAAAATCCTGCAAGGTTTTGAAAACTTTGTAGGTATCAATACCGAATTGACAACAAAATTTCTCATATAAGTCATTTTTATTTTGTTTGAATTTACTACATTTGCATTTAACTTAAAGAAGTACATATAGACAATGAAAACAGTTCAATTTAGAGAAGCTATTTGTGAGGCGATGAGCGAGGAAATGCGTAGAGATGAAAGCATTTATTTAATTGGCGAAGAGGTAGCAGAATACGACGGAGCATACAAAGCGAGCAAAGGAATGTTAGATGAATTTGGAGAAAAACGAGTGATTGACGCTCCGATTGCCGAATTGGGCTTTGCCGGTATCGCTGTTGGTTCTGCAATGAACGGCAACAGACCTATTGTAGAATATATGACTTTTAACTTCTGTTTGGTAGGTATTGACCAAATTATAAATAATGCTGCAAAAATCAGGCAGATGTCAGGTGGGCAATTTAATTGCCCCGTTGTTTTTAGAGGACCAACTGGTTCTGCTGGTCAATTAGGTGCAACGCACTCTCAGGCTTTTGAGAATTGGTTTGCTAACTGCCCCGGTTTAAAGGTGATTGTCCCATCAAATCCTTATGACGCAAAAGGATTATTAAAAGCGGCATTAAGAGATGACGACCCCGTAATTTTTATGGAATCTGAACAAATGTACAGTGATAAAATGGAAATTCCCGAAGGAGAATATATAATTCCTATCGGAGTTGCAGATATTAAAAGAGAGGGAACAGACGTTACTGTTGTTTCTTTCGGAAAAATAATAAAGGAAGCATATAAAGCTGCTAGTGAATTGGCGAAAGATAATATTTATGCAGAAGTAATAGACTTGAGGACTATTCGTCCTATGGACAATAAAACCATCTTAGAATCCGTTAAGAAAACAAACAGATTGGTGATTTTAGAAGAGGCTTGGCCGTTTGGAAGTGTTTCTTCAGAAATTACGTTTATGGTACAAGATGAAGCTTTTGATTATTTAGACGCTCCTATTAAAAGAATTACTACAGCAGACACACCTGCACCATATTCCCCAGTTTTATTAGAGAAATGGTTGCCAAATGCAAATGATGTTGTCAGAGCTGTTAAAGAAGTTTTATATTTGTAACCTAATTATTAAAAATAACACCATAAATCCTCTTTTTTACTACAAAGAGGATTTTTTATACAACCTATGAAACTAAAGTTAATTCTTTCATTATTTATCACAAATTTTGTAGCACAAGCTCAACTAAAAATAACAGGAGTTGTATTAGACGAACAAAAAGAACCTATGCCTTATGTAAATGTATATTTTAAAGGTACAAATAAAGGAACTGTTACAAATAGCTTGGGGAAATTTGAAATAATGGCACCCAAAACCAGAGGGAGAATAGAAATATCTTTTGTTGGCTACAAAACTAAAACTATAAGATTTAATCCAAGAAAAAGGTTCTTTACTATCTATTTAGAAGAAGAAAATAATACATTAGATGAAGTTATAATTGTTGCTAGACCCAAGAAGCGGCTTAAAAAAAAGGAAAATCCAGCGTACAGAATTCTCAAAGAAATTTGGAAAAAAAAGAGAAAAAACGGACTAAAACAAGTTTCCGCTTATCAATATAAAAAACTACAAACTACAGAAATTGGTTTGAACAATTTAGATTCTGTTTTTTTGAAAAAGGTCTTTAAAAAAGATTATAAGAAAGTTATAAGTCACCTACCTTTTAATGAAGATGGTATAAACTATTATGTTCCTATTTATATTACAGAAACCGTAACTAACGTTTATGGAAACAACAAAAAGAATATAGAAAGACAAGATATAGAAGCCCAAAAAAATAATGGACTTCATAAACAAGGCTTTATTTTTGACCGAATATCTAATATATTTAATGACATAGACATTCACCAAAACAATGTAGTTATTTTGAGAAAGAACTTTGTAAGCCCCATTTCTAGATATGGTTTTGAAACTTATGATTATGTCCTGAACGATAGCACGGTTGTTAACAACAAGAAGCTGTATAGCATTTATTTTTTTCCAAGGAGAGACGGAGATTTAGCTTTTGAGGGACATTTTTGGGTAGCAGACAAGGTGTTTTCAATTGCTAAAATCAAAATGAAAATCCACAAAGATATCAATCTTAATTTTGTGAGAAATCTATCTTTTGAAAAAGAGTACACAATTAAGGATAACGGCATTTATCTGCAAAAAAAAAATGTTTATGAAGGTGATTTTACCTTGATGGATAAAAATGAAAACAACAAAGGATTGACCATTAAGAGGATAAATTATTTTTCAGATTACAAATTTGACAAAGTGCTATCTAACAGTTTTTATGCCGAAAGAATAGTAAAATTTAAATCAAAACAATTCGACAAAACAAAATCGTACTGGGACAGTATAAGCAGTGGTAATATTCGCAGAAAAGAGACTTATGAACTTCTCAAAATTGTAAAAAGCAAGAAAAAAATAAAGCGAATTACAAATATTTTAAACACTATATCTACTGGATATATAGACATTGGCTCTTCTTTTCAATTTGGGAGATTTTGGAATGTTTTTGATAAAAATAGTGTGGAAGGCTTAAAAATAAAAGCAGGTTTTAGAACTTTTAAAAGCTCCGAAGACAGGTTTCGTTTAAGCGGATTTGTTGGGTATGGAATAAAAGATGAGAGATACAAATTTGGTATAAGAACCAAATATTTATTGTCTTATAGACCGAGAATTATTTTTGAAGCTTCTTACCTTAATGGCATTGAGCAGCTGGGAGGAACATTGCTAAGAACAAACGAATTAGACCAAAGTGCGCTATTTTCTAGAGGAGAAAATTTCTTTTTATCATTTGTAAATAAAACGAGTTTAAAATTTGATGTTGAAGTCAAAAAAAACTTATATATAGGTATTTCTGGAACTCATAATAATATAAGAAGTGCTTCGCCAACAGATTTTTCTATAAATTATTTGAATGAGATAGGAGAAGAAAAGTCGCGTGTAACAGACATTAGTACAGATATTTACATCTCGTACGCTCCCAGAAAACCTATATATGGATTTGGAGTAGAACAGAAAACAAACAAAGGTTTGTATTCGTCATTATTAATTAATTATCGCAGAGGACATAAAGGTTTATTTAACGGTTCTTTTAGTTATGACAAAATTCAATTTAGATACAGACAGCCTATTTTATTAGGTAAAATAGGAATTTTAAAAACAACTATAAATGCTGGTAAAACATTTGGCAAAGTACCTATCGTTTTGTTAAGTCCAATTCCTGCCAACCAAACGTATTGGCTTGTGAAAAATACTTTTTCGCTAATTAATTATTATGATTTTGTTACTGATACTTACATATCTGGAAATTTTGAACATTACTTTAACGGGCTGATATTCAACAAACTTCCTTTTATCAAAAAATTAAAGTTAAGAAGTTTACTAACTTTCAAAACTGCTTACGGCACTATTTCTGAAGAAAATAAAGCGATTAACAGGTCTAATATTAAGTATGATGCTCCAACAGATAAATTGTATTACGAATACGGTGTTGGTTTAGAAAATATTGGCTACGGAAACGTGCGACTTATCCGTGTAGATTTTATATGGAGAGGAGATCATAAAAGCATAAACGGATTGCCCTCGCCTAAGTTTGCAGTTCGTGTAGGTATAAAAGCAGATTTTTAGGAAGAGGAAAGAAAATGAATTGGAGCAAGCAATAGGAGATAGAACCTTTAAAAGAACGATACTTTGTAGTGACGGTCATAACAGCTACAAATCATTCACTAAAAAACAAAATATTGAACATTATATTTTAAACGCCAGTAAAAGGGAAAGGGTAAAAGGTAGTTATCACATTCAACATATTAATAGTTTACACAGTAGAATGAAAAGCTTCTTTAATTACAATCTAAAAGGGGTGTCAACAAAATATATACAGAAATATCTGAATTAGCAGAAAATAAAAGATATGTTCAGTGATTCTCCACAATGGATAAAAACTGTACTTGCATTGTCTTTACAAAAGTCCGATGCTAATAGGATTTATAGCAATATTGAAGTTGATTATTTGAAAATTTGTGATACATCGCAATTTTGAAGTTGAACCAATACTTTACAAGAAATAAGAGGTTATATAACTACTATGAAGAAAAATGTACTCCGCTCTATTGAAGACGCTTTTGATAAAAAAACATTATTCCATTTAATTAACGGCTGAATAGTTACCTCTAAATCTAAACTTATTAACAATATATTTTAGAAAATCCTCAAATTTATGTTATTTTTGCGTAACATGAGTTAATAATAAAAATAATGTGGAATATAGTGCAAATAAAAAACCTCAACTCTCAGGTAATTAGATTATTAAGGCTTTAAAAAGCGGTCTGGACGGGACTCGAACCCGCGACCCCCTGCGTGACAGGCAGGTATTCTAACCAGCTGAACTACCAAACCGTTGCTATTAGCGGGTGCAAATGTAAAAGATATTTTCATATATCCAAAATAAAATAAAAAAATTTTAGGACGGTAGATTCAACACATCTAAGTGGGAAGTGGAATGAAACTCTAAATCTAATCTGTCAAACTAAGATTGTAGCCTAAAACGACAAAATATTGTGCACCCCAATAAACCCACTTATTGTATCTTTCTTATTAAAACTGTATTTTTGTAGCTTTAAATTTTAGTTGTTTTTACAAAATAAGTTTTATCAATGTCCAGAATACTTACCGGCGTACAGAGTACAGCAACTCCTCATTTGGGGAATTTATTAGGTGCCATTTTCCCTGCAATAGAAATGGCAAACAACCCGATGAATGAAGCCTTTTTGTTTATTGCAGATATGCACTCTTTGACCCAAATTAAAGACAGAAAAGAATTAAAAAAAAACACATATAGCACTGCTGCTACTTGGCTAGCTTGTGGTTTAGATATTAATAAATCTATCTTTTATCGACAAAGTGACATCCCTGAGACTACAGAACTTTCTTGGTATTTGAGTTGTTTTTTTCCATACAAACGACTGACATTGGCACATAGTTTTAAAGACAAATCCAACCGTTTATCAGACATAAATAGTGGATTATTTACATATCCGATGCTAATGGCTGCAGATATACTGCTGTACAATGCAGAAATAGTGCCTGTTGGCAAAGACCAATTACAGCATTTAGAAATGACACGTGATGTTGCGAATAGATTTAATAATACTGTAGGACAAACGCTAATTGTACCAACGGCTAAAGTAAATGAGAACACACAATTGATAATAGGTACAGACGGCGAAAAAATGAGCAAGTCTCGTAATAACTTTATCAATATTTTTTTAACTGATAAAAAATTACGAAAACAAATTATGGGAATAAAAACAGATAGCATTCCATTAGAAGACCCTAAAAACCCTGATACAGACAACATATTTGCTCTATACAAATTGTTAGCTTCGGAAGAGCAAACGGCTAAAATGAACGCTAATTATACAGAAGGAAATTATGGCTACGGACAAGCAAAACAAGAATTGTATGAGCTAATCATCACAAAATTTGCAATAGAAAGAGAAAAGTATAACCATTATATAAATAATCTTCACGAAGTTGATAAAATTCTTTCTATTGGTGCAGAAAAAGCCAGAAAAGTAGCTCAGGAGGTTATACAAAGAGTAAGAGCAAAAATTGGGTATTGAAAGATGCTTGTAAATGATTGCAAAATATCGCGTATAAATCGTTTATTTTTGGATGTCATATTAAAAAAAACTTTATTTGCACAATCAAATTACTAATAGCAAAGAAAATGAAACTAAAATTATTTATTATTACAACAGTGTTAATGTTTGTAACATTAGCTAGTTTTTCACAAGGTACATTTGTTTTTCGTATTGGACCGACTATTCCAATGGGCGATTTTGGAGATGACGATGCAAGAGTAGAAGATATAAGAGGATTGAAAGCAGGAGGTGCGGGTATTGTATTGGTTTGGGATTAGGGCTTGAATACACATATCCTTTAACCAAAACAGGATTGGGGCTTTTTCTTGGGATAGACATTAATTACAATAGAACTAATAGCGACTACAAAGACAATATAGTAGATGCTTCTGATGGTTTTATAGATGAAGATGATATTACATTTCCTAGCCATTTTAATATTCCTATTTCGGTAGGTCTTAATTACACTTTTAAAGCAGACGACAAACTATCTGTTTACACAAATTTAGGATTAGTTTCTAAATTTTTATAAAAGAACAGATTTAATTCTTGAGGTTTTTGATGAAGAAGCTACTATTATGTTTGATTTAGCAAATAGTTTTGGTATGAAAATTGGTGGAGGAATAATTCTAAAAAACAAAACATATATATCATTAAATTATTTTGGTTTAGGCAGGCACAAAATTAAAGTTCAAAGTGAAAGCTCGGACGAAGATGAAGATATTGGTAGAAAAATGTCATTCAAATCAAAAATCAATATGTTAACCTTGACTGTTGGTTTTAGGCTTTAACTCAATTAATCACAATTCGTAATTCTAATGCGCTTCTAACCAATTATCACCAATTCCTATTTCTACATCCAACGGAACGATTAATTTATACGCGTTTTCCATTTCTTGTTTTATCATAGGTTTTATAACGTCTAATTCGTTTTTATAAGCATCAAAAACCAGCTCATCGTGTACTTGTAATATCATTTTTGATTTGAATTTTTCTTCTTCAAATCTGTTATAAATATTAATCATCGCCAGTTTTATAATATCGGCAGCACTTCCCTGAATAGGTGCATTTACCGCATTTCGTTCTGCCGCTCCGCGAACAATTGCGTTTCTGGAATTTATATCTCTTAAATATCTTCTACGACCCAAAATAGTTTCTACATATCCATTATCGCGAGCAAAATCTACTTGCTCTGCCATATAACCACGCAATTTAGGATACGTTTTATAATATGTGTCAATCAACTCTTTTGCCTCTTTTCTCGACAAATCAGTTTGATTGCTCAAACCAAAAGCAGAAACGCCATAAATAATTCCAAAATTGACCGTTTTTGCATTGCTACGCTGCTCTCTCGTAATTTCGTCAATCGGAACATTAAATACTTTTGCAGCGGTGGAAGCGTGAATATCTTCACCATTTTTGAACGCACTAATCATATTTTCCTCTTCGCTTAAAGCAGCGATAATTCGCAATTCTATTTGAGAATAATCTGCGGCTAATAAAACATAATTTTTATCTCTAGGAATAAATGCTTTTCTAACTTCCTTCCCGCGTTCAGTTCTTATCGGAATATTTTGTAAATTAGGATTGTTAGAACTCAAACGCCCAGTTGAGGCAACTGCCTGTGCATAAGCAGTATGAATCCTTTTAGTTTTTGGATTTACCTCATTTGGAAGTGCATCTACATAAGTACTTTGTAGTTTTTTGTGATGCCTAAACTCTAAAATATCTTTGATAATCTGATGGTCTTTTGATAAATAAGAAAGCACATCTTCTGCGGTAGAATATTGTCCTGTTTTAGTTTTTTTTGGTTTTTCTATCAGCCTCATTTTATCAAACAAAACAATCCCTAATTGTTTAGGAGACGACAGGTTAAACTCTTCACCTGCTTGATTATAAATTGATTTTTCTAATTGCTCAATATCTTTTGACAGCCCTTTAGAAAGTTCCTTCAAAAAATCTGCGTTCAGGTTAATACCTTCAATTTCCATTGCAGTCAACACGTTTACTAAAGGCAATTCTACATCGTTAAATAATTTTGTAAGATCGCCATTCTCTAATTCTTTTTTAAAATATTCTTTTAACTGAAATGTAATATCCGCATCTTCAACAGCGTATTCGGTCTGTTTATTTATCTCAACATTTCGCATAGAAAGTTGATTCTTCCCCTTTTTGCCGATTAGTTCTGTAATAGAGACAGGTTGATAATTTAGATATGTTTCCGCCAATATATTCATATTGTGTCTCATATCCGGATTTATCAAATAATGTGCAATCATCGTATCAAATAAATTGCCTTTTACAGACATATTATAATTTGATAAAACTTTGATATCGTATTTTAAATTATGTCCGATTTTTTCGATAGATTCATCTTCAAAAAACGAACTAAATTCGTCTAAAAGCTCTTGTATTTCTTCTTGATTTTCTGGAAATGAAACATAATATCCTTTTCCTTTTTCCCAAGAAAAAGCAATTCCAACTAGTTCTACTTCTATCGCTTTTAACCCTGTTGTTTCGGTATCAAAACAGACAGATTTTTGTTGCAACAATTTTGCGAGCAATAATTTTCGTGATAGCGGAGTATTTACTAATTGATAAAAATGATTTTGTTTTCCTATGTTTTCTATTCCATTTTCAGGTGCTATTTCAGAAATATCTCCTGCTCCCGGAATTGCAAATAAATCAAGTTGACTATTATTGGGTTGTGGTTTTTGTTTTTTTAGAGGAGCTATTTTTACTTTATCTATCGGTTGAAGTAAATTGGAAATAGCATACGTTTTTAGTAGGTTTTCTGTGAGCCTACGGAATTCTAATTCGCTAAAAATTTTGGTTATTTCTTCGATATTAGGATTACAAAATTTAAAAAAATTTTCAGAAAACTCCACAGGAACATCTAATATAATTGTTGCCAATTCTTTGGATAAAATTCCTAATTCTCTACTCGCTTCAATTTTTTCTTTCATTTTCCCTTTTAGATCTTGTGTGTTTTCTAAAAGAGCTTCTATACTGCCGTATTGTGCCAGAAATTTTTTGGCGGTTTTCTCTCCAACGCCGAGCAATCCAGGAATATTATCAGAAGAATCTCCCATCATTCCTAAAAAATCTATAACCTGTTCTGGTCTTTCTACTCCAAATTTTTCTTGTACTTCTGATATTCCCCAAGTTTCGTATCCACCGCCAAAACGCGGTCTGTACATAAAAATATTTTCGCTTACCAATTGTGCAAAATCTTTATCTGGCGTAACCATAAATGTTTTATAGCCTTCTTTTTCCGCCTTTTTTGCCAATGTGCCGATAATATCATCAGCCTCAAAACCTTCTTTGATAATTGCTGAAATATTCATTGCTTTTAAAATTTTTTCAATGTAGGGAATTGCTATTTTGATGGCTTCTGGCGTTTCTTCTCTGTTAGCTTTGTATTTTGGGAAAGCTTCTTTTCTTGCCACGCTTCCTCCTCTGTCAAAGCAAACCGCTATATAATCTGGTTTTTCTCTTTTTATAACGTCCAATAAAGAATTGGTAAATCCTAAAATTGCGGAAACATCAGTTCCTTTGGAATTGATTCTGGGGTTTTTTATAAAAGCGTAATATCCTCTAAATATTAAGGCAAACGCATCAAGTAAAAAAAGTCTTTTTTGTGTGGGCATTGGGTTAGTTATTGGTTGTTAGAACAATTCTTTAATATTAAGGCTCACTTTAGTTAATTTTATTTGTGTAATTATTGAATTATAAATCTAAAATCGTAAATCAATCGTGTAATTGTCAAATTGTCAAATCGTAAAGTTTTTTTAAAATATACTCTGGGCAACGCATAGGTTTTTTAGTTTTCATATTTACAAATACCAAAATAGTATTTCCGGTAGTAAGTATTTCATTATTTTTATTAGTAATCTCGTAGTCAAATTCTATTTTAACGCTCGGGGTTTTCTTAAGTATTGTTTTTATAGTAATTTCATCATCGTATTCGGCAGGTTTTTTAAAATTGCACTCGAGATGAACCACAGGTAACATTACGTTATTTTTTTCTATATTCTTGTAGGATATACCTTTTTTTCTTAAAAATTCTATCCTTCCTATTTCAAAAAATTGTGCGTAATTTCCGTGATAAACCACTCCCATTTGGTCGGTTTCTCCGTAACGTATTCTAAGTGAGGTTGATATAGAGCACATCTGTTTATTTTTTTAAGTTCTGCCAATTTTACGAAAAAAGAAATTAATAATCAATAGCAATTTTTTTTTTTTAACTGAATTTTATTCACACTTTTGTGGTGCTGTTTATTTTTTTTAAAACTCTAAAATAAATTTAGATATAGCCTCTAAATTTAGCTACACAACTAATATAATGACTAAAACCGCCGATTACGTTTGGAACGAGTGTCTTTGTTTTATCAAAGACAATATAAAACTGCAAGCGTATAAGACTTGGTTTGAGCCTATAAAACCAGTAAAAATATCGGATGAATCTTTGACAATTCAGGTACCTAGTAAATTTTTTTACGAATGGCTAGAAGAACATTATATTAAATTACTAAGAGTTGCTCTGGTGAGAGAATTGGGCAAGGACGCAAAATTAATTTATGATGTGCGTATGGAAAATACGTATAGTAGCAATAGTCCGCAGGTTGTAAAAATACCAAGTTCTAATAGAAATCCATTGAAGCCACAAAGAATAACAGCTCCTTTGGATGTAAAAAACAGAGACTTAAAAAACCCTTTTATAATACCGGGGTTGCAAAAAGTAAAAATAGAATCTCAATTAAATCCTAATTATAATTTTTTAAATTTTGTAGAAGGAGATTCAAATCGTCTGGCAAGATCTGCTGGAATGGCTGTTGCTAATAAACCGGGGGGAACTTCATTTAACCCTATACTAATATACGGAGGAGTTGGCTTAGGAAAAACTCATTTGGCACACGCGATAGGTGTAGATATAAAAGATAAATATCCTGATAAAACCGTTTTGTATATCTCTTTAGAGAAATTCACACAGCAGTTTATAGATTCCGTAAAATCAAACACTAGGAATGATTTTATTCACTTTTATCAAATGATAGACGTTTTGATTGTTGATGATGTTCAGTTTTTATCTGGCAAAAAAAAAACTCAAGATGTATTTTTTCATATTTTTAATCATCTGCACCAAAATGGGAAACAGGTTGTATTAACTTCTGATAAAGCTCCTGTAGATATGCAGGATATTGAACAACGCTTGTTGTCTCGTTTTAAATGGGGTTTATCTGCCGAGCTACAAGCCCCAGATTTTGAAACTAGAGTGTCAATTCTTAAAAATAAATTATTTAGAGATGGCGTAGAAATGCCTACAGAAATAGTAGATTATATTGCAAAAAACATTAAATCTAATGTTAGAGAATTAGAAGGTGTTGTCGTTTCTATGATTGCACAGGCATCGTTTAACAGAAAAGAATATTCGTTAGAATTAGCTAGACAAATGGTAGATAAATTTGTTAAATACACTAAAAGAGAAGTTTCAATAGATTATATTCAAAAAGTAGTTTCTAAGTATTTTGATATGGACGTTGCCACTCTACAATCTAATTCTAGAAAGAGAAATATTGTTCAAGCACGTCAATTAGCAATGTTTTTTGCTAAAAGAATGACAAAATCGTCATTGGCAAATATTGGTTCTCAAATTGGTCATAAAGACCATGCAACAGTATTGCACGCCTGCAAAACGGTCAATAATCTTACAGAAACAGATAGACAATTCAAAAAATATGTTGATGATTTAACAATAAAACTTACTTTCTAAATTCTTTTATGAAAAAAATATTAATGGTTTGTTTGGGTAATATCTGTCGCTCTCCATTAGCAGAAGGAATTTTACAATCAAAAGTTGATAAGAATAAAATATTTGTAGATTCTGCCGGTACAGAAGCGTATCATATTGGAGAATTGCCAGACTCAAGGTCGATAAATGTTGCAAAAAAACAAGGAATTAATTTAACAAATCAACGGGCAAGAAAATTTACTGTATCCGACTTTGATAATTTTGATATTATTTATGCTATGGATTTAAGTAATTATCAAAATATTTTAAATTTTGCTAGAAATAAAAAAGATACGCAAAAAGTTAATTTGATTTTAAACGAATTGTATCCAAATAAAAACAGAGAAATTCCAGACCCGTACTATGGAGGCGAGCAAGAATTTGAAAATGTGTTTGAAATGTTGAATGAGGTGTGTGATAGTATTTTAAATGGAATTACAATTTGATGATTACACATTTTAGCATTAATTCATTGTTGATTAAAAATGCGAGGAAAACTATATTTAATACCGACAACGTTAGGAGAAAATGAGCCTTTAGAAGTAATGCCAATTTCTGTAAAAAAAGTGGTTGAACAAATTGATTGTTTTATTGTTGAAAACGAAAAATCTGCAAGAAGATTAATAAAAAAAATCACGCCAAAGAAATCTCAGGGAGGATTAAAAATAATGATATTAGACAAATATGCTGACGAATTAGAAATAAATTCTTATTTAGATGTATGTGAAAACGGGATTTCTGTAGGATTACTTTCGGAAGCAGGCGTGCCTGCCATTGCAGATCCAGGTGCATCTATTGTAAAATTGGCTCATCAAAAAGGACTACAAGTTGTGCCATTAGTTGGTCCGTCTTCAATTTTAATGGCAATGATGAGTTCTGGAATGAATGGACAAAACTTTGCATTTAATGGCTATTTGCCTATTAATAAATTGGAGAGAAAAAAAGTTATCAAAGAGTTGGAGAGACTTTCAAAAGATAAAAATCAGTCTCAAATTTTTATCGAAACTCCATACAGAAATGAAAAATTATTTACAGACCTTAAATCTGTACTTGCTTCAACAACAAATCTGTGTATTGCAACAGATATTACTTTGTCCTCAGAGTATATTAAGACAAAAGAAGTAAAAGATTGGAAAAATGAAAATCCTGATTTACATAAACGCCCTACCATTTTTATTATTCAAAAATAAAATCAAAAATACACGTAATAATAGGCTATTTCTTTTGACTGTTATTACTTTTTTATTCTTGCTATCTACGGAAATAACTGCACAAGAAAAAGTAGATTATCTGCAACATAAATATGACGGATATACCGAAATAATACATAAAAAATTTACAAAAAAACAGCTACAAGACATAAAATATAAATTTGCTAGACAAGGTGTTGTTTTTATATTTAGTGGGCTTAAATTGAATAAAAATAATGAAATTACAGAAATAAATATTATGATAAATAATAAAAAAAGTAAGGCTTCTATAAAATGGAATAACAGCAATAAACCAATTCCAAAAATTAAATTTGGAGAAATTAACGGGATAGTTACTATTACCTTAAATCCGCAGGCTAAAAATTAGGTTTATATTTTTATGTTTAGTAGTCAATTTTAGGTTAAAAGTTCCTTTTAGAGGTTCTATCTCCTATTGCTTGCTCCAATTCATCAGCTGAAATCCTACACATATTAGTAAATCTATATTCTGAATTTCCTTCTCTATCCATAATTGTCAAAACAACTGCTTCTTGATTTGTTATCCCTTTTGACGGTCTGCCTCCTCGTTTTCTGGGAGCTCTATGCTTACATTTAGTTCCTTTTTGACTATGCAAATAAAAGGTTTCATCTACCTCTGTTATACCTTTAAAAGGTTTTTGTTCTCCAACTGATTCCTGTGACGATAGAAACTTATGTCGCCATTTAAAAATAGTGCCAGCATTAAGACCTATTTTTTTAGAACTCTTTATTAAACTCAAGTTTGATTCAAGTGTTTTCATAAAGTCAGGAATCAAATGTTTCTTATGAATTCCGTTTATCCACGTTCTAGTATATTCGGTAAATCTTCGTTTACAGTCCTTACATTTATATTTTCTACAACCCTTATCTTTTCCGTTTTTATAATAGTTAGAACCTTGACAATGTGGGCATTCAGCTCTTTTGTCATCTAACGCATCTCCTCTTAATTGTAATAATTTTGAATAATCCGACTCTATTTTAATCCTACTCCAAATCTTTTAGTAAACTATCCTAATTGGATTTTGATAAATTTGAAAAATAGCTACTTACTTGTTTTGTATCTATATCTTTTATATTTTTAGCTAATATACAAATTTACATCGCAATTAAAAAGTTGAGCCAAAAAATTTGGCTTTTTGTGCCTATCACAAAAAGTTGATGTTAGTTCTGATAAAGTTTTAGTATCTTTGTGTTGTAGCATTTTCATATGTTTGGAAATACATTGCTAAGATACTTGTATTTAGCAACTTAACAAAATGAAAATGCTGCTTTTTTTAATATTATATTCTTGATTTTTAAACTTTTAACTCCTGCGAAACTTGAGTAATTAACTATTTTTTTACGGCTACGAATTACGGTTATTTCTATGGAATAAAAAAAATATTTTGTTTTTTCTAAATGAGTAGATTCAAGCAAAAAATAACCAAATTTATATCCGACATTTTGCTGTCAAAATAATCTTATATGCTAAGGTTTAATGTCAATGTAAAAACACTATTGTCAATATTTAAGTCTGCTGAGTTAACTTCGTCATATTCCGGATAGAAATCATATATATCTGTGTGTGTGCCGTTTTGATAAGCAAAATCTATCCTCATATTTCCAAAGTTGTAGCCAGCTCCAAAAGAATATCTTTTAATATTTTCGGCTGATATAGCGTTTTGATAAGGGCTTTGTTTGTAGTGGAATCCGCTTCTTAAACTAAGTACTTTAAACCTCCATTCTGTACCAAAATTGATAGTATGAGTGTTTTTTAAATCATCTAAAAAATCTTTATTTTCATTAGAAAAGTCTGCGTTAGAAAGTTTTATTTTTCTAAAATTTTTATACGTATAATCAATGCTAATCAAACCGTTTGACCCAAATATATAAGCTAAACTTGTTGTGATTTTCCCGGGAGTTTTTAATTTGTATGAAAAATTATTATACTGATAATCGTCATCGTCATTGCTGTAATAAAAATCTTGGTCACTATCTACTCTTATTTCTGTTTTTCCGTAAAAACCATCATTATCTACAACATTTGTTTCCTCATTTATTTCTGTTAACCAGATTGGTGTTTGATATGATAAACCTAATCGTAATCCTTTAATAGCTTTGTAAATAACTCCTGCACTTAAAGAAAACCCTGTTCCGAGAGTGCTGTTTGTTTGGCGTAATTCTGCGTCTAAAAAGTCGCCTTTTCCATCATTATTTTGTTCCTCTAAAATTGAATATTGATTAAATTTTAAATCAAAAGTATTTATTGCAACTCCAAGGTATAAATCATTTTGATATACACCAGATACTGCAAAATTATATTCAGATATTTCACCCTCGTAAGTATTTGTAAACTGTTGTGATTCAGCATTGTTGTATTGAGTTATTATATCTCCTTCATCTAATGGATATTTATTAAAAGATGCAAAGCCGCTATTTCCGTTTGCGGTGAAATTATTTCTAAAATCATTATAAATATTATAATTAAACCCAAAAGCAAGTTTAGTCCAATCAGAATTGTTATTAAAAATAAAGACAGCTCCAATTTGAGAAAAGTTAAAATAGTTGTTTTCGCTGTTATTAGAGTTTTCGTAATAAGTAGATTTAATATCTGTATTTCTGATATTTACAGAGCTAGAAAATAAGCTGTTTTTAAAGACAGCCGCACCTGCAGGATTTATCTTAATTGCAGAAATATCCCCGCCCAATGCACCAAATGCACCGCCCATAGCGTTAAATCGTGCAGTACCAGAATTATTTTCTTTAGAAAATAATACAGCTAAATCTTGATACGATAATGATTGCGACAAAACAGGTAAAGTAAATGCACAAAGCACTATAAATAAAGTGATTTTTCTCATGATATTTTAAAGTTTTTTATGAAAATTAGTTATTTCCTTCTTCTTGAGCTACTTCTAGAGGAAGATGAACTTCTTCTCGTTGACGAAGACGCTCTCCTTGTTGACGACGAACTTCTAACAGAAGATGAGCTTTTTCTATTAGATGAACTCGGTTTATAGGAATTATTATTTGAAGAACTTCTCCTCGTTGACGAAGACGCTCTTCTTGTTGACGACGAACTTCTAACAGAAGACGAGCTTTTTCCATTAGATGAACTCGGTTTATAAGAATTATTATTTGAAGAACTTCTTCTCGTTGACGAAGACGCTCTCCTTGTTGGTGATGAACTTCTGACAGAAGATGAGCTTTTTCTATTAGATGAACTCGGTTTATATGAATTATTATTTGAAGAGCTTCTCCTCGTTGACGAAGACGCTCTCCTTGTTGGTGATGAACTTCTGACAGAAGATGAGCTTTTTCTATTAGATGAACTCGGTTTATAGGAATTATTATTTGAAGAACTTCTCCTCGTTGACGAAGACGCTCTTCTTGTTGACGACGAACTTCTAACAGAAGATGAGCTTTTTCTATTAGATGAACTCGGTTTATAGGAATTATTCTTTGAAGAACTTCTCCTCGTTGATGAAGACGCTCTCCTTGTTGATGACGAACTTCTTCTACCATACGAATTGGCTCTATAAGAATTATTATTTGAATTAGTGCTTCTTCGTCTGCTATTTGTGTTTAAAGAACTTCTTTTGTGTGTACTATTTGCATATTTGCGTTTGCCGTAAGTGTAATTTCTGTCATTATAATGTCTATGGTGTCTGTAATATGGAAAATAATAAGGAGAATAGTAATAAAAATCATAATTTCCATAATAATTATTATACCCGTAGTTATAAGGATAATATGAATACGGTCCGTAATGTCCATATCTGAACCTCCATCCGCCTCTCCAATAATTTCCATAATCGTAATAATCGTTCCAATAATTCCAGTTTCTATATCCTAAATCTACATTAATAATAACATTTCTGTCTGTATGCTCCCAAGGCTCATCGTTGTTATAAGTAACTCTTGTTCTTGTACTTTCGTAATCTATTTCATCTTCAATAATATCATCATCATCAAATAATTTATAATCTCCTATACCGGTACCATTAATTCTATCTAAGCGATTAAGCTCTCTTGTAAAATAGTTTTCTTCTACTTCTATATGTTTTTTATTATCTCTAACAACCACATTATCATCATTATAGAT
Organism: Polaribacter sp.; assembly: GCA_965261035.1. Taxonomy (GTDB): domain Bacteria; phylum Bacteroidota; class Bacteroidia; order Flavobacteriales; family Flavobacteriaceae; genus Polaribacter. Next base: position 1,520,396 of record OZ253439.1, read on the forward strand.
TCCGTCGTCATTATTATATACACTTTGATAAGTGCCACACGAAACGAACGCAATACTGCATATTAATATGGTAAATGAGAGGATAGCCTTTTTTGTGAATAATTTAGGTTTCATAACGGTTTTATTTTAATGATTATTAATAATTTGTAAAAAAACTAAATTTTGATTGGGTCAACAATCTTTTTGCATTAGTTTTGTGCTGGAATTATTTACTAAATAGAGAATAACAATATTTATGCCAAACTTTTGATTATGAGTAAGAGATTAACGAAAAGAAAAGAAGATTATTCTAAATGGTATAACGAATTGGTTGTAAAAGCCGGTTTAGCCGAAAATTCAGCAGTTAGAGGCTGTATGATTATCAAACCTTACGGGTACGCTATTTGGGAAAAGATGAAAGCAGAATTAGACAGAATGTTTAAAGAAACAGGACATCAAAACACGTATTTTCCATTATTGGTTCCTAAAAGTTTGTTTGAAGCAGAAGAAAAAAATGCCGAAGGTTTTGCCAAAGAATGTGCAGTCGTTACACATTATCGTTTAAAAAACGACGAAAACAATAAAGGAAAATTAATTATAGACCCAAACGCCAAATTAGAGGAAGAATTAGTTATAAGACCAACTTCCGAAGCAATTATCTGGAGTACTTATAAAGGCTGGATTCAATCATATAGAGATTTGCCTTTGCTAATAAATCAATGGGTAAATGTAGTTCGTTGGGAAATGCGTACACGTTTATTTTTACGTACATCAGAATTTTTATGGCAGGAAGGTCATACCGCTCACGCAAGTAAAAAAGAGGCTTTGGAAGAATCTAAACAGATGCAGGAAGTGTATGCAGAATTTGCAGAAAACTTTATGGCAATGCCCGTCATCAAAGGAGTAAAGTCTGAAAGTGAGCGTTTTGCAGGAGCAGAAGAAACATTTACAATTGAAGCACTTATGCAAGACGGTAAAGCTCTGCAATCTGGGACATCTCATTTTTTAGGTCAGAATTTTGCAAAGGCTTTTGACGTAAAATACACATCAAAAGAAGGAAAACAAAAATACGTTTGGGCTACTTCTTGGGGAGTTTCAACTCGCCTAATCGGTGGATTGATAATGACACATTCCGACGATTTGGGCTTGGTGTTACCTCCAAGATTGGCTCCAATAGAAGTAGCTATCATTCCTATTTATAAATCGGAAGAACAATTGGAAGCAATTTCCGAGAGAGTAGCAATTTTTGTAAAGGAATTTAAAAATAAAGGCGTTTCAGTAAAATTTGACGATAGAGATACTTTTAGACCCGGAGCAAAGTTTGCAGAGTATGAACTAAAAGGCGTACCTGTTAGAATTGTGATGGGAGGGCGTGATTTGGAGAGCAATACCGTAGAGATTGCCCGTAGAGATACTTTAGAAAAGCAAACTATTTCGCAAGATAATGTGGTAGAATACGTTGCTGATTTATTAAATGAAATTCAGGATAATTTATTTGACAAAGCAATAATGTATAGAAATAATCACATTACAGAGGTTGTGAATTTTGATGAATTTAAAGAAGTGATTGAAAATAAAGGCGGTTTTATTTCTGCTCATTGGGACGGAACTACAGAAACTGAAGATAAAATTAAGGAAATTACAAAAGCAACTATTAGATGTATTCCAGATGATAGTAAATTGGAAGCGGGAATGTGCGTGTTTTCAGGAAAACCATCCGTTAGAAAAGTGTTATTTGCAAAGGCGTATTAATTTTTAAAAAAATATTGCAGGATTTTAAAAACATTGTATATTTGCACCCGAATTTAGCATTAGAATTATAATGGTCCGTTCGTCTAGGGGTTAGGACGCCAGGTTTTCATCCTGGTAACACGGGTTCGATTCCCGTACGGACTACAGGTTTTATTAATTACGAATTAAGCTGGAAACTAGCAACTGACAACTATTATTTTCAGCAATTCAACAACTAAAAACAAAAATTATGGCAAATCACAAATCAGCATTAAAGAGAATTAGAAGTAACGAAACTAAGAGGTTGAGAAACAAATATCAGCATAAAACTACGAGAAATGCTGTTAGAATTTTACGTGCGTCAGAAGACAAAAAGGAAGCTCAGGCGTTACTTCCCAAAGTTATTTCTATGTTAGATAAATTAGCCAAAAACAATATTGTTCATAAAAATAAAGCATCTAACTTAAAGTCTAAATTAGCAAAGCACGTAGCGGCTCTTTAAAATTTTAAGTTTTGTATGTACTATTATCCAATAAGGAAAAGCCTCAATTATTGGGGCTTTTTTCTATTTGACCACAATACGAATTACGAATTATGATTCAACAATTACACAATTCAACAATTTATATCTGACATTTTATAATAAAATTGGTATAAAAACTAAAATCGTATCGCTATGAAACTGTACAATAAGCTAAGTGCAGAAAAGCAGTCCACATTAATAGATAAATCGGGAAAGCACCGATTAACTATCTCTTTTTATCAATATTTTAAGATAGGAAATCCTCAAATTTTTAGAAATTACTTATTTATAGAATGGGATAAACTTGGTGTTTTAGGAAGAACTTATGTTTCTTGTGAAGGAATTAACGCCCAGATTTCTATTCCGTCAGAAAATTTATTGGCATTAAAAAATCGGTTAGATGATATTTCTTTTTTAAAAAATATTAGACTAAATATTGCCGTAGAGCAATCAAATAAATCGTTTTTAAAACTGAAAATAAAAGTTCGCAACAAGATTGTTGCCGACGGTTTAAATGATGAAACTTATAATGTAACCGATAAAGGCGTGCATTTAGATGCCGCAAGCTTTAATAAGATGTTGGCAGACCCAAATACTATTTGCGTAGATATGCGAAACCATTATGAAAGTGAGATTGGTCATTTTCAAGGAGCTATAACTCCAGATGTAGATACATTTCGTGATTCTCTGGATATTATCGAACAAAAACTGAAAAATCATAAAGAAGATAAAAATTTATTGATGTACTGCACAGGAGGAATTCGCTGTGAAAAAGCCAGTGCCTACTATAAACACAAAGGATTCAAAAACGTCTTTCAGTTAGAAGGAGGAATTATAGAGTATGCTCACAAAGTAGAATCAGAAGGGATAGAAAATAAATTTATAGGTAAAAATTTTGTTTTTGATAATCGTAGAGGAGAAAAAATTTCAGATGATGTGATTGCTAATTGTCATCAGTGCGGGAAGCCCTGCGACACCCATGTAAATTGCGAAAACGAAGCATGTCATTTATTGTTTATTCAATGTGACGAGTGTGCAGAAGCAATGAAAAATACTTGCTCCGTAGAATGTCAGGAGATTATTAAATTATCATATAAAGAGCAGAAAGAATTGCGGAAAGGCAAGCATAACAGCAATAAAATATTTAAAAAAGGGCGTTCAGAATTATTGAAGTTTAAAAAATAATACTGATTTGACCAGAAAATATCGTGTATAAATAATTTCTTTTTTGCTTGTATTCATTCCCTATTTACTTTGATTTTATGCTCTTAAAATTATATGTAAAAGACAACATAAAATACCTGTCCCAGTATTTTTAGTGGTCAGTGCCTACTGAAAACTAACCACTGCTCACTGAAAACTATTCAACTTTTTTTAATTACTTCGCGGACTTAGGTTGATATTAAACCTGTATCTTCGTTGTTGGAAAAAACTGAGAGCGTGAAAGAATTACAATACTTAAATAAATATTTCTTAAAATATAAATTCAGATTAATAATTGGAATTACTATCACTGTTTTATCAAAACTATTAGCTTTAGAAATTCCCCAAATAATCAGAAAATCTTTTAATGTTGTTGATGATTATAGGCTTGGTAAGATTACAGATTTAGGACAAGCAAAGAATCAGTTACTTATAAATATTCTATTGATTGTCGGCGTTGCTATTATTGCTGGATTTCTAACCTTTTTGATGCGACAAACTATAATTGTTACCTCCAGATTGATAGAATTTGATTTGAAAAACGAAATTTATCAGCAATATCAAAGGCTCTCATTAAATTTTTATAAAAAAAACAGAACCGGAGATTTGATGAATAGAATTAGCGAAGACGTATCTAAAGTAAGGATGTATTTTGGTCCTGCAATAATGTACAGTATAAATATGATTGTGCTTTTTATAGTAGGCTTTTATAAAATGTTGCAGATAGATTACAAACTCACATTATACACTTTGCTGCCTTTCCCCATTCTATCAGTATCTATCTTTATTTTGAGCAAAATTATCAACGAAAAAAGCGTCATCGTACAACAGTATTTGTCTAAGTTAACTACTTTTAATCAAGAGTTTTTTTCAGGAATAAATGTGGTAAAATCTTATGCAATAGAATCTTCAATTGTCAAAAATTTTGATGCGTTAGCCGATGATAGTAAAAATAGAAATATTGACCTTTCTAAAGTTCAAGCTCTGTTTTTTCCGCTGATGATTCTACTGATAGGCATAAGTAATTTGCTCGTAATATACATCGGAGGCAAGCAATATATCGCCGGAGAAATAAGAATTGGTGTAATCGCCGAATTTATATTATACATAAATATATTGACTTGGCCCGTTGCCATAGTTGGTTGGGTTACTTCTATTATACAGCAAGCAGAAGCCTCTCAACAGAGAATAAATGAATTTTTAGAACAAAGCCCAGAAATAAAAAACACAATACCTAAACACAGAGATATTAAAGGAGTAATTGAGTTTAATAATGTTAGCTTGACCTATGATGACACCAATATTACGGCTCTTGATAATGTTAGTTTTAAAATTAATTCTGGAGAAACAATTGCAATACTTGGCAAAACTGGGTCGGGAAAATCAACCTTAGTTAATTTAATTTCTAGGCTGTATGACACCACAAAAGGAACCGTTCTAATTGATGGAAAACCTATAAAAAACACAAATCTAAACAGCCTTAGAAGTCAGATTGGATTTGTGCCACAAGACCCTTTTTTGTTTTCTGATACAATAATAAATAATATTAAATTTGGAAAAGAAGATGCTACAAAAGGCGAAATTATAGAAGCCGCAAAAAATGCAGTAGTACACAATAATATTATTGGGTTTAAAAACAGCTATAAAACTATATTAGGAGAAAGAGGCGTAACATTATCTGGTGGTCAGAAGCAACGAGTATCAATCGCTAGAGCGATTATAAAAAACCCTAAAATTTTGATTTTTGACGATTGCTTATCGGCTGTGGATACAGAAACTGAAGAAGAAATACTAACAAATCTAAATAAGGTTTCTAAAAATAAAACCACTTTTATTGTCAGTCATAGAATATCTTCGGTAAAGAATGCCGATAAAATTATTGTTTTAAATTTAGGAAAAATAATACAGCAAGGCACTCATAATAAGCTGGTTAGAGAAAAAGGATATTATAAGGAATTATACGAAAGACAACTTTTAGAAAAAGAAATGTAAAATTTTGTTGGTTGAATAAGATATTTTTTTAGATTTGTTCGGTAAAACAAAAACTAAATTTTATTACAATATTATTATGAAAGAAAAAGTAGAACAAGAAGAGATTTTTTCGCAAATTTTAAGAGCGGGAAGAAGAACTTATTTTTTTGATGTAAGGTCCACAAAAGCAGATAATTACTATTTAACAGTTACTGAAAGCAAAAAATTTACGCACGATGATAGCTCTTTTCATTATCAAAAGCATAAAATATACTTGTATAAAGAGGATTTTTCTGAATTTAAAGAAATGCTAAAAGTAGCAACCGATTTTATTATCAATGAAAAAGGCAACGAAGTTATTAGCGAGCGCCATCAGAAAAACTTTAAAAAGGAAGAAGTGCTAGTTTCTGAAAGAAATGAAGAAAATAACTTTACAAATAATATCTCCTTTGAGGATATTTAACACCACTTTGTAGTCAATTTGAATTGTGTTAAAAACCAAACAAAAATTCAATAAATTCACAAAACTATAATTCTTTGCAACTACTCAGGTTGTAATTTAACAGTTTTTAGTTTCACTTTTTAACTCCCAACAGTGCAATAAATAAAAACAATATAGGAGGCTATTAAAAGTACTCCTTTACGTCTTCCTATCCTGTTTTTTACAGGTATCAATGCTAACGGCAGTAGGATAATTGCAAATCCTAACATCCATAAAATATCATTTGTAAGGATTTGGGGTTCGTTGACTTCAATAGATTTAATCATAGAGGTTAATCCTAAGACGGAAGCGATATTAAAAATATTAGAGCCTATTAAATTCCCTAATGAGATTGCTTTTTCGCCTTTTATTGCGGCGATTATTGACGCCGCTAATTCTGGGACGCTGGTGCCGATAGCGATTACCGTGATTGAAATTACGCCCTCGCTCACTCCGATGCCTTTTGCCAATTCTTTCGCCCCGCTTACCAGCAATTCCGAACCAAAATACAAAGCTACTCCACTTGCAAATAACCAGATAAATATTCTTGTATAGCTAACACTGGCGGGTTTCTCGTCAACTTCTTCTAGGAGTTTATTATTTTCTAAAGGTTTAAAAATCTTTGATTTATCATCAGCTTTTTCTGAAATTTTATTATTTTTCCCCAAGAGTTTAAAAACCTTTGCAATACTTCCCAAAGGTTTAAAATCCCTTGTTGAAGACTTGATTAAAATAATAAGAAAAACTATTAGACTAGTAAATAACAAAATCCCTTCTGTCCGTATCAATATATTGTCGTTCCACAGAAAATAATAAATTACAAAAGAAAAAAGCATCATCGTCAGCCAGTTTATTCTATAAAAATCTTTGCCGATAGCAATTGGGCTGATAAGCGAGGTAATTCCTAAAACCAACCCTATATTAGCGATATTAGACCCGATTACATTATTAATTGCTATGGCGGGAGAATTATCTAAAGCAGCCTGTATGCTCACTAATAATTCTGGTGCAGAAGTAGCAAAGGAAACCACCGTCATACCGATAATCATCTTAGAAATATTCAGTTTTAGTGATAATCCAACAGATGAACGAACTAAAAATTCTCCTCCAACGACTAATAAAATTAACCCTATAATAATGTAGGTAATACTCATAAAATTTGTTTTTTGCGAAAATAAAACTATTTCCACACTAAAAATGAATTTCGTACGTTTTTTATTTAGTATGTTTGTAGCGTTAAATAATTGTGAATTACGAATTATGAATGAAAAGAGAGGATAGAGAAACATTCATGATAAGGCGGGAAATTCAGAGTATAGATTTACTAATATGGGCAAGATTTCAACTGACGAATTGGAGCAAGCAATAGGAGATAGAACCTCTAAAAGAACGATACTTTGTAGTGATGATCATAACAGTTACTAAATCGTTTACGAAAAAACAAAATATTAAACATCATATTTTAAATGCCAGTAAAGGGGAAAGGGTAAAAGGTGATTATCTATTCAGCACATTAATAGTTTGCACAGCAGAATGAAAAGCTTCTTTAATTACAATCTAAAAGGGGTATCAACAAAATATATACAGAAATATCTGAATTGGCAGAAAATAAAAGATATGTTCAGTGATTCTCCACAATGGATAAAAACTGTACTTGCATTGTCTTTACAAAAGTCCGATGCTAATAGGATTTATAGCAATATTGAAGTTGATTATTTGAAAATTTGTGATACATTGCAATTTTGAAGTTGAGCCTGTCTATTCAACAATTATATATTAAATTTGGCGATAGAGTTCAATTAGATATAAACCTGAATGCAAGCAGTACGTGACGCTGTCGCTGGGGCTCATTTTAAAAATAGCAGACAGAGTTTAAATTAGACTCCCAATAGAAATACTAATGCTAACGCTGAATTTTTTAACGCTAAAATTAAACTATTCAGAGCTAATTTAAGAGGTGTAACTGATACCTAATTTTTCCTGTTCAGAGGATTACATAAACTTTTTGCTTAATCCCCGTAAAATTAATGTAACCCCGATAACCCTTGTAAGTAAAGGAAAACAACAAGAAAAGATAAAGACATATGAAAAACTAAAAGTTAAAAGTTTCTGACCATTGTAGGCTTTTCACTTTTAGTTCTTAACTGGTTTTATGCAGAAGAAGATAAATATCCAAAATAAAAAAGCTCGTTTTAAATACGAAATCTTAGACGAATACACCGCGGGAATTCAACTGACTGGAACAGAAATAAAATCTATTAGATTAAGTAAAGCCAGAATCACAGAAAGTTTTTGCGAGTTTAATGACCAAGGAGAATTATTTGTGATAAATATGTTTATTGAAGAATATTCTCACGGAAATTTCTTCAATCACAATCCCAAAAGCGAACGACGTTTGCTACTAAACAAACGGGAATTAAAAAAACTGTATAAAGAGGTTAGAAATTCAGGACTAACCATTATTCCACTGCGTTTATTTTTGACCGACAAAGGTTGGGCTAAATTAGACATCGCTCTGGCAAAAGGAAAAAAACTATACGACAAAAGAGAAACCATAAAGGATAGAGAAAACAAAAGAGACTTAGCGAGGATAAAAAAAACTAAAAGTTAAAAACTGAAAACTGACCACTGCCAACTAATTCATAATTCACAAAATGCTTCATAAGAAATTATCAAAATACAATATCATTTTGGCATCGGGTTCTCCCAGAAGACAACAATTTTTTAAGGATTTAGACATTCCGTTCTGCATACGATTGAAAGAAGTCAAAGAAACATATCCAAAAGAGTTAAAAGGTTCAGAGATAACAGATTTTTTAGCCGATTTAAAGTCTAAACCTTTTGATTGTTCATTAGCTGAAAACGATTTGTTAATCACGTCGGATACTATTGTTTGGTTGGAAAATAAAGCAATCGGAAAACCCAAAGATGCCGAAGATTCATTTAAAATTCTACAAAAATTATCAGGCAAAAAACATCAAGTAATTACGTCGGTCAGTATAAAAAGTAAAAACTTTCAGAAAATAATAAATGACACAACCGACGTATATTTTAAAGAATTAACCGATGAAGAAATAAATTATTATATCAAAAATTATTATACTTTTGACAAAGCCGGAGGCTATGGAATTCAAGAATGGATTGGTTTTATTGGGATAGAAAAGATAGAAGGAAGCTATTTTAACGTTATGGGCTTGCCAATTAATAAATTATATAAAGAATTGATGCAGCTGTAAGAATTAGTGGTCAGTTTCCAGCATTAATCCTGTCTTAATTCGTAACACGTAATTGTCTTTTCAGTCTCACTTTTAGTTTTTCACTTTTATTTGGTATAATAATCTTACTTTTGCAAAACAGATACAACATATATTTTTATGAAAAAATACACTTTTATAGAAAAAAAAGATACCCGTTCTGGTTTTGGAGATGGTTTGACAGAATTAGGCAAAACAAACCCAGATGTAGTGGCATTATGTGCCGATTTAATTGGCTCGCTAAAAATGAATAATTTTGCTAAAAATCACCCCGAAAGATTTTTTCAAATCGGTATTGCAGAAGCAAATATGATGGGAATTGCTGCTGGATTGACCATTGGAGGGAAAATCCCCTTTACAGGAACTTTTGCCAATTTCTCCACAGGAAGAGTCTATGACCAAATCCGCCAATCAATCGCATATTCAGATAAAAACGTGAAAATTTGTGCATCTCACGCTGGTTTAACTCTCGGTGAAGACGGAGCAACTCATCAAATATTAGAAGACATCGGGCTGATGAAAATGCTACCCGGAATGACAGTGATTAATCCCTGCGATTATAATCAAACAAAAGCAGCTACTATTGCTATCGCAAAGCATAAAGGACCTGTTTACCTGCGTTTTGGTCGTCCATCTGTACCAATTTTTATGCCAGATTATATAGAAGAAGAATTTGTAATCGGAAAAGCTATCCAATTGACAGAAGGTACAGATGTAACTATTGTGGCTACCGGACATTTGGTTTGGGAAGCGTTACAAGCATCTGAACAATTAGAAGAAAAGAGAATTAGTGCAGAAGTGATTAATATCCACACAATAAAACCTTTAGATGAGGAGGCAATCCTAAAATCGGTCGCTAAAACGGGCTGTATCGTTACAGCAGAAGAACACAATAAATACGGCGGACTTGGAGAAAGTGTTGCCAGATGCTTATCAGAAAACGCTCCTATTCCACAAGAATTTGTCGCTGTAAATGATAGTTTTGGAGAATCTGGAACACCTGCTAAATTGATGGAAAAATATGGATTAAACGATAAATATATTGTAGCAGCTGTGGAAAAAGTCGTCAAAAGAAAATAGAGAAAAGAGCTAAGACAGTTACGAATTAGAAATTGGAAGTTAGAAACTGGAGGCTGTAAACTGAAAACTAAACACTTCTAACTTCCAGCTCTTTTCCATCAAAAACGGCATAGGTAAAATGAGAAATCCAATCTCCTAAATTGATGTATTTACTGTCCTTTTGTAGTTGAATATCCATCGGTAAATGCCTGTGTCCGAAGATAAAATAGTCATAGTGTTTGGTTTCTAATTTTTGTTTGCAATACTGAACTAACCACTCGTTTACTTCTCCTAAAAATTTTGCGTCTTTATCACCAGAAATAAATTTGTTTTTTACGGACATATATTGCCCAAATTTCATGCCCAAATCTGGGTGCAACCACCTAAAAAGCCACTGAAAAGGTTTGAAAGTGAACACTTTTTTCATCCTTTTATAGCCTTTATCTCCCGGACCTAAACCGTCTCCGTGACCGATTAGAAACGTTTTGTTATCAATTTTAAATTCTTTGGGTTTGTGAAAAACGGTGATGTTTAATTCTTTTTTAAAATAATCTTTCATCCAAAGGTCGTGATTTCCTACAAAAAAATAAATTGGAATTCCGCTGTCTTTAATCTCTGCAAGTTTTCCTAAAACTCTTACAAATCCCTTTGGGACAACTGTTTTGTATTCGAACCAAAAATCAAATAAATCGCCCAACAAAAATATAGCGGCAGCATCTTCTTTAGTCTCGTTTAGCCAAGCGACAAATTTTTTTTCTCTCGGCAAACTCGCCTCTGGAGTTGGAGCTCCTAAGTGCTGGTCGGAAGCAAAATAAATCTTCTTGTTATTTGACAAGTGTATCATTTGGATAAAGTAAATGCCTTTAATTATTGCCTTCCAATTCTAAAACTTTTAGTATCATTTTGTCATCAGTTTGTATTATTTTATAGAAACCTTCATCTCCATAAAGCTGACTTGCTATGGATGCTTTTAAGTATTGTTTAATTGTTTTTGGGTCAAATCCCTGACGCTCTGTGTTAAAATAAAGAAGAGAATTCCTACTTGATGCCTCGTGTACCTTGCCTTGAGGTAGTTCATTTTGTTTAGCATATTGATTAAAAACATCTTCAATTTTGTAACTTTTAATAAAGTTATCTAAACTTATTTTTGATAATTCTTTTCTGTTATTATCTACGAGCTCGAATGCAAAATTAGAGATAGAACTAAAATAAAAACCATTCAAATAAGAGGTAGTATCAACTGCCACAAAAACATCTGGAATAATGCCGCCACCACCGTAAACTATTTTTCCTTTATGCGTTTTGTATTGTAATGAATCTACGGTTTTTATACTGTCCTTATTCAGCAATTCTCCGTTTGTATAACGATGCGTAAATTCTTGATAATAAGCCGTTTCATTTCCTTTTTTATAGGGTTTTTGGATGGAACGCCCCGTCGGAGTATAATATCGAGCCACCGTTATACGAACGGCAGAGCCATCTCCTAACCCTATTTCTTGCTGCACCAAACCTTTGCCAAAAGAGCGTCTTCCGATTATAGTTCCCTTGTCATTATCTTGTAACGCTCCTGCAACTATCTCTGATGCCGAAGCAGAATTCTGGTCTATTAAAATATAGAGACCTCCATTTTCAAAGTCTCCTCCGTCTGTTGCGTAGGATTTGTCTATTTCTCCCTTATTATTTTTGGTAAAAACAATTAGTTTTCCGTCTTCTAAAAATTCATCGACAATTTTATTCGCAATATCTATAAATCCACCGCCGTTATCTCTAAGGTCTAACACCAAATCAGTCATTCCTTTTTCCAATAATTTATCCAATGCGGTTTTAAATTCTTTGTAGGTGGTTCTGGCAAATCTATCTAATTTAATATATCCAATAGAATCGTTTATCATATAGGCAACATCTACACTTTTAATAGCGACTTTGCCTCGTTTAATTCTTACAGTGAATAATGAATCGTTTGTTTTTCTATAAATCTGTAGGTCTATTATGGTGTTCGGCTCGCCTTTTAATGTCTTGATAATATGCGAGTTGGATAATTTTTTATTGTAAAGAGTATCTGTATTTGCCAACAATATTCTATCCCCAGCTTTTATTCCTACTTTTATACTTGGACCTCCTTTTATAGGTTGAATGACGGTAATGGAGTCTTTAATTACTCTAAATTCTACTCCAATTCCAACAAAATTACCTTGCATATTTTCTGTAACTTGCTGTAGGTTTTCTTTAGGAATATAAATAGAATGCGGATCTAGTTTTTCTACTATTTCTGTGATTGCTCCGTCTAACAGCTTATCCGTATTTACAGAATCAACATATTCTTTTTCAATAAAATCTATCAATCGTTTTATTTTAATTTCGCTAGATGATTTTTGAGAAAAAAAACTATCGGATTGATTCTTAAGATTAAAGTTATTTCCAATAAAAATCCCTAAGATTATCGCAACTGCAAAATATATGGGCAAATTCTTTTTATTCATTTGATATTTGTATTAATTCAATTCCTGCCTTTTTTAAAAAATCTAATCCATAATTATCTTTGTATTTTTTGGCAAACACAACGCGGTTTATTCCTGACTGATGAATGAGTTTACTGCACTCTCTACAAGGCGAAAGTGTAACGTATAACACAGCATTTTTACAAGATTGTGTAGAAGATGCAACTTTTAAAATTGCGTTTGCTTCTGCGTGTAAAACTTCCCATTTTGTGATTCCTTCTCTGTCTTCGCAGCAATTATCAAACCCCGAAGGAGTTCCGTTAAAGCCGTCGGAAATTATCATTCTGTTTTTTACAATTAACGCCCCAACTTGTTTGCGTTTGCAATAAGATAATTTTGCCCATTCAAAAGCAATTTTTAAATAAGCGGTATCGTATTTTAATTGTTTTTTATTCACAGAGATGCAAAGGTAGTGTGTTTTATAAAATTAAGCGTTAATTTTTTACCAAAAAGCACGTTCTATCATCATTGGTATTGAAAATCCAATTACAATTGATGAGGTAACAAGCACCCAATCTCTTTTGGAAAGCCTATAATATGTTTGTAAAAAAAAGCCCACAATTAAAATAGCAAGGACAATAATAATCTGTGAAAACTCAATTCCTAATGCAAATTCTATCAATGGTAATAATTTATCGTCTTGTCTGCCAACCATCATTCTAAAATAGTTTGAGAATCCTAAACCGTGAATTAGTCCAAAAAACAATCCGAAAAGCAAATTGAGGTTTCCTTTTTTTGTGGATAATTTTCTTACGCAGGAGATATTAAAAATACCTGTTATAAAGATAGTTATGGGTATCAGAAACTCTACAATTTTCACATCAACTTTTAGGATATTATAAGTAGATAAAGCTAATGTAAGTGTATGACCAATAGTGAATAAAGTGATAAGCCACAACACTTTTTTTGATTGATTGAAAGAGAAAATAACGGCTAATACAACAAGAAAAAGAATGTGATCATACGCCTGAAAATCTAAGACGTGATACAAACCCATTTTTAAGTAGAGAATAAAATCATTCATTTTTTTAGAAATAAACCCCAAAAATACATATTTAGTTTTAAATAGCAGGTTAAGTTAGTGTCTCAAGTTTCGCAGATCCAAATATGCTATAATCATTTTTGAGGTCAGTAGCTACGAGCATATAATTTTAGTTTGATAAATTTTGTCTGCTTTTACCATTCTTTCAATCAAATTATTAAAGATGTTTACCTTACTTCTGGAACGGTTTAAGCGATAACAAAACTCATCTAGATATCTATCTATATTAAACGCTTACCCAAGAATAAGTAGTCCTAATCCAAGATTTAACCTGATAAATCATTGTGTGAAACTAATCAACTAATAACTATTGTCTTACAAGAATTTCATTCCGATTTTAAAATTCAGCACACGCCCTGTCATATAATTTGGTATCCCGTACATCATTTTAGAATACGCATCTCTGACCCAAGTATTGGTGATAGAATTTTGAATATCAAATAAGTTAAATAGCTCCAAACCAGCCGTTAATTCTGTGAAACTACGAAGCCAGCCTGATTTCACCTTTTTATTAGCATCAACAAAAACATAGGAAACACCTAAATCGGCACGCTTGTAAGCACCTAATCTGTTCTGAAACCTATAAGGGTCTGAATACGACGGAGCTCCACCGGGAACACCAGAATTAAACACCAAATTCAAATAGACTTTTAAATCTGGTAAATTCGGAACATAATCTTGAAACAAAATGCCAAATTTTATCCGTTGGTCTGACGGACGAGAGATATAACCTCTTTCATCAATATTTTCTTCGGTCTTTAAATATCCAAAGCTAACCCAACTTTCGTTTCCGGGTACAAACTCACCGTTTAATCTGATGTCAATTCCTGTTGAATAAGCTGTTGCATTATTTTTAGCTTTATATCTAATACGCACATTATCAACTGTATATGGATTTACATCTGTAAGATATTTATAATAAATTTCAGTAGTTAGTTTAAAAGGTCTTTTCCACATTTTAAAACTATAATCATTTCCTAAAACTATATGAATAGATTTTTGTGCCTTTACTTTTGGATGAGTTTCTCCAAAATCTCCCTTTAATTCTTTATAAAAAGGTGGCTGAGAATAATATCCGCCAGAAATCCTAAATAGCATATCTGTTTTCCAGTCAGGCTTAATAGCAAATTGAACTCTCGGACTAAAAATAGTATGACTCTGCCTATTTTTTTTATCCGATTTCACATTCCAGTTTTGTACTCTTACACCGAGGTTGTACCAAATTTGGTGGTCGTTCCAAAAATCTTTTCTGCTAAATTGAGCATATCCATAAAACCTATTTATACTCACATTGTTTGTGGCTCTGATATTTTGAAAAGGCGTTATTTTTCCTTTGTATGGCTCGTAAGGCTGATTATTGGCACTGTGACGTGGCGGTCTGATAGAAAATCCTACGGAGTCTATAACTTCCCATTCAATAATTCTATCTTTTATATTTTCTGTTTGATATTTAACACCGACATCTATTTGATTATTGTCTTTTTTATAAGTTGCTTTCAATTTTAAATTTGTAATTAACGCATCTAAATCGTTACGAGCGTGATTTAATTGAAAACCTATTCCCCTTAAAAACTCCGCCTGTCCAAAGTTTTCGGAAGCTAAATTACTATCAACCTCGCCCAAATTATACGAAGCCAAAATATCAAAATATTCTTCCTCCTGCGTATTGTACACTGACGCCGTTGCGTTAATAATAACATTGTCATTTACCTTGTAATCTGTACTCAATGCACCAAAACTGGTGAGGTAACTGTCCTTTTCCTGTCCATTATAAAAAACTACCAACTCAATAGGATTTACCAAAGTTCCAAATTTAGTTCTTCTTGAAACAGGTCTATAATTGTAATTATTCAGAGAAAAATTCCCCAAGAAATTAAAACTTATTTTACTATTTAGTTTATATGTCAGAAATGTTTGAATATCAGAAAAGTTAGGTTTGTAGTTGGTTTCTATCTGTTTGCTATTTACAAATAAGCTGTTGTCTCTGTATCTCAATCCAATTATTGCACTGAGTTTTTTGTCTAATAATTGCCCTTCAATAGTTGCACTTCCTCCCAATAAACTCAAACTAATATCTGTGGAAAATTCTTTAGGTTTTCTGTAAGTAATGTCCAACACAGAAGATAATTTATCTCCGTATTTTGCTTGAAATCCTCCGGCAGAGAAATAGATATTCTGAATCATACTGGGATTTATAAAACTCAACCCTTCTTGCTGTCCAGACCTGATTAGAAACGGTCTATAAATTTCAATTCCATTTACATACACTAAATTTTCGTCAAAATTACCGCCTCTAACGTTATATTGCGTGCTTAGCTCATTGTTGTTATTTACACCCGCAAAGGTCATCAATAGGTTCTCTACTCCAGAATTTGCTCCGGGCAATATTTTTACTTTTTCAGCATCAATTTCTATAATTCCTTGAGCCGTTTTTTTAGCTTCTTTTATAGTAACTTCATTAAGGTTTTGCACCACAGAAATTAGGGTGGGAGAATATTTTATAATTCCGTTATCTCTTGCGATAAACTTCTTGATGATTTTTTTATAAGAAATATGACTAAAAGTTATGGTTATCGTTTTTTTAACAGGAATAACCAGTTTGTACAAACCGTTAATATCTGTAACTGTCCCTTTGTTTAGGTAAGAAACCGACACACCTTCTACGGGTTTATTTTGTTTATTTTTTATAACACCTTCTATTGCAGTAGTGTTTTGTGCTACGACAAATAAAGGGAAGATTATTAATAAAAACACCTGTTTTCTCACGGAATTATGTATATTGTGTAATTGTTGAATTATCAAATCGTAATTCATAATTATTTCCTCTCTATTTTCTATAAAACTCAGCACTAACAGTATTCGTATTTCCTACATTATCAGAAACTACAATCTTAAATTTATGTTTATCACCAACTAATCTCCTGTCATTAAAATCATAAATTAACAACTTATTTTTTAAATCATATTCCATCAAAACCCATTGATTATCTACGGTTGCTCTGTATGATTTTACACCAGAATCTTTGTCAGAAATCTGAATAATAAGTTTAGTGTGTTTGGTAATCCGTTGTCCGTCGTTAAAATTTTCTAATTTAACTTCAGGCTTCTGATTATCAGAAAGTAAGGTGTATTCTCCTAAGTTTTTTGTCGTGGTATAAAACGTAGATTTTTTCTTTACAGTCAACTGGTATCTCGGATACTTTTTATTGTTAATATTGGCAATATACAGCTGCTTTTTTTCTTTATCAGTATAGTTAGATACATCAAAAGTCAATGTGTATTTTTTATCTAAAGGAATTGTTGGGCGATGTATTTTTGCAACTCCATTTTCAACTTTTATATCTAAATAACAATCTTTATAAAAAGTGTTTTTAGGAAAAGCAACGGTAATATTCTCTTTCTGAAACCTGTTAAATTGCTTTGAATTAACTTTAAAAGCAGTTGTATCCTTAATTTTTTCTAAAACGGCATTGTTTTCTACACCTTTAATGGGAATTTTAACAGTGCTTTTGTTCCCCTTAAAATCTGTAATTATAATTTCTACTTTATAATTCATACCTTTTTTAATTTCTATCATTCCGTTGTTTGTCAGATGTTTATAGATAGAAAGTTTGTTTTTCGCAACTTTATATGTCTTTTGAAATCTGCTTTTATATTCGGCAAACTGCGGATAATCTATCAGCAGATTTATGTATTTACTCTCTGCAAAAGAAAAAGTTTCCATATTATGACTATATACTTTTGACCCATTTACCAGCATTTCTAAGGCATAAATTCCATTATTATTGTAAGCACCATTTAGTTTGTCATAAACCTGTACTCCAAAACTAATCGTCCCGTATGCGGTAATTCTATCAGTTATATAATTGTTGTTTCCTTTAGGTTTAAAAGCCAATAATGATTTTATTGTAGAATTATTTACGCCAGAAAAATCTCCTATCGGATAGGCTAAAAGACCTCTAAAAGTTGGCGAAATAGTATCTTTTATTTCAAGTCCGAAGAGCATCGGGTTTACGATTTTTTCGGACTTTGTATCTCTTATTTCGTAATGTAAATGCGGATAAATAAAACCTCCTGTACTTCCAGAATAGCCAATAACCTGTCCTTTTTTTACGATTATTATATCAGGTTTTAAGTAGATATTGCCAGTCTCATAGCTCTCTTTTTTATACTGAATTACCTTAACATAATCTTCTATACCTTTCCCAAATTTACTTAAATGTGCATAAACAGTGGTGTATCCACGGGGATGTGTTATGTAAATCACCTTGCCATAACCCCAGAGAGATACCCTAATTCTGGACACATATCCGTCTGCGACAGCAAATACCTTTAAGCCTTCTTTTTGTTGCGTTTTAATATCTATCCCAGAGTGAAAATGATTGTTTCGCAACTCGCCAAAAGTACCTGATAATGTTATAGGAATATCAAGCGGGCTTCTAAAATATTTTTCTGGATATTTTTTTTGCCCAAAAGAACTAAAGGAAATAAGTAATAAAATACTGATGTTAAAATTATTCAATTTGAAATATTTTTGCAATATAAAACTAAAATTTAAAATCGTAAAAATACTGTTTTAATAAGAAAGATACAATAAGTGGGTTTATTGGGGTGCACAACATTTTGTCGTTTTAGGCTACAATCTTAGTTTGACAGATTAGATTTAGAGTTTTATTCCACTTCCCACTTAGGTGTGTTGAACGTGAGGTAGTATATTTTATTTTTTTGTGATTAAGATTGGTAAAATTAATGTTTTTTAACAAAACCTTAACACTTACTTATTTTGCTGATTATCAATATTTTATAAAAAGTAATTGATAAAATAAATTTACATAAATAGATTTTTCTTTTTTAACTAACTGATAACAAGTAAATTAAACCACCTGAGTAGTTACATACACTTAATCTATTTAAAATTTGTATATTTGCACCTACCTGATGTGGGTTGACCACATTGGGGGCGTACATAATCATACAAAAACAAATCACATAATGAAATATTTTTTTAAATCAGCACTGCTAGTTTTATTTATATTAGCAATAATTTCTTGCACAGAAAATAAGATTGACATAGAACCTCCTGTTCCAGAGCCTGTTTCAGAGCCTGTTCCAGAGGTAAATGACTTTATATGGAGAGGATTAAATTCATTTTATTTGTGGCAAAAAGAAGTCGTGAACTTATCTGACACTCGTTTTTCTAGCCTAAAAGAAAAAAAATACATTGATTTTTTAAACTCAGAAACAGATTCTAAATTATTTTTTGAAAATCTGTTATATAAAAGAAACGGTTTTGCTAGAGATGATCAAGTTGATAAATGGTCGTGGATTGTAGATGATTATATTGCTCTCGGAAAAGCGTTTCAAGGAATTAGTAAACACAATGGAATGGAGTTTGGTTTGGTTGCTAATAGAGACAGTAGAACAGATATCTTTGGATATGTTAGATATGTGATTCCAAATACAGATGCCGCCAAGAAAGAGGTGAAAAGAGGGATGATTTTTAACGGTATTAACGGTGAAAAATTAACTCGTAGTAACTTTAGAAATTTATTGTTTTCTAAAGATTTTTATACTATAGATTTAGCAAATTTTAACGAAGGAGAACCAATTAGTAATGGAAAATCAATAGAATTATCAAAGTTTGAATATCAAGAAAATCCAGTTTTTATCACCAAAACTATTACTTCTGGGGATAAAAAAATCGGGTATCTAATGTACAACAGCTTTACAAGTAGTTTTGACACAGAATTAAACGCCGCTTTTTCAACATTAAAAGCAGATGGAATTACAGATTTAATTATTGATTTACGTTATAACGGCGGTGGTTCAGTAAGAACTGCTATTTATTTGTCGAGTATGATAACAGGTCAATTTAACAAGCAATTATTTGCCACAGGAAGATGGAATAGTAAGCAACAAGCCCGCAATTCTACATATAATTTTACAAATCAAATTAATAATGAAGGAGTAAAAGAAGCAATAAACAGTCTAAACCTCACAAAAGTTTATTTTATCACTACTAATAATTCTGCCTCTGCTTCAGAATTAGTTATAAATAGTTTAAAGCCATATATAGATGTAAGAACTGTTGGTACAAAAACACATGGCAAATACGTAGGCTCAATTACATTATATGACTCTCCTAGTTTTTCTCGTCGTAATGGAGCAAATACTAATCATAAATGGGCAATGCAACCAATTGTTTTGGAGCTTGTAAATAAACTGGGCGAAAGCAATAGAGATGGTTTAATTCCTGACAAAAAGCTAGAATTAAGGGAAGATTACGGTAATCTTGGTGTTTTAGGAGAAGTCTCGGATCCATTATTACAAATGGCTATTGCAGACATTACACAGGAGCAAAAGGAATTTATTTTAAAAAAAGCTATTGAACTTGACGAAATATATAACTCTAAATTAGAATTGCCAACAAGTAACAATATGTATGTAGAGTTCAAGCAAGATTAATTTAAGGAATTTACGAATTAGTTGGCAGTGGTCAGTTTACAGTGATCGGTTGGTATTTGGTTTCCAGCCTCCAACCTTAACTTTTAACTTCTCCGCAACCACATTTTAAATTTAGTTATCAAGAAAAATAAAATTGGCACTACAATTAATGTTAAAAATGTTGCTATTAATAAGCCATAAATAACTGTCCATGCCAATGGTCCCCAGAATATTACGTTATCTCCTCCGATATAAATATTAGCATCAAACTCGCTAAAAAGTGTAAAGAAATTAATATTTAATCCGATAGCCAACGGAATTAATCCTAAAATTGTTGTAATAGCCGTTAACAATACCGGTCGCAAACGGGCTTTTCCTGCTAAGATAATACTTTCAAAAAGGTTATTTTTATCTAAATATTCACCTTCAGACAAACCTAATCCAATCTTTTTTTTGTCGATTAATAATTGAGCATAATCTAATAATACAACGCCATTATTTACTACAATTCCTGCCAGAGAGATAATTCCCATCATAGTCATCATAATAACAAATGGGTCTCCTGTAATTACAATTCCTCCGAAAACTCCAATCAGACTTAGAAATATTGCCAACATAATAATTGCTGGTTTAGAAACTGAGTTAAATTGGAAAATCAGAATAAAAAATATTAAAGTTAGACCAGTAAAAAATGCACCCATCAAAAAGGTCATCTGTTTGTTCTGTTCCTCTATCTGACCTGTATAATCTATCTTAATTCCTTTGGGCAGTTCTTTAAAACTTCTCATTTCATCTTGAATCTGATTTACAATATCTCCAGCATCTGTATAACCGAGAGATAAGGCAGAATAAACTGTTACCACTCGTTTTACATCTTTGTGCTTTATGGCACTAAATCCAGTGTTGTTATTTTGTCTGGCAACTGCAGCCACAGGAACTTCTTTAATCTTTCCAGATGCTTGGTCTCTAAACGTTATTTTTTGGTTAAAAACAGCACTTGTATTGTATCTATTTTCCTTGTTAAAACGAACATAAATATCATAGTCTTCTCCATTTTCTTTATAAATACCTGCCTTGCTTCCAAATATAGAATTACGTAATTGCTGTCCAACTTGTCCTATATTGACACCTAATTCACCAGCTTTTTTTCTATCTACGACAACTTGCATTCCGGGTTTGTCTCTGTTTACATCAATCTTTAATTCATCGATACCAGCAATATTTCTCGTGTTGATAAAATCACGCATTTTTTCTGCGGTTTCAATCAGTTCAGCATAATCTTTTCCTTCTATTTCAATGTTTATCGGTGAGCCTGTCGGTGGTCCGTTTTGGTCTTTTTCAACAGAAATCAAAACCCCCGGATAAATTCCAACTAACGCTTTTTGTATTTTCTGTCTCAATAATTCGCTATCTTGTTTGCGTCTGTATTTGTACCCTCGCATAGAAGCGGTAATTTTTCCTTTATGAGGTAATTCTGCAGAAGAGCCTCCGTCTGTTTGAGGATTTCCTGCTCCAGCACCAACTTGCGAAACTGCACTTTCCACCATAAAATTATAATCGCCATCCGTATATATTTTGTCGTTTAGAACTTCATAAACTCTTTTCTCAATTTTTTTGGTGATTTTATTTGTCTTTTCTATGTCTGTTCCCTGTGGATACTCTATATAAACAATAATCTGATTAGGTTTGTTTTCTGGAAAAAACTCAATTTTAGTTCGTTTTTTATCGATAGAAATCCCGAAGGAAATAAATGCAGCAATTAATAAAATAATTGTTCCAAAAACTAATATATAAGTTCTCCAGCCAGATAATGCTCGTCTTAATTGCTTCTCGTACCAATTTTCTAAACGAATCAATATATTGGTTTGAAAATAGTTAGCTATTTTACGCAAGCCAAGTCTGTAAACCCAAAGCATAATTGACGTAAATATCATAATACTTCCTATAGCTCTGTATTGTCCGCCAACTAATAAAATTATAATTCCAATTATAGCAATCATTAACGATATTATTACAATACGTTTTAGAGGCATATTTTTATCCTCTGTACTCATAAATTGCGATACCATCACCGAGTTAAAAAATATAGCTACAAATAGCGAAGACCCAAGAACTACGGATAATGTGATTGGAAAATATATCATAAATTGCCCCATAACTCCGGGCCATAATCCCAGAGGAATAAAGGCTGCAACGGTTGTTGCTGTAGAAATAATAATCGGAAGAGCAATTTCGCTAATTCCTTTTTTGGCTGCATCTTTTCTGTTTAAACCCTCTTCTTCCATCAAACGATAAACGTTTTCTACCACCACAATACCATTGTCCACCAGCATTCCTAATCCCATAATTAGACCGAAAAGAATCATAGTATTCATAGTGTAGCCGAGTGCGTTCAAAATCATCAATGACATAAACATAGACATCGGTATTGCAAATCCTACGAATAGTGCGTTTTTAAACCCTAAGAAAAACATTAGAACTGTAACGACCAGAATAATTCCGAAGATTATATTATTTACTAAATCATCTACTTGACCTATGGTTTTTGTAGATTGATCGTTTGTAATTGTAACTTTTAAATCGGTTGGGAAAATATTTTTTCGTGCATTTTTTACAATCTTTTGAATTTTTTCTGCCGCTGCAACCATATTTTTGCCTGCTCTTTTCTTTGCGTCTATCATTACAACACGATTGCCAAATTCTCTTGCATAAGTTGTCTTATCCTTATCTCTAAAAGAAATAGCGGCAACATCTTTCAGATAAATAGGATTGTTTTTTTCTGATTTTATAACAAAGTTACCTAAGTCTAATGGGTTTTCTATTTCTCCTAAAACACGGATGGTACGCCTCTGTCCGCTTGTTATAAAATTGCCCGCAGACATAGTTACATTTCCTCTGTTAATGGCATTTACAATATCGTCAAAACTTACTTTTGCAGCCATCATTTTGTAAATATCTACGGCAACTTCTACTTCTTTGTCCTGAGCACCACGAATATCTACCTTTTTAATCTCCGATAAATCTTCTATTTCATCTTGTAAATATCCTCCAAATTCTTTCAATTTAGACACTGGATAATCACCAGAAATATTAATATTAAGTATAGGGAATTCTTCTGATAAACTTAATTCGAATACGTTTGGCTTTACTTTTACGCCATTAAATGTGGGCCAATCTTCTCCAGAAATTTCAGAATCTACTTCATCTTTTACCTTTTGTTTTGCTTGTTCTACGGTTATATTTTCGTCAAACTCGACAATTACCATAGAATAATCTTCCTGCGAGGTAGATGTTATTTCTATAACGTTACTAACAGTTTTTAGTTTCTCCTCTAAAGGGTCTGTTATTAGTTTTTCTACATCTTCCGCAGTATTTCCGGGATAGACCGAACTAATGTATATTTTGGTCTCCTTTATCTCTGGGAAACTCTCTCTTGGCATACTAAAATAGGCAGATATACCTAAAAATAGTATTAATATTATCATCACATAAATAGTCGTTTTATTATTTATAGCCCATGATGATAACCCAAATTCTTTGTCAACTTTATTCATTAATTTAATTTTAGTAGTCAATATTCAACTTCTACCTCCAACTTCCAACTTCTAATCTCCAACTTCCAGCCTAACTTTCAATTTTCAGTTTCTATAATCTTTACTGTTTGACCGTCATTTACACTACGAGCTCCTTCTTTAATAATTTCAACTCCATTTTTTAACGAATTTAAAACCTCAATAACATCTCCCTTAGTTTTCCCCGTTCTAATAATCGTTCTTTTGGCGATTGCTTCATTATCTTTTTTCTTGTCAGTTACTACATAAACATATTGTTCGCCGTTTGCATTTTCCGAAATAATACTTTGCGGAATTAGTATAGATTTCTCATTTCTATAATCGTTAATTCTTAATTTTGCTGTTAAATTTGGCTTGATATCTCTTTTGCTATTTGGCAGGTCTATCTCTATTTTAAAAGAGCGATTATTCGGGTTGATAAAATTACTTACCTGCCTTACCGATGTCTGTATCGTCTTTCCTAAAACAGAAAAATATACTTCCACTTCTTTCCCTTTAGTGATACTGCTGATATAACTTTCAGGCACTTCTGCTTCTATAAACATATTATTCAGGTTGATAATCCTAAACACTTCCGACCCCTGACCCGTAGCAACAACCGTGCCTTGCTCTTTAAAAACATCGTCTATGACACCAGTAAATGGAGCTGTGATTTTTGCCTTATCTAACTGGCTTTTTAGCTGTTCTACGGCATTCTTTTGTGCCAAATAATTTGTTTTAGACTGCAAATACTGTATTTCAGAACCAATTTTTTGATTCCACAATCTCTTTTGTCTTTCGTAAGTTGTTTTGGCTAATTCTGCCTGTGTTTCTAATTGAGATAATTGTTGACTCAAACCACCATCATTTATAATCGCAAGAACATCTCCTTTTTTAACTTTTTGACCTTCTTTGACAAATACTTTTTCTAAAATCCCCGGCATTTCAGGATAAATCAATAGATTCTGTTTTGTACTTACATTCCCCTGCAATTCCAAATAGTGATTAAAAACAGTTTCTTTAGTGATAAAAGTACTCACCAACGGTAATTTTTTAATGGTGTCTAATCTGGAGATTGCAACGTTTATATAACCTAATTGCTCATTTATTGCCTTCTGTTTTATTACTAATTCTTTTTTTTTCTCTCTGATTTTTTTGATATTCCCAGAAGATATTACGCTTTCTATCGTCGCCTCTCTTCTGTTTCCACACGATGCGAAAATGAGAGAACCTGCAAGTATTAAATATATATTTTTCATAATTTTATGTGTTATTTTGGCTTTGTATCAAATATAGTGGGTAGTCAAATTCAAGTTTACTTTAAATAAAATAAATTAGGTAGTGTAAATTAAACTTATAGTTTTTTTAATAAATCTCATTTAGCATTACTTTAATACTCAAGTTTCGCAGGAACTAAAAGTTTAAGAATCAAGGGTATAATATTAGGAAAAGCAGCATTTTTATTTTGTTAAGTTTACTATATATAAGTATCTTAGCGGAGTATTTCCAAACGGTAGATTCAACCCCCAAATGCAACTTTTTTATTTACAAATTTATAAAATAGATTTTTAGGATTATCATAATTTAGATTTTTTCTTGGTCTTCGGTTAATTTTTATGTTGTATGTCTTTGATTTCCTTCTCGCTATATAGACTGAATATTGATTTTTTTGGTATATATTGCCTAACTAATTTGTTAGTATATTCGCTTAACCCTCTTTCCCATGAAGAATAAGGATGTGCGAAAAAGAACTCTGTTAAGAATTAATTGAAAATTGAGAGTTGAAAATTGAAACTGGAGGTTGGAAGTTGGAAGTTGGAATTCAAAAACCACTGTTGTTTGATAGAATTTTTATCAGATGACAGTAGTTTTTTTGTCTTTCTGCGTTAAAAAATATTCAATTAAAAAAATCTTATAGATACTATTTTTACTGACCTTTTTGACCTTTTTAACTTTTAGCTTTTAGCTTGCGGATTTAAGGGGTTATTTGAAAATTTATGATGCATCGCAACTTTAAATTTGAGCTAACACTTTCAACGCTTCATTATACGCACTTTCAAAACTTATAGGTTTGACGTTAGTATCAGCCTTTTGTTGTGTAAAATACGTGAGTAATTTTTCGGTAGGCATATTTCCTGTCAATTCATCTTTTGCCATTGGGCAACCTCCATATCCTTTTATTGCTCCGTCAAAACGCCTGCATCCTGTTTTATAAGCTGCGTCTATTTTTTCGTACCAAGTAGCTGGAGTTGTATGTAGATGAGCGCCAAATTCTATTTTCGGATACGCAGGAATTAAATTTGAAAACAAATGGCTGATTACTTTTGGAGTTGAACTTCCAACAGTGTCGGAAAGAGATATTATTTTTACACCCATATTGGATAATTTTTCTGTCCATTTTCCTACTATTTCTATATTCCAAGGGTCTCCGTACGGGTTTCCAAATCCCATTGATAAATATGCCACCACTTCTTTGTTAGTTTTGGTAGCTATCAGCAGAATTTCTTCTAGCGTTTTTATAGATTCTAAGATGGTTTTATGAGTATTACGCATCTGAAAATTCTCGGAAATAGAAAACGGATACCCTAAATAATTGATTTCTTCAAACTTAGAAGCATCAACAGCTCCACGAACATTGGCAACGATAGCAAGTAATTTACATTTGGTTTTAGACAGGTCTAATTTTGACAATACTTGGGCGGTGTCCCGCATTTGTGGAATAGCCTTGGGCGATACAAAACTTCCAAAATCTATGGTGTCAAACCCAACGCCTAACAATGAATTTATATATCTGGCTTTTGCTTCTGTAGAGATAAAATGAGATTTTATTCCTTGCATCGCATCTCGTGGACATTCAATAATTTTTACTTTGTTCATCGCCGAAATATACAAAAAAACCAAGAGTCAATATAATTACGGGTTTTTAGGGTGCATAACATTTTGTAGCAAAAACTATAATGAGGCAATCGAAAATGACAAAGAAATTAAAAGAGTCCATAAAGGCAAATGGAATGAGCTTATCGGAAAGCATTTTAATTATAAAATACTAAATTTGAAAATTATTAAGACAAGTTGTAAGAAACAACCTTGTGAAACTTAACAATAAAACCCTCTAAACAATTCCACACAGAACAATGACTGAAGGAAATTTTGTAGATTACATAAAAGTATATGCGTCTTCTGGCAATGGTGGCGGAGGTTCTGTACATTTACACAGAGAAAAATACATTACCAAAGGCGGACCAGACGGTGGAGATGGCGGTCGTGGCGGACATATAATTATACGTGGAGATAAGAATATGTGGACGTTATTTCACCTTAAATTTAGGAAGCACTTTAGAGCAGAACACGGTGGTCACGGAAGCAAAAGCAGAAGTACAGGTGCTGATGGTTCAAATGTTTATATTCCAGTTCCTTTGGGAACCATCATAAGAGATTCCGACACTAATAAAGTTTTATTTGAAATTACCGAGGATAGACAAGAAAAAGTATTGTTAACAGGTGGAAAAGGTGGTTTAGGAAACTGGAATTTTAAATCATCTACAAACCAAACTCCTAGATATGCACAGCCGGGTATTAAAGGTATTGAAGGCTGGTTTTTATTGGAGTTAAAATTACTGGCAGATGTTGGTTTAGTAGGATTTCCAAATGCTGGAAAATCGACCTTGCTTTCTGTAATAACCTCTGCAAAACCCAAAATAGCCGACTATGCTTTCACAACTTTAAAACCTAATTTAGGAATTGTAGAATACCGTGATTTTAAGAGTTTTGTAATTGCAGATATTCCCGGAATTATTGAAGGAGCTGCCGAAGGTAAAGGATTAGGGCATAGGTTTTTACGTCATATAGAGCGGAATTCTACTCTGTTGTTTTTAATCTCTGCGGATAGTGAAGATATTTATAAAGAATACGAAATTTTATTAAACGAATTGAAGACTCACAATCCAGAACTGTTGTACAAAAATAGGCTACTTGCAATTTCTAAAGACGATATGTTAGACGATGAATTGAGAGCAGAAATATCAAGAGAATTACCAAACAAGATTCCTCATATATTCTTTTCTTCAATAGCTCAAACAGGATTAATAGAGCTAAAAGATAAACTCTGGCAAATGCTGAATTAGTAGTTATTTTACATTTATTTCTATTGGGATTTTATATTGTGTAGTTACTGGAATTCCTCTTTTTATTGCTGGAAATAATTTAGGCAAATTCTGTAAGCTCGAATTTATTAAACTATCCAAATTAGAAACAATTAATTTCAAATAAGGAGAGGATTTTACGTTTTTTAAAGATACATTTCCTTGTTTGTCTATCAGCAAATAAACATAAATAGTTTCGTTAATTGACTTTTTAGCCCGAATAGATTTATTTGCTAAACTTTCTGAAAATTTTTGATGAATTGTATTTCTAAAACAAGCTGTCTTCTCTAATTTACCAATAATTCCATCACATATTCCACCAAATGACGGCGAAACATCTACAACAGAAAAATCAATAATAGTATCTATTTCTTGTTTTATCAGCTTTTTATCAGCTCTAAAAAGCTCACAAGAAACGCTAAAACTCAACAAAAATAGAAAAAGAACGGCTCGTAGTTGCATTATTTTAAATTACCGTGTGAAAGTAGTAATTTTAAAACTTTTAGAAAGAAAATAAGTCATTTTATTCAACTAAAATTCATTTTTTTATTTGTTACTTTGTGTAGTTCACCAAAAACACAATAAAATAAAGAGAATAATTATACTCCAAAATTTGGCTTTTGCAACTTATGATTACACTAAAAGAATTACACAAAAAAAAGGAAATAACGAAATTTATTACATTTCCATTTTCACTTTATAAAGACAGCCCCTATTGGGTTCCGCCGATTATTAACGACGAGTTAGAAAGTTTTGACAAGTCTAAAAATCCTGTTTTTCAACACGTAGATGCTCGCTTTTTTCTGGCATATAAAAATAATAAAATTGTAGGTAGAATCTGTGCAATTATTAATTGGACAGAGGTAAATCATCAGAAAATAAAGAAAATGCGTTTTGGCTGGTTTGATATTATTGATGACGTTGAAGTAAGTAAAGTTCTACTTGACAAAGTAAAGGAAATAGGCTCTCAAAACAAACTCGAATATATAGAAGGTCCTGTTGGATTTTCTAATCTCGATAAAGTAGGTGTTTTAATCGAGGGTTTTGAACATATTGGCACAATGATTACTTGGTATAATCATCCGTATTATAAAAATCATTTAGAAAAATTAGGATATACAAAGGAGAAAGAATTTTTAGAAAATAGGTTTAAACTCAAGGCGATAGATGTCAAACTTTACGGTAGGATAAGTAATATTATCAAAAAAAGATACCAATTGAATTCTTTGAGATTTGAAAAAACCAAACACATTATGCCTTATGTAGATGATATGTTTGCACTTTTTAATGAAAGTTACGCCTCACTATCTTCATTTGTGCCTATTTCAAAGAATCAACAAAATTATTTTAAGAAGAAATATATCCGTTTTATAAATCCAGAATACATAAAATTTGTAATTGATAAAAATGATAAAATGATTGCCTTTGCCATTGTTATGCCTTCTTTTTCCGAAGCGTTACAAAAAGCAAATGGGAGGTTATTCCCTTTCGGATTTTTTCACCTTCTGAAAGCAAAAAAACACTCAAAAGAAGTTGTTTTCTACCTGATTGGAGTGAGTAAAGAATACCAAAATAAAGGTGTAACAGCCATTATATTTGAGGAGTTTGCCAAGACTTTTTCCAAAAAAGGGATTGTTAATTGTATCAGAACTCCCGAATTAGAAAATAACACGGCAATTCATCAACTGTGGAAGAGTTTTAAACCCGTTATATATAAAAGGCGTAGGACTTATAAACTGAGTATTTAGTTGTATTTTTGCAAATTAATTTTCAAAAAATTAAAGTAAAGAATGGAAATACCATCTAAATATATTGCAACAAATACAGAGGGTAAATGGTACAACTATTGGGTGAAGCACAATTATTTTCATTCAACGCCAGATGAAAGAGAGCCTTACACCATAGTAATTCCACCACCAAATGTAACGGGAGTCTTGCATATGGGACACATGTTAAACAATACTATTCAAGATGTATTAATTCGTCGAGCACGTTCAAAAGGGAAAAATGCGTGTTGGGTTCCAGGTACAGACCACGCTTCCATAGCAACTGAAGCAAAGGTTGTTGCAAAATTAAAAGAACAAGGAATTAATAAAAATGATTTAACTCGTAAAGAATTTTTGGCACACGCTTGGGAATGGAAAAATGAATACGGTGGAATTATTCTCGAACAATTAAAAAAATTAGGTTGCTCTTGTGATTGGGAACGAACCAAATTTACAATGGATTTAGATTTATCTGAATCTGTTATAAAAATATTTGTTGATTTATACAGCAAAGGATTGATTTACAGAGGATACCGAATGGTTAATTGGGACCCCGAAGCAAAAACAACACTTTCCGACGAAGAAGTTATTTATAAAGAAAAACAAGGAAATATATATTATTTACAATATGATATTCAGGGAAGCGACGAAAAAATAACCATTGCAACCACAAGACCTGAAACCATTTTGGGAGATACCGCAATTTGCATCAATCCAAATGATAAGCGTTTTTCACATTTAAAAGGCAAAAAAGCAATAGTTCCTTTGTGCAATCGCGTCGTTCCGATTATTGAAGACGAATATGTAGATGTCGAGTTTGGAACAGGTTGCCTAAAAATCACACCCGCACACGACGAAAATGATAAGGTTTTAGGAGAAAAACATAATTTGGAAGTGATAGATATTTTTAATGATAATGCTACGCTAAATAGTTTTGGGTTACATTATCAAGGAAAAGACCGATTTGTCGTTCGCAAAGAAATCTCAAAAGAGCTGAAAGAAAAAGGTTTTTTAGTGAAAATAGAACAGCATTTACACAAAATTGGAACATCAGAAAGAACCAAAGCTGTTATTGAACCAAGATTGTCAGACCAATGGTTTTTAAAGATGGATAATTTGGTGAAACCAGCCATAAAATCTGTTTTAGAAGACAGAGATATAAAATTATTTCCAAAGAAATTTAAAAATACCTATCGCCATTGGTTGGAAAATATAAGAGATTGGAATATTTCGCGTCAATTATTGTGGGGGCATCAAATTCCTGCGTATTTTTATGGTGATGGAAAAGAAGATTTTGTAGTTGCAGAAAATAAAGAAGACGCTTTAAAATTAGCAAAACAAAAGACTGACAACCAACAACTAACGACCAACAACTTAACTCAAGATTCCGATGTTTTGGACACGTGGTTTTCTGCTTGGCTGTGGCCAATGTCAGTTTTTGACGGAATTCGCAATCCTGAAAACGAAGAGATAAATTATTATTATCCTACAAATGACTTGGTTACGGGACCAGATATTTTATTTTTTTGGGTTGCTCGTATGATTATTGCTGGATACGAATATAAAAGAGAAAAACCTTTTGAAAACGTGTATTTAACGGGTTTGGTACGAGATAAACAACGCAGAAAGATGTCAAAATCTTTAGGGAATTCTCCAGACGCTTTAAAATTGATAGAAAATTATGGTGCAGATGCGGTTCGTGTAGGATTATTGTTGAGTTCGGCAGCAGGAAACGATTTGATGTTTGACGAAGCACTTTGCCAGCAAGGAAAAGGATTTGCAAATAAGATATGGAACGCTTTTCGGCTGATAAATGGCTGGGAAATTAATGATAAAATTGAGCAACCAAAAGTTGCTAAAATTGCAATTAACTGGTTCGAATCTAAATTTCAAACTGTATTGGCAGAGGTAGAAGACCACTTTAGTAAATACAGATTATCCGATGCTTTAATGTCTATTTACAAATTAGTTTGGGACGATTTTGCATCTTGGTTTTTAGAAATGGTAAAACCAGAATTCGGAAAACCAATTGATGCAAAAACTTATAAAGAAGTGATAATTGCTTTTGAAAACAACTTGAAATTATTGCATCCGTTTATGCCTTTTTTGACAGAAGAAATTTGGCAATTTATCTCTGAAAGAACACAGGAAGAAGCTTTAATTGTAACAAAATTACCAGAATTTAAACAAGCGAACATAAAATTAATAAATGATTTTTCTGTCATTTCAGAAGTTGTTTCAGGGATTAGAACAATAAGGAAAGATAAAAATATTTCTTTTAGAGAGCCTGTAAAATTATCTATGGTAAACAATGATAAATTTACAGATAGTTTAGATGAAGTTATTAAAAAACTGACAAATACTTCGGAGATTAATTATGTTTCGGGAAAGATAGAAGGAGCTTCATTTAGAGTGAAATCAAATGAATATTTTATTCCAGTTTCTTCAGAAAAAAGTAATGTAGAGGAGGAAATTGAAAAACTAAATAAAGAATTAAAAAGAGCAGAAGGCTTTTTGTTTGGGGTTCAAAAGAAATTATCTAATGAGCGTTTTGTAAATAACGCACCGGAGCAGGTAATTAAAATCGAACATAAAAAAGAAGCAGATGCCTTAGCAAAAATAACAACTATAAAAAAGAGTTTGGAAGCGTTGAGTTAAGTGAAAAGTTAAAAATCGGAAACTAACAACTAAAATGCAAGTAGATTACACCACCCTTTCTGATAATGCCAGAGTTTTTATTTACCCGTCGAGCAGAAAATTTTACGACACAGAAATTGATAAACTAAACGAAAAAATACGTCTATTTCTAGATAGTTGGAAGTCAGAGGATAAAAATTTTAAGGTTTCGTATAGGCTGTTTTATAATAGATTTATCATTTTGTTTGCAGATAATGAGAAAGATACGCTGACAAGTACAGATATCGATACTTCTGTGCAGTTTATCTTACAGTTACAGAAAGACTATAATGTTGAGTTGTTAGACAGAATGAACGTGTGTTTTAAACAAGGAGAGTACGTGCAATACAAGGCTCTGAAAGACTTTAAGAAACTATTGAAAAACAGGGCGATTACAGGAAAAACCATAATTTTTGATAATTTAATTCAAACCAAAGAGGAATTTGAGAGTTATTGGGAAGTACAAATTGTAGAAAGTTGGTATAACAGATTTTTGTAACTAATTACCTGAATTACATTAAATTACTTAGATTCAATTGCAAATAATTAAACCCTTAGCAAAGGTACACAATAGAATGTTTTCTTAAACAGAAAATTAGCAAGAGAACTATTGCTGTTTCCCTAAATATGAATGAAGCGAGTATTCACAGAGAGATTAAACAAAATTTTAAACCCAGAGGCTCTTACACTGCCAAGCATACCCAGATGTTAGTAGATAAGCGGAAGAAAGAAGGACATTATAAGATTGTTTTTTCTCACTTGATGAAGCGGATTATTATTGAAAAGATGACTGGAGAACAGTGGTCTCCCGAGCAGATAGTTGTCTGGTGCAAGTTAAAGAATATATCAATGATTTTACATCAAAGAATCTATCAATACATATAGAAAGATAAAAGGGAAGGAGGCGAACTTTATAAAGAATTATGTACTGGACAGAAAAAGTACAAAAAGCGTTACGGAAGTAAGTCTGGGTGCATAACATTTTGTCGTTTTAGGTAGCAATCTTAGTTTGACAGATTAGATTTAGAACATTATTCCACTTTCCGCTTAGATGTGTTGAACGTGAGGTTAGTATATTTTGTTTTTTTGTGATTATGAATAGAAAAATTAAATTATTTTTAAACCGTAGTAAAAAAATAGCAGACAGAGTTTAAATTACACTCCCATCCAATCGCTTTAGCGTCATAAATTAAATTTTCTTTTGTTTATTCTATTTTGTAGCCTTTTTTATCCCAAAAGCGATAATGACTCCTCCAGTAAGGAACATAATAAGACTATAAACAGCAGGAGCTATAGCATAGTTTTCATTCAATAAAATTCCTGAGGCAATGGCAATTGCCATAGTACCGTTTTGAATTCCAGACTCTATTGAAATCGTTAGCGATTGAGCTAAATTTAATTTGGCAATTTTTGCTGTTGCAAAGCCTATTAACATAGTTGTAATATTTAATGCTAATGTTGTCAATCCCGCTTGCTGTAAATAGGGAATGAGTTCTTCTTTTTTTTTTAAAACCAATCCAATTATAACTAAAAACAAGACAGCAGCAGAAACAATTTTAACTGGTTTATTCATTCTGTCTGCAAAAGTAGGTTTAGCACTCTTCAATACCATTCCAAGAGAAACAGGAATAACTACGATTACAAAAATTTGAATTACCGTTTGCAATTTGTCGATTTGAATCATTTTGTTAGCATCTAAAAATTGGGTTAATGCAAAGTCAATAATAAAAGGAATGGTGAAAATAGTAATCAGACTATTAGCGGTAGTTAATGAAACGGATAAGCCTGTATCTCCTTTTGCCAAATGACTAATAAGGTTAGATGTTGGACCGCCGGGACAAGCTGCCAAAATCATTATACCAATTGCAATATCTGTTTCTACATCAAATATGGAGATTAATATATAAGCAATAATTGGCAACAAAATAATCTGATTAGCTAACCCAACAATCATCGCCTTGGGATGTTTAAATAATCTGATAAAATCGTTTTTAACCAAAGACAAGCCCATACCAAACATAATTATGGTTAATGATGTTGCTAGAATGATTGTTCCTATATCCATAGTTTTTCGGGTTTTTTAAATGCTTATGGTGTTTATTATGTGCTTGTTGAACTGGAAATAACTTTAGGACGAAGTCCGTTAAAAAGTTGGCATAACTAAATTTTTAGTGGTATCAGATTAAGTTTTCCAAAATAAAACAGCACATTAATCCTAAATCTGTCAAAATTTAGAAAACCTCTGCTTTTGCTAAAACAGGTTGAATTCTACCTGCTGAATTTAATCTGCAATACCTATATATCTTTCGTAAAAAATCAACAAAATTTGTCATAGTAAAAAATTAATAGCCAAAAGTACCATTAAAATTTTAGTATAGCCTTCTTTTTCTTGCCATACAATTAATAACTTTTCTGCCTTTTTCTGAATACAAAAAAATGTTTCGTCACTTTCTGTTGATGTATCCCTGCCATCCATGTTCCCGTGTATTCTGTAAAACTCCGATTGCAATATTTGCATTTATAACGTTGAGAACCGCTTTTGCTTCTAAACTTAACATATTTAATATGACCACAATAAGGACATACGCCTTGTTTGTTGTTTAGTACCTTTCTTCGTGCCTGTTGGCAACGGTGAATGGCAAATATACAAAAATAATACCTATTCTGAAGTAGAGCCAACCAAAAACATTTCTAAAAATTTAATATTTTTGAAATAAGAAAAGATTTGCTTAAAAATAAATTAATAGAGGTTGCTTTAATTGTTTTAATCGTTGAATTGTAAATCAAAAATCCTAATTCGTAAATATCCACCACAGTAATATTTTTTCACTAACACCTTTCTAAATTAGCTGTTCGTCGAAATATTTTTTTTGCAATTTTTTTTTTTGTAAATTTGGTGCAATAAAATGCGCAAATGTTAAATTTTTGTTAAAAACTTGAGTAGTTATAAATTTAGTTTACATTTGTGGATGCTTACGGCTTACGAAGTAATTGACGCTATATATGAAGCAAAATTAGTCGTATTTTAGTTATGTGAGAGCAGATACTCTTTCATATTTAAGAGAGTGTTAAACAAGTTTAATTAATTAATATTATATTTAAAATATGGAGAAAGTAAGACCGTTGTATTGTTTTTACAACTTTACCAACACAGGATTAAAAATGAAGCTAACCGTATTTTTACTGGTTGTTTTATTGTTTAAACTTCAGGCAAGTGCCTATTCAGAAAACACAACGTTAGCTTTAAATACAGAAAGTGCGAGTGGATTGTCTGATGAAATAGATTATATAGACTCTGACAGGTTACTATTTTTAGCAAAAATAGACGGGTGTATAGCCACAAATAACGAAACCCTTACCCCCCCCCCCCAAATACAGAACCTCTCAAGAAAGGGCTGTAAAGGGCGTTATAGCAGATAAAAACAATATCCCTATACCCGGAGCTAACATCCTATTAAAAGGAACAAACACCGGCGTAACTTCAGATTTTGATGGAAAGTATAGTATTAAAGTTCCGAATGAGGCTGCAATACTACAATTTTCTTTTGTCGGTTATCAAACTAAAGAAGTTGCAGTAAGAGACAGAGAAATAATTAATGTAACTCTCGAAGAAGACACAGAAACACTTGGTGAAGTCGTTATAACTGCATTGGGGATTAAAAGACAAAAGAAGAGTTTAACCTACGCTAATCAAACAGTTAAAGGAGACGAATTAACAAATACCCGAGATATAAACTTTGTAAATAGCTTGTCTGGAAAGGCAGCAGGTGTTGAAATTAGGAAAAGCAGTTCTGGACCAGGGGGATCTACTAAAATTCAGATAAGAGGTAGTAAATCATTAAGTGGAGATAGTCAACCCTTATTTGTAATTGACGGTGTCCCTATGGTAAATAACAGAGGAAGCCAACCAGGATTATGGGATGGAATTGATCAAGGTGATGGATTATCTCAATTAAACCCAGATGATATTGAGAGTATGAGTATCTTAAAAGGTGCCAATGCAGCAATATTGTATGGTAGTCAGGGAGCTAATGGGGTAATCATAATTACTACTAAGAGCGGAAAAGAAGGGTCTGCTGTTGTTAAAGTTAATTCAGGGATTACTTTCGAGAAAATTATTGAAACTCCAGATCTTCAGTACAGGTATGGGTCTGAAGGAGGAACAAAAGAAAGTTGGTCTACAACAAAAGGAGATTACGACAGTAATTATGTAAGAGATTATTTTGAAACGGGTGTGAATTATTTGAATTCCGTTTCTATAAGCGGGGGGAACGAAAAAACACAAGCATATTTTTCGTATGCAAATATATCTTCGTCTGGTGTTACACCATTCAATACATACAAAAAGAATAACTTAACGTTTAAGCAATCTACAAAATTGCTTAATGACAAGCTAAAAGTAACCTCCAATATCATTATGGCTCAAGAAGAAACAGATGGACGTAATCGTGCAGGCTACTATAACAATCCATTAACAGGATTGTACTGGTTCCCAAGAGATAAAGACTTTTCATCTTTTAAAGATAAATATAAATTATTTGATGCTACTAGGAATACATACAAACAAAATTGGTTTATTCAAGACCATCTTCAGTCAAACCCATACTGGCTACTTAATGAAGAATCTCAAGAAGATAAAACCAGTAGGGTTATTGCAAGTTTAAGTCTTGAATATGATATTAATGAACACTTGAAATTACAGATGAGAGGGAATTATGATTATGCTGTAAAAGAATTTAATAACCAGCGTAATGCAGGAGGGAATACAACTACAGTTCCATCTAAAGGACGCTGGATATACTCAAAGTTTGATGATACAAGTTCCTATTTTGATGGTATTTTAAGTTATAACAATGAATTTGGTGATTTTACAGTAAGTGCATTGTTAGGAGGCACCTATCAGAAAACAACTTTTGGAAATGGAGTAAGTGTTGATACTGGCGGCAGTTCTGACGGATTACTATATGCTAATGAGTTTTATTTTCAAAATTTATTAGGAAAGATTCAAGTAAGATCAACACTTAGTAGTAGAATTGAGAAACAGTCTATATTTGCAAACGCAACTCTTGGATATAAAGAGATGTTATTCTTAGATATAGCAGGAAGAAATGATTGGGCATCTACTCTATCATTAACAGGAAATGATTCTTATTTTTATCCTTCTTTTGGATTGACAGCTCTATTAACAGAGATATTTGAAATGCCTGACTACGTCAGTTTTGCTAAATTAAGAGGTTCTTACGCCAACGTTGGTAATGAAGTGCCATTTAATAGAATTAACCCTAAACATAGTATTGCTGCTAGTGGTGCTGTTAATTTCAATACTATAAAGCCATTTTTGGATGCCAAACCAGAAATCATAAAAACTTTCGAATTAGGTTTGGATTGGAGATTTTTTAGAAATAGGTTAGGAATTGATTTTACGTACTACAATATCAATAGTCAAGACCAGTTTATCAGAATTAACGCTCCTATAGAAGATTACACAAGTTTTTTTGTCAATGCAGGCGAAATTACAAATAAAGGAATTGAGCTTACACTTAGCGGGAAGCCAATTGTAACTGAAGACTTTACATGGGCTACTGCTTTCAATTACTCCAAAAATACCAATGAGATTGTTGAATTGCACCCTGATGTTCAAAATATTAGCCAAGGAGGTTCAGAAGGCATTAGAGTAAGACTGGTAGAAGGAGGTGCTATTAGTGATATTTATGCTTTTAAGTTTCAAAGAGATGCTCAAGGACGTATTATTCTAGATGATTCCAATGGAAGACCACTAAAAACTTCTAAAAGAGAATTAATAGGAAATGCTGAACCCGATTATATATTGGGATGGAGTAATACTTTGACTTACAATAACTTATTTTTGAATATGCAGATTAACGGTAAATTTGGAGGTTACACCGTAAGTCAGACAGAAGCCTTATTGGATGGCCATGGAGTATCAGAAAGATCTGCAGTGGCTAGAGATAGAGGACATGAAAATATAAATGCTGTTCAGAATGGACAAGCTGTTAATAAGATAAATCCTTTTGTCTATTATGACGCAATCGGTGGAAGAAATGGTATTGACGAAGCCCATGTATATGATAGGACTAGTGTTAGGCTATCTCAGTTAACACTTTCTTACGGCTTTAATGTGGAGAAATTTAATTGGTTAAAAAAGGCTTCGGTTTCTCTTATAGGTAGCAATCTATTCTATTTTTATAAGAAAGCACCGTATGACCCAGAATTGTCTCAAAGTACAGGTAGAAATGATGCAGGAATTGATAGCTATAATCTACCTTCCACTAGGACTTATGGTTTAAACTTAAGTTTAATATTTTAATAAGTAAAACATGAAAAAAATAATATACATATCTATCGCAGTACTTTTGTTTAATACAAGTGCATGTACGGATAATTTTGAGAAATTGAATAAAAGCCCTTACCAAGTAACTGACGAATCTTTAAAACAGGATTTTAACAATGTAGGAGCATTTTATCCTCCGATGTTGAAAAATTTATTCGGTCATCAAACAGAACATAATTTATCACACGATTCGTGGGTAAGACATTTGGCTACCCCAACACCATTTGTGGGAGGTATTAATAACACTACTTATTACATACGTTGGAATCCATATTGGAATAGAATTTACAATCAAATAATGTCTCCTTCAAGTCAGGTTATGAAAATTGCTGAAGCAGAAGGCTACCCTGTTTTTGTAGAATGGGCTAAGTTAATTAGAATATTAGGCATGTCTAGGCTAACTGCCTATCATGGACCTGTAATTTTTACTCAATTTGGTCTGCCAGATGATAGGTATGATTCTGAACAAGTTCTTTACAATGCTTTTTTTACCCAATTAGATGAGATTCAGACTGTTTTTAAAGAAAATTTAGATTATACAGGATTGGCCGAATTTGATGCTAGCTATCAAGGTAAGATTTCACAATGGAACAAACTAATAAATAGCATGCGTTTAAGACTAGCGATACGTATTTCAAAAGTAAATCCAGCTTTGGCAAAAACACAAGGAGAAAAAGCCCTGAGTGAACAAGGTGGATTGATTGACACAAATGAAGATAATTTTATGGTTTCATTGTATGGTGATATCTTTCCTCCTGTAACTATCAGTTTTGGATGGGGAGATACCCGAATGAGTGCCACAATGGAATCTATTTTAATTGGATATAAAGATCCCAGAATTTCTAAATTCTTTGACCCTGTTACTGCTAATAATGAGAATGTGCTTCCAGATATTTCAGACCATCCAAATTATCCATACAAAGGAATTAGAAATGGAGCCGAATTGGTTGCAAAAGGAGATAGATTATTCTATTCTAACATAAGTTCCAATTTTAAGAAAGTCGGTAATCGTCGATTCTTTACGGCTGCAGAAGTTAAATTCTTAAAGGCAGAAGCTGCTTTAAGAGGTTGGGCAGGTGCTGGTACGGCTCGAGAAAACTATGAGGCAGGTGTAAGAGTCTCTTTTCAAGATTGGGGAGCTGGAAGCACTACTACCTATTTAGAAAATAACACCAGTTTACCATTAAATTATAACGACCCTCAGGCATCGGGCGATGTTAATGATTTTGTAAATAGAATTATGATAACAACAAAATGGAATGAAGCAGCGACGAATGAAGTGAAGTTAGAGAAAATTATAACTCAAAAATGGATTAATGGATACACAAATTCTATTGAAGCATGGGTAGATCATCGTAGAACAGGTTATCCTAAATTACCGTATAATTATAAAAATGATAGTAATGCAGATTGGGGAGTTATTGCCCCAAATGATTTCCTTAGAAGGCAAGTATTTGTTACTAGTCAACGTGAAAATAATTCGGCATCTGTTAGTGAAGCTACTGGCTTCCTCAATGGTCCTGATGAAATAGGAACTAGGCTATGGTGGGATACCGGAGGGTCAAACTTTTAAAACGCTAAAAGAATGAATAAGACCCCTCGATACATAAACAGGGAGGTATATAAGCTAGAATGTATGCAAATTATTTTTATAAAATCCAAATATAGCAGTTGATGAAATCCCTCGTATAATGCCTTTCGTATCTAGTGAATACGACAACCCCAGAGCAGAGGGCGTGAAAAACGTATTATCTTTGCCAGAAATGTCCGGTGGAGATAATGGAACTACTAAACTATGGTGAGATAAAAAATTATTTTTTGAATATAGATTTAAAACACCTCCAAAATTTAATATTTTTGAGGTGTTTTCTATTTAACACTAAATTGATTATAAAATGCGACGTAAATGGAAGGAAAAAATTAAAAGTGAAAAGTTATTGAATTATTCAATCGTCAAATTATCAAATATTTAAATTGTTTAAGTATGAAAAGTAATGTTTTACAGTTCGTTATATGCGTTTTTATTACTTTGTCAATTCGATTAAATGCTCAAGAAGTAAAAATCTATGAGAAGCAATTAAATATGAAAACCTATATGTTTTCAGACCCAAGTCCGATACCTCAAATCGGCAGACTGTATCCCTATTCTCGGTTTGACGGCTACACAACTAAAGGGGAAGATAAAACTTGGAATATGGTGGTGCTTGAAAATAAATATATAAAAGTATTTGTATGCCCAGATATTGGAGGAAAAATATGGGGAGCAATTGAAAAATCAACAGGAAATGAATTTTTGTACTTCAATCACAGCGTAAAATTTAGAGATGTTGCTATGCGTGGTGCATGGACTTCTGGCGGTTTGGAATACAATTTTGGAGATATTGGTCATATCCCTACTTGTGCTACTCCCGTAGATTATAGATTGAAAAAAAACAAAGACGGAAGCGTGTCATGTATTGTTGGAGCTTTAGATTTGCCCTCTCGCACCAATTGGAATGTAGAAATAAAATTAGGAAAAGACAAGGCTTATTTTCAAACTAAAGCAACGTGGTTCAACAATACCTCGCTTCCGGTAACCTATTACCACTGGATGAATGCCGCAGCAAAAGCCGACGGTAATTTGGAGTTTTTATATCCCGGAAACAAACGTATTGGTCATGGAGGAGAATTGGACGACTGGCCAATAGATGACTCCAAAGAAATTGCTTTTTATGAAAATAATAATTTTGGAATTTATAAATCTTATCATGTGATTAATGCCTATACAGATTATTTTGGAGGATATTATCACGACGATGATTTTGGCTTCGGACATTATGGAACTTATGACGACAAGCCAGGGAAAAAAATTTGGATTTGGGGATTGTCAGACCAAGGTATGATTTGGGAAAATTTATTGACAGATACAGACGGCCAATACATAGAATATCAGGCAGGTAAAATGTTCAATCAGGCAGCAAATAGTAGCACCTTTACCCCTTTTAAACACCGAGAATTTTCTCCTCATGATACAGATAAGATGCATGAGTATTGGTTTCCGTTGAAAGAGACTAAAGGAATGGTAGCAGCATCCAAAACCGCTGTCCTCAACAGCGTAAGAAAAGGAAATCAAGTAACCTTGTACTTAAGTGCATTAGAAAATTTGAAGGAAACTTTAATTGTAAAAAATGAAGACCAAATCTTAATAAAGGAACAACTTGAGAAATCACCATTAGAATTATATACAGTAAATTTTACATTAGAAAGTCATAAGAATTTTGAGGTAGAATTGGGAGCCAAAAAATTATATTATAATTCTAAAGAAGCTCTGCAAAATCTGGAAAGACCATTAGAATCAAATGATGCTTTTAATTGGAATTCGGCTTATGGAGTTTATATTCAGGCGTTGGAATTTGAAAAGCAACGAAGATATTCAGAAGCCTTGCAGTTGTACTTGAAAAGCTACAAATTGGAACAGGGATTTATACCTACTTTGAATAGATTGGCGATGGGATATTATCGGATAAATAAGTATGGCGAAGCCTTAAATTATGCAAAACTTTCTTTGGGAATTGACACTTATGATGCCTTAGGAAATTATGTTTATGGGTTGATTCAAAATGCAAAAGGAAATAAGTTAGATGCTAAAAGTGGATTTTCTATTGCTACTAATAGCCCTTCATATAGAGCAGCCGCTTATACAGAGCTGGCAAAAATTTATTTCATTGAAAAAAATTATATACAAAGCAAACATTATCTAAAAAAGGCACTTATTTTTAATAAATATAATTTGACGGCGTCAGAAATGTTGGCGGTACTTTACAGGAAAGAACAAAAGTTTAGAGAAGCAAAAAAAGTGCTTTCTAAGTTGACATATTTGGATGCGAGCAATCATTTTATAAATTCTGAAAAGGTTTTTCTTAAATTTGCAGATGTTTCTGAATTGACCCAACAAATTTCTAATGAATTGCCTGTGGAGTCTTATTTAGAGTTGGCTTTGAAATACTATAATCTTGGTTTAACTTTGGAAGCTGTTGAAATCTTAAAATTGTCTCCTGAAAATCCTATAACATTATTATGGTTGGCGTATTTGAACAAAGATAAAGAACACGATTATTTAGAAAAGGCTTTGGCAGAAAAAGTCACTATGGTTTTTCCACATCGTGTAGAAACGATAGAAGTACTTCGCAAGTTTATCAAATTGAACAGCAGTTGGAAATTGAAGTATTATTTGAGTTTGATTTATTGGAATAAAGATTTGATACAAGAAGCAAAAGAATTAATAAAAGATTGCGGAGACAAGCCAGAATCTGTCGCTTTCTATTTGGCACGTGCTAAAATGTTTTCAGAAGATGCCGTTTTAGTTGAAAAATCTTTAGAAAATGCTTTCCAAATAAATAAAGAAGATTGGCGTGTAAGCAAAGAGAGAATAGAAAGGTATTTAGAAAAAGGGAAGCATAAGATGGCGTTAAAAATTGCGAGGAAATTCAAGAAAAAACATCCTGAAAATGCGCAGTTTGGAATGTTGTACGCAAAAGTATTGATGAAAATGAAATCTTATCATAAATGTATAAAATTTTTACAAACCTATAAGGTGCTTCCCTACGAAGGAGCAACAGATGGAAGACGTATTTATCATAAAGCCTGCATAAAATCAGCGTACGAAAGTCTGAAAAAGGGGAACTATAAGAAAGCTATTGAGCTTGCTCGTCAAGCAAAATTATGGCCCAAAAATCTTGGGGTAGGAAAACATTATGATGTTGACGAGAGATTAGATAATTCTATTATTGCATTTGGGTGGGAGCAATTAGGGAAATATAAGAAGTCTTTGGAAGTTTATGAAATGATTGCGAGGCATAAAACGCCTAACTATTTAAACGAGGGCTCAAAACTGGTTTTGCAGCTGTTTGCACTTCGCAAAATGAAATCGGACAATTTAGCACTCAAACTATTAGACGCTGCTTTGGACAAAAGCCCAGAGAATCAGTATTTAAAATGGGCAGTCGCTACCTATAAAGGAAATAAAAATGTTGGTGAATTGCAGAAATATATTTTAAATTCAAATACATTTGTACAAGTCTATGACACCAAATATGTAGATACTAGTTTTGTATTATTGCTTGAATTTATGGATTTGGTAAAAAATTATAAAGT
Source organism: Polaribacter sp. (assembly GCA_965261035.1). Lineage (GTDB taxonomy): Bacteria > Bacteroidota > Bacteroidia > Flavobacteriales > Flavobacteriaceae > Polaribacter. The sequence continues at coordinate 1,564,201 of OZ253439.1, forward strand.
AGAGAATGATAAATAATTTGAACCTATTAGCTGCAATTATCATTGCATTAATATTGTATAATTGCAATATCAAGAAGGAGAAAAAAGAAAAGGAAGACACCCTTTTTTCAATGATTTCTAAAGAACATTCCAAGCTAATTTTTGAGAATACCGTACGACAAACTCGTAAAAATAATCATATGATAAATACCGAGTTCATCTCTGGAGCAGGTGTTGCGGTAGGAGATATTAATAAAGACGGTTTGCAAGATATTTTTTTTACAGGAAACCAAGTACAAGATAGACTTTTCTTAAATAAAGGTGATTTTAAATTTGAAGACATCTCCAAAAAGGCAGGAATAACAGGAAATAAATTATGGTCTTCGGGCGTTACTTTTGTAGATATAGATATGGATGGAGACCAAGATATTTATGTTTGTAGAAACGTATATTTAGAAAATGAAAATAGTGCCAATCAGCTTTATATCAATAATGGTGATTTAACTTTTACAGAAAAAGCAGAAAAATTTGGTTTGGCAGACAGAGGATTTTCCATACAAACTGCATTTTTTGATTTTGATAATGATGGACTTTTAGATTTGTATTTGGTAAATCAACCTCCAAGCCTCCCGAATATGAAAGGTAAATTGGATATGAAAAAGCTGTCGGATATTAAATTTTCGGATAGATTGTATAAAAATATTGGTAACAACAAATTTGTTGACCACACTGTTGCTGGAGGTATCCGGAATTTTGGGTTTGGTCTTTCCGCATCGGTTGGTGATTTTAATAACGATGGCTGGCAGGATATTTATGTAACCAATGATTTTGATGCAGCAGACCATATGTATATAAACCAAAAAGACGGAACGTTTAAAGATGAAATTCAAAAAACTACCAAACATATTTCATATTTTAGTATGGGAAGCGATGTAGCAGATTATGATAATGACGGAAATATAGATGTGATAGTAGTTGATATGATTGCCGAAGACAACAAACGAATAAAAACCCATATGGGAGGTATGCAGCCTGAAAAATTCTGGGATATTGTAGATAAAGGAGGTCATTATCAATATATGTTCAATACTCTACAAAGAAACAATGGCAACGGTACTTTTAGCGAATTGGGACAGCTCGCAGGAGTAACTAACACAGACTGGAGTTGGGCTCCTTTGTTCGCTGATTTTGACAATGATGGCTACAAAGATATTTTTATAACAAATGGAGTGAAAAGTAATATTCGCAACAGTGATTTAGAGGTTAAGTACAAACAAAAATTGGACAGTTTAAGAGCAGTAGCCAAGAAAAAGGAGATAAATCCAAATGAATTTATAGATGTAATGGACTTTGTAAATATGGCTTCTACAGATAAACTGCCCAATTATATCTACAAAAATAATGGAGACCTTACTTTTAGCAATAAAGTAAAAGATTGGGGTATGGAAACACCAACCCTATCAAATGGAGCTGCGTATGCTGATTTTGATTTAGATGGAGATTTAGATTTAGTCATTAATAATATTGATGAAAATGCTATGCTTTTTAAAAATAATACTATGGAAAATGGTATTGGTAATTACTTGAGATTTAATATATTACCAGATAAAAATCAAACTATTTATGGCACAAAAATAACTTTATATAAAGATGATAAAATCTGGCAGGTAAATCATATATCCAACGCAAGAGGATATATGTCAAAAAGTGAAAACATTATACACTTTGGAGTTGGGAATATCAATCTTGTAAAAAAAGCCGTAATCCAATGGCAAGATGGCTCTAAAATAACACTTCATAATTTGGCAATTAATCAGGTACATCAGGTTTCTAAATTAAAAGCAGATAAAAAAATAAATGTTGATACTCCAACAAAAAAAGCCCTGTTTAAGAAGACAGAAAAATCTTTAGGATTAGATAATTTTAAACATAATGAGAATAATTATAATGACTATAAATGGGAGATATTATTGCCTCACAAAATGTCTCAATTTGGACCTTCAATAGCCGTTGGAGATGTAAATGGAGACAGTCGTGAAGATTTCTTTTTAGGTGGTACAGCAGGATTTTCAGGGACACTTTTTATTCAGAATAAAAATGGAAGTTTTGACCAAATTAGCAATGGAGCATGGACACAAGATAAAGTTAGCGAAGATATGGGGATTGCATTGATAGATGTTGACGGCGATACTGACTTGGATATGTTTATCGTTAGTGGTGGCAACGAATTTGCGGTGGGTGATGCTGCTCTTAAAGATAGATTGTATATCAATAACGGAAAGGGGAAATTTACAAAAAAAGTAAATGGAGTACCCAATTACCTTACAAGTGGCTCTTGCGTAGTGCCTAATGATTTTGACAATGATGGCGATTTAGATTTATTAATTGGAGGTAGATTAATTCCAAGAAAATACCCTCATTCGGCAAGCAGTCATTTGTTGGAGAATAGAGGAGGCGTTTATGTAGATGTCTCAAAAGAAAAAGCTCCCGATTTAGCCAATTTAGGAATGGTTACCTCCGCTAGTTGGTTTGATTATAATTTAGACGGATTAGATGATTTAATTATTGTAGGAGAATGGATGCCGATAACTATATTTACACAGTCGTACAACGGCAAATTTAAAAAACAAATACTTGACGGTTTGGAAGACAGCGAAGGGTGGTATTACGCAGTTCAAACAGCTGATATTGATGATGATGGAGACGAAGATATTGTTGTTGGCAATCTTGGATTAAACTATAAATATAAAGCATCTGTAAAAGAACCTTTTGAAGTGCATAGTTATGATTTTGATAAAAATGGAAGTTTGGATATTGTTTTGAGTTATTATAATTACGGAGAATCTTTTCCTGTTAGAGGAAAAAGTTGTTCTACACGGCAAATCCCTTCTTTGGAAAATAAATTCAAATCATTCGAGCAATTTGGCAATTCAAATTTATTAACTGTTTACGGAAAAACTTTAGAGATGGCATTGAACTTAAAATCAAAAACATTTGCATCGTCTTATATTGAAAATAAAGGAGATGGAAGTTTCTCCGTAAAACCATTGCCTTCTCTGGCACAAGTATCATCTATAAATAGTATTTTAATAAAAGATTATGATATGGATGGACATAAAGATGTACTGATTGCAGGTAATTTATACCCAGTAGAAATAGAAACCCCAAGAAATGATGCAAGCACAGGATTATTTTTAAAAGGAGATGGAAGAGGCGAATTTTATCCTGTATCTATTGAGGAAAGTGGGTTCTACGCACCAAATGATGTCAAGGATATGAAATTAATTAAAGTAGGAACTAAAATAATGGTTATTATTGCAAATAATAACGATAAACTTCAGGTTTTTAAAATAGATAAATAGCCCCTGTGTTTAATTGTTCAATCGTGTAATTGTAATTTATAATTCAAAAATAATAATTTATGGACTTTTTAGATTTTATTCCCGAATACATTTTTGAAATGGCTGGTCTTTTTGCAGGATTCTCTGCGTGGTGTGTGATTATAATTCAGGTTGTAAAAGAATACAAATCCTCTGAACCCAGTACACTTTCTTTCACCTATACTATGGGTTGGGGCGTTATCTACCTGTTTTGGGCGTTGTATGGCATTCGAATTGATGCTACCGCGATATGGATTACCAATGGCGTAGCTTTTATTTTACAAGGTGTTCTGTATGTTATTACTAGGATAAAACGAGCGTAGCACTATAATACTAATTTGACCACAAAATGTCGTATATAATTACGAATTTTGACAGATTTAGAATTAATATTTTATTTTATTTTATTTTAGAAAACTTAATCCTATACCACTAAAAATTTAGTTATGCCTTTTAGCTTTATGTCATACAAAGGTGTACCTGTCGTTTCGCTATACCATTTATTGCAGTCATTACATCTATACATTTGAACTCCTCTTTGCTTACCTCGTTTACAAACATTATAACTTGAACACAATGTGGGCAAGGTTTCTTTTTTCGCTTTTCTAAAACATCTTCTTGAGCTTCTTGTAGAACCTTACAATGTAGCTCCTGTTTTAATAGAAGCTTTTCTAATAAAAATTATGCTGAACTACTAAGCAAACATTAAATAATGATTTTATTTATTCTCTGGTTCTCATAGTATAGAATTTTATAATGCAAAGATATATAAAAGCTGACTTATTTAGAACTTAGCCGTTTTCACAAACTATTCTTCCGTAGTTTCTGTTGTAGATTCTGCAACTTCTGCAACTTCTTCTATATCATCTTTAGATATGTTACGAGATATTCTTACCTGCGTTACTACAGTATTTTCTGGGTGTAAAATAGTGTAATTGTCATTTTTTAAAGTGCTAACAACCAGCTTATTTCCTATTTCCAATTCTGTAATATCTGCTTCAATAATATCTGGCAAGTTTGACGGTAAGGCTTTTACTCTTAATTTACGCATATTATGATGTAAAGCTCCTCCTGCTATCACTCCTTTGGAGTTTCCCACTAATTTTACAGGAATATTCATAGAAATTTCTTTGTCTTCAAATAGTTGATAAAAATCTATATGTAGAATTTTATCAGTTACTGGGTGAAACTGAATATCTTGTAATACAGCAGTAAACTTTTCGTTTTTTAACTCAATCGTTGCAGTATAAACGTTTGGAGTATAAACTAAGTTTTTAAACGCTAATTCTTCTGCTGAAAAATGCACTGGTTTATCTCCTCCGTATATAACGCAAGGAACCTGACCAGCATTGCGTAAAGCTTTAGTTGCTACTTTACCTACGCTTTCTCTTTGAGACCCTTTGATTGTAATTGACTTCATTTAGTTTATATTTAATTATTATTATTAGTTTACATTAAAAATTTTCCACTGATAGATGTGTTCTCTTGTACATTACGCATAACATCAGCAAATAAAGAGGAACAAGATACAACTTTTATTTTATTACTTCCTCCTTTTAAAGGAATTGTATCTGATACTATCAATTCTATCAAGCTAGATTTTTCTATACGCTCCACAGCTTCTCCAGAAAGAATTGCGTGTGTACAGACCGCTCTAACGCTCAAAGCTCCTCTTTCCATCATCAAATCAGCAGCTCTTGTTAGCGTTCCTCCAGTATCTATCATATCGTCAACCAAAATAACATTTTTTCCTACTACCTCTCCGATTAGCTCCATATCTGAAATTACATTTGCCTTTTTGCGTTGTTTATAGCAAATTACTACATCAGAATTTAAATACTTAGAATAGGCATACGCTCTTTTAGAGCCTCCCATATCTGGTGACGCAATTGTTAAACTATCTAACTTTAGTTCTTTTACGTGTGGTAAAAATATGGTAGAAGCATACATGTGATCTACAGGTTTTTCAAAAAATCCTTGAATTTGGTCTGCGTGTAAATCCATAGTCATAATTCTAGTTGCTCCTGCTGCTTGCAATAAATTTGCAACTAATTTTGCTCCGATTGCCACACGCGGCTTGTCTTTTCTATCTTGACGAGCCCACCCGAAATAAGGCATCACAGCAGTTATATGCCTTGCAGAAGCTCTTTTTGCTGCGTCAATCATTAATAACATTTCCATTAAATTATCTGCCGATGGAAAAGTAGAGCCTATAAGAAATATACGTCGCCCTCTGATAGATTCTTCAAATGCTGGCTGAAATTCTCCGTCACTAAAGTGTGTAACCTTTACATTTCCTAATTCAACGCCATACTCTTTGGCTATTTTACTTGCTAATTCTACACTCTGTGAACAGGCAAAAATTTTAGGACTTAATTGGTTTGTGGACATCTAGCTATTTTTAGTTTAAATTTTTTGCACAAAAATAGAAATATTTATCAAGTTGAACGTTTTTTATACCATTTAAACTAAATTTTTTTAAATTTGCATCCTTTTAATATTTTAATGCTCGAGTGGCGGAACTGGTAGACGCGCTGGATTCAAAATCCAGTTCTTTCGGGAGTGAGGGTTCGATTCCCTCCTCGAGTACAATTTTTCAATTACGATTTAACAATTATTCGATGTAATTTTTAAAATCACTTTGTAACTTATTAATGTACTTTTTATCAGTATCATATATTTCTATTTGATCTAAAACACCTTTTTTATAAAGATATAAAGCACTTTCAATCTCATCAAATATTATTTCTATAAAACTATCATCAAAGGTGCTATACCAAAGTAATTTTTCTTGAAAAATACTAATTAGTGTTTCAGCTGTTTTTCTTGCTTTTTCTTTTTTGCCTATGGCGTAGTACAATTCCGTATATCCCAAGGCAATACTGTAATGTCCAAAATCTTTGATAGGCATTTTTTCTAATGATAAATCTAAAACTTTTTCTGCTTTTTCAAAGTTTTTCTCATTGACAAAAGTTTCGGCTAAACGCAATAAATTATTACGCATAGAAATAGCGTTTCTCTTGGTTTGTTCGTCTAAATAAATTTTACCGTTGTTTATAGTTTTCCAGTCTAATTTTTGAATATTCGCATACATTTTTTCTGAATCAATTCTTCCCATATTAAATATTGATTTATTTTCATTTGATGTTTCTATAGGGACTAATTTATATGCCATTCCGTCTAACTGTAAATAATCTTTTAGCCATATATATTCTTCATCAGCATTTGCACCACCAGTAAAATAAATAGGCTGTTTCCAGTTGTTATTTGCAAGAATATCTAACATTAAAATCTGACTCTTTCTCAAGCCTCTGTCATCAACCGTAATATCTATATAATCTACAATTTTGTCAGCGTCTTTTTGTGCTACGATTCCGTTTTTTAAAACAGTTTCTTTATTAACAGGAATTCTTATTTTATTAATTGGGTATGTTTTTAGCTTTTCGCCTTCTTCAGTTATATAATAGGTTTCTTCATTATCGCTTTCTATCCATCTCATAAAATTATCAATACTCATTATAGAGTCTTTAAGTTGTGGATGTGGAACGTGATAAGCAACATCCAAAGTGCCAAATCTATATTTATCGTGAGTTAGTTGAGACGGAATTGGAGGAGCTTCATACGTTGCTTTTTTCATTTGGTCGATATACCAATCTGTGGCAAATAAGCTGGTATTTACTAGTTTTATATCTCTTCTGATGCCTTCCACTTCTTGCATATACCAAAGCGGAAAAGTATCATTATCTCCAATAGTAAACATAATTGCATTTGAGTCGCAAGATTCTAAATAGGACTGTGCATTTAAACGTGTTGTATAGCGGTCAGACCTATCGTGGTCGTCCCAATTTTCTGAAGCCATTAAGGTTGGGACAGCAATAATTGAGATGATTGTAACAGAAATTGCTATTATTTTTTTGTCTCCGTATTTTTTTAAATATTGATACAGTGCGAAAACTCCAAAGCCAATCCATATTGCAAAAATATAGAACGAGCCAACAACTGCATAATCTCTTTCTCTAGGTTCAAATGGTTTTGGGTTTGTATAAAAAATAATTGCAAAACCCGTAAAGGCAAAAAATAATAACAGTGAATAAAAACTCTTTTTATCAAATTTAATTTGGTACAAAAGTCCAATCAGTCCTAATATTAAAGGCAAAAAATAGTATTTATTTCTTCCTTTGTTATTTTCTACATCCGATGGTAAATATTGTTGAGAGCCTAAGCGGATTTCATCAATAAAATCAATTCCACTTAGCCAATTTCCGTCAAAAATATTTAAACTTCCTTGCGTGTCATTTTGTCTTCCAACAAAATTCCACATAAAATAGCGTCCGTACATATATCCAAACTGAAAACTAATCATAAAACGTAAGTTTTCTACAAATGAGGGTCTGCGTTTTGAATCTTCAGGAATTCCTGCAATAGATTTATAATTTTTTTCTGCGGCAGGATCTACCATTCTAGGGATAAAACCTTTGTGCTTGGAAGAGTAATTAGGGATTATATCTTTATATTCATTTACGATAACATATTTGCCATCTTTCTTTTCGTATTTTGGTTTGTCGTCTGTATAGGGCTCGTTTTTATCCAAATTTTCGGAGTCGTATTTTACGGAATAGTAAGTGTCATAAAAAACATTGGTATCGCCGTATTGCTCCCTATTATAATAGGCTAATAATTCTCTTGCACTCGATGGATTATTCTCGTTTATAGTTGTATTTGCATTTGCTCTAATTGGCAACATCAACCAAGAAGAAAATCCTATCATAATAAATAATACGGAGAGGATTAATGTATTTATATGTATATGTTTTTTTCTACGGGTGTATCTTATTCCAAAGTAGAAAGTAACGATTAATGCTATTCCAGCAATAATGCTTCCGGAGTTAAACGGCAATCCTACGGTGTTGACAAAAAATAATTCTGAAATGCTAAAAAATTGCAGTGTAAAAGGGAATAAAAATTTAAAAACAAAAGCCAATATTAATACTGAAATTATAATTGCAATTATTGTAGTTTTTACGGTTATATTGTGATATGTTTTAAAGAAATATAGAATTACAATTGCTGGAATTACTAATAATGACAGTATGTGAACGCCAAAAGATAATCCGACAACAAAACTGATTAGTAGCAACCATTTGTTGCCACGAGGAGTATTAATTTCGCTTTCCCACCTAAGACTTAACCAAAATAATAATGCCATCAGAAATGAAGACATTGCATATACTTCTCCTTCAACGGCACTAAACCAGAAACTGTCTGAAAATGTATATGCTAATGAGCCTACTATTCCGCTTCCTAAAACAGCGATTGCTGTTGAGCTTATAAACTCCTCGTCTTTTTTTATTAGTTTTTTTACTAAATTAGTAATAGTCCAAAACATAAATAATATAGTAAGTGCACTTGACAATGCAGACATAAAGTTTACCATTTTTGCAATTTGAGATGCTTCACTAGTAAACATTGCAAAGAATGCTCCTAGCATCTGAAATAATGGTGCTCCTGGCGGATGACCTACTTCTAATTTTACAGAAGTGGAAATATATTCTCCGCAATCCCAAGCACTAACGGTTGGTTCTAAAGTTAATGTATAAGTAATTAACGCTACTGTAAATACAATCCACCCAGTGATGATGTTGCATTTTTTATAATTAAATAACATAATAATCAAATTTAAAATATGTGTGGCGAATTTAGTAATTTATATGAAACTAAAAATTAAAAATATAGAATCATTTAAATTCGCAAGCTAAAAATTAGGTTTATATTTTTATGTTTAGTAGTTAATTTTAGGAGATACTATTTTTATTGACTTTTTTAATTTTTAGCTTGCGGATTTAAAAGTATTATTAATATATTAATTTAAAAAAAATTAAAATTTGATTTATTAACATTTTATATTATTATTAATATATTAATTTTTTAAAATTTAAAATTTAAATATTATTATATCTTATTAATATGTATTATAACTTTTATTGAATTTATTTTTATATGTTATTTATTAAAAACTATTAACAAATTATTCAAAACTTAAATACTCAAAATCAATAATATTTTAAATTTATAAACAATTATTTAAAAGCTATATTTAATAAATTGTATAATAAATTTTTTCTTTTCAATGTAAATAAACTGACTTTTTTTGTTGATAAATTGAGTTAAAAAAAATAAAACAAAATTATAATTTTTAAAAAAAATTATTGCTTTGTAATAATTTATTTAAAAACAAAATTATCTTTTTAAAAGATAATATAATTTCTTAACAATTGACTAAAAAAGATAAGTTATTTATTTGCAGAAAGTTATAAAAAATAAAAAATTTAGCTTATAAAATATGTTAATAACTGATTAATTTCACTATTTTATAGCTGTTAGCTGTTAGAACTATGAATTATCATTAAAATTTTAAAAAAAGCAAAACCAATTGTAGCACCAATAATTAAACCGGCGAGAATATCTGTTGGAAAATGAACGCCCAAATACAACCTGCTGTAAGCAAATATTATAGGAAATATAATAATTAGTTTTATATATTTATATTTTTCTTTAAAAAGTAGCAAAATAAATACTGAAAACGCCGTAGAAGTTGTAGCATGACCAGAAGTAAAACTATAACTCTGTGGAGTAATTAGAGTGCGTAATAAGTGTTTTATATTCGTGTCGTTATTTGGTCGCAATCTTTCAAAAATGGCTCTGATTAGGTTCGTAAATTGGTCTGAAAAAGTAACCATTATAATTAAAAGGATAAATATAAACCCTATTTTTTTTAATCTAAAATTCTTAAAAATTAAGAATATAATTAAAAAGAACAGTGGAATCCAATGAAATTGATTAGTAATAAACAGCCAAAAAAAATCCCACCGCTCGCTTCCTAAATTATTTAAATATATTAGAAGTTTTTCATCTATTTCTAGCAATGCTTCAAACATTATATTTATGAATTACAATTACATAATTTGACAATTATACAATTCAACGATTAAATATTAATTCAAAGACTTTTGCGGCATCAAATTTTCTTGCTTTTTTGCCTACTCTAATAATTTCTATATGATTAATTACATCGTCTTTTACAATACTATTAACAACTTTCATCTTTAAAGAATCTATTGATTTAAGCAATTTAATTGAGTCTTTTATATTAGCTTTTAATTTTTTTATTTCCGATGAATTTGCAATTACTTTTCCAAAAACAGTATGTTTACTATCTAACCAAGGCGTTTCTTTGTGAGTGATAAAAAACTGACTTCCGTTTGTTGACGGTCCAGAGTTTGCCATTGACAATATTCCTGCTCTGTTATGTTTATAAATAAGTTCATTATTATCATTTTTAGGAAATTCGTCTTCAAATTTATATCCCGGACCTCCAAATCCTGTTCCTGTCGGGTCTCCTCCTTGAATCATAAAATTAGAAACAACACGATAAAATTTTATCCCGTCATAAAATTTTTTTCCTTTTAATGAATCTAACAATTTGGGGTTTGTACCTTCTGCCAACGAAACGAAGTTAGCCACTGTAAGCGGAGTTTTTTCTGCGTATAATTTAACTAAAATATCTCCTTTATTAGTCTGTATATCTGCGTACAAACCCTTGTCTAAATCTGTATATTTTGACGTTTTGCAAGAAACTACAAGAGATATTATAGCAAATGCAATTAATTTTAAAAATTTCATATTTATGATTTTAATTATCGGTTGTTGGTTGCCGGTTTCTAACAACCTACAACCAGCAACCAAAAACAAACGTTTACTTAGTTTTTATTTCCAGTAATTCAACTTCAAAAATTAAAGCCATAAAAGGTTTTATTGCACCTCCTCTTCTTGGCGTTGCTCCGTAGGCTAATTCTTGAGGAATAAAAAACTTGTACTTAGCACCTGTTTTCATCAATTGTAATCCTTCTGTCCAGCCTTTTATAACCTGATTTACTCCAAATTCTGCTGGAGTTTTTTTATCTATCGAGCTGTCAAAAACAGTGCCGTCTATCAAAGTGCCGTGATAGTGAACTTTTACTTTGGATTCCGCTATTGGCTTATTTCCTGTTCCTTCTTTTAGAACAATATATTGCAAGCCACTTTCTGTAACTTTTACTCCTTCGTTAGATTTATTTTTTTCTAAAAATTCAATACTTTCTTTTTTAACATCTCTATACTTTTCTTCAGCTATTTTTATCGCTTCTTCTTGCTGTTTTTTCTGAAAGTATGTCCCTATAATTTTATTCAAATCCTTACTTTCAATTAATAAATTCAAAGAATCCATTCCATTTATATATCCTTGTACAAAAAGGTCTTTATCAACTTCGGTAAAATTTGTTTTCATTTTATTAGCCATATCTAAGCCCAAAGAATAGCTGACAGAATCTATATCAGTTTTAAGAGATTTATTGCTGATTCCCTGACTATTACAAGAAACCATAAGAAATATTGTAGCAAAAAGTGCTATCGTTTTTAAAGTTTTTATACTTTTAATTTGTAATTCGCAATTCGTAATTTGTAAATTCATTTTTGTTTTCATTTTTATTTTATATTTAATAATGTGATTGTACTTTTTATTATTTGATTTATTTTAATTTTATTTCCGTCGCCAGAAAGACCAAATGCTCTGTATGAAGGAATTACAAATGTAATAGTTTCTCCAACTTTCATCAATTTGATTCCTTCTTGTAATGCGGGAATAAAATCTTCTATATCAATTTGATAACTTTTAACGCCCAATTCCTCTTTGCTATATATAGTAGTTCCGTCTAAATTTTTAATATCATAAGTAAAATTAACGATATCGCCAGTTTTGGGAGTTAGAGAATTTTCTTTCTTCTCAAAATTGTAATAATACCAAAAACCGTGCGTAGATATTTTGTAATCATTTATAGAATCCAAAGAAATATAACGCTCAATTTTTTTACTCTCCAACTTATTAAGTTTGATATTTTGTTGAATTGCTTGCGGAATAATAACTGTCGATATTTTTTGCGAAACAGATCTCCTGCCTTCTGATGACGAACACGACAAAAATACAAATAAAACACAAATAAATACGCTATTAACTTTCATAAGATTCCTGTAATTCTTTTTGATATGTTGGTAATATTGATTTAAAATAATTTATAGTTTCTTCTAAATTTAACTCTGATTTCCCTCCAGAAGCATTATCATGTCCGCCTCCGCCAAAATGATTTCTCGCAAATTTATTTACAGAAAACTTCCCTTTTGACCGAAAAGAAATTTTAATTATTTTTTGTTCTTTATCTTCTATAAAAAAAGAAGCAAATATAACATTTTTTAAAGAAAGAGCATAATTAACTATTCCTTCGGTATCTCCTTTTTGATGATTGTACTTTTTCTTTTCATCATCAGACAGAGTTATAAAAGCTGTTTTATATTCTGGTAGCGTTTTTAAATTTGCTAATGCCTGACCGAGAAGTAGCAATCTATTATGAGAATTTGTGTCATAAACTTGATTGTGAATTTTATTATTTTCTGCTCCTTTATCAATTAAATCGGCGATAATTCTGTGCGTTACACTCGTTGTAGAACGAAACCTAAAAGAGCCTGTATCGGTCATAATTCCTGTGTATAAACAGGTTGCTATCTCTGTGTCAATCAACTCAAGGTCGTTCATCATTTCTATAAAGTGATATATCATCTGGCAGGTAGAACAAATACTGACATCTGAATATAAATATTTGGCGATATCGTCTGGTTGCTGGTGGTGGTCTATCATAATAAAATCGTTCTGATAAATTTCCAGCGTTTTTTGCATATCATTACCAACTCTGTGCAACGCATTGAAATCCAACAAAAAAATAATGTCAGAATTATTAATTGCTTTTTTAGCCTGCGAGTTTTGTCTATCAAATTTTATAACATTTTCAGAGCCAGGAAGCCAATGTAGAAACTGCGGATATTCATTTGGAGCAACTACTGTAGTTTTATGCCCTTTTTTTTGCAAATATTTACTCAGTCCCAAAGTAGAACCCATTGCATCTCCATCTGGATTTCTATGCGGTACAATTACAATGTTTCTATAAGTTGATAAAAACGCGTGTAAATTATCTATTTGTGATTTGTCCATAAAATGGCGAATATACAATATAAAATAAAAAGAGAGTCAAAAATCAGGGCAGTTAAAAAGTTAAAAGTTTCTGACCGTTGCGGATTTTTAACTTTAGCTTTTCACTTCCTTTTTTTCTCTTTTTTTAACAAAGCAATATCGTCAATAATTTTTTGCATATCATTTTTATTTGTTCCGTCATAATATCCACGAATTCTACGATTTTTATCAACTAAAACAAATTGTTCTGTATGTATAAAATCATTTTCACCGCCGTTTCCTTCGTCTAAAATAGCGAAATAACTTTTGCGTGCCAATTCGTAAATATGTTTTTTTGTTCCCGTTGTTAAGTTCCATTTTCCATCTACAACACCATTATTTTCTGCATATTTTTTTAAAACAGAAACACTGTCAATTATTGGAGTTACAGAATGCGACAAAAACATAATATCAGTATCATTTTTATAATAATACTGTAACTCGCTCATATTGTAAGCCATAGCTATACAAATAGATTTACAATTTGTAAAAAAGAAATCGGCAATGTAAATTTTATTTTCATAATTTTTATTGGTGATAATTTCTCCGTTTTGATTTATTAAACTAAAATCCGCTATTTTATGATTATTCTGAATATGTTTTACAGAAGCATCTACCAATTTAGGATTTACATCAGAAGGGCTGTATATCGGCAGGCGTTTATCAACAGATAATAACTCATAAAAAACGGTTAGAGAAATCGCAGAAAAAACAATAAAAAAAAGTAATAATCGTAAGTATTTTTTTAAATAATTTACTGTCATAAGAAATGTTTTATCACGGCAAAATTACCATATAAATATTTTAAAATAAGCTAACACCAAAGAAATAAATGAATTAGAAACAAACTTTTGTTAAAAGAATAAACAGGATAAATATTATCAATAGATAACTCTTATTAAAATCGTACATTTGCCCGATTTAAAAAACATAAAAATTACTCGATGGAAATATTTATAAAAGCATCACAATTTATACTCAGCCTTTCATTATTAATAGTTTTACACGAATTAGGACACTTTATTCCCGCTAAAATATTTAAAACAAAAGTAGAAAAATTCTATTTATTTTTTGACTATAAATTCTCACTTTTCAAAAAGAAAGTTGGAGAAACTGTTTATGGCATCGGTTGGATTCCTCTCGGCGGTTACGTAAAAATAGCAGGAATGATAGATGAAAGTATGGACACCGAGCAGCTAAAACAAGAGCCGAAACCTTGGGAATTTAGATCCAAACCAGCTTGGCAACGCTTAATAATTATGTTGGGTGGCGTAATCGTAAATTTTGTTCTGGGGATTTTTATCTACATTATGCTGATGTACACTTATGGCGAAAATTTTCTACCAAATGAAAGCCTAAAAGACGGCGTTTGGATACAAGATAAATTAGGAGCAGATTTAGGATTACAAACAGGAGATAAAATTTTAACTATCGACGGCAATAAAATTAAAAAATTTAGAAATTTACCTATCGAATTTATAAACGGAAACACCTATATTATCGAAAGAAATGGCGAAATTATAAACAAAGAAATCCCTGTTGATTTTATTTCTAAATTAATTGAAAGAGACAAAAATAAAGGCTCTTTTATCTCAATAAGACACCCTTTTATTATTGGTAAAATTTCTGAAGACTCGCCAAATATTAAAAGTGATTTGAAAGTCAAAGACATTATTGTAGGCATCAATGGAACTCCAATTACTTATTTTGATGAAGCAAAAAAAATATTGAACTCGTATAAAAATGAAAATATTACTGTTACCATTAAAAGAGGAAAATCTACAAAAGAAATTTCAGTAAAAATCAACAATGATGGAAATCTCGGAGTTATGAAGGCAGGGTTATCTTTTTTAGATATGGAGAAACTAGGATATTATAAATTGTCAAACGTATCTTATACTTTTATTCAGGCAATTCCTGCCGGATTTAATAAGGCTTACGAAACTCTCAGCGGATACATAAAACAGATGAAGAAAATTTTTAATCCAAGCACAGGAGCTTATAAAGGCTTGGGAGGATTTATTTCTATCGGCAGTATTTTTCCTTCGGAATGGAGCTCACAAGCCTTTTGGAATATAACCGCTTTCCTATCTATTATGTTAGGATTTATGAATTTATTGCCAATTCCTGCTTTAGACGGCGGACACGTAGTTTTTACTTTATGGGAAATAGTAACAGGCAGAAAACCGGGAGATAAATTTTTAGAATATGCACAAATAGCTGGGTTTATGTTGTTGATAACACTCTTGTTATTTGCTAATGGAAATGATATTTTTAGGCTATTTAAATAAAATTAAGCTATCAGCTATCAGTTGCTGAAAACGAAACTAAAAACTAACAACCAAATGAATTTCCTAGCACACCTTTATTTATCAGGAAGCAACACTAATATATTAATTGGTAATTTTATTGCTGATAGCGTCAGGGGAAATAAGTTTACGCATTTTCGTCCAGAAATTCAACAAGGAATTTTATTGCATCGTCAGATTGATACATTTACCGACGCACACAAAATTGTAAGAAAAAGCAAAAGGCGATTACACGAACGTTACGGACATTATGACGGAGTGATTATAGACCTTTTTTATGATCATTATCTGGCAAAAAACTGGAATGATTATTCTGCTATTCCTTTGGATGTGTGCACAAAATCGGTTTACAAATTACTACGAGATAATTTTGATATTCTCCCAGAAAAAACACAAAATTTATTGCCGAATATGACAGAATCTAATTGGCTTTACAAATACAAATCTTTTGAGGGAATGAAAGCTGTCCTAAACGGAATGAACAGGCGTACAAATCAGAAATCTAAAATGAATCTTGCAATAGAAGATTTACAAAACTCACATAAAGATTTTGAAGACGATTTTACACTTTTCTTCAAAGAATTATGTATATTTTCAGCCAAAAAATTAAAAGAAATTCATCAAATAGCGTTATGATTATAAAAAAAGTACTACTTCTGTTATCAGTTTCATTATCATTAATAAACTGCAAAACATCATCCGAAAAAGAAAAAATCACAGGATTAATCACCGAAAAAGCAATGGTAGTTTCCGCCCGTGAGGAGGCTTCCAAAATTGGAATAGAGATATTAAAAAAGGGCGGAAATGCCTTTGATGCTATGGTTGCCACGGAGTTAGCACTGGCAGTTGCGTACCCTTATGCAGGAAATTTAGGTGGTGGCGGATTTATGGTATATCGTAAAAATGACGGCAAAATTGGTGCGTTGGATTATCGAGAAAAAGCACCTTTGTCTTCTTATAAAGATATGTATTTAGATGAAAAAGGTGATGTTATCAAGGGAAAAAGTACGCTGGGAGCAACAGCAGTTGCTGTGCCAGGAACTGTTGCAGGCGTTTTTGCTGTTCATAAAAAATTTGGCTCTTTACCTATTTCAACTATTTTAGAACCTGTAATAGCCTTGTCAAAACGTGGAGTTATAGTTACTAAAAAACAAGAAGAACGTATCAGACAGCATCAACCAGATTTTTTGAAGGCAAACAAAAATCCGATTTTATTTAACAAAGATTGGAAAGAAAATGACACAATTAAATATAATTCCTTAGCTGAAACATTAGAACGTATTTTAAAAAATGGTAGAGATGAATTTTATAAAGGAGAAACGGCAAAAAAATTAGTTGCTTTTTTGCAGGCTAATGGCGGCTATATCACCGAAGAAGATTTGGCAAAATACGAGGCAAAATGGAGAACTCCAATTACGTTTTCTTACGATAAATTAAAGGTGATTTCTATGTCGCCACCATCTAGCGGAGGAATTTGTTTAGCTCAAATATTAAAGTCTATTGAACCTTATGATTTGCATAAATTTGGTCACAATTCTGTCAAATCAATTCAGGTAATTACCGAAGCAGAACGCAGAGCCTACGCCGATAGAAGTCATTTTTTAGGCGATCCAGATTTTGTAAAAATTCCCATAAAAACTCTAATAAACAGTGAATATGCTAAAGAACGGATGAACTCTTTTTCTTTTGATAAAGCTACTTTGTCTAAAGATGTTTCTCATGGAGAAATTAAAATTGTAGAAAGTAAAGAAACTACTCATTACAATATTATAGACCAGTTTGGGAATGCAGTTTCTGCAACTACAACTATAAATGGAGGATTTGGCTCAAAATTATATTGCTCAGAATTAGGTTTCTTTTTAAACAATGAAATGGATGATTTCAGCAGTAAACCTGGAGTGCCAAACATGTTCGGGTTGATAGGTGCAAAAGCCAATGAAATTGCTCCAGAAAAACGTATGTTGAGTTCAATGACTCCAACTATTGTAGAGAAAGAAGGCAAACTTTGGATGGTTGTTGGAACTCCCGGAGGTTCTACGATTATCACTTCTGTTTTACAGACTATTTTAAATGTACACGAATTTGGCTTTGGAATGCAAGAAGCTGTAAACCAACCTAGATTTCATCATCAATGGTTGCCAGATGAAATTAAAATGGAACCAAATGGTTTTGATGTCAAAGTAAAAGAAGAATTAAAAAAATTGAATTATATTTTAGATGAAACCAACTCTTCTGTCATCGGAAAAGTTGAAGGAATTTTAGTATTGCCAAATGGAAAATTAGAAGGCGGTGCAGACCCAAGAGGCGACGATAAAGCAGTTGGGTTCTGATTTTTGAATTACCTTAAATCAAATCCAATATCTTTTCTGTAATTCATCTTTTCAAAATTGATTTTATCTATGCTTTTATAAGAAGTCTTTAGTGCTTCTTCAATAGTATTTCCAAAAGAAGTAATTGACAAAACTCTACCTCCGCTCGTTAGAATTTTACCATTTTTAGCGATTGTTCCTGCGTGATAAACCGTTGATTCTTTTATGTTTTCTAAGCCGGTTATTTTTTTATTTTTTTCATAATTCTCTGGATATCCGCCAGAAACTAACATAATTGTAGTAGCCGTTTTTGGGTTTATTATAACTGATTTTTCATTCAATGTTTGGTTTGCGACACCATCAAAAAGGTCAAATAAATCTGATTCAATTCTATGGATTACAACTTCCGTTTCTGGGTCTCCCATTCTTACATTATATTCAATAACTTGAGGATTTCCATTTATGTTCATCAAGCCGATAAAAATAAAACCTCTATAATCTATTCCGTCTTTTTGTAAACCATTAATTGTTGGTTTTACAACGCGTTCTTCTACTTTTTGTAAGAACACTTTATTTGCAAAATGCACTGGAGAAATAGCTCCCATTCCTCCTGTATTTAACCCTTTATCTCCTTCTTCGATACGTTTATAATCTTTTGCGGAAGGCAATATTTTATAACTTTTTCCATCTGTTAATACAAAAACGGATAATTCTATTCCGTCTAAAAATTCCTCAATAACAACCGTTGACGATGCTTCTCCAAATTTTTTATTACAGAGCATTTCTTCTAATTCTAATTTTGCTTTTTCAAGTGAATCTAAAATCAAAACTCCTTTTCCAGCAGCTAATCCATCGGCTTTTAAAACATACGGCGGAGTTAAAGTCTCTAAAAATGCTTTTCCGTCGTTTAAAGTTTTATCTGTAAATGATTGATATTTTGCGGTTGGAATATTGTGTTTTTCCATAAATTGCTTAGAAAAATCTTTACTTCCTTCAAGCAATGCCCCGTCTTTTTTTGGTCCTATTACAGGAATATCTTTTAGAGAATCATCTGCCAGAAAAAAATCGTGGATTCCATCTACCAAAGGAGCCTCTGGTCCAACCACAACCATTTTAATATCATTTTTTAATACCGCTTTTTTTATCGCCAAAAAATCTGTCGGGCTTATATTTAAGTTTTTTGCAACTTTAGAAGTCCCCGCATTTCCGGGTGCTACAAAAAGATTATTGACTTTTTTGCTTTCAGATAATTTTAATGCAAAAGTATGCTCTCTTCCTCCCGAACCTAAAATTAAAAGATTCATTTTTTATGTTATTATTTTTGAAAGCGTAAAGATACAATATTCTAGTAATCAGTTTTCAGCTTCTAATTCGTAATTCATATAACGGGTTTTTATATTTTTATGGTAAGTTTGTAAAACAATAAATATCAGTATGTTAACTGATGTTTTTGTATTACCTCTCTGTGTGCTGATTTAATTGGACTAGAACTAAATGTACCCTCTTTTTTAGTTTTTAGTTTACTTCAGCAAATCAACTATTATATGTAATTTTGTTTTTTTATTTTATTTGTAAAAACAAAATTCAATTACAATGAAATACGATATTATCGTTATTGGTTCTGGACCCGGTGGTTATATTGCTGCGATTAGAGTTTCTCAATTAGGCAAAAAAGTAGCAATTATAGAAAAATATTCCGCCTTAGGTGGGACTTGCCTGAATGTTGGATGTATTCCATCAAAAGCATTATTAGACTCTTCTCACCATTATTCTGATGCTGTAAATCACTTCGATTCGCACGGAATTTCTATTGGAAGACCAACAGTAGATTTGAATAAAATGATAGCTCGTAAAAGCACTATTGTAGAACAAACTACTGGCGGAATTAAATATTTAATGGATAAAAATAATGTTGATGTTTTTCAAGGATTAGCATCTTTTGTGGACTCTACGCATATAAAAATCACAAAGAAAGACGGCGCTAATGAAATAATTGAAGGAACAAATATTATTGTTGCAACAGGCTCTAAACCTTCGTCTTTACCTTTTATTTCAATTGATAAACAGCGAATTATTACATCTACTGAAGCGTTGAAATTAAAAGAAATTCCAAAGCATCTATTGGTGATTGGAGGTGGAGTTATCGGATTAGAATTAGGCTCTGTTTACAAACGT
This sequence comes from Polaribacter sp., assembly GCA_965261035.1. Taxonomy (GTDB): domain Bacteria; phylum Bacteroidota; class Bacteroidia; order Flavobacteriales; family Flavobacteriaceae; genus Polaribacter. Next base: position 1,584,446 of record OZ253439.1, read on the forward strand.
TTGGGAGCAAATGTAACCGTTATTGAATACGATTCTAAGATTACGCCAACAATGGACGCAGATATTTCTAAAGAATTGCAGAAAGTCTTGAAAAAACAAGGAATGAAATTTGCCGTAGGACATAAAGTTACTTCTGTTGAAAGAAAAGGAGATGAAGTTCTAATAAAAGCAACCGATAAAAAAGGAAGAGAAATTGAATTTACAGGCGATTATTGCTTAGTTGCCGTTGGGCGTAAACCTTATACTGACGGTTTGGATTTAGAAAATGCCGGCGTAAAAATAAACGACAAAAATCAAATTGAAGTAAATAATCATTTGCAAACTAGTACTTCTAACATTTATGCAATTGGCGATGTTGTACAAGGTGCAATGCTGGCACATAAAGCTGAGGAAGAGGGTGTTGCAGTTGCTGAATATCTGGCTGGTCAAAAACCACAGATAGATTATAATTTAATTCCAGGTGTCGTATATACCTGGCCAGAAGTTGCAGTTGTTGGCAAAACGGAACAAGAATTAAAAGATGCGAGTATAAATTACAAAGCAGGAAAATTTTCTATGCGTGCTTTGGGTCGTTCTCGTGCTAGTGGAGATATTGACGGGTTTGTAAAAATATTAGCAGACAAAACTACCGATGAAGTATTAGGAGTTCATATTATAGGTGCTCGTGCTGCTGATATAATTATGGAAGTCACAGTCGCTATGGAATTTAGAGCGTCAGCAGAAGATTTAGCGAGAATTTGCCACGGTCATCCAACTTATTCGGAAGCCGTAAAAGAAGCTGCAAAAGCCGCTTGGGACGGAAAACCATTAAATGCGTAAATTTGGTTGCTGGTTGATAGTTGCTGGTTTTCAACTCCCAATTTTTTAACTTTTCATTTCCAACAACTGACAACCAATCAACTTTTAATTCTATATCTTTACCCAAATAAATATATAAAAAATAAATATAAAAATTATGTCAACAGATAACGAAAAACAAGCCAAGCTAAAGGCTTTACAACTTACTTTAGATAAATTAGATAAAACTTACGGAAAAGGAGCCGTAATGAAAATGGGTGATGTTCCGATAGACGATATTGATGCTATTTCAACAGGTTCATTAGGGTTAGACTTAGCATTAGGCGTTGGTGGTTATCCACGAGGGAGAGTTATAGAAATCTACGGACCAGAATCCTCTGGTAAAACAACTCTCGCTATTCACGCAATCGCAGAAGCTCAAAAAGCTGGTGGAGTTGCAGTATTTATTGATGCAGAACACGCTTTTGACCGTTTCTATGCAGAAAATTTAGGTGTTGATATTGATAATTTAATTATATCTCAACCCGATTTTGGAGAACAGGCTCTTGAAATTGCCGACAACCTAATTAGCTCGGGAGCAATAGATATTGTGGTCATAGATTCCGTTGCTGCTTTAACTCCAAAATCAGAAATTGAAGGAGAAATGGGAGATTCTAAAATGGGTCTTCATGCTCGTTTAATGTCTCAGGCGTTACGTAAATTAACTGGTACAATTAGCAAAACAAAATGTACCGTGATATTTATCAATCAACTACGTGAAAAAATTGGTGTTATGTTTGGAAATCCAGAGGTTACAACGGGAGGAAATGCACTAAAGTTCTACGCTTCCGTTCGCTTAGATATAAGAAGGAGAACCCCGATAAAGGACGGCGACAGAGTTATTGGAAATATGACGAAAGTAAAAGTGGTGAAAAACAAAGTTGCTCCGCCATTTCAAGCCGCTGAATTTGATATTATGTACGGAGAAGGGATATCTAAAGTTGGCGAAGTGTTAGATATTGGCGTAAACTATGAAATTATAAAAAAGAGTGGCTCGTGGTTTAGCTATGGAGACACCAAATTAGGTCAAGGCAGAGATGCTGTCAAAAGTTTAATTAAAGACAATCCCGAGCTGATGGAAGAGCTTGAAAATAAAATAAAAGAAGCTATCGAAAAAGGTTAAATTTTGATTATTAATTATACTAAATTTATTATAAAATGTCAAGAGATATAGAAAAAATAAAATGTTTGATTATTGGCTCAGGTCCAGCAGGTTATACCGCAGCAATTTATGCGGCGAGAGCTGATATGAAACCCGTAATGTACACAGGAATGCAAATGGGAGGACAATTAACAACCACAACAGAAGTTGATAATTTTCCGGGCTATCCAAATGGCACAGACGGAAATGCGATGATGGAAGACCTAAAAAATCAAGCAGAACGTTTTGATACGGAAGTCAGATTTGGAATGGCTACTAAAGTTGATTTTAGCACCAAAAATGGAGGTCTTCATAAAGTTATTATAGACGAATCAAAAACAATTGAGGCAGAAAGCGTTATAATATCCACTGGAGCTACCGCAAAATACTTAGGATTAGAAAGTGAACAACGTTTAATTGGCGGAGGCGTTTCTGCCTGTGCAACCTGCGATGGGTTTTTCTACAAAGGACAAGATGTGATAGTGGTTGGTGCAGGAGATGCCGCAGCAGAAGAGGCAACATATTTAGCCAATATTTGTAGTAAAATAACAATATTGGTAAGAAAAGATTTTATGAGAGCTTCAAAAGCGATGCAACACAAAGTGGAAAAAGCCAAGAATATCAAAGTTTTGTACAATACAGAAATAGATGAAGTTATAGGCGACAATGTTGTGGAAGCCGTTAGAATCGTGAATAATCAAACAGGAAAGAAAAAAGATATTTCGGTAACAGGAGTTTTTATTGCTATTGGTCATACGCCAAATACAGAGATATTTAAAGGAGTTTTAGATATGGACGAGACAGGTTATTTAATCACCAAAGGAAAATCTACCAGAACAAATTTGCCGGGAGTTTTCGCTGCTGGAGACGTACAAGATAAAGAATATCGTCAGGCAGTTACTGCTGCAGGAACGGGTTGTATGGCGGCTTTAGATGCCGAACGTTATTTGGGAGCGTTAAATTAATAGTATCGCAAATAAAAATTGATGAAAAGAATACTCGTTTTAGGGATAATGGCGTTAATTATCATCGCCTGTTCTTCAAAAAAAGAAGGAAATATGATAGTAAAAGGTCATATAAAAGGGTTGAAAAAAGGAACATTATATTTGCAGAAAATACAAGATACCGTTTTAGTATCTGTGGATTCTGTTGCGTTGCTCGGGAATAATACTTTTAATTTAGCAGACAATATTATCAGCCCAGAAATTTATTACCTGACCTTTGGTGGAAATACAACCGAAAAACGTATAATATTCTTTGGAGAAAAAGGAGTTATAACAATTAATGATGACGTTAGTAAGTTTGGAATAAGTCCAGTGATAACAGGCTCTAAGAATCAAGAAATACTTGATAAATATTATAAAATGACAAGTCGTTTTAACAACAAAAGGCTGGATTTGATTAAAGAAAGTTTTGAAGCTAAAAAAATAAACGACACCGAAAAAACATCAAAAATAGAAGTTAATTTCTCCAATTTATCAAAAAAACGTTATTTATATACGACAAATTATGCCTTAAATAACGCAGGTTATCCGGCTGCACCGTACATAGCGTTGACAGAATTGATAGATGCAAATATTAAATTATTAGACACCATAAATAATTCTTTATCCGAAGAAGTGAGAAAGTCTAAATACGGCAAAAAGTTAGAAAAATTTATTTATGACATTAAAAAACAAAAGAAGATAAATTAATAAAATGAGAACAATAAACGATTTAGATTTTAACAATAAAAAAGCGTTAATAAGGGTAGATTTTAATGTACCTATTAATAAAGAGTTTAAAGTTACAGATGCTACAAGAATTGAAGCGGCTAAACCGACAATTACTAAGATTTTAGAAGACGGTGGCTCTGTTATTTTGATGTCTCATCTGGGTCGTCCAAAAGGAGTTGAACACAGATTTTCTTTGCGTCATATTGTAGAAAAAGTTAGCGAGATTATCGGAACTAAAGTTAAATTCGTAGAAGATTGTATCGGAGAAAACATAGAAAAGAAGATTTCTAAATTACAAGCAGGAGAAGTTGTGCTGTTAGAAAATTTACGCTTTTATAATCAGGAAGAAAAAGGAGGTATAAATTTTGCCGAACAGTTGTCTAAATTGGGTGATATTTACGTAAACGATGCTTTTGGCACTGCGCATAGAGCTCACGCTTCTACATCAATTATTGCACAATTTTTTTCTAAAAATAAATGCTTTGGAAATCTTTTGGAAAAAGAAATTAGAAGTATAAATAAGGTTTTGAATAACAGTAAAAAACCGGTAACAGCAATTTTAGGAGGAGCAAAAGTTTCGTCTAAAATTGGAATTATAGAAAATATTTTAGAAAAAGTAGATAATATTATTATTGGAGGAGGAATGACATTTACTTTTATAAAAGCTATGGGCGGAAAGATAGGTAGTTCTTTGGTTGAAGATGATAAATTAGAATTAGCTTTAGAAATTTTATCAAAAGCTAAAGAGAAAAACACTGAAATTTATCTACCGGTAGATGTCGTAATTGCAGATGGTTTTAGCAATAGTGCAAACAGAAAAACTGTGGGTATAGATAAAATTCCCGACGGTTGGATGGGCTTAGATTGCGGAGTAAAAACGTCAGAAAAATTTGCAAAGGCGATTTCCAATTCTAAAACTATTTTATGGAATGGACCTTTAGGCGTTTTTGAAATGGAAAATTTTTCAAATGGAACCATTCAGTTGGGAAACGATATTGCAAAAGCCACTAAAAATGGTGCATTTTCTTTAGTCGGCGGAGGTGATAGCGTTGCGGCGGTAAAGCAATTTGGCTTTGCGGATAAAGTAAGCTACGTTTCTACGGGAGGCGGAGCAATGTTAGAAATGTTAGAAGGAAAAACTTTACCCGGAATTGAAGCAATTATCAATTAAATTTTTACTATATTTGAATTTGCTATTAATCAAATTGATATAAAAAACTATTATTATGACTCAAGAACATATCAAAATATTTTTAGGAACTTCTATATTAGTTAACAGGCTGAATTTCTTGCTGGGAAAAGCGGGAATAGTATCAATTATAAATGATGAGGTTGAGGCAGGAAGACTATCAGGCTTTGGAACATCTACAAATTCAGTTGAGATATTTGTTTTAAAGACCGATGTAGAAGAAGCGTCTTTAATCGTTGATAATTTTAAAAAAGAAATTTCAGATTAGTTTTTCAGATTAGAAAAACAAATTTATATTTGCACCCTCTTAAATGGCCTCGTGGCGCAACTGAATAGCGCACTTGATTACGGCTCAAGAGGTTACTGGTTTGAATCCAGTCGAGGTCACTAATTAAGTCATTGGAAATGTGTGTTGTACACACTATTTTAATGACTTTATTTTTGCAAAACCTACAAGACACATACGAAATATCTACGACAGTAAATTTAAGACGTTTTTACTGATTAAATTTTAGTACAAATAGATTATTATAAAGAAATATCATCATATTCTGCCAGATTAATATACTTTTGTATTTACAAGCCTAAGCCTGAAGTGAATTTAACAAAAAACATCAACTTATGACAAAACAAAAATACATCTGGAAGAAGATATACAGCGTTGTTTTAATAACAAACTTATTGTATATAATATTGTTTTACTTAATCACTTATTATTTTTCAAATTAGCTAATAATGAAACAATAAATTATGCAAATATTAGACTGGATTATTCTTTGCTCAACACTTTTATTTATCGTTTTATTTGGCGTTTATAAAACAAGAGGAAGCAAGGACGTTAAAGATTTTATAAAAGGAGGAAACGAGAGTAGATGGTGGACTATTGGTCTGTCCGTTATGGCAACTCAAGCAAGTGCAATTACGTTTTTATCTACGCCGGGTCAGGCATTTAATGACGGAATGGGTTTTGTCCAATTTTATTTTGGACTGCCAATAGCAATGGTTATTATCTGTTTGGTATTTATTCCGATTTATCACAAACTAAAAGTATATACGGCTTACGAATATTTGGAAGGCAGATTTGATTTAAAAACAAGAACATTAGCCGCAAGTTTATTTTTAGTACAGAGAGGTCTATCAGCAGGAATTACCATTTTTGCACCAGCCATTATCCTGTCGTCTGTATTAGGTTGGGATTTAATTCAACTGAATATTATTATCGGAGTTTTGGTGATTATCTACACCGTTTCTGGAGGAACAAAAGCCGTAAACGTGACTCAAAAACAGCAAATGGCAATCATATTTATAGGAATGTTTATTGCTTTTTATATGATATTACAAGGATTGCCACAAGATATTTCATTTTCAAAGGCGATAGACATTGCAGGAGCAAGTGGAAAAATGGACATTCTGGATTTTTCGTTTGATTTGAATAATCGCTATACGGTTTGGACAGGATTTTTGGGAGGAACATTCTTAATGCTTTCTTATTTTGGCACAGACCAAAGTCAGGTGCAACGATATTTGACAGGAAAAACTGCAAGACAAAGTCAGCTGGGATTAATTTTTAATGGGCTGGTAAAAGTGCCGATGCAGTTTTTTATTCTCTTGGTTGGCGTCATGGTTTTTGTTTTTTATCAATTTAACGCATCACCTCTAAACTTTAATCCAGAGGCAAGGGAATCGGTGATAAAAACAAGCTATGCGGAAGAATATTTATCATTAGAAAAAACCCATCAGGAGATAGAAAAAGAAAAATTTGAATTGTTGATGAACGACAATATTACCGATAAAAAAGCTGAATTAAGCCGATTAGATATTTTAGATAAATCTATAAGAAATGATGCCAAAGAAATAATCAAAAAAGCAGATACCAATATTGAATATAACGACAAAGACTATGTCTTTCTTCACTTTATATTAAACAATTTGCCGAGAGGATTAATCGGTTTGTTATTGGCGGTAATTTTATCCGCAGCAATGTCATCAACAGCATCAGAATTAAACGCCTTGGCATCTACAACAGCGATGGATTTGTACAAAAGAAACCTGAAAAAAGAGTGGAGTGCCACACATTATGTAAAAGCATCTAAGTGGTTTACGCTGGCTTGGGGAATTGTGGCAATATCAATAGCTTGTGTAGCCAATCTGTTTGATAATTTAATCCAGTTAGTAAATATTATTGGTTCTATTTTTTATGGAAATGTATTAGGAATTTTTCTGTTGGCGTTTTTTATAAAATTTGTAAAAGGAAATGCTGTTTTTGTGGCGGCTATAATTACACAGATTATTATAATTGCCGTTTGGCATTTAGATTGGCTACCGTATTTATGGCTAAATCTTTTGGGCTGTGCATTGGTGATGGTAATTGCGATAATATTGCAGATATTACTGAAAAGAAAATAGTTGTTGGTTCTTGGCTTCCGAGAACTAACAACCTATAAAATTTTCAACTCTAAACGGTCTGCAATTTTTCTATCGTCGGATAATTGTGGAATTTTATTTTGCCCGCCAAATTTTCCAATCGATTTCATATATTCATAAAAACCACCTTTTATTACTTTGCGAATTACGAGTGGACGGATTATTTTTCCTTTGATTAAATCTAAATAATATATGTTTTGTTCTTGCATAGAAGCATCTATTTTTGATGAAAATTCGTGTAAATTTTCTGGCTCATTTTCAAACTCGATAAACCATTCGTGATACGGCAATCCTTCGGGCGGATTTACTTGCGGGGCAACTGTAAACTCACTAATATTTATGTTTGTTCCTTTGATTGAGTCATTTAATGCTTTCTGCACTTCTTTTCCGATTACGTGTTCGCCAAAAGCAGACACAAAATGTTCTATTCTTCCAGTAACTTTTATACGATAAGGAAGCAAAGATACAAACTCAATAGTATCGCCAATATTATATCCCCAAAGACCGGCATTGGTATTTAAAATGATGATATAATCTACGTTTAATTGCACATACTTTAGTGAAATTCTATTTGGATTTTCGTCAAAAAACTCATCTGCAGGAATAAATTCGTAAAAAATTCCGCTGTTGAGTTGCAATAGCATTCCTTCTTTTTTTTGGGAATCCTGATAGGCAATAAAACCTTCTGAAGCGGGGTACAATTCTATATAATTTATTTTTTTTCCAATCAGAGACTCAAATTTATTTTTAGATGGCTCAAAATTAACTCCACCATAAATAAATACATTAAAATTTGGGAACAATTTAGAAATAGATTTTCCTGTTTTTTCAATCAATTTTTCAAAATAAATTTGTACCCAAGAAGGAATTCCACTAATGACAGACATATCTTGATTGACGGTTTCTTCCACGATGGCGTTTACTTTGGTATCCCAATCTTCAATGCAGTTGGTTTCCCAACTCGGCAAACGATTTTTCATCAAATATTGAGGAATATAATGTGCTGCAATTCCACTTAAACGCCCGATTTTGATACCGTTTTTATTTTCTAAAACGGGGCTTCCTTGTAAAAAAATCATTTTACCTTTTATAAAACTAGCATCATTTGTTTCGGCGAGGTATAGCAACAAAGCATTTCTGGCGGCTTTAATGTGTGTCGGCATAGAATCTTTGGTAATCGGAATGTATTTTGCACCAGAAGTTGTTCCAGAAGTTTTTGCAAAATAAATGGGTTTTCCTTTCCAAAGCACATTTTTTTCTCCTTCAATAACTCTATCTATATAGGGTTTTAATCCTTCGTAGTTATTTACAGAAACTCTATTTTTAAAATCGCTGTAATTCTTTATTTTTTTAAAATCATTATCTTTTCCGAAAGCTGTATTTTTTGCTTCTAAAATGAGTTTTTTTAAAACTTTTTCTTGTGTTTTATGGGGGTTGTTTGCCCATTTATAAACTTTTCTTCGGACTAGTTTGGCAAATGGAATGGCAAATACAGATTTTATACTCATTTATTTAAGAATTACGATTTAAGAATTATGATTTACAAATTAACAATTAAACAGCTTTTAGTTTTTAACTTATTTGTCTTTTCTCTATCCTATTTTCACTCAAAATCTATATAATTTGTTGGGTTTACGGGATAGCCGTTATTCCATAGTTCGAAGTGTAAATGCGGACCTGTTGTTAATTCTCCTGTGGAGCCAACACTTGCAATTACTTCTCCAGATTTCACAAAATCTCCTTGTTGTTTTAGCAGCGTTCCATTGTGTTTATACACTGAAATAAAACCACTTATATGATCCACAATTATCACATAACCAGTCTCGGCTGTCCATTCAGAAAATATTACTGTTCCGTCTGCTGTAGCTTTTACAGGAGTTCCTTTTTTAGCTACAATGTCTAACGCAAAATGCCTGTTCTTTACATTAAATCTCTGTGTTATATTCCCCGTAATTGGAGCAAAAAATACGATGTTAATTTTATTTACAGCTTTATCAAATAATGGAAAACGGTCTTTGCTTTCTATTTTCTCTCTAAAGATAGAATCTTTTTTTGTAGCGTCTAATTTTTTAATAGTAAAAAAATTGGTTACTGCGTCTTTTTTAAGAGAATCAATATTTGTCTCAGAAACGGGTTGTTTTCCTGTCAAAACTGAAATTAAAGATTTTGTATAATTACTTAGTATTTCTAATCTGTTTTTTAGAGAATCTGCTTCGTAAACCAAATTTGATGCGTCTTTCTTTAATTTTGTAGAGGAATAACCCGGAATATACTCTCTAATAGGCGTATAAGCAATGAAAACAGTTGTAATAGCAACTAAAATAACAGAAAAAAAACCACCTAATACGAACACATTTAAGCGAGATAATTTAATTGAAAACCGTTCTTGGAATGTGTCTTCATTTAAAATAACCAACCTGAATTTATTGGTTATTTTTTGTCTGAATTTTCCTTTCTTATTTATATTATCTGCCACAAATATGATTATTTAGATACTGCAAATGTACAACGAAAAAAGAGAGAATCTATTTTCTATAAAAATTCATTTCGTCAATATAAACCCAAACAGAATCCGGCAAAAGTGGACGTATATTTTTTCTGTCTTTAAGACCTTCTCTAACTTTAGTTGAAGAAATCTCTATAATTGGTGCTTCTACTTTGTGAATCTTAGAATTATTGTAAAACGGTACCTCTGCTTTTCCTTTAGAAACTCTCGGATACACACATATATGGTAATATTTTAAAATAGTTTTATAATTTTTCCATTTGTGTAAATTCCTTAAATTGTCTTCTCCCATAATCAAACTAAACTCATTTTTTGGATATTTTTCCGAGATATGAGCTAATGTATTTATCGTATAATTTGGCTGAGGAAGATTAAATTCTATGTTTGACGGTTTTATTTTAGAATAATTTTCCGTAGCTATATAGACCATATTCAACCTGTGGTTATTATCTAACAAAGTTTTTTTCTTCTTAAATGGATTATGCGGAGTTACTACCATCCAAATTTCATCCAAATCAGAATGCTCCACAATATGATTGGCAATAATTAAATGCCCAATATGAATAGGATTGAATGTGCCAAAATATAAACCGATTTCCTTGCTCATTTTTCCCTTTTTGTTTTACCTAACTCCAAAAAACCTACAACTAAATTTTCCGCCTCTTTAAGTGCAGTTTCCAAATGCGTATTTACGATAATTTTATCAAACAGAGGAGCTGTAGCCATTTCTACAGATGCTTTTGCAACACGCATATTAATTTTGTCTTCGCTCTCCGTTTTTCGCTTTTTTAAACGCCTTTTCAATTCATCTACACTTGGTGGTTTTACAAAAACGGATAATGTTTGGTCGGGAAATTTCTTTTTTATTCTCAATCCACCGACTACATCAATATCAAAAATAATATGTTTTTCCTTTGCCCAAATACGAGCTATTTCCGTTTTTAAAGTCCCATAAAAATTATCTCTATACACCTCTTCCCATTCCAGAAATCCCTCGCTTTTAATTTTATGTTTAAATTCTTTTAAAGAGATAAAATAATAATCTTTTCCGTTTATCTCTTCTTCTCTTGGCTCACGCGAAGTCGCAGAAACAGAAAATTCTAAACATAGTTTTTCTCGCTGTAATAAATGACGTACAATTGTAGTTTTGCCCGAACCTGACGGTGCCGAAAAAACAATTAATTTACCTTTAAATTTTTTCATTGTTAGTTTTTGGTTGCTGGTTGTCGGTTGTTAGTTGTTGGTCTATAGCAACCAACAACTTAATTGTCTTGGCTTTACAAAACATTTAAAATCTGTTCTTTAATTTTTTCTAACTCATTTTTCATTTGGATAACTATCTTTTGCATCGGTGCAAAATTGGCTTTTGAACCAGTAGTATTAATCTCTCTACCAATCTCTTGAACGATAAACCCTAATTTCTTTCCGTCAGATTTTTTTACTTCTAATTCCTGTAAAAAATAATCTAAATGATTTGCCAAACGAACCTTTTCTTCATTGATATCCAGTTTCTCTAAATAATAAATTAACTCTTGTTCAAAGCGATTTTCGTCAACATCTGCCTTTAAATCTACAAGTGCTTTTTGCAAACGGATTTTTACATTCTCAATACGCCTATTGTCTAAAAATTCTACTTCTTCCAAATATTTTTTAATATTTCTAATCCTAAGTCTAAAATCATCTTCCAAAGAAGCTGCTTCATCAGTCCTATATTTTACAATTTCTTTAATTGCAAGGCTAATATTATTGTTGATTAAATCCCACTCATATTTATCTAATTCTTTTCCTTCTGTTTTTAGAGCATCTGGCATCATAACTGCCATTTTTAATAGCTCAACATTGTCAACAACATCCGTAGGGAGTAATTTTTTTAACTGCTTAATATACTTATTTACAATTCTTTGATTAATTACAGAAGTAGTTTCATCAGCAGTCATTTCTATATAAATTGAAAAATCTATTTTACCTCTCACTAAACTCGTAGCTAATTTTTTCCTGATTTCTAATTCTTTTTCTTTATAGCAAGACGGAATTCTAACGTTTAAATCTAAGTTTTTGCTGTTTAAAGATTTTATCTCTATTGTAACTTTTTTTGTCGATAATTGTAATACGGATTTTCCATATCCGGTCATTGATTGAATCATTGAGTAAAATTTTTAATAAAGCCACAAAGGTACGTAATTGTCTATTTTCTCTATTCTATTTTCTCATTTTTTATAAATTGATTATTTTTACCGTCAAAATCCATCAATGCCGTTTAATTTGCAAAGAGAGAATCATTTTTTAGTAATCAGATTGTCCGCTATGGGAGATGTCGCTATGACCGTTCCCGTTGTTAGAGCTTTTGTAAAACAGCATCCTAACGTTAAAATCACTTTTGTCTCTAAAGCGTTTCTAAAGCCGTTATTTGATGATATTAATAATGTCAATTTTTATACCATTGATGTTGAGAACAAGCACAAAGGTATTTTTGGGTTGTACAAATTATATAGCGAATTAAAAAAATTAGAAATTACCTATATTGCAGATTTACACAATGTTTTAAGGTCAAAAATTATTCGTCTTTTCTTTAGAATATCAACAAAAAAAACAGCGTATATTGACAAAGGAAGAGCGGATAAAAAAGCGTTAACTAGAACTAATAACAAGATTTTTAAACAATTAAAAACATCATATCAACGATATGCAGACGTGTTTGAAAAATTAGGTTTCCCTGTTGATATTTCTAATCCGAAACCAATTTTAAAACAAAAACTCTCTAATAAAGTGCTAGAGATAACGGGTGATAAAATACAACAATGGATTGGGATTGCTCCGTTTGCAACATATAAACCAAAGACATATCCGTTAGATTTGATAGAAAAAGTAGTTGAAGAACTTTCTAAAAAATATAAAATATTCTTGTTTGGGGGAAAAGAAAACAGCACTGTTTTAGAATCGTTATCAGAGAAATATTTGCATACAATTTCGGTTGCCAATAAATTAGGAGGTTTTAAAAACGAGCTGAATTTAATCTCAAATTTGGATTTGATGCTTTCTATGGATTCTGGCAACGCACACTTTGCGGCGATACAGCAAACTCCTACAATTACACTTTGGGGTTCGACACATCCGTTTGCTGGATTTGCTCCTTATAATCAACCAAAAAATTATTGTTTGCTGCCCGATTTAAAAAAACACCCAAATATTCCTCTCTCTATTTATGGCAATAAAACCTGTAAGGATTATGACGATATTATGAGAACTATATTGCCAGAGAAAATTGTTGCTAAAATTGAAGAAGTTTTAGAGAAAGAGTCGTAGAAATTATTAATTATGGGTCAGGTAAAATTTAAGGGCATAATTTCAACATTATTAGGGTTCTATAATGACTGAATTTATCCAATACCTTAAATCCGCAAGCTAAAAGTTAAAAAGGTCAAAAAGTTCAGTAAAAATAGTATCTATAAGATTTTTTAATTGAATATTTTTTATTTATTTAGGTGAAAAATAATATTATCATATGAAAATTACATATTCTACAGATACTGTAAGTGCTTTTGGTGGATTAAATTTTGTAAATAATTCTTTAGAAAAAGCAGATATTTTTAATTTTATAGATAACTCTTTAAGTGACAGAGGTTTGCAATCTAAATACACTTACAGTGATATGGTTAAATCTTATCTTCTGACGACACTCTGTGGCGGAGAATGTGCAGAGGATATTACCATTAATCTGCATAAGGAACTCAAACAAGTTAAGGATTTTAACGTTAGTTCGGCAGACACTTTGCTTCGCATGCAAAAAGAGTTGACTACTCCTAAAGAGACATTTATCAGTGAAAGCGGTGTAGAACATGATTTTAACATAAATATGAAGATGAATAATCTCTTGGTGAATCTGTTAGTTCTTACAAATCAGTTGGATACTAACAATAAAGATTACGTTTTAGATTATGACAATCAATTTATTCCTACCGATAAATATGATTCCAAACGAAGCTATAAGAAGGCTGAGGGTTACTTTCCTGGAATTGCTTCGATTAATAACTTACCTGTCTATATTGAAAACCGCAATGGCAATTCCAACGTTAAGTACAAACAAGAAGAAACTCTTGTCCGTGCTTAACAAGGAAGAATGAAGGTTTTAAAACTGTTCTCAGATAAAAAATATCACCTCTTACTGTAATAAAAAATAAAATAAATAATACTTCAAGGGATAGGTACATTTACCTTAAAAACATAATTCACTGATAATCAGCATATTGAAATCAGAGGCTAATTCTGTTATTGACTTAGGCACTTATTCACTAATATTTTTAATGTAACAGGGTTGAGCAATAACCATACGATTTATTAAGTTGTCAAATATGTTTTCGCTCATAAAACTTCTATTAAATCTATAACAGTATTCGTCTATATAATCTTGTAAATCCCATACATGATGATGTACACCTCTTAACCATCCTTTAAGATTCATTATAACTCTGTGCAATTCAGGAAAATTACCTCCTTTATCTCCTGAGTATATCTGTGTCAGGTTTTTAAAATCTTTTTTCAAGGGCTGATATCCCGTCCATTTGTCAGTTGTTATTTTGGCTTCAGAAGCAATATGATCTTTCATGAACTTACCTAAATTTTCTGCACTTGCACTCTTTATTACTCTTGCATAAAGCCGACTAACTCCTTTTCGTTTTTTCTCAATACCTACAACTACAAGTTTTTTGTTTTTGTTCTTTCTTCCTCTAACTCCCTGCTCTTGCCCTCCAAATACGGTTTCATCAACCTCTACATTATCTTTCATTGGAAAGTCCTTTGAACTCTTCATTGACTTCATTACTTTTCGCTTAAATGACCAACATGTTTTTTGTCTCAAATTTAATTTACGACTCAACTCTGTTGAAGTAATTCCTTTCTTATTAGTGCTGACAAAATATACAATATAAAATGCCTTTAATAAATCAAATTTAACCTTATGAAATAAGGTCTGTGCTGTTGGTGATTCTGTGTATCTACAAGAGGTACATTGTCGAGAATATGACATTTTACCAGCACAACTATGAGTGTGTTTGCACTTCCTACAGATAAACCCTTTTCCCCACTTTATATTTGACAAATAAATTAAACAATCTTCTGCGGTCTTAAATTGCCCTTGAAAATCAAATAAGGACAGGCTTTTGTATCTTTGCTCCATAATTTTAACTATTAATCCGCTAATTTACTCATATTTCTTATATTTGCAAAGTGCCTAAGTCAATTCTGTTATATAAATACTCGTAGTGACATGAAAAATAATACTGACTCAACATAATAGTCACTCAAATTTGTGCTTTCAGAGAGAAATATGAACTTCTAAAAGAAACTTTTAACCTAAAATTGACTACTAAACATAAAAATATAAACTTAATTTTTAGCTTGCTGATTTAAGGTAATAACGGTTTTGGAAATAATGTAAATTATAAGCTAAACGATTTATTTTTTGGGGTCCACTACAAATTTAGAACAGAAATTTTTACCTTTAAGCAAGGTGCTTATTTACATAATTATAACTGGAAAATAAATCAACAAAAAAATACTGATAGAAATAAATGGGTTATATCACCAGATTTTTTGGCTAAAATTGAGTTTAATAAATCAAAAAAAATACAATTAAATTATAATCTAAAATCCTCATTTATAGGTGCTTCAAAATTAGCAAATAGATTTTATTTGCGGTCGTACAACTCGGTTTTTAAGGGAAATAAAGATTTAGAAAATGAAATGTATCACAACGCAAGAATACGATATACTAGGTTTAGTATGTTCAGAGGATTGCAAATGGCAGGGAGTCTCAATCTCAATTACACAAAAAAAATAAGGGGAGTTACAAATATCGTAGAGTTTGACAATTCAAACCTTGTATCTTCACAAAGAGCTAATCAATTTTTAACAATTCAGATGATTGATAATCCTTTAGAAAATTGGACGCTTACAGGCTTTATTTATAAGCTAATTAAAAAAATAAAGTACAAATTGAGCATAGATGTTGATTTATCTAAATACTTGCAAAATATAGATAGCAAAACCCAAACTAATAAAAGAAACAACTACTCTATGAAAATTGGCGCAGAAACCTTTTTTAGGAATTTTCCAACTATAGAAGTTGGTTACAGAAAATCTATTGGCAATTATATCTCTGGTAATTATATCTCAAAATTTACCACAAACAAACCATTTATAAATATAGATTATGATTTTTTAAAAGGATTTATTTTCTCTTTTGATTATACTCGCTACGATTATCAAAATAAAACTCAAAATTTAAAAAACTTATATGAACTGGCAAATGCAACGTTGTCTTATAAAAACGAAGATAGTGCGTGGAGTTATAAATTAACTGTTCAAAATCTATTTGATACCACATTTAAGCAGAGTAATAGCTTTTCAGGCTATTTAATTTCAGACTCTAAAACATATATTTTACCGAGAGTTATTATGTTTAGCATTGAGTATAATCTATAGTTGCACGATGCTTATCAAAAAACTTTAGATAACACACTCAAAGTACTTAATAGTTTGTAGATTTGTAAGAATATTTTAATCATAAAATAAAAAATAAAATTATGGTATCACACACAGTTACAACGGTTTGGGTAGAAAATATGCAATTTGAAACCGATAATCCAAACGGACACAAAGCATTAATTGACACTACAAAAGAACACGGAGGAAACAGCTCTGGATTAGGTCCCAAAGCAATGATGCTTTCTTCTTTGGCGGGTTGCTCGGGTCTGGATATTGTCTCTTTATTTAAAAAAATGCGTGTAGTTGTTGATGATTTTAAAATAGAAATTACTGGCGAATTAACCGACGAACACCCTAAATATTATCACACGGTAAGTGTAGGGTTTTATTTTTACGGCACAAATTTAGACGAAAATAAAATAAATAAAGTGGTAAACCTATCCGTAGATAAATATTGCGGAGTTATGGAAATGTTTAAAAAATTTGCGACTGTAAAAACCGCTGTTCACTTTCATAAAAATTAAACATTTTTTCATTCTTAATTTTCAATTCTTATGCGTTGGACGATAAAATCAGAGCCGGATAAAAAAAGCGTAAATCAGTTAGCCAAAGATTTATCAATAGATAAAACCTTAGCCAAATTGCTGGTGCAGCGTGGTGTTTCAACTTTTGATGAAGCCAGAAATTTCTTTCGCCCTTCTCTAAACAATTTACATAATCCATTTCTGATGAAAGATATGGATATTGCCGTTCAACGAATTGAAACAGCAATTTCTAATGATGAAAACATATTGATTTATGGCGATTATGACGTAGATGGAACTACGGCAGTCTCCCTAGTCTCATCTTATCTAAAAACGATTTATCCGAATATCGCAACCTATATTCCCGATAGATATACAGAGGGTTACGGAATATCTTACAAAGGAATTGATTTTGCTGATGACAATGATTTTTCACTAATTATCGCTTTAGATTGCGGTATAAAAGCTGTAGAAAAAGTTGCCTACGCAACAGATAAAAAAATAGATTTTATTATTTGTGATCATCACAAACCGGGAGAGGAAATTCCTAAAGCAGTTGCTGTTTTAAATCCTAAGAGAGACGATTGCTCATATCCGTATGACGAACTGTGTGGCTGTGGAGTTGGATTTAAATTGATACAAGCGTTGGCGACAAAAAATAATCAAACTATTGAAGATTTGGAGCCGTATTTAGATTTGGTTGCTACTGCAATAGCAGCAGATATTGTTCCAATCACTGGAGAAAATAGAATACTTGCATACGTGGGATTGCAGGTGATAAATTCTACCCCAAGAAACGGAATTAAAGCTCTTCTTCGTCAGGTTAAAAAAGATGTGCTAACCATTACTGATGTTGTTTTTATTATCGCCCCCCGAATAAATGCCGCAGGCAGAATAAAACACGGGAATTATGCCGTTGAGATACTTACAGAAATGGATTTTGACACCGCCGTTAAGTTTGCTGCTTCTATTGAAATATTTAATTCTGATAGAAAAGAATTGGATAAAAATATTACACAAGAAGCCTTGCTACAAATTAAAAATAACGACGAGGAAGAAAAACTTACGACGGTTGTTTTTGATGAAAACTGGCATAAAGGAGTCATCGGAATTGTGGCTTCCAGATTGATTGAAACTTACCACAGACCCACCTTAGTTTTTACCAAAAGCGAGGATAAATTAGTAGCATCTGCACGTTCTGTAAGAGGGTTTGATGTTTATAACGCACTGGAACAATGCTCAGAATTTATAGAACAATTTGGCGGGCATAAATACGCAGCTGGTTTGACTCTGGCTTCTGAGCAATACGAGAGTTTTAAACAAAAATTTGAAGAAATAGTTTCTAAAACGATTAATAAAAACCTACTTACCCCAGAAATTTCTATCGATACCGAAATAGATTTGTCAGAAATTACACCAAAGTTTTATAGAATTATACAACAAATGGCTCCGTTTGGACCTCAAAATATGACTCCAGTTTTTATATCTACATCCGTGAGAGATAATGGTTTTGGCAAGCGAGTAGGTGCGGATAAATCGCATTTAAAATTGAATATTATTTACGGTGCTGATAATAAAACCTACAATGCAATCGGTTTTGGTCTGGGAGACAAAATTGAACTAAGCCAAAATGATTTTGATATTGCCTATACTTTAGATAAAAATACTTGGAATAGCAATACTTCTATTCAGTTGTTTTTGAAAGGGTTGAGATAAGGCTGGAAGTTAGAAGTTGAAAGTTGAAATGTCTTGACTATTTTGTGTCTATTCTCCAATTTCCAGCTTCTAACTTCCAGCTTCTATTCTCCAACTTCTATTCTTTCAATTTTAGCACCAATAGCTCTTAAACGTTCGTCGATATTTTCATAGCCTCTATCTATCTGTCTTACATTTTCTATAATACTGGTTCCTTTTGCTGATAAAGCTGCAATCAATAAGGAAATACCTGCCCTAATATCTGGAGAAGTCATCTTGGTTGCTTTTAATGTAGACTTGAAATTATGACCGATTACGATTGCTCTATGTGGGTCGCATAAAATAACTTTTGCCCCCATATCAATCAGTTTATCAACGAAGAATAAACGACTTTCAAACATCTTTTGGTGAATTAGAACTGTGCCTTTCGCTTGTGTTGCGACTACTAGAACAACGCTCAATAAGTCTGGTGTAAATCCTGGCCAAGGTGCGTCTGCGACAGTAAGCACAGAGCCGTCTATATAGTTTTTAATTTTATAACTTTTGTGTGCAGGAATGTAGATGTCGTCTCCTTTTTTATCTAACTGAATTCCGAGTTTACGAAACACAGCAGGAATTTGTCCTAGATTTTCCCAGCCCGCATTCTTAATAGTCAGTTCGGAGCGTGTCATTGCTGCTAATCCAATCCAACTGCCAATTTCTACTATATCTGGCAATACGGTATGTTCGCACCCGTCAAGTTTGTCAATGCCATTAATTGTCAATAAATTGGAGCCAATTCCTGAGATATTTGCTCCCATATTATTCAACATCTTGGATAGCTGTTGGATATAAGGTTCGCAGGCAGCGTTATAAATAGTAGTTGTGCCTTCTGCCAATACAGATGCCATTATAATGTTTGCAGTTCCTGTAACTGAAGATTCGTCCAATAATATATCAGCTCCATACAGTTTGTCAGCCCCTACTATGTAGGAAGCATCGTTTTTATTATAGATAAACTTTGCACCCAAGCTGATAAATCCTTCAAAATGAGTGTCCAATCTTCTGCGTCCAATTTTGTCTCCTCCTGGGCTTGGAATATACCCTTTTCCAAAACGAGCTAATAACGGACCAAGAATCATAATAGAACCACGTAATGAACTTCCGTCTTTTTTAAATTCTTCGGATTCTAAATAGTCTAAGTTGATTTTATCAGCTTGGAAACTGTATGAATTATTTTCCTTTTTTATAACTTTAACACCTAATCTACCTAGGATAGAAATAAGTTTATTAACATCAACTATATTCGGAATGTTATTAATAATAACTTCTTTTGATGTTAGTAATACGGCACAGATAATTTGTAGTGCTTCGTTTTTTGCTCCTTGCGGCGTTATAGTGCCACTTAATTTGCAACCGCCTTCAATTTTGAATGACACCATAAAACTTATTTTTTTCTATTTATGTTCTTATGGTTAGCTCCTTTGTGCTTATTGTTTCTGTTTCCTTGCTGTGTCATTCGTTTTTTTAGAAGGTTTTTACTTTCAGAGAGAGATTCTTCAGAGTTTCTAACATCAATTCTACCCTTAGACAGTTCAAACAGATGATTAAAAATAATTGCATCTTCAACTGTGTCTTTGTTCCAATTTAGATAGCATTTTTTCATATGATTTCCTATCGCATATATTAATGCTTCTTTTTTTTCTCCTTCTTCCCAAGTTAGGGCAACATCTATCATTATTTGAATATTATTGCCGTAGAAACGATATTTTGATGCTGATTTAGGATATGGTAATGTTTCTGGTTTTTCTCGCAATTCTTCTCTAGACGGCTTGATATATGGAGCATCTACATCTAATAATTTAAAGTCAGATATAATAAATAATTGGTCCCATAGTTTGTGCTTAAAATCGGGGACATCACGTAAATGAGGTTGCAAATTTCCCATTACATCAACTATTGCTTTTGCCATAGTGCTGCGTTCTTCTTTTGTTTCTAATGCGATACAATGGGTTACTAATTTTTGTATATGTCTGCCGTATTCAGGAATGACCATCAAAGACCTTTCTGAGTTGTATTCTAATTCAAAATCCATTTTTAAAATATAATTGAAATATAACTAAAACGCTGTTAGTTTCTATCTGTTTTTGCAGTAAATTAATGCCCGCAAGTTAAGTATTTATTTTGAGTTATTGCAAGTTTAATTTTTGTTTTTAAAAGAAAGTGAATTTAGCCTGCGGAAGTAGATTTATACGATATTTTATAACCAAAAAGTTGCATTTGCTAGTTGAATCTACCAATATGTGTTAAATTTACCAAAGCAAAACAGACCGACGGAAACTATTTCTAACTTAGGTCGATATTAACTGGATAAAATACTCAAATAATTTTCCTTTAGAAATGACGCTACCTTTTTCTATTAAATCAAAAATCTCTATATTTCTTTTACTATTATTATATGATTTTGAGTCTGTAAAATACTCAACTGACGCATCATCAGTATTTGAAAGTAGCCATTTATATCCTTTTTCTTCCAAGACGTTTATTTCTCTGTTGACTTTAACAACTATTCTATAAATTTTGTTTTCGTCGCATTTGAATAAATTGATATTTTGCTTAGAGAAGTGCTCTAAGTATCTTGTTTTATTAAGTACATCATCCCAAACAATATCGCTAAAAACAGCCAATTCATCTTCTGCCAATGTGGGTTTTTCTTTTTTAATAGTTTTCCACTCCTTGACATCAATCTTTTGCGATGCCAAAAAGCGGGCAAATTCCTTGTGCAAAGACTCTAATTGTTCTTTGGTAAGTTGCCTGTATTTCATATTATTTCTCTTTTATCAAGTACAGATAGACGGGATAATGGTCGCTATATCCACCGCTATATTTTCCATAAGAAAAACTTCTAAACGGATATCCTTTATAGCGTCCTTTTTTGGTTGTTAGAAATCGTTTGTTAAAAATCATCGCTTTAAAAAGTTTAAAAGAAGTAAAATCCTTTTCTCCTTTGTCTATCAGCGTAGAGGTGAGCATAATCTGGTCAAATAAATTAATATTATCGCGATAACCTAAGGTATTAAACCCTCGTTTAAACATTTTCTCAAAAGGATTATACACGTCTCCTTCTCGAACATTTTTTTTCTCCCCTTTTGTTTTTAAAACTTTTTTGAAACTAGAATTGGTAGGGTCATCGTTAAAATCTCCCATAATTAATATTTTTGCATCCAAATCTTTTTCTCTGATTTCATTAATGATTATAGTATTTTGGTATGCCGCTCTTTCTCGCAGAGGTCTGCTTTCTGCTTCTCCGCCTCTTCTTGATGGCCAATGATTTACGATAATATGTATCAATTCGTCATCTAAATATCCTGAAACTAATAATTGGTCTCTGGTATAAATTTTTCTGTTTTTATAATAAATTCTAGGGTTAAAAGCCTTGTGATGTATCGGTTTAAAATACCTTTTTTGATATAATAACGCAACGTCAATTCCTCTTCTGTCTGGAGATTCATAATGGACAATACCGTAATCATTATTTTTTAGATATCTGGAGTTAATAAGGTCATCTAACACAGCTCTATTTTCAATCTCTGCAACACCGATAATCGCTGGGCTAATTTTTGATTTCTCCGCTCCAATTTGAGAAATAACACTCCCTAATTTATCAATTTTATCCCAATAAACCTTAGATTTATTCCCTTTAATTCCCATTATTGGGCTAGCCTCATCGTTTTTATCAGGATTGTTAATAGTGTCAAAAAGGTTTTCTAAATTATAAAATGCCACTGTTCTTATCTTGTATTCTCTACTTTTATTTTGAGAAATACTAAGCGTAGTGGCAAGGGTAAAAATTGTTATAAAAATAATGTGCTTCATCAGTTATTTTTTCAATTATTTAATGGTTTAACCGTGTAATTATCAAATTGTGTAATCGTAATTGCCTTAGCTCTTTTAGTTTTTAACTTTTAACTTATTGCAAAGATAATATATCCACTGATTTTTATATACGATTAAAAAAGAATATCTTTACCCAAATAATTATGAATTATAGAATTATAACTGTAAGGAAAATACTCCTACAAATACTATTATATAGGTCTAAACACAAATATTTATGAAAAATCTAACTGTATTATCTCTGTTAATTATCACATCCGTCGGTTACGCACAAAGCCCCTGGGTAAAAAAGAAAGGCGAAATATATAGCCAACTATCTTTTAGTACAATTTCTAATTACGACAAACTTATTGTTCCTAGCGAACCAAATAAAGAAAAAAACACACCCCGAAAAATAACCGACAATACATTACAACTATATGGAGAAATCGGTCTAACAGATAACCTTACATTAACAGTCAACGTTCCTTTAAAAATTATAAAATCTGGTGATTCTAATCCTAACTTTGGCGGGGTTGGGCCTCCTCATACAACAGCCGAATCCAAAACAGCATTAGGAAACATTGAAATTGGAATAAGACGTGTCTTTTATAAGAAAGAATGGATTATTTCTGGTCAGTTATCCACAGAAATAAATACAAGTACCTTTTACAAGGACTCTGGTTTAAGAACAGGTTATGACACTTGGACTATTACTCCGTTATTTTTGGCAGGAAGAGGTTATGAAAAAATGTATTTACAGTTTTTTACAGGAGTTAATTTACGTGTAAATAAATACAGCTCAAACTTTAAAATAGGCGGAGAATTTGGATATAAAGTTCTTAGAAAAATATGGCTTGCCACTTATATAGATATTTCAAAATCATTTAAAAATAAAACTCTTGAACTTCTATCTTCTAATGAGCTTACTGGTTTATATATAAATGATCAAGAATATGGTGCGGTTGGCTTAAAAGCTATTGGAGAACTTACCTATAAATTTGGCTTGACTGCCAGTTTTGGCAGTGTGTTTTTTGCAAATAATCTTCCTAAAAAAATAGCATTAAACGCAGGGCTTTATTACAAATTTTAAAATAATAGAGTAAGATGTCAAGAATCAAGAGTCAGGGTAAATAAGTTAAAAACTAAAAGTGAAAAGTTGCTAGCCGTTATAAACTTTTAGTTTTTAATTTGGGTTTTCACGTCTTTAAAAATAAGTATCTTCGCATCTTAAAAGATATTTTAAGATGAATGCTAACGTAAGAGTGCGTTTTGCCCCTAGCCCAACAGGACCTCTGCATATTGGCGGATTGAGAACTGCTTTATTCAATTATCTATTTGCTAAAAAACACAATGGAACTTTTGTCCTAAGAATTGAAGATACAGACCAAACACGTTATGTTGCAAATACAGAAAAATATATTATAGACACTTTAGAATGGTGCAATATTCCATTTGACGAAGGCACGGGAAAGAACGAAAAGTACGGTCCTTATCGTCAATCAGGACGCAAGCATCTATACAAACAATACGCAGATATTTTAATCGAGAAAGGTTGGGCATATTATGCATTTGATACTTCGGAAGAATTAGATTTTCATCGTAAAAATCACGAGAAAAAAGGCAAAACGTTTATTTATAATTGGCATAATCGTCAGAAATTAAATAACTCTCTTTCACTTCCGTCAGATGAAGTTACGGATAGATTAGAGGCTGGAGAAAAATATGTAATCCGTTTCAAAACTCCACAAGATGAAACGTTAATTATGGAAGATAAAATACGTGGGGAAATCAAAATTGACACAAATACATTAGACGACAAAGTATTGTTCAAATCTGACGGAATACCAACTTATCACTTGGCAAATATTGTAGATGATTATTTGATGAAAATTTCTCACGTAATTCGTGGCGAAGAATGGTTGCCATCAATGCCTTTGCACATACTTTTATACAAGGCATTTGGATGGAAAGCACCAAAATTTGCTCATTTACCATTAATTCTAAAACCCGTCGGAAAAGGAAAGCTAAGCAAACGTGATGGAGACAAATTAGGATTTCCAGTATTTCCGTTGGCATACACAAGCGAGCAAACTGGAGATGTTTTGCGTGGTTATAAAGAGGACGGATATTTTGCCGATGCGTTTATCAATATGTTGGCACTATTGGGGTGGAATCCCGGCACAGAGCAAGAGATATTTTCCTTAGAAGAATTGACAGATACTTTTGATTTAAGTAGAGTTAGTAAATCGGGAGCAAAATTCAATCCAAACAAAACCGTTTGGTTTAATCATCAGTATTTACAAACAAGAACAACTGGCGAGCTGACTAAATTATATCTTCCTTTTCTCAAAGAAAAACTTGCTGATATGTCAAGCAAATATAAAATGTCTGGTTTTAATATAAATGACACTGAATATATTGCCAAAGTAATTTCTTTAATTAAAGAGCGTGCAAATTTTGTACAAGATTTTTGGGAATTAAGTAGTTTCTTTTTTGTTTATCCAACGGAATATGACATGAAAGCTTTAAAGAAGAATTGGAAGTCAGAAACCAACTTGTTGATGAGTGAATTAATTAAAATCATCAACGAAATAGAAGATTTTTCTTCTCAAAATATTGAAACCATCATAAAAAAGTGGATAGCCACTAAGGAAATAGGTTTTGGAAAAGTAATGCAGCCTTTACGCTTGAGTTTGGTAGGAGCTTTAAAAGGGCCACATTTGTTTGACATTATTGAGCTTATCGGAAAGGAAAATACAATTTGTCGGATAGAGAGTGCTATTGAAAGATTGTTGAATTGTTCAATCAGAATTCAATAATTCTTCCACAAAATCCCGTTTATTAGACAATCTTGGTATTTTATGTTGCCCGCCCAACTTGCCTTTTTGTTTTAGCCAATCATAAAAAAGTCCTTTTTTTGCTTGATGTATTTTTGGCATTGCAAGTGTCATATCCTTATAGCGTTTGGCTTCGTAGTCTGAATTTATAGACTTCAATTCATTGTCCAATAATTCTGTAAAATACTTCAAATTATCAGGAGATTTACTAAATTCAATTATCCATTCGTGTCTGCCACTTTTATTGCCATTCATAAAAATAGGAGCAACTGTATAATCGGAAACCACAGCACAGGATTTTTTACAAGCCAATTTTAACGCATCTTCGGCATTTTCTACAATTAATTCTTCGCCAAAAACATTTATAAAATGTTTTGTGCGTCCTGTAATTTTTATGCGATACGGACTTAGAGAAGTAAACTTTACAGTGTCTCCAATCAAATAACGCCACAAACCGCCATTGGTGGTAATTACCATAGCATAATTTATATTTAATTTTACTTTAGAAAGGGGAATTGCTGTCGAATTCTCATCGTCATAGTCTGTCATCGGAATAAATTCATAGAAAATTCCATAGTCTAACATCAACAATAAATCATTAGAATTATTTCTGTCCTGAATAGCAAAAAAACCTTCCGAAGCGTTGTAAGTTTCATAATATTTGAATTCTTTTTTCGGAATAATTTTTTTGTATTGTTCTCTGTACGGATTAAAATTAACGCCTCCGTGAAAATAGACTTCTAAATTAGGCCAAACTTCCAAAATATTGTCTTTTCCTGTTTTTTCTAAAACCCTATTTAGCAAAACTAACATCCAAGATGGAACGCCAACCAAACTCGTAATATTTTCATTTATAGTTTCATCAATAATTGCTTCTATCTTGGTTTCCCATTCGCTCATCAACGCAGTTTCTTGGTTTGGAGCAGAACTGAAGTCCGCCCAAAAAGGCATATTTTCTATAATAATTGCCGATAAATCTCCGAAATATGAATTATTGTCTTCATAAACCTCCGAGCTTCCACCCAAACGCAATCCTTTACCTGTAAATAACTGTGTTTCTTCGTTGTTGTTAATATACAAACACAGCATATCTTTGCCCGCTTTTAGATGGCAGTATTCAATAGATTCATCGCTCATAGGAATAAATTTGCTCTTTGCATTTGTAGTTCCGCTAGATTTTGCAAACCATTTAATATCCGTTGACCAAAATAAATTCTGTTCGCCTTTTCTGCATCGCTCAATCAAAGGCTCTATACTTTCGTACTTTTGTATTGGGGTTTTTGTACAGAAATTGGCATAACTTTCTATGGAAGAAAACTTGCATTCTTTTCCAAACTCTGTGTTCTTTGCGGTCTTTAATAACTTGAACAACAATTCTTGCTGAACATCAACAGGGTGTTTTAAAAATAATTCTATCTGATGTTTTCTCTTTTTTAAAAACCAAGAAATTATTGAATTAACTAAAGGAATTGACATTTTTTTTCTTTTTGATTTAAAATTTTGATAACAGAGTTTTAGAATCTCACTTTTTTGCAGTAAGTTTGTTCGTTAACAAGCAATGTTTTATAACGTTTTATAACGGAGTTAAAAATACTAAAATATTTTATATGAAATATCAGGGAGTTTTAAAAAAAATGTCAACCGAAAATTTAGAACAAATCCAGTATTATTTGGATATGGAAACAGATTTTTTAAATATGAATCAATTATTAGATAAAACTCTTGAAATTTCATTTGTAAAACACGAGTGTTTGAGCTGTCATTTGGACAAAGAAATTTACCGACAAGGGTTTTGTAAAAGTTGCTTTTTTGAAGCTCCCAACGCAGGAGATTGGATTATGCGTCCAGAATTGAGCAAGGCTCATTTAGATATTGAAGACAGAGATTTAGAGTATGAGAAATCAGTTCAATTAAAACCGCATATTGTGTATTTAGCATTCTCTAGTGATATAAAAGTCGGCGTTACCAGAAAACAGCAGATACCCACACGTTGGATAGACCAAGGGGCCACTCAGGCGATTAGTTTTGTTGAAGTTCCTAACAGATATTTGGCAGGAATTACCGAAGTTGCTTTAAAAAAACATATCTCCGACAAAACTAACTGGCGTAAAATGTTGCAAGAAACTGATGAAAAAGTAGATTTATTTGAAACAAAACAAAAATTATTTGAATTTATCCCTGAGGAAATTCGTCGGTATTTTATAAAAGATGATGACAAAATTACAAAATTAAATTTTCCCGTTTTAAAAACTCCAGAAAAAATAAAAAGTTTAAACTTAAAAAAAACATCAAAATACACAGGAAAACTAAAAGGGATAAAAGGACAATACTTAATTTTTGAAGATAATACTGTTTTTAATATAAGAGCCAATGAAGGGTTGGTTGTTGGAATTACGATTTATGATTTTTGAATTACCAATAAAAAGAGAACCAAGGCGGCAAGAGCCAAGAATTAAGACAGGTTGGAAGCTGGAAAACCAACAGCCAACAACCAAATTACAATTCAATTTACTATATAGATTTATAAATATCTTCGTAAACTGGCAATATATTTTTTAGGGAAAATTGTTTTGTATGTTCTTTTGCATCTTCCTTAAATCTTTGCAAAGTGGAGTCGTCTTCTATAATTTTTAGCGTATTTTTTGCCATACTTTCTACATCGCCTATGGAGCTTAAAAAACCTGTTTTACCATTTATATTTACCTCTGGCAAGCCTCCTGTATTTGTAGATATTACGGGAGTTTTTGCTGCCATAGCCTCCAATGCTGCCAGCCCAAAACTCTCCGTTTCAGAAGGCAATATAAACACATCTGTATAACATAGAATTTCGGCAACTTCAGTACTATTTCCCAAGAAAATTACTTTGTCAGAAATCCCTAATTCTTTTGCCAATAGTTCGGAGCATCTTCGCTCTGGTCCGTTGCCAACCATCAATAATTTAGCTGGAATTTCTCTTTGCACAATATCAAATATTTTTATGACATCGCTTGTTCTTTTAACAGGTCTGAAATTACTAATATGCGTCAAAATACGATCTTCCGGTTTTGCTAACGCAGTTCGCTGGCAATCTTTTTCTTTGTCGTACTTTTTTTTATCAATAAAATTATGAACAACCTCTATTTTCTTTGTTATATTAAACAATCTCAGCGTATCGTTTTTCAAACTTTCAGAAACTGCCGTAACAGCATCAGAATTATTGATACTAAATTCTACTGCCGCTTTATAGGTTGGATGACTTCCTACCAATGTAATATCTGTACCGTGTAGCGTTGTAACTATCTTAATATCAGCCCCTTTTGCCTTTAACATTTGCTTTGCCATATAAGCAGCATAAGCGTGTGGAATTGCGTAATGAACATGCAATATTTCTAATTTAGAATTCTCCACAATCTCTACCATTTTACTGGATAAAGCTAACTCATAAGGTTGATATTCAAACAACGGATATTCTTCCATCATCACTTCGTGAAAATGTAAATTATGAGAAATAAAATCTAACCTAACGGGGTGATTGTAAGTTATAAAATGTACCTCGTGTCCAATATTAGCCAAAGCCATTCCTAATTCTGTGGCAACTACGCCACTACCGCCAAATGTGGGATAGCAAACAATACCTATTTTCATTTTTGGTTATTGGTTTTTAGTGTTGGTATTAAATCCACAAGTATTTTTACTTTTTAACTACTTAACTTATTTAACTTCTGGCTTCTAACTTCTTTTAACTTAAAAGTCTCCCAAAGTTTCCGGATTTTGAGCCAGTGCATCTGCTAATTGTTCGTTATTTGGAGCTATGCCGTGCCAAGCATGTGTGTTCATCATAAAATCTACCCCATTTCCCATTTCGGTATATAATAATACACAAACTGGTTTTCCTTTGCCCGTTCGGGATTTTGCGTCAGCCATTCCATTTAAAATCGCCCCCATATTATTCCCTTTTTTTATCTCTAATACGTCCCAGCTAAAGGCTTCAAATTTTGCTTTTATGCTTCCCATTGGAAGTACATCGTCTGTTGCTCCGTCAATTTGTTTTCCGTTTAAATCTATAGTAGAAATTAAATTGTCAATTTTTTTTGCTGCTGCATACATTACAGCCTCCCAAACCTGACCTTCTTGTAATTCTCCATCGCCGTGCAACGTATATACTAAATGAGTATCGCTATTTAATTTTTTTGCTTCGGCAGCTCCAATCCCGACACTCATTCCCTGTCCTAAAGAGCCAGAGGAAATCCTGATTCCTTCTAAGCCTTCGTGCGTCGTTGGATGTCCTTGTAAACGTGAATTTAATTTTCTAAAAGTTGCTAATTCTTCTATTTTGAAGAAGCCTGTACGTGCTAAAACGCTATAAAAAACAGGAGAAATATGTCCGTTTGATAAAAAGAAAATGTCTTCATTTTTACCGTCCATTTTAAACTCCGTAGTATATTCCATAATATCCTGATACAGAGCTGTAAAAAACTCTGCACAACCCAAAGAACCGCCCGGATGTCCTGAATTAACGGCGTGTACCATTCGTACAATATCTCTTCTTACTTGTTGCGTAAAAACTTCTAATCGTTCTATTGTTGTTGACATATATTATGTTTTAGTTGCTTGTTGTCAGCAAAAGTAATTCTTTAAAAATGAATTGCAAGCTAAATTCAATTAGTAAATGCAATTTTTAGGTAACTATTCAGCCGTTAAATGGAATAAGGTTTTTTTATCAAAAGCGTCTTCAATAGAGCGGAGTACATTTTTCTTCAGAGTAGTTATATAACCTCTTATTCTTGCGAAGTATTTAACATTAGGCAACTTCTATTAATTGATTTTTGGCTCTATGTCAAATACAGTGGGTAATCAAATTTAAGGTTACAGCAAATAAAGCAAGTTAGATAAATAACACATAGTCAAGAGGCAGAGCAGTTGCCAATTACACAACCTCTCATTTTTAATCACTATTGTCCGATAAAAATTTCCTCATTCTTTTGAAAGCCTTATAAAATAGGTATTTCCACTGTTTTTTGTTTTTGGGGACTTACTTTTCTGGTTTAAAAAAATAAACGTTTTCAAAAATCATAACGTACTGATAATAATAGACTTAAAAAATATTCAAGTCTATTAAATTTTGACTTGTAAAAAATCATTAACTTTTATCGGACAACAGTGATTTTAATACATTTCTTAAACGTAGTAAGCAAATCTATAAAATAAAAATTGTGTAAAAACAAAAATCTATTATACATTTGCCAAGTAAATGATAAAACAACAAAATATACGGTGGTGGAATTCTCTTAACTAATCTAAGTGAGCAGAAATCCTGTGTATAAATAACATAAAACAAAGGCTTATCTCACGATAGGCTTTTTTTATTTTTTAAAATGAAAAAATTACAATTCAAAACTATTACAAAAACACAACTGGCAGATACAATTACGCCAGTAAGTTTGTATTTGAAAATAAGAGATAAATACGCAAACAGCTTATTGTTAGAGAGTTCAGATTATCACAGCAAAGAAAATAGTTATTCTTTTTTATGCGTAGAGCCACTGGTAACTATAAAAGCTGAAGATAATAAGATGTCTGTTTCCTATAAAAATAACAGAATTGACACCGCTAATATTGACAGAAATTTCTACTCAAAATTTGAAGAATACAGTAATTTAATCGCCGTTGACTGCCTAAATAACATAGATTATTTTAACGGATTATACGGCTACACCACGTTTGATGCAGTTCAGTATTTTGAAACTATTAAATTAAAAACAAAAAAAGCAGTATCATCAATTCCTATGTTGCAATACAGTTTTTATCGATTTATAATTGCAATAAATCATTTTAAAAATGAAATGATTTTAATAGAAAATATTCCTGAAGGAGAAAATTCACGATTAAATGAAATCAAATATCTGGTAAATTCTCAATCTTTTGCACAATATACTTATGTTTCTCAAGGGAAAGAGACGTCAAATATCACAGATGATGAATTTAAAGAAAACGTAGCAAAGGCGAAAGAACACTGTAAAAGAGGAGATGTTTTTCAGTTGGTTTTATCACGTCAGTTTCAGCAAAAATTTAAGGGTGATGAGTTTAACGTATATAGAGCATTGAGGGCTATAAATCCGTCGCCGTATTTGTTTTATTTTGATTATGGTTCATTCAAATTGATGGGTTCATCGCCAGAAGCTCAACTAAAAATTGAAAATAAAAAGGCAATTATCAACCCAATTGCGGGAACATTTAGAAGGACAGGCGACACGGTAAAAGACACTCAATTAGCAAAAGATTTAGCGAACGACCCAAAGGAAAATGCAGAGCATATAATGTTAGTGGATTTGGCACGAAACGATTTAAGCAAGCACTCCAACAATGTTACAGTAAAAACCTATAAAGAGGTGCAATATTTTAGCCATGTTATACATTTGGTTTCCACAGTTGAAGGAGATACAACAGGAAAATCAATAGAAATTATGGGAGACACTTTTCCTGCGGGAACATTGAGCGGAGCACCCAAATACAAGGCGATAGAACTCATAGACAAATATGAAAATCAAACTCGCGGGTTTTACGGCGGCTGTGTTGGTTTTATTGGATTAAATGGTGCTGTAAATCAGGCAATTGCAATCCGTTCGTTTGTGAGTAAAAATAATACTTTATATTATCAGGCGGGTGCAGGAATTGTGATAAATTCTAAAGAAAAAAGTGAATTACAAGAAGTAAATAATAAATTAGCAGCGTTAAAAAAGGCGTTGGTTTTAGCGGAGAATATTTAGATAGTTGGCAGTATTCAGTGCTCAGTATTCAGTTTACAATTACACAATTTAACAATTACACAGTAAAAATGAACATATTAGTCATAGATAATTACGATTCATTTACCTACAATTTGGTACATATAATAGAAGATATTACAGGAAAATTACCTGATGTATTTCGTAATAATGAAATTTCAATTGATAAAATTAACAATTACAATGCTATTATTTTATCACCAGGACCGGGAATTCCTGACGAAGCAGGGATTTTAAAAAAAGTGATTAGAACTTACGCTGGAATAAAACCAATCTTTGGAGTTTGTTTGGGTTTACAAGCAATCGCCGAAGTTTTTGGAGGAGAATTAGAAAACCTAAATGATGTATTTCACGGAGTTGCCACAGAAATGAAAGTGATAAAAGATGACACAATCGTTTTTAAGAATATTCCAAAAATATTTGAGGCTGGGCGATATCATTCTTGGATTGCGTCAAATGATAACTTTCCAAAAGAATTAGAAGTTACAGCAGTTGATAAAGCAGGAAGTATAATGGCGTTACGTCATAGAGAATTTCATATTTCGGCAGTACAATTTCACCCAGAAAGTATTTTAACTCCTTTAGGAAAACAAATAATACAGAATTTTATAGAAAGCGTAGGGAAGTTAAAAGTGAAAAACTAAACGTTGTCGGTCAAACAATTACACAAAAGTTAGGACAGATATAGGAAGTCTGTGTAACAAATGTTGTATATTTGGACACTAGATATAATTCAAATGAACTACAAATCCCGCCTTTCTGCAATCTCAATTTTTGAGTATACTTTTAAAATACTTGAGAAGGAAATGTATAATGGTACAGAAAGTATAGATGCTCGTAAGGAAATAAAAATATTACAAAGTGCGACTATAGAAAAGTTACTTATTCAATGTCAGATAATTAAAGAGAACGATAATTTCATGATTTCACAATCTATTCCAGCAATAATTATCTTATCACTTTGTAACGAACTTGCTTTGAAATCTTTAATACATCAAGATACTGGAACAGATAAGAGAGGACATAAATTGGGGCAATTATTGTCAGAATTGAGTACGCCATATCGGGACGGGATAAAGCAAATAATTACACGTCTTATAAAGAGATATTGAAAAGAATAATACTGCCATTTTAAGTGAAATAAATAAGCAGATAGCGAATAAATATTAAACACAAACAAGCCTAAAACATCCAAACCCGCATTTTTTCCACAAACATCCGATCAAAAATTACTAACTTGCGGACAATTAAATTTATGACAAATAAATTACCAAATGAAACTATTTGAAACATTAGAAAAACAACTCCAAAAAGAGAACGACTTCGTAACTGACGATGGGGAATTAAAAAAATGGGTTGTGTTAAATAAAGCACAAAATTTTGATGCGAGATTGATTGAATTATTGCTTGATGATCAGGACTTAAAAGCAAAATTCTTTATTGAAGTTAAGGGCGTTTTAGTTTTTAAGCAAAATTTATTCGTGCAGTTTTTAGAACAGAAAAACTACCTAAACGACAGCTATACTCAATACAAAAACAAGGTTGGGCTAACGATTGACGGCAAATACCTCAAACAACGCAATGAAGTGGCATTGGTTTGGCCTTTTAAGGACTGTATTTTGGAAGGTGGGCAAAGCCGAGAAGAAGACAAACGCCAAGAGATATTTTTTAATGAAATATTGGCACAAGACGAGATTACCCAATTATTAGACCCCAAAGTTTTAACCAATGCCAAAGTTTATGACAAAGATGGGCAACAAGATTTTAAGAAATTTAACAGAGATGCAGAAATAAATAAAAAACGAGGATTGCCAGAAAATACCATTACCGACAACCTGATTATAAAAGGCAATAACCTGTTGGCGTTGCATAGTTTAAAAAAAGAATTTTCCAGCAACATTAAGCTAATCTACATCGACCCGCCTTACAATACGGGCAACGATGGCTTTAAGTATAATGATAATTTTAATCATAGCACTTGGTTAACCTTTATGAAAAATAGGCTGACGGTTGCTAGAGAATTACTAAAAGATGATGGTGTTATTTTCGTGCAATGCGATGACAACGAACAGGCTTATTTAAAAGTTTTGATGGACGATGTTTTTGGTAGGGAGAATTTTATTGGGAACTTTATTTGGAAAAATAAGTTAGGAGGAGCCAATGATTCTAATATTTTAGTTACAGAGCATGAGTACACCACTATTTTTTCTAAAAACATTCAATTTGTTACACCTTTTACCGAAGCGAATAAAGACAATGGAAAATATTTATATGAAGATGAGTTTTTAGAGACTAGAGGAAAGTATGCTATAGAAGCTTTGTATAGAAGTTCAATACAGTTTTCTAAAAGCTTATTTTATCCTATAGATGCACCAGATGGCACCAAAATTTATCCGAATGAAAGTGATAAAAATAGCACTAAGCATATATGGAGGTGGTCAAAAGATACTTTTGAAAAAAAGAAAGAACAAGGAAGAGTAGAATTTAAAAAGACAAAAAATGGTTGGAGAGTTTTTAGTAAGCAATACTTTTTATTAGATGATGATAATAAGGAAAGAAGGTTAAAAATAAGAACTATCATTGATTTTATAGGGAATAGACAAGGAACTGAACATATAAAAACAATGTTTAATAAAAAGAATTTTAATAATCCAAAACCTGAACAAATACTAGAATTATTTATAAAAATAGCAACCCAACCCAATGACCTAGTCCTAGATTTCCACTTAGGAAGTGGCACTACAGCGGCAGTAGCCCACAAAATGAACCGTCAATATATTGGCATAGAACAGATGGATTATATTGAAACCGTTGCCGTAGCAAGATTAAAAAAAGTCATTGGCAGGAATGCTAAAAAAGCAGATGAATTATTGGAGTCTTTAGAGTTTGATACAGGCGGAATATCAAAATCCGTAGATTATCGGGGTGGCGGCTCATTCACTTATTTGGAGCTCAAAAAACACAATCAAACCTTTATCGAGCAAATAGAACAAGCTAAAGATAGCAAATCACTTTTGAAAATCTGGCAGGAAATGAAAGCAAAATCATTCTTAAACTATAATGTTGACCTTAAAAAACAAGAGGAACATATCGAAGAGTTTCAGCAATTAGAATTATCACAACAAAAGGAACATCTGCTTGAGTTATTGGATAAAAACCAACTTTATGTCAATTTATCTTCTGTCAATGACAAGGATTTCGCGGTGAGCGAAGCAGAAACACAAGTAACAAAAGATTTTTATAATTGAAAATGGAGAATAAAACCGCCGTAAAATTATTTGAACAACAACAAATACGCACACACTGGGATGACGAGCAGGAAAAATGGTATTTCTCTGTACAAGATGTAGTCCTCGTTTTAACAGAAAGCAAAGATGTAAAGCAATATATTAAACGGATTAAAAGCCGTGATACTGAATTAAATTCCAACTGGGGTACAATTTGTACCCTAGTTGAGATGACCGCATCAGACGGTAAAATACGCAAAATACAAGCGGCAGATACTGAAGGCTTATTTCGTATTATTCAATCCATACCATCACCCAAAGCCGAGCCGTTTAAAAGATGGCTTGCAAAAGTTGGTGCTGAAAGAATAGACGAAATAGACAACCCTGAATTAAGCATTGACCGAGCAATGGAAACCTATTTGAAAAAAGGGTATTCCAAAGAATGGATAAATCAACGCTTAAAAAGCATAGAAGTACGCAAAGAATTGACAGACGAATGGGATACAAGAGGCGTAAAAAAAGGTTTGGAATATGCTATTTTGACCGATGAAATCACCAAGGGTTGGAGCGGTTTTTCAGTCAAAGATTACAAAAAACTCAAAGACTTAAAGAAAGAAAATCTGCGCGACAACATGAGTAATTTGGAATTGGTGCTCAATATGCTTGCCGAAGCTACTACAACTGAAATTAGTAAAGAAAAGAAACCCAAAACCTTTGCTCAAAATGAAACTATTGCCAAGCAAGGCGGCACTATTGCAGGTAATGCCCGCAAAGAAATAGAAGAGAAAACGGGTAAGAAAGTAGTAACAAAACTTTCTGCTAAAAGATACTTAGATAATCCTAAAAAAGATAAGTAAGACAATAGAATTAAGTAGTAATATAAGAAAGAAGATGGGTTTAATAAATATTAACATAAAAAGTGAAGTTATTAACAAAATAGTTTGTACATTTGCACTAACTGAACCCGACAAGCCTCTTAACAATGCTCAAATAGTCGGGTCTTCGTTTTTTGTGAAGTTTCAATAAGATTTTTAAGATGAAGAAATATACAAAACAGGCTATATCATTTGAGCAGCAAATAGCTTTATTAAAGGATAAAGGGCTTATTTTTAACAAAGAGCAACAGGCAAAAGTATTATTATCAAACATAAGTTATTACCGTTTAAGGGCTTATACATATCCTTTTCAAGATAATAACGACCCAAAACATCCGTTTATTAAAGAAGTTTCTTTTGAAGATATTTTAGATTTATATAATTTTGATAACAAGCTACGTGCTTTAGTTTTTGAAGTTGTAACCAAAATTGAAGTTGCTTTGCGTACTCAAATCATTTATAGATGGAGTTTGCAATACGGAAGTCACTGGTACTCTATGCCTGAACTTTATAGAAATCCTATGTTTTTTGCCAATAGTCTTTCATCTTTAGAGAAAGAAATAAACCGCAGTCACGAAACATTTATAAAACACTATTTCAACGAATATAATGAACCAAAATTACCTCCTGTATGGATGGCTTTAGAAGTGTCAAGTTTTGGGTTGTTATCAAAACTATTTGCTAATTTAAAACGTGATAGAACAAAAAAAGTGACTGCACAGTATTTTGGTTTACTTGATGTAAAATTGTTGGAAAACTGGATGCGTAGTTTTTGCGATATAAGAAACATTTGTGCACACCACAGTCGCTTATGGAACAGAAGACTTGCTACACATACCTATATTCCCAAAAAGACAAGGTTTCTATTTATAGAGAATAAAAAACTTTATCAGTATAAATTATACCCCGCCCTATGTGCTATGCAATACATTCTAAATATCATAAATCCTAAAAGTAGATTAAAATTAAAATTGTTAGAATTAATGAATACTTGTCCGCTAAAACAAGAAAAAGAAATGGGTTTTCCTGTAGCGTGGAAAGAAGAAAAATTTTGGAATTAATATGAAATTTTTATACGAAATATTTGAGAACCCTTTTGCCAGAAAAGCACTCAATCAAGTCATTGTTCCGAATTATATTGTTGATAATCTAAAATATGATATTCGTCCATATCAAGAGGAATCTTTTAGGCGATATATCTATACACATAATGAAGATTTTGACGGCAAACCAAACAAGCCTGTTCATCTGCTTTACAATATGGCGACTGGGAGCGGTAAAACCCTGGTGATGGCGGGTTTAATGCTTTATCTCTATGAAAAAGGCACTCGTAATTTTTTGTTTTTTGTCAATTCAAACAATATCATCAATAAAACAAAAGATAATTTCTTGAATTCACAGGCATCAAAATACTTGTTTGGTGAAAAAATAGTCTTCGACGGCAAGGAAGTTTTGATAAAAGAAGTCGGTAATTTTGAGGAAGCAGACGAGCAAAATATCAATATAAAATTTACTACTATCCAACAACTGCACTTGGACTTAAACAATACCAAAGAAAATAGCGTTACTTATGAGGATTTTAAAGATCGAAAAATTGTTTTAATTGCAGATGAAGCCCATCACATCAGCGCTGGGACAAAGCAAGGAAGCTTGTTCGGAAGCTGGGAAGGTACGGTAATGGAAATCCTAAAACAGAATTTTGATAATATTCTTTTGGAGTTTACTGCCACATTGGATTATGAAAGCAAAGAAATTACCGAGAAATATCAAAATAAAGTAATTTATAAATACGATCTTGCTCAATTCAGAATTGATAAATATTCTAAGGAAATTAGCTTAATACGGTCTTTGTATGACGAGAAAGAGCGGATTATTCAAGCCTTAATATTGAATTTATATCGTCAGGAATTGGCTTCTTTAAAGGGCATTAACCTAAAACCTGTAATTCTGTTTAAGGCAAAGAAAACCATAAAAGAATCAGAGGGAAATAAGATTAAGTTTCATACATTGATTGATGATTTTTCAACGAAAATGGTCGATGACATTCAGAAAACATCTACTGTTGCGATTGTTCAGCAAGCATTCAAATTTTTTGCAAGTAGAAACCTAACGCCAACCGAAATAGTAAAACGCATACAGTCCAATTTTAAGGAGGAAAACTGCCTCAGCGCCAATAACGATAAAGAAGCCGAATTAAATCAAATTCGCTTGAACACATTGGAAGATAAAAACAATCCGATTAGAGCCGTCTTTGCGGTTCAGAAGTTAAACGAGGGTTGGGATGTCTTAAATTTGTTTGATATTGTCCGTTTGTATGAAGGGCAGAATACGGGCGGTTCAAATACCAAGATTGGTAAGACCACGCTTTCAGAAGCGCAACTAATTGGCAGAGGTGCGAGGTATTTTCCGTTTACGGCAGAACAAGGGCAAGACCAATACAAACGAAAATATGACGATGATATTTCTAATGATTTGAAGGTGTTAGAAGTTCTTTACTATCATACCAAAGAGGATAACCGATACATTTCGGAATTGAAAAAAGCATTAGTTAAATCTGGCATCTATGAAGATGAAGACAACATAGTAACCAAACAACTTAGCCTTAAATTAGAGTTTAAAAAAACTGATTTTTATAAAACTGGCAAAGTTTTATACAATAAAAAAATAGAGAGAAGCTACAACAAGGTAAAGTCATTTGCCGATTTGGGCGTGAAAAAATGCAATATTGCTTTTACGCTTTCATCGGGGGCAGGGCAGGTGTCCAATGTTTTTAACCAAGAAGAAAAAGAAAATAATATTGAGAAAATAGAAGCAACCGATATTGTCTTGTGTGAGATACCAAAGCATATAATTCGCTACGCTTTGTCGCAAAATCCATTTTTCTATTTTGATAATTTAGAACGATATTTTCCGAATGTAGCATCGTTATCCGATTTTATTGAAAGCAAGGATTATTTGGGTGGTTTAGCAATAACTTTTAACGGCTCAAAATCAAGGCTTGCCAACATTTCAAACTTTGATTATTTGTTAGCGATTCAGAGGTTGATACAAACCATAGAAGCTGAAATAAAATCTAATCTAACTAAATATGAGGGTTCTGAGTATATCGACAAATATATTAATCAAGTATTTAAAAATAAAGAGATAAAGGTTTCCAAAGATAGTGAAAGGGCAAAAGGACAAGAAGATGTCATAGCCGATAAAGATTGGTATGTTTACAATGCAAATTATGGCACAAGCGAGGAAAAAGCGTTTGTAAAAATGTTTGCTAGACATTTTGAGCACTTACAAGAAACTTTAAAAAATATTTATCTCATTCGTAACGAGAGAGCATTTAAAATTATAGATAAATTAGGACGAGCCTTTGAGCCAGATTTTGTGCTTTTCTGTAAGCAGAAAAAAGGCGAAAATCTAACTTATCAAGTATTCATCGAGCCAAAAGGTAAGCATTTGAAAGAACACGATAAGTGGAAAGAGGATTTCTTAAAGAAAATAAGAAAAGACAAAAAGATAGTCAAAATTAGCTCCGATAAATATCTAATAACGGGCGTTCCTTTTTACAATAATGAGGATGAAAATAAATTTAGAGAAACATTGGAAAGAACGTTGAATTTTAAGCAAATACTCTTGTTTTTAACTAACTATTAACGAGTAAACATCTTTATTTTTCTACCTTTAAAATCGTATAGACACAAATATTCTCATAAACAGCGATAATTATGATAAAAAAACAGTAACTTTGTCCGAAATTTTTTAAAATTATTAATGACAACAGAAAAAGTGAATACAGACAATTTAATTGCTGTAATTATAAAACAAATTGATGAGGTTAAAGGAGAAGACATTAAGTTGTTAGATTTAAGAGAAATTGAAAACACCGTTTGCGATTATTTTATAATCTGTTCCGGAAGTTCAAACACACAGGTAAGAGCAATCTCTAATTCTATACAAAAATTGGTTAGCAAAAACCTAAAAGACAAACCTTGGCATATAGAAGGAGAAATGAATTCTGAATGGATATTAATGGATTATGTGAATGTTGTTGTACATATTTTTCAAAGACAAATTAGAGAATTTTACGACCTTGAAAGCCTTTGGGGTGATGCCAAAATCACTTCTCTTAGCCCCACTATTTAATAATTTTATCTCAATACATTCCAAATTATAATGAGTAATTCTAATAAAAATAAAAAACCTGGTGTACATAGATTTAAATTATATTGGTTATATGGAGCGATAATTATCCTTGTAATTGGTTTTCAGTTTTTAAATTCTAATGATTCATCTTCTAAAAGTGTTTCTAAAAATAAATTTCATGAAATATTAGAAAGCAATGATATTTCTGAAATTTTTGTTGTAAAAGGAAGTGTTGCTAAAATTCATTTAACAGAAGAAGCACTAAAAAAAGAGAAATACAAAAAGCAGATTAAAACAGGATTTTTTAAAAAACCGCTAATATTTGAATATAATTTTGGGGATTTACAAAATTTTGAAGACGAATTATCTGAAGCTAAGGAAGCACATAGACTAAAGTTTGATTTAGAACATATTCCTGATGACCCCAGCCTGTTAGATTATCTTATGCCTATTTTACCTTTTGTGTTGATAATCGCTGTTTGGCTGTTCTTTATGAGAAGAATGTCCGGAGCGGGTGGAGCTGGCGGCGGAGCTCAGATTTTTAATATTGGCAAATCTAAAGCCAAACTATTTGATAAAGACACCGAAGTAAAAATTACTTTTAAAGATGTTGCTGGTCTGGAAGGAGCAAAAGAAGAAGTGCAAGAAATTGTAGACTTCTTAAAAAGCCCAGAAAAATACACTTCTTTAGGAGGGAAAATACCGAAAGGAGCCTTGTTGATAGGTGCTCCGGGAACTGGAAAAACACTATTAGCAAAAGCTGTTGCAGGCGAAGCTGAAGTACCGTTTTTCTCTTTATCTGGTTCAGATTTTGTGGAGATGTTTGTAGGTGTTGGAGCTTCTCGTGTTAGAGATTTGTTTAAACAAGCAAAGCAAAAATCACCCTCAATTATTTTTATTGATGAGATTGATGCTATTGGTAGAGCTCGTGGCAAAAACAGTATGACGGGAGGCAATGATGAAAGAGAAAACACATTAAATCAGCTACTTACAGAAATGGACGGCTTTGGAACAGATACAAATGTTATAGTTTTGGCAGCTACCAACAGAGCCGATGTTTTAGATAATGCTTTAATGCGTGCTGGGCGTTTTGACCGTCAGATTTATGTTGATTTACCAGATATTAACGAACGAAAACAAATCTTTAAAGTTCATATTAAGCCATTAAAATTGTCAAAAAATGTCAATGTAGAATTTTTATCACAACAAACTCCTGGTTTTTCAGGAGCAGATATTGCAAATATGTGTAACGAAGCAGCGTTAATTGCCGCTAGAAAAAATAAAAAGTCCGTACATCACCAAGATTTCTTAGATGCAGTTGATAGAATTATTGGTGGTTTAGAAAAGAAAAATAAAGTTATTACTCCAAAAGAAAAAGAAACAATTGCTTATCATGAAGCAGGACACGCAACTGTCAGTTGGATGCTAAAGCACGCCGCTCCATTAGTAAAAGTAACTATCGTACCGAGAGGACAATCTTTAGGATCTGCGTGGTATTTACCAGCAGAAAGGATGATTGTACAAACAGAACAAATGTTGGACGAAATGTGTGCAACTTTAGGAGGTAGAGCTGCAGAAAAAATCATTTTTGACAAAATATCAACAGGAGCTTTAAACGATTTAGAAAAGGTAACCAAACAAGCAAGAGCAATGGTTACCATTTATGGATTGAATGATAAAGTAGGTAATATAACATATTATGATTCGTCAGGAAATGACTCTTTTATAAAGCCTTATAGCGATGATACTGCAAAAACTATTGATGAAGAAATTTCTAAAATGATTGAAGAGCAATATATAAGGGCAATTAATTTATTGACAAAACACAAACAAAAATTAACATCTCTTGCAGGATTATTATTGAAAAAAGAGGTTATATTTAAAGACGATTTAGAGAAGATATTTGGAGAAAGACCTTTTGATAAAAAGGAAAAAAAGGTAGAAGAAAAAATAGAAAAATAAACACGGGATATATTTATTTTCTTATTTGGAATGAGTTTTTTAAAAAAAATATTAAACCTTTCATCAAAAACAACTAAAGAAAAAGTGGCTAAAAATCAAGAAGTTAGTTTAACTTTGGAGGATTCTTTTGTGCATAATTTTATAGAAAGGGGAGGTAAATTTTTATACTGTATTAAAAAAGATGAAGTGATTTCTAACTTTCAAAAGATTATAAAAGAAAATAATTGGAAAGAAATTATTTGTGTAGATGAGAGTTTGACAAACTATATAAAAGACGTAGATATTACTGTTAAAACTGATTTGAATTCTCGTAGCCCTCTGTTAACTTTATGTGAATGTTTAATAGCAGATGACGGAAGTATTCTCTTTTCGTCAAATCAATTAAAGGAGGTAAAGAAGTCATCATTGTCAGAATGTTTTGTCGTATATGCGTCTATTAGCCAGATAGTTAAAAGCAAAAGGCAGGCTTTAGAAGAGATTAATATAAATTATAGATTCAAAGAAATTCCAACAAATATTAGCTCAGTAAAAAATTATACAATCGATAAAAACAAGGATAACTTATCAAATTACGGCAATGGTAATTTAAAAAACTTATATTTGCTACTCTTTGAAGATTTATAATATGCACAAATTGATAACAAGGTCTATCTCTGGATTTGTTTATGTTTCACTTTTTATATTTGCAATCGTATTTGGTGCAAGAAGTTATATTATTTTAACAAGTATTTTTGCTATTATATGTATCTGGGAGTTTTCTAAATTAATTAAATTAAAAAGCATAATTCCTTATATACTATTGCTCCTTTCTGTTTATTATTTTACAAATTATACTTTAGGAAATGAAAATGTAATTTTAGTTATTCTAACTATAACCTTATTTTGTTCTGTCCGTTTAATTTTTTATTTATACTCTACAAACATTTATATAATTCCCTTAATTGGTAAACTGTATTTATCTCTATTCTATATAATTTTACCATTTAATTTTTTAATTTTAATTCCATTTATTACGGGAGAATATAAATATAATATTGTAATCTGCATTCTTATTTTTACGTGGGTAAACGATAGTTTTGCTTATTTGATAGGTAAGAACTTTGGAAAATATAAATTATTTAAAGCAATATCACCAAAAAAAACAATAGAAGGTTTTATTGGCGGGTGGATATTTTCTCTGATTGCAGCCCTTATAATTAAAGAATATAACTACACATATTTGTCTTTAATTGACATGATGATTATTGCATCAATACTATCTATTTTTGGTGCTGTGGGAGATTTAATAGAATCAAAATTTAAGCGACAAGCAAACATAAAAGACAGCGGAAATATTATGCCCGGACACGGCGGTTTGCTAGACCGGTTAGACAGTTTGTATTTCTCCGCTCCTTTTGTATATTTGTACCTGCTGTGCTGCACAATCTAAAAGCAAAGTATGTTTCACAAAGAAGGATTTAAAATTATTACAATAACATCTATCATTATTGTAATTGGAATATTATTGGCTGATAAGTTTATAGAAATTGATTGGCTATTAAAAATCGTTCAAATTAGCCTTATATTATTTTTTATTCTTATATTGCAGTTTTTTAGAAATCCAAAAAGAAAAACACAACAAAATGACAATCACATTATTGCTCCTGTTGACGGAAAAGTTGTGATTATTGAAGAAGTTTTTGAACCCGAATATTTTAAGGACAAAAGATTGCAAATTTCTGTTTTTATGTCTCCGATAAATGTTCACGTTACCAGATATGCCTTAGGCGGTGTTGTAAAATATAGCAAATATCACCCGGGCAAATACTTGGTTGCTTGGCATCCAAAATCATCTACAAAAAATGAGAGAACCACCGTTGTTGTTGAAAATAAAGAATTTGGAGAAGTTTTATACCGCCAAGTTGCAGGTACTTTAGCAAGACGAATTGTTAATTATGCCAAAAAAGGAGAACAAGTTGAGCAAGGTGCCGATGCCGGGTTTATTAAATTTGGCTCGAGAGTAGATTTATATTTACCCTTAAGCACTAAACTAAATATTAAAGTTGGCGATAATGCAAAAGGAGGCGAGCAGGTAGTTGCAAGAATAAGTTAAGAACTAAAAGAGAAAAGAAGCAAGACAATTACAATTTTTGTATTACTAATTAAACCATTTGAAAATTACGATTTAACAATTGCACGATTATACGCAATTAAACAACTAACAAATAACTAAATAAAAATTATGAGAAATATACTTTTAATATCGGTGCTATTATGCTTTTCATTACAGATTACATCTT
Source organism: Polaribacter sp. (assembly GCA_965261035.1). Lineage (GTDB taxonomy): Bacteria > Bacteroidota > Bacteroidia > Flavobacteriales > Flavobacteriaceae > Polaribacter. The sequence continues at coordinate 1,628,899 of OZ253439.1, forward strand.
GTAAGACGGATGTTAAGAAAAAGCAAAAAACAGAAACTAAGGCAAAAAAAACGGCTTTATTTTCTTTAAAGGATTCAAAAAATAATATAGATTGGGTGGCTTATAAAACTACTATGAAAATTGCTGTAAAAGGTACGTTTAAGAAGATTATTATCACAAACAATGGTGAAGGAAATTCTATAAAAGAAGCTATTGATAATGCAGAATTTTCAATTCCTGTGAGTAGTATTTTCTCTTCTGACACGAGTAGAGATTTTAAACTCAAGAAATTTTTCTTCGGAGCTATGGATAACACAAAATTGTTATCTGGCACGTTAATTTTAGAAAATGACTCAATTGGTTACGCATCTATAACAATGAATTCTGCCACAAAAAAACTACCTTTCACCTATATTATTTCCGATAGAAAATTTAGTCTAAAGGCAATTATGAACATCGATAATTGGAATGTCAAAAATGCCATAGACTCTTTAAATATCGCCTGTAATGACCTACACAAAGCAGAAGACGGTATCTCCAAAACGTGGAATGAAGTTTTAATAAATATTACTTCTGAATTCTAAAAATAACTGTACAATGAAACAAAAACAAAGAACAAATCGTAGAAATTTTATAAAGAAAGCTCTTGTAATAACAGGAGGAATTACTATTATTCCAAGGTGTGTAATGGGAGGCACTAATTTTTTAGCACCGAGTGATCGGCTTACCAAAGCAGTAATTGGAGTAGGAGGTATGGGACAGGGTCATTTGGGTTATGGAGACGCTAAGCTATTGGCAATTTGTGACGCCGACGGAAAGCACTTATCAAATACTTTAAAAAAAGTAGATAAGGATGTAAAAGGCTACAGAGATTTTAGAGAAATATTACAGAGACCAGATATAGATATTATACATATTGCAACCCCGCCACATTGGCACGGTATAATGTCCGTTATGGCAGCAGAAGCAGGAAAAGATGTGTGGTGCGAAAAGCCGATGACCCGTACTATTGGAGAAGGAAAAAGAGTGGTTGAAGCAATGAAAGTACACGGAAGGATGTTTAGACTGAATACATGGTTTAGATTTAAGAACAATTTCTACGGGATGAGGACACCGGTCAAAAATTTAAAAAAAGCGGTAAACAGTGGAGTTTTGGGCTGGCCACTAAAGGTAACCATAAGCGGTGTTACTGGGTTTAATTGGAAATTTTATTGGGTAGGAAAAGAAAATCTAAAAGCTCAGACAGTTCCTGAATATTTAGATTATGATATGTGGTTAGGACCAGCTCCCGAAAAAGCATACAATTCGCACAGAGTACACTCTACATTTAGAGGCTATTGGGATTATGACGGTGGAGGACTTGGAGATATGGGACAACACTACATCGACCCGGTACAATACTTTCTAGGAAAAGACAATACAAGCCCTGTAAAAGTAGAGGTAGATTCCCCTCAACAACATTATGATTCTGTTGGCACGTGGAGAAAAATAATATTCACTTATGCAGATGGTTGTCAAATTGTTCTCGATGGTGAAAACAGTGATAAAGATGCTGCATACATTGAAGGTCCAAATGGTAAAATATACAATGGCTTTAAATCTACAATTCCAAACTTAAAAGGACTGATAGATACAATGCCAGACCCCGAAGAACAAATTGTAAGTTTTGATGAGTCTGTCAGTACACGTAAGAAGTTTGCTCTGAATGAAGAAAATGGACATCGTTCGGCAACAATAGTTAATATGGGAGTTATTGCTTTGAGGTTGGGAAGAACTTTAGAATTTGACCCAGTAAAACAAGAATTTATAAATGACCAAGAAGCCAATAGATTAGTCAATCAACCTATGAGAGGTACTTGGAGGATATAATCTACAAGTAGAATAAAAAGAATGATAGTGAAATCTATAATTATACCAAATCGTTATAAAACAATATTAAGATGAAAAATATAGTAAGTTTACTTATTATAATCGTTATTTTATGGTGGACATTCTCAAAGGGACAAACATCTTCAAAGGTTCAAAAAAAAGAAAACCCTAATGTAATTTTTATTTTGACAGATGACCAAGTCTATCGTTCTATTCATAGTTTAAATAATAAGGAAATTTATACTCCAAATTTAGATAAGTTAGCACGATCTTCTAAAATATTGACAAATGTTTTTAATCAGGGTGCTAATCAGGGAGCTGTTTGCGTATCAAGTCGTTCTATGATAAATACTGGCTTGCCACTTTGGCAAGCACACAAAAAAATAAATACAGATTTTTTATGGGGAGAAACATTTAAAAATAGTAATTATATTACATTTTTGGTAGGGAAATGGCATAATGGAGAAAGTACTTTACGAAGAAGTTTTGAATGGATAGGAACTAAAGACGGCAATTATATAGCAACGAAAGATATTTCTAATATTAGAAATGGATTTTTTAAATTGGGCGGAATGTTAGGGTCTAAAAATAATAATGATTATAGTAAAGGATGGACACCAACTGAAGTAAAATTAGGTGGTCATTGGAGTCGAGTTGAAGGTAAAACTTATCATAGTTCAGAGCTTATTACACAATCAGCGATAAAATTTTTAGATATGAAAACTCAAAAAAATGATAAGCCATTTTTCATGTATGTTTCATATTTTGCTCCTCATGACCCTCGTCAATCAGCTAAAAAATATCTTGATAAATATAAAACAAAACAATTAAAAGTTCCGCCAAATTTTTTACCAATATATCCATTTGATATTGGTGTTCATCATATTCGTGCCGAAAAACTTCTTACATATCCAAGAAAAATAAATGAATTGAAGATTCATCGTCGTGATTATTATAGTATTATTACTCATTTAGATGAACAAATAGGTAAATTATTAGATAAAATAGAAAATCATCCTGAATATGATAATACTTATATTATTTTTACTTCGGACAATGGTTTAAGTATGGGAGAACATGGACTTTATGCTAAACAGTCACTTTTTGATCATGCCCAAAGAGTTCCTTTCTTTATAAAAGGACCAAAAATTACTGATAAGATAACTAATGATACCCCTCTTAATCTTTTTCAAATATATTCAACAATAGCAGAATTGTGTGATGTAAAACTTCCTAAATCTGTTCCTAATAAAAGTTTTGCATCTTTGTTGATGAAAGATAAAAATAATGATTATAATCAAAAATATATTTACGGAGCTTATAAAAATCATAGTCGTAGTGTAATGAGTAAAGATTATAAATTACTTCTTTATCCATTGTTGAAAAAAGTTTTTTTATTTGATAGAAAGAAAGATGAATGGGAAATTGATAATATTGCCCAAAAAAATCCACAGATTATTAAAATTTTTTATACAAAATTACAAGAATTACAAAAAGAAACGTCTGATAAGTTAAAATTGCCTTCTATTTCACATATTTTAACTTGGGATAAGCCTATTCATAATGCAAGAGCTGATTTACCTAAAGAAATTATTAAAATACATAGATTAAATAAAAAACTCAAGTAACAGTATATCAGTGATATACAAAATTATATATATATGAAATACCTACATAAAACAGCAACTACATTCCTGCTTATATTCCTAGTAACAGGAAACGTACAAGCACAAGAAAACAGAACCCTCGAAACAAAAGTAGCAGATATTTTAGCACAATATCCGACTAAAAATAATGAAGATGCTAACCAGCTTGCACAAAAAATAATAGACTTGGGAGAAAGTGGAATAGTTGAATTTGCTGATATGTTAATTCCGCAAGGAGAAGGAGATGACACACAGGTGCGTTATGCATTCCAAAGCTTGGTTAATTATTCTGCTGCTCCCAAACACGAAACAGATAGAGTCCGCGTAGAAAAATTGCTACTCATAGCGTTAGATAAAACTCCCAACGACGAAGTAAAATCATTTTTGATAAGACGGCTAAGTTTTTGTGCTTCAGACATAAGTAATAAAGCAATGGAAAAATTGCTATCTAATGAAGCACTATATTTGCCAGCAATCGGAGTATTGACAAATATAGGCACTGCCAACGCAGGTGAAACCTTACTAAAGGGAATAAAAAACACCAATGCTAAACGAGAAATAATAAAGGCTTTAGGTGTTATTAAATATCATAAAGCAGTACCCGTGCTAACAGAATTAACAGCGTCAGCCAATACTCAAATTAGTAAAGAAGCCCTGTATTCTCTCGCTAAAATAGCTTCCCCTGAATCAAAAATTACTATTGCTAAAGCAATTAAAAATTCTAAACTTAAAATTGCTGTTGAATATGCCAGAAATCTTGGACTCAATGGGAATAAGGAATTGAGCGTAGTCGTTTGCAGAGAGATTATTAAAAACACAAAATCCGAAGACCGGCTACATATTCGTTCTGCTGCCTATAGTATTTTACGCGACAACTTGGGTAATAAAATAACATCAGAACTAATAAAAGAAGCTAAAAAAACTAAAAATAAACAATACCGCAAGGCGCTATTTAACCACGCAAATAAGGGAATGACGGCTGAAGAAGTTAAATCCTGGCTTAGAATTTTCAAAAAATTTACCGATGAAGGAAAATTGCAATTTCTAAATTCGTTTGCACATAGAAAAGAAAAATCTATTCTAACAGAATTAATTCTGCCGACATTAAAAAGTAAAAACAAAGACCTTAGAATAGAAGCAATAAAAACTTTAGCAATCCATCAAAGAGAAAAAGCTGTTCCAAAATTAGTAGAAATATTAAAAAATGTTGTTTCTGATGATGAGGAGAGTCAGGCGATTTACCAGGCTTTATCCAGAACAATTAGTGCTCAGAGTTCAAACCTTTTAGTATCAGAATTTAATGACCTTTCAATAGCTTCAAAAAAGATAAGCCTCCAGTTATTAGCCGCTAAAAAAGCTACGCAATATTTTAATTTTGTGCATAACTTGACCGGGACAGGTAGGGAGACTATTCAAACCGAAGCCTATAAAACTTTACCAAACATATCATCGGCAGAGAATGTAGATAAACTCATTCTGTTGTTAGATAAAACCCAAGAGATAGATAATGTAAAACAAGTTCAAGCCGCATTATCGGTTGTTGTTAATGGAGATAATGATACCGGAGATAAGGTCTTAAAAGCATTTGAAACAGGAATGTCTAAGTTAAAACTATTACCAGTGTTTCCGTCAATCAGTTCAAAAAAAGCTCTAGAATATCTTGAGCTTGAGTTAAAAAATAACAACAAAATAATCAGTGCAGCTGCAATTGACGCACTTATATTATGGAAAGATGAAGACGCAATTCCTTATATTTTTGATATTATCAGCAAAGGAAATAGATCAGTACAAAAAGCATTCGATGCCTATTTATCAAATGTAAACAGCTCAAACTTACCCGCAGACCAAAAATTATTACTGATAAAAAAATTAGTTCCTTTTGCTAAACCTAAGAATCCTTTTACTAAATCTAATAGTCAAATAACCCAGATAATTAACGCAGCAGGCGAGATTAAAACCTTCCTTTCGCTGGTGTTTGTCTCTGAATATATGGAAGTAGAAGCGTTTTCTCAAGCAGCTATGGAAGCAGCTAGTTTGATAATAAAGCCTGAATTGGGTATGAAAAATACTTTATCTGGCAAATTTGTTAGAGAAATAATTATAAAAATTATAAAAAATATGGAAGGTGGTCAGTATGTTAAAATTGACCTAAGAAAAATTTTAGACAAAATGCCTGACGAAGAGGGATATATTTCTATCTTTAACGGAAAAGATTTTACAGGCTGGGAAGGCTTGGTAGAAAACCCTATTCGTAGAAGTAAAATGTCTAAAATAAAATTAGATAAGGCTCAGGCAAAAGCTAATAAGCAAATGCTCAAGGATTGGTTTGTTAAAGACGGCATAATTGTTTTTAAGGGAGAAGGAAATAATATTTCTACAATTAAAGATTATGGCGATTTTGAAATGTTGGTAGATTGGAGGATAACAAATGGAGGAGATAGCGGAATTTATCTAAGGGGAACGCCACAGGTTCAAATTTGGGATACTGCACGCACTGACGTTGGAGCACAGGTTGGAAGTGGCGGGCTGTACAATAACCAAAAGCATCAGAGCATGCCATTGGTAGTTGCTGACAATCCGCTGAATGAATGGAATACATTCCGAATTAAAATGGTGGGAGATCGCGTTACCGTTCATTTGAATGGAATATTGGTTACCAACAATGTAATTTTTGAAAATTATTGGGATAGAAACCTGCCTATTTTCGTAAAAGAATCTATTGAATTACAAGCACACGGTGAAAATTTAGGGTTTAGAAATATCTATGTCCGTGAAATAAAATCAGAAAATTATGGATTGACAGAGGAAGAAAAAAATGATGGGTTTGTTTCGCTCTTTAATGGCAAAAATTTAGATTACTGGGTTGGAAATAAAATAGATTATTTGGTAGAAGAAAATATCTTGGCAGTACGTCCAAAACAAGGTGGACACGGAAATCTTTATACCGCAAGTGAGTATAGCGATTTTATATTTAGATTTGAATTTCAATTAACCCCTGGCGCTAACAATGGTTTGGGCATTCACACTCCATTAAACGGTGATGCAGCTTATGTTGGAAAGGAATTGCAAATTCTTGATAATACGGCAAGTAGCTATAAAAACTTAAAACCATACCAATATCACGGCTCTGTATATGGAGTGATTGCTGCTAAAAGAGGTTATCTAAAACCTGTGGGAGAGTGGAATAGCCAAGAAGTGATTGTAAAAGGAGACCATATAAAAATTACTTTGAACGGCACTGTTATCCTAGAGGACAATATGAAAGAAGCCTCCAAAAACGGAACAGCAGACCACAAGGACCACCCCGGATTAAAAAGAAATAAAGGGCATATAGGTTTTTTAGGCCACGGATCAGAGTTGCAATTTAGACATATTAGAATTAAAGATTTGAGTAGATAGAAATGAAAAACTAAAAGCGAGAAGTCGGCAAGGGGACTTAATCAGACTTATAATCCCAACATTTTTTTTAATTTATCACTACTAATTGTTGCACCAGAAAAATCGTCAAATTTTTTCTCTGTAGTTTCAATAATATGCCGTTGAATAAATTTAGCTCCTTCTCTTGCACCTTGTTCAGGAGATTTTATACAGCATTCCCACTCCATTACCGCCCAAACATCACAGCCATATTGTGTAAGTTTTGAAAATATTGTTTGAAAATCAATTTGTCCGTCTCCCAAAGAACGGTACCTTCCGGCTCTATCTTTCCAGTTTTGATAACCTCCAAAGGTTCCACTTTTCCCCGTAGGATTAAACTCCGCATCTTTTACGTGAAACATTTTTATGTGTTCGTGGTAGTAATCTATAAATTTTACATAATCTAACTGTTGTAGCACAAAATGACTTGGGTCGTATAATATATTTACTCTTTTGTGATGGTTGGTAGCTTCTAAAAAACGCTCAAAAGTAATGCCGTCATGCAAGTCTTCTCCCGGGTGTATCTCGTAACATAAATCCACTCCGTTGTTTTCAAAGGTATCTAAAATAGGAATCCATTTTTTTGCTAATTCCTGAAATCCCATTTCAACAAGTCCGCTTGGAATTTGAGGCCAGGGGTGAGACAGATGCCAAAGTAAAGAACCCGAAAAAGTACCGTGTACATTTATTCCCAAATTTCTACTCGCTATAGCAGCATTTTTTAATTGTTTAACAGCCCATTCTGTTCTTCTTTTGGGGTTGTTTTTGCAGTGATTGGGTGCAAAATTATCAAACATTAAATCGTATGCCGGATGTACCGCTACAAGCTGACCCGACAAATGCGAGGCCAATTCTGTGATTTCTAACCCGTAATTGGACACCCTTCCTTTTAATTCATCGCAATAGGTTTTGCTTTCCGCGGCCCTATCAATATCAATTAAACGAGATTCCCATATTGGAATTTGAATTCCTTTATATCCTAAGCCTGATGCCCATTTACAAAGGGAATTTAGGTCGTTAAAAGGAGGCGTATCTCCTATAAATTGTGCTAAAAATACTGCGGGACCTTTTATTGTTTTCATCTTATTGTTTTCATCTTATAATGTTGTCCAAGCAGAATTATTCTTATTACTTTTTACCGCGGCATAAATAAATTTCATCCCTCTGATGCCATCTTCTATGGTTGGATAATCGGGTTTTTCAACAGTTTCTCCACGATTTATAGACCGTAAATGTGTTGCGAAATTTTTATAAATAGTAGCAAAAGCCTCTAAATATCCTTCTGGATGTCCTGCCGGAATTCTAGATGCATGCAATGCTTCGGCATACAATCCATTGCCATTGGGAGTGTATATTTTTTTAGGTTGGTCTAGCCAACGTGTAATCAATTCATTTTGATTTTCCTGATGCCATTCAAGGCTGCCTTTTTCGCCAAATACACGGATTGCCAAATTATTTTCTTCACCGGTAGCAATTTGTGAAATAGAAATAGTTCCTTTGGCTCCGTTTTCCATTCTGATTAATAAATTACCATCATCATCTAATATTCTATTCTCACCAAATTGACCGAGGTCGGCTGCTAATTCTTCAATTTTTAACTCGGTAATATATTGCATCAGGTTCTCTGCATGGGTGCCGATGTCTGCTAATGCTCCTCCAATCCCGGACTTTTTAGGGTCCATTCTCCAAATGGCTTGTTTTTGTCCAGTTTTTTCGATGCCGGTAGCAAGCCATCCTTGTAAATATTGCACTTGAATTTTCCTTATTGCGCCTAATTTTCCGTCTTCAATCAGCGCTTTTGCCTGTTTTACCATGGGATGCCCGGTGTAATTATGGGTAAGTGCAAATAGCTTACCGCTTTTTATGATGATTTTTTTAAGCGCTATGGCTTCGTCTAAAGTTAGGGTTATAGGTTTGTCAGATATGACGTGAAACCCGTTTTCGAGTGCCATTTTTGCAGGAGGAAAGTGCATGTGATTTGGAGTTACAATCGTAACAAAATCCATACGAATATCTTCGGGAAGCTCTTTTTCTTTGCGTAGCATTTCCGCATAATTACCGTAACATCTATCTTCTTTTAGAAGTAGTTCTTTACCTAAAGAGATAGATTTTTCGGCGGTACTGCTAAAAGCTCCGCAAACCAGCTCTATGATTCCGTCCATAGATGCGGATTTTCTATGCACGTCGCCGATAGCAGATCCAAATCCGCCACCAATCATTCCCATTCTTAATTTTTCTCTCATTATTTTATAAAATATCCTGTCTTAAATTTGTGAAATACGTCTTTTTTCTAGCTTTTTTCTTTGTGATAAAAGAATTGCAAATAGCACCACTAATACTATAGGAAAATATATAATATTTTCTAAAGTTGTTTTACCGGCAATGAGTTCGGCTTGCTCTACGGAAGCACCAGAAGTGAGAGCAGTTTCTCTTGCTGTGTCTAACCAAGAGCCTATTACGGGTTGCCAAATGCCTGTGGCAAACATACCAGCACCGCCTATTATTGACATTCCCAAGGCTCCTGATTTTGGAATGTATTCACTTACAAACCCAACCATTGTGGGCCAGAAATACATAACTCCAATAGCAAATAATATTGCAGATACATAAACCATATTTCCTGTGGCTGTACTCATTAAAAAGATAGCTATTGTAGATATAATTGCTGAGATTAACAGTACTCCGGGCGGGTTTAATTTATGAATTACGGGACCAGCAAAATAACGTCCTACAGCCATCAATCCGGTAATCATCGCTAATATCAGCATAGGACTTGCTCCAGAGTTTCCTAGAATTTTTTCTATCCACTGTTGTGTTCCTAATTCTGTGGTGGAAGTTAGAGTCATACAGATAATCATAAAGATAAATAACGGCGTTAATAAGTTTTTAATATTGACAGATGTGTCTGAAACAACATTTTCGTTTTTCGGAAATTTTTGCGTTAAGAACAGGTATCCGTAGAGTAAAGTAGGAATGAGCATACTTGCAATTTGCATTTGCCAGCTTAGACCAGCGTCTGTCATAAACTTTGAAATCAAAGAGCCAATTACAATTCCACCGGGAAACCAAACGTGAAACTTGTTTAGCATAACTGTTCTTTGCTTCGTGTATATATTTGCTACTAAAGGATTACAAGCGGCTTCTACAGACCCATTAGCAAAGCCGATAAAAAATGTCGAGATTAATAATGTCCAAAATCCACCGGCAAAAATGGTTAATAAAAGGCCTGCTAAGTGTGATACAAATGCGATTGCCATTAGTTTGCGAGGTCCAAGAGCGTTGTAAACCAGGCCACCAAAAATAGTGGCGACAGGAAAACCCCAAAAAGCCATACTGTTTACAAATCCTAATTCTCTGTCGGACAAGTTAAAGTCATTACCTAACTGGCTTAATATCCCCGCCCTAATTGCAAAGGTCATAGCTGTAACTGCTAGAGAAATACAGGCGGCTAAAAATAATCTTTTGTTGTTATAATTTTTCATTTCTAATATATTTTAGTGTTGTTTATGTTGTTTTATACAAAACCCTTAAACGTTTTGATAATTAAACAGTTAAATTATTTATAATCAAACTTGGTATTAAGAGAGCTGTTTTCCTACTTTTAATAATAGGTCTCTTGTCAGTTCAATTCCTTTGTGTTCTGATACTTTGCTACCCTCATATTCAATTCCTACAAACCCTGTATATCCGATTTCTTTTACCATTTTCATTACTCTGTAATAATCTGTATGTATTTCATTTCCAGAGGCATCAAAGTCGTGTGATTTGGCACTTACCGCTTTTGCAAAGGGCAACAATTCTTTCATTCCCTTATATCGGTCGTAAGAATCTATACATTTATTTTTATCTCTTTTAATACAAAAGTTCCCAAAATCGGGGAGAGTTCCACAGTTTTTATTTTTTATTTGAGAAAAAACTTCTGTCATCCATTCTCCGTTTGAGGAAAATCCGCCGTGGTTTTCAACTAATATATTTATGTTTGATTCTTTTGCAAAATTAGATAGTTGTGTCAAGGAATCTACGCTTGCTTTTACAGCATCAGATTTAACTTTTCCTCCGCCCAAATTAACGCGTATAGAACTACAGCCTAAAAAGTGTGCAGCATCTATCCATTTATAATGGTTTTCAATTCCTTCTATTCGTTTGCTGGTGTCTGCATCTGCTAGTCTGCCTTCGCCGTCAATCATAATTAGAACATTTTGCTGTCCTTCTGCGTTTGCTCTGGAATTCATTTCCTTCAAATAGGTCATATCCTTAGCTTTATCTTTAAAGAAGCCGTTGACATATTCTAATCCTTCGCACCCAAAACTTCTAGATTTGGAGGCGAAGTCCAGATTATCCATTTTATTCTGCCACAAGGCTCTATGGAAAGACCATTGTGCTAGTGAAATTTTAAAAAATAAAGGTTTTTCTTTTACACCCGATTTATAGCTATACAATCCGAGTAATGATAAAGCTGTTCCTGTTTGTGCCGTTTTTACAATAAAATCTCTTCTATTCATTATGTTTTGTTTTAAATTAAGAACTGAATTTAAGTCACACACGCAACTTATTTATATTAAAAAATATAATTTTACATTGCAAATATAGGGTTTTTATAATTAAACTGTTTTCTATATCTATAGAGGGGTGCTAAGCTCTTTTTCTAATAGTACTTATTGTGTGGTTTAAAGTGTTTGAAAAACAGCTAATAACTACTAATAAAAGCAATTAATGAACTACCTCGACGCAGAGCGTAGGGGAATTAAACCCAAAAAACGATTAAATTGCTATTGAAACTAATTACAGCGACACCTCCGTAGATTTATTTACTATTGGTAAAAAAAGAAATGATATTCTATCCAATAAATAAATGTTATCGGAAGTAAAAACGAAATTTTTGACAATTTAACATTTGATAACGCTGCAGAAACAGCTAAAAATTTAATGCAATTATTTGCTGATGGCACTTATAATAAAATTGAAATTGTTTTAGAATTAATCCCAAAGTCATTAAACACGCAATTGTATAAATCCGTCAGAGATAGTTTTGCTTCAGGACACGGTACTTGTATGACAGCGATGCACAAAGCAACAGACAATGCCACAGACTTACGTGACGAGTTGTGTTATTAACGTATAACAAAGCACGTCAGGCAGCTATTACCAATGAAATTTTAGAAATTGTTGGAGGAGCTAAGCTTTTAATAATTGAAAGTTGAAAAACTTTCACTTTTAGCTTTTAAATTAGCTATATTTGCGTAATTAATTTTTTACACACAAAATAATAGATTTAAAACTATGGAATCTAAAATAAACGCTTTTATGGATTACGTGGAACAGCGTAATTCTGACGAACCAGAATTTTTACAAGCAGTACATGAAGTTGCAGAAATTGTAATACCTTTTATTGAAAATAACTCAAAATATAAGGGGAAAAAATTATTAGAACGTATGGCAGAGCCAGAACGCACAATAATATTTAGAGTGCCTTGGACCGATAATTCTGGAGAAATTCAAGTAAACAGAGGATATAGAGTTGAGTTTAATTCATCAATTGGACCTTATAAAGGAGGCTTGCGTTTTCATCCATCTGTAAATTTGTCAATTTTAAAGTTTTTAGGATTCGAGCAAGTGTTTAAAAACTCATTAACTACCCTGCCAATGGGTGGAGGAAAAGGAGGGTCTGACTTTAACCCAAAAGGAAAATCAGACATTGAAGTGATGAACTTCTGCCAATCTTTTATGAGTGAATTATCTCGTCATATTGGTCCGGATACCGATATTCCTGCGGGAGATATAGGCGTTGGAAGTAGAGAAATTGGCTTTATGTTTGGTCAATATAAAAAAATACGTAACGAGTTTACGGGCGTATTGACAGGAAAAGGAGCGTCTTGGGGAGGCTCTCTAATCAGGCCAGAAGCAACAGGCTACGGCAATGTGTATTTCGCAGAAAATATGCTAAAAATAAAAGGAAGCTCTTTTAACGGGAAAATAGTTACCGTTTCAGGCTCTGGTAATGTTGCACAATACGCTACTGAAAAAGTTACTCAACTTGGAGGTAAAGTAATTACTATGTCTGACTCTTCGGGATATATTTATGATGCTGACGGAATTGATGCTGAAAAATTAGCTTTTATTATGGAGCTTAAAAATATAAATCGAGGAAGGGTTAGCGAATATATTAAAAAATATCCATCTGCTAAATTCTTTGCAGGAGAAAACCCTTGGTCGGTACAATGCGATGTTGCTTTACCTTGTGCTACTCAAAATGAGTTAAACGATGGCGATGCAAAAAAATTAGTTGACAACGGATGTATCTGTGTTGCTGAAGGAGCAAATATGCCGGCTACTCCAGAAGCAATTGAAGTATTCCAAAAAGCTAAAATTCTATTTGCTCCGGGCAAAGCGTCTAACGCAGGCGGAGTTGCAACTTCTGGTTTAGAGATGAGCCAAAACTCCTTGCGTTTAAGCTGGACAAGAGAAGAAGTTGACTCTAAATTACAAAAAATTATGAATAATATTCACGATGCTTGTGTTTCTTATGGTACAGAAGATAATGGATATGTAGATTATGTAAAAGGAGCAAATATTGCAGGATTTGTAAAGGTTGCAGACGCAATGATAGCTCAAGGAGTAGTTTAAATTTATAAAAAACTTTGCAGATTTCTGTGAGGTTTTTTTTATACACTTCTATCTATAAAAAATTAATTTAGTATAATATCATAGGCTGTAATAATATGATGTTTACCGTTTTCTAAGTTGACCAAAACAGCTTGATTTTCTTTAGTAATTAGCTTAGCTACTTCCTTTACAGGAGTAGATTTTTTAATTATTGGGTATTTGGCTCCCATCACTTCCTTAATCGGTTTCTCGGCTATATTTTTGTCGGAGAGAAAACTTCTTAATAAAACGGTTTCGTCCACAGAACCTACAAACCCGTTTACATCTTCTACTGGGATTTGAGAAATTTTAGATTCCCGCATTCTTTCCATAGCGTGCGAGACTAATTCTTCTGTTTTTACAGTAACCAACGGTTTGTCGGTATGACCTTTTATCAAATCTGCTGCGGTAATAATTTCTTTGTCTAAAAATCCACGTTCTCGCATCCAATCATCATTAAACATTTTTCCAATATATCTGCTTCCGTGGTCGTGAAACAGCACGACGATAATATCATCTTTTTTGAAATTATCTTTTAATTGTAGCAATCCTTTGATAGCAGAACCTGCCGAATTTCCGACAAAAATCCCTTCTTCTTTTGCTATTTTGCGAGTGTATATTGCGGCATCTTTATCCGTTACTTTGGTGAAACCATCAATCAAACTAAAATTGACATTTTCAGGCAAAATATCTTCTCCAATTCCTTCGGTTATGTACGGATAAATTTCGTTTTCATCAAAAATTCCTGTTTCGTGATATTTTTTAAATACCGAGCCGTAAGTATCTATTCCCCAGATTTTAATATTAGGATTTTTCTCTTTTAGGTATTTTCCAACTCCAGAAATAGTTCCTCCAGTTCCAACTCCAACTACAAAATGTGTAATTTTTCCATTTGTTTGTTTCCATATTTCTGGACCAGTTTGTTCGTAATGTGCCAAAGAATTTGATGGATTATCATATTGATTTACATACCAAGAATTTGGAATTTCTTCTGCTAATCGTTTGGATACCGAATAGTAAGAGCGAGAATCTTCTGGTTCTACATTTGTCGGACATACAATCACCTCTGCTCCAACGGCTCTTAAAATATCCATCTTTTCCTTAGATTGCTTGTCGCTGATTACAAAAACGCATTTATATCCTTTTATAATCGCTACTAAAGCCAGCCCCATTCCGGTATTTCCAGAAGTTCCTTCAATAATTGTTCCTCCCGGTTTTAAACGACCGTCGACTTCTGCGTCTTCAATCATTTTTATAGCCATTCTGTCTTTTACAGAATTCCCCGGATTAAAAGTTTCTACTTTAGCCAAAACCATAGCGTCAATCTCTTTAGTTACAGAATTCAGTTGTACTAAAGGTGTATTTCCGATGGTTTCTAATACATTTTTAGCGTAGTCCATTTTCTTCTTTTAAAAGTGCGAATTTACGCAAATTCTATCGATTTTGACGGGAGTATTTTTGTGATAATAAGCGAGGGAAGTATCAGCATCAGAAGGCATAATAACAAAGTGCCTACATTTAAAGATATAATTGCAAAAATACTGATATAAACAGAAACTGTTGAAACGTAATATGTTTCTGGATTTAATGTAATAACACCAAAATAGTGCTGTATAAATAACAATATGAAACCAATTAAATTACCCCAAAAAAGACCTTTTAAAATCAAATATATAGCGTTGTATAAAAATATTTTTCGGATACTCCAGTTGTTACTTCCTAGTGCTTTTAAGATTCCAATCATTTTAACTCGCTCTAAAATAAGAACTAACAATGCCGTAATCATATTAATTCCTGCCACTAAAATCATTATTCCAATTATAAACCAAGTATTATTGTCAAATAAATGAATCCATTCAAAGATAAGTGGATAAATATTAACGATTGTATTACTGTTTAAAGTTGAACCAATATTTCGATATATTTTATTTCCTTTTTCTTTTAACTCGTCAAAATTATCAATCAGCACTTCAAAACCTCCAACTTGGTTTTCTGTCCATTTATTTAGCCGTTGAATTTCACGAATATCACCAATCATCATATTTTTATCAAACTCACTAAAACCAGTGTTATAAATGCCTGATATAATCAATTTATATCTGCTCGGTATTGTGTTTTTCCCTTTAAAAAAATGGACGTTTATCGTGTCATTAAGTTTTAATAATAGTCTATTTACCAGTGTTTTAGACAATAAAATATCTCTTGTTCTCTGCTGATTAAAATCGGGAAGTTTTCCTTCTATTAAATATTCTTTAAAAAATGTCCAGTCATAATCTGTAGAAATTCCTTTAAAAATAATGCCTTCAAAATCGGTTGGAGTTCTAATCAACCCAACTTTATTTGCATAAACTTGTACGTTTTTTATTCCTTCTATATTTTTAAATTCCGGATAGAAATCTTGATTTTTATCAATTGGAATTATTGATACTTCAGAATTATTATCGTCATAATTTGTTATCTGAATATGCCCTTTAAAGCCAGACATTTTATCTCTAATTTTACGCTGTAAACCAGTGCCTACAGCTATGGAAATCATCATAATGATAATTCCCAATGAAATTGCGGCGATTGCTATTTTTATTATTGGCGACGATATACTATTTTTATGCTCTTTGCCAGCAATGATTCGTTTGGCGATAAATAACTCGTAATTCAAATCTTATGATACAATTAATTAGCCTCAAAAATACATATTTATTATTGCTTTTATGTATTAGTTTTCAATGGTCTTTTTGCGGACAAGAAACCTCATCTGACAACAAAAAAATTATTGTCGGTGCTGCACAAACCAACCTTTATATTTCAAAATTGAAGGGCAAGAAAATAGCAATAGTTGCAAATCAGACTTCAGTTTTTACGATACATAAAGATGCAGTTGATAATCCTGTTTTTATTCATTTGGTAGATTTTCTTTATAATTATAGAGGAATTAATGTTCAAAAAGTATTTGCTCCCGAACACGGTTTTAGAGGAAAAGCAGATGCTGGCGAAACTATTTATGACGGAATAGACACTAAAACGGGCTTGCCAATTATTTCTCTCTACGGGAAAAATAAAAAGCCTTCCGCAGAAAAATTGACGGAAATTGATATTGTTATTTTTGATATTCAAGATGTTGGAGTTCGTTTTTATACCTATATTTCTACTTTGCACTACGTGATGGAAGCCTGTGCAGAGATGAAAATTCCTTTGATAATTTTAGACAGGCCAAATCCAAATGGACATTATATTGACGGTGCTGTTTTAGAATTGGAACATAAAAGTTTTGTCGGAATGCACTCTGTTCCTGTGGTTTACGGAATGACTATTGGTGAATACGGACGGCTAATTAACGGTGAAAAATGGCTGAAAAATGGAATTAAATGTGATTTGACAGTTGTTTCTATAGAAAATTACACACATAATTCCAAATATAGTTTGCCCGTAAAACCATCGCCAAATTTACCGAATGATAAATCTATAAATTTGTATCCGAGTTTGTGTTTTTTTGAAGGAACAAACGTAAGTGCGGGGCGAGGAACGGATAAACAGTTTCAAATATATGGTTCTCCTTATTTAGATAAATCTGGTTTTTCGTTTACGCCACAATCAAATGACGGAGCTAAATATCCGAAGCATAAAAATAAGATTTGTCACGGACAAAATTTACAGAAAACCGAACGATTAAGTAGATTAAACTTATATTGGTTGATAAAATCTTACAGAGAAACTGCCAAAACAGAAGTGAAATTTTTTAACAACTTTTTCACTAAATTAGCAGGGACAAAAAAACTCCAACAACAAATTGAGCGAGGTTTATCAGAAAAAGAAATTAGAGAAACTTGGCAAAATGATTTAGATGAGTTTAAGAAAATTAGAAAAAAATATTTGATTTATTGATTTTATACCAAAATTAATAAAGAATAATAAAAGCAAGAACCAAGACAATTACGATTTAACAATTTAGTTTTACCCACCTAAATTAACATATAGCTAAAAATAAAAACGCTTATCAAAATAATTGATAAGCGTTTTTTACTAAAAAAGTATCTAAATTAATTATGCAATAACTTTAACATTTACTGCGTTCATTCCCTTTCTACCTTCTTGTAAGTCAAATTCTACGTCATCTCCTTCGTTAATATTATCAATTAATCCAGAAACGTGTACAAAGTGTTCTTTGTCTGTTTCCTCTTCAGTTATGAACCCAAATCCTTTAGATTCATTGAAGAATTTTACTGTACCTTTACTCATTATAATAAAATTAAAATATATTTAGGGGACAAAGGTAACATTATATTTTAATATAAATTGCATAATAAAAATATTTATTATCCAGGGTAGATTCAACCCCCAAATGCAACTTTTTCTATTTACAAATTTATAAAATAGATTTTTTCTTGGTTTTCGGTTAATTTTATGTTGTATAGCTTTGATTTCTTGCTCATTATATATTGATTTTTTTGGGATATTGTCTAACTAGTTTATTAGTATATTTGTTAAGTTTCACATGTTGTCTGCAACTTATTTTTAAAATTGTCAGGTTTTTCTTTAAATATTTCAGGGGGTCTAATTCATACCATTTTTCAACTGCATTAAAAGGCGTTTTTACTTTTAGTTCTCTTCTTAAACTTCCGTGCCTTCTGTATAGATTATAATGGACTAAGAAGTTCATTAAATCAATGTTCATTTCTTCTAAAGAATTATACTTTGTTCTTTTGATAGTACCTTTCTTTATAATATCATTTGCTTTCTCAACCATTCCATTTGTCTTTGGCGTGAATGGCTTAGTGCATCTATGGTCTATGTTATTATCCTGACAAATAACATCTAATTTGCTTGGTTTTGTACAATATTCTCCCTTTTTATTTTTTAGTAATCTATTGGTAAACTCAAGTCCATTATCTGTTAGAACATGTGTAATTCCAAAAGGGAAAAAATCTATACATTCTATCATAAATGCCTCTGTATTTGCACTTGTCTTAGCGTCGTATATTTTATAATATAAGGTTCTGGTAGCTCTATCTATGGCTACAAAAAGATAATGTTTTGAACCATTTATTTTTGGCAATACGTAACATCCATATGTAAATATCCGGGGTCGTATTCTTTGAATTTCTTCGCTTTTTCTCTTTCTTTTTTAGGGACAGTATTAACTTTTTCACGAATAAAAGTTCTATAAACAGCACTCCTAATCTTTACTGGTTCCTCAGGGTGTATAGCTTCTGTAATCTCATCTAATGACCACCAAGTAATTGTCCTTAGTTCAACGGCAAAGCATTTATATTTCGCTAAGTGAGTAACGAATCTTATTAGGTCTTGAACTTCTATCTTCAAAAATCTCTCTGTTTTTCCATTTACTAATTGTGTTCTCTGATACCCCAATTTTCTCGGATAATTCTAAATTTGTTGCTTTCGCAATTAATTAGTGGCATTGTTGAAATGGAATAACTTTTTAACGGACTTCGTCCTAAAGTTATTTCCAGTTCAACAAGCACATCATAAACACTATAAACGTTTAAAATAACCAAAAAATAAACAATAACGTGGTGAAACTAATCACCTAAATTGGCTGAATAATTACGTTTTATCCAAAAAAATAACCTTTTTATTTGCAAGAGTAGTTTTTTTGTCTTTAATTTGCGGAGCCTTAGAAAAGAAGTAATTTCTTTTTAAGGATTGATTACAACCTGAGTAGTTACAATTTTTTAACTAAAAACGAAATATTATGAAAAAATTATTATTATACATTATTGTTTGCAGCTGTTTTGTTTCCTGTTCCAAAAAAAATGAACCATCTAAATTTGACGAACCTCTTGTTATCGCAGCGCACACATGGACACCCTACGTGGGATATGATCTGCCTGGTCATGGGTTTTTTGTAGAACTTATTCAAGAGGCTATGAGTCGTGCGGGCATTAAGACAAAAGTTAGAGATGTTGAATGGTCGCAGGCACTCGAGCAAATCAAGCTAGGCGAAATCGATATACTTCCTGGACTTTGGTACACGGAAGAACGGGCAAAAACAATTGCCTATAGTTCAGTTATTGGTGAAAGTAGGCTAGCACTAATCAGCAGGTCTGATAGGGACGAAAAAATTGAAACTATTGAAGACCTTGATGGACTGCAGGTTGGTGTTGTTCAAGGCTACGCCTATCCTAAAATATTTTTAGAGGCAGAAAATTTTCACCGAAATGTTTCGATAAACATAGAGGATGTTCTGAGGAAGCTAAGCTCTGGAGAAATTCAAGCTACCTTAGAAGATGAACTAGTGGCACAATATACCTCCAGCAAACTTTTTTCTGACTCTACGCTTTTTTACTATTCAACCGAAGCCATCGATACTAAACATAATTTTTTTGGAGTATCACCCAAAACACCCAACTTCCGAGAGATTATTTTCTTGTGCAATAAGGCTTTAGATAAAATGAAAGCCGATGGAACCTATGATAGATTGTTAGAAAAACACCTTCAAGTGCGTGCTAATAAGGAGTCACATTAAATTTACGGGAATTAAGCAAAAAGTTTATGCAATCTGAACAATCTGAACAGGAAAAATTCGGTATCAGTTACTCCTCTTAAATTAGCTCTGAATAGTTTAATTTTAGCATTAAAAGATTCAGCGTTAGCATTAGTATTTCTATTTTTAAAAAAATTAACCCGCATTATTCATCAGGTTTAGAATTTTTATAATTTCTATTTTTCTTAGCGATATATTTTTATCAAGTATTATTTCTTATAATTTTTCAATTTCTTTAGCCTTTTTTTGACATTATCCGTTACTTTTTTGGCAACAAGGCGTAGGTATCCCTATGTTGTTTATCTGCGACAAACAACCCTTACTGAAATATTAGTTCATAAAACAGTTCTTGATGCACAAATGCTTTTGATAAGCGGTAATAAATTCTTCTTTTTGTTTTCTTGACGGTAGCTCCTATTTTGAGCAGATAGGTTCTTATAGAATTTATTTGCCATTTTTTGGCTTCTTTAAAAGTTGTTTTTTTAATCTTGGTCTTCAAAATAAGGAACATCTCATAAGCAATACTGCTGATGAGTAACCGAAAGAAATTAGCCCAAAATCCGTGATTGGATAGACGGTCAGAAAAACACATATTCTTTACCTCTTTAATCCTATTTTCGCTGGCTTCTCCTCGTTTGACATAAAACCCAAAGTAAATCTCTCGTGCATCTTTCTCTTCTATATTGCTCACAAAGTGGCGGATATTCATTCCTAATCCCGTACTTTCTATTTTCGAATAGCATTGTTGTTCTTTGTGCCAACTCTTGGCCTGATGTTCGAATGACTGTTACCCGGACGAAGTACCGGAACTATAATTTGTCCCGTATCTCCATCATGAAAAAACAATTCGTTATACATAAACTGACCGTAATATCCATTAAACATAGATAATTGTTGTGCTCCATAAGTAGGGTCATCTGTGGCATCTACATCAATAGTAATACTTGAGCGTCCTTTTAGGCTAAGAACATAGCGGTCTATCCAAGCATAGCATAGATTGAAAATGGAATGTTTATCCAAACTGTTTTCAAACCTTGAAATAGTAGGTTGAGAAGCTAAATCACCTTCTAAAATATCTTTATACAAAGGGTCGTTCTTTAAGTGAGATACATCATTGGCATCTTCATAGCCCTGCATAAGCATAAAAACACGTTGTTTGAGTAGCTTCTCTGTGCTATGAGTTATTAATAATGGATTACGAGTATCTGGAAGAAATGAACTAAGGCTCCGTCTGAACTAATTTCTTCTGCTGAAAAATCAACTGAAATTCCTGTATTTCCTCGATAAAATATTGTGTTTTTATTACTCATTTTTGGGTGTATGTTTTTTGCGTTATTTCTTTGAATATTTGCTCAAAGATAACGCTTTACACACATTATTCCTATTTTTTGATGAATAATGCGGGTTAAACAACTTCTCACTTTTAGTTTTATCTTTACCCACACAATTTAACATAGAGCCAAAATAAACAATATGTTTAAAAGACAATATGAGAAATTTAAGGTTTATGAGAATAAGAAAAAACATAGTTTTGAAAAACGACAATCAGAAGTCAATAAATCTAAATAAGTATATAAGTAATACAGGGATTTGCTCTCGTAGAGAAGCAGAAAAGCTGATTATTTCTGGCAAAGTTACTATCAACGGAGAGCCAACTAAATTGGGTAATCGTGTGTTTGACGGCGACGTTGTGAAAATTGACGGACGAGCATTACAAACAAAACCAAAAACAGTATATATAGCTTTTAACAAGCCTGTGGGAATTGTCTGCACAACTGATTCTAAAGAAAGGAAAAACATAATTCGCTATATAAATTACCCCAAAAGATTATTCCCGATTGGAAGATTAGACAAGCCGTCAGAAGGATTAATTTTTTTAACCAATGATGGAGATATTGTAAATAAAATCCTTAGGGCTGGCAATAATCACGAGAAAGATTATTTGGTAACTGTTGATAAACATATTACGGATATTTTTGTCAAAAAAATGGGCAATGGGATTCCTATATTGGGAGCTGTTACAAAAAAATGTACTGTAATTCAGCTAAGTAAATTTACATTTAAAATAGTATTAACGCAGGGATTGAACAAGCAAATTCGTAGAATGTGTGAGTATTTAGGATATGAAGTTACCAAGTTAAGGAGAACTCGCATTATGAATATCAGTCTAAACAAACTTAAAGTAGGTCAATGGCGAGAGTTTTCGGATAAAGAATTACAAGAAATTAATGTACTGGTTTCTAATTCTTCTAAAACGGAAGATGCTTAGATAGGTAGAGAGTAGAATAACGAGCCAAGACAAAAATAATTTATTTTAAGTTTAAGAGTTTACTCAGATATGTTGTTTCTATAATTAGGCATATTGCATACGGAATAAAAAAGGCAAAAAACTCTAGTCTTGAGATTTCTCCGTCGGCGTTATAACTCGAATAAAAAAGTATAAAGAAAGCACCAAATTTGAGCAAACTTCCAAACATAAATAAAAAACCTAACGAATCTCTATACTTATTTCTTAAAAAAAAGAGTGTTAAAAAAATAGTAATTGCTAACAATAAATTTATTAAATAAGCCAGTACTATCTTGTCGTCAAAAAGAGGTAATTCATTGTAATTTAGAGCAATAAGATGTCCAAAAAAAACAAAACCTAAACCTGACAAGAGCAGTATAAAAAAACGAGATATTACTTTTCTAATACTATTTGTCATTAATTTTTTTTAATTGTGCTATTAAACTCCAAAGCGAGGCCAAAAAACCGAAAATAACTAAAACTAGGGTAGCGTATTTTTTCTCAAATCCATAATGAGCATCAATTTTTTTGCCAAAATACGCTGCTAAATAAATAGTAATTCCCATTTGTAATCCAAGTCCAGTTAGTCGAATAAATTTATTAAGCGGTTTTTTTGGTTGTTTAAAATTATTCATTACGGTTGTTAGTTTTTGGTTGTTAGTTGTGTTAGTTGCTGGAAGCCAATTCGTAATTCCAACAACCGACAACTCGTAATTCAAACAGGCATTAGAAAGATAATGTTTGTTTTTCATCTTTCTTCATCTTAATACTAATTTCTTTATTTTTATATGTCAAGCTAAAATTGTTGTTATTGTTAGCTTTTATTATTACTTTATCTAAATTATTATTACTCCAAAAAATATCTAATTCTAATCCCCCTCTGGCTTTCACTCCTTTTATATATCCATTATTCCAAATAGAGGGCAAAGCGGGTAATACTCTTATCTTATTTTCTTCGTGAGATTGAATTAGCATTTCAGCAACTCCAGCGGTATAACCAAAATTTCCGTCAATTTGAAAGGGTGGATGAGCATCAAAAAGATTGTTATACATAGATTTTTTTAATAACAATTGAATATGCTTATGTGCCATATCTCCGTCAAGTAATCTTGCACTGCAATTAATTAACCACGCTCTACTCCAGCCTGTACCTGCACCGCCATTTTCTAATCTGTAATCTAAAGTTTTTTTCACAGATTTAAAAAGCTCAGGGGTTTTATCCTTAGATATGCTGATGCCCGGGTGAAATCCATACAGGTGAGACATGTGTCTGTGACCCGGTTCGTGTTCAGTATATTCCCTGTCCCATTCTAAAATTCTACCGCTTTTGCTAATTACAAATCCCGGTCGTAATTGAGTTCTTTGTCGTTGGATTTTTTCTAAAAAGACACTTTTGATGCTGAGAATATCACAGGATTTTATATAATTATCAAAAACTTCAGCAATTATTTGTTGGTCTATAGCACTTCCCAAGCAGGTTGCTACAGGCTTTCCGGTATCAGGGTGGATAAACCTGTTTTCGGGCGATGTGGAAGGAGCAGAAATTAATTTGCCATCTCGCGGGTCTTTTATTAGCCAATCACTATAAAATTTAGCGATTTCTTCAATAGCAGGAAAAGCACGTTTTTCTAAAAAATTAGTGTCCTGTGTAAATTTAAAATGTTGCCAATAATGTTGTACCAACCATCCGCCACCGCCGATAGAGCAACCCCAGTAAGCTCTAGCCGCTCTTAGCCAAGTAGGCACCCATAAATCTGTTGCGTGAGGGATAAAAGAACCTTGACAACCAAAATTTTTAGATGCTGTTATTTTACCGTTTTCTATTAATTTATCTATAAAATTAAATAAAGGATTGTTGAGTTCTCCTAAATTAGTTACATCAGCCAACCAATAATTCATCTGCAAGTTTATGTTTAGATGATAGTCTGAATTCCACGGAGCAGAAATATGTTGATTCCATAAACCTTGCAGATTTGCAGGGTTTGTTCCCTCGCGAGATGAGCTGATGAGTAAATATCTCCCGTATTGAAAAAGTAGTGATTCCAATCCCAAATCAATTTTACCTTCTTTTACCAATTTAATTCTTTTATCGGTGGGAATTGTATCTAAGTTATCATCAGTAAGTTTAATTTTTACTCTTGAATATAATTTCTGATAGTCTTTGATATGTTCCTCTTTTAGTTTTTTAATTCCAATTTTCAGTATATTTTCTAAATCAACTTTGTTTTGTTTTGTATAATTATTATGGTAAAATGACGAATTTGAAACTAAATAAAACGTAGCTTCCTTTGCGTTTTTTAATTCTAAATAATCTTTTCTTCTGTGTATTTTTCCGCCGATATTTTTAATTTTAAGGACAGTTTCAAACTTTACACCTTCTAAAATTGGGGCGGGTTTAGAATCAAATACTGCATTTCTTTGTGTAACTTCTCCTTGCATCAAAAGAAGATTGTTTTTGTCCGTTTTTACGCTAACTGTAGGGAAGCCTTCATCTTCTGGCCTGCTAAGATGCACCTTGCCATTTAAGCCGTCTTTTGCTTCAGAAGTAAACTCAATGATAATAGTGCGGTGTGGATGTGAAACAAAGATATTTTGAGTAATTAGATTGCCATTTGTTTTATATGAAACCGTAGCGGTAGCATTGCTGATATTTAGTTCTCTTCTATAATCAGTGATATTTTTATGATTAAAATTAATATACAAATCACCTAATGTTTGGTGAGAGCGAATAACTTTTTTTCTTGAAAATTTTTCAACAAAAAGTTTGTCAGCTTCTGCATTCTTTCCTTCAAACAATAGTTTTCTAATGTTTTTAAGGTCTTGTTTATTTCCTTTAGGTTCGTCCCAACCAATATCAGATGGCCACATAGAATCGTCATTTAATTGGATATGTTCTTTAGCGGGATTGCCAAAAACCATCACGCCAATTCTACCGTTGCCCAAAGGTAGTGCCTCCTCCCACTTATCAGCGGGCTGATTGTACCATAATATATCGTTTTTATTCTGGCTTTCGCTATTAATAGAAAACAGAAACAAGAGTGTTATTAGTAGTTTTTTCATTTTGTTAATTGTTTAATCGTCAAATTTTCAAATCATAATTCGTAATTCAAAATTAGTAATTAATTACAAACCAAATACTTCTTTTATTTTATCTACATAATCTAATTTTTCCCAAGTAAATAATTCTACATCTAAAGTTTTTGAAACTCCGTTAGGTTGGGTAAAAGTTTTTGAAATAGTTTTATTAGTTCGTCCCATATGCCCGTAAGTAGCTGTTTCTAAATACATTGGCGTACGCAGTTTTAATCTACTTTCTATAATAGCAGGTCGCATATCAAAAAGGTCAGAGATTTTATCAGCAATTTTTCCATCACTAAAACCGACTTTAGATGTTTGATAAGTATCGACAAAAATTCCCATAGGTTTTGCAACTCCAATAGCATAAGAAACCTGTACTAAAATTTCATTAGCAACACCCGCAGCCACTAAGTTTTTGGCGATATGACGTGTTGCATAAGCCGCACTTCTATCCACCTTACTCGGGTCTTTTCCAGAGAAAGCACCGCCGCCATGAGCTCCTTTTCCTCCGTAAGTATCAACAATAATTTTACGACCGGTCAATCCGGTATCTCCGTGCGGTCCGCCAATTACAAATTTCCCTGTTGGATTGATATGATATTTAACATCATCGGTAAATAATTCCTGAATTTTGGGTGATAATTGTGCTTTAACTCTCGGAATTAAAATTTCTATAATATCCTTGCGGATTTTGGAGAGCATAGTTCTGTCTTCGTCAAAATCATCATGTTGAGTGGAAATTACTATTGCTTCAATTTTTTGAGGTACATTATCGTCAGAATATTCAATTGTAACCTGGCTTTTTGCATCTGGTCGCAAGTATTTTATCTCGTCATTTTCTCTGCGTAAGTCGGCTAATTCTCTTAGAATTAAATGTGATAAATCTAATGCTAAGGGCATATAGTTTTCGGTTTCATTGGTTGCGTAACCGAACATCATTCCTTGGTCTCCGGCTCCTTGTTCTTCTTTTGAAGACCTGTCAACACCACGATTAATGTCATCAGATTGTTCGTGAATTGCAGAAAAAACACCACAAGAATTTCCGTCAAACATATATTCGCTTTTTGTGTAGCCAATCTTATTAATTACGTCTCGTGTGATTTTCTGAACGTCTAAGTAGGTAGATGATTTTACCTCTCCAGCCAGAACTACTTGACCGGTGGTAACCAAAGTTTCGCAGGCAACTTTAGATTCTGGGTCGAAAGCTAAAAAATTATCAATTAAAGCATCAGAGATTTGGTCTGCAACTTTATCTGGGTGTCCTTCCGAAACACTTTCAGAAGTAAAAAGATATGACATAAGTTATTTTTTTAAAATTAAATTCGAGAAGAAATCGCAACTGATTGTACGCTTAGTAAAGAGTAGAAAGTACTGCTTTAGCGTTTTTTAATGAGGTAGCAATCAGTTCAAATTTTTCCTCTAAATATCGTTTACAAATGTACAGATTAAATTTAAAACAAAGACGAAATCTGTAAAAAATATTTTAAAGCAAATTTTTGAATTACTGTTGTACGAGATAATCTATCTTTATCTGCTTTTGTCTTACTATTCGCTCTAATTCTCGAACCTTATTCTCTAAATCCTTGATTCTGTAAGTGCTACTTTTTCCCATTTCAACTATTTTTTGTTTAATGTTGAGTATTTATATATCCAGTTATAAATTGATGTATCCGACAATTTATGTAATTTACCTAACTCTCTAACACTAAATTTACCGCTCTCAAATTCTTCTACTAAGTTCCGTTTAAAGTCTTCCGAAAATTTCCGATATTTGTTCGCATTATAAATTGACTTTTGCGGTCAACCTATATCAGGGACGTACAGAAAGCCAAGACTCAATCCCAAAATTGTAAAAGAGTATGTTCTTTGCCGAACTCATCATAATAATATAAAATAAAGTACAAAAACACAACAACGTATATAAAAAAGAAGGATATAGAACTCCTAAAGAAGTTTTTTATCAATATATTTACCAAAATAAAAAGCTTGCACTTAGAGGTTGAATCTACCAAAAACACATAAAATAATATTTTTTGTTTTATTTGTTAATTAATTTATATCTTTAGCCCCGCTAACTATTAAATAATTAATTATAACTAAAGATGAAAAAAGTAGTAACTATTTTAACAGTAACAGGTTTCATATTTTTTGGAGCCATTCAGTCAACTTTTGCACAAGAAGTTGCAGAGAGAACATTTCACCAAGAATTAAAAACTCGTTTTATTGAAGGTGGACCATTTTTTATGGGAATTGTATTAATAGCATTAGTAATAGGATTAGCTATTGCTATAGAGAGGATTATTTATTTGAATATGGCAACAACAAATATCAAGAAATTAGTAGCAAGTGTAGATGAGGCTCTAAGTTCTGGCGGTGTAGAAGCAGCAAAAGAAGTTTGTAGGGGTACTAGAGGTCCCGTTGCATCTATCTTCTACCAAGGCTTAGACAGAATGGATGAGGGTATAGAATCCGCAGAAAAAGCTGTACTTGGATACGGTGGAGTTCAAATGGGATTGCTAGAGAAGAATATCTCTTGGATATCTTTATTTATTGCTTTAGCACCGATGCTTGGGTTTATGGGAACAGTTATCGGTATGATTGGTGCGTTTGACGCCATTGCTGCTGCAAATGATATTTCTCCAGCGGTTGTAGCAACTGGTATTAAAGTAGCCTTGTTAACAACTGTATTTGGTTTGGTTGTAGCAATTATATTGCAGGTTTTTTATAATTATATTATCTCTAAGGTAGATAGCATTGTAAACAATATGGAAAATGCTTCAATAACATTAGTTGACCTCTTAGTTAAATATAAAAAATAAGAAAAGTCATGATTAAATTATCTAAAATATTAACTGGTATTGCCGCCGTTATTGGACTAATCGGTCTTTACTTCTTCGTGAGGATTCTCGTAGAAGGAGATGACGTAATAAAAAGCGACCCAGATGTACAAGCAAGTACTATCTCACCATTTATCACATTTTCACTGTGGGTTTTATATATCACCATAGTATCTACTGTAGTATTTTCTTTAATCAGTATAACAAAAAAAATCCATATCCTTAAGAAAACAGTACTAAGTTTATTAATATTGGGTACAGTTTTGTGTATTTCATATATGTTCGCCTCAGATGCGGAAGTTACAGATACGTTTGGTAATGTTCTAAAAGATGGTGAAGCAGGCTCAGTAAGTAAATGGGTAGGTGCAGGAATTATATATAGCCTCGTTTTAGGAGCTATAGGTCTTGCACTTTTTATATTTGATTTATTAAAAGGACTCGTAAAATAAAAAATTATGGCAAAGAGAGAAAACCCAGAAATTAATGCAGGTTCAATGGCAGATATTGCCTTCTTGTTGCTTATTTTTTTCTTAGTAACCACAACAATGGACGTAGATTCCGGTATTTCTAAAAAATTATCTGAAAAACCTCCAAAGGATTATGTTCCACCAATTATTAAAGAAAGAAATATTTTTGAAGTTAATATCAATAGAAATAATGAATTGCTAGTAGAAGATGAATCTATGAAAATAGAAGACCTTAAAGAAGCCGCAATTAAATTTATTGATAATGGAGGACGTGTTGGTAAAACAGTAGATGGAGTGATAGGACAACCCTGTGATTATTGTGGAGGAGAAAAAAGTTTAGATTCTTCCGACCATCCAAACAAAGCAATTATCTCTGTACAAAGTGATAGAGGAACTCAATATGGTATGTATATTTCCGTTCAGAATGAGCTACTAAAAGCCTATACAGAACTAAGAAACAGATTATCGTTAGAGAGGTACGGCAAGTCATATACAAAATTGGAAAAAGAATATAAGGACAACAGAAAAAATGAGGAGTTAAAGAAAAAAGTTGAAGATATAAAAACCAGCTATCCTCAAATTATTTCTGATGCCGAGCCAACGTCAAGTTAATATTAAAAACCAGATATTATGAAATTTGCAAAAAAGAAAAAAGGGATGCCAGCTGTAAATACAGCTTCTTTACCGGATATTGTTTTTATGTTATTATTTTTCTTTATGGTTACAACAACAATGAGAGAAGTAGAACTAAAAATACAAAATCCTAGGTTGCCAAGTGCAAGCGAGGTTAAGAAACTTGAACATAAAAGTTTGGTATCTACCATATATGTAGGTAAATCAAAGGATGCTAATAAATACGGTAAGGGAGATAAAATTCAGCTGAATGATAAAATAGCTACCGCCGATGATGTTCCTGCTTTTATCTATAATGAAAGAGACCAAGTCCCAGAAAATCAAGTCCCTTTTATGACAACTTCAATAAAAGCTGATGTAGAATCTAGCGTAGGTACAATTACCGATATTAAGTTGAAATTAAGAGATGTGAACGCTTTAAAACTGAGTTTCTCCACTCATAAGGGAGGCGAAGTAGATGAATAATGTTTATCGTAGACATATAAAAAAAGGCAATCAAAATGATTGCCTTTTTTTATACAAAAACTAAAAGTTAGAAGTTGCTGGTTGTTGGAATTACGAATTTAGATTTACAGATTACAACTTTAGATTTACGATTACACAATTAAACAATTCTTAATGAAAAACCAACTTACATTATTTTTTATATTCCTTGCTTGTCCGGTTTTTTCGCAGAAAGATTCATTGCAAATAGGAGACAGGTATTTGGAAGACCAAATATATTTTGGTATAACGTATAACAAGTTTTTTAATCAACCCGCAAAAGTTGAAGAAAGCAGTTTCTCTTATGGAATTAATTTGGGCTACCTAAGAGATATTCCAATAATAAAAAAGGGGACTGTTGCTCTAGCAATTGGAGTTGGATATTCTTTTGACTCTTTCAATAACAGGTCAAAAATAGACGAGTTGAATAATGAAACTGCTTTTAAGATTAATACTAATTTAACCTCAAATAAATTAACTATACATTCCATAGAGATTCCCTTAGAATTCCGTTGGAGAACTTCTACGGCAACCAAATACGGATTTTGGAGAATTTATACAGGAATTAAGTTAACTTATAATATCAAAAATTCATTTGTATATACCACTTCAACAGATATATTTACATATATAAATATCGATAAATTTAACAAAATTCAATACGGAATTACACTCTCTGCAGGGTACACAGCGTTTAATATTAACTTGTATTATGGACTAACACCCTTATTAAAAGACTCTAATTTAGGCTCTACAAAAATTTTGAGATTGGGACTTATATTCTATATTTTGTAACCAATTTGGATTTACATCAAATTTCTTTACGCAATCTCGCCACTGAAATATTGAGTTGTTCCCTATATTTTGCAATAGTTCTTCTTGCAATCGGGTATCCTTTTTCCTTTAAAATAACTGAAAGTTTGTCATCTGTAAGAGGTTTTTTCTTGTCTTCTACATTGATTACTGTTTCTAAAATAGTTTTAATTTCTTTTGTAGAAACATCCTCGCCCTGATCATTTTTCATCGATTCAGAAAAAAAATCTTTTATCAATTTCGTTCCGTAAGGAGTGGAAACATACTTGCTGCTTGCAACTCTAGAAACAGTAGAAATGTCCATATTAATTCTATCGGCAATATCTTTTAAAATCATTGGCTTCAAGCTCCGTTCATCACCAGTCAAAAAATAATTATATTGATAGTGCATTATAGAATTCATAGTTACTAACAGCGTTTGTTGGCGTTGTTTAACAGCATCAATAAACCATTTGGCAGCATCTAATTTCTGTTTGATAAACATCACTGCATCTTTTTGAGTTTTACTTTTCTCCTTAGATTCTTGATAGCCTTTTAGCATATTATTATATTCTATGGAGACATAAAGTTCTGGTGCATTCCCAGAATTTAAAGTAAGGTCTAACTCCCCGTCTAAAATTTTAATAGAAAAATCTGGGACAATTTGCTCTGCAATTTTGTTGTTCCCTACGTAAGAACTTCCTGGCTTTGGATTTAATTTTTCAACCTCTTTAATCATGTCTTTCAGCTCTTCCTCGGTGATATTAAATTTTTCCATCAACTTTTTGTAGTGCTTTTTGGCAAAAAAATCAAATGAAGATTCTAAAATATCAATAGCCAGCTTTCTGCTCTTTTCTTCCTGTTTTGCCTTTAATTGAATGATTAAACACTCTTTTAAATCACGTCCACCAACACCAATCGGGTCTAATTTTTGAACGACATTAGTGAGCAACTCAATTACTTTTTTCTCTGTGGTAAAAACATTTTGGGTAAAAGCTAAATCATCTACAATATCGAGGGTATTTCTTCTTATATATCCGCTATCATCAACGCTTCCCACCAAAAACTCTGCAATAATTCTCTCTTCATCATTTATAATAAAAGTATTTAATTGATTTTTTAATGACTGATGAAATGTAATTCCGGCGGCATAAGGAATGTCTCTTTCCTCATCATCTGGCGAGTAATTATTTGCCTGCGTTCTGTAGCTTGGAATTTCATCATCACTCAAATATTCGTCAATATTAATATCATCGGTATCTATTTTTTCATTTCCAGTATCGTCGTATTCTTCTGATAGAGAATCATCAAAATCATCATCTTTTTCTTTGCCGCTATCCAACGCAGGATTCTCCTCAATTTCTTGTTCTAAACGCTCCTCAAAAGCCTGCGTAGGCAATTGAACTAACTTCATCAACTGAATTTGTTGAGGAGATAATTTTTGTGATAGTTTTTGATGTAAACTCTGTTTTAACATAGATACAAAGATATTAAATCAGTCAAAATAAAGTTAATTGTTTTGATTGAGGCAAACACTCTAAATAATTTGAAATAAATAGCTCTTTACCTTTTTGGTCTGAGTATTCTGTTACATTTCTCATTCCGTATGTCAAATTCCAAGACATTATATTAGCAAAAGAAAATAAATTCCTAATATAGTCGCTATCATCATAAGTAATTAGCCATTTATGACTACATTTCTTCATTGTTTCTGCAAATTCTATATGGTTAAATGATTTGTGCAAATTTCCGTTTTTTCCATATAAAGCTGATTTGGTTGCAGAATAATAAGGCGGGTCAAGAAAAATAAATACATCTTCTCCTTTTTTCAAGACCAATTCTTTATAATCTTGGTTTGTTATTTTGCTACCGTTTATAACTTCCGCAAATGGTTGTAATCGCTGGATACTACTCTCTGTAAACCTGCCTGTAAACGCCTTTTCGCTATAGCCTCCACTCAAACTTGTTCCTGAAAAGGTAATGCGATTATATATAAAAAATGCTGTTGCCCTTTCTAAATCACTAAAATTATCCAAATTCTTATTGAGATATTTGTGCAATTCTTTTCCTATCGGGAATTGCTTCCTCCATTCATAAACTTTTTTAGTTAGAGATTGGATATCTTTTTGGGCTATTTCCCAAAACTTGAACAACTCAAAATAAAGATCATTTACCCAAAAAATTTTATTTGGAAAACGTTGTTTAGCATAAATAAAAACAGACCCACCGCCCAAAAACGGTTCTCTAAATTCATCGAACTTAGGTAAAAGCGGAGCTATTATTTTTACGGCTCTATTTTTTCCTCCCGGGTATCGCAATGGGCTTTTTATCATTTGGAATACTTAATTTTAACGACGAATGAATTTGCTTTAGCTTCATTGAATAAAATTTCAACTAACTCTTTTCGTTTTTTTGAAAAACAATTGTCTTTAAAAAAGTTTATCACTTTTACTCTCGTACTAAAAGAACTTATTTGTCCTTTTAATTTTGAGGATGTTAGCTTTAGAGTAGCTCTGCTTTCTACGTTCTTTCCATTTACAATGACTTTTTTTAGGTTACTATACAATATCATTTTTAGCAAGCCGTCTTTTATATCTCCTTTGTTTGGCAAAATGGTTGATTTACTGTGTTTAGCTTCTATCAACTCAACTTTTTCCTTACTCATATTTATTTCATCAACCGTAAAAAAATATTTTCCTCCAAGATAGTTTGAAATAGTAACTTTTGCTTTTGATAATGTTGATAGATTTTCCTTTGGTTGTTTTGTAACAAATTCTCTCGCTTGTGCTTGTTTTGCTTTTTTTCGTGAAAATGACATAAACGCCGATACATCTTTACCTATTTTTTCTTTAAAATTATCTAATCCCTTGAAATTGTGTAGAGTAACTCCTGTTATTTTTTCAATCTCAGAGTATGATTTCCTCGCTTTATCAAGTGTTTTATGAAAATTAGTATTTAGCTCATTCAAATTCCAATGTAAAGCAGAACTATAGTATTGTGATATTTCTTTAATTTTGGACAAAATATATCGGTTATTAAACTGTTGGGAAGTTATTTTCTGACCATTTCGTGGGCTTATTTTAGCTTTATTGTAATAGGCAAAAATTACAAATACATCTAATAAAGACATTAAAGAAATTGTATCCCATTGTAAAAAATCTCTATCGCCTTTTGCTCCTTCATCTTTCACAATCGGAATTACTGTTATCTTCTTGGAAATATGGAGTGAATTATATACTCTTTCGTATGGATATGAACGAGTTCTTTTTGGAGAGACCCATTTAGAAATGGCAAACGAATGCTTATCATCCGTAAGTAAACAAGTAGAAGAAACATCGTTGATATTAAAATTATTTATATAAATTCTATCTAGTTCCTTAAATAAGGAGTATTTCATATTTTATTCCAGTTATTTTTCCTTCTATATTCACACCGTATTTTTATACTCCTATCAACTACACAAAGTAATTATTTCTTTTTTTCTTCCCATGTCCTGCAACAGTGATTTATTATATGCAAAAAACAATTAAAATTCTGCATTCTGTGGCGTTCTCGGAAATGGAATAACGTCTCTAATATTGCTCATTCCTGTAGCAAATTGCACCAAACGCTCAAATCCCAGCCCAAAACCAGAGTGAACTGCCGTTCCAAATCTACGCGTATCTAAGTACCACCATAGTTCTTTTTCGTCAATATCTAACGCCGACATTTTCTCCTTTAATACTTCCAAACGCTCCTCCCTTTGGCTTCCTCCAACAATTTCTCCAATTTCCGGAAATAAAACATCCATTGCTCTTACCGTTTTTCCATCTTCGTTAAGACGCATATAAAACGCCTTGATTGTCGCAGGATAATCGAATAGAATTACTGGACATTTAAAGTATTTTTCAACTAAAAAACGCTCGTGTTCACTTTGTAAATCTACTCCCCATTCGTTGATAGGGAACTTAAACTTTTTCTTTTTGTTTGGCTTCGAGTTACGTAAAATATCAATTGCTTCGGTATAGCTAACTCGTTTAAAAGTATTTTCTACAACAAAATCCAATTTCTCTAACAAGCTTATTTCACTTCGTTCTGCCTGTGGCCTGCTTTTTTCCTCTTGAGATAAACGCTGGTCTAAGAAAGCCAAATCATCTTTACAATTTTCCAGAACATGTTTTAAAACCGATTTTATAAAGTCTTCGGATAAATCCATATTTGCAGCCAAATCGTTGAAAGCAACCTCAGGTTCAATCATCCAAAATTCTGCTAAATGACGTGTTGTATTTGAATTTTCTGCTCTAAACGTGGGTCCAAAAGTATAAACTTTTCCCAAAGCCATAGCATAAGTTTCAGCTTCCAACTGACCAGAAACCGTAAGATTGGTTTCTTTGCCAAAAAAATCTTGTGTATAATCTATGGTTCCGTCTTCGTTCAGCGGAGCTTTGTTTGTTTTAAAGGCAGATACGGCAAACATTTCGCCGGCTCCTTCCGCATCCGAACCGGTAACAATTGGTGTGTTTACGTAGTTAAATCCGTTCTCCTGAAAATATTTGTGTACAGCAAAAGAAAGTTTTGAACGCACTCTCATAACCGCACTAAAAGTATTAGTTCTAATTCTTAGGTGTGCGTTTTCGCGCAAAAATTCTAAACTGTGTCTTTTGGGTTGAATTGGATATTCATCAGGATTAGAATCCCCTAAAATCTCTATGTCTATTACCTGAATCTCTACGGCTTGTCCTTTTCCTTCGCTTTTAACTAAAGTTCCTTTGATGCTTACAGCAGCACCAGTAGCTATTCTTTTTAAGAGCGATTCATCTGTGTTTTCAAAATCCACAACACATTGGATATTATGTATTGTAGAGCCGTCGTTTATAGCGATAAAACGATTGCTTCTAAAAGTTCTTACCCACCCTTTAATGCTTATTTCTTGTAAAAAATCATCCGATTGTAATAGTTCTGATACACTACTTTTAATTATCATTCTGAAAATATAATTTTATAAAGCCATCAAGTGGCAAATTTGGAAAGCAAAGATACTTTATACTAAATTGATTACAAAATGTTGGTAACTATTCAGCCATAAATTTAGAAATTTTCCTATTTAACCCGCATTATTCATCAGGTTTATAATTTTTCAATTCCTTTAGCCTTTTTTTTGATATTATCCGTTACTTTTTTGGCAATAAATCATATTTTTTGGCAACAAGGCGTAGGTATCCCTATGTTGTTTATCTGCGACAAACAACCCTTACTGAAATATTAGTTCATAAAACAGTTCTTGATGCACAAATGCTTTTGATAAGCGGTAATAAATTCTTCTTTTTGTTTTCTTGACGGTAGCTCCTATTTTGAGCAGATAGGTTCTTATAGAATTTATTTGCCATTTTTTGGCTTCTTTAAAAGTTGTTTTTTTAATCTTGGTCTTCAAAATAAGGAACATCTCATAAGCAATACTGCTGATGAGTAACCGAAAGAAATTAGCCCAAAATCCGTGATTGGACAGACGGTCAGAAAAACACATATTCTTTACCTCTTTAATCCTATTTTCGCTGGCTTCTCCTCGTTTGACATAAAACCCAAAGTAAATCTCTCGTGCATCTTTCTCTTCTATATTGCTCACAAAGTGGCGGATATTCATTCCTAATCCCGTACTTTCTATTTTCGAATAGCATTGTTGTTCTTTGTGCCAACTCTTGGCCTGATGTTCGAATGACTGTTACCCAGACGAAGTACCGGAACTATAATTTGTCCCGTATCTCCATCATGAAAAAACAATTCGTTATACATAAACTGACCGTAATATCCATTAAACATAGATAATTGTTGTGTTCCATAAGTAGGGTCATCTGTGGCATCTACATCAATAGTAATACTTGAGCGTCCTTTTAGGCTAAGAACATAGCGGTCTATCTCCTGTATTTCCTCGATAAAATATTGTATTTTTATTACTCATTTTTGGGTGTATGTTTTTTGCGTTATTTCTTTGATTAATTGCTCAAAGATAACGCTTTACACACATTATTCCTGTTTTTTGATGAATAATGCGGGTTAATGAATTTCTTAGTCTATTATAATCTATACAGAAGGCACGGAAGTTTAAGAAGAGAACTAAAGGTAAAAACGCCTTTTAATGCAGTTGAAAAATAGTATGAATTAGACCCCTTAGATTCAATTAGTAAATGCAACTTTTAGGAGTATTTTTATAAGATTAATATTCGTTTATAAGCCTTCGCTCTTTTGTGGAGTGAAGCGTAGCGAAACGGAGCAAAAGAGCGAAGGCTTAATTACCTTCTCTCAGTTACTCCTTATTAAGTCTTATATTTGTACTTTACTAAAAGTCAATAAATATGAAGCACCTAACTAAAGAACAAAGGTATCAAATAAAAGCATACCTAAATTGTGGTAAATCAAAGATTTTTATAGCAGAATCTTTGAAAGTAAACAAAACTACCATTTATCGGGAGTTAAAACGTAATTCAAATAAACGAGGCAGGTATAATCCTGATTTTGCACAGGAACTCTCTACAGAAAGAAAAGAACGCTTTGCTAGTAATAGAAAATTTACTCCATCAGTAGAGAAGTATATAAAAAAGCAAATAGAACAAGAGCAATGGTCTCCAGAACAGATAGCTGGTTATTGTAAATCAGAGGGAATAGATATGGTTTCGCATGAACGCATCTATCAATATCTTAGATTAGATAAAGCTAAAGGGGGTACTTTATATAAACATCTAAGACATCAGTTAAAGCACAGAAAACGTCCAGTTTCAGGCAAACAAAATACAATTAAAGATAAAGTTTCAATAGAGTTTAGAAGCGATATAATTAACAACAAAGAACGCTTTGGCGATTGGGAAATAGATTTAATTATAGGAAAAGATAGAAAAGGAGCAATTGTTACAATAGTTGAAAGAACTACCGCTTTTTTCTTAATGAAAAAGCTGCCTTTTGGTAAAAAAGCTGAAGAATTAGCCGATACTGTTATTGATATGCTAATGCCTTATAAGAAATTTGTTCATTCAATTACTTCTGATAATGGAACTGAATTTGCCGAACATATAAAAATGTCTAAAAAATTATTAACAGAGTTCTTTTTCGCACATCCTTATTCTTCATGGGAAAGAGGGTTAAGCGAATATACTAACAAATTAGTTAGGCAATATATACCAAAAAAATCAATATTCAGTCTATATAGCGAGAAGGAAATCAAAAACATACAACATAAAATTAACCGAAGACCAAGAAAAAATCTAAATTATGATAATCCTAAAAATATATTTTATAAATTTGTAAATAAAAAAGTTGCATTTGGGGGTTGAATCTACCCCCTGGAATATTTAAAGAAAAACCTGACGATTTTAAAAATAAAATACTAAATTTGAAAATTATTAGGACAAGTTGCAGACAACAACCTTGTGAGACTTAACAATTACACAATTTTCAATTAAATAGTTACATGACTTTAAAGCAACGCTATATCTGTTTTACATATGCTATTCTTTTAAACATTCTATTTAATAACTTAATAACAGCCCAGAATTTCGAGCATATTGAGTTAGTTTCAGGTTTAAGTATTTTAGAAGAAAATAACGGTGTTGCCGTTGCAGATATTGACGGTGATTTTGACTTGGACATCTTTGTCGTTGCAAAAGGTAAAGAAAAAGCAGGCTCTAAAAAAACTTATAGCCGGCTATTCAGAAATAATAATGACGGAACATTTACAGATATAACAACACAATCTGGTTTAGTAAATCTATTTGCAAACGGTGAAATTTATGATAGTCATAACGGTTTAGACGGCTCTAAATACGGAGCTTTCTGGGGTGATTATGACAATGATGGTTTTCCGGATATATTCTTCACGCATTCATCTAAAGTACAACTTTTCCACAATCGAGGCAACGGAACTTTTGTAGAAGTTACCGAAACTGCCGGTATCAATTCGGACAACGATTGTAAAAATACAGGAGCCACTTGGTTCGATTATAATAATGATGGTTTTTTAGACCTTTTTATTATGGGATGGACAGTATGCGACAACAACTTTTTATATAAAAATAACAGTAACGGGACATTTACAAATATTCCTTTTGAGAGTAGCAGCAATGAAGCAAATTTTGCTATGCTTCCTTTTGATTTTAATAATGACGGTTGGAAAGACCTGTACGTTCCTGAAGACCTTTTTGAAGAGAACGACCTTTATATAAACCATAACGGAACCAATTTTGTAGAGCAAGCCTCCGATTATGGTCTCAATAGCTCTATAGATGATATGGGAATAACTATGGGAGATTTTAACCTCGACGGATATTTTGATATTTTTATAACAGGAATTAATCAAAATGTGTTGTACAAGAACGACGGAACCAATCATTTTTCAGAAGTTTCTGCCAAAAATAATATTTTGGGAACCGGCTGGGCTTGGGGAACTAAATTTGCTGATTTTGATTTAGACGGCGATGAAGATTTATTTATTGTCAATGGTTTTATACTTAGTAAACCTCAACAATCTCAGTACAATGTATATTATAAAAATCTTTATAAAGAAGGTAAAAATATATTTGAAGACGCATCCGATGATGTTAATTTAGGGAGAGATTTAACAATGAGTACAGAGGTAGCAGATTTTGATTATGATAACGATGGCGATTTAGACCTTTTTGTTACAAATGCAGACAAAGCTTCTTATTTTTATAGAAATAGAACAATAAACGCTAACGAAGAAAGTGATTTAAACTGGTTCAAAGTATCTCTACAAGGCACCACTTCCAACAGAGATGCCTTTGGAACAACAGTAATCATAAAAACGAACAACGGAACTAGTATCAGATATTATAGCGGCGTTGGTTTTTTGTCACAAAGTTTAAAACCTGTTCATTTTGGATTGAATAAAACTAATAAAATAGATGAGTTAAAAATATTATGGACATCTGGCTTAATCGAAATTTATCATAATATAAACTCTAATGTACTTATTAAAGCTATTGAAGGACATGGATATGAAATTATTAACACTAAACAATCAAAAGAAAAAATTTATGGCTGTACAGACCCAAAATCCTGTACATATAATCCATTAGCAACAGTAAATGACTATAGCTGTGAATATATTGCCACAGGTAAAATTACCGGAAAAACTAATACAGGTTTAAACCGTACGGAAGATTATACTTATAGCTTGAAACTAGATTCACAAGCCATATGGACTGTAGAAGGAGGCAAAATAATTACTGGACAAGGTACTAATACTATTTCAGTTAAATGGGGTTTAGAAGAGAGTGGCAAAGTTACCGTAAAAGAAAAAACAAAAAGTACCTGCATTAGTTCGTTAAGTGAATTAAATATTGACCTCAATATAAGCCGTATTTTTGATAATGTTTCTATTGCCAGAATATGGAACGAAGCACTTCTCGAGGCAATAAGAAAAGATTTTGCCAGACCCACGGTGCATGCGAGAAATTTATTTCACACATCCATAGCAATATATGATATATATGCAATTTACGACAAAGAAGCTCGCCCTTATTTAATAGGAAATACTGTAAATAATTTTAACAGTAACATCGAAGAATTCATTCCTTTAGAAAGCACTAAAAAATCGAGAAATAAAGCGATTAGTTATGCCGTATATCGTTTGCTCACACATCGCTTCAAGAATTCTCCGGGCTCCAAAAAAAGTTTGGCACGATTTGATTTAATTATGAATCAATTAGGCTATGACATCAACAATAAATCTGTTATTTATCAATCGGGTAATGCCGCCGCATTGGGTAATTATATAGGTCAGACGCTAATAAATTACGGACACTCAGATAAATCGAGAGAATCCAGCGGGTATGATAACGCTTTCTACGAGCCGGTAAATACTCCTTTGAGGCTTAATTTACCCGAAGAAAGTGTGACAATTTTGAATCCTAATCATTGGCAGCCTCTAACTTTCGACACTTTTATAGACCAAAGTGGAAATAAAATAGACGGAAAAACACCCGATTTTTTAAGCCCTGAATGGGGAAATGTATTTCCATTTGCATTATCTGACGATGATAAACAAGTTTTTAAAAAAGATGGAAATGACTATGTTACCTATCACAGTCCGGGAATTCCTCCACAATTAAGCATAACAGATAAAACTAACTCCAACGATTTATACAAATGGAACTTTTCATTAGTATCATTATGGAGTTCTCATTTAGACCCGAAAGATGGCGTTATGTGGGATATATCTCCTAAATCTATAGGGAATATCGACATAAACTCAATCCCTAATTCATTTTCGGAATATTCAACTTTTTACAAAAAAAATGGTGGAGATATTGGTGTTGGACATACTAAAAACCCGATAACAGGTCAGCCGTATAAAACACAAATGATACCAAGAGGAGATTACACAAGAGTGCTTGCAGAATTTTGGGCAGACGGACCAGACTCGGAAACGCCTCCGGGACATTGGTTTACAATACTTAATTATGTAAATGATCATCCATTATTTATAAAAAAATTTAGAGGACAGGGAAAAGTATTAGCTCCTCTTGAATGGGATGTAAAAGCCTATTTTATTCTATCGGGCGCTATGCACGATTCAGCAATAACAGCATGGGGAATAAAAGGTTGGTTCGATTATATCAGACCTGTTTCTGCTATCCGGTATATGAGTGAACTAGGGCAAAGTACAGATTCTAATTTAGCAAACTACCACGTAGGAGGAATTCCTTTAATACCTAAGTTTATTGAAGTTATTAAAGAAGGAGATTCATTAAGTGGCTTAAATGACGAAAATGTGGACAAAATAAAAATATTTGCATGGAAAGGTCATGATTTTATTAATAATCCGAAGACAGACGTTGCAGGAGTAGGCTGGATATTAGCCAAAAATTGGTGGCCATACCAAAGACCCTCTTTTGTTACACCTCCTTTTGCGGGTTATATTTCAGGGCATTCAACATTTTCAAGAGCTGCAGCTGAGGTGATGGCATTAATTACTGGTGATGAATTTTTTCCCGGCGGAATGGGAGAATTTGTAGCTAAAAAAGATGAGTTCTTAGCTTTTGAAAAAGGACCTTCGGTTGATGTAGTACTGCAGTGGGCTACCTATAGTGATGCCTCAGACCAGACCAGTCTTTCTAGAATATGGGGAGGAATTCACCCTCCTGCAGATGACCTTCCGGGACGACTAATAGGCAAAAAAATAGGAAAAGATGCTTTTTATTTTGCACTTCCTTATTTTAACGCCGAAGGACAATTTAAAGTCGAAGAACAACCCGAAATTAATAAAGATTTTTTAATTTACCCCAATCCTACTGTTTCTAAAGAAGTTTATATAACGAACACAAAATTATCGGACACTTTTAACTTATTTGATATGCACGGAAGGTCGATACCAATACTGGAAAATATATTTGATAAAATTAAAAGTAGTACATCGCTAAAATTTTTGGAATCTACAGTCTCTGGAGTATATATTCTAAAAAAAAATAGTTCATCAAAACTATTAATTATTAATAAGTAATCAATCTTGTATTAGTTGCATTTGTAGCTTAAGCCTACGATTTAATTTACCTGTTTTTGTTTTAGAAATAATTTTCTAAATATAAAACGCTATCGTAATTTTATTTGAATAAAAAAGTTGTTTAATGTATTTTAAGAAAACTTTAAGAAAAAATATCTAACATCAATATTTTTATGACTACTTTTGAGGTCTAAATTGTTTTGTCTAATGAAAAGAACTTTAGTATTATGAGTACAGTGCTACATATTATCCTTCAGAAATCAGCTATAAAATTATATCTTATAGTTTTGTTTATGTTCGTTTTCATAAACGAAAATTATTCTCACTCAATTTATAAAATTAGTGGTTTTGGTATTCTTGATCTTAACAGATATGAAATAAATGTAACGGTGAATTATTCTGGAGGAGGAATGTACAACCCCAACCCTCTTCCATATATTACAGACTATTTATCTGTTTCATCATCTACATTTAACAATACTTACACATATAGCGTTATACGTAGAAATATAGATATAAATGATAGTGAAATAGTTATATATTATGATTTAGATACTTCCTGTCCAAATTATAATATGCCTTGTAATTAAAATTATGAAAAAGATAGTATTAACTTTAGGAGTGTTTTTTGTAATAATAGCAACGATTTCTTGTGTAAGAACAGAAAAAGACAACTTAACTTCAAGTAAATCACACGAATATTATACAAATTATTTTAAAAAAGAATTGATTAAAAATGGTATTGAGAATACAGAATATTTTCAAACAGGTATTAATGCTGACAAAAAAGCTGAAACTGAAGAAATTTATAAGAACTTAAGTCATTCTCAGATTATGTCAAATTTAGATGAGTCTATAT
This sequence comes from Polaribacter sp., assembly GCA_965261035.1. Lineage (GTDB taxonomy): Bacteria > Bacteroidota > Bacteroidia > Flavobacteriales > Flavobacteriaceae > Polaribacter. The sequence goes on from OZ253439.1 coordinate 1,671,875, forward strand.
TAATAATTAAAAAGGAGTTTGAAGAGGCTGTCATTTATCATACAAAAGAGGTAAATTTATTAATTTCTACGATTAAGGAATATAATTTAGTGGATAAAGGAGAGTTTTATAAAAAGCTGTTAGATGCAAATTCTGATATTGAAAGAACAAATTTACATTGTAAAGAAAGAAATAAATACTGTTCAAAACTTGAAAAAGCAAGAATAAATAATGATGTAAATTTAACGCTTAAATTAATAGACAAATATTCTTATTTAAACTTGTTGACACGTGATAAGGAAGGTATTTATGTTTTTATAAACAATATTTCACCTGATAAAAAAGAAGGGTTGAGATATAGTATTGAAAAATATGATGTAGTCTATAAAAATAAAAAAAAGGAGGAGGAAAAAAGACGAAAAGCTATGGGAATCCGTCATACTAGATATGTAAATGGAATGAAAGTCGAGTAATATATCTTTAATTAGTTTCCTCTTACTAGTAGTAGTTTCTTTTATAACAATACTGATCCCAAGTAAGAGTTTCTGAACTGCTAAAACCTGCACTTGGAATAGTCCCTTTGCCTTGTAAATTGCAGAATTAACGCTAAAAATAGCACTGAAGTTCCTTTTGTTACATACAATTAGCAGGTTATATAAATTGTTTTTTGGTATTCTTAAAAGAATAAGAACCTTTTTTATTTTTTGATAAAAACTACGCATAAAACCATTTTTAATTTAAAAATTTAATAAAATCATGAAAAATATAGTTTATTTTTTTGCTGTATCAATTTTAGGTTTTCTTTTGGTTAGTTTTTTTACTCTCAAAAAGGAACAAAATAAAGAATATGAAGTTGTAGTGCCAGATTTGGCTATTCCTTGGGGTTTTACTTTTTTGCCAGATAATTCTATATTAATAACAGAGAAAAGCGGAAAGCTAACGCATTTTTTAAAAGGCAAAAAATATCCTATCTCTGGATTGCCAAAAATAAAGGAAATTGGTCAAGGAGGTTTGATGGATATTGAATTACACCCCGATTATAAAAATACTGGTTGGGTTTATTTTGCTTACGCATCTTCAAGTGGAAAAGGTAAAGGAGCGAATACTTCAGTGATGCGAGCCAGAATAAAAAACAACAGATTGATAAATCAAGAAGTTTTATACAAAGCTAGCCCGAATACAACTCGGGGGCAACATTTTGGGTCGCGTATAGCTTTTGATAAAAAAGGATATTTGTATTTTAGTATTGGAGATAGAGGAAATAGAGATGTAAATCCGCAAGATATTACCAAAGATTGTGGTAAAATTTATCGCTTAAATGATGACGGAAGTATTCCGAAAGACAATCCATTTGCTAATAAAAAGAATGCTAAAAAAGCTATATACAGTTATGGACATAGAAATCCACAAGGAATGGAAATTAACCCGTTTACTGGAGAAATATGGTCGCACGAGCATGGTCCAAAAGGCGGAGATGAGATAAATATTATAAAAGCAGGTAAGAATTATGGTTGGCCAAAGATTAGCTATGGAATCAATTACAGCGGAACTAAGTTTACAGACTACACATCATTACCCGGAATGGAAAAGCCTTTACATCATTGGACTCCATCTATTGCACCGAGCGGAATGGCGTTTGTAAATGGCGACATATATCCGAAAATGAAGGGAAACTTACTGGTAGGTTCTTTAAAATTTCAATATATTTCTAACTGCACTCTTAAAGACGGAAAAGTTGTTAAAGAAGAAAAAATACTTGAAGGACTTGGAAGAGTTCGTTCTATAGAACAAGGAAATGAGGGTTATATTTACGTCGGAATAGAGAATCTGGGAATTGTTAAAATTATACCAAACTAATTTAGTTAATTGAAAATTGTCAAATAGTAATTCAAAAATAGTAATTCAATCAAATCATTGCCGACTACACACAAATTTACACAATGAAACAATTTATTCTAATATTACTTATCGGAGTTTCTTCTTCAATCTTGGGACAACAAACTGATTACAACACAAAAAAAGGCTTTGTAGCCGATGGTTTTGACGTGGTTTCTTATTTTTATGATAAAAATCCAATTAAGGGAAATAAAAAACATCAAACAGTTTATGATAGAGCTAAATTCAAATTTTCATCTGAAAATTTTTTAGCTATGTTTAAAGAAAATCCTAAAAAATACATTCCTCAGTATGGAGGTTGGTGTGCATACGCAGTTGCTACTAAAGGAGAAAAAGTTTCTATCAATCCCAAAACATTCGAAATACGCGATGGGAAATTATATTTATTCTATAATTCTTGGGGAACAAACACGTTAAAATCGTGGAAAAAAGAAGGAGGAACAAAAACCCTTAAAGAAAAAGCCGATGAAAATTGGAATAAAATAAAACTCTCTAAATAAACTTACTATTTTTGAATTACGAATTATGATTGAACGATTTACTATTTATGAATTCCAACTTTTCACTTTCTTTAATAGTTCCATTTCACCAAAGGAGACAACACGTCAAATATATATCCGCCTTCTATCAGTAACAGTGCTATTAAGGAGCAAATTAGGAATGTGCTTGTCCAGACTATAGCTCTTCTGAACCATGTTTTTTCTCCTTCTAAGTGCATAAAAGACCAGGCTATTCCGTATGCTTTTACTAAGGTCAGGATAATAAATATCCAGTTTAGTAAATTGGTTCCCAAAAATTTATTAAAATATAATGCTTCTGGTTTTTCTATACCTAATGCAACCTCTACGACAGTTATGATACAAAGAAAGCCAAAGACTTTCCATATTCTCTTAGTATTTGATTTGTGAGCGTGTGCCATTTTGTTTATTTATTTTTTGATAATTATACTAAGTAGAAGAAAGTGAATACAAACACCCAAACTAAATCTACAAAGTGCCAATATAATCCAACTTTTTCTACCATTTCATAATGTCCTCTTCTCTCGTAAGTTCCCAAAATTACGTTAAAGAAAATAATAATATTTATTGCAACTCCAGAGAATACGTGAAAACCGTGAAAGCCCGTAATAAAGAAGAAGAAATTTGCAAATAATGTATTTCCGTATTCATTTACTTTTAAATCTGCTCCTTCTACAACTTGTTTTGCGTTTAAAAGATAACGAGAACCTTCTTCTCTGGAAAGAACTACTTTTTCTTTGGTTTTTATATCAATTTTTTCTGTTCTAATTAAAATTGACGGGTTGTGTTCATATGAGTTTATAACCTGACTTAGAGAGTATGCCGGCAAATTGGCTTCTTTCTCAAACCAAAGCCCATTTTCTTTTGTATGAGTTGTTCTTTCTAAAGATTTTCCAACAACAAAATCTGATAATGATATTTGGTGACCGTCTTTTACGAATTGTAATATTTTTCCGTCCGAAGTTTTTACAGCTCCGTAAGACCCGCCAATAAAGTTTTTCCATTCCCACGCCTGAGAGCCTAAAAATATTAGACCTCCAATAATGGTTAATAGCATATACCAAGTTACTTGTTTTTTCTTCATTCTATGCCCGGCATCAACAGCTAAAACCATAGTTACTGATGAAAAAATAAGAATAAATGTCATAAATGCTACATAGTACATTGGTGCGTGTACTCCATGCAAAAACGGAAAGTGAGTAAAGACCTCGTCGGCAATTGGCCAAGAGTCAATAAACTTGAATCTCGTTAGACCATAAGATGCCAAAAAACCAGAAAAGGTTAGTGCATCTGACATGATAAAAAACCACATCATCATTTTTCCATAGCTTGCCCCGAAAGGTTTTGCTCCTCCGCCTTTCCAAGCATTTTTTTCTTCAGAATTTACAGCAATAGTTGCTTCCATAAATATTCTATGTTAGTTATTTTTTTAATAAAATAAGTTATCAAAGTTACATAATTTTCGTCATCTAATAAAATAGAAAAAGAAAAATAGATAAATCCATAGTATTCCTACAAAATGCCAAAATATCGCACCTAGCTCAAAGCCACGTATTTCAACGGCGTTATACTTATATTTAAAATGATTATAAATTAATACCAGCAGCACAATAAGTCCTGCTAATAGGTGTAATAGGTGCATAAATGTAATGCCAATAATAAAAGATGTTGATACCGTGCTGTTTGGTCCTGCAAAAAATAATCCAACACTTTTTAATTGATTAAATCCGTTGTATTGACAAAATACAAACCCAATTCCTAAAGCAAACGTTGCTAAAATCAAAATAGAACTCGCCTGTCTATTATTTTTGCATATAAATCGTTGTGCAAAAAATAAGGTAATACTGCTTAAGATTATCAACAGGGTACTTACGTAAAAAGAGATTGGCAAATCAAAAGTTACCCAATCTTCTCTTTTTCTGCTTACAACGTAGGCACTTGTTAGACCTGCAAAAAACATTGTCATACTTATCATGGAAATCCATAACATTGGTTTTGCAGATTTTTTCTTTGCTACTTTTAATTCTTTGTCTAAAGTCTCTTGACTCATTTATATTTAATGTAAAAATTTATCAACCACATAAATAATCTGAACAACTGTAATGTACAGCACGCTGGAAAGCATCAGTTTTCTTGCCTCAACATTTGATTTTGTTTTATACAGTTGCACTCCATGATACAGCATAATTACTCCAATTAAAGTGATAATTATTGCTGTAATCGGATAAATATAAAATGCTCCTGTAACTTTTAATACTGGAGCTACGGAAACTAAAATCATTATGACTGTATAAAATATAATTTGTCTTATAGCTCCTCTATCTTTTTTATTCATCGGCAACATGTGGAGTCCAGCCTTTTTATATTCTTCATATTGTAGCCAACCGATTGCCCAAAAATGTGGAAATTGCCAAAAAAATTGAATTAGGAATAAAAATCCTGCTTCAATTCCAAAATGATTTGTAGCGGCAACCCATCCTAACATAAAGGGAATTGCTCCGGGAAAAGCTCCTACAAAAACTGCCAATGGCGTTACAGATTTTAATGGTGTGTAAACGCCTGTGTATAAAAATATTGAAATTGCACCAAATAAAGCACTTTTTGCGTTGATATTATACAATATCGCAATGCCAAATACAGTAAATAATACAGCGATGGATAAGGCTGTAGAAACCCGCATTCTTCCAGTTGGCACAGGGCGATTCATCGTTCTTTTCATCAGAGAATCTGTGTCCTTTTCAATTACCTGATTAAAAGCATTTGAAGCACCAACCATAAAATAACCTCCAACAGCTAGCATAGTTAACACTGTGCCACTCACTTTATCTGCTGCTAATAAATACCCTGCTATCGAAGAAAAAACTATGCTTAAAGATAAGCCTACCTTTGTAAGTTGCTTAAAATCTGATACAAAACCCTTTAAGTCAATATTTTTCTTTACAGACTTAATATAGTCCATACTTTTCCAATTATTTTTGCAAAGGTACCTTATTATTAGCTGATAAAAAAAGCAAGGGTATATCGCCGTGAAAAGTTGTTGAATTGTTGAATTATCAAATTGTTGAATCGTAATTCGTAGCTCCAACAACCAAACTATTGTCTATTTTTAGCCTCTATACTAAGCGTTGCGTGAGGAACTAATTTCAGTCGTTCTTTTTGAATTAATGTCCCCAAAACTCTACATACTCCGTAAGTTTTATTTTCAATACGCAACAAGGCGTTATTCAAATCACGGATAAATTTTCCCTGACGAATAGCTAACTGCACATTTGCCTCTTTACTCATAGTTTCAGCTCCTCCGTCAAACGATTTGAACGTCGGTGAAGTATCATCAGTACCGTTGCTGCTCCCATTTCTATACCTGCTTTCAAGCAAAGCCAAATCCTCTTCGGCTCGTTCAATTTTACTTAGGATAATCTCCTTGAACTCTTGTAAGTCCTCGTCAGAATATCTAACTCTATTCTCTATCATAATATTATAGCTTGTTAATTAATATTTTACTTTTGATGGTGTCAAACTCAATTTCTGCTCCATCTTCTAATTCGTCAACAAAAACCAATTCACTGGTTAATGTTTCACTTACTATATAATTTTCATTTTCCAAAACAGAAGCCTGTAAGTTTTCATAATTCAAAATCGTCAACTTAATCTTGTCTGTCACTTCCAATCCAGAATCCTTACGTAAATTCTGAACTCTATTTACCAATTCTCTCGCCACTCCTTCCTCTCGTAATTCCTTAGTAATTGTGATGTCTAACGCAACCGTTAGCCCGTCAGAATTAGCAACCAACCAACCTTCTATATCTTTAGATGAAATCTCTACATCAGAAAGTTCCAAATTTACACTTTTCTCATTAATATGTATAGGAATATTTCCTTTTTTTTGAATTTTGATAATATCTTCTTGACTAAAATTTTGTATCACACTAGAAATTAGCTTCATATCCTTGCCAAACTTTGGTCCTAAAGTCTTAAAATTTGGCTTTATCTGTTTTACCAAAATACCTGAAGCATCGTCTAATAATTCAATTTCTTTTATATTTACTTCTGATTTTATCAACCCAGAAACCGCTAATATTTCTTCCTTTTGAGTTGTATCCAACACAGGAATCATAATTTTTTGTAGAGGCTGACGAACTTTGATTTTTTCTTTCGCTCTCAATGATAACACCAAAGATGATATTCTCTGTGCATTGTTCATTTTTAGCTCCAAAGACAAATCTATAAAAGACTCATTATACTTTGGAAAATCTGCCAAATGAACGCTCTCAAAATTCTCTTTTTGCGTTACTTCTATCAAGTCTTTATACAGTTTATCCATAAAAAATGGAGCTACTGGTGCACTCAATTTTGAAACGGTAAGCATACAAGTATATAACGTTTGATAGGCAGATATTTTGTCTTGTTCATAATCTCCTTTCCAAAAACGTCTTCTACTTAATCGGACAAACCAATTGCTCAACAATTCCTGTACAAAGTCTGAAATAGTTCTAGTAGCTTTTGTCGGCTCATAATCTTCGTAATATTTATCTACTTTTTTTATTAATGAATGCAATTCTGATAAAATCCAACGGTCTATTTCTGGTCTTTTTTCCAAAGGAATATTCGCTTCTGCGTAAATAAAATTATCAATATTTGCATACAATGTAAAGAACGAATACGTGTTGTAAATTGTTCCAAAAAACTTTCTGGAGACCTCTGCAATTCCTTCCAAATCAAATTTTAAATTATCCCACGGATTTGCATTGGAAATCATATACCAACGCGTGGCATCCGCTCCGTACTTATCTAAAGTTGTAAATGGGTCTATCGCATTTCCCATACTTTTAGACATTTTCTGCCCGTTTTTGTCCAAAACCAATCCGTTTGACACTACATTTTTATATGCGACAGAATCAAAAACCATAGTTCCGATTGCGTGCAATGTATAAAACCAACCTCTTGTTTGATCTACTCCTTCTGCGATAAAATTTGCCGGATAACTTTTATTATTATCAATTAATTTTTTATTTTCAAACGGATAATGCCACTGAGCATACGGCATAGAACCAGAATCGAACCAAACATCTATCAAATCATTTTCGCGTTTCATAGCTTGTCCGCTGGGAGAAATCAACACAATTTTATCAACTATGTTTTTATGTAAATCTATGGTGTCATAATTTTCTTCGGACATATTTCCACTTTTAAAATCAGCAAAAATATCTTCTTTCATTACACCTGCCTCAACAGCACGTTTCATTTCTTCTTTTAACTCTTTGACCGAGCCGATGCAAATTTCTTCTTTTCCGTCTTCCGTTCTCCAAATTGGCAGTGGAATTCCCCAAAAACGAGAGCGGGATAAATTCCAGTCATTTGCATTTTTTAACCAGTTTCCAAAACGCCCCGTTCCAGTAGATTTTGGTTTCCAGTTGATAGTTTCATTCAACTCAAACATTCTATCTTTTATATCCGTAACCTTGATAAACCAAGAGTCTAACGGATAATACAAAATAGGTTTTTTAGTCCTCCAACAGTTCGGGTAACTGTGTACATATTTTTCTACCTTAAAGGCTTTGTTTTCTGTTTTTAGTTTGATAGCAAGCTCTACATCTACCGATTTTTCTGGTGCTTCTCCATCGGCATAATATTCGTTCTTTACATATTTACCCGAAAATTCACCCATTTCTGGACGAAACTTTCCTTGTAAATTCACCAACGGAACAGGATTTTTATCCTTATCTAAAACCAACATCGGCGGAATTTCTGGAACAGCTCCTCTAGCAACAACAGCATCATCTTGACCAAAAGTAGGTGCTGTATGAACAATTCCTGTGCCGTCTTCGGTAGTTACAAAATCTCCTAAAATTACTCTAAAAGCATTTTTTGGATTTTGATAAGGAAGAGCGTATTTCAATAATTGTTCGTAACGAATTTCTACTAATTCTTTTCCTTTAAATTCTTTTAAAACTGTAAATGGAAGTTTTTTATCTCCTTTAGAATAAGACAATAATTCTTTGGAAGTTTTGACCTGTATAAATTTTCCGGAGAATTGTTTTGCAACTAAATTTTTAGCCAAAACCACTTTAATTGACTCAAAAGTATATTGATTGTACGATTGAACCAACACATAATCTATTTTATTTCCAACAGCTAATGCGGTGTTGCTTGGCAGGGTCCAGGGCGTTGTTGTCCAAGCTAAAAAGTAAATATCTCCATCAATATTTGAGAAGATAGATGCGGTTTTTTTTATGAGTTTAAATTGTGCAACAACGGTAGTATCTGTAACATCCTGATATGTTCCCGGTTGATTAAGTTCGTGCGAACTCAATCCTGTTCCCGCCTTTGGAGAATACGGCTGAACGGTGTATCCTTTGTACAATAAATTTTTGTTGTAAATTTCCTTTAGCAGCCACCAGACGCTTTCCATATATTTTGGCTTGTAGGTGATATACGGATTTTCCATATCTACCCAATATCCAATTTTACGTGTCATATCGTCCCAAATATCTGTATAACGCATCACCGCTTTTTTACAGGCTTTGTTGTATTCTTCTACCGTAATTTTTTTGCCAATATCTTCTTTGGTAATTTTTAATTCTTCTTCTACGCCCAATTCCACAGGTAATCCGTGAGTATCCCAACCTGCTTTACGCTTCACCTGAAAACCTTTCATAGTTTTATAACGAGGAAAAATGTCTTTTATGGCACGAGACAATACGTGGTGAACACCAGGCAAACCGTTTGCCGAAGGAGGTCCTTCAAAAAACACGTACGGCTTTCCCCCTTCACGTGAAGTAACACTTTTTTTAAAGATGTTATTTTCTTCCCAAGAGTGTAAGATTTCATCCGCTATTTTTGGTAGATTAAGTCCTTTATATTCGGTAAATTGTTTGCTCATTTTTTAGTTCTGTAAATTGAATTTGCAAAACTACGTATTTTCTTTAATTTCTTTGTGTTAAATAAGACAAGATAAACAAAATACAAGAGAGGCAAGAGCCAAGACAAGTGAAAAACCAATAAATGATTTACGAGTTTTGAATTACGATTTGATAATTTGGCAATTTAATAATTCCACAATTAAAGCATTGAATTTTTCTTTTTTCTTTTTTCTCTGTATAAAAAATACGCTAAAACACCCACCAAAAGATATGGAAATACCATCAAATAAGTAATTCCAGAATTAACGCCTTCAGCCATTTCTTTTCCGCCATTTTCAACCACCGCTTTACACATTGCGCATTGCGAATACACATCAGTCATTAAAAAAACAAGTGTTAATAATAGGATAATTTTTTTCATCTAAATATAATAAGGAGAAATCATTATATACACAACCACTCCAGTTATTGCGACATACAGCCACAAAGGAAAGGTGATTTTTGCAATTTTTTTATGCTCAGAAAACTTCCCCAAACGAGCTCTTACATAAGTAATTAGAACAAACGGAATCACAGCTATGGATAATAAAATATGACTTATCAATATAAAATAATACACGTATTTTACAACGCCTTCTCCTCCAAACTCTGTGGATTCTGATGTCATATGATATGCGATATACATCAGCAAAAATAGGACAGAACACAAGATTGCAATTTTATTTAAACGCTCGTGTACCTTTCTATTTCCTTTTTTAATTGCAATAATGGCAGCTATCAAAATAACTGCGGTTAATCCATTAATAGTTGCATAAATCGGTGGCAAAAAGGACAAAGGCTCCACATTTGGAATTTTTACACCAAATAAAACTACGACAGTACAGGGAATCACAATAGACAAAATCGTGATAATTATATTGTATTTTTTCTCTTGTGTTAAAGTAGATTTACTCATTAAGCAATAATTTAATATCTTCTTTTAATTCAGTAATTTGGTCAGAAAATCCGTTCTCTTCCAAAGCTCTATAATACATAATCGGATTTCCGTGTTCATCTTTGCGAGAGCGAATATTTCCGTTTTTATCAATTAGTGCAAACAGACCGGAGTGTTCAAATCCTCCGTGATTTCCATCGGTTTTGCCTGCGTATAATTTAAAGCCTTTATTTGCCAATTCATAGACAATACTGTCATTTTTACCTGTGAGCAGATGCCAATTTTTACCAGTTATTCTATGTTTTACTGCGTATTGTTTTAAAACTTCTGGCGTATCTATTTCTGGAGTTATAGAAAATGACGCAATTCCAAAGTGTTTATTTTTATAAAATTTATTTTGAATACCGACCATTTTTATATTCATAATAGGACAAATAGTTGGACAAGTAGTAAAGAAAAATTCTGCCACATATACCTTGCCTTCAAACGTTTTATTGTTGATAATTTTTCCGTTTTGATTGATAAACTCAAAATCGGGAACTTTATTAAACAAGTGAAGTCCAGAGTACAAAGAGTCTTTTTTTTCTGTCGTATTTTCAACCTTGTTAAGCCTATCAGCTTTTACAATATCACCGTCATTAAACCTCTTTATTACTTTTGGGGCAACGTAAATTCCAAAAATTAAAACGATAAATGCAGCTCCTACATAAGAATATTTTTTATTCATTTTACTATATTTTACGTTTATGGCGTTTTTGTTTTTCTAATGATTTTTTAAGCTGATAATAGATGACTTCTAAATCTTTTTTCATTTTGTTTTTAAGGTCAGAAACCGAATTCATATTATACGCGTATAATTTGCCGTCGGCGGTATCTTCATCATCTTTTCGTCCTCTCAAGCGTAATTCCCTATCGATAATAAACACGTATTCAGAACCGTAATTACTGTTTAATTTATGAGGAGAATCAAAACTTTCAAACACTTTTTTTATGTCTTTTTTAGTCATAATGACAAATTTCCAATTACTTATATCTGTATATGTTTGCAATTTAGATTTAAGTTTTTCTACTTCTTTTTCTGAACCTTTTGGGATAATTAACACAGATTGAAAATACAAACTTTCTCTAAAACGTTTATAAATAACTTCGTTTAAATTAAAAAGTCTTCCTTTCGTATTTGTGGCATTTTCTCCTAAAAAACTCACCACAGAGAAATGATTTTTAAAACTTTCTGAACCTTTTACATCTTCCACTTTATCTACTAATATTGGCAAGTTTGCGTAGTGATAAATCCCCAAAGACAAGAAAATATAAAACAACAAAGGTCCTATAAATAAGGCTGATAATACAATTTTTTTATTGGTTTTATTTTTCTTCATTTTTCAAAAAAACAGATTTTTTCAGTACAAATTTTTAAACTTAGTTGAGTTTGCCTCGTGCATAATTTTATATGCAGTTTCATAAATATCTTCGGCAGATGGCTTGGAGAAATAATCGCCGTCCGTTCCGTAGGCAGGTCTGTGTGCTTTTGCAGTTAGCGTTACAGGTTTGCTGTCCAAATAATGATATCCGTTTTGTTTTTCTAAGACTTCGTGCAATAAATACGCAGAAGCTCCGCCGGGAACATCTTCGTCAATAATTAATAAGCGATTTGTTTTCATCAAACTTTTTACGGTATCGTGATTAATATCAAAAGGCAACAAACTCTGAGCATCAATAATTTCTATATCTATATCTGCTTGCTGTAATTCTTTTGCGACTTCTTCTACAATTCTCAAAGTAGAGCCGTATGAAAGAACTGTAATATCTGTCCCTGTTTTTATGGTTTCAATTTTCCCGACGGGAGTTTTATATTCTCCTAAATTAGTGGGTAGATTTTCTTTTAGGCGGTAGCCATTCAAGCACTCAATAACCAAAGCAGGGTCATCTCCTTCCAATAAAGTGTTGTAAAAACCCGATGCTTTTGTCATATTTCTAGGCACTAAAACATGAATTCCTCTCAGGCTGTTTATGATGCTTCCCATTGGAGAGCCAGAATGCCAAATTCCTTCCAAACGATGTCCGCGGGTTCTAATAATTAGCGGTGCTTTTTGCTTTCCGAAAGTACGATAACGCAATGTTGCTAAATCATCACTCATAATTTGAAGTCCGTACAGCAAATAATCTAAATATTGTATTTCTGCAATTGGTCTTAGACCTCTCATTGCCATTCCAATTCCCTGTCCAATAATTGTAGCCTCTCTTATTCCGGTATCAGAAACTCTAAATTTGCCAAATTTTTCTTGCAATCCTTCCAAACCTTGATTTACATCTCCAATAAAACCAACATCTTCGCCAAAAATTAAAAACTCCGGATACTTTTGTAAAAGTGCATCAAAATTATCACGCATTATAATTCTGGCATCTACAAGTTTTTTTTCTTCGTTATATACAGGGTTTACCTCTTCTATTTTAGCTACAGAATTTTCTATTTCGCTAACTAAGTGTGTAGAATATAAGTCTATCCCTTTATTTATTGCTGATGTAATATATGTTTGTAATTCTGTTTTTTCAGGAAAAGATTCTTCTTTTATGTATCGCAAGGATTTTCGTGTAGCTACCAAAATATCTTTTCTAATAGGCTCAACTATAGAGCTTAAGTCACTTTTAATCTTTGCAATAAAAGAGCCGTTGCTACTTTTTTCTGCTACTTTATCCAAAATAACTAAAGCCTTATTTACTTCTAATTTTATTTCATTTAAATACGCATTCCAAGCATTTCTTTTAGAAGCGGCAACTTCTCTTTTAGCGTCTTTTTCCAAAGAAATAAGCTCCTCTTCTGATTTTACAAATTTTAATATTTCTCCTGTTTCTTCTTCTAATTCAAACTCTAAAATCCAAGTTCTCATTTTGGTAATACAGTCAAAATCTTTTTCCCATTTTATTCGCTCATTGGTTTTGTATCGCTCGTGAGAGCCAGAGGTTGAATGTCCTTGAGGCTGAGTTAATTGTTTGACGTGTATTAAAACCGGAATGTGTTTTTCTCTAGCAATTTTTGATGCTCTGTTGTAAACACTAATCATCTGAACATAATCCCACCCATTAACGACAATAATTTCGTAGCCGCTATGTTCGTTATCTCTTTGAAATCCTTTTAAAATTTCGGAAATACTTTCTTTTGTTGTTTGATGTTTTGCGTGAACAGAGATACCGTATTCATCGTCCCAGACACTCATTATCATCGGTACTTGTAGTACTCCAGCGGCATTTATTGTTTCAAAAAACACTCCTTCGCTTGTACTTGCGTTGCCTATTGTACCCCAAGCAACTTCATTTCCCTGTTTAGAAAGCTTTGTTGCTTTTTCTAATTCTCGTACATTTCTGTAAATTTTTGAAGCCTGTGCTAATCCAAGTAATCTCGGCATTTGTCCGGCTGTTGGAGAAATGTCTGCACTAGAATTTTTTTGTTCCATAAGATTTTTCCAGCTACCGTCATTGTGCAAACTATGCGTAGCAAAATGTCCGCCCATCTGTCTGCCTGCCGACATTGGGTCTGCGTCAATACTCGGGTGTGCGTACAATCCTGCAAAAAATTGTTGGGCGGTTAGTTCTCCAATAGCCATCATAAAAGTTTGGTCTCTGTAATAACCAGACCTAAAATCTCCATTTTTAAAGGCTTTTGCCATTGCGAGTTGTGGCACTTCTTTGCCGTCTCCAAAAATCCCAAATTTGGCTTTCCCAGTTAGAACCTCTCTTCTGCCTAATAGACTGCACTCTCTACTTGTACGGGCAATTTTATAATCTCTAATAACTTCATTACGAAAATCGTCAAATAATAATTTTTTAGAATTAGAAACTGCCATATCTTGCATAACTTATTGCATAAGTTTATATTGTTTTGCAAAGATATATTTTTTAATTTAGATTAGCTATTTTCAATTTATGTAGGTAATAAGGTAGATTCAACCCCCAAATGCAACTTTTTTATTTACAAATTTATAAAATATATTTTTAGGATTATCATAATTTAGATTTTTTATAAGTAAATTCAGCTATAAAGTGCAAGTTTTTTTGATTTACGAGTTACGATTTTTGATTTACGGTTCAACGATTCTAAATTCAAATGCTATCGCAACATTTTAGATATTTGTGCTAAATTGCCACACTTAAAAAATTATATAGTGCAAAATATAATGGAAGCAAAAAACTATATACAAGCCGCAAGATTAAGGACTTTACCGTTATCACTTTCTGGAATTATTGTGGGAAGTTTTCTTGCCTTTTCAACGGAAGTTTTTAACTGGAACATTTGCATATTAGCTTTGATTACTACCACAGGATTTCAGATTTTATCCAATTTTGCTAATGATTATGGAGATGGAATTAAAGGTGCTGACGACAATAGAACAGGCGAAAAACGTTTGGTAGCTTCTGGAATAATCAGTCCAAAGCAGATGAAATCAGCAATTATTATTACAACTTCCCTAACCTTGATTGTCGCCTCGTTACTAATTTATGTTTCTTTTGGTAAAGAAAATTTTTTATATTCTATCTTGTTTTTCTTACTGGGAATTAGCTCTATTACAGCCGCAATAAAATATACAGTTGGCAAATCTGCTTACGGCTACAGCGGATTTGGAGATGTTTTTGTTTTTCTCTTCTTCGGATTATTAAGCGTTGTAGGAAGTTACTTTTTGTTTACCAAACAAATTGATTTTACTATTTTTATGCCCGCCATTTCTGTAGGATTGCTAAGTGTATCAGTACTCAATCTAAACAATATGCGCGATATAGAAAATGATAAAAAAGCAAAAAAACACACATTAGTTGTTAAAATCGGAGTGAAATATGCCAAATATTATCACTTTTCTTTAATAATTGCATCATTTTTATTTTCTTTGTTGTATGTAATTGTACATTACGAAAAACTAATACAATTCATGTTTTTAATTGCATATATTCCTTTGGTAAAACACCTTATTTTTGTGGTTAATAACACGGGAGCAAAACTGGACGGAGAACTTAAAAAAGTAGCCTTAAGCACATTATTGTTTTCAATTCTTTTCGGATTAGCACAGGTTTTGTGAGGTTACACAAAAATAAATTTTTATGAAAAAGTATTTTAACCTTATTTTAGTATCGTCATTAGCCGTATTACTTAGTTGCAATAATGAAAATAACAGTAGCCCTGTTTCTTATAGTGCTCAAGCAGGAAACTTTATGTCTGCATCTGTAGTAAGTGCAAATAATAATGAAATCACCATAGAAAAGAAACTGATAAAAAAAGGAAATGTCAATTTTGAAACTTTTAATTTAGAGCTTACAAGAAAAAATATTTTTGATGCAATAAAAAAACACAACGCTTACGTGTCATCCGACATATCTTATAAAAATGAAAATAAAGTAAGTAACACAATAGAAGTCAGAGTTCCTGCAATTTTTTTTGATGATTTACTGAATGATGTTTCCGAAGGTGTAGAAAAATTTGACAGCAAAAATATTTCCATAAGCGATGTTACCGAACAATTTTTAGACGTACAAATTAGATTAAAAACAAAAAAGAAGTTAGAAGCCAGGTATTTTGAGCTATTGAAAAAAGCTATAACAATTACAGAAATAGTACAGGTAGAAAAACAAATGAGCCAATTGCGTTCGGAAATAGAATCAGTAGAAGGAAGGTTAAAATATTTAAAAAATCAGGTTTCATACTCAACGCTAAATATCACTTTCTACAAGAAAATTTCCAGCGAAACCAATTTTGTAAGAAAATTTAAAAACGGTTTTAAAAACGGGTTAGATAATTTAGTTTGGTTCTTTATATATGTAGCAAATGTTTGGCCTTTTATAATTATATTTTTCATCGTAATTTTTATTTTCAAAAGGTGGATAAAAAATAAATCAAATTAATCTGGAGACTGGAAGTTAGTGGTTAAAAACTAAAAGTTGTTGGAGGCTGAATACAGGAAACAGGAATTCGTAAATAGTATTACTAAAAAGGGTAGCTAATTCCTACATTATAAACTGCCTTATCAAAACTAAAGTTTTTAAGCCATTTATTATTTTCTAAGTAAGGTTCGTAGGTCTTGAAACCAATATCAAAACGGAGTACCAAAAAACTAAAATCATATCTTATTCCAAAACCTGAACCTAGAGCAATCTGTTTTATGGACGACAATCCGTTAAGTTTTGCATTTCTATCTATAAAATCATAATTTGTAATGTCCCAAATATTACCTGCATCGACAAAAAAGGCTCCTTTCCAGTTTCTGATGACATTAAATCTATATTCTAAATTTGTTAAAAACTTAAAGCTACCAACATTATATTCTAAATTCGTTGTCGCTGAACCTGGACCTAAATCGTAAATTTGCCACGCTCTTATATCATTTGACCCGCCAGCAAAATAGCTTTTTGTAAAAGGAATATCCGAATTTCCATAAGGTATCACCACGCCTATAGAAGACCTAAATCCTAAAACGGAACTATCTGTAACGTCCCAAAAACGTTTGTATTCAATATCCGTTTTGAAGTATTGTGCAATTGGCGTTTCTGATATAATTTTTACACCTTTGTTGTTTTTTTTATTGGTTAATAGCGAAATAAAATTACCTGAATTTGCAACACGTATTTTAAAAAAAGAGAACTTATTGTCTTTGTAATTTACTTGACTATTATAAGTCAAAGAATAGGCTATTGTTGGAATAATAAAGTTGGATGTAATTATATTGTATCTGTTGTTGATATTGGCATTTCTTTCGTATCCTATCGGATTACTTATCTTAAAATTTGTATCTGTATTTACTAAATTTATAAAGCCAACAGCATCTGTTTTTGTTAAATTATAATTTGGATTATCGTAATATATTTTTGCCAAAGGCTGTAGTTTTTTGAATTCGGAATTGTAGATGCTAAAATATTCGCCAATATTCAAATTTCTAATATATTGGACATTAAAAAACTCGAGGCTAACAGTTTTTTTCTTGTTAAATCTCCAATTGTAATTTATAGTAGAGGTAATGGTTTGTTTATCTAAACCAATATTTTTTTGAAGCCTTGTGCCAATTGAAAATAATGTCTTTGGATACATCTTTTTAGGAACTAATTTATTTGCACCAAATGGAGCAATAAATCTAGGTATTTCTAAAGAAATATCTGCACCAATTTCCCAAGTATTAAAGAATCCACTAGAATTTCCAGATTGTGCAGAAGTGTTAAAAAAAGAACCTAAAAAAGAAAAACTAAATAGCTCCGCACCTCTAAAAGTATTTCTATTAACGATAGAAAACTTGCCAGAAATACCCAACTTTCTTATGTTAGAATGAGTAAACTCTATTTCTGTACTAGTAGTATATTTTTCGTTTTGTGTAAGATAAATATCTACTTCTAATTGATTGTGATTTTCTACTACTGTATAATTTATGTTAATTGCTTTAAAGTTTTTAAGAGACCTCAAGTGACTTCTTGTCAGGCTTTTAAGAGTGTCACTATAAATTTGGTTAGGTCTTATAAAAATGGATTGTAATAAGTATTTAAGGTTATATTTCACTTTTTTATGTGCAATAAAATTAAGCCCTTTGTATTTTATAGTATCTAAATATAGCTCATTTTTTTTGTTGTAATTATAATCTGTATAGACATTTATTTTTGATATTTTATGTACAGCAAAGGGCTTATAAATTCGTTTTCCATCGTCTCCTATCAGATAATTATCAGAAATAGTCAGGCAAATATTTGTTTTGTTATCTGCTCTTGTAGAATCTGCCTCAAAAGCGATAAGATTTTCTGAGAAATTATAAATTCCATTATTTCTGTAAAGTTTTATCAACCGTGTAGCTTCTTTTCTAAAATCCTTATCTTTATATTGATTTCCAGACTTTAAGAAAGTATTTTCCTCTTCTGTTTTGTATATAGAGTCTAAAACTTTAGAAGAAATTTGCCTAGTTATAGTATCTAAATATAAGGACTCTCCTCGGTCGATAAAATAATTAATACGTCCTTTTTTATTGCTAAATATATCTTTTTTTGCAGTTACCGTATTTCTAAAATAGCCTTGAGTCATAAAATATGTCTTCAGATTATTTACAGTTCTCTCTGTTTTTTTATCGTCTATAACAACTGGAGCTTCGCCACTTCTTAGAAACCAATTGTTTAACCCAATATAATATTTGGCTACTGCAATACTCTGTTTTTCAGAAAAGACAGTTTCAAAAAAATGATATTTCTTTGGATTTATAATTCCCCAATCTTTTGGAGTTTTAGGACTGTTGATATTTCCCCAGTTATAAAAATATAGAGAAATAGGCAATAATAAGGCTCTATAATTAGGTTTTTGCAGGAGGTAATCATTTAAAACTCTGTTGGTATTTTTCTTTTTATTGACGTATATTGTGTTTGACATTAATAGATGCTCGTTTTCTGCAACTCTTTTTACAGAGTTGCACGAAATAGCTATTAAAGTTATAAAAAGATAAAAAGAGACTTTTTTCATTAGCTTTGCACAGTCAATAAATTGCTTCAAAAGTACTGTTTTTAGACGATTTACCTAATTTAAGATTAATGAATTTATCAAAAAGCAATATAAAATTAATAGTTAGCTTGCAACAAAAAAAGTATCGACAGAAGCATAAATTATTTGTCGCAGAAGGAGTTAAAGTAGTTCAAGAGCTATTGGAATCGTCATTTATTCTACAAAAAATATTTGTTACTGATGATTTTAATTACAATATAAACTCTGACAAAAAAACCGCAATAACAGAAGCAGAATTACAAAAAATAAGTCAACTAAAAACACCCAATAAAGTATTAGGTTTATTTCAAATTACTGAAAATAAATCAGCAAAAACAGAAGGCTTAATCTTGGCTTTAGATAAAATTAATAACCCAGGAAATTTAGGAACTATTATCAGATTATGTGATTGGTTTGGCATTTCTAAATTAGTTTGTTCTACCTCAACTGTAGATTGTTTTAACCAAAAAGTGGTACAATCTTCAATGGGTTCGTTGGCAAGAGTTGATATTTTGTATGTAGATTTACCTATATTCTTACAAGAAACAGATTTACCAATTTATTCAGCAGATATGAATGGCAAAAATGTATATAAAATAAATTTGCCTAAGGATGCTATTTTACTAATGGGAAATGAGGCTAATGGAATTTCTAAAGAGATTATGATGTTGGCAAAAAACAAAATATCTATACCACGATTTGGAGGCTTGCAAAAAGCAGAAAGCCTGAATGTAGCAACGGCAACTGCTATTTTATTGAATGAGTTTAGGAGGTGCTAAAAATTTATAATACAGATAATATAGTCAGTAAGGTTAAAAAACATCTGGTTTAATTATCTAAAAAAAGCATACAAATTATATCAACCTAATCATACATCCTCTAACTGATAAATTTCTGGATAAACTAACTAAAGTCTTCCGAAAATTTCCGATATCTGTTTATTTTTCCGATATTTGTTTGCATTATAAATTGACTTTTGCGGTCAATCTATATCAGGGACGTATATCTAATCTATAACTTTTAGTTTTTAACTTTACCCATCTAAATTTAACATAGAACCTTTAATTCTAAAAAAATGTGTACAGTAACTTATCTTCCGCTGGGAAAAAATAATTTTATATTGACATCTAACCGTGACGAAAGTCCAGTTCGAGAGACTATTCCGCCTAAGGTTTATAAAGAAAATGGAATTAAATTAGTGTATCCAAAGGATAAATTAGCTGGGGGAACTTGGATTGGAATGAGCGATAAAAAAAGGTTAGTTTGCTTGCTGAACGGAGGGTTTGAAATTCATCAAAGAGAAGCGTCATACAAAATGAGTAGAGGCGTAATTGTAAAATCAATTTTGATTTCTACTGATTTTATTAGCTATATTAATGATTTTGATTTCTGCGGAATAGAACCTTTTACTATTGTTTTAGTTGATTGGAATGCTGAGTTAATTACTTATGAATTGGTTTGGGACGGCAATCAAAAACATTTTTCTGAATTGGCTCAAGAGCCAAAAATCTGGTCTTCTTCTACGTTATATTCCGAATCAGAAAAGCAACTTAGAGAAAAATGGTTTGCAGATTGGTTGCCAGAAAATAAAAAATTTGAGCAAAAAGAGATTCTTATATTTCATCATAATTCGGAAATCGGAACTTCAGAAAATTCTTTAAAAATGAAACGTAGTAACCTTGAAACTGTAAGTATTACTTCGGTAATAAAAACATCAAAGGGAATTATAATTAATTATAATGATGTTGTAAATGATATGGTTTGTGTTCTGGATAATGAGTTTTAGTTCTTTTCTTAAATCCGCAAGCTAAAAGTTAAAAAGGTCAAAAAGTGAACGCCTGTTTGATGAGATGAATGACGATTTTTTATGGAAAAAAATGCCTTTCTCTTTTTTACAAGAAAACACCGTGTTCCTTATTATGATGGCTATATGTAGAAACCTGTTTCATTTCCTAACTGATTTTGTCAGTAAAAAACTTGATTTTATCAAACCTAACTATCGATTAAAAAAATTCATATTCCGATTTATGATTGTTCCTGCTAAATGGATTAAACAAGGAAGAATGAAAGTTTTAAAACTGTTCTCAGATAAAAAATATCACCTCTTACTGTAATAAAAAATAAAATAAATAATACTTCAAGGGATAGGTACACTTACTTTAAAAACATAACCCACTGATAATAAGGATATTGAAATCAGAGGCTAATTCTGTTATATAAATACTCGTAGTAACATAAAAAATAATACTGACTCAACATATAGTCACTCAAATTTGTGCTGTCAGAGAGAAATATAAACTTCTAAAAGAAACTTTTAACCTAAAATTGACTACTAAACATAAAAATATAAACTTAATTTTTAGCTTGCGGATTTAAGGTTTTATATGACAAATTATATTTTGGTAAAAATAGTCAAAAATATTACTAACTTTGTCAAAAGCACTAACTTTAGTTTTTAGAAAAGCCAATTTGCTGAAGTATGTAGCTATTTTTATAATAAAGTAGAGCTACAACCTATTAAAAACTTCAGATAAACGAATTGTAATTTCTTCGATAGAACCGACGCCGTTTACGCCAAAATAGTTTTCTTGTGCGTTATAATAATTTTTTAGAACGGCTGTTTTTGTGTTGTATTCATTAAAGCGATTGCGGATTTTACTCTCATCTGTATCATCGGGTCTTCCGCTAGTTTTTCCTCTTTCTAACAAGCGGGCAACTAATAAATTTTCTGGAACTTCTAAGGCTACCATTCCATTTATTTGCTCTCCTTTTTCAGAAAGAAAAGAGTCTAAAGCTTCTGCTTGAGATTGTGTGCGTGGAAAACCATCAAAAATAAATCCGTTTGCATTTTTGTTTCTATTTACTTCGGCTTTTAGCATATTTATCGTTACTTCATCTGGAACTAAATTACCAGCATCCATAAAGGTCTTGGCTAAAATACCTAATTTGGTTTTATTTTTGATATTATATCTAAATACATCTCCCGTAGAAATATGTATTAGATTGTATTTTTCTTTTAATAAATTAGCTTGTGTGCCTTTTCCAGCTCCCGGAGGACCAAATAATACAATGTTTTTCATTTTTGATTGCGTTGATAAAAACTAAAAGTTTCTCACCTCTAATTTTTCACTTTTAGCTTTCAACTTTTTCTTTCGCGTTTAGAAGTATCATACATAACTGGCGTTGCGATAAATAATGATGAATATGTACCAACTACCACACCTACAATTAGTGCAAACATAAATCCTTTGATAGAATCTCCTCCAAATATAAAGATGGATAGCATTACCAATAATGTTGTTAAAGAAGTATTTATTGTTCTTGCTAGCGTACTGCTTAGTGCTTTGTCCACAACTTCGCCATAAGTCCATTTTGTGTGCAGTCTGGTAAATTCTCTAATTCTATCAAAGATTACAACGGTATCATTCAATGAATATCCGACCACCGTTAGAATTGCTGCAATAAATGATTGACCTATTTCCATATCAAATGGCATAAATTTATACAATATAGAGAAAACGCCCAATACAACTAATACATCGTGGAAGACCGCGATTACGGCACCGATACTAAATGACATTTTTCTAAAACGTAATAAAATGTATAAAAATACTACAATCAAAGAGCCGATAACTGCCCAAAGTGCTGAGGTTTTAATATCATCTGCAATGGTAGGATCTACTTTCATATAGCTTATAATTCCATTTTCAGATTTTTCGAAACCCGGTTTAAAATTTTGGTAAGAAGTATTGTCGCTCAAATAAGGTTTTAATCCATTAAATAACGCTAATTGAACTTCTTCATCAACTTCTGCTCGTTCATCTTCAATTTTATAAACGGTAGTTATTTTTAATTGATTGTTAGAACCATAAGTTTTTACTTCTGGGGAAGAGCCGAAAACATCTTTTAGCTCTCCCGCAACTTTAGTGGCGTTCATCGGTTGATTGAAACGAACAACATAAGAGCGTCCTCCTTTAAAATCTACTCCTTGTTTTAAACCTAAGGTAAACATAGAAGCAGCACCTCCTAAAATTATTGCTCCAGAGATAAAATAAGCTATTTTGCGTTTTCTTAAGAACTGAATATTAATGCTTTGAAACCATTTTTTAGTAATAGCAGTATTAAATGTTATGTTACTATTTTTAGCAACAGAGCCATCAATCAACATACGTGTGATAAATATCGCAGTAAATAATGATGTAGCGATACCAATCATTAATGTTAGGGCGAAACCTTTAATTGGTCCTGTTCCGAAAACGTATAAGATAATACCTGTTAATAATGTAGTAATGTTTGCATCAATAATTGCGGATAAAGCTCCTTTTACGCTAAATCCTTCATCGACAGAAAGTTTTAGTCCTTTTCCTTTTTTTAATCCTTCTTT
Organism: Polaribacter sp.; assembly: GCA_965261035.1. Classification (GTDB taxonomy): domain Bacteria; phylum Bacteroidota; class Bacteroidia; order Flavobacteriales; family Flavobacteriaceae; genus Polaribacter. The sequence goes on from OZ253439.1 coordinate 1,694,931, forward strand.
AATCCTTTCAAATATGATAACGTTTGCATCTACGGACATACCTATTGTCAATATAATACCTGCAATACCGGGAAGCGTAAGTACGGCGTTAAACGAGGCTAATATTCCGAAGATAAATAATATATTTACTAATAATGAAATATCTGCAAAAGCACCTGCTTTTCCGTAATAGAAAAACATCCAAATTAATACCAAAACGATGGCTAATCCAAAGGAACTCAAACTTCTGTCTATAGATTCTTGACCTAAAGACGGACCGACGATTTCTGCTTGAATGATTCTTGCAGCGGCGGGTAATTTACCTGCTTTTAATACAGTTGCAATATCTTGTGCTTCTTCAACGGTCATAGAACCGCCAGAAATAGAGGTTCTTCCGCCTGTAATCGGGTCATTAACTGACGGAGCAGTATAAACGTAATCATCTAAAACTACGGCGACAAACTTGCCTGCATTTTCGGTGGTCATTTTTGCCCATAGTTTTGTTCCAACGCTATTCATAGCCATGCTAACTTCAGGTTTGTTTCCTAATTGATTAAATGTCTGTTGAGCATCTGTAATCACATCTCCTTCAATAGGAGCTACATCATTTCGGTTAGATTTTATTGCGTATAAACCGATAATTTCAGCGGTTTTATCTGTGTTGGGTTGTGCTTTATAATCCCATAAGAATTTAACGTGTTTTAAGTTGTTAGGCAATAATACTCTAACATCTTTCATTGCTAATAATCTATTTACCGTAGCAGTATCAACCAATTTGGCTTGAGCAACTAAAGAACTAATTTGATTTTGATTTTGTGCTACATTAGGAAATAAATATGTAAATAATGTTTTTTTATCTTTTACTGCGGTGGAATCTGTTCCTTCCAGAAGGCTGTCAATATCATCTTTTTTGATAGAATCATTGGCTTTATCTGGGTTTTCTAATTCTAAAATATCAGCAACTTTTTTGTCTGCATCAAAGAAGTAAGATTGTACTTCTACGTTTGTAAATACTTCCCAAAATTGTAATTTAGCAGTGCTTTGTAGTAATTTCTTAACACGGTCTATGTCTTTTGCTCCGGGTAATTCAATTTGAATTCTTCCTGAATTTCCAATTCGTTGAATATTTGGTTGTGCAACTCCAAATTTATCAATTCTACTTCGTAATACTTCAAAAGCGGTATCGATAGAATTGTCTATTTCTTGTTGAATTATAGGCTTAACTTCGTCGTTAGCTTTGTTAAAATTAATTTTATCACGAAGAGATTTGTTTCCAAATATTGTTGGGTCGCTTAATTTTATGTTGCCATCACTTATTCTTTCAAATTCTGTAAAGAATAAATTTAAGTAGGTGTCAGTGCTACTTTTTTGAGCAGCATCTGCGGCTTTTAAAGCCTCATTAAATACGGTATTTTTAGAATCATTAGACAATCCGATTAAGATGTCTTTTACAGAAACTTGCAAAATAGCATTAATTCCTCCTTTTAAATCGAGACCGAGATTCATCTCTTTGTCTTTAATATCATTATAACTAAATTTAGTAAATCTTAAATTGATTATTTTGATACTTCCAACACTATCTAAATATTTTTTCTCAAACTTAGCCAACTTTTTGCCATCATTATCAGGTGCATTATTTCTAGCATAGGTTTTTGCGTCGTCTTCTACATTACCTGCTAAATAGGTAAATGACAATTGGTATAAACTGACTAATCCAAATAGGATAGCGAATATTCTAATAAGTCCTTTGTTTTGCATTTTTTCTTATTTTTTAATCGGCTTTTTTATAATTTTGTATAAAACGTGCAAATATAGTACTTCAAAAAAGATTAGACAATTGTTTTTTGATATTTGTCAAAACTAAGAAAAATGGAGAAGGCAATATTAGAAGTTGGAAGTTAGAGGTTGGAAGCCTCTAACCTCCAGCCTCCAGCTAATTCTTCACTACTTTTTTAGTTAGGCTACTTTTTTCTGTATTTGTTAAGTTTCACCACGTTATTGTTTATTTTTCGGTTATTTAAAAGGTTTTTGTTCTCCTAACTGACTCCTGTGATGATAGAAACTTATGTCGCCATTTAAAAATAGTGCCAGCATTAAGACCTATTTTCTACAACCCTTATCTTTTCAGTTTTTATAATAGTTAGAACCTTGACAATGTGGGCATTCAGCTCTTTTGTCATCTAACGCATCTCCTCTTAATTGTAATAATTCTGAATAATCCGACTCTATTTTAATCCGATTCAAATCTTTTAGTAAACTATCCTGATTTGATTCTGATAAACTTGTAAAATAGCTACTTACTTGTTTTGTGTCTATATCTTTTATATTTTTGACCAAGATACAAAATTTACATCGCAATTAAAAAGTTGAGCATAGTTTTTATACTTTTGTAAAAAATTTAAACCCAATAAAAAGTGCTTTCAGTTTCTAATCTATCAGTTCAATTTGGCAAACGTGTTTTGTTTGATGAGGTAAACACTAAATTTTTACAAGGTAATTGCTATGGCATTATTGGTGCTAACGGCTCGGGTAAATCTACATTTTTAAAAATAATTTCTGGAAAACAAGAGCCAAGTTCCGGTCATATTCATTTAGAAACAGGAAAAAGAATGTCCGTTTTATCTCAAGACCACTTTGCTTTTGACGATATATTAGTTTTAGAAACCGTTGTTATGGGAAACAAAGAATTGTTTACTGTAAAAAAAGAAATAGATGCCTTATATGCTGATTATACCGACAAGAATGCAGATAAAATAGGAGAATTACAAGTTAAATTTGAAGAAATGAACGGCTGGAATGCAGATTCTGACGCAGCAGCGATGCTGTCTAATTTAGGAATCAAAGAAGATTTGCACTACTCTTTGATGAAAGATTTGGACGGAAAACAAAAGGTACGTGTGCTGTTGTCACAAGCTCTGTTTGGCAATCCAGATGTTTTAATTATGGATGAGCCAACGAATGATTTAGATTTTGAAACAATTAACTGGTTGGAAAATTTTTTGGCTAATTATGATAACACAGTTATTGTGGTTTCTCACGACCGTCATTTTTTAGACGCAGTTTGTACGCATGTTTCTGATATTGATTTTGGCAAAATAAATCATTTTTCTGGAAACTATACTTTCTGGTATGAATCCAGCCAGTTAGCGGCAAGGCAACGTGCTCAACAAAATAAAAAAGCTGAAGATAAAAAGAAAGAATTAGAAGAATTTATCCGTCGTTTTTCTGCAAATGTAGCCAAATCTAAACAGGCAACAAGCAGAAAAAAAATGATTGAAAAGCTAAATGTAGATGAAATTAAACCTTCCAGCAGACGGTATCCTGCAATTATTTTTGAAAGTGAAAGAGTGGCTGGTGATCAAATTCTAAACGTTGAAGGGTTGGCTAAAAATTTTGAAGGAAAATCGCTGTTTAGTAATATCAATATCAACTTGAATAAAGGAGATAAAGTTGCTATAATTTCTAAAAACTCCAGAGCAGTTACCGCTTTTTATCAAATTATCAACGGAAACGAACGAGCAGATGCCGGCAAATATAAATGGGGAATAACAACCAATCAGTCGTATTTGCCATTAGAAAACGCATCCTTTTTTCAAAATTCAGAATTAAATTTAGTAGATTGGTTGCGACAATATGCTAAAACAGAAGAAGAAAAAGAAGATGTTTTTTTAAGAGGCTTTTTAGGCAAAATGATTTTTAGTGGAGAGGAGGCTTTAAAAAAATGCAATGTATTATCCGGAGGAGAAAAAGTACGTTGTATGCTCTCTAGAATGATGATGACTAGAGCCAATATTTTACAGCTAGACGAGCCTACAAATCATTTAGACTTAGAGTCGATACAGGCTTTAAATAATTCATTAATTAACTTCAAAGGAACTATTTTGTTCTCTACACACGACCATGAATTTGCTCAAACAGTGGCAAGCAAAATAATAGAACTCACACCAAAAGGAGCTATCGACAGATATTCTACTTTTGATGATTACCTAAATGACCCAAAAATAAAAGAATTACGTACCCGGAATTACGATTTACGATTTTAGATTTGCGAATTACGAATTTGTTTCCATCTTCCAGCTTTGGCTTTTAACATCTCTAAAACAATAGCACGATTAATCTTGTTTGCAAGCAATGGGTTAGATCCCAAGTACAGAATACCTCTTTGTCTTACCTTTCTATCAACTCTTATGGATTGTGCCAAGGTATATTGATAGAAGATTTTACTGTCCTTGCTACGTTGTTTTTTTATGGCTCGTATAAACATGGGGCAAAGATAGTATAATTATATATACAACACAACCGCACTACACTACAAACAAAAACTCAAAAAATAACACCCGTTAATCAGGAAGTTAGCTGTAAATATCTTAAAATATAGACTTTTTTAAATAAAAATAGCCAAGTTGGGTTAAAACTTCTGCTTTTCCGTATTTCTTTGAAATATTTATCGATTGTATCATTTGTTTAAATTGTATAATATTTTTATTTATAATTCTAATTTTCCGATGAAAATGTTTCTGCTAAAGATTCTCCTTGTGCTAAAACTCTATCAGACTCAATACGTGCTAAATTAGGCGGATAACCATAACGCATCAATATCTTCTTTACTGTTAATCTTAATTTCGCTCTTGCATCATCTCTTTTACTCCAATCTACGGTCGCATTTTTTCTAATTACATCTACAATTGTATGAATTAATTCTTTCATTTTAACATCATTTAATATCTTAGTTGAGTCATTTTGATTTAAGACACTATAGAAAGCGTATTCTTCTGCAGTTAATCCTAAATCATCCGCCTTGCTATCTTCCAAACGCATTTCTTTTGCTATCTCTGAAAGTTCTTGGATAACCTGTGCTGAATCAATCTGACTATTATGATAACGCTTTACAACTGATTCGAGCATCTCCGAAAACTTTTTTGCTTGTGCTAAATTCTTTGTTTTACGTACTTTTACCTCATCATTCAAAAGCTTTTTAAGTAATTCAAAAGCGACATTCTTTTGTGGCATATCTTTAACTTCCAATAAAAATTCGTCAGATAAAATACTAACTGACGGGCTTTCAATTCCTGCGGCTTCAAATATGTCCATTACACCTTCACTTGAAAGTGCGTCATCTACAATTTGTTTTATTGCAGTTTCTACTTCATAATCTGATTTTACACCACTTCTTGTAAATTTATTAATCCGTGCTTTTACTACCTGAAAAAAAGCGACTTCATCTTTTATAACTTCTGCCTCTTTATTTGGTATTGACATTGCAAAAAGTTTAGATAACAAGGTTACTTCTTTTAAAAAGCGTTCTTTTAGTTTTTTATCTGAAAGAATAAAGTTTTGAGCACCCAATAAAACTTGTAATTTTTGAGTAGTATCTACTTTAAAATATGCTCTGTAATCAAAACCGTTAAACATTTGTTCTATAATTTCAAATTTTTCTTTCATCTTTGCAATTGCTTCTTCAATATCTACAATTGGCTTTCCTTCACCACCACTTTGTAAATAGGTTGACATTGCATCTTTGAGTTCTTGCCCAATACCAATATAATCAACAACTAATCCGCCGGGTTTATCTTTATAAACTCTATTTACTCTTGCAATAGCTTGCATCAGGTTATGACCTTTCATCTTTTTATCTACATACATTGTATGTAGATTCGGGGAGTCAAATCCTGTGAGCCACATATCTCGCACAATCACTAATTTCAAATTGTCATCAGTGTCTTTCATTCGAGTAGCTAAATTTTTTCTTTGTCGTTTGGTGGTATGATGTGGTTGAAATAATTCAGGGTCGTCTGACGCACTTGTCATCACTACTTTTATCATTCCTTTATCCAAATCATTATTGTGCCAATGAGGGCGTAAAGCAACAATTTCATTGTATAATTTTACGCAAATATTTCGTGTCATTCCAACAATCATAGCTTTGCCTTCAAAAACTTGTTGTCTTGCTTCAAAGTGTGTTACAATATCTTTGGCAACATCTTTTAATCTATCAGGATGCCCAACTACTGCATCAATTGTTGCGGTCTTTTTCTTGGCTTTTTCTAACTGTTTTTCTGTTACATTTGAAATATCATTGATTTCGTCATCTAATTTTTTTGCTGTTTTTTTATCTAATTTTATTTTTACTAAACGTGCTTCATAACTGATAGGAACGGTTGCTCCATCATCTACCGCTTGTTTTATATCATAAACATCAATATAATCACCAAAAACAGCAGGAGTAGATTTGTCTTCTTTTTCTATGGGAGTTCCTGTAAAGCCAATGTAGGAAGCATTCGGCAAGGCATCGCGTAAATATTTTGCATTGCCGTATCTAATTTCTTGACCTTCTTCGCTTTCTGCTACACGACCCGCAAAACCATATTGGCTACGATGTGCCTCATCTGCCACAACCACAATATTCGTGCGTTGAGATAAGGTTTCGTAAACATTGCCTTCTTCTGGATAAAATTTTTGAATGGTTGTAAAAATGACACCGCCACCAGAAACTTTTAAAAGCTCTTTTATGTGTTCTCGGTTATTGGCTTGCATTGGTTTTTGTCTTAACAAACCAACACAATTTCCAAATGTTCCAAATAGTTGGTCATCTAAATCATTTCTATCGGTAAGCATTACAATGGTCGGGTTTCCCATTTGCGGATGCGTGATAATTTGTCCTGCATAAAATACCATTGATAAAGATTTTCCAGAGCCTTGTGTATGCCATATTACACCAATTTTACGGCTACCCTCTTTAGAATGCGTTGCCATTAATGTTTGTGCAACTGCTTTTTGTACGGAATAATATTGATGATACGCCGCAACCTTTTTTATTTTTGCTTGAGAAATTAAACCTGTTTTTTCGTCTTTCTTTTCTTCTTGCTCAAAAATAGTACAGTAGCGAATTAATTCTATCAACACTTTTTTGTCGAGCATATATTCTGTTAGAATTTGCAATTCTGTTCTAACTTCTCCTTCTATATCTTTAGGTGATTTCCAAGATAAAAAACGAGTAAAAGGAGCGGAAACACTTGAAGTTGCTGCATCAATCCCGTCAGAAATTACACACAAAGCATTATAATAAAAAATACTTGGTGTCGCTTTTTTGTAATTTTGAATTTGTGTGTAAGCCTTACGAAGTGTTGCTTTTTCATCGGAAGCAGATTTAAGTTCTATAAATACCAAGGGCAAACCGTTTACAAAAATGACTACATCAAATCTTTTCTCGTTGTTGTTTTCTTTTACCACCAATTGATTGACTACCCAAAAACTATTATTTTGTGGCTGAACCACATCAAGTAATTTTACATTAATTCCTTTTGTTCTACCGTCTTTGGTGTATTCTACCGTTACACCATCAGTTAATAATGTATGGAAACGCTCGTTGTTTTCCATTATATCTTCTGTGCCTAAATTGATAACTTTTTGGTAGGCTTCAACACGTGCAGATTCGGGAAGTTTAGGGTTTAGTTTTTTTAATGATTCTTTAAAATGATTTTCAAGTAATACAGAAGCAAAATTCTCTCGTTGCGGATTGTCACTAATAGGTGAAATATCTGTACCGTTAAAGTATGTGTATCCCTGACGGATTAGTTGGTCAATTAGGGATTTTTCTATGGCATTTTCGGTTAGGTTATTCATTATTAGGGTTATAAATTCGATGTATTTAATGTATCAGTATTCCATTTTGATGGATTATTGATTATATATTCCGATATATTTTGATACGCTTTTTGGTTTCTGATAATATGCTCCCAATAATTACGCTGCCACAATTTGCCATTAAAACGCTTCCAATCGTTTGATTTTACGTTTCGGATGTATTCGTTTGTTGTCATTGTTTTGAACCATTGCACTACAGAATGTAGGGGAGAACCTTGGGGCGGACGCTCGGGCGAACGTTGAGACGAACCTCGTTGGGGCGAACGTTGGGGCGAACGTTGGGGCGAATCTCGTTGGGGCGAACCTCGTTGGGGCGAACGTTGGGGCGAACCTACGTGTTCGCCCATAATACGTTCGTCCGTAATAGAACGTTCGTTCGTGGTGGTATTTGGGCAGACACGTAGGTCTGCCCCAACGTCTGACCCAACGTTCGTCCCAACCCCAACCCCAACGTTCTGAATAATACAATGAAAATGATTTGGCATTATTATTTTCTCACGACATTTTATATCTGGGAATTTATTTTCCAATTCAAAATACCATTTTTCAATCATTTTGCCCGCATCATTTAAATATAAAATTCCATCTTTGATATTGCCAAATAAACATTGTCTGTTTTGTACGCAAATGGTTACAAAATACAACCCTGCCTGTGAATAATCATATCCTTTTAACCGTATAGATTTGCGGTTATGAATTTTTGGATTGTATTTACTCATTTTTTTATGCTGGTTAACTTTGACAATAAACTATTACACAAATTTTTAATGTCGGATTTGGCGGTTTTATTTATTCTTATTTTTCTCACTCATAAGCTTTTTTTTTAGTATTTTATTATCAGCTTCAGGATCAGAAGAAGATTTGTTAATAGGATTGTACCCTATTGTTTCTAATAATAAATTTTCCAATTTGTCCCAGTCGTTTAGTTTATAAGTGTCTTTTTGAACATTAAATACTTGATACATTTGTACTACTCTTAGTTTATGATTGTATTCTTCAAATAATTTTTTGCGCTCTTTTATAGAGTTTTGAGCGAACCAAGAAATCCATAAAAGAGGAAAAGTAATGGAAATTTTATATAAAATAAATTCAAAACCAATATTGTTAGAATAGGAAGTTAATTTTAATCCTTCTTCTTCTGAATATGAAAAAATAAAAAGACTAACTACCAATAATAATGGGGTTATAAAAAGTAGATAGTAAAAAATAGAGTGTAAATGTCTAGTAAAAAATATTATAATATTTTTTCTTCGATTGCTTTTTTCTTCACTATCTTTAATAGGTAAATATTGTTTTTTAGAATATTCTTCTTTTGATTCAATAAAACCTTGTGCTAAGACCTTAACTGTAGCATCTCCTAATAAAGAATTAATTTCTTCTCTTTTGCTATTTATATCAGCTGAAATTTCTTGTAAATAATTTTTAGTTTTTTCAAAATCATCCTTCTGTTTTTTTATTTCTTGTAAATAATTTGCAACAGTAGAAATATTTTCATGTAAAACATCTATTTTTGATTTTTTTTCTTCTTCTGTGCATTCAAATAAATCATCATATTCTTGTTTAAATTTTTCATAAAAAATTGTTATTTTTTCATGAAAATTATCATTACCTTCAAAACATTGATTATAAAAATTTGTGATTTTATCAATAAGATTCTTTATTTTATTTTTAGTGCTTTCATTACCTTCAAAACATTGATTATAAAAATTTGTGATATGTTCTTGAGATTCTTTAATATCATTTTTAATGGATATTTTTTCTTCATTATCATCAAAGAGTTCTTTTTTGTAATCGATTATATTTTGATAAATATCTTCTAATTTTTTACTTTTACCGTTGATTAAAAAATCATTATAAAAATTTTTTAATTGAAGTTGCATCTCTTCTAAAGAAACAGATTTATCATTATCTTCTGTTAAGATTTTATAAAATTCTTCAATTTTATTTATTTTATGCATGTTATCATTAATAATTTCTATTAATTGATTTTTTGTTGGCTTTTTTGTGTTTGGAGAAATTTTATTAATCATATTGTTTTTTTATTTTAAAAATTAGTAATTCTTATTTTCCCACTCATCAGCTTTGGCAACAAGGTGTCGCGAGTTTTAGTAAGAGTTTGGATTTGTGATTGATTAATTTTTATTTTGTTAAGAATATTCTCCATAAAATTAGAAAACCTAATCTCTATTTTTTTTTCTGGAAATAAAATTGGTAAATTCAATAAATAATCAATTTTCATATTAGGTCTGGTTGAAGTATCGTTATTTATCATATTAATATAATCTTTGTAATATTTATTTTTAAAAAACCCATAAATAAAAAAAGGGTTTACACTACTGATTAAACTAATCTTAATTAGTCCATTATTATATACTGAATTTAAATCTTCCATTATCAATATATTTAAACCTAAAATACTTGTTCTAGTAATTAGGATGTCATATTTTAAAAGCTGAAATTGTTTAAAGTTTTTATCAGTTACTTTTGAAAAACCCCATTGTTCAAATGCTTTATTCTTACTCAAATCTCCTATTCTTAAACATCTAATCCCAGTATCATATTCAACAATAGGAGCTTTTTTTATTGCATCTGCTCCTGTATTTGATTTTTTAACAACATCCCTTAACTTCCCAACATGCCACCCCTCAGGCAATTCATCACCAACCTGATATTTCCCAAACCATTCTTTAAAAACTGTTTGTCCGATGTCTTCCAATGTTTTGTTTTGGGCTTGGAGTAGATCTATTTTGTCATCAAAGGATGTTAGAATTTTGGCTATTTGTTTTTGTTCCGTTAATTGGGGGAGAGATACCTTTATATTTTGAACTCCATAAATAGGTAATTTCTTCTGCACAGCACCAACCGTGTTTTTATTGATTTCATCTTGACCAATACCTGATGTTAGATAATAATAGATATAATAATTATCAACATTTTTTAGATTAATTAATTTCACACAATTTTCCGTTAAACTTGCGTTATTTAAATCATTATCAATTATTGCTACTAAACCTATCGTTCCTACAATTGAAATAATTACATCTTTTTCGTTTACTATATACATTGCAATTTTATTAAATGTTTCATCTGGAATAAATTGTAAATTGTTTTTATTTATTGCATTTCCATTAAAATCAGTGATTCTAATATATGGATGTTTTGTCTTGTTGATAACTAAAGATTTCCCTTTTGGTAGTCTTTTTCCTCCTTTAATTACTGCAACCTCCCCCAAAGTAGTTTCCACCCACCCCTCAGGAATATTTTTAGAGCCACTGATAATCGTTTTCCCATAAATACGGATATGTTCTTTTAGTTCTTTTGAGGTAATAGTTTTATAGGCGATAATATCGAAGAAATAAGGTAAATTTGTATCATCTTCTAAATGACTTTTAAGTTTGGCAGCAAAGCTATAAGTTATATTCTTTCCTTTTATTGCAATATCAACATCAGAGGCTTCTTTGTGTGTTCCTTTAGCTCTTGAGCCAAATAAAATAGCTTCATCTATCTCTTTATAGGAAGAAAATATTTGTATTATTTCTTTTAATTGTTTTTCTGAAAATCCGTACATTATATTTCTTTTTTCAAATCATTATATAAATCATTAATAATAGGTTCAAATTTTTGATTAATAAAATTGAGTATCTTAATAAAATTTTCTTCATTATAAGTATGAGTGGTTAAGTTTCTTTGGGTTAAGGCTTCCATCCAATCTTCGCCATTTTGTATAATTTTAAATTGATAGGCTTGTCTTATTACTTGTTTTGGAGCATTTACTACAGTTCCTTCATTTTCTAAATAATCTTTTAGCGTTTTCCAAGAAAGTTCTACCAAAACTTCAAAACCTTGAATTAAGGACATTTGGTTTGCTTCATTTTTATTGTCCTTTCTATAATCATTTATTCTTCGTTGAAAAACGGCATATGCTTTTTCAAAATTTTGAAAACGCTGTTTCCACCTTATAGGCGTATAGTTATTATCTTCCTTTTTCATAGCGTATATCCAATATTTTTAAGCTGTGTTTCAATTTCTTTGTTTAACTCTACTTCTTTGTCCATTTGTTGTTTTAGCAAAAGGGTCAATGACCCCATTTTTTCTTCAAATGGTATTCCGTCATCTTTTTCGTCTGGTATTCCAACATAACGACCCGGCGTTAATACGTGGCTATGCTTTTGTATTTCTTCTATTGTGGCGGATTTACAAAAGCCTTTTATGTCTTGGTAGGACGAATGGGGCGAACATATAGGCTCTCCCTTGCTGTGGTTACTGGCATCAGACCGCCAATTGTGATATGTATTAGTTATTTTATCAATATCTTCTTCTGCTAAATCACGGTGTACACGGTCTTTCATAAAACCCATTTCCGAAGCATCAATAAATAATACTTCTTTGCTATGATTATTTTTTTCTCTACGCAAAAACCAGATGCAGGCGGGAATTCCTGTATTGTAAAATAATTGTTTTGGTAGAGCCACAATACATTCTACCAAATCGTTTTCCACTAAATTTTTACGAATATCTCCCTCGCCCGAAGTATTAGAACTTAAAGAACCATTAGACAAAACAGTAGCCATTATACCTCTTGGAGATAAATGGTACAGCATATGTTGCATCCAGCCAAAATTGGCATTTCCGTTGGGCGGTATTCCGTGTTTCCAGCGTCCGCCTTCTTGTAAAATATCTACTCCCCATTCTTTTTGGTTAAAGGGCGGGTTTGCTAAAATATAGTCGGCTTTCAAGTCGGGGTGAGCATCTTTTAAAAATGAACCTTCAGTATTCCAAGCCACAAATTTGGAATTTATATTGCGAATTGCCAAGTTCATTTTTGAGAGTTTCCAAGTAGTTTGGTTGCTTTCTTGTCCGTAAACGGTAATATCTTTTATATTTCCGCTGTGTTCGGTTACAAATTTTTCACTCATTATAAACATTCCGCCGCTACCGCTTGCGGGGTCATATACTCTGCCTTTGTAGGGTTCTATCATTTCTACCATTAATTTTACAATGGCTTTTGGTGTGTAGAATTGCCCACCTTTTTTTCCTTCTGCATTTGCAAATTCGCCTAAAAAATATTCATAAACTCTACCAAAGAGGTCTTTTGAGTTTTGCTTTTCTGCTTGTAATTCGGTATTTGAAATTAGGTCAATCAATTCACCCAAAGAGGTTTTGTCTAAATTGGCTTTACCAAATACTTGAGGAAGTACATTTTTTAATTCTTTATTCTCCTTTTCTATGACTTCCATTGCTTTGTCAATTGTTTGCCCAATGGTAGGTAATTTCGCCTGTGAATGGATGTAACTCCAACGAGCTTTTTTTGGTACAAAAAAGACATTTTCAGCAATATACTCGTCTCTGTCTTCTGGGTCGTCCCATTGGTCAGCTTCTAATTTATTGTATAGTTCAGTAAACGATTCTGAAATATATTTTAGGAATACCAAACCCAATACAACATGTTTGTATTCGGCGGCATCAATGTTTTTTCTTAGCTTGTCTGCTGCTTTAAATAGTTTTTGTTCAAAACTGCTATTATCTTTTTTTGCCATTTATTTATCTCTATAATTATTAATTTTTTCTTTTGTATATCCGTACAAATAGTTGTTGTAAAATTACTTATTCTAACTTATAACTTCAATTTTAACTTTTAATTTGTCCAAACTCTTTGATATAGCCATCCCCCGAAAAACATATTTAATAGTTTTTCGGGCGTTGATTTTACTGATAATTTAGGTCAAAATAAAGCTGAAAAACTGTTTAAAAATTCGTATCTTGCTGTCGTAATATAAAACACATAATTTAAAAACAGTTCGATGAGCAAGTTACTAACAAAAAAGATACAAATCCAATTATCTGATTATTTTTCTTCTACCGTAGATATGAGTAAGCCAGAAACACGTTGTTTAAAAGAAATGGTATTAGGCATATTAAAGTCTAAAACTGTATTTGTGAATTAAATAGCAGCATCTCTTAGAGAGACTTTGAAATTAAAAGATGTTGCAAAACGCTTGTCTTCACAGTATCTAAAGAGTGATTTTGCATCAAAGGTTTCTCATAATTATCTAAATAATGTTAAAAATAGTATTTCAAAAGATGATTTTATTATTATGGACGGCACGGATATCAGTAAAAAACATGCCAAATATATGGAAGGCTTAGAATTTGTAAGGAACGGAGATACTGGGAAAATAGGACTTGGATATAATGTACTAAACATTAATTCTATTAATCAACACAAAGAAATGATACTTATTTACGGCATAACTAAATTTTTAGTGGTATCAGATTAAGTTTTCTAAAATAGCATATTAATCCTAAATCTGTCATAGTAAAAAATTAATAGCTAAATTAGTAAGGCTAAACTGAATACTAACCACTGACCACTGACAATTTTTAACTTACTTTTACCAAATGGATAAAATAGAGCAAATAGATTCAAGTTTTATAGAAAGGAATACGGTTTTTACTGAATTAATTTCTGAAATAAAACACAATTTTTCTTCGGATAAAATTATTGTTCCGATGCGTCATCATCACGATTTTCCAAACCCTGAAGTCGGTGTAGATTCTACACTTTTGTTAATGCCTGCTTGGAATCCAAGCAAATATGCCGGAGTAAAAATAGTAACAGTAAGCCCAGAAAACGGTCAATTTGATATGCCGTCTATTCAGGGAACGTATATTTATTTTGATGCCATAAGCGGAGTCATAAAAGCACTTTTAGAAGCAAAAAGTTTAACGGTAAAGCGGACTTCAGCTACATCTGCTTTGGCATCGTCTTATTTATCAAAAGAAGATTCTAACTCATTATTGATGATTGGAACAGGAGCTTTGTCTATTGACCTAATAAAAGCACATGCAAGCGTCCGCCCTGTTAAAAAAGTTTTTATCTGGGGACGAAATTTTAAGAAAGCAACAGATATTTGTAATCAATTGCAAAGTGAAAAATTCTCAATTCAACCAATAAAAACCATCAAAGAAAAAATCGGAGAAGTAGATATAATTTCTTGTGCTACCTTGTCTAAAACCCCTTTGATTTTAGGAAAATATATAGAAAAAGGACAGCATATAGATTTGGTTGGGGCATATAAAAAAGATATGCGAGAGGCAGATGACGAAACTATTTCTAAATCTTCTGTATTTTTGGACACATTTCAGGGCGGATTAAAAGAAAGCGGAGATATTGCGATTCCTATTCAAAATGGAACTTTAAAAGAAAGTGAAATTAAAGCAGATTTATTTCAACTTTGCTCAAGCAAAAAGCAAGGAAGAATTAGCGGCGACGAAATTACTGTTTTTAAGTCTGTTGGGTATGCTTTGGAAGATTTATCGGTGGCAACTTACTACTATAATAAATATATAAATGAGCAAAACATATCAGAATATCTTGAGCAAAACGGAATTTAAACCCGATAAAAACTGGTTGCAAATTAAAACTATCGATATGCACACAGGCGGAGAGCCGCTTCGCGTTATCGTAGATGGTTTTCCTGAATTAAAAGGAAATTCGGTTTTAGAATACAGGCGTTATTGCAAAGAAAATTTTGATTATTTACGAACATCTTTGCTCTTTGAACCTCGCGGTCACGCAGATATGTACGGCTGTATTTTGTTGCCTCCAAACGATAAAAACGGCGATTTTGGAATTATATTTCTCCACAACGAGGGTTATTCTACAATGTGTGGTCACGCGATTATTGCAATTTCTACATTGGCTGTAAAAATGAATTGGATTGAAGCTCAAGAAGGTGATAACATCATCAAAATTGATGCTCCTTGCGGAAGAATTACTTCATTTGCCAATGTAAAAAATGGTGAAGTAACCGGTGTCCGTTTTTATTGTGTGCCAAGTTTTGTGGTCGGTTTAGATAGAACTGTGGAAGTTGAAAGTTTAGGGAAAGTTACTTACGATTTAGCCTACGGAGGTGCTTTTTATGCCTATGTAGATATGAATAAAAATAATTTTAATTTTGATTTAAGCACAAATTCTTACAGAGAATTAATATCAAAAGGAATGAAAATTAAGCGTGCCGTTATAAAAAATGATAACGATATTTTGCATCCTTTTGAAGACGATTTAAGTTTTTTGTACGGAACTATTTTTACTGAAAATTCTGACAAAAAAAATATTGACAGTAGAAACGTATGTATTTTTGCAGAGGGCGAGGTAGATAGATGTCCAACTGGCTCGGGAGTTTCAGGAAGAATGGCAATTAATAAAGCCAGAAAAGAAATTGACTTTGGACAAACGATGACTATTGAAAGTATTACAGATTCTGTTTTTAAAGGCTCTGTAATTTCTGAAGAAGATTACGGTACTTTTACAGCGGTAATTCCTCAAGTGGAAGGAACGGCCTATATAACGGGAATGCAAACCTTTGTAATTGACCCAAATGACCCTGTGAAAAATGGATTTTTGTTAAGTTAAAAGTTTTTAGTTCTTGGCTCTTTTGTCTATGTACGTTGTACGTTCCTAAATAAGGTTGACCGTTTTGGCTCAACTTTAAAATTGTGATGTATTATAAATTTTCAAATAATCACTTTCAATATTTCTATAAATCGTATTGGCAGAGACTGTAAACTCAACTCTGTCTGAATATAAAAAAGTATTATTTTTATTCAAACAGAAAATATGACAAATCAAGAACAAAACCAATTGTAACTATTCAGCCGTTAAATGGAATAAGGTTTTTTTATCAAAAGCGTCTTCAATAGAGTGGCTGAATAGTTACAAATTAATTGAGGCTAAATTATGTTAAAATATTGCACAGTTAATATTTGTTTAATACTTTAGCCTTAATTAATTTAAAATTGTTACACAATGAAAATAAAATTAAAAGGAATTTTAATGCTATTTACGGTATTTGGCATGGTATTTGCTGGGGGGGGGCAATCCTTCGCTCAAGAAAAAACTATTTCGGGTACAGTTTCAGATGATTCTGGTGCGTTGCCAGGAGTTAGTATTATTATTAAGGGTACAGCTACTGGTACCGAAACAGATTTTAATGGTAAATATTCTATCAACGCTAAAACAGGAGACGTTTTAAGTTTTAGCTATGTAGGATATACAACTGTTGAAAAAATTGTTGGAACTTCTAATACCATAAATGTTACTTTAGTAGAAGATACTAACGAGTTAGATGAAGTTGTCGTTTTTGGATATATTTCACAAACGAGAGGCGATGTAACAGGGTCTGTATCATCTGTTGATATAGACGAAGCTTTGCAGACACCGATTGTAAATGCGGCAGAAGCATTACAAGGAAGAGTTACTGGTGTAACGGTCGTTAATAATGGTGCACCGGGTTCTGCTCCCAAGATTAATATTCGTGGTTTTGGCACAAGTAACAGTACAAACCCACTCTATATTATTGATGGTGTTCAGACAGATGACCCAAACGTTTTGAATAATATAAACCCTGCTGATATTGATCAAATGAACGTGTTAAAAGATGGTGCTGCTGCAATTTATGGAGCAAGAGCCAGCAATGGTGTTGTGGTAATTACTACTAAAGGTGGAGGTTATAATATGGCTACTGCAAAAATATCTTTAGATATGTACACGGGTTTTTCACAAATTGCAAATTCTCCGGGCGTGTTGAATGCACAGCAACATTCTGACGTACTTTTGAAAAGTTATATAAACGACGGTGTTGATACCACACACGGGCAATATGACCCAAATGGTACAGGAAGCTATACTGTACCCTCATCAATCTTAGGATATAGAAGAGTGGTTTCGTATAATCCTATTGTTTTTAGTGATGAGTTTAACGCTTCAGTTACACCAGGCGGAACAGATTGGTTGGACGCAATTACCAGAACAGCTCCAATGTATAATGTTTCTTTATCCGTTCAAAACGGCAATGAACACGGAAAATACTTTATGTCTATTTCTTATTTAAACAGAGAAGGTATTATGAATTATACAGGTTTTGAACGTATAAGCACTAGATTAAACTCAGAGTTTAAAGTAGCTGAGAAATTAAAAATTGGAGGACATTTGAATATTTCTTATTCTAATACTCAAAATAGTCCCGGTGAAGCTATTGAGAACTCATTTAGAATGACACCATTATTGCCTGTTAGAGATGATAATGGAGAATTTGCAGGTGTTGCCGCTCCAGATTTAGGAAATACAAGAAATCCAGCAGCTCAATTAGATAGGTCTAAAAATGATTACAACAAGCGTTATGCTATTCTTGGAGATGTGTATTTGTCGTATATTTTTAATGAATTAACTTTCAAAACTACTGTATCTGGCGGACTTAATACTTTTGATAGTAGATTTTTTACACACTTAGACCCCGAGCATGGAGAGCCTATTTCAATAAATACTCTCAGAGAAGGAGATAGTACCTCCCATAATTGGGTTTGGACAAACACAGTCAACTACAATAAATCATTTGGAAATCACTCTATAAATGCACTTATTGGTATTGAAGCATTAAAAAATGAAGGCAAGGGAAAAACAATATCTAGGACAGGATACTTATTTGAAACTCCAGATTTCTATTTGTTAAACAACGGTTCGGGTACGCCAAATGTCTCTAATGCTTTCGCAGGTTGGAGTTCTTTATGGTCTATTTTTGGAACAGCAAACTACTCTTACCAAAATAAATACTACGCAACTGGAACACTTAGAAGAGATACGTCATCACGTTTTTTAGGAGATAATCAGACTAATATTTTTCCTTCATTTAGCGGAGGTTGGGTTTTGAGCGAAGAAGATTTTTACCCCGAAGATGTCTTAATCAACAGAATTAAAGTAAAAGCTTCGTGGGGTCAATTAGGAAATCAAACATTACCAGGAAATAATCCAACTATAAATATTTCTGGTTTAAGTGAAAGACAAGCCAATTACGCATTTAATGGTAATACAGGAAGTATTGCAACAGGAGCTTTATTAACTCAGGTTGGTAACCCTAATTTGAAATGGGAAACCTCTGTAGCTACAAACTTTGGCGTTGATTTGTCAATGTTGAACAGTAAATTATCAGTTGGTGCTGAGTTTTATCAAATTAAAACAAAAGATTTAGTTACTCGCGACCTCAGTTTGATTAGCTCAACCGCAATTGACGCTAGTGCTCCTCTCGTAAATTTAGGAGACGTTAAAAATACTGGTTTTGATTTGGGTATAGGCTATAATGATGAAACGAGAGGTGGGCTTCATTATAAAATTAGTGCAAACATATCACACTATAAGAATGAAATTATAAGTTTAATTAGCGATTTCGTTTCAGGTAGAGGAGATATTAGAAATGGTGCTGTAACGAGGACCGAAGTAGGTGCTGAAATGTCTTATTTTTATGGTCGTAAAGTAACCAGTTTAGACAGCTCTGGCAGGATGGAATTTGCTGATATAAACGGCGATGGCACCGTAGATGATGATGATAGAACAAATATTGGCTCTCCACATCCTGATTTTACTTATGGAATAAATGCAAACCTCACATACAAAGGTTTTGATGCACAATTATTCTTTACAGGTTCTCAAGGAAACGATATCTATAATTACAACAAAGTATTTACTGATTTTGGATTGTTTTTTAAAGGGAACAGGAGTACCAGAGTTTTAGACGCATGGACATCTTCAAATACAAATACATCCGTACCAGCATTAACAGCTTCTTATCCACTAGAAGAAGCTTCTGCTAACTCGTATTTCGTGGAAGATGGCTCCTACTTTAGATTGAAAAATTTACAGATTGGATACACCTTGCCTGAAACCATCACAGATAAGATTGGAATGAACACTTTACGATTATATGTACAAGCAACTAACTTATTTACAATCACCAGTTATAGTGGATTTGACCCAGAGGTTATTGCATATAATAACTTAAGTTTAGGTATTGACAGTCGTCTTTACCCAATCTCGCAGATATTTACTATAGGTGCTAATATTAAATTTTAAAAAAATGAAAAAAGGACTAATTTATGTTGCATTGCTATTCGGAATTTTAGCATGTAGCGATGAGTTTACTAAGTCGCCTGCAGTAGGTGCACTTAGCGACGAAGCTCTTAAAAACGAAACAGGTGTTAATTTATTACTTATCGGTGCTTATTCTACACTAGATGGAGTAAGAGCAAACGGTTTTGGTAACGGATGGGCTGTATCCGGTGATAATTGGATAATGGATGTCATTTCTGACGACGCACACAAAGGAAGTACCGATGACGATCAGGCTGATTTAAAAGAAGTCGAAATATTTAACTGGGCAACTGGTAATGGATATTTTTACGGAAAATGGGGAGCTATATTTGCTGGAATTAATAGAGCAAACGCAGTTATTTCGTTGATAGCAACTATTGAAAATGGTGATTTTTTAGCACAATTAGCTGAAGCCAGATTTCTACGCGGTCACTATAATTTTGAATTGCAAAAAATGTGGGGTAACGTACCTTATATATCCGATGAAAATTATGCAAATACAGAATTTAATCAACCTAACCCAGGCCCTATATGGGACCAAATAGAAGCCGATTTTGACTACGCTATGAATAATTTGCCAGCTACACAACCTGTAGCGGGAAGACCAACTTTATGGACTGCAAAGGCATTCTTAGGAAAAGTACACCTATACCAATCTGATTGGTCTGCTGCTGCAACATTATTAAACGATATTGTAAATAATGGACCATACTCATTGATGAGTGATTTCGTAGATAATTTCAGATTAGCTGGCGATAACAGTACGGAATCTATTTTCTCAATTCAGTTTGCTACCGACTCCGGACAATCTTACAATGGCAACTCAGCCGGAGTATTGAATTTTCCTAACCCCGGACCATTTGGCTCTTGTTGTGGATTTTATCAACCAACACAAGATTTATTAAACGCATTCCAAACAGATAACTCTGGACTTCCTTTATTAGACACATACAACCAAACAGATGTTGCAAGTGACTATGGCATAAGTAGCGACGAAGCATTTACTCTGCATACAGGACCTTTAGACCCTCGTGCTGATTATACCGTAGGTCGTAGAGGAATTGACTACAATGGCTATGGTGAACATATAGGCAAAGATTGGATTCGTGCTGGCTTCTCTGATATCTCAGGTCCGTATTTATCTAAGAAAAATATCTATTGGGATGGTGAAACTGAAAACCAAGCAACTGGCGGGTGGGGACAACAACTCTCGGGCATAAACTATCATATTATGCGTTATGCCGACGTTTTATTAATGGCTGCCGAAGCGGCTGTTGAAACTGGCGATATGGCAACTGCCCTAACCAATGTAAATATGATTAGAAATAGAGCAAAAAATTCAACCTACGTGCAAGCCACCGACGGTTCTGGTGATGCTGCCAATTATAAAATTGAACCCTACACGGCATTTAGCGATATTGATATGGCAAGAAAAGCCGTACGTTTTGAACGTCGTGTTGAATTAGGTATGGAAGGTCATAGACTTTTTGACCTGAGAAGATGGGGCAATGCAGTTTCAGTAATGAATAAATATTTTACTAATGAAGCACGTACAATTACTAATTTTGGCACAAAAGTAAATACGTATATCGCCACGTATGACTTATTTCCAATACCAATATCTGCAATTGATTTAAGTAGCAACATTTTAAAACAAAATCCCGGGTTTTAATACTAACTTGATTATAAAATGTTGCATAAATAATGTCTTGATAATTTAATAGTAATTCAAAAATCGTCAATCGTAATTAATTTATGCAATATTTTATAGTCAAATAGGTATTATATATTTGAATGAAAAAACTTATTTTATCATTATATGTGCTGTCCTGCCTGTGTTCTTGTGAAAACAAAAAGCGTGAAAAGAATACAATATTCAATAAATTAACGGTTGAAAAAACAGGAATAGATTTTTTAAATAATTTAACTGAAAACGATTCTTTAAATTATTTATCTTATGCCTATATGTATATGGGCGGTGGTGTCTCCATAGGTGATATTAATAACGACGGGCTAAAAGATGTTTTCTTCACAGGCAATATGGTTTCAAATAGATTGTATTTAAACAAAGGTAATTTGAAATTTGAAGACATTTCAAAAACTGCTGGTCTGTTAGGGGATAATAGATGGTTTACCGGCGTTACTATGGCTGATGTAAATAATGACGGTTTTTTGGATATTTATTGTTCGGTAAGCGGTAAGTATGAACCCAAAGGAAATCTATTATATATTAATAATGGTGATGAAACCTTTTCTGAAAAAGGAATTAAATTTGGATTGGCTGATGTTGGAAATAGTATCCAAGCAACTTTCTTTGATTATGATTTAGATGGAGATTTAGATGTCTATCTCGCAACTTACCCTCCCACCAAATTCAACGCACCAAATAATCACTACCGAATAAAAATGAGTAATCACAGAGATGTAGAATCAGACAAGTTATTTCGCAATGATGGAAATACCTTTACTGACGTAACTGATAAAGCAGGACTTAGATCCTTTGGATTATCGCTAAGCTGTACCGTAGGAGATTTAAATAATGACGGATGGCAAGATATCTATATCTCTAATGACTTTAGTTCACCAGATTTTTTGTATATCAATAACCAAGACGGAACTTTTGTTGAACAAATAAAAAACACAACCAAGCACACAGCATTCTATGGAATGGGCGTTGATATTGCCGATTTTAATAACGACCAAAAGTTAGACATTCTTCAGGTAGATATGATGGCAAAAAATAATCGTCGCCAAAAAGCAAATATGGCAAATATGAACCCAAAATTATTTTGGGGAACTGTGAATGCTGGCTTCCATTACCAATATATGCAGAATATTTTGCAACTGAATAGCGGAATTTTAATTGATTCCTTACCATATTTTAGCGATGTATCAAGACTGGCAGGTCTCTCGTCAACAGACTGGAGTTGGGGACCATTATTTGCCGATTTGGATAATGATGGTTTAAAAGATATTTTTATTTCAAACGGAACCCGTAGAGAAATAAACAATAGAGATTATTTTATTGAAATGAAGAAAATGAAATTGTCAAAAGAAGATTTATTAGAGAAAAGTTTAGCAATCCCGTCTGAAAAAATCGACAATTTTGTATTTAGAAACAAAGGAAATCTGAAATTTGAACAAGCTAATGATATTTGGGGAATTAAATATGAAGGATTTTCTAATGGTGTGGCTTATGCTGATTTGGATAACGATGGAGATTTAGAAATTATAATAAATAATATTGATGATTTTGCCTCAGTATTTGAAAACACAAGCTCTGAAATCAATAATTATATAACAATCCGATTTGAAGGCAAAGACGGGAATAAATTTGGTTTGGGAAATAGAGTATATGTGAAAACTGGCGATGACACCCAACTACAGGAACTAACTATGACTAGAGGATTTCAATCATCTGTCGCACCAGAATTACATTTTGGGTTGAATAAAAAAACAATAATTGACGAGATTAAAATTATATGGACAGATGGTAAAATCCAAATTTTATCAAACGTAAATTCAAATCAAAGATTGATAATACGGTATAGTGATGCAGTAACCAAAACAGAAATTTCAAAAGAACTACCTAAGCCACTGTTTTCCACTGAAAAAAGTAATTTATTTCTTAAACACAAGCATATTGAGAATTATTATGACGATTTTGTACATCAAGTTTTGCTACCTCATAAAATGTCTCATTTCGGACCTGCTTTAGCAGTGGGAGATTTAAATGGAGATGGCTTAGATGACTATTTTGTAGGTGGTTCTTCAAATTATACAGGAACTATTTATTTACAATCTCAAAATGGTTTTGTCATTAATAAAACAAATGTGTTTGAATCAAATTTGGTGAGCGAGGATGTTGGAGCAATTATATTTGATGCAGACCAAGATGGAGACAACGATTTATATGTTGTGAGTGGTGGCTATGAATTCGACTCAAATTCAAAATGGCTTCAAGATAGATTGTACTTAAATGACGGTCGTGGTAATTTTACAAAGGCAGACGATTCTGCTTTGCCAAAAATGATTACAAGTGGCTCAAGAGTATATGCCGAAGATTTTAATAAAGATGGCAAGAAAGATTTATTGGTTTTAGGACGTCAGATGCCTAAAAATTACCCTTATCCTGCCTCGAGTTATATTTTGATAAATACGAGCGAGAATGGAAAAGTTAAATTTAAAGACAGAACTCAAAGTATGGCAAAAGAATTTGCTGATTTAGGTATGGCAACTAGTGCTGTCATTTCCGATTTTAATAATGATGGCTGGCTGGATATTATTGTTGTTGGCGAGTGGATGCCAATTAGAATCTTTGAGAATTCCAAAACTGGATTTAAAGAAGTCTCTGAAAAACTGGGATTGAATATTGACACCACAGGATGGTGGTGGAGCATCAAAGAGGGTGATTTTGACAATGATGGCGATATGGATTATATAGTTGGTAACAACGGATTAAATTATAAATACAAAGCAACTGAAGATGAAACTTTTGATATTTTTGTCAATGATTTTGACAAAGACTTAAAAGATGATATTGTTTTAAGTTATTATAACGAAGGTCAACAATATCCTGTTCGGGGACGTGAATGTTCATCACAACAAATACCGTCTATTAAGGCAAAGTTTAGGAATTATAAAAGTTTTTCCGAAGCAACCTTAGTGGATATTTATACCGAAAAAGATTTGAAAAATTCTATTCATTATCAAGTAAAATCTTTTGCAAGTATATTTTTAGAAAATAAAGAAGGAAAATTCATTAGCCATTATTTACCAATTCAGGCACAAATTTCTAGTATCAATCAAATTTTGGTGAATGATTATGATAGTGATGGAAATTTAGATATTCTAATTGTGGGTAATTTACATGTTTCAGAGGTTGAAACAACTAGAAATGATGCGGGCTATGGCAAATTGCTTATCGGTAATGGTGAAGGAAGTTTTAAAGCAGTTTCAGCAACAAAAAGCGGGTTTTTTATGCCCGGAGATGTAAAAGATATGGCTACAATTAAAGTGGGCGATTCCTCTTATATTATTTCTGTTAAAAATGATGATTATATGCAGTTTATAAAAGTTGTAAACAACTTTTATACTAAGTGGAAAACTAAAAAATAAAAGTTAAATGTTGTTGAATTGTGTAATTATCAAATTGTTTAATCGTAATTCATAAATGCTTATAAATTTAATATCTTCGCATTTATGATTTCAGTTTCAATTATTGGTAGTGGAAATGTAGCCTCTCATCTTACAGATGTTTTTTTAAAAGCGGCAAATGTATCTGTTATTCAGGTTTTTTCTAGGAATATTGAAAGCGTAAAACACCTAAAAAATAAGACTTCTACAACTGATATTATAGAAAATCTAAAAGAGGTAGATGTCTGTATTATTGCTATTCCCGATGATTCTATCATTGAAATATCTTCTAAAATTAAAAACTCGTTGGTGGTTCATACTTCTGGAAATCTAACGATGAGTTCATTGGAAAATAATGGTCGAAAAGGAATTTTTTATCCTCTGCAAAGTTTTTCCAAAAACAAAAATTTAGACTTTTCTAAAATTCCATTTTGCTTAGAAACCGAAAACAAGAAGGATTTAGCTCTGTTAGAAACATTGGCAAAAGCTATCGGCAACAAAGTGTATTATCTAAATTATGAACAACGTAAAAGTTTACATATTGCTGCGGTATTTGTCAATAATTTTGTAAATCATTTATACAAAATAGGCAGTGATATTTGCTATAATAACAATGTCTCTTTTAGAATTTTACAGCCATTGATTGAAGAAACTGCAAGAAAAATAAGGGATATTTCTCCTGTAAATGCTCAGACTGGACCTGCGATAAGAAAGGACGAAAATACAATCGAAAATCATCTAAAAGATTTGAATAATCATCAGCAAGAAATTTATAAATTACTAACAAAATCTATACAACAAAGCGATTATGGAACAGAGCTATAAAAAATTATTGCCCCAAATAAATACCTTAATTTTTGATGTAGATGGGGTTCTTACCAACGGAATTATAACTATTATGCCCAGTGGCGAATTAATTAGACATATGAATATTAAAGACGGATATGCCTTAAAATCAGCAGTTTTAACAGGTTTAAATGTATGTATTATTTCTGGTGGAAGTAATGAAGGAGTGAGAACAAGATTAGAAGGTCTTGGAATTACAGATATTTATTTGGGGGTTCATAATAAGATTGAGAAGTATAATGAGTTGTTAGAAATACACCGACAGAAACCTGAAAATGTGCTGTATATGGGAGATGATATTCCTGATTATCCTGTGATGAAGGAGGTCGGATTGCCTTGCTGCCCTAATGATGCTACTTCGGAAATTCAACAGATTTCAAAATATATTTCGCATAAAAAAGGAGGAGAAGGCTGCGTAAGAGATATTATTGAGCAGATTTTACGTGTACAAGGTAAATGGAATTACGAATTAAACTGACAACCGACAACCAATTACATAACTCATAACCAAGTTTACACAAAATCAAAGACTTACATAATGATTGAATCTGCCACTTAATAAATAAATTAACTTAGCCATTCCCCCAAAAAATATATTTAATAGTTTCTCAAGTATTGATTTTACTGATAATTTAGGTTAAAATATGCTGGCTCAACCTCAAAATTGCAGTGTATCACAAATTTTCAAATAATCAACTTCAATATTGCTATAAATCCTATTAGCATCAGCCCTTTGTAAATTATTAATATGCTGAATGTGATAACTACCCTTTCCCCTTTACTGGCGTTTAAAAGTTCCAAAATAGCTACTTACTTGTTTTGTGTCCATAATTTTTATATTTTTGGCTAATATACAAATTTACATCGCAATTACTAATTGAATTTAGGAGTTTGTAAATAATAATAATTATGTGTTTACTACAAAGTTATTCAACAGAAGTATTAATTTTAATTTTTTTAATAGTTACATTTTTACAATCAGGAATTGATAAAATTACCGATTGGAAAGGAAATTTATCTTTTGTTAAAGGTCATTTTAAAGACTCTCTGCTAAAAAATATGGTTCCATTATTGTTAGGGACAATTTTGGCTTTAGAAATTATTGCTAGTGCTTTAATGGTTTTCGGAATTTATCAATTACTAAATTATGGAATTCGAGAAGTAGCTCTTTTAGGCATAGAATTAGCGGCGATAACCTTGATATTTTTATTAATTGGACAGCGTTTAGCAAAAGATTATGCAGGAGCAATGACCTTAGCTGTTTATTTTATAATAACAATTTTTGGAATTTTCTTACTAAGCAACTAATGAATTACGGATAAATAATTTGGTGATTCGAACAATTCTACGACCGAACAAGTATAAATAATTACAATGGTTTGTGCTTTTTTAATAGAAAAAAGCTATATAAAACTCTTTTTTAAAGCTGTTTTTAAAGGATTACAAAAATTATTTGGACTACGAACTCTCTTTTGCACAAAAAATACCTAAAAACAAGCGTTTAAAGACGCTTTATTGATTCTTTATAATATAAATTAGCGAAGAATATTCCGAAGTTCTTTTCGCTTTTAGATTTGAACTAAAACCCACGTAAAAAGCTCTAAGCGGATTTATAAATCCCGATTTGTTTTTTTCACTCAACAGCGAAACATAATAAGAATCAAACTTCATCGGTTTGATTGCCGTAATTTTCATATCAATTTCATTAAAAAGTTTACGGATTGAAAATTGAGAAAAATGCCACAAATGTCTTGGCACATCAAACGCAGCCCAATACTTTTTGTAATAAATAGCATCATAACTTTTATAATTTGGCACAGCAATTATTAGCACGCCATTTGGTTTTAATAATGTTTTTAGTTTTTTAATATACTCCTGTAAATTGGCGATATGCTCCAAAACATGCCAGAGTGAAATTACGTCAAATTTTTTTGAGTTGATAGAAAATAAATTTTTCTCTAATTTTATTCCTTTTTCTAAAGATATTTTTCTGGCATCTTTGTTTGGTTCAATTCCTAAAATTTCCCAGCCGCTTGTTCTACAATTATCTAAAAAATCTCCTGTTCCTGCTCCAACATCCAAAATAGATTTTTCCTCCGTATCAAAAGAATTAATCAACAAAACTTTCTTTTGTAAAGTATGCTTTCTAACTCTTTGATAAATTTTATCTAAAAATGACTTTTTCGAATTAGTATGTGAAATATAATCTTCACTTTTATAGTAATTTTCTAAATTTGAAGGGACAGGAAAAGTAACCAGCATTTGATACTTTTTGTTTTTTAATAACTCATACAACTCTTGAGAAACCGTATAATCCTTACATCTCATCAAAGGAATTAATTCCTCATATAGATTTTTTTTTTGCTCCATTTTTTGATAAATAGCTTATATGTTCCACGAGGAACATTTTTTGTTTATGTTGTTTTTTATGCCAAATTTGATACAAAATTTGTTGAATTGTAATTCAAAATACGTAATTTATTTATCTCCCCATATAAACCAATAAAACGGAGACATCGCTTGGCGAAACGCCACTTATTCTACTAGCTTGAGAAATAGAAGTTGGCTTAATTTTGGTTAGTTTTTCTCTAGCTTCATAGGATAATGATTTCACTTTAGCGTAATTAAATTCCGAAGGAATAGAAATGTTTTCTAATCTATTTAATTTGTCTGCGTTGTTTTTTTCCTTTTCAATATAGCCAGAATATTTTAGATGAATTTCTACCTGTTCAATAATTTCTGCATCAATATTATTATCATAAATAAACTTTTTTAATTCATTTATATGAATAAAATCAGAAAAAAATAATTGAGGTCTTGTGGCAACTTTAATTAACTTCATAGATTGCGAAACCAACGCAAGATTTTTTCCCTCTAAAATAAGATTTATAACATCTTTCTTAACGCTTAAATTTGTTAAAAAATTGATTAATTTTTCTGTTTTCTCTTTCTTTTCTGTTGCTCTATTCATTCTCTCTTGTGATGCCAAACCTATCTTAAAAGATATTGGAGTAAGACGTAAATCAGCGTTATCTTGCCGTAATAGAGTTCTGTATTCTGCCCTAGAAGTAAACATTCTGTAAGGCTCTTCTGTTCCTTTTGTGATTAAATCATCAATCAAAACGCCAATATATGCTTCACTTCTTTTTAGCACAAAAGATTTTTTATTCTGAACTTTTAACGCAGCGTTTATTCCTGCCATTAAACCTTGTGAAGCTGCTTCTTCATAGCCAGTTGTTCCATTAATTTGACCAGCAAAAAACAAATTTTTAATCAATTTGGTTTCCAATGTATGCGTTAATTGTGTCGGCGGAAAATAATCGTATTCTATCGCATATCCGTACCGCAGAAATTTCACATTTTCAAACCCGGCAATAGAGCGAATAGCTTTGTCTTGAACATCTTCCGGCAAAGAAGTAGAAAACCCGTTTACATAAATTTCTATCGTATTCCAGCCTTCTGGTTCTACAAAAATTTGATGCTTATCTTTTGATGCAAATCGGTCTATTTTATCTTCAATTGACGGGCAATATCTAGGACCTGTGCTTTTAATTCTGCCGTTAAACATTGGCGACCTGTCAAACCCTTCGCGTAATAAATCATGGACTTGCTTGTTTGTGTGTGTCAAGTAGCACAGGCGTTGTTCTTGTATTGATTTAGTGCTTGGCAAATATGAAAATTTTTCTGGAAATTCATCTCCGGGCTGTTCGATCATTTTAGAATAATCTAAAGATCTTCCGTCAACTCTTGGCGGAGTTCCTGTTTTCATTCTGCCAGATTCAAAGCCAACAGCTACCAAATCCTCTGTTATTCCTGTAGATGCGCTTTCTCCTGCTCTACCGCCTCCAAATGTTTTTTCTCCGATATGGATTAATCCGTTTAAGAAAGTTCCTGCGGTTAATATTACGGTTTTAGCTTTTATTTCTAAGCCTAAAACTGTTTTTACGCCAACAATTTTATTTTTATCAAATAGTAAACCGTTTACAGAATCCTGATAAAAATCTAAATTTTTTGTTTTCTCCAAAGTCTTTCTCCACTCTTCTGAAAAACGCATTCTATCACTTTGAACCCTTGGACTCCACATTGCAGGTCCTTTAGATTTATTAAGCATTTTAAATTGAATAGCTGTTTTATCAGTAATAATCCCGCTATAACCGCCTAAAGCATCAATTTCTCTGATGATTTGTCCTTTTGCAATCCCTCCCATTGCTGGGTTGCAACTCATCTGTGCAATATTTTGCAAACTCATTGTTACTAACAATGTATGAGTTCCCATATTTGCACTTGCAGCCGCAGCTTCACTTCCCGCGTGACCGCCACCGACTACTATAATATCGTATGTTGTTGAAAAAATACTCATTTAATATGTTTCACGTGAAACATTGTTTTTATTTATCTGAAAAATAGTTGTTTAAATTCAATAAACACTTGTTTTCTTCACTTCTCATTATTGATTTTTGTTCTTTATTCTTGTCTTTAAAGCCTAAATAATGCAAAATTCCGTGAATCATTACTCTGTGTAATTCGTCATTAAACGGGACATTAAAGGTTTCTGCATTCTCTTTTACTCTTTCAACGGAAATAAAAATATCTCCACTTATTAGCTTCCCAATCGTATTGTCAAAACTTATAATATCTGTAAAAGTATCGTGATTTAAAAACTCCAAATTTAATTTATGAAGAGAATCATCATCACAAAAAATATAATTGATTTCCCCTGTTTTAAAAGTCTTTTTTTCTATACAAGAAGTAATCCATTTTACAATAATATCTTCATTGGATAAGTTAAAATCAGTTTCGTAATTGAATAGAATCATTTTTTATTTGTAACTACTCAGGTTGTAATTTAACAATTTGATTTATATAATAAATAACCTCTAAATTTCTTTTAATAAGTGGCATAATTAAATTTTTAGTGGTATCAGATTAAGTTTTATAAAATAAAATAGCATATTAATTCTAAATCTGTCAAAATTCAGAAAACCTCTGCCTTTGCTAAAACAGGTTGAATTCTACCTGCTGAATTTAATCTGCAACACCTAATATCTTTCGTAAAAAATCAACAAAATTTGTCATAATAAAAAATTAATTCCCAAATGTACCATTAAATTTTAGTATAGCCGAATTAAACAAAGCACTGTTATAATTAGAATTTAGCCCTTTTTTGTCTCGCCAATTCATTTCGCTCAATTTTATGTTTCGGGCGTGTCCATTTAGGTTTTTCACCTAATGATTGATATTCTGAATTTTCCGCCTCTACGGTTTGTGGCTGTACCTTTTTTGTAAATGGTTTCTGCGGATTTAATCCTAACAAATCAAACATTTTCATATCCTCATTTACGTCAGGATTTGGAGTTGTCAATAATTTATCGCCAGCAAAAATAGAATTTGCTCCAGCAAAGAAACACATAGCTTGTCCTTCTCTGCTCATCTGTATTCTTCCTGCGGATAAACGAACTTGAGTTTCTGGCAGCACAATTCTGGTGGTCGCAACCATACGAATCATCTCCCATATTTCCACTGGCTTTTCGCCTTCCAAAGGAGTTCCTTCTACGGCAACTAAAGCATTTATTGGAGTAGATTCCGGCTGCGGATTTAAGGTTGATAATGCAATTAACATTCCCGCTCTGTCTTCCACAGATTCTCCCATACCTATAATACCTCCAGAGCAAACTGTTACATTTGTTTTGCGAACATTGTCTATTGTTTTCAAACGGTCTTTAAAACCACGTGTAGAAATAACTTTTTTATAATATTCTTCTGATGAATCTAAATTGTGATTATACGCGTACAAACCAGCCTCCGCCAAGCGTTGTGCCTGATTTTCTGTAACCATTCCTAATGTACAACAGACTTCCATATCCAGTTTGTTAACACTTCTAACCATCTCTAAAACTTGCTCAAATTCTGGTCCGTCTTTTACATTTCTCCACGCTGCCCCCATACAAACTCTAGAACTACCAGACTCTTTTGCTCTTAAAGCCTGTGCTTTTACCTGCATAACCGACATCAAATCGTCTCCTTCTACATCTGTATGATAGCGTGCCGCTTGCGGACAATATCCGCAGTCTTCAGAACATCCGCCAGTTTTAATTGATAATAATGTAGATACCTGAACTACATTTGGGTTATGTTGTTTTCTGTGGATTGTTGCTGCTTCGTATAACAAATCCATTAGCGGTTTGTTGTATATTTCTAAAATTTCTTCTTTCGTCCAGTTGTGTCTTACTACGCTCATAAATACAAGTTGTATATTATTTGCCAAAGGTAACTAAAAGTTGAAAAAGAGCCAAAATAATTACGAATTGGAAACTGAATACTGGAAACTGCCTACCAATTCGTAATTCAAAATTCGTAATTATCTTCTCTCTTACTCAACAAAACAGAAACAGCATTTCCGCCAAATCCGACGGCGTTTATCAATATTTTTTTTAATTGTTTTGGATGCTCCTGCTTTTTTGCAAACGGAACTTCTACGGCCTGCTGATGCTTTAACATTAGAATTGCCAACTCAATACTCAACATTCCCGACGAGCCAAACGTATGACCAAGTTTCCATTTATTTGTGGTTAAAAAAGGAATTTTATCACAAAAAACTCTTTGAATAGCCTTGTATTCTGAGATATCTCCTTTAATTGTTCCCGGTGCGTGCATCACAATTGCGTCAATTTTATCTGGATTAATTTCTCCCAACGCCATTTTCATAGATTTTTGAAAACAAGTTGCTTCAGCAGAAATAGAAATATTATGCTCTAAAATTTCCGTTGCATAGCCAATTCCAATAATTGTTGCTATTGCCTGTTTTTGAATTCCTTTTTCTAAACAAATTACCGACGCTCCTTCTCCAATAACCATCGTGTTGTCTTCCTTTTTTAAATTGAATGCTTTACAGGGATATTCGTCGTTATTTTTGGCATAGACTTTTAACGCCCGCATCTGTGCGATGGTAAAATCAGTTAATGCAGCCTCACTTCCACCGACCAAAAATTTTTCTGACATTCCTGAATTTATCCAAGCTATGCCATTTAACAAAGAATGTAAAGCTGTGGAGCAAGTTATAGAATGCGAAATTTCTGGACCGTTAGTTTGCAAATCGTGAGCAACCCAAGATGAGATATTTCCCAATGTAGTGGTTGGAGAACTCAATGTTTTGGCAATATTATTTTCTAAAAATGATTGATGGTGCTCTTCAAATAAGGCTGTTGCTCCACGCGAAGAACCGATATTAATCCCGAAATTATCCGAAGATTTCCAATCCGTTTTTTGTATCGCTTTTCTGGATACATAAATTGCAAATAGCACAGAATTATCTAAATTTTTATATTTGAAATCTAAATTTTTCAGATTTTCTATTTCTTCTTTATCTTCTTTAGAAATTTGAGCGACCAACGCAGAAAGCCTCCCTAATTTCTTTTTGCTAATAAAATGGGAGTCATTCAAATAGTTTTTCCAGACTTGGTTTTCATTGCTTCCAAGTGCAGAAATTGATGATAAAGCAGTTATTGAAATCGATTTTTGCAAGGCTTAAAATTTTTAGCAAAAATAAAACATTATAAATTGGAATTACGAAGTTTATATTAGATGTATATACCAAAATAATAGTGGGTCATAATATGTCTGATAATATGCGAGCGAGTTCAAATATTAGGGCGTTAAAAAGGCTGTTGTGCACTACAATACAAAGCGAATTCACAATGGATTTAGACCATTAAAAAGGAGCTCTATTGAGTTTAAAAAATATAGGTTAAATTTACCAAAGCAAAACAGACTGACGGAAACTATGAGAAAAAAAGAAAAATTAATGTTAAAAACGGTCAACCTTATTTAGAGACGTACAGTTGGAGGTTTGAAACCAGCAACCAATTTTTAGTTTTTCACCTTGAGTAGTTTTATCAAAGCCCAATATCTTACACTTAAAAGGATTAATAAAGGAATAATTGCCGTTGGTAATAATTGAATTCCTCCAATCCAAATAAATGGTATTGACAGTAAAAGTATTAAAATAAATTGTATATATTTTTTTAACCATTTTTTGAGATTATTTTTAACTATATAAAATGCAACAACTAAGTTTGGTGCAAAAGACCATAGAAAATTAAAATTATTTGGAGCGGTTGAGTGGCTAGTAAAAAACCATAAAAAGACAATTAACGAGCCAATTAATCCCGTGGAAAAGAACACTATAAAATCTAACCATTTTGTTCTTTGTTTATTTTTAATGTCTTTAAAAGTAATAAATAATCCTATCAAACTAATTAAAGATAAAATAAACAGAGGATTAAAAATAGAAATAGATTGTTTAATTTCTTTAAATTGCAAGATAAATTGTTCTTTTTTCACCAGTTTATTTATGTTATTTTTTTTGTTTAAAAGTGCATTATTAAAGGCAGAAAACACATAGTCTGGTAGATAGTTATATTGATTGGCAGTTGCTTTTTTATCCAATTTACTTCCCAAAGCCAAATTTATTCCGAAACTACCCCAAGTATTCCACAGTATTTCTCTATTCATTAATTGCCTAAAAGATAGATTTTTAGTTAAATGATTGTATAAAAAAGTAACTTTATCTCCTAAAATTATTTTAGTTATACTAACCATTTTTGTAGAGCAATTATCAAAAAAAGGGTCATATAAATAGGTAGCATTTTTTGGCTTTGCATTATTTTCTAAATATATAAAGAATTGTTGTTTTTCTTTTATAGACAGGTTTAATATTTGCTCTTTTATCCAGCGTTTATTCTGTTTGTAGCTATCTACAAAATAATGAAACGGGTATCTTGCTAGTTTGTATAATAATTTTCCTTTGGTGAAATTTATATAAAAATTAGATGAATTAAAATCAAAAATACCATAATTATAAGCTAAATCAATATTGTGATTTTTATCTTTTATTCTGATGGTGCTGTGACCAAAACCTTCGTAAAGCACTTTGCCTGGACCAACGGTAATAATACTTATTTCTGCATCGGGAGAAAGCTGTATATGTTGGCTAAATCCTAACTGGCATACGAGCAAAAGAGCAAAAATAGATAAGAGTATTTTTTTCATAGTTATTTTTAAAGCTTTTTGTATTTGATGTTATACCGATTTTATTATTTCGTATAAATAAAGATAGCTTTTGGCTACCACAATAGTAAAACCTCTTAATTGTAATAATTCTGAACAATCCTATTCTATTTTAATCCTATTCCTATTCAAATCTTTTAGTAAGTTATCCTGATTTGATTCTGATAAACTTGTAAAATAACCGCTTATTTGTTTAGCATCCATAGCTTTTATAGTTTTGGCTAAAATACAAATTTACATCGCAATTAAAAAGTTGAGCCAATATAGTTATCAAGGTTTTTTTATCTCTCATTACTTTCTCTTAACAAATTCATTTTTTTGTTCAACTCTCTGTTTTCTTCGAGTACATCTATATATTTATCTTTATAATTTAAGCCATATACTTTTGATGTTTTTTTTGCTGTGTTATCAGAATATAAAAGCATTTCTTCATCATCAAACAGTAGCCAATTTATGTTCAAATCCTTATAATTTTTAACTATTATTGTTAGTTTATCTGTTCCAAAGTAACTGCCGGAAGCTAAAAAACTATTTGAAAAGCCACATTTAATGCAAAATTTACCTTGCGTAATTCCTTTAAAATCAAGATATTTTAATATTTTTTGCTTATGTGTCATAATTATAGTTAATAATTATTTGCGTAATACATATAATTGTATTTACTTTGTGTTATCAAATTAATAACCAAATTACAGCTAATTGTTTAATTAAAAAAATAAAAAGATGAAACAAACTTATCATTCAAACGCAACAACAAATGTACGATTGCGAAAGGAAATTAACAAGAGCAAAGCAACAAATTTAGAATTATCCGAGAAAATTGGGGTATCAGAGAACACAATTAGTAAATGGAAAAACAGAGAGATTTTTGAAGATAGAAGTTCAAGACCTAATAAGATTCGTTACTCACTTAGCGAAATAGAAATGCTTATCGCCGTTGAACTAAGGACAATTACTTGGTGGTCATTAGATGAGATTACAGAAGCTATACGCCCTGAGGAGCCAGTAAAGATTAGGAGTGCTGTTTATAGAACTTTTGTTCGTGAAAAAGTTAATACTGTCCCTAAAAAAGAAAGAGAAAAAGCGAAGAAATTCAAAGAATACGACCCCGGATATTTACATATGGATGTTACGTATTTGCCAAAAATAAATGGTTCAAAACAGTATCTTTTTGTAGCCATAGATAGAGCTACCAGAACCTTATATTATAAAATATACGACGCTAAGACAAGTGCAAATGCAGAGGCATTTATGATAGAATGTATAAATTTTTTCCCTTTTGGAATTACACATGTTCTAACAGATAATGGACTTGAGTTTACCAATAGATTACTAAAAAATAAAAAGGGAGAATATTGTACAAAACCAAGCAAATTAGATGTTATTTGTCAGGACAATAGCATAGACCATAGATGCACTAAGCCATTCACGCCAAAGACAAATGGAATGGTTGAGAAAGCAAATGATATTATAAAGAAAGGTACTATCAAAAGAACAAAGTATAATTCTTTAGAAGAAATGAACATTGATTTAATGAATTTCTTAGTCCATTATAATCTATACAGAAGGCACGGAAGTTTAAGAAGAGAACTAAAGGTAAAAACGCCTTTTAATGCAGTTGAAAAATGGTATGAATTAGACCCTGAAATATTTAAAGAAAAACCTGACAGTTTTAAAAATAAAATACTAAATTTGAAAATTATTAAGACAAGTTGAAAGCAACAACCTTGTGAAACTTAACAATAACAAGCACAAAAAAGATAATTCATAATTGTCTTAGTTGGAAATAACCCAAAAAACTAACTATAAAATTTTGAAGTAGGGAAAATATTAAATATAAAAAAATGGAACTAAAGATTGATAAAAAATTAGACCCCACTCGTAAAACCCCCGTTTTACTGATTTACTTTTTTCTTATTACCTTTCTTCTATCAAGTTTTGTCGGTTTTTCTCAAAAAACAGAAATACCAGATGCTAACTTTAGAAAAGTTTTATTGGACAGCTACAATATTGTTGCCCAAAATGATAGTATTTTAAACTCTGATGCCGTAGCTGTTACTTTTTTAGATATTAGAGGTAGACAAATATCTAATTTATCTGGTATTGAAGCTTTTACTGCTTTAACTACTTTATATTGTTCTTCCAATCAATTAACGAGTTTAGATGTTTCTGCAAATACGGCTTTAACTCGTTTATGGTGTTCTTCCAATCAATTAACGAGTTTAGATGTTTCTGCAAATACGGCTTTAACTCGTTTAGGTTGTATTTCCAATCAATTAACTAGTTTAGATGTTTCTTCAAATACGGCTTTAACATCCCTAGAAGCTCAAAATAACAATTTAACTTTTTTAAACCTTAAAAATGGAAATAATATTAATTTTATTTGGGGATCATCGGTTGATAATAGTTTTGACGCAAGAGAAAACCCAGATTTAACCTGTATCCAAGTAGATAATGCAACTTATAGTACAGCAAATTGGCCCAACAAGGATGCAACTGCAAGATATAGTACGAATTGTTCTGCTACCATTGTTACTACAGCCATTCCCGACGCTAATTTTGAACGAAAACTAATTAGCTTAGGTTATGACTCTGGCGAGATAGACGGCGTTGTTTTAACTGCTAATATTTCAGGTATTACTTCTTTAAATGTTTCAAATAATTATAACACTCCTGATAGCAATAAGATAAGTGATTTAACAGGTATTGAGGCTTTTACTTCTTTAACTACTTTATTTTGTAAAGACAATCAATTAACGAGTTTAGATGTTTCTTCAAATACGGCTTTAACTCGTTTAGAGTGTTATTCCAATCAATTAACGAGTTTAGATGTTTCTTCAAATACGGCTTTAACTCGTTTAGAGTGTTATTCCAATCAATTAACGAGTTTAGATGTTTCCGCAAATACGGCTTTAACTAGTTTATGGTGTTTTTCCAATCAATTAACGAGTTTAGATGTTTCTGCAAATACAGCTTTAACTTTTTTATCTTGTAGTGGAAATTCATTAACGAGTTTAGATGTTTCTTCAAATACGGCTTTAACTATTTTAGGTTGTAGTTCCAATCAATTAACTAGTTTAGATGTTTCTTCAAATACGGCTTTAACAAGTTTAAGTTGTAGATACAATCAATTAACGAGTTTAGATGTTTCTTCAAATACGGCTTTAACTGGTTTAAGTTGTGACGAAAATTCATTAACGAGTTTAGATGTTTCTGCAAATACAGCTTTAACTTATTTAACTTGTCAAATCAATGAGTTAGAGAGTTTAGATGTTTCTGCAAATACTGCTTTGACTCGTTTAATATGTGGTTCCAATCAATTAACGAGTTTAGATGTTTCTTCAAATACGGCTTTAACTATTTTAGGTTGTAGTTCCAATCAATTAACGAGTTTAGATGTTTCTTCAAATACAGCTTTAACTTTTTTATCTTGTAGTGGAAATTCATTAACGAGTTTAGATGTTTCTTCAAATACGGCTTTAACTTTTTTATCTTGTAGTGGAAATTCATTAACGAGTTTAGATGTTTCTTCAAATACGGCTTTAACAAGTTTAAGTTGTAGATACAATCAATTAACGAGTTTAGATGTTTCTGCAAATACGGCTTTGATTTTTTTAACTTGTTCTTCCAATCAATTAACGAGCTTAAATTTAAAAAACGGTAATAATCGATCGATAGCATCTTTTGCTGCTTACAATAATCATTTAAAATGTATTCAAGTAGATAATGCAGGTTATAGTACAGCAAATTGGACCAACAAGGATATAACTGCTACATTTAATGAGGATTGTAGTAATGTAGATAGTGATAACGATGGTGTATTTGATAATATTGATACTTGTCCTAACACTCCATCAGGTGAATCTGTAAATGCAAGCGGTTGTTCTATGTCTTAAATTGATACAGATAATGACGGCATATTTGATAATATTGATACCTGTCCTAACACTCCGGCAGATGAATTTGCAAATGCAAGCGGTTGTTCTATATCTCAAACTGATACAGATGGCGACGGCATATTTGATAATATTGATACCTGTCCTAACACTCCGGCAGATGAATTTGCAAATGCAAGCGGTTGTTCTATATCTCAAACTGATACAGATGGCGACGGCATATTTGATAATATTGATACCTGTCCTAATACTCCATTAGGTGAAGACGTAAATGCAAGCGGTTGTTCTATGTCTCAAACTGATACAGATAATGACGGCATATTTGACAATGTTGACCAATGTCCTAACACTCCGGCAGATGAATTTGCAAATGCAAGCGGCTGTTCTGAATCACAAGTTGATACAGATGGCGACGGCATATTTGATAATATTGATACCTGTCCTAACACTCCGGCAGATGAATTTGCAAATGAAAACGGCTGTTCTATATCTCAAATTGATACAGACAATGACGGCATATTTAATAATATAGATACTTGTCCTAACACGCCAACAGGTGAAGATGTAAATGGAAATGGCTGTTCTGAATCACAAATTGATACAGATAATGACGGCATATTTGACAATGTTGACCAATGTCCTAACACTCCGGCAGATGAATCTGTAAACGCAAAGGGTTGTACATCTCCCACAATTGCAGATATGACTGTTAGCTCGACTGGAGAAACCGTTACTATGCAGACTAGTAAACCAGTAACACTAACCAATGTAAACAATGAAGACTTTGCCGTTACTTCCACTCTAAACGGTATTACAACAACTCATCAGGTTACGAATATAGAACCCGGCAGTATTGTTCTGACCGTAACTCCTGCTATCCCAACGGGAGCAACTGTCTCAATATCCTATGACCCTACACGAGGCAGTAGTACGGATGCCGTTACTGACAGTGATGGCAATGATATGGATTCGTTTACTTATATTACAAATACGTTAGGTAATGATGATTTTGAGCTATCTATAATTTCTGTTTTCCCAAACCCAACATCAGGTATTTTAAATATTACTGTTACCGAAAAAGCAGGTTACAGGTTGCTAAATATAAGAGGTCAAACTCTTAAAACAGGAACTCTAACCACAGAAAAGAGTAAAATTAATATTTCGTCTTTTGCCAAAGGTATTTACTTCTTAATCATAAAAACTAGTAAAAGAAGTTTTACTGAAAAGATTGTGAAGTATTGATTGAAAATTGAGAATTGAAAAATAAAGATTTAAACACTATAAAAAAATTAAATCACTAAAAAATAAAGAAGAGTTTATCAGTATTCAGTGCACCACTGACCACTGCCAACAAAAAAACCTATCAAAAATAAATTGATAGGGTTTTTTTTAAAATGATATTATTTAGAATAATTTTCTTATTCAGCAATTACTTCAAAGGTAACATCAACAACTATAGTTCTGTGTAAACGTACAGATGCGTTGTATTTACCTAATCTTTTTACAGCACCGCCAATCACTTTGATAAATTTCTTGTCAATATCATTCCCTGATTTTGCAATGGCTTCAGCTATATCTGCGTTGTTTACAGAGCCAAATAGTTTGTTTCCTACGCTAACTTTAGAAGTAATCTTAATTTCTAATTCTTTAATAGAATTAGCTATTTTGGCGGCATCTGATATAATTTTAGCTTCTTTAAAAGCACGTTGCTTCAAACTTTCTGCTAAAACTTTTTTTGCAGAATAAGTCGCCAATATTCCATATCCTTGAGGGATTAAAAAGTTTCTGCCGTAACCATTTTTTACAGTTACAATATCATCTTTAAACCCTACATTTTCTACGTCTTGTCTTAATATTAATTCCATAATGTCTTCTTTTATTATTTTAACAAATCACCAACATAAGGCATTAGAGCTAAATGACGAGAACGCTTGATAGCCTGTGCAACTTTACGTTGATATTTTAATGAAGTCCCTGTTAAACGTCTTGGTAAAATTTTACCCTGTTCATTTACTAAATACAATAAAAAACTTGCATCTTTATAATCTATATACTTAATACCGTTTTTCTTAAATCTGCAGTATTTTGCATCTTTTTTAGTATCAATATCAAGCGGGGTCAAGTACCTAACCTCTTCCTGCTTATTTCCTTTTGATTGTTGTTCTATAGATGACATCTCTTATTGTTTTTTAGCAGAAGTTAAACGTCCTTTCCTTTTTTCAGCCCAAGCTACCGCATGTTTATCCAATTTGACAGTTAAATAACGCATAACGCTGTCATCTCTTCTAAACTCAAGCTCAAATGAAGATATATTTTCTCTATCTACTTTATACTCTAACAAGTGATAAAAACCACTTTTTTTCTTTTGAATTGGATATGCTAATCTTTTTAAGCCCCAATCCTCTTTGTGTATCATTTCGGCACCTTTAGAAACCAAATAGTCGTCAAACTTTTGTACTGTTTCCTTTATCTGAGTTTCAGATAAAACGGGATTCAAAATGAAAACAGTTTCGTAATGATTCATAATTAAAATTTATTTAAGTCCGCAAAGGTATAACTTTTTTTAGACTTCTGTGCATTTGAAAACTGTTTAAAAATTCGTATCTTGCTGTCGTAATATAAAACACATAATTTAAAAACAGTTCGATGAGCAAGTTACTAACAAAAAAGATACAAATCCAATTATCTGATTATTTTTCTTCTACCGTAGATATGAGTAAGATAGAAACACGTTGTTTAAAAAAAATAGTAGGCATATTAAAATCTAAAATTGTATTTGTGAATCAAATAGCAGCATCTCTTAGAGAGACTTTGAAATTAAAAGATGTTGCAAAACGCTTGTCTTTACAGTATTTAAAGAGTGATTTTGCCTCAAAGGTTTCTTATAATCATCTAAATAATGTTAAAAATAGTATTTCAAAAGATGATTTTATTATTATGGACGGCACGGATATCAGTAAAAAACATGCCAAACATATGGAAAGCTTAGAATTTGTAAGGAATGGAGATACTGGTAAAATAGGACTTGAAAAAGAGTTATTTGAAAGATTTACCACTCTATTAGAACGTTATGAATTAATAGCACATTAAGGAAAAATTATTGGTGCAAGTTTTGTAGAAGCACCAAGACAGCGTAATAGCAAAGAAAAGAACAAATAAATAAAAGAAGGTAAAACTCCCAAAGAATGGGATAAACAATCTAATAAAAAACGTCAAAAAGATGTAGATGCTCGTTGGACAAAAAAGAACAACGAAACATTCATGATAATTTTTTAACACTCAAGTGAATGACTTTTGAGTAAGCAATAGTGATTACAAACAGAAAAAATAGTACATTTGGATTTCTAAAAAAGAAATATATGTAGCATAATTTAAAAGGTCGATTTTTACTGGAGGTTGAAATATCCATAAAACTATGGAAACCCCGAAAATAAAACTGACAACAAACGTTAAGCACCCAAGAGTATCGCCATAGAGCATAAATATGAAATTTTAATTTTCTTAACGTATTTGCTACTTATTAAATAGCTGAGAATACTAAATCCCAT
Organism: Polaribacter sp.; assembly: GCA_965261035.1. Classification (GTDB taxonomy): domain Bacteria; phylum Bacteroidota; class Bacteroidia; order Flavobacteriales; family Flavobacteriaceae; genus Polaribacter. The sequence continues at coordinate 1,736,969 of OZ253439.1, forward strand.
AAGTGGGCAAGGGGTTTTTTATTCAAAAAGTAAATAAAAGCACTGATAACCCTTGTAAGTAAAGGAAAACAACAAGAAAAGATAAAGACATATGAAAGAACAAAACAACCCTACAAAATCAGAATTTCTATTCGGCAAAAAGAATTATATAATTATGCTAATAGGCTTAGTAACAATTATTTTAGGCTTCGTTTTAATGGCTGGCGGCGGAAGTGATAACCCAAATGTATTTAATGAAGAAATTTATAATTGGAGAAGAATTCGTTTGGCTCCGACGTTAGTTATTATTGGGTTGGGAATTGAAATTTACGCTATTTTGGCAAACCCTAAAAAATAAAAATGGATTTAACGGAAGCTATTATTCTTGGACTTATTCAAGGATTAACAGAGTTTTTGCCAGTATCATCAAGTGGACATTTGGAATTGGCAAAAGCCGTTTTAGGAGATTCCTCCATACCTGAAGAAAGCCTGACATTTACCGTAATTCTACACTTTGCAACGGCATTGAGTACGTTGGCTGTTTTAAGAAAAGAAGTTGTCAAAATATTTAAAGGATTGTTTCAATTAAAGCGGAATGAAGAAATGAAATTCTCTTTAAAAATTATTCTATCAATGACTCCGGCAGTAATTATAGGACTGCTATTTGAAGAGCAATTAGAAGCTTTTTTCGGAGGAAAAATTTTATTTGTAGGATTGATGCTTTTAGTAACAGCCCTGTTATTATTACTGGCTGATAAATCTAAAAACACCACCAAAAATGTCTCATTTTTAAGTGCTTTAGTTATTGGAATTTCGCAAGCAATCGCTATGCTACCCGGAATTTCTAGGTCTGGAGCAACAATCTCAACTTCGGTTATGTTGGGTGTTGACAGAATAAAAGCAGCACGATTCTCATTCTTAATGGTTGTCCCGTTGATATTCGGAAAAGTAGCTAAAGATGTTTTAGCAGGAAACATTAATTTTGAAATATCGCAGGCTATCCCGATGACCGCTGGATTTATAGCCGCATTTATTTCAGGTTTATTAGCCTGTAATTGGATGATAACATTGATAAAAAAGAGCAAGTTATCGTATTTTTCCATTTATTGTGCCATAATAGGATTAATTGCAATCGTATATTCTTTGATGAAGTGAAAGAGCTGGAAGTAGAGGCTGGATGTTAGAAATTACGTGTTTCCAACTTCCAACAATTGACAACCATAATTATGACTGCTGAAGACTACAAGAACGGACAACTTTTATTGATTGATAAACCTTTGGAATGGACATCTTTTCAGGTGGTTAATAAACTCCGTTGGCACATCAGAAAACGCTTTGATATAAAAAAAATAAAAGTCGGTCATGCGGGAACTTTAGACCCACTGGCAACAGGTTTGCTGATTATCTGCACAGGAAAACAAACCAAAAATATAGACAAATATCAAGGTCAGATTAAAGAATATACGGGAACATTTACAATCGGTGCTACCACGCCAAGCTACGATTTGGAAACTCAAGTAAACGAGACTTTTCCTACCAAACATATTACCGAAGATTTACTACACAAAACTACCGAGCAATTTATTGGAGAAATTCAGCAAAAACCCCCTATTTTTTCTGCGATAAAAAAAGAAGGAAAACGCTTGTACGAATTGGCAAGAAAAGGCGAAACAACCGAAATTAAATCAAGAGAAATTACTATCGCTGAATTTGAAATTACAAAAATTGATTTTCTAGAAATTGATTTTAAAGTGGTTTGTAGCAAAGGCACTTATATCCGCTCTTTGGCTTACGATTTTGGATTAGCTCTAAATTCTGGAGGATATTTATCCGCCTTGCGACGCACTAAAATTGGGGATTTTTCTGTAGATAACGCAACTTCTATTGAAGATTTTGTCAAAAACTTGGAATTATAAACAATTTGTAATTCAAAAATAGTAATTCCAATTCGTCTTGGCTCTTGCCTTTTTTCACCTATCAAACGCAGATATCATATAATATTTTAACGAGCCAATTACCAACTCATTTGAAACTTTACAATCTATTACAGTTTTTTCTAAGTCGCTTAAAAGTACAAAATTTACTTGACCGCTGACGTTTTTTTTATCGTGTTTTAATAATTCTAAGATTGGCTTAAAATCCTGTTCTAAAATTATTGTCCTTCCATAGATAGAAACAATCAGTTCCTTTATTTCTCTTAAATCTGTTTCAGGAAAATCTAATAATTTTGAAGAAATATAGCATTCTACAACCATTCCAATGGCGATTGCTTCTCCGTGAGTTAGGTTTTTTTTATCGGCAGATTCTAAGAAATATGACTCAACGGCGTGTCCAATTGTGTGTCCGAAATTTAATATTTTTCGTAACCCTTTTTCCTTTGGGTCTTTTAAAACAATCTCGTTCTTAATTTCTACAGAACGATAAATCAAATTACTGATATTCAGAGTTTTACTGTCTTTAATTTTATGATAAAGGCTTGCGTCATAAGTCAATCCGTATTTGATAATTTCGGCTGTGCCAGAACGGATTTCTCTTGAAGGAAGAGTTTGTAAGAACTCGTGATCAACTAACACCATTTCTGGATTTGAAAACAGACCAACTTGGTTTTTTATAACCCCTAAATCAACTCCAGTTTTTCCGCCAACAGAAGCATCAACCATACTTAATAAGGTGGTTGGAATATTTACAAAGTCTATTCCTCGTTTGTAAGTTGATGCAACAAAACCGCCCAAATCTGTAATTACGCCGCCACCTAAGGTAATTAGCAAACTGCGTCTATCGGCTTTTAATTCGCTCATAACATTCCAAACGCCAACACAGGATTCTATGTTTTTATTAATCTCTCCAGACTTAATTTCAATTACTTCAATAGAAGTATCTGCAACGAGATTTGAAATAAAACGAGGGTAACAAAATTCCAATGTGTTCTCATCAACCAAAATAAATATAGAAGAATAGTCTTTTTCTTGAATTAATTTATTTAATTGCTGATATTCTTTCTCCTGAAAATAGACAGAATATGTAGTTGATTGAATTGGCTTCATCTAAAAAAGAAATTAGGGACGCAAATTAAACATAAAAACTAAAAGTGAAAAATTGGAGGTTGGAAGTTGGATGTACGTCCCTAAATAAGGTTGACTGTTTTTAACATTAATTTTTCTTTTTTCTCATAACCGGGCAATTAGGATTCAGAGGTTTTGCTTTGGTAAAACCCTAATTGTTTTGGTTGTTTTGTTAGTTGCCAGCTTCCTACAACCAACAACTAGTTTTTAATAACTTTCTCAGTAAAACTGCCTTTATCAGTTTTTATGCTTAACAAATAAATTCCTCTCGCTAAAGACGAAATATCAATTTCACTCTTTCCTGTAGGTAGAATTCCTTTTTTAAGAGTTTGACTTCTCATATTTAGCAGCGTGTAATCTGCCTTTTCATTAACAGTAATATTTAAAATACCGCTTGTTGGGTTTGGGAAAATAGAAATTCTTGCTACTTTAAAATTCTCGTTACTTGCAGTAACACAATTTTCACTGAAAACAGCAGTTGCGTCCTTGTTAGTCCAATTTGCGGTACTATAAGCTACATTATCTACTTGGATACACATTAGGTTTGAGTTGCCTGTGGCTTCAAAAGTAGAAAAAATAATACCCAAAAAAGATATAAAAAAATTATGGTTATTTCCGTTTGCTATATTTAAACTTGTTAATTGATTGTTAGAACAATCTAAACCCGTTAAAGCCGTATTTGAAGAAACGTCTAAACTCGTTAATTGATTTCTCCAACAACTTAAACTAGTTAAAGCCGTAGCTTCTGATACATCTAAACTCGTTAATTGATTGAAGCCACATTCTAAAATCGTTAAAGCCGTAGCTCCTGATACATCTAAACTCGTTAATTGATTGAAGCCACATTCTAAAATCGTTAAAGCCGTATTTGCAGAAACATCTAAACTCATTAATTGATTGGAAATACAATCTAAATTAGTTAAAGCCGTATTTGCAGAAACATCTAAACTCGTTAATGGATTGGAACTACAATCTAAATTAGTTAAAGCCGTAGCTCCTGATACATCTAAACTCGTTAATTGATTGCCAGAACAATCTAAATTAGTTAAAGCCGTATTTGCAGAAACATCTAAACTTATTAATTGATTGGAAATACAATCTAAATTAGTTAAAGCCGTATTTGCAGAAACGTCTAAGCTCGTTAATAGATTGCCAGAACAATCTAAATTAGTTAAAGCCGTATTTGCAGAAACATCTAAACTTGTTAATGGATTGGAACTACAATCTAAATTAGTTAAAGCCGTAGCTCCTGATACATCTAAACTCGCTAATTTGAAGTTGAAAGAACAATCTAAAGTAGTTAAAGTTGTATTTGCAGAAACATCTAAACTCGTTAATTGATTGAAACGACAATATAAAGTAGTTAAAGAAGTAAACGCTTCAATACCAGATAAATCACTTATATCATTGCTATTAGCAGGGGTTGAAAGATCTAAAGAAGTAATACCCTCGATAACAGCTGTATTAACAAGTCCATCTATATTGCCAGAGTCTATACCTAAGCTAATTAATTTTCGTTCAAAATTAGCGTCGGGGATGGCTGTGGAGCCAATACCAAACATATTAAAACTTTTAGTAACACCATAAACTGTCCCGTCGCTATTAGTTGCATAAGCCGCATAATAATATTTTGTACCTGCTGTTAAACCTGTAATGTTTTTAGAAAAAATACCTGTTCCTGTGCCGCTGCTAACTTTTAAGACATTTGCTCCGTCAATTTCTATGTTTGTGTTTACGGAAGAATATACAAAACCCCTTTCTGTAACGGTACTTCCGCCGTCTGAAAGTATATTACCAACCAAAGTAACATATGTAGGAGTAAATAAACTTACAGGATTTGTTGTTATTGATAGAGACGTACAATCTTCACTAAAGTTAGCAGTATTATCAATATTATTAATATCATTCCAATTTGCTGTACTATAACCCACTTCATCTACCTGAATACACTTTAGGTTTGGGTTGCCCATTGCTCTAAAAATTATTAAATTAGAATTATTTCCGTTTGCTACATTCAAACTCGTTAATTGATTGGAACTACAAGATAAAATAATTAAAGCTGTATTTGCAGAAATATCTAAACTCGTTAATGAATTTTCGTCACAACCTAAAATAGTTAAAGCCGTATTTGCAGAAATATCTAAATTCGTTAATTGATTGTTAGAACAACTTAAACTAGTTAAAGCCGTAGCTCCAGAAACATCTAAACTCGTTAATGAATTTTCGTCACAACTTAAAAAAGTTAAAGCCGTATTTGCAGAAAGGTCTAAACTCGTTAATGGATTTCCACTACAAAATAAAGTAGTTAAAGCCGTATTTGCAGAAACATCTAAACTCGTTAATTGATTGAAGCCACATTCTAAATTTGTTAAAGCCGTATTTGCAGAAACATCTAAACTCGTTAATTGATTGGAATAACAAACTAATTCAGTTAAAGCTGTATTTGCAGAAACATCTAAACTCATTAATTGATTGTCAAAACAGCCTAAAATAGTTAAAGCCGTATTTGCAGAAACATCTAAACTCGTTAACCTATTGTTAGAACAATTTAAAATAGTTAAAGCCGTATTTGCAGAAACATCTAAACTCGTTAACTTATTGTAAGAACAATTTAAAAAAGTTAAAGAAGTAAAAGCCTCAATACCAGACAAATCACTTATCTTATCGCTCTCAAGAGTAGCGAAGGATTCATTTGAAACATTTAAAGAATCAATACTTGAGATATCATTAACTGTAATATTTGTGCCCGAACCTGCACTGATACCTGATATTTCAATTAGTTTTGCTCTAAAATTTGCGTCTGGAATATTTACAGTAGTAGTTTGAGAAAAACTGACAAAACCTGATAAAAGAAAGACAACAAGGAAAAAAGAAGTTAGTAAAAATGGTGTTTTACAAGAGTAGCTAAATTTTCTCATTTTATAGGAATTTATAAAATGAAAAGTTGCTTGTATGCTACTTTGCGGACTGCGGACTGCGGACTGCGGACTGCGGACTGCGGACTGCGGACTGCGGACTGCGGACTGCGGACTTAATTTTAAGAACTAAAATTTGCATATTCATAGGGCAAAAATAAAATATTTTGCAAATCTCTTAATAAAATTTTTAATATGCAAAAGTTTTAAAAGAAAAAATGACTTTTATTTTTTTTGGTAACCACTCAAGCGGTTTAATTTACTTGTTATCAATTAATTAAAAAAGAAAAATTTATTTTATCAACTAATTTTTTAATCAGCTCATAATCAGTAAATTACATATTATAGACTATCTGAATAATTACTACTAATTTATTCTTTGCCTCCTTTACCTTCTGCTTCTTCTACAAACAAGCATTCCAAACAACATCATTCGGAGTGGAGGCAGTAATATTGATAATATTTTTACTTACAGGATGTATAAAATTAATTTTTCTTGCGTGTAGATGAACGCTTCCGTCTTTATTGCTACGGTCAAAACCATATTTTAAATCCCCTTTTATAGGGCTTCCGATTGCAGAAAGTTGTACTCTAATCTGGTGGTGACGACCCGTCTCTAAATCAATTTCTAATAATATATAATTGTTCGATTTTTTAAGAGTTTTGTAGTGTAAAACAGCGTGTTTGCTCCCGTCAGTTTCTTTTTTGTAAACCGTAGATTTATTGTTTTTCGGATTTTTCTTTAGATAATTAACCAACGTTCCTTCCTCTTCTTTTGGTTGGTTTTTAACAACAGCCCAATAGGTTTTCTTAATGGATTTATTGCGAAACATTTTGTTTATCCGCTCTAAAGCCTTTGAAGTTCTAGCAAAAATAACGACGCCACTTGTAGGTCTGTCTAATCTATGAACAACTCCTAAAAAAACATCGCCTTGTTTGTTAAATTTTTCTTTGATGTATTCCTTTACAACCTCGCTAAGTGGTTTATCGCCTGTTTTATCGCCCTGCACAATATCGCCAGCTCGTTTGTTTACAATAATAATATGATTGTCTTCGTATAAAACCTGTAAGTTTTTTTTGGTAGAAAACATCATATTTTATTCAAAATCACCCGACACGTCTTTGTTAACTCCTTCAATAAAATTTAAGACATCATCTCGCCCCAATTTTGTTGAAGACGAAGTGGTGAATAAAAAGGGTAGAGTTTCCCAATAATTTAGCAATTCATTTTTATAAGAATCAATTTGTTTATTTAATTTAGAGCCTACAAGTTTGTCTGCTTTGGTAAATATTATGCAAAACGGAATTTGATTTTCACCCAAAAATTGCATAAACTCTAAGTCAATTTTTTGCGGATTATGACGACTATCTATCAAAACGAAAGCACCGACTAATTGCTCTCTTTTCATAAAATAGTCATCAATAAAAGATTGAAAATTTTTTCGTTCCTTTTTAGAAACCTGAGCATATCCATAGCCGGGCAAATCAACCAAAAACCAACTGTTATTTATTTTAAAATGATTTATTAGTTGTGTTTTCCCAGGTGTACCAGATGTTTTTGCCAAATATTTTTGCTCCATCAACATATTAATCAACGAAGATTTTCCTACGTTAGAACGCCCGATAAAAGCATATTCTGGTATTCTGTCTTTTGGACATTTATCAACATCTGTATTGCTAATTATAAATTCTGCGGATTTAATTTTCATTAGAATTATATATTTTTAGATACAAGCCAATCTTTAAGGATTTGATTAAATTCTTCAGGAGTTTCCATCATTGCAGCATGACCACATTTGTCTATCCAAAACAAATCGGAATTTGGAAGTAGTTTATTAAAATCAATGGCAACTTCTGTAGGTGTAACGTTGTCTTGTTTCCCCCAAATTAAACAAGTCGGCTGGGTGATATTAGGCAAATCTTTTGCCATATTATGTCTAATCGCACTCTTTGCTATTTTCAGTGTTCTTATTGCAGATTTTCTGTCATTAACTATTTTAAAAACATCATCAATAAGCTTTTTTGTGGCAATACTTGGGTCGTAGAAAACAGACTTTGCCTTTTTAGAGATATATTCATAATCACTCCTTTTAGGGTAAGTGTCTCCCATTGATTTTTCATATAATCCAGAGCTTCCAGTCAAAACTAAAGCCCCAACTTTGCCAGAATAATGCTTTGAAAAATATAGACCAATATGACCTCCTAATGAATTGCCTAATAAGACTACATCCATTATATTCTTGAATTTTATAAAATTATTTAAAAATTTAGCAAGACCTTCTATATTAGTTTTTAATAAAGGCAAAGAGTATAAAGGAAGCTCAGGAATTAGTACTTTATATCCTCTTTCAGAAAAAAAATCAAAAGTTTCGTCAAAGTTACTCAATTTACCCATAAGACCATGCAGTATAATGATTGCCTTTCCTTCGCCAGCTTCCGCATAGGTAAACTTACCTTCTGTTTTTAAATTTATAGCCATTTATATGTTTTATTTTAACTTGAAAGCAAATGTAGGTTTTTTTTATCAAATATTAATTTTTATCATTAATTATCAAATTACGTAATCGTAACTCGTAATTCAAAATTCGTAGTTGTTCTGTCTTTTTTTCATCATATTTATTAATATTTATTAACAAAGTGTAATAAAGTGGTAAAAAGTAGTAAATTTTTTATACTTTTGAAAAACTAAAATTTTTAAACAGAAGCCTTGATAAACCTAATCGGTACATACGAATGTAAGGTAGATGCTAAGGGAAGATTGATGTTTCCGTCAGCATTGAAGAAGCAACTATTACCTGTTGTGTCAGACGGTTTTGTTCTAAAAAGAGGTGTTTTTCAGCCTTGTTTGGAGCTGTATCCAATGCAGGAATGGGATTTAATGATGGAAAAAATCAATAAATTAAACCGATTTGTGAAAAAGAATAATGATTTTATTAGAAGATTTACGGCTGGTGTAAAAACGGTCGAGTTAGATGCTTCTGGAAGATTATTAATTTCTAAAGATTTATGTCAGTTTGCAGGAATTGGGAAGCAAATAGTGCTGTCATCCGCAATAAATATCATTGAAATTTGGGATAAAAACAAATATGAAAAGGCAATTGACGAAGCTGTTGTAGATTTTGCAGAATTGGCAGAAGATATAATGGGAAATACCGATGCAGATGAATTATCATAATTCTGTTTTATTAAAAGAAAGTGTAGATGCTCTAAACATAAAAGAAAATGGAATTTATGTTGACGTAACTTTTGGTGGCGGTGGTCATTCTATAGAAATTTTAAGTCGCTTAGGAAAAGGCGGAAAATTATTTGCTTTTGACCAAGATTCTGACGCTTTGAGGAACAAAATTGATGACGAACGTTTCGTCTTAATTACCGAAAATTTTAGACATATTACACGTTTTTTAAAATTTTATGGTCTAAAAAAAGTAGATGGAATTTTGGCAGATTTAGGAGTATCTTCACATCAGTTTGACGTTGCGGAAAGAGGTTTTTCCACTCGATTTGACGCCGATTTGGATATGCGAATGAATCAAAATACTCAAGTGTCTGCAAGAGAAATCATCAACAAATATAATGAAGAACGGCTTGCAGATATGCTGTTTTTATACGGAGAATTAAGAAATGCCAGAGCTTTGGCAAAAACAATAGTAGAGGCAAGAGCAAGTGAAAATATAGAAACGAGTTTTCAATTAAAAAACGCATTAAAAAGATATTTGCCGAAGGCGAAAGAAAATAAAATACTCGCACAGATATTTCAAGCGATTCGCATTGAGGTAAATCAAGAATTGGATGTTCTAAAAGATTTTTTAACACAAATTCCCGATTTATTAAACGATGAAGGAAGATTAAGTGTAATCTCGTATCATTCGCTGGAAGATAGATTGGTAAAGAGGTTTATAAAAATGGGGTTATTTACCGGCGAACCCGAGAAAGATTTTTATGGAAATACAAATGTGCCTTTAAAAAACGTTGGAAAACTAATTGTTCCAACAGAAAAAGATGTTAAAGAAAACAGCAGAGCCAGAAGTGCTAAATTAAGAATAGCAAAGTTAAAATAAATCTATGTCAAAAGTTAGTGAAAACATATACAGCACTTTAAGAACAAAATTCTTAATTGACGGAAAAGCTGCTAGGAATTGGAAAATAATCATACTTGTGGTATTTCTGCTGTTGATTATGATAACGAGTGGACATAAAATAGATAGTAAGGTTATAAAAATCTCGGAATTAAATAAGAAGAAACGAGAATTAAGAGCAAAATATATTGATACGCAAACCATTTTGATGCGAATGAAAATGGAGTCAAATGTTATGCATAAAGTTAAATTAAGAGGTGTTTTTCCTTCAAAAACATCACCACAAAAAATAAAAATAATTAACAAAAAAAAATAGTCTTGGCAACTATCAAAAAGAACATATTAATTCGATTAGGCATAGTTTCTGTCTTAGTAACTATTCTTTTCATTTATATTATTGTCAGGATAGTATATATACAAAACGTGCAAGGAGATAAATACAGAAAACTATCTGTAAAAAGTACGGTTAGAAATGATACTATCTTCTCCAACCGTGGAAATATTTATTCAGCAGATGGGAATTTGCTGGCAACATCAATGTATAAATATACTATTCGGATGGATTTAATGGCTGTAAAAAGTAACATTTTTAAAAAAACCATCAATGCACTTTCTAAGTCTTTGTCAGGCTTATTAGGCGAATCGGTTTATTATTATCAAAATAAATTAAGAACGGCTCGTAGAAAAAAAAACAGATACTTATTGATAGCCAGAAACGTTGGATACAACGATTATATAAAGATGAAAAACTTTCCTATTTTTAAGTTAGGAGCTAATAAAGGAGGGTTTATAGCAGAGCAAAAAACAAATAGAGTTCGACCAATTGGCAAAATAGCAGAGCGTACAATCGGATATGATGATTATAGAGGAAGTGCAGGAATAGAAGGAGCGTTTGCCGATTATCTAAAAGGTGAAGACGGTTGGAGATTAAAGCAGAAAATAGCAAAAGGACAGTGGAAACCAATCAATGACGTAAATGAAAAAGAGCCAACCGACGGCAAAGATATAATTACAACAATTGACGTAAATATTCAAGATATTGTGCATCACGCTTTGCTGAGGCAGTTAGAAAATTTTGAGGCAGAACACGGCTGTGCTGTGGTAATGGAAGCGAAAACTGGAGAAATTAAAGCAATTTCTAATCTTGGAATAACATCAAAAGGAACTTATTACGAAAAGAGAAATTATGCGGTTTGGGAGTCTCACGAGCCGGGTTCTACCTTTAAGTTGGCAAGTTTAATGGTGGCTTTAGATGATAAAGTAATTGATACCTCTACGGTTGTCAATACGGGAAACGGTGTTTTAATAATTCACGGAAAAAAAATTCAAGATTCTCATAAAGGCGGTTATGGCAGAATCTCTGCAGCTCGTACTCTTGAAGTTTCGTCAAATGTTGGGATTGTAAAATTAATAAGGAAACATTACGATTACAGACCACAAAAATTTGTAGATAAAATTATTTCGTTTGGCTTAAATAATATGTTGGAACTTCCAATAAAAGGAGAGGGAAAACCAATTATTCCATCGCCAAAAAACAAAAAGAAGTGGAATAAAATTTCTTTGGAATGGATGACTTGGGGTTATGGAGTTTCACTAACACCTCTGCAAGTACTCACGTTTTATAACGCTATTGCTAATAATGGGCAAATGGTTAAACCTATATTTATTAAGGAATTAAAGTCTGAAAATAAAACAGAGAAAGTATTTAAAAAAATAATATTAAAAGAGAGAATCGCATCACAAGAAACTATAAATAAGGTAAAAAAAGTACTTGAAAACGTGGTTAAAAGAGGAACTGCGGATAATATTTATTCGCCATATTTTTCAATGGCAGGTAAAACTGGGACAGCCAAAAAATTAGTGAGAACTCACAGAGATAGCGAAGGTAAATTGATAAAAGCTCACTATTCAAATAAATTATATGTCGCTTCTTTTGTTGGTTTTTTTCCTGCTGATAAACCTAAATATTCGTGTATTGTCGTGATACACAAGCCTAAAAAGAAAAAGGGATATTATGGAGCTGTGGTGGCAACGCCTGTGTTTAAAGAAATTGCACAAAAAATTTATACAACCACACCGATAAACATTCAAAAAGTTACAGACAGACCAAATTTTGATGTTGTAAATAATCAATATCAAAAATATTATAAAGATTTACAAAAAAAATATACCTCAATTCCTAATGTAAAAGGAATGCCCGGTATGGATGCTGTGTCTTTACTGGAAAATATTGGCTTAAAAGTTAAGTTTACTGGCTCAGGAAAGGTGATAAGTCAGTCAATTCAAAAAGGAACAAAATTAAAAAAAGGAGATGTAATTATCTTGAAATTATCATAAAAGAGTTGAGAAAATTAAACGACATATTGTACGAAGTTTTCACAGAAGAAATATTAGGTTATACAGATATTTCTGTGAATAATATCGTTTTTGATTCGAGAAAAACTCAAAAAAATGATGTTTTTGTCGCTCAAAAAGGTCTTACAGTTGATGGTTATAAATTTATTGATAAGGCTGTTGATTTAGGTGCAACTGCAATTATTTGTGAAGAAATTCCTACGGATAAGAAAGAAGGAATTACCTACGTTAAAGTTAAAGACGCAAATATAGCATTGGCAATTTTGGCTTCTAATTATTTTGATAATCCATCTTCCAAATTAAGATTAATAGGAATTACTGGTACAAACGGGAAAACAACTGTTGCGTCATTATTGTATCAGCTGTTTAAAAAAGTGGGATTTAAAGTGGGTTTGTTATCAACAGTAAAAATTATTGTTGACGATTTTGAGTTTAAAGCAACGCACACAACGCCAGATTCTATGACCATTAATAGTTATCTGGATAAAATGTTAGATGCAGGCGTTGACTATTGTTTTATGGAAGTCAGTTCGCACGGAATTCATCAAAAAAGAACGTATGGATTACATTTTGAAGGAGGCGTTTTTACAAACCTTACACACGACCATTTGGATTATCACAACTCGTTTGCAGAATACAGAGATGTTAAGAAAAGTTTTTTTGATTTGTTGCCAAAATCAGCTTTTGCGTTGGTAAATATTGATGATAAAAACGGAAGTGTTGTGCTTCAAAATACCAAGGCAAAAAAGAAAACTTACGCACTAAAAACAATTGCAGATTTTAAAGCAAAAGTGCTGGAAAAAAGATTATCAGGCTTGTTATTAAATATTGATGGAACGGAAGTTTGGTCAAAATTAATAGGAACTTTTAACGCATATAATTTACTGGCAATTGTAGGTGTGGCGGAGCTTTGCGGATTAGAAAAAGAAGAAATACTGAGAATTATAAGCGAATTAGAAAGTGTAAATGGCAGGTTTCAACACACGATTTCTGATGATGGCGTAACGGCAATTATAGATTATGCTCACACGCCGGACGCACTTAAAAATGTATTGGAAACCATTGCAGATATAAGAAAAGGTAGCGGAAAAATAATCACGGTAATTGGTTGTGGTGGCGATAGAGACAAGACAAAAAGACCGAAAATGGCACTAATTGCATCACAATTAAGTAATCAGGCAATTTTTACATCGGACAATCCGAGAACTGAAAATCCTCAAATAATTATAGATGAAATGGAAGCCGGAGTTTTGCCGGAAGACAACAAAAAAACACTCTCAATTTTGGACAGAAAACAAGCGATTAAAACCGCGTGTATGTTTTCTGAGAAAGGAGATATTTTGTTAGTTGCAGGAAAAGGACACGAAAATTATCAAGAAATAAACGGAAAACGCATTTATTTTGATGATTTTGAAATAGTAACAGAATGTTTTGTTCAATTAAATAAATCGTAAATCAAAAATCGTATGCTGTATTATCTATTCGAATATTTAGAAAACCAATTTAATTTAACGGGAGCAAGTGTGTTTCAATTTATCACATTTCGTTCGGCTATGGCATTTGCGTTGTCTTTGCTGGCATCAATTATTTACGGAAAAAGAATTATCAATTATTTGAAAAAACAACAGGTTGGGGAAACGGTGAGAGATTTAGGTTTGGAAGGGCAAATTCAGAAATCTGGAACGCCAACTATGGGAGGAATTATTATTATTCTGGCTACATTAATTCCAGTATTGTTATTGGCAAAACTGGAAAATATCTACATTATAATTTTGATAATTACCACTTTGTGGATGGGTTTGATAGGCTTTGTTGATGATTATATAAAAATTTTCAAAAGGGACAAAAAAGGATTAAAAGGGAAGTTTAAAATACTGGGACAGATTGGCTTAGGAATTATCGTTGGTTCTATGCTGTACTTTCACCCGGATGTAACGATTAAAGAACAACTGCCGATTAAAGAGCAAATTGTACAAGAAAACGGCAAAAAAATAGTGTTTGGAGGCGAACACAAATCAACAAAAACAACTATTCCGTTTTTAAAAGACAACGAATTATATTATTCAAAAGCATTGAGTTTTTTAGGCGATGGATACGAAAAATACGCTTGGTTAATTTTCATTTTTGTGGTGATTTTTATCGTAACTGGAGTTTCAAATGGAGCAAATCTAACCGATGGAATTGACGGTCTTGCTGCAGGTTCGTCGGCAATTATGGTCATAGCATTGGCAATTTTCGCGTGGGTTTCTGGGAATATAATTTTCGCAGATTATTTAGACGTGATGTACATTCCAAAATCTGGAGAAATGACAGTTTTTATACTGGCTTTTGCTGGAGCATTGATTGGATTTTTATGGTATAATACATATCCGGCTCAAGTGTTTATGGGAGATACAGGGAGTTTGACAATCGGCGGAATAATAGCAGTAATCGCAATTGCAATTCGCAAAGAATTGTTATTGGTAATTCTCGCTGGAGTCTTTGTCGTGGAAAATTTATCGGTGATATTACAGGTTTTCTATTTTAAATACACGAAGAAGAGATTTGGAGAAGGAATAAGAATATTTAAAATGGCTCCATTGCATCATCATTATCAAAAGTCTGGTTATCACGAAAGTAAAATTGTAACTCGATTTTGGGTTGTCGGAATATTATTGGCGGTTTTAACAATTGTAACATTGAAAATAAGATAAATGGATTTACGATTTCGTAAATTAAAAATTATAATTTGTAACTCATAAATGAAAAAACTAATTATTCTTGGCGGAGGAGAAAGTGGTGTAGGAACTGCTATTTTGGGGAAACAAAAAGAGTATAAAATTTTTGTTTCGGACAGCGGAAATATTGCAGAAAAGTATAAAAAAGTTCTTTTACAAAACGAGATAAAATTTGAGGAAAATAAACATACAGAAAATCAGATTTTAAACGCTGATTTGGTTATGAAAAGCCCCGGAATTCCTGATGAAATTAGCTTGATAAAAAAACTTAAAGCGAAGAATATTTCGGTGATTTCGGAAATAGAATTTGCAGCACAATATACATCAGCAATATTGATAGGTATAACGGGTTCAAACGGAAAAACGACAACAACATTATTAATATATCATATTTTAAAACAAGCTGGATTTAATGTTGGAATTGCAGGAAATATTGGAGATAGTTTTGCACAGCAAGTGGCAGAAAATGATTTTGAGTATTATGTGTTAGAACTGAGCAGTTTTCAGTTGGACGGAATTGAAAAATTTGCTCCGCATATTGCGGTGATTACAAATATTACTCCAGACCATTTGGATAGATATGAGTATGATTTTGAGAAGTATATAAATTCAAAATTTAGAATAACAAAAAATCAATCAGAAAATGATTTTCTGATTTATGATACAGATGATATTTCAATAGAAGAGTGGTTAAAAAATAACGAGATAAAAGCTCATTTAGTCCCTTTTTCAATAGAAAAAGAATTGGAATATGGAGTGTTTTTAAAACAAAATAAGATGATAACAAAGTTAAAAACAAAAAAAATTACTATGAGTATTTCAGAATTAACATTACAAGGGAAGCACAATATAAAAAATGCGATGGCATCTACGGCTGTAGCCAGATTACTAAAGGTGAGGAAGCAGACGATTAAAGAAAGTCTATCTAACTTTGAAGGAGCAGAACATCGCTTAGAAAATGTGCAAAAAGTAAAAGGAGTGTATTATATCAACGATTCTAAGGCAACCAATATAAACGCTACATTTTATGCGTTGGAGTGTATGGAAAATCCTACAATTTGGATTGTTGGCGGTGTAGATAAAGGAAATGACTATCAGGATTTGTTGCCTTTGGTACGAGAAAAAGTAAAGGCAATTGTATGCTTAGGATTGGACAACAAAAAAATCATTGAGGTTTTTAATGGCGTTGTAGATATCATTGTAGAAACTGTAGGGGTGGAGGAAGCTGTAAAAACATCAACGAAATTAGCAACAAAAGGAGATACCATTTTGTTATCGCCCGCGTGTGCAAGTTTTGATTTGTTTAGTAGCTACGAAGATAAAGGAAGGCAATTTAAAAAAGCAGTGAGAGACTTGTAATTCAAAAATCGTAAATCATTGAACACCATTTTTAAACACATAAGAGGAGATAGGTCTATTTGGGCGATTACTGCTGTTTTGGCATTAGCATCGCTTCTTCCGATATACAGTGCAAGCACAAACTTAGTATATGTCGTTGGCTCTGGCTCTACTACGGGATATTTAATAAAACACTCGGCATTATTAATAACGGGTTTTGTAGTTATTTATTTGGTTCATAAAATCCCATATCGGCATTTCGGTAGATACTCGCCTTTAATATTGTTTTTTGTATTATTATTATTGATTTATACATTATCACAAGGAACAACAATCGGGGGAGAGAACGCAAGCAGATGGGTCAGAATTCCGTTTGTAGGCATAGGATTTCAAACTTCTGCACTGGCAGGATTGGTTCTGATGGCATACGTGTCAAGGTATTTATCAAAGAACAAAGAAAAGAAAATTGAGTTTAAACAAAGTATAATCAAACTGTGGTTGCCTATCGCTTGTGTGCTGATTTCTATCTTGTTAGCCGACTTTTCTACGACAGCAATTCTTTTTATGATGACGATTATCTTGACTTTTATCGGAGGATACCCACTAAAATATATCGGATATATATTAGCAGCTGGAGTTTTAATTTTATCATTATTTATTTTGACGATAAAAGTATTTCCAGAGATGACTTCCAATCGTGTGTCAACTTGGGAGAGCAGAATAGAAAATTTTTTTAAGAACGACGGAGTAGAAGGCTATCAAGTAGAAAAAGCAAAAATAGCAGTTGCCACAGGTGGCTTAACGGGGAATGGAATCGGCAAAAGTGTACAGAAAAATTTTTTACCACAATCATCATCAGATTTTATATACGCAATTATTCTCGAAGAATACGGGCTTATTGGAGGAGTTATACTTTTAGGTATGTATTTCGCCTTATTTTTTAGAATTTTGATAGTGGCAAAAAGAGCGACAACTATCTTTGGAACACTGTTAGTAACAGGACTTGGGCTGTTAATTATTTTTAAAGTTATTATAAATATGATGGTCGCCGTAAATATTTTGCCTGTAACAGGGCAAACACTTCCGTTGATAAGCGGGGGAGGAACCTCAATATGGATGACTTGTTTTGCTATCGGAATAATTTTAAGTGTAAGTGCATCAAAAGATAAAACAGATAAAATAATTTTAGATGATATTTATTTAGACACATCAGATGAAAAAGTCGATTAAAATAATGATAAGCGGAGGAGGAACCGGAGGACATATTTATCCGGCTATAGCGATTGCAAACGAATTAAAATTACGGTATTTAGATGCCAAATTTTTATTTGTAGGAGCAAAAGATAAGATGGAAATGGAAAAAGTTCCGCAAGCGGGATACGAAATTAAAGGGTTGTGGATTTCTGGAATTCAACGAAAATTGACTGTAAAAAATTTAATGTTTCCATTTAAATTGGTAAGCAGCCTGTGGAAAGCAAATAGAATTATCAAAAAATTTAGACCAGACGTGATTATCGGAACAGGTGGCTTTGCAAGTGGTCCAACATTGGTGGTGGCAAGCAGAAAAGGAATTCCGATATTGATACAAGAACAGAATTCATATCCGGGAATTACCAATAAACTTTTGAGCAAAAAAGCACAAAAAATATGCGTTGCTTATGATAATTTAGAAAGATTTTTTTCTGCAGATAAAATTGTAAAAACAGGAAATCCCGTGCGTCAAGACTTGTTGCTCATACACACAAAAGCCAATGAAGGAAAACAGTTTTTCAAACTTAAAAAGGACAAAAAAACTATTTTAATTCTCGGGGGAAGTTTAGGTGCAAGAAAAATAAATGAATTGACAGAAGAACAGTTAACATTTTTTAAAAACCAAGATGTACAGTTGATTTGGCAGTGCGGAAAACTGTATTTTGACGATTATAAAAAGTATGATAAGTTGGAAAACATACAGGTTCATCAATTTTTAAACAGAATGGATTTGGCTTATGCTTCGGCGGATATAATTATTTCTAGAGCGGGAGCGAGTTCAATATCAGAATTGTGTATTGTGGGAAAACCAACGATTTTTATTCCGTCGCCAAACGTGGCAGAAGACCATCAAACAAAAAATGCGAAATCAATATCTGATAGGCAAGGAGCGATTTTAATTAAAGAAAGTGAGTTAAATACATTTTCTGTAATTTTTGAAACATTACTGAAAGATA
Organism: Polaribacter sp.; assembly: GCA_965261035.1. Classification (GTDB taxonomy): domain Bacteria; phylum Bacteroidota; class Bacteroidia; order Flavobacteriales; family Flavobacteriaceae; genus Polaribacter. The sequence goes on from OZ253439.1 coordinate 1,755,618, forward strand.
AAGGAAAACAGCAGAATCTAAGCGAAAATATTAATGAGTTGGCATTGCCAAACGCGACGGAGCATATTGTAAACGAGATAGAAAAATTAATAAAATGAATTTAAAAAATAAACATAATATTTATTTTGTGGGCATCGGCGGAATAGGAATGAGTGCAATAGCTCGTTATTTTTCTGCAAATGGCAAAAACGTTGCAGGCTACGATAAAAAGGCGACGCATATTACCGAAAATTTACAAGAATTGGGCATAGAGATTCATTTTAAAGATGCTGTTAAAAATATTTCGCCTTTATTTTTAGATGATAAAAAAACGCTGGTGATTTATACGCCTGCAATATCAAAAGACAATCAGGAATTAAATTATTTTATCCAAAATGGGTTTGAAATTTTAAAAAGAGCCGAGGTTTTGGGAGAAATCACCAAAAATACTTTTTGCTTTGCAGTTGCGGGAACTCACGGAAAAACAACAATATCGGCTATTTTAGGACATATAATGCAACCGAGTAGAGCAACCTCTTTTTTGGGTGGAATTTCAGAAAATTACAATTCAAATTTAATTCTGGGAGAGGATAATATTTCTGTAGTTGAGGCAGATGAATTTGACCGCTCGTTTTTGCAATTATCTCCAAATATTGCTTGCGTAACTTCTATGGATGCCGATCATTTGGATATTTATGGAGAGTGTAAAGCCTTGCAAAAATCGTTTGTAGAATTTGCAAATAAAGTTTCTGATGTATTAATTGTAGCGAAAGGATTGCCTTTAGATGGTTTGATTTACGCGGTTGATGAAGACGCTGATTATAAGGTGTTTAATTTAAAAATTGAAAAAGGAATTTATACTTTTGATGTAGAAACTCCGTCGGAAACTATAACAGATATAGAATTTCATTTGCCGGGAAAACATAATATTATGAATGCTCTGGCAGCACTGACAATGGCAGATATTTATGGAATTTCGTCAGAAAACATTAAATATTCTTTGGGAACTTTTAAAGGCGTTAAACGCAGGTTTTCATATAAAATAAAGACAGATGATTTGGTGCTGATTGATGATTATGCACATCACCCAACGGAAATAAATGCGGTGATTAATTGTGTTAGAGAAATGTATCCGGCAGAGAAAGTTTTAGCGGTTTTTCAGCCACATTTATTTAGCAGAACTAAAGATTTTGTTGAAGATTTTGCTATGAGTTTGGCAAAGTTTGACGAGTTGATATTGTTGGATATTTATGCAGCGAGAGAATTACCGATACGAGGAGTTACTTCTTCTTGGCTGTTAGAAAAAATAGATTTGGAGAATAAGAAATTGACATCCAAAGAGAAATTGATAGAAAACATTAAAAAATCAGCAGCAAAAATTATAGTTATGATTGGAGCCGGAGATATTGGGCTGTTGGCTGACGAGATTGTGGAGGAATTGGTTGTTTAATTGTTGGCAGTGATCAGTATTCAGTGCTAGCTGCCAACTGAACACTAATTCAAAATTGTGTAAATGAAGAAGTTTTTAACATATTTTATTTTTGTTGTTTTATTAGGTGGAATTATCTTTTTATACAGCTTTTCGTCAGAGAGAAATGGTGAAAAAAAGGTGGAAAAAGTAGTTGTGGAATTTGAAGAAGGCATAAATTATTTTTTAACATATAAAATGGTTAATAAATTGTTAATAGAAAATAATCAAAAAACTAAAAACCAAAGAAAATCTGTCATAGATTTACAGGGTTTAGAATACAATGTGCTGTCTAACCCTTATGTGGAGAAAGCAACCGTTTTTTTAACGATAGACGGGTTGCTGAAAACAAGGGTAAAACAACGTACTCCAATTGCCAGAATAAAAGGCTCTGTACGGTCTTATTATATTGATAAACAGGGAGTAATAATGCCATTGTCTGCTAATTATTCTGCGAGAGTAATATTGGTAACAGGTGTTATTAGAAAGGAAAATCTTAAAGATGTTATACTACTTGTAAATAAAATTTTGTCTGATGATTTTTTAAAAAAAGAAATCGTGGGAATCCATAAAACGAAGAAAAATGAATTTATTTTAAGTGTTAGAAGTGGTAATCAAAAAATAGAAATAGGAGATTTGGATAAAATGAATATTAAGTTTAGAAAACTCAAAGCATTTTATAACAAAGCGTATGTTGATAAAACAATAGAACAGTACAGGATAATAAATTTAAAATACCTCAACCAAGTTGTGTGTACAAAATAGAAAAACAGAATGGAAGATAATAAAATAGCAGTCGGTCTGGATATTGGTACAACCAAAATTGTTGCTATGATTGGTCGTAGAAATAAATATGACAAATTAGAGATTTTAGGTGCTGGCAAGGCTAAGAGTTTAGGCGTAAAAAGAGGCGTTGTTAGCAATATAACACAGACTGTGCAGTCTATACAAAAGGCAGTAGAAGATGCGGAGAATCATTTTGGTAATAAGATTGAAAACGTAGTTGTTGGTATTGCTGGGCAACATATCAGAAGTTTGCATCATAGCGATTACATCACAAGAGATAGACCCGATGAGGTAATTAATGAAGAAGATATTGATAATTTGGTAAATCAGGTACACAAGTTGGTTATGCAGCCCGGCGAAGAGATTATTCATGTATTGCCACAAGATTTTAAGGTAGATTCTCAATCGGATATTACGGAGCCTGTCGGAATGTATGGAGGCAGATTAGAGGCGAATTTTCACCTTGTAATTGGTCAGATTTCATTGATTAAGAACATTGGACGATGTGTTAAAAGTGCAGGATTAGATTTGTGTGATATTACGTTAGAGCCTTTAGCATCAGCGGCTGCGGTTTTGAGCCAAGAGGAGAAAGAGGCGGGGGTTGTCCTTGTTGATATAGGTGGAGGAACAACAGACTTAGCCATTTTTAAAGACGGCATCATTCGTCATACGGCTGTGATTCCATTTGGGGGAAATATAATTACAGAAGATATAAAAGAAGGTTGTTCTATTATAGAAAGACAAGCAGAATTGCTAAAAGTTAGATATGGGTCGGCTTGGCCAAATGAACATATAAATGAAGAAATTGTTGAAATTCCGGGATTAAGAGGAAGAGAAAATAAGCAAATAACAATTAAGAGTTTATCTAAAATTATATATGCACGAGTAAAAGAGATTATTGAACTTGTGTATTCGGAGGTTATAAATTATGGACACGAAGAAAGAAAAAAGAAGCTAATTGCAGGGATTGTACTAACAGGAGGAGGGGCTCAATTAAAACATTTACGCCAATTAGTTGAATATATTACAGGAATGGACGTGAGAATAGGCTACCCTAATGAGCATCTCGCTGCTGATTCTAACGACTCGTTTTCTAGCCCTTTATACGCAACTGTAGTAGGATTGCTGATGGAAGGTTTAGAAAAAAATACGATTGAAAAGGAAGAAGAAGTTATAGAACCTGAGAAAAATATTGGAACTGAAGACTCGATAGTAGAAGATAAATCTGTTAAAAAAAATAAAAAATATATTGAAAAATTTAAAGAAAGGTTTGGAATTTGGTTTAATGATTCTTTGGAAAAAGGAGAGTAGAGAATTACGAATTTTGAATTACTAATTACAAATTAGTGGTCAGTATTCAGTTTCCAACAACTAACAACTAAATAATTAAGATTATGAAAAAAGAAGAATTAGATAATATTTCATTTAATATGCCTAAATCGAGGTCTAACTCCATTAAAATTATCGGTGTTGGAGGTGGCGGTAGCAATGCTGTAAATTATATGTTTCAGCAGAATATTGAAGGAGTAGATTTTGTAATCTGCAATACAGACCTTCAGGCATTGGAGAGTAGCGATGTTCCGAATAAGGTTCAGTTGGGTGTAAATTTAACTGGCGGTTTGGGAGCAGGTTCAAATCCGGAGGTTGGAAAAAAATCAGCCGAAGAAAATCTGGAAGAAATCAAACAGATGCTTAGTGTACAGACCAAAATGGTTTTTATCACCGCAGGTATGGGCGGAGGCACAGGTACAGGAGCTGCTCCGATAATTGCTAAAATAGCCAAAGAGATGGGTATTTTGACCGTTGGAATTATAACAATGCCATTCTCCTTTGAGGGAAAAATGCGTGTAAAACAATCTGAAAAGGGAATAGAAATGCTGAGAGACAACGTAGATTCTTTGATTGTTATCAACAATAATAAACTTAGGGAAGTTTACGGAAATCTCGGTTATAAGTCAGGTTTTTCAAAAGCAGATGAGGTCGTATCTACGGCTGCCAGAGGAATTGCGGAAGTTATTACTCATCATTATAAACAGAATATAGATTTGCACGATGTAAAAACGGTGTTGGAAAATAGCGGAACAGCAATTATGGGGTCGGCAAAAGAATCTGGGTCTGATAGAGCTAAAAATGCGATAGTAAAGGCATTAGATTCCCCTTTGTTAAACGATAATAAAATTACGGGAGCTAAAAATGTATTACTTCTAATTGTCTCTGGGACTGATGAAATCACGATGGATGAAATTGGAGAAATAAATGAGCATATTCAAGATGAAGCGGGTCATGAAACCAATATTATTATGGGAGCTGGCGATGATGAATCTTTGGAAGACGCAATTACTGTAACAATAGTGGCTACGGGTTTTCCTTCGGACCAGCAAAATACAATCATAAATGCAGAAGGCGAAAAAATCATATACAAATTAGAAGATGAAAAAAAAGTAGAAGCCGATGAGGTATCTCTAACTCCAACATCAACATTTATTAAAAATATAGATGTAATATATGATGAAATTAAAGAAGAATCAACTGTTGATAAGAATTTTATAATCGCAGATATATCTCCAGAGACTGAAGAAATAACTAAAAAACAGAAACTAGCCGATAGTCAAACTAGTTTAGTATTTGATTTACATATTGAGGGTGTTAATGATATTAAAGTAAATGATGCTATCGAAATTATAGAAGAAAAAGAAAGAAAAACACCGCAAAAGATACATATTTTGGATGATTTTGAGGCAAAACCAACAATAGCCAAAAGTTCTAAGCTAAATACAAATTCTACAGTTGAAGCATACGAGAAACCGCAATTTGAAATTAAGACAAAACCAAAAGATATGAATGAAATTGAAATAGTTTACGATGAAATTACACCATCAAGTTTGACCAAAAAAGAGCCGGAGAAACCATCTAAACTAAGGAGTAAAAAACTTAAAGAACGCAATTATAAATTTAAGAATATAGAAGAAATGGAGAATACACCAGCCTATAAAAGATTGGGAATTGACCAAGATGAAATAAATTTAGACATTAGTAAATCCAGAACAACATTAAATACAGATTCAAGTGATGATAGCCAACTACGCTCCAATAATTCTTTTTTGCATGATAATGTAGATTAACTGGAGTAATTACGAATTATGAATGAAAAAAAAGGCAAAAAAGTTAAAAGTTTCGAGACTGTAAACTCAACTCAGCCATTTTAATCGCAGCTACGGCACATTCTACGCCTTTGTTTCCTAATTTTCCGCCAGATCTATCTATGGATTGTTGTTTGGTATTGTCTGTCAAGACGCAAAAAATTACTGGAACATCGTATTTAATATTCAAATCTACGATACCTTGAGTAATGCCATTGCAGACAAAGTCGAAGTGTTTTGTTTCTCCCTGAATTACATTTCCGATTGCGATAATAGCATCTACATTTTGGGATTCAATCATATTTTTACAGCCAAAAATCAGCTCAAAACTTCCGGGAACATCCCAAGAGATTATGTTTTCTTTATCAGCTTCGCAATCAATCAGAGTTTTAATTGCTCCATTCAATAGGCTTTGTGTTATTTCTGGATTCCAGTTAGAAACAACAATCCCAAACCGAAAATTCTTCGCGTTTGGGATTGTTGTTTTGTCGTAATGAGATAAATTACTCGTTGCCATTTAGTCTAATTATTAGCAGCAAATTTGGCACTATTAATGTGTTTTTCAATATCTCTACCTTGCGTAGATGAAGAGTAATTTGTCTTTATTTCAGTAAAAAAACGCTCGGCTTTGCTAAAATCTTCTAATTCCATTGCAGTCATAGCCGCTTTAAACAAGAATAAGGGTCTTGTAAAGTCGTTTTTCTTTTTGTCAGCTGCGTCTTTATAATATTTCAGTGCGTCTTCCAGCTGATTGATGTCCGAAAAAGCGTCGCCGATAGCTCCTAAAGCTGTTGGTCCCAACAACTCATCATCAGAAGAAAATTTGCTTAAATATTCTATTGCTTTATCGTATTCTTTTAATTTTAGGTAAGAAATGCCGGCGTAATAGTTTGCCAAGTTTCCAGCTTTAGTTCCACTGTAACTATCGGCAATGTCTAAGAATCCGTATTTTCCGTTAGCTCCTTCCAATCCTAAAATCAATAAAGAATCTACTCCTACAGAGAGAGTATTTGCGTTATTAAAATATTCTCTAGGAAAAGCCAATTCGTTCGAGGCCTCTTTTTCGGTAGGCTCAATTACGTATTTATTATATCCTAAATACCCTAAAATAAGGGCTGCGACCACAATTAATCCATAAAACAAAGGTTTGTTGTTTTTTTCAATCCATTGCTCCGATTTATTAGCAGTTTCGTCCAATGTATCAAAAACCTCAGCAGTTGTGCTTTGTTCTTGTGCTATTTGCTCGTTATCTTTTTTAAATCCTCTTTTCTTGTATGTTGCCATTTCTATAAAAATATTGAGATTGCAAAAGTAGTTTTTTTAATTTGATTTTAAAAAAGGATAATTCGTTAAATTTTCAATAATTTGCAACACTTTTCCAGACAAACACATCAAAGATGTATTTACAGCAGATTTCTTTAGTAAACTTCAAGAATATTGATGTCAAAACATTTAATTTTCAAAAAAAAATAAACTGTTTTGTTGGAGATAATGGAATTGGAAAGACAAATGTGTTAGATGCAATTTATTATTTATCTTTTACAAAAAGTTATTTTAATCCTATTTCTGGGCAGAATATCAGGCACGGAGAGGATTTTTTTATGATAGAAGGCGATTATATTTTAGATAAAAGAGAAGAAAAAATAGTTTGTAGTTTAAAGAAAGGTCAAAAAAAAGTTTTAAAGAGAAACGGCAAGTTATATGATAAATTTTCTGAACATATTGGTCAATTACCTCTGGTTATTATCTCTCCGACAGATATAAATTTGATTGCCGAAGGGAGCGAAATTCGCAGAAAGTTTATAGATGGAGCTATATCTCAACAAGATAAAGAATATTTGAAAAATTTAATCGCTTACAATAAAGTAGTAAGTCAAAGGAACGCATTGCTAAAATATTTTGCAGCCAATAGAACTTTTGACGCACTGAATTTAAAAATATATGACGAGCAGCTCATCTCTTTGGGAACGTCTATATATGATAAAAGGAAAGTTTTTTTAGAAAGATTTACGCCGATTTTTAACAATAAATATAAAATCATTTCCCGAGAACAAGAAAAGGTAAATTTGACATATAAAAGTCAGTTGCACAATACGTTTTTTGAGCAATTATTACAACAGAATTTAGAAAAAGACAGGATATTACAATACACGAGCGTAGGAATACATAAAGATGATTTAAGTTTTGATATTGACAAGTATCCAATTAAGAAATTTGGTTCTCAAGGGCAACAAAAATCGTATTTGATAGCTTTAAAACTGGCTCAATTTGAGTTTATTAAAAAGCAATCAAATATTATCCCAATTTTATTATTAGACGATATTTTTGATAAATTGGACGAACATAGGGTAGCGAAAATTATAGATTTGGTAAATAAAGATGAATTTGGTCAAATTTTTATAACCGACACACATTCTGACCGAACAGAAAATATAGTGAAACAAAGTAATAAATCATATCATATTTTTAAATTGTGATGCCGAAAAGGAGGCAAGAGAAAAAGAGAAGTTGGAGGCTGGAAAACAAGTTAAAAACTAAAAAGTTGCATTTGGGGGTTGAATTCTACCGACGGCTAAATTATGTTAAAATATTGGACAGTTAATATTTGTTTAAAACCTTTGCCCTAATTAATTCAAAATTATTATATAATGAAAGTAAAATTAAAAATGATTTTAATGCTATTTGTAGCGTTTGGCATGGTATTTGCGGGGGGGGGGCAATCCTTCGCTCAAGAAAAAACTATTTCGGGTACAATTTCAGATGATTCTGGTGCGTTGCTCGGAGTTAGTATCATCATTAAAGGTACTTCTACAGGTACAGAAGCGGATTTTAATGGTAAATATTCTATCAAAGCTAAAGTAGGAGATGTCCTAAGTTTTAGCTATATAGGGTACGTAACTGTTGAAAGGACTGTTGGCACTTCTAATACTATAAATGTTATTATGGAAGAAGATGACAATGTACTTGATGAAGTGGTTGTTACTGGTGTTGCAGGGGGTACTTCAAGAAAGAAACTATCAGTTACTGTAAACAGAGTAGGGGAAGAACAATTACAAAAAGTTCCTGCTACTTCTGCTGAAACTGCTCTACAAGGTAAAGTTGCAGGTATTAAAGTTACTCAATTTGGTAGACCCGGTCAAGGTGCTACAGTTATTTTAAGGGGAGCCAAAAACTTATTTGGATCTCAAGAGCCTTTGGTTATAATGGACGGTGTTCTTCTGGAAGGGGGATTATCAAACGTTAATGTGAATGATATAAAATCATATGAAATTGTAAAAGGAGCTTCTGCTTCCGCTCTCTACGGATCTAGGGCTGGGAATGGTGTTATTGTTGTAACCACTAAAAGAGGTAAAGGCAAAAAAATGGAAGTAACTGTTAGAGGTGAAGTAGGGTTTAGTGCAATTAGAAAAAAAATTGAACTAAATAAATCACATCAATATGATTTAGCTTCAGATTGGAAAAAATTCGAACATAAATATACTAAATATGACGGAGTAACTTATCCTTCTGACTATGAAGGAGGTCGTTCGTCTGAAATCATTGGTGCTAGAGTTACTTCAGAGGATGGGTATGCAGACAATCGATATGGTGTTTATTATGATGCTCAAGATCAATTCTTTAGGAATGGTCTGAATACTACATTTTATACCTCAGTTGCTAATGGTACAGAAAAATCAAATTTATTTTTTGCTTTTGAAAATACAACAAACAAAGGTGTGTTAGTAGAAACTGACGGTTTTAATAGAGAAAATTTCAGATTTAATGGAGACCTTAAAATTAATGATTGGTTAAAATTATCAACAAGTAATTTATTTATTAAAACTTTAGATAATACTCCTGGTGGAGGTAATGGTGTTTTCTTTAATGTTGTACTTACAGAAGCAGATGTAAATTTAGCAGCTGATAATCCAGATGGACAACCATATAATTATTTACCAAATCATTGGGAGAGCAATGTTACCAACCCTTTATATCCACTTTATAAGCAAGAGAGAGAACGTAGAATTCAAAGATTTTTAGGAGGATATAAATTAAATCTAAAGTTTAGTGATGCACTTAATTTTGATGCAGAGTATTCTTTTGAAAACAGAAATAATAGATTTACTCTTTATAATCCTTATGATGCATATACTACTTCAGGTGGTAATCCGATATACTCAAAAGGATTTTTACTTAAAGATAGTCAATTTAACTTATCTCAAAAAATACAAGCTACATTAAATTTTAGTAACTCTATAGGTGAAGATTTAAATGTTAAAGCTAAAGTTAGTTATTTAATTGAAGATGACAACTATGAATTCTTTGGAACAAGCGGTACAGATTTTTTATACAAAGATTTACCAACTCTAAATAATTTTGAAACAAAAGATATTGTTTCAAGATCAGAAATAAAAAAAACTAGAGCTAAAAATGTTTTTGCAATTGCAAGTCTTGATTATAAAGATCGTTATATTTTTGATGGTATGATTCGTTATGATGGATCTTCTCTTTTTGGAAAAAATGAAAAATGGCATCCGTATTATAGAGTTTCAGGTGCATGGAGGATTTCTGAAGATTTTAAAATTGATGGTATCCAAGAAATGAAAATACATGCAGCATATGGTACAGCTGGTCAAAGACCAGGTTATGATTGGCAATATGAAAAAACGGATATATTTAATGGTCAACTTTCTTCAGATAGAGTAAAAGGGAATCCAGATTTAAAACCTTCAAGAACCAATGAATTAGAAATTGGATTGAATGCAAACTTTTTAGGTAAATTTACTATAGAAGCAGTGTACTCAAACTCAAAAACAGAAGATCAATTTATGTTAGTAGATATTTTTTCACCTGCAAATAGGGGAAAAAATAGACAATGGCAGAATGTAGGTAACATAAATTTTAATACTCTTGAAGTTACGCTTGGCATAAATGATGTAATTAAAACAGACAATTTTAAATGGGATTTAAATTTTATCTTTGACACGACTAGTAATGAAATTACTGGGCTTGATGTTGCTGAAAGAAAAGTTGGTTATGGTGATTTATTTTTAATTAAAGAGGGTGAAGAGTTTGGATCAATGTATGGTAGAAAATTTGTTACTGATTTAACTCAAATGGAAGCACAACTCCCTAATGGAAAGGACATTAGTGAATATTCAGTAAATGTTGATGGCGTAGTTGTAGAAACTACAAATATTGGTAAAACTACAGAGAAGCCAATTATTCTTACGAAAGATAAAGTGGCAGTTGTAGAAAAGATAGGTAATCAAACTGCGGACTTTAAAATTGGGCTTTTCTCTAGCATGCAATATAAAGGTTTTTCATTATCCCTTTTATGGGATTATTCTCATGGTGGAGATGTTTACAACAGACAAAACCAATGGCTTACAAGAGATTATAGACATATCTCTGTTGACCAATACAAAAAAACTGATAAAAAAGCTGTTGATTATTATCAAGGTCTGTACGATGTAAATCAAAACAATGCCTATTGGGTAGAAGATGCAACTTACTTGAAATTGAGAGAAGCGTCTTTATATTATTCAGTAAATAAAAAGACCTTGAATAAAATGGCAAAAGGTTTTTTTACTGATTTACGTTTAGGTATAACAGGTAGAAATCTAATTACTTTTACTGATTATTCTGGCTGGGATCCTGAAGTATTATCTTATAATAGTGAAACGTTGCAATATTTTGCACACGATTTAAATGTATATCCAAATACAAGAACATATACTTTCTCTATTCAATTAAAATTTTAATAATATAAAAATGAAAAAAATAAACAAATATTTGACAAATACTCTATTATTATTACTTCTGATTGGTTGTAATGATTTAGAAACTAATTTGGATGTAAAGAATCAAAATGATCCAAATGATGAAATCCTTTTAAGTGACCCTACTGCTTTAGCAGCATCTGCTGGTGGTATCATTAGAAGTTGGCATGTAAGCACACACGATAACGTTTCTGTGGGTTCTGCATTATCCGTAATGTCTGACAATTTTTCTTGTTCTTGGGGTAATTATGGTATGAGAGATTTATCAAGTGAACCTAGAGTAGAATTTAATAATACTTCTGGCTATAGTAATGCCTTTATTACTGAAAATTATTTTAATTCTATGAATACCATTTTGGCTGATTCGAATAATTTAATTATTGCGGTAAAAAATGATATTAACTTTGGAACAGATGGATCTGATAATCATATGATTGAAGCCATCGGTCGCTTTGGACAAGCTTTATCTACAGGTTATTTAGCTTTAGTATTTGATAGAGTTTGGACTTCAGATGAAACGGGTCCTTTAAACGATGGTAATTCAGTGCTGTATTCTGAAGCTATGACTTTAGCATTAGGATATTTGGATAAAGCAATTGCTGTTGCAGATGCTAATACTTTTACTCTTCCAGCCTCATGGGTTCCTGGTTTAACTTTTTCTAATGTTGAATTATCTAAATTTATGAATTCTATAGGAGCAAGAATGCTAACTTTAAATTCAAGAAACACTACAGAAAGAGATGCAACAGATTGGAATAAAGTTTTAACTTATGCAAAGGCTGGTATAACAAGAAATTTTTCTCCAGAAATGGATGATGAAACATGGCTAGATGATTTAAAATGGACACAATCTTTTAGTGGATGGGGAAGAGTGGATATGTATACTATTAATTTAATGGCTTCTGCTACACCAAGTATATGGCCACCAGGAGCAACTTCTCTTCCAGAATCAATTAGTAATGACAAAAGATTGCTCTCAGATTTTAAATATCTAAGTAGTAATAATTTTAGACCAGATAGAGGCGATTATCATTTTAGTTCTTATAGACATAAGAGATATGATGATTATCTTAAAACATTTAAAACAACTACTCCAGATTTCTTAGTAGCAGAAAATAAAACATATATTGCTGAAGCAAAATTAAGATCAGGTGATACACCTGGAGCAGCAGCAGTATTAAATTCTCCAACAAATGCAAGAAAATCAAGAGGTGGACTTAGTGATGTTTCAAATAATTTTGATGAAATAGAAGCAGCTATTCATTACGAAAGATTTATAGAATGTGCTAATACAGGCATGGGTAATAGCTTTTTTGAAATGAGAAAGCAAAATTTACTGCAAGCAGGGACTATTTTACATTTTCCCGTACCAGGTTCAATTTTATCATCGGCAAATGTTGAATATTACACGTTCGGTGGTTCTACTGGAACTGCTGGAACTGACTATTCAAATGGTGGTTGGAAATAACACTTAATTGATATATTCTAAAAACCTGCTTGGTATGATACTAAGCAGGTTTTTTGTTTTACAAAAGATAAAGCTAATCACTCATTATCTTGAGTTTGATTGATACTTTGAGGTGTTATAGTTACACCAAAGTTTGGTGGGCAAAATAATTAAACCATAAAAGTATATAGATGTTAAGTTTCACAAGGTTGTTGCTTTCAACTTGTCTTAATAATTTTCAAATTTAGTATTTTATTTTTAAAATTGTCAGGTTTTTCTTTAAATATTTCAGGGGGTAGATTCAACCCCCAAATGCAACTTTTTAGTTTACAAATTTATAAAATATATTTTTAGGATTATCATAATTTAGATTTTTTTTGGTCTTCAGTTAATTTTATGTTGTATGTCTTCCTATATTCAATTAGTAAATGCAACTTTTAGGAGTATTTACTAATTGAATCTAAGCGTTCTATCATCATTGGTATTGAAAATCCAATTACAATTGATGAGGTAACAAGCACCCAATCTCTTTTGGAAAGCCTATAATATGTTTGTAAAAAAAGCCCACAATTAAAATAGCAAGGACAATAATAATCTGTGAAAACTTAATTCCTAATGCAAATTCTATCAATGGTAATAATTTATCGTCTTGTCTGCCAACCATCATTCTAAAATAGTTTGAGAATCCTAAACCGTGAATTAGTCCAAAAAACAATCCGAAAAGCAAATTGAGGTTTCCTTTTTTTGTGGATAATTTTCTTACGCAGGAGATATTAAAAATACCTGTTATAAAGATAGTTATGGGTATCAGAAACTCTACAATTTTCACATCAACTTTTAGGATATTATAAGTAGATAAAGCTAATGTAAGTGTATGACCAATAGTGAATAAAGTGATAAGCTACAACACTTTTTTTGATTGATTGAAAGAGAAAATAACGGCTAATACAACAAGAAAAAGAATGTGATCATACGCCTGAAAATCTAAGACGTGATACAAACCCATTTTTAAGTAGAGAATAAAATCATTCATTTTTTTAGAAAAAAAACCCAAAAACACATATTTAGTTTTAAATAGCAGGTTAAGTTAGTGTCTCAAGTTTCGCAGATCCAAATATGCTATAATCATTTTTGAGGTCAGTAGCTACGAGCATATACTTACACAGATATTTATAGCCCCACAATCCTTATCCTATCTAACAGTATTCATTATCAATTTTCAACTCTCAATTATAACATAATCCATCTTATCTATTTGGCGTTCAACATGCTTAACATGTTATTTTATTCATTTATACAAAACCCTACTTTCTTATAAACGTTACCAAAACGTTTATACAAAACGCACTTTTCTTATAAACGTTACCAAAACGTTTATACAAAACGCACTTTTCTCATAACCGTTATCAAAACGTTTATAAATTTTGTAATATTGTAATCAGCTCAACATTAACATAATAGTTTTTTTTGCCACGTTTTACTTTCTCTAATAACTCCAGCTCTACTACATTATCTAAATATTTACGCGCAGTTAAATAACTAACATTCAAATCTTTTTCTAATAATCCAATTGTAGTATAGGGTCTTTTGAATAAATTATTTATCAGATCTTGGCTATAAATTTTTGGCAAATCAGTTCTTAATTTCTTTTTGTAACTCTGCATTAACTCCTTTATTTTTATGATTAAGCGAATGGTTTGTTTTGCGGTTATCTCAATCCCTTTCAGCAAATAAAGGATAAGGCTTTCCCAATCATTTTGAGTTCTTACATTTTGCAAAACCTTGTAGTAGTCTGCTTTGTTTTTTACAATAAATCGACTTAAATATAATATTGGAATATCTAATAAGCCCTGCTGCACTAAATACAATATATTTATTATTCTGCCGGTTCTGCCGTTGCCATCATAAAAAGGATGAATGCTCTCGAATTGATAATGAATAACTGCCATTTTCACTAAACTATCTAATTTTGAAAATTCTTCATCATTAATAAATTTCTCAAGATTTCCCATAAGGTTTAGTATTTCGTTTGAGTCTTGGGGTGGTGTATAGACCACTTCACCCTGCGAGTTTATTAGTTTAGTTCCTTGTTGAATTCTAAATCCTGCATCATTTTTTAATAATTCTTTTTGGATAGTTAAAATATGACTATTTAATAGTAGTTTCTCTTGCCGTACTATTTGAAACCCTAATCTTAATCCGCGTGCATAATTATAGACTTCTTTGGCCGCATTACTCTTACTCTCAATAAATATGCTTTCTTTATACAAATCATCGCGTGTAGTAACAATATTTTCTATTTCGCTACTATCTTTTGCTTCTTGAAGGGTCAGAGTATCTATCAAAATACTTTCATTGGGGATTGTCTTTGCAGTTCCTTTTAGTTCCGCAAGATAGCGGTGTGCATTTGCTAATTGCCTTAAAACCTGTGGTGTTTCTAATTCTACATTAGGAGGTAGTAATTTTAATTTAAAATCCATATTCATTTTGTTTTTTCTGTAATAGCTATTTCATCGGCGGTGAGGTTGTATAGCTGACAGACCACTTGAGTGGTTGCCTAATTTTCCATTTTCCATTATCAATTACTTGCATAGTCTAAGGTTATTTGTTTCTTAGGGTACTCGTTCCATTCTTTACCTTCAAGAATACGACCGTTTGTTTTTTTGTTTCTTTTTATACCGTCTGAGCCCCAAGTTCCCCATTGCTTAAAAAAGAAAGCTGTATTCTGTTCTTCACATTGTTTTTTGATACTTAAAGCCCATTCTTCTTTCATTGGTCTTGCTTTTGCCCCACTTTCTCCACCAACAATTACCCAATCTATCCCTGTTAAGTTTATTTTTCCAATATTTTCTAGTAGTGGTTCTATTGATAAAAACTTTATTGTTGCATTAATATTTCTCAATTTATCTATTCTTGGAACGCCATGTTTTTTATTCTCTACAGAAACTCCAAGCCAAATATTTTTTGGCACAGGTCTGTTTTGAAAATATCCAAACATAGCGTCTTCTCGTTTAGTAAGAATTTGATAAATATGTTGAGGTGTTATATCAATTATCCCCATTATTTTATTTAAAAACTCAACAGGCATCTGCTCGTGAAATAAATCACTCATTGAGTTAACAAAATACTTTGTCCCCTTTTTCTTCTTTAAAGGCTGTTCCAGTCTTTCCGGCATTATGGAAAATTCAAAACCATTATCATATCCGGGAGTTCCCATAGCTTTTAACCGCTTTGCCATAACCTCTGCATAGCAGTTTTTACAACCTGCCGACACTTTATCGCAGCCAGTGGTGGGATTCCATGTTTCTTCTGTCCACTCTATTTGTGTTTTAGTTGCCATAATTAAAAGTTACTTTTTTGGTAATCTTTTCAGCTATATTCCATTTTCTTTTTTGATTCGTAATATTAATATTAGCATCGTCATAAACAATAATTTCTGTTGCTTCACTAAGAACATTTAAAACATCTTTTGCATGTTTAGGCAAAAATCCTTCTATAATAGTGAAATCAACTATTTCTCCCCGTTTTTTTATCTACATTTATTGTTTTATATTCTTTAACAAAATCAATGCATTCCCTAGAAGGAACTCTAAACGAAAAAGTAGTTTTACCTTCAAAATTAGTAACTGCAAAATCACCTAATGTGATTATATCCATTCCAATTAATACATCTGCTTCTTCTCCTAAAACACCTTCTGTAACCTTAACTGAATGGACTTCAACATTATTAGGTAGAATTATATTAACAAAATAAACATTAACTGTTGCTTTACCATTAGCATGTGTTATATTAGTTTTTCCAACTGGTTTCAGTTCCAAAGCATCAACAACATTTTTAGTAATGACAGTATTAGTTGCTCCCGTATCCCAAATTCCTGTAAATCTTTTAGTAAATCCGCCTGATTGTTTAGATGCCTTACTTATAGCGCAGACTGATACCAAAGCACGTACAATTACTTTATTTTTTGACGTAAAAGACGTTGAATAATCAGCCATTAAACAAAACTTACACGTGAATGAAATGATTGTGTGTAAGAGCTGTCTCCAGGCTCACATAATTGAATAAGATAAGTTCCCGCTTCATATTTAGCTTCAGAATCAAAAAAAGCTTCTTTGTCTGAATCAAATACTCCAACAACCTTATCTTCCATTATAACTAAATGTTTCCCGTTGTGCTTTTTAACAAGTTTGTCTTGGTTATCAAGATAATATTTAAACTCTTTATCTAACATAATAAGTTGGTAAATGCTAATTTGTGCTTGCAAATTTACAAAAAATAAAAATACTTAACAAATACATTTCGCATGCACTATTAGTCGCAAGCACACATATACTTACACAGATATTTATAGCCCCACAATCCTTATCCTATCTAACAGTATTCATCAACAATTTTCAACTCTCAATTATAACATAAACCATCTCATCTATTTTCTCTTTCCATATCGTTGGTTTATTCTTTAGCGTGTTTTATTACCTCACTAATTGGAGTTATCGATTCTTGTTGATTTTTACGCATTGAGTAGGCGATGCTATCAATTATTTTCGGTATAAAATCTTGATAATGTTGATTATCTTTAGTTTGTTGTATTTTTTCAAACATCTTTGCCATTGCCAAACGGTTACTGGCTTCAATGCGTAGTTGTTTGGCGTTGGTGTATTGGCGGATGATAATAAACGTAATGATTGATAGGAAAATATAGATGGGATATAACGTTTGAAAACCTTCTTCGCGACATAGAATTAAATACAATAAACTGCTGATAACAACAATGACCATCACAATACTTGCCCAAAACCAACGACCCTCTCCTTTTTTATATTCATCCCTTAACTCTTTGAAAATCTCTTGAAAATTTTGAACTTCTGTAACTTTCTCATCTGCTTTGTTAGCTGTTTCTTGAACTTCTGTAACTTTCTCATCTATTTCTTTAATTTGCTCTTTTGAGATAACAGTAGGGTCTAATTGATTTGCCTTTTTAAAATCTTTTATAGCCTCTTGTTCTTTGCCTAGTTTTCGATAAGCTACCCCACGATTGTTAAAAGCATCCGCAAACTCTGGATTTAATTTAATAGCTTGATTGTAATCCTTAATAGCTTGGTCAAACTCACCTTTCTTTCCATAAGCTAACCCACGATTATAAAAAGCATTAGCAAAATTTGAGTTTAATTCAATAGCTTTATTAAAATCTTTAATTGCAAGGTCAATTTCGCCTTTCTCACCATAAGCTATCCCACGACTGTTAAAAGCATCAGCAAACGTTGGGTTTAATTTAATGGCTTGGTTAAAATCTTTAATGGCTCGGTCAAATTTACCTTTCCTGTCATAAGCTATTCCACGACTGTTAAAAGCATTGGCAAAATTTGAGTTTAATTCAATAGCTTTATCAAAATCTTGAATAGCTCGGTCAAATTCACTTTTTCTGTCATAAGTTAACCCACGACTATTAAAAGCCTCCGCAAACTTTGGGTTTAATTCAATGGCTTGGTCGAAATCTTGAATGGCTCGGTCAAATTTACCTTTCCTGTCATAAGCTATCCCACGATTGTTAAAAGCATCTGCATCTTTAGGGGTTAATACGATGGCTTGATTGTAATCCTCAATAGCTCGGTTAAATTCACTTTTCTTTCCATAAGCCGTCCCACGACTGTTAAAAGCATCCACAAACGTTGGGTCTAATGCAATAGCTTGGGTGTAAGCCTCAATAGCTTGGTCAAATTCATCGGCATCATAATGGACATCACCTTTCTTAAGAAAGATTGTTGCTTCTTCTTTATTCATTTTGTTTCCTCAATTATTTTAATCTCATCATCGGTAAGACTATAAAGCCTATAATCCATCTTATCTATTTGGCGTTCAACATGCTTAACATGTTATTTTATTCATTTATACAAAACCCCACTTTCTTATAAACGTTATCAAAATGTTTATACAAAACGTACTTTTCTTATAAACGTTATCAAAAACAGTTATAAATTTTGTAATATTGTAATCAGCTTATCATCACTTAAATTATAGAGACTTTAGACCAGTTTATCAAAAAAATACTTGCGGGTTTAAGATATTTAGTATGCCCAAAATAACCTATCCATTTTTACTTGTGAACAATAATCTTGTGAAACTTAACAGATAATTATGATTTGTTATAGTTGGCTTTATGTGCAAATTGTATTAAAACTTTTATTTTTTTATCTGAAAAATGCGATGTTGCCCAAGAAAGTAAGTCTTTTTCCCCTTTAAGGTCATAAAACATCTTTATTGTTTTTGCTTTTTTAAATATCTTTGCTTTTATTTGTTCTGCTAACCAATAAATAGATTTTTTATCGATTTTGGATTCAAGGGTTATTCTAATTTCTGCCTCTCCTCCGTTTTCTAAAGAATAAGTTTTACTGTCAATAGCATATTTTACAGGACAAGAAGTCCCAGTTATAGACGCGGGAATTTCTTTAAAGTAAGTTAGTTTTGTGTCATTAATATCATCAACAGGTTTAGCTTCAAAACGATATGTTTTATCCACTTGAATCATTTGATAGTAATTTATTCCTCTTCCTTTAAGTCTATCCATTATATCTTTTTTGCACCTATCTTTCATTCTTAGCCCAAAATAAATTGACTTTACCGCTTCAAAATAGTATTCTCTTTCACCAAAACTATCAATTATCAATCTATGTTCTTTTTCGTAATTCCACTGTTTAGATTTTGTACAAACGATTTTTTTAATGATAGGTAATAATTCTTTTTTAGAAATATCATTCATGCCAATTTGAGGCGGATAATTTGAGTATGATACCTGCAAAAAATATTTAATAGTTTTGTAGGTATTAACTAGAATATTCGAATTATATTCAATACAAAACCCATAATGAGAATTAGCATAATGAGCCCACAATAACTCATCTTTATATGTTTCAGATAAAGAGTATACCCCTGTTTCTTTTGATCTGCCAATCAAATCATTAAGAGCCTCCTTTACCAGTAGGTTGTTTTCTGAATTAAATCTTAACAATTTAGAAAAGAAATTTAATTCAATATTAAATCTGTCAATGTGAACAAGCGCCTCACAGGGGTCATTTAGATTTTTACAATTTGGTGCATAAAAGCAATTTTCTTCAATTGAGTCTAAGTCTCGTTTGAATGTGAGTTTATCTCCACCCCTATATTTATATACAAATTTAGGTTTCATCATTATAATTTTTTTGCAATTTCTAAATAATCTCATTTTATTAACTATAAATATACAAACATCCCCCCACACATTTCCTATAATTATTATAGCGTTTTTACTAAATTCTTTCATCTTTACCTAAATTAAAATTAACCACAAACCTACAACTTTTCCCCACCCTACTAACTTTTAATTACCAACATTCTACACCTTCTTTTCAACAATCCTAACTTCCTCATCAGTAAGACTATAAAGCCCATAAACCATCTTATCTATTTCGGTTTCCAGTGTGCGGGTGTCTTGGGCTTGTTGTTTAGCGGTGAGGATTTTATCGACTAACGCTATAAACGGTTGTTGTGCTGGTTTTGATATTTGCGGGATGGGGAGTTGTTCGAAAAATACTTTGCTAAGTTCTCTTGTTCCGCCTTGCAATTCAGGAAAATTATCTCGAAAGACACATTTGAACAATTTACTGTTCAGGTAAGCAGTTAAATATTTCAAACTGTTGCCCGTTATGATAAAACATTTTTGATTCGTATAAACACCCTCATTTTCATATATAAAGGGTAGAAATTTTGTCATGTTAGGATAAACAATCTTTTCTTTTTCAAATTCTGCTAGATAAGCACAGTTTCGCAAGTTATAGGGAGTGATGCCCTTGTCTTGCCGTTTTTCAAGTTGTGGGTAATATTGGTCTAAGTGATTTTTTATGACCGGATAATCATCAATATTGATTGGTGCGTTGTTCTTGTCGCCATTGTGGCTATTGATTATCCACAACCCCGCCCAATGGTGTTGATATGCTTTAATATCCCTGCCGCGTAAAACGGGTTTGATAATTTCGGCAGATTTTGGGTCAGCGGCAATCAGCTCATCTCGTTTGGCGGTGTCGATAATAAAAGCCTCGTTAAAACCTGTTTTTATGCCGTAGTTAATACGAATATCCCAGTCTTTTAATGGCGTGCCGATTTGTTCTATTTTCTTTTTCAGGGCTAAAATTTCGGGTGCCTGCAAGGTGTAGGCATTGGCTGATAGGTCGCCAATCACCATATTAAATAATGGGTTGTTTTCGTCTGGTAATTTTTTTTGATAAGCAAAGTCTGGCTGTGTGTTAGCAGTTTTACCGCAGAGCAGAATATTGGTATCCACTGTGGCATTTTCAAAAATCTGCTGTCCTTCAAAATCAATTATTTGCTTGAGCTGGGTTTTGTCTTTGAAAAAGCCGCGCAACTTTTCACCATATTTTGCCCGCATCCATTTGTTGGAGGTGATGTAACATAAATGTCCATTGTCATTGAGTAGCTCTACGCCTTTTTCATAAAAATAGGTGTAAATATCAGCAGTGCCGACAAAAACAGAAAAGGCTTGTTGGAACTGTAGCTTAAACTCTTTAATGGATTCATGCCTGATATAAGGCGGATTGCCAATCACAATATCAAAACTATCCATGCCAAACATCCATTTGGGATCAAACCAATCGGCGATGGCATTTTGATTGTATAAATCCCAGTCGGCTACTTTTTTCATACTGGCTTCAACGGCTGGAGTGATGCCGCTTTTGGTTAATTTTGCCAGCATTTGCTCGCGTAGGTCTTTGTCTTCCTTTCTACATTTACGTTTGGTGGTCAAAGTCTTGGCATTAAAATGTTTATGCCGAACTTTGGATAGTTTTTCCCGAAATTCTAATATTTCTTTTTCCCACAGCCCTCCATATCCTAAAATCTCGCCCAAAGGTAACAGGCTATTCGAAACAATAAACTTGGTTTCTAAATTCGGCAGGGCTTTGATGCCGTAATTATCGTTTTTATACTGATTGGGAGTTTGCTCAATGGTCAGGCTGATAAAAAAGCGTAGTTTGCATATCTGAATGGCGATAGGCTGAATGTCCACGCCATAGATACAGTTTTCTATCAGATAGAGTTTGCGTAAATAGTTGTGGTCTTGGCTATCAAAGCTATCAATAATTGCTTGTTTCTTTTTTTCTAGTATTTCTTGTGCCTTTTGCTTGGCTTTGGCATCGCTAATTTTATCACTGGTTTTTAGGTCTTCTTCTATACTTTGTAAATCAGGCAATTCGGCTAATTTTTGTTCTTTCCACCGCTTATTGTCTGGATCAAGAATAGCCAACAGAGCCACTAGCCGTTGCAAAATGCCCATTGGAAAAGCACCTGAGCCTACGGCTGGGTCAATAATTTTTATGCTACTGATGGCTTTAATAAGTTTGGGTATTTCTTCAGGATAAATTAAGGTTTTGCCGTTATCCTTGGCTAATTCTCCAGTTTTATCAGAGCTTGTAAATAAATCAGTTAAGCATTTTTGATAAAATTTATTATCGTCATCGTTTGGTGGCACCGACTGGGTTAGATAAGCCTTCAGGCTTTCATCCACCATATAATTGACAATTTCGCGCGGGGTGTAAAAACTGCCGGTGGCTTTGCGAGCTTGCTTACCTGTTTCCGGGTTATAACTGGCGAGCAGGTTTTCAAACACCTTGCCCAATAGCTCGGGGTCAAGGGCAATTTCCACATCCAGCGGCGTGCTTTCCTCAACAGTAAATTGGTATTGCTTGAACAGATCAATCAAGCCTAAATCATTTTCATCACCATTAAAAAATAGGCTGTTATAAAACTCTAATTTATTATCATCTCTATCAGAAAACCCTTCCATACGAATGGCACTGCCTATCGGGCGAATCGTTTTATCATTATCGTAAGCCTGTTTTTCTGCATCGGTTGCCTCTCGGTCCAAACATTCAAACAAGCCGCCGTTTAGGAACGGTGCTTGGTCAAATAAAGCAATAATTTTGTCTTCTTCTAGACCATTAAAATAGCTCTGATAACGGTAGATATTGGTAGCGAGGTAATTCGTTTTATTTGGCCTGCCATTGGTTGTTGTGCGAAAACTACGACCCATAATCGGGCGGTTAAGGGTGGCAAAAAATAGGTTTTGCAATATCGCCTTGTAAAAACTACTCGGTTCGTTGTAATCAATCAGCGTTTTTAATGTATTCTCATCAAATAAATCAGGATTAATGAGCTTTTTTTCTTTGAGGAACCAAACAAATAATAGCCGTGTTAATAGGCGAATCAAACTCGTTTGACTGTGGTTTTCAGCTTGCTCATCGTTGGGAAATACGACTTGCGTTTGTGCTTTTTCATACCATTTATACAGTTTGTCGTAGAATTCTTTGCTCAACGCTTCAACGGCAAAGGCTTGTTCTAAGTCTTTTAACTTGGATTGTTTGTTGATTTTTCCAAATCGCTTTTTTGCCGTTCTAGTTTGGGTGTTTTCGCCCAACAAGTAAGTAAAGCGTTTGCTAGCGGTTTGCTCTTCTTTAATACCGTCATCGGTAAAACGATATTCAATAGCAATAAAACTAAACCGCCATTGATTGTTCTCATCATCTACATAAACTGCCAAAGCTCCGTCTTCAGCGTTAATTTTCTTGGCAACCAGATTGCGTAACTGTACGCGGTTTCTGCTTAATTGGGTGTTGGGCTTGATATGAATTTCAAAAACGGGTAGTTCTTTATCGTCTTGGGTGGTAACTGTGCCGAGTTGCTTAAAAGTGTTGACCTCATCATTGCTTTCTACCTCAATAGGTACAAGGTTTTTAGAAAAATTGAATTTTTCTGCCAGAAAATTAAGGTAATTGTCTTGATTATAGGCTTGGTCTAGTAGATTCATAATTGTTTTTTTACGTATATGATTGCGAAATAATGATGTTTGGTTGGATGTTTTGATGTTTTTGTGGATTGTCTTGCTCGTCTTCTATATGGCTGTTAAGGTCATATTTTTGGATGATTCTCAAGGTGTTTTCTAATCTAACAGTTTGATTGATGCCCTTACTGTTTTTATTTAGTTTATTGATGTCTCGCGTTAGATTTTGAAAGCGTTTCTGTTTAATTTGTTCGATTGCCAACTTTATTTTGTCTGATTCCTCGTCATTTGAGGCATTGATTTCGGACAGAGTTAACATTGTTTTTAGAAATTTAATCGCTTTGTTTTCTTGTGGGGATAAGGTTTTATTTTGATTTTCATTGATAATATTTTGTTCTGTTTCATTTTTAAATGTATCTAATGCCGATGATACTTGCTTGTGATGCTCATCAGGTAATCTTTCCGCTTTGGTGTCGGGGGTACATTTTAATAATTTGGCAGTTTTAATAAAGCTATAATCGACAATACTATCTTTATTGCTAACATTTTCTATTTTAGGATTTATTAGATAAAATCGGCTGCTACCTTTGTCTTCGGTGCGAGTGAAAACCAGCGTTCCGCCTTTATAGGCAGCATTTTTAATTGCGTTTCTGACTTTACTCGGCAACCCCTTGAGGCGTTTATATTCAGTCGGATTATTTTTTCTAAACTGCCGTATTTCTTCTAAAAACGGGATAGTTTCATTCACTTCTTCTCTGATATTTTCATCAAATATACTAAATGTGTCAACTTTCTCATCAGTGGAATAAATTTGTGAGTCTTCACCTAATGCCGAATGAAAAGCCTGTAATTTAATCAGTGCTTTTTTTTCTAACCCAATGCTATCATTTATTTGTGCAGTCGGATAGAAATTATAAACAAAAACATGGCTCGCTGTTTGTCCAATACGGTTGACCCGCCCGATGCGTTGCATTAATTTGGTGGCATTCCACGGCGTATCATAATTGATAACCGTATTGGCACGGTGCAAGTTGACACCTTCGGCTAAAACATCAGTGGTGAAAATAATTTGATAAGCATTGCTTTTGGTCTCCTTTGTGTTGGCATCAAAATTTTGTTCAATGACTTGCTTTAGTTTATTGCGATTTTGAGCATTGATACTAAGCGTTTTATCACCGTGCTCGGTTTGTTTTATTTTCTCTGTCAGATAGTGCATAGTGTCAGAGCTTTCGGTAAAAAGCACTATTTTCTGCTCTGGATTATTTTCTTTGTTTAGAAAATTTGGTAGCTGAGTTAAAAATTCTTGCAATTTTGGGTCGCCGATTTCTTTGGTTATTTCGTCCCAATCCAACTTTAGAGCTTTTAACATAGCGTAGTCGTGTTTGATGCCATCAATAAAACCTTCTTCAAAATCATCACGGCGACAAGTAATAATATTGGGGTCAGTCAAACTCTCGTTGGCGATTACTTCCATCAATTTCCCTTCTTTGCCGCTCAATACATAACTATTTACATCAATATTTGGAGCGATAATAATTTTATTATCGTCAATCATCTTTATCATGGCTTCGGAAGACATGATAAAACGCCCTAAAGTTTGCCCAAATGCATAAAAACTACTGTCCATTCTTTTCAGTAACAGTGTTTTCATAATTCCAACCAAGCGATCAGCAATAAAATCGGCTCTTTTATATTGTTGTTTGAATTCTGGTTTTAGATAGTGCAAAGCACGGTAGCGGGTATGCAGTAAGCCGGTTTTATTTTTATTTTTGTTATTAATTTTTTTGATGCTGTCATCGTATAATTTTTCTAATCTCGCCTCCAGTTGATAATACACAGGTTTTGGCGGAGTTATTTTTGGAAACACAATGCTATGCTTGGTTAAATCTTCTTTATAACGCTCATTGCCCAATAAATCAGTACGGGTTCGGCGCACCATAAGCGGCGTGATGACTTTTTCGCGTATTTTTTTATATAATGCTGCTGTTTGCTGCCCAGCTTGATGTTTATCAGGCATATCCAAAATGTCTTTATATTCTTTTTTTGCTTTGGTAAAAAATTTTGCGAGCGGAAAATCAAGTGTTGAGTTGTTGCCGTCTTGGAACAATAAAATTTGATTGTATAAATCATTCGGGCGATTATTCAGCGGCGTGGCAGAAATAAGCATTACTTTTTTATCCTTGCCATCAGCAGTTTTAGTTTTACAAATACATTGTAATAGGTCGTATGCTTCTGCGGTATCGTTGCGAAATTTATGCGCCTCATCGACGATGACCATATCGTATTTTGAGGCGTTATCACCCACCTTGTGCAAACTGCCGTTGGTAATAATTTTAAAGGCATCATCCATTTTAAAACTTGCTAAGGTATCGGTCCAATTTTGTTTTAGCACTGGTGGAATAATCAATAAAATTTTAGAACGATAATCAGGATAGCCGTTGTAGTAATAAAACTGACGCGCAATCAAAACAGCAACAACGGTTTTGCCCAATCCTACCACATCGGACAGAAAAAACCCATTGTGTTTTTTCAGCATTTGCCAGCCTTCATTAACCGCATCCATTTGATAGGACAGGCGTTTAAAGTTAGAAGGCAAGTCTTTAATGGAGTTCGGGTCAAATTCAATTTCCGCACCAAAATATTCAATCAAGCATTTTAAATACAATTCATAGGGCGTGATGTTATCGGCTAAATGGGTTTTTTTAAGGCTCTCTTTGGCGGTTTGAGGCAATATTTCTATTCCTTCCTGCCATAACCTTTCAAACTCGACGGTGGCAAATTGAATATCCTGATAATCGTTTAACAACACATTAAATTCATAGTTGGAATTGCTACTTGTCCCCAGTCCGGCATCGGTGAGGTTTGATGAGCCAGTAATCACGCTGCCAGCTTTATGCGGGTTAAAATCATCGGGGCGAAAAATGTATATTTTGGCGTGAATGGCTCGGCTCGGATGTGCTTTGATTTGCACTTTCCTAGTTTGCATATCTTCAACAAATTGCTTGATGCCCTGCTCGGTTTGTTGCTCATAATTGGCTTTGTGAACATCACCAATGAATTTTCCCTGCCAGTTTTTAATGGTTTTTTCGGGGTCTCCTTTGAATAGTGATAATCCATCAGCGTGCATCTCTTTGGTTATTTTATCGACATCTATACCGACCAGAATACGGATGTTGGCTATATCTTCCAATAATGGACGTAGTTTAAAATAACCTGAAGAGCGGAAATAACCGACCAAAACATCAAAATTATTGATGCTTTTATTGTGTTTAAAAACACCTTTAAGTTTATTGAATAATGTATTCTCTTCGTTGTTTGTAAAAAACTTTGTACTCATTGATTATTTGTGTTTTCTCTTCTATTTCTCAACTAATATTCTTATCTCATCATCAGTAAGACTATAAAGCCTATAAACCATCTAGTTGATTTGGTTTTTTAGGGTTTGGGTGTTTTGGTTCGTGCGGTTGGCTTTTGAGAGACTTGGCAATGTGTATGGTTGCTGTGGCTGGCATTATATTTTTCTTTCGCTTTTTAGTTTATTTCCATTCGCACAAATTATTATTTCCTCCCAAAAATCTGCGTTTTTTACTTTATCAGAATTTAAATAACATCTTTCATACATTTTCTTTAAGGAGTCTTGTTTATGCTGTAATTTTCCTTTAACATCCTTTTTAGTTATCCAATAATTAACCATTCCCTTTGACAGAACAGAGTCTTCAGTTGGCAATTTTAGCAGCCTAAAATCATCTTCTAGTTTAATTTCAAATTTGTAAGTATCTGTTCCATCAGCAGTAGTTAACTCAAATTCAACTTGTTCGCCTCTTTTTAGAAAAGGTTTATTTTGAATTTCACGCAAGGCTTTTAAGGTCTTTAAGCAATTACCAATCTCACTGTTAAACTTTGGTACATCATAGCTGTCATGGCTAGTAGGGTTTAAAACAAATTTTCTATGACTATCTAATTCTGTAAATAAAGTATCATCTAAGCTAGCATCCTTGGCAAATTGCAAACAGCGCAGAATAAGTCCATTCAAGTCATGGTGATTGTATTCGGAAGTAAAATGGTGTTTTTTAGGCAAGAATTCTTTACAGAAATTCTCTGCTTCTTTTCTTAAAAGATTACCAGCAATTTCATATTCTTTGTCCAGATAGAATTTTTCAGCTTTATCTAAATAGGTGTCGGAAATTTTAATGTATGGTTGCGGAATTTCATCTTTTTCACATTCATACATTTCAATGTATTTCCAGTTATCTTGTTTGAAAGGTTTGATTCTATGTCTTATTAGCTCAAAGAAGTTGCGGTCATGAGTTAATATCAATATTTGATATTTATCAAAGTCTTTTAAAACAATATCCAAAACTTGTTCACGATTGCTCATATCTAAACTTATCAGGAAATCATCAAGTACCAAAAATTTGGGAGTTTCATCTGTTAGATTAGAAGTATCTATCTTTTGATCGAGCATAGCAAAACGTATGGATAATGCAATAGCCGTCAGTTTTGATTCATTCAAAAAGGTGTGTGGTCTAGTAATTGACTTTTTACTTTCCTCTAATTTTATATGATTGAAAGAAGCATGTAAATGTATCTTTGGAACAATTGTTTTATGTGTTCTTTTGGTTGTGCTACCATTTTCAAAACCGTCATATTCACAAGGAATAAACTCAAAATAAACAGTAAACTTTTGATTGAATTTTACTAGGTAATCGTTAACTGACTCAATAATGGAATTTAAATAGAATTTCAATTCCTCATTAAACTTTTCAGTGGTCGTTTTAAAAGTTTTATATGGCTGCTCATGCATTTTTCCTCTATGCTGCATACCGCCTTTTATGTAATTCCACCAATCTTGAGCATTGGCTGTTCCTTCTGATTGGTCAGATTTAATCAGATTTTCTCTAAAATTGATAAACATCAATGTGTCTTTATCCATTAAAGGGAAGAGGTCTATTTGTTGAGGATTTTTAAAATCATGTATTTTAGAAAGCAACTTATAATTGATTAATTCGCTCCCTAATACCGCTTGTCTAACCATATTCCCCGTTTTGGTATTTACGATTGTGTTTGAAATGGTCTTTTCATTTATAGATTCCTGTGAATCTTCAAACACTAGTTTAATAAAGCTATCCTCATCATTATCAGTAAAACGGTTTCTTAAGCTTTGATCGCTTAAATTGAAGTACTTCTGTACGTTTTGTGGGCTATCCTTATAAACACTTTGTAAGAACGTGTACAATGCCCAATAAATAGAACTTTTACCACTGCCATTCTCACCGAATATCAAAGCATTTTGTCTTTCTATATCTATGGTTACCTCTCCATAAAAAAACTTGAAATTCTTTAAAACTATCTTTTTGATTTTGTTCATCACTTGGCAGTTTTTATAAGCATTACAATATCTGCCAGTTTAATATCCATCAACTTTAGGTTATTGCGAATTTCATTTTCCTTTTGCCTTAGTGTTTGATAAGATTGGTGTATTACTTCTATCTTTTCTTGTTCACTTTTTAAGTGGTCAATAGCTTTAAAATCTCGCTCGGCATATTTGATAAATTCTATACCTGCGTTTTTAAAATCTTCTTCAAAATACAACTCCATCACCATAGCATCAATTACTTCCTCAAATAACAGCACTAGATGAGAGTTGGGAACGTGAGGGTTGATTTTGTCTATTTTAATATTTAAAAAAAGAATATAATCCGCTAATACGTCAAGTGATAACTGACTAAATTGAAATACTAAAGGAAATTTTTTAATGTCTTGAACTAATATTTTTGGAAAAGCACCTTTTGTTGCTTTAGGGGATGAATTAAAATGGAAAAAACTGGCAAGTTTTGAGTTTAGAATCGCTAATAGCGATTTAATTGAATAATCATTGTTGCTTTTAACAATAATGATGGAAGGGTCATTATAGAGTTCATCTTCAGTATAGCCAGCATAAATTGAAGGGTTAGTAATTTCTCTAATTAATATTCTCGATCCTTTAAAGAATTTGGGGCTTCTAGGATTTGCTATTCCATCACAATAATCAATATATAATTTTTTATTCCACTTTACTGAATATCTTGTAACATCTGCTCCTTTTAACCATAGCTTTAAATCATCTTTCACTTTTTCTGAATAATGAAATACTCTTGATTTTATAATTTCCTCTGTTTGTCCTCTGTATTTATCATAAGCAATCAAGCCTTGTGATATTTCAGGAAAATAAGACGATAATTTATTTGATAATTTACGTATTTTATTTATTGCATTGAATGTAACGTTATCTAACGAGAAAGCTAATCCCCAATTAGTATTAAATTTCAAGACATTATTTATTGAAATTAGCTCTGATTGAGTTTGTAAAAGTTTCTTGAACGTTGATTTTCCTTTTGTATTCCTATAGCCTATAGAATTTGTTTTTCCTTTTTGCCATGTATTAATGGTATTTCTCACAACAGCATTTTTGAAAATTGGAAAGTTTGTACAATCAAGAATTTCTTTTAGATTCCATTCTGATAATAATTTTGTTCTGTAGTATTTTGCATTTGTATTAAATAAATAAGTGTTAGGAATAATATAAGAAAGAATTCCGCTATCTTCTGTTAACTGATTTGCCCTATTAATGAAATAATAATAAATTTCATAATCTGGAACTTTGCCTAAACTTTCAGTTACAGTTGAACGATAACTACCTTTAACTGATGTTCCGTATGGAGGATTCCCAATTACCACATCAAAACTATCCACGCCAAACATCCATTTGGGATCAAACCAATCCGCTTTATCATGGCTAAAGGGATTCCAAGAGCTTAGTTTATAGGCTCTTTTAGTATCAGAAAACAAGTGCATTTCGTTTTTAAACATCTTGGTTTGCACTTTAATAAATTGCTCTTTTATTTCTTCCTTCTCTTCACCAGAGCTTTGCAAATACTCTTCTCGCAATTCTTTGAGTTGTTCCATTTCCTCAAAGTTGTCAAACATGGTTCTTTGTTCTTTTTGCTCAGGTAGTTTCACCAGCGCATCTGCCGTTACAAACTTAAATTCCAAATTGGGCAAGGGTTCTATACCTCTGTTTTTTTTAGTGTCATCAATATTTTCATCTACGATAAGGGTCAGAAAACAACGCAGTTTAGATATTTCAGCTGCTATGGGTTGAATATCTACACCGTATAATGAGTTTTGAATAACTCCAATTTTACGAGCATATTCCACACTGCTGGCATCTAGTTTTTCACGTAGTGCTTTTTTTATAATGGGGTTAGTTATACGTTTTATCTGTCGCTTTTTCCACCATTTGGCTTCGAGGTCAAGTTTTTGAAGTGCCATTACAATTTTCTGTAATACACCCATAGGGAAAGCCCCCGAACCACAGGCAGGATCTAATATCTTTACCTTTTCCAAAGCATCCAAAATGTCTTCTAGTTCCGAATCAGAAAATGTTGGTTGTTTTTGTTCTGTCATTTTAAAAACAGGGCGGAGTTGATCGGAGTTTATACCCGTTTTATTGTGTAGATATTGCACCAAACTTTCTGTAGCCATATAATCGACAATCTCCCTTGGCGTATAAAAACTACCTGTTGCTTTTCGTGCCGTTTCACCGCTGTCAGGATCTATTTCTGCAAGCAAGTTTTCAAATATCCGCCCGAGCATTTCAGGATCTACACTTACTTCTACATCTGCAACGGAGTTTTCATCAATGGTAAAATTGTACTTCTCTAGTTCTTGAAAGAAATTGAAAAACCACTTGTCTTCAATTGTTAGGGTGTTTAAATTTTCGGATAACCCTGTATGTCTGTTGGCTCTGTAATAATCGTTAGAACTTGGTTCAAACAATCCACCATTCAAAAAGGGAATTTGCTCACAACCCTCTGGTAAATTATCTGCTCGTTCGCTCATTCGAGTATTTAGAGTTTGGAAAAATAAACGCTCTAATACAAAATGATAGTAACCAGTATTGTCTTTTACCGCTTTAGAGGAAAGTAGTTTTTCGGGTAATAAAGATTTTTTATTGTCATTTTTTTTCATTTTCAAAAACCAACAAAAAACCGTTCTACCAATCAGCCTTACCGTAAATTCTTGATAGACTTGGTGGTTTTCTTTAGGTACACTGGGTAGTTGTAAAATACCATCTCCATAATCTTTTCCTTTTTTTCCTTTTCCAATTTCACCACCAATGAGTTGGTAAAAATATTCAGCTACTATTTTATAAAACTCTTCGTTGAGAGCCTCTACGCTAAAGGCTTCCAGAATATCATTTAAGGCAAGTGTTTTTCCTGCCAACTTATTGAGTCTTTCTGAAGGTGTTTTTACTTTTTCGTCTTCCCCTAA
Source organism: Polaribacter sp. (assembly GCA_965261035.1). GTDB lineage: Bacteria > Bacteroidota > Bacteroidia > Flavobacteriales > Flavobacteriaceae > Polaribacter. The sequence goes on from OZ253439.1 coordinate 1,787,339, forward strand.
TAAGTAGGTGTATCTTTTTGGTTCGGTAGCTTGTTCTATTACTTCTCCTTCGTCATTCAGCACTTTAATTTCCGACACAAAAGACAATCTCCATTTTTTACCTTGGTCAAAAACTATAATTGCTCCATCTACATCATATTTGTAAATGTTTCGGAGTAATTCACGTAACCCTACTTTATTGCGTTCCAGCCAAACGTCAGGATTTATCTCTATTCGGTACAATCCAATAATACGATCGTCAGAAGTAGTAAAGTTTCCTAACTCAAAAGCTGCATTTGCTTTGTCGTTGCTTGGCAATAGTATCTCTCTGGGTTGAGATAATAATTGTTTGGCTCCAAATACATTATGAAGAACTTTTAGCCAATCACTATTGCTGAATGGCTTACTAAATATTTTGAATAATTGTGTTTTATCCATTAGTTCTTAAATGTTTCGGTTATCACTATTTCTGGTGAAATGTTTAAGTCTATCTCTACTTTAAAATCATCACTATCTCCGTCATTATCAAAAGCATCATATTTTTCTGCTATTCCAATAATCAAATTATCAGCTTGTCCATAGGTAACAGTCTTTTTATCAATTTGCCTTTTTAATTTCCGTATTTCATTTGGCAGTGGGGTAAAAGTTCCTTTGTCAATTAAATCCATCAGTGCAGCAGCAGCTTTTTTAGTATTGGCATTTCTTGTAGTGGATTTGAAGTCTCTTAAAAACTTCTTCGCTTGTGTAGAAATAGCATCCGCTTTATCGGTTGTAGTTACTACTTCACTTGAAGCACCAAGGAAATCATTATCAAATTCTTCTAATGCAGCTTGTACGTGTTTAAAATGTACTGGAGGAATATCTAAACTCTGCTCATTTGCTTTGGCTTCAAAATGGTTAGCAGCTTCCAAGAAAGACAAAGGAGAAACGGTATTCTCCTTATTTACTTTATAAAACTCCATTTTATAAGGCGATTTCAAGAAAATCAATGTTGAGTTTTTCACTTCCGCATTTTTTGCAAATTCATTGCTTCTAATGGTTCTTGCTTTGAGGGGAAATGTTTGAATTCGTTTAAACTCTTTCGGATTGTTGTCTTTGAATTCACGTATAAAACGGAGGTAAAGCAAACGCTTGTCTTCTTCGTCAGGCATTCCTTCTTTAAATAATTCAAACTGTTCAACAAGCTCTTCATGTGTAAATACTTGAGTGTCTTCTCCAAATGCAGTATGAAATCCCTGTAGCTTTACTAGAGCCTTTTGATACAGTTTTATTTCTTCATCACCGTGTTGAGAAGGATAAAAGTTAAAATTATAAATCACACCTGCAACACTTCCAATTCTGTTTATTCTACCTGTACGTTGCATTAATCTTGTTGCATTCCAAGGGGTGTCATAATTTACAAGTATATTGGATCGGTGTAAATTCACACCTTCAGCTAGTACATCAGTTGTTATTAGTATTTGATATCTATCCTCACGTGTACTAGGGTAGTTAGCATCAAAGTTCTTTTGAATGGTTTCAAATATTTTTTTTCTGTTTTCAGAGGATATTTTGAGAATTCCTTTGGCATTATATCCTTCTAGTTTTTTAGCTAAATAATTTGCTGTATCATTACTTTCAGTGAATATTATTAGCTGTCCAGTAGGATTTATTTCTTTATTGAATAATTCGTTATCCAGCGCATCAATCAGTTTGTCAAGTTTTGGGTCGTCTTCTACTTTATTCCAATCATTCAGTAGCTCTTGTAATAAATCCCTATCTTTTTTTAAGCCTATTAAAAACTCGTCTTCAAAATCATCAGCCGTAAAAATGTTGTTTTTTGGATTTTCAATGCTTAGTTCAACTATTAAATCTTCTATTTCTTCCATTGAAAATCCTTTTTCAATAAGTTGATTAATGTTCAAATCAGGAGCAATAAGGACTTTATCGTTCTCAAACATTTGAATCATCCGTTCAGAAGAAACCAGTAAATTATTTAATGTGATTCGGAAAGAATGAAAACTACTTTCTAATCGTTTAATCATAAGAGTTTTCATAATACCTGCTAAAGCTCTAGAAATCAAAACTGCTTGGTCGTAATATGTATCTCTTAAATCTTCATTCAAATAGGCAATTGCTTGGTATCTGAAATAGTTGATTTTATCATCATCAGTTAAGAAAAATACGGTTTGATAAAACAGTTTGCGGAGTTTTGAATCTAAATCGTATATAACTGGTTTTAAAGGAGCAATTTCAGGGAAAATTATTCCTTGTTTTTTTAAATCATCAATATATTTGGGATAGTTTTTTAAATCCCGTCTTGTCCTACGAACTGTAATTTGAGAGATAATTTTTTCTCTAATGGTCCCATACAATTCACGAATTCTTGAAATGTCTGGATTTTTATTTTTTATTATGTCACGATATTCACGGATAATAGGACCGAAAAACGATTGAAGATTTGTAACAGGGAGCGTACTTCTTCGAGCATCTTGAAATAGAAGTAATTGATAATATAAATCTTGCGGTTTGTTATTCAGAGGAGTTGCAGAAATTAAAATAATTTTTTTGTTCTTTCCCTTCACTAATCCATCACCATTTCTTGGAGCTTTACAAATTCGTTGCAAATAGCCAAAGCTTTGTGAAGTGTGATTTCTGTATTTGTGAGCCTCGTCCACGAGGATCAAATCATAATCTTCTTTTGCCCAATAATTAAGGTCGTCTCCTTTTAGCAATTTTTCTAATCTACCGTTGGTTATGAATTTTGTATGTCTGTCAATACCAAATTGTCTAAATGTACTTTTCCAATTTTTTTCAAGTGCAGGAGGATAAACCACTAATATTTTAGTATTCAATGAGCCATTTGCAATTAAAAACCTTTTAGCAATCATTGAAGCTACAACTGTTTTCCCAAGCCCAACAACATCAGCTAAAAAGAAACCATTATGTTCCATAAGCATTTGAAAACCTTCATTTACAGCATCTATCTGATAGCTTAACTTTTTAAATGTTTTAGGCAAATCACCAACGGTATCTGGGTCGTAATCAATGTTTTTTCCAAAATATTCAATTAGTAATTTCAAGTAAATTTCAAATGGCGTAAACTTTTGACCGATATGCGTTTTCTTTTTGAAATCCTGAATGTCAGCAGGGAGAATTGGCGTTGACTTCTCCCATAACATTTCAAATTCCCCTTTTGTAAATGCTACATCATCATAATCTTTCAACGCAATGTTCAACTCATAATTAGGTGATTTTTTTATTCCGAGTCCAGCCTCCGTTAGATTAGAAGAACCCATTAATACCCATCCGTCTGAATGTTCGGTGTGCTTTTTAGGAAGAAATAAATAAAATTTGGCGTGAATAGCTTTTGAGTTATGTGCACGAACTTCTATTCGTCCACCAATCAAGTCTCGGATAAAATCTAGCACCCCGTTTTCGACTTGTTCAGAATATTTTGCCTCTCGTAAGTCTTGAATAAACCATTTCAGAAACTCTTCTTTAGTTTTTTCTTCATCACCAAAATACAGTAGCCCTTTTCTCTGAGCTTCTGCAAACATCTGGTCAACGTTTATCCCTACAAGTATTTTTACGTCTTTAATGTCTTTTAAGTACTCTTGTAAAGCAAAATATCCAGAAGACCTAAAGTATCCAGCTACAGCATGAAAGGCATAAACATCTTTCATGTTTTCAAGAATCCCTTTGAATTTTTGAAAGACAGTATTCTCTTCGTTGTTTGTAAAAAACTTTGTACTCATTGATTATTTGTGTTTTCTCTTCTATTTCTCAACTAATATTCTTATTTTTTCAACAGGTTCAAGTGCTTCATATAGCTTCCAGCTTCTAACTTCTATCTCTCAACTATATCCAGCTCAACTTTTAGGTTTTCTATGATAAATTTCTGTCTGTCGGGAGTATTTTTCCCCATATAAAATGATAGCATTTCCTCCACAGATACACTTTTGTCTAACATCACTGGGTCTAAGCGAATATCATTTCCAATAAAATGTACAAACTCATCTGGAGATATTTCTCCCAATCCTTTAAAGCGGGTTATTTCTGGCTTTCCTCTTAATTTGGCGATTGCATTTTGTCTTTCTTCTTCGGAATAACAGTAATAAGTTTCTTTTTTATTACGAACTCTAAACAACGGAGTTTCAAGGATATACAAATGACCTTCCTTTATTACTTCTGGAAAAAACTGCAAGAAAAATGTAATCAGCAATAAGCGAATGTGCATTCCGTCAACGTCTGCATCAGTTGCAATTACAATATTATTATACCGCAAATTTTCTAATCCGTCTTCTATGTTTAAAGCCGCTTGAAGCAAGTTAAATTCTTCATTTTCATATACAATTTTTTTGCTTAATCCATACGAATTTAATGGCTTTCCTTTTAGGCTAAACACGGCTTGTGTATTTACATTTCTGGATTTTGTGATAGAACCAGAAGCGGAATCTCCTTCGGTAATAAAAAGCGTGGTATCTAAATAATTTTCTTTTCTTATATCGGACAAATGAATTCTACAATCACGCAATTTTTTATTGTGTAAACTTGCTTTTTTAGCACGTTCTTTTGCTAATTTTCTAATCCCGGAAAGCTCTTTTCGCTCTCGTTCTGCTTGCAATATCTTACGTTGTATTTTTTCTGCAATATCAACATTTTTATGTAGGTAATTATCTAATTTTAGTTTTACAAAATCATTGATAAAAGTCCTTACTGTCGGCAATCCTCCTCCCATTTCTGTGGAACCCAATTTTGTCTTTGTCTGACTTTCAAAAATAGGCTCCATAACTTTGATGCTTATGGCAGAAATAATAGATTTTCTGATGTCTGAGGCTTCGTAATTTTTACCAAAATATTCTCTAATAGTTTTTACTAAGGATTCTCTAAAAGCTGCATGATGCGTTCCTCCTTGAGTAGTATGTTGACCATTTACAAAGGAGTGATATTCTTCGGAATATTGTGTTCTACTGTGGGTTAAAGCCAATTCTATATCCTCATCTTTTAGGTAAATAATTGGATACAATAAATCGGTTTTTGACGTATTATCTTCTAATAAATCTTTTAATCCATTTTCTGAATAAAACTTTTCGCCGTTAAAAATAATCGTTAAACCTGTATTTAAATACACATAGTTTTTTAACATTTTGGCTACGTACTCATTTCTAAATTTATATTTGCCGAAAATGGTTTGATCAGGAATAAACTGTACTTTAGTTCCTTTTCGCAAAGAGGAAGCCTGAGCGTCTTCTTTACTCGTCAAATTTCCTCGCTTAAATTCTGCCCAAGAAGTCTGATTTTCTCTAACAGATTGTACTTTAAAATAGGCTGACAACGCATTTACTGCTTTTGTACCAACACCATTTAATCCAACAGTTTTTTTAAAGGCTTTGGAGTCGTATTTGCCTCCTGTATTCATTTTAGAAACTACGTCTATCACTTTTCCCAGTGGAATTCCACGACCGTAATCTCTAACGATAACTTGCTTATCTTTAATAGAAATATCGATGGTTTTTCCTGCACCCATCACGTATTCATCAATAGAATTATCTAAAACTTCTTTTAATAAAATATAAATGCCATCGTCTGGAGAAGAGCCGTCTCCTAATTTACCAATATACATTCCCGGACGCATACGAATGTGTTCTTTCCAGTCCAACGAACGGATATTATCTTCGGTATATTTAGTTTTTTGTTCCATCTGATATATTTACGAATTTTGATTTCCAGCTTCCAGCAACTATTCTTTAAACACGCCCATTTTTGAATATTTATCCATCCGCTTTTCGACTAATTCTTTAGTGTCCAAGTTTTTTAGTTCTTCATATGCTTTAACAATAGTTCTCTCAACTTCTTTAAAGGCTGCTTCTCTGTCATAATGTGCTCCGCCGAGTGGTTCTTTAATAATTTCATCTATAATTTCTAATTTTTCTCCGTCTGCTGCAGTCAACTTTAGTGCTTTTGCTGCTTCTTTTTTATGCTCCCAATTTCTCCATAAAATGGAGGAGCAATTCTCTGGAGAAATAACAGAATACCAAGAGTTTTCTAGCATCAACACTTTGTCTCCCACTCCTATTCCCAAAGCTCCACCAGAGGCTCCTTCTCCAATGATAATTGTGATAATTGGTGTTTTTAGGCGAGTCATTTCTAAAATATTTCTTGCAATAGCCTCGCCTTGCCCACGTTCTTCGGCTTCCATTCCTGGATAAGCACCCGGGGTATCAATCAAAGTTACAACAGGAATTCCAAATTTTTCTGCCATTTTCATCAAACGCAAAGCCTTGCGATATCCTTCTGGGTTTGCCATTCCAAAATTTCTGTACTGACGTGTTTTGGTGTTATATCCTTTTTGTTGACCGATAAACATAAAAGATTGGTCTCCTATTTTGCCCAATCCTCCAATCATAGCTTTGTCGTCTTTTACATTTCTATCGCCGTGCAATTCCATAAAAGTATTGCCAACAATTGCTCTGATATAGTCTAACGTGTAAGGTCTATTAGGGTGTCTGGACAGCTGTACGCGCTGCCATGCAGTTATGTTTTTATAAATATCTTTTTTTGTTTTTTCTAATTTTTTTTCAATTTTTTTGCAGGTTGCTGTTACGTCAACACCGCTTTCTTCGCCAATGCTTTTACACTTTACCAACTGTTCTTCAAGTTCTTTTATTGGTAATTCAAAATCTAAATATTCCATATCCTGATAGGTTTGATTTTATATAATATAATTTTAAATCGATTGAAACTTTATAGACGCAAACTTACTATAAAATTTGTGTCGTGTTGCAAAACTATACCTTTTTTTTATCCCACTTCCATTTTCCAGCCTCCAAGACAATTACTAATTTTGAATTACGAATTGGTTTTCCAACCTCCAACAACTTTTAACTTTTAGTTTTCCTCTTTTTTCTGTTTTTGATAATGCCGTTTATCAGCACTACAAAAAGTACTATAAATGCTCCGTAATAAAATTCAATTCTCATTTTTTCTTTTTCTCCAAATATCAATAATGCTAAGATAATTGCATAAACAGGTTCTAAGTTTATGGTTAGCATAACTGTATATGGCGTTAAATCTTTCATCACTTTTACAGAAATAGTAAAAGCATACGCCGTGCAAATACTACTCAATATTATTAAATAAATCCAATCTAAGCCTGCTAAATTTATAAATTCTGAGTTAAATGAACCTTTAATTGATAGAAATATGGTAACAAATACAACCCCGAAAAGAAGTTGATAGAATGAAATAATTTCTGCGTCGTTTTTCTTTACAAACAAACCGTTTAAAACTGAAAATATTGCTACTAATAAGGAAGATATTAACGCATAAATTATTCCAAGTGAATATTGAGATTCAAAATTAAAGATGATATACAGACCTCCAACTACCAATATTCCAAGGGTAATTTCAACAGTTTTTATCTTTCTTCTAAAAAACAGAGGTTCTATCAATGAAGTAAAAAAAGCACCTGTACTCATAACTACCAATGCAACTGATACATTAGAAACTTTTATGGCTTTAAAAAAGGTAATCCAGTGTAGGGCTATAATGATTCCTGTAAGAGCAAATTTTAGAAGTGATTTTTTGTTAATTGAAAGGCGTTTTCTTTTAATTAAGAAATAAATAAACATAAAAATTACAGCCAATAGCATCCTATACCAAACTAACGGGACGGCTTCTATGCTGATTAAAGCTCCGAGTATTGCTGTAAACCCCCAGATAAATACAATAAAATGTAATTGTAAATAATGTTTTAATTTACTTTCTTGCATTGTGGTATAGGTATAAGGCTAACGCACCAAAAATAAAGTTTGGCATCCAGACGCTTAATAGGGGATTTGCATCGGCAACGGCACCTAAAACTTCCGATACTTTTAGGAAGAAAATATAGATAAACATTAAGCTGAAACCTATGGCTAAATTAACGCCTGTGCCTCCTCTTCTCTTTTTAAAAGCTAAGGAAACTGCAATAATCGTTAGGATATAAGAGGATATTGGTAGACTTGTTCTTTTGTGCAATTCAACTAAATAAGCATTTAAGTTTTTTACGCCTCGTCTTTGTGAAGTTCTTATAAATTTTATCAATTCACCCGACGGCATTTGCTGTGCAAACGTAGATATATAAACAAAATCTTTGGGCGTAAAAAGAAAAACAGTATCTAATGAAATCCCAGAAAAAATACTATCTCGGTCTTTAAAAACCTTTCTGATTTTGTACCCTGACAATCTAAAAGAACTGTCCTTTTCTCTCCAATTAATAGTGCCTGCTGTGAGTTTGTATTTTAATTTTAATCCGTCATAAACTTCAGTAGAAAAATTGTATCCCGTGTTCCTTTTTAAATTATAACTTTGGATAAATACATAGTTAGTATCACTCAACTGAAGGCTAAAATCTTTAACTATATTTTCTCCGTATCTCGGTTTTTTGATATAAGTGCGTTCAAATTTTTTTCTGACTTTGCTACTTTTAGGCACCACATAATGATTCATTCCTAACGCCAAAATTGTAACCAATGTTGCCCCGATAAAATAAGGATATAAAAATCGTGTAAACGAAACTTTAGCATTGGTAACAGCCACTAACTCAGTGTTGTTAGACAGCTTAGAGGTAAAAAAAATAACGGCAACAAATAACGCCAAAGGCATAAATGTATTTGCATAATAGATTGTAAAATTTTTATAATAGTCATTAATTACCTGAAATAATGTTAAATTATCTGCACCTAAAAATTTGTCGACTTTCTCTGCAACATCTATCGCAATTGCTATCGGAATTAATATCAGTAAGGTAAATATAAAGGTAACTAAATATTGTTTTAATATGTATTTATCTAAAATTTTCAAGCTATAATCTTTTGTTCATCTGATTTATCATAGTATTTTTCCATTCGGCAAAATCTCCTGCTAAGATATGTTTTCTTGCCTCTTTTGCCAACCACAAATAAAAGCCTAAATTATGAATAGAAGCAATTTGTTTTCCTAACATTTCTTTTGAAGCAAATAAATGACGTAAATACGCTTTAGAATACAAAGTATCTACAAACGTAATTCCCATTTCATCAATTGCAGAAAAATCATTTTCCCATTTTTTATTTTTGATATTAATGGTGCCGTGTGCGGTAAATAACATTCCATTTCTGGCATTTCTCGTGGGCATCACGCAGTCAAACATATCAATTCCTAAAGCGATATTTTCTAAAATATTTATCGGTGTGCCAACTCCCATCAAATAACGAGGTTTATCCTCTGGCAAAACACTGCAAACAACCTCAGTCATTTCGTACATATCTTCTGCGGGTTCTCCAACTGATAATCCGCCGATTGCATTTCCCTCTGCTCCTACGGAAGCGATAAATTCTGCAGACTGCTTCCGCAAATCTTTATAAGTACTTCCCTGTACGATTGGAAAAAAAGTTTGATTATAATCATATTTTAACGGTATTTTTTTCAAGTGATTTATACAGCGTTTTAGCCAACGGTGTGTCATATACATAGATCGTTTTGCATAATTATAATCACAAGGATACGGAGTGCATTCGTCAAACGCCATAATAATATCTCCTCCAATACTACGTTGAATTTCCATTACATTTTCTGGTGTAAAAAAATGATAAGAACCATCAATATGACTTTTAAATTTTACTCCCTCTTCATTTATTTTTCTTCTGTTAGATAACGAATATACTTGATAACCTCCGCTGTCTGTCAAAATACTTCTATCCCAATTAATAAATTTATGCAATCCGCCTGCTTGCTCCAAAATTTTAATTTTCGGACGCAAATACAGATGATACGTGTTTCCTAAAATAATATCAGAATTTATTTCATCTTTTAACTCCGTTTGATGCACACCTTTTACAGTGCCAACAGTGCCAACAGGCATAAAAATTGGAGTTTCTATTTTTCCGTGATCTGTGATAATTACACCTGCTCTGGCTTTACTTTTAGAGTCAGTTGTTTTTAAATTAAATTTCATCGCTGGCAAATATAAAGATATTTAGAAGTGAAAAGTTAAATACTAAAAACGTCTTTATCATTCAAAAAACCAAGTTTGTTTTTAGTTTCCGACAATAGTTCTTTATTAAAAACTGCATAGATAGTTTTTTCTTCATTTTGGCAGGTAGCCGTCATCTCTTTTCCTAAATAATCAATTGCAATTGAATGCCCGGTATATTGATTATCATTGTGGTCAACCCCTACTCTATTAACTCCAATACAGTAACTCATATTCTCTATAGCCCTAGCTTTCAGGAGGTAATCCCAAGCGTTAATTCTTTCTTTAGGCCAGTTGGCTACGTATAACAAAACATCATAATCTTCGGTGTTTCTTGCCCACACAGGAAATCGTAAATCGTAGCATATCAACGGACAAATTCTCCAGCCTTTATAATTTACAATTAACTTTTTGCTTCCTTTAGAAAATTCTTTGCCCTCACCAGCTAAGCTAAAGGTATGCTTTTTATCATATATTTCAATTTTACCTTTAGGATCAACAAACAACAACCTGTTATAATATTTTTGATTTTCTGCGATAATAAGACTACCTGTAATTGCTGAATTCTTTTCTTTCGCTATCTTTTGCATCCAAAGTACGGTTTCTCCAGACATTGTTTCAGCTAATTTTTTTACGTGCATAGAGAACCCAGTAGTGAACATTTCAGGTAAAACAATCAAATCTACTTTTTCTGTGATTTCAAAGATTTTTTTGGTAAATATTCTTCTGTTTTCCGAAGGATTTTCCCATACTAAATTAGATTGTAGTAAAACAATATGTAAACTCGTATTCATTTGTACCTGTTTTTGGTCAAAATTACTAAATTAATTGGTGATGCTGCTCAAAATTGAATATGAATAATGTAACTTTGTGGCCTTATTAAAATTAGAATGTTTCAAGTAAAAAGCAAAATGAGTAAAGACAGAGTAGATGAAATAGGGAAAAATCATATTAGTACGTCTGCTAAAACGCCTATACGTACAGATGCTTTTGATATTTCAGACAAAGAAAAGATAGAAAAAATTCAAGAAAATGTAAAAGATATTTTAATAACGCTTGGTATGGATTTAACAGATGACAGCCTGAAAGGAACTCCAAAGAGAGTCGCTAAATCATTTGTTAATGAGATATTTATGGGTTTAAATCCCAAAAATAAACCAAAAATATCTACGTTCGATAATAATTACAAGTATGGCGAAATGCTGGTGGAGAAAAATATTATTGTCTATTCTACCTGCGAGCATCACTTGTTGCCAATTATAGGGAGAGCCCACGTTGCATATATTTCTAACGGAAAAGTAATCGGACTTTCCAAGATGAACCGAATTGTAGAATACTTTTCTAAAAGACCTCAGGTGCAAGAACGTTTAACTATGCAGGTTGTACAGGCAATTCAAAATGCTTTGGGTACGGAAGATGTTGCTTGTGTTATTGATGCAAAACATTTATGCGTTAATTCTAGAGGAGTGAAAGATATTGAAAGTAGCACTGTTACCTCAGAATTTGGAGGAAAATTTAAAGAGCCTAACACCAAGCAACAGCTTTTAGATTACATCAAAATAGATACCGACTTTAGCCTAATGTGTTAATAATTATAGGATTACGATTTTTGAATTAAAACAAGTTAATTAATAAGGCTCAACTTCTTAATTGCGATGTAATTTTTGTATCTTAGCCACAAATATAAAAGTTATGGATACTAAAGAAGTAAGCAGTTATTTTTCAAGTTTATCAAAATTAAGAAGCAACTGTATTGACAATTATGGATAGGGCACTGTACTCGCCTTATCTTTACAAAGAGCTGATGCTAATACGATTTATAGAAATATTGAAAGTGATTATTTGAAAATTTATGATACATCGCAATTTTAAAGTTGATCCAAAAAATATAACTTTACACACTCTAAATAAACGTAGGGTATAAAACTTTGTCCAATTATGAAACTTAAATTAAACTACACTTTTTTATTTTTTACGATTTTGATTTTATTTAGCTGTAAAAAGGAAAAGTTAAAAGCCGTAGAAGAGCAAATATATCATTATAATCATCAGATATTTGAAGAAAATAAATTACCGCCGAGAGCCACATTTTTTGGCTTTAAAACTGACGGAATTTATAGAAAAGAAAATTCAAAACGATTTTTAAGTTTAAATGGCGATTGGAAATTCGACTGGGTAAAAGACCCTGAGCAACGCCCTACGACTTTTCAAAATATCAATTTTGACGACTCCGATTGGAAGACAATTCCCGTTCCTGCAAATTGGGAAGTTGAGGGTTATGGACATCCTATTTATTTGGACGAGCGATATCCTTTTACGACAAAATGGCCAGACGCACCGAAGGATTACAACCCTGTTGGGACTTATCGAAAGGAAATTTACCTCACCAAAGAATTTCTATCGGAAGATATTATTCTCTTTTTTGCAGGTGTTAAATCTGCTGTGTATATTTATATTAACGGCAATTATATCGGCTATTCTCAAGGTAGCAAAACTCCTGCCGAGTTTAATATTACCAAACATCTTAAAGAAGGTAAAAACCTGATTGCTATGCAGTTATTTCGTTGGTCAGATGCTTCGTATTTAGAAAGTCAGGATATGTTGCGGATGAGTGGCATCGAGCGTGAAGTCTATTTATATAGTCGTCCAAATGTTTTTATTTTTGATTATTTTGTAGAAACCACATTGGAGGATACTTACAAAAATGGAGAGTTTTCTACTTCCATATTTATCAAAAATAACACAGATAAAAATATTGAAAGAGAGATTACTTTTTTGATAAATGACGGCGATAAAATTATTTATAAAAACAAAAAAACGGTAAAGATTAAATCAAAAGAGGAAAAGGAGTTTACCTCTAAAGGCGATGTTGAAAACGTAAAATTATGGTCAGCAGAAACGCCATATTTATACGACGTTAAAATTATTTTGAACGATAAAAATAATTCAGAAAACAATCAGAAAATACGTAGAAAAACAGGTTTTAAACGTGTGGAAATTAAGAATAGTCAGGTTTTAATTAACGGAAAAGCGATTTATATCAGAGGAGTTAATCGTCATGAAACAGACCCGTTTACGGGGCATATAATCTCGCACAAGACTATGGAAAAAGACATCGAGTTGATGAAACAAAACAACATTAATGCTGTTCGTTCTTCACATTATCCGAATGATTCTTATTGGTTAGATTTGTGCGATAAATATGGGCTTTATGTGGTTGACGAAGCCAATATTGAAAGCCATCCTTTGGCAATTAGTGAGAAAACTCAAATTGGAAATGAAATGAGTTGGCTACCAGCACATATCGAGCGGACGCAACGTATGTTTTATCGTGATAGAAATCACCCGTCTATTTATTCTTGGTCTTTGGGAAATGAGGCTGGCGAAGGCGACATTTTTAGAGCGACATATAAATGGCTGAAAGAAAATGATGCGAATAGAATTGTTCAATACGAGCCGGCTGCAAAAAAAAATTACACAGATTTATATTGCCCGATGTATCCAAAATTTGAATATTTAATCAAGCACGGAAAATCAAATTCTGACAAACCCTCTATTATGATTGAATACGCTCACGCAATGGGAAATTCGGTTGGAAATTTACAGGATTATTGGGATATTATTGAGAAATATCCAAATTTACAGGGAGGTTTTATTTGGGATTGGGTAGATCAAAGTTTAGAATATAAAGACGAAAATAAAAAGCCATATTTGGCGTACGGACACGATTATCACCCGGATTTGCCAACCGACGGTAATTTTTTAAATAACGGTTTGATAGACCCGTATCGCAATCCTCACCCACATTTATCGGAGGTAAAAAAAGTGTATGAGCCTGTACAATTTACTTATTTGAAAGATGGGAAAATAAAAATTGAAAATAAAAATTTCTTTGTTGATTTTTCAGATAAAACTATTTCTTGGAATTTATTAGAAAACGGTAAAGTGGTGTTTTCAAAAGAGAATATTTCTCTCGATTTAGCTCCGCAAAGAACAAAAATAATTAAGTTAAAAGGACTTTCTAAACTTAAAAGAGAGTCAGAATATATTTTACAAGTTCATCTAATTCAATCTAAAGATAAAAATCTAATTCCAAAAGGATATGAGGTTGCTTGGGATGAATTTATTTTACAAAAAGGCATACCTCGACAAAAATCTTTGCAAAAAGCCAAATTCTCAATTACAGGTAAAAATATAATTGAAATAAAAAACGACAATACAGCCTTAAAAATAGATAGTAAAACCGGAGAAATTTATTTGTGGGAATATCATAAAAACGCTATTACCAATTACCCGATAAAACTTAACTTCTGGCGTCCTCCAACGGATAATGATTTGGGAAATGGAATGGATAAATGGGCTAAAGTCTGGCAAGATGCAACGTATAATTATTCAGCTTTATTAATTTCCAAACCCAAACAAACTGATTATGGAGTTTTTTATAAAGTTTTGTACAAACTACCAAACAACGAAGCTACTGTCGTTGTAAATTATACTTTAAAAGAAAATGGAAGTTTGGAGATTAAATTCACGTTTTTACCTGATAAAAAAAGGTTGCCGAACATTCCCAGACTGGGAATGTATCTAACTTTAGAGAAGACATTTACAGATATTTCTTGGTACGGAAAAGGGCCAGAAGAAAGTTATTGGGACAGGAAAACAGGGCAAAAAACAGAAATTTATACAGGTGAAATTAACAAACAGTTTCACAGATATTCCCGACCGCAGGAAACAGGAAATAAGACAGATGTAAGATGGGCAAAATTAATTTCAGACAAACTTTCGTTAAAGGTTATCAGCAATACTTCTGATTTTTTAAACACAAGTGCATTGCCATTTTCTATGACAGAACTTGATTTTAATAGTGATGATGGAGAAAAATCAGCATCAGGATTAGTTCCAGTTACAAAAAAACACGGTGCGGACATTAAAATTGGAAATACTGTGCAATGGAACATAGATTACCTTCAAATGGGAGTTGGAGGCGATACTTCTTGGGGGCGATTAGTTCATAGCCAATATACAATTCCCGCTGATAAAATATACAGTTATTCATTTGAAATTCAGCCGAATAGTAAATAAAAAGCCAAAAGTTAAAAGCTGCTAACTCTTTACTTTTGGCTTTTTACTTACTGTTAGTTTTTAGTTGTCAAACATATTTGTGTACTATATTGATTAAAGCATTGGCATCTTGCTCCCCTGTTTGCCGCCATTTCATTTCGCCATCTTTATAAACCATAAAAGTGGGGTTTCCTTTGACACGCAGAGTTTCCGCAAGAATTTCATTTTTCTTAATATCAATCTTTATTACTTTGGCGCTATCTCCTAAAGCCGCAGCTACATTTTTTAATGTATCAATACTCTTTTCAGCATCATCCCAATCAAAATAAAAATTGATTAGTACAGGTTTTTCAGTGTTAATTAACTCTCCGAATTTTGTCATAATTTATTAGGTTATACAGTTTTGATTATAAAATTGGTGTAAAATCAATGTATCCGCCAAAGGTAGTAAATTAATATCAGCTTTAGAAACCCATTTTTAAGTGAAAATAAATTCACAAAACTATAATTCTTTTCTAAAGGCTAATATTTATGGGGCATTGTTGAAATGATTAATAATGTAACTGTTCGCTCTCTAAATATTTGCAATTGAATCTAACTAAAAACTAAAATTTCATTGCGATAAAATCTACCAATTTGGAAGCTAAATTTGCAGTTAGATTATCACGGTCTAACTTTGGGTTTAGCTCGGCAATATCACAGGAAATAACTTTGTCTGTATCAAATAAAAAATTAATCATTTTAAATACAAAATAAGGTGTAAAACCCAGTGGAGACGGTGCGCTTACGCCCGGTGCATAAGCCGACGAAAAGCCGTCCATATCAATTGTAATGTAGATAAAATCATTTTTATCGATAAATGGAAGCAACTTATTTTTTAACGATTTTATGTCTTCGTCTGAAGACTCACAATCATAATTTATAACGTAATCTACTTTCTCATTTTTTGCGATTTCAAATAATTTTTTAGTATTTGATTGTTGTTGAATGCCAATAGCAAAATAATCTATCGTTTCGTTTGTTTTTTTTAGTTCGGTGATAATTTGATTAAAAGGCGTTCCCGAATTGCTTTTATTTTCTACGGGACGCAAATCGAAATGAGCGTCAAAATTTATAATTCCTATTCTGTTTTTTGGAGTGTTTTTAAGAGCCTTGCGAATCCCCATAAAATGAGCGTAAGCCATATCGTGTCCGCCACCGATAGCGATTGGAAAAATGTGTTGAGAAATTAATTTGCTAATTAAATTAGAGAATGCTTTTTGACAAGCCTCCATATTTTGGTCAACACAAATTATATCGCCAAAATCTGCAATGCGTTTTGAGCTAAAATGAATAGGTAATTTTCCTAATTTTTCTCTAAGTGCTTTTGGTCCTTCTTTTGTACCAGTTCTTCCCAAGTTTCTACGTACACCTTCGTCGCAAACATATCCTACCAAACCGATGTCAATTTTATCTTTCTCTTTTAAATTATCAACATCCCATAATTCTATTTCTTGATACCAATATTGATTTTCAATATTCGGATTTGATTTTCTTCCTGTCCAATATTTCCTGTTAGACAACTGATAATCAGCATTTATTTTATATAGTTTATTTTTCAAAATCGTTTAATCGTGTAATTGTCAAGTCGTAATTTATAACTTCCCACAAATATTGTAAAAAAAATTCAATGGCAGAAATAAAAAATATCATGGCAAAACTAAAGATATAGTTAATTTAATTTTTTGTATATTTGCACGCTCAAATTCATTTTGTAGATGAAAGACTTAAAACAATTTAATATTTCTTATATAGGGTTAAAAGAGGAAAGCCATTTGTTTAGCTATCAAATAGACAACACGTTCTTTAAAGTATTTAATTTTGACGATTTTTTTGACGCAAATATTCATATTACCCTTCAATTAGAGAAGAAGAGTACGCTGTTAAACTTAGTATTTACGGCAGATGGCACAGTAAATATCTCTTGTGATGTAAGTGGAGAGCCTTTTGACCAAAAGGTAGAAGCAACACTTCCTTTGATTGTAACATTTGGTAGTGAGTTTAGCGACGAAAACGAAGAAGTTTTGGTTCTACCGTATTCAGAATTTCAAATTAATGTGGCACAATACATCTACGAAATGATTGTATTGGCAATTCCTACAAAGAGAGTACACCCACAGGTAATTGACGGAACTATGAGGTCTGAGAGTTTAGAAAAATTGAAAAAATTAAGAATACTAGAAAATAAAATTACAGAAAACATAGATCCTAGATGGGATAAATTAAAAAGTTTAATAACAGAAAAAAACAAGTAAAATGGCACATCCAAAGAGAAAAATATCTAAAACTAGAAGAGACAAGAGGAGAACTCATTACAAAGCTACTGTTCCTCAAATTGCCGTAGATTCTACAACCGGAGAGGCTCATTTATATCACAGAGCTCACTGGTATGAAGGAAAATTATATTACAGAGGGCAAGTTGTATTAGAATCTGGAGTAGCAGAAGTTTAGCAATTATCATAACAGAGTCTATAAAAATCCTCTGCTTTTGGGGTTCTTTTTGTTTTTTATAAAAATCGAATTGGTGTAATGTAAAATAAATTTCATTACTTTGAGGGCTCATATGTTTTTTAAAATATTTTTTTCAATAAACACGGTACTATTATGACAAAAACGACTGCAGCTATCACAGCAGTGGGAAAATATGTTCCAGACTATGTCTTAACTAATAAAGAGTTAGAAACTATGGTAGATACTAATGATGAATGGATAACATCAAGAACAGGCATTAAAGAGCGTAGAATTCTTAAAGAAGAAGGTAAAGGAACTTCATTTATGGCAATTAAAGCCTCCGAAGATTTACTAAAAAAATCTGACATCAATCCCATAGAAATAGATTTAGTAATTATAGCGACGGCAACTCCAGACTTGCCAGTAGCATCAACTGCGGCTTATGTAGCTACAGAAATAGGAGCCAAAAATGCTTTTTCTTATGACTTACAGGCGGCTTGCTCTAGCTTTTTATATGGTATGTCCACCGCCGCTAGCTACATTGAATCTGGCAGATATAAAAAAGTATTGCTTATTGGAGCCGACAAAATGTCTTCTATTGTTGATTATACAGATAGGACAACTTGTATTATTTTTGGAGATGGAGCAGGTGCCGTATTATTTGAGCCAAATAATGAAGGACTTGGCTTGCAAGATGAATATCTTAGAAGTGACGGCAGTGGGAGGCAGTTTTTAAATATTGAGGCTGGTGGTTCAATATTACCAACTTCAAAAGAGACTTTAGAAAGCGGAAAACATTCGGTGCGTCAGGAAGGAAGAACGGTATTCAAATTTGCTATTTCTAATATGTCAGATGCCACTCAAAAAATATTAACTCGTAATAATCTTACAAAAGATGATGTTCAGTGGTTTGCACCACATCAAGCCAATAATAGAATTATTGAATCAACAGCAAATAGGATAGGTTTAGAAAGTGATAAAGTAATGGTAAATATTCACAAATACGGAAATACTACTTCGGGTACTTTACCTCTTTTATTAGCAGATTACGAAAATCAATTAAAAAAAGGAGATACTATAATTTTTGCCGCTTTTGGAGGAGGCTTCGCTTGGGGAGCCGTCTATCTAAAATGGGCGTATAATAATACCAATTTGATGATTAAATAGTTAAATCATAAAAATAAACAATTAAAATTGTAAGAATATGGATATTAAGGAAATTCAAAATCTTATTAAATTTGTAGCAAAATCTGGCGCAAGTGAGGTAAAATTAGAACTAGAGGACTTAAAGATTACCATTAAAACTGGTCCTTCAAAAACAGAAACGACAATTGTACAAGCTAATCCAACAGCTGGTATTCCTCAGATGCAAGCTCCAGTTATTCCACAAAAAATACCTGAGGACACAGTAGTTGACACACCTAAAGAGAGTTCAAGTAAGGGTTCAAATTATATCACAATAAAATCGCCAATTATTGGTACTTTTTATAGAAAACCTTCACCAGACAAACCTGTATTTGTAGAGGTTGGGAGCAATATAAAAGAAGGAGATACTGTTTGTGTAATTGAAGCTATGAAATTATTTAACGAAATTGAATCTGAGATTTCAGGTAAGATAGTTAAAGTATTGGTTGATGATTCTTCCCCTGTAGAGTTTGACCAACCATTATTTCTAATAGATCCATCATAATTAATTATCTGTTGATAAATACAAATAATATGCTTCATTTCGGATCAGACCCTAAGTTATTTTGTTATCAATATGAAAGTACTAATTTTATTAGGTATGTTTAAAAAAATATTAATTGCCAATAGAGGCGAAATAGCGTTGCGTATTATCAGGACGTGTAGAGAGATGGGCATCAAAACGGTATCAGTATATTCCACTGCAGATGCCGAAAGTTTGCATGTTAGATTTGCTGACGAAGCAGTTTGTATCGGCCCAGCACCAAGTAATGAGTCTTACCTAAAGATGCCCAATATTATTGCAGCCGCAGAAATTACAAATGCCGATGCAATTCACCCAGGATATGGATTTCTAGCAGAAAACGCTAAATTTTCTAAACTCTGTGAGGAGCATAATATCAAGTTTATTGGAGCAACCGCAGAAATGATTGACCAAATGGGAGACAAGGCTTCTGCAAAAGCAACAATGATTATGGCAGGTGTACCATGCATTCCCGGTTCAGAGGGAGTCTTAAAAAATTATAAAGAAACAGAAAAACTTGCTGATAAAATGGGATATCCAGTAATGCTAAAAGCTACCGCTGGTGGTGGTGGCAAAGGTATGCGTGCTGTGTGGAAAAAAGAAGAACTAGAAGACGCATGGAATTCTGCTCGTCAAGAAGCAAAAGCTTCTTTTGGAAACGACGCAATGTATATGGAAAAACTAATAGAAGAACCTCGTCATATTGAGATTCAAATTGTTGGAGATTCTTTCGGAAAATCTTGTCATTTATCAGAAAGAGATTGTTCTATTCAACGTCGTCACCAAAAACTAACTGAAGAAACGCCTTCTCCGTTTATGACAGATGAACTCCGTTTGGCAATGGGCGATGCAGCTGTTAAAGCATCAGAATATATTAAATATGAAGGTGCTGGGACTGTTGAATTTTTGGTTGATAATAACAGGAATTTCTACTTTATGGAGATGAATACTAGAATTCAAGTGGAGCATCCTATCACAGAAGAGGTGATTAATTACGACCTTATTCGTGAGCAAATTTTAGTTGCCTCAGGAATACCTATCTCTGGTAAGAATTATTTTCCAAAAATGCACTCTATAGAATGTAGGATAAATGCAGAAGACCCATACAACAATTTTAGACCAGCTCCGGGTAAAATCACTACCTTTCACGCACCGGGAGGACACGGAGTAAGAATAGATACACACGTGTATTCAGGATATTCTATCCCTCCTAATTACGATTCTATGATTGCAAAATTGATAGTAACTGCTCAAACAAGAGAAGAGGCAATCAATAAGATGAAAAGAGCGTTAGATGAATTTGTTATTGAAGGTGTAAAAACCACAATTCCTTTTCATAGGCAGTTAATGGATAATCCCGACTATTTAGCAGGAAGCTACACTACCAAATTTATGGAAGATTTTGATATGGACTTGCCTGTTGACAGATTTTTGATTTGAGTAGCTAGCTTTGTATATTTTAAATAGATAATTTAGATGAAAAAGTCGATAATTACAGGAACAGGATGTTATATTCCTACTGTGATTCAAGAAAATAATAAATTTTCTAATCACCAGTTTTTAAATGAAGATGGAACTCCTTTTCTTTTATCAAATGATATGATAATTGAAAAATTTAAGTCAATAACTGGTATAGAAGAAAGAAAATACGCATCTGAGAATATCTCTACATCAGATTTAGCTTTTTTTGCTGCAGAAAAAGCTATTGAAAACGCCAAAATTAATCCAGAAGAGTTAGATTATATAATCTTAGCCCACAATTTTGGCAATGTACAAAGCCCTGGAACACAGGGCGATCTTGTGCCAAGCATTGCATCTAGGGTTAAGCATAAATTACAAATTGAAAACCCAGATTGTGTTGCTTACGATATTCTTTTTGGTTGCCCTGGCTGGATTGAAGGAGTGATACAAGCACATATATTTATAAAATCGGAGATTGCAAAAAAAGTATTAGTTATCGGTGCGGAAACACTCTCTAGAGTTGTTGATAAACGGGATAGAGATTCAATGATTTTTGGCGACGGAGCAGGAGCTTGTGTCATTGAATATAAAGAAGATAACAGTTCGGGGATTTTAAGTCATATTACTCAAACGTTTTCAAAAGAAGAAGCGTATTATCTGTTTTTTGGAAGTTCTAATGATATAAAATCAGACCCAAGAAAGAAGTATCTTAAAATGCAGGGGCGCAAGATATATGAATTCTCGTTAAATAATGTTCCACTAGCAATGAAAAAAGCCTTAGAAAAAAGCGAGGTTAAAATAGAAGACTTAAATAAAATTTTTATCCATCAGGCAAATGAAAAAATGGATGAAGCTATTGTAAAACGTTTTTATAAACTGTTTAAAAAGCAAGTTCCAGAAGGAATTATGCCGATGAATATTCATACCTTCGGTAATAGTTCGGTGGCAACTGTGCCTACTTTATTAGATTTGGTTTTAAATGGGCAAGTAGAAAATCAGGAAATAACAAAAGGAGACGTAGTTATTTTTGCTTCCGTTGGTGCAGGAATGAATATTAATGCAGTTGTTTATAGGTTTTAATGGCAGGTTTGGCTCCGTGGTTAGAATTTGGAGCAGATAGTACAAAGGAAGGTAAACTACGTTCAAAATATTTCATTGGGATTATTACAATTCTTTCGTTATTTAACTAATGTTATTGGGTATAGCTGCTGCTTTATTTCAAAAAAATAAAAAAATAATAAGGGACTATATGAAATACTCCTAAAAGTTGCATTTACTAATTGAGTTTAGGAATAATATTAATCACAAAAATTAAGTTTTTTTGAAAAAAATTACAATAGCAATTGATGGATTTTCATCAACAGGAAAGAGTACAGTAGCTAAAAAATTGGCTAAGAAATTGGGATATATTTATGCAGACACTGGTGCAATGTATAGAGCTGTAACTCTGTATGCGATGCAAAAAAACTATGTTGAAAAAGATTATATCGATAAAATTAAATTGATTTCTGACCTAAATAAAATTAAATTATCTTTTCATTTTAACGAGAATTTGGGATTTTCGGAAATGTATTTGAATGATAAAAATGTTGAAAAAAAGATTAGGTCTTTAGATGTCTCTAATTTAGTTAGCAAAGTTTCTGCCATTTCCGAAGTTAGAAAAAAATTGGTTTCCGAACAGAAATTAATAGGAAAAAACAAGGGAATTGTTATGGACGGCAGAGATATTGGAACTGTCGTGTTTCCAGATGCAGAATTAAAATTATTTATGACCGCTTCTGCTGATAAAAGGGCTGAAAGACGACATAAAGAGGTGATAGACAGAGGTGATAATGTGAGTTATAATTCTATTTTAAAAAATATTGTTGAGCGAGATTATATGGATACAAATAGAGAGGATTCTCCTTTAATAAAATCGAACGATGCTATTGTAATTGATAATTCAGATTTAGGTTTAGAAGAGCAATTTGAACTTATCTTAAAACTTACAGAAGAAAAACTATGACAAAAAAATTATGGAATTTCTAAATATTTATGTGTTTGTAATGAAATTTTCCATTTAGGATTTTTCATAACATAATCTACAATCATAGGAATCATTTTTTCTCTTCTGCTCCATTCTGGCTGTAAATAAAGTTTACATTTATCTCCAACTTCTTTAGCCTGCTCTTCGGCAAACTTAAAATCACTCAAATTATAAATAATCATTTTTAATTCGTCAGCCTTAGGATATATTTCTTTTAAAGGAAGTTTTGTTTTTTTAGGAGACAAACAAAACCAGTTCCAAATACCAGAAAAAGAATAAGCTCCAGAGGTTTCGATATGCGTTTTTATATTTTGTTTTTGTAGCTGATTTGTGATATAATCCAAATTCCACATTAAAGGTTCCCCGCCAGTAATTACAACGGTATCAGAATATTTTTTGGCATTAGAGACTATTATATCTGTTTTTGTTAGTGGATGCAGATTTGAGTCCCAACTTTCTTTAACATCACACCAATGACAGCCGACATCACATCCGCCAATACGAATAAAATAGGCAGCAGTGCCAGTATGAGTGCCTTCTCCTTGAATTGTATAAAACTCCTCCATTAGCGGAAGCATTTCGCCTTTGTTTACCAGCTCTTCAAATTCTTTTTTCATAATATGTAAAGTTAAAAGTTGTGAGTTTTTGGTTGTGAATTACTAGAAGTCAACAACTAACAACCAAAAACTAACAACTTATAGTTCTACAAATGAATCACTTCATCATAAGCATCTGCAACTGCTTCCATTACAGCTTCGCTCATTGTTGGGTGAGGGTGAATTGCTTTTAGCACTTCGTGTCCGGTGGTTTCTAACTTGCGTCCTAAAACTGCTTCGGCAATCATATCGGTAACTCCTGCTCCAATCATATGGCAGCCGAGCCATTCTCCATATTTAGCATCAAAAATAACTTTTACAAAACCCTCTGGAGTTCCTGCTGCTTTTGCTTTTCCAGATGCAGAAAAAGGAAATTTTCCGATTTTTAATTCGTACCCTTTTTCTTTTGCTTGCTCTTCGGTTAAGCCAACAGAAGCAATTTCTGGAGTTGCGTACGTACAGCCGGGAATATTTCCGTAATCTATGGCTTCAGTATTTAAACCAGCTATTTTTTCTACACAGGTAATTCCCTCTGCAGAAGCCACGTGTGCCAAAGCTTGACCGTGAACAACATCGCCAATCGCATAATAACCCGGTAGGTTAGTTTGATAATAATCGTTTACTAAAATTTTATCTCTATCAGTAACAATCCCGACTTCTTCAAGCCCAATATTCTCAATATTTGTTTTAATTCCAACTGCGGATAAAACTATATCAGCCTCCAAAACTTGCTCTCCTTTTTTAGTTTTTACAGTTGCTTTTACCACTTTGCCAGAAGTGTCAACAGATTCTACGGAAGAATTTGTCATCACCTTAATTCCTGCTTTTTTAATAGCGCGTTCAAATTGTTTTGAAATATCTTTATCTTCCAACGGAACTACATTTGGTAAAAATTCTACAACAGTAACCTCTGTTCCCATTGCGTTGTAGAAGTATGCAAACTCAACTCCAATTGCTCCAGAACCCACAACAATCATAGATTTTGGTTGTGTTGGAAGACTCATTGCCTCTCTATATCCGATTACCTTCTTGCCATCTTGCGGTAAATTTGGTAGTTCTCTAGAGCGAGCTCCTGTTGCAACAATAATATGTTCTGCACTGTATTCTGTTACAGAATTGTCTTTTGCTGTTACGTCAACTTTTTTACCAGATTTTATTTTTCCGAAGCCATTAATAATATCTATTTTGTTTTTTTTCATTAAAAACTGAACGCCTTTGCTCATTTCATCGGCAACATTTCTACTGCGTTTTATAACAGCTTCAAAATCTTTGTCAATTGCTTCAGCTTTTAAACCGTATTGGTCAATATGTTTTAAATAATCGTAAACTTGAGCAGATTTTAACAGGGCTTTGGTTGGAATACAACCCCAATTCAAACAGATTCCTCCTAAGTTTTCTTTCTCTATCACAGCAACTTTAAAGCCTAACTGAGATGCTCTAATTGCCGTAACATATCCACCGGGACCACTTCCTATTATTAATATATCGTATTTCATTTTTGATTATTTATTGGTTAGTATTTCCTTCTTTTATTCATAATATATAATTTCTCTTTCTGTAATCTCTTGTGGAATTGTGTTTTCGCTCTTTATTCTTAAAATCCAATTTCTTTGTTTGTCGTAGTTATCGTATTTATAAGTGTACTTGTTATCTAAACTCCCGTCGGAGTCGTATATGCTCCTCTCAATTTCGTTTCCTTTGCCATCGTATTTATAAGTGTACTTGTAATCTAAACTCCCGTCGGAGTTGTACTTGTTTTCCTCAATTCTGTTTCCTTTGTCATCATATTTATAAGTGTACTTGTTATCTAAACTTCCGTCGGAGTTATACCCATTTCCCTCAATTCCGTTTCCTTTGTCATCGTATTTGAAAGTCCACTTTTTATCTAATCTTCCGTCAGAGTTGTACAGGTTTTGCTCAATTATGTTTCCTTTGTCATCGTATTTGAAAGTGTACTTGTTATCTAAACTCCCATCGGAGTTATACATGTTACCCTCAATTATGTTTCCTTTGCCATCGTATTTATAAGTGTACTTGTAATCTAAACTCCCATCGGAGTTGTACCTATTCCCCTCAATTATGTTTCCTTTTTTGTTGTAGATAGTGAAGGTATTTTCCCATGTATCAGTTCTTTTTCCTTTGGTAATTTTTCCAAATCTCTCAACCGCTTTAAATGTAGATAATCTTACAGATTTTACCTTTCCATTTAAGTTTTCTTCGGTAACGTCGTTTTTGTTGTTTTTTTGTTGCTCGTTACACCCTAATACCATAAGTATTAGAGCAATGGCAAAAAATAGTTTTGTTGTTTTCATCATTTTTAATTCTTCATTTTTTATCTTCACATCCTTTCAGGCACGTCAATTCCCAACAAAGAAAATGCCGATTTTATAATCTCACTTACTTTTTTAGAAAGCTGTACTCTTAATATTTTTATTTCTGTATTTTCCTCGCCCAATATAGATACATTTTGATAAAAAGAGTTAAATTCTTTGACCAAATCATAAGTATAATTTGCGATTAAAGCAGGCGAATGGTTTTTAGCCGCCAATTGAATTATTTCAGGATAATTTTCTATATGTTTTATTAGTTCTTTCTCTTTTTTGTGCAAATTAATATTCGTTATTGGTTGTGAATAATCAAAATCTGCTTTCCTTAAAATAGACTTAATTCTAGCGTACGTATATTGAATAAAAGGACCAGTATTTCCCTGAAAATCTACGGATTCTTTGGGGTTAAACAGGATACGTTTTTTCGGATCTACTTTTAATATAAAATATTTTAACGCTCCTAAACCTATAATTCTGTATAGTTCCTCTTTCTCCGCTTTAGAATATCCTTCTAATTTCCCTAATTCCTGTGATAAAATTCTGGCGGTATTTATCATTTCTACCATCAAATCATCGGCATCTACAACGGTTCCTTCTCTAGATTTCATCTTTCCCGAAGGTAAATCTACCATTCCGTAGCTTAAATGAAACAGTTGATTTGCCCAAGAATATCCCAATTTCTGTAAGATTAAAAACAACACTTTAAAATGATAATCCTGCTCATTACCAACGGTATATACCATTCCGCCAACATCTGGATAATCTTTAGAACGCTGAATTGCAGTGCCAATATCTTGCGTCATATAAACTGCTGTTCCGTCCGAACGTAAGACTATTTTTTCGTCTAATCCATCTTTGGTTAGGTCTATCCAAACAGAACCGTCTTCTTTTTTAAAGAAAACGCCTTTTTCTAAACCTTCGGCAATAATATCTTTCCCTAATAAATAGGTGTCGCTTTCGTAATAATAGGAATCAAAATTTACTCCTAAGTTTTTGTAAGTGGCATCAAATCCGTCATATACCCAAGCGTTCATTTTTTTCCATAGAGATGTTATCTCATCGTCGCCCGTTTCCCATTTTATAAGCATCTCTTGTGCTTCTAATAAAAGTGGAGCTTGCTTTTTCGCATCGCTTTCAGAAACTCCTTTTAAGATTAATTCTGCAATTTCTTTTTTGTATTCTTGGTCGAATTTTACATAATAATTTCCAACAAATTTATCTCCTTTTAAACCGGTAGATTCTGGCGTTTGATGATTTCCATATTTCTGCCAAGCCAACATAGATTTACAAATATGAATCCCTCTATCATTAATAATCTGCGTTTTATAAATCTTTTTTCCAGATGCCTTAATTATTTCTGCAACAGAATAGCCTAATAGATTATTTCTTATATGTCCCAGATGCAGAGGTTTGTTCGTGTTTGGTGAAGAATATTCAACCAAAACAGAATCATTTTTTGCAGTTGGAGTAACAAAGCCAAAATTATTGTTACAAAAAATGGTATTGAAAGAATCTAAGTAAATAGCGTCGTCAATCACAAGGTTTAAAAAACCTTTAACAACATTAAAACCAATAACTTCTGCTAAATTTTTTACGATATAATTTCCTAAATCTTCACCAATCTGTACAGGATTTCCTTTTTTATAACGCAACATAGTAAAAACAACAACAGTAATATCTCCCTCAAACTCTTTGCGTGTTACCTGAAGCTCTACCGAAGGAATTTCAATATTGTATAAGGTTAAAAAACCTTTTTTTACAGTATTTTCTATACGATTTTGAACACCCATTTTTTAATTACGGATTATGATTTACGAATTACGATTTACTTTTAATTCGTAATTTTTCAATTTTATCTCTCTCTGCGTCTTCTTCCAAATCCGCCAGTTTTTTTATTAGAAGAACCTCTGTCTGGTCTGTCAAAAGATGACCTTGATTTTCTTTCTGAAGAGCCACTTCTTCTGCCAGAAGATGATGTGTTTCCACTACGTCTTCTGCCAAAACCGCCGCTGTCTTTACTTCCAAAAGATTTTTTCCCTAGTCGTCTTCCACCGCCGCTAGAACGCTCTTTCTTGGTGATTTCTATATTGATATTTCTTCCGTTAAATTCTGGTCTGTTTTCTTCAAAGGCTTCTAAAGTGCTAGATTCATAGTTTTTATCAATCTCAAAGAAAGAAAAAGTGTCCAAAATATCAATGGCACCAATATCAAGATTATCTGTAATTTTTTGGTCGTTAATTAGACCGATTAATCTGGCTGGGTTCAGGTTGTCTTTTCTTCCGATGTTGATAAAGAAACGAGTCATATTTTTATTATCAGACCTACCTCTTGGTGACGGTGAATCTCCTTTAGAAAGGTCGTTCAAATCTGGAGCGTTTTGGTAGTATGATAAAAATGAATTAAATTCTAAGGAAACAAATTTCTGAATTAATTCTTCTCTGTCTAAGTCTTCTAATTTTTCATAAATACTTGGTAAAAAAGCACTTATCTCGTTGTTTACTTCAATATTATGCACTTTATCAATTAGGTGCATTAGCTGATTTTGGCAAATTTCTTTTCCAGAAGGAACGGCAACTTGAATAAATTTCTTTTTTATTTTACGTTCAATCGGAGCTAATTTTCCTTTATCCTTTTTAGCAACCAAAACAATAGAAATTCCGTTTTTACCAGCTCTACCAGTTCTACCACTTCTGTGAGTATAATTTTCTATTTGGTCTGGCAGTTTATGATTTATAATGTGAGTTAAATCGGTAACGTCCAGCCCGCGAGCAGCAACATCGGTTGCCACTAAAATACTGATGCTTTTTTCTCTAAATTTATCCATCACACTATCACGCTGTGCCTGCGATAAATCTCCGTGAAGTGCATCTGCATTATACCCGTCTTTTATAAGATTGTTTGCAACTTCCTGCGTTTCTCTTCGGGTTCTACAAAAAACTATTGCATAAATATCGGTATTTAAATCGGCAATTCTTTTTAGCACCGGATAACGAGTTCTTTCTGACACCAAATAATATTCGTGACTTACATTATCAGCTCCTTGGTTTTTTTGTCCAGAAGTAATTTCCACAGGATTGGACATATAGTTTTTGGCAATAGATTCTACTTCTTTAGGAAATGTCGCAGAAAACAATAGGGTTTGTTTTGTTTCTGGCGTAGCGTCTAAAATTTTATCTAATTCTTCTTTAAAACCCATATTTAACATCTCGTCGGCTTCGTCTAAAACAATCCATCGGATATTTTCTAATTTTAAAGTTCTGCGTTTTATTAAATCTACGGTTCTTCCCGGTGTGCCAACCACAATTTGAGAGCCTCTTTTTAACGAGCGTATTTGCTCATCAATATTAGCACCACCATAAACGGTGGTTACTTTTATTTCTGGTAAATATTTAGAAAAATCTTGTATGTTTTTTCCGATTTGTACCGCTAATTCTCTTGTTGGAGACAAAATAATTGCCTGAGTATCTTTGCTTATTTTATCTATTTGTTCTAAAATGGGCAAACTAAATGCGGCAGTTTTTCCAGTACCTGTTTGTGCAAATGCTTTTAAATCTTTTGATGATTTAATTACTTGTGGAATTGCTTTTTCTTGAATTAATGTTGGGTTTTCGTACCCTAAATCTGTTAAAGCTCTTGTGATTTCTTTTTTAAGCCCCAACTCTAAAAATGTTGACATTCTGTGAAATATTGTGAATTCGCAGACGCCAGTATCTGTAAACTCGGGTTGTAATTTTTTTCGCAATAAATAATAATATTTAATATCTGGGTATTAACAATCTATATCTATATATCGCCTTTTTATTAAAGGTTTGCAAATGTAAGACAAATATATTTTGAATTGCAAACAAAAAACCTAAAAGTGGTTGGGTAGATTCAACTCCCACCAAGTGTAAGTTTTTGATTTTGATAAGTATATTGATAAAAAACTTCTTTAGGAGTTTTATATCCTAATTTTTTCTTGGTCTATTATTTAGTTTTCAGAAAACTCTCCAGATATTAAATCCGAAGTAAATATCTCCTTTACCCCAGCTACCAGTGGCGTTCGTTAGATATCCAGATTCATTCATCAATCTGGCATTTGATATATGAAGTTGAAAAACATGTCCGCCGGTTTCTATATCTACTCCTAAAGACAACGGATTTTTAAATCTATTATTCGCAATTCTATTTATATGTGCATGATATTCAGCATTTAAAGTAACACGTTTGCTTATTTTGTAGCGGCTTCCAAATCCAACTAAAAATTGAGAATTGTCTTGTGCGTCATTTTTTACAAAATTCTGATGTAGGTAAATTGGAGATAATTCAGCAGAAAAAGTATTGCTAAATTTCCTTGAAATTAAGATTTCAGAGGCGTAAGTATATCTGTGTTTAGATTTTAGAAGAGGATAAATTGCCTTGTTCAAATTGGTGTTTATTTCAATACTATTAAACCCGACAATGGTAACAGGAAACTTGTTTTTTGTCTGTGCAAACAGACGATATTTTATATGTGCATCGTAAGTTTTATTGACTGAGCTTCTAGAAATACCAGCGTTAAACCAACTTCTAAAACCATAGACAAAACTAAACCTAATATTAGAATTATCTAAGCCAAAAAGTTCTTCAACGCCTGATTTTATTGAGCCAAATCTATGAGAAATCACAAAGTAAAAATCTTTTTTTGCGGCGAGCTTTGTAGATTCCATATTTATGACTTTCAATCCTTTAAAAACCGATAGAACTTTATCGTCTGTTTTTACGTCGCTTTCTAATTTGTCTAACAAGTCCTCTTGTGCAACCAATGAAAAACCAAACAAAAAGGTTATTAAATAAAGTCCTGCTATATTCATTTATTACGAATTACGAATTGTTGGTTGTTGGAAACTGAAAGCTGCCAACTGACCACTGTCAGCAATCTTTAGTTCTTAGTTTTAATAAACCGTTGTAATCCTGTTTTTCCATCTGCATTCATTTTTAATAAATACATTCCTGCACTTAAATTTTTAACATCAATTTCATTTTTTGCGGATGTAATATTTATAGATTTCAACAATTTTCCTGTCAAATCAAATAATTTTACTTCAGCTTTTGATATTCCCGTGGGTAATTGAATATTCAAATTATCTGTTGAAGGATTTGGATATATTGCAAAATCTAATTGTACTTCTTTTGATAATCCCAAAACTGAAAAACCGCTTATACTCGCTGTTTTTACTTGGTCTCCGCTTGTTCCTCCATTTGCGTTTGCAGCCACAGATGCTACATAAAACTTTACATCTCCTTGGTCTGTGGTGGGGGATTTCCAAATAAATGACCACTCGTTTTGCCCAGAATTACTATGCGTAATAGATTTATTAGAGTTGACCGTTCTGCTACCAGTTCCTGCTGTAAAAGTTCCTGTTTTGCCATTATCACTCACCTTTTCTGCTGTAAGTTGAAATCCGTGTGCAGAGGCGGAAGAAGTATTTGTAACCGTTATGTTATAATCAGTATTTAAGGCATAACCTCCAGTTGGAATATCAATAGTTATGGCGACTGACGAACCAAAGCTACCTCCTGTATTATGGCATTCCATACAAGATTGCCCGTCTCCGGGCGAACCAGATCTTGCATCATTTCTTCCTCCCGAACTCGATATTAGAACGACTGCTGAAATAGGAATAATCAATAAAATAAATTTAAAAAAATAGTCTTTTTTCATGATTAAAAAATTTAATAGTTAATAATAATTACTTGGTCTAATTTAATTATTTCCAGTAGTTCGTCGTATCCAATACTTCTTCCTTTTATTGTCAGGCTAATATTTTTCGCTATCTTTTTAATAGTCATATTATCTGTATAACAAACTATAATATCATCAAGTGTAAAATTGTCATTTTCAATTTCCGTTACTTTTCCTGAAACTTGAATTATTTTATCTATGTATTTTATCGTAGCTTTTTCTGGGTCGATTAAAAACTCCTTGCCAAATACTTTTGATTCAACTTTAAATTTTGGCTTTTCATCAGCAATATTTCTGTGATTTTTATAGATGTAATTATACACAATAATTAACGACAAAATTAAAATTGCAACACAAATGTAGCTATATTTTTGTTTAAACACACGGCTAATATAGGATTTTTTTACTATAATCACTCAAATATTATTTTAGAATGAAAAAAGCACTTTTTTTTATGCTCTTATCACTGTTTTTTATAGGTTGTTCATCGGATAGCACAGACGATTTAACGACTGAACCACCTACTTTGGTCACTTATAAAAAGAATGTTAAAAGTATTATAGACAAAAGTTGTGCGACAAGTGGTTGTCACAATGCAAATTCTAATGCAGGAGGTTTGACATTAGAAAAATATGAACAGGTAAAACATGCTGTAGTTGATAAAGATGCCATCGGCAGAATGGAAAGTACTGAAAACCCGATGCCACCGGTAGGCGGTAATTTACCTGCAAATACAATTCTAACTATTAAAAATTGGAGGGACCAAGGTTATGTTGATTAATTGTGTAATCGTTGAATTGTGTAATTGTAAATCAAAAACTGTATTGTGATGAAATTAGTACTACTTATATTTCTGCTTTTTTTCTCTTTGAAATTATCTGCCCAAGAGAAATATTACACCAAATCAGGTTCTATATTATTTGAATCTTCAGTGGCTTCTTTTGAAGAAGTAAAAGCTAAGAACAACAGTGTTACTGCTATATTGAACACTACTAATGGTGAATTTGCAAGTTTAGTGCTAATTAAAGGATTTAGGTTTAGAATAGCATTAATGGAAGAGCATTTTAACGAGAACTATATGGATTCTGACGAATATCCCAAAGCTATTTTAAAAGGAAAAATAAAAGGATTTCTGTCACATAAATTAACCAAATCAGCTGAAAGACACATACTCATTGGCACACTGACAATCCATGGAAAAACAATAGAGATGGATATTCCTGTAGAAATAAAAAAGATTGATAATACCATATATATAAACTCTTTATTCAGTGTTACTCCTAAAGAATTTGATATTTATATCCCTAAAATAGTACGTAAAAAAATTGCCAAAAAAATTCATATCTCGGTTGATTTTAAACTCCTAAAAAAAAACAATTAAAAAATTTATTATAAAATGTGGCGTAAATAAATAGAAAATAGAGGTGAAAAGTGAAGCTGGAAGTTAGAGGCTGGAATTCAAAAATCGTAATTCATTTAACTGGCATTAATTATCCTTCAAAAGCAAGGGTTAAGAAAATCCTTATAGTTCCTAAAAAATTAATTGGAGAGTCTATGTACTATTTTTGTCATTATCATATTTCAATTCATTATTTAAAGCAAAACTCCTCTGATAGATGGCGAAAATTTAAAGTAATAAAAGTAAATGTCTATTCCAATTCCTAATTCGTACATAAAATTATTAGTTTTTGCTCTAAACTCCTCACTAGAATTATCATTTTTATTTATTTAGTTACTAGAAAAATTGTGGTCATATGAAATTCCTGAAAGAATGTAGGGTCTTATATTTCCCTTTCTGTTAGTGCTGAGTTTTAATACCAAAGGAAGATGTAAATATGTTGAGACAATTTCTCTAATGCTATCTTTTTTAAATGGTATATGTGTAAAAATCAGCCTTTTGTGGTTACTGATTAAACCCAGTTCAAAACGCAAATTAATATTTTATATAACCGTAAATCGGCAATTAGACCAACATTAAATCCTTCTTTTGCACGAACATTTACATTTGCATCTTATTAATAATGTGAGTTGTAAATTTTTCATTTTGTGGCTGTATAAATTGAGGCTACGCCAGAAGTTACGGGAGTATCTATTGCAGTAGTAAACCTATTTTTTAGTAAAATATTGTTAAATTTCTCTCCAAAAGGAAAATAATTTGCAGATTCTGACAAATAAGAATACGCAACTTTGTCTTTAGAGAATAGTCTGCCAATTATTGGGAGTATCACAGAGGTGTGAAAATGGTATCCTTGTTTATAAGGAAATTTTGTAGGTACAGAAGTCTCCAAAACTACGAGAGTTCCGAGGGGCTTTAAAACTCTTCTAATTTCTTGCAATCCTTTGTCCAAATCAGCAAAATTACGAACGCCAAAAGAAACGGTAATGGCATCAAAAGTGTTATCATCAAAAGGTATATTTTCGGAATCGCCGACAATCATTTCTATGGTTTCTGTCAAATTGGCTTCTGCAACTTTTTGTTTGGCAATCTTTAGCATTCCTTCGGAAATATCTAAACCAATTATCTTATCTGGGTTTATATTTGCCAGCATAATAGCTAAATCTCCTGTTCCGGTGGCAATATCCAAAATTTGTTTTGGGTTGTTTTTACTGATAATTTCAACTACTTTTTTTCTCCATTTAATGTCTATTCCAAAAGAAATCACTCTGTTTAAACCGTCGTAATTTTTAGAGATATTGTCAAACATTTTGGCAACTTGCTCTTTCTTTCCAGCACTTGAATTTTTATAAGGTTTTATACTTTCAGACATTTTAAGGCAAAATTTTCAGACAAAGATAAGATTTTATCCATTTATCGCAATAACTTCATTAATTTGATTTGGCAACATATCTTTCAGCATAGTTTCAATGCCGTTTTTTAGTGTAATTGTAGATGAAGGGCATCCGCTACAAGCTCCTTGCAGGATAACGCTAACCACTTTACTCTCTTTGTCGTAGGACTTAAACGTGATATTTCCTCCGTCAGAAGCCACTGCGGGTTTTATGTATTCGTCCAAAATATTTATTATTTCGGCAGAAATTTTATCTAACTTTTTTGTGATATTTACATTGTCTTCCGTAAGTTCTTTATTCTTTTCTGAAAGTTGCTTAATGATAGCTTTGCCTTCTTGAAGATAATTGCGTATAAAAGTTCTTATTTCTGGGTAAATATCTTCCCATTCTGCCATATCAAATTTTGTAACAGACACGTAATTTACGGAGATAAAAACTTCTTTTACAAATGGAAAATTAAACAATTCCTGTGCCAATGGCGATGTTAGATTAGCTTCACCAATATTTTTACATTCAATATTTGTAGTCGTCAAAGATTTGTTTGAGCCAAATTTCATAACAGAAGGGTTTGGTGTTACTTCTGCATATACTTCAATGGCTTGTCTTTTTGTGGTTTGAATTTCTTTAATAACTAAATTACCACCTTGCAAATATGCTTCAATTTGTTCTTTGACTTCTTCTTGAACGTCTTCCCATTCAATAATATCATATTTTTGAATTGCAATAAAGTTGGCAGTTATAAAAACTTTTTTTACAAAAGGGAGATAGAATAATTGCTGTACTAACGGAGCATTTTTTGCTTCATCTACATTATTAAATTCATAGCTTCCACCATTTATTAAAACAGAATTACTAACAAACTTAATAATAGTGTCATTGTTTGTATTTTGTATAGAAATATTACTCATAATTTTATAGAATATATATTGTATTTTCAATATATAATTGTTTGGTGTATTCAACCACCAAATGCAAGTTTTTTATTTTGACAAATGTATTGATAAAAAAGTTCTATATATGTTTTATACTTAAATTTCTTCCTTAACCCAACTTAGCTATTTTTATTTAAAAAAGCCTATATTTTAAGATATTTATATCTAACTTCCTGATTAACAGGTATTATTTTTTGAGTTTTTGTTTGTAGTGTAGTACGGTTGTGTTGTATATATAATTATGCTATCTTTGCCCCAGTTTATACGAGCCATAAAAAAACAACGCAGCAAGGACAGTAAAATCTTCTATCAATATACCTTGGCACAATCCATAAGAGTTGACGGAAAGGTAAAACAAAGAGGTATTCTGTACTTGGGATCTAACCCACTGCTTGCAAACAAGATTAATCGTGCTATTGTTTTAGAGATGTTAAAAGCCAAAATATTTGCTATGGATTCTCTTTTTCTTATCAATCCACCTAAGGAATTAGGGTAGTGTCATAAACCCACTAAATCTTGAACCTCGCGTATCTATTGATATTAAATTAGATAATGGACAAGTTGGGTTAAGGAGAAGTACATAAATAACGCCTAATTATCTTTTGATAATCAGATGTTTATAGCTTATTGTAGTGGTACCTCCAGGAATCGAACCAGGGACACATGGATTTTCAGTCCATTGCTCTACCAACTGAGCTAAGGTACCTATTTTTAGCGGGTGCAAATATAATACTCCTTTTTTATATCTACCAACTAAAATTGTGAAAAATCTATTGGGTAGATTCAACCCCCAAATGCAACTTTTTGGTTTACAAATTTATAAAATATATTTTTAGGATTATTATAATTTAGATTTTTTCTTGGTCTTCGGTTAATTTTATGTTGTATGTCTTTGATTTCCTTCTCGCTATATAGACTGAATATTGATTTTTTTGGTATATATTGCCTAACTAATTTGTTAGTATATTCGCTTAACCCTCTTTCCCATGAAGAATAAGGATGTGCGAAAAAGAACTCTGTTAATAATTTTTTAGACATTTTTATATGTTCGGCAAATTCAGTTCCATTATCAGAAGTAATTGAATGAACAAATTTCTTATAAGGCATTAGCATATCAATAACAGTATCGGCTAATTCTTCAGCTTTTTTACCAAAAGGTAGCTTTTTCATTAAGAAAAAAGCAGTAGTTCTTTCAACTATTGTAACAATTGCTCCTTTTCCATCTTTTCCTATAATTAAATCTATTTCCCAATTGCCAAAGCGTTCTTTGTTGTTAATTATATCGCCTCTAAGCTCTATTGAAACTTTATCTTTAATTGTATTTTGTTTGCCTGAAACTGGACGTTTTCTGTGCTTTAACTGATGTCTTAGATGTTTATATAAAGTACCCCCTTTAGCTTTATCTAATCTAAGATATTGATAGATGCGTTCATGCGAAACTATATCTATTCCCTCTGATTTACAATAACCAGCTATCTGTTCTGGAGACCATTGCTCTTGTTCTATTTGCTTTTTTATATACTTCTCTACTGATGAAGTAAATTTTCTATTACTAGCAAAGCGTTCTTTTCTTTCTGTAGAGAGTTCCTGTGCAAAATCAGGATTATACCTGCCTCCTTTCTTTGAATTACGTTTTAACTCCCGATAAATGGTAGTTTTGTTTACTTTCAAAGATTCTGCTATAAAAATCTTTGATTTACCACAATTTAGGTATGCTTTTATTTGATACCTTTGTTCTTTAGTTAGGTGCTTCATATTTATTGACTTTTAGTAGAGTACAAATATAAGACTTAATAAGGAGTAACTGAGAGAAGGTAATTAAGCCTTCGCTCTTTTGCTCCGTTTCGCTACGCTTCACTCCACAAAAGAGCGAAGGCTTATAAACGAATATTAATCTTATAAAAATACTCCTAAAAGTTGCATTTACTAATTGAATCTAAGATCCCCTGTTTTTTTAGTTTTTCTGCTTTTAGAAGAATTTTAAAAAATTAAATTGCTAATTATCAATGATTTAAATAACGTATTCTTTAGAAAATTCAAAAATGTTTTTCAGGCTTATTTTAACCTAAATTATCAGTAAAATCAATACCTGAGAAACTATTAAATATATTTTTCGGGGGATGGCTAAATGAATTTATACGGGTGCATAACATTTTGTCGTTTTAGGCAACAATCTTAGTTTGACAGATTAGATCTAGAGCTTTATTCCACTTCCCGCTTAGATGTGTTGAACGTGAGGTTAGTATATTTTGTTTTTTTGTGATTAAGATTGGTAAAATTAATATTTTTGCGATAAAATGTTATGAACCCTTATCAATACACTAAAAACTAAATAAACAAAAAAAATGTAACTTCGCAAAAATAATTTAAACTACTAAAAAACTTGTCAAAATCAAATACAAAAAAGGTTACTCCGTTAATGAAGCAATACAATGCGATTAAGGTCAAATATCCCGACGCAATGCTATTATTTAGAGTTGGAGATTTTTACGAAACCTTTGGTGAAGACGCTAAAAAAGCTGCTAAAGTTTTAGAAATTACCCTAACCAAAAGAGGTGCTGGAAGCGAAACCGAAACGGCGTTGGCTGGTTTTCCTCATCATTCTTTGAATACTTATTTACCAAAACTGGTAAAAGCAGGAATGCGTGTTGCAATTTGCGACCAATTAGAAGACCCTAAAATGACTAAAACTATTGTAAAACGTGGTGTTACCGAGTTAGTTACTCCCGGCGTTGCTATAGATGATGAAATGTTGCAAACCAAAACTAACAACTTTTTGGCAGCAGTTCATTTCAGTAAAAAACAACTCGGAATTTCGTTTTTAGATGTTTCCACAGGTGAATATTTAGTCGCTCAAGGAAACGAGGAATACATAGATAAATTATTGCAAAATTTTAATCCGAGTGAAGTTTTAGTTCAAAAGCAACATAAACAACGTTTTTTAGAGCTATTTGAGAACCGTTTTTACACCTTTTATTTAGATGATTGGATTTTTCAAAAAGAATACGGACAGGAAACTTTATGCAATCATTTTAAGGTAAAAACTCTAAAAGGTTTTGGCGTTGATGATTTGGAATACGGAATTATCGCCGCAGGTGCAGTTTTGTATTATTTATCGGAAACACAACATAACAAACTGGAACACATACAGTTCATCAGCAGAATTGCGGAAGATAATTATATTTGGATGGACAAATTTACCGCCAGAAATTTAGAATTATACGGCGGCTCTTCGGTGAATTCCGTAACGCTTTTAGATATTATTGACGCTACTATTTCTCCTATGGGAGGTCGTTTGTTAAAACGGTGGTTGGCTCTGCCATTAAAAAATATTGAGGAAATACAAAAACGCCATCAAACAGTTAAATTCTTAATAGATTCTGATGATTTCTTTGAAACCGTAACCTATCAGCTAAAACAAATTAGCGATATAGAAAGATTAATCTCTAAAGTTGCCACAAGCAAAGCATCACCGAGAGAAGTCGTTTTGCTTAAAGACTCTTTAAAATCAATAATGCCTATAAAAATATCTGCAGAAAAAAGTAAAAATAACACCGTAAAACAACTTGGAAATCAGCTAAATACTTGTGATGAGTTGATTAAAAAAATATCTAAAACTCTATTTGACGATTCTCCGGTAAATATCAATAAAGGGAATGCAATTGCGACTGGTGTATCACAGGAATTGGACGGTTTACGTGCTATTTCATCTTCTGGAAAAGAATATTTAGACAATATGCTAGCTCGTGAGTCTAAAAGGACAGGAATTACAAGCCTGAAAATTGCGTTTAACAATGTTTTTGGATATTATATTGAGGTTAGAAATACTCATAAAGACAAAGTGCCAAAGGAGTGGTCTCGCAAGCAAACACTGGTAAATGCGGAGCGATATATCAGCGAAGAGCTAAAAGAGTACGAAACCAAAATTTTGGGTGCAGAAGAGAAAATTCAGGAATTAGAGCACCATATTTTTTATGAATTAGTTAAATATATCATTCAATTTGTACAACCTGTACAGCAGAATGGAGCTATTATTGCCGAGTTAGATTGTTTATTATCATTTGCAAAAACGGCAATTGACAATAATTATGTGCGTCCAATATTAGACGAAAGCACTGATATAGAAATCAAAAATGGTCGTCATCCTGTTATTGAAAAACAGCTGCCAATAGGCGAAGAATATATCGCAAATGACCTTGTTCTGAATAGAAATCAACAACAAATAATTATGATAACTGGACCTAATATGTCTGGTAAATCTGCGATTTTACGTCAAACTGCCTTGATTGTTTTGTTGGCTCAAATGGGGAGTTACGTTCCTGCTAAAAATGCAAGAATTGGTATTGTAGATAAGATTTTTACTCGTGTTGGAGCGAGCGATAATATCTCTATGGGAGAATCTACTTTTATGGTAGAAATGAACGAAACAGCTTCTATTTTAAATAATCTTTCCGACAGAAGTCTGGTGCTTTTAGATGAAATAGGACGCGGAACGAGTACTTATGACGGGATTTCAATTGCTTGGGCTATCGCAGAATATCTGCACGAACATCCTACGAAAGCAAAGACATTGTTTGCTACTCATTATCACGAGCTAAACGATATGACGGAAACTTTTCAGCGGATTAGAAATTTTAATGTTTCTGTAAAAGAATTGGAAAACACCATTATATTTTTACGTAAATTAGTTTCTGGAGGAAGCAATCACAGCTTTGGTATTCACGTAGCAAAACTCGCTGGAATACCAGCGTTAGTCATTCATAGAGCTAATAAAATTTTAGTGCAATTAGAAAAAAATCACACTAATAAAGAGGTCAAACAAGCGTTGAAAAACGTACAACATAAAGAAATGCAGTTGAGTTTTTTTCAGTTAGACGACCCTTTATTAGAAAATATTAAGGAAGAAATTTTATCGACAAATATAGATTCGCTAACGCCAATTGAAGCCTTGATGAAATTAAACGAAATTAAACGAATGCTGACTAAAAACTAAAAATTGTTTGAATTACCATTTAATCAATTACGAATTGGTTAGTCGGTTTTCCAACTTCCAGCCTCACTTTTAACTTTTAGTTTTTAACTTCACCGTCATTCATCATAGACTGCTTCCCTTGTAATTGTGCAGCTGCATCAACTGTAAACGTTCCGTTTGTTACTATTTCGTCTCCGTTGTTTAAGCCTTTTATAACTTCAAAATTATTTCCTTTTTTATTTCCCAAAATTATTTCTCTCATCTCAAAAATGGGTTCATCAGGGTTTGATTTTAAATAAACAACCGAACGTTTTCCTGTCCATAAAACTGCTGTTGACGGAATAAATAACGTTTGTTTTTTATCCGATTTAATCTCTTTTATATTCCCTTCTACGAACATTCCGGGCTTAAAAATATTGCTTTTATTTTCTAATACTGCCCTCAATTTTACCGTTCTTGTTTTTGTATTTAGAACAGGGTCTATAAATAAAACAACGGCTTTAAACTTTCTATTTGGATATGATTTTGTAGTAATTAATATTTTCTGTCCTTTTTTAAACAAATTTATTTGACTTTCATACACATCAAAATTTGCCCAAACAGTATTCAAATTTGCTATTTTCAACAAAGCTTGACCTCGTTTTATATAATCTCCTTGCTCCACCAATTTTTCTAAAACCGTCCCTGAAACAGTTGCATACACAGACATATCTTCTTTTGCCTTTCCTGATTTTTCAATCTCATCAATCTGATTTTCTGATAACTTCCAGTTTTTCAACTTATTGCGAACTGCTTTATATAATTCTGGCTGCGATTTTTTTAGTGACGCTGCTGTTATCAATTCCTGTTGTGCAGCAAATAATTCAGGTGAATAAATAGTTGCCAATAATTGTCCTTTACGCACTTTTTCTCCTGTATAATTAACATAAAGTTTTTCTATCCTTCCAGAAAAATAACTTACCTGAACAGAGTTTTCTTCTTCATTTT
Organism: Polaribacter sp.; assembly: GCA_965261035.1. GTDB lineage: Bacteria > Bacteroidota > Bacteroidia > Flavobacteriales > Flavobacteriaceae > Polaribacter. The sequence goes on from OZ253439.1 coordinate 1,828,348, forward strand.
CTACAATTTTACCAGAAAGTTTTAGGTTGCTTGCTTTAAATTTTACGTTACCGACAACAGAAGTTTGAATATTGGCAAGTGCCATTGCATTTTTGGTCAATTTAAATTGATTTGCCTCAAGACCTTCTGATTCTGTTTCAGCGGGAATTAAATTCATTCCGCAGATAGGGCAATCTCCGGATTCGGGCTGCATAATTTGAGGGTGCATTGAGCAAGTCCATATTTTATTTGTTTTAACTTCTTTATCGTGGTTGTGAGTAGTTTTGTCATCTGATGATTTTCCGAATAATAACCATCCTAAAATTAGTCCTACAACTAATATTCCTACATAAATTAAATACTTTTTCATCTTAAAAAATGTTGATTAATATATTTGTTGCCATCACAATCATAATGGCGTTTTCTATAAATGTGGCTTCTGTCATAGGTAATTTTAGAGCAGTACCTAAACACGCACAGCGGATTGATTTTTTGTCCAATAATGTTTTTGTTACACCAGCAGTTGTAATTCCTAAAATAATAATTGTTACGATTAAAGCAATTTCTACTTCATATCTCATTAAAAACATCATACCCAAAACGGTTTCTATAAATGGATATATTTTAGCATAAATGGGAATTTTCTTTGCCAAAGGGTCATACATTCTAAAAGAATCTGGAAATCCTTTTAAGTCCAGCATTTTAAAAAAACTGAATACGATATAAAATAAACCCATAAAATCTATCATCACTTTACCCGCATTCCAATCTTTAAAATGTAATAAATTGCTCGCTACCGTTATATACAAAAGAATTAGCAAGAGCGGTTGTAATTGTTGTAATTTACTTTTTTCTTCTTCTGATTGAAAATTTGTGCTGTTTGCAGATGCAATTATATTATTGGACGCTTTCTTTGAAATAGTATATTTTTCAGGTAATGCTTTTTGTAACTCTTCCGTAGTGATATGACTGCCCATCGTAATTTCCACTTCACCTCTTTCAAGATTTACAGAAACTGACATTATATTATCTAATTCGTTTAAATGCTTTTCAACAGATGCTTTGCAACTGCCACAAGTCATTCCTTTTATGTTGTATGTGTGTTTCATCTTTTTAACACTATCTCCTAACAGTAAAAACCACTTTCGTCACGTTTTGTGTGTATAAATTGAATCCCCACAAACACAACTAACAAAATTAATGATGCTATTTTAACAAACTTCACCTAATTTATTTCCTTCTGTACGTTACCACATTTCAACATTTTACTCCCGTAATACGGGTTTTTTATATCCTTGCTTTCACTTAACCACGCACTTCCTTTATCGTACATCGGGCAAAATTGCTGATACAATGTGCTTGACGTTCCAGTGATAGCAATCATATCTATCACGTCTGTACTCAACGCTTTAAGGTGTTCTCTTTGATGATTTATATCACTTTTTGCAATATGTTCCGCGTGTTCTTTAGCAGTTCCAATAATTTCTGAAAGACTTTTTTGTTGTTTTTCATCAAACGAACTGATATCAAAGGCATCAAGAGCAGTTGCGAGATTTTTTCCTGCATCTGCCGCACCTTTTGAATCATCTGAAGCCAAAGCATTTTTCAACTGCAAATAGCTGTTTATGATAATGTTATCATTTATAATCTTGTCATTTTTGACTTCCTCAGAAGTGTGTTTAGCTTTATTATCGCCATTTACTTCGGTATGATGACCGTCATCATTACTGTACTTTTTTTTGTTGTCTTTACAAGACATTACTACTGTTAGGCTTAGCAATCCTATTGCTAAAATTCCTGTTGTTACTCTTACTTTTCTCATTTTTATTTAAATTTAATTTATTTACATTTTATTGTTAGTTGCAGATTTCCAGCCTCCAACTTCCAGCTTTCAACTTCCAGTTTCTAACCCCTTAAATAATTAATAACAGCCATTTGTATAAAATACTTTTTCACTGATTTTATTTGATTGATTTGAAATTTTAGTCGTAATTCCTGAACATCTAATACGTCATTAAAATTAATAGTTCCTGTTTCGTAATTTTTAATCAATATTTTTTCCGTATTCTTTGCCTGTTTTAGGTTTTTTATTTGTGTATTATAACTTATTCTTGCGGCAATTATGCTGGTAATGGCTTTGTTAAGAATAGATTCTAATCTGTTTAATCTATCTTGTTTTTGTGCTTTTATCTCCTGTTTTTTTAGGTTATTTTGCCTTGTCCGAGATTTATATTTTTTATTAAAAATAGGAATAGACAAAGATAACATTGGCATTAGAATATCCTTGCCATTATCATTAAAATTTACATTCGGTCTTTCAGAAACTGATATATAATCTAACCCAAATCCAATCATCGGTTTATTTTCTTTTTGATTTAATATTTCTGATTTCTCTACAGATTTATACAATTTATCATATTTGGTAAGCTCTGGGTGTAACTCTATGTTTTCGGAATTTATTAAGCTGTTTTCCAGAGGAATAATTAATCCATTTACAACATAAATTACTGTATTTTTATCTCTGTTGAGTAGTTTATTTAATGCCGTTTGCTCTCCGAGATATTCTTGCTCCAACACTTGTTTTAGTTGCTCCAACTCATTTTGTCTCATCTGCAATCGCAACACATCTACCACAGATGCTTTACCGACTTCAATAGATGACAGCATCAATGTTTTGTACGTTTTCAATAGTTCTATGTTTTCAACAATCACTTTTTGTTTTGCTTTGACAGCATACAAATTATAATAAGATTGAGAAACGGACATCATCAATTTTCTTTTGGCGATGACAATATCTTCATATTTTGCATCTGCCAGTGAACTTACGTAATTTTCTCTTGCAGTTATTGAGCCAAACCAAGGAATTATCTGCTTTAGAGATACTTTTGTTATTTGCGAACCTGTTCTCGTTTCGGGTTCGCTTACAAAATATCCAATCCCTATTTCTGTATTCGGAATTGTATTGACCTCATTCACCTTTTCTGAAGCAATTTTGTATTGCAATTCAAATTGTTTTATCTTCGGATTGTTCTCTAATGATTTTTTAATTAAAGATTCTAATTCTTGACTTTGAATTGAAAGCACAAGGAACAAAGAACAAAAAACAAAGATTATTTTTATAATTATATGTCTATTAGATGTTTTCATTATGCTTGTATTTTAGGTCTATTATCTATATTCTTTTCTCTTTTTTCTACAAAAAACTCTTCCTTCCAACAATACAAAACCGGAACGACAAAAAGCGTAATTAACGCAATCAGCATTCCACCGAAACTCGGAATTGCCATCGGAATCATAATATCAGAGCCTCTTCCTGTTGATGTTAAAACTGGCAACAAAGCTAAAATAGTGGTCGCAGTGGTCATCAAGCAAGGTCGAATTCTCTTTGTTCCCGCTTCAATTATAGATGCTCTTACCGCTTGTTTAGAACTCGGATTATTTTTGTCAAAAGTTTGTGTAAGATAAGTTCCCATCACCACGCCATCGTCGGTTGCAATTCCAAACAACGCAATAAAACCAACCCAAACAGCGACACTTAAATTAATTTGATGCAAATTAAATAGCTCTCTCAGGTTTGTTCCTAATATATTTACGTTTAAAAACCACGATTCTCCGTACAGCCAAATCATAATAAATCCACCAGCAAATGCGACGGCAATCCCAGAAAATACCATAAGCGATGTCGCCACAGATTTGAATTGAAAATACAAAATTAAAAATATAATAATCAACGCCAGCGGAACTACAATTGCCAATGTTTTTTCTGCTCTGATTTGATTTTCGTAAGTTCCTGTAAACTTGTAATTCACCCCTTTTGGAATTACTAATTCTCCTCTATCTATTTGACCTTTAATCGCCTTTTGAGCTCTTTCTATCACTGTTATTTCTGTCTCGTTACTTAACTTATCGAATAGAACATACCCAATTAAAAAAGTGTCCTCACTCTTAATCACTTGCGGACCTTGTTTATACTTAAGCGTTACTAATTCTTTTAGCGGAATTGGATTTCCATTTGGCGTAGGAACATAAATTTTATCTAAATCTTCGGGGCTACTTCTCTGCTCTCTCGGGTACCGAACTCGAACGCCATAACGCTCTCTGCCTTGTACAGTTTGCGTAATAATTTTTCCGCCGATAGCGATTTCCAATGTTGCCTGCACGTCTTCTATTGATAAACCATAACGGACAATTTTTTCTCTGTTAATATCGATAAGCAAATACGGTTTTCCTACGATTCTATCTGCAAAAACTGCCTCTTTTTTTACTCCGGGAACTTGCTTTAGAATTTCTTCTAGTTTCAAACCAAATTTTTCTATTTCTTCTAAACTCTGACCTTTTACTTTTATTCCCATCGGCGCTCGCATTCCTGTTTGTAACATAATCAAACGGGTTTCTATGGGCTGTAATTTTGGAGCTGAAGTTACTCCCAGCAATTGGGTTACTTTTGCAATTTCATCCCAAATATCATCGGTAGATTTTATGTGTTTTCTCCAATTTCTATAATAATTTCCGTCTTTATTTTCAACGAGTTCTTTTGATTCAATTTTTGTTCCGCTACTAATAAAAACTCCACTTTTTCTTTTAAATAATCCTTTGTCGTTTGTCTCAAATTTTAGTCTATTTCCATCGGTATCCATTTTGTATTCTGGATAATAAATGATGATATTTTCGTACATAGAAAGCGGTGCAGGGTCTAACGCACTTTCAACTCTACCAGCTTTCCCGACAACCGTTCTAACTTCTGGAATTGTTGCCACAGCCATATCCAACTGTTGTAAAACACGCTTATTCTCTGAAACTCCGGAATGAGGTAATGACGTTGGCATCAACAAAAAAGAACCTTCATTTAATGCGGGCATAAACTCTTTATCTGTCGTATTCCAGATAGAAATTCCAAAAACTATAATCAGTGCAGGAATACTTAAAAACATAATTTTATTTGCCAAAGCCCAAGTTAAAATTCTAATATAATATCGTCTGAATAAAGTGAAAAATCCAAGTAATCCGAAGCAGACGGCACTCACAAAAATCAGGCTGATAAAGATTGAATTATCAACGCCCAAAGGTCGCCAATAGATACTCAACAAAATAATTATGACGATTACAGTACTGCTTATATTAAATATATTTACTTGATTTTCAGTAAGAATTTTCTTGATTTTCAGAATTCCGATTATCGCAAAAGAAATTAGTACAATTCCTATATAATATCCTTCTGTTACAGCAAAAATCCCTAATAAAATTAAGATAATATTTAAAAATATTTTTCCTTTTTTAAATGTTGATTTAAAGCCAAATAACCACGCTGCAAAAGGCGGAATCAAAAACAAAGCAACAATAATTGATGCCATTAAAGCTATAGTTTTTGTAAAAGCCAACGGTCTAAAAAGTTTTCCTTCTGCTCCAATCATCGTAAATACGGGAATAAAACTAATAATAGTAGTCATTACCGCAGTTATAATTGCTCCTGATACTTCTTTTGTTGCCGTATAAACGACCGTATTTATTGATGCTTTTGATTTGTTTTCGTCAATATGCCTGATTATGTTTTCTGAGAGTATCACTCCCACATCAACCATTGTGCCAATTGCAATTGCAATACCAGATAATGCGACGATATTAGCATCTACATCAAATAATTTCATTGCTATAAAAACCATTAAAACTGCAACGGGCAACAGTCCAGAAATTAAAATCGACGCTCTTAAATTGAACATCATTACTATAATTACCAATATTGTGATTAATATTTCTAAGGTAAGTGCTTCATTTAGAGTGGTAAGTGTTTCTTGAATTAATTCTGTTCTGTCGTAAAATGGAACGATTGTTAACTGCGATGTTCTTCCGTCTTTTAAAACTTTTGATGGCAATCCTGTGCTTAATTCTCTGATTTTTTCTTTTACGTTGATAATTACTTCCATCGGATTTGCTCCAAAACGAGCAACTACAACTCCGCCTACAACTTCTGCACCTTCTTTATCTAAAATTCCTCTACGCTCCGCCGGACCTAAAGAAACATTGGCTACATCTTTCACCAAAATTGAAACAAAATCTTCTGACGTAACTACCGCATTTTCAATGTCTTCTACCGATTTTATATAGCCCAATCCTCTGACTAGATATTCTGCTTTGTTAATTTCAATAGTTTTTGCACCAATTTCTTTATTTGATTTTCGGACAGCGTTTACCACTTGCTTCAAGGATATTTTATATTCCTTCAGCAAATCAGGATTTATATCTATTTGATATTCTTTGACATAACCTCCTATCGATGCCACTTCAGAAACCCCACTTGCAGAAGACAATCCGTATTTTATATAATAATCTTGTACACTTCTGAGCTCCTGTAAATCCCAACCACCGGTTACATTTCCGTTTTCGTCTTTTCCTTCGATTGTGTACCAGAATATTTGTCCCAAACCAGTAGCATCTGGACCTAAATTTGGCTGTACACTATTTGGCAATAATCCTGATGGCAAGGAGTTTAATTTTTCTAAAATTCTACTTCTACTCCAGTAAAATTCTACCTCTTCATCAAAAATTATATAAATACTAGAGAATCCAAACATAGAAGAACTTCGGATGGTTTTTACTCCCGGAATTCCCAGTAAAGAAGTTGTCAGCGGATAAGTTATTTGGTCTTCTATATCTTGTGGAGACCTTCCCTCCCATTTTGTAAATACGATTTGTTGATTTTCTCCAATATCTGGAATTGCATCAACTGCCACTGGGCTTCTAGGAAAATCGTTCAAATTCCAGTCAAAAGGAGCGGTAATCACACCCCAGCCGATAAACATAGCTAGAATTAAAACTGCTACTAATTTATTTTCTATTAAAAATTTGATGCTTTTATTTAGCATAGATATTTGATTTAAAGTTAAAAACTGAATGCTGGAGGATAGAAGCTAGAAGTTGGAGGATAGAAACTGGAAGGTTGGAAACCAGCAACTAACAGCCAACAACTAGCAACTAAATAACTAGTAACTAAAAAATCAAATCAAAAAAACATCGTCAAGAACTTGTATATCTTTGACGATAAGTGGGGGGGAATATTGGTCAAAAGGGATGAAGTCATCATTATTTTTATCAAACAAATTGATATATGAATAACTGAATGCTGCTAAAAATAACTGCTGTTTAAATTCTAATTGTGTGATATTTGGCTTTAAATTGTCCTGACCTTTTATGATTTTAAAGACATCTTTACAACAATTTTTTGTTTGGATCTCACAATCTTTAGATGGGCTTAATTGCTCTTCCATATCGCAGGTTTCTGCTTGTATAAACCAAGAAGTATCAACTAAATTACCGCTACAGTAATGCTCATTGATATTAAACGACATAGTAGCCACCAACACCAAAAATGCCATACAAAAAGAAATAATATTTTTAAAGATACCTTTTAACATCGTGGCAAAGTTAGTAAATTAAAGGTTAATGATATGTTAAAAAAATTAGCTGAGAAAATAAATTTTTATTTTTATTTTAACTATCTGATAACAAGTAAATTAAATCATATGAATGAAAGAAAGAGAATCAAAAGTCAGGAGTTAAGACAGGATGGGATTACTAATTTTGAATATTGAGCAATAATTTAATAAATTGGCCGTTTAAATTTTAAAGAACGTTTTAATTTCATTAATTTAAAAGAAAAATGAGAGGTAGAGTAATTATTTTGTGCTTAGTAGTTGCCACAATGCTAAGTTCATACAATGTCGTAACACTAAATTTGTACAAAGAAAAAGATATTCTAAAAAAATATGAATCAAATCAAAGTGCAGTAGAAAACACCACGCAAATTGACAAAAAAGAGGTTTATAGTTTTAACAAATTGCTAAAAGGCGATAAAATTTCGTTCGAGCTTTACAGTGAGAATAAAGGTTCTTTGAATGATTTATGTATTGAGATTAAAGGAGTTAAATCAAAGCCATTAAAAATAACTTTTGAAATAGACGGTGTGATAAGTGATGCGGAAATCGGAAACATTGATAACGATGGATTAGAAGAATTGTTGGTCTACAGTCGCTCTGCTGGAAGTGGAGGTTACGGATATATTTTGGCTCTAAGTGTGAACAGTAATAATAAGATTGTACAAATTAATTTTCCAGAAGATTTGAATGACAAAATCAAAGAAGGCTATATGGGGCATGATTTATTTCGTTTAAAAGGAAAATCATTAGTTCGAAAATTTCCAATTTACACAGACGGAGATTCAAATGCGTACCCAACGGGAGGAAATAGAAAGGTAATATACAATTTAGAGGTAAAAAACGACTCTAAGATGTTTGTTTATTCAAGACATACTGACGGGAAATAATTCTAATTATTTATACAATATTTTGTGGTCAAATGGAATTGTGTTAAAACCCAAATAAAAACTCAATAAATTCACAAAACTATAATTCTTTTTAAAAGTTAATCTTTATGGGGCATTGTTGAAATGGAATAACTTTTTGGCTATACTAAATTTTTAGTATAGCCATTTAGTTGTTGGTTGCTCGTTGTTGGCTCTTGTCGTCTTGGCTCTTTTCTCCATTTTCACTTCTAACTCATATCATCCCAATAGTAAAATGATATAAAACACAGGTTAAAACTTCATACAAAATAGGTTTACTTGGAGTTGCGTCGTTTTCAAATGGAGCAATCATCAGGTTTAGAAAATAGGTTCCGTTATTAATGCTATTTGGCACGTAAATAAGTTCAGTAATCGTAGCGTCCAATCTAATTTCTGCTGATGTATTCCAAAAAGCATTGTGAGACAGCAGTTTTCCTTCGTCATTTTCTTTATCCACAGAAGGCAAATCTATCAACAAGTGTTTTACTCCTTTTTCTCGCAGATAAACGGCAGCTTCTTCCAGTAAATACGGCGGATTTGTATTTGAATACTGCATCTGTCTTTTGCTTTCTAAATTGGGAATTGTCCTAATTACAACAGCCTCGAGTTCTTTGTTTTTTAGAGTGTGTTCAAGTTGTTTTTTAGAGATTACAAAATCATCATTTATCCGTTCTGGAGCGATGCTAATCACTTCTGTTAGGAAGAAAAATTGTTGTAAATTCTCATTTACAGAATGTAATTTTTTAGTAATATGACCAACACATTCTGTATGCGTAATATGTGAATGCGGGTTAAAAAAAATATTGTTGAAATTTACAATTCCGCCTTTGACGACGCTTCCAATCCAATTTTCAGATTCCACAGGAAATATTTTTGGAGCGTGTAAATACCATGCATTTACATTTTTTTTTGACATATCAATCGGGATAGAAATATCTAATGGTTTTGATAAATCTATCTGATAATTTTTTGAATTGAATTTTATAATCGTTTCCACAAGTTAAATTTACAAATTAATTTAGAATAAACAATTCACTAGCCAAACCGTCTGCCAAAAACTTTCCTTTGTCAGTAGTTTTTAGTATGTTTTTAGTGGCAGAAATTTCCGCTGGGCTTTCATTTAAGATAACTAAAAGTCCTTGATTGATGAATTTTTCTGCAGATGCAATTAATTGCTTTTTTGAATTAATACCAAACTCTTGCTCAATTTTTTCTAATGAAACTCCCCAAATAGTCCGCAAACCGGTCATAATATATTCATTAAATCTGTCATTTTTTGTTAGTTTTTCCTTCTTGTTAGGCAATTTATTTTCTTGAATAGACTTTATATATTTTGTATTACTGGCAATATTCCAACTTCTGTGTGTTCTGTTAAACGAATGTGCAGACGGACCAATTCCCAGATATTTCTTGCCAAACCAATAACCTGTGTTGTGTTTAGAAAAATAATTTTGTTTTCCAAAATTAGAAATCTCATATTGGATAAACCCCTGTTTTTCAGTTTCTTCAACAAGAATATCAAAATGTTTGCGAGCAGTAATTTCTTCTACTTTAGGATATTTTCCTTGCATTATAAGATTGTGCAATACCGTTTTTGGTTCAACTGTCAATGCGTAACCTGAGATATGATTTACACCAAAATCAAAAGCAATTTGAAGATTTTTCCTCCAGTGATTATTACTCATATTTGGTATGCCGTATATCAAATCAATCGTAATATTATCAAAATTATTAACGGCAACAGACAGGCAATTTTTGGCTTCTTCTGATGAGTGTACTCGATTCATCATCTGCAAATATTCTTCAAAAAAAGACTGAATACCGATGCTCAACCGATTGATTGGGCTTTTCGATAATTGAATTATTTTATCTTTGGGCAAATCATCTGGATTGGCTTCTAAAGTAATTTCTGCATTTTCTGAAACCTGATAATTTTTATATATTGTGTAAATCAACATTTTCAATTCATCGATAGTAAATAAAGATGGCGTTCCGCCACCAAAATAAATGGTTTCCACAGTTTGATTTCGTAATTCGTCTTTTCTGATTTCTGTTTCTTTAATTAAGGCAGAAATCATCTTGTCCTTATTTTTTAGCGAAGTAGAAAAATGGAAATCGCAATAAAAACACGCCTGCTTACAAAATGGTATATGAATGTATATTCCTGACAAAATTTGTATAATTATGGTTGTTAGTTGTCGATTGTTGGAATTACGATTACACAGAGTTACACAATTCAACAATTAATTCAACCGCTTGGCAATCCCTTAATATATGATAATTTTTCTTTCCATACGGCTAATTTATTTTTGCATTCATCAACGTTTTCTCTTACCTTTTTAACAAAAGGGTTGTCTTCTGTAGCGTTAGAAATAAAACTTAAATTATTTTCTAACTGTTGAATTTCCCGATTATTTTCATCTATTTTTTTTCTAATAAATAATTGCTCAGAATTTAATTTATAAAAATCTTCTTGGTGTAAATAGATGTCAATCATGTTTTTAAACTTTATCATTGAGATTTCATCTTTACTCAAAGACAGTTTTTTAAGCAGAGTATCTATATTTTTATTAAATTTAGCGTCCAAATACTTTAGGTTTTTATGTGAAATACCGAAACTTCTCCATTTTTTTATCGCCTCATTAATTTCATATATAGAAACGTTTTCTGTTTTTTTCATTTCTTCTAAGAAGCCTTTCTTTTTGTCCGTAAAAGCCTGTTGTTCTTTGCTTAAAGCACCTTGATTGCTACGGTATTTTTCAAAATAATAATTACAAGTATCGTTAAACACCTTGAAAGTATCATTAGAAAATTTTATAGGAACATGCCCAATTTTTTTCCAATCAGCTTGAATTTTTTTAAAAGTATTGGTTGTCGCTTCCCAATCTTCGCTATCTTTTAAGGACTCAGCAAGTTTTATCAATGCCTTTTTTTTGTCCAAATTTGCGTACTGTACATTCTTTTCTTCTTTATAGAAACGGTTTTTAGATTTATTGAATTTCTTTGTTGCTTTTTTAAATTTATCCCAAAGTTCTTCGCTCTTAGAATGGGGCAATTTTCCTGCGTCAAAATACTCCTGCCTTAAATTATCAATATATTTAATACTTTTTTTCCAATCGCTATGCTTCTCATTTGATGACGTATCGTAGTCTTCAATAGCAGTAATAACAGCTAACTTTTTATCAATTATATCTTTGTGTTGCAATCTTAATTTTTTAAAATACCTATGCCTGTTAGTATGAATTTTTTTGCTCGCATTGCTAAATCTTCTCCAAATATCTTCGCGATATTCTTTAGAAACAGGACCTATATCTTCTTTCCATCGTTTGTGCAAATCTTGCAATTTCTTAAAAGCATCTTCTGTATTTTCTTTTTCTGCTAATTCTTCTGCTTTTGAAACTATCTTTAATTTTTCTTCTAAATTATGCTTAAAATCTAAATCCCTCAAATCGTTCCTCAAATGAAGTAAATCATAAAAACGTTCTACATTATAATGGTAGCTCCTCCAAGTATCATTGTATTTGTTTCTGGGTACAGGACCAATTTCTTTCCAACGTATTTCTATTTCCTTAAAGGTTTTATACATTGTTTTTGCATCGCCATTATCAATAAGATTTTTCAATTCATCTATTACTATATGGCGTTTCCTTAAATTACTTTTACGCTGCTCTTCTATTTCTGAATAGTACAGGTCTCTTTTACTTTTATATTCTGAAAGTAATTTATTGTACGTCGTTTTTACTGACGGTGAATATTGAAAATCTATAGAATCGCCACCTTCCTCCAAGAAAGCAGCTTTTTTTTCAGCCAATAAACTGCCAAACTTGGTGTTAAAGACATTTTTAATAACGTCTATATTTGCTTTTAGCTGCTGTACAGGGTTATTTTTTAATAATTTATGCAATTCATTAACTAACAATTCTAACTCCATATCGCTATACTCTGGCATTGGAATAGAGTTTTTACCATCATCTTTTTCAGCATCTTCAGCGATATTATCTTCTATTTCTTTTACCGCATCTATTTCTACTTCTTTCATTTTCAGAGTTTTATCTACTTTATTTTCTGTATTATCCTGATTGTTATCTAACATCTTAATAATGTTTAAAGTTCCTATTTATTTAGACTATAAAGATAATAATGTATTGATAAAAGGCAAAAAAATACATTTTATTGTCAACAAAAAATCAACTATTCCAAATTTCCCATGATTTTTCTGCTTGTAATTCAAGCATCTCTAAGCCATTCTTTGTTTTAGCTCCTTTTTCTTTTCCCTTGGATAAAAATACAGTCTCCGACGGATTGTAAATCAAATCGTACAACAAATGGGTTTTGGTTAAAAATTGATACGGAATATCAGGGTAATTTTTGGTATTTGGATATGTTCCAAGCGGAGTACAGTTTATAATTATTGTATGTGTTTTTATAGTTTCTTCGGATAAATTATCATAGGATACTTCTCTTTTTTTTGTAGGATTACGAGAAGCAACTTTGTATTTGATATTCATTTTTTTTAACACAAAAATCACTGCTTTCGAAGCTCCGCCAGTTCCGAGAATTAATGCTTTCTTATGCTGTTTTTTTAACAGTGGCTCCAGTGATTTCTCAAAGCCAAAGACATCTGTATTATAACCTTTTAATTTGCCTTTTTTACTAATTTTAATGGCGTTTACCGCTCCTACTTTTAGTGCTATTTTATCTATTTTATCGAGGAAAGGAATTACCAAAAGTTTGTATGGAATTGTAACATTTAGACCTTTCAATTCTTCTTTATTTTCTGTAATTAATTCTGCAAAGTGTTCAATTTTTTCAACATCAAAATTATTATATTGATGATTTTTTAGTTTTAATTTCTCAAACTTTTTCTTAAAATATTCGCCAGAAAAAGAGTACGAAATATTCTTTCCCAACAAACCATAAATACATTTTTTATTTAACTTTTCTTCTTCTGTCATAATAATAAATTACTAATATGAGTGCTATTCCTAATAGAATAAAAATAAACGCAACCCAAGTTTCTAAATCATAAAAACCGGGAAAATACCGCTCAAAATTCTTCAATACCTTGTCATTATTTTTATCTAATAAAAAAATTCCGTTTTCTCTGACAAAAATTTTTCTTTTCCAGGGCCAAACAGTCCCTAAAGAACCTGCAATAAAACCGATTATTATTGACGTTACTATCTGATGCCATCTTTTTAATACATATCCCAACAGGTGAGAAAAAGAAATCAAACCAAAAACAGAGCCAGCGGTAAAAACAGAAATAATTTTTAAATATCTTATTTTTTCTGGGTCGTTCATAATTTCTAAATTACCTGTAAACAGGCTTGCAATTATAGTGAAAAATTCATTTACAGAATCTACTAAAAGCAACACATAATTTCCTAATAAAATCAAAATAAAAGAACCCGAAAGACCGGGTAGCGTCATGCCAGAAACTCCAATAATTCCACAAATAAAAACAAACCATAAATTGTCATTTTCTTTTGATGGCGACATAAAACTTATCGCTATTCCTACGGAAACTCCTATAATTAGTGAAATAATATTTTTGTAATTCCAATCGCCAAAACTTTTTGAAATATAAAATACCGAGCCTATTATCATTCCAAAAAACCAACTCCAAACATACAATTCGTATTCTTTTATAAAATAATCTAGCACTATGGAAATACTAAAGTAGCTAAACATACTTCCCGCCATTATCAATGTCAAGAATTGTGCATTTGTGTATCTCATAAAACTGCTAAATCTCCCATTAATAAGTAGCATCAACGCTTTTAGATTTACTTTTTGAAAAGAATATATAAGTTCCTCATAAAAACCAAGCACGAACGAGGCTGTACCTCCAGAAACTCCGGGAACTTTATTGGCAGCTCCCATTATTAACCCTTTTAAAAATAGATTTACCTTTTGAATAAATGTACGTTCTTCTTTCATTTTGGCTGTTTAATTATTGAATCGTGTAATTGTTTAATCATAATTCGTAAATCATATTCTACTATTTCAACCCTCCTATCATTTCTTCGGGTTTTACCCATTGGTCGTATTGTTCTGGAGTTACATACCCCAAACGCACCGCTTCTTCTTTTAGAGTAGTGCCGTTTGAGTGTGCTGTATTGGCTATTTCCGCAGCTTTATAATACCCTATTTTAGTGTTTAACGCCGTTATCAACATTAAAGAATTGTTTAATAATTCGTCTATTCTTTTTTGATTTGGCTCAATTCCTGTGGCACAATTTATATCAAAAGATACACAAGCATCTCCTATTAATTGAGCAGATTGTAGAACATTTGCTGCCATCATAGGTTTAAAAACATTTAATTCATAATGACCTTGTGTTCCGCCGATAGTTATAGCAACGTCATTTCCCATCACTTGGGCACATACCATTGTAATGGCTTCGGATTGTGTTGGATTTACTTTTCCCGGCATAATAGAAGATCCCGGCTCATTTGCAGGAATGATAATTTCTCCAATCCCAGAACGAGGACCAGAAGCCATCATTCTAATATCGTTAGCAATTTTATTTAAAGAAACAGCTAATTGCTTCAAAGCTCCGTGAGTTTCTACAAAAGCATCGTGAGCTGCTAAGGCTTCAAATTTATTTTCGGCAGTTACAAATGGCAGTCCAGTAAATTCTGCAATGTATTTTGCTACTAAAATATCGTATCCTTTTGGTGTATTTAACCCTGTGCCGACGGCTGTTCCTCCCAGTGCTAATTGGCTTAAATGTGCCAATGAATTGTTTAGAGCTTTTAGTCCGAAATTTAATTGTGCAACATATCCTGAAAATTCTTGACCTAAAGTTAGTGGAGTTGCGTCCATTAAATGTGTACGCCCAATTTTTACAATACTCTTAAATTTTTCTAACTTTTTCTGCAACGTATTTCGTAATTGTTCAACGCCGGGAATGGTAATTTCTACAATTTTTTTGTAGGCTGCAATATGCATTCCTGTTGGAAATGTATCGTTTGATGATTGGGATTTGTTTACGTCATCATTTGGTTGAATAGTTTTTTCGCCTTCACCCATAATATTTCCTGATATTTCGTGTGCTCTATTGGCGATAACTTCATTACAATTCATATTAGATTGCGTCCCAGAACCTGTTTGCCAGATTACTAAAGGAAATTGATTGTCGTGTTTTCCTGCTAAAATTTCTTCACATACTTGTGCTATTAATTCTTTTTTT
This sequence comes from Polaribacter sp., assembly GCA_965261035.1. Lineage (GTDB taxonomy): Bacteria > Bacteroidota > Bacteroidia > Flavobacteriales > Flavobacteriaceae > Polaribacter. The sequence goes on from OZ253439.1 coordinate 1,843,861, forward strand.
TCGATAGATAAAACGCCTAACTCACAGTTTGCAAAAGCAGCAGCCTTTTTTAAATAAGCAAATCCATAAATAATTTCTAACGGCATAGAGGCAGACACCCCAATCTTAAAATTCTTGCGAGAACGCTCTGTTTGTGCTCCCCAATATTTATCAGAAGGAACCTTTATTTGCCCCATTGTATCTTTTTCTATTCTGTATTTCATTTTATCATGTTTTTATAACTACAAATTTACTAAAAGAATAACAATCATTGGATAATAATTATGAATTACGATTTACAATTCTACGATTAAAAATCGGTATTATAATTTCGATTGAAATGACTACTTTTGTGCCAATTGCTTCCTGACAAAATATACAAATACAAAACGATGTCAACAGTAATAAACTCTACTCCACAAGGTAACCGCATATAACTAACTTCCATTTTCAACTATCAATTCTCAATTATTTACACAGATGATGCTATTATCGTTTAAAATAAAATTAGTACCTTTTATATTATGAAAGAAATATGGACTACGGAAACAAAAAATACTTTTGGAGAAAACATAAAATATTTAAAAAGAAGATGGACTATAAATGAAGTTAATAGTTTTATAGAAAAATCTTTTGAAGTGATAGATTTGATAAAATCGAACCCAAATATTGGGTCTTATAATAAAAATTGGGGTGCTAATAAATTTTTAATTGTTCCGCAGATATATTTGTTTTATGAAATAGATAGAAACAATTTAGTTCTAATTACATTTTGGAATAATTATCAAAAACCTTTAGACAAGTAAGTTTTTTATTTCTTCAACAATTTCATTCCTATCGTGTGTCTTTCCGTCTTTATAATCTTTCTTACCTCTTTTAATGCTTTCTTTTAAATTGTATAAACAAGATTCTTCAGGTCTTACGATTCTAACAATTTTCAAAACTTCATCTGGAGTGAATGAAAGTAATTTATTTTTCTATAAAAAGTTGGTGCAGTTATTCCTGTTTTTTCTATTATGAATCCCTTTTTCAGTGGAGATTTATCTATTAATTCCGCTAAAGAATTTAAAATGTTTTTATATTTATAAATTTCTTGTATCATCATAATTATTATTATTTAATAACATTTATCGACAAAGATAGTAAAAAAAATAAAAACACATTGTTAACAAGCAGAGCAGATTCCAACCGGTAGATTCAACCCCCAAATGCAACTTTTTTATTTACAAATTTATAAAATAGATTTTTTCTTGGTCTTCGGTTAATTTTATGTTGTATGTCTTTGATTTCCTTCTCGCTATATAGACTGAATATTGATTTTTTTGGTATATATTGCCTAACTAATTTGTTAGTATATTCGCTTAACCCTCTTTCCCATGAAGAATAAGGATGTGCGAAAAAGAACTCTGTTAATAATTTTTTAGACATTTTTATATGTTCGGCAAATTCAGTTCCATTATCAGAAGTAATTGAATGAACAAATTTCTTATAAGGCATTAGCATATCGATAACAATATTGGCTAATTCTTCAGCTTTTCTACCAAAAGGTAGCTTTCTAATTAAGAAAAAAGCGTTCTTTTCTTTCTGTAGAAAGTTCCTGTGCAAAATCAGGATTATACCTGCCTCGTTTATTTGAATTACGTTTTAACTCCCGATAAATGGTAGTTTTGTTTACTTTCAAAGATTCTGCTATAAAAATCTTTGATTTACCACAATTTAGGTATGCTTTTATTTGATACCTTTGTTCTTTAGTTAGGTGCTTCATATTTATTGACTTTTAGTAAAGTACAAATATAAGACTTAATAAGGAGTAACTGAGCGAAGGCTTATAAACGAATATTAATCTTATAAAAATACTCCTAAAAGTTGCATTTACTAATTGAATCTAAGCATAGTAAAAAAGCCATCATTTGATAGCTTTTACTATTTTAACTAAATTTCATTTTTAACTTTCTAATAAACCGTAGGAGAAACTTCAGCATTAACTAATGTTGGTTGGTGTTCTTCGCTAAGAGCGAGAACAAATATCCCTTTTTTCTTGGCTGAGCTGAGTATATGCTTATGGTCGCCACCAGTAAATCCTGCAATTGTAGCATAGAATTTTTTGTTGGTAGATCTATACCGAGATGAATTTTTCAATATAACAATATCTTTAGGTAAATCTTCTCTAACATTATCTGAATTGATAGTTGTCTTTACTGAAACAAGCATAACAGCATTATCATTTTCAAGGATAATATCATACTCTTTTCCGTCAATATCTATATTTCTAACAATAGTATCAAAGGTTATACCGCCAACGCTTATATTTGATTTCAAACCTCGATAAAAATATTCCTCTGAAATATTGGCTACTTTTTTTGTATAAAAACCTAAGTGACCTGATGTCTTTTCAATATTTCTTTCTGTTCTATTAAGAATTTTTCTGATTTCACTAAAATCTTCCTCTGCAAGTTTTCGTGCCTCTTTACGAATATCTTCCGTTTCTTTACGAATATCTTCCGTTTCTTTACGAATATTTTCTGCTTCTTTACGAATTTGAGCAGTTTCCTCATCATTTTTTTTACGAATGCCTTCTGCCTCTTTACGAATTTGAGCAACTTTTTGCGTTGTCTCTGCCTCAATCTTAGCAACTTTTTGCGTTGTCTCCGCCTCAATTTTAGCAACTCTTTGTGCTGTTAATTCAAACAATTCTTTAATTTCTGTTGTTGTCATAATTTATTAATTTCTGTTGTTGTCATAATTTAAAATCACTATATCCTAATATAAAAATATTACAAGTGTTTACAAAGATACGTAATAACTTTGATATATTAACCCTAATTCTGGTAAATTAAAGCATAGTAAAAAAGCCATCATTTGATGGCTTTTACTATTTTAACTAAATTTCACTTTTAACTTTCTAATAAACCGTAGGAGAAACTTCAGCATTAACTAATGTTGGTTGATGTTCTTCGCTAAGAGCGAGAACAAATATCCCTTTTTTCTTGGCTGAGCTGAGTATATGCTTATGGTCGCCTCCAGTAAATCTTGCAATTGTAGCATAGAATTTTTTGTTGGTAGATTTATACCGAGATGAATTTTTCAATATAACAATATCTTTAGGTAAATCTTCTCTAACATTATCTGAATTGATAGTTGTCTTTACTGAAACAAGCATAACAGCATTATCATTTTCAAGGATAATATCATACTCTTTTCCGTCAATATCTATATTTCTAACAATAGTGTCAAAAGTCATACCGCCAACGCTTATATTTGATTTCAAGCCTCGATAAAAATATTCCTCTGAAATATTGGCTACTTTTTTTGTATAAAAACCTAAGTGACCTGATGTCTTTTTAAGAGCATATTCTGTTTCTTCAAGAATTTCTCTCATCTTCTTAAAGTCTTCATCTGCACGTTTTTCAGCAATTTTTCTGTTGTATTCCGTTTCTTTACGAATTTGAGCAGTTTCCTCTTCAATCTTAGCAACTTTTTGCGTTGTCTCCGCCTCAATTTTAGCAACTCTTTGTGCCGTTAATTCAAACAATTCTTTAATTTCTGTTGTTGTCATAATTTAAAATCACTATATCCTAACACTGTTGTCCGATAAAAAAGTTGCATTTGGGGGTTGAATCTACCGATGGCTAAAACTACTTAGGTATTCTAAATATTGAAAAAAAAGTATTATATTTGCCCTTTGACTGACAAAGAAATCATATCGTCTCAAGCCCAACAGATTAAACTGTTAAAAGAAATTTAGATGTTATTTATCATCTAAATCAAATTGTTAAATTACAACCTGAGTAGTTACAGATTATGAAAAATATATCAAATTTTTTGCTATTTATATGCATCTTTTTTGAAACTTTTGTGTACGTATATAGTCAAACAGAACATACTCTTTACGACAAAATTACAGGAATAAATCCAATCTACAAACCTAGTTATAATGAAAATTTTCCAAATTGGGCTAAAATGCTTTATCAACACCCTGTAAATTTTATAGAACTAGAAAATGAATATCAGAAGTTTCTAAAAATAAACGGAAAGCAAAAAAGTGCTATTATTCGTTATTATAAACTATGGAGAAGAGTTATAAAAGACTATGCAGATGAAAACGGTGTTATTAATCTTCCTATTTTAGAGAAGAAATCAAAGATTAAAAGTAAAAAAAGTCTAAAGAAGTCTGTTGATACATCTAATTCAAATTGGACATTTTTGGGACCCAAAAACACCTTTTGGTTAAACGAATCAAATAGCATAGAACCACTGGGTGTAGCTCCTTGGCAAGTAAATGTATATTCTTTTGATGTTTTTAAAGGAGACTCAGATATTCTGTATAGCGGTACTGAAACAGGGTACGTAAATAAAACCACAGACAAGGGCAAAAATTGGACATTAATGGATAGAAACTATGTTTTTTCGGCAGTAGAAGCTGTTGAAATTCACCCAACAAATTCAAATATTGTTTATGTATCTGGCGGTGGACAAATTCATAAAACTATGGATGGAGGTGATACGTGGAAGCCTCTTTTAAGAGGTAATATTTCTTTTTATGCGAATCATATTTTAATAGACCCTAATAATCATAATAAAATTGTGGTATCATCGGATAAAGGAATCTATATAAGTACAGATTCTGGAGAGAATTGGATAAGAAAGACATATAAAGAAACATATGACATTGAATTAAAACCTGACGATTCAAACTCAATATATGCAATCACCAAAAATAGTGGTGAAAAATTTGAAATCTTAGAATCTTTAGACGGAGGAGTCTCTTTCTTAAAGATAACGACATTTCTATCAAATATTCAAGATGAAAATGGAGGCTTATTAGCTGTAACTCCAGCAAATCCAAATATCCTATTAGCGACAATGCTAAGTACGGATAATACGCCTTATCTGTATAAAGGAATCGTAAACAATAATGTTTGGACTTGGTCTAAAGTAATAGATTGTAATACCAAAACCTTTAGATACGATAACGGTCAGGGCTATTTTGACTTAGTTTTGGAAATTTCGCCCGTATATGAGTCAAGATTTATGGTAGGTACAACAACTTTATTTAAGACCAATAACGGTGGAAAAAGTTTTGATGCTATCGGTGGTTATTTTGGAAGATTTAATATTCACCCAGACATACAAGATATGAAGTGGCTTCCCGACGGCTCAGTTTGGGTGTCAACAGATGGAGGGATGAGTTTTTCTTCAGATGCTTTTGAGAGGAATTTTCAACCTAGAGTGAATGGATTAGTTGGTTCTGATATGTGGGGATTTGATCAGGGATGGAATGAAGATATTGTAGTTGGAGGAAGATACCACAACGGAAATACTGCAATGACAGATTTTTATAATAATAAAGCATTGCGCATGGGAGGAGCAGAATCTCCAACAGGTTGGGTAATTCAAGGAAAAAGCAGACATGTGGCTTTTAATGATCTTGGGAGTGGTTGGGTAATTCCAAAGACAGCAGAAGGAGTACCAGAAGGTCGTTTTGTATTTGCTAAATATCCAAATATGTTAGAATATGGGGGCAGTAGAGGAAATTTAATTCATCATCCTAATTATTTTGAAATTCTGTTTTTAGGAGAAGGTAACAGTTTTTGGAAAAGTACAGATATGGGAAATAGTTTCAAATCACTATATACTTTTTCAGGGGAAGTACTTTGTGTTAAAATGAGTACAAAAAATCCTAATATTATCTATGCAGATATTAAAAATTCTGGTTTGTACAGGAGTGAAGATCAAGGAGAGACTTGGATAAAGAAGCCTGCTTTAAGCAGAATTGGAGGGAGGCGGATGAACGGACGTACAAATATAGAAATTTCTTTGTATAATGAGAATACTATTTATGCTTGCTATTCTAATGGAACTTGGACAAACGATAGAGGAATTGTTTTTAAATCCACAGATGGAGGAAATAGTTGGGTAAATTGGTCTGGAACGATAGGTGTAAGTTATACTAAGAGTCTATCAATTCAGCCTACAAATAGTGGAGAAGACTTAGTATATCTATTTACAACCAGTAAAAGAGGAAAAAAATCAAATGTGTATTACAGAAAAAGTTCAATGAATGATTGGAAATTATTTACAAATAATTACCCAAATAATTTTCGTGTAAACACAGCCATTCCTTTTTATAGAGATAGTAAAATTAGACTTGCAGGAAGCGGTGGTGTGTGGGAAAGTCTATTACAAGAAAGTGATTTTAAACCAATAATAAATCCATGGGTAGAGAATATAAGGAATAACTGTATGTTGGATACTTTGCATTTTGATGACCATTCTGTCTTAAATCATAGAGGAATTACTTGGAAATGGGATATTACACCAAGACCAGCATATATAAGTGATTCTAATATCAGAAATCCAAAAGTAGTATTAGGAAGTCCAGGTAGCTACAATGTAACACTAACAGTTACTAAAAGCGGAAGAGAATATGTAAAAACTATTGAAAATATGGTAACTACTACTACTTGTCCTTCCATTACAGATTGTAATAACCCTGTAGAATTACCAAAAAATGAATGGACATTATTATCTGTTTCTAGCGAGGAGGTTAACTATCCAGGACTAGGAATTATGGCTTTTGATGGAGATCCCTCAACAATATGGCATACGAGATGGAGTACAGGAACCGACTCTCACCCTCATGAATTACATATTGATTTAGGTAATTCTTATAGTATAAGTGAGTTAAAACATTTTCCAAGACAAAATGGACAGAATGGAAGAATCAAGAACTTTGAGGTTTATTTTAGTTATGATAAAAATAATTGGGGTAAAGCTGATTATTCAGGAACTTTTGAAAATACATCAGGCAATCAGACAATTGCGTTTGACACTCTTGTAAAAGGCAGGTATATGAGATTTAAGGCATTGTCAGAAGTGAATGATGGAGTATGGTCTTCTATTGCAGAGCTGACATTAACAGGCTGTGATAATTGTCCAGATATAGATAATTCAGACCAAGCTGATTTTGATAAAGATAATATAGGAGATGCCTGTGACGATGATGATGATAACGATGGTATAGCTGATAATATTGACCGATGTAACAACACTCCATCTGGAGGTGGTGTCAATGCCATAGGTTGTACTCAAATATCACCAAATAACTTTAAAATATCTAGCACAACACAAAGATGTCTGGGTGCAGATAATGGAAAAATAAGTATAGAAAATAGCTCGTCACATATGTTTAATTTTGTTGTTACGGGACCAAATTCATATAATAAAACATTTGAAAACAAGTTAGCTAACCAGCCTTTTGTCATTGAAAACTTAGCCGTTGGTATGTATAATATCACTGCAAAATTCTCAACCGATGGGATTGGTAAAGATATTCCCGGATTTCAGGTTGCTGTCAACGAAGCAACTCCAGTTTCTGGAACTAATAAATCTGTAAATAAGTTAGGGAAATCATCGGTATTTACAGTTTCGGGTGATAAAAAATATTCTATCTATGTGAATGACGTATTCCAAAGGGATGAAACATTTTCTGACGAAAGGGAATACGATATTGTCGTAGAAAACTTATTTACTGGAAAAAATCATATAAAAATAATTCCGGAAAACGTATGTCGTGGACTGATTGAAAATTGGATTATTATTCCGAACAGTGATATTAAATTCTACCCAAATCCAGCGGGAGATTTATTCCATATTGTAGGTTTAGAATCATCTGATATAAATGTGCAGGTATTCGCATCTGACGGACAACAGGTGTATAATAAAAAACATAAATCTGCAAATGGCGCTGTCTATTTTTCTACGGGAGATTTATCCGCAGGTTTTTATATAGTAAGAGTTTCTGGCGATAAATCTGGAGATATTATTAACTTTAAAATGACTAAAAAATGAAAAATATTTTATCAATATATTTACCAAAATAAAAAACTTGCACTTGGTGGCTGAATTTACCGAATCTATATATCAGGGCAAACGATTAGCCATCCCCTGTTTTTTAATCGTTTTTTGGGTTTAATTCCCCGACGCTCTGCGTCGAGGTAGTTCATTTTTTCTGCTTTTAGAAAAATTTTAAAAAATTAAATCACTAATTATCAATGATTTAGACAACGTGTTTTTTAGAAAGTTCAAAAATATTTTTCAGGCTTATTTTAATCTAAATTATCAGTAAAATCAATACCTTAGAAACTATTAAATGTATTTTTCGGGGGATGGCTAAATTAAACGAGACAAGTTAAATTTACGGGGATAATTTATAAATTGGCGAAAAAAAATATGCTTTTGTGTCCCGACTTTATACGCTATGTTTTCCCCAAAGAACTTCTTAATTATTTTGATATAACTCAAGTAGAAGAGCTGTGTGATATATCCTCAAAAAAGGTTTTTGTCTCTATAAGATTAGAGGAGAAAAATTGTTTACCTAGTTCTTATGAGTCATCAGAATATGAATCCAAAGGATTTTTATCATCTAAAACAGTTCAAAATTTTCCTTTGAGAGGGAAAGCAGTTTATTTGACTATAAAACGTCGTAGGTGGCGTCATAAGGAGACTAAAAAAGAGATTAGAAGCGATTATTCATTTATAGCAGAGGGTTCAAAATTAACACAGGAGCTTTCTGATTTTTTAAAAGATACAGATAGATACTCGAGAAGACACCATTAGTAATATTGCTAGTTATTATGACTCAAGTTTCGCAGGAACTAAAAGTTTAAGAATTAAGGGTATTATATTAGGAAAAGCAGCATTTTTATTATGTTAAGTTACTATATATAAGTATCTTAGCGGAGTATTTCCAAACACGTAAAAATGCTACAGCACGAAGATATTAAAACTTTATCAGAACTAACATCAACTTTTTGTGATACGTACAAAAAGTCAAACTTTTTGAAAACACTAAAGCTGAATGCCTTGAGTTAAAATTACATGACCGCTTGTTAGCTTTACTTATAGCTATTGCAGAAATAATAGATTTACTCTTGGGTGATGTAGATAGTCAAGAAATAATATCAAAAGTAATAAATAATCCTGAGGCTTTTGAAAAATTGAAGCTCATTATAAATCCACAAAAATTTGTACTCAAAAATGTGGCTTGAAAGTCCGTTTTGGAAAGTCATAACCTAGTAAATTGAAAAACAATGAATTAACCCGCATTATTCATCAGGTTTATAATTTCTATTTTTCTTAGCCCTATATTTTTATCAAGTATTATTTCTTATAATTTTTCAATTTCTTTAGCCTTTTTTTGACATTATCTGTTACTTTTTTGGCAATAAATCATATTTTTTGGCAACAAGGCGTAGGTATCCCTATGTTGTTTATCTGCGACAAACAACCCTTACTGAAATATTAGTTCATAAAACAGTTCTTGATGCACAAATGCTTTTGATAAGCGGTAATAAATTCTTCTTTTTGTTTTCTTGACGGTAGCTCCTATTTTGAGCAGATAGGTTCTTATAGAATTTATTTGCCATTTTTTGGCTTCTTTAAAAGTTGTTTTTTTAATCTTGGTCTTCAAAATAAGGAACATCTCATAAGCAATACTGCTGATGAGTAACCGAAAGAAATTAGCCCAAAATCCGTGATTGGATAGACGGTCAGAAAAACACATATTCTTTACCTCTTTAATCCTATTTTCGCTGGCTTCTCCTCGTTTGACATAAAACCCAAAGTAAATCTCTCGTGCATCTTTCTCTTCTATATTGCTCACAAAGTGGCGGATATTCATTCCTAATCCCGTACTTTCTATTTTCGAATAGCATTGTTGTTCTTTGTGCCAACTCTTAGCCTGATAAGTGAAGCCAATAAAATGTTGGTGTTTTATATCTTGAGATAAGTATAAGTGCTTTACTGCTTTGGATGCTCTTGAAATTTTTCTTTTTAAAACAGCATTACTGGACAATCCAACGGCATACTTCAAATTATAACAATCTGCTAATTCATAAAACCCAGCACAACTGAAGCCACTATCGGCTCTAATAATAATTTCTATATCAGGATATGCTTGGCGTATTTTGATAATAATACGTTTTAAAATACCTACATACCATTTGTTCGAATGACTGTTACCTGGACGAAGTACCGGAACTATAATTTGTCCCGTATCTCCATCATGAAAAAACAATTCGTTATACATAAACTGACCGTAATATCCATTAAACATAGATAATTGTTGTGTTCCATAAGTAGGGTCATCTGTGGCATCTACATCAATAGTAATACTTGAGCGTCCTTTTAGGCTAAGAACATAGCGGTCTATCCAAGCATAGCATAGATTGAAAATAGAATGTTTATCCAAACTGTTTTCAAACCTTGAAATAGTAGGTTGAGAAGCTAAATCACCTTCTAAAATATCTTTATACAAAGGGTCATTCTTTAAGTGAGATACATCATTGGCATCTTCATAGCCCTGCATGAGCATAAAAACACGTTGTTTGAGTAGCTTCTCTGTGCTATGAGTTATTAATAATGGATTACGAGTATCCGGAAGAAATGAACTAAAGTACTTGATGACTTTGTGTTTACGCTCCATTTTTTCTAAAAGAACTAAGGCTCCGTCTGAACTAATTTCTTCTGCTGAAAAATCAACTGAAATTCCTGTATTTCCTCGATAAAATATTGTATTCTTATTACTCATTTTTGGGTGTATGTTTTTTGCGTTATTTCTTTGATTAATTGCTCAAAGATAACGCTTTACACACATTATTCCTATTTTTTGATGAATAATGCGGGTTAATGTGTTGTGATATGCAAAATTATAAAACTAAAATTCAATGTTTATAGTATCTTTGGACCTGCGAAACTTGAGTAACTTAATAAAACAGGAGGCTTACTTTTTAAAAATCAAAAAAATAATCCCAATTTACTAGGTGGAAAAGTCATATTTTTGCCTGTTTTTAGTTTTATCAGACAACAGTAATAAATAATATTTTGTTTTCATAACTCGTAGTTCTATTAATCGTTTAGTAAAATTAATGAACATTAAAAGGGGAAGTAGTTTTCTCATGGCTTTATTTTCTCTTGATTCTCGTCTCTTGATTCTCCTGACTGCTGCGGGCAGGTAGCTCTTTTATCTATTTTCAAACGATTTTATCCTGCTACTTGCTATTTTCACAGCAATAAATCCTAATATACTAATTGTAGAAGCTACAATAATCAAATTATAAAACCTAAATTCAACAGGATAGGGAATACTTTGAGTTATCATAAACAGGTGAAATTTTTGTTGTAAAAAAATCAATACAACTCCAATAAACAATCCTACAATCAAGCCGAAAAGCGTCAATAAAAGTCCTTGATATACAAATATTTTTTTCACTTCTTTTATGGTTGCTCCCAAGCTAAAGAGTGTTTTTATATTCTGCTTTTTATCAAGAATCATCATAATAATTGCACCGATAACATTAAAAAGAGCGATTATTACAATAAGAGTAAATATAAAATACGAAGTTATATTTTCCGTATTTAAAACCTTGTAAATAAACGAGTTAAATTGAATTCTGGTTTCAACTTTAAAATTATCTCCTAAATTTTGTTGTAGTTCTTTTGCAAATGTGTTGTCATCTGCATCGTCGGACAATTTTAATTCCAGCGATGTAATTCTACTCTTATTGTATCGCAATAATTTCTTTGCCAAACTAATATCTACAAAAACATATTTTCCTGCAAATTCTTCTGAGCCAGAATACACACCTACAATTTGCGTGTCCACAGTGCTAAAAGCAGTTGTAGGATTTAAGATAGAACCTTTGCTTGGTCTCGGAATTTTAATTTGAAGAGGCTCTCCAAAATTTAAAATACCCAAAGATAATTTATTAGAAATCCCATAGCCAATCACGGCACTATTTGTATATTTTGGGTCTAACCATTGACCAACAGTAAGAGTAGAATCTATATTTGTAGTTTCTGTATAATTATTGCTTACTCCTTTTATATATGCGATGTGATTTCTCTGCTTATATTGTAACAAAACACGTTCTTCAATCACCTTTGAGATTGACTTTATCTCTGTATTTTTTGACAAAATTGCGTCAATACTATCGGTGTATAAAAAAGATTTTCCTTTGATTGTAGTAATCTTAATATCTGGATCAGAGCTATCTAACAGCGAATATGTAAAAGTTCTAAAACCCGAAAATCCCGAAAGAATAATAAACAAAGCCAAAGAACCTACTATCACTCCAAAGGAAGCGACAATAGTGATGAAATTTATAGCATTGTTACTGCTTTTTGTAAATAAATATCTTTTGGCTATGTATAATGGAAAGTTGATTTGTTGTTTGTTTTCGGTTGTTCGTTTTTGGTTGTTCGTTGTTGGTTTCCAAAACTTTGTAGGTGTAAAACTACCAACTGAACACTTCACACTTTCTTGCGTTTAGGTAAAATACTTGGTTCTTCTATTGGATTAATGCTTTCTCCTTTTAATGATTTATCAATTTCTTCGATATAATCTAAAGAATCATCACCATAAAAAGTTAATTCGGGCATCCTGCGCAACTGGTTTCTGGTTCGTTTTGCTAACTCATATCTAATTAACGATGTATTAGATTGGATTCCTTTTACCAATTCATCTCTCTTTTCTGACGGAAAAATACTTAAATAGACCTTCGCAATACTCAAATCTGTTGTTACTATAACTTTAGATACCGAAATAATAGTTCCTCTCATCTCGTTTTGTGCTGCCTTCTGCAAGACATCTACCAAATCTTTTTGTATAACTCCAGCTATTTTCTTCTGCCTGTTTGTTTGTTCCATTCAGCAAATTTACGGATAATTACCAAAAGAATGTTTACCTTTGGTCGATAGAAATCTACAATATGAACAAAATTGAACATATAGGCATTGCTGTTAGAAATTTAAAAAAATCAAATGAGTTATTTGCAGCACTTTTAGGCGAGCCACATTATAAGATTGAAGAGGTGAAAAGCGAAGGCGTAAAAACCTCCTTTTTTGATGCAGGGAACAATAAAATAGAGTTGATACAGGCTACAGAAACTGATAGTCCAATCACAAAGTTTATTGAAAATAAAGGAGAAGGAATTCATCATATTGCCTTTGCCGTAACCGATATTAATTCAGAAATTAGACGCCTAAAAAACGAAGGGTTTACTGTTCTAAATGAAGAACCTAAGTTTGGTGCAGACAATAAGTTAGTCACATTTTTACACCCAAAAAGTACTAATGGCGTTTTGATAGAATTATGTCAGAAAAGAAAAATTTGACTTACGAATTTTGAATTAAAAAAACAAAGACAATTACGAATGAAAAGAGAGCCAAAAGGCAAAAAAGAACCAAAAAACCAAAAGTCCGCAACAGTAAGAAACTTTTGCCTTCTGCCTCTCTTTTAACTTTTAACTTTTTTATGGGAATTAAAAAAATACAATTTCAGGTTGATGAATGGATAAAAAATCACGGAGTTCGTTATTTTAACGAATTGACAAATATGGCACAGTTGACCGAAGAAGTCGGAGAAGTTGCAAGAATTATTGCCCGAAGATATGGAGAACAAAGCGAAAAAGAAAGCGATAAAAATAAAGACTTAGGAGAAGAATTAGCAGATGTTCTTTTTGTAATATTATGCATAGCAAATCAAACAGGAATAGACCTGCAAAAGGCATTTGACAAAAAATTAGAACTCAAAACAAAACGTGACCACAACAGACATAAAACAAACAAAAAACTACAATAAATGACTTTTTTAGAAAAAATAAAAACACCACATTTTTGGACAAACGTAACTAAAATTACAATCCCGTTCTTCTTAATTCTGGTTGTGATCACCTTGCTTATCAGTAGTTTTAAAGATATAACTTCATTCAATTTTGAAGCAGTTGCAGAAAAAAATTTTAACACAGGAAAATGGAAGAAATTTTTTGGAATTAAAATAGTTTTTAGCTTTTTATACGGCGTTTGGGTTACTGCAAAAAAAACAAAATAATGATAGTTATGTTGGAGGCTAGGAAGCAAGTTAAAAGTTAGTTGTAAATTATTTAAGAGATACTTACATTTGCTTCATTCAATTTAGAATTAATTAATGGAACATTTTATAGTATCTGCACGTAAGTATCGTCCTCAAAATTTTGAAGATGTCGTTGGACAGCAAGCCATCACCTCTACTCTTGAAAATTCTATAAAAAACAATCATTTAGCACAGGCTCTATTATTTACGGGACCTCGTGGAGTTGGCAAAACTTCTTGTGCACGTATTTTAGCTAAACGTATCAATGAAAAAAATACTACAACTAAAGATGAAGATTTCGCGTTTAATATTTTTGAATTGGATGCGGCTTCCAACAATTCTGTAGATGATATCAGGAATCTGACTGAGCAGGTTCGTATTCCGCCACAGACAGGAAAATACAAAGTATATATTATAGATGAGGTTCATATGCTGTCTCAGGCGGCGTTCAACGCTTTCCTAAAAACGCTGGAAGAACCACCTGCACACGCAATTTTTATACTTGCAACCACCGAAAAACACAAAATTATTCCTACAATTTTGTCTCGTTGTCAAATTTTTGATTTTAAAAGAATAGGTGTTTTAGATGCGAAAAATTATCTAAAAATTATCTGCAAAAAAGAAAATATTACTGCAGATGATGATGCACTACATATTATCGCTCAAAAGGCGGACGGTGCTATGCGTGATGCTTTGTCAATTTTTGATAGAGTTATCAGTTTTTCAGGCAATAATCTAACGAGAGAAGCAGTTACAAAAAACCTAAACGTACTAGATTATGAAGTGTTTTTTGATATGACAGATTTGCTATTGGCAAATAAAATCCCAGAAGTCTTAATCGCTTTTAATACTATTTTGAGCAAAGGATTTGAGGGGCATCATTTTATAAATGGATTGGCTTCTCATTTTAGAGATTTATTAGTAGCAAAAGACAAGATAACTATTGATTTATTGGAAGTCGGCGATACCATCAAAAAACAGTATTTAGAACAGTCCGTAAAAACGAGTATTAAATTTTTAATACAATCTATAGACAAAGCAAATGAATGCGATTTAAAATATAGAGCCAGTAAAAATCAACGTCTATTGGTTGAATTAACCTTAATGCAAATTGCCTCTATCACTTTTGATGGAGAAAAAAAAAAATCAGCTAACTACATAATTCCCGCAACTTTTTTTACGTCGCTTTCTTTAGAAGAAAAAAGAGAAGAGAGAATAGAATCAAAAGTCAAGAAAAAAGAAAATATAGAAGAGGTAAGAGAGCCAAAAGCTCCAGAGATTGTTAAAAATGTAAAAAGAAGAACTTCCTCTCTATCACTAAAAAGTGTGCATCTAAAAAAAGAAGAGAATAAACTTTCTGGGGTAGAAGAAAATTTTGACAATCACCCGAAAGACGCATTTACACAAATAGATTTAGTAAAAGCATGGAAAGAATATCACTCAAAATTAATTGAACGAGGAGAGAAAAATATTGCTTCCATTATTATTGCTGATATGCCAAAATTGATAGATAATTATGTGATACAGCTAACACTTCCCAATAAATTGATGGCAGACCAGTTAGAAAGTAGCAAGCAAAAACTAAACAAATATTTGTGTGAATCTTTAAATAATTACGCTGTAAAAATTGATGTTTTGATACGCGAAACCGTCGTTAAAAAGTTTATTTATACACCAGAAGAAAAGTACGAAAGACTTCTTGAAAAAAATACAGATTTAGCAGATTTAAAAGATACTTTTAAGTTAGATTGGTAGTTTTCAATGATTGAATTAGTTGTTGGTTTCTATCCTCCAATTCGTAATTGTCTTCTGTTTTGATTCTTGGTTCTTACCGTCTCGGCTATATTTTAATTCGTAATTAATTACACGGTAGATTCAACCTCCAAATCGCATAATTCTTTTTTAAGGTTATCTTTATCCACGATTGACAGATAATTTATTCTCTCTCTACAATCATCTGCTCCGATCTTAAATACTTCTGACATAATTCTATTATGCTTGGTGTATTTGCAACATATTTTACACACCAAAAGATGCCAATTTAATTGGACTTTTTCAAAAAATGATGCTTCATCATACTGACTTTTGTCACAAATAGCAGAAGCCTTATCGCAAGTTATCTTTATCATCTTTAATATCCTGATTTATACCAATTTGACCATAAAATATTACTTATTAAACCAGTTGTCTTCCATACATTTTCTTAATTGAACTCTGGCTCTATGGATAATTACCCATAGGTTTGACGCTGTAATATCTAATTCCTTACATATATCTTTAGTTTCAAACTTTTGTATTGTTTTCATTCTAAAAACCATAGCGTATCTTTCCGGCAAGCAATCTATACATTTTTCTATTTGATTTTTTAATTCTTCGGTTTCAATGATTTTTTCTGTCTCATTATTCCAAGACTGTGGCACGCATTCTTCTATCCAGTTTCCTTCATTCTCACCATTATGATAGAAATTCATCCTAATTTCTGCTTTGCCTTTATTAGAATTTATTTTACGGTAATAATCTATCACTTTACGTTTTAGAATAGCGACTAACCAAGTTCTTTCTGTCGCTCTGCCTTGAAAATTCTTAGCAGATTTTAATCCTGCAAAAAAGGTCTCTTGCACTAAATCCTTAGCGATATCAGTATTATTCACACGAACAATTGCATAATTAAATAGGTAATCCGCATAAGAATTAACCCATTTATCTGGCTCTAAAGTATGTTTTAAATTATTTTTTGACATTATTCCCTATAATATATGAATGACAAATTTATTGCTTTTATTTAGCATTTTTAGTTATCTATTTTTTATTTTGACATTAACATTTTTTCTACTTGCTCTCCTCTATCGTGTTGCCAAATAATTCTGACAAACTAATATTTGCTTCTTTGGCTTGCTTGGGCAAGATACTTTCTTCGGCTAATCCGGGAACAGTATTCATCTCCAAAAAATGTGGCTCACCGTCAATTAAAATATATTCTGAACGAGAAAATCCACTCATATTTAAAATTTTATACACCTTCTGTGCGACTTTTCTTACCCTATTTTCTTCCGATTTTGATATTCTAGCAGGTGTAATTTCCTGTGATTTTCCTTCGTATTTAGCTTCGTAATCAAAAAAGTCGTTTTCTGTTACTATCTCTGTAATTGGCAATATTTCTATTTGCCCTTTGTATTGAATCACTCCAACAGAGACTTCTGTTCCGTCTAAAAATGATTCAATTAAAATCTCGCTATCTTCTTTATATGCCTTTTTAATTGCCGGCATAATATCAAGTTTTGAATTCACTTTAGAAATTCCGAAGCTAGAGCCCGCATTATTTGGCTTTATAAAACAAGGCAGACCAACTTTATCAATTATTTCTTGTGTATTTATTTTATCACCTTTATTCAAATACACAGAAATTGCGGTTTTAATCCCGTATTGCTTTACCACGCTCAGGCAATCACGTTTGTTGAATGTCAACGCCATCTGATAAAAAGGAGCAGAAGTGTGTTTAATTCCCAGCAAATCAAAGTATGCTAAAATCGTTCCATTTTCTCCCGGAGCCCCATGAATTGCATTAAAAACACAATCAAAAGTAATTTTTTTATCATTAATAACAGCAGAAAAATCATTTTTATTAATATGATATTCATCTCCGTTTTTATCAACTAAAACCCATTTGTTTTTTAGAATGTGGACTTTATATAGGTTATATTTTTCCTTGTCCAGATGCGTATAAACAATTGCTCCGCTCTTTAGAGAGATATTTATTTCGGAAGAAAACCCCCCCATAATAATTGCAATATTTTTTTTCATTATATGTGTGAATTAATTACGATTGGTGAATTATGATTACAAAATTTGATAATTAAACTAATTGGACATTAATTCCTTTTATATATATAACGTTTTATAATCAAATTGGTTTAGCAAATCTATCAAAATATAAATAGTAATGACTAACGTTTGGTTTTATATCTTTGCAATTATTAAAAATCTAAACTGATGAGTCTATTTAAATTTATCAAAAGTAAATCTTTTTTTAAACAAATATGTATTGCTGTTTTAGGCACTTTACTGTTTGTTTTTGTATTGAAATGGTGGTTTGGTATCACAACTAATCACAATCAAAAAATTCAAGTTCCTGATTTTCAGAAAATTGTATTGGAAGACGTTGAAAAAAAATTAAAAGAATTGAATTTGCGTTTTGAAGTAATTGATTCTGCTAATTACAATCCAGCCTATCCAAATAAATCTGTGATAGAACAAAATCCAGAAGCAGGAGAATTCGTAAAGGAAAATAGAAAAATATATTTGAAATTAAACCCGTCTAAATACAGAAGTATTATTTTACCAGATTTGAACGGACGTACAAAAAGACAGGCGGTGGCGCATTTGCTTTCCATAGGATTTAGGATTGGAGAATTTACTTATATCAAAGACATAGGCAAAGATGTAGTTAGAGGGCTGAAACACAAAGGAATAGACATAAAGCCCGAAGATAAATTGCCAAAAAACTCTGCGATAGATTTGGTTTTGGGTGATGGGAATTAGTGGGCAGTTTGACAGTTGGAAGTTAAGCAAGATTGAAAACAAATTTAGAATGACCCTGTATAAAAGATGTACGGAGAAAACACAGATTTAGAAAGCGACGAATTATACGAACATTACAGATTTACGGCTAGTGAAGGGCAAGAGCCATTGCGAGTCGATAAATTTCTAATGAATTTTGTAGAAAATGCTACAAGAAACAAAGTCCAACAAGCCGCCAAAACAGGAAATGTTCTGGTGAATGATGTTGCAGTAAAATCAAACCATAAAGTAAAACCAAACGATATTATTCGTGTTGTATTATCACACTCACCCCGCGAAAACTTGTTGGTTGCAGAGTATATTCCGTTAAATATTATTTATGAAGATGACGACGTAATTGTGATAAATAAATCTGCAGGAATGGTTGTTCATCTCGGTCACGGTAATTATTCTGGGACTTTGGTGAACGGGCTAATTTATCATATAAAAAATTTGCCGACTAGTAGTAATGAACGTCCGGGTTTGGTACACAGAATCGATAAAGACACGAGTGGGCTGATAGTTGTTGCCAAAACCGAATTTGCTATGGCACACTTGTCTAAACAATTTTTTGACAGAAAAACGGAGCGGAAATATATTGCACTAGCTTGGGGAAATATCAAGGAAGACGAAGGAAAAATAGAAGGAAACATCGGGAGAAGTTTTAAAAATCGTTTACGAATGGACGTTTTTACTGACGGAGATTTTGGTAAACACGCTGTTACACATTTTAAAGTGATAGAACGTTTTACTTATGTTACGCTGGTTGAATGCAGGTTAGAAACTGGTAGAACGCATCAAATTAGGACACATTTTAGGCATATTGGTCACACTCTCTTTAATGATGAACGCTATGGCGGAAACAATATTCTGAAAGGTACAACCTTTACGAAATACAAACAGTTTGTACAGAATTGTTTTAAAGTATTGCCAAGACAGGCATTACACGCAAAAACACTTGGATTTACACACCCAACCACAGGTAAGTTTATGCGGTTTAGCTCAGAAATTCCGGAAGATTTTAACAGCTGCTTAGAGAAGTGGAAAACTTATACGATTAATTCTAAAGATATATAATGGGAAGCACCAAATTAAAAGATAAATGGAAATTAGTCGTAGAAAAATTATCCGCTCAATTTAGTGAAGGAGACGCTTTAAACTTGGATGCAATTATATATCTAATTGGGGTACAAGAATTAGGTCAAGGACAAAGAAATTTCAAAAAAGATGAAAAAGTAAATCTGATGCACATCTCAATTTGCAAATTACTTGAACCCTACGGATACTATGAGTTTGATTTTTTTGACACCGACGGATGGCCACATTATAAAGCAACAGAGAAACTCCCAAATCTTAAGCCCGGCGAACAATCCGTATTAATAAAAGGAGCAGTCGTAAATTATTTTGAGACATCAGGTTTCTTTGATTAATAAATAGTAACTTTGTTGTTTTTTCTAATATTTGTCATAAATAACATAAAAACTCTCTAATGAAAAAAATATTTATACTCCTGTTGTTGACATCAACAATTTCTGTGGCTCAATACAAGATAAAAGGCGAATTAAGTACGTCAAAAAAATATACTTGGGTTATTTTATATAGAATTGTAGGTGGTAAACAGATTTTTGTAAAAAATAGTACAATAAAAGCCTCTTCAAAAACTATTAATAGCAATAAAAATTCTGTCGGCAAATTTGAATTTGAATTACCCGCGGATGCCAAATCTGGTTCTTATAGAGTTTCTTATAAAAATGGTTTCGTAGATTTATTATTTAACAAAGAAGATATTTATTTTTCTTTTAATCCAAAAAAAGTTGAAGAAACAATTACTTTTTCTAAGTCTGAAAATAATAAAACATATCGAAAATATATAAAAGAGGTTTCTATTGTTCAACGCAAAATAAAGTCTTTACAAATAGAATATTTTAAGAATACCTCTAAAGAAATTGCCGATTTGTACGTCGTTCAGGTAAAAAAAATTTCTGATTTACAGGAAACTTATGTTAAAAAAGCTAAAGGGAAATTAGTAAAATTTTTTATAGAAGCATACAACAAATACAACAAACCAACAATTGCGAAAACTCCGCAAGAATATATGAATTTGGTAGTAAATCATTATTTTGACTATATAGATTTTAATAATACCGCCTTGTACAATTCCTCTTTTTTGACAGATAAAATTAATTATTATGTTTTTTATATAAACTATTCTAAAGATGCTAAAACACAGGAAAAATTGAATATAAAATCGGTTAAAACAATTTTAAATAAGATAAAAAGTGTAACTTTTAAAAGAGATATTATAGAATTTTTAATTACACAATTTATACATCAGGGCAATGCGGATTTTACAGATTACTTACTCGTAACATATTATGATAATTTTCCAAAAAAATTACAAAACACCGATTTTAGAAAGAAAACTTTAGAGAAAATGGCTGTAGGAATTGGCAGGACTGCTCCAGAGATAGTTTGGAAAGAAAATGGAAAAGAGTATAAATTATCTACCATTAGTGAAGCACAAAATTACGTGTTGATTTTTTGGAGTACAGAATGTTCTCATTGTCTAAAAGAAATCCCAAAGTTAAATGCCTTTACTCAAGACAAGAATAACACAAAAGTAATTGCTTTTGGTATGGAAAAAGATAAAAAAACATGGAGCAATCATATACAGAAGCTAAAAGGGTGGCATCATATTTTAGGGTTAAATAAATGGGAAAATACAATATCAAAAACTTATCAAATTTATTCCACTCCAAGCTATATTGTATTAGATAGTGATAAAAAAATAATTGCAAAACCAGAAAGCTTGGAAAATTTAAAAACGATTATTAGTGCTTTAGAGTAATAATACCAAAATATTATTTTAGAAAAGATTAAAAAAAATTATAGATGAATTTATTTGACATCATAATTATTGCCTTACTCCTGTTTGGTTTTGTAAGAGGATTAATAAAAGGGCTTTTTGTAGAGATTGCCTCCTTAGTCGCCTTGATAGGAGGAGTTTATGGAGCAATTCACTTTTCTTATTTTGTTGGAGATTTCTTAAAAGAAAGCGTTTCTTGGAGCGAAAAACACATTTCTTTAGCAGCCTTTGCAATCACTTTTATTTTAATAATTATTGCTGTAAGCCTAATAGGAAAAGCACTGACCAAATTAGCTAATTTGGCATCTTTAGGAATTATAAATAAAATATTGGGAGCCGCATTTGGGCTACTTAAAATCGGATTGATTTTAAGTTTAGCTTTTATAATTTTTGAGAGAATAAACAAAACTGTATCATTTGTAGAAACGGATATATTGGAAGAATCTGTCTTATACAAACCTGTAAAAAACATCGCACCCATCATTTTCCCACCAATTAATAAATTAATTACGAATTTTGAGTTACGAATTACAATTCAACAATTAAAAATAATTAAACTACAAAAAACCTCTTCTAAAGAAATTGTAAAAGGAAGAAATATTTGCGGTTAATACAAATCTTATCTTGGTTGGATATGCTCGCTGACTTATTTCCCAACCTAAGTTTGAATGCAAAGGAAAATAAAATTCAAAAATATTGTGAATAAAGTTAAATCGTATTCCGTTTTCGTAAGCAAAATAAATATTCTTGCCTTTATTTTTGAGAAAAGCTACATCTGCATAAAATTCAATCCATTTCCACAAACCAACACTCGAATTGAACGATGTTATAAATTGGTTTGCAAATCTGGTGGGTAATTTTGACTTAAATCCACCGTCACTGATAATAATTTGTTGGCTAAAAACTCCCGAATCCTCAGAGCGTCCAAAATAGCCTTGCTCAAACAAATAATCAGATGCTCTGTCTAATCCGAAGCTAAAATAATCACCCTTTGTATGATTATTTAGAAAAAACCCTCCAAAAAAACGAAAATCCAATTGCCTGTTCTTTCCAGTCAATTTTCTAAAGCGAAAATCGGTTGAAAATTTTGTGAAATCAGAAGTGAAATCTGTACTTATTTTAAGCTGAAGTCCTTTAATAACAGTCAGTTTAGTATAGTTGTACTTTAAATTTAAAACACTGTACTTATCCTCTTCCTTTTTAAAAACACCTAGTTTTACTTCTTTATTTATATTGAGCAGTTTGGCCGTAATAGAATTGCCACCAATATCTCGCAAGCTCTTTCGTTTAAAAGAAAAAGACACAAATGGCACAAGTCTATTGTATGATAAGCTTGGTGCGTAATGATAATTGCTAGCAGCTATTCCGTAGGTAATCCTATAAATTTTAGACGCCTCAAAATATTGATTATAAATTGCTGAAATTGAGCCAGTAATAGATTTAGTCTTGGTGGAAAGCGTGGGAGTAACGCTGAAAATAAAATTATGAGACAAAATAGGTTTATTATGCAATTCTAAACCTAAACTAACACCGTCATAATAATTATAATCCAACTCTGGCTCATAAAATAATTGATGATAATACGGATTTTCAATATCTTTAATAAGTTTAAATTGTATGGGTTTGTCTAAGAAACTTTTGTTTATATTTTTCCAATTATCTAGGGAGTTATATTCCGGATATATTTGCTCATAATTCAATGATATTTTATCAAAATCTCCCTTTGCTAACATAACTTTTTTTGTAGAATTAATGCCTGTAAACCATTTCTTAAGTTTTATTTTTTTATCCTTAACTCCATATAATGCAACTGGTGCAGTAATATTTCGTTTGTTTTTAATATTTATTTCTATAGAATCTTTTCTTACTATAACTTTCTTAATTGTGTAATCTATCTTTTTATCTGTCTGAAGGTAATCTCCAAAAAACCATTTTAAATCCTTGTCCGTTTTTGAATTTATAATCTCCTTAAAGCAATTAGTAGAACTCAATTTTAGTTTATTTTTTTGATAAAATTCTTTAAATGTATTTTGTAAAATACTATCTCCCAAATATCCTTTTAAATATTGCAACCCTAAACCTGCTTTATATTTACTGGCAATTTTTCTGTTGAAATTTGATAATAAATCTGCTCGAGTTGTCAGCGACTGGTCTAAGAATTCTCTCGCACTAAATTGATATACAAAAGGATATTTATCATTAAATTTTAGTTTAGAAAAATTAAAACTTCGCACGCCCCAAATAGTTGACACATTTCCTAAAAGTTTTGTTTCTGGATAGTATTTTTTTACATATTCTATCATCAAATAGGTTTGAATGCCGTCTGTTAGCCAATAATCTGTTCTTCTGTTTAGCAACAATGTATTTTCAATATATTTTTTAGTTATGGCTTTGAAAATTGTTAAATCCCACTTAAAAACATCTGAAAAAGGACTTAAAAAATTGGGCAATTGGTTTAATCCATAGATAGGATTTTTACTTTGTGTGATTTTATCAATTAATATTTTTTTATGAGGATATTTCCCTAAAAATTGTTTTATAAAATGAACTTCTCTGTTTAAAATATCTGAAGATAATTTATTGTCAAGACTTTCCGATGCCACATCTGTTATCACCATAAAGTCATCAGTTTGATAGGCTTTAAAATCATCAGAAGTGTTTATATTGATAATAATATCTGTTTTGTTTTCACCTGTTAAAGAATGTTTGGTTATTTCTTTTTCATTTGTTTTAGTTTGGTGTAAATTACTAGTTACAATAAATTCTTTTGGAGTTTCTAAAGAAATATTATAGTCCGCAATATCCATATATAAATCATCCATATTTAGGTTGCTCATTAATTTCCAACCATTACTATAAACGGCAGGAACTAAGTGCCAAAAACGTAGATGATATCCTGTTTTAGTCTTTCCGTAGCCTGTAAATTTTGAACTGGAAAGTTTAATCTCATAATGAGCAATAATTTTAATTGAATCTTCTGGCTGAAGTTGATTTTCTAATTCTATTTTTAGAATATCAGTCCGTTTTTTTGGAACAGAGAAGTTTACAGATTTAGAGTTTACTGAAATATATAGAATGTCTGAAAAACCTCTTTCTTCGTCTTTTGCAAAATAGAGTTTTTTATCGTAATCCTGTATAAGTCTGTTAGTTAGAGGAGTTTTTCTGTTCCTAAAACTGTTTGCCCAATTGTGTAAATAAATTTCGGATAATGGAGCAGAAGTCTTATTATGATATACAATTTTTTGATGTATTTTTAAAACGTCATTTTTTGTATTTAATTCAGCATCGATGGTGATTGAATTATTTTGTGCAATAATTCCATAACTGATTACTAAAAATACAGTTACTATATATTTTCTTATTTTCAATTTAATGATTGGTATTGTTTAAAAATTGGGTTTTAGTCTATATTTTTTGTAGAATTTAGTTAAATGTTCAACGGCTTCATCGACAGTATCTACAATTCTAAATAAGTTTAGGTCTTCCTCACTAACGTTTCCTTCTGATAATAACGTTCTTTTAATCCAATCTAATAATCCTTCCCAAAATTGTCCTCCCACCAATATTATGGGAAAGCGACCAATTTTTTTGGTTTGAATTAATGTAATTGCTTCAAATAATTCATCTAAAGTTCCAAAACCACCGGGCATTACTATAAAGCCTTGAGAATATTTTACAAACATTACCTTGCGAACAAAGAAATAATCAAACTCCAAATTCTTATCACTGTCAATCCAGGGATTATAATGCTGTTCAAAAGGCAGTTCAATATTTAATCCAACTGATGTTCCTTTTCCTCTATTTGCACCTTTGTTACTTGCCTCCATAATTCCAGGTCCGCCGCCAGTGATAACTCCAAAGCCGTTTTGAGTTAGTTTATATGCTATTTCTTCTGCTAATTTATAATTTTCGTCTTCTGGTTTTGTTCTTGCGGAGCCGAAAATAGAAACACAAGGACCTATCCTACTTAATTTTTCGTATCCTTCAACGAATTCAGACATTATTTTAAAAATTGCCCAAGAATCATTTGTTTTTGTCTCATTCCAAGTTTTTTGCTTTAACTTGTCAATTATTTTTTTATCTCTATTTTTACTCATAGTTTTTTTAGTTGTTGGTTGTTTAATAGTAATTCAAAATTTGTAATTAATTTGTTAGTTTCCAGCGTTTAACTTACCTACGTATCAAATTTAAACTTTAAATCTTCTAAACTTTTTTCAGACCCGACCAAAGTCATAATATCTCCGAGACGCATTCTGGTGTATCCGTGAGAAACCAACAATTGTCCTTTTCTTCTAATGGACAAAACTAAGACATCAGAAGGTAACCGCAAATCGCGTAAACGCATTCCGTGAATGTCTTTGTTTCTAATTTCAACATCCATAGAATCCTGCCCTTCGTCCATACCCAGCAGCAGGGAAGTTGCATTTGGAGACCGTACAAAATGGTCTAACAGGCTGACCAAAGCCGTTGCCGGCTCTATAATAAGTGAGCCGAGTTTATGGAATTTCTCAAAATTATCTCTATTATTTAATCTGACAATTACGTTGGCGGTTCCTATATTTTCATAAATTAATTCTGCAAGTTGATAGTTTTTATTATCGGAAAGCATCAGTACAATTCCTTCTGTTTTTTCTAATTCTAACGACTTTAAACTATCAAAAGAAATATCTTCTAAATTGATGATTTTTGCGTTTGTGATTTTTGATGAATCAATCTCGTCAAAGCCCACCAAGCGGGTCTCCCAATTATGTTTTTCAAGTTGATTTGCCAATGCGATTGATTGGCTTTCTACTCCAAAGATAACAGCATCTCTTGTGCCGTCATATTTCTGTAAGCTAGCTTTGGTGTGGCTTTCTTTTACAAAATTTAAAGACCATTTAAACAGAGGTGGTCCTATGAGTTGGTTGATTATAATAATGGCGATTACAATCGTTTCAAATTGATGTCCCCAGATAGGGAATTCATTAGAAACGATAGTTGCTAAACCCAAGGCAACGCCGGCTTGTGTTAAATAAGGCATCCACGCTATCAGCCTGTATTCTTTTGGGTCTTTTGCTGCATATACTCCAAATAAACCTCCAAAAAACATAGTTATTAATCTCAATATAAACAAGCCCAATGCTATTCCGAAAACGCTCATTAATACTTGTAATGATAACGAAGCTCCGGTAAGTGTGAAAAATATGATGTAAATAAATGGACTTACTTCTTCTAATAATTCTGAAAATTCTATCCGATGTTTGCTGTAATTAGTTAGAACAAAACTACCTATAATACAAATTAAAAGAGGCTCTAAAACAAATTGATGATGTAAATATTCGGCAGATTCTATTTTTATAAATGCAGCAAATAAATAGACGCTATAACCTATAAGTATGATGAAAATGGCTTTTAATATACGTGGAATTTTATAGATGAAAGCAACTTGTAGCAGCTTTCCTAAAACATAGCCTAATACAAAAGATGTCAATAGTTCTAATGATAAAATTACAAGAAAAGAAAGTCCAATTTCGTCGTCATTAACAAAGGCTTTTGCGATAGAAAAACAGATAGCAAACAGAATAATAACCAACACATCTTTTACCACAGTAACTCCCATTACCGTCTTAGTAAAAGGACCATTAGCACGCATTTCGTTGATAACAGCTATAGCAGAGGAAGGAGAGCGAGCGACAAATATAGTCCCAAATAAAATGGAAACGGCAATTTTGGCTTTAGAAGAAAGCTCGGTCATAAACGGAATATAATCCGCAATGAAATATATAACAACTGACGAAAGAACAAAAGTGATAATCAACTGCCCGATAGTCATCCATTTAATACTTTTTAGTCTGCTTCTTAAATCGTCTAAATACAATTCAGAACCCGCAGAAAAAGCGATGATAGACAGGGCAATTTCATTCAGAAAATTTAATTTATCAACGGCTTCTATGGTAATAAAATTCAGCACAGAAGAACCCGTAATTATACCAGTAATGATAAGTCCAGTAATTAAAGGAAATTTTATTTTTTGAAAAACCTTAGCAACTTGATTGGAGGCGATAGCTACAACAAAGAAACCTACTAGAAAAACAATAAAAGCTGATGTAATCATTCAATATTAATTTATAAGGATAAAGATATGAATTAATTATTAATTACGAATTGGTTTTCAGTTTCCAACTTCTAACTTCCAATTCAAAATTCGTAATTCAAAAATTATAATTGCCTTATAGCCGATAAGAAAGGCCTATGATAATTTGATTAATTCTCGTGTCAAAATTAATATTAGAAATTTTATCTTGTATCGTTCTGTCTAAGAAACTTGTTTCAATACCAGAGAGGCTTTTTTCCCACCGTATATCAACTTCAAATTTACCAATCTCAATTCCGCCACCAAATTGTATTCCTACGGTAAAACCACTAGTGTTAACGTTTTTTAAATCAGAAACACTAAAATCTGAACTCACCATATATTGGAATGAAGGTCCTGCAAATATATTACATACTCCAAATATTTTTTTTCCAAGTAAAACAGGAATGTCAAGCTTATTAAAATTATAAGAAACAGTTTCTGAGCTTATAGTTTCAGGCGAATAAATAACATTATTTCTTAATCTGGTATATACTAATTCGGGGCGGATGTAAAATCCAATTATAGGAATTTTAGCTCTTAGCCAAATTCCAGTATGGAACCCTGCCTTGATTTTTGCTCCAGATAAAACATCGTTTTTAACATTCGAAAAAGAATTATAATTATAATTAATTCCTCCTTTTACGCCAAATCGGATTTGTGCATTTGAAATATGACTTATACAGAAGGTCAGGAAAATCAGCAATATTATTTTGTTCATACTTATTTTATTTTCAAGTAAATATAGTGTTTAATAATCAAATAGTAATTCATCAATCGTAATTCATATCAGCCTATAACTTTTAGTTTCGCAAACTGCAACAACATTTTTTTCTTTCCTACTGTGCCAAATCTTATTTCCGCTTTTTTATTTAGTCCGCTTCCCTCTAAACTCAACACTTTTCCCTCTCCAAACCTATTGTGTTCTACAAAAGAACCGACAATTATATTATTGTCAAAAAGATTTGTTTTTGATAAATTAGTCTCTGAAACTCTTTTAAGATTACTCGACGGTGAAACAAACACCTGCTCTTTCTCTGCTCTAAAATCTTTTCTTTTACGCTCAGTTGGCTTCCTAAAGCGGATTGTTTTAGGAGCATCATCAAATAAATCTCTATCTACAAACCTATTTTGGGCTATTGCTTTTCTGTCGGGTGATAAATATTCTAAAAACTTATCGTTAATTTCTTCTATAAACCTACTTGGCTCTGCATCTGTTAACTTTCCCCAACGATAACGTGTTTGTGCATAGCTTAAATACGCCTGATTTTTCGCTCTGGTCAAGGCAACATAAAACAAACGCCTTTCTTCTTCCAGCTCACTTCTAGTGTTCATACTCATACCCGACGGAAACAAGTTTTCCTCCAAACCAACAATATATATATAAGGAAATTCTAATCCTTTTGCTAAGTGAATTGTCATTAGAGAAACTTGTGGTGTATTATCTTTTTTTTCTGAATCAGAATCTGTAGCTAAGGCAACATCCTCTAAAAAAACAGATAGCGAAGCGTCGTCTCCTGTTTCTATTTTATCGGTAATGAAATCTTTAACTCCGTTTAATAATTCCTGAACATTCTCCACTTTACTCACCGCTTCTGGAGTTCCATCTTTTTCTAAATCTCTGATTAATTGGATTTGTTTTACAACAATTTCTGCTATCTCATAAGCATTTTTAGTTTGCAATTCTATCTGCAATCTCAAAATCATATTTGCAAAATTTTGTAATTTTATTTTTGTGCCAGAATTAATTTTTAAATCAATCTTATCAAGGTTTGTTAGAATATCAAAAATCGATTTTTTATAATGATTTGCAGCAATAACTAATTTATCAATCGTTGTTTGCCCAATGCCACGAGTGGGATAATTAATCACTCTTTTTAGAGCCTCTTCATCATTGAGATTGATAAGCAACCTGAGATAAGAAAGTAAATCTTTTATTTCTTTTCGTTGATAAAATGAAATTCCACCGTAAATTCTGTACTTAATATCTTTTTTACGCAACGCATCTTCCATTGCTCTGGATTGAGCATTTGTCCTGTATAAAATTGCAAAAACATCATTCTGTAATTGATTATTAATTTTATTATCAAAAATTGATTGTGCTACAAAACGACCTTCCTCTCCGTCCGAGATTGTCCGCATCACCTTAATTTTTTCTCCCTCATTATTGGATGTCCAAACTTCTTTATCTAAGCGTGTTTTATTTTTTTCTATAACAGAATTAGCCGCTTGAACAATATTTTTAGTAGATCTGTAATTTTGTTCTAATTTAAAGGTTTTTACATCCGGATAATCTTTCTGAAAATTCAGAATATTATTAATATTTGCTCCTCTAAAACTGTAAATACTTTGGGAGTCATCGCCAACCACACAAATATTTTGAAAACGGTCGGCTAAAGCTCTAACAATAAGATATTGAGAGTGATTTGTGTCCTGATACTCATCTACCATTATATATCTAAAACGGTCTTGATATTTTGATAAAATCTCTGGGAAACGAGATAATAACTCATTGGTTCTCAATAATAAATCTTCAAAATCCATTGCAGCAGATTTAAAGCATCGGGCTACATATTCTTTATAAATATCTCCCATTTTTGGGCGACTGGCTTGTAAATCTGCTTCTATCAAATCCGAATTATTATAATACGCTCTAACAGTTATTAAATTGCTTTTAAAAGATGATATTCTGCTTAAAACCTGTTTTGGTTTGTATCTATCTTTGTCTAACTGCATTTCTTTGATAATGGAAGTTAGCAAACGAACAGAATCCTGTGTATCATAAATTGTAAAATTAGAAGGATAGCCTAATTTATCGGATTCTGACCTTAAAATTCTAGCAAAAACCGAATGAAAAGTTCCCGTCCATAGGTTTTTTGCTTCATTATCACCAACAACAGATGAAATACGTTCTTTCATCTCTCGTGCTGCTTTATTAGTAAATGTCAATGAGAGAATATTAAAAGCATCTACTCCTTGCTTCATCAAATGTGCAATTCTATATGTTAGCACACGCGTTTTGCCAGAGCCTGCACCAGCGATAATAATCATTGGACCATCCTTTTGTAGAACAGCATCTTTTTGTGCTGGGTTTAAAGAGTCTAAATAGTTTGACATTAAAAAATTACGATTTACGATTTACGATTTAACAATTTGATGATTTTTGAATTAAACTGGAAGCTGGAAACCAACAATTGAACACTGCCAACTGCCAACTAAAATCACTCCTCATCTTTCCAATTAAGTCTGTCCATTTGGTTGTATTGCCAAGGGGCACCGTTATTTTCAATATTTGTCATCATCATATTTAATTCCTGCGGAGCAGCAGATTCTTCCATAACCAAATACCTTCGCATATCCATAATGATAGATAAAGGGTCTATATTTACTGGGCATTCTTCCACGCAGGCATTACAACTAGTACACGCCCATAATTCTTCTGGCGTAATATAATTGTTTAATAATTGCTTTCCGTCATCTTTAAATTCTCCTCCATTTTTATCGATATTTTTACCGACTTCTTCCAATCTATCACGTGTTTTCATCATAATAGAACGAGGTGACAATTCTTTTCCTGTTAGGCTAGCAGGACAAGCCGAAGTGCATCTGCCGCATTCTGTACAGGTGTAAGCATTCATCAACTGAACCCAATTCAAATCTGTAACATCGCTTGCTCCAAATTTTTCTGGCACTTCTTCTGTTTCTTCTGGCGTTGCGTACGGGTCTGAATCAGGGTTCATTATTAGCCTCACTTCTTTTGTAACAGATTCTAAGTTATTGAATTGCCCTTTCGGATTTAAGTTTGCAAAAAACGTATTTGGGAAGGCTAATAAAATGTGTAAATGTTTTGAATAATATAAATAATTTAGGAAGATGATAATTCCAACAATATGAAGCCACCAAGCAGATTGCTCTATTATATGTAGAGTTTCCGAAGTAAGACCACTAAACCAAGGAGCAACAAACCGACTTATTGGATTACCAATTCCCATCTCTTGAAATGGTGTGTCTGTTGCGTTCATTATGATAAATAATGCCATCAATATCATTTCAAAATAAAGAATTAAGTTTGCGTCGTTTTTGGGCCAGCCTTTCATTTCTTTATTCATAAAACGTTTTACTTTAATAGCGTTTCTTCTAATCCAAAATACGGTAACAGCAACAAAAACCAAAGCTGCCAGAATTTCAAATGTTCCGATTAAGAAACTGTAAAAAGCATCTCCTAAAAACCCTTTAAAAATTCTGTGTGTACCAAAAAGTCCATCGATAATAATTTCTAAAACTTCAATATTGATAATGACAAAACCCAAATAAACAGCGATATGCAATATTCCAGAAATAGGACGACGTACCATTTTATATTGTCCCAAGGCAATTTTTGCCATATTTTTACAACGTGCAGATTTGTTATCTAACCTATCGACAGATTTCCCTAACTTAATGTTTCTGATGAGCTTACGTACGTTTTTTACAAAAAAACCTATTCCGATAATTAATACAATCGCAAAAATAATATTTGATAAGTAGGGCATATTTTTTATACTGTTTATATCTTTAGATTTACTCCAAATATTTCTTTAAAATCAATTCTTTTTTATCGGGAATTGATGCAATTTCTTTTTCCAAAGTGTTTATTTTAACTTCTATTTTTTCTATTTTTTGAACTATTTTTTGTTGTTCTGAAATTGACAGGTGTGGAATTTCATAGTTTTCAATAAACGACTTAGGGACTCTTCTGTGTCCAGATGTCCCCGTCATATTATTTTCTGCTTTAACTCTAAAATCCTGTGTTTTAGTAATGTAAAACAAAAATTTTGGCAAAATTAAATTGTTAGCTCTTAGTACATAAAATTCAGTACTTCCAAATCCTATATTGTTTTCTAATTTAGGAACTAAAGCTCCTTTCCCATTTTCTGTACAAGGTGTAATTTTTGCAAACAACACATCATTCTCTTGAAAAAAGGTATAGCCAGTTTTAACTTGTTTTAGTTCTCTTGTTTGTAAATTAGTAACCCTTGCCTCATTGCTTACATCTTCCATTTTTAAAAATGATACATTAGTTTTCAACGGAAGGTCTTTAATTGTGTTATTTTTATTTGGATTTATCAAATTTAGAAAATATGAAATAGGCTTTTTCTCAATTTCTATGTTTGCAACTAAATTATTGATTTTTTCGTTTAATTTTTCGACCTCTTCAGTCGTTTCCTGCTCTTCCTTTTCCAAAACCTCAATTTCTTCGACTATTTTTTCCTGTACGTCTTTTGGTGGAAGTGGTATTTTTATGCTTTCAATATCTGAGGCACTTGCATTCAGTTGTGCTAACCCTTTGGCAATAGAAACAACAGAAGATTCAAAGTACTCGGTATTTAAAATAATAAATATAAAATCATTAACAACTTTGTTGGAAATAATATTAATTTTTCCAACCCTTTGATTTAAAAGAGCGGGAAGATGAATTTCTTTTATTTTACCCACCCGCCCAGGATTTCCAGTCATAGAAACAAGGGTGTCGTCTTTTTTTAAAAGATATTTTTTAAATTCTTTTTTTCTACTCTCATCAATAAATTCAGGTAAATCATCTTGAATAAATCCTTTTTGAACATTTTTAATTCTAATAACCCTTAATCCACTGTCCACATATTGAGTACTTTTAAATGCAAATCCATTTTCTATTTTTGCTACTTCACCCAATTGAATTTGTGCGTATTTACTCTCAATTTCAACTTTTTTTTTAACCGAAAGCGAAATCTTTTTTTCAAAATTTACCCTATCAAAAGTAATCATATTAACTAAATTTTGATAACTAATATTATTTTGTAAATTTTCAGGAATATCTAAATCAAAACAATTTTCAGAAAATGCCTTATAAATATAAGTACTTGCTTTTTCAGGATTATCAAAAATATCAGCATCATATAATTGTGTACAGTCATCTATGGTTTTCCCTCTTTGTATTGGGTGTATCCCTTCGCTTCCTCTACGATTGCTAAATTCGTAACCTAAAATTTTCTTTTCTTCCTTTTTGCTACCAGTTTTTACTAATACTATTTTTTGAGGAAGTGCAATGATAAAATACAATAATTTTTCTCGCTCTAAAGCCAAGATTAAATCATTTTCTTCCTTGTCATCTTTAGCTTTAATTTTCTTTTGATATTCCTGATATATTTCGTGCTGAATAATAGCTTCATTTGGCTTTTTTTCTAAGAGTGTTTTGTAATCTTCATAGGTAATACTTTCCTTCCAAACATGAGTAACATATTTTGAAATAGGATTTTCTATTCCGTTAATGGTGTCATCTTTTGTATTGGTATATATTTTACTCACAGAAGATTGAATATTTCCCCAATCAGCATTATTTCTACGTTTTAGAAACAAGATTACGGTGTTTGTACCCGTTGCCATAAAAGTATTTGACCCCATTTCAGTAATTCCTACAACGTCAAAATATTTTAAAATGATCTCTCTTGTTTGTGTGTAAATTCCTGCATTACTTAAAATGCTACTTGGCAAAATGACACCTGCAATTCCCCCGTCTTTTAAAAGTTGTTTTGTTCGTTCTACAAAAAGACATTCTATTTCAGAGCTTTGATCGGTTAATCTGTCGTATAAATCAAAAGCAATTTTTGACTTTTCTTCATCCATTAATCCTTTAAAAGCCGAAACAGAATAGGGAGGATTTGAAATTACAATATCAAATTGTTTATTATCTTGCGGATGTGTCTTGTCTGTTTCTTTTAACAAGTCTTTAAACTCTGTTGATGTTGCAAAATCACTTAAACCATCTCCGTGTATTATCTTTGCTAACCCGTCTCCGTGTAAATAGCAACTCACCTTAGACGTTTTTACTAAACGGTAATCTTTTTCAATGCCATAAACATATTTTTCTGCCCAATCAAATTGGTCTCCTTTCCATTTGTTTATAGCTTTTTTGGTGGTAGGATTGAATTTATTTTCATCTAAACCATCAATATATTTTTGCACCTCTTCCATAGATTCGGTGATAAAATGACCACTACCTGCTGCATAATCAATTATATTTGGTAATAAATCTTTTTGATTTCCTTTTTCTATTTTTTTATTTGTTATTTCTTGAATAGGTAAACTTCTTATTATAAAACGAGCTATCGGCACAGGTGTAAAAAACTGCCCTGATTCTTGTTTTAATCCAGTAGTTAACAATAATTCAAAGAAATCACTTAAAAATTGCTGACGATAATTATATCTTATTTTATATCCCTGAAGTAATTCAACTACCTCTTTTACAACCTTTGCATTTTCTTTAAAAGAAGCATTATCATAAACCTCTTTTATAGCAAATTCATTGTTCTTTTCAAGGCGTATTTTAGTTAAAATTTTCTTGAATTCATCTTTATACTTATCGTCAACTTGTTGGAATTGTTTATCAAATTCACTATCGCTTAGGTCTGTAACTTCCTTTTCTAAAAGCTCTAACATCCCCCTGTTATAAAGGTCTGTAAGTCTTTTTTGAAATGAAGTATGATCATCTTCTCCTTCTTTCCATTGAAAATCGAGCTCTTCGTCATCATTTCTGTCCTCATCTATAATTTTACAAAGGAATAAAGTAAATATTTTATTAAACGCATTTGGCTTGTCAGAAACAACATTGTGCCTTAAAATTTCCAAAAAACGATTGAATATAAAACCACTATCCTTCTCCTTTAAAACTATTAAATCTTTTTTTGTTAGTGCTTTGCTCTGAAATTCATAAGCTGTTGCCCAACTATCAAATATCCCATTTGATTTAGGCAGTTTGTTCCATCTCTCAAAGAAGTCTTTTACATTGGCTGTTTGCCTGTAATCTTCTTCAATTTTTACAATTTCATTTCTGTATATTATTTCTTCTTTTTCAAGTTTTGAAGCATAAAGCATCAATACTTCAGCATTTTTATCTTGTTGAAAATATGTGAAAAGCTGACCTCCGTTTTTTTCTAAATTTTTAAATTCTTTGTCAAATTCAGTTCCCCATGTTTTACATTCTATCATTAGATACGTATCACAATTATCAGAACAGGCAACCAATATGTCCAAACGACCACTTGTTCCGTGTCCAGTTTTCCAAGTTTTTTCTAGTGTAATTTTTTGAGGCTTATATCCTTTTTCAAGTAGCCTATCTACACACTCTAAAACAACCCAATTTTCTGCTTGAGAAAAGTTTTGTGTTGTTTGGCTTTCTGCTTTTATTTCCCTCCCAAAAAGAAATTTTTCTTTTTCAAAATCTACCTCGATAAGATAATCATTGCACGTAGAATATTTTTTTTGATATATTCTAGAGGCGTTTTCTTTGGGTGTAAACCCTAATTTCTGTATGAGATTCTTGTAGTTCATAGTTTGTCAGAATTCTATTACTCCTTGCTTAGTGTTTATTTCACGTAGATATTTTCCTTGTTTTTCTGCAACTGTAAAAATATTTTCGCTACAATTGTATTTATAAGCTTCTTTTGCAAATTTATCCGCAAAATACAAATCTTTTAGGGTTTTGTAGTCAGTTTCAAAAAGTTCGGAAAGCAGTTCAAGTTTTGACAGAGTAAATTTTTTCTTGTCGTTTTCAATTCGACTGACGGCTGGCGTGTTTATTTTTATTAGAGCTCCAAATTCGGTTTGACTCCAGCCTCTTTTTCCCCTTT
The DNA here is from genome assembly GCA_965261035.1 of Polaribacter sp. Classification (GTDB taxonomy): domain Bacteria; phylum Bacteroidota; class Bacteroidia; order Flavobacteriales; family Flavobacteriaceae; genus Polaribacter. The sequence goes on from OZ253439.1 coordinate 1,879,932, forward strand.
CGTTCCTTATGAATTTGCCAAAACTTGCCATTTTATGGTTTTATCTTTTTTTGTTTTACCTAATTTAAGCAAATATAGTGCTTTATTCTGTTTTATAAAAATTATTTTAAATGTCCGTTTTATCGATGACTCCAATTATCTTCATCATCACTATCGTTTGGAGATAGTCCTATTATATCTCCTTTTGTCGAAACACCAAGTCCTAAGACTGTTCTGTTTGCGTAATTAAAATAACTTACAACCTGATTAATCTCAAGTATTTCTCCGTCAGTTAATCCTTCTTTTCTTAACTCTTTTACGTCTTTTTCTTCAACTTCTGAAGGCTTTAGAGTTAATTTTTTGGAGTAAGCTAACGCTTTACTATATTTTTCTTCTAAAAAAGGGTTATTTCCGTTCTCTAAATCTACTTTTATTTGAGTTGATTTTAAATCATCATTTATCAATCTTTTTAGACCAGAAAAGTGATGATTTATACAATAATCACAAGAATTTAATATACTGACGTAAACTCCTATGGTTTCTAAAAACCATTTTGGCAGAGTATTGTTACTGTTGTGCAGAACGCTCTTGTACAAAAACATATGCCCAGACATAGTATGAGGTCTTAAACTATGTGCCATCATAATGTTATCTACATTATTATTTGGTACTGTTACTTTAGAATAAAGTCGTTTTAGTTTTCCTGTCGCTTCTTCAAATGAGATAATTTCTATCCAACTCATTTATTTACTGGGTTCATTATTTTTATTCTTTTTAGAATTATATGGTATAGTTTTTCTGCCAAATAAAGAGAACTGTACAAACCGTTTTGGATTCAGCTTTATTTCTCTAATCAACTCTTGTATTTCTTTAGACATATTGGTCAAGTTGTTGTACATTGCATCGTCTTTAACCAGTTTTCCCAACGAGCCCTTTCCGTCTTGGATATCAATCATTAATTTATTTATATAATCTAATGATGTTTGAGCTTTCTTAATAGTTAATCCAATATCTGCGTTTACTAAAGTGTCTGATAATTGTGCGAAATTTTCTAAAATATCTCTTGTCTGGTCGAATGTAAACTTAAGGTCAGCTCTGCTGGAATCTAAAAACTGATTTACAGAGCCAATTGTTTTTCCAATACCTGTAAGTGTAGTTTCTAATCCTATAATACTTCTGTTCAAACTCATTCTGGCTTTTTTATTCAAAACTACTTGACTTAATCCTAAGAATAATGAATCTGCACTTACAATTACACTTTCTAACTTTGCTTGTAATGGATTTAATTTTTCTCCTACCGACGAAAAAATATCTGACTCAACTTCTCCTTTCAGATAATCTCCAGAAACTGCCAAATCTCCTTTATAAGAAGGGATAATTGCCAACGATTGTCCGCCCATTAAACTTGCACTATAAATTTTAGCTATACTTTTTTTAGAAAATTTAAAGTCGTTTTCAATCATTATTTCAACTATCAAATCACCTCTTTTTCCTTTGTTTTCATTAAACTTAATTTCCACAACTTTACCAACTTGTAGCCCATTAATTGTTACATCACTTGATTTTTTTAATCCTTGAATATTGTTGTATTCAACATAAAAATGACGTAAATTTGATACAAAAATATTTTTACCTTTTAAAAAGTTGTATCCCCAAATAAATAAAGCAATGGTAGTTATTGCTATGAGCCCTGTTTTCAATTCTTTTGACATATTCTATATATTTAACAACAATATTACTAATAATTTTTTGTAGATTGCTCTATTTCTAGTGCTTCTTTAACGGAAATTTTTTCTCCATTTTTGAATGCGATTATAAAAGAGGTTTTATACCCTTGCTGTCGTACTTTCTTTAACATTGATTTTGCACTGCTGTATTTAGTAGTTTTTCCGTAATAATATTTATAATAAGAGTTTATTTTAATCCGTTCTACTCCTTGCAATCCTTTAAAATTATAAGATTTTGTAGCAATTTTCCTTTTACCTGATGCTATTTGAATTTTGTATTCAATTATATCTTTTTCATCAATATTGGCGGGAAGAAAGTTTGTTTTTAATTGATTTACATATTCTTCTATTGATTTGGCAATACTTTTTGCCATTTCTTGCTGTCCTTTTTTCGAATTCAGATATCTGCCTTCTTTTTTGTTTGTCAAAAAACCTAATTCTATTAAAACACTTGGCATAGTTGTGTTCCTTAGCACTAAGAAATCATTTTGTTTTACGCCTCTATCGTGGCGTTTTAGTTTAGAAACCAGTCTGTTTTGTATTAAAGGTGCTAATTCTAAACTTTCGTCAAGGGTTGTTTCTTGTAATGTAGGATATGTAAGACTATATATAAAATCTGGGTCATAATTATAGTTTTGCTTATAATCTTTCTCTAAAAGAATAACACTATTTTCTTTTTTAGCAATGTCAAAGTTTCTCTTATTTGTCCTGTCAGAGACTCCTAAAGCAAAGGTACTTACACCGTATGCTTTAGAAGTGTGGGAATCGCAATGAAAGGAAATAAACATATCTGCGTTTAACTTGTTTGCCTTTTTTGCTCTATTGTGCAGTGCTACAAAAACATCTTTTTTGCGTGTAAAAACGACTTTAATATCCTTATTTTTCTTTAAAATATTGCCGATAGCCAATGTTATTTTTAAAGCAATATTTTTTTCTTTGTATCCATTTCCTAAATTACCCGGGTCTTTTCCTCCGTGACCCGCATCTAAAACAACGGTATATACTTTTTTTTGAGCATTACTGCTTTGTAGCCCACAGGTAAAAGACATGAATAAAACAAAAATAAAAATAAGATTTGTTTTGGTATTAAATTTACTGTGTTCTGATAATCGCATCAATAAATTTTACTTAATTTTGGCACTTATTATTAGTTAATATAATATTTTTACAAAAATAGTATTAAAAGCATTGCAATCAAACATACCACACATACTTTTGTATATTTTAGCTAATTTTTTTTGCTTACAGGTTGGCTATACTCAAAATATAAAGTCAAAAACTATACTCAAAAAAGATAGTTTGCTTCTTTATAAAGTTTTTGACACTATTAAAAAAGACAGTCTTAGCCCCAAGAGTTCTGTTGAAAGCATAATTACCCATTATGCAAAGGATTCTATTGTAGAATACGCAAAGAACAAACGAGTAGAATTATATAACGAAGCACATATTACTTATGACGATATAGATTTAAAAGCAGGTATTATTATTGTTGATTATAAAAGAAACACAATTTTTGCCAAAGGAGTAAAAGATAGTTTGGAATATAAACAGAGGCCTGTTTTTAAGCAAGGAGGTCAGGATTCTGAACAAGATTCTATACTTTACAATTTTAAATCTAAAAGGGCTTTAATCTACGGGCTAGAAACCACCCAAATAGGAATGGTTACTTATGGTGAAAAAACCAAAAGAGTAAATGATTCTACCGTTTTTATAAGAAATATCCGTTTTACGACCTCCAAGAAAAAAAATCCTGATTATTATATTAAAACGAGCAAAGCTAAATTAGTGCCTGGAAAAAAAATTATTGTAGGTCTAAGTAATTTAGTAATTGCCGATGTTCCTACGCCGATAGCAGTTCCGTTTGCATATTTTCCTATGAGTGATAAACGAGCATCTGGTCTTATAATTCCAACTTGGGGAGAATCCAATAGTCGAGGTTATTTTTTGCAAAACGGCGGTTATTATCTAGCTATTAATGATTATTTAGATATTACTTTATTAGGCGACGTTTATACAAATGGAAGCTGGGGGTTAAGAGCAAATTCTAATTATGTGGTTCGCTATAAATACAAAGGAAATTTTAGCCTTAGTTTTGAAAACCTAATCAGAAGTTTAAAAGGCTTTGATGATTACGGCAAAAGCACAAACTTTAATATAAAGTGGAGCCACACCCCTGATTCTAAATCAAACCCAAATTCGCGTTTTGGTGTTTCAGTAAATTTTGGTAGCAGTAAGTATTATAAAGAATCTATAAATCAAAGAAATATCTCTGATCAATTGAAAAACACATTAGGTTCATCTATCAATTATTCTAAAACTTTTGTAGGCACTCCGTTTAATATGAGCGTCAACTTGTCTCATCAGCAAAACGTAAATACTGGCAAAATGATGATTACTTTTCCGTCGCTGACATTAAATATGAGACCTATTTATCCATTTGCTGGCAAAGGAGGTGCGAAAAAAAATGCTTTCCAAAAAATAGGTCTTAATTATGGTATGAGCGGTGAATACAGAATAAACACAGTGGATTCTTTGTTTCTTAAACCAGAGATGTTTAAATCGGCAAAAGCGGGCGTAAAACACAATGCCAGTTTTAGTACAAATATGAAAGTATTTAGATATTTCACTCTATCGCCAAGTACGAACTACGAAGAAATATGGAATTTTGATTATATCAACAAACGATATGACGCATCTATCGTAAACAAAGATGAAACTTTGGGAGCAGTAGTAACCGACACTATTCGTGGGTTTAAAAGTTTTAGAGAATACCGTGCCGGAGTTTCTTTGGGAACTAATATTTACGGTGTTTTCAACTTTAAAAAAAGTGCGTTAAAATCTATAAGACATACTGTTACGCCTTCTATATCTTATGGCTATAAACCAGATTTTGAAGACAAATACAACGAGCAAGTGCAGCAAAGTGAAGACCCTATGGATTTATTGACATATTCTCCTTTTCAAAACGGAAATAATAGACCGAGTGGCGGACTGTCAAGCTCCATAGGAATTACACTTAATAACCGTTTGGAAGCCAAAATTGCGTCTAAAGATTCCACAGAGGTAGAGGATAAAAAAATTATATTACTCAACAACTTAAATTTTAGTACAGGCTACAATTTTGCTAAAGATAGCGTGCGTTGGAGTCCTATTACTGTTTCTGCGGGTACAAAAATATTAAATGACAAACTTTCTATAAATATGAATGCAACTCTAAACCTATATCAAATTGACAGCACGGGAAATCAAATAGATAAATTTAATACACTTAAAGACCGTTTATTTAGAGTTACAAGAGTGGGTGCTTCTGCTAATTATTCTATTTCCAGTAAAGATTTTAAGAAAAAGAAAACAAAGAAATCTTCTAATAATAAATCTAGTGCAAATCAATTTGGAGAAGGAAGTACTGATAACTCCAATGAAAATGAACAAAACAAAACAGAGGAAGAAGAGACTGAATTATACAGAGCTTCAGTGCCTTGGACTCTGAATTTCAGTTATTCAGCTAATTATTCCAACAACGGTATAACCAGCGGTATTGGGGCTAATTCCTTAACGTTTGGAGGAGATATAGAACTTTCGCCCAAATGGAAAGTTAGATTTAGCTCTGGATATGATTTTAAAGGAAAAGGATTTTCATACACCAATCTTGGTTTCAGCAGAGATTTAGATAGCTGGGATTTTAATTTTGACTGGTCTCCTTTTGGGAATAATAAATCCTATTATTTCAGAATAGGTATTAGATCCAGTTTGTTGAGTGATTTAAAATGGGATAAACGCAGTATTCCCGACAGGCGATTGTTTTAATTGATGTAATTATTGGTTGTCGGTTGTCAAATAGTAAATCCTTAGATTCAATTAGTAAATACATATCTAAGGAGTTGTGAATTGATTTCAAAATTGTATCTTTGTGTGAGCTATCACAAGACACCCTATGAAGGTGATAATAACTGCGAAGTTGTGAATTGATTTCAAAATTGTATCTTTGTGTGAGCTATCACAAGGCAAAAGGGCTTAAAATTAGAAATCTCGGAGTTGTGAATTGATTTCAAAATTGTATCTTTGTGTGAGCTATCACAAGTTTCAGTAAACACTAACCAGCCACCCGCGAGTTGTGAATTGATTTCAAAATTGTATCTTTGTGTGAGCTATCACAAGCTACCAAGCAGGTAGCCACAACACCGACAGGTTGTGAATTGATTTCAAAATTGTATCTTTGTGTGAGCTATCACAAGCATTTTTAGTGTGTTTTAAGCCACCCGCGAGTTGTGAATTGATTTCAAAATTGTATCTTTGTGTGAGCTATCACAAGAATTTTGCTCCTTGCATATCTGCTTCTGTAGTTGTGAATTGATTTCAAAATTGTATCTTTGTGTGAGCTATCACAAGCGGACGATGATTTTGAAAGAGCAACTCAAAGTTGTGAATTGATTTCAAAATTGTATCTTTGTGTGAGCTATCACAAGTTGAACTCAAATAAATATATAAACTATATAGTTGTGAATTGATTTCAAAATTGTATCTTTGTGTGAGCTATCACAAGTTAAGGACGGCTTTCCTTATCATGTTAGGAGTTGTGAATTGATTTCAAAATTGTATCTTTGTGTGAGCTATCACAAGAAAGGGCATAAAGGTGTGAAGGCTGTCTTAGTTGTGAATTGATTTCAAAATTGTATCTTTGTGTGAGCTATCACAAGTCGAATCGCTATCTGTGGTGTAATGTGATAGTTGTGAATTGATTTCAAAATTGTATCTTTGTGTGAGCTATCACAAGACATTGTGGAAATTTGCTGTTTGAAAGTGCGTTGTGAATTGATTTCAAAATTGTATCTTTGTGTGAGCTATCACAAGTTAAAATTGTTTCATCAGAACACACATCTTGTTGTGAATTGATTTCAAAATTGTATCTTTGTGTGAGCTATCACAAGGGAGACCCAGAAAGTAAAAGCGTAGTTATAGTTGTGAATTGATTTCAAAATTGTATCTTTGTGTGAGCTATCACAAGCTACCAAGAAGGTAGCTACAGCACCGACCGGTTGTGAATTGATTTCAAAATTGTATCTTTGTGTGAGCTATCACAAGAGATTGGCGAAGCGTTAGTAATAACAGACCGTTGTGAATTGATTTCAAAATTGTATCTTTGTGTGAGCTATCACAAGTAAGGAATTATCACTACTTGTCACTCCATCGTTGTGAATTGATTTCAAAATTGTATCTTTGTGTGAGCTATCACAAGCGAATCTTGTGAATTTTTACAAGCAGAATTGTTGTGAATTGATTTCAAAATTGTATCTTTGTGTGAGCTATCACAAGCCTCGATGGATCTTTTTTTAACGCAGACTTGTTGTGAATTGATTTCAAAATTGTATCTTTGTGTGAGCTATCACAAGATAGCCTGAAGCACCGTGCTCATATCCCATGTTGTGAATTGATTTCAAAATTGTATCTTTGTGTGAGCTATCACAAGAGGAAATTTGCTCCGTCAAATTCTGCTTCGGTTGTGAATTGATTTCAAAATTGTATCTTTGTGTGAGCTATCACAAGATATGCCCGAAGATGTACTAAATTTAATCAGTTGTGAATTGATTTCAAAATTGTATCTTTGTGTGAGCTATCACAAGTTAAATTTTGCTTGGTAAAAGCTTGAGTTTGTTGTGAATTGATTTCAAAATTGTATCTTTGTGTGAGCTATCACAAGTTCCGATAATCGTAGATACACCAAAATGTAGTTGTGAATTGATTTCAAAATTGTATCTTTGTGTGAGCTATCACAAGAGGAAATTTGCTCCGTCAAATTCTGCTTCGGTTGTGAATTGATTTCAAAATTGTATCTTTGTGTGAGCTATCACAAGATATGCCCGAAGATGTACTAAATTTAATCAGTTGTGAATTGATTTCAAAATTGTATCTTTGTGTGAGCTATCACAAGTTAAATTTTGCTTGGTAAAAGCTTGAGTTTGTTGTGAATTGATTTCAAAATTGTATCTTTGTGTGAGCTATCACAAGCTATCTACGGAGACTTCGCATCGTATTATAGTTGTGAATTGATTTCAAAATTGTATCTTTGTGTGAGCTATCACAAGAAATTTGCTTCGTGTAAATTTACGTTGCTGGTTGTGAATTGATTTCAAAATTGTATCTTTGTGTGAGCTATCACAAGAGATTAACATTATCATACTCTGTACCTGCGGTTGTGAATTGATTTCAAAATTGTATCTTTGTGTGAGCTATCACAAGAGTACCCCGGGAGGGGAGTGAAATAGATCTGTTGTGAATTGATTTCAAAATTGTATCTTTGTGTGAGCTATCACAAGGCCCGTCATTATCTATATCTTCCCTAAGAGGTTGTGAATTGATTTCAAAATTGTATCTTTGTGTGAGCTATCACAAGAGAAACAGCAAATTTGTATACAGATAATTCGTTGTGAATTGATTTCAAAATTGTATCTTTGTGTGAGCTATCACAAGAAACTTTATTGTTGTAATTTAAAGTAAATCGTTGTGAATTGATTTCAAAATTGTATCTTTGTGTGAGCTATCACAAGGCTTTTAGAAATTGCGCACAATTTAGGGCAGTTGTGAATTGATTTCAAAATTGTATCTTTGTGTGAGCTATCACAAGTAAATAGTCCACTCGCAATTAATGGCTATTGTTGTGAATTGATTTCAAAATTGTATCTTTGTGTGAGCTATCACAAGTAAAAGAATAAGAGAAAGTGATAATAGAATGTTGTGAATTGATTTCAAAATTGTATCTTTGTGTGAGCTATCACAAGTAGTGTAACTGAAGACAAAGATTGTATATTGTTGTGAATTGATTTCAAAATTGTATCTTTGTGTGAGCTATCACAAGAGAGACTCCTTCACCCATGACCCAAGTTATGTTGTGAATTGATTTCAAAATTGTATCTTTGTGTGAGCTATCACAAGCAAATAGTTTAATTTTCGATGTGGTTTTATTGTTGTGAATTGATTTCAAAATTGTATCTTTGTGTGAGCTATCACAAGTATCAGAGTAGATAAACTTACAAACAATCGTTGTGAATTGATTTCAAAATTGTATCTTTGTGTGAGCTATCACAAGGTCAATCCCAAAGTATTGAGTAAAATCAATACTTTGGGATTACTTTTTTGAACTTAAGAAAAACATCAAAATAACACTCTATGACTAAAATACGACCATTTTTTTATTCCTAAAACAACTGTAATTGTTGTGTAGGTTTCGGTAAATCTGTCTTCTCTACCCCATAAAACAGTTCCATATTTCCGAATTGTTTGTCTGTTATTTCTAAAATACAAACTTTACCTTGTCTCGGCAGGTTTTTCTTTACTCGTTTGATATGAACCTTTGAGTTTTCTCGACTAGGACAATGACGCATATAAATAGAAAATTGAAACATAGCAAAACCATTTTTAATCAAACTTTTCCTAAAAGAAGAAGCAGCTTTTCGTTCCTTTTTAGTTCCAGTAGGTAAATCAAAAAAAACTAATACCCACATAATTCTATAAGCATTATAACGATTGGAATACTGAGCCATCTAATTTTATTAAATCTTGTAAGTTCATACATTTTTCATTAATCTAAAACAGGATATCTTATAGTTCGTGATTCTCCAGAGTAGCATTTGTATAAACTAGATGTTGTTGCTGTTACAGCAACCATCAAAGGACGTACAGAACCTTTTATCAAGACATCTTGTGTGGCTATGGTTAGCAAATATGATTTTATTTCTTTTGTCAATTTATTTGTTAATCCATTGACACATACGTAATTATACACCATTTTATCTACAAAAGGACGATAAGGCTCCATAATATCATCTGCTAAGCAATAAGGATTATATTTGTTACGATGAAAAATACCTAATACAGGTAATAACCCGCTACTTACCAAAGCCCTCGCCACAATACTTCGTAATACAGCATATCCAAAATTTAACAAATTATTTGGCTCACTTCCAAAACGTTCTCGCGTAAAATTATCAAACAAATGTTTCCAATAATATTGAGCCGCTTTTGCTTCACAATTACTTGTATCTCCACTTTTAACTGTCTGCCAATAGGTATCCATATGTTCAAAACTTTTTTTATTTATTCTTAAAACGGCTTGCTGATTTTTGATTTTTTGCTCTACGGTTTGCTTCCACAATTGCTTTTTTAAAGGGTCAGTAGCCGACAGTTGATGTTTTACCCGTTCCGAATGCTCTGAATGTCCATATAAAGGAAGCATCACCCCAAAAGGTAGATGATGAGAATCACAGCTTATAATTACAGTATTATTTCCTTGTAATTTTACAATTAATTGATTGCTTATCGTTATCTGATAATGGTCTAACATAAGCAATGCCATATCTTCAATAGGTACAGTTCCTTTGATTCCTTTACTTTCAGAGTCTTGTACTACCAATTGATTTTGCTTCAGTTTTAGATAACTCGGGCTTCCAATATAAATGGTTTTTTTTAGCATACTAATATTCTCCTACCTTTACTATTTTGCCTAAATGATTAATTCTTACTTTTATAATGTTTTCAACACTTAATAATCTTAAACGCTTATATGCAGTCCCTTTTAATTGCTCTACATTCTCAACTGAAGTTTCTAAATGATGTCTAAAAGTATAATCTTTAGTAGATATCTTTTGCACTCTAAAAAGATGTTTACTTATCAAACTTGCATTTTTCTCATCTTCTAAATCAATTTCATTTGGATTAAAATCTTCTGACGGAAATACAAACATCTCATTTTGTTTCATAGTAAATAAAAATTGCCAACCGTTATATTCTTTATCAATAATTGAAAATCCTGCATTTGCATTAGCAACTGCCTCATAAAACGACACTACTTTCTCTTGTAACTTTCCTTTTTCATCTTTATAGATAGCCACGTGATGATTATTGCCCGTACTTACGTAGTCAGTCGGAATTGGTTTTCCTTCTTCACCTAAAATAACATTTCCTAAATGGTCCCTCTTATGATGTAAAACCTCCACATTTTTAACACCACTTATACTAACTCTTTTTATAGAAATTCCCTTTTCTTTATTCAACCAGATGGGGTTTTTGTCTAAATTTGAAAACGCCTCTTTTGGCTTTCCATTAAATTCCTCTAATCTATCCCGTAATATCTTTTGAATTCCTTTGTCAATCACCTTGTCAATTTTTAGATCAGATGAAATTTCCTTTCTAATAGTATAAACCTCTTCAAAACATAAAACTTCTTTTAGTGGTTTGTCCTTATAAATTAAAGGATGTTTTTTTAGATTTTTTGTATCAAAAGCAATAATTGGATTGTTTTCAAATCGTGCCAAATGATTTTTTAAAACAGTCTTCTCTTCCTTATTAATAATTAAATCAACATTCTTAAGATTAAATCTATTGCTGATTATTGTAGGTTTAGATAAAGCTCGCTTTGATTTGCTATAAACCGTTTCTTTGTGTAATCGCCCCCTTGGAGTTAATTGTACTTTTGTTTTATTAATATTTTTTGTAACCACTTTATTTTTTGCTTTAAACGATATTAAAATACTTTCAATATGTTTTTTTGATTCTTCTCTAAAATTAGGCATTGGGGCGATAAACTTACGCCTTCCTCTTTTATCAAGATAAGTTTCTAATTCTTGAATTCCATAGATTGCTCCTTTTCTATCTGATTTTGCTTTTAAATTATTCAAGTACTGAACGTGGCTGTGTTTAGTGAAAGCAACTGTTAAGGCATCCATTGCGTGATGACGATGGTCATTACGCTTATCCCAATCTTTTATACGGGTTTTAAATGCCCCATCTTTTTTCTCTACCTGTTCTATTAAACTTTCATCTATCGCCTTAAATTTTGGAATATTTAACTCTTGCATTACACTAATTAAACCCCAATCTTCTCGTAATTTACTTGTAATACTTCCCGTTGTTGTGTTAACTGTTCTAACAACTTCTTCCAATAACTGTTTTGCCTTTTTAGCGATATATTGACTATCCCGTAAGTCTCTCTGAATAAAGTCATCTGGAATATTTTCTTCTTTCATCAATAATTTATTGAATTTTGCCTTACTGATATCTCCTTTCCCTTTATTATATAAGTTTTTGACTCTTGCCTTATAATTATCTAAATCATCTAAAAAATCATCGGATATAAAATCAATAGCAGTTCTATCTCCCTTATCTCTATTAGGCTTGTCGTATGCCAATGTTTTATTAGAAAAAGAATCATCAAACAATTTTGCTTTGGGTATAATATGCTCTATTTGAATTTCTTTTGAAAATAACTTTTCACTGGGAATATGTGTATTCTTATATAATGATTTGTACCCATTTCTTTTTAATTCTTCATATAATTTATACTTGATTATATCATTTCTCGTTGGATTTGGAATATGAAAAGGTGCTTCTTGTAGCAATTTTATTATTTCTATATGACGTTCTTTAGCTTTGTTAATATTTTTTGTTATATCAGCACGTTCTTTAGCCGATTTCTTTAAGTCACGAGCTAATTCTATTCTAATCTCATCAGGTTTTCCATAAGTGTCAGTCACCTGATTTACAATATTTATCATCTGATTTAATATTTTTTCAACAACAGGGTTCCGTAAACTATTCTTTCTTAATAACTCTAATTTATCTTGCAAAATTATGTTAGCTCTTTCTTCAGAGGTTAAAGAATGAGAATGGTTGTATCCTGCCATAGCACAAGCCTCAGAATATTTGTGTCCAGCTTTTAAATAGGGAATTATTTTTTTAATTGCTCTGGCACTTAAACTTCTGTGTTCTTTTTGTAGAGTAACATTCGCCAACATATTAGCATATTCAGGTTTAAAACCATATTTTGAATGTAGCTTATTTTTTAAGGGATCGTCCTCTTCTGCCGAATACAACAAATGCCACAGTTGATGACTTATTTGTTTATCAAAATCTTCCCCTCCTAACTCTGCATCAAACTCCAGAATCTTAGGATTAATACCTATTTCAGAGAAAATAACTTTTAATTCTTCTTTTGTCTCTGATCCAGATTTTTTAGCCCAATCAAAACCATACCCCTCATATTCTGCAATTTTTTGATAAACATCATATAAGACCTTATTGGTTTGGTTTCCCTCTATTTCTTTAAATTTTGATTCCCATTTATTTAATGTTCCTAATTCCAAATGGTTTGACAGTAATTTAATAACCTTATCTATTTCTAAATTCCCTCTTAAGTTTAATTCTTCAAAAACAATATGTCTTATATCTTCGTCTAATTCTCTAAAAATTATTTTTTCTTCGGCATCTATATTTTCCAACTCAAGATTATTAAGATTTTGCCATATTTTAAATTCCTGAAATAATGGCGAAGATTTAGGAATTACTCGATACCCAACTTGTCTTTTCTTCGGTTTTCCTGTAGATTTGTCGGTATATTCTTCTTGCCAACTTTCAAACTCACAATGGCTCAATAAACCTTTTTGAGATTTTAATTTCCGTTGATAAAAAATAATTACATCTCTTATCTTTTCTTTTAATTTGGGTGTTAATTCTGGATAATATTTTGCTTGTGTTTCCCAAATCTGCTCAAATTCATCTAAATAATCCTGACGATAGAATATTTGACTTTTTAATCTAGTGTGTGGATTCTTTTTAATCTGCTTATACAAGTTCTCCCCAACAGTTTCTTTCTTAAAATACAGTTCCTTGCTTCTATCACTAATTGCTCCTAAATAACCGCTTGATGAATTAAGATTGTTGTTAATTTGCTGTAAAACAATAGCAAGATGTTCTAACTCAAGTTTTTTAGATAATCCTTCAGCTCTCCATTTGTAACACTCTAATCGCTTTTCATTAGGTTTTCCTTTTTGACTTATTCCAACAATATCAAAAGGTTTTTCGCAAATTTTCCAAGTTTGACCTTTGTTTTTATCTTTTAATTCTTCCTTTAACTCATCTGTTATAATTTCAGCATAAAACTGTTTTTGAAAGTTCCAAACCGCATCAAATTCACGTTGTAAATCCGAGCGATAAAAATCTGGAATATATTTTTTCCCTTCAGTTAAAAGTTTATAAACAAACTGCCCCGGAGTACTATTATTTTCATATAATTCTATGGCAACAGACATTCCGTCAATCAAACTACCTTCTTCTTCGTTTTTAGCTTTTCTGCTACTTTTATACCCACGTTTTTTATTAATAGCTAATAAAACACGAGCAAATTCCTCTAATTTAATTTGTTCTTTTGCCGCCTTGGCTCTTAAAAAGAGTGTTTGATATGTAGTATTTTTTCCTATTTCGGTTAGTTGTGTGTCATTAGAGATAAAACCGTTTTCTTTTAAAATCTTTATTAAATTTTCTCTCCTTTGTTTGTACCGTTGCAGATTTCTTCTTGCTCCTCGCTGTTGCGTTCTTTCTGCATTAGGCGATAGACCTTTTCCTGACGCAAAATCATCTGTTGGATTCTTCGATTCAGTAACTTTTCCAGATTTTTTGTCAACTTTGCTAAATGTGTCATATTGGATAACCCTAACACCTAATTTAACAATCTTTGAGTTTTTTTCTTTTTTTAATTGATCTTCTTCTACTAAAGCCCAACCTATCGAAGTTGTTCCTAAATCTAATCCTAATATTCTTTTCATAATAAGTTTTTTTTAAAATTAAAATACTCCCAAATATATTATTTTTACATTAACAATTGCACATAAAAATAAAAGTAGTACATTTGCAGTACAATTTTGAAATCAATTCACAATAAGGATTATTCCGTTGTGAAAACATTTAAAGCGGCACTTGTGTCGCTTTTTTTTATGAGTATATAACTCAAGTTTTGCAGGTCCAAAGATACTATAAACATTGAATTTTAGTTTTATAATTTTGCATATTATAACACATTAATTAATTATTTTTCAATTTATTAGGTTATGACTTTCCAAAACGGACTTTCAAGCCACATTTTTGAGTACAAATTTTTGTGGATTTATAATGAGCTTCAATTTTTCAAAAGCCTCAGGATTATTTATTACTTTTGGCAACCTCTACAATTAACATTTTGAAAATCAAATAATTAGTTGTAACTTTGAAATATGAATAAATACAAGACACTTAATACAACTTCTTTATTTTCAGAGGGTTATAGGCTTGAGAAACTCAGTAAACAAGGAGACCCATTAGAGCGATTGAATAAAGTCGTAGAATAGGAGTATTTTAGAGAAACAGTTGAGAAAATACACAAAAAGAATCAAATAAAGAAAAATCAAGAACAAGAGCACGAGTAGAACATGTATTTGGTTTTATGGAGCAGAGCATGAATAAACTCTACATAAACTCAATAGGAATAAAACGAGCCGTAGGGTTTATTGGGCTAGTAAATCTTACCTACAACCTGTTTAGATATGAACAAGTTACAAGGTTAGATGGGATAATTATGTCTAATTGGCAAACACAAAACGTGTATATTATTGATAATGAATTAGTTAACAAAAAAATGATTGAAATCACAAAAAACTAAAACTATTTCTAAAATTTTAATATTTTTGAAATAAGAAAAGATTGGCTTAAAAATCAATTAATAGAGGTTGCCACAAACAAAAAATATATTATTTTAATGAATTATTACAAAATAAAATTAGCTCTGCTGATTATTAGTTTAGTTTTATCTATTGGTTGCAAAATGGATAAATCATCAAAAAATAAAGAAAATAAAGAAAACAATAAAATTATGCCCAAAGAAACGATACATCAATTTAAGGTAAAAAAAATAAGTGGAGAAGATTTTGATTTCTCAACTTTAAAAGGAAAAAAGGTGATGATTGTAAATACAGCTTCGGAATGTGGTTTAACTCCACAATATGAGCAATTACAAGAAATATATGATAAATACAAAGAGAAAAGTTTTGTAATTGTCGGTTTTCCTGCAAACAATTTTGGAGCACAAGAACCCGGTACAAATAATCAAATTGCAGAATTTTGTAAACTAAATTATGGAGTTACTTTTCCTATGATGAGCAAAATATCAGTAAAAGGAGAGGATATGCATCCTATTTATCAACTTCTAACCCAAAAAACTAAAAATGGCTTGGAAGACTCTGAAGTAACTTGGAATTTTCAAAAATACCTAATAGATGAAAACGGTTATTTATCTCAAGTTATTTCTCCAAAAATTTTACCAAATGACGAAGAAATTATCAAGTGGATTGAAAAGAGGAAATAAGCCAAAAACTAACAGTTAATATATGAACCACACACAACATAAAGCCATAGTAAATTTTATTTGGAGCATTGCAGATGATGTTCTTAGAGATGTTTACACAAGAGGAAAATACAGAGATATAATATTACCCTTTACCGTATTAAGACGTTTAGATGCTATTTTAGAACCTACTAAAGACAAGACTTTAGAAATGCACCAAAAACTCAATAATATGAAAATAGATAACCAAGCACCGGGATTAAGCAAAGCAAGTGGTTATGTGTTTTATAATACATCAAACTATACCTTTAAAAAATTACTGAATGAACCAAGCAATATTCGTCAGAATTTGGAAGCCTATTTAGATGGATTTAGTAGCAATGTGCAAGACATTATTATTAAGTTTAAACTCCGTAATCAATTAGAAACATTAGAAGAAGGAGATATTACATTTTCGCTTATAGAAAAATTTTGTTCGAGTGATATAAATGTAAGTCCAGAGCCTATAAAAGATAAAGAGGGCAATACTGTTTTAGACGGTTTGACCAATTTAGGAATGGGATATGTATTTGAAGAATTGATACGAAAATTCAATGAGGAAAATAACGAAGAAGCAGGAGAACACTTTACGCCGAGAGAGATAATACAACTAATGACCCATCTTATTTTTGAACCCATAAAAGGTAAAATTAAAGACGGCACATATTTAATATATGACCCTGCCTGTGGCAGTGGAGGTATGCTTACAGAGGCAGAACATTTTGCAAAACAAATAAACCCCAAAGCAGCTTTTCACTTATATGGTCAAGAAGTAAACCCCGAAACCTACGCTATCTGTAAAGCAGATATGTTAATAAAAGATGAAGACCCTGAGAAAATTGCTTACGGCTCTACATTAAGTAAAGACGGATTTTCTAATATCCAGTTTGATTTTATGCTCTCAAATCCTCCTTACGGTAAAACTTGGAAAATAGACAAACCAAGTATAGTAGATGGCAAAGAAATAATAGACAGCCGTTTTAAAATAGGTGTGCCGAGAGTTAATGATGGGCAGCTACTATTTTTAATGAATATGATTGCTAAACTAAAAACCAATAGTGTTTTGGGCAGTAGAGTAGCAACCATACACAACGGTTCGGCATTGTTTACAGGTGATGCAGGTCAAGGAGAAAGCGAAATAAGAAAATATCTTTTTCAAAATGATTTATTAGAAGCCATTATAGCCATGCCAAACGATATGTTTTACAATACAGGCATCCCAACCTATGTATTTGTACTTACCAATAAAAAAACAGCAGAACGAAAAGGAAAACTACAACTCATAAACATTACCAATGACGCTTTTTATAGCAAAATGCGTAAGCCTTTGGGTAAAAAACGTGTAGAATTTAAAGCTAATGATATAAAAGCAATAACTAAATTGTTTTTAGATTTTAAAGAAACTGAAAACTCAATTATTTTAGATAATGATGATTTTGGTTACAGTCAAATAATCGTACATCAACCACAAAAAGATGAAAACGGTAAGCCAATAAAAGACAAAAAAGGAAAACCAAAAAGTGATACCGCACTCAAAGACAAAGAAAACATACCTCTAAAAGAAGATATAGACACTTTCTTCCAAAAAGAAGTAATACCTTTTGTTTCCAATGCTTGGTACAATGAAAAAGAAACCAAAATAGGCTACGAAATAAACTTTGCTAAGTATTTCTATAAATACCAAGCACCGAGAAGTTTGCAAGAAATAACTGCTGATATTTTAGCTATTGAAAAAGAAACAGAAAACCTTTTAAAGGAAATTGTAGAAGTAATATGAAATTACAAAAACAACTCATATCACAAATTAGAAATATCATATCTAATTCACAGCAAAAGGCAGTTCGTTCAGTAAATACCGAGCGAGTAGCAATGTATTGGAAAATAGGTAAAGTTATTTTTGAGGAAGAACAGCAAGGTAAAGTAAGAGCAGAATATAGTACATTTCTTATCAAATTAATATCTCAAGAGTTGCAACCTCAATTGGGTAGTGCTTTTTCTTCTCGTCATTTATATTGGTATGTGCAATTTTATAAAACGTTTCCAATTGTGTCCGCACTGCGTACACAATTCAATTGGTCACACTATCGAACTTTAATACGTATTGATAATCAAGACAAAAGAACCTTTTATATGGGAGTAGGCAGGAATTAAAATTAATTATTTTATGGAAAAATATAAAACAATATTAGAGTTAAGTTATGATGAGTTAGAAAAATTTCTGCTACAACAAAATAGTTATTGTGGAACTCCTCTCCCAGAGTATATTAAGTTTGATTCCCTTTTAGATAAACTTTACACTAAACTTAAAAAGAAAGAAATAGTAATAAACTATAGAGGAAATTACAACTATACGATTCTAATGAGCAAGGATGGTAAATATTCATGGAGACCTATCGAGTTAATTAATCCTGTTATATATTGTTTGCTCATACGTATAATTAAAGGAGGATTTGAAGAAATAAAGAAACGATTTAAAGAATTTAGAGATTGCAATGACAAGATAGAGTGCTTTAGTATACCCGTTATTAATATTGTTACTATGGAAAATGAAACAAAGTATCAGATATTGGAGTGGTGGAAGCAAGTGGAACAGAAGTCTATTGAATTAAGTTTAGAATATGACTATATGTATAAAACAGACATAGAAAACTGCTACGGTACTATATACACACATTCTATACCTTGGGCTTTACATGGAAGGGAGAATATTCAAGATGATGAGGATAAAATAGATGATGAATCTTTACTTGGCAATAAGATTGATGAAAGTATAAGAGATATGTCTAAAGGACAAACTAATGGAATACCTCAAGGTAGTGTAATGATGGATTTTATTGCGGAGATGGTTTTAGGCTATATAGATATGTTATTGACTGATAAATTAAAAGATATTGAAGAATATAAAATAATAAGATACAGAGATGATTACAGAATATTCACAAATAATCCCTTAGATGCAGAAAAAATACTTAAAGAGCTCACTATAACTTTGGAAGAAACAGGGAGGATGAAATTAAATTCAGGTAAGACTGTAGGCTCTAAAGATATAATAGAGTCATCTATAAAAGAAGATAAGTTAGAAACACTATTAATAGATTTTTCTAAATTGAATTTACAGAAGCAACTTTTAGTGATTAAAACACAAGTGTCCGATAAATATCCAAATTCAGGAACGATAACTAAAATGCTATCCGCATATTTAGAAAATATAGAGAAAGTTATATTTATAGAAAAAACCATAAATAGATACTCTTATTTTAAAAAAAATAAGGATAATCTTAACAAAACAACAAGTCAAGTAAGAAAATTCGAACATCTACATGAGAATATAACAGTATTAATAAGTATTCTTTCTGATATAGCTTTAAAAAACCCTAGAATATACTCTATTTATACCCTTATACTTAATAGATTGTTAGTTATAATAGATGATGATAAATTAAGGGAAAACTTAACACGTAAGATTAATAAAAAATTTAGTAAGATACCTAATACAGAATATTTAGATCTTTGGCTACAAAGATTATTATTAAAGGAAAATAAGGTTAGTATAGAGCCTGAAGGAAAGATTTTTAAATTAGCTAAAAGTATTAAGGCTAAAGATAATGAGTGTGATAATAATCATATATGGAAGTTTGATTTTCTTGAGGATAAAGAAATTAAAAATATAATTACAAAAGAGTGCATTATAGATTATGAAGAAATAGAAAATATGGAAGAACTAATTCCTAAAAAGAATATAAGTATATTTTCTTATTAAGAATATTTAAAATAAATTATGAATAATGACACAACCAAACAAGTATAAAAAAACTAATATCCCTTGGATGGAGAAAATACCTGTGCATTGGGAAGTGAGGAGGTTGAAGAGTTTATATAGTTTTGATAAAGGTCAAGGATTATCTAAACTTGATATTACTGAAAAAGGTAATAATAAATGTCTGCTATACGGAGAGTTATTTACTAGACTTAAGGGATATAATATTGTAGATGATAATTTTCAAAAAACAAATATAGAACAAGGTAAAAAGTCTCAAGGAAATGAAATACTTATACCTGGATCAACGACTACTACAAGCATTGATTTATGTAATTGTAAAACATTAAATCATTCTGACATATTGTTAGGAGGAGATATAATAATTTTAAGACCTCTAAAAACAAATATTCTGAATGAATTCTATTCTTATTTTATATCTTCAATATGTAAACCTGAATTTGTAATGTATGGCAGAGGTGTAACTATTCATCATATATATGCCAATCAAATTGGTAATATGACGGTTACTCTCCCTCCCCTCTCCGAACAAACCGCCATAGCAAACTACCTTGACAAGAAGTGCAGGGAAATAAAAACCTTCATCACCAAAAAGCAAACCTTTATAAAACTACTTAAAGAGCAAAGACAAGCGGTTATTAATAAAGCAGTGACTGAAGGTATCAACCCAAATGTAAAACTAAAAAATAGTGGTATAGATTGGTTGGGAGATATTCCAGAGCATTGGGAGGTATTGCGTTTACGTCATATTTGTAAAATTACAACTGGAGGAAGAAATACTGAAGATAGAGTTGATAATGGTGAATATCCCTTTTTTGTTCGTTCACAAAAGGTTGAGAGGATTAATTCGTATTCTTTTGATGGAGTTGGAATTTTAACAGCAGGTGACGGAGTTGGTGTGGGTAAAGTATTTCATTTAGTTAATGGAAAGTTTGATTTCCATCAAAGAGTATATCTTTTCTATGATATGGCTAAAAAAATATCTCTTGAGTTTCTTGTTGATTATTTAAAATTTAATTTGATAAAGGATTTAATGAGATATAATTCAAAGTCAACTGTTGATAGTGTAAGGTTGCCAATTTTAAAGGATTTTAAAGTAATTGTTCCCCCCGAAGAAGAGCAACAACAAATAATCATCCACATCAAAACCGAAACCGAAAAAATAGACCAAGCCATAGCCAAAGCAGAGAAAGAAATAGAGTTAATACAAGAATACCAAAAAGCAATGATAGCAGAATCGGTATTGGGGAAGTTAAATTATAAACTAAAGGCAACAAGTGCAAATAATGCACCAGTTGAGAATATAAAACAGTAAAAGCTATGCAAGAATCAAATTTTCTACTCTATACCACACCATCAGGAGATGTTCGTTTGGATGTGATGCTTCTTGAAGAAAGCATTTGGTTGACCCAAAAAAGTATGGGAGAATTGTTTAGCACCTCTAAACAAACCATAAGCTACCACCTAACTAACATATTTAAAGAAGGAGAGTTAGAAGAAAATTCAGTTGTCAAAGAAATTTTGACAACTGCATCAGACGGTAAAAATTATGCTACTAAATTTTATAACCTTGATTCCATTATTTCTGTTGGGTATAGGGTTAATTCTACCAGAGCTACACAATTTCGTATTTGGGCTACCAAAACCTTAAAAGAATACATTATTAAAGGCTTTGCCATAGATGATGAACGCCTAAAACAAGGCAAAACACTATTTGGTAAAGATTACTTTAAAGAGTTATTAGAGCGTGTTCGTTCCATACGTGCCAGCGAACGCAGAATTTACCAACAAGTAACCGATATTTTTGCGGAATGTAGTATCGACTACGACCCACAATCATCTATTACTAAAAAATTCTATGCTACGGTTCAAAATAAATTTCATTATGCAATAACGGATAAAACAGCAGCCGAAATCATTTTCTTAAAAGCCGATAGCAATAAAGAAAATATGGGATTAACCACTTGGAAAAATGCACCAGATGGAAGGGTAATAAAATCCGACACTAGTATTGCTAAAAACTATCTGCAAGAAAAAAAAATAAAACAATTAGAACGTACCGTAACAGGCTATTTCGATTACATAGAAGGCTTAATAGAAAGGGAAAATACCTTTACTATGGAGCAGTTAGCTTTCAACGAATACAAGGTGTTAGACGGTTTAGGTAAAAAATCTAAGAAACAGGCAGAAAACAAAGCCTATTCAGAATATGACAAGTTTAACAAAACACAAAAAATAGAATCTGATTTCGATAAAATGGTGAAAGCATTAAAGAAAGGGAAGAAATAATGAAAAATACTTTTAACATCGATACGAATTGTAACAAGCAACAAATTCGGAAATCCCGAACTTCTATTAAAAGCCTTGTTAATAAAGGTTTTACAATGGGGTTAGTGCTAATACGTATCACAAATTTGTTAAAAAGTTTGGTGTTTTCATACACATATACGTACATTTGCGGTAGCATTACCCGTTCTGCTTTCAGTAAGAATACCAAATGGGTCTTACTTTCAGAAGATAATTTAATCAAAGATAATACACTCTCCAGGCTTACTTCGGTAGCACACTTGGGGGGTCTTTTCTCTTTATAAAAGGTTCGCATTATGAGTAAACGAACCTACCATAAAGTACCAAAATCTTTTGCAGAACAACTGCAACAGCTCAAGGATCGAAAATTAACGGTAAATGATGATGCAAAAGCAATAGCCTATCTTTCTCATATTAGTTATTATAGACTAAGTGCTTATTTTTTACCTTATCAACAGACTAAAAATTGGTTTGATGATGGTACCACGTTCAAACAAATTATTGATACCTATTCTTTTGACAGAGAACTAAGGCTATTGGTTTTTGATTGCATAGAGCGTATAGAAGTAGCTATTCGCACACAGTTTATTTATTGTATGGCTACCCATTATAACGATAGCCATTGGCAAGATAATAAGCAACTATTTATCAAACCCTTTTACAATAAAATAGGTAATCTGGTAGACCCTTATTTCGATTTGCATTATACTGTTTTTACATCTTGGCTACATTCCCTTACCTACGTCAGGAATATCTGTGCTCATCATTCTCGCTTGTGGAACAAAGATTTGGCAGTAGAACCAACAAGACTTTTAAAACCTGTTGGTAATTGGGTCAGCGAAGACTTTAACAACAACAATAAAAGGGTTTTCTATTTCTTATGCTTATTAAAGTATTTTCTGAAAAGAGTAAATCCCAATAACCATTTAAAAGAAAAAACAACCGCTTTGTTTAATAAATATCCAAGTGTTCCAATTAAGTATATTAGTATTCCATCAGACGGAAATGATAATCTTCTGGATTGGCAAAACGAACCTTTATGGGAACAATAAAATAACTGAAAGAAATTGTAATTTATGCAAACAACCGATACATCAGAAAAAGGCTTAGAAACTATCATAGAAAAACATTTGATAGAAAATAATGGCTACCGTCAAAGTTATAGTACAGATTACGACAGAGACTTGTGTGTTAATAAAAAATTGCTCTTTGAGTTCATCAAAGAAACACAACCCCTTGCTTACAATACCATTCTGAAAAGAGGAGAAGAAAAATTTCTTAAAAGAGTAACAGACCAAATACGTCAAAAAGGAATTATTGAGATTTTACGTAATGGTATTAAAGATTTAGGCCTTCGAGTTCAACTCTACTATAAAAAACCAACCTCACACTTAAATCAAACAGCACAAAAACAGTACAGCGCAAATATTTTTTCGGTTACTCGTCAGTTATACTACAGTTTAGCCAACAGCAATTCATTAGATATGGTAATCTCCATAAACGGATTACCGGTAAATACATTAGAATTAAAAAATCAATGGACAGGGCAAAATGTAAAAAATGCTATCCGTCAATATCAAAACGATAGAGACCCAAAGGAAGCCTTATTTGCCTTTGGTAGATGTATGGTACATTATGCAGTAGATAGTAATTTGGTGTATATGACTACTCATCTAAACGGAACTAAAGCATCCTTTTTACCATTTAACAAAGGAGATAATGACGGAGCAGGAAACCCTGTAAATCCCAACGGATTAAAAACATCTTATTTATGGGAAGAAAGTTTAACCAAAGAAAATTTGAGCAATATGATAGAAAATTATGCTCAAATAGTAGAAGAAAAAGATGAAGATACAAGTAAAATAAAAAAGAAACTTATCTACCCAAGATACCACCAATTAAGAGCAGTAAGTAACATACTAAATCACGCTAAAGCTAACGGAGTTGGTCAGCGTTATTTAATTCAACATTCAGCAGGTTCGGGAAAATCTTATTCTATTACTTGGTTAGCACATCAATTAGTGAGTTTACATAATTCAGATAATACCAATACTATTTTTGATAGTGTTATTGTAGTTACCGATAGACGTGTATTAGATAAGCAGATTAGAGATAATATAAAACAGTTTGCACAAGTAAGCAATGTTGTAGAAGCCATAGATAAAGGAAGTAAACAATTAAAAAAAGCATTAGAAGATGGTAAAAAAATAATTGTTACCACAGTACAGAAGTTTCCGTTTGTTATGGATGAAATAGGAACATTGCAAGCCAAACATTTTGCTATTATTATTGATGAAGCACACAGTAGCCAAAGTGGTGAAACGTCAAGTAAAATGAATTGGGTATTATCTGAAAAGAAAGTGCCTTATGGTGAAGATGAGGCTCACGACCAAGAGCCTATCACTTCAGAAGATGCAATAAACACCATGATAGAACAGCGTAAAATGTTGAAAAATGGTAGTTATTTTGCCTTTACGGCTACGCCCAAAAATAAAACCTTAGAAACATTTGGAGCAAAAACAGCAGAAGGTAAATTTAAACCTTTTGATATTTACACAATGAAACAGGCCATTGAGGAAGGCTTTATTTTAGATGTGCTTAAAAATTATACCACTTATCAATCGTATTACAAATTAAATAAATCAACAGAAGATAATCCAGAGTTTGAAATCAAACAAGCCAACAAAAAACTAAGGGTTTATGTAGAAAATCACCCCTTTTCCATTATGGAAAAAGCCAAAGTAATGATAAATCATTTCAATACAAATGCTCATAATCAAATAAAAGGTCAAGCCAAAGCAATGGTAGTTTGTAAAAGCATCAATAATGCAATACGATACTACTTGGCATTTAAAGAATATCTTAAAGAAATCAATTCTCCATACAAAGCTATTGTTGCATTTTCAGGCACAAAAGAATTAGATGGTGATGATGTAGATGAAGCTAAAATAAACGGTTTCTCAAGTAATGATATTCCTAATGAGTTTAAGAAAAATAAATACCGTTTTTTAATAGCTGCCAATAAGTTTCAAACTGGTTTTGACCAACCTTTACTGCACACTATGTATGTCGATAAAAAACTAATAGATGTGCAAGCAGTACAAACATTATCAAGACTTAACAGGTCAGCACCTAATAAAGAAGATACATTTGTATTAGATTTTTTCAATACTACAGAAAACATCAAAGATGCCTTTGAGCCATTTTATACAACTACTATCTTAAGTGAAGAAACAGACGCTAATAAATTAAACGATTTACAAGAATCATTGGATAATTTTCAAATCTATACAAAAGAAAATATAACTAAATTTACCGACCTATATTTTAATAATGGCACAAGAGAACAATTAGAGCCAATAATAGATAAGTGTGTTACTACTTTTAGAAATGAATTAGATACAGATGCTCAAATAGATTTCTATGTAAAAGCAAAATCATTCTTTAGAACGTATGCTTTCTTATCTAAAATATTGACTTTTTCAGACGTTTATTGGGAAAGATTATATTGGTTTTTTAAATTTTTATTACCAAAAATAAAACCAGAAGGTACAGACGATTTAGCAAAAGGCATTTTAGAAGCCATAGATTTAGATAGCTACAGGTTATCAATTACTACTAAAGAAAATATCAAACTAAAAGGTGATGAAGAAATAGACCCAACACCGCCAACAATGAAAGGTAAAAAAGGAGATAATGAATTTGATACCTTACAAGCCATTATCAATGAATTTAATGCTCGTTTTGGCATAGATAATTGGTCAGATGATGATAAGATAATACAATACTTATTCGAGGAATTACCAAAAGAGTTTATTCGAGATTTAGACACTCTTAATACAATAAAAAATTCAGACAAACAAAATGCTAAAATTACTTCCGATAAAAAGGTAGAAAATTTAATACAAGGTATAATGTTTATCTATACCGATTTATATAAAAAATTTACGGACGACCCAGACTTTAAACGCCAATATTTAGATTATGTGTTTAATAAGATTTGGCAACAACAATTAACAATTAATAACTAAAAACTATAAATTATGTCAAAAAAAGGAATAAATACAATTTGTACACACCTTGGTGAAATTAAGGACAAACAGTTTAAAGGATATACAAGAAGCATTATCGCCTGTTTCCTGTATATCCTTTATAAACATCGTGCGTTCTACAACCTATAAAGTCAAAAGGTATGACTTGATATCTGATAATTCCATAGGCAAATATACAAAAATAATACCTATTCTAAACTATAGCCTTTTTGTTTTTTAACTAACTGATAACAAGTAAATTAAACTACTTGAGTAGTTACCCTAAAAGAATTGGGAGTTGAAGTAGTGGTTAAAACACAAGTTGCATAAAATAATAAAGGTCGTTCTTTACTGGAGGTTTAAATATCCATACAAAACTATGGAAACCCCGAAAATGAAACTGACAACAAACGTTAAGCACCAAAGAGTATTGCCGTAGAGCATGAATATGAAATTTTAATTTTCTTAGTATTTTGCAACTTAATTAAAAATTATAGAAAAACTCAAACTATTATAATTGGGTAAGGGGATTTCACGATTAAAACAGAATATTAAACAATTAATATACTTAATATCAATAGTTTAACTAAATAAATACATAAACATATGAAAGATATAAGAGCTTTAACCAAAGAGCAGCTTCGTGATTTTTTTATCAAAAACGGAGACAGAGCCTTTCGTGGAAATCAGGTTTATGAATGGCTGTGGGGAAAATCTGTACATTCTTTTGATGATATGACAAACCTTTCTAAAGCAACGAGAGAAATGTTGCAGGAAAACTTTGTGATTAATCATATCAAAGTTGATATAATGCAACGCAGCAAAGACGGAACTGTCAAAAATGCCGTTCGCCTGCACGACGGATTGGTTGTAGAATCTGTTTTAATTCCTACAAAAACTAGAACAACAGCCTGTGTTTCTAGCCAAGTAGGTTGTAGTTTGGAATGTAAATTTTGTGCGACATCTCGTTTAAAACGGATGCGAAATCTAAATCCAGATGAAATTTATGACCAAGTAGTAGCAATTAACAAAGAGAGTTTATTGTATTACAATCGTAAACTCTCTAATGTTGTTTTTATGGGAATGGGCGAGCCTTTGATGAATTATAATAATGTAATTAAATCTATTGAAAAAATAACTTCGCCAGAAGGATTAGGAATGTCTCCAAAACGAATTATAGTATCTACATCTGGTGTACCTAAGATTATCAGAAAAATGGCAGATGACCAAGTAAAATTTAATCTTGCTGTCTCGCTACATTCTGCTATTGACGAAGTTAGGACTTCAATTATGCCTTTTAACTCTACGTTTTCATTAGGAGATTTAAAAGAATCCTTAGAATACTGGTATGCGAAAACCAAACGCAGAATTACTTATGAATATATTGTCTGGGGTAGAATTAACGACCGTAAAGAAGACATTGATGCATTGATAAAATTCTGCAAATACGTTCCTTGTAAGGTAAACCTAATAGAATATAATCCTATTGACGATGGAGTGTTTCAACAGGCAAACTCACAGACAATGAGCAATTATATCAGCAATTTAAAGATGAATGATATTGTGGTAAACATTCGTAGAAGCAGAGGCAAAGATATTGACGCAGCTTGTGGTCAGCTGGCAAATCTGGAAGTTAAAAATTAAAATAGATAAAAGAACCAAGACAATTACGAATGAATGACCAGCAACTAACAACTGACAACTAATTTGTAATTCCAAAATCCTAATTTGATTTTATTAAAAAAATCTAGTAATTATAGATTCTGCATTCATCCATATATAAATAATTATTATTAATAAAATCACTAAAATAAAACCTCTTTTAGGTTTTTTTCTTTTTCGCTTTCCAAGTCTTCTAAATTCCATATTGTTGATTTAATAGTTCAATGATTTAATAGTGTAATTATTAGTTTCCAACTTCCAGCGTCAATCTTATAACTTTTAACGGTCATTTTTTATTCCGCGTAGCATTTCTCTTTTTCCTGGTGGTCCGGGTAATTTTTCTACAACAAATCCTACTTCTTGCATTGCCCGTCTTACACTTCCTTTCGCGGAATAAGTAACTAAAATTCCGTCCGTTTTTAAGGCTACAAACATTTTTTTAAAGATTGTTGATGTCCATAATTCCGGTTGATGCTTTGCCCCGAAAGCATCAAAATAAATAATATCAAAAGAGCTGTTGTCTTTTATCTCTTGAAAGAATTGATGCCTTTTGGTCAACTTAAAATTATCCGATATTTCGTGTTTTTCACCCCAACTTGTAGCGTGCATCTTTTCAAATAAGGCTTGTTTATCTCCAGCTTTTAGCTCTGTTATATAGTTTAGTTTTAGCACTTCTTCTTTGGTAACAGGGTATGCTTCCACAGCTACATAGTCAATTGCATAGTTGTTTTTTTGAGCCTCCAAAAGTGAGATAAAGCAGTTTAACGCTGTTCCGAAACCAATTTCAAAAATTGAAATATTTGATTTTGAGACGGCGTATAATCCATATTTTATAAACACGTGATATGCCTCTTGAATTGCACCGTGTTTAGAATGATATTGCTCATTCCAATTTGGTAAATGAATGGTTGTAGAGCCGTCAGATGTCATCATAATTTCTCTTTTCATAATTGTGATACAATATTGATTAGCTGAAATTTAAGCCTACACAAATATAATTAATGTTAGCTTATGAAAAAAATTGCACTTGATGGCTGAATCTAAGCATCAATTAAAACACAGAAAACGTCCAGTTTCAGGTAAACAAAACACAATTAAAGATAGTGTTTCGATAGATTTTAGGAGCTATATAATTAACAACAAAAAACGCTTTGGCGATTGGGAAATAGATTTAATTATAGGAAAAGATAGAAAAGGAGCAATTGTTACAATAGTTGAAAGAACTACTGCTTTTTTCTTAATGAAAAAGCTACTTTTTGGTAAAAAAGCTGAAGAATTAGCCGATACTGTTATTGATATGCTAATGCCTTATAAGAAATTTGTTCATTCAATTACTTCTGATAATGGAACTGAATTTGCCGAACATATAAAAATGTCTAAAAAATTATTAACAGAGTTCTTTTTCGCACATCCTTATTCTTCGTGGGAAAGAGGGTTAAGCGAATATACTAACAAATTAGTTAGGCAATATATACCAAAAAAATCAATATTCAGTCTATATAGCGAGAAGGAAATCAAAAACATACAACATAAAATTAACCGAAGACCAAGAAAAAATCTAAATTATGATAATCCTAAAAATATATTTTATAAATTTGTAAATAAAAAAGTTGCATTTGGGGGTTGAATCTACCGAGGCAAAAAAACATAAAAACTTTTTCTAAATTCAAAAAAGGTTATTACATTTGCACCCGCTTAGGGATATATATAATTTATACTCTCGGAGAATTGGCAGAGTGGTCGAATGCGGCAGTCTTGAAAACTGTTGACTGTAACAAGTCCGGGGGTTCGAATCCCTCATTCTCCGCTTCAAAAAAGTAACTTCTTTATTTTCAGGAGGTTACTTTTTAATTAGCCACATCATTAATAAATTTAATCCGCATTAAACGCAATTCTTCCTCATCGTAATCTCCATCAAATTCATCTAAGGCTTCTTGTATTTTATCGGATTCTGCTTCCATAAAATAATCATATATTTCTTCTTGTTGGTCTTCGTCTAATAAATCATCGAGGCTGTAATTAATATTTAATTTGGTTCCAGCGTAGATTATAACTTCCATTTCTTTAATTAAAGCATTCATTTCTAATCCTTTAGACTTAGCAATATCTATTAACGGTAGTTTTCTGTCTGTATTTTGAATGATATATAGCTTTAATCCAGAGTTTATACCTGTACTTTTTACAATTAAATCATCTGGACGTATAATATCGTTTTCTTTAACGTAAGCAGCAATTAATTCTATAAATTCTTTACCATATTTCCGTGATTTCCCTTCTCCCACGCCATGAATGGTAAACAAATCTGCTAAAGAGATAGGGTATTTTAGAGCCATGTCATCTAAAGAAGGGTCTTGAAATACCACAAACGGAGGAACTCCTAATTTTGTTGCCATTTTCTTGCGCAAATCTTTTAGCATCGTTATTAATTTATCATCTGCTGCAAATAAAGTTTCTTTAGAGTTTGTAATTATAGAATTGTCGTCTTCACCGCTATAAACGTGATCTTCTGTCATAAAAAAAGATGATGGGTTTTCTATAAAATCACGCCCTTCTTTAGTTAGTTTCAAAACACCGTATTCCTCTATTTCTTTGCGTAAGTAAGGTACAACAAGAACCTGTCTGATTAATGCCATCCAGTATTTATCATCTTTATCATTACCTATGCCAAAGAAAGGCTGGCTGTGTGTTCTGTGCGAAGATAACATTGCATTTTCTCTACCTATAATGGTATTTACAACGTTTCTTGATTTGTATTTCTCTTTTGTTTTGTCAACAACAGAAAGGAGTTTTACTACCTGGTCTTTTGCTTCGTGTTTTTTCTTTGGATTTCTAGTATTGTCGTCTAATTCGGCACCTAATCCGTTTATTTCGTCAAATTCTTCACCGAAATAATGCAACAAATACTTACGCCTATTCATAGAGGTTTCTGCGTAGCCGACTACCTCCTGCAGTAAGGAATGACCTATTTCTTGCTCTGCAACTGTTTTGCTAGACATAAATTTTTCTAACTTTTCAATATCTCTATACGCATAAAATGCTAAGCAATATCCTTCGCCTCCATCTCTTCCTGCTCTTCCGGTTTCCTGATAATAACTTTCTAAACTTTTAGGAATATCATGATGAATTACGAACCTAACATCTGGCTTGTCTATGCCCATACCAAACGCAATAGTGGCAACCACAACATCGCAATCTTCCATCAAAAACATATCTTGATGCTTTGATCTCTTCTTGGCGTCTAAACCGGCATGATACGGGACTGCTTTTATTCCATTTACTTGCAGTACTTGAGCTACCTCCTCTACTTTTTTCCTGCTTAAACAATAAACAATTCCAGATTTGCCAATATATTGTTTTACAAATTTAATAATATCTTTATTTACATCCTTTGTTTTAAGTCTTACTTCATAAAACAAATTAGGTCTATTAAAAGAGGCTTTAAATGTTTTTGCGTCTAAAATCCCTAAGGTTTTTAGAATGTCTTCTTGAACTTTTTCTGTAGCCGTAGCTGTTAAACCAATAATTGAAATATCTCCAATTTCTTTGATTATAGCTCTTATATTTCTGTATTCTGGTCTAAAATCGTGTCCCCATTCAGAAATGCAATGTGCTTCGTCAATTGCTACGAAAGATATACTTTGTGTCTTTAGAAATTCAACGTATTCTTCCTTTATTAAAGACTCTGGGGCTACATATAATAATTTGGTAACTCCGTCCTCAATATCTTTTTTTACCAACGCTATTTCTGTCCTATTTAATGATGAATTTAAGACATGAGCAACTCCTGCATTTTCAGAAATGCCTCTAATTGAATCTACCTGATTTTTCATCAAAGCTATCAAAGGAGAAACTACAATCGCCGTTCCTTTGCCCATCAAAGCTGGTAGCTGATAGCACAAAGACTTTCCGCCACCAGTTGGCATAATTACAAATACATTTTCTCTTCGTAAAACTGCTTTTATAACGCCCTCTTGCAAGCCTTTAAACTGGTCGAACCCAAAAAACTTTTTTAAATTGCTACGTAAATTAATTTCTTTATTCATAAAATTATTAATCAGTCAAATATATGTATAATAAATAAAATCCCAAAACTTTGATAGTCTATAATATTATTTATAGTAATTTTGTTCACCTGTTGTAAAATTGCAAGTTACATTATATTCCTTAAAAACATAATTTTCTTAACGCCAGTAAAAGATTGGTAGATTAAACCTTGAAAGATTTGAAGTCCATAATATCCACAGCAAAAGAGACTATTCTCACAGAAAGTAAAGCGATTGCTAATTTAGCAAATTTAATTGACGAAAACTTTGAAAAAGCAATTAAATTTATTACAAACTCTAAAGGGCGTTTAATTGTTACTGGTATCGGCAAAAGTGCAAATATTGCTACTAAGATTGTTGCGACCTTTAATTCTACGGGAACTCCGTCAATTTTTATGCACGCAGCCGATGCAATTCACGGAGATTTGGGGACTATTCAAAATGAAGATATTGTCATTTGTATTTCTAAAAGCGGCAACACTCCCGAGATTAAAGTTTTAGTTCCTTTGATAAAAAATTATGGAAATAAAATTATTGCAATCACAGGAAATACAGATTCTTTTCTCAGTACAAACGCAGATTATACCTTAAATTGTTATGTAGAAAAAGAAGCCTGTCCAAATAATTTAGCACCAACAACCAGCACAACAGCACAGTTAGTAATGGGAGATGCTTTGGCTGTTTGTTTATTAGAATTAAAAGGATTTACAAGCAGTGACTTTGCAAAGTATCACCCCGGAGGAGCTTTGGGCAAACGCCTGTATTTACGTGTTTCTGATTTGATAAAAAATAATCAAACGCCTTCTGTATCTCTAAATAGTAGCATAACTGACGTAATTATGGAAATTACCGAAAAAAGACTTGGAGTTACAGCCGTTACCGAAAACAATAAAATTATTGGTGTCATTACCGATGGAGATATTAGGAGAATGCTGCGTAAAACAACAGACATTAACACGCTAAAAGCCAATGATATAATGTCTACAAATCCAAAAACAATTTCCGTAGATTCGATGGCTGTTGATGCTCTGAAGACTTTGGAAAACAATAATATTACTCAAATATTAGTTACCGACGAAACGGCTACTAATTATTTAGGAGTTGTACATTTACACGATTTAATTAAAGAAGGTGTTTTTTAGATGAGCGATAAACCAAAAGAAATGTCTTTTCTATCACATTTAGAAGAGTTGAGATGGCATCTCGTTAGAAGCAGTGCTGTAATTTTTATAACTGCTGTTGTAATATTTGTTTTTCAAACAGAGGTTTACGACCACTTTTTATTGGCACATTTAAACCCAAATTTTGTCACTTACAAGTTTTTTTGTCAAATTTTTGGTAGTATTGGTATAGAAAGTGGTTTATGCAATCTTTCTTTTCCTCAGAAACTACAAAGTTTGGAGTTGACACAACAACTGATGAGTTCCATTTGGACTTCTTTAATTTTAGGTGTGATTATCTCTTTTCCTTATTTATTATGGGAGATATGGAGATTTATTTCACCGGGGCTACACAAGAATGAAAAAAGTAAATCTCGCGGGTTTATTTTTATTGCTTCGCTTCTATTTTTTATTGGTGTTTTATTCAGTTATTATGTAATTGCACCGATGTCTGTTTCTTTCTTTTACGGATACCAAATTAGTGATAAAATTGTAAATAACTTTACATTAGGGTCGTATGTAGGTTTGATTACCAACACATTACTTGGAGTTTCGTTAGTTTTTGAGCTACCTGTTCTTATTTATTTTCTGTCAAAAATAGGACTAATTACGCCAGAGTTTTTAAGAAAATACCGCAAACATTCTTTAATAGTTGTTTTGGTTTTATCAGCAATTATTACACCTCCAGATGTTGCTAGCCAAATAATTGTATCAATTCCAATTTTAATATTGTATGAAATAAGCATTTATATTTCAAGTTTTGTTATTAAAAAACAGCAAAAAAATGTCAACTAAAGTTAGAGAATTCAACGAGTACCGTCAGAAAATGAATAACAAAATTTTGAGTACTGATAATAAAGTAATCAAAAGAATTTTTAATCTGGATACCAACGCCTATAAAGAGGGGCATTTGCCTGTAAAAACAAAAGAATTGTTGGGCTTAGTTGCCTCCGCCGTATTGCGTTGCGATGACTGTATTGCATATCATTTAGAAACCTGCTACAAAGAAGGAATTACTAAAGAAGAAGTGATGGAAAGCCTGTCTATTGCAACTTTGGTGGGAGGTACAATCGTGATACCTCACTTGCGTAGAGCTTATGAATTTTGGGAAGATTTGGAGGGGAATTAATTGGATAAATTACAATTTACGATTTTTGATTTCAATTAAAAATCGTAATTAATTCGTACGGGATTTTGTAGCTAAATAGGTATAATTAGATGATTACATAAGAAATACTGTATTTTTGTTCTTTAGATTAGGAAGGTTAAGTATGATAGAATTATAAACTCAAGTTTCGCAGGAACTAAAAGTATAAGAATCAAGGGTATAATATTAGGAAAACTACATTGTGTTTTTAGCACAGTCAAGCAAAAGGGAATATCAGGTTTATCACTGATAGATATTTTGCTTAGTCTTCCATTTTTAGACAAGAAGAATGTGCATAATTTTATAAATAGTAGCTGGGAATCTTATACAAATTATGGGAAGGACGCTTATTATCGGCTGAAGAGCAATTATAAAATAAATTGGCGTAATTTTCTTTTGGGCGTAGTTAAGCAATCTGTATCAACATTAGAGGGTTGCGGAACTAATACAGGAATTAAAGCCTTTATTTTTGATGATACTACTATACAAAAGATAGGATATAAGATAGAAGGGGTGTCAAAAGTTTGGAATCACGTGATAAATAGGAGTGTATTGGGCTATTAATTTTTGGTGATGGGATATTACGATGGTACTATGTTTATATCGATAAAAAACCGAATGGAAAACTATGAAAGTCTCGGCAAACTCTTTGAAAACACTAAAGCTGAATGCCTTGAGTTAAAATTACATGACCGCTTGTTAGCTTTACTTATAGCTATTGCAGAAATAATAGATTTACTCTTGGGTGATGTGGATAGTCAAGAAATAATATCAAAAGTAATAAATAATCCTGAGGCTTTTGAAAAATTGAAGCTCATTATAAATCCACAAAAATTTGTACTCAAAAATACGGCTTGAAAGTCCGTCTTGGAAAGTCATAACCTAATAAATTGAAAAACAATGAATTAATGTGTTATGATATGCAAAATTATATAACTAAAATTCAATGTTTATAGTATCTTTGGATCTGCGAAACGATTCTCCACAATGGATAAAAACTGTACTTGCATTATTTTTACAAAGGGCTGATGCTAAACTGTTTTAAGGTCTAAAAAAACTATAATCAATTTTAACAGAAAATATATTGGAAAATAAGGCATTGCCAACACTTCCTATGTTTGTTAAAGCATAATCTATTTGTATGCCGTTATACTTAAAGCCGATTCCGAAATTTGGTTGAAAAGATAAATTTTTGCTTCCGTCAAACTGTGTTATATTTTGAATATTTCCGATGCCTCCACGTAAATATACCAAATCTATATAATCCAATTGAAACCCAAAAGTAGGGTCTATACTTACAAAATTGGTAGATATTAAATCATTAGTTTTTGCGAGACGCATATTTAAATCAAATTCTGTTAGCAGATATAAATCTCTTGAAATTCCAAATTTCTTAGCAACTCCAAGTTGTACTTTTGGTTTTGTGATTTCCGTAGTTTCCGGTAATTCCTGATTTTCTCCCGGAATAGAATTTTTAATTTTATCATATTCATCTTTGTTGATACTCCACGTATTGTAGGTGGTTGTTATGTCTCTTATCACTAGCCCAAACTTCCAGTTTTTTCTTTCAAACTGAATTCCTGCGTCAAAACCAAATCCCCACGAAGTGGCAAAATCACCAATAATCCTACGAATAATTTTAGTATTTACTCCAAAATGCAGATTGTTAAAGGATAATTTTCTGGCATAAGCAATATTAAAGGCATAATCTGCTGCAGAAAATGAACTAATGTTATTGAAATTTATATTCCCTTGACTATCAATTAATTCTGTGGTATTTAGAATGTCATCAACTCCAAAACGTATTACAGAAAATCCGATAGCACTTTGGTCATTAATTGGCATTGCAAAGCCCGCAAAATTGTAGTTGGCAATCCCAGCAAAATAAGAAGCGTGAAGCAAAGACCCTTGATAATCTTGTACATTTACTAAACCCGCAGGATTCCAATAAATCGAATTTACATCATTACTTGTGGCAACAACAGATTTGCTCATCCCTAAAGCAGCAGCATCTACGCCGATATTTAGAAATTCATTCGAATAATTACGAAAGGCTTGTGCATTTATAAGTGCCGGAAATAAAAGGATTAATAAGAATTTTTTACCTTTCAAAATAATAAATTGAGTTTTTGCAAATATCTGAATATATATTTAATGTATTGCGACAAAATTATTAAGAATTTTGAATTACAATTGAACAATTGAACAATTTGATAATTCTCAATTCTCAATTTTCAATCACTGTTGTCCGATAAAAGTTAATGATTTTTTACAGGTCAAAATTTAATAGACTTGAATATTTTTTAAGTCTATTATTATCAGTACGTTATGATTTTTGAAAACGTTTATTTTTTTAAAACAGAAAAGTAAGTCCCCAAAAACAAAAAACAGTGGAAATACCTATTTTATAAGGCTTTCAAAAGAACGAGGAAATTTTTATCGGACAACAGTAATTTTCAATTAAAAACACTATATATTTGCTACAAATATTTATCCAAATAAAATGAAAAAAATAAATTATTTCCTGATGCTAATGTTAGATAATAAATCAATATATTCGTCTGGATATAAATAGTTAGCTATAAGCGAAGAAAAGTCCTTACACATTTAGCACATTTGGATTTTTTGCTAACCCGCAAAGCCAAACACCAAAAATCCAAAAGAGCCTGATTTTGCTAACGCTCACAGAAAAAATATTAACTTTACGACCGAAATATGGCGAAATTTACACAAATATTAATAGACGAAATAATAGACCAATATCTTTATGCAGACGAAACAAATCGTCCGTGGATAATTGGTTTTAGTGGCGGGAAAGACTCGACTGTTATGCTTCAGCTTGTTTGGAAAGCAATTGAACAAGTAAAAGAACTAACAGGAATAACAAGAGAAATCTATGTGGTTTGTAATGACACAATGGTTGAAAATCCTATAATTACAGAATATGTATATAGAGTTTTAGACAAAATAGAAATTGCAGCACGAGACCAAGATATGCCAATTAAAGTTGTAAAAACAATTCCAAGGTTGGAAGATTCATTTTGGGTTAATTTAATTGGTAAGGGTTATCCTGCACCAAATAATACTTTTAGATGGTGTACCGAAAGATTAAAAATAAAACCAACTTCAAGATTTCTAATCGAACAACTCGACGAATTTGGAGAGGCGGTAATATTGATTGGAACAAGAAAAAGTGAAAGCGCTCAGCGTGCAAAATCTATGAAAAAGCACGAAATACGAGGAAAAAGATTAACCAAACACCCTACTCAAGCAAATACAGATATGTATGCTCCGATAAGAGATTTGGAGTTAGAAGAAGTGTGGTACATTATCAATACGATGGAATCGCCTTGGGGAGCAGATAATTCTGAACTTTTTCAATTATACTCAGATGCAAGTGCTGATGATTATGAATGTCCGACAGTTGTAACCTCAAAAAATCATAAATCTTGCGGACAAAGTCGTTTTGGTTGCTGGACGTGTACAGTTGTGAAAAAAGATAAATCAATGACTGCGTTAATTGATAACGGTTTAACTTGGCTTACGCCGTTATTAAACTTACGTAATCAAATGGTTGATGAAAGAAATATTGTCGAAAACCGAATGCCAGAAAGAAGAAATGGCACTAAAGCGATTAAAGGTTTTGGACCATATACGCCTAAATACAGAGCATCACTATTAAAACGATTATTAGAAGCACAAAAGATGGTGCAGGAAGATAAATCACACATAGAATTAATTACAAATCAAGAATTAATTGCAATTCAAACAATCTGGTATCGTGATCTTATTTTTAATTACAAAGTTTCTAAATTATACCACCAAGCATACAAAATTGAATTAGACATGAAAGACCGCAATAAAAAACACGAAAAAGAGTTAGAGTTATTAAAAAAATCGTGTAAAGAAAATCCTAAAGATTTTGAGTTAATACAAGAATTACTCACACTTCAAAAAAACAAATCACTTTTAAAAAGAAAAATAGGTTTAAAAGGTGACATTGAAAAAGCGATAGAACGATACATTAAAAACGAAAAATAATATGTTTATAAAAGAAATTGTTTTAAAAAACTTTGGAATATATAAAGGGAGAAATCAAATTGAATTATCGCCAACGGATGATAAAAACATTATTGTTGTTAGTGGTAAAAATGGGTTTGGTAAAACCACTTTTTTAATGTCTTTAGTGTGGTGTTTGTATGGTAAACAAATGGAAAAAGTAGATGAACTTTACCAAAAAGAGATTGCGGACAAAGGTGGTTACGTAAAATATATTGGTAATAGTTTAAATAGATTAGCAAAAGTTGAGGGGGAAGCAAAATTTTCGGTTTCTATTACATTTGGTGATGTTAAAATACCTGAAATTACTTGTTCTGAAATTGAAATTACAAGGTCTTATGATATAATTACAAGTACAAGGGGTGATACAGTTGAAGTTTTAGTTGATGGCTTTAAAAATGAACTAATTCAAGATTTAACTTCTGATGGAAAACAAGATGGAGAAGAAATTTTTATACGTGATTTTATTTTGCCAATCGAAATTGCAAAATTTTT
Organism: Polaribacter sp.; assembly: GCA_965261035.1. GTDB lineage: Bacteria > Bacteroidota > Bacteroidia > Flavobacteriales > Flavobacteriaceae > Polaribacter. The sequence goes on from OZ253439.1 coordinate 1,918,502, forward strand.
CTTTTTTGATGCGGAAAAAATAGTATCACTTGCAGAAGTTAATTCGCTAGAACAAAGAAAGCTATTAAGTAAAGCATATACAGAAGTTTTAGGGATAAAAAGATATGAGGATTTAAAAGAGAGTCTTGATAATTTGCAAGATGATTACCGTAAAAAATCTGCAAAACCAGAAGAAAAAACTAAACTAAATCAAATTAAGGCTGATATTAAAAACATAAAAATTAAAATAGGTTCTATTGACGAAAGAATTCAAAAATTGGATGATGAAAAAATGGAAAAAGAAAGTGAATTTGAAGAGATTCAACGAAAATTAATTCGAGGGGGAAACCAAATGACCCTTGAAGAACTTAATACGCTAAAAGAAAAAGAATCAACTTTAAATACAGAACTAACAGAATTAAAAGATAGTTTAAAAGAACTATTTGATTTAATTCCTTTTGGACTTGCTGGAGAAACTTTAATGGAAGTTTCTACACAATTAAAAGATGAACAATCTATAAGAACAAATAAATTTAAACAAGATGACGTAAACGAAAAAGTAAATAGTGTTTTAGATGATTTAGAAGCATCAAAAAAAGACTTTCCTGTCGTTATTACAACAAGTATTAGAAAATTTTATGATGACCAAATTTCCAAACTTATAAAAAAACACTTCTTTTCTGACACAGATGAAATTCCAAGTAATTTCAAAAGTTTACACGATTTTACAGATTCTGAAACAAACGAGGTAAACACTTTAATAAATAATTTAAAACTAATTTTTAAAGAAAAATATACAAAATTAAACAAAGAGTATTCTAGCTCTAAAAGTAAAATATCTTCTATCAGTAGAAAAATTAGAAATGCAGAAAAAGATACTGAGGATGAGTATACTTCAAACTTGAAAGAAAAAAAAGAAAAGTTAGGTGAGCGTATATCTAATATTGAAAACGAGAAAGGGGATTTAAGAGAGGAAAAAGGTTCTTTAGATAACGATAATAAAACATCAAAGACAAGACAAACGGAACTACGTAATAAAATTGACGATTCTAGTAAATATAGTGCGAAAGAAGAAAAAGCAAAAGATTTAATCAACATTTTAAATAGTTTTATCAAATCATTAAAAGAGGAAAAGAAAAAATCTTTAGAAGAAAATATGATAAATCAATTAACAACTTTAATGCATAAAGAGGACTTTATAAAAAAAGTTGAAGTTGATATTAATCTTTCTGGTGATGACGTAGATATTAATCTGTTTAACACAAGAGACGAAAAAATTGACAAAGGCTCTTTATCAATGGGAGAACGTCAAATGTACGCTTCTGCCCTTTTAAAAGCATTGGTCGATGAATCTGATATTGAATTTCCTGTTTTTATTGATTCACCTATGCAAAAATTTGATAAAGACCACGCAGAAAATATGATTAATGAGTTTTATCCAAATGTTTCTAAACAAGTGGTTTTATTTCCTCTTATTCATAAGGAATTGACTGAGGATGAATTCACTATGTTAAAACCAAGAATTAGTAAATCCTATATCATTAATAACACAAGTACAGATTCTTCTGAATTTTTGGAAGCTCAACCTGAAAACCTTATAAATAAATATAACGAACTCTATGCAAATTAATATTAAAACATCAGAAGCAAATAGAAAGATTGTTAGGAATTTAACAAGTAAATTACCTGCTGGTGAAAAAGAAAATGTTATTGCAAGAATAGCGTTAGGTTATTCATTGCAAACAGATAGAAAATTTAGTAGTTCAGATTTTAACTTATACGATTCGAAAGGAAAAGAATACAAAGATCAAACTTTGTTTGACGAAAAGTATAAAGGTTTTTACATTGCATTAATCTGCCAACATTATAGAATTTATAAAACAGACGAGAATATTTCAAAATACATAAAACTACATATTGACCACGGTTTAGAAAAAATGGATAATCTATTTTCAAATAGCAATAATTATACGTTTTTTGATTTTATGAATGATCATTTAGACAGAGGAATATCCTCTTTAGAGAGTGTTACCGTTAGTCATGATGCTGTTAGAAATAAAAACCAAAATATTGAAAAAACATATTTTGGGGAGCCTATAAAAATAAATATTGGGAAAAAAATAAATTCAGATGAGGAAATTTATTTAGGGTTTAATGATACAAATTTGTACGATAACAGCCATATTGCAGTTGCAGGAAGTTCAGGTACAGGAAAAACACAATTTGCTTTAGAACTATTAAACCAAGTAAGCGAAAAATCAAATCATCACGTAAATTTTATTTACTTAGATTTTAAAGGTGTTAAAGATGATGATTTAAAACAATTACAGCCATTTCTCGACAAGACAAAATCTACTTTTATAGACGCACCTACAACACCTTTCCCAATAAATCCTTTATCATTTATTGATAGTATCAATGAAACTGATAAACAAATGGGCATTGATCTATTTGCGGATATTATTTGTAGATATTCTAACCTTGGTGTAAAACAGAGAGGAATGCTTAGAGAAGCTACAAAAGAGGCATTTTTAGATAAAAAAACTGGAGATTATCCTTCTTTTCCTGAAATTAACAAAAAACTTCTCGATTTAGTAGGTGATAAGCGAGATACTTTGACTGAAATTATAGATGATATTAGTCGATATGATGTATTCAAAGAAGATAAAAAAAGTAGTTCATTTTTAAACCAAAACACTTATTTATCTTTATCCGGTAATTTACCAAATTCAGTACGTTTCACTTCCCTATTTTTAATTATAAATTACATTTATAATACATTTATGAATATGGAAAACTCGCCTACCAATAACGGAAATAGAGGTATGCGATATGTTTTATTGATTGACGAAGCACATGTAATATTTAAAGAGCGTAAATATCAAGACATACTTGAACGAATATTAAGAGAAGTACGTTCAAAAGGAGTTTCTGTTGTACTTTTATCACAAGGAATAGAAGAATTTAATCAACCTAACTTTGATTTTTCAAGTATGTGTCAAATGTCATTTTTACTTGACATCAAAAATAAAACAAACAGCAAAGCAATAACTAAATTTTTAGGTTTTAGTAAGTCAGAAGGTATTAAATCTGCAAGGAGTTTAGAAAAAATAGAAAAAGGCCAAGGAGTATCTAATATTAAAGAATATCCAAAAGGCGAATTATTTGAATTAAGACAATTTTATAGAGATGGGAGCAAGTAAGAAATATAAATTTGAAGAAATTCCTTTTGAGAATTTAAAATTGGATTTATTTAATCCACGATTGCCTAAATCAAAACAAGGAAAAGATGAAGAAGAAATAATTAAATTTATGCTCTTAGAATCTGCAACTTTAGAATTGATGATGGCAATTGGTGAAAATGATTTCTTTGCAGGAGAACAACTTTTGGCCGTACCTGATGAAGAAGAAGGAAAATATATTGTTGTTGAAGGAAACAGGAGGTTAACCGCAGTAAAATTATTATCTAAACCAGAATTGTCTAATGTAAAAAAAGAAGCAAGAAAAAAGATTTGCAAAGAGGCTGAGTTTAAACCAACTCATATACCTTGTTTAATATTTAAAGAGAAACAAGAAATATTAAAATATTTAGGTTTCCGTCATATTACAGGAATAAAATCTTGGCGTTTATTAGAAAAGGCAAGGTACTTATTAGAATTGAGAGAAAGTGATTTTAAAGACATCCCATTTTTACAATCGTGTAAAGATATTGCAAAATCTATAGGTAGTTCAAGCGGTTACATTCGCAGATTATTAACAGGAGTAGAGTTATATAAAATTGTAGAAGATGAAAATTTTTATTCTATTGACAATTTAAATGATGCTAAGTTTCATTTGAATTATTTTACGGACGGATTAAACAAAGAGCATATTAAAAGTTTTCTAGGTGTAGATTTTAATAATGAAGAACCTTTAAAAAACTTAAAAAGAGACAATCTAAAAGAAATTACTCATTGGTGGTTTAAAAAAACATCGCCAAGTCCCTTAAAATCCAACCCTAAACAGACTGAACGAAAACAGCCAATCGCTACAATCTATAAATATGACTTAATCATGGAATTTTCAAATCATAATTTGTAATTCGTAATTCCAACCAAAAACACTGTAAGGCTCAACGCTCCATGTGCACCAATTACTAATGATTGTTCTATATCCGCAGTTTTAGAAGGACCTGATATAAAAACACCATAATTTATTTCTTCGGAAGTTAATATTGAGTAAGCCCGATGCAAGTGCGAAACTATCATATTTTTGTCTAAAACCAACACCAGATGCTTTGTTATAAACGGCAATACCCTAATTGGAATTTGAGTATCTGACAACCAAACAGCTCCATTTTCTGCAACTCCTAAATTACTTTCGAGAATTAAGACATCTAAATCTTCTAATTCACGAGGGCTTTTAGTCTTTTCTAAAGAAATTGAATTAAAATTATCTGTTCCTAAAAGGGTAGAAAAATTGACTTTCGTACCGGAAAACATCTCCGTAATTTGATGAATCACATCTTCATTTGAAGTTGCCGTAAATACTTTTCCTCCGGCAACTTCAACCTTTTTTTCAAACTCTTTTATTAAGTTTAAATTTTCATCAAATATTTTAGTGTCAATTTCAAGAAGCTCTATAAAATCAGGTTTGTTTTCTTTTATCTTTGCGATAATATATTCTCTGCTACTCATCTTTTCCCCTGTTTTTATACCATTCGTCAAAACTCTGTTCTGTACCATTCGGCAAATCTCTTTCTTTTCCCCAAACATTGGGTTTCGCATTTATTATGCTTTTTGGCAAATTTCGTAAAAACCAACGTACAATTTTTCCTGCAAATTCAAATTGTGAAGGCTTTGAAAATACGCTTCCCATTATCTTCATAGATGCTTTTTTAACAAATGGCTGTGGAGTTCCTTTGGTTATAATTTGCCTCCATTTATATAATTGCTGATGAATATCAATTTTTACGGGACACACATCAGAGCAAGATCCACACAATGTAGATGCAAAAGGCAGGCTGCTATGTTTTTTTAAATCTATCCCGGGTGATAAAATAGAACCTATCGGACCTGGAACCGTCGTGTCATAACTATGTCCTCCGCTACGTCTGTAAATAGGGCAGGTATTCATACAGGCTCCACAGCGGATACAGTGCAAAGAAGCCCTAAAATCGGGTCTGCCTAATTGTTCTGTTCTGCCATTATCAACAATTACGATATGTATTTTGGTGTTTTTCTGAGGTTTTTTAAAATGAGATGAATAAGTTGTAATTGGCTGTCCAGTTGCACTTCTAGCGAGCAATCTTAAAAATACTCCAAGATGTTCTCGCTTGGGAATTATCTTTTCTATTCCCATACAAGCAATGTGCAAAGGTGTTAAATGAACTCCCATATCTGCATTTCCTTCGTTGGTACACACTACAAATTCGCCAGTTTCTGCTATTGCAAAATTGACCCCAGTAATAGCCGCATCTGCCTGAATAAACTTTTTCCGAAGATGTTTTCTCGCTTCACCTGTTAAATATTGAGGATTTCCGCCACAAGGTTTTGTTCCGAGATGTTCTTGAAAAAGCTCATCTATTTCTTCTTTAGTTTTATGAATTGCAGGCAATACAATATGACTTGGTGGCTCTTTTGCTAATTGTACAATTCGTTCGCCCAAATCGGTGTCTATTACTTCAATTCCATCTGCTTCCATAAATGGGTTTAGATGACATTCTTCAGTCAACATCGATTTGCTTTTTACTACCTTTTTTGCATTATTTTCTCTTAGAATGTTCCGCACAATTCTATTGTGTTCGTCTCCGTCTTTAGCCCAATGAACTCGAACGCCATTTCTTAAAGCGTTTTTTTCAAACTCTATTAAATAGCTGTCTAAATTTGAAAGCGTATGAGCTTTTATTTCATAGCCTAAATTTCTTAATTCTTCCCAGCCTTTTACTTCATAAACAGCCTTGTCTCTTTTATGACGAACAAACCATAAAGATTTGTCGTGCCAATCAACTCTCTTTTCATCTTTGTTGAATATTGTAGCTGCTTTTGAATGACTCATTTTTTGGTGTTATTTAATATTTCAGCAATATGAAGCACTTTTAAAGGTTGATTATTTCTTGTAATCAACCCTTCTAAGTGCATCAAGCAAGAAGTATCCGTCGCTGTAATAACCTCGGCACCATTGTCTATATGGTCTCTAATTCTATCTTTCCCCATTTTTACTGAAATAGCTTCTTCTGTTACGGCAAAGGCACCTCCAAAACCACAGCATTCATCTTCCCTATCTAACTCAATTATTGCTGTTCCTTCAACTTCTGCTAACAGTTCTTCAATATAAGAATATTTGTTTTCTACGACCTCAGAGCAGGAGCCTGTTCGCAATCCTCTTAAGCCGTGACAGCTTTTATGAACGCCAACTTTATACGGAAAATTAGCTCCTATTTTTTTAACCTTCAAAATATTTATCAAAAAATAGCACAGCTCATAAATGTTCTCTCGGACTTTAGTTACCTTTGCTGTTTGTTTAATAATATTGTAATGTTTTTTGACGTGATACGCACAACTTCCGGAAGGAGTAACGATATAATCAAAATCCTTAAAATTTTCTATAAAATTATTGCACGCACCTACAGATTCATATTCAAATCCTGAATTTGCAACGGGTTGCCCACAACAAGTTTGCCCAAAAGGGTAGACAATTTCTACATCTAATTTTTCCAAAACTTCTAAAGTAGCTTTCCCTACTTGAGGGTACAGCTGATTGATATAGCAAGGAATAAATAAGCCTACTTTCATTTTTATTTATCTATTTTACAGTGTATATATTTTGTCCATAAGCATCCATTTTTCGCCTTTTTTAGCGGCGGGTAATGCCTGTTGATATTTCCACATTAGCGTTTCCCATTCTTGCACTTTAGGATTGGTTATATCTGCCTTTGATTTCTTTTCAAATGAGAATGTTTCATTCACTTCCATTATCATAAACAGACGATTGGAGAAAGAATATATCTCCAAATTTTCAATACCCGAATCTCGTAAACTCTCCGTAATTTCTGACCATATTTTTTCATGATATTTTTTATATTCTGATATTAATACAGGATTATCTACCAAATCTAATGCGAAACAATATCTTTTCATATCTTTTTATCGTTGAATTGTGTAATTGTTCAATAGTGTAATCGTAAATCATCAAATCACTTCCCATTAAAAGCATTCATTGTATTTATCAAGCCAGATGTTCCAAAAGAAATTATAATTTTACAAGAAACAGCCAACCTTTCTATTAATTCGCTTTCCTCCTCCTTTGTCCATTTGCTCAACACAAAATCTACTTGGCGTCCTTTGGAATAATTTGCTCCCACACCAAATCTAAATCTTGGATATGTTGTTGTGTTCAATTTTCCCTGAATATCTTTCAATCCATTGTGTCCGCCCGCACTTCCTTTTGATTTTAGTCGGACAATTCCAAAATCTATATTCAAATCATCGGCAATAATCAATGTGTTTTCAATAGAAATTTTTTCTTTTGCCTTCCAATATTTCACTGCTTTCCCACTCAAATTTACATAAGTACTCGGTTTTAACAACACAAATGTTTTTCCTCTAAAATTGAATTTAGCAATGTCTCCTAACTTATCCGTTTCAAAAGTTATATTGTACTCTTTTGCTAATTCGTCTAAAATTCTAAACCCAATATTATGTCTAGTATTATCATATTTTTCTCCGAGATTACCCAAACCAACGATTAAAAGTTTTTTCATATTCTGTCCAATATTCTAATGTTTGTAAAAAAACACGAAACAAAATAATGAAAATATATCCAATTAACACTACTTTTACTTTTTAATTAGCTATCGGTAGATTCAACCCCCAAATGCAACTTTTTTATTTACAAATTTATAAAATAGATTTTTAGGATTATCATAATTTAGATTTTTTCTTGGTCTTCGGTTAATTTTATGTTGTATGTTTTTGATTTCCTTCTCGCTATATAGACTGAATATTGATTTTTTTGGTATATATTGCCTAACTAATTTGTTAGTATATTCGCTTAACCCTCTTTCCCATGAAGAATAAGGATGTGCGAAAAAGAACTCTGTTAATAATTTTTTAGACATTTTTATATGTTCGGCAAATTCAGTTCCATTATCAGAAGTAATTGAATGAACAAATTTCTTATAAGGCATTAGCATATCAATAACAGTATCGGCTAATTTTTCAGCTTTTTTACCAAAAGGCAGCTTTTTCATTAAGAAAAAAGCGGTAGTTCTTTCAACTATTGTAACAATTGCTCCTTTTCCATCTTTTCCTATAATTAAATCTATTTCCCAATCGCCAAAGTGTACGTCCCTAAATAAGGTTGACTGTTTTTAACATTTGCACCTGTAAATATTATGCGTCTACCAGTGTTTGATACCTCTCCTATTTTACATTCACTCTCACCACCAGTATAAATAGTTTCCGTCGGTCTGTTTTGCTTTGGTAAATTTAACACATATTTTTCAAACTCAATAGGACTCATTTTTAATGGTCTAAATCCGTTGTGAATTCGCTTTGTATTGTAGTGCATAACAGCCTTTTTAACTTGATTTTTTAATTGTAAAAATGTCTTAGGTTCCCAATGATCTAAGTACTCCTCTTTTATTGTTCTATTGACTTAGGCACTTACTCACTAATATTTTTAATGTAACAGGGTTGAGCAATAACCATACGATTTATTAAGTTGTCAAATATGTTTTCGCTCATAAAACTTCTATTAAATCTATAACAGTATTCGTCTATATAATCTTGTAAATCCCATACATGATGATGTACACCTCTTAACCATCCTTTAAGATTCATTATAACTCTGTGCAATTCAGGAAAATTACCTCCTTTATCTCCTGAGTATATCTGTGTCAGGTTTTTAAAATCTTTTTTCAAGGGCTGATATCCCGTCCATTTGTCAGTTGTTATTTTGGCTTCAGAAGCAATATGATCTTTCATGAACTTACCTAAATTTTCTGCACTTGCACTCTTTATTACTTTTGCATAAAGCCGACTAACTCCTTTTCGTTTTTTCTCAATACCTACAACTACAAGTTTTTTGTTTTTGTTCTTTCTTCCTCTAACTCCCTGCTCTTACCCTCCAAATACGGTTTCATCAACCTCTACATTATCTTTCATTGGAAAGTCCTTTGAACTCTTCATTGACTTCATTACTTTTCGCTTAAATGACCAACATGTTTTTTGTCTCAAATTTAATTTACGACTCAACTCTGTTGAAGTAATTCCTTTCTTATTAGTGCTGACAAAATATACAATATAAAATGCCTTTAATAAATCAAATTTAACCTTATGAAATAAGGTCTGTGCTGTTGGTGATTCTGTGTATCTACAAGAGGTACATTGTCGAGAATATGACATTTTACTAGCACAACTATGAGTGTGTTTGCACTTCCTACAGATAAACCCTTTTCCCCACTTTATATTTGACAAGTAAATTAAACAATCTTCTGCGGTCTTAAATTGCCCTTGAAAATCAAATAAGGACAGGCTTTTGTATCTTTGCTCCATAATTTTAACTATTAATCCGCTAATTTACTCATATTTCTTATATTTGCAAAGTGCCTAAGTCAATTTAATTTTTTAAAATTATTCTAAAAGCAGAAAAACTAAAAAAACAGGGAATGGCTAACTAAAAATATATTTTATAAATTTGTAAATAAAAAAGTTGCATTTGGGGGTTGAATCTACCTTGAGGTAAAAAATTAAAAAAGTTTTGGTGGTTAACAAATAATTTATACATTTGCACCCGCTTAGATAAATAAGTAAAGTTCAAATAAATTTTATTTTAAGACAAAAATTAGTTAAATCAAGTCTAAATTTTTATGTAAATTCAGTAAATAGATTTAAACTGATAAGGAATATATTTAGAAGAAATTTTAGAAGCTGAGTAGTTTTAAGTTCCGAATTCGTAATTCAAAAAGCGGGGGATTAGCTCAGCTGGCTAGAGCGCCTGCCTTGCACGCAGGAGGTCATCGGTTCGACTCCGATATTCTCCACAACAAAGCTATATATTTGGATAATTATTTCAAATTTTGCTTAATAATTGTAGCTGAATTATTTATCAGTTGCGATTCGCAACGTTCATTGGCATATTGGTAAAATGATATCGTAAGAAATCAAATAGATAGAGAATGTTTAGATTAATCTAGACAAAATTTATAAAAATAAAAGAGTTCGTTCTAGCAGAAATGTTAGAGCAAAAAGTACAATAAGCTAAATAAGGGCGTATGGCGGATGCCTAGGCTCTCAGAGGCGATGAAGGACGCGACAAGCTGCGAAAAGTTACGGGGAGAAGCACATATTTTATGATCCGTAAATATCCGAATGGGGCAACCTGTTATGTTGAAGACATATCACCTCGTAAGAGGGGCAAACCCGGAGAACTGAAACATCTAAGTACCCGGAGGAAGAGAAAACAATAGTGATTCCGTTAGTAGTGGCGAGCGAACGCGGATTAGCCCAAACCAGAATTGTTACGGCAATTTTGGGGTTGTAGGACCACGATATTCGATGCTAATAGAATTAGAACAGTTTGGAAAGACTGACCGCAGAGGGTGATAGTCCCGTATAAGTAAAAGAAGTTATTGATAGTGGTATCCTGAGTAGTGCGGGACACGAGTAATCCTGTATGAATCCACCGGGACCATCCGGTAAGGCTAAATACTCCTGAGAGACCGATAGTGAACTAGTACCGTGAGGGAAAGGTGAAAAGAACCCTAAGTAAGGGAGTGAAAGAGATCCTGAAACCGTACGCCTACAAGCGGTCGGAGCACATTAACTGTGTGACGGCGTGCCTTTTGCATAATGAGCCTACGAGTTACTGTTATTAGCAAGGTTAAATGTTTCAGACATGGAGCCGTAGCGAAAGCGAGTCTGAATAGGGCGCATAGTTAGTAGTAGTAGACGCGAAACCGAGTGATCTACCCATGGGCAGGTTGAAGCTGTAGTAACATACAGTGGAGGACCGAACCAGTTGACGTTGAAAAGTCTTTGGATGACCTGTGGGTAGGGGTGAAAGGCCAATCAAACTCGGAAATAGCTCGTACTCCCCGAAATGCATTTAGGTGCAGCGTTGTGGTAGAAGTTTTATAGAGGTAGAGCTACTGATTGGATGCGGGGGCTTCACCGCCTACCAATTCCTGACAAACTCCGAATGCTATAAAATATACACAGCAGTGAGGGCATGGGTGCTAAGGTCCATGTCCGAGAGGGAAAGAACCCAGACCATCAGCTAAGGTCCCTAAATATATGTTAAGTTGAATAAACGAGGTGAAACTGCCCAGACAGCTAGGATGTTGGCTTGGAAGCAGCCATTCATTTAAAGAGTGCGTAACAGCTCACTAGTCGAGCGGTTTTGCATGGATAATAATCGGGCATAAACATATTACCGAAGCTATGGATTTGTGAATTTATTCACAAGTGGTAGGGGAGCATTGTAATCTGCGTAGAATGGATACTGTAAGGTATCCTGGAGCGATTACAAAAGAAAATGTAGGCATAAGTAACGATAATGCGGGCGAGAAACCCGCACACCGAAAGACTAAGGTTTCCTCAGCGATGCTAATCAGCTGAGGGTTAGTCGGGTCCTAAGGCGAATCCGAAAGGAGTAGTCGATGGATAACGGGTTAATATTCCCGTACTTCTTATAATTGCGATGGGGTAACGGAGTAATGAAAGCACCGCGTACTGACGGAATAGTACGTTGAACTGAGTAGGTATTGGAACTGTAGGCAAATCCGCAGTTTTAGCTAAATCAGGATAGTACCACGAGTTTTCGGATGAGTGGATAGTTGTGCCTAAAGGCTTCCAAGAAAACCCTCTAAGCGTCAGGTTATAAGAACCCGTACCGTAAACCGACACAGGTAGTTGGGATGAGAATTCTAAGGTGCTCGAGAGATTCATGGCTAAGGAACTAGGCAAAATAGACCCGTAACTTCGGGAGAAGGGTCGCCCATCTTTAATGGTGGGCCGCAGTGAAAAGGTCCAGGCGACTGTTTATCAAAAACACAGGACTTTGCTAAATTGCAAGATGATGTATAAGGTCTGACACCTGCCCGGTGCTGGAAGGTTAAGAGGAGGGTTTAGCCTTATGGCGAAGGTCTGAAATGAAGCCCCAGTAAACGGCGGCCGTAACTATAACGGTCCTAAGGTAGCGAAATTCCTTGTCGGGTAAGTTCCGACCTGCACGAATGGTGCAACGATCTGGACACTGTCTCAGCCATGAGCTCGGTGAAATTGTAGTATCGGTGAAGATGCCGATTACCCGCAGCGGGACGAAAAGACCCCGTGAACCTTTACTATAGCTTAGTATTGACTTTGGATAAGTAATGTGTAGGATAGGTGGGAGACTATGAAGTGGCGTCGCTAGGCGTTGTGGAGTTGCCCTTGAAATACCACCCTTTGCTTGTCTAGAGCCTAACTCATATAATGAGGACAGTGCTTGGTGGGTAGTTTGACTGGGGTGGTCGCCTCCAAAAGAGTAACGGAGGCTTCTAAAGGTACCCTCAGTACGCTTGGTAACCGTACGTAGAGTGCAATGGCATAAGGGTGCTTGACTGAGAGACATACAGGTCGATCAGGTTGGAAACAAGAGCATAGTGATCCGGTGGTTCCGTATGGAAGGGCCATCGCTCAAAGGATAAAAGGTACTCCGGGGATAACAGGCTGATCTCCCCCAAGAGCTCATATCGACGGGGGGGTTTGGCACCTCGATGTCGGCTCGTCACATCCTGGGGCTGGAGAAGGTCCCAAGGGTTGGGCTGTTCGCCCATTAAAGTGGCACGCGAGCTGGGTTCAGAACGTCGTGAGACAGTTCGGTCTCTATCTGCTGTGGGCGTTAGAAATTTGCGTGGATCTGACTCTAGTACGAGAGGACCGAGTTGGACTGACCTCTGGTGTACCAGTTGTTCCGCCAGGAGCATTGCTGGGTAGCTACGTCGGGAAGGGATAAGCACTGAAAGCATATAAGTGCGAAACCCACCACAAGATGAGATTTCTTTAAAGGGTCGTCGGAGATTACGACGTTGATAGGCTACAAGTGTAAAGGCAGTAATGTCATAGCCGAGTAGTACTAATAACCCATAGGCTTATGTACAAGTCTCCCTTTTTTAACGAAAAGGGAGCGAAACTCTTTTTTTTACTATTAAGATTTAAGACGATATTATTTGACCAATATGTTAATTTTTACAGTGGTAAGTAAAGTAAGTTGTTAGTGATTAATTACTGGCTACTGAATAACAAACACTGAAAGTCTTAAGGTGGTTATAGCGATGGGGCTCACCTCTTCCCATACCGAACAGAGAAGTTAAGTCCATTTGCGCCGATGGTACTGCCCGTGTGGTGGGAGAGTAGGTAGCTGCCTTTCTTTTTTACTGATTTAAGTCAGTGATTTTTAATCCTCAATATTTATTTATTGGGGATTTTTTCTGTTGAAATTACTCAGGATACAAAAACCTTTTTTTACAAAAAACACTTGCACAGTTAATTTTTTTTGTATCTTTGTTGTCTACTCTTTAAGTATAGACATTATGAGTACACCAATCCATCTACATTATTGAAAAAATCTGTGAATTTAGCATAAGTAAACAGATGTTTCTGCAACAGACTGACCAAATTAGAAAAACTCCAAGATTTGGTTAGTTGTCTCTTCATAAATGTAATCAGCAATAAGGCAATAAGAGTACACCATATCTGTATTTGTATGGCATTTTGGTTATCTCCATAGAAATATTGCAGAGGGAAATTCTGCTTATTTTTTTTGAATAGCAGCTCTATTTCCCAACGTTTTTTGTACAATAATGCTATTTTTTTATAGTTTAGGTTCAAATAATTAGGCACAATCTAATTTTAAGGTTTCTATATGATATCAAAATATTTACCGATAAAATCTTTTAGCGAAATATCAAAATACTTACTAATTTTGCAAAGAGTAGTGAAAGATATATCTCGTTTTCCTCTTTCTATTCTCCCAAAATTTATCCCTGTATCTATATAACATACAGCTTGTGAAAGTTTTTTTTCTTTCCTTAAAACCTTAATTCTACTCGCTAACTCTAATAAAATTAACCTATCTATGTCATTTTTCATAATAACATAAAGGTGTTTTTATTATTAAACTACTTCGAAGACTTTACGGTCTGTATTTTTTTGTATATTTGCTCGATAATAAGATGAAAGAACAGATGAAAGACCGTAAAAATAAAATAATATATAATAAAGACAATCATGATTCGTATAGAAAACTATTATCAGATAAGAGATGGAAAAAACGCAGAGAGGATATTCTAAAAAGAGATAATTATAAGTGTACTGTTTGTAGCTCTAAAGAGTATTTACAGGTTCACCATAAGCAATATCATTTTCATAATCTAACAAGAACTTATAAAAAACCATGGAATTACCCTGATTATTTATTAGTTACTTTTTGTAGAACATGTCACGATAATGGGCATAAAAGATTCAGAATACCACTAAAACACATTTAATATCTAAATAATTATGAGAATATTTAATTTTTTTAAGTCTAAGGAGAAGGAATTAGAACCTTCTGAGGAACAATTTGTTGATAACACAAATCCAGGTTATATGGATAAAGAGAATGCTAAAAAACCTTCTGGTTATAAAAAAGTCTTAGAATATACTGAACAAGATTTCAGTGATAGAGGATATCAAGATTCACAAATGAATTCAGATGATTCATACAAAAACGACAATGTAAAGGAAATAGTTATGAGTCTTAGTATAATTATTGAAAAAGAAATAATCAAATTAGATGAAAACTTGGAAAAACTAAAGAATGGTGTTAAAAGAAGTGGAAAGGCAGGCTTGATAGATTTAGTTGAAAATTTAAAAAGTGAGGAAAAAGTCGTTGAAAAAGAATTAGATTCTTTAAAAACTGTCCAAAAAGAAATAGTAGAAGAAAAAGGTATAATTTTTTCGAAATTGAAAAATTCCTATACTATTGGATTTAACCGCGGGTTGGCTTGGTTAATGGATAAGAGAAATACACAGTATAAAAACTAAATCAATTATGAAGAATATGAGACCGTGGATTAGATTTGGTTGCTTCCTTACAGGTTATAATTTTAATATAATAAAATCATCATCTGAAGCAAGTGTTAAAGAGGTAAAAAAGAATACCTCAGCATTACTTATAGTTATCATACTTTGGGGTACTATTGGCTATTTGTTTTCAGATAGGTATATGCATATGGAAGCATTAGGAGCTTCTATTGTTGCTTTAGTTGCGGTAGTTATTGTAGTACAAATTGAACGCCAGATAATCCTTGATATGAGTAATAAATGGGGATGGGGCAAGTCTTTTAGGGTTGTTATTGGGTTTGTAATGGCTTTTATAGGTTCAGTAATAATAGACCAAATAATATTTAAAGATGATATTGAAATAGGAAAAAAAGAGTATATAGTTGAAAAGATAAAAACAATTTTACCTAGTAAATTACAAGATATTAATAATGAAATACAGAGGCATGACTCCCTGATAGAATCTAAGGATTTAGAATTAACTAAGTTAATTGATGAGACTGATAAAAAACCTAGTATTAATATGCCAACTCGTGAAAAAACAGAAAAACCCGGAAAATATAAAGCATATGTGTCAGATGAAAATGGAAAACCTATAGAAATTGAAAAGGACACAACTTATATTACATATAAAACTAAGACTGAATCAATACCAAATTTTAAGATTGATTTTATCCCGGGTATAAGGGAACAAATAAAAGAACTTTCAGGCAGAAGAGATACACTTTTTTCAGAAATGAGGAATATTAGAAAAAAACTTGAAAAAGAATTAAATGAAAAGACAGGTTTTTTAACTGAATTAGATATTATGAAAAAAATATTATTTGAATCGTGGGTTTCAATTCTTTTCTGGTCATTATGGTTTATTTTTTTCTGTGCAATTGAATTGTTTGTACTTGTCAATAAATTATCCAAAAAAGAAGAAACGGATTATGATATGGTAATCAGACATGAAAGAGACTCTAAAATAAAGGCAATAGAACAATTATCAGTCAAACCTTAATAATATAGTTCGTTAAGGTTTTCGATTCAATTTTCGCACAAACACACAACGTGTTTATTATAAATGTGTTACGTGTTTTGTTGTACATTTATATATTATTGATAATGAGGTATTTATGATTTTTGAGATAAAACTTATAATATAACACTTAAATTACTAAAAATAAGCATGTTAAACCAAGTCTTAACGGACTATTAAGGTTTTGTTAAAAAATAATGTAATTTTTTAATAAGTTCGTAATCAGTAAATTACATATTATAGACTACCTGAGTAGTTACAAAGTAAAAAAGCTTCCCATTTTTCTCTGATGAAAAGCCACCAAATTATCTATTGGTCTTTGTATAATCCCCGCTATTTTTAGTTTATTTTTAATTGCTACTTTTTCTAAAATATCTCTAAAATAAAAAGCTATAGAACCGATAAAGTAAATAGGAGTTTCTGCACCTTTTTTATACGGCATAACTCTGTATTTGAAGAATTTTAAAAAACCTTTTTTGATAATTTTTTTAATGTATTTTTCATCTTTAAAATCGAACATAAATTTAGCAAAAGTAGCCAAATACATATTCGGATTTGGTTGTCTGTATAAATTAAATTTTACTATGTCTATATCTAACGTAAATTGCTTATTAAACTTTTCGGCAATATGATTTGGCATTTTATCGTAATAAAAATCTCTCAATAATTTTTTGCCAAAATAATTACCGCTGGCTTCGTCCATCAATGTATATCCTAAGGAAGCCGTTCTGTTCTGCAAATTCTCACCATCAAAATAACAGCTATTAGAGCCTGTACCCAATATACAAACCAACGCCGGATTTAATCCTGAAGAGGCATATACGGCTGCTAACATATCTTCTCCTATTAAAACTTTTGCATTTATAAAAATGGATTCTAATATGTTTTTTAGTATTTTAATCGGTTTTGGCGTGCCACAGCCAGCTCCGTAAAAATAAATTTCTGTTACCTCGTCTTTTATGTTTATTAGTTGAAACATATTGATAACTCTATTTGTCAATTCTGTCATCTCTGTAACCGCCGGATTAAGCCCCAGAGTTCTAACTCTGAAAATTTCTTTTTTATCAGAATTTAGTGCTATCCAATCTACTTTTGTAGAGCCTCCATCTGCTATTAAAATCATATTATTATGTTTAATTGTGTAATTATTGAATCGTAAATCAAAAATCATTTAATCACCTATTTACCTCAATTCCTTTGTACAGACTAATTATTATTCTTACTAAACGATGCCTTACCACATCTTTATCATCTAAATAAACTTGTCCGATTCCGTCAACGTCTTTTAGTGCCAACAATGATTCTTTTAAACCTGAAACCTGTTTTGCAGGTAAATCTATCTGCCCGGGGTCGCCTGTGATAATAAATTTTGCGTGTTTTCCCATACGAGTTAAAAACATTTTCATTTGAGAACGCGTGGTGTTTTGTGCCTCGTCCAAAATCACAAAGGCATTGTCTAAGGTTCTGCCTCTCATAAACGCGAGTGGAGCAATTTGTATTATGCCTTTTTCCAGATAAGATTCCAAGCGTTCGTGAGAAATCATATCACGAAGTGCATCGTATAAGGGTTGCATATACGGGTCTAATTTTTCTCTTAAATCTCCCGGCAAAAACCCTAACTTTTCACCAGATTCTATTGCCGGGCGTGTTAAAATAATTCTACGGACTTCTTTCTCTTTCAAGGCTTTTACTGCTAAAGCAACTGCGGTGTATGTCTTACCTGTTCCTGCTGGTCCTACAACAAATAGCATATCATTTTTTTGCATCATAGCAACCATTTTTCTTTGGTTTTTAGTTTGTGCCTTGATAAGTTTTCCACTAACTCCGTGCAGTAAAACATCAGAAGTTTTTACATCTGTATTTTCTTCTTTTCTAGTAGATGTTATAATACGTTCAATGCTATTTTCATCTAATTTATTATAGCGATTAAAATAGTTGGTTAGCATTTCTAAACGTTTTTCAAATTCGTCTAAAATGTTTGGCTCTCCATAAATTTTTAGTTTATTGTCTCTAGCAACAATCTTAATTTTTGGAAAATACTTTTTAAGTTGAACAATTGTACTGTTCTGTACCCCAAAAAAATCTTTGGGATTAATTTCTGTAAGTTCTATAATACGTTCTGTCAAATGATTATTTTTTTTAAATTTAGACCCTAAAAAGATAAATACAATAATATTACACCAATTACTATTAATCCTGAAATTACAAATAAAAGTGTTTTAATTATCTTATTTTGTTTGTCATGTAGGTCAAATCTTTGTGAAAATTCTTCAAGATTTTTACTGATTTTTAGTTCAATTTCATCTAACCTTGTTGGAAAATCAACTGATTCAAGAGTTTTAACAAGATTGTCAGTAGCCTCAACTGTCTTTTTGTAATTCTCTAATAACCTTTTTGTTTCAACTAATTTTTCTCTATTAGTTTGGTCAATCTTTGAGCCTGTTGTCTCAAAATGAATCACACCTTCCATAATTTGTAATTCAGTTTCTCTTTTTAATTGCTCAACACTTGTTTTATACAAATCAAATATTTTCTTAGTATATGTTGAATAATTTTCCTGAATTTCTTTGTTAGTTTGGTCAATATTCGAGCTTGTTGCCTTAAAATGACCCACACCTTCTTTAATTTGTGATTCAGTTTTTCTTTTTAATTGCTCAACATTTGTTTTATGTAAATCAAATATTTTCTCAGTATATGTTGAATAATTTTCCTGAATTTCTTTGTTAGTTTGGTCAATCTTCAAGCCTGTTGTTTCAAAATGAATCACACCTTCCATAATTTGTGATTCAGTGTTTTTTTTTAATTCCTCAACACTTGTTTTATACAAATCAAATATTTTCTTAGTATATGTTGAATAATTTTTTTGAACTTCTTTAAGTTTGGAAATAACAACCTGAGCTGTTTCCTTTGTGTCGTCAATATAATCCGTTACTTTTTTAAGTCTAGATAATTCTTTTTCTAGCAATGCCAATTGCTCATTAATTTGTTCTTTCATACTCGCCTATAAATTTATTATTAAATTCTTCAACCCAATTTGTGTGTATTTTATGATACAACACATCTTCAATATCAGTTATCTTTATATTTAACTCTGTGTCAAAATTAGATAATTTCTCTTTGAAATAATTTACCTTCTCTTTAACAGATAATATGTCTTCATTTCCTGTTCTACTTAATTTTATAAAGCCATTATAAAAATCCTGTTGAGCCTCTTTTATAAAATCTTCGTTCTCTTTTTCGATAATAAATATTGTAAATGCTCTTAGTAGAATAAAAACAAAATTGTCAGGTCGTTGAACTAACAGAACAGTTGAAGCACCTCGTAAATGCTTTAAATTATTAATCTCACCCCCGGAGTCTTCCTTTACTTTCTTTATATATTTCTTTACTATTTCAAAGTCTTCTTTCAATCCTTTTTCTGTATCAGAAGGCAAATATTCAGGACGAGCATATTTTGAGTTCATATATAAATCAATAAACTCTTTAAATCTTTGACTGCCATTTTCTTGGAGTCCTATTTTGCAGGCTTCTTCCATTGCCTTTATAGCTTCTTTACGTTGTTCGGCAATTTCTTCGTAAATAAACTTTATTAGAAAGCCAAGACACTTCTGTATTTCCGAATTCCCTTTGTAAAACTCTAATCGCTGTAATCGTTCTTCTACTTTTTCTTTGCTGTTGTATAGCAACAAATACTTTTTCAACTGCTTAGTATAATGCCCTTCCTCTTTTTTACTAATACGTGCAGAGATTGTCTTAGAATTATAATCAACTGTATAATCATCTACTACACCTATCATTGACAGCCTATAAATTGCTTTAAAAGTATCTTGTTCTTCTCTTATTTGAATAAACAAACTTTCTAGTTTGGGCTTTATTTCTTTTAAAACGGAAATTGGTAACTGAAACTTATTCTCGTTTTTAAATTCTTTACAAAGTTTTGTTATAAATGTATCAATATCTTGACAGAATCTTTGTGCTTTATCAACTATTTTTTCGGTAAAAGTTACTTTTATTTTCTTAAATTCATCTTGACTTTTTTGCCTAACAATATTTGCAATTAGTTCTATATTGTCATTTACAAATGGAATTACAACAATAAATTTATCCGAGTTGTCAGTATTTTCAAGAAGTTTTTCTATTCCGTCTTGTTTTGATGATGGTGTAAATTGGTTTAACAAATTAAAAGCAGATTGGTTTTTAAGTTTATTAGATTGGATAAAACCTCTTATAAAATTTACTACTTGTCCAAATTTTTTATCCGCATCCTTTCCTGGATAAAATGGCAAACTATCTACATCGAGATAAATGCTTCCATAATTAGGGTTTAAATATAAAATTAAACGTCCATTTTTATTTGTGTATGTACGTAATTGTAATACTATTCCAAAATTTTCTATTATACTATCTTCGAGTTGGTTTACTATTCGTTTTGTAGGAAATTTTATTTCTGTTAACAACTCTCCAAGTAGTCTTTTTTCTTTTGCAATTCCTTTAAAACTATTACGATGAAAACTTTCCAATAAATCTCTATCTATTGAAGTTTGGTAGCTTACAAGTTCTTCTGTTACCTCTCCGTTTTCTGCAACTTCTTGTACAATCTCTTTTGATTCTACTTCCTGTTGATTAAATAAAATAATACCAATCGCAATTTTTTTATCACGACCGGCACGACCAACTTCTTGATAATAACTTTCGATAGAACTGGGATAATTAAAATGGATTACATACCTAATATTAGGTTTGTCAATTCCCATTCCAAAAGCCTTAGTAGCAACTAACAAGTCCATTCTATTCTGAATAAATTCGGATTGGCTTATTTCGTTACTTTCATCTCTTCTTTCTTCGTTATCACTTCCCATAAAAGTGCCGACAGAAAAAATGCGTATGTGTTTTCTATCTTTGGTAGAATTATATTTTTCAATACCAGAACTATCCTTAATAAATTTGTCATTTTTTATATCTTCATCTCCCGTAAAAGTAAATTCTTTTATCTTTTGTGAAATGTTTGCTGCATTATCCGTTACACCAAAATACCAATTTCTGTGAGGGCAAAAGACCAAGCCTGCATTGTTGTCATCACCTTCTTTTTTGAAAAAATCATCTGCAATAAAATTATCAGGAACGATATCGGTTTTTTTATCCTTTTTATCCTTGGCTTTCTCATCATCAATAAATTTTTCGAACGTTTGTGGAATTTCTAATATTTCAGAAATTAATTCTTCTTGTTTTACTTCTCCAAGTATTTCTTTAGTTTTTAAACCTAATTTTTGATTAGATTCAATATCTGTAACTACTTCTTTTATTTTAAACTGCAATTCTCGTCTATCTAGTTTTTCTGACCTTACAATTGCATTGTCGCCTGATATTTTTAATTCCCTTTGAATATCCGACAAAACATCATACGACGCAGTTGCTGTCAATGCAAAAAATGGAATATTATTACCCGTTTTAGTTTTGCAATACTTTTTTGCACTATCACCCAAACGCAAATATGAAGTTCTAAAATCGTGTCCCCATTCAGAAACACAATGTGCTTCATCAATAACGCAATAACTAAAATAGTTTTTATTAAAATCGCTTGTTTTGATTAATTCCTTTCTAAATGTATCAATTTGAAATCTTTCAGGAGATATAAATGCAAATAGAATTGTTGCATTATTTATTTTCTTAATCGCAAACTCACGCTCCTTTGTTTTTAGAGATGAATTAATATAGACAGAACAATCAATTTTATTTTTTAGTAAACCCTCATATTGGTCTTTCATCAATGATTTTATCGGGTCAACAACAATTGCTAATCCCGGTTGTAATAAAACAGTTAGTTGATAAGCTAAGGATTTACCAGAGCCTGTTGGCAAAAGACCTATAACGCTTTTTGTCTGTATTGCTCTATTAATGATTTCAACTTGCCCTGTCCTAAATTCTTCTTTCCTAAAAATATCTTGTACAAATTTTTTTAAATATTTAACTTGATTTTTGTTTTCAATAAACTTGTTTTCTTTTCTATTTTTTCTTCCTAATGCTTTGTATTTAATTAATTCAGTCGTAAAGAATTTTCTTTTTGTTTTTGGGGAATGAGATGAACGAATATTTACTTTTACCTTTGCATCTATCGTTTTATCAATCGGTTGTAAGAAACTTCGTTGCAATATTGACAAATCAATAAATAAATCATATTGCTTGTCCCTGTCAATAGGTTTAGTCCAACTCAATTTAGTGTTTTTAAATTCATCTGTATTTTCAACAAATAAATTAATTTTAGGTAGATTAAGGCTTTCACCTTTTAATCTAAAAAGACTGTTTAACATTATCGTTAAGTCGTCAATTGCTAGTTTAGATCCTGTAATATCTCTTTCAATTATTGCAATATTCCACTCGTCTTTTGACAAGTCTAATTTGTTGCTTATAAGTAAATTAACTATCGTTTTTTGAATACGTGCAATTGCAAATGGAACTAACAATAATTGCAATGCAATTTGTCCCTCATTATCTTGGTATAATGGGTCAGTGTAATTTAATTTCAGGAGTTTAAAATATTCTTCATTTTCAAGTTCTTTAAAAAATTTGAGTTTTTCAGAAATTTGATGCCATTCTTTTGTTTTTATCCGTATTGTTTTCCCCCATTTTGCTTTATCTGTTGCATTATCCCTGTTTTCGTCAACTCTCTTTTGTACTTTCTCTTCGTGTTGGCTTCCATCAATTTCAACTATTAAACCACGCTGATTGTATATCTTATAAGGGAATTCTATTGAAAAATCAATCATTTGCTCATTGAAAAGATTAATTGAACCTGAAAGAAATTTATCAATTTCATCTTCTGTCGATGTAGAATATCGCAGAATATTCTCTAACTCTCTCTGACTTTCAATTATTTGTGTCCAAAATGGGTTTACTAATTTAGGTAATTTGTTATATAAAAAATCTTCTTCAAATTCGCTTCCTAAATGATTTTCCCAAGAATGTATTTTTATTTTTTTTATTTGACCTAATGAAATTCTTGGCTCAATAATATGAATTGCTCGGAATAACTTTCCTCCAAGGCTCTCAGAAATATCTAAATCATATTTTATCGAGCCTATTTCTGATAGTTTTTTGTTTAGATTTCCAATATTAAACTTGTTGAGAATTGTTTTTTCAAGCTCTAAACTTATTCTTGTTGGCAATCCCCTTGAGATAATATTATTTGCGACAAAAAGAATTTGTTCGGGATTATTAATTTCATTTATTATGGAATCTTGTGTATCCATATCAAAAAACGAGAGTTGTTTTAAAAGTCCATCTATTTTTTCTTTATCAAATGTTTTTAACAAACATTCTTCTACGCCGTCTATTATGTATCCTGCCTGTAATTGTTTCATAATGTTCCCTACACTCAAATGATTGTTTTTTTAAGTTTAAACTCTATTAATGATAAATATAAAAACGAATATTTTTCACAGAATAAAAGTACTAATAAACTTTTAAAAATGATTAATTTTGTATAAAATTTTTAAACAGCTAATAAAACAGGTAGTTTTTATATGTCTTTAATTACATTAACAACAGATTTCGGAACCAAAGACTACTATGTAAGCACAGTAAAAGGTGCTATTTATACCGAGCTACCTAACGCTGTGATTGTTGATATTACTCACCAAATTCCTCCGTTTAATATTAGAGAAACGGCTTATATAATAAAAAACTCTTATAAAAGTTTTCCTGATAAGAGCATTCATATAATTGGTGTGGACTCCGAATTAAGCCCAGAAAACAAGCACATTGCCTTATTGTTAGATAATCATTATTTTATTTGTGCCGACAATGGTATAATTTCTATGATTTCATCAGAAATAAAACCAACAAAAATTGTAGAAATAAATATTGAAGATAGAATTAAAAGTGAGTCTTCTGCTCTTAATGTTTTTGTTAAAGTAGCCTGTTTTATTGCTCGCGGGGGTAATTTGAATGTAATTGGAAAAGAGATAAAATCACACAAAAAAATGATTGAAATTCAACCAAAAATAGATGGAACTAAGATAACGGGTAGCGTTATTTATATTGATAATTACGGGAATGTAATCAGCAATATCAATAAAAAATTATTTTTAGATATTGGTAAAAAACGTAACTATAAAATCACGGCTGGAAAATATACTTTTAATAAAATTTCACAAAAATACAATGATATTGTAGATTATACTACTGATGAAAGCAAATCACATTATGACGGAAGTAATCTTGCTATATTTAACTCCGCAGGCTTTTTAGAAATCGCTATTTATCGCAGTAATTTAAGCAATGTTGGAGGAGCATCTACATTATTAGGACTAAATTATGGAGAAGGTATATCTGTTGAATTTTTTGATAAATAAAATTTTGAATTACAAATTACGATTTAACAATTACACGATTTAACAACCATACATAAAAATGTTTCCAATTTTAAAAAAAGAATTTAATTTATTTTTTGCATCACCTGTTGCCTATTTAGTAATTGGTGTTTTTCTGCTGATAAGTGGACTTTTCTTATGGGTTTTTAAAGGCGATTTTAATATCCTAAACGCAGGATTTGCCGATTTAAACAACTTTTTTTTTTTAGCTCCTTGGGTGCTATTATTTTTAATTCCATCTATCACAATGAAAAGTTTTGCCGATGAATTAAATAGCGGAACCATTGAAATTTTAAAAACAAAACCAATAACAGATTGGCAAATTGTTTTAGGAAAATTTTTGGCAGCATTACTGCTAATTATTATTGCCTTGCTACCAACACTAACTTACATTTATACGATAATTCAGCTGGGAAACCCCGTCGGAAATATAGATATAGGAAGTACAATTGGCTCATATCTCGGGCTGTTGTTTTTGGCATCCGCCTATACTTCTGTCGGTTTATTTACCTCAACTCTTTCTAAAAATCAAATCGTAGCATTTATTCTATGCGTTTTTATAACCTTCTTTTTATTCTACGGATTTGATGCAATTGCCAACCTGTATCCCAATAATAGCCACACGATACAACAATTCGGTATGAACGAGCATTTTAAAAGTATAGGTCGTGGAGTTGTTGACACAAGAGATATTATGTATTTTATAAGTGTTTCTGTTTTCTTTTTATTACTCACCAAAAATCAGTTGCGTAATGAATAAGAAATTATCCAAAATAACCATTTTACTAATTGGTTTACTACTGATAAATTTTATTGGAAACAATTTTTATAAACGCTTCGATTTAACAAAAGACAAACGATACACTTTAACAAAAACAACAACTTCTATTGTTGAAAAAATATCGATAAAAGTTATAATAAAAGTATATATGAAAGGCGATTTTCCTGCCGAGTTTAAGAGATTGCAAATCGAAACTCAACAATTTTTAGACGAATTAAGAGCCTTAAATTCAAATATAAAAATTTGGTTTATCAATCCAAATACTTTTAGAGAAGCTTTAATAAAAAAGGGAATTACGCCAAGTAAATTAACCGTAGAAGAAGACGGAAAACTCTCTGAGTCTATTATTTTTCCTTGGGCAGAAATAAATTATCAAAACAAAACAGAGCTCGTTTCATTATTGCCCAATACAATCGCAAAATCACAAAACGAACAGCTACAAAATGCCATTGAAAATTTAGAGTTTTCTTTTGCGTCTGCCATTAAAAATATCACTAAAAAAAGCAAACATAAAATTGCGATTATAAAAGGTAACGGAGAATTGAAGGATATTTATTTATACAGCTTGTTGAAAGAAGTTTCTAAAAAATATCACTTAGCAAAATTTACTTTAGATTCTGTTGCAACCAACCCACAGAAAACTCTAAAAGACCTGATTTCTTTTGATTTAGCAATCATCGCAAAGCCAACGCAAGCCTTTACTGACAAGGAAAAACTTACTTTAGACCAGTTTATTATCAACGGTGGCAAGACGCTATGGATGATTGATAATGTGCAGGCAGACCAAGACAGTTTATTGAAAAACGGAAAAATGTTAGCCTATCCGAAAGAATTGAATTTAACAGATTTATTGTTCAATTATGGCGTTAGAATAAATACCAGCCTTATAAAAGATTTATATTCGGCAAAAATCCCTTTAGCCACTGGTAATATTGGAAATCAGCCGCAATTTAAAAATCTTATGTGGGTTTATCATCCGTTGGTAAATGGAAATCAAAATCATTCTATTTCTAAAAATATTAGACCAGTTCGTTTGCAATTTTCAACTCAGATTGACACCTTAAAAAATCACATAAAAAAAACGCCTTTATTGGTTAGTTCCTTGCTTACAAGTAAAGTTGGAATGCCAAATTTTGTGGAGCTAAAAAGCATTGCTGAAGAACCAAAAGAACAGGAATACAATAAAGGAAATCAGTTGCTTGGGGTTTTGTTGGAAGGCTCTTTTAATTCGGCTTATAAAGACAGGATTAAACCTTTTAAAACCTCTATTTTCAAAGCAAAAAGTACTGCTAATAAAATGGTGATTATTTCTGACGGAGATATTGCCAAAAATCAGGTTTTAAAAGGTCAACCTTTAGATTTGTCTGTTGATAAATGGACGCAAGAAACTTTTGGCAATAAAACCTTTTTATTAAATACTATTGATTATTTATTAGATGATGACGGGTTGATTAATATCAGGAATAAGTCGCTGAAAATAAATATTTTAGACAAACAAAAAACATTTAAAGAACGTAATTTTTGGCAGTTATTTAATATTGTTTTGCCTTTGTTTTTGCTATCTATTTTTGGAATTTTGTTTAATTATTTAAGGAAAATAAAATACAATTAGACAGAACCGTAAAGGGGATTAGGTTTACGATTTTTGAATTACGATTTACGAGTACAATCTAAAAATCGTAATTCGTAATTACTTATTAGAATAGCGTTTCCAAAGTTTTGTTTGATGAGATTCTAAGCTGATTTTTCTTCCTTGAATAAATGCTTCCGCCAGTTGATTTGTTCTCATATCCAAAGCATCTCCCTCAGAAATAAATAGCGTTGCATCTTTGCCAACAGCTAACGTTCCTACATAATCATCAATACCTAAAATTTTTGCAGCATTAGAAGTTATTAATTTTAGAGCATCTTCCTTGTTCATTCCGTGTGCTGCGAAAGTTCCTGCATAAAATGGTAAGTTACGTGTACTCATTCTTTCCATATTTCCACTCATTCCTATGCTAACCAAAACTCCTTTATCAGTCAATAGTTTAGCCATTTTGTACGGTAAATCGTAATCATCATCATCATTATCTGGAGTTTTGTGGGCTCTTTCTATAATCACAGGAATATTGTTTTTTACTAAAAGGGCAGCAACTTTATAGGCTTCAGCACCATTGACGATAACCGTTTTTTCGATTCCGTATTTATTGCAAAAGGCTACGGCATCTGTAATTTCTTTTTCTCTGCTAACGTGAATATATAGTTTCTTTGAACCGTCTAACAAGCCTTGTATAGCTTCATAAACTAAGTTTTTAGGACTTTTATTTCCTTGTAAATAATTTTTAGCATTAGTTACAAAATCACTAATTCTTAAAACATTTTCAGTATATTTTTTACTTGGTTTTGCAGCACCGTCCTCGCCTAACCACCATCTACCATAGCTAAAACTATTAGGCCAATTCAAATGAACTCCACCATCAATTTTAAGTGCGGCATCTTCCCAATTCCACGCGTCAAATTGCACTACGGAAGAAGTGCCAGAAATAATTCCTCCTCTTGGTGTAATTTGCCCCATAAAAACTCCATTTAGACGCATAGTCTCAACTATTTTAGACTCTGCATTATAAGCTATTAAGCTTCTTATATGAGGCAACATAGAACCCACTTCATCTACATCTCTTGTAGCTCTTACAGCATCAATTTCTGTCAAACCCAATGTTGTATTTGCTGCGATAAAACCCGGATAAATATGCTTTCCTTTTGCGTTGATAACTGTACCCACTCTCGCTATTTTTATCTTGGCACTTCCAACAAATGAAATTTTGCCATCAGAAAACATAATTAATGAGTTTTCAATCACCGTTCCGTCTCCTAAATGGGCGGTAGCTCCTTCAATTGAATATGCCACTGTTTGCTTTGGTGCTGGAGTTTGCTGTGCGAAAATATTCCCTATAATCATAAAGAATACTAAGCTATATATAAATTGTTTTTTCATCTGTATAATGTAATTGTTTAATCGTGTAATTGTTGAATTGTTTAATCGTAATTCGTAATTCATAATTCGTAATTATTCCCTATTGTTTCGCAATGAAACTCTTTTTTAACTTTCTTTTTTGGTAATTGAACTTTACCGCCATTAATTTTTTCATTCAACATCATATTTATTAATTGGCTTCGTTCTTTTTTTATTGATACTCTTTTTTCTAAATCTTTTTCTAAATCAAAATACACAATACCGTCTATAATGGTTTTTTCTACCTTTGAATAAACTGACATCGGATGACCAGACCATAAAACCACATCTGCATCTTTTCCTATTTTAATGCTTCCAACTTTATCATCTATATGCAATAATTTCGCTGGATTTATTGTTACAAACTTCCACGCGTCAATTTCCGAAACGCCACCGTATTTAACCGTTTTTGCTGTTTCTTGATTTAATCTTCTGGACATTTCTGCATCATCCGAATTTATTGCAACTGTAACTCCTCGCTTGTGCATAATCGCAGCATTGTACGGAATTGCGTCATTTACTTCGTATTTATACGCCCACCAATCAGAAAAAGTAGAACCGCCAACTCCGTGTTTTTTCATTTTATCAGCAACTTTATATCCTTCCAAAATATGCGTAAAAGTGTTGATATTAAAATTGAATTTCTCTGCAACTTTCATCAGCATATTTATTTCACTTTGCACGTAAGAATGGCAAGAAATAAAACGCTCTTTATTTATAATTTCTGCTAATGTTTCTAATTCTACATCTTTTCTGTAAGGTTTTCCACTCTTTTTTAAGGCATCGTATTCTTTTGCTCTTTGAAAATAATCTATAAAAACTTGCTCCACACCCATTCTAGTTTGTGGAAAACGGACGGTAACATTCTGCCCCCAATTAGATTGTTTTACGTTTTCTCCCAAAGCAAATTTTATAAATTTTGGACTATCTTTATATATCATATTATTTGCAGGTTCGCCCCATTTTAATTTGATAATTGCAGACCTGCCACCAATTGGATTTGCAGACCCATGCAAAATTTGAATTGAAGTAACGCCACCCGCCAAATTCCTGTAAATATTTATATCCTCTGGATTTACTACGTCTTCAATAGTTACTTCTGCGGTAGAATTATGCCCAGATTCATTTACTGCCGAAGTTGCAATATGAGAATGTTCATCAATAATACCTGCCGTTAAATGTTTGCCAGTGCCATCAATTATTTTTGCAGAACGCTCTTTTAAGTTTTTACCTATTTCAGATATTTCCCCACCTTTTAATAATACATCTGTATTTTCTAGAATGCCTTCACTTTCACCAGTCCAAACAGTTACATTTTTAAATAAAATAGTTTCTTGTTTCGGTTTTTCTGAAAATCCATAGCCAATATTAGGATAAGTAACAGGCAAAACAACCAACTCTTTTTTCTCTTTCTTATTTTTTTTCTTTTTACCTTTTACCTTTTTTCTTTCCTCTTTTACCGCCGTCCAAGAAGATTCCTCTCCATTTTCATCAACTACTTTTCCGCTAAGCGATTTATTTATATCATTAAAAGTTCCTACAAACCTCTTAAACGTCGTAGAATCCTTTTGATTATTTAAAGTTATTTCTATCCAATTATCTTTAAAAGAAAATTTAGATTTTAATTTTTTATCGCCATCTTTTACGGTAGCACTATGTTTTGCTGCTTCTCCAGTTATTGAAAAATTAAATTTTTTATTGTTAAAACTCAATATATAATTTCCAGAAACATCTTTGGCATTTATGTCGTTTATGACATTTTTAGAGCCTTGCACCCAGTTTTCGTAAATAGTAGTTTTGGAATCAAAAATATCTCCTGAAGTGATTAAAAAATTTGCATAACTTCCTTTTTGCAAAGTTCCTATTTCAGATGATTTTCCTAAGATTTTCGCAGGAATAGTTGTTAGAGATTGTAAGGCAACGGTTTTATCAAGTCCGTATTTAATGGCTTTTTGTATATTTTTTTTAAAATCACCTATCTTTTTTAATTTATGAGTGCTAATTGCAAACTGAACGCCATTTCTATCCAAAACAGCCAAATTTGACGGCTCTTGATTCCATCTACGCATATTATTTAACTCTAATTGATTTGCCAAATAGACATTTGAAACATCATAAGTGTCTCTAAAATTTATAGGAATAATAAACTGTGCGTTAGATCTTTTTATTTCGTCAATCCTCTCATATTCAGTGCCGCTACCGATAATTGTATATTGAATTCCAAATTCATCGCCTACTTTATCAGCTCTTAAGGAATTTAAGTTTGAGCCGCCAGCATCAAAAATCTGAACCAAATCTTTATTAGTATTTAGAGCTTCTAAAGAAATATCTTTATTTTTTGCGTTGCCGTTTGCATACCAATCTGAATCTAAATACACCTGCCTTAATAAGGCCATTGAACCCATTAATGAACTTGGGTATGCCTGTCTGGATTTCGCACTTTTTTTGAATGATAAATACTGTGCAGAACGCATATCAATAATTCTATACGCATTGGTAGAAGTGGAATCTAAGGCGACAAGGATACCATTTCCACGTATAATTCCGTCCTGTAAATGAGTATTTACAACACCAAAACCAGCTTTGAGTAATTCTTTTGATTTACTGGAGTCAAAAGAAAAATTATCAAAAGAATTTGTTTCCGGTCTGATATGGTCGTTCCAATAATAGCCTTTTCTACTTGCACCGTATTGTGGTCTTCCGCCAGAATTTGAAGCAGGTTTAGGTTTTCTCATCCCAAAATCAGAATATAATTCTACGAAAGAAGGATATATGATTTTTCCAGAAACATCTATAATTTGAGTTCCTTTAGGGATTTTTACTTTTTTTCCAACGGCAATAACTTTACCGTTTTTTATAAGCAAAGTTCCCTTTTTTACAGTTTTAGTTGGAGTTATATAAATCTTAGCATTAGTAATAGCTACGGAAGTATTCTCTGTTGTTTTTACGCCAGTATTCGTCGGGAAGTAATCTTGGGCATTTAGTGTAGATACACATAAGAGCAATAATAAAAGTAGTGTTTTTTTCATTATAATTAGTTTAATTAACGGGGTAAATTTAGTTTAAAGTGTTTTTAAATATGATAAGGTATATAAATTTTTAACAAAACATTAGTAGTTTTCACTAAGTTGAGAGCATCTGAATTATGATTTATAATTTCTAATTCATAATTGATAACTCGTAATTAATCAATAAATCAACCACATAATTATAAGAATCTATTCCTTTAGATTGCTTATTTGCTTTTAAATAAGAATTGTACCCTTTTTTTATAACGGGTTCGATTGGATTCTGATATTTCTTCCAAAAGCTGGAGCTAAACTGAAAATCTTTGACTATTCCTTTATTAATAGTTATAAATAATTGACCCGCCAATTCTTTATTTCGTTTGCGTATTTCAGAAATTGTATAGGAAAAAGCCATTCTATATCCTGAATATTTAAAATAAATATCATCATTAGAAATTGATGCTAAGAAACCGATAAAATTAGCTTCATTTTCGGCTGCAAAACCTATTTGATGTGCTATTTCATGGCAAGTAGTCGTTGGATAACCATTTTTAGGAATTAGATTATTTATATGAGCTTCGCCAGTCAAAGGGTTTAGGTATCCAGAAATTCCGTTGTAGGTTTGCAACAAACTCATTAGTGAACTTTTTACAGATGGATAATTATATTCTAACTGCGGGTATTTTTTATAAATATTGTCATATCCAACGACAGATTTACTGTAAATTTCCTTTTTGGTGTAGGGAATAATTACTCTAAGAGTGTCGTTTTTTGTGATTTTATATTGTGTATCATTTAGCGTTAAAATGATTTTTTTTGTAACTTTTACAAGCTCTTCCGTAGTATATTTAGAGGATTTGAAACCGAGATTTTTGGATAAAGGCTCTCTAAAATAATTTAATCCCCAGAAAAGATAAAAACAAAAGTATAGAATGGATAATGTTGCTGTTAATTGAAGTATTTTTGAAATTATATTTTTGAACTTGCTTTTTATCAAACGATATAAAAAACGCAAAAATATAAACACTAAAATAGCTAATAAGACATCGCCTACAGAAAAAGGAATCCAGCCAAAAACTATTCTAAAAAAGGAACTTATATAAGGATATATTCCATTGGAATAATACCTCTCCACAAAACTTGGAAAATTGCTAATAAATTGCACAAATACAATTTGAATTCCAAAGAAAATTGTAATGTAAAATTTTATTTTGTTATTTTTCATCACGCCAAAAGTATATAAATAATTGGATTATTAGATGTTGTTAACAAGTTAATAACAATTTTATTGACTAAATATGTTTAAAAAAATAAAATATAACACCTTTTTTATCATTAGTAAAAACTACCTTTGTCCTTTATGGAGGATAAAAAATATTTAGTAGCTAAAAAAATAGATAATACCAAAATTGTCAGCATAGAAAAGGGAAAAATACCGCCTCAGGCAGTAGATTTAGAAATAGCCGTTTTGGGAGCTATGATGATTGATAAAAAAGGGATTGATGATATAATTGACATTCTTCATTCAGAAGTTTTTTACGATAAAAAGCATCAGGAAATTTATTCTGCTATTTACAAACTATTTCACGACTCTAAACCTATAGATTTACTAACCGTTTCGGCTCAGTTAAGAAGAAATGGAACATTGGAAAATGTAGGCGGAGAATTTTATCTGATAAATATAACGCAAAAAGTTGGCTCCTCGGCACATATTGAGTATCACTCTCGTATTATTATGCAAAAATATATTCAACGCAGGTTGATTTCTATCTCTAATGATATTATAGAAAATGCCTATAATGAAACTGTAGATGTATTTGATTTGCTAGACTCAGCAGAAAACAAACTGTTTGAAGTTACGCAAGGAAATCTAAAAAAAGGATATAAAGACGCAGGAGACCTTGTAAAAAAAGCCTTAAAAAAGATACAAGAAATTTCTAATAAAGGAGGAATGAGTGGTTTGGAAACAGGTTTTACCAAATTAGACGCATTAACTTCCGGTTGGCAACCATCTGATTTAGTTATCGTCGCTGCACGTCCGGGTATGGGAAAAACCGCCTTTGTAATATCTATGGCTAAAAATATGTCCATAGATTTTGGGCATCCAGTAGCATTATTTTCATTAGAAATGTCTTCTGTACAGTTAATTACCCGTATGATTTCTTCGGAAACAGGATTGCCGTCCGAAAAATTACGTACAGGAAATTTAGAACCCCACGAATGGGAGCAATTAAATGTGAAAATCAAAAAATTATCCGACGCTCCTATTTTTATTGATGACACACCATCGTTGTCAATTTTTGACTTACGTGCAAAAGCAAGACGTTTGGTATCTCAGCACGGAGTTAAAATATTAATAATTGATTACTTACAATTAATGACTGCCGGTAACTCTGCAAAAAGCGGAGGAAATCGTGAGCAAGAAATTTCTACAATTTCCAGAAACCTAAAAGCGTTGGCAAAAGAATTGAATATACCCGTAATCACTCTCTCTCAATTATCACGTGCGGTAGAAACACGTGGAGGAAGTAAACGTCCATTATTATCAGATTTACGTGAATCCGGAGCAATTGAGCAAGATGCTGATATTGTGTCGTTTATATATAGACCTGAATACTACGGACTTACCGAATGGGATGACGATAATCAAACACCTTGTGAAGGGCAAGGAGAATTTATAGTGGCAAAACACCGTAACGGAGGATTGGCTAATATTCGGCTAAAATTTACAGGACATTTGGCTAAATTTTCAGATTTAGAGGAAGGATTTAGCAACGAATTCCAATCCAAAATGAATGATGTTTCTCCAGACCAGTTTATAAGTCCCAAAGATGCCTTTGACACTAAAGATAGTGGAGACGGTGTACCGTTTTAGGTAGCTTTTATGTTGTTTAATTGTTATCTAACTAACTTCGACAACCAACAACTTCTATTTTTTCACACTCATCAATTCTACATCAAAGATTAAAGTAGCATTTGGCGGAATTACTCCACCAGCACCACTTTCTCCATAAGCTAAATTAGATGGAATTACAAAACGAGCCTTATCGCCCACTTTTAATAATTGAATTCCTTCGTCCCAACCAGCAATTACTTGACCAACTCCAATAGGAAAATCAATTGGTTGTTTGCGTTTGTAAGAGCTATCAAATACCGTTCCGTCTAATAATTGACCTTTGTAATGTACAGAAACCTCTGCACCTTTTGTAGCTTGTTTTCCGTTGCCTTTTTGTAATATTTGGTAACGTAATCCACTTGGAGTTTTGTCATAGCCTTTGGCGACGCTATCTAACAATTCTTTTTGTTTTTTGTTTTCTTCTGCTTCACGTTTTTTTCTGGTGCCTTCAAAAGTTCTAAAAGATTCAATTGCGTTAAATTTTTCTGCAACCTCACCAATTCTGATAATTTCTATAGATGTTAATTCATCATTCTGCTCAACGGCATCAATAACATTTTGTCCGTCAATAACATTTCCAAAAACGGTATGTTTGTTATCTAACCAAGGAGTTTCTATATGTGTGATAAAAAACTGACTTCCGTTGGTGGCAGGACCTGAATTTGCCATTGATAAAATACCCGGTTTATTGTGCCTTAATTCGGGGTGAAATTCATCATCAAAACTGTATCCCGGATTTCCAGTTCCAGTTCCTTGTGGGCAACCACCTTGTATCATAAAATCAGGAATTACACGATGAAATTTTAATCCGTCATAATACGGATTTCCTTGTAATTTTGCAGAATTTTCTAAATCCCCTTCTGTCAATGCGATAAAATTACCAACCGTTCCCGGTGTTTTTTCAAATTCTAAATTCACTAAAATTTTTCCTTTGGAGGTTGTGAATTTTGCGTATATTCCGTTGTTCATATCGTTATAATTGTTTAATTGTTGAATCGTAATTCAAAATTCATAATTATTTTCTATCAATACTCACTAGTAAAATGTAATTTCACCGATGGATATTTACTCTGTGTCATTTCTATTGTAAAAGCAGAATCTGCTAAAAAAACCAATTCTCCTTGCTTGTCTTTTGCCAAATAACGCTGTTTTACACGTCTAAATTCTTTAAATTCTTCGCTTTTTTTGTCTTCAAGTTTTACCCAGCACGCCTTGTAAACGTGGATGTTTTCGTAAGTACATTTTGCTCCGTATTCGTGTTCTAAACGGTACTGAATTACTTCGTATTGTAATGCTCCAACCGTTCCGATTATTTTTCGCCTGTTCATGTCTAAAGTAAATAATTGTGCTACACCTTCGTCCATTAATTGGTCTAAACCTTTATGTAATTGTTTGGCTTTCAGCGGGTCAGAATTATTTACATAACGAAAGTGTTCTGGTGAAAAACTTGGAATTCCTCTAAAATTTAACTGCTCTCCTTCGGTCAAAGTATCGCCAATTTTAAAATTTCCAGTATCGTGTAAACCGACAATATCTCCAGGAAAAGATTCTTCTACAATTTCTTTTCTTTCTGCAAAAAACGCATTTGGACTGGAAAATTTTACCTTTTTGCCATTTCTAACGTGTAAATACAGTGTGTTTCTTTTAAAAATTCCAGAAACTATTTTTACGAACGCCAAACGGTCACGGTGTTTTGGGTCCATATTGGCGTGAATTTTAAATACAAATCCTGTTAATTTATCTTCCTTAGAATCTACCAAACGCTCTTCTGCTGCTTTTGGCTGTGGCTCGGGAGCAATCTCAATAAAGCAATCTAATAACTCTTTTACGCCAAAATTATTTAACGCCGAACCGAAAAATACAGGTTGTAATTCGCCTTTTTTATAGGATTCTATATCAAATTTAGGGTAAACTTCATAGACTAATTCCAGCTCTTCCCGTAAAGTTTGAGCAGCAGTTTCTCCAATAATTTTGTCTA
The DNA here is from genome assembly GCA_965261035.1 of Polaribacter sp. GTDB lineage: Bacteria > Bacteroidota > Bacteroidia > Flavobacteriales > Flavobacteriaceae > Polaribacter. Next base: position 1,954,597 of record OZ253439.1, read on the forward strand.
ATTCTATGTTTTTGACATCATCAAACTGAATTCCTTCAGAAATAGATTGTTTATTATCACCAGAAAATAAATTTAATTTTTTGCTCCAAATATCATAAATTCCTTTAAAGTTGTAGCCCATTCCGATAGGAAAACTCATCGGCGTAACCTTTAACCCTAGTTTTTGTTCTACTTCGTCCAGTAAATCAAATGCGTCTTTTCCTTCACGGTCTAATTTGTTGATAAACACAATGATAGGAATATTTCGCATTCTACAAACTTCCACCAGTTTTTCGGTTTGAGATTCCACACCTTTGGCAACGTCAATTACAACTATTACGCTGTCAACGGCGGTTAAAGTTCTAAAAGTATCTTCGGCAAAATCTTTGTGTCCGGGAGTGTCTAAGATATTTATTTTTTTGTCTTTATAGATAAAAGCCAATACGGAAGTGGCGACCGAAATCCCTCGCTGACGCTCAATTTCCATAAAATCTGATGTAGCTCCTTTTTTAATTTTATTGCTTTTTACAGCACCTGCTTCTTGAATTGCACCTCCAAAAAGCAATAATTTTTCGGTCAATGTGGTTTTGCCAGCATCTGGATGCGATATAATTCCGAAAGTTCTTCTGCGTTGTATTTCTTCTAAAAAACTCATTTAAAAAATTGAGGTGCAAAGGTACATATTTTAGAGAATAAGTAGATTTTAATTTTTTGTATAAGTCGTAAAAAAATAAAACCACTTTTTTTTTTGAAATAGTCCTATAAGAATTATTGTTTTACTAAGGTCATATGTTGACTTCCTGTAAATTTAAAATTAGACCGTCGTGGTAGTATGTCAATATCTTTAAGATTTTGTGCAAGTTGTATAGTATTACCGTCAAAACTTACAACCTCGCTCTTACTTATTTCACCTTGTTTGGTTGTAGTATATAAAATATTATCTTGTAAAGACCAAGATAAAGTATTAAGTTTTATATACGAGGCAGTTTCTTTAGTCTCAGAATGAGAAGTATTTACAATAATCATAGCTGTAAAAACACCTTTTACAGTTAGCTTTTTTGGGGTATTAGTAAAAATATACGTCCTGTTACCTGATAATGAAACACTTCCATTAAAAGTTACTCCTTCAATAGTAGTTTGTGTTACTTTTCCGTCTTTGGTGTAATTCTCTGTCATTTTCCAAACTCCTATAAGGTTGGCTTCAGTTAGGGAAGTGCTTTCGTCATCTTTACTACAAGATATAATTAATAAAGACAATCCAAATAAAAATAGATATTGTGAATTTTTCATAATTAATAAAGGGTTGAGCATTATTGTTTTACAAAAGTTGTATATAAGCTTCCTGTAATTTTAATAGTATCTCCAAAAAGTTGTATATTCTCATCTATCATTAAATGTAAATGCAAAGTATTACCATCAAAACTTATAATCTCATTATTATTTGTTTTACCTTCTTCATTTATAGACAGAATATTATCTTGTAAAGACCAAGTTGGATTTTTATAGGTAGTTGTGTCTGTATCAGTGCCTTCCTTACCAGAAACACTTGTAGCAGTTACTCTAGTTGTTAAATTACCGCTTGAAGTTATTTCTGTTTTAGTTGTTGTAATCTCCTCATTACCAAAAATAGTTACAGTAGTTATCGTTGTGGAACTACCATTTGAAATTATTTCTTTTGGGTTGTCACGAAAAATAAATGTAATCCTAATATCTTTTGATATCGATGAAATACTTGCATTTAAAGTTACTCCTTCACTAGTAGTTTGTGTTATTTTTCCATCTTTGACGTAATTCTCTGTCATTTTCCAAACTCCTATAAGGTTGGCTTCTGTTAAAGGGATGTCTTCATCATCTTTATTACATGCTATGGCTAATAAAGACAATCCAAATAAATATATATATTGCAACTTTCTCATAATTAATATTTTTAGAATTATAATCTCAATACTCCGTTAAGGTTTGATTTAGCAAATTGATTATCAGTAAAATATATTAAAAAATAATCATTGTAATATTAAGATAATCACTTGGCTTGCAGTACCTTAGTAGTTAATTCAAAATAGCTATTAAAGATGCTTACCAAGGAAAAATCCAACTGCAAATATAATACAAAAAGAATACTTGACAAAATGAAAGGGATAAATAAATGGCAATATGATTTTATGATTGACTTTTTAGGGCTGTTTCTTAGCATAAAAAGGACGTCTAAATTTTCTTCAACTAGGTCGCTATGGCAAGCGAGGGGAGCAATACTACAGAAACCAATTTAACAAGCCTTTTGATTTTCTAAACTTTAACAAAGAATTGATTAGTGAATACGCCGGCAAACATTTAACCATAGCGTTTGACCCAAGTTATGTTAGTAAATCTGGGAAATCCACCTCAGGAGTAGGTTATTATTGGTCAGGCGTTGCAGTAAAGACAAAATGGGGTTTGAAAGTATCTGGTATAGCTGCTATTGATATAGATAACCACACGGCTTTTCATTTAGAGGCTAACTCCAAATGATTTACAATCCGAGAGTTTGCTGGAGCATTATGCAAATATTTTGGTTCAAAGAAAATCGTATCTTCTTTCTGTATCTAAGTATGTTGTAGCTGATGCGTATTTTTAAGAGACTGTAAACTTAACAATTATACGATTTGACAAACAATGTAATTACGAATGAACAATAAAGCAATTTGACAATTCAGTAACCAACAACTATTCGTAATTGATATAATTCACTCTTTTAACATTTTATTAAGAGTATTACTTCTAAATAACTACTAACTCCAGCAACTTATTAACATAAATAAATTTATTATGACACAAAAAAATGTTCTCAAGATTGTTGATAATTCTATTTGTTTTTGGGATTTCTTTAAATGCTGATGCACAAAGAAGAAAGAAGAGAAACTAATCAACTATACTTTATTTTCGCATCTTTCCTTGCACATCTATAAACTTATCAAAATTCATACTATCACTTCCTCACTAATAATGAAAATCTTCACTTTCCTTTAAAAACGGGTTTCCTCTCGCTAATGGCTCTGCCTTTGCAAACGAACTGAAAACCGCATAAATAAACACTCCTAAAAACAACAATAAGGCACTGATTTCTGGAATACCTATAAACCATTGGTCTCCTACGGTAGATGGCATTATCATCACAAAAACATCGATATAATGTCCTGATAAAATTACTAATCCGCCGATGATAATAAACCAAGGATTTCTTTTAAAATCACTATTCATCAATATTAATATAGGAAATACAAAGTTCATAACTACCATAGATAAAAACGGAACTTTATAATCGTCAAATCTGGCGATAAAATAGACTGTTTCTTCGGACATATCTGCATACCAAATTAACATAAATTGTGCAAACCATAGGTAAGTCCAGAATATGCTGAAACCAAACATATATTTTGCCAAATCATGTAAATGACTGTCATTTACGAACGGTAAATGTCCTTTGGCACGCAAATAAATTGTTACAAAAGCGATTACTGTAATTGCACTTACCATCAAGGTAGCTAAAACATACCAACCAAATAATGTGCTAAACCAGTGTGGGTCTAATCCCATAATCCAATCCCAAGACATCATAGATTCTGAAAACATAAAGAAGACCAAAAATATAACCGATGCGTGGTAGTTTTTTTTGTAAACTTTTACCCCTTTTGCTGTGTCTTCTGCGATAGAATTTTTTCTGACATAGAAACGATAGAAATTCCACCCAACTAAATAAACGATACTTCTCATTAACCAGCCGGGAGTGTTTAACCACCATTTTTTTCCGTCAACCAATGCGTCATAGTTTGGACTTGACGGGTCAAAAACTCCTTCAGCCATCCAAGGGAATAAGTGATTTATATGGAAAAAAGCAGCTATCAAAAATAGCAACATAATCACACTCACGTAGTGTAAATTTGCTGTAATTGCCTCCATCACTCTAAATAAAACGATAGACCAACCTGCCTGTGCCACTCTTTGTGCGGCATAAAATGTCAACACTAATAATGTAATTCCTAAAAAAAAGAATAAAGCTACGTATAATGCTGCCCAAGGTCTGTTTTGCAGTAGATGCAATACATGCTCTGTATGCTCGTCATCTGTATGAGAATCTGTGCTATGCTCTGCTGCTTTGGTTTCGCTATGAGTTGCCACAACTCCGTGACCGCTGTGTTGTTCTGCTATAATTTCTTTTGCATCTTCTACCGTTTTGGGTGCAGTGAAAAAACTGTATGCAAGACCTAACACTCCGATTGTAATCAAAGCGAATGAAAGTGTTTTTAATTTTCCTGAAAATTGATACATAATATTCTAATCTGTTTTATAGACTTATTTTAATAAATCATTTCTTAGTTTTTCTACATAACTCACCACTTGCCAACGCTCTCTATTCGTTAGCTGAGAAGAGTGAGAACCCATTAGGTTTTTTCCGTACATGATTACGTGATAAATACTTCCTTCTGTAATATCTCTATCTTTATAATTAGGCACTCCACTAAATTTTTCTCTCTGTGATAAAATACCATCACCATCGCCTTTTTTACTGTGACAAACGGCACAATAAATTGCGTACATCTTTTTACCGTTTTCTAAATTCTTTTCAGATGCTTCCAATGGATTTTTTGATTCGGCTTTTGCTAATTCATATCCGTCATTTGTATCTGCGTATTCATAAGGGACATGGCCTCTTGCTATCGTTCCTTCCACAGGTTTTAAGTTAGATGGTTCTCCATTAATTCCTACGGCTCCATTCGGCTCGTAAGGCACAGCTACATACATGTCTGGCATATATTGAACGCTTCGTGTTCGTTTGTCTCCACAAGAAACTACACTTATTACTACAACTAAAGCGACGATTATCTTTACAAAATTCTTCATTATCTCTTTATTTAATGAGTTTCTACTATATTTATTTCTACAGCTCCTGTATCTTTTAATAATGCTGTTAATTCTTTTTCATTGTTATGAACAGGAATTTCCATTAAAAAATGGTCATCTGTGGTTCTTACATCTGGATTTTCTGCTTCTTTAAATGGCCATATTCTGCTACGCATATAAAATGTAATTACCATTAAATGTGCAGCAAAAAACACTGTCATTTCAAATAAGATTGGCACAAAAGCAGGCATATTTGCCCACCAACTAAAGTTAGGCTTTCCTCCAATATTCTGAGGCCAATCTTCAATCATCATATAGTTGGTCATCCAGATTGCAAAAGACAATCCCACAACTCCAAACATAAATGAAGCGATTGCTATACGTGTTGGAGCCAAACCCAATGCTTTGTCTAATCCGTGAACTGGAAATGGACAAAATACTTCCTCAATATGATGATTTTCTGATTTTATCTTTTTGACGGCATCCATCAAAATATCATCATCATTATATAATGCGTGTATAACTTTATTGCTCATGATTTTTGTCTCTTAATTTTTTATAACTCTCTCCTGATGATTTTAAAATCGTCTTTACTTCCGCCTGTGCAATTACGGGAAATGTTCTAGCATATAACAGGAATAATACAAAGAAAAATCCGATAGTTCCAATAAATATTCCAACATCTACAAATGTAGGTTCAAATCTCCACCAAGTAGATGGCAGATGCCCTTTACTTAATACAACTGCGATAATATCAAAACGCTCAAACCACATTCCTATATTAATTGCAATTGAAATAATAAAAGACCAGATAAAGCTTCTTCTAATCTTCTTAAACCACAATAATTGTGGAATTGTAATATTAAATATAATTAGTGACCAAAATGCCCAAGCATAAGGTCCTGTTGCAGCGCCTACTGACATATATGTATAATTCTCGTATGGAGAACCTGTGTACCAAGCGATAAAAAACTCTGAGGCATACGCCACCGCTACAATACCACCTGTAAATATTATTACAATATTCATATATTCTATGTGCAAGCGAGTGATATAATTCTCTAAATTGGTTACTTTACGCATTATTCCTAATAAGGTTTGCACCATCGCAAATCCAGAAAATATTGCTCCTGCCACAAAATAAGGAGGGAAAATTGTTGAGTGCCAACCCGGGTTTATAGAAGTAGCAAAGTCCATCGATACAATAGTGTGTACAGAAAGTACTAATGGAGTTGCCAAACCTGCCAAGACCAAAGAAACTTCTTCAAAACGTTGCCAATCTTTTGCTCTTCCAGACCATCCGAAGGATAATAAAGAATATATTTTCTTTTGAAAAGGTTTTACTGCTCTGTCTCTTATCATTGCAAAATCTGGTAATAAACCTGTCCACCAAAAAACTAATGATACAGATAAATAAGTGGAGATTGCAAATACATCCCACAATAACGGCGAGTTAAAGTTTACCCACAACGACCCAAATTGATTTGGAATTGGCAATACCCAATATCCATTCCAAGGGCGACCCATATGAATAATCGGGAATAATCCTGCCTGAAAAACAGCAAAAATTGTCATTGCTTCTGCAGAACGGTTTATCGCCATTCGCCATTTTTGACGGAACAGCAGTAATACCGCCGAAATTAACGTCCCCGCATGACCGATACCTATCCACCATACAAAGTTGGTAATATCCCAAGCCCAGCCGATGTTCTTGTTTAATCCCCAGGTTCCAATACCTGTTCCTATTGTGTAAAATATACAGCCAAACCCCCAAAGCATTGCTGCTAAGGCGATGTAAAATGCCATATACCAATTCTTATTTGCTTTACCTTCTATGGGTTTTGCAATATCAACCGTAATATCATGGTAGCTTTTTTCTCCTAATATTAACGGCTCTCTTATAGGTGCTTCGTAGTGCGACATATTTTTATATCTTGGTTTTTATTTTTTAATAAGCAGTTTTGTCGTTTCAACCTCCATGTTATCGTTAGATAACCTCAAGTAATATATTCCATTTATAAGAGAATGAAGATTGATAACAGGTTTTTCTAAATTTACATTTTTAACTGTAACAATTTTACCCAAACTATTATAAATATGAATTTTGTATTTACTATTTCTTTTAAAATTATAAGCTACAGTAAATTGACTTTTAGAAGGGTTAGGATAAACTGAAAAATTGCTTTGACTTGACTCTATAGTTTTTACCTTATCTTGGTCATCTGATAGTAATGCTTTACTACTTTTTGCCCTTGTTTGGCTTCGTATATCCCAATCAATAGGTGCAGGTACAGGTAATTGATTTATACCGTCTAACTCATTAAACAACCAGTTTTTACTAGCTTGTGTAAAAGAGACATGTTCTGTATTTGTTGATTCACCATAATAAGTATCAAAGGGTGTTTTATTAGCAGAGACTAGATTTATATTAATTGACTGGTACCAATTAGAAAAACCATTGGTGTCTAACGCAGAATGTGTTGGTATAAATGCGTGCGGTACAACAGTGCCTATTTCTGTAGATGGGGTGTACATTCTTCTTCTAGTGCCTCTCTTTTTTAATGCTGCCACTATCTCTTCTTTTAAATCATTTCCTGAATTAAAAAGACCGCCAGGTACTACATCTAAACTACCCTGTGTATTTGAGTTTGTACGTGATTCTTCTCGTGAATTATAAAAATCAGAACTTACTTTATATGACCTTATATTGAAGACCACACCAGGCTGATTATATTCTTGTTGGTAGTTATTTTTTATAGTAAACAGGTTGATAGTCCATCGATGTTGGACTAAAAACCAAAAAGAAGCCGCAACAGTAAAGCCCCTCATATCTAAAAAACGTTGTCCTGGGTGGGCTGTTTTCCTACCTGACATAGAACCGTTAACAATAGCAATATTTCTGGATTTAGTGGGGTATCCATTAGTGTTAGGCAAACCATTGGCTATTAACCCATTTTGGTATCTTGTAAAATAAGTAGATTTTCCTGAAGAATAGCCATAATGATTTATTAACATTTGTTTTGTTGCAGGAGCAAGTAACTTTTGTTTGTATTTAGTTTTTGCACCTTCATCTTCGTGTATAAAACCTAAAAAATAAGTACTACCCTGTACTGCTAAAGGTATGTTTGCTCCCTGATGCGGACTGTCCACACTTACCCAAAGACGGGTATTATGGTTCCAAGAATTACTGCCTGTTTCCCGTTCTTTCTTTTCCATATATGCCAGTGCATATCGGGTTATTTGCCCGCCCATACTTGGTCCTACTACAACCAGTTTTTCTGTACTGTTATTTTGAGTTAATTTTGTGTTTACCTCTTTTATAAAAGACACAAAACTCATAGCATTACGCTCTATATAATCTGCTCCAAAGTCATGGAGTATCTTTTTATGATCCCAAGAAGCTCTATCAGTAGGTAAGTTGATGATAATAACATCATAGTTTTTTGCTTGGAGCTTTTTTACTATATTATCACTTGGTCCATTACCAAATTTTATTAACCTCACAATCGATTTATAATTTGTTGCATCAAAATTACCGTCGGCATCGGCATTAAGTTTTTTACAGATTGGGTCTCTTCTACAATCTTCAGTTTCTATCCGTCGGGTATCACCAGGGTCAAAACCATCAATTACAATAAACGGCTTTTTAATTCTAGATAAGTTACAAGCTCCTGTCTGATTGTTGTTACCAAAAAATATTTTATAATTTAATTTTCCAGATGTAGCACTAAGTTCATCCCATGCTCTGTAAGAGATGGTGGAAGTATAGGATAATAAGCTGGTTTTTGTACAATTAGTACTTTTTGTTTTACGCAGTAGATATTTCGGTTTTATAAGCGTTATATCAGCATAAGTAATCAGTTCAGAATTATCTGTATAGGCTATAGTAAACTTAAGTTTTTTATCCCCAAAAGTATTGTATCGTACAAAATGACTATCTGTGTTTACAATACTGTCACTTATAAGTGTGTAATTGCTATCTGTACCAAAATTGGCAGTAAGCCTTTTAATTTTTTTTCCTTTATCAAAAAAAATAGTGGGGTTTATTTTATACCGTACTGTTCCTTTTCTAGTAGTGGTTATTAATTCTTTTTGTGGGCTTATTAAACTAATATGTCTGGTAAAGACAGATGGCTTTCCTTCAATAGGTTTAAAAATTCCATCTACCAATCGCAAACCTCCATTATCTTCATTTTCCTCATCATAAAACAAAAAATTAAACGAAGTGTTTAAAACTCCTATACTTACAAGAGGAATGGCATTAGTCTTTTCATCAAAATAAATGCTTTTTTTTAAGTTGTCTAACTTTTTTACGCTTGTAAATTGTATCTTGTCGCTGGATCTGTATAGTTCAGATAGTGCTTGTTTAAATAAAGAGGCATTAGCTGTATTATACTCTGTTGTATTAAAATTATACAAATTACTAAACGGAGTTGCTTTAGTATATAAAATACCCGTAGTAATTTGCGGTTCTATTTCTCGTAAGGCTTTTTTCCAAAAAGCCGCTTCTTCTTGTTTATACTCTTCCACTGTTTGTGCAACTGTAGAAAGTGCTGTAAATAATACTAATAGTGTAAATAATTTTTTCATAATTTTGGTTTTTATCTGAATTTTGTAGTGTTAATAGTCTTTTTGTTAAAATCAAATCTACCCTCGGTGATTTGCATGGTGTCGTAAGGTTCAAGGTCATTTTTTAGTGTACAATAAAATGTACCTGAAATTACTTGGTTATCATAACGAGTAATGGTAATTTTTCCCATACCCTCTAATGAACCATAAAGACCAGCATACCTAGGCATAGCTTGCATATATACTATATTAGGGTTAAAAGAACTAAACCCTCCTTTAATAGTTTTTACTAAGTATTCTCTTGTTTTTAAAGAATCAATATTGGGTAATTTAAAAGCTACCCCCCCTCTAGAAGTATAGTAGTCAGCAGCTTCTATCCAATCATAATCTTCAGTAGAATCAGTCAATCCATACTGAACCCCATAAGGGTATCCTCCCAATAAAGGGTCTTTTCTACCGTCTCTCGGTATCATAATTTTACCATTAATTTTACAACCAAAGGTATTTGCACCTGTTTGAGTAATTGGTGGTAATTCTGGGTTCCACCTTTCGTCTTCTGTTAATCTTTTTGTACAGCCACAGGCGGTTAAAAATAGTACGGTTATTGTTAGTAATAATTGTACTGCTTTGGGGTTAAAAATTTGTGGTTTCATCATTGAGGATTTTTAATAGTTAAAAACGGAGTTGCATTAATAGATTCTATCTCTCCTGTTATCTTATTCATTCTAATTATATTTTTATTTCCATGATCAAAAAACTCATACACAACATTAGTTAGACATCCCCCGAAAAATACATTTAATAGTTTCTCAAGTATTGATTTTACTGATAATTTAGGTTAAAATAAGCCTGAAAAATATTTTTGAACTTCCTAAAAAACATGTTATTTAAGTCATTGATAATCCGTAATTTAATTTTTTAAAATTCTTCTAAAAGCAGAAAAACTAAAAAAACAGGAGATGGCTAAACAGCATTAGGTGTTTTTTTACTTGTAGCGTTAATACTTAATGCTAATACTATAGCTCCTAAAAAGCCAATTAATACACTTTTAATATCTATTTGTTTCATTTTAAATTATTTCTACAATTAATATTTTTTCCCCAGTTAAAGTTACTATTATTTAATCCCAAGTCACAAGAGGTCATTTTAGGGGTCCCTATATATATATCATAGTTTTTAGTCATTTTTTTATTACAAAAACCATAGCAATAAACCTTTTTAAGCTGTAAACAATCATCAACGGCTTGAGGTGTTAAGGCTATATTCATTCCTCGCTTATTTGTTTTACTATTTTCAGATTGAATAGTAGGATAAATAATTCCGTGAAACCTATTATATTCCAAAATTATTTCTGTAAATGCTGCTGAAATTTTATAATTATAATCTTTACAATCATCTACTGGCTTTGAAAATTCTTTTGCCATAAACTTTGTTATATCAATTATTTTCTTACTATTATTTGCATTTTTAACTTTTTTAATAATGTGTTTTTTAAATTCTTCAAATTTTGGGTCGTCTTCCATTAAAACATGTACTAATTCTATATCTTCTGTTACTTCCCATTCTCCTACTGTAAAACTATAACAGTTACCATCGTGTTTTTCCCAGTCTTTCCATTCTTTCAATTCGCCAAAAATTGTAGCAATATAGCTATTTTTAGGTGTATTATATGCCCCATACCACATTGCTTTATGTTTTTTATTGGCTCTTCCATAACTTTTAATATTGCAAAGATCTTGACGGTAGGAAATCTCTTTTTCACTATTAAAAGGAACATTATAGTCGTCATTTAATCTTCCCCTAAATAATAAAAATTTTTTATGAAAAGTAATATGGTAAAAAGGCATTTTTTCAGACTTAGTTGGCTTTAAATTTTTACCATTAATAAAAAACTGCAAACACTTGACTAAATCATCATAATGAAGTTTTTTTAAATCAAGGTTCCCTAATTCTTCAATACTTTTCAAAATCATAATTACTTTTACGCTTCATTTGTATTCTTAACCTTAACCTGATAAACCACATTAGGTTTTGTACCAATATAATCCAACACGTGAAAAGCTCTTTTATCTTCTTTTAGATGAGCTACTTCATCATCAGGATTATTAATATCACCAAAAACCATAGCTCCTGTAGAACAAGCAGACGAACAGGCGGTTTCAAATTCTCCTGCTTTAATTTTCCTGCCTTCTTTTTTTGCTTTTAAAATAGTAGCTTGTGTCATTTGAATACACATAGAACATTTCTCCATAACTCCACGTGAACGTACAACTACATCTGGATTTAATACCATTTTACCGTAATCATCATTCATATTAAAGTCAAACTCGTTGTTGTTACTGTAATTAAACCAATTAAAACGACGAACTCTATACGGACAGTTATTTGCACAATACCTTGTTCCTACACAACGATTATACGCCATTTGGTTTTGTCCCTGACGACCGTGAGACGTCGCCGCAACTGGACAAACAGTTTCGCAAGGTGCGTGATTACAGTGCTGACACATCATCGGTTGAAAAGCAACTGTTGGATTTTCTGCTTCTTTTTCAATAGTAGCAAATAAATTTCCGCCACTTAATTTTAATACTTTTTCAGCATACTGCCTTTCTAAATCTTTATTAGCAATATTTGGATTTTCTTTTGCAAATTGTTCAATTGTTATCTTACCTTCTTTTTCTTCAGTAACTTCAGAAGAATAATATCTATCAATACGTAACCAGTGCATATCTCTACCAACCCTAACTTCATGTTTCCCTACAACAGGAACATTGTTTTCTGCATGACAAGCAACCACACAAGCTCCACAGCCTGTACAAGAGGTTAAATCTATCGATAAATTAAAGTGATGCCCGATTTCTCTGTTATGCTCGTCCCAAAGATCGACAGAGTTTGCGTCAATTTCTTTATGATTTAATGAGGCTGTTGCTGGTTTATTCCATGTTTTTTTAGGGTCTAACGAATGATTATTTACTTCTTTTAGAGTAGCCTGCTTTAAAATATCGTGCCTCCCAGCAATTGTTTTTTGCACTTGTGTACAAGCAAACTTATGTGTTCCGCTTACTTTTTTTATAGAAACTCCTGTCTGTATATGATTTGCGTTTGCATACAACGGATACGCATTTACACCAACCTGCATTGCATCTTTCAGTCCTTGTTTTCTGCCGTAACCCAAGGCTAAACCAATAGAACCTTTTGCCTGACTCGGCTGAATTAAAACAGGAATATTAGAAATAGTAATTCCGTTTACGGTAACATTTGCGTAATCTCCATTAATAGCTCCATTATCTTGAACTGGATTTGAAAAACCTAATTTTCTTGCATCTGATACAGACATTGTGATATAATTATCCCAAGAAGCTCTAGTCAATGGATCTGGTAATTCTTGTAACCACGGATTGTTCGCTTGTTTTCCATCACCTAAAGCGGTGGTGGTATATAAGTTTAATTCCAATTCCGATGGTTTTGTTGACGATACTAATTTAGATGCAACATCAGAAATAATTATGCTATTTATTTCCGGTGCAGCTGTGTTTTCTTTTGTAAAAATACCGTTATGCAATGCTTGATTCCAAGATTTTCCTTCTAATATATCCGAAGACCAAAACGCTTTTAAATAATTATAATATGAAGTAGAACTTCCAGACCATTTTAATAATACGTCTTGTAATTGACGCGAATTAAATAATGGTTTAATTGTTGGTTGCATTAAGCTATAAACTCCTGATTCTTTAGAAACATCGCCCCAAGATTCTAAATAATGAGATACCGGCAAGGCATATTCCATTTCACTGGCAGTTTCATCATTTTGTACTGATAATGCAACTGATAATTTTAGTTTTTTAATTCCTTCTTTAACATCATTACCTTCTGAAAGAGAATACACTGGATTTACATTATGAGTGATTAAACCTGCTAATTCTCCAGATTTAATATCTGTAACTAACTGTGCAACATCAGCATAATTTCCTTGTCTAATATCATTTGTTACAACCGTATCCACCACTTCACTTTGTAAATAATTGTTGATTGCCAAAGCGATTAATTGAGCGTTTTTATCATTCAATCCCGTTAGAACAACTCCCTTATTTCCGGCTCTTCTAAGTTGATTTGCAGCTTTTTTAATATCCGCATCTACTGGCGTAGCTTTTGATTGTAAATTAGAGTCCGTTACCGCATTGTATAAATTGATTAAAGCAAACACCTGATTTGTAGGTTTTAGAATCACTCTTTTATCAGAATTTGCTCCAGTTATAGTCATATTTGATTCAAACTGAATATGACGGGACATTTTTCCTAATTCTGGTTTTCTTCCTGCTGTATAACTTTTTTCGTATCCTCCTTGCCAATCTCCTAAGAAATCTGCTCCTACCGATACAATTACTTCGGCTTTTTCCAAACGATAAGTCGGTAATGTACGTTTGCCATACATCGCTTCAAAGGCATCTAAAGCTCCTGATTCTGAAACTGCATCATAAACTATATGCTTTACATTTGGATATGCAGCGATAAATTCTGAAATTACTTTTTCCGTAGATGGACTTGCCAGCGTTCCTGTCAATAAAACTACAGGTTTATTTGCTTCTTTAAGTTCATTTAATTTTTCTCCAATCCATTTATCGGCATCTTCCCAAGAAATTGTAGTTCCTTTTACTTGCGGTTCTTTTAGTCGTAATTGGCTGTCGTATAAAGATAAAACGGAAGCCTGCACACGAGCATTTGTCGTCCCATTTGCTTCTTTGTTTGGCATAACTAAGATAGGGCGACCTTCTCTAGTTTTTACCAAAATATTTGCAAAGTCGTAACCATCTGCCATTGTTGTTGCGTACCAATCTGCAATTCCAACTGTAATATCATCAGGTTTTATAAGATAAGGAATAGATTTTCTTACAGGACCTTCACAGGCAGCTAATGACGCTGCTGCGGTAGTAAATCCTACATATTTTAAGAAATCTCTTCTCGATGTAACCGATGCTTCTAATTTTTCTTTATCTCCTAAAAACTCATCTGTTGGAATTTCTTCTACAAATTCTTTTTTATTTAGCGTTTCAAAAACAGAACTTTCTTTGAGTTCCTCAACACTTTGCCAGTATTTTTTGCTTGAAGCCATTTTTTTATTTAGTTAATTGTTTAATCGTAATTCCTAATTAATAATGACATTTACCACATTCTTTTCCTCCTAATTGAGCCACAGTTACCTGCTCAACACCGTATTTTTTAGATAATTGTTCGTGAATTTTCTTGTAATATTCATTCCCTTTTAAATCTACTTTTGTTTCTTTATGACAATCTATACACCAACCCATTGTCAATGGAGAAAATTGATAAACCTCATCCATTTTTTCAACAGGACCGTGACATTTTTGACATTTTAATCCTCCAACAGTAACGTGTTGTGAGTGATTGAAATACGCAAAATCTGGTAAATTATGTACTCTAACCCATTTTATAGGTTTTGTTTTTCCTGTATATTCTAAGTTTTCTGCATCCCAACCTGCGGCGTTGTAAAGATTTTGAATTTCTTTGTCTAATTCTTCTTTCCCGAGAGTTACGCCTTCCAATACCATTTTGGTATCATCTGCTACTTCATAAATATTCTTATGACAATTCATACATACATTTGCCGACGGAATACCGGAAGTTTTACTGTGTTTGGCTGATGAATGGCAGTATTGACAATCTATTTTATTATCTCCAGAATGTATTTTATGTGAAAAGGCAATTGGTTGTATTGGCTGATATCCTTTATCAACGCCTATTTGAAATAATGTTCCGAATAATAAATACGCAGTTGTCAATGCTAAAAATATAACTATCAGTATGTGTAAAAATTTATTTCTTCTAAATCCCAACCACAATTCCTGTAAGTTTTCTGCGAGGTTTGGCGTTTTTGGAGCTCCTTTTAGCTCGCTAATTATTTTTAGCAGGTTAGCAATTATCAAAATACCTAAAACAATTATACCTATCAATATATAGGTTAGCCAAGATGATATTTCTGTTGTAGTTGCAGTCCCAACTGCGGTAGCTTTTGCTTTAACAGGGTCCCCAACGGTGGTGTAATAAATAATATCTTCAATATTCTTATCTGTCAACTGCGGAAATGCGGCCATCGGAGAGCCTTTGTACTCATTAAAAATGTCATTTGCATCTGCGTCACCAGAGGCTCTAAGCGATGAATTGTCTTTAATCCATGATTTTAGCCAATCTATTTCTCTTCGTTCAGAAATCTTACCAAGAGCTGGTCCTATAAGTTTCTTGTCTAATTTATGGCAGGAAGCACATAAAGATTTAAATAATTTTCTACCTTCTTTTTGCGTAGAAATGTCTATATTTTCTTGTGCTTGAGTATAAAAACTCAACGAAATAATAAGAAAGAAAGTAAAACTTTTTAGAACTAATTTAGCTAATTTACTGTGTTTATCTACACTTTTCATACTCTAGAATATAAATTTTATATCTATTTTTATTTATTTTTGAAATCAAGAAAACGTTAAAATCACTTTTTTTGAATAACAACACAAAAGTACTACATATATGCACATCTTTAAATGCTAATATAATACAATCGGTAATTTATATTAATTCTAAATAAATAGCAATACTAAACTAAATAGATAACAAGTTATTACTTTTGTAAAAACTATATTTTAAGATATGAGAATTAATACTATTTTTTCAACTTTTCTATTCATTATATTTTTTGGATTGTCCAATATTAATGGGCAAATATTCAAAAATAAAGAAGTTACCGATTTAATAGAAAAGAAAAGGGACTACAACAAGAAAAACGGATTTGGTTTTAGGATACAGCTACTTTATGAGAAAGAGGACAAAATTAGAGAAATTTTAGACGAATTTTCATTAGTTTATCCAGAGATAAAAACTTATATTCATTACGACAAGCCATTTTGGAAGGCACAGGTGGGCGATTATAAGACCAGATTAAACGCAGATAAAGATTTAAACAAATTCAAAAAAAAATTTCCTAGTGCAATTGTTGTTCCTAAATAATTTTTTTAATTGTGTAATTCAAAATTTGTAATTCGTAATTAATTTATTGACTTTTATGATTAAAAATACAGAGTTAGAACTCGCTTTAAATTTTATAGAAAAAACCGATAGAAATGTTTTTTTAACGGGAAAAGCGGGCACAGGAAAAACTACTTTTCTTCATAAAATAAAGAGTCAATCTCTAAAGAGAATGGTCGTTGTAGCTCCAACAGGTGTAGCTGCGATTAATGCGAAAGGAGTTACTATTCATTCTTTTTTTCAGATGCCTTTCTCCCCTATTTTACCAAATAGTATTGAAAGTAAATCAAATGTTCAACGCAAATTCAATAAAACTAAAATTGATATTATTAGGTCATTAGATTTAGTAGTTATTGATGAAATTAGTATGGTTCGTGCAGATTTATTGGACGGGATAGATGAGGTATTAAGGCGTTATAAAAACAGAAATAAAGTCTTTGGAGGTGTCCAAATATTAATGATTGGAGATTTACAGCAGTTATCGCCAGTTGTAAAACCCGACGAATGGGAATTGTTAAAGTCATATTATGAAACCGTATATTTTTTTAGTAGTAAAGCCTTTAAAGAGTCAAACGCAATAAGTATTGAATTAAAGCATATTTACAGGCAAGATAATCAAGAATTTATATCCATTTTAAATG
Organism: Polaribacter sp.; assembly: GCA_965261035.1. GTDB lineage: Bacteria > Bacteroidota > Bacteroidia > Flavobacteriales > Flavobacteriaceae > Polaribacter. Next base: position 1,971,693 of record OZ253439.1, read on the forward strand.
AAATTAGGAATGACAAGCTCACGCCGAAATCAGCAGAAATTCTAAACAAAAGATTTAATCCAAATTTTATTCCACCCAAAAATGACGGCTATATAACTCTTACAACGCACAATAATAAGGCAAATTCTATAAATAAATTGGAATTGGACAATCTAAAAAGCAAGAGTCATTATTATACAGCAGAAATATCAGGAAAATTTAATGAATACTCCTACCCTACTTTTAAGAAATTAGAACTAAAGGTGGGAGCGCAGGTGTTATTTATCAAAAATGATAGCTCGCCCGAAAAAAGATATTTTAACGGTAAAATAGGCACTATTATTTATTTAGATGACGAGCAAGTAACGGTTAAATGTCCAAATGATGATTTTGAAATTGGAACTACTCGCGAAACTTGGGAGAATATTAGCTACACCATCAGCTCGGAAACTAAAAAAATTAAAGAAAATGTTATTGGCAATTTCTCCCAAATTCCCTTGAGATTGGCTTGGGCAATTACCATTCATAAAAGTCAGGGTCTAACATTTGAAAAGGCAATTATTGATGCAGAATCTTCTTTTGCACACGGTCAGACGTATGTAGCAATTAGCAGATGCAAGTCATTGGAAGGAATTATTCTAAAAACGCCCATAAGAAACAGCAGTATTATTAATGATATTACTGTTAATTCTTTTACCCAAAATATTACCGAAAATACACCTGACAAAAATGTTTTAAATGAATCCCAGAAGATATATCAGCTAAATTTAATCGTGGATTTATTTAATTATTATTCTTTTTTACCCCCTATAAACCGCCTAATTGATCTTTATTACACTCATAAAAACAGCCTAAAAGGAGATATTATTGAGCATCTAAAAGTTATTAAAGACAACGCAATTATACCTTTATTAAAGGTGAGTACTGGGTTTAGAAATCAATTAGAAAAATTAAGTACTGACGCAAATAAGTTAGAAAATAACTCAATTATTCAAGAACGATTTATAAAGGCAGTATCTTACTTTATTGAACAAACTGTTGTAAATATTAAAAAGCCTTTAGAAAAAATCACTTTTCTAACAGATAATAAAACTTTAAAGAGCGATTTTGAAAAACAGATACAGATTATTGAAAACCAACTGTCGGTCAAGATGTATTGTTTGCAAACTCTATCAGATGGATTTAGCTCAACAAAATATTTGGAAGCAAGAGCAAAAGCTGTTTTACAAAAACCTAAAAAAAAGGATAAACAATATAAAGATGAAGTTTCTAACCACCCTTTGTTAGTCAATAAACTACGTTTATTACGTAATAATTTTGCTGAATCTGAAGATGTACCTCACTTCCATATTTTTACTCAAAAAACACTTTATGAAATGTGCAATACTCTCCCAACGACAATTAAACAATTGCTTACCGTAAACGGTATAGGAAAAATTAAAGTTAAAAAATTTGGAAATAAAATTATAGAAATAATCAATGATTATTGCAATACAAATAAAATTTCTCATAGAGAAAATGTTTTGAAAATCATAAAATCGGGCACAAAACAAACTTCTCTTGGTCTTTTTAAAAGTGGTTTAACGATTGCCGAAATAGCAAAAAAAAGAAATTTTGTTACAGGCACAATTATGGGGCATCTCTCCAGTTTTATTGAAACAGGTGAAGTAGATATTCTGGAGTTAATTCCTAAAAGTAGATTTAAAAAACTTAAAGAAATAATACAAGAAACAAAATTTGAAAACCTATCAGAACTTAAAGAAAAAATTGACAATACCTATACATACAATGAATTACGTATGATGATAATAGCAATGAAACTTGACAAATTTTAGAATTACGATTTATGAATTACAAATGAATGACTAACAACTGACGACCAACAAATAATTATACAAAAAAGAGAATTGTTTTATCCTAAAGAAACTCTTTTAAAGCTACTTATAGCAACATCTCCATAAGATTTTACGTAATCTAATACGGTCTTTTTGTCGTCTTTAATAAAATCTTGGTCTAATAAGCATTGCTCTTTATCTAAGGTAGTATTGTCAAAAATAAATCTTTCCAATTTTCCCAGAAGAATTCTATCCCAAATTTGCTCTGGCTTACCTTCTGATTTCAACTCTTCTTTTGCTATCTTTTCGGCATCCGCCAACACCTCGTCAGTTAATTGAGCCATAGAAATAAATTGAGGAACATTTTTAAGTGTTTTTCCTAATCTGCCCAACTCAATATTGTCTTTTTCTATAACTGCTATTCTCACTTCTGTTTCAGATGCGACAAAACTTGGGTCAAAATCTTTGTACGACAATGTTGTTGCTCCCATAGATGCTATTTGCATTGCCAAGTTTTTGGTGAGTGCATCAGCTTTGTCCACAACCGTAGATAAGCCAACTATGGCAGCAATTTTACCGCTATGAGTGTAAGACCCCACAAAAGGAGCTTCAATTCTTTCGAATGCAGTAATATCCAATTTTTCACCTATAACACCTGTTTGCTCAACCAATTTATCTTCAACTGTCATCCCGCCAAAGTTTGCTTTTAAGAAGGATTCTTTGTTATTATGATTAAGTGCAACATCAGCAAACTTGCTTGCCAATTCTTTAAAAGAATCATTTTTGCCAACAAAATCAGTTTCACATGCCAAAACAATAGCAACGCCAACATTACTATCGTCGTTAATTTTTGTTACCGCAATACCTTCGGTAGATTCTCTATCTGCTCTTTTGGCTGCAACTTTTTGTCCTTTCTTACGCAGAACTTCAATTGCTTTTTCAAAGTTTCCTTCTGCTTCAACTAATGCGTTTTTACAATCCATCATTCCAGCACCAGTTGCTTCTCTTAATTTTTTTACGTTTCCAGCAGTTATTTTAGCCATATTATTTGTCATTATTTTAAAGATATTCCAGTTTATTTATAAAACAAATACATCTATATTTATACATTAATTATTCAGTTCCTTCAGTAGTAGAAGTTTCTGTTTTTTCAGCTTCAGTTTTTTTAGCTTTGACTTCTTTTTCAGCTTTTGATTTATCTCTATCAGCCTTTCTTTCTGCTACACCACTAGCTATAGCGGCAGTAATAAAACTTAGCACTTTTTCTATAGATTTGGACGCATCATCATTAGCAGGAATTACATAATTAACTCCTCTGGGTTCAGAATTTGTATCTACTAGAGCAAAAATCGGAATATTTAATTTTTGAGCTTCAGAAACTGCAATATGTTCTTTTTTTACATCAACTACAACTATTGCAGGAGGCAAACGAGTCATTTCAGAAATAGAACCTAAATTCTTTTCCAATTTTTGTCTCTGACGATTTATTTGTAATTTTTCTCTTTTTGATAAAGCCTCAAAAGAACCATCTAATTTCATTCTATCTATAATAGACATTTTTTTTACTGCTTTTCTAATCGTTACAAAGTTGGTCAGCATACCGCCTGGCCATCTTTCTGTGATAAAAGGCATATTAATGCTTTTTGCTTGTTCTGCAACAATATCTTTTGCTTGTTTTTTGGTAGCTACAAATAGAATTTTTCTTCCGGAGCTTGCTATTTTCTTTAGTGCAGCAGCAGATTCTTCTATTTTTGCAACTGTTTTATACAGGTCAATGATGTGTACACCATTTCGCTCTGTATAAATGTATGGAGCCATATTTGGGTTCCATTTTCTAGTTAAGTGACCAAAGTGTACGCCACTGTCTAATAATTCTTTAATATTTACCTTTTCCATTTGTTTACTTTCTTTTAATGTAGCAATAGATAAGTAGCCTTTTTTACGAGTCTTACCTATTTAGATGCTAAACTGTTTATATTTGAATTTGATAATTATATATTGTTAATATTTATAGTTATTTATTTTCTTATTAAATGTATAATTAGTGTAATAATGGATAATACTAATGATAAAAGGTAAACTGGAACAAATAGTTCTACTAGTTCATAATAATGAATTCTAACACCTGAAGATATGGCTAAACCTAAACTTATACCAGATGTTATCATTATTGTTAAAAGTACAATTAATGTAGTTGTTGTTTTATTATTTTTCATTGTCATAGTTATTTACACCACTCATTACTTTTCTTTTTCTATATTAATTAAACTTATTTGTTTTTTTAAGATATTTAGATAAAAGAGAAAAAGTTTGATACTGAAACAGGTTCAGTATAAAATCTAACGTTTAGAGAATTGGAATTTCTTACGTGCTTTTTTCTGACCAAATTTCTTTCTTTCAACCATTCTCGGGTCTCTTGTAAGCAATCCTTCCGGTTTTAATACGATTCTGTGTTCTTCGTTAATCTCCACTAATGCTCTAGTAATTGCCAAACGAATCGCCTCTGCCTGACCAGTAACTCCTCCTCCAAAAACATTTACTTTAATGTCATATGATGTCAAATTGTCTGTCAATTCAAGTGGTTGTTTAACTTTATATTGCAAGGTTTTAGTTGTAAAATAATCAGTGAATTTTCTCTTGTTTACCGTGATATTACCTTTACCTTCAGTAAGATAAATACGTGCAACAGCTGTTTTTCTTCTACCTATTTTATGTACTGTTTCCATTATCTAAGATTATTAAGGTTAATAGTTTTTGGGTTTTGAGCAGTTTGTTGATGCTCACCACCAACATATACATATAAATTTCTGAACAAAGCACTACCCAACTTATTTTTAGGCAACATTCCTTTTACTGCTTTTTCTACTAATCTTGTAGGGTCTTTATCAAATAATTCTGTTGCAGTAAGTGATCTTTGACCGCCCGGATAACCAGTATGACGAATGTAAGACTTATCTTCCCATTTTTTACCAGTTAAAACTATTTTTTCTGCGTTAATTACAATAACGTTATCACCACAATCTATGTGAGGTGTAAAATTTACTTTGTGTTTTCCTCTAATTAGCAACGCTATCTTAGAAGCAAGACGACCCAAAGTCTGCCCGTCCGCATCAACAACCAACCACTCTTTATTAGCAGTGCTCTTGTTTGTCGATACTGTTTTGTAACTTAATGTGTTCATACACTATTAGTTTTTGTCAATTAATTAATGAAATTTTCCCTTAAAAAGGGTCTGCGAAGGTACAACTAAATATTAAACACTCAAACAATAATTCTATTTTATTTTTTATCCGCCGAATAATCACAAAAAATAGCTACAAAAGTGTATCTTTGTTCCCGTTAATTTTTTTAAATCAGCATTTAACTTAACCAAAAATTCATTTTATGCTAAAAATAGGTGTTCTTGGGGCTGGTCATTTAGGAAAAATACATCTTAATTTATTACAACAATCCGATAAATACAAGTTAGTAGGGTTCTACGACCCATCTGTTGAAATTTCTAAAAAAGTAGCCAAAGAATTTGGCTATCATCTATTTGATTCTGTAGAAAATTTGATTGATAATGTTGATGTAATTGATATTGTAACTCCCACTCTCTCTCATTTTGAGTGTGCCAAACAGGCTATTAAAAAAGGTAAACATATATTTGTTGAAAAACCTATTGCCAACACTTTGCAGGAAGCGGAAGCAATCAGAACTTTGGCAAGCCAAAAGCACATTCGTGGGCAGGTTGGTCATGTGGAACGTTTTAATCCCGCTTTTACTGCTGTAAAAGATATGATTGACACGCCTATGTTTATTGAAACTCATCGTTTGTCAGAATTTAATCCCCGTGGGACAGATGTTCCCGTGGTATTGGATTTAATGATTCACGATATTGATATTATACTAAGTGTGGTAAAATCAGAAGTAAAAAAAATATCCGCAAGTGGAATCGCCGTTATCAGTGAAACTCCAGATATTGCCAATGCCAGAATTGAATTTGAAAACGGCTGTGTTGCCAATTTAACTGCGAGTAGAATTTCTATGAAAAGTATGCGTAAATCCCGTTTCTTTCAGAAAGATGCCTATATTTCTGTGGATTTTTTCGATAAAAAATCGGAAGTGATAAAAATGAAAGAAGTCCCCGAAAAACTAGATGAATTTGCTATGATTTTACAGAATGCAGAAGGAATAAAAAAACAAGTCTATTTTGAAAATCCAGAAGTTGTACCAAACAACGCTATTTTAGATGAATTAGAATCATTTGCCGATTCCATAGAAAACAATAAAACTCCAACTGTCTCATTATCAGAAGGAACAGAAGCATTACGAGTTGCACAGCAAATTATAGATTGTTTTGATACATAATGCCAATTTGATCACAAAATTTACAAATTACGATTGAACAATTTAATAATTTGACGATTAAACAATTAAACAAAAAAACACGATATTATGAAGAATATAGCAGTAATCGGGTCAGGAACTATGGGTAACGGAATTGCTCATACTTTTGCTCAATTTGGTTGCAGTGTCCAATTAATAGATGTTTCGCAAGTCGCTTTAGATAAAGGAGTTGAAACCATTAGCCGAAATTTGGACAGAATGGTTGCCAAAGAAAAAATAACTGAAGCCGATAAAAATCAAACTTTAAACAATATAACTACCCATATTTCCATAGAGGAAGGTGTGCAAAATGCAAATTTGGTCGTAGAAGCTGCAACAGAAAACTTAGATTTAAAACTAAAAATATTTAAAAAATTAGATGAAGTTTGTACTAATCAGACAATATTGGCATCAAATACTTCGTCTATGTCTATAACCCAAATTGCAGCGGCGACGAACAGACCAGAAATGGTTATAGGAATGCACTTTATGAACCCTGTGCCGGTTATGAAATTGGTAGAAATAATCAGAGGTTACAGCACTTCGGATGAGGTGATGAAGTCAATTATTAATTTGACCAAAAATATAAACAAAATCCCTGTTGAAGTTAACGATTATCCCGGGTTTGTGGCAAACCGTATTTTGATGCCAATGATTAATGAATCTATCGAAACACTGTACAATAATGTTGCTGGTGTAAAAGAGATTGACGCTGTTATGAAATTAGGAATGGCACACCCGATGGGACCTTTACAATTAGCTGATTTTATTGGTTTGGACGTGTGTTTATCTATATTGAATGTGATGTACAAAGGATTTAAAAACCCAAAATACGCACCTTGTCCTCTATTGATAAATATGGTAATGGCTGGTAAATTGGGAGTAAAATCTGCCGAAGGCTTTTATGACTATTCTACGGGCAGAAAAGCTGAAAATGTCGCAAAACAATTTGTATAATGCCAATCCTAAGACAAAAACCTTTTATGCCAACTTTTGTTTGCTGTAACTTCCCATTTGGTTTTAAAATCCCCTTTTGTAGCCACCATATTGTTAAAGACAATAGTTTCTGGTGTGATTTTTTTATCCTTTACAAAAGACTGAAAATCTAACAACTTCACAACATTAATAGCTCCGTTATCCATAAAAGAGATATTCATTTTATCCATAAAATCTACTTTAAAATCATTCTCCAGTTGCTTGACAAAATGAACCAAAGAATCTATTGAGCAACCAGAAATATCATTAAAACTTTCATCTATCCCAAAGATTAAAAACTGATTGTATTTAATTGTAAACGAGCCTTTTAAATCATCTCCGTGGCTCGTCCATTGTTCTATAAAACCTTTTATTCTTTTTGAAATAATTTCAATCTCGCTTTCTGTAAAAATTCTATCAGATTGATAAATCCATATTATAGAATTGTCAGGTAAATTGTCGTATTCTGTAAACATTTGTTAAATTGTTGAATCGTGTAATTGTTAAATTATCAAATCGTAATTCCTAATCTGACATTAGTTTTTTTATTTCTTTCAACACTTTTTTTGTGTACAATGGAAAATCTGATTTTTGAATCCAAGCATTATATCCCGGGTTTTCTCTAAAAACTTCCTCAACTGTTCTTCCTTTGTATTTTCCAAAAGAAAAAATCTCTTGCTCTTTGTCATTTAATAAAATAAATCCCGCAAAATCAACCCTTTTTTTGTAAGTAGAAAATTCACTTAACTCATCTACCGAGTCTCCAATATCATCGTATTTATCTAATTGAGCCAACAAAATTTCATACGTTGCATTCGTATCTGCTTCCGCAGAATGTGCTCCGTCCAGTTCCTTATCACAATAAAATTGATAGCCTGCACTTAGTGTTCTCTGCTCTTTTTTATGAAAAATCACCTGAACATCAATTGCTTTTCTGTCTTTCATATCAAAATCAATACCCGCACGCATTAATTCTTCTGCTAACAAAGGTATATCAAAACGATTTGAATTAAATCCTGCTAAATCACAGCCAGAAATTATCTCACTCACTTCTGTAGCCAACTCCTTAAATGTTGGTTCTGTTACCACTTTTTCGTTAGTAATTCCATGAATTTCTGATGCCTCCTTAGGGATTTCCATTTCCGGATTTACCAACCATGTTTTGCTTTCTTTATTTCCATTTGGAAATACTTTTAAAACAGAAATTTCAACTATTTTGTCAGTTGCAATATTAATGCCTGTGGTTTCCAAATCGAAAAATACGATTGGTTTTATTAGGTTTAACTTCATTTTTTATCTATTAAAATTGGCTATATTTCAATTCTTTAATTAATTTTTTAAGCATTTCGTCTGTAAAATCTATATGCGTAACTATTCTTAACTTTCCTTCTCCCATACTGACAAGGTGAATGTCTTTCTTTCTCATCTCATCAATAAAATTCATTTCGTTGATTTTATCTTTAACATAAAAAATCACAATATTTGTTTCAACAGGTTCTACCCTACCAATATATGAACAAGATTCTAAAACCTCTCCTATTTTTTTTGCTTTTTGATGATCTTCTGCCAAGCGTTCTATATGATTATCCAACGCATAAATTCCTGCGGCAGCCAAATATCCTGCTTGTCTCATAGCTCCTCCAAGCAATTTTCTGATACGCAATGCTTTTTCGATGTGTGTTTTTGTTCCCAATAATACAGAACCAACGGGAGCTCCCAATCCTTTGGAAAGACAGATTGAAATGGTGTCAAAAAGTTTTCCATATTGTTCTGCTGTTTCGTTTTTTGCAACCAAGGCATTAAATAATCTAGCACCGTCTAAATGAAAATTTAATTCATTTTTTCTGCATACTTTTCCTATTTTCTCCAGTTCATTAAAATCCCAACAAGCTCCTCCTCCTTTGTTTGTCGTATTTTCTATACAAACCAAACGAGAATACGGAACGTGAATATCTGCTCTTCCAAAAACAGCATTTTCTAATTGTTCAGCGGTAAACATTCCTCTCTCTCCATCAATTAAATGGCAAGTAACTCCAGAATTAAACGCAACTCCACCTCCTTCAAAATTATACACGTGAGCCCATTTATCACAAAATAATTTATCTCCGGGTTGTGTATGTAGTTTTATCGCCGCCTGATTTGCCATAGTTCCCGAAGCAAAAAACAAGGCATCTTCCATACCAAATAATTTGGATATCCTTGATTGTAAAGCATTTACTGTCGGGTCTGATTTAAAAACATCATCGCCAACCTCTGCTCCCATCATTGTGGATAGCATTTTTGCAGTTGGTTTGGTTACGGTATCACTAATTAAATTTATTTTCATTTAGAGGTAGTTACGAAAAAAGTATTTATGTTAATTTGGGCAGGTAAAAGTAAGTGTTTTAGCTTTTACTACCAATTTGGTTATAAATTAGCCATCCCCTGTTTTTTTAGTCAAAGATTAAGTTAAGTTGTGAAGGGTCTATTTTAGGAGGTTCACTCTGTATTTTCCATCTACTTTTAGTTGGCACCAACAGAATAGAAACCACCTTTGATATCTTATAATATATGAAATTAGTAAGTTCTATAAAAGTATATCTGTTGAGATAGTTATAGCCTGCATCGAGTAACAAGCTGAAATGTAATGATTGTATTTTTTTGTAAATTATGTACATAGCAACGGTAAGAACAGCCAGCATTGACTGTAATCCGTCAAAGGTTTTTAGTTGAATGCTCTCCAATTTATATTCTTGTTTTATATGTCTGTGGTCATAATGGGTATGATACTCCTTTTATCATATAGTTTACACGAATCGCACCGATACTATAAAATGACACTACTGGCTTATTTTTCTTTATTTTAACAACTTTTTGTGTTACTGAAAAATGTATTTTATTCGATAATTTATTTACTTGACATTCTACTTCTTTATAAAATAGTTTTGTATTTCTTTTTAAACGAATAATTATCTGTGAACATTTACTGACAAAAAAATCCTTTAAAATACCATTATCTGCACCTCTGTCAAGAACCCAGCAACCCTTGTCTAATATATGCTCATTCACCTCTTGTACTGCTTTTTTAACTTCATTATTACTACTCAAAGCTCCCATTTCAAAACTATACGCCTTGCTGTAAATAGGTATCATTTCTTTGTGTTGATTAATAGAATTAATGTTTAGTACATTATATCCAAGTCCTATTTTCCCAGTATCTCCGTTCCTTACAAATTCTAAGCCTTCCATATGTTTGGCATGTTTTTTACTGATATCCGTGCCGTCCATAATAATAAAATCATCTTTTGAAATACTATTTTTAACATTATTTAGATGATTATGAGAAACCTTTGATGCAAAATCACTCTTTAGATACTGTGAAGACAAGCGTTTTGCAACATCTTTTAATTTCAAAGTCTCTCTAAGAGATGCTGCTATTTAATTCACAAATACAGTTTTAGACTTTAATATGCCTAATACCATTTCTTTTAAACAACGTGTTTCTGGCTTACTCATATCTACGGTAGAAGAAAAATAATCAGATAATTGGATTTGTATCTTTTTTGTTAGTAACTTGTTCATCGAACTGTTTTTAAATTATGTGTTTTATATTACGACAGCAAGATACGAATTTTTAAACAGTTTTTCAGCTTTATTTTGACCTAAATTGTCAGTAAAATCAACGCCTGAGAAACTATTAAATGTATTTTTCGGGGGATGGCTAACTTGATCCCATCCTATTGTGCCAAAATCATTTTCTGTATCTTTTATTGTTGTTTTATCACTTGAAGATTTAATATTTATTTCTTCCGAATATGATGCTTCATTATTAAATTTCATCATATATTCTCTATATTCTTCTTCAGCTATCGGATGAAATTTTAACGAATGTGTATAATACACTTTTCCACAAGTGTTTTTGTTTTGTGCCATACTATTTATACTTGTAAGTAGTATTGCAGTTATAATTATTTTCTTCATTTTTTTAAGATTTATAAACTATTAGGTTTTGTAAGAGTTAATTTATTGGCTCAACTTTTAATTGCGATGTAAATTTGTACATTGGCCAAAAATATAAAAATTAAGGAATCATCACTTTAACAATCTGCTAAACCTACCGTAATGGCTAAACCTCCTTTAGAAGTTTCCTTGTAATTTCTATCCATAGCTTTTGCCGTTTCCCACATAGTGTCAATAACCTTATCTAAAGGAATTTTTGTGTCTTTAGGATTGCAATCTAAAGCCAATTCAGCAGCATTAATAGCTTTAATCGCTCCCATTGCATTACGTTCTATACAAGGTATTTGCACCAATCCACCAATGGGATCGCAAGTCAATCCCAAGTGATGTTCCATAGCAATTTCTGCGGCTACCAAACATTGAGCAGGCGTTCCGTCTAATAATTCGGTCAAAGCTGCTGCCGCCATTGCAGAAGAAACTCCTATTTCTGCTTGGCAGCCTCCCATTGCAGCTGAAATCGTGGCATTTTTCTTAAAAATACTGCCTATTTCTCCAGATACTAACAAGAATTTTTTGATGTGTTCAAAGTCTGCGTTATGATTTTCAATAACCAAATAATACATTAATACGGCAGGAATCACGCCCGCACTGCCGTTTGTTGGCGCTGTAACAACTCTGCCTAAAGAAGCGTTTACTTCATTTACAGATAAAGCAAAACAACTTACCCATTTCAATATTTCACGAAATTTTACTTCGGTATATCTTATAACTTCAATCCATTCCTCTGGATTTGTATAATTGCTTTCTTTTATTAGCTTTTGTTGCATTGATAAAGCTCTCCTTTTTACGTTTAATCCACCGGGCAGAATTCCATCCGTATGACAGCCTGTGTACATACATTCTAACATTGTGTCCCAAATTCTTTTTAATTCGTAATCAATTTTTGAAGAATCTCTAAGCACTAATTCATTTTGATAAACAATATCAGAAATTAATTTATTTTCTTTCTCGCAATATTCTTCCAACTGTGATGCTTTATTAATTGGGTAAGGAAAATTTTCAGCATTTATCTCTGTGGTTTCTTCAGATGTATTTTCTTGGATAATAAAACCGCCTCCAATTGAAAAATAAGTTTCTTCAGAAATTTTCTCATTACTATTATACGCGGTAAATGTTAATCCATTAGAATGAAAAGGCAAAAAATCTTTATTAAATATAATGGTATCTTTGGAATAAAGAATTTCTTTTAAACCGTTTAGTTTTAAAATTTCAGTATTTTTTATAGTAGAAATTATATTTTCAATAGATTTAATCGGAATATATTCTGGGTCTGTACCGCTCAAACCTAATAAAATAGCCAAATCGGTAGCGTGTCCTTTTCCGGTTAATGACAAAGAGCCGTACAAATCTACACGAATATGTGTGACTTTATCAAAGACAGAATCTTCCTTTAGCTTCTTTATCCATTGCTGTGTTGCCCGCCAGGGACCCAATGTATGAGAACTTGATGGACCAACTCCAATCTTTAACATATCAAAAACACTAATAAATTGTGACATTCTTAAAATTTTAGCTAAGATATAAAAAAACTGGAAGATAGAAGTTAACTATTTTCCAACTTCCAACTTCATCTTTCGCGTTTAGTTTTTGTATAATTATGCCAAATTGTCATCTTTTTACTAATTAAAACATATAAACTGACACTTTTATTTGGTTATAATTTACTGGCATACAAATTGAGTGCTACAAAAGTGTAAAGTAAAAAACAAAATATTAATTATTAAATTTAAGTATTATGAGTAAGATTATAGGAATTGATTTAGGAACAACCAACTCATGCGTTTCTGTTATGGAAGGAAACGAGCCAGTTGTAATTCCTAATTCAGAAGGAAAAAGAACAACTCCTTCAGTTGTAGGATTTATAGAAGGAGGAGAAAGAAAAATTGGAGACCCAGCAAAAAGACAAGCTGTAACTAACCCAACAAAAACTGTTTATTCTATTAAACGCTTTATGGGAAATAGCTTTTCTGAATGCAATAAAGAAACAGCAAGAGTTCCTTACAAAGTTGTAAAAGGAGATAATAATACTCCAAGAGTAGATATTGATGGACGTTTGTACACACCACAAGAAATATCTGCAATGATATTACAAAAGATGAAAAAAACTGCTGAAGATTATTTAGGACAAGATGTTTCTGAAGCAGTAATTACAGTGCCAGCATACTTTAACGATGCACAAAGACACGCAACCAAAGAAGCTGGAGAAATTGCAGGATTAAAAGTTCGTAGAATTATAAACGAACCAACAGCTGCTGCATTAGCTTATGGGTTAGACAAAAAAGGCGGAGACCAAAAGATAGTTGTTTTTGATTTCGGTGGAGGTACACACGATGTTTCTGTTCTAGAATTAGGAGATGGAGTTTTTGAAGTATTAGCAACTGATGGAGACACACATTTGGGAGGTGATGATGTAGATGAAAAAATCATTAACTGGTTAGCTGAAGAATTTAAATCTGAAGAAAATATAGATTTACGCAAAGACCCAATGGCTCTGCAACGCTTAAAAGAAGCTGCTGAAAAGGCTAAAATTGAATTATCAAGTTCTACATCTACGGAAATTAATTTGCCGTACGTAACTGCTACAGCTAGTGGACCAAAGCACTTGGTAAGGTTATTGAATAAAGCAAAATTTGAGCAATTAATTGATGACTTAGTAAAACGTACTATCAAACCTTGCACAACTGCATTAAAAAAAGCAGATTTATCAATTTCTGATATTGATGAAATTGTTTTAGTAGGAGGTTCAACTCGTATTCCTGCAGTACAAGAAGCTGTTGAGAAATTCTTTGGAAAAACACCAAGTAAAGGTGTAAATCCTGATGAGGTTGTAGCTTTAGGAGCCGCTATTCAAGGAGGAGTTTTAAGCGGAGATGTAAAAGATGTGTTGTTATTAGACGTTACTCCTTTATCATTAGGTATTGAAACAATGGGTAATGTGTTTACAAAATTAATTGATGCAAACACCACTATTCCTACAAAGAAATCACAAGTATTCTCTACCGCAGTAAAAAATCAGCCATCAGTAGAAATTCACGTTTTACAAGGTGAAAGAGCTATGGCAGCAGATAATAATACTATCGGGCGTTTTCATTTAGATGGTATTCCACCCGCAGGAAGAGGAATCCCTCAAATTGAAGTAACTTTTGATATTGATGCAAACGGAATAATAAAAGTTTCTGCTTTGGATAAAGGAACAAATAAATCTCACGAAATTCGTATTGAGGCTTCTTCTGGGTTATCTGAACAAGAAATAGAAAAGATGAAGCAAGAAGCAGAAGCAAATGCCGATGCCGATAAATCTGCAAAAGAAACTGCTGATAAAATCAATGCGGCTGATTCTATGATTTTTCAAACAGAAAAGCAATTAAAAGAGTTTGGCGATAAATTATCTGCTGATAAAAAAGAGCCAATAGAAACTGCTTTAACTGAATTAAAAACAGCCTATGAATCTAAAGGTATTGCACAAATTGATATAGCAATGGAAAAGATTAATGAGACTTGGAAAGTTGCATCAGAAGAAATGTACAAAGCCGAGCAAGAGGCTAATGCTAGTACAGAAACACCGCAAGGAAGTCCAGAGCACGCCACTTCTGGAGAAGATAATGTGGAAGATGTAGATTTTGAGGAGGTAAAATAATCTTATACCAAGTTGGTGAAAATAAAAAAACGCAATCAAAATTTGATTGCGTTTTTTTATTTATATAATTTAAGTTGGCCTACAAGGACTCGAACCTTGAATGTCGGTACCAAAAACCGGTGTGTTACCAATTACACCATAGGCCAATTTCGGGTGCAAATTTAATTCAATCTTTTAATATTGCAAGTATTTTTTAATTTATTTTCATCTAAATAATTTATATCAGATTTACCGCAAAATGTCGTATAAATGAATTACCATTTACGAATTATTGGTTGTTGGTTTTCGGTTGTTGGTATCCAGCTTCTAACTTTAATTTCACCCTTTTAAGCTTGCTTTTATATATTCAAAATTCATACGAGCAATGTTTTCTAAAGAAATTCCTTTTGGGCATTCCACTTCGCAGGCTCCAGTATTTGTGCAGTTTCCAAAACCTTCTTCATCCATTTGTTTTACCATATTCAAAACACGGTCTGTAGCCTCAACTTTACCTTGAGGCAATAAAGCGTATTGTGATATTTTTGCTCCGACAAATAGCATTGCAGATGAGTTTTTACAACTTGCCACACAGGCTCCACAACCAATACAGGTTGCAGCATCCATAGCTTTATCCGCAGCTTCTTTTGAGATAGGAATTGCATTTGCATCTTGAGTATTTCCTGAAGTGTTTACAGAGATAAACCCGCCTGCTTGTTGAATGCGTTCAAACGAACTTCTATCAACCACCAAATCTTTAATTACTGGAAATGCTTTTGCTCTAAATGGCTCAATAAAAATAGTGTCGCCATCTTTAAACATACGCATATGTAATTGACAAGTGGTAACTCCTCTGTCGGGTCCGTGAGCCTCACCGTTGATATACATAGAACACATCCCGCAAATTCCTTCGCGACAGTCGTGGTCAAAAGCAACGGGGTCATCGCCTTTGTTTATTAATTGTTCGTTTAGTACGTCCATCATTTCTAAAAATGACATATGTTCTGAAATATCAGCTACTTTGTAGGCAACCATTTGCCCTTTGTCTTTAGCACTTTTCTGTCTCCATATTTTTAATGTTAGATTCATAATTTTTTAGTTTATTATGATGTTTTTATATTATTTCAGTATAAGTATTTTGCTTAATAACTACTTTACTTCCCGTTATTTTTGCTAATTCTTTATATTCTCTACTTCTTAAATTAGGAATTCCAAACCTTGAAACTATTAATCTTGCCTTTTTGCTTAAATCATTAAAACACTTTCCTGTTTCTTTAATAGTTGCTAGTAATTGTTTGATGCCTTTTTTAACGTCAGAACCTTTCAATTCTATATAATAAATAGAATTATATGTTAATATTCCAAAATCACATTTTGTATCCTTTCCTCCTTTTTTATAAACACAATTTTCAAAATCAATAACATAATAAGTCGATTTAGATTTATTTTCTATCAAATATTTACTATTGCAACTTCCTTTCTTTTTATCTTTTAAAGTCTTTTTAAGATTATTAGATTCCTCTTTACATTCTTCAATCTTTTCACAAATCATCCTGTCCATTAACTTTTTCTGATGCAATTTCAATAGATAGCAGTTTATCAAAATCATTATTTATTATTTCTGAAACACCATCTATAAAATCTTTATTTATCAAAGAATCATCTCGCTGCATTAAGTCTTCTTCTTTTTCTTCGCCTAGATAATATACGTTTATATCTTCTTGAGGTATCCAATATTTTTCGTCAACAATAGCGGTTACTTTATTTTTATACTTTCCGTTGTCCATAGTACCTAATTTATTTGCGTACATCAAATTTTCTAATGCAGTTAGAATGTACGGACTATGTGTTGTTAAAAGTAAAGAATGATTAAACTCTTTTACCGAAGATGTTAAAAATTCAATTAGCTTTTTTTGTGCTTTTGGAAATAAATTTAACTCGGGTTCTTCTATGATAAATGTCTTCTTCTTCTTCTTAAATTCAGAATAATACTTGATTAGTAATACAACAGGAATTGTTGATTGATAGCCACTTGCAGCATTGGATACGCTATAATAATCTTCTTCTTGGTCTCTTTTTATAAAACCTTTTCCATTATCATTTTTATATGTAATATCTAATGGTGTTATATTGGTTTCTGGCTTAAAAAACCTTGCAACTTGGTCTAATCTAGCAAATTGATTAAACAAAGAATCCGAAATATTCTGCAAAGAGTTTTTTCCTAAAGAAAATATTGATTGTAACCCTCTTTCTGTAGGCAGATAAAAAGGATTATCCATTACTTTAGAAACTTCATTTTGATAAAACAAAGGAGATATTTTATTTAAAATTCCTCTATCAAACGTAATATATTTATAATGTAACTCCTTGAACTCCTTGGATACTAGAGTCAAATCTATGCCTAAATAAGGGGGATTTTGGTAACCTTCGGGTGTCGGCGTACTCCTCCTTACAGATGATTTTAGGCTATAATGATAACAATCATAACTAATATAAGAATCTGACTTTATATAGCTTCCTAAACCCCAACTATCTATTCCTATCGAAAAAAAATTAGAATAAGGTTTGCCAAGTTCACCAGCAATATAAGAAAAATACCTGCAAACTGCCAAAACTTTAGCTGCAGTACTTTTGCCACTAGCATTCTCTCCAATTAGAATGGTAATTTTACCCAAATCTAAATCAACAGATTTAATAGGTCCAAAGTTTTTTATGATTAATTTTTCTTTAATTTCTTTATCCATTTTATTTATAACTACGTTGTTTCAACTCAATATCTTTAAACTCTAATTCTTCTTTGTGCAGAACAGCATCCGCAGGCTCACCTTTATATTCCCAAGCTGCAACAAAAGCAAAATCTGTGTCATTACGTTTTGCTTCTCCTTTTTGTAATCCGTCTAACTCTACAGATTCTTCTCTAAAATGACCTCCGCAAGATTCTTCTCTCATTAAGGCATCTTTTGCAAATAGTTCTCCTAATTCTAAGAAATCAGCAACTCTTCCCGCTTTTTCTAATTCGGGATTCATTTCATTTAAATCACCCGGAACTTTTACGTTTTTCCAGAAATCTTCACGTAGAGATTTTATTTCGCTCATCGCTTCTTTCAAACCTTTTTCATTACGAGCCATTCCAACATTATTCCACATAATTTTACCTAATTTTTTGTGATAATAATCTACAGAATGCTCTCCTCTATTATTTATAAAAAATTCTAAACGCTCTCTTACAGCGACTTCTGCATCCTTAAATTCTTTTGTTTCTGTCGATATTTTTCCTGTTCTAATATCATCAGACAAATAATCTCCAATCGTGTAAGGCAACACAAAATATCCGTCTGCCAAACCTTGCATAAGTGCCGACGCTCCTAGCCTATTCGCTCCGTGGTCAGAGAAATTTGCTTCTCCAATACAGTATAATCCATCAATGGTTGTCATCAAATTATAATCTACCCAAACACCGCCCATCGTGTAGTGCGTCGCCGGATAAATCATCATCGGAGTTTTGTACGGATTTTCATCTACAATCTTCTCATACATCTGGAATAAATTTCCGTATTTCGCCTCTACAACTGCTTTCCCTAAGTTATATATTTCACTTTCTGACGGGTTATAAATATGCTGCAGTTTTGCTTGTTCTTTTCCGTAGCGTTCTGTGGCTGATTTGAAATCTAAATAAACCGCTTCGCCGGTTTTATTTACGCCGTAACCAGCATCGCAACGCTCTTTTGCTGCTCTTGAAGCAACATCACGAGGAACTAAATTACCAAACGCAGGATACCTTCTCTCTAAATAATAATCTCTTTCATCTTCGTACAAGTCAGTTGGTTTTTTATGACCTTCACGAATTGCTAACACGTCATCCATATTTTTTGGCACCCAAATACGCCCGTCGTTACGCAAAGATTCAGACATCAACGTTAGTTTTGATTGATAATCTCCAGAGCGAGGAATACAGGTCGGATGAATTTGCGTATAACAAGGATTTGCAAAATATGCCCCTTTTTTATGAATTTTCCAAGCAGCAGTTGCGTTAGAACCCATTGCATTTGTCGATAAAAAATATACATTTCCATATCCGCCGGAGGCGATAACAACAGCGTGAGCCGAATGACGTTCAATCTCTCCAGTTACTAAATTTCTGGCAATAATTCCACGAGCTTTTCCGTTTACAATAACAACGTCCAGCATTTCGTGGCGATTGAACATCTCAATTTTACCGCGTGCAATCTGACGATTCATAGCAGAATACGCTCCTAATAGAAGTTGCTGACCAGTCTGTCCTTTGGCATAAAAAGTACGCGAGACCAAAACACCTCCAAAAGAACGATTATCTAATAATCCGCCATAATCACGAGCAAAAGGAACGCCTTGTGCCACACATTGATCGATAATATTTGCTGAAACTTCTGCCAAACGATGCACGTTTGATTCTCTAGAGCGGTAGTCTCCTCCTTTTACGGTATCGTAAAATAATCGGTGAGAAGAATCGCCATCTCCTTGATAATTTTTTGCCGCATTTATTCCGCCTTGTGCCGCAATTGAATGAGCTCTACGAGGAGAATCTTGATATGCAAAGGCTTTTACATTGTAGCCCAATTCTGCTAAAGTTGCAGCAGCAGAACCACCTGCTAATCCAGTGCCTACCACAATTACGTCAATCAAACGTTTGTTTGCAGGGTTTACTAAATCAATTTTATTTTTATAAGTTGTCCATTTATCTTTTAATGGACCTTTTGGAGTTTTTGAATCTAATGCCATACTGCTTTTGTGTTAATAATTTAAGTGATGAAATAACGCAATAACTACAAATCCCAATGGGATTAAAATTGCATAGAGTTTGCCAAAAGTTTTCAATCCTTTGGTGTATTTGTTATTTGCTCCTACAGATTGAAATGCCGAGCTAAATCCGTGTAATAAGTGTAATGATAGAAACACAAACGCCAAACAATAAAAGATAACTCTTATGTGGCTTTCAAATTTATGTTGTAATTCGTAAAAATATCTAAATTCTCCGCTATGCAAACCGCTCCAATCTCCTTGAATAAATTTAGTATTTATTTCTGGAAACCAAAAATCTATGAAGTGTAAAACCATAAACGCTAAAATTGCCAATCCGCTCCAAATCATATTTCTACTCATCCAAGTGGAGTTTGCTTCTCCTTTATTTTTGGCATATTTTACTTTTCTGGTGCTCCAATTTTTTAGTTCTAAGATAAATCCCATTACAAAATGAAAAACCACTCCAAAAATTAATACAGGCTGCATTGCATATTGTATTAAAGTGTTTGTTCCCATAAAATGAGACAACTCGTTAAAAGTTTTGCCGTTGTCTGGGAAAATTGAAGTTATATTTATCACAAAATGTTGCAATAAAAAAACCATAAGGAAAAAGGCAGAAAGTGCCATCGCAAACTTTCTAGCAATTGAAGATTTTAGTAATCCACTCATTTTTTTGTTAGTTAAAAATTAGGACAAATTTACAGCTATTGAGTAGTTTAAGCAAACAACTTTATACTTTAAATAATCTACGCTCTTTTTTATGCAATCAGACCCTTTTCTTTCTGTGGCAAACAGTACTATTTTTTGTTTTAAATCGACCATTGTAGTTATGTATTTGTGTCCTTTTCTTACAGAGGTTTCATCAAAACCAACTTTGTCTAAATCTTCAATAATATCTTTTTTACGGGCAATAGAAATCCAACGCTTAAAGATATTCCAAAGCCTGTTTGGATAGGTCTGCACTATTTTAGCTACTTTGTTTACAGGCTTTCGTTTTCTATTAAAAGCATTGTAAATGCTTCAGAAAGCAAGGTGAAACCACTCCCTTCTCTTGCTCACGGAACCGCTTGTGTTTTTATCTTTCCGTCGGATTGTTTGACTTTAGGAATTTTTGCGTGTAAGCAGCACTTATATTGAAAAAAATTTAGATGCTGCCAAGTTCTCTCAACAGCGTCGTGGGCGGTGTATTCTTCGCCATCATACATCTTAAATTTGTAGCTTCTGATGAACTCCAAATAAATGTATAAACGGGAGGATTCTTTGTCGAGAGTAATATTTTTTATACTCCATGGCTTATTTAGTCCTAAGGCTAATGTAAATAATTGTTCTGAATTTTGCATAATCAAAGTTAATCTTTTATCTTTAACCACCTAAATCAACATAGAGCCTTATATATTTTCTATCCACAAGTGATACTTTTTTAGCTACAAATAATACTATTATACCCATAAGTAATACCAAATTAATTAATATTAAATATTCGAAAAAAATAAAGTAATCTTTTGTAACATTTGCCGCTTAGTAAACGTATAAGCATATGTAAAGTATTATTAATAGTTTAAAAACTATCACAAGCAAAATTAAATGAGACAACTTAAAATCACCAAGCAAGTTACTAACAGAGAAACAGCCTCGTTAGATAAGTATTTACAAGAAATAGGAAAAGTTGATTTGATTACAGCAGAAGATGAAGTCGAATTAGCACAACTCATAAGGGCTGGAGATCAGGCAGCTTTAGAAAAATTGACAAAAGCTAATCTACGATTTGTAGTTTCTGTATCAAAACAATATCAAAATCAGGGCTTGACTTTGCCAGATTTAATTAATGAAGGTAATTTAGGATTAATTAAAGCGGCAAAACGTTTTGACGAAACTCGTGGATTCAAATTTATTTCTTACGCAGTTTGGTGGATTCGTCAGTCTATTTTACAGGCTTTGGCAGAGCAATCAAGAATTGTCCGTTTGCCATTGAATAAAATAGGCTCTATCAATAAAATTAACAAAATGTACGCTTTTTTAGAGCAAGAACAAGAGCGTCCGCCCAGTGCAGAAGAAATTGCAAAGAAATTAGAGATGACAATTAATGAAGTCAAAGAGTCTATGAAGAACTCTGGTCGTCATCTATCTATGGATGCACCTCTAATTGAAGGCGAAGATTCTAATTTGTATGACGTTTTAAATTCTGGAGAATCTCCAAATCCAGACAAATCATTATTACACGAATCTCTACGTATAGAGATTAGCAGAGCTTTAGAAACACTAACTCCAAGAGAGTCAGATGTTGTACAGCTATATTTCGGTTTAGGAGAACATCAGCCTATGACTTTGGAAGAGATTGGAGAAACTTTCGATTTAACTAGAGAACGTGTTCGTCAAATTAAAGAAAAGGCAATTCGCAGATTAAAACATACTTCCAGAAGTAAAATTTTGATGACTTACTTAGGATAAAAACTAGTTTGATAATTACACAATTCAACAACTGACAACCATTTATGTCTAAACTAATTGCTCCTTCAATATTAGCAGCAGATTTTGCCAATCTGCAATGCGATGTAGAAATGATAAACAACAGCCAAGCCGACTGGTTTCATATAGATATTATGGACGGTGTTTTTGTGCCTAATATTTCTTTCGGAATGCCCGTTTTACAAGCTATTTGTAAACACGCCACAAAAACTATTGACGTTCACCTGATGATTGTAAAACCAGAAAGATACATTACAACTTTTGCAAATTTAGGAGCAAATATTTTAACTGTACATTATGAGGCTTGCACGCATCTACACAGGATAATTCAGGAAATAAAAACCGCTGGAATGAAAGTAGGAGTTGCTCTAAATCCGCATACGCCAATTGCTGTTTTAGAGGATGTAATTGCAGACTTAGATTTAGTCTGTATTATGAGCGTTAATCCCGGTTTTGGAGGGCAATCATTTATTGAAAACACGTATAAAAAAGTAAGTCAGCTAAAGTACCTGATTGATTTCTCTAACTCTAAGGCTCAAATAGAAATTGACGGCGGAGTAACCGACAAAAATACTAATACTTTAATCAAAGCTGGTGCTGATGTTTTAGTTGCTGGCAGTTTTATTTTTAAAAGTAAAAATCCAACGGATACAATTTCTGACCTAAAAAAGATATGTAATTGAATTGAGAATTACGAATTTTTATTTTTTCCCTGCTTTATAATCTATAGCTTCAAGCTTCCAACTTCTCTTTTAATTTCTCATATGTTTATGCATTTATTTAGTTAAACTACTGATATTAAGTATCTTAACCCAACTTGGCTGTTTTTATTTAAAAAAGTCTATATTTTAAGGCAACTTCTATTAATTGATTTTTAAGTCAATCCTTTCTTATTTCAAAAATATTAAAATTTTAGAAATAGTTTTAGTTTTTTGTGATTTCAATCATTCTTTTGTTAACTCACTTATTATCAATTATATACATATTTTGTGTTTACCAATTAGACATAGTTATCCCATCTAACCTTGTAACTTGTTCATATCTAAACAGGTTGTAGGTAAGATTTACTAGCCCAACAAACCCTACGGCTCGTTTTATTCCTATTGAGTTTATGTAGAGTTTATTCATACTCTGCTCCATAAAACCAAATACATGTTCTACTCGTGCTCTTGTTCTTGATTTTTCTTTATTTGATTCTTTTTGTACCTCTGTCAATGGTCTGTTCTTATATCCTTTTTCATTTATTTTGTTATTTACCTCGTATTTTTTAATTGTTTTTTCCTGCTCTTCTCCAGTATAGGCACTGTCTGCCCAAAGGTCTTGACCTTTGTCCTTCTCGGTCAATAACTCGTCTAATGTTTGAGAGTCGTGTACCGAAGCGTCTGTCGTTGTATAAGTGTCAATAAATTTGTGCTTGTTATCAACCTTTGCATGGTTTTTATATCCATAGTGTGTTTCGTTATTCTTTTTTGTCCAACGAGCATCTACATCTTTTTGACGTTTTTTATTAGGTTGTTTATCCCAATCTTTGGGAGTTTTACCTTCTTTTATTTCTTTGTTCTTTTCTTTGCTATTACGCTGTCTTGGTGCTTCTACAAAACTTGCGTCAATAATTTTTCCTTGATGTGCTATTAATTCATAACGTTCCAATAGAGTGGTAAATCTTTCAAATAACTCTTTTTCAAGTCCTTTTTTTATCAGCTTATTTCTAAAATCCCAAACAGTCTTTTCGTCGGGAACTTTGTCATTTAAAGATAATCCCAGAAAACGACAAAATGTCAACCTGTCCAATATTTGATATTCTATTTGAGAATCGCTCAAATTATAATAGCGCTGTAGTATCAATATTTTGAACATCAATAGAGGGTCATATCGTTTTGGACCAGAATTAACTATTCTCTTTTTGTATATTTTCTCAATAGTCTCTCGAAAATACTCCCATTCTACGACTTTATTCAATCGCTCTAATGGGTCTCCTTGTTTACTGAGTTTCTCAAGCCTATAACCCTCTGAAAATAAAAAAGTTGTATTAAGTGTCTTGTATTTATTCATATTTCAAATTTAAAACTAATTATTTGATTTTCAAAATGTTAATTGTAGAGGTTGCCTATAATTAATGCGACATAAATATTTTTT
This sequence comes from Polaribacter sp., assembly GCA_965261035.1. GTDB lineage: Bacteria > Bacteroidota > Bacteroidia > Flavobacteriales > Flavobacteriaceae > Polaribacter. Next base: position 1,995,843 of record OZ253439.1, read on the forward strand.
GGCAGAAAAAAGTAATTATTGTACCTTGCACGTCTTAATTAAACACTTATACAAGTAATATAAATATGGCAGACGGAGAAAGGTTAATTCCTATTAATATAGAAGAGCAAATGAAATCTGCGTACATTGATTATTCAATGTCGGTTATTGTTTCAAGAGCGTTACCAGACGTTAGAGACGGTTTGAAACCAGTACACAGAAGAGTACTTTTTGGAATGCACGAATTAGGAATTAAGGCTACGGGGTCTTATAAAAAATCTGCTAGAATTGTAGGAGAAGTTTTAGGAAAGTATCATCCGCACGGAGATACTTCTGTATATGATTCTATGGTAAGAATGGCACAGCACTGGAGCGTTCGCTATATGATGGTAGATGGACAAGGAAACTTCGGCTCCGTTGATGGAGATAGCCCAGCAGCAATGCGTTATACTGAGGTAAGGATGCAAAAAATATCTGAAGATATGTTGTCAGATATTGAAAAAGAAACTGTTGACCAACGCTTAAATTTTGATGATACTTTATACGAACCAACAGTTTTACCAACTAGAATTCCGAACTTATTAGTAAATGGAGCTTCCGGTATTGCAGTTGGTATGGCAACAAATATGGCACCTCACAACTTAACGGAAGTCATTAATGGAACTATCGCCTATATAGAAAATAGATATATTGAGATTGACGAATTAATGCAGCATATAAAAGCTCCAGATTTTCCAACAGGAGGTATTATTTATGGTTATGATGGCGTAAAAGATGCTTTTCATACGGGCAGAGGTCGTATTGTAATGCGTGCCAAAGCTATCATAGAAGAAGTTAAAGGACGTGAATGTATTATCGTAACTGAAATTCCTTATCAGGTTAACAAAGCAGAAATGATTAGAAAAACTGCGGATTTAGTAAATGACGGTAAATTAGAAGGAATCTCAAATATCCGTGACGAATCAGATAGAAAAGGAATGCGTGTCGTTTATATATTAAAGCGTGATGCAATTCCAAATATTATTTTAAATAAATTATTCAAATATACAGCCTTACAGACTTCTTTTAGTGTCAATAATATTGCACTTGTAAACGGAAGACCAGAGCAGTTAAATTTAAAACAATTAATTCATTATTTTGTTGAGCACAGACATGAAATTGTTGTTAGAAGAACAAAGTTTGATTTAAAGAAAGCAGAAGCAAGAGCACATATTTTAGAAGGATTAATTATCGCTTCAGATAATATTGATGAGGTAATTAAAATCATCAGAAGTTCTAATAATGCAGATGAAGCTAGAAAGCGTTTAATAACTAGATTTGAACTTACTGAAATACAGGCAAAGGCAATTGTAGAGATGCGTTTACGTCAACTAACAGGCTTAGAGCAAGATAAATTACGTGCTGAATTTGAAGAAATAATAAAAACAATTGCCGATTTAAAAGATATTTTGGAAAATGAACCAAGACGTTATAAAATTATTACAGATGAGCTAATTGTCGTTAGAGACAAATATGGCGATGAGCGTCGTTCTCATATTGAATATGCGGGTGGAGATATGCGTATAGAAGATATGATACCAAACTCTAAAGTGGTGGTAACTGTTTCTAACGCAGGATATTTAAAACGCACAAACTTAGACGAATACAAAGTTCAAAACAGAGGCGGACGTGGTCAAAGAGGAGTGGCGACTAGAAATGAAGATTTTTTAGAGCACCTATTTATAGGGACAAATCACCAATATATGTTGTTCTTTACTCAAAAAGGGAAAGTCTTTTGGATGCGCGTTTATGAAATTCCTGAAGGTGGTAAAAACACAAAAGGAAGAGCTATACAAAACTTAATAAATATTGAACAAGACGATAAAGTAAAAGCATTTCTGGTTACAGAAGACCTTAAAAATGAAGATTATATAAATAATCATTATGTAATTATGGCAACCAAAAAAGGTCAGGTCAAAAAGACATCATTGGAGCAATATTCTCGTCCAAGAACGAATGGTATTAACGCAATTACTATCAAAGATAGCGACGAATTATTAGAGGCTAAATTAACTACAGGAGATAGTCAAGTAATGCTCGCTTTAAAATCAGGTAAAACTATTCGTTTTGAAGAAAGTAAAACAAGACCGATGGGCAGAACAGCTTCTGGAGTTAGAGGGATTACTTTAAAAAATAAAGGCGATGAGCTCATAGGTATGATTGCTGTAGATGATAAAGAAAGTAATGTATTGGTGGTTTCTGAAAAAGGATATGGAAAGCGTTCTAAATTAGAAGATTACAGAATTACTAACAGAGGCGGAAAGGGAGTTAAAACGCTAAATATTTCAGAAAAAACAGGTAGTTTAGTCGCCATTAAAAATGTTACTGACGATGATGATTTAATGATTATCAACAAGTCCGGTCTTACTATCAGAATGGCGGTCGCTAATTTGCGTGTTATGGGTAGAGCAACTCAAGGGGTCAAATTAATTAAGATTAAAGACTCGGACAGCATAGCAGCGGTTGCAAAAGTACAACATCAAGAAGAATCAGAAGGAACAGAAAATAGCACAAAAATTGAGGATAATTCAACCGAAAATAAAGAATAAAATTATAATTATTAAAATATAGAACATTATGAGAAAATTACTATTAATACTCGTTTTAGGATTTACTACTGTATTATCCTTTGCTCAAAAGAAAGAGCTAAGAACTGCTGAAAAGGCGATAAAAAAACAAAATTTTGAAGAAGCAATGACAGCTATTAATTCTACAAAAGAACTAATTGCTAGTGCAAATAATAAATTAAAAGCAAAATTTTACTTTTTAAAAGGACAAGCTCTTGCTGGTAAAAAAGAATATAAATCCGCAGCAAATTCACTTAATAAATTGATAAGTTTTGAAGAGAAAATTGGTGATAAAAAGTACACGGATAAGGCTAGTACTATTTTAAGCGAGATAGTTCAGGAAGTGTCTAATAAGGCAATTAAGTTACATAGTGAGAAAGATTACAAGAATGCGTCTGAAAACTTTTACTTGACTTATGTTTTAAGTCCAACCGATACAAGTTTTTTATACAATGCAGCAATTAGTTCTTTACAATCAAAAGATTATGACACCTCTTTAAAGCATTATAGAGAGTTAAAAAGTGTTGGTTATACAGGCATCACAACTATGTATATGGCTACTAATATAGAAAGTGGTAAAGAAGAATATTTTGAAACTAAAAGTAGTAGAGATTTAATATTGAAATCAGATACATATACTGATCCTATTGATAAAAAAAGCGAATCCAAAAGTACTGAGATAATTATTAATATGGCATCAATTTTATCTGAACAAGGGAAATATGACGAAGCTGTAACAGCTATTAAAGAAGCTAGAGCAACAAATCTAGATAATTTAAATTTATTGCTGATGGAAGCAGATTTTTATATCAAACTAAAAAAGATGGATGAATTTGAAAGATTGATGAAAGAAGCAGTTATAAAAGACCCTTCAAATCCACAATTATACTTTAATTTAGGTGTTGTAAATTTTAATCAAAAGAGGATTGAAGAAGCCAAAAAATATTATTTAAAAGCGATAGAATTAGAAAAAAATTATACTGATGCTTACTTGAATTTAGCTATAGTAATTTTAGACAAAGAATCTACTATTGTTGAGGAAATGAATAATAATTTATCCGATTTTAAAAAATATGATGAGCTAGAAAAACAAAAAATAGAAGTTTATAAAAAAGCCTTACCATATTTGTCGAAAGCAGATTCTCTAAATAGAAATATCCATACGGTTAGAACCCTTTTAAATATATATGAAAACCTTGAAATGGAAGAAAAGTCAAAGGAGTTTAGAGTCTTATATAAATTTATGAGAGAGGAAGAGAAGAAAAAGAGTAATTAATTAACAATTAAATAATAAAAAAACCCAAAACTTAAGAAAGTTTTGGGTTTTTTTATCCTCAAATTTACACTAATTATCTCCTAAAATAATTGGCATTCCGTTTTTGCTAGACCCAATTAAAACTATTTTACTATTAGATGATTCCGCCAGTTTTAGTGTAGCTTCAATACCTTTATCCTGTAAAATTTTATCTGTTAGAGAAGCACTTAAAATTCTATTCGCATCTGCTTTACCTTTTGCTTCAATAATTTGCTTTTCAGCCTCTTTCTTAGCTTTAGCAATTCTAAATTCATACTCTAGAGCTTCCTGTTCTTGTTTTAATTTACGCTCAATCGCATCTTTGATTGTTGGAGGCAATGTAACATCTCTAACCAATATTTCATTTAATTGAATATATTGATTATCCAAAATTTTCTTGGTTTCTGTATAAATTTCTTCTTGAATTACATCTCTTTTGCTTGAATATAATTGCTCTGGAGTATAGCGACCTACAACACTTCTTGCAGCAGAACGAATAGCTGGTTGAATTACGCTCTCAACATAATTTTCACCTCTTTTTTTATGTAATAGTCCGAGTTTATCAAATTCTGGCTGATACCAAGCTGTTGCTTCTAATTGGATTTCTAATCCGTTAGAAGATAGTACCTGCATTTTTTCAAATAATTCTTGCTGACGTACTTCATAAATAATTACTTTATTCCAAGGTGCAATAATTTGAAACCCTTCTCCTAATGGAGGTTGGTCAGTCACAACTCCTCCTCCAAAAGTACTATATAAAACTCCAGATTGCCCAGCCCCTATGGTTAGGGTAGATTTAGCGATAAATATAATACCAATAACGATTACTAAAATAAAAAATATCCCTTTTTTTGGAAATTTAATATCAATTTGTTGATTGTTGCTCATTTTTTTATGTTTTTAAATTTTTTTCAAAGGTACAAATAAATATTTTAATACGTTTCTTTTTTTTTAAAACTTTCGGCTAGGTAGATTCAACCCCCAAATGCAACTTTTTTATTTACAAATCTATAAAATAGATTTTTAGGATTATCATAATTTAGATTTTTTCTTGGTCTTCGGTTAATTTTATGTTGTATGTCTGCTTAGATTCAATTAGTAAATACTCCTAAAAGTTGAATTTACTAATTGAATCTAAGAGGTAATTCCATTTGACAATTCAGCAATTACACAATTATATTTGGCATAAAATATAAAAATAAGGAATATACCTTACGTATTACTATCTTTAATTTATATATCTTTGTCTGATAAATAATACCTAATTTGATTGATTATATGTGACATTTTGTGGTCAAGTAGGTATAAAATGATAGGAATTAAATAAAAAAATAATTTATAATGAGAAAGTATTTTATTGCATTAGGTATTTTAGTAACAAGTTTTTACTCGTGTAAAGAATTTGGAGTATCACAAAAAAAACATAAAATTACAGTAGTGGGGAATGTAAAGTTTGCTGATGCTAATAATAAATTTGGGATAACACTGAATAAACGAAATAAACACAATGAACTTGAATTGGTAAAAGAGGTAGAATTAGATTCTACAAATAATTACTTATTTGAATTGGAAGTAAATGAACCTAAATTTTATACTTTGAATGTTTACAAACAGCAAAGAGTGGAGTTTTATGCAGATGATGAAGACTTAAATATAGATTTTAGAGGCATAGATACGGCAAAGGTTAAAATTAAAAATCCGCCTCACGTTCATATAGGTGGTGGAGAAAAAAATAACGTATTAAATGCGTTACATTTTGCTAATTATCAGAATTATCAATATATGATTGCTACGGGTAAATCACAATATAAAGCATCTTTATCAAACAGTAAAGAGTGGAAAGACTATGTCGCTAATTCTTGGAACACTATACGTGATTCTGGTGAAAGGGATATTAAGAATATTATAGCAATGTATAGTAATTACCCTACTGTAATAAAAGCATTACAGACATTACCGTGGAAAAAGCATAAGAAGTATATGATTGAGCAGTACGAATTATTAGCAAATAAATTTCCAAACGTAGAATATATACAAAAAGCAAAGTCTAATTTAATTGCTAAAATAGAAAGTGTTGCTAAAACAGATATAGGTAAGGTAGCTCCAGATTTTACATTTCCAGATATAAATGGGAAAGAAGTATCTCTCAGTTCATTTAAAGGTAAATATGTATTGATTGATTTTTGGGCGTCGTGGTGTGGTCCATGCAGAAAGGAATCCCCAAATGTACAGAGACAATACCAGTTGTACAAAGATAAAGGTTTTGAAGTGGTAAGTGTTTCTATAGATAAAAAAATAGACGCATGGAAAAAAGCAGTAAAGGAAGACAACCTTAAAGGAACTTTACTGATTGCACAGGATTCAAAAAAAATTATGCTTGACTACACGTTTTCTGGAATACCTTATATGATTTTATTAGATAGAGAGGGCAAAGTTATAGCCAAAAAATTAAGAGGTAAAGTTTTGGAAGAGAAATTAAAAGAATTGTTTTAGAATTTTAGTTGGAATAAACGTAAAAAAGGAAAAAATCCTGAAAATTATTTTTAATATAAAGAAGAATATGAAGGGCTTAAAAAAATCTTTAACCCTGTAAAATTCAATCCTGAAAAATGGGCAAAGGCGGCAAAGGTAGCAGGTATGAGATACGTGATTTTTACTACAAAACATCACGATGGATTTAGTATGTTTGACAGTAAATATACCGATTACAAAGTTATAGACACCGAGTGTCCGTTTAGTAGCAATAAAAAAGCAAATATTACAAAAGAGATTTTTGATGCTTTTAGAAAAGAAGGCATGTGGGTTGGTGCTTATTTCTCTAAGCCAGATTGGAATCATAAGAATTATTGGGACCCTAATTTTCCTCCGAAAGATAGAAACGTAAACTATTTCCTCGTCTGTATATCCAAAAAGATGGAAAAAACATGTAGACTTTACCCACAACCAGATTTTAGAACTATTAACAGATTATGGGAAGGTTGATATTTTATGGTTAGATGGTGGTTGGGTGAGAAAAAGATATAAGAAAGAGCTGGCTAACTTTTATAATAGAGTATATAAGAAAGTATCTTCAGGTTTCATCAAAAGAAATATGATTAATCAGGATATAAAAATGGATGAATTGGTTATTAAAGCTCGTAAAAAACAACCCGGTTTGATTGTTGTTGACAGAGCTGTACACGGTAAAAACTAAAATTCCTTCCGAAATAGTTGTCAGTTCAATTTCACCAAAAAAAAGAACTAAAATTTATATGCTTGGGTCAAAAAAAAACTGAAATGGGTAAAATTGGCAAATGGTTTTAAAGTTATAATCCCCGAAGAGTTAAGAAATAACCTTCCTTCAAAATATGTGTGGACGCTAAAGATTGATGCAATTAATTAAATCAAAAAGTAATATATAATGTTTTCTGTTTACCACATTTACGTATTAAAAAAAACTCAGAAGTATATTTTATCTGCAATTTTATTTGTATTTGAAATTGGATTCTCGCAGCAACCTGCTGATTATGTAAATCCTTTTATAGGCACTTCTAATTTTGGAGCAACAAATCCCGGAGCCATAGCTCCCAGAGGTATGGTTAGTGTGTCGCCATTTAATGTTTCGGGCAAACAAAATACTTTAGAAAAAGATAGTAGATGGCTCTCTAATCCTTATGTAAAAGAGAATATATTTTTAACAGGATTTAGCCATGTTAATTTGAGTGGAGTTGGCTGTCCAGACTTAGGAATTATTTTAATGATGCCTACCACAGGAGAATTAGAAATAGATTATCTAAAATACGGAAGTACTTATAAAGATGAAGTTGCAAAGACAGGGTATTACAGTACATATTTGGATAAGTATGATATAAAAGCAGAACTTACAGCAACTGCAAGAACAGGCGTTAACAGGTACTCTTTTCCAAAAGGAAAATCTAATATACTAATTAATTTGGGGCTGGGATTGACCAACGAACAAGGTGCTATGGCAAGAGTAGTTTCCTCTACAGAAATAGAAGGATTTCGTATGGCAGGCTCTTTTTGCTATTACAAGCCAGAAGAAGTATATCCTGTATATTTTGTGGCTAAGTTTAGTAAACCTGCGCATGCCTTTGGAGTTTGGAAAAAGACGGCAAAGCACAAAGGAGTAGAAGCTCAATGGATGGGCTATAATGGTAAAACAAGATTGTTTAGAAACTACAAAAAAGAAATTGTTGGAGATAGCATAGGCACCTATTTTACGTATAATTTCAATCAGCCAACTCAGGTAGAAATAAAAGTGGGGATTTCTTATGTGAGTATAAAAAATGCTAGAGAAAATCTCAAAAAAGAAACTGCCCATTTATCTTTTGATAAAGTGTATGAAGAAACTTCGTCAAGATGGAACAAATTATTATCTAAAATCAAAGTTGAAGGAGGTACTAAAAATGATAAGACTATTTTTTATACGGCTTTGTATCACACTCTTATTCACCCTAATATTTTAAATGACACAAATGGAGAATATCCTAAAATGACCACAAGAGAGACGGGCAAAACAGATGGAACTCGATTTACAGTTTTCTCTCTTTGGGATACTTACAGAAACTTACATCAGCTAATGTCATTAGTTTATCCAAAACAGCAATCAGATATGGTAAAAAGTATGCTGGATATTTATGACGAAAGTGGCTGGCTGCCAAAATGGGAATTAAATGCTACGGAAACAACAACTATGGTTGGTGACCCTGCCGGAATTGTATTAGCAGATACATATTTAAAAGGAATTCAGGATTTTGATATAGAAAAGGCTTATAAAGCAATGGTAAAAAGTGCAGACCAACTTGACAATAATCCCTTACGCCCGGGAATAAAAGATTATATTGAGAAAGGATATATAACCACAGATAACGGCGGGTCAGTTTCTACCACAGAAGAATATAATGTAGCTGATTTTTCTATAGCTTTATTAGCAAAAGAACTAGGAAAAAAAGAAGATTATAAACGTTTTTCAAAGCGGTCAATATCTTATAGAAAATTATTTGATAAGAATTTAAAATTACTACGCCCCAGAAAACCGGACGGCAGTTGGTATGAACCTTTTAATCCTATGGCAGGAGCCAATTTCACCAAAAATATTGGTTTTATAGAAGGTAACGCATGGCAGTATTCCTTTATGTTGGCTCATGATATAAAAGGACTTATAAAATTAATGGGAGGTAAAAAATCCTTTGTTAATCAGTTACAAAAAGTGTTTGATACCAATCAGTTTGATATGGCTAATGAGCCGGATATAGCCTATCCTTATTTATTTAATTATGCAAAAGGAGATGAATGGAGAGGACAAAAAATAGTAAAAGAGTTAGTTTATAAATATTATAAAAATATTCCTGCAGGACTTCCTGGCAATGATGATACCGGTACGATGTCAGCTTGGCTAATATACAGTATGATGGGAATATATCCAGTGTCTCCGAGTGAGCCTAAATATACAATAACAACTCCTATGTTTGATAAAATAACGATTAACTTAGACCCTAAATATTATAAAAATAAACAATTAGTAATTGAAAGAAAAGGTAATATTAAGGGAGTTATAAATAAAATTGAATTAAAAGGAAAGCAATACAAAAGCTATTTTATCTCACATAAAGATTTAGTTAACGGAGAGAATTTAAAAGTTATTTTGAAATTTTAGTTAATCCCTGATAAACAATTAAAAAATTATGAAAACTGTATTTTATTTTGGAAAAAGTGTTATTTATTTGTCAATAATTTTTATGAATTCTTGTAAAGAAAATAATAATATTAAAATTGTAACTAATGGCGTTTCAAATTATGAGATTGTTTATTTTGGTAACTCAACTGAGAATCAATATAAATATGCCGAAGAATTACAGGCTTATATTCATAAGATAAGTGGAGTAACTTTAAACATAACAGAAGATAGTTTTCAAACTATTGACAAGCATAAAATTTATATAGGAAGTACAGATGATAAAAATTTAGAAACCCATGAATTATTAATTAAAACAGACGATACGGATGTGTTTATTTCTGGAGGTTCAGATACTGCAATTAGAAATGCTGTCTATGTGTTTTTAGAAAAATATACAGGTTGTAAATGGTACGCACCAAAAGTAGAAGAAATACCAAAATCAAATTCAATTTCTATAAATAAACACACGCAGTATTCTTACATTCCGGATATTACGACAAGAACAGTACATTCTAAACTGTTCTATAACAATCTACATTTTGCAAATAAGCACAAAGTAACTACAGAGGCTTTTCCTTCTTATGTTCCAAATGGAAGGGTGCATACCTTTTATAAATTCATTCCGGAAGAAACGTATTACAAAAAACATCCAGAATATTTTGCCTTAAGAGGAAGCAAACGCTTGCCTACACAGCTCTGCCTTACAAACCCGGATGTCTTTAGAATTGTTATAGATTCTGTCAGCTCGTTTTTTAAAAAATACCCTAAATCCTCAGTTATTTCGGTAAGTCAAAACGATAATCAACAATATTGCCAATGCAAAAATTGTAAGAAAACGGATAATGAAGAAGGCAGTCATTCAGGTACTATGATTAGATTTGTAAACAAAGTTGCAACATATTTTCCAAACAAGACCATTTCTACGTTAGCCTATCAATACACTAGAAAACCCCCTAAAACAGAACCAAAAAAAAATGTATTGATAACACTGTGTTCTATAGAATGTGACCGAAGTGCTGCTATTACAGAGAAATGCACTGGTTTTGCTGATGACATTAGAGGGTGGAGCAAAATTACAAACAATGTAAGAATATGGGATTATACCACTCAATTTACTAATTTTTTAGCACCATTTCCTAATATTCATACACTTGAGCCAAACATTAAGTTTTTTAGAGATAATGATGCCAAATGGGTATTTGAACAACACAGCCATAATACCAGTGAGCTGTTTGAATTACGGTCTTATATCACAGCAAAACTGCTGTGGAATCCCGATAATAATACTGACGACCTCATTTTAGAATTCACCGACGGATATTATCAGAAAGCAAGCAAGTATATCAGACAGTATATAGATTTAATTCATAAAAAACTCAGAGATGATGCTAAATTTTTTCTGTTCTTATACGGAGACCCATCTCAGGCGTTTTCATCATATCTCAATCCTGAATTGCTCAAACAATACGATACTTTTTTTGATAAAGCAGAAAAATCTGTCATTAATAACCCTGAAGTATTGCAGCGCGTCAGAGAAGCAAGATTGGGCGTAGATTATGCAATATTAGAAGCTGGTAAAAAGAATATTTCAGATGAATTTAAACTCGTTAAGACTAATGCTAAAGGAGAAAAGACCCCAAATCCTTCTGTAACTAAAAGGCTGGATAATTTTTTAGCAACATGCAAAAAAGCCAATATTACCCTAATGAACGAAATGGGTTTTACTGTTAATGAATATTATATCAATTATAAAAAAGCATTTGAAGTAGCAACTCAGCCTAACAAAGCCCTGAACAAAAAGGTTGTACTGCACACTAAACCCAAAAAGTATGCCGATGAAGATCCTCAGGTATTGACAGACGGTGCTTTAGGAGGAAATAGCTTTTACGCAAACTGGTTAGGATTTGAAGGAAATAATATGGAAGCTGTTATAGACCTCAAATCTATACAAGCTATAAGTTCAATATCTACAGCTTTTTTACAAGTTTCTAATCATATAGTTTTTTTTCCAAAAAGTGTTACCTATTACTATTCTAATGATAATAAGACTTTTAAAAAAATTGGAGAAATTAAGAATGATCGTCCATTAGCTAAGAAAAGTAAAATTAATGACATAAAATATTTTGATTTAGATTTTTCAAAAATAAATGCACAATACATTAAAATAGTTGGTGAAAATATGAATGAAGCTCCATATTGGCATCATGCAGCAGGACTACCTTCTTGGATTTTTGCTGACGAGGTTATTATAAATTAATTAGGCATTTACTCACTAATATTTTTAATGTAACAGGGTCGAGCAATAATCATACGATTTAAAAAAATTAATTATTATTATTAATGATAATTTTTTAGTATTTTTGTTTAGTTTTTAATTTTTAACACACATCAATAAAATTTAGTTATGCCTATTATAAAACATAACCCTTTTAGAATACTTGGACTTACTGGTAATGCAACAGAAAAAGAATTACGGAAGCGAATTAGCATGCTTAAACGATATGCAGAAGTAGGGAAAACAAAATCATTTGATTATGACTTTAAATTTATAGGTGAGTTTACAAGAAATTCATATGAAATACAACAGGCGTCAAATAGCATTGAACAAGCTCATAAAAAATTACTTTATTCACTATTTTGGTTTATAAAAAATAATCCGTTTGATGAAATTGCATTTAACAACTTGAAAGAAGGAAATACAGAAAAAGCCATTGAAATATGGAATAAAACCCTAAAAAAAGAAATTACAAGTAAAAATTACTCTTCTTATCTTAACCTTTCAACGCTTTATATTGCATTATCTACAATTGACGACCAGATTGAATTACAAAAATTACAGGATGGTATTTTGTTAAAAGGAAATTTAATACATTCCGAAAATTTAAAAGATTTTTCAAAACTTGTTACGGGAAATGGAATTGTAAACGACTCAATTGAAATTAGCAAAAAATTTGTCGATGAAGTTGTTGTACTTTTAAAACCATATACGGATAAAAAAAATGGAATCTCTACAAATGATTTAATCTCTCTTTTTAAAACATTTCCATTTCCAATAAGTATTCAAAAATATATCTCTGCAAAATTTACCGAAATTCCTATTTCAAATATTGATAACAAAATTGAAAAAACAACAAGAAAAAGAAAGGACAACCCAAGAGATGCAGAAGAATACGGAGAAGAACTTTACAAATCAACAGAAAGCGATATAACATTACTAAAAAAGTTAATGGGTTCTTCAAACGTACAATTTCAAATGATTGCTAATAAATTAGCAAACGAGATTTTACAATGTTCAATTGATTTTTTTAATAAGCACAGAGATGAAGGTAGTAAATTTGATCCAGGCGATGATGCTATGAAAATTGCAAAATATGCTAAAAGTATTGGTCCTACTGGACAAACAAAAAATAGAATTGATGAGGCTATTGTAACGCTTGAAGATATGCGTTTTAGGGATGCTTTTCAATTAATATCAGTCTTAAAAGGAATAATTGAAGTATTTGAAAAAGTTAAAAAGGAAAATTCAACAATGTTTGGTAGCAGAACATATGTAGATGAAGAAAAGGTTATAGAAACTATAAGACCTATATTTACAGAACAGTTAGTAAGAAAAATTGCTAGTTCAAATAAAGATGATTTAATAACTGATTTTAATAAAACATTAAATAAAGTAGCTGACTTTTTTTCCTATAGATATTCTGACTTTTTTGAAAATAAAAGAGATGTTTTTATTTCTAACTTACCGATTACAAATAGCGTTAAATACAATTTTGAAAAATTAAAGTTAGATAACGAAATAAGTAATTTAAAAAGTAAATTATCAAATACAAGTAAAAAAGAATATTATAGTTCTGAATTAGAAAAGCTATGTGACTCAATGAGGGATATTAAAAATTGGAAATTATTTAGAGGTAGAAAAACAAAAGAAAGGGAAATATTAGAACAGAAACAAAAAATAAATAAATTAATTGCAAAAGGAAAACGTAAAAAGAAACAAGAAATTTCAATACTTGAAAAACAAATAGTAGTAAAACAAAGGGAATTAGATAAGTTAACTAATAACATAAAACAATGAAAACAAAATTTTTAATAATATTAATCGTATTTTCTGCGGGCAATATTTTTGCTCAAACAGATAGTTTAAAAATCCAACGGAGCATTGAAGCACTTAATAAGAAAACTGTTTCAATTGAAGGTGATATTGAAAGCCTTAAAAAAACAACTAATAATCAAGTAACAAATGAAGAATTTGGAAACTTGAAAAAAGAATTTGAAGATTCAAAAGATCAAGCTAAAACCATTATTGATTCATTGAACAGAAATGTTTTACACAAACATAAATTATTTAAAGAACAACAATCTAATTTAGAGAAAAAATATAAAAAGCTGAACGGTAATTTTGAAAGCTACAAAAAAAATGTTAAAAGAAAAATTGATAGCTTAGGAAAATATGCTGAAACAAAAATTGATAGTATTCAAAAAAAAGCAGGAAAGTTAGATAGTAAAATTAATGAAACAGACAAAAACGCCAGTGATTTGAACGAAACGGTAAGTCAAAATAGGCTTTATTGGATAATTGCAATTTTGGCTGCTGCTGTTTTATCCTTATTATTATTCTATTTATTCTATAAACAAAAAAAAAATTCATATAAGAAATTACAAGACATAATAAAATCTGTTGATGAAAAAATTGTAAAATCTTATAATGAATTGTTAATAGTGATTGAAAAGCTACTGAAAGAACTGAAAAAGGAAGTTAATCACAAATTTTATTTAAAAGTTGCAGACGAAATAACACGTATTCAAAACAATCTTGCCAGAATGGATGAGAAAACAAAAGGGAGAAAACAATTGATTGCATCAGTGAAAAGAATACAAGACAACTTTGCTTCAAATGACTATGAGATAGTTGAAATGCTTGGAAAAAAATATAATGAAGGAATGAAAGTGGAGGCTGAATTTATTGATGATGATAGTTTAGAAGAAAGTCAACAAATAATCACAAGAATTATAAGACCGCAGGTGAATTACAAAGGGGTAATGATACAGTCTGCAAAAATAGTAGTAAGTCAAGGAATTAGAATTAGTTAATCAAAAAAAATATAGTATTATGGCAAGAATAAAAATAGATTATGGAATTGATTTAGGAACAACAAACTCTGCAATTTCAAGAATGGAAAACGGAGAGCCTGTAATAAAAAAGACAGATACATTAAAAGACACAATGCCATCTTGTGTTTACATTTACAGGAAAAAATCAATTCGAGTTGGTGATAGTGCTTATAATAAATTGAAAAGTGAAAAACTTAACGCAATGAAAAACTTTGATGGGTCAGTATCAAATTCATTTATTGAGTTTAAGAGGACAATGGGAACTGATAAAAAATATAGCAGTTCTAATTTGGGAAAAGATTTATCTTCTGAAGAATTATCTGCGGAAGTTCTTAAAACTTTAAATTCATTTATTACAGATGAAAATATTAAATCTGTAGTTGTAACTGTTCCTGCAAAATTTACAGTAAATCAAAAAGACGCAACTTTAAGAGCGGCTAAGTTAGCAGGTTTTGAACAGTGCGAATTATTACAAGAACCAATTGCAGCATCAATGGCTTATGGATTAGATGCAAAAAATAAAAATGGTTATTGGTTAGTTTTTGACTTTGGAGGAGGAACTTTTGACGTTGCTCTTTTAAAAGTAGAAGACGGCATTCAAAAAGTTATTGATACCGAAGGAGATAATTATCTTGGAGGTAAAAACCTTGATTATGCAATAGTTGATGAAATTATCATTCCGTATATTCAAGAAAATAATGTTATTGACAGTATTCTTTCTGACGATAATAAGAAAAAAGTATTGCAAGATGCAATGAAGTTTTATGCGGAAGAAATCAAAATACAAATGTCATTCAAAGACACTTATAATTTTTTATCAAATTTAGGAGATATTCCCGGAGAAGATGACGAAGGAGAAGAAATTGAATTAGATATTGACGTAACACAGGAGATGATGCAAAATACTCTTGGTCCAATATTTCAAAAGTCAATAGACCTTTGTAAACACTTATTAGAAAGAAATAATTTAGAAAGAAATAAATTAGACAGTTTTATTCTTGTAGGAGGTCCAACCTATTCGCCAATTTTAAGAAAAATGCTTGAAGAACAAATTGTAAAACCAGATATAAGTGTTGACCCTATGACTGTTGTGTCAAAAGGTGCTGCATTATTTGCTTCAACTGTTGACGTTTCTGACGAGATAGTAGATGAAAATAGAAATAAAACCAAAATTCAATTAGAACTTAGTTATGAAGCAACAACGGTTGAAGAGGAAGTGCTTGTAACAGTTAAAATCCTAAAAGATAAAACGGAGGGTATAATTCCTGAAAAAGTTTTTGTTGAAATAGTTAGTAGCGATAAGGCATGGTCTAGTGGAAAAACTGAAATTGATGATAAAGGAGATATAATTGAGGTAAAATTAGATACGGGTAAACCAAATGCTTTTGATGTTCTTGCCTACGATGAACAAAGTAATTTGCTAGAAAGTGAGCCGTCTAATATTACAATTATTCAAGGTATAGTAACTGGTAATGCAACATTGCCTTATTTTATTGGTATTGAAATTAAAGATAGAGTATCAGGTAAACATGTTTTCAGAAGCATAAAAGGCTTAGAAAAAAACCAACCAACACCAGCAACAGGAATAACCGATGGATTAAAAACGCAAAAACAAATCCGCCCGGGAATAAAGGAAGACAAATTGAAAATTCCAATTTATCAAGGCGAACACGGAGCAAACGGAACAAAAGCAATTCACAATGAACACGTTTATGATGTAATTATTACTGGTGATGACCTAGAAAAATTACTTCCAGAAAGTTCTGATATTGAGATAACTATTAAAGTTGATAAATCTGAAAGAATGAAGTTTTTCGCATTCTTTCCATATTTAGATTTTACTTACGAAATAGAAGTTCTAAGCAATACTACGCAAAAAGAAGTTGATGCAAATTGGTTAGAAGATGAGATTACTAAAGCACAGCAAACACTTAGCTTAATAAAACAAGGAGGAGTTTATCCTGACCAAGAGAAATTAGATAAACTTGATGCTGAAATTTCAGAAATAAAAAACCTTTTTGAACAAAGAAGAAGTGATTATGAACGAAAGAAAGAGGTTTTAAATAGATTAAGAGGTTTATTTAAAAAACTTGACGAAATAGAGACGTTAATAGAATGGCCTAAAAAAGAAGAAGAATTAAAAGATGTTTTTTATCGTTTGGAAAAAACTAATAAGCAATTTGGTAATGATGAAACCACCAAAGAAGTAGAGCAATTTAAGGAACAAATACCTGAGGTTATTAAAGAGAAAAACGTAAAAGTGGCTCAAGAAATGATTGATAATATGAGGCGACTTGATTATATAATAAAAAGTTCTCATATAGAATTTTGGATTGGTTATATTCGTTATTATAATGACGGTTTTGATATGATAGATTGGAAAGACAAAAATCGTGCAAGAATGACATTAGACAGAGGTTTACAAATAGTTGCGAATAATCCAACAATAGAAACTCTTAGACCTATTGTCATTGAATTGTTTAAATTATTGCGAGACGACGATCCCGTGAAGGGTCCCAAATGTAAAGATTGTGGTAAGCTTTTAAAAGATTGTGTTTGCCATCTTACTTAAGGGGAATTAATTTGTTGAAATGAATAATATATTAGAGAAACTTTAATGATGATTTTGATGCAATTGATTGGAAAAATAGATAGCAAGAATGACATTAAATAGAGGTTTACAAATGGTTGCGAATAATCCTATAAAAGAACAGTTTAAACCTATTAAAAGAATTGCATAGTTTAATGCCTCAGGCATATAGAATATAGTATTATGGCAAGAGCAAAAATAGATTATGGCATTGATTTAGGAATGACAAACTCTGCAATTTCAAGAATGGAAAACGGAGAGCCTGTAATAAAAAAGACAGATACATTAAAAGACACAATGCCATCTTGTGTTTGCATTAACAGGAAAAAATCAATTCGAGTTGGTGATAGTGCTTACAGTGCAATGAAAACAGAAAAACTTAACGCAATAAAAAACTTTGATTGGTCAGTATCAAATTCATTTATTGAGTTTAAGAGGACAATGGGAACTGATAAAAAATATAGCAGTTCTAATTTGGGAAAAGATTTGTCGTCTGAAGAATTATCTGCGGAAGTTCTTAAAATGTTAAAATCATTTATTACAGATGAAAATATTAAATCTGTAGTTGTAACTGTTCCTGCAAAATTTACAGTAAATCAAAAAGACGCAACTTTAAGAGCGGCTAAGTTAGCAGGTTTTGAACAGTGCGAATTATTACAAGAACCAATTGCAGCATCAATAGCTTATGGATTAGATGCAAAAAATAAAAATGGTTATCGGTTAGTTTTTGACTTTGGAGTAAGAACTTTTGACGTTGCTCTTTTAAAAGTAGAAGACGGCATTCAAAAAGTTATTGATACCGAAGGAGATAATTATCTTGGAAGTAAAAACCTTGATTATGCAATAGTTGATAAAATTATCATTCCGTATATTCAAGAAAATAATACTATTGACAGTATTCTTTCTGACGATAATAAGAAAAAAGTATTGCAAGATGCAATGAAGTTTTATGCGGAAGAAATCAAAATACAAATGTCATTCAAAGACACTTATAATATTTTATCAAATTTAGGAGATATTCCCGGAGAAGACGACGAAGGAGAAGGAATTGAATTAGATATTGACGTAACACAGGAGATGATGCAAAATACTCTTGGTCCAATATTCCAAAAGTCAATAGATATTTGTAAACACTTATTAGAAAGAAATAATTTAGAAAGAAATAAATTAGACAGTCTTATTCTTGTAGGAAGTTCAACTTTCTCTCCTATTCTAAGAAAAATGCTTGAAGAACAAATTGTAAAACCAGATACAAGTGTTGACCCAGTGACTGTTGTGTCAAAAGGTGCAGCATTATTTGCTTCAACTGTTGACGTTTCTGACGAGATAGTAGATGAAAATAGAGATAAAACCAAAATTCAATTAGAACTTAGTTATGAAGCAACAACGGTAGAAGAGGAAGTGTTTGTAACAGTTAAAATCCTAAAAGATAAAACGGAGGGTGTAATTCCTGAAAAAGTTTTTGTTGAAATAGTTAGAAGCGATAAGGCATGGCCTAGTGGAAAAACTGAAATTGATGATAAAGGAGATATAATTGAGGTAAAATTAAATACGGGTAAACCAAATGCTTTTGATGTTCTTGCCTATAATGAACAAGGTGATTTGCTAGAAAGTGAGCCGTCTAATTTTACAATTATTCAAAGTTTAGTAATTGGTAATGCAACATTGCCTTATTTTATTGGTATTGAAATTAAAGATAGAGTATCAGGTAAACATGTTTTCAGAAGCATAAAAGGATTAGAAAAAAACCAATCAACACCAGCAACAGGAATAACCGATGGATTAAAAACGCAAAAACAAATCCGCCCGGGAATAAAGGAAGACAAATTGAAAATTCCAATTTATCAAGGCGAACACGGAGCAAACGGAACAAAAGCAATTCACAATGAACACGTTTATGATGTAATTATTACTGGTGATGACCTAGAAAAATTACTTCCAGAAAGTTCTGATATTGAGATAACTATTAAAGTTGATAAATCTGAAAGAATGAAGTTTTTCGCATTCTTTCCATATTTAGATTTTACTTACGAAATAGAAGTTCTAAGCAATACTACGCAAAAAGAAGTTGATGCAAATTGGTTAGAAGATGAGATTACTAAAGCACAGCAAACACTTAGCTTAATAAAACAAGGAGGAGTTTATCCTGACCAAGAGAAATTAGATAAACTTGATGCTGAAATTTCAGAAATAAAAAAACTTTTTGAACAAAGAAAAAGTGATTATGAACGAAAGAAAGAGGTTTTAAATAGATTAAGAGGTTTATTTAAAAAACTTGACGAAATAGAGACGTCAACTGAATGGCCTAAAAAAGAAGAAGAATTAAAAGATGTTTTTTATCGTTTGGAAAAAACTAATAAGCAATTTGGTAATGATGAAACCACCAAAGAAGTAGAGCAATTTAAGGAACAAATACCTGAGGTTATTAAAGAGAAAAACGTAAAAGTGGCTCAAGAAATGATTGATAATATAAGGCGACTTGATGTAGTTTTAGATATAGACGTTTTGAAAACAAAATTAATAGACAGTTTTGAAGTAAACGAAGACTTAACAAAAGATGCTTTTACAAATCTATTTGATGCTCTTTTTGATTTGGGAAAGGAAATAAAGAATAATAGTATTTTAAATAGGCATTATATTTCAAAATTAGATAGAATAAAACGAAAAGTAAATAAAATTGTTAAGTGAAAGAAAGTAATCAAATATTAAATAAAAATGAGATGTTTAACTCCACCTATAAAGTTCAATTCTTTATAGACGGAGATACTTTTTACGAAAAATACAGAGTTAAAGGTAAAGACGGTAAAAACTATTTTTTAAAATTATATAATAGTTCTAAACTATCTAGAAATGACTTTTCAAATGACAATTTGTTAGAAGTAGAGATACTGTCTTCTTTAAATTTAGGCAATTCTGTAAGGCATGTTAGTAATGGCGAATATGTAAAAGATAATAACAAATATCATTATATTGTTTTAGATTTTATAAGCGGCGAAACACTACAAGATAAACTAAAACGCAAAGGTGTATTTTCTCAAGATTCTGCCGTTTCACTTGTAATTTATTTACTTGAAACACTTCAAAAAATACATAATAACTCGAATCTCATAATCCATAATAATATAAATCTAAGTAGTATTTATTTGGATCTTTCAGGTGCAGAAAAACCAATTCTAACAGAGTTTGGATTTGCGAGATATATTACAAGTAAAAGAAATTCACTTGATTTAGGTCGCTTATCGCCTTTTTATATTGCTCCTGAATTGTATAATGGAATTTCTACACCACAAAGTGATATTTTTTCAGTTGGTGCATTATTATATAATATGATTATGGGTATTCCTCCGTGGTATATTGAACTCCCAAAATATCAGCATACACAAGAAAAATTTATCAATGCAATAAGCGATAAAAGAAATCAAGAATTAAATTTTGGAATAAAAGGAATTAGAGAATTTAATGACGAACATCTTAAAGAGATAATTAAAAAAGCATTAGCAATTAACATAGATGACAGATTTAAGAATGCTGATGAGTTTATTAGTGCATTAAAAGGAAAAATTGTTATACTAAATGGAGGGTCAAAGGAAGATAATCCTCCCATAAAGAGGGGAGAAGGATTTTCAGCAATTGCAGGAATGCAGGAACTTAAAGAGATTTTATATGATTATGTAATTCGTCCATTAACAGAAAAAGAAGAACATACAATGTATGGTATTACAATTCCTAACGGAATGCTTTTATATGGTCCACCGGGTTGTGGAAAAACTTTTATATCCGAAAAGTTTGCAGAAGAAGTTGGATTTAGTTTTATGCAATTAAAGCCTTCTGATATTAATAGCAAATACATACATGCAACTGAGGAGAAAATTAGAGAAATATTTAAGAAAGCAACTGAAAACGCACCAACTATAATTTTTATAGATGAAATCGATGCAGTTGTGCCAAGTCGTGAAGATGGTTTACACCAAATGCAAGCGGGTCCTGTAAATGAATTTTTAGCACAAATGTCTAATTGTTCCGAAAAAGGAATTTTTGTAATCGCAGCATCTAACAGACCTCTAAAAATTGATTCTGCAATTTTGAGGACAGGACGGATAGATAAAATTATTTATTTGCCACCACCAGACTATAACGCAAGAGTTTCTATGTTCAAACTATATTTAAAGAAAAGACCAATTGACCTTGGATTGGATTATGAGAAACTTGCTAAAATGGCAGAAAATTATGTTTCAAGCGACATTAAGTTCCTTGTTGACGAAGCATCGAGAAAAGCATTAAAATTGAAAGCAAGAATTACACAAAAAATATTTGATAAGGTATTTGCTGAAACTGGACCCTCTGTTTCTCAAAGTGATTTAGTGAAATACGAGAAGATGAAAGAGAAATTAGAAAATAAATCTGGAACAACAAAGCCAATCGGGTTTTAGATAGTTATATTAAAAAATGGAAATTATGGACAAAAATAAGTTTAAAAAAATATTGTTTAAAGTTGCTTTCTGTGCAATGGCTTGTGATGGTCATATTGACAAGCGTGAAATTGAAGAATTACAAATAATGGATAAAAAAACTTTATATTTTGAAGCAATTGATTTATCGGAAGAATTAAAGCAATTAATTAAAGACATTGACAGAAAAGGGACAAAAGTAATTGAGGAATTGTTTGTCTGTTTGAAAGAAACAAAACTTAATCCTATTCAGGAATTACTTGTTTTGGATGTTGCATTGCGAATAATATATGCAGATGATGAACACGCTGAAAATGAAAAGAAATTTATCAATTTACTTAGGTCAAAACTTGAATTACATGATGAAACCATAAATGATAGATTTGGTAAATTAGACATCTTACACACAAGTGAACAAAAGAATATTATAGCAGATACAGAAATAGAATTTGCAGAGAGTTTTAAATTACCTGAAATATCTGAACTAATAAAAGTTGATGTAAAGATTAAAAAGTCTGAATAGCCAACGCTTAATCAAAAATTGTGGGAGTATGCTTTTGTTATAATTGGTATTAAACCTGTATCTTCGTGGTTGGAAAAACCCAAGAGCGTGAAAGCGTTATAATACTTAAATAAATATTTTTTAAAATATAAATTCCGATTGATAATAGGGGTTTTTATCACTGTTTTATCAATAAAAAAAGCATTATTGTACAGAAATATTTATCTAAACTAACCACTTTTAATCAAGAGTTCTTTTCTGGAATAAATGTTGTAAAATCTTATGGAATAGAATCTTCAATTATCAAAAAATTTTGACCTCTCTAAAGTTCAGGCTCTGTTTTTTCCGTTGATGATTCTACTGATAGGTGTAAGTAATCAACTGTAGTAAACTTAATTTATGGGCTGTATGACACCCAAAAAGAACCGTTCTAATTGATGGAAAGCCTATAAAAAACACAAATCTAAACAGCCTTAGAAGCTATATTGGATTTGTACCACAAGACCCTTTTTTGTTTTCTGATACAATAACAAATAATATTAAATTTGGAAAAGAAGATGCAAAAAATGCAGTAATACACAATTAATATTATTAGTTTTAAAAATAGCTATAAAACTATTACCTTTGCAGGTACGTTTCATTTCTGCTGAAAGTAAATAAAATGCCAAAATAACCAATTAATAGAAAAAAATGAGAAAAATTACCAAAGAGACTTATATAAATTGGTATAGAGATATGCTTTTTTGGAGGAAATTTGAAGACAAACTAGCTGCTTTATATATTCAACAGAAAGTAAGAGGTTTTTTACACTTATACAATGGACAAGAAGCTGTTTTGGCAGGTTCTTTGCACGCAATGGAATTGGGCAAAGACAAGATGATTACTGCATATCGTAATCATGTTCAGCCAATTGGTATGGGCGTAGATCCTAAAAGGGTGATGGCAGAATTGTTTGGAAAAGTTACAGGAACTTCCAAAGGTATGGGAGGTTCTATGCACATTTTTTCCAAAGAAAAAGGATTTTATGGCGGTCACGGAATTGTTGGCGGTCAAATTCCATTGGGTGCCGGTATTGCTTTTGGTGATAAATACGCTGGGTCTGATGGAGTAACACTAACTTATTTTGGCGACGGTGCTGCAAGACAAGGCTCTCTACACGAAACTTTTAATATGGCAATGTTGTGGAAACTTCCAGTAGTTTTTATCGTAGAAAATAATGGATATGCAATGGGAACATCCGTAGAAAGAACGGCAAATCATACTGATATTTGGAAACTTGGATTAGGATATGAAATGCCTTGTGGACCAGTGGACGGAATGAACCTCGTAAAAGTT
Organism: Polaribacter sp.; assembly: GCA_965261035.1. Lineage (GTDB taxonomy): Bacteria > Bacteroidota > Bacteroidia > Flavobacteriales > Flavobacteriaceae > Polaribacter. Next base: position 2,019,386 of record OZ253439.1, read on the forward strand.
GCAGAAGCCGTAGATGAAGCGATACAACGTGCAAGAAAAGGAGACGGACCAACGTTCTTAGAAATGAAGACGTATCGCTATCGTGGTCATTCGATGAGTGATGCACAGCATTACAGAACAAAAGACGAGGTTGAAGAATACAAAAAGATAGACCCTATTACGCAAGTTTTGAATACCATTAAAAAAAATAAATATTTGTCTGATGACCAAATTGCAGACATCAATAAAGAGGTGAAAGATTCAATAAAAGAATGTGAAAAATTTGCAGAAGAATCTCCATATCCAGAACTAAATCAATTATATGATATGGTATATGAACAGAAAGATTATCCTTTTATAAAATAATTAGAAAAAAATAACTATTAAAATTTTAGAAAAAATTTATAGTTTAAAAATTTATAAATACTTATGGCTATAATAGTAAATATGCCTCGTTTAAGCGATACTATGGAAGAAGGTGTTGTGGCAAAATGGTTAAAAAATGTTGGCGACAAAATTGAAGAAGGAGATATTTTAGCCGAAATAGAAACCGATAAAGCTACGATGGAGTTCGAATCATTTAATGAAGGAACCTTGTTACATATCGGAATACAAGAAGGAGAAACTGCTCCCGTAGATAGTTTATTAGCAATTATTGGTGATGAAGGTGAAAATTTTTCCGACTTATTAAATACTGATTCTGAGCCTATAAAAGAAGATGAAAAATCTCAAACCTTAGAAGATAATTCTGTCATAATTCCAGAAGATGTCCAAGTTATCACAATGCCACTATTGAGCGACACAATGACCGATGGAACTGTTGCTTCTTGGCTAAAAAATGTTGGTGATAAAATTGAAGAAGGAGATATTTTAGCCGAAATTGAAACCGATAAAGCTACAATGGAGTTTGAATCTTTCTATGAAGGAACCTTATTGCACATCGGAGTACAGGAAGGAGAAACCGCTCCCGTAGATAGTTTATTAGCGATTATCGGAAACGCCAAAACAGATGTAACTGCTATTGTTGCTACTTATAAATCAGAGAAATTACCCGAAGAAGAAAAAAGTGTTGAAACGAATACTGAAAATGTGGTAAACACAAATTCTTCCGAGAAACGAATTTTTGCATCGCCGTTAGCCAAAAAAATAGCCAAAGACAAAGGGATTAATCTATCAGAAATTAAAGGTTCTGGAGAAAACGGTAGGATTATCAAAAAAGATGTAGAAAATTATACTCCTTCGGCTTTAGAAACTTCTACTCCGCTTCAAGAAATGAAAACTTTTGTTCCTTCTACTGCTGGAGAGGAGCATATCAAAGAGATTAAAAATTCTCAAATGCGTAAGGCAATTGCAAAATCTTTAGAGAACTCTAAATTTACTGCACCTCATTTTTATCTGACAATAGAGGTTGATATGAACAATGCAATGGCTTCTCGCAAAACAATTAATGCAATTCCAGAAACCAAAGTATCATTTAATGATATGGTTGTAAAAGCCTGTGCATCAGCATTGAAAAAACACCCGCAAGCAAACACGAGTTGGACGGATAATTCAACTATTTTTAACAGTCATATTCATATCGGCGTTGCCGTTGCTGTTGATGAAGGATTAGTTGTTCCCGTGCTAAAATTTACAGACCAAATGAGTTTAACTCAAATTGGAAGTAAAGTACGTGAATTGGCCGGTAAAGCTAGAGATAAGAAAATTACTCCAGATGAAATGCAGGGAAGCACATTTACAATTTCTAATTTAGGAATGTTTGGTATTCAAGAATTTACATCTATTATAAATCAACCAAATTCTGCAATTTTATCTGTGGGAGCAATCGTACAAAAACCAGTCGTAAAAGATGGGCAAATTGTAGTTGGAAATACTATGAAAGTAACCTTAGCTTGCGACCACAGAACTGTTGACGGAGCTGCTGGAGCACACTTTTTACAGACATTACGTACGTTCTTAGAAAATCCTGTAACTATGTTGGCTTGAAAGTCAAAAATTACGAATTACAATTTTTGTTGTTCAAAAATAAGATTATTCAACCAATTTACCCAAAGTATATAAAATTAAATCTAAAACTATTTTATTTGGGTTTTCACTAAACGTCCCGTTGGCTCTGTTGGCAATAATGGCATTCATAGAGCAGGCGTTATGACCCAATAATTTTGACAATCCATAAATCGCAGAGGTCTCCATTTCTAAATTAGTTATTCTAATTCCGTCGTGATTAAAACTATCAATTTTATTGTTTAAGTCCGCGTCTTGCAATAGTAAACGCAACACTCTTCCTTGTGGTCCATAAAATCCGCCAGCAGTTGCTGTCATTCCTTTAAAAATAATTTTTGAAGAAAGTTTATCACTTAAATTTTTTCCGCCAGAAATAACTAAAGGCTCACATTTTTTTGAACTCCAATTAGTGTATTTTATAAATGCTTCTTCAATTATTGGGTGTGAAATTTCTTTAATTTGATAGGAATGCAACATACCGTTAATATCTAAAGCGTAGGAACTCATCAAAAAATTATCAACCGGAATATCCTTTTGCAAAGAGCCAGAAGTTCCAATACGAATAATATTTAATTGCGTATGATTTGGTTTTATAGCTCTGGATTTTAAGTCAATATTTACCAAAGCGTCCAATTCATTGATTACAATATCAATATTATCAGAGCCAATTCCTGTGGAAATTACCGATAATCTTTTACCTTTATAAAATCCTGTTGTGGTTTTAAATTCACGTTTTTGCGTAGAAAACTCAATGGAGTCAAAATGATTGGTAACCATATCAACTCTATCTTGGTCTCCTACAAAAATAATATCCGTAGAAATATGTTCTGGTTGCAAGTTTAAATGATATATACTTCCGTCTTCATTTAAAATTAACTCAGATTTTTTTATACTCATAATTTAGTTGATGGTTGTTAGTCTCCAGCTTCCAACTTGTCTTGATTCTTGGTCTTTGTCATATTTTAATTCGTAATTCTTTTTGCCCTGATTCTCAGCTCTTTTCTTTTTATAAAAAATCATCCGCCAACACGTTTTACATTATAGCCCTCTTTTTTCAGAATTTCTATCAGTTTATCTCTGTAATTTCCCTGAATGATAATTTCTCCATCTTTTGCACTTCCGCCGACTCCACATTTAGTTTTTAGCTTTTTCCCTAAAGATTTCAAATCGTTTTCTGTTCCTTTAAAACCTTTAACCACGGTAACTGTTTTGCCTCCGCGTCCTTTGTTAGAAAAATGTGCTTCTAAATATTGTTCGTTATTTGCTGATGTTTCAATTTTATTTTCTGTAGAATGATTAAAATCATAATTTGTAGAAAAAACAAAACCTCCTAAATCGGATAAGTCTCTCAGTTTTTTTTTGGACATATAATGCTTATTTTATTATACCAACCTAAATTTGCAAAGTATTAAATTTGAGCAAAAATCAGGAAGAACAAAAAGAGGGTAAAGGGTGTTAATACCATTGAGACATAGATCTCATTCAAATTGAAATCCCCCTCTTTTTAACTATTTGAATTTAGACAATTCGTTGATACCTATATTATAGTTTAAGGATTGGCAATTAAATAAAATTGTTCTTCCATAAATTATATATTTAATGGACAAATATACAGATTATTTAGGGATTGACGTATCCAAAAACACACTTGATGTAATGAACAGTGAAGAGAAACATTTTCAGTTTTCAAACGACCTAAAAAGGTTTAGAGAATTCGCTAAAATTATTCCCAGAGACAGTTTATGTATTATGAAAGTAACTGGAATTTATCATTTGCAATTGGCATCATATTTTGGATTAGCTCCTACAGAAAGGTCTTCTGGAACGAGTGTAAATAGCACAAGAAAAATAAGTAAAATAGGGAAATACTTTAGTCATAAAAAAGTTGTATATGTATAGTTTACAAGCCTATATGCGTAAGAAATCTTGTGCGGACTTTTGGCTTTTTTTCAAGAGGCTGGAGGCTAATTAGTAATTCAAAATTCGTAATTAATTTATTACCTTTGTAAAAACTTAATACAAATTGAATAACTCATGACAACAACAGAGATTAAAGAATTATTTGAATTAACGACGCAAAGGGTTGCTAAGATTGAGACAGAATCAGCACGGGAAATTGCTCAAATTCGCAAAGAAGCGGAAGGCATTCGTAAAGTAGCCAAAATTTTAGAGGAATATTTTTATCGAGGTTTGAAATCAAATGTAGACATCGGCGATATGACCTCCAATACTATCGTTAGAAATGAACATATTGACGGAAAAGAATACGATATTATCCTTGAAAATAAAAAGGCTGTTATGCTCGTTTCCGTAAAGACAAATATTAGCTCTAATCACATCAGAAGATTAATCAATAATGATATTGTTATGCTGAAAAATTCATCTCGGTATCAATCAATCTATCAATAAAAAATTCTATGCCGCCGTTGCAGGATTTACCGGCGGAGACAAGGTGCTTGTTCTTACCCTTAGCGAGGAACATCAACCAACATTAGTTAATTCTGAAATTTCTCCTGTGGCTTATTAGGAAGTTAACAGTTTTTTACCGTTGCGGACTTTTCTTTTGCCTTTTTTTAACTTTTTAACAACCAATTTGATAATTAACCATTTTAAACACAGTCAAATAGATATAGATAAATACGATGAGTGTATTACAAATTCTATACAAAGCAGGATTTATGCACATTCTTGGTATTTAGATATTGTTGCTGATAATTGGAATGTTTTGGTTTTAAATGATTATGAGGCTGTGATGCCATTGCCTTATATGAGGGCTAAAAGAAATTTATTTTTAGCTAAAATAATTCAACCTCCTTTTTGCCAACAATTAGGTGTTTTTTCGAAAATAAATTTGTCAGATGAGGTGTTTAATACATTCTTAGATAATTTTTTAAAGCATAAACCAAAATTATATAATTTTAATTCTTTAAACTCTGATATAAATAAATTTAAAAAAATTTCTTACGAAAAAAAAATAAATTATGAATTAGACCTTTCTGGACGTTATGAAGATATACGTAAGATATATTCAACTAATTTAAAAAGAAATATATCTAAGGCAGAGAAAAAATCATTACAGATTTCTAATGACATAAGCGTAGAGAAATTAATTTTATTAAAAAAACGTAATAAAAAGTATAAGATATCTGATAAAAATTTTAGAAAGATTGAAAATTTAATCAAAGAGTTACGTACAAGAAACTTAGGTTACACTTATGGTGTTTATTTTGAAAAGGAGCTAATTGTTGCGGCATTTTTTATAATTTATAAAAAGAGATTTATTTATTTATTTTCGTCAAATAGTAATCAAAGTAAAAAACACGGTGCTATGCCTTTCTTACTTGATACTTTGATTAAACAAAATGTTGGTAAACATAATATTTTTGACTTTGAAGGCTCTATGATTCTAGGAGTTTCTAAATTCTTTAAAAGTTTTGGAGCCAAACTAATAAACTATTATTGTTTTGTAAAATAATGAAAGGCATAACTTCAATTATATTAAATAAACTCATCGTAAAATCTAAACAAAGGATTTTAATTCCTTTCTATCACGCAGTAACTGATGACGATTTAAACTATATTGGAGATTTGTATTCACCAAGAAAAATTGCTGATTTTGAGAAAGATTTAGATGTTCTATTAGAATTTTATAAACCAATTTCACTGCTTAGAGCTAATTCATATATCAATAATCCGTATGCTCAAGACGATGACGTCATACTTTATATGGCGTTTAAAGAAAAAAACTAATAGGCTATAAAACTATATTAGTCGATACATTTACAACAGATAATAAAAAAAATACTTTTGGTTAGCTCAGTGGCACGTGGACTCACCACAATCATCGGAGAAAGGGAGTTTCTTTGTTGTTGTTTAACGAAGTTTAAGGATTGGAAAGGGAAGTTAATGTACACAAATTATGCTGAAGAATCTAAGGCAGCATACGATAAAACAGGAAAGTTTGAGTTGTTAAAATCAATTGAAGGCTATCGTCATTATCTAAGGTTTAGTTTTAAGGATTTATTGGTACCAGAATCTATTTTTTTCAGACAAACCTAAATTCAATTCGTAATTAGCCTTTAGTTTTTATACTTTTGTAAAAAATTTAAACCCAAAACACTAAAGATGAAAGCTGGAATTGTAGGACTACCAAACGTAGGAAAATCAACATTATTTAATTGTTTATCAAACGCAAAAGCACAAAGTGCCAACTTTCCTTTTTGTACGATAGAGCCCAATATCGGCGTGGTAAATGTTCCTGACGAGAAGTTAGAACGATTAGAAAACATTGTTAATCCAGAGCGTGTGCAGCCTGCAACGGTAGAAATTGTGGACATTGCCGGGTTAGTTAAAGGAGCTAGTAAAGGAGAAGGTTTAGGAAATCAATTTTTAGCAAATATCAGAGAAACTGACGCAATTATTCACGTGCTACGCTGTTTTGACAATGATAATATTATTCATGTAGATACGACTATTAATCCTGCTAGAGATAAAGAAACGATTGATATTGAATTGCAATTAAAGGATTTAGAAACGGTTGAAAAACGATTAGAACGTGTAAAACGCACTGCAAAAACAGGAGATAAATCTGCTCAATCTGAATTAGAAGTTTTATTAAAAGTTGAAAAAAACTTATTAGCAGGACATTCTGTAAGGACTTTAAATCTCTCTGAAAAAGAAGAAGAATTTGTAAAACCATTGCAGTTAATTACCACAAAACCTGTTTTGTATGTTTGTAATGTAGATGAAAAATCGGCAGTAAATGGTAATGAATATGTAAATATGGTAAAGAAATCTATTGTTGATGAAAATGCCGAAATAATTATTCTGGCAGTTGCTACAGAAGCAGATATTACCGAACTGGAAGACTATGAAGAGCGTCAACTATTCTTGGAAGACATTGGTTTAAAAGAAGCTGGAGCTTCAAGATTAATTCGCTCAGCGTATAAATTGCTAAACTTACAGACGTATTTTACTGCAGGTGTAAAAGAGGTCAGAGCGTGGACAATCAATATTGGAGATACTGCACCACAGGCGGCCGGAGCTATACATACAGATTTTGAAAAAGGTTTTATTCGTGCAGAGGTTATAAAATACGACGACTACATAAACTTAGGAAGCGAAGCAAAAGTAAAAGAAGCAGGTAAATTATCCGTTGAAGGAAAAGAATACATCGTACAAGATGGAGATTTGATGAACTTTAGATTTAATGTGTAGAAAATTAGAAGTGAAAAGTAACTATTCAGCCGTTAAAGGGAATAATGTGAATAATTGTTCTGAATTTTGTATAATCAAAGTTAAACCTCTAACTTTACCTATCTCTATCAACATAGAGCCATTTTTGTGTATATTTTTTGATTTAAAATTTAAAACTCATAAATTAAATATTCCTGCTACAAACATTAGACGTTATGCTGGATAACTCAACTGAATATAAATGACTAAACAGATGAAACTAAGTAACTACAAAGCACTAACCTTTGATTGCTATGGCACCTTAATTGACTGGGAATCTGGTATAGTTGCTGGGCTTAGCCCTTTGCTCGACAAAGCAAAACAGAAATTGAGCCGAGATGAGGTGCTGGAAGCACATGCCCGCCACGAGTCTTCGCAACAAATTCAGACTCCAACAATGCGATATTATGATTTGTTGTCAATTGTCTATAAACGGCTGGCTGAAGAGTGGAAAGTCAGCTTTACACATCAAGATGCTGTCAATTATGGTCAGTCTATCAAACGCTGGCCCGCATTCCCTGATTCTATAGAGGCACTGACCTACCTCAAAAAGCACTTCAATCTGGTCATCCTGTCTAATGTTGACAACGAGAGCTTTGCCAGTTCGAATACACATCTTGGCGTTGAGTTCGATGCAATCTATTCTGCCGAAGATTGTGGCTCTTATAAGCCATCGGAACAAAATTTTGATTATATGCTGGATAAATTAAAATCACTCGGCATCGAAAAAGGAGACATACTTCACACAGCAGAAAGCATGTTCCATGATCACGTGCCGGCAAACCAACATGGGCTATCCAATTGCCGGATACATCGCCGCCACGACAAAGAAGGCTTTGGTGCTACCCAGCATCCCATAACCATGCCAAAATATGACTTTCAGTTTAATGGTATGCTCGAAATGGTAAAGGCTCATCAAGTAGAACTGAACGATTAGCACAAACGAGGTTGCTTAATAACAGCATTTATTAGCTTAAAGTAAAAACGCCTTTTAATGCAATTGAAAAATAGTATAAATTAGACCCTGAAATATTTAAAGAAAAACCTGACAATTTTAAAAATAAAATACTAAGTTTGAAAATTATTAAGACAAGTTGCAGACAACAACCTTGTGAAACTTAACAGTTAGCCCCTTAAATCAAAAATAAAATGCAACCACTACATATTTTATTATTAATTGTAGCGTACTTCGGTACACTTATTTTCATTTCTTATCGCACCGGAAAAGGAGCTACAAACAAAACTTTTTTTAAAGCCAACAACTCATCTCCTTGGTATGTAGTCGCTTTCGGAATGATTGGTGCTTCATTATCTGGAGTTACATTTATCTCGGTACCGGGTTGGGTAGAAGCACAATCTATGAGTTATATGCAAATAGTTTTGGGCTATGTAGTTGGTTATGCAGTCATTGGATTAGTTTTGCTGCCCCTATATTACAAACTAAATCTCACTTCCATTTACACATATTTACAAGATAGATTTGGGAATTATTCCTATAAAACAGGAGCTTCCTTCTTTTTATTATCAAGAATAATAGGAGCTTCTTTTAGGCTGTTTTTGGTGGCTAATGTTTTGCAAATATTATTATTTGATGAATACGGAATTCCGTTTTGGATAACAGTTACCATTACTATTCTACTAATTTGGGCATACACATTCAAAGGCGGAATAAAAACCATAGTTTGGACAGATACACTACAAACACTCTTTATGTTAATTGCCGTTGGGATTTGTATTTACACCATTTCTGATGAGATGGAAATACAAAATATATTTACTTATGTAGCCGATAATAAACTCTCAAAAACTTTCTTCTTTGATGATATAAAAGCTGGAAATTATTTTTGGAAACGATTCTTTGCAGGCACTTTTATAGCAATAGTAATGACAGGATTAGACCAAGATATGATGCAAAAAAACTTAACTTGCAAATCATTAAAAGACGCACAGAAAAATATGTTTTGGTTTACAATTATTCTGGTGATTGTAAATTTCTTCTTTTTAGCACTAGGAATTTTATTAACAGATTACGCATCTGCCAACGAAATTGACGCACACAAAGACCAGCTATTTCCTATTATCGCAACAAAAGGAACTTTAGGATTAACCACAGCATTATTCTTCCTATTAGGACTGATTGCCGCCGCATATTCCAGTGCAGATTCTGCCTTAGCATCTCTAACAACCTCGTTTAGCATAGATATTTTAGAAATTGACAAAAAGAAAACACCCGCCGAGCAAGAAAAAATCCGTAAGAAAATCCATATATTATTTTCCTTTGTACTGATTATAACTATCTTAATATTTAAATATTTTATTGCTGATGAAAGCGTCATTGCTAAAATATTTCAATTCGCAGGCTACACTTACGGACCATTATTAGGCTTGTATGCTTTCGGATTATTTACAAAAGTAGCCGTTAGAGACAAGTTAGTTCCATTTGTTTGCTTGATTGCTCCTTTTTTAACCTTTGGCATCAACTATCTTACCATAAAACTAATGGGATTTGATTTTGAATTTTTTGTATTGGTTTTGAATGGAGCATTAACTTTTATTTGCTTATGCTTGCTCAAAATTAGAAATAAAAAGTGACTAAAAATTTCCTCTATGTAAAATTGGTATAACTAACTTATTTCCTCTAATAATTTAAAAAGCTGAACTGTAGCCAAAGCATCACCAGAAGCTCTATGCCTATCATTTATTGTAATTCCAACTGCTTCACAGAGCTTACCCAAACTATAAGAATTCTGGTTTGGTATTAGCTTTTTACTCAACTCAATAGTACAAATCGTATCTCGATTATAATCATACCCTAAGTGCCTGTATTCTGTTTTTAAAATACGATAATCAAAATTAGAATTGTGAGCAACAATCGTGCATCCGTTGGTTATTTTTATAATTCGATTAGCAATTTCATAAAATTTTGGAGCATTTATAAGCATCTTGTTGTTAATCCCAGTAAGTCTCACCACAAAATCTTGAATTTTCTTTTCGGGATTTACCAAGCTAACAAACTCATCTACAATGCTATGACCGTCATATTTGTAGATTGCGATTTCGATAATCCCTTCCTCGTTAAATTTTCCTCCAGTAGTTTCTATGTCTAAAATTGCGTACAAATTCTATTATCGTTTAATTGTTAAATAGTAATTAATCTATGCAATATAATTTCTGGCACCAAAAATAGCACTTCCAATTCGCACCATTGTGCTTCCGTTCTTTATTGCTAATTGATAATCTCCACTCATTCCCATAGACAAAATTTTTAGCTCTATATTTTTGGTTTTCAGCTTATCAAAAAGTTGCTTTAAAGAAGAAAATTCCTCTTCTAATTGTTTTTGACTATCAGTAAATGTTGCCATTCCCATCAATCCAACAATTTTTATGTTTTTTAATTCCGATATTTCTTCTGATGTAATTATTTCCGAAATATCCGAGAAAGTCAAGCCAGATTTGGTTTGTTCTTTTGCAATTTTTGCTTGTAACAAACAATTAATAGTCCTGTTGTGTTTTCTTGCTTGCTTGTCAATCTCTTTTAGAGTCTTAAAGCTGTCCACTCCGTGAATTAAATCTACAAAATGAGCCATATATTTTACTTTATTTCTTTGCAAACTACCAATCATATTCCATTGAATATCTTTGGGCAAGGCATTGTATTTTAAAACCATTTCCTGTATTTTGTTCTCTCCAAAAATCCTCTGACCAGCATTATATGCTTCCAAAATATCAGCGATAGATTTAGTCTTAGAAACGGCTACTAAACTTATATTCTTTGAAATTGTTGTTAAAATACTGCGTAAATTTTCTTTAATTCCTATCATTAAATCTTTATACTTTATATTATAAAACTTATATTATTTAGGGACGTACAAACACTAACAACCAATAACAATAATACTTATAGGTCAAATTTAATTCCTTGTGCTAGAGGCAAATCGGCAGTATAATTAATTGTATTTGTTTGACGACGCATATATACTTTCCACGCATCAGAGCCAGATTCACGTCCGCCACCAGTTTCTTTTTCACCGCCAAAAGCACCGCCGATTTCTGCTCCAGAAGTACCTATATTTACGTTAGCAATACCACAATCAGAGCCTCCAACAGATAAAAAACGCTCGGCTTCACGTAAATTGTTTGTCATAATTGCTGATGATAAACCCTGTGCCACTCCGTTTTGAATATCAATAGCATTTTCTACATCGCCAGAGTATTTTAATAAATATAAAACGGGAGCAAAAGTCTCGTGCTGAACAATCTCAAAAGAATTATCGGCTTCAGCAATTGCAGGTTTCACATAGCATCCGCTTTCGTAGCCTTCGCCAGAAAGAACACCGACTTCGGTTACAATATTTCCTCCCTCTGATTTTACTTTTTCTAAGGCTGTATTGTACATTTTAACAGCATCTTTGTCAATTAACGGACCGACGTGATTATTTTCATCCAACGGATTTCCAATACGCAACTGACCATATGCTTTTACAACAGCATCTTTCACTTTATTGTAAATACTATCGTGAATAATTAAACGACGTGTAGAAGTACAGCGTTGTCCAGCAGTGCCGACAGCACCAAAAACAGCTCCTATAACAGTCATTTTAATATCGGCATCGGGTGTAACAATAATTGCGTTATTTCCTCCCAACTCTAACAATGAATTGCCTAAGCGCTCTGCAACTTCTTGTGCGACAATCTTGCCCATTCTAGTAGAGCCTGTCGCAGAAACTAAAGGAATACGAGTATCTTTAGTCATAAATTCACCAACTTTATAATCTCCGTTTATCAAATTAGAAATTCCTTCAGGCAGATTATTTTCAGCAAAAACTTTGGCGACGATATCCTGACAAGCCACAGCACACATCGGCACTTTTTCAGAAGGTTTCCAAACACATACATCGCCACAAACCCAAGCTAAAGTGGTGTTCCACGCCCAAATCGCTACGGGAAAATTGAACGCAGAAATAATTCCTACAACTCCCAGCGGATGATATTGTTCGTACATTCTATGTCCCGGACGCTCGGAGTGCATTGTCAATCCGTGTAATTGACGCGATAAACCAACTGCAAAATCACAAATATCAATCATTTCTTGAACCTCTCCCAGGCCTTCCTGATAACTTTTTCCCATTTCATACGAAACTAATTTGCCAAGAGCTTCTTTCTTTTCTCTTAATTTTTCTCCTAACTGACGAACAATTTCTCCTCTTAACGGTGCTGGTTTTGTTCTCCATTCTTTAAAAGCTTCCGTAGAAGTTTTCATAACCTTTTCGTAATCTTCTTTGGTTGTAGTCTTTATTTGTCCAATTAATTTTCCGTCTACTGGAGAGTAACTCTCAATAATTTCTCCATTAGAAAAATTGTTAGAACCTGTTGATGTTCCTTCGTTTATATCTTGTAAGCCCAGTTTTTCCAATGCTTCTTTGATGCCAAAATCTATCATTTTATATTTTAATTTTAGTTGCTAAAATTTGAAGCCCAAAACTACAAATAAATAAAGATATTTTGTGGTAAAATAGAATTGTGTTAAAAAACCAAACAAAAACTTAATAAATTCACAAAACTATAATTCTTTGGCTCAACTTCAATATTGCTATAAATCCTATTAGCATCAGCCCTTTGTAAAGACAATGCAAGTACAGTTTTTATCCATTGTGGAGAATCACTGAACATATCTTTTATTTTCTGCTAATTCAGATATTTCTGTATATATTTTGTTGACACCCCTTTTAGATTGTAATTGAAGAAGCTTTTCATTCTACTGTGTAAACTATTAATTTAGCCATCCCCTGTTTTTTTAGTCAAAGATTAGGTTAAGTTGTGAAGGGTCTATCTTAGGAGGTTCACTCTGTATTTTCCATCTACTTTTAGTTAGCATCAACAGAATAGAAACCACCTTGTGAAGCTTAATAGTTAGAACCTTGACAATGTGGGCATTCAGCTCTTTTGTCATCTAACGCATCTCCTCTTAATTGTAATAATTCTGAATAATCCGATTCTATTTTAATCCTATTCAAATCTTTTAGTAAGTTATCCTGATTTGATTCTGATAAACTTGTAAAATAACTGCTTATTTGATTAGCATCCATAATTTTTATATTTTTGACCAAGATACAAAATTTACATCGCAATTAAAAAGTTGAGCCAATGGATTAAACAAGGAAGAATAAAGGTTTTAAAACTGTTCTCAGATAAAAAATATCACCTCTTACTGTAATAAAAAATAAAATAACTAATACTTCAAGGGATAGGTATATTTACCTTAAAAACATAACTCACTGATAATCAGAATATTGAAATCAGAGGCTAATTCTGTTATATAAATACTCGTAGTGACATGAAAAATAATACTGACTCAACATAATAGTCACTCAAATTTGTGCTTTCAGAGAGAAATATGAACTTCTAAAAGAAACTTTTAACCTAAAATTGACTACTAAACATAAAAATATAAACCTAATTTTTAGCCTGCGGATTTAAGGTATTATTTAAAGTGCTCTACGTGCTGAATAATAACAATTTTTACCACAAAATATTGCATATAAATAGTTATATTTACCGCAAAATTTTTAGATTTGAATACTAATCAATTTATTTCAAAACCGTTTTCTAATTCAATAGAAGAGATAAGTTTTACGTGGCAAACGCCAAGCAATATCGCACTGATTAAATATTGGGGGAAAAGCAATCCGCAAATTCCTAAAAATGCTTCTATCAGTTTTACTCTGAATAATTGCCATACAACTACCACAATAGATTTTTTTAAAAAACTTCATTCGGAAAATATAGAATTTGTTTTTTTTTTTGAAGGGAAAAAGAAAGATGATTTTAAATTAAAAATTACACAATTCTTTGAAAAAATAAATAAATACTGTCCGTACTTATCCGAGTATAAAATGATTATCAGCTCAGAAAATTCATTTCCACATAGCAGTGGAATAGCTTCTTCTGCAAGCGGAATGAGTGCAATTGCAATGTGTTTGATGAGTTTAGAAAAAGAATTAAATCCTAATATATCAGAAGAATATGTCAAAAAAAAAGCATCATTTTTGGCTCGTTTAGGCTCTGGAAGTGCCGGCAGAAGTATTGAAGGTACGCTTGTAGTTTGGGGAAAACACCCAGAAATTGACGGGAGTTCAGATTTATTTGGCATCAAATTTCCTTATAAAATACATCAAATTTTCAAAAATTATCAAGATGCAATTCTAATTGTTGACGAAGGAAAAAAACAGATAAGTAGCACGGTTGGACATAATTTGATGAACAATCATCCGTATGCAGAGGAGCGTTTTGAACAAGCAAATGATAATATGTCAAAATTGTCTAAAACTCTTCAAAATGGAGATATAAAATCCTTTGTGAATTTGGTAGAAAGCGAGGCACTAACTCTGCACGCTATGATGCTAACCAGCAATCCGTATTTTATTTTAATGAAACCGAATACCTTAAAAATTATTCATAAGATTTGGGCGTATCGTAAAGAGACGAATAGCAATGTTTGTTTTACGTTAGATGCTGGAGCGAATGTTCATATTTTGTATCCGTCGGAAGAAAAAGGTAAGGTTAATAAATTTATTAATAACGAATTATTAAAATATTGTAAAAAAAATCATTACATTTGTGATAATATAAGTTTTGGTGCAAAAAGGTGCTAAACTTTAAAAACTAAAATTATGAAAACTAAAATTTTAACACATTTTTTAGTTGTTACTTTCTTAACGACAACACTTACGGCACAAGAAGCCAAAATTTGGTTTGATGGAAACTGGACTCAAACGGACAAAGAAAAAGCAGTTTATTATAGACCTGTACCCAAAAAGGAGAAAAATCGTTTTTGGATTGTAGATTATTATTTGAATGGTACAATACAAATGAAAGGCTTTAGTTTTAATAATATACCTAATGAAGAAGAATTTGACGGTTTGATTAAATACTATTTTGAAAGCGGAACTATTTGGCAGGAGGTAAACTACACCAGTGGCGAAATAGACGGAATACGAAAGATATATTATAAATCAGGTAAATTAAAAAATAAAAGAAATTATATAAAAGATAAAATAGAAGGGAATTTTCAAGAATTTTATGAAACGGGAGAGTTATTAGAAAGAGGAACTTATAAAAACAACTTAAGAGAAGGTGCTTGGAAAATGTTTTATAAAAACGGAAAAATTAAAGAAAAAGGTAGATACAAGAAAGGAGAAAAAGCAGGAGTATGGAAAATGTTCTATAAAAATGTAAATTAAAAAACTACAAAGTTTGTAGAACTTGGCAGGATTAGAGAGAGAAAAATATGAAAGGACCACTATTTTACGCTAAAATATTACTCTTTGGAGAGTATGGAATTATCAAGGATTCCAAAGGATTGGCAATTCCATTCAATACTTACAGAGGAGCTTTGAGATTAACTTCAAACCTTTATGGAGAAGCAGAAAAGTCAAACCTTAAATTAATTAAGTTTTATGATTATTTAGAAAACTTAAACAGCAAAAAAGTTTCTTTTAGGTTAGATGAGTTAAAAAAGGACATAGAATCTGGGATGTATTTTGATTCTTCTATTCCACAAGGCTACGGAGTTGGAAGCTCTGGTGCTTTGGTCGCTTCTATTTACGACAAATACGCTGATGATAAAATTACTGTTTTAGAAAATCTGACAAGAGATAAATTATTAAAACTAAAAGAAATTTTTAGCTTAATGGAGTCGTTTTTCCATGGGGAAAGTTCAGGATTAGACCCACTAAATAGTTATTTGAGTTTGCCAATTCTAATTAATTCTAAAACAAATATAGAACCCGCTGGTATTCCATCACAAAAGGAAGGAAAAGGAGCGGTATTTTTATTAGACTCAGAAATTGTTGGAGAAACCCAGCCAATGATGAGTATTTTTATGAATAAAATGAAAAATGAAGGCTTTAGAAAAATGTTAAACGAAGAATTTGCAACTTATACAGATAATTGTATAAGTAGTTTTTTGCGTGGCGATATAAAATTATTATTTGGAAGCGTAAGAAACTTATCAAAATTGGTGTTGACAAATTTTAAACCAATGATTCCCGTTGCTTTTCATAAGATATGGGAGCAAGGTCTAAAAACAAATGATTATTATCTAAAATTATGTGGCTCTGGTGGAGGAGGTTATATCTTGGGATTTACTGAAGATTATGAAAAGGCAAAAGAGAAACTAAAAGGTTATAAATTAGAATTAGTTTACAGATTTTAGCAATACCAATTTTAATTGAAAATTTAATCGTAAATCAAAAATCGTAACTCGTAAAAATGGGTAATTCTAAACCGATTTATTTACTGTATAAAATACTAAGTTTAATATCAGTTACAAGAGGATATAATATTTTAGTACTGATTGTCGCTCAATATTTGGCGGCAATTTTTATTTTCTCGCCACAGAAATCTCTGCTAATAGTTCTGTTAGATTACAATCTTTTTTTTATTGTATTATCCTCTGTTTGCGTTGTGGCGGCTGGCTATATTATCAATAATTTCTACGACGTGAAAGCCGATAAAATCAACAGACCTATAAAGTCAGATTTAGATAGTTTTATAAAACAACAAACAAAACTAAAAATCTATTTTTCTTTAAATTTCTTAGGATTTGCCTTCGGTTGGATGATTTCTTGGAGAGCAGCCTTATTTTTTTCGGCATATATATTTTACATTTGGCTGTATTCGCATAAATTAAAAAAATACCCTTTTATTGGATTGTTTTCTGTAACAGTTTTAACTATTTTACCTTTCTTCGCAGTATTTGTTTACTATAAAAATTTCTCAAAAATTATCTTTGTTCACGCAACTTTCCTGTTTCTAATCTTAATGCTAAGAGAATTGATAAAAGATTTGGAAAATATAAAAGGAGCAATAGCAAATAATTATGTAACTTTTCCTGTAAAATACGGAGAGCTAAAAACGATAAGATTATCAATAGGAATAATATTAACAACCATTTTTCCAGTAATCATCTTGTCAAGTTATCCATCGACAGGATATATGAAATATTACTTTTATTTCTCTTTGATAGGCTTAATTTTTATCGCATTTTTTATTTGGAAATCTAATTTGAAAAAACATTATGTTTTGCTCCACAACGCCTTAAAAATTATGCTTTTAGTGGGAATTTTAAGTCTGCTATTTATCGATCCATCAGTGGTAGAAAAAGTGATAAATAGGCTAAATTAAATATTTAATACCAGCAAATTATTTGGATTTATGATTTTTGTTTTTTAACTAACTGATAATAAGTAAATTAAACTACCTGAGTAGTTACAGACCTAATTCATAAATCGCAACTCCACTTGCATAAGCGCATACTTTTTAGTAACTTCGTACGCTTATCAAAATATAAATATGAGTGGCACAAAAACTATTAAATCTGCCTTAATTTCAGTGTTTTATAAAGATGGATTAAAGCTATTAGTAGAAAAACTTGACGAATTAGGCGTTACTATTTACTCTACCGGAGGAACAGAAAAATTTATTACAGATATAGGAATTAAAGTAATTCCGATAGGAGATGTTACTTCTTATCCTACTATTCTCGGGGGAAGAGTAAAAACATTACACCCAAAAGTTTTTGGAGGAATTCTAAATAGACAAGATAACAAAAGCGATATGTCCGAAATGGAAGAATATAAAATTCCTCAGTTGGATTTGGTAATTGTAGATTTATATCCGTTTGAGAAAACAGTAGCATCTAAGGCTTCCGAGCAAGATATTATTGAGAAAATTGATATAGGAGGAATTTCTTTAATCCGTGCAGCAGCCAAGAATTTTAAAGACACTGTTATTGTTTCTTCTGTAAATCAATATGATGAGTTTTTAGACTTAATTTGTAGAAATAACGGAAAAACTACCATTTTAGACAGAAAAAAATTTGCTTCAAAGGCGTTTAATATCTCATCACATTATGATACAGCTATATTTAATTATTTCAACGAGGATGAAACAGTTTACAAGGTAAGCGAAACTGCCTCAAAAACCTTGCGGTATGGAGAAAATCCGCATCAAAAAGGTTATTTCTTCGGAAATTTAAACAATATGTTTGATAAATTACACGGAAAAGAATTAAGTTATAATAATTTACTCGACGTTGATGCGGCAGTTAATTTGATGAATGAATTTTCTAAATTGAAACCTACATTTGCAGTATTAAAACACAATAATGCCTGCGGATTATCACAAAGAAACACTATTAAGCAAGCCTATACGGACGCTTTAGCTGGAGACCCTATTTCTGCATTTGGTGGCATTTTAATCTCTAATACAAAGATTGATAAAGAAACTGCCGAAGAAATTCACAAATTATTTTGTGAAGTTGTAATTGCTCCTTCATTTGATGAATATGCTTTAGAAATTTTGAAAGGAAAGAAAAATAGAATTATTTTAGTTCAAAAACACACAGAATTACCTTTACAAAATGTAAGGACAGCCTTAAATGGTTTTTTGGTACAAGAAAAAGATTGTAAAACCGATAGCATAGAACATTTGACTTATGTAACTGATAATAAGCCGTCAGACAAGGAATTAGAAGATTTGTTATTTGCCTCAAAAATATGCAAGCACACAAAATCTAATACTATTGTTTTTGTAAAAGAGAAGCAATTACTTGGCAGTGGAACGGGTCAAACAAGTAGAGTTGACGCTCTAAAACAAGCAATTGAAAAGGCGACGAACTTTGATTTTGATTTAAATGAAGCAGTAATGGCGAGCGATGCGTTTTTTCCATTTCCAGATTGTGTAGAAATTGCAGGTAAAGTGGGAATTAAAAGCATAATTCAGCCGGGAGGTTCTATAAAAGATAAACTAAGTATAGATTGTTGTAATGAAAATAATATGTCTATGATTTTAACGGGTATTCGTCATTTTAAACACTGAGGATTTGTTACGAAATAACCCGTACATTTTTACTCGCTCTTTTGCCCGCTAACTTCGTTGAATTTACGACTTTTGATTTACGAGTTCAATCTAAAATCGTAATTCGTAAATCATCAATTGTAAATCTAAAAGCAACCTTTTTAGGACTCATGTCGTCTATATATTTGTGGAGATTAAATTAGATATCTGAATTGAAAATAATACCATTACATAGACAACAAAATCAACTCATAAAAGAGGCTATTCAGCAAAATAGAAAAGCTCAACAGAAATTGTTTGGGGACAGGTTAAATTTACGGGGATAATTTATAAATTAGCGAAAAAAAAGCTTTTGTATCCCGATTTTATACGCTATGTTTTCCCCAAAGAACTTCTTAATTATTTTGATATAACTCAAGTAGAAGAGCTGTGTGATATATCCTCAAAAAAGGTTTTTGTCTCTATAAGATTAGAGGAGAAAAATTGTTTACCTAGTTCTTATGAGTCATCAGAATATGAATCCAAAGGATTTTTATCATCTAAAACAGTTCAAGATTTTCCTTTGAGAGGGAAAGCAGTTTATTTGACTATAAAACGTCGTAGGTGGCGTCATAAGAAGACTAAAAAAGAGATTAGAAGCGATTATTTGATTATTTTTGCAACGCTGTTGGCTGCTTCTATAATCGCAAATATTTAAAAACTAAAGCACTCAATGACAATGAAATATGCAGTTATTCTTCTGTAATTGATATTAGCATAATGCAATTTGAGTAAAAATGACAAAGTGTTTGACAACAATAAACTTAACAGTAAATAATATGGAATTCCCTAAATTTTTATTAGCGGATAACAGCAACCACCCAGATGACATCTTCGTGCTACATACTGATTTCCCCAGATTTTTAATCAATTTAAAAGACGACAAAATAGAATGGTTTGACGACTTAATTGGAGTTGACGAAAACGAAATGGCAAATGAAGTCGCTACTTTGATAGACAAAGCAGGTGAGTTTTATGACAAAGAAATGGAAGAATATAGGTAAGTTTTTGGAGGCTGGAAGCTGGAAGTTAGAAGCTGGGGGCTGGAAAATTTAACAACTAACGACTTCTAACTTCCAGCTTCCAGCTTCCAGCTTCCAGCTTCTAACTTCCAGCTTCCAACTTCTAACTTCTAACTTCCAGTCCCCCTTAAAGCACTTTCTTCATCACCTCGCTTTTAGCTATTGTTTCCTCCCATTCTGCAGTTGGGTTGCTTTCTTTTGTGATTCCGCTACCGATATAAATGTTAGCTTTTTTATTTTTAATTTCCATACACCTAAGATTGACAAACAGATAAGATTGTTTCCTTTTTAACTCAAAATTCAGCTCTCCTAAAAAACCCGTATAAAAAGACCTGTTATAATTCTCGTTTTCTGTAATAAATTTTTTGGATATTACTTTTGGCAAACCACAAACCGCAGGTGTTGGGTGTAGAGCGTTAATAAGATTTTTTAGGTTTAATTTTTTAATTTTTAGTTTTCCTGTTATTTTAGTTTTTAGATGTAATAATGGACCCGCTTTTGCTGTTTCCATTTTGTTTTTTTGGATGCTTTTACAAACTTCTGATAATTTTTCTACAATATAATCAGTAACAAATTGTTGTTCTTCAATTTCTTTTTCCGACCAATAAACTTCATCTGTCTCCTTGTAGAGCTGCGTTCCTGCAAGCGACATTGTTTCAAATTCGCTATCGTTATGTTTTAGCAATATTTCTGGAGTTGCTCCCAACCACAAACCAACTTTAGGATGAAACCAAACATAAACCAACGCATTTGGGTAACTGTACAACAATTTTTTAAAGACCAAAATCAAATCAAAATCTACTAATTCCACCGTTTCCTTTCTTGATAAGACTACTTTTTTAAGTTGATTTTTTTCAATTTCTTTAATTGCTTTATCAACTATATTTACATAAAATTCCTTTGATAATTCATCTTTACAAATAGTTTTTTTTAAATCAAAATCTTCTTTTGTAACGCTTTCATTTACAATAGTAGAATTATTTATGGGAATTAGGATAGACTTTTTATGGTTATCAAAAGGGGCAAAAACAAATCCGCTTTCAGAGTAATCTTTTGTGAAATAAATTTTATCATCTCGTTGAAATATTCCTCTTATTAAACTCTCGTTTGGTTTTAAGTAAACTACAAAAGGCAACTTGCTTTGAACAGATATTTCTATATCCTGAAAAATTTTCAACTTAATATTTTTTTTAATTGTGTAATTGTTGAATCGTGTAATCGTAATTCAAAATTCGTAATTAAATAGTATCATACTCTAATTATTTTTCTCCAATATTATATTAGTCAACTTACAAATAGAAATTAGTTTTCCATCTTCATTCACAACTCTTACTTCCCATAAATGAGTCGTTCTTCCTTTGTGTATAATCTTTGCGGTAGCCGTAACCAATCCTTCTTTTATACTTTTTATATGATTGATACTCAACTCTATTCCTTTAATAATATACTTGTCATTATCAATAAAAAAAGCAGAAGCTGCACTTCCGACACTTTCTGCCAAAGCTGCTGTCGCACCTCCGTGTAAAATTCCCATAGGCTGATGAACTTTTGAATTAACAGGCATTTGAGCTACTAAAAAATCATCTCCATAATTAATATATTCAATTTCAAGAGTTTCCATTAAGGTATTTTCGCACCTTTTATTAAACATTTCAAGTATTGCTAACTTTTCTGACATTATTCAATAATTTAACCGTAAAAGTACATATAATTTGTTGTATTTTTGTCTGACCTCCAGAAAGCAAATTAAAATGTATAAAGTACGTATAATATTAGACACTAAAGAAGATATAATAAGAACTATCTTAGTAGAAGACAGTATTAACTTAGAAGAATTGCATATTTCAATTGCAAGGTCTTTCGGTTTTAATGGCAAGGAAATGTCGTCTTTTTATAAAACGGATAGCAAATGGAATCAAGGAGAAGAGATTCCTTTGGTGGATATATCTGAATTTGGGAACTCTGTTTCTATGAGTGATTGCATACTAAATAAGACTTTGCCGGAGATAAATCATAAATTAATTTATGTCTATGATTTTCTTCGAATGTGGACTTTTTATATTGAAGTTATTGATATTTATGACGATTTTCATACAGATTTGCCAAAAACAATTATGTCTGTTGGCGAAATTCCTGAAGAAGCTCCAAAAAAAGAATTTATAGCAGAAAACCCTGATAATGAGTATTTTGACGACAGCCATTTTGACGATGAATTTGACCCTTATGGAGAAAACGGACTTAACGACTACTAATCAGTAAAAAACTAAAAGTTTTCAGTTGGCAGTTTGTACATCGTAATTTTTAATTAACATTTACGTACGACATTTTCTGGTCAAGTTTGGTATTATTAACAATTAATACTTCAATAGAAGCTATTCAAATTGCGGGGCTTCTTATTTGTTGTATGATAAAATAGCTACACAACGTTTAAAAAATCTTGCCCAATTTTATGTATTCCATCTTCCGTCTTGATTCTCGGTTACTTTTATTATTTTTGCTTCGCTAATTTACGATTATGTCTATAGGGGTTTATTCTGTTTCAAAATTGTACGCCAATCAAAAGGCTCTAAATTCAGTTTCTTTTACAATTAATAAAGGTTCTGTTGTAGGTTTTTTAGGTCCGAATGGAGCAGGAAAATCTACTATGATGAAAATCCTGACAGGTTATATAAATCCAACAGAAGGAAGTGTGTTAATCAACGGAATTAATGTGTCGGAAAATCCGATAGAAGCTAAAAAAAAAATTGGATATTTACCCGAACACAATCCTTTATATACGGATATGTATGTTAAGGAATATCTGCAATTTCAAGCATCAGTTTATAAGGTTAAAAAATCAGTAATTATGGAAGTTATTGAAAGGGTAGGATTGACTTTAGAAGCCCACAAAAAGATAGGACAATTATCTAAGGGATATCGACAAAGAGTAGGTTTGGCAGCAGCTTTATTACACAATCCAGAAGTTTTAATTTTAGATGAGCCAACCACAGGTTTAGACCCAAATCAGTTGGTGGAAATCAGGTCTTTAATAAAAGATATTGGCAAAAATAAAACGGTATTATTCTCTACACATATTATGCAAGAGGTAGAGGCTGTTTGCGGCAGAGTAATCATCATAAGAAAAGGGGAAATTGTTGTTGATAAAAGGTTAGAAGAAATCAGGCTAAATCAAAATCAGGTGATAGAAGTAACTTTTGATTATAATATTGAAGAACAATTTATTAAAAAACTACCAAACTTATATTCGTGCAAAAATAACTGCGATAATAGGTGGACTTTAATGTTTAAAACCTCCGATGATATGAGAGCTATTGTTTTTGATTTTGCACAAGAAAATGGGTTAAAAATTTTAGAATTGATTACTCAAAATAAAAATTTAGAAAATTTATTTATAAAATATACTGGTGATTAGGGATTATCCCGAAATAAAGTGTGCATATTTTTAACTAAGTTGTCAGACAAAAGAACAAGTAAAAATGTATATGTCATTTAGGAACAAACTTTTAGTAGTCATACCAAATTTATGAGAGATGAAAAATATTTTTCTGTTGATGAAGTTAAGAAAAAATTAGAGAGGTATTGTGTTTATCAAGATAGATGTAATAAAGAAGTGGAGCAAAAATTGGGTGAATTTAATCTGATTTCTGAGGCTAAAGAAATTATTTTATTACATCTTTTGGAGCATAATTTTTTGAATGAAGAGCGTTTTTCTAAGAGTTTTGCAAGGGGGAAATTCAGAATTAAAAAATGGGGGAAACAAAGAATTATCAGAGAGTTAAAATTTAGATATATTTCTGAACGCAACATCAAAACCGCACTAAAAGAAATAGACGAACAAGCGTATCTGCAAACCATTTATCAAATAGCAGAGAAGAAAAACACCCAAATTACTGATGAAAATATCCTAAAAAGAAAAAAGAAGTTGACGGATTTTTTATTTAGAAAAGGCTACGAATTTGACTTAATTTTATCAACAGTAGAAACAGTTATAAAATTACTTTAAATCCGCAAGCTAAAAGTTAAAAAGGTCGAAAAGTTCAGTAAAAATAGTATCTATAAGATTTTTTTAATTGAATATTTTTCACTTATTTAGGTGAAAAATAATATTATCATATGAAACATTCATGATAATTTTTTAACACCCAAGTGAATGACTTTTGAGTAAGCAATAGTGATTACAAATAGAAAAAATAGTACATTTGGATTTATAAAGAAGAAATAATATGTAGCATAATTTAAAAGGTCGATTTCTACTGGAGGTTGAAATATCCATAAAACTATGGAAACCCTGAAAATGAAACTGACAACAAACGTTAAGCACCCAACGCCATAAAGCATGAATATGAAATTTTAATTTTCTTAACGTATTTTCTAGTTGAATCTACCGACATTTTGTTGTCAATTGGTATTCCTTTTATATTTCAAAAAAAACAGTACCTTTGTTAAAGTTAAAATTTTAGAGCATGAAAAAGATAATTATAATAATTTTGTCAATTGGATTAATAGCCTTTTACTCTTGTAACTCAACAGAGGACAATGATATAAAGGAAAAGGAAATAGAAATAGAAAAATCTATCACAAATATTGCGGAAGAACTTAGCAAGAATTATAAATTAGTTTGGGAAGATAATTTTGACGGAAATACTCTCAACTTCACAAAATGGGGCTACAGAGGATTAGGCAAAAGAAGAGACGGAGTCAACGTTAAAGGTGCTGTTTCAGTAAATGATGGTAATTTAATATTAACAACAACAAAGGTAGGTGAAGAATTTCACACTGCTATGATTGGCACACAAAATCTTGCTGAATTTACCTACGGATATTTTGAAACCCGTATAAAATTACAAAAGAAATTAGGTCATTGGTCTGCATTTTGGTTGCAAAGTCCAGGGCTGAATGGAGGAATAAATAATCCTGCAAAATATGGCACTGAAGTAGATATTTATGAGTTTCACCACAAGATGAAAACAATAAACATTCCTCATATAGAACACGCTATACATTGGAATGGCTATGGTGAGCATCATAAATCCATTGGAGAAAAAACAGTGAATCAAGAAATTAGTGGCTGGCATACATTTGGACTACTGTGGATTAAAAATGAATACATATTTTATATTGACGGTAAAGAAACATGGCGAGTTAATTTCCCTATTTCACGACGAAGTTTATATATGATTCTAAGTCTAGAAGTTGGTACGTGGGCTGGCGATATAAAAAAATCTACTTTACCCGACAGTTTGTTAGTTGATTATGTAAAAGTTTTTCAAAAGAAAAAATAGTTACTGAATTAAAACATTATAAACGTTAACCGTAAACTGACTTTTGTGTTCGAAAAGAACAATAGTTCTATTCAAATAATAAAACTCGGAGAATAAATTCTTTAAATATAGCAGAATATCCTCACAGCAGAGGATGCACGACAAATTTTATTATTTGCACTTCAAGGCTGGGCTTCTACATATTGTATTATAAAACTTTTTACTTACTTTCGTTATGAATAAATATAGAATTACGATTACACAATTTGAAAATTAAAAAATTAAAAATTAGAGGCTGAAAGTTGGAAGCCAACAACCAATTTATATTGATATGAAATTTATACATTCTATTAGGCATTATTTTGAGCGTCACGGTTTTGAAGTTTCCACAAGATTGGCAGACAGATTAGGTATAAGAGTAACAAATGTTAGATTATTTTTTATTTATATCTCATTCGCAACCGTTGGTCTTTCATTTGGATTGTATCTAACATTGGCATTTGTATTACGTTTAAAAGATATGATTTATACAAAACGTAGCTCCGTTTTTGATTTATAATACCAGACTAAGTTAAAAGTTAAGTTGGAAGATAGAAGCTGGAAACCAACAACTAACGACCGACAACCAATTAGTGATTCGTAATTCAAAAATAGTATCGTGGTCAAATTAGTATAACACACAAAACAAAATGGTACTAAAATCTAAATTACATAAATCTATTTTTATTTCTACTGATAATTATTTCAGTAGGCATTTTTGGGTATATGTTTCTGTCTGGACTTAATTTTGTTAACGCCATTTATATGACAGTAATAACGATTACTACCGTTGATTTTAGTGAAGTTCAGCCATTAAATGACTAAGAAAAGATAATTACGAGTTTTGAATTACAAATTACGATTTCAGATTTACAATCCAACAATTACACAATTCAACTATTAAATCATTGAATCATTGAAAAAAGAGCTAAGGCAAAAAATTGTAATTACGGGAAGCAATGGTTTGCTGGGGCAAACATTGGTAAATTTATTGTTAGAAGAAAAAGATAAATACGAGATTTTTGGTTTTTCGAGAGGAAATAATAGAAATGACAAAAACGATTTTAAATATATATCAATTGATATTACTGATAAAATACAGCTGAACAAAAATCTCATAGAAATAAACCCCAATGCAATTATAAATACTGCGGCAATGACAAATGTTGATGATTGCAAATCTGACAAAAAAAAATGCTTAAAACTAAATGTTGACGCTGTTCAATATTTAACAGATATATCTTCAGAAATAAACGCACATTTAATTCATATATCAACAGATTTTATTTTTGACGGCGAAAAAGGATATTATAAAGAAGATGACAAACCAAATCCGTTGAGTTTTTACGGAGCGACTAAATTAAAATCTGAAGAAATTTTAATAAATTCTACTGTTGATTATACAATTCTAAGAACAATTTTAGTATATGGACTCGTAGCAAATATGAATAGAAGCAATATTGTGCTTTGGGTACGCAAAATGTTATTAGAAGGAAAAGAAATTACTATCGTCAACGACCAATATAGAATGCCAACTTATGTGGAAAATCTGGCAATGGCTTGCAAAATTTCAATTGATAAAAAAGCAAAAGGCGTTTTTAATATCTCCAGTAATAAATTATTAAGCATATACGAAATTGCACAAGAAATAGCGGAAGTCTTTAGTCTTGATAAAAATTTGATAAAACCTATTTCAACATCCACATTAAACCAAATTGCAATAAGACCACCAAAAACAGGATTTGATTTAACTAAAACAAACAGAGAATTAGACTTTTACCCAAAAACTTTTGAAGAAGATTTAAGGAGTTTTAAAGAGAAATTAATGTAAATTTAATATTTGAATGTTCAAAATTTGTTAAAAGTGTATTTTTTTAGGATATTGCGGGCTTAATTTTTATAAACTAACTTAGTTCATTATGAAGAAAATACTTATTACCTCATTATTTCTGCTAGCATCTGCGTTGACATTTGCTCAAGAAAAAGGAATAGATAAAAAAATAGACGAAGTGTCTGTGCAAGAAATAGGAATAGACCAGAAAATAGACGAAGCATTTAAACCATTTTCTGATTTGGTTTCTAGTGTAGTATTTTTCCCAATTCCGATATATGGAATGGAAAATGGAATTCCATTCGTTTTGATGTTGTTGGTGTTGAGTGCCTTGTTTTTTACCCTTTATTTTGGTTTACCAAATTTTAGATATTTTATAACTTCAATTAATATAGTAAGAGGCAAATATGATGATATAGATCATCACACTTCTGGAGATTCTTCTATGGCGATTGACGGAGACATCAAAGGAACAATAGAAGATGAAAGTAAAGAAGGAGAAGTAACACACTTTCAAGCGTTGGCGACTGCGGTTTCTGGTACTGTTGGTAATGGAAATATAGCTGGTGTTGCACTGGCGATTGCATTGGGCGGTCCTGGAGCAACTTTTTGGATGGTTATCTGCGGATTGTTAGGAATGTCATCAAAATTTGTGGAGTGTACACTGGGAGTTCAATATAGAGATGTCGGAGAAGACGGAACTATTTACGGAGGACCTATGTATTATATAAGTAAAGGATTAAAAGAAAAAGGATTTACTATTTTAGGAAAAATTGCAGCAGTTATGTTTGCAATTTTTTGTATTGGTGGCTCTTTTGGAGGCGGTAATGCCGCACAATCTAACCAAGCTACAATTGTATTAAAAGAATTAATAGGATTAGAAAGCACAAGTGCAGGAGCTTGGATTGGACTTATATTAGCAATATTAGTAGGAATTATTATTATTGGCGGTATTAAAAGGATTGCTTCTGTAACTGAAAAAATAGTTCCTTTTATGGCTGTAATGTATTTAATAGCTTGTTTATATATTATTTTAAGTAATTTTTCTTTGATAGATGACGCTTTTAGCTTAATAATGAGAGAGGCTTTTAACCCGACAGCAATTGGAGTGGGAAGTGTTATAGGAGTTTTACTCGTAGGATTTAAAAGAGCCGCATTTTCTAATGAAGCCGGTGCTGGTTCTGCATCTATTGCACATTCAGCGGTGAAGACAAAATATTCTGCGTCAGAAGGTCTCGTTGCATTATTAGAACCATTTATAGATACAGTAGTTATTTGTACTATGACGGCTTTAGTAATTATCATTTTTAATTTCGGAGGAGCATTTGAATATGGAGGTCAAGGCTCAGTAATGATTGATGGAACCGCTTACGAAGGAGCTGGAATAACATCTAAAGCATTTGAACGATATATTCCTTATTCTGGAGTGTTCTTAACCGTAGCAGTTGTTTTATTCGCTGTATCTACAATGATTTCTTGGTCTTATTACGGATTACAATCTTGGAAATATTTATTTGGCAGAGGAAAAGTTGCGGATTTAACATATAAATTATTGTTTTTAATATTTGTTGTAATCGGTGCCGCAGCTAGTATGAGATCAATTTGGGACTTCTCAGATGCAATGATTTTTGCAATGGTATTTCCAAATATGATTGGGTTGTTTTTCTTATTTCCAATTGTTAAAAAACAGTTGAAGAGGTATTTAGCGGCTATTAAGGGTTGAAAATGTAAAGGTAAGACTAAACATGCGTTTTTTGGAGATAAGAAAATTCAAACATTAAATGCTTTTGCGTATATTATTTTGATATTAGGAATAGTAGGAGCTGTTATAATATGGGTCCACTATGAGTACCATAGAAGGTTCTTATGATGACGTAGCAAACCCAATAGGAATTTTATACGGTTTTGTAGTGCTGTTTGGCTCTTTTTTAAACTGGGCTATGATGCGTGTAATATGTGTTATAGCAGAAAACGTTATACAGATTAGAAGAAACTCGGATGAAGCACTCAATAAAGAACCAACTAAGACGAAAGAGTAACCTCGGATACTTTTGGCGTCCAATATTAATGAGCAAAATGTAAAAACAAGAAGATAAGTTTCTTTTATTTGGAGACTATGATTGGTAAATTAATAATAATGTTTTGTGTATGACAAGTTATGTGCAAGGTGATATCCAGAATAAAAAGCGATATAAATACGAGTACCAAAAGAAATATTTGATTATGGGAGCAACAATAAACAAACCAAGATACCGTAAAATTAATGCGTAAAACACGTGACCAATTTAGTTTGGGTATTATAAACATGAATTTTGAGGAGCAAAAAGACTATGTAAAAAACGTCTAAAAGAACAGAAAGAAACAGAATATAAAAAAGAGCAATATATACACTTTAAAAGTAGTTTACAGGAGGAATAAAAAATAAATTAAAACCAAATATTATGACAATTACGATAACAAAACTGTATCAACTTCTTGTTGAAAAAACAGATAAAAAGACCGCAGAGGCATTAACTACTTATATTGAAGAAAAAATAGATGCTGATATAAAAGACAAAACAGAGACTTTGGCAACAAAAGAAGATATTGCTAAGGTGAAAGTGGAAATGATACGTTGGTATGTAGCTCTATTCGTAACGCTTATGCTAATGATAGCAGGGCTGTACTTAAAAAAATAACCAAATTAAATATGGAGATGTAAATATAGAGATGCCTAAACCTATATAACGGTTTTATCCTGTAAGGTTTCTAAAACTTTGTAAGTATATTTACTATTTATAAATTACGACTTAACAATTCAACAACAACAATGACTTACTTAAAATCTCATTTCTGGTATAATAAAAACCAACGAAATGGGATTTTATTTTTGATATTAATCGTAATAATTCTTCAGGTTATTTATGTTTTTATAGATTTTTCTTCGGATAAAAGTACGGATGCAAATAATAAAGAATTACTCGCTCTACAACTAAAAATAGATTCCCTAAAATCACTTGAAATTGAAAAGAGAAAACCTAAAATATATCCTTTCAATCCAAATTATATTACAGATTATAGAGGTTTTCAACTCGGTATGTCTATTGAAGAAATAGACAGGTTACACACTTTTAGGAAGACTAAAAAATTCGTCAATTCAGCGAGAGAATTTCAGCGGGTTACAAAAATTTCTGATAGCCTGTTGCTTAAAATTTCTCCTTATTTTAAATTTCCGGATTGGGTTATAATACAAAACAAAAAACAGAATTCAAAATATAATCCTGTCATTTCTGATGATAAGAAGAATAATTATGACAAATTATTTAGTGTATCTACAACAGATTTGAATTTTGCCACAATTCAAGATTTGAAATCTGTAAATGGAGTGGGAGAGAGCCTGTCCGAAAGGATAGTAAAATACAGAAAACGACTGCAAGGTTTTTCATTTAGAAGTCAAATTTATGAAGTCTGGAAATTAGACAAAGAAACTGCTGACAGGGTTTTATCTAAATTCAATACAATCAGCAAACCTGAAATAAAAAAGATAAATATAAACACCGCTTCGTTTAAACAAGTGCTTTCTAATCCATATATAGACTATGATTTATGTAAAAAAATCTTTGAATATAGAGATGAAGTTGCCGAATTACAATCTATTGAAAAATTAAAAAATATAGTTGGGTTTCCCTTAGAAAAATATGACAGAATAATCCTATATTTGCAGGCTAAATAATTTATAACAAATAGCTAACTAATAGTATGTATTTTACTGAAGAACACAAAGTTTTTAGAGAGAGTTTTCGCTATTTTTTACAAAAGGAAGTAGTTCCGCATATAGATAAATGGGAAAAAACAGGAACGATTGAGAGATTTATCTGGAATAAGTTCGGAGAAATGGGATATTTCGGATTAAATTCTCCAGAAAAATACGGCGGGCTTCAGTTAGACATATTTTATACAGTAATATTTTTAGAAGAGTTACAGAAAATTAATTCAGGCGGGTTTGCAGCGGCAATGTGGGCACACGCTTATTTAGCGATGACGCATATCAATAAAGAAGGAGATGACAGAATTAAAAAAGAATATTTAACTCCGAGTATTGATGGAGATAAAATAGGATGTCTTTGTATTTCAGAGTCTTTTTGCGGTTCTGATGTTGCAGGAATGCGAACCACAGCCATAAAAAAAGAGAATACTTATATAATTAATGGGTCAAAAACATTTATTACAAATGGTATA
Organism: Polaribacter sp.; assembly: GCA_965261035.1. Classification (GTDB taxonomy): domain Bacteria; phylum Bacteroidota; class Bacteroidia; order Flavobacteriales; family Flavobacteriaceae; genus Polaribacter. The sequence goes on from OZ253439.1 coordinate 2,050,873, forward strand.
TATTCTGATTATTTAATAGTAGCAGCAAAAACACAGCCAGAGTTAGGAAATAAAGGAATGAGTATTTTTATTATAGACAGAAATACGCACGGAATTTCATCAACTAAATTAGATAAATTAGGTTGGAGAGCTTCTGATACAGCTGAAATAGCGTTTGACAATGTTATAATTCCTGCTGAAAACTTAATGGGTGAAGAAGGAAAAGGATTTTTATATATTATGCAACATTTTGCTTTAGAACGACTAATAATGGGAATTAACGCTCACGCCAGAGCAGAATATGCCGTAGAATATGCCATACAATATATGAGCGAACGTCAGGCATTTGGAAAAACTTTAGACAAATTTCAGGCGTTACGTCATAAAGTGGTAGAAATGGCAAGCGAAGTAGAAATGTGCAAAGAATTTAATTATTCCGTAGCAAAAAGATTAAATGATGGACAATATGTTGTAAAGGAAGCGAGTATGGCAAAATTATTATCTACAAAAATGGCTGATTCTGTTGTATATGATTGCTTGCAATTGCTTGGTGGTTACGGCTATATGGAGGATTATCCAATGGCAAGATTATTGAGAGATAGTAGAATTGGACCAATTGGCGGTGGTACTTCAGAGATTCTAAAAGAGGTTATTGCCAAAATGATTATTGATAAAAAAAATTATAAACCAGCGACGTAAAAACTAAAAGTGAAAAGTTTGTAACGGTCATAAAAATCCTATAAAAACTTACAATAGCAATTAAATCTATGATTGAACTTACAGAAAACGAAAAAAGAGATATTTTAAAATATATTGAAGCAGGCAAACCGTTGCCAGAGAAATACCGTTTTTTGTTATTTGAAGACAAAAAGGAAGTTGAGCTTGTTTGGAATGGTAAAACACAGGAAGTAAACAAAACAATTTTACCCTTTCAAACAATTGAAGTGGTAGATGAGCCAAGAGCAGAAAATGTATCAGATACAAAAAAAGAAACTCAGCTAAGTCTTTTTAATTTTGATGATAGGGGTCGTCAAATTGCTGGTTGGACAAATAAACTTATCTGGGGAGATAATAAACTAATTCTTTCAAGTCTTAAAAATGGACCATTGCGCGAAGAAATAGAAAAAGCTGGCGGACTTAAACTTATTTATATTGACCCTCCTTTTGATGTTGGGGCTGATTTTTCAATGAAAATAGAAATTGGCGATGACCAGCTTACTAAAAAACCAAATGTTTTAGAAGAACTTGCTTATCGTGATACTTGGGGTAATGGGTCGGATAGTTTTATTGCCATGATTTATGAACGATTAATTTTAATGAAAGATTTGTTGGCGGAGGATGGCAGTATTTACGTGCATTGTGATTGGCGAGTGAATAGTTATATGCGACTAGTATTGGATGAGGTGTTTGGGAAAGACAATTTTAGAAATGAGATTATTTGGAAATATACTGGCAGTCTTGCTCCAAAATTTGATTTTTCAAGAAAACATGATACGATTTTAAGATATACAAAATCTAATAATACAATATTTAATTGGCTTTATACACCGTATGCTGACAGTGCTATCGCAAGATTTGATAAAAAAGATGAAGTAGGTAGATATAAAATTACATATAAAAATTCTAAGGAATATAAAACATATCAAAAAGATGGGAAAAGGCTTGAGGATGTTTGGGATATTCCAATTCTAATGAAAAATGATAATACTTTTACAAGTTACCCAACACAAAAACCAGAAAAATTATTAGAAAGAATAATAAAAGCCTCCTCCAACGAGGGCGATTTGGTAGCTGATTTTTTTTGTGGTAGTGGAACAACATTATCAGTGGCAGAAAAACTTGGTAGAAAATGGATTGGTTCTGACCTTGGCAAATTCGCCATTCACACCACCCGCAAACGAATGATTGGAGTACAGAGAGAGTTAAAAGAATCAGGGAAAGATTTTAGAGCGTTTGAGATATTGAATCTTGGAAAGTATGAGCGACAACATTATATAGGAGTCAATCATAATTTACGAGAAGAGCAGAAACAAGAACAACTTATAGCTAAAGAAAGAGACTTTGTAAAACTTATCGTTAGGGCATACAAGGCAGAGATGGTTAATAATTTTAAAACACTTGTTGCTAAAAAATCAGGAAGATTTGTTGCCATTGGACCTATAAATTTACCTGCCTCACGATTGTTAGTAGAGGAGGTAATTAATGAATGTATTGAAAAAAGAATTACCAAAATAGATATTCTTGCTTTTGAATTTGAAATGGGCTTGTTTCCAAAAATTCAAGAAGAGGCAAAGGAAAAGGGTATTGATTTAATACTTAGAAATATACCACGAGAAGTGTTTGATAAACGAGCCATTGAAAAAAATCAGATTGAATTTCATGATGTATCATATATTGAAGTAAAACCAATTGTAAAAAATAACACAGTGGCAGTTGAATTGACTGATTTCTCTGTTTATTATAATCAAGATATTAAAGATAATGTTATTGAAGCTCTAAAAAAAGGCGGTAATAAGGTAGTGGTAGAGAGAGGTAATATAATTAAAGTATCAAAAGATAAAAATGGTGTTATAACTAATGAGGTATTAACAGAAAAATGGACTGATTGGGTTGATTATTGGGCTGTTGATTTTGATTTTGAAAGCAAAAAAGAAATAATACATATAAAAAATGATAAAGACGAGATTGAGAAGAAATGGACAGGAGATTATGTTTTTGAAAATGAATGGCAGTCTTTTCGTACCAAAAAAGATCGTTCTATTGAATTAAAAAGTGTAGCACACGAATGTAAAGCAGGCAGACGAAAAATTGCTATAAAAGTTGTTGATATTTTTGGCAATGATACAATGAAAGTAATTGAGATTAATATATAAAATTATGGCATTACACAAAGAATTTCCAAAATCACCTCATACAATACTTGATCCAGAAATCCGCTGGTTTCCAGCTGATGAAACATTGAGAGAGAAAGGATATGAAAAACTGCTCCCTCCACTTGTTTATAAATTACGCCGAGAAATACAACAATGGCGGAATGATAATTATAAAGGAGTCAGTGAGACTTCTCGTGCATTATTACAATGGTGGTTTCAAACTGAACATCTAATAGAATCTGCAGATGGGACTTTTAACTTTCAATATTATTTCGCGCAAAGAGAAGCAGTAGAGACAGTTATTTATCTCTATGAGGTTAAAAAAGCAAAAGACAAATATGACCTTATGCGTTATGACAGCTCGGAGGCAGTTTCTTCAAGTATGTTTGCAGAAGATTGGCTTAGGCTTGTTATCAAAATGGCGACAGGAAGCGGAAAAACAAAAGTGATGAGTTTGCTTGTTGCTTGGAGCTATTTTCACAAATTGTATGAAGAAGACTCAAACTTATCAAGAAATTTTTTACTGATTACGCCAAATATTATTGTGCTTGATCGAATAAAAACAGATTTTGAGGGCTTAAAGATATTTTATGAAGATCCCATTTTACCTGATAATGGCTTTGACGGGCAAAATTGGCAAGAAGATTTTCAAATGAATATTTATATGCAAGATGATGTAAATGTTTCAAACAAGGTAGGGAATATTTTTCTAACCAATATTCACCGTGTTTATAACAGCAAAGATACTGTTGCAACTGCTGATGATGAGAATACAATGGATTATTTCTTAGGTGAAAAGCCTGTTACTAAAACGACTGGCTCAAAAGTAAATCTTGGTGATATTGTACGAGATATTGACGAATTAATGGTGTTGAATGATGAGGCTCATCATATTCATGATGATCGATTAGCATGGTTTAAATCTATTCAGGATATTAGTAACAAAATGAAGATGAAAGATACATTTTTATCTTTACAAATTGATGTTACTGCTACACCAAAACACAATAATGGTTCAATTTTTGTACAAACAGTTTCTGATTATCCTCTTGTTGAAGCAATTTATCAAAATGTAGTAAAACACCCTGTACTTCCTGATTCTGCAAGTCGTGCTAAATTACAGGAACATAAGAGTGTCAAGTTTACAGAAAAATATAAAGACTATATTCATCTTGGTTACTTAGAATGGAAGAAAGCATATAAAGAACATAAAAAACTTGGCAAAAAGGCTGTGTTCTTTATTATGACTGATGACACAAAAAACTGTGATGATGTTGCTGAATATTTAGAGAATACTTACCCAGAGTTTCAAGATTCAACATTGGTAATTCATACAAAAAATAATGGAGATATTTCAGAGACTGTCTCTGGTAAAAAAGAAGAAGAACTAAAAAAATTACGAAAAGCTTCAAATGAAATTGATAATTTGGACAGTCCACACAAGGCAATTGTTTCTGTTTTAATGCTTAAAGAGGGTTGGGATGTAAAAAATGTAACCACTATTGTTGGTTTGCGTGCCTATTCTTCTAAAAGTAATATTTTGCCAGAACAAACACTTGGGAGAGGTTTGCGTCGAATGTATCGTGATTCTGATGTTGCAGAATATGTGAGTGTTGTTGGGACAGATGCTTTTATGGATTTTGTAGAATCTATTAAAAACGAAGGGGTTGAACTTGAACACAAAAGAATGGGAGAGGGGTCATCTCCAACAGCTCCATTGATAATTGAAATAGATAAAGAAAATGTAAAGAAAGATATTAAAAAATTAGACATTGAGATTCCTATATTATCTCCAAGAATTTATCGAGAGTATAAGAAACTTTCTAATCTTGCTATTGATAAATTTAAACATAAAAAAATTACCATAAAAGAGTTTAGCGAGAAAGAAAAGAAAGAAATTATCTTTCGTGACATTGCTCTTGATAATATTACACATACAACAGAATTTGACAGTAATTTTATACCAAATTATCAAAGTGTTATTGGTTATTTTGCACAGAGTATTAGAAAAGAGCTTCGGCTTGTTGGTGGACACGATGTTTTATATGAAAAAGTAAAATATTTTGTTATTAATTATCTTTTTGATAAAAAGATTGATTTGGAAGATTTAAATATCTTACGGAATTTATCCGAGCTTGAGGCAACAAAAACAATTACTGAAACTTTTAAAAAAGAGATTAATGATTTAACCGTAGTTGATAAAGGAGAGGCTGAGATTCGTAATTATATCAAAATAAGTAATTCAAGACCTTTTATAATTCAAGATCAAGATTTTATTATTCCAAAAAAAAGTATTTTTAATAAAATTGTTGGCGATAGTCATTTTGAATTGCAATTTGCAGATTTTCTCGAAGAATGTGATGACATTATCTCTTATGCAAAAAATTATTTTGCTGTGCATTTCAAAATTGATTACAAAAATGCAGATGGAGAAATAAAAGATTATTACCCAGATTTCTTTGTAAAAGTATCAGATAAAGAAATATATATTGTCGAAACAAAAGGACGAGAAGATTTAGATGACATAGAGAAAATAAAACGACTTTACCAATGGTGTAACGATATCAATTCTGTGCAGAATAAAGTTACATACACCGCTTTATATGTTAAGCAAGATATTTATGAAAAATATACGCCAAAGAATTTTAATGATTTAATAAATGCGTTTAGTAAATTAGGTATGACGGTAAAAAAATAGCAGACAGAGTTTAAATTACACTCCCAAAAAATTATTGAGCGTGCTTATGTGCCTTATAAGAAGAGCGAACTAAAGCACCACTTTCTACGTACATAAAACCCATATCTAAACCTAAAGTTTCGTATTTCTTAAACTGCTCTGGTACAATAAATTCTTTTACAGGCAGATGTTTTTTGCTTGGTTGCAAATACTGCCCGATAGTAATTATATCCAAGCCAACTCCACGCAAATCTTTCATTGTTTGAACAATTTCTTCTTCCGTTTCGCCCAAGCCCAACATAATTCCAGATTTAGTACGCATTCCGTTTTCCTTTAGATATTTTAAAACCCCGAGACTTCTATCGTATTTTGCTTGTATCCGAACTTCTCTGGTTAGCCTGCGGACAGTTTCTACATTGTGCGAAACCACCTCTGGATGTACTTTAATAATCCTATCTATCAATTTTTCAACTCCCTGAAAATCTGGAATTAAAGTCTCCAATGTAGTGTTAGGATTTGCTCTACGGACGGCATTTACGGTTTCTGCCCAAATAATAGAACCTCCATCTTTCAGGTCGTCTCTATCTACGGAAGTTAAAACGGCGTGTTTAATTTTCATTAACTTTATAGAGCGTGCCACTTTTTCTGGCTCGTCCCACTCAACTGTTTCGGGTCTTCCTGTTTTTACTCCGCAAAACCCACAAGAACGAGTGCAGATATTTCCTAAAATCATAAAAGTAGCCGTTCCTTCTCCCCAGCATTCTCCCATATTTGGGCAACTTCCACTGGCACAAATAGTATTTAATTTATATTTATCTACCAACCCACGAAGCTCGGTGTATTTTTTTCCGACAGGCAATTTTACACGTATCCATTTTGGCTTTTTAGGTCTTTCAATAAGGATTGCTGGTTCGTCTGACATTTTAGATAATTGAAAGGCAAAGTTACAAAGAAAACAGTTAATATGAGTTGTTGGTTGTTAGTTGTGTTGGTTTCCAGCCTCCAACTTCTAATTTGTAAATCGTTAAATTATAAAATCGTCAAAAACCATACGCTAAATCCAATGAGAAAAATAATTCCCATCCAGCTTAAAATTTTTAGATATATATTCGGCTGATGCTCTTTTGGAGTGTGCTTTCCTGTGATTAATATATAATTTAAAATTGCATAAAAAGGGGCTGTCAAGAATGATAAAATGGTTGCAATTTTCACCAAAACCCCCATATTATTTATAAAAAAACGAAGAATAATATATGTCCCGACGGATAGAAATAGAATCCAAAACCAATAATTGATTTTTGTTTTCTTATTAAATAATAAGTTAGTTGTCTTTGCCATTGCTCTTGGCGATGCGTCTAATGTGGTTAATGTAGTGCTAAACATTGTTGTAAAAGCTGCTGCACCGATAAAAATATAAGAAAATTCTCCCAAATTTCTTGTGTATAAATTAATCAATTGTGATGCAAACACGTTTCCTTTGCTGGAAAATGTTTCACCAGAGTTGTACATTACCAAAGCACCGAGCAATACAAAGCAAACTCCCAAAAAGAGTGTTCCAAGGTAGCCAATATTAAAATCTAAAATAGCTTTTTTTTGGTTAATTTTAAGGGTTGACTTACTTTTTTCTATCGTCCAAAGGGAGTGCCAAATAGAAATATCTAGCGGAGCTGGCATCCACCCCAAAAAAGCGATTAGAAATGTGATTCCAATTGACGTGTGAGGGATAATTTGAGTAAAATTAAATCCTTCTTTGGTTTTGGATAAAGCTATGGCAACAGCAATAATTGTGGTTATCGTTAGTATAATAATGATGTATTTCATCAGATTATCCAGAACCTTGTATTTGCCGATTAGTAGAATTAGGACACTAATAATTGTTATGGCAACCGACCACAAAACCAAATTACTTGTAATGCCAAATAGCTGGGAGGCTAACCCCGCAGTAACGATAGTTACCGCAGCTTGTATGGTAAACATAGTGGCAAAATTGATAATATAATAGACAATCAAAACGCTTTTGCCCAATTTTTTATAACCGTCTAATAGGGTTTCTCCCGTTGCCGCTGCATATCGCGGACCGAATTGAAAAAATGGATATTTAAAAAGATGAACTAACAACAATGCCCACAATAAACCAAAGCCAAATTCTGCTCCTGCCTTGGTGGATTGCACCAAATGAGAGACCCCAATTGCAGCTCCTGCAAATAGCAAGCCCGGACCAAGCGAATTTAAGAATGTTTTTCTCATTGTTATATCAAATTGATTGCAAAATGCTTTGATTGTTGAATTGTGTAATCGTAATTCTTTTTGTCTTGGCTCTTTTGTCTATTTTCTATTTTTATCAATTATATATTTTTTATACTTACCGTCTTTATATCTGTAATATATGAACAAAGGCATCAACAAAAACGACAAGAAGAAGACTCCTAATCCCATAACTATTGGTGATTTTGGATGATCTATATTCAGTAAATATATTCCAATAATCATCCATATAATAAAAATAGCGAATAATATTTTTAGCAATAATTTCATTTGATAAAACTTTATAAGTGTTGTGCAAATCTACAAGAAGTTATAATTATATGTTGGTTGTCAGTTGGTGGTTTCCAACAACCAATTCGTAATTCATAATTAATTTATAGTAAATCACAATACCAAAAACTATTGTCATAATTTTCTTTTTTAATATTTTTTTTGTGGTAGTCATTATCATCATCATTTTTGAATGTGTAGGATTTTAACACCTTATCTCCGACCGTGAAATCAACGGGGAATTTGAAAATAGGTCCGTCAAAAACAAATGTATGAAACTCGCCATTTTCTCCACAAACATCTACGTTGTCCGGCAAATCTTTTATAAACTGCTCATCTATAATTCTGCCAACAAACTCTTTTCCTAATAATCTTGCATTTACACAAACTGTTATGGCTTTAAAACCTAAGTCCAAAAATTCTTTTAAAACCTCTTTTGTGTCTTGTTTCCAAAGAGGATAAACTCCTTTTAAGTTTATTTCTGCCAATTTATAATCTCTGTACGCTCTTAAATCTTCCAAAAAAATATCGCCAAAAACCGAGTATTTATAGCCTTCATTTTTTAGGATAATTAATTTTTCTTTCATTTTTTGATTGTACAAATCCATAGTTACATCTGCAGGAAAATACAACTTATTCAATGATAAACCAATGCTTTCTACCTGCTTATCTAATATATTTTCACGTAAACCGTGCATAGAAATTCTGGAAAAATCTTTGTTTATGTTGGTCAATAATTTGTCCACATAAAATTCTTTTTTCTGAAGTATTTTGTACAGTGCCAAGGCAGAATCTTTGCCCGAACTCCAATTAAAAAACGATTTTTTCAATAGAACTCCTTAGATTCAATTAGTAAATGCAACTTTTAGGAGTATTTTTATAAGATTAATATTCGTTTATAAGCCTTCGCTCTTTTGTGGAGTGAAGCGTAGCGAAACGGAGCAAAAGAGCGAAGGCTTAATTACCTTCTCTCAGTTACTCCTTATTAAGTCTTATATTTGTACTTTACTAAAAGTCAATAAATATGAAGCACCTAACTAAAGAACAAAGGTATCAAATAAAAGCATACCTAAATTGTGGTAAATCAAAGATTTTTATAGCAGAATCTTTGAAAGTAAACAAAACTACCATTTATAGGGAGTTAAAACGTAATTCAAATAAACGAGGCAGGTATAATCCTGATTTTGCACAGGAACTCTCTACAGAAAGAAAAGAACACTTTGCTAGTAATAGAAAATTTACTCCATCAGTAGAGAAGTATATAAAAAAGCAAATAGAACAAGAGCAATGGTCTCCAGAACAGATAGCTGGTTATTGTAAATCAGAGGGAATAGATATGGTTTCGCATGAACGCATCTATCAATATCTTAGATTAGATAAAGCTAAAGGGGGTACTTTATATAAACATCTAAGACATCAGTTAAAGCACAGAAAACGTCCAGTTTCAGGTAAACAAAACACAATTAAAGATAGAGTTTCCATAGAGCTTAGAGGCGATATAATTAACAACAAAGAACGCTTTGGCGATTGGGAAATAGATTTAATTATAGGAAAAGATGGAAAAGGAGCAATTGTTACAATCGTTGAAAGAACTACTGCTTTTTTCTTAATGAAAAAGCTGCCTTTTGGTAAAAAAGCTGAAGAATTAGCCGATACTGTTATTGATATGCTAATGCCTTATAAGAAATTTGTTCATTCAATTACTTCTGATAATGGAACTGAATTTGCCGAACATATAAAAATGTCTAAAAAATTATTAACAGAGTTCTTTCTCGCACATCTTTATTCTTCATGGGAAAGAGGTTTAAGCGAATATACTAACAAATTAGTTAGGCAATATATACCAAAAAAATCAATATTCAGTCTATATAGCGAGAAGGAAATCAAAGACATACAACATAAAATTAACCGAAGACCAAGAAAAAATCTAAATTATGATAATCCTAAAAATATATTTTATAAACTTGTAAACCAAAAAGTTGCATTTGGGGGTTGAATCTACTATCGTGTAATCGCAAATCAAAAATCAAAAATCATAACTCATAAATTTGTATATTTGCACCGTATTTATAATTAATCTATTTAAAATTATGATAAAAGTTTCAGACATAGCCAAGAAGAAAGTTATAGAAATGATGACTGATGACGGTTTTGATTCAGTTTCTCATTACGTTCGTGTAGGAGTAAAAAGTGGTGGATGCTCAGGATTATCGTATGATTTAAAGTTTGATAAAACTCAAAATGAAGAAGATAAAGTTTTTGAACATAATAATATTAAAATTATCATTGACAAAAAAAGTTTCTTGTATTTGGTAGGAACAACTTTAGAATATTCAGGTGGATTAAATGGTAGCGGCTTTGTATTTAAAAATCCAAATGCCAACAGAACCTGTGGATGTGGAGAGTCGTTTTCGCTTTAATTTTTTAACCTTTTAATATTTATTATGAAATACACAGAAGACGATTTACGCGAAGAGTTAAAAACCAAAGAATACGAATACGGTTTTTATACAGATATAGAAAGTGAAACCTTTGCAAAAGGGTTGAATGAGAATGTTGTTCGTGCAATTTCTAAAAAGAAAAACGAACCTCAATGGATGACCGACTGGCGTTTGGAAGCATTTAGAGTTTGGCAGAAAATAGAAGAGCCAGATTGGGCAAATATCAAATATAAAAAGCCGAATTTTCAGGAAATTGCCTATTATTCTGCTCCAAAACAAAAACCAAAATTAGATAGTTTGGACGATGTAGATCCAGATTTATTAGACACATTTAAAAAACTAGGAATTTCTTTAGACGAACAAAAGAAATTGGCAAATGTTGCGGTAGATATTGTAATAGATTCCGTTTCGGTAGCTACAACTTTTAGAGAAACTCTGGGCAAAAAAGGAATTATTTTTATGCCAATTTCAGAAGCCATTCAGGAACATCCAGAATTGGTAAAGAAATATATCGGTTCGGTAGTGCCAATTACAGATAATTTTTATGCGGCATTAAATTCGGCAGTATTTTCTGACGGCTCTTTCTGTTATATTCCAAAAGGCGTTCGTTGTCCTATGGAATTATCAACATATTTTAGAATTAATGAAGGTGGCACAGGTCAGTTTGAACGCACTTTGGTTGTTGCCGACAAAGGAAGTTATGTAAGTTATTTGGAAGGCTGTACTGCACCTCAACGTGATGAAAATCAATTACACGCAGCCGTAGTAGAATTAATCGCTATGGACGATGCAGAGATTAAATATTCTACTGTACAGAATTGGTATCCCGGTGATGCAAACGGAAAAGGAGGAGTTTTTAACTTTGTTACCAAACGAGCTTTGTGTGAAACCAGCGCAAAAGTATCGTGGACACAGGTAGAAACTGGGTCTGCCATAACTTGGAAATATCCGAGTTGTATATTAAAAGGAAATAACTCTGTTGGAGAGTTTTATTCCATTGCGGTAACCAATCATCATCAGCAAGCGGATACTGGTACAAAAATGATTCACTTAGGCAAAAACACTAAATCGACAATTATCTCCAAAGGAATATCCGCAGGAAAATCTCAAAATAGTTATCGCGGATTGGTAAAAATAAATTCGAGAGCAGAAAATGCCCGTAATTTCTCGCAGTGCGACAGTTTGTTAATGGGTAACGAGTGCGGAGCTCATACATTTCCATATATAGAAGTAAAAAATAAATCAGCACAAATAGAACACGAGGCAACTACAAGCAAAATCGGTGAAGAACAATTATTTTATTGTAACCAACGTGGAATTGACACCGAAAAAGCCATTGCCTTAATCGTAAACGGATTTAGTAAAGAAGTTCTGAATAAACTTCCGATGGAGTTTGCCGTAGAAGCACAAAAATTATTAGAAATTAGTTTAGAAGGCTCGGTTGGATAATTTACGATTAAACAATTACACAACAAAACAATGTTAAAGATTGAAAATTTACATATAAACATAGAAGATAAAGAAATTCTTAAAGGAATTAATTTAGAAGTAAAAGAAGGAGAAATCCACGCAATAATGGGACCAAACGGTTCAGGAAAAAGCACTATGGCTTCCGTAATTGCGGGGAAAGAAGAGTGTGAAATAACCGAAGGCTCTATTGAATTTGAAAGTGAGGATATTAGCGAATTGGCTCCAGAAGAAAGAGCACATAAAGGCGTGTTTTTATCTTTTCAATATCCGGTTGAAATTCCGGGAGTTACAGTAACTAATTTTATAAAAACGTCTATTAACGAAAATAGAAAGGCAAAAGGCTTAGAAGATATGCCTGCAAAAGAGATGTTGAAAAAAATTCGTGAAAAATCGGAGTTATTAGAAATAGATAGAAAATTTTTGTCGCGTTCCTTAAATCAAGGGTTTTCTGGAGGAGAAAAAAAACGTAACGAGATTTTTCAAATGGCAATGTTAGAGCCTAAATTAGCAATCTTAGACGAAACAGATTCTGGTTTAGATATTGATGCCTTACGCATTGTTGCCAACGGCGTAAATAAATTAAAATCTAAAGACAACGCCGTAATTATTATTACTCATTATCAGCGGTTATTAGAATATATAAAACCTAATTTTGTACACGTATTGCACGATGGTAAAATTGTTAGAACAGGCGACGCTTCTTTAGCTCTAGAGTTAGAAGAAAAAGGATACGATTGGATTAAACAGATGGCGTAGAATTGAGTGGTCAGTATTCAGTACAAAAAGATAAGGAATTAAATAGATTAGGCGGTTGTAGGTAATTATTAAAAATAGTACATTTGAAAAATGGAAATTGACTTACAAAAAGGGATAAGTATAAAAATTGCAGGTGAGCTTGGAAAATTTAAAACTCTACCAATAGAGTCTTTAATTGAAATTGCTGTATCTTTGCAAGGTTTGGTAATATCTATTGCCAAGTATGATTTGCCAGCTAATGAGGCAATTGATTTGAATAATTTTAAATTAGAACTTATTGATTTTCAAAAAGGCAGTGCAATTCCTTCGTTTGCTTTTACAAAGAGAGTGCAGCCAACTATAACTTCTGATTACCTCCGTCAAAGAGAGGAAATTACAAATAAACTAAATTCATTACTTGATATTTCTGACAAAGGAGCATATTCAGAGTTAAAAGATTTATATCCAGACCATCTTAAAAGAAATGAGCTTGTAGAAAAACTGTATGGTTTTACTTCAAGTTTTAAAAACTCTCCTGTTTTTATTTATGAAAAAGACAATATCAATGAGGAAAGCAGAAAATATCACCCAAAAGTGTTTAAACCTTCTATGAAGGAAAGTTTAATCGTTAACGTAAAAAAAGTGAAAACGGAAAAGCAAGAAGAAGAAGCAATCGCAAGTATAAAAATTACTAAAAGAGATGGAAAAACAAGGAACACTATTGAAGAAGTTTTTTCAAGAGAACAACATTCATTGTCATATTCGCCTGAAATTATAAACATAAACGAAAAACAATATATATTAAATTTTCCTTTACGTTGTCTTTTTGAAAAAGAATATGACTACTATGTTATTAATAACGAGCAACTTGATATAATTGGAACGGGAATAACTCAAGATGACGCAGAACATGATTTTAATGAAGAATTTGACTATTTATACAATCGACTAAACTCTTTAAATGATAGCGAGCTCAGTGATAGGTTGTTGAGAATAAAAGGTGTATTAAATGATTTTGTAAAGTCTGTTTACTAAATGGTTTTAAACAAAAAGAAGGCATATAAAAATTTAAAGAAGAAAGGATTTAAGGATTCTGATAACCATAGCGAAGACCACAAGTATCTCGAATTATTTTACAATGGAAAAAGGATTTTACACACTAAAATAAGCCATGGAACTAAAAAGGATTTGGATAATCATCTGATTAGAAAAATGTCAAGTCAATGTAAATTATCTAAACAAGACTTTACTGATTTAGTTAATTGTCCATTGTCTGCTAAAAAATATATTGAGAAATTAAAGGGAATAGGAGTGATAGAATCAAACAAAAAGATATATTAAATATTGTAGAGTTATGGATACAACAGAGAGAATACAATGTCAGGAATGCAAAAAATATTACAATAAATACTCATGGGGTTATGAAAGAGGAGAATGTACAGAATGTGGAGAAAAAAGCAGAGATTATGAAAAAATTGCAAAAAGAAACTTTGCAAATAAGGAAAAAGATAAAAATGAAGGAAGGGTTACAACATTAAATGCTTTTGCTGATATCTTTTTGTTTTTGGGAATAATATTAGCTATTATTATATGGGCTGCTATGGGAATAAAACAAGGAAAATATAGTTGGGAAAAAGAAGCTAATCCAATAGGTATTCTATATGGTTTTGTTGTATTATTTGGTTCTTTTCTAAACTGGGTAGTACTACGTGTAATATGTGTTATAGCAAATAATATTATACAGATTAGAAGAAATTCTAATAAGATTCTTAAAGATAAAGAAGCTAAAAATTAATAGTTAACACATTTATACCTATGTCTAATTTACATATATCTGCGGGTTTAGGTTTTAATAACGAGAAGTGCCTCATCGGTCTTTCTTTGGTTGAGTTTAAAGAGGAAGATTTTACAATCATTTATTCTCCAGCATTAGACTTAGGTGGTTATGGTTATAATAAAATTGAGGCTAAAAAATCCTTTGAGGAGGCATTAAGTGAATTTTTCAGATATACTAACAACAAAAATACTTTAAATAAGGTTCTTGAAAATTTAGGTTGGCCTGTTAGTTTAAAAGCAATTAGGGTTAATAAAAAAGGATTTTCTTTATTGGATTTAATAACGAAAAATCAATAGTAAATTTTATAATTAATTAAAAAATCAAACAGTTATGAACACAAATACAATAAAAGTATATGAGATACTAAAGGATTATTGGGGAGAAAATAAAGCCTCTGTTGTGTTGGATTATCTAGAGAACGAAACTACTCTAAAAGTTGAAAGGACGGTTGAAGATAAGATAGAGCATTTAGCTACCCGAGAGGATATTTTAGAGCTAAAAACAGCTACCCGAGAGGATATTTTAGAGCTAAAAACAGCTACCCGAGAGGATATTTTGAAACTGGAAACAGCGACCAGAGAGGATCTTTTAAAACTGGAAACAGCGACCAGAGAAGATCTTTTGAAACTGGAAACAGCAACCAGAGAAGATATTTTGAAACTGGAAACAGCAACCAGAGAAGATATTTTTAAACTGGAGAAGGCTATTTTTAAAATGGAAACTACTATTGTCGATAAATATGCTGCCAATACCATAAAATGGATGTTTGTTTTTTGGATAGGAACTATGGGGACTATTATCGCCATTATAAAGTTGTTGTAACGGACAGCATAGTGAAGGCACTATAATTGTAAAAAACAGGCGATGCTTCTTTAGAATTAGAAGAAAGGATATGATTGGATTAAACAGATGCTTAGAATTAAGTTTACAGTGGTCAGCTGGCAGTAAAACTGACTGAACACTGATTACTGAACATCGAACATTAAAGAAAAAAATGGAATTAAAAGAGAAATTAGTAACATCTTATGTAGCTTTTGAAAACGGAATTAATATCAACACAGATATACATAATATTCGTACAAAAGCCTTGCAAAATTTTGAAAAATTAGGCTTTCCTTCCAAAAAGTTGGAAGACTGGAAATACACGTCGTTAAATTCAATTTTAAAAGAAGACTATAGTATTTTTCCAGATAATGAAAAGGCTGTTGAACTGTCAGATGTAAAAAAATATTTTATTCATGACATAGACAGTTACAAAGTTGTATTTATTGACGGGAAATACAGCTCTTTCTTATCGGAAACAACACACGACGGAATGGATATTTGCTTGTTATCCGCAGCACTTAGCAAAGCAAAATACAGAGTTGTCATTGAAAATTATTTCAATAAAATTGCAAAACAAGACAATATGACTTCGTTAAATACTGCATTTGCAAGCGAAGGAGTTTATATTCATATTCCAAGAAATGTTGAGGTAGAAAAACCTATACAGATTATAAATTTTATCACAGGAGCAGAAAATGCAACAATCTTGCAACCTCGTAATTTAATCGTCGTTGAGCAAAATGCTCATGTTCAAATTATTGAACGTTATCAAAGTTTGACAGATAACACGGTTTTGACAAATTCGGTTACCGAAATTTATGCGGATAAACACTCAAATGTAGATTATTATAAAATACAAAATGATAATACAAAAGCATCATTAGTTGATAACACATTTATCGAGCAGCAGTCTGAGAGTGTTTGTTCTGTTCATACATTTTCTTTTGGTGGGAATATCACTCGAAATAACCTAAATTTCTATCAAAAAGGAGAACATATAGATTCTATTTTAAAAGGAATTACCATAATTGAAGAGAAACAACATATAGATCATCATACTTTGGTTCATCATATTGAGCCTAATTGTGAAAGTCATCAGGACTATAAAGGTATATATGGCGAGCGTTCCACAGGAGTTTTTAACGGAAAAGTAATTGTAGAAAAGGAAGCTCAAAAAACTAATGCTTATCAGAAAAACGATAATGTTTTGGTGAGTGATAAAGCCACAATAAACGCAAAGCCGCAGTTAGAAATTTTTGCTGATGATGTAAAATGCTCTCACGGTTGTACAATCGGTCAGTTAGATAACAAAGCCTTATTTTATATGCAGCAACGCGGAATTCCTAAGAAAGAAGCAAAAGCCCTACTTATGTACGCATTTGCAAATACAGTTTTAGAAAGTGTAAAAATTCCTGAAGTCAAAAAGAGGATTAACAAATTAATAGCCACTAAATTAGGCGTTAATTTGGGCTTTGATTTGTGATTTAATTGTTTAATTAGCCAAAAGCCATAAGTTGATTGCCTTTTGCCTAATTGTCAAATCGTGTAATCGTAAATCGTAATTCAAAATTTGTAATTATACAACTTCCATGTGTTTAATAAGCATCTTCGTGTACCGTTTTAATTGCACGCCCAGAAGGTTCGTTCATATTTTTAAAACTCTCGTCCCATTCCAAGGCTATTTTGGTACTGCAAGCAACGGACGGTTCTTGAGGCACAGATAAAGCAGCAGTATCACTCGGGAAATGTTCTGCAAAAATAGAACGGTAATGAAGTTCTTCTTTAGAAGTTGGTGTTTGTATTGGAAATTTGTACTTGGCATTTGCCAATTTATCGTCGGATATTTCTTTATTTACCATCTCTTTTAGAGTGTCAATCCAGCTGTAACCAACTCCGTCAGAGAATTGTTCTTTTTGCCTCCAAGCCACACTTTCTGGCAGATAACTTTCAAATGCTTTGCGGATTACCCATTTTTCCATACGCTCTCCGTTAATCATTTTATCCTGCGGGTTAATTCTCATAGCTACATCAATAAACTCTTTGTCTAAAAACGGAACACGACCTTCAATTCCCCAAGCAGCCAAAGATTTATTGGCACGCAAGCAGTCATATATATGTAGTTTCTCTAATTTACGAACAGTTTCTTTATGAAACTCCTCTGCGTTTGGTGCTTTGTGAAAGTATAAATATCCTCCGAAAAGCTCATCTGCTCCTTCTCCAGAAAGAACCATTTTTACTCCCATAGACTTGATGACTCTAGCCATCAAATACATTGGCGTAGAAGCCCTGATAGTTGTAACATCATAAGTTTCTAAATTGTAAATTACATCTTTAATGGCATCTAATCCTTCTTGAATTGTAAACTTAATTTCGTGATGTATTGTTCCTATATGATTTGCCACTTTCTGTGCGGCAGCCAAATCTGGAGAATCCTTTAATCCTACGGCAAAGGAATGTAATTGAGGATACCAAGCATCTTTTTTATCATCAGATTCAATTCTTTTTTGTGAATATTTTTTTGCAATCGCTGAAATAACCGAAGAATCTAACCCACCAGAAAGTAATACTCCATAAGGAACATCAGTCATTAATTGGCGGTGAACGGCGTTTTCCAGTGCGTTACGCAATTCATCAATACTTGTTTTATTTTCTTTTACAGCATTATAATCAACCCAATCTCGTGAGTACCATTTTTTTAATTCCCCGTCTTTGCTGTGCAAATAATGTCCCGGAGGGAATAATTCTATTTTCGTGCAGATGCCTTCCAACGCCTTTAGTTCGGAAGCAACATAAAAAGTTCCATTCATATCCCAGCCTGTGTACAAAGGGATAATTCCCATATGGTCGCGAGCCACAAAATACTCATCTTTTTCTACGTCGTATATAGCAAAACCAAAAATTCCATTCATTTCATCCAAAAAATTGGCATCTTTTTCTTTATATAAAGCCAAAATTACTTCACAATCAGATTCTGTTTGAAAATTATATGTTTCTTTAAACTGCTTTCGCAATTCCCTGTGATTGTAAATTTCACCGTTGGCGGCTAATACTAATTTCTTATCTTCGCTAAACAAAGGTTGTTTCCCAGAAACGGGGTCAACAACAGCCAAGCGTTCGTGCGATAATATAGCTTTTTCATTACTGTATATTCCGCTCCAATCTGGACCACGATGCCTGACTTTTTTAGACATTTCTAAAATTTGAGGTCTTAACGACTCCGATTTTTCTTTCAAATCAAATGCACATACAATTCCACACATAATTTATCTATTTATGATTTCTGTTTTAATTAGCAGTGCAAATAACCGAATAAGATTTGTATTTTTAAAGCTATAATCTTTTTTATATTCTTTCATTACAAAATTAAAAATAAGTATAAAAATAACGTACACAGCAAATCCTGCAAAGATAATCGTCCAGAAATTTACATCTTTAAAAGCTATATTTATATTAAATTCAGGAGAATCAATATTCTTGTTAGGGGTAGATTCAACCCCCAAATGCAACTTTTTTATTTACAAATTTATAAAATATATTTTTAGGATTGTTTGGTATATCTACTATTCCATTCTGCAAGTCCTCTATTTTTTGTTTACGGTGTTTCATCTTTTTATATTTTATTCTCTAATACTACAGTGGTTGTTCTTAAAATAGTTTCTAATTCTGATTTTTCTTTCCATAAATTGACATAAAAATTCCTTCTAAATCCTAATACGCAAAAAACTATTAACTTTTATAGGGCAACAGTATTTTTAAATCATCAAATTGCACAATAATTATCATTATTTGGAGGGTCTAACATCTCTTCCAATAAAATTATTGAAGTCTACTATTGTTCCATTAAATCTATTTAAGTCAGTTCTACCTCTAATTCCACAAACTTTGCCTCGCCAAGAATACTGTTTTATCGCCCAAGAATTATTCCATATTCCTATATTTCTTGGAGCGGTACCAGGGCTACTATATGGTTTAGCAATCCAAAGCCCATAGCTATTCAATGAATTTTTTAGATACTTAGCATAACCAGTTGTAGTATAGATTACTGGTGTTACACCTGTTTCTTTTTCTACTGTGTTAATCCATTCTTGCACCCATTGAGTTAATTTAGATTTTGTATAATATCCTTTACGGCATTTTTTTAAATCACCACTTTTATAATATTTAAAATTTTCTAAATCTAACGCTGGAGGAAGAAATCCTGTGCCAATATATGAACGAGCTACAGCTACAAATTGATTTGCTTCTTGTATAGCAGAAGTATTTTTGCAAGGTCTAGCAAAATGATATGCACCTATTACCACACCAGCCTTTTTGCCTTCTTTCATATTCCTATAAAATTTAGAATCTATA
This sequence comes from Polaribacter sp., assembly GCA_965261035.1. Classification (GTDB taxonomy): domain Bacteria; phylum Bacteroidota; class Bacteroidia; order Flavobacteriales; family Flavobacteriaceae; genus Polaribacter. Next base: position 2,070,595 of record OZ253439.1, read on the forward strand.
TGAGTTAAACCCTCTGTTGCCTTTACCCAAGCAAATTTTCTGCCAGTATCATAAACTTTTTTCCAATTAATGTTGCCCTGATGATGAGAGACATCAATACCAAGTATATATTTAGATGAAATCTTCTTTTCGCATGCTGAATTAAAATATTTAAAAAGAAAAGGTCTAATTATAACTACTGTCGCTATAATGATAAGTACTGTCGCTATAATGATAACTACTGTTAAAATTACTTTATGGAGTTTCATGTTTTTTTGAATTGTGTAACTGTTTATACCAATTTGAACACAAAATGTAGCATATAAATAGTTTGCTGTTTTCTATCTTCCAGCCTCTATTTTCCTAGTTTAATTCGTAATTATCTTGGCTCTCTATTCTATTTTCTATTGATTATTATTATTATTAATAAATCTTTCGATTATTCCTTCCATATTACTGGGCAAATCTGCTCCGTGTAGCTCAAAACGTTTTACTCCCATACTGGTTAGCCATTTTGTCCAATATTCTTTAAGAACATCTTTCCCGTAAGGATTTCGTATTTTATCGTGATTTTCAATCCCTAAAACCAATACTTCCAAAGAGTCTAAATTTTTAGTTTCAGGAATAAAACCATAACCATTTTTATCCATTATTTTTTTCCAATTGCTTTTGTTTAATCCAAGATTTCGTAGCATTTTTGGGGTGATATAAGTTGTTTTATTACCTTTTTTTATCTTGCTATTAATATGATACATATAACCATCTGTTAAAATAATTAATATGTTACGATTACAATTTTCAATACAATAATTTTTAACTTTATCTTTAAAAAAACGCCACGTATCTGATCCTATAAACTTACTATCTTTTATAGCCAAGTTATACACTTTTTTAGGCAGTTCTTTATAGTTAGTCAATGTGTTTTCTATGTCTGCTTTCTTTAAGTTTTTATCTAAAAAAACTTTTAATTTCTGCAATATATCATTGATAGAAGGATTAGCAGGCGGAGGTTCAAAAAACACTTGCATTTTATCGTGCATAAGGATAATTTTTTTTTGTTTTATATGTTTGACAAAACTTTGTGTAATGGTATTAATATAGCCCAAATCTCTATCGGCATAAGACATTGTCTTGTTTAGGTATTTTTTAGAGTCTATTCTATCAGATAAGTCTAATAAAATACTGATATTCAAATTGTTTTCTTTGTTTTTTAGCAAATACTTTTGACAAGGAGGAGTTTTTTTTACTTTGATTTCTTGTGTTGAGGGTTTCTTTTTACTATTATTCTTTTTACTATTATTACAATTACTAAAAAGAACAACCACTACTATTGTGAATACTGTTAATATGCTATTTGTTTTCATCATTAAGATTTTTTATATATTTTATTTTGAGAATCATTAGCCCCTACTTCTTTTATATGCTGGTCATATACTTCTTTACATTTTTCTATTAAAATTTTTGCTTTTTTTTGTACAAAATTCTGTTGGATAGACTCTATCCAACCCTGCATATATTGTGAAGCATATAATTTATACTCCTTTACGGGAATAATAATGCTATTAATTATATCATTAAGTTCCTCTATGCGTCCTTCATATTTTGCTATGCCTTCTTTTAATTTTTGAATTTCATCTTCGATTTTTTCTATTGCTTCTTCTTCTATTTTAATTTTAGAATTTCTCTCATTTATTGCCATTTTAATTTTATCTCTTTCTTTATGCTCTTTCATAACAAAATCAAAAACAAGCCCAAAAATAATATACGCCACAAATCCTGCGAAAATAATACCCCAAAATCCTACTTCCTGAAAGGCAATATTTATATCAAAAGGTGGACTTTCAAGAGTTTTTGTTAGTTCATATAATTTATATTCTATCTGATATGCTAAAATAGAATCAAAAACAAAAGTGACGATAAAAAGAGCAGTTATTTTAAGATAGTTTACAATATTTTTATTTTCTCCAAACATATGAATTAAAAAACCTAAGCCTAAAAAAAGAAAAGGAATAAAGGTTACAAACATTCCTGCCAAAGCACCGTGTTCCCATGCTTTTACAAAAGCTTGGGAATCAAAAATAGAATCAAAAGTACCTTGACCAAGCTCAAACTGTTTAAAAAATGTTGAATATGAGGCAGATATATAAAAAACAAATAGATAAATTACAATAGGAACTGTCAAAAAAAGACCAATCCAAAATTTTATAGAACTTCCTTTTTCTATATCGATACCATATTTTTTAGGGTTATTGGGTATATCTGCTATTTCATTTTTTAAAACCTCTATTTTTTTTTCACGTGCTTCATTTTTTTCTTTGTTATTGTCTAATCCTACAGTGGTTGTTTTTATAGAAGTTTCTATTTCTTTTTTTTCTATTCTATATGGTTCTTTTAACCCCTCTTGTTTTGCCTTGTCCTCTTTTTCTTCATTTTGGAATTTAGCATAAATAGCGTCAAGGGACACCTTTAAGGCAGTTTCATCCCCCAAACTATCAGTGCTATCTTTAAACCCTGCTTCCTTACAATCTCTATTCTCCCCCTCAAGTACGTTAGTTTTGTTATCAATTGGAGGAGGAGGAGTTACTCTTTTTAAGTCTGTTAAATCTTTTAGTTTTTTAAGCATTGTCTTGGAATTTAAAGTTCATTTAAAATATCATAGATTTCTTTTTTTTCTAGTGCTGATGCAAGTAAATATTCGGCTAAATCGGATATGTTTTTTTCTTCAAAACCAAATAAACGGATGTACTTTTTTAATGTAGTACGCTCGTTTTCGTCAATTATACCGTCAGCCCAAATCATTTGACTAAGCTCATATAAATAAGTTATTTTATCTTCTAAAGTATCTGGGATTTTAGAAATTGCTTTGTTAGGATGCAATAATAATTCATCTAAATCCTTTTCAGAAACACCTCTTTTCAGACCAAATTGATAAAGCATTTTTAGTTCTAAATGATGAAAACTATCATCGGAAAATGCCATACTGTACAAGCGTAAAAAGTGCGACTTTAGTTCTTCTGTAATTTCTATTGATTTCATAATTTTTGTGGTTTAATTATTTATTCTATATCCTGTAAAACTGACAGATGTTTCTCTTGTTAATTTTCTACAAATATATAAAAAACTGTCATTTATAACAACTTTGTGAAATAAATAATCTACCGACATTTTGTAGTCAATTGGTATTCCTTTTATATTTCGAAAAAAATAGTGCCTTTGTTAAAGTTAAAGTTTTAGAGCATGAAAAAGATAATTATAATAATTTTGTCAATTGGATTAATAGCCTTTTACTCTTGTAACTCAACAGAGGACAATGATGTAAAGGAAAAAGAAATAGAAAAATCAAGAACAAGAGCACGAGTAGAGCATGAATAAACTCTACATAAACTCAATAGGAATAAAATAAGCCGTAGGGTTTGTTGGGCTAGTAAATCTTACCTACAACCAACCTGTTTAGATATGAACAAGTTACAAAGTTAGATGGGATAACTATGTCCAATTGGTAAACACAAAATATGTATGTTATTGATAATAAGCAAGTTAACAAAAGAATGATTGAAATCACAAAAAACTAAAACCATTTCTAAAATTTTAATATTTTTGAAATAAGAAAGGATTCGCTTAAAAATCAATTAATAGAGGTTGCCTTTAGAAAATATTGAAAAAATAGTAGCCATCGAATTGATGTACGCAGCACAAGCATTGGAATTTAGAAGACCTAACAAATTCTCGAAAATTATAGAAGTAAATTTTAAATTAATTAGAAGTAAAGTCGCAAAATTAGAAGACGATAGAGTCCTAAAAGATGATATAAACGAGATGATAAAATTAGTTAAGAATGAAAAATTAAAAACCAACGACTAAGTTACATAAACAAATGACATTTCAAGAAAAAATATTACAGGGTATCCCGGCAAAGTTACCTGTAAAGAAGAAGTATCCAGCAAATATAAACAGAGCTCCTAAGAGAAAAGATATTTTATCGACAGAAGAAAAACAATTAGCTATTCGTAATGCTTTGCGTTATTTACCCAAAAAATGGCATAAAATGTTAGCGGTAGAATTTGCACAGGAATTACAAGATTTTGGACGTATTTATATGTACAGATTTAAACCAATTTACAAAATGCACGCAAGACCTCTGTCTGAATATCCTGCAAAATCACCGCAGGCAGCGGCTATTATGTTGATGATACAGAATAACTTAGACCCCGCAGTGGCACAGCATCCAGAGGAATTAATTACCTACGGAGGCAACGGAGCAGTGTTTCAAAATTGGGTACAATATTTAGTCACATTACAGTATTTGGCAACGATGACAGATGAGCAAACATTACACATATATTCTGGTCATCCTATGGGATTATTTCCCTCCTCCAAAAATGCACCGAGAGTAGTTGTTACCAACGGAATGATGATTCCTAATTACTCAAAACCAGATGATTGGGAGAAATTTAACGCACTCGGAGTTACGCAATACGGACAGATGACTGCGGGTTCGTTTATGTATATCGGACCGCAAGGAATTGTACACGGAACAACTATCACTTTGATGAACGCCTTTCGTAAAATTTTACGCAAAGGAGAAACTCCTGAAGGTAAAATATTTCTAACCTCAGGATTGGGCGGAATGAGCGGCGCACAACCCAAAGCAGGAAATGTTGCAGGCTGCATCACGGTTTGTGCAGAGGTAAACCAGAAAGCCGCAGCAAAACGGCACAAACAAGGTTGGGTAGATTTATTGATTGTAAATATAGGTGATTTGATTACTCGTGTAAAGCAGGCGCAAGAAACCAAAGAAGTCATTTCTATTGCCTTTATTGGGAATGTGGTAGATGTTTGGGAGCGTTTTGATAGGGAGAATATTTTTGTTCACGTAGGCTCCGACCAAACTTCCTTGCATATTCCTTGGACTGGCGGATATTATCCCGTAGGCGTTTCTTACGACAAAGCAAATAGATTAATCCGTGAAGAACCGAGAGTATTCAAAGGAAAAGTACAAGAAACACTACGTCGTCATTCGGTGGCTATAAATAATCACACCGCAAAAGGCACGTATTTTTTCGACTATGGAAACGCCTTTTTATTAGAAGCATCTAAAGCAGGAGCCGATGTAATGGCAGAAAATAATATCGATTTTAAATACGCTTCTTATGTGCAGGATATTTTGGGACCTATGTGTTTTGACTACGGATTTGGACCTTTTAGGTGGATTTGTACTTCGGGAAATCCAGAAGATTTAGATAAAACTGATGATATTGCGATGAAAGTATTGCAAGAAATTATGGAAAACTCTCCGAAGGAAATTAAGTTGCAAATGCAAGATAATATCACTTGGATAAAAGATGGTAAAGATAATAAAATGGTAGTCGGCTCGCAGGCTCGTATTTTGTATGCCGATGCCGAAGGGCGTTCTAAAATTGCGGAAGCCTTTAATAATGCCGTTGCGTCAAAAGAAATTGGAGCGATAGTAATAGGCAGAGACCATCATGATGTAAGCGGGACAGATTCGCCGTACAGAGAAACCTCCAATATTTACGACGGAAGTAAATTTACCGCAGATATGGCAATCCACAATGTAATTGGAGATAGTTTTAGAGGTGCTACTTGGGTTTCTATTCACAATGGAGGAGGCGTTGGCTGGGGCGAGGTGATAAATGGAGGTTTTGGAATGCTGTTAGACGGAACTCCAGAGGCTGAGGCTCGCCTAAAAAGTATGCTGTTTTACGATGTAAATAACGGTATAGCAAGAAGAAGCTGGGCTAGAAATGACGAAGCCTTATTTGCCATCAAACGAGAAATGGAGCGTACGCCAGATTTAAAAGTAACAATCCCAAATAAAGTTGAAGACACTATTTTAAAAGGTCTCTTTTGATGAGTATATTATTCAAAAATATTAAAGAATTAGTGCAAGTTAGAACCGAGTCTATTTCGTTTGTTTCAGGTAAAAAAATGAAAGAATTGCCGACTATCAAAAACGCTTATTTATTAATTAAAAATGGCTTTATTGCTGATTTTGGAACTATGAAAAATTACCCAAATGGTAATTTTTCAGAAGTGATTGATGCTACGGGAAAAATGATACTGCCTTCTTGGTGCGACTCGCATACGCATATTGTATATGCAGGAAATAGAGAAGGAGAATTTATTGACCGCATCAACGGATTATCTTATAAGCAAATAGCAAATAGAGGCGGCGGGATTTTAAATTCAGCCAAAAAATTGCAGAATCCTGAAAACGATTTTGCTATTTTGTTTATTGAAGCCTCTGGTTGTTTGCCGATGTGCGGTGTTCATACATTTTACGGCGAGCAGAATTATTCAATATTCGCAAATTATACGAGATAGAATTAATTATAAATATCCAAATATGTTTGTTCATCCAAAAGATAATACAATTCGTGATGTTACTCATTTGCTTTGGACAGGAAATCCGATTGACTCTACATCATCAGGGAGAAATGCGGTTTTTTACGGAGATAAAGCCATAGACAGAAGTCCTTGCAGAACGGGAACATCAGCGAGAATAGCACAATTATATGCCAAAGGAAAACTCAAAAAAGGAGAAAAATTTGTTCACGAAAGTTTTATCGGAAGTAAATTTATTGGCTGTGTTGAGGAAGAAATAACTTTGGACGGAAAATTAGCAATTATTCCGAGTATTCAGGGTTGGGCGAAGGTATTTGGGTATAATACTATTATTATTGACGATGAAGATGACCCGTATGCACACGGTTTTCAGGTAATTTAATCTAACTCCACTAAAAATTTAGTTATGCCAAAAGTTTGTTGTTGTATCATCTTGTATGTCCTGCAAAATATCGTCGAGATATATTCACTATTAGACGAGCAGATATTATGTTAATAAGTTGGTCAATATGGTAGTTTTGAGACAATATAAAAATGGATACCCGACGCAAGCATCGAGGTATCCATTCAAGATTCCAGTTTCTAACAACTAATTTTTAATTACCTTTCCAGTAAAACTCCTTTTGCTCGTTTTTATATTTAACAAATAAATCCCTTTAGCAAAAGATGAAATATCAATTTTGCTCTTTCCTGTGGATAGAACTCCCGTTTTAAGAGTCTGACCTCTTATATTTAGCAATTTATAATATGCTTTTTCATTGACAGTAATATTTAAAATGCCGCTTGTCGGATTTGGTGAAATAGAAATATCTTTTACACTAAGTTCATCACCTATAGCTGCTGTTTTGCCCAGCATGACAGTGAGATCAAAAGGTGAAAGCGCCGCGTCCACTTTGTTAATTGTAGCACTTACAGAAGGATTACCATCACTATCTTTGTCAATTATGATGCTAGATGAAAATAATTCTCTTCCACCCTTATTATTATTAATTGATATTGTGTATGTACCATCAGCCAGGGGTGTGTGTTTCCAACCCTTTCTGAATGTACCATTTGAGGATATATTATTTCCTCCGACTTGCTCACCGTTTAATAAAATTTGAACAGATGAAATACCTGATGAGGTTCCCTTGAATTTTGGTACTCCAGTTTGGATTGTCACACCCTCAACAAAATCCACGTATTGTGAACCATTAAACACTTTGATGAGGGACGCTGATTTCTGTGGTAGTGAGTGCTGTGGTTGTTGCAGATCATCAACGTCAGATGTTCCAGATATCTCATCATCAGTGCCGGCAGTTGAAGTGACGGTGTCCAGCGTGATGCTAACGGCAGCGGATGCGGCGGATACGTTACCGGCGCCATCGGTTGCGGTTGCGGTGAATACGTTGGCTCCCTCTTCCAGCATAACGGTGATTGTCCATGTACCACCCGCTGTGAGTACGCTATCGTTCCCAATTGCAGTGGTCGCCGCCCCTCTGAATAGTTGCACAACAGAGGGCTTGTTAGCGGTTCCAGTCAGCGTGAATGATGCCGTATCGGCCGTTTGTGCTGCGGTGGTGATGGTTGCGCCGAGGGAAGTATCCCTGACCCGAGTGATGGTAATTGGTTCGGAGGACTTTAATACGGTGGAGTCTCCTGATCCTGCCGTTGCTGTTACTACGATTGTGTACTCTCCAAACCCGATATCCAGATAGAAGCGAATAGTCCATACACCATCAGAGCCGGCCGTTGTAATAAGATTAGGATACGCAGTGCCACGGCTACTTGAGCCTGCTGGAGTGACGATGAGACTTGGCAATACGTTTGCACCCGGCGAAGCGGTTCCAGTCAGCGTGACAGAATTCGTACTGACCTCTGCGCCAGACGCTGGAGCATTAATGACGGGTTTAGCCGTTGCGGTGGTGTCCGCTGCCGCCTCGACGGTGATGGTTAGCATAACCATCGCCTCACCACCGCTATTAGTGGCGGTGATGGTGTAGGTGATTGCTCCTGCAGCCACCGTTGGCGTACCTGAAATGGTGCCGGTGTTAGCGTCAAACATCAGTCCATTGCCAATGACTGGTTCAATGCTATAGCTGTCAACATCACCACCGCTTGAAGTGATGGTTATCGGCGTGATAGCAGTGCCCGCTGTTGCCGTTACTGTGGCGGGGGTGATGCTGATACTCGGGGCGGTGGTGGTGTTCAGCGTGATGCTAACCGCAGCGGATGCTTCGGATACGTTACCGGCGGTATCGCTTGCGGTTACGGTGAACAGGTTGGCTCCATCAGTCAGTGTTACAGCAAGCGACCAGGTGGTATCCGTTACGTTTGCGGCACCAATGGAAGTGCCATCTTTGAGCACATCAACCGTGGCACCCGCCTCAACGGTGCCGGTAAGCGTGAATGCGGCATCGTTGACCGCTTGTGCTTGAGTGCTAATGGTAACAACGGGCGCTGTTCCGTCATAAGTAATGTCAAATGATGCGGCAGGGTTTCCGTTTGTGGCAAGGTTTTGCGCTGCACCAGCGGCAATACGCACGGTAATTAGCCCGTCATTAGACGGTGTTATCGTAAAAGAAGCACCAAGGCTAGAACCGTCTGGATTGCTACTAGTGACCAGATATGAACCTGCCGTTATAGTTCCGCCGCTAACCGTAATATTAGATTCTTCAAATCCGGTCAGCGATTCTGAGAATGTTAGATTGATCGGGATTGGATTAGCATTCGTTGGACTTGTTGCAGTAGATGCTATCTGTATAGTCGGTTCTGTTTGGTCTGGGGCTATTATATTGCTCGTGTCCACATCTGTAGCAGCAAAGTCTATAACAATGCCATTGCTGCTGATACTGCCGGTACTGAACACCCCGCTAATGCTACCTGCTGTTCGAGTGTATGCCAGTGTGACTGCTGCATCTTTGGCAATGTTACCCGATAAGGTGAGAATCAATACAGTACTATCATCTGCATCTACAGCAAGCGCGGTGACTGTTATCCCTGCCGCTCCTGACAAGCTAAAGTCACCCGGTGCTGCACCATTGTTGGTGAGTTGTTGGTCAACAAACTGTAGCCTTATTTTATCGCCTGCTGCTGTTGCGATAACGCCATTTGTGTTTGGGCTTAGTGCTTCCACCGTCGTGACCATTCGGGTAACTGCCATTGCCGGGTTGCGAGCCGCATCGGATACGTTATAGGTGATGATGTAAGTGCCCGGTTGAGCAGTATTTAAGGAAGCGACCGCAGTGCCATCGAGGGTAAAGCTCGTTGTGATTGAACCCGTAATATCCCCACCAGTGTTATCGCTTGCCGTTGCCCCGGCATCGGTATAAGCCGTGCCTCTGACGAGGGTTAGGGCAGCATCGCCATTTAGCGTGATGGTTGGTGGCGTGGTGTCAATGGTTAATGTGTAGTCGCCAGAAGCGGTGTTGCCATTACCCGCAGCATCCTCGGCAATATTCTCGGCAATGGAGACGATGACGGTGCCGTCAAGGCTGCCTTTTAGCACCTCAAATTGGAAAAACAGCCCCGTACCATTAACACCACCACTCAAGTTGGATGCCGTAGTAACAGCTGCCGTGCCGGTTACGGTAATATCATCGATCTCAAAACCGCTAATAAGCTCACTAAAGGCGACTTCATAGCGTAGCGTGGTGGCATTTACTGTGTCGCCATTAGCTATATTAGCTGACTCCGGGAAAGATGAGATGGTTACGCTGGGTTGGGTGGTGTCCGCCGCATTGACGGTGATGGTTACTGTAGTCATCGCCATACCAGCACTGTTGGTGGCGGTGATGGTGTAGGGGATTGCGTCTGCAACCGCCGTTGGCGTACCTGAAATGATGCCGGTGTTAGTGTCAAACATCAGTCCATTGCTAATGGCTGGGTTGATGCTATAGCTGTCAACATCATCGCCCGTTGAAGTGATGCTTATCGACGTGATAGCCGTGCCCATTATTGCCGTTACGGTAGCGGGACTGATACTGATCATCGGGGCAGTGGTGGTGTTCAGCGTGATGCTAACCGCAGCGGATGCGGCGGATACGTTGCCGGCGGCATCGCTTGCGGTTGCGGTGAAGGTGTTGGCTCCCTCAATCAGCGTTACGGCAAGCGACCAGGCACCCCCAGAGTTAGCGGTGGCAGTGGGTGTCAAGGCATTGCCATTTTGGCTCAGTGTTACCGTGGCACCGGCTTCAGTGGTGCCTTCAAGTGTGAATGTGGCTGTGTCGACCGTTTGCGGTGTGGCGGTGGTAATAACCGGTTGTGCCGGTGCGGTGGTGTCCAGCGTGATGCTAACCGCAGCGGATGGGACTGACGTGTGGCCTGCCCTGTCGGTTGCGGTTGCGGTGATGTCGTTGGCACCTGCTTCCAGATCAAAGGTTATTGACCACTGGCGATTATTAGCAACCTTTGCAGTGGCACCAGAAATTACATTGCCAGCACGCAATAGCTGGATGCTTGCTTTCGCCTCGGCGCTGCCGCTAATGGTGAATGCTACCGTGTTCACCGTTTGTGCTGTGGTGCTAATAAGCGGTGCTGGCGGTGGCGTGGTGTCCAAATCAATGAAAACCAGATTGGAGTATGCTGATACATTGCCGGCGGCATCGGTTGCAGTTGCTACGTGGTACGCGCTAGCCACATCTATCTCGAGCATCCAGTTGCCGTTATTATCAGCCGTTACGCTACCTCTAGATCTGGGTGTTATTATCCTTTCCGGTTCATCACCTTTACTACCGATACGGCGCACAGAATACACTTCTACCAATGCGCCTGCCTCAGCAGTACCGTGAACAGTAACGAGTGTCGTGGCGGTTATTATGTGGTCTGGTGTTGCAGCAGGTGTGGTAATAACCGGTGCTGCCGGTGGCGTGGTGTCCGGTGCCTCGACGGTGATGCTTACTGTAGCCATCGCCATACCAGCACTATTGGTGGCGGTGATAGTGTAGGGGATTGCGTCTGCAACCGCATCTGGCGTACCTGAAATGATGCCGGCGCTTGTGTCAAACATCAGCCCATTGCTAATGGCTGGGTTGATGCTATAGCTGTCAACATCATCGCCCGTTGAAGTGATGCTTATCGGCGTGATAGCCGTGCCCATTATTGCCGTTACGGTAGCGGGGCTGATGCTGATTATCGGGGTCGTGGTGGTGTTCAGCGTGATGCTAACGGCAGCGGATGCGGCGGATACGTTACCGGCGGCATCGCTTGCGGTTGCGGTGAATAGATTGGCGCCTTCGGTTAGCGTTGTAGCAAACGTCCAGTCAGTACCCGTTACGCTTGCCGTACCAATGGAGGCGCCATCTTTGAGTACATCAACCGTGGCATCGGCTTCAGTGGTGCCTTCAAGTGTGAATGTGGCTGTGTCGACCGTTTGCGGTGTGGCGGTGGTAATAACCGGTTGTGCCAGTGCGGTGGTGTCCAGCGTGATGCTAACCGCAGCGGATGGGACTGACGTGTGGCCTGCCCTGTCGGTTGCGGTTGCGGTGATGTCGTTGGCACCTGCTTCCAGATCAAAGGTTATTGACCACTGGCGATTATTAGCAACCTTTGCAGTGGCACCAGAAATTACATTGTCAGCACGCAATAGCTGGATGCTTGCTTTCGCCTCGGCGCTGCCGCTAATGGTGAATGCTACCGTGTTCACCGTTTGTGCTGTGGTGCTAATAAGCGGTGCTGGCGGTGGCGTGGTGTCCAAATCAATGAAAACCAGATTGGAGTATGCTGATACATTGCCGGCGGCATCGGTTGCAGTTGCTACGTGGTACGCGCTAGCCACATCTATCTCGAGCATCCAGTTGCCGTTATTATCAGCCGTTACGCTACCTCTAGATCTGGGTGTTATTATCCTTTCCGGTTCATCACCTTTACTACCGATACGGCGCACAGAATACACTTCTACCAATGCGCCTGCCTCAGCAGTACCGTTAACAGTAACGAGTGTCGTGGCGGTTATTATGTGGTCTGGTGTTGCAGCAGGTGTGGTAATAACCGGTGCTGCCGGTGGCGTGGTGTCCGGTGCCTCGACGGTGATGCTTACTGTAGCCATCGCCATACCAGCACTGTTGGTGGCGGTGATGGTGTAGGGGATTGCGTCTGCAACTGCCGCTGGCGTGCCTGAAATGGTGCCGGCGCTTGTGTCAAACATCAGCCCATTGCTAATGGCTGGGGCAATGCTATAGCTGTCAACATCATCGCCCGTTGAAGTGATGCTTATCGGCGTGATAGCCGTGCCCATTATTGCCGTTACGGTAGCGGGGCTGATACTGATTATCGGGGCAGTGGTGGTGTTCAGCGTGATGCTAACGGCAGCGGATGCGGCGGATACGTTGCCGGCGGCATCGCTTGCGGTTGCGGTGAATAGATTGGCGCCTTCGGTTAGCGTTGTAGCAAACGTCCAGTCAGTACCCGTTACGCTTGCCGTACCAATGGAGGCGCCATCTTTGAGTACATCAACCGTGGCATCGGCTTCAGTGGTGCCTTCAAGTGTGAATGTGGCTGTGTCGACCGTTTGCGGTGTGGCGGTGGTAATAACCGGTTGTGCCAGTGCGGTGGTGTCCAGCGTGATGCTAACCGCAGCGGATGGGACTGACGTGTGGCCTGCCCTGTCGGTTGCGGTTGCGGTGATGTCGTTGGCACCTGCTTCCAGATCAAAGGTTATTGACCACTGGCGATTATTAGCAACCTTTGCAGTGGCACCAGAAATTACATTGTCAGCACGCAATAGCTGGATGCTTGCTTTCGCCTCGGCGCTGCCGCTAATGGTGAATGCTACCGTGTTCACCGTTTGTGCTGTGGTGCTAATAAGCGGTGCTGGCGGTGGCGTGGTGTCCAAATCAATGAAAACCAGATTGGAGTATGCTGATACATTGCCGGCGGCATCGGTTGCAGTTGCTACGTGGTACGCGCTAGCCACATCTATCTCGAGCATCCAGTTGCCGTTATTATCAGCCGTTACGCTACCTCTAGATCTGGGTGTTATTATCCTTTCCGGTTCATCACCTTTACTACCGATACGGCGCACAGAATACACTTCTACCAATGCGCCTGCCTCAGCAGTACCGTTAACAGTAACGAGTGTCGTGGCGGTTATTATGTGGTCTGGTGTTGCAGCAGGTGTGGTAATAACCGGTGCTGCCGGTGGCGTGGTGTCCGGTGCCTCGACGGTGATGCTTACTGTAGCCATCGCCATACCAGCACTGTTGGTGGCGGTGATGGTGTAGGGGATTGCGTCTGCAACTGCCGCTGGCGTGCCTGAAATGGTGCCGGCGCTTGTGTCAAACATCAGCCCATTGCTAATGGCTGGGGCAATGCTATAGCTGTCAACATCATCGCCCGTTGAAGTGATGCTTATCGGCGTGATAGCCGTGCCCATTATTGCCGTTACGGTAGCGGGGCTGATACTGATTATCGGGGCAGTGGTGGTGTTCAGCGTGATGCTAACGGCAGCGGATGCGGCGGATACGTTGCCGGCGGCATCGCTTGCGGTTGCGGTGAATAGGTTGGCGCCTTCGGTTAGCGTTACGGCAAGCGACCAGGCACCAGCAGAGTTAGCGGTGGCAGTGGTTGCCAAGGCATTGCTATTTTGGCTCAGTGTTACCGTGGCATCGGCTTCAGTGCTGCCTTCAAGTGTGAATGTGGCTGTGTCGACCGTTTGCGGTGTGGCGGTGGTAATAACCGGTTGTGCCGGTGCGGTGGTGTCCAGCGTGATGCTAACCGCAGCGGATGGGACTGACGTGTGGCCTGCCCTGTCGGTTGCGGTTGCGGTGATGTCGTTGGCACCTGCTTCCAGATCAAAGGTTATTGACCACTGGCGATTATTAGCAACCTTTGCAGTGGCACCAGAAATTACATTGCCAGCACGCAATAGCTGGATGCTTGCTTTCGCCTCGGCGCTGCCGCTAATGGTGAATGCTACCGTGTTCACCGTTTGTGCTGTGGTGCTAATAAGCGGTGCTGGCGGTGGCGTGGTGTCCAAATCAATGAAAACCAGATTGGAGTATGCTGATACATTGCCGGCGGCATCGGTTGCAGTTGCTACGTGGTACGCGCTAGCCACATCTATCTCGAGCATCCAGTTGCCGTTATTATCAGCCGTTACGCTACCTCTAGATCTGGGTGTTATTATCCTTTCCGGTTCATCACCTTTACTACCGATACGGCGCACAGAATACACTTCTACCAATGCGCCTGCCTCAGCAGTACCGTGAACAGTAACGAGTGTCGTGGCGGTTATTATGTGGTCTGGTGTTGCAGCAGGTGTGGTAATAACCGGTGCTGCCGGTGGCGTGGTGTCCGGTGCCTCGACGGTGATGGTTACTGTAGCCATCGCCATACCAGCACTATTGGTGGCGGTGATGGTGTAGGGGATTGCGTCTGCAACCGCATCTGGCGTACCTGAAATGGTGCCGGTGCTTGTGTCAAACATCAGTCCATTGCCAATATCCGGGTTGATGCTATAGCTGTCAACATCATCGCCCGTTGAAGTGATGCTTATCGGCGTGATAGCCGTGCCCATTATTGCCGTTACGGTAGCGGGGCTGATGCTGATCATCGGGGCAGTGGTGGTGTTCAGCGTGATGCTAACGGCAGCGGATGCGGCGGATACGTTACCGGCGGCATCGCTTGCGGTTGCGGTGAAGGTGTTGGCTCCCTCAATCAGCGTTACGGCAAGCGACCAGGCACCCCCAGAGTTAGCGGTGGCAGTGGTTGCCAAGGCATTGCCATTTTGGCTCAGTGTTACCGTGGAACCGGCTTCTGCGGTTCCGCTAATGGCTATGGTATTGTCATTTGTTGGCGTTGTTGGTTGAGTGATGACGGGGGCATCTGGCAGAGTGGTGTCCAGCGTGATGCTAACCGCAGCGGTTGGGGTTGACGTGTTCATTGCGCCATCGCTTGCGGTTGCCGTGAAGGTGTTGGCTCCATCAGCCAGTGTTACAGCAAGCGACCAGGTGGTATCCGTTACGTTTGCGGCACCAATAGAAGTGCCATCTTTGAGCACATCAACCGTGGCACCCGCCTCAACGGTGCCAGTAAGCGTGAATGCGGCATCGTTGACCGCTTGTGCTGTAGTGGTAATGGCTACTGCAGGTGCTGTGGAATCCAACGTGATGTCAACCGAATTGGAGTATGTCGTATCGTCCTTGTTGAGGTTTCTGGCTACTTCAAATCGGTTGTCACCTTCAAGTAGTGTTACCTCAATCTGCCAATTAGTGGTCGTTGTGGTTAGCGTTATTTCTGGAGCAGAGCTAGTACCGACGCGGTGTGACACGGTCAAATCAGACCCTGGCCTGGCAGTTCCAGTAAGTGTGAATGAATTTACGTTGACGGTTTGTGCCATGCTGGTGATGGTTAAGGGGGTGCGAATGGTGAATACGAATCCATCAGAAGCGGTGTTGCCATTACCAGCACTATCCATAGCACTATCTTTGGCAATGGATACGATAACGGTTCCATCAGGTGCGCCTCTGAACACATCAAAGGTGTAAACAGTTGTAGAGACTGTCACAAAGTTGGTTGCAGAGGTAACACCTGCTGTGCCTGTAACCGTAATACCGCCGACCTCAAAGCCAGTAACATCCTCACTAAAAGTGGCTGTATAGCTTAGTGTGGCGGCTTCGACTGAGTTTCCATTGTTCCCGGTGCTGGATGTAATGGTAACAACGGGTGCTGTTCCATCATAGATAATATCAAATGATGCAGCAGGGTTTCCGTTTGTGGCAGAATCTTGCGCTGCGTCAGCAGCAATGCTCACGGTAATTAGTCCATCAGCAGATGGTGTTATCGTAAAACGAGCAGGATCAACGCCACCGTCGGAAACGGCATCAATGATCTCATATGAACCTGCCGTTATAGTTCCACCGCTAACGCTAATATCAGATTCTTCAAATCCGGTCAGCGGTTCCGAGAATAGCAGATTGATTGAGATTGGATTGGTGTTCGTTGGACTTGTTGCAGCAGATGTTATCTGTATGGTCGGTTTTGTTTGGTCTGTGGTACTGTCCAGCGTAATGCTAACGGCAGCGGATGCGGCGGATACGTTACCGGCGGCATCGCTTGCGGTTGCGGTGAATAGGTTGGCTCCTTCCGTTAGCGTTGTAGCAAACGTCCAGTTAATACCCGTTACGCTTGCGGCACCAATGGAATTGCCTGCTTTGAGTACATCAACCGTGGCACCCGCCTCAACGGTGCCTTCAAGGGTAAATGATGCTTCGTTGACCGTTTGTGCTGTGGTAGTAATCGCGACTGTCGGGGCGGCAGTGTCCCGCGTAATAGTAACGGTTGCGTCTGCTGTGTTGCCAGCAGTATCAGTTGCGGTTGCCTTGAACTCGTTGGTGCCTTCTAAGAACACTGTAACAGTTTTAGTCCAAGTGCCACTATCCGTTACTAGTGCAGAGCCATGAGAGACATTTTCTCTGAATATCTCCACAGTAGAACCTACCTCAGCAGTACCCATAAGCGTGAATACCGAAAGTCCACCAGCATGAAACTCAAGTGAATCAGCATTTACTGTTTGTGCTGGGGTAGTAATCGCGACTGCCGGTGGCGTGGTGTCCGCCTCGACGGTGATGGCTACTGTAGCGGTATCCGAACCACCGCTATTAGTGGCGGTGATGGTGTAAATGATTTCAGGTGCAGCCGCATCTGGTGTGCCTGAAATGGTGCCAGTGCTACTGTCAAACGACAGTCCATTAGCAATGTCCGGGGCGATGCCATAGCTGACAACATCATCGCCCGTTGAAGTGATAGTTATATCGGCAATAGCCGTGCCTGCCATTACTGTTACTGTAGCGGGGCTGATACTGATACTCGGGGCATCAATGGCATCAATGGTCAATGTGTGTGCGCTGGAAGCGATGTTGCCAGTACCAGCAATATCCTGTACAGCACCGGCGGCGATGGATACGATAACGCTGCCGTCGCTGGTGGCTTCTACATCAAATTCGTAAACATCGGCTCTCACAGCAGGGTCTCCAGAAACGCTGGTTACCGAACCCCCTGCCGAACCCCCTACCGTAATCGAGTTGGCTGTAAAGCCGCTAACAAACTCACCAAATGCGACTTCGTAGTGCAGTGTGCGGGTATTTACTGTGGCACCATCCGCCCCGGCAGTCGATGTAAGGCTGTTTACTGTGGGTGCGGTGGTATCCAGTTTGATGTCAAACTGAATGGAGTCTGCTGATACATTGCCGGCGGCATCGGTTGCGACTGCTACGAAGCGTGATACACCCTCAGTCAACGAAATGGGCGCTGTCCAGTCGCCGTTATTATCAGCCGTTACGGTACCATTAGGGACACGTTGGATAGTGCTAACGGGGCCGCGGCGGATCTGCCGAAGACGAAATATTGCTACCTCTGCTCCCGCCTCAGCGGTGCCAGCAACAGTGAATGGTGTTGTGGTGGTTACTATTAAGCTTGGTGGTGTTACAACAGCTGTGGTAATAACCGGTGCTGCCGGTGCGGTGGTGTCCAGCGTGATGCTAACCGCAGCGGATGCGGCGGATACGTTACCGGCGGCATCGCTTGCGGTTGCGGTGATTACATTATCGCCTTCCGTCAAATCGAAGGTTATTGACCAGTCGCCATTAGTATCCGCATCTGTGGTGGCACTTGTAATTGCAGTCCCACTACGCAATAGCTGGATGCTTGCTCCTACTTCAGCACTGCCGCTAAGCGTCAATGATGCTTCGGTGACCAAATTGTCAGTTGGTGACGTAATAAGCGGTGCTGCCGGTGGCGTGGTGTCCGCTGCCGCCTCGACGGTGATGGCTACTGTAGCGGTATCCGAATCAGCGCTATTAGTGGCGGTGATGGTGTAGGTAATTGCTTCTGCAACCGCCGTTGGCGTACCTGAAATAGTGCCAGTGCTTGTGTCAAATGACAGTCCATTCTCAATATCCGGGGCAATGCTGTAGCTGTCAACATCATCGCCCGTTGAAGTGATAGTTATATCGGCAATAGCCGTGCCTGCCATTACTGTTACTGTAGCGGGGCTGATACTGATACTCGGGGCATCAATGGCATCAATGGTCAATGTGTGTGCGCTGGAAGCGATGTTGCCAGTACCAGCAATATCCTGTACAGCACCGGCGGCGATGGATACGATAACGCTGCCGTCGCTGGTGGCTTCTACATCAAATTCGTAAACATCGGCTCTCACAGCAGGGTCTCCAGAAACGCTGGTTACCGAACCCCCTGCCGAACCCCCTACCGTAATCGAGTTGGCTGTAAAGCCGCTAACAAACTCACCAAATGCGACTTCGTAGTGCAGTGTGCGGGTATTTACTGTGGCACCATCCGCCCCGGCAGTCGATGTAAGGCTGTTTACTGTGGGTGCGGTGGTATCCAGTTTGATGTCAAACTGAATGGAGTCTGCTGATACATTGCCGGCGGCATCGGTTGCGACTGCTACGAAGCGTGATACACCCTCAGTCAACGAAATGGGCGCTGTCCAGTCGCCGTTATTATCAGCCGTTACGGTACCATTAGGGACACGTTGGATAGTGCTAACGGGGCCGCGGCGGATCTGCCGAAGACGAAATATTGCTACCTCTGCTCCCGCCTCAGCGGTGCCAGCAACAGTGAATGGTGTTGTGGTGGTTACTATTAAGCTTGGTGGTGTTACAACAGCTGTGGTAATAACCGGTGCTGCCGGTGCGGTGGTGTCCAGCGTGATGCTAACCGCAGCGGATGCGGCGGATACGTTACCGGCGGCATCGCTTGCGGTTGCGGTGATTACATTATCGCCTTCCGTCAAATCGAAGGTTATTGACCAGTCGCCATTAGTATCCGCATCTGTGGTGGCACTTGTAATTGCAGTCCCACTACGCAATAGCTGGATGCTTGCTCCTACTTCAGCACTGCCGCTAAGCGTCAATGATGCTTCGGTGACCAAATCGTCAGTTGGTAGCGTAATAAGCGGTGCTGCCGGTGCGGTGGTGTCCGCTGCTGCCTCGACGGTGATGGCTACTGTAGCGGTCGCTGTACCAGCCGTATTAGTGGCGGTGATGGTGTAGGTAATTGCTTCTGCAACCGCCGTTGGCGTACCTGAAATAGTGCCAGTGCTTGTGTCAAATGACAGTCCATTCTCAATATCCGGGGCGATGCCATAGCTGACAACATCATCGCCCGTTGAAGTGATAGTGATATCCGCAATAGCCGTGCCTGCCATTACGGTTACGGTAGCGGGGCTGATACTGATACTCGGGGCATCAATGGCATCAATGGTCAATGTGTGTGCGCTGGAAGCGATGTTGCCAGTACCAGCAATATCCTGTACAGCACCGGCGGCGATGGATACGATAACGCTGCCGTCGCTGGTGGCTTCTACATCAAATTCGTAAAAATCGGCTCTCACAGCAGGGTCTCCAGAAACGCTGGTTACCGAACCACCTGCCGAACCCCCTACCGTAATCGAGTTGGCTGTAAAGCCGCTAACGAACTCACCAAATGCGACTTCGTAGTGCAGTGTGCGGGTCTCTACTGTGGCACCATCTGCCCCGGCAGTCGATGTAAGGCTGTTTACTGTGGGTGCGGTGGTATCCAGTTTGATGTCAAACTGAATGGAGTCTGCGGATTTATTGCCGGCGGCATCGGTTGCGACTGCTACGAAGTTTGATACACCCTCAGTCAACGAAATGGGCGCTGTCCAGTCGCCGTTATTATCAGCCGTTACGGTACCATTAGGGACACGTTGGATAGTGCTAACGGGGCCGCGGCGGATCTGCCGAAGACGAAATATTGCTACCTCTGCTCCCGCCTCAGCGGTACCAGTAACAGTGAATGGTGTTGTGGTGGTTACTATTAAGCTTGGTGGTGTTACAACAGCTGTGGTAATAACCGGTTGTGCCGGTGCGGTGGTGTCCAGCGTAATGCTAACGGCAGCGGATGCGGCGGATACGTTGCCGGCGGCATCGCTTGCGGTTGCGGTGATTAGATTCTCGCCTTCCGTCAGATCGAAGGTTATTGACCAGTCGCCATTAGTATCCGCATCTGTGGTGGCACTTGTAATTGCAGTCCCACTACGCAATAGCTGGATGCTTGCTCCTACTTCAGCACTGCCGCTAAGCGTCAATGATGCTTCGGTGACCAAATTGTCAGTTGGTGACGTAATAAGCGGTGCTGCCGGTGGCGTGGTGTCCGCTGCCGCCTCGACGGTGATGGCTACTGTAGCGGTATCCGAACCACCCGTATTAGTGGCGGTGATGGTGTAGGTAATTGCTTCTGCAGCCGCATCTGGCGTACCTGAAATGATGCCAGTGCTTGTGTCAAATGACAGTCCATTGCCAATGGCTGGGTTGATGCTATAGCTGTCAACATCATCGCCCGTTGAAGTGATAGTTATATCCGCAATAGCCGTGCCCGCTGTTGCCGTTACTGTATTGGGGCTGATACTGATACTTGGGGCAGTGGTGGTGTCCAGCGTGATGCTAACGGTTGCGTCTGCTGTGTTGCCAGCAGTATCAGTTGCGGTTGCGGTGAATGCGTTGGCTCCTTCCGTTAGCGTTACGTCAAACGTCCAGTTAATACCCGTTACGCTTGCGGCACCAATGGACATGCCATCTTTGAGTACATCGACCGTGGTGGCACCTGCTTCAGTGGTGCCTGCAAGTGTGAATGCGGCTGTGCTGACCGTTTGTGCTTGCGTGCTAATGGCTACTGTAGGTGCGGTTCTATCCGATGTAATGGTAAATTGTGGTGCAGCAGCCGTGTTTGAATTGCCGGCGGCATCAACAACCGCCGCTGCCGGGATGTTCACTGTAATAGTTCCATCAGCAGTTGGGGTTATGCCAAAAGCGTAAGATGCGCCAGCGCTTTGTATGCTGCCGTTGGTTACTGTGCCGTTAGTGACTGTTATGTCAGATGCGTCAAGTCCGGTTACTGGCTCGGAGAACGATACAGTAATCGGGATAGGGTTAAGCGAAGTTGGGCTTTGTGCGGTCGATGTCATAGACACGATGAGCGGTGCGGTGGCATCGCGCGTGATGGTAACGGCATCGGATACGGCTGATACGTTACCGGCGGCATCGCTTGCGATTACCGTGAACACGTTGGCGCCGTTGAATGCGAAGTTTAGACTTATCGTTTTCTCCCAAACACCGGCTGTTACCGGTATCGCGCCTTGAGAAGCAATACCTCTGAATAGCTCCACGCTGGTAACGTCCATATCCGCAGTGCCACGAAGCGTAAATCGTGCCGGGTTGACCGATTGTGCTTCAGTGGTAATAACCGGTTTTGCCGGAACGCTGGTGTCAATGGTCAATGTGTGCTGATTAGAGGCGATGTTGTCCTGCCCGTTACCCTGTGCGACATCGGCGGCAATGGAGACGATGACGCTGCCGTCAGAGTTGCCTCTTAGCACGTCAAAGGTGAATATTGTGCTGTCAGCGTTTGCAGCAAAATTGCTTGCAGAGGTAACACCTGCCGTGCCTGCTACCGTAATATCGCCGACAACAAAGTCGCTAACTGCCACACTAAAGGTGGCTGTATAGCGCAGTGTGGCGCTGCTGACTATGCCGCCACTCACCCCAGAAGCAGAGGTGATACTTACGGCGGGAGACGCGGTGTTAATGGTCAGGCTGTAGTCGTTAGAAGCGATGTTGGAATGCCCAGCACTATCCTCGGCAACACTGGCGGCGATGGAGACGGTAACGCTGCCGTCAGTGCTGCCTTTTAGCACGTCAAAGGTGTAAACCGCACCAGCACCTTGCAAGTTAGAAGCAGCCGGATCGCCTCCGTTTGCCGTGCCTGTTAGCGTAATATCAGATAGCTCAAAGCCAGTAACCACCTCACTAAAGGTGGCTGTATAGCGCAGTGTGGCGCTGCTGACTGTGCTGCCACTCTCCCCGGAAGCAGAGGTGATGCTTACAGCAGGTGCGGTAGTGTCCAGCGTGAGGGTAACGGCATTGGATACTGCTGATACGTTGCCGGCAGTATCGGTTGCGGTTGCGGTGAACACGTTGGCACCCTCAATCAACGCCGTAACCACTATTGTCCAGCTGCCATCTGTTACGGTTGCAGTGCCAACCGATTCAGCCCCTCTAAATAGCGCTACAGTGGAACCCGCATCAGCACTACCCTCAATATTGATAGAATTGGGTGCCACGCTAAACGTTTGCGCTGAGGTTTGAATAACAGGACCTGACGGCGGAAAAGTATCCTGCACAATGACAATCGCTGCGGAGCGACCCTGCGCTGCTGGCGAGCATTCTCCTTCTGGCTGTACTGTAATGCTGTTTTCATCCCCGACTAACATCACCTCAGCTGTCCAGCCACCGTCCGCATCTACGGTTGCGCTACCAACACTAACTAATAAATCTCTACATAGCTGCACATTGGAGCCTGCCCGGCCCGTGCCACTCAGCGTTAATGATGCTGTGTTGACCAGCGTCATGGCGGGTGGCGTAATGGTGGGTTGGTCAACCGCCTGACCGGTGTTCGTGACTGCCAGAGGGTTAAACGCCGCAACTACGCTGCCGTCAGCACCGGTAATAGTACCGCTCTGTGCTGCTGTTGGTGCGATGTATGCCAGTGTTACCGCCATACCACGCGCAATGGCGGTAGCCAGGCTGACGGTAAGCTCTTTTCCAGTTGCACTCAGCCCGGTTACGCCGCCGCCGCCCTGAAAGGAAGCGCCCCCCACCCTTACTGCAAAACGACTATTGGATACGCTATTGAGGGTTATGTCTTTGTCAAAGGTCAGAATGATGGCTCTGCCATCCTCACTAACCCGTGCTGTCTCTACCTCTGGGGCAACTGCCTGTATATTGTTAGTTAATACCCTTACGCCAGAAAAGTCGGCAAGAATGCCGCTGGCTGTGCTAATGCTACCGGCTGTTTGGGTGTATGCCAGATTCACCACTGCGTTTTTGGCAATTGTTCCTGACAGAGTGAGAATCAAATGACCATTATTACTGCCTACAGCAAGCGCGGTCACTGTGGTGCCTGATGGCGCGCCTGATACGGTAAAGTCGCCCGCTACTGCAGTGATAGTGAGCGGTTCAAAAAAGACCACCCTTATTTTATTTCCTGCTGTTATTACCGTAGGGTCCTGAGAACTGGTTGCTATGTTTATCGCCTCCACCACCGTGACCACTCGGCTAACCGCTGTTGCCGCATTGCCCGCCGCATCAGAGACGTTATAGGTGATGGTGTAAACGCCTACTGCATTGGTATCTACGGCAGCGACAGTGCCGCCATTGAAGGTAATAGTTGGTGTGATTGAAGCCGTAATATCCCCATCGGTGGTGTCGCTTGCCGTGGCCCCGGCATCGGTATAGGTATTGCCCTTTGCGATGGATAGTGCCGCACTGCCCAGCAAGCTGATGACTGGTGGGGTGTCCAGCATGATGCTAACGGTTGCGTCTGCTGTGTTGCCAGCAGTATCAGTTGCGGTTGCGGTGAATGCGTTGGCACCCTCGGTTAGCGTTACGTCAAACGTCCAGTTAATACCCGTTACGCTTGCCGCATCAATGGAGGTGCCTCCTTTGAATACCTCGACCGTGGCACCTGCTTCAGTGGTGCCTGCAAGCGTGAATGCGGCTGTGCTGACCGTTTGTGCTTGCGTGCTAATGGCTACTGTAGGTGCGGTTCTATCCGATGTAATGGTAAATTGTGGTGCAGCAGCCGTGTTTGAATTGCCGGCGGCATCAACAACTGCATTTGCCGGGATGTTCACTGTAATAGCACCATCAGCAGTTGGCGTTATGCCAAAAGCGTAAGATGCGCCAGCACTTTGTATGCTGCCGTTGGTTACTGTGCCGTTAGTGACTGTTATGTCAGATGCGTCAAGTCCGGTTACTGGCTCGGAGAACAATACAGTAATTGGGATAGGGTTAAGCGAAGTTGGGCTTTGTGCGGTCGATGTCATAGACACGATGAGCGGTGCGGTGGCATCGCGCGTGATGGTAACGGCATCGGATACGGCTGATACGTTACCGGCGGCATCGCTTGCGATTACCGTGAACACGTTGGCGCCGTTGAATGCGAAGTTTAGCGTTATCGTTTTCTCCCAAACACCGGCTGTTACCGGTATCGCGCCTTGAGAAGCAATACCTCTGAATAGCTCCACGCTGGTAACGTCCATATCCGCAGTGCCACGAAGCGTAAATCGTGCCGGGTTGACCGATTGTGCTTCAGTGGTAATAACCGGTTTTGCCGGAACGCTGGTGTCAATGGTCAATGTGTGCTGATTAGAGGCGATGTTGTCCTGCCCGTTACCCTGTGCGACACCAGCGGCAATGGAGACGATGACGCTGCCGTCAGAGTTGCCTCTTAGCACGTCAAAGGTGAATATTGTGCTGTCAGCGTTTGCAGCAAAATTGCTTGCAGAGGTAACACCTGCCGTGCCTGCTACCGTAATATCGCCGACAACAAAGTCGCTAACTGCCACACTAAAGGTGGCTGTATAGCGCAGTGTGGCGCTGCTGACTATGCCGCCACTCACCCCAGAAGCAGAGGTGATGCTTACGGCGGGAGACGCGGTGTTAATGGTCAGGGTGTAGTCGTTAGAAGCGATGTTGGAATGCCCAGCACTATCCTCGGCAACACTGGCGGCGATGGAGACGGTGACGTTGCCGTCAGTGCTGCCTTTTAGCACGTCAAAGGTGTAAACCGCACCAGTACCTTGCAAGTTAGAGGCAGCCGGATTACCTCCATTTGCCGTGCCTGTTAGCGTAATATCAGATAGCTCAAAGCCAGTAACCGCCTCACTAAAGGTGGCTGTATAGCGCAGTGTGGCGCTGCTGACTATGCTGCCACTCACCCCGGAAGCAGAGGTGATGCTTACAGCAGGTGCGGTGGTGTCCAGCGTGAGGGTAACGGCATTGGATACTGCTGATACGTTGCCGGCAGTATCGGTTGCGGTTGCCGTGAACAGGTTGGCACCTTCAATCAACGCCGTAACCACTATTGTCCAGCTGCCATCTGTTACGGTTGCAGTGCCAACCGATTCAGCCCCTCTAAATAGCGCTACAGTGGAACCCGTATCAGCAGTACCCTCAATATTGATAGAATCGGGTGCCACGCTAAACGTTTGCGCTGAGGTTTGAATAACAGGACCTGACGGCGGAAAAGTATCCTGCACAATGACAATCGCTGCAGAGCGACCCTGCGCTGCTGGCGAGCATTCTCCTTCTGGCTGTACTGTAATGCTGTTTTCATCCCCGACTAACATCACCTCAGCTGTCCAGTCACCGTTTGCATCTACGGTTGCGCTACCAACACTAAATGTAACACCTCTACATAGTTGCACATTGGAGCCTGCCCGGCCCGTGCCACTCAGCGTTAATGATGCTGTGTTGACCAGCGTCACGGCGGGTGGCGTAATGGTGGGTTGGTCAACCGCATGGCCGGTGTTCGTGACTGCCAGAGGGTTAAACGCCGCAACCACACTACCGTCAGCACCGATAATAGTACCGCTCTGTGCTGCTGTTGGTGCGATGTATGCCAGTGTTACCGCCATACCACGCGCAATGGCGGTAGCCAGGCTGACGGTAAGCTCTTTTCCAGTTGCACTCAGCCCGGTTACGCCGCCGCCGCCCTGAAAGGAAGCGCCCCCCACCCTTACTGCAAAACGACTATTGGATACGCTATTGAGGGTTATGTCTTTGTCAAAGGTCAGAATGATGGCGCTGCCATCCGTACTAACCCGTGCTGTCTCTACCTCTGGGGCAACTGCCTGTATATTGTTAGTTAATACCCTTACGCCAGAAAAGTCGGCAAGAATGCCGCTGGCTGTGCTAATGCTACCGGCTGTTTGGGTGTATGCCAGATGCACCACTGCGTTTTTGGCAATTGTTCCTGACAGAGTGAGAATCAAATGATCATTATTACTGCCTACAGCAAGCGCGGTCACTGTGGTGCCTGATGGCGCGCCTGATACGGTAAAGTCGCCCGCTACTGCAGTGATAGTGAGCGGTTCAAAAAAGACCACCCTTATTTTATTTCCTGCTGTTATTACCGTAGGGTCCTGAGAACTGGTTGCTATGTTTATCGCCTCCACCACCGTGACCACTCGGCTAACCGCTGTTGCCGCATTGCCCGCCGCATCAGAGACGTTATAGGTGATGGTGTAAGTGCCTACTGTATTGGTATCTACGGCGTTGGCAGCATTGCCATTGAAGGTAATGGTGCTTGTGATTGAAGCCGTAATATTCCCATCGGTGGTGTCGCTTGCCGTGGCCCCGGCATCGGTATAGGTATTGCCCTTTGCGATGGATAGTGCCGCACTGCCCAGCAAGCTGATGACTGGTGCTTCCATGTCTAGCGTGATGGTAACCACATCGGATGCCTCTGATGTGTTGCCGGCGGCATCGCTTGCGGTTGCGGTGATTACATTATCGCCTGCCGTCAAATCGAAGGTTATTGACCAGTCGCCATTAGTATCCGCATCTATGGTGGCACCAGGAATTTCAGTATTAGCACGCAATAGCTGGATGCTTGCTGCCGCCTCAGTGGTGCCTTCAAGTGTGAATGCGGCTGTGTTGGTCAATGCGTTGGCGGGTGCTGTAATGACCGGTGCTGCCGGTGCGGTGGCATCCAGCGTGATGGTAACCGCATCGGATGCCTCTGATGTGTTGCCAGCAGTATCAGTTGCGGTTGCGGTGAATGCGTTGGCTCCTTCCGTTAGCGTTGCGTCAAACGTCCAGTTAATACCCGTTACGCTTGCCGCACCAATGGACATGCCATCTTTGAGTACATCGACCGTGGCACCCGCCTCAGTGGTGCCTTCAAGTGTGAATGCAGCTGTGTTGACCGTGGTGTCGGCTGCTGGTGCCGTAATAACCGGGGCTGCCGGTGCGGTGGTGTCCAGCGTAATGCTAACGGCAGCGGATGCGGCGGATACGTTACCGGCGGCATCGCTTGCGGTGGCGGTGATTAGATTCTCGCCTTCCGTCAAATCGAAGGTTATTGACCAGTCGCCATTAGTATCAGCATCTATGGTGGCGCCAATAATTACATTGCCACCACGCAATAGCTGGATGCTTGCTGCCGCATCAGCACTGCCGTTAAGCGTCAATGATGCTTCGGTGACCAAATCGTCAGTTGGTGGCGTAATAAGCGGTGCTGCCGGTGGCGTGGTGTCCAGCGTGATGGTAGCCGCTTCGGAGTGGGGCGATAAGTTGCCGGCAGCATCTTGTGCTCGTGCGGTGAAGGTGTTGACACCTTCGGTTAGCGTTACTTCAAGCGTCCAATGGCTACCCGTTACGTCTGCCCTGTCAATAAAAACACCTTCCTTGAATATTGCCGTTATTGATCCCGCCTCAGTGGTGCCGGTTAGCGTGAATGCGGCTGTGTTGGTGAATGCGCTGGCAGTAATAACCGGGGCTGGCGGTGACGTGGTGTCCAGCGTGATGGTAACGGCTGTTGATGTTGCTGTGTTGCCGGCGGCATCGGTTGCGGTTACCGTGAACTCGTTGGCGCCGTTGAATTCGACGCTCAGGTTTACCGTTACCTCCCAAGTACCGTTGCTATTTACGTTTATCGTGGCAATATCACTCTGCCGTCTGAATAGTTTCAGCGTAGTAACGTCCGCATCAGCGCTGCCACGAAGCCTAAATTGTGCCGTGTTGACCGATTGCGCTTCAGTGGTAATAACGGGTTTTGGCGGGTTGGTGGTGTCAATGGTCAAGCTATACAGGTTAGAAGCGATGTTGCCGCCGCCATCACCCTGTGCGGCATCAACCGGAATGGAGACAATGACGCTGCCATCAGAGCTGCCTTTTAGCACATCAAAGGTGAATGTGCTGCCATCAGCATTGGCAACAAAGTTAGAGACGGCAGGACTGCCTCCGTTTGCTGTGCCTGTTAGCGTAATATCGTCGGCAACAAAGCCAGTAACTGCCACACTAAAGGCGGCTGTATAGCTGAGCGTGTCGGTATTGAGCGTGGCGCCACTATCGCCGGAAGTAGAGGTGATGGTTACGGCGGGAGACGCAGTGTTAATGGTCAGGCTGTAGTCGTTAGAAGCGGTGTTGGGATGCTCTGCCCTATCCTTGGCAACATCGGCGGCAATGGAGACGGTGACGCTGCCGTCAGAGCTACCTTTTACTACGTCAAAGGTGAATGTGCTGCCATCAGCATCGGCAACAAAGTTAGAGACGGCAGGACTGCCTCCGTTTGCCGTGCCTGTTAGCGTAATATCGTCAATCTCAAAGCCAGTAACCGCCTCACTAAAGGTGGCTGCATAGCGCAATGTGCTGCTGGTAACTGTGCTGCCACTCTCCCCGGAAGCGGATGTGATGCTTACAGTGGGTGGGGTGGTGTCCAGCGTGATGGTAACGGCGGCTGATGGCGGTGATGTGTTGCCGGCAGCATCGGTTGCGGTTGCCGTGAACACATTGGCGCCTTCAAGCAAATCACCCAAATCCGCAATAAATATTGCCCAACTTCCCTCTGCGTTGGCGGTTTCAGTGCGAACTAAAGAGCCGCCTCTGAATATCCGCACAGTGGAACCCGCTTCAGCAGTACCCATAATGTCGAGAAAGAAGTCAAGTGGCGCGCTAAGCAGTGTTGGCGTTGGTGGCGTAATGACTGGTGCGTCAGGGGCGGTGGTGTCCGTTGTCTCCAGCGTTACAGTAACCGCAGAAGAAGAATCAGAGACATTGCTAACGGCATCGGTTGCGGTGGCCGTGAATGTGTTGACTCCATTATTATCAGCAGACAGCGTTACCTCAATAGACCAGACACCACTGGCATCAGCGGTGGTTGTCAAGGCATTGCCGTTTTGGGTCAGCGTTACCGTGGCATCGGCTTCTGCTGTGCCGCTAATGGTTATGCTGTCGTCATTTGTTGGCGTTGTTGGTTGAGTGATTACCGGTGCGTCAGGGGCGGTGGTGTCCGATGCCTCCAGCGTGATGCTAACGGCAGCGGATGCGGCGGATGCGTTGCCAGCGGCATCGCTTGCGATTGCGGTGATTACATTATCGCCTTCCGTCAAATCGAAAGTTATTGACCAGTCTTCATTAGCATCAGCAGTTGTCGTGGCACCAGGAATTTCAGTATCAGCACGCAATAGCTGGATGCTTGCTGCCGCCTCGGCAGTGCCGCCAAGCGTCAATGACGTTTCAGTAACCGATGTAGCACTTGGTGGCGTAATAATCGGGGCTGTTGGTGCGCTCGTATCTGCTGGCACTTCATTGGCTACGGCTTGCCCGCTAAAGTTTGCCAGCAATCCGGCAGGAACAGTACCCAGAATACCGCCCTGTGTACGGGTGTAGGACAGAGTAAGGACATCGCCTTGCACGATGTTTTTCGACAGCGTTAGAATGAGCTTATCTCCCCCAATATCAGGGTCTAGTTTTCTAAGTGCGGTTACTACTGGATTTGATGTTGATGGCGTTCTTATGACCGTAAAGTCCGCGGGACGTGCGTTTTCGATAGCGATAAAACCAGCAAAAGTCAGCTCTATCTCATTGGCTACCGTTGCCTTAAAACCGCTTTGATGTACATGTAACGACAATGAAGTAAGTACGGTGACGGCTTGCCCGGTAAAACTTGCCAAAGCCCGTCCATCTGCATTAGTAATGCTTCCGCTGCCCTTGTTGTATGCCAGGGTGGTAGTCTCACTGCTGAGAATGAAGCCTGAAAGTTCGAGGGTCAGGATGGTGGCCGCAGTATTTAAGCTAAAACCGCTTACCGCCGGGTTTGATGCCGCACCTGAAACGGTAAAATCGCTCACCATTGCAGTGTTAGTGATCGCCTCAGCGAATGCTAATTCAATCTTATCCCCGAGTTGGTTTGTTGTCGCGGTTACAACATACGGTGTTGGGTCGTTATTGGTGATTGTCGCCGTGGCGGTGGTGGCGGTACCGAGTTCGCCACGGTCTGTGCCGGTTAGCCTTACGGTAAAGGTCTCATCGCCCTCGATATCCAGGTCATCAATCACTGGCACACTAACAGCGGCACTTGCGCTCATTGCTGGAATCGTGATGCTTCCGCTTGTTATCGCCGTGTAGTCCGAGCCTGCTTCGGCAGTGCCATCGGCAGTCGCATAGTTTACTGTTACTGGAAAGGCGTTAAGTGGAGCCAGTGCTATGGTGAATGTAGCACTACCCGCGCCCTCGTCCACCTCAATACCGGTATCGGCAAACTCTATCTGGGTGGTATCGTCATCAGTAATAGTAACTTCGCTCGTGACATCCCCGCTAAAATCCGCCCCCGTAGTTGTCAATCTGGGGTTGCTTAAGGTGATGGTGAAGCTTTCATCATCCTCATCCAGCGTATCGCCGAGTATGATGGGCAGTGTGAATATTGGCTGCTTTATGTCGCTTGGTATTGTTACCGTACCCGTCCGAGACGTAATGTCCGTGGCGGTAACACCATCACCTGAAATAGCGTAGTCCAGCGTTATTGGCTGTTTGATCACACCGTCCGTTGAGCCTTCCCCTCCCCGCTGGGCGATATCGATTTTTATTTGCATCGTCACATCAGTCGTCCCGGCATCTCCTTCCGCAACCGGTGATCGAGCACCTCGATGGGTTACTACGACATCAATAGTGTCAGTTAGCGTGAAACTTGCCGAGCTTGGCGTAAGTCCTGATGTGGGTGGTGTGGCGGTAACTGTGATGGTCTCATCGCCATAGGCATCAATTGTGTGTTTCTCAGGTAGCGTAACCGTGAAATTTGCACTGGCACTGGCCTGCCCTGCCGGGATGGTGATGGTGAAGTTGCTGGCGGTAAAAGGGATTACACCAGCAATCCCGCTACCGGCAATGGTTATTGCCACCTCGGTGGCAGTCGTGGAGGTGCCGCCCTCCAGGGTAACGGTGGCGTTTACGGTAAGATCATTCCTTCCAACAACGTGGCTTGTCAACGGCTGATTATTTGTTTGTAACGACAAGGTCAAACTGGTGGCATCATTCACGGTGATGGCATCATTGACGGTGATGGCTACCGTCGCGGTATCCGAACCACCGCTATTAGTGGCGGTGATGATGTAGCTGATTGCTTCTGCAGCCGCCGTTGGCGTACCTGAAATGGTGCCGGTGGTTTCGTCAAATAACAGTCCATTGCCAATATCCGGGTTGATGCCATAGCTGGCAACTGCACCGCCGCCGCCTGTTGTTGAATCGATCGTTATATCCGCAATAGCACTGCCCACTGTTGCCGTTACGGTAGCGGCGCTAATACTGATAATCGGGGGAGCGGGGCTGATTAGCGGGGCAGTAGTGGTACTGCCTAGCGTGATGCTAACCGCAGCGGATGCTACTGATACGTTACCGGCGGCATCGCTTGCGGTTGCGGTGAACAGGTTAGCTCCTTCCGTTAGCGTTGCATCAAGCGACCAATCACCATTGGAATCAGCAGTGGCAGTGGATGATGTCAATACATTGCCGTTTTGGGTCAGCGTTACCGTGGCATGGGCTTCTGCGCTGCCGCTAATGGTTATGGGATTGGCATTTGTTGGCGTTGTTGGTTGAGTGATTACGGGTGCATCGGGGGCGGTGGTGTCCGCTGCCTCCAGCGTGATGCTAACGGCATCGGATGCTGCTGACAGGTTGCCAGCAGTATCGGTTGCGGTGGCGGTGAATGTGTTGACTCCTTCCGTTAGCGTTACGGCAAACGACCAAGTGGCACCCGTTACGGT
The DNA here is from genome assembly GCA_965261035.1 of Polaribacter sp. GTDB lineage: Bacteria > Bacteroidota > Bacteroidia > Flavobacteriales > Flavobacteriaceae > Polaribacter. Next base: position 2,102,504 of record OZ253439.1, read on the forward strand.
TGCGGCACCAATGGAAGTGCCTGCCTTGAGTACATCAACCGTGGTGCCTGCTTCAGTGGTGCCTTCAAGCCTGAATGCGGTTGTGTTAACCGTGGTGTCGGCTGCTGGTGCCGTAATGACCGGTTTTGTCGGTGCGGTGGTATCCAGCGTAATGGTAACGGCAGCGGATGCTACTGATGTGTTGCCGGCGGCATCGCTTGCGGTGGCGGTGATTACATTATCGCCTTCCGTCAGATCGAAAGTTATTGACCAGTCTTCATTAGCATCAGCAGTTGTCGTGGCACCAGGAATTTCAGTATCAGCACGCAATAGCTGGATGCTTGCTCCCGCCTCGGCGCTGCCGCTAATAGTAAATGACGCTTCGGTGACCGATGTGGCGGTTGGTGGCGTAATAGTAGGGGCTGCTGGTGCGGTGGTATCCAGCGTAATGCTAACGGCAGCGGATGCGGCGGATACGTTACCGGCGGCATCGGTTGCGGTGGCGGTGAATGTGTTGACTCCATTATTATCAGCAGACAGCGTTACATCAAGCGACCAATCACCACTAGAATCAGCGGTGGCAGTAGTTGCCAGGGCATTGCCGTTTTGGCTCAGTGTTACCGTGGCATCGGCTTCTGCGCTGCCGCTAATAGTTATGCTATTGTCAGTTATTGGCGTTGTTGGTAGCGTGATGACTGGTGCATCAGGGGCGGTGGTGTCCAGCGTGATGCTAACGGCATCGGATGCTACTGATACGTTACCGGCGGCATCGGTTGCGGTGGCGGTGAATGTGTTGACTCTATTATTATCAGCAGACAGCGTTACATCAAGCGACCAATCACCACTAGAATCAGCGGTGGCAGTAGTTGCCAGGGCATTGCCGTTTTGGTTCAGTGTTACCGTGGCACTGGCTTCTGCGCTTCCGCTAATGGTTATGCTATTGTCAGTTATTGGCGTTGTTGGTAGCGTGATGACTGGTGCATCAGGGGCGGTGGTGTCCAGCGTGATGCTAACGGCATCGGATGCTACTGATACGTTACCGGCGGCATCGCTTGCGGTTGCGGTGATTAGATTCTCGCCTTCCGTCAGGTCGAAAGTTATTGACCAGTCGCCATTAGTATCCGCATCTGTGGTGGCACCCGTAATTGCAGTCCCGCCACGCAATAGCTGGATGCTTGCTGCCGCCTCGGCAGTGCCGCTAAGCGTCAATGACGCTTCAGTAACCGATGCAGCGCTTGGTGGCGTAATAATCGGGGCTGCTGGTGCGCTCGTATCTGCTGGCACTTCATTGGCTACGGCTTGCCCGCTAAAGTTTGCCAGCAATCCGGCAGGAACAGTACCCTGAATACCGCCCTGTGTACGGGTGTAGGACAAGGTAATGGTATCGCTACTCACGATGTTTTTCGACAGCGTTAGAATGAGCTTATCTCCCCCAATATCAGGCCTTAGTTTTCTAAGTGCGGTTACTACTGGATTTGATGTTGATGGCGTTCTTATGACCGTAAAGTCCGCGGGGCGTGCGTTTTCGATAGCGATAAAACCAGCAAAACTTATCTCTATCTCATTGGCTACCGTTGCCTTAAAAGTGCTTGCATGTAACGGTAATGGAACAGGTACGGTTACGGCTTGCCCGGTAAAACTTGCTAAAGCCCGTCCATCTGCATTAGTAATGCTTCCGCTGCCCTTGTTGTATGCCAGGGTGGTAGTCTCACTGCTGAGAATGATGCCTGAAAGTTCGAGGGTCAGGATGGTGGCAGCAGCATTTAAGCTAAAACCGCTTACCGCCGGGTTTGATGCCGCACCTGAAACGGTAAAATCGGTCACCATTGCAGTGTTAGTGATCGCCTCAGCGAAGGCTAATTCAATCTTATCCCCGAGTGGGTTTGCTGTCGCGGTTACAACATACGGTGTTGGGTCGTTGATGATTGCCGCATTAACCGTAATGGCTACCGTAGCATCATCCGTACCACCGCTATTAGTGGCGGTGATAGTGTAGGTAATTGCTTCTGCAACCGCATCTGGCGTGCCTGAAATGGTGCCGGCGGTTGTGTCAAACAACAATCCGTTGCCAATGGCCGGCTCGATGCTATAGCTGACAACCGCACCGCCTGCACTTGCATCAATGGATATATCCGCAATAGCAGTGCCCGCTGTTGCCGTTACTGTGGCGGAACTGATGCTGATACTTGGGGCAACATCATTAACCGTGATGGTGATGGTGGCGGTATCCTCACCACCCGTATTAGTGGTGGTGATGGTGTAGGTGGTTTCAGGCGTAACCGCCGTTGGCGTACCTGAAATGGTGCCGGTGTTGGGGTCAATGGACAGTCCAGCCGGCAGGTCTGGGCTGATGCTGAAGGTAGCTACGCCGCCGCTATTGGAAATGGTGATGGGGCTAATGATTGTACCCACTGTTGCAACAAGCGCAGTAGAACCGGTGATAGTGAGTTTGGGGGCTGGGTTATCATCAAACGTAAAGTCTCGATGATTGTTTGTTCCATATGGGGCAGTAACCGATACGCGAATATCATATGAAGTTTTTGCGGCAGTCGGGGCATCGTTTATGGTCAGAACTCCGCCAGTTGTTAGGGTAAAGAACCGAGCATCCGTGCCGGAAAGAGAATAACCAAGGTTTTGTCCTCTTAAAGAAGGATTTTGAGCCGTGAAAGTGGTGACTTCGCCTCCCGCTTCAAGGGTAGAGGAAATGGCTAAATCAGGCACAGCAACAATATACCAACGCCCCAGATTTTGATTAAAGACACTGACACCATCAAACATGTTGTCCATACCAGAAACGACCACAACACTACTGACATCCCAATCACCAATGTCTTGGTTAAAGACACGGGCACCATCAAACATTTGATTGAAAAGGGTTACACTACTGACATCCCAATCACCAATGTCTTGGTTAAAGACTCTGGCATCATTAAACATCGATTGCATATCAGTTACACCGCTCACATCCCACTTGCCGATATTTTGGTTAAAGACAGTGGTATTACGAAACATACGGCTCATATTGGTTACACCGCTGACATCCCACCTGCCGATATTTTGGTTAAAGGCATGGGCATGATCAAACATCCCATCCATAGTCTTTGCACTACTGACATTCCAACGGCTGATGTCTTGGTTAAAGGCACGGGCTTGCTTAAACATAAAGCTCATATCAGCTACACCACCGACATCCCAGCGACCAATGGCTTGGTTTTGGTTAAAGGCATGAGCACCCTCAAACATAAACTTCATACTGGTTACCCGAGATAAATCAGGCGTATCGCTGGCTCCTACAGCAAGGTTGCTCGCACCTTGAAAAGCACTTTCCATTGAAGTCCATTGCCCCGTTCCCCATTGGTCAATGGAAATTAGACTCTGCGTATTTGTTTTCTTTGAGTCACTGGAGACATTCTCTGTATTAAAATAAATCCGTGGGAAGGTGCCGCTGATACGGACGGTATAAACCCCTGCGGTGGCATAAGTATGCGTGGCACTGTTGGTATATACAGTACTGTCTGCCGCTTCATTAGGGCCCCAATTGACGGTGTAACTATAGCCACTACCCGTTGTTGGAATAGTGATCGTCTGAGCTGCGATTACCCGCCAAGTGGTAACGAAGTCGTCTGTTGATAATACGCCATCGCTAACGGTGATGGTGAATGCCTTAGCGAAATCATTTTTACCATCATTTACATTGATTCTGATGCTGTATGTATCTTTGGCGGGCGTGTCCTCTATTCTTAAACTAGTGCCATCAATTTTGAATACGTCATTGTCGCCATCACCTTCTCCGTCAACCAATGTATATATGTGTGTGTTATCTGCATCTGTATCAGTAACGGTCAATAAACCAACCCGCTGGTTAGCCGTTGCACTACGCACCACTTCTGTTGAAGAAAGTATAATATCGGTCGGTGCGGTATTCGTTCTAACGGTGATGGTTATCGTCGCAACACCCGTACCAGTGACATTAGTCGCAGTGATGGTGTAGATGACCGCTGCTGCCGCCGCCGTTGGCGTACCTGAAATGGTGCCGGTGCTTGTGTCAAGTGTTAGTCCATCGGGAAGTGCTGAATCGATGCTGTAACTGGCAACCGCGCCGCCTGCACTCGCATCAATGGTTATCTGCGGGATAGCGACACCCACGGTGGCAACCAGCGTAGCGGGGCTGAGCGTGATAATCGGGGCGGCATCATTAACGGTTATACTGAACATAGCAGTAGCCATACCACCCGTATTAGTGGCGGTGATGGTGTAGGTGGTTTCAGGCGCAACCGCCGTTGGCGTACCCGAGATAGTGCCGGTGCTTGTGTCAAGTGTTAGTCCATCGGGAAGTGCTGAATCGATGCTATAGCTGACAACCGCACCACCTGTTGAAGTGATGGTTATATCCGCGATAGCAGTGTCCACGGAGGCAACCAGCGTAGCGGGGCTGATGCTGATAATCGGGACAACATCATCGACGGTTATACTGAGCGTAGCAGTAGCCATATCAGTGACATTAGTCGCAGTGATGGTGTAGCTGGCTTCTGCTGCCGCCGTTGGCGTACCTGAAATGGTGCCAGTGGTGGTGTCAATGGACAGTCCAGCTGGCAGGTCTGGCATGATGCTGTAACTGGCAACCGCGCCGCCTGCACTCGCATCAATGGTTATCTGCGGGATAGCAGTGCCCACGGTGGCAACCAGCGTATCGCTGCTGAGCGTGATAATCGGGGCGGCATCATTGACGGTGATGCTGAGCGTAGCGGTAGCCGTACCAAGATCACTGGTCGCAGTGATGGTGTAGCTGGCTTCTGCCGCCGCCGCACCTGGCGTACCTGAAATGGTGCCAGTGGTTGTGTCAAACACCAGTCCATTAGCAATGGCTGGGTCTATGCTATAACTATCAACCACACCGGCCACACCAACTGTTGAGGTGATGGTTATCGGTGTAATAGCGATGCCTTTAGTGGCAGTAAGTTCAGCGGGGTTGGCGGCAATCTCCGGGGCAACTAATTCAACGATTGTTACGATGATTTCCTGTGTATCGCTCGACATTCCGTCCGATACGGTTACCAGAACGCGATATTCCTGGTCTGAATTGATTGGGTTTTCATAATTTGGAACAGAGCCGGCTTTGAAGCTTAATTCTCCTGCGTCAGTTATCTCAAACAGTGCGGCATCGTGATTTGAAAGCGTATAGCTCAAAGTGGCATTTGCATCCCCATCTGTCGCGGTGATGGTGGTAACTGCTTTGGTGTTTTCGGGGAGCCTGATTGCATATGGAGAAGCGCCATCGTTAGAGGTAATCTCGGGTCTATGATTGGCGACAAGGGTTAAATCCCGGTAGTAGGTAGGAAGAAATGAGGTAGCAAATCTCCTAAGCACATCACCACGAACCGATATGCGGATATTGTATTCAGCTTTTGCAACATCTGGTTCTGATGCTATGCTCAACACCCCCTGACCGTTTACCGCAAATAAACTTGCATCAGCTCCTGAAAGACTATAGGTTGGGTTTTGACCGTTTAAGTAACTATTCTGAGCCGTGAATCGGGTGACTTCCTCTCCTACTGCCAGTGTCGGAGAAACGGATAAATCTCCCACAAGATACCAAAGCCCAAGATTTTGACGAAACTTACCGGCATCACCAAGCATCGTTTCCATATTAGTTACACTGCTGACATCCCAATCACCGATAGGTTGGTTAAAGACATCGGCACCATTAAACATATTGTTCATGTCGGTTACCTTGCCGACATCCCAATCACCGATAGGTTGGTTAAAGGCATCGGCATCATTAAACATATTGTTCATGTCGGTTACCTTGCTGACATCCCAATCACCGATAGGTTGGTTAAAGAGCAAGGCATCATTAAACATATTGTTCATGTCGGTTACCTTGCCGACATCCCAATCACCGATAGGTTGGTTAAAGGCATCGGCATCATTAAACATATTGTTCATGTCGGTTACCGCCGATAAATCAGGTATATCGCTTGCATCTCCAACCAGATTACGACAGCCATAGAAGGCTTTTTCCATAGAAGTCCAGCGCCCATTGCCCCATTGGTCGATGGCAATGATCTTGTCTTTGTCGCCTTCGTTATTAAAATAAATGCGCGGGAAGATGCCGTTGATACGGACTTCATAATCACCTGCCTCAGTGTAGGTATGCGTGGCATTGCCAGTCTGGTTAGTGCTGGTGTTACGATCGCCCCAATCAATCGTGTAACGGTACGTTTCATTGGCGTGTGTTGGAATGGTGATGCTCTGACCCGCCGTTACCCGCCAAGTGGTAACGAAGTCGTCTGTTGATAATACGCGATCGCTAACGGTGATGGTGAATGCCTTAGCGAAATCATTTTTACCATCATTTACATTGATTCTGATGCTGTATGTATCTTTGGCGGGCGTGCCGTTTATTCTTAAATGTACACCATCAATTTCAAACGATGCGTTGTCGGTATCACCCACCCCACCGGTCAATGTGTATGTGTATGCGTCACCGGTCTCTATATCAGTATTAGACAACTGTCCAATCCTGGTGTTGGCGACTGCATTGCGAGCCACTGATTTTAAAGAAAGTATAATATCAGTCGGTGCTGGGTTATCATCAAACGCAAAGTCTCGATGATTGTTTGTTCCATATGGGGCAGTAACCGATACGCGAATATCATATGAAGTTTTTGCGGCAGTCGGGGCATCGTTTATGGTCAGAACTCCGCCAGTTGTTAGGGTAAAGAACCGAGCATCCGTGCCGGAAAGAGAATAACCAAGGTTTTGTCCTCTTAAAGAAGGATTTTGAGCCGTGAAAGTGGTGACTTCGCCTCCCGCTTCAAGGGTAGAGGAAATGGCTAAATCAGGCACAGCAACAATATACCAACGCCCCAGATTTTGATTAAAGACACTGACACCAGAAAACATGTTGTCCATACCAGAAACGGCCACAACACTACTGACATCCCAATCACCAATGTCTTGGTTAAAGACACGGGCACCATCAAACATTTGATTGAAAAGGGTTACACTACTGACATCCCAATCACCAATGTCTTGGTTAAAGACACGGGCATCATGAAACATCGATTGCATATCAGTTACACCGCTCACATCCCACTTGCTGATATTTTGGTTAAAGACAGTGGTATTACGAAACATACGGCTCATATCAGTTACACCGCTGACATCCCACTTGCCGATATTCTGGTTAAAGGCATGGGCATGATCAAACATCCCATCCATAGTCTTTGCACTACTGACATCCCAACCGCTGATGTCTTGGTTAAAGGCACGGGCTTGCTGAAACATAAAGCTCATATCAGCTACACCACCGACCTCCCAGCGACCAATGGCTTGGTTTTGGTTAAAGGCATGAGCACCCTCAAACATAAACTTCATACTGGTTACCCGGGATAAATCAGGCGTATCGCTGGCTCCTACAGCAAGGTTGCTCGCACCTTGAAAAGCACTTTCCATTGAAGTCCATTGCCCCGTTCCCCATTGGTCAATGGAAATTAGACTCTGCGTATTTAATTTCTTTGAGTTACTGGAGACATTCTCTGTATTAAAATAAATCCGTGGGAAGGTGCCGCTGATACGGACGGTATAAACCCCTGCGGTGGCATAAGTATGCGTGGCACTGTTGGTATATACAGTACTGTCTGCCGCTTCATTAGGGCCCCAATTGACGGTGTAACTATAGCCACTACCCGTTGTTGGAATAGTGATCGTCTGAGCTGCGGTTACCCGCCAAGTGGTAACGAAGTCGTCTGTTGATACGTTTGCTATGCTTATTACCGTTCGGGTAACGGCTGTCGCCATATTGCCAGCCGCATCGGATACGGCATAGGTGATGATGTAAGTGCCCGATAGAGCCGCATTAACGGCAGCGACCGCAGCACCATCGCGGGTAATGCTCGTTGTGATTGAATTCGTAATATCTCCATCAATGATATCGCTTGCCATTGCTCCGGCATCGGTATAAGTCGTGCCCATGGCGATGGTTAGGGTAGCATCGCCAGTTAGCGTGATGGTTGGTGGCGTGGTGTCAATGGTTAATGTGTATGGGGTAGAAGCGGTGTTGGAATTGCCCGTAGCATCTTCTACAACATCGGCGGCAATGGAGACGATGACGGTGCCGTCAAGGTTGCCTTTTACCACGTCAAATCGGAAAAACAGCCCCGTACCATTAACACCACCACTAAAGTTGGATGCCGTAGTAACCCCTGCCGTGCCGGTTACCGTAATATCGCCAATCTCAAAACCGCTAATAAACTCATCAAATATGACTTCATACTGTAGCGTAGCGCCATCCCGTAGCTTGGCGGCATTGAGTATGTCGCCATTCGCTATATTAGCTGAAACCGGGAAAGATGAGATGGTTACGCCGGGTCGGGTGGTGTCTGCCGGATTAACGGTGACGGCTATCGTAGCGGTACCATCGCCACCGCTATTGGTGGCGGTGATGGTGTAGGTGATGATGCTTGCCTCCGCCATTGGCGTACCTGAAATGGTGCCGGTGGTGGTGTCAAACAACAATCCATTGCCAATGGTTGGGTGGATGCTATAGCGGGCAACCGGACCACCGCCTATTGAAAGGATTTCTGTCGGCATGATTGCCGTACCCACTGTTGCCGTTATTTCAGGGGGTCTGATAGTGATTCTCGGAGCGGCTTCATTAACAGTGATGGTTACCGTAGCATCATCCGTGCCACTGCTATTAGTCGCGGTGATGGTGTAGGTGACTTCAGATGCCGCCGCCGTTGGCGTGCCTGAAATAGCGCCAGTGTTGAGGTCAATGGACAGTCCAGCCGGCAGGTCTGGACTGATGTTGAAGGTGGCTGCACTACCGCTATTGGCAATGGTGATGAGTTCAATTTCAGTGCCTACAAAGGCGGTCAGGGAGCCGGGGCGGGTGAAAGCGGCAAGCTCGGGGGCAGTCACTATATTGCTCGTGTCCACGTTTGCATTGGCAAAGTTTGTAATAATGCCATTATTGGTAGCGGTGGACACTCCGCTAATGTTGCCTACTGTTCGAGTGTATGCCAGTGTGACTGTTGCATCTTTGGCAATGTTACCCGATAAGGTGAGAATCAATGCAGCAACATTATTCGGATCTATAGCAATCCCGGTGACTGTTGTCCCTCCCGCTCCTGACAAGGTAAAGTCATCAGGTGCTGCACCATTGACAGTGAGTTGTTGCCCAGCAAATGTTCCCGTTATTTTATTGCCTGCTGATGTTGCTTGAAAAGCATTTGATGATGGGCTTATCGCTTCCACCACCGTTACCGTTCGGGTAACGGCTGTCGCCATATTGCCCGCCGCATCGGATACGGCATAGGTGATGATGTAAGTACTTAATAGAGAGGTATTTATTTCAGTAACAGTAGCACCCTCGCGGGTAATGCTCGTTGTGATTGAATTCGTAATATCTCCATCAATGATATCGCTTGCCATTGCTCCGGCATCGGCATAAGTCGTGCCCATGGCGATGGTTAGAGTAGCATCGCCAGTTAGCGAAATGACGGGTGGCGTGGTGTCAATGGTTAATGTGTATGGGGTAGAAGCGGTGTTGGAATTGCCCGTAGCATCTTCTACAACATCGGCGGCAATGGAGACGATGACGGTGCCGTCAAGGCTGCCGTTTACCACGTCAAATTCGAAAAACCGCCCCGTACCATTAACACCACCACTAAAGTTGGATGCCGTAGTAACCCCTGCCGTGCCGGTTACCGTAATATCGCCGACATCAAAACCGCTAATAAGCTCATCAAACATGACTTCATACTGTAGCGTAGTGGCATTGACTGTGTCGCCATTAACTATGTTAGCTGACTCCGGTAAAGATGAGATGGTTACGCTGGGTCGGGTGGCGTCTGCCGGATTAACGGTGATGGCTATCGTAGCGGTACCATCGCCACCGCCATTGGTGGCGGTGATGGTGTAGGTGATTTTAGATGCAACCGCCGTTGGCGTACCTGCAATGATGCCGGTGGTTGTGTCAAACAACAATCCATTGCCAATCGCTGGGTCGATGCTATAGCTGCCAGCCGCACCACCACCTATGTGCGAGATGGCTATCGGCATGATAGCCGTCCCCACTGTTGCCGTTATTTCAGCGGGTCTGATAGTGATTCTCGGGGCGGCTTCATTAACAGTGATGGTTACCATAGCATCATTCGAACCACCGGTATTCATAGCCGTGACGGTGTAGCTGGTTGAACCCACAACCGTTGGCGTGCCTGAAATGGTGCCGGTGGTTTCGTCAAACAATAATCCATTGCCAATGGCTGGGTCGATGCGGTAACTGACAACCGCACCACCACCAGTTGAATCAATGGTTATTGGCGTGATGGCCGTACCCGCTGTTGCCATTACTGTAGCGGGGGTGATGCTGATACTGGGGGCATCCGCCGCATTAACCGTGATAGTGATATCGGCGGTACTCGTGCCAGCAACATTATTGGCTGCTATGGTGTAAGTCGTCGCACTAAAGGATATCGTTGGTGTACCAGAGATGATGCCGCTGATGGCTATAATGCCCAGACCTCCTGTGTTCGCAAACAAGCTTTGACCATTCGCGTCTCGGACGGTGTAGTCAACAATCGCACCACCGTTATTCGTAATGGTAATGGGGTTAGTTGTAACGGGGGTGCCTGCGGTAAAGGTCAGTTCACTGGGGCTAACGCTGATGTTGGGGATAGCTTCGTTTACGTCTCGAATGATTACTTTGATAAGAATTGCATCTGATAATGTTCCGTCAGATACGGTTACTACAGTCCGATATAATTGACTGCCATCATCTCTCGGTATTTCATAGTTTGGAATATATTCGGACTTAAATGTTAAAACACCGTCCTGCGTTATATCGTAAACGCCACTATCATGCTGAGAAAGCGAATAAATTAGTGTGGTATTCGCATCAACATCTGTGGCTGTTATGGTTGCTACCGCTTGTGTGTTTTCATCTAAATCTAAATCAAATTCACTCGCACCGTTTTGAAATGTAATAACGGGTGCTTCGTTTACATTTGTAATGGTAATCGTAATATCTTGTGTGCCACTTCCTCCATTTTCATCATTTGCAGTCACCGTAATGCTATAAGAATGTTTTGTTTCAAAATCAGGAATTGAATTTGAATTAAACGTTAGAACACCTGCTGGAGTTAAGGTGAAAGCCTCTGCATCAGCTCCAATAATCGTTTCACTGAAAGTTGCAGCGTCTCCAGCATCAGTATCCGTTGCTGTTAATGTTGCAACGGCTGATTGATTTTCAGCCACTGTAAAAGTGCTTGATGAAGTTATTCTGGGTGCTTCGTTTACATTATTAATTGCTATTTTAATTAGCTGGGTATTTGTGAAGCTACCGCCATCTGATATGGTGACCAATGTCCAATAATCATTATTACCATTGGTACGGACACCATTTCTGTCATCTTTTGGGATTTCATAGTCAGGAATATACTCGTCCTTAAACCTTAAAACACCTTGCGGCGTTATCTCGAAAACGCCCGCATCATGTTCTGCAACAGAATAGGTTAAATTAGCACCTTGTGGTGGTGTGGTTGTGGGTGTTATTGGTCCTACTTCTTGAGTATTTTCAACTAGGGTTATGTTAGTATCGTCTATAATAATAACGTTAATTAGCTGAGTATCTGAAGCTGCAGTGCTTGTTGCTTTTACTTTTATAGTGAATGTACTTGTTTCGGTTGGAACACGCTCATTAACAAAACCAATAAAGCCTGTAGTTGAGTTTATATAAAAGGTTTCATGGTCAGATTCTTCAAGGATTGAATAGGTTAAGGGATTATTATTATCTAAATGTTCGGCAACTACTGTGGTTACATGAATTGTTCCTTTCGGGAGATATAGTGTAGCTTCATCAAGACCGCCTGATGATGTGATACGAGGCACTAAGTCAGTAATTGTTACTCTAATTATCTGGGCATCTAGATACATATTATTAACGGTCATTCTTACCACGACCTGATACACTTGATCTCCGTTTTGATCAATATTCCCTCGAGAGTCTCGTGGATTTTCATAGTCAGGAATATATGCGGACTTAAACCTTAAAGCACCTTGCTGTGTTATAGTGAAAAGAGTCGCATCGTACTCTAAAAGAGAATAGACTAAGTTAGCACCTGCTGGCGGTGCGATTCTTGGCGTTATTTGTGCTACTGCTTGTGTGTTTTCAGGCAACGTTACGTCAGATGGGTTTACTACTCTAATGTTAATAAGTTGTTCATCAGTCGCATCACCGTCTGTTACCGTTACTTTTATAGTTGATATCGAACCTGGGACAGGGCTCCCTCTATAAGTAACAACGCCTGAATTTGCATCTATATTAAAATCTTCATAATCACGCTCTTGAGCAATTAAATAGGTTAAAGTATCATTATTTTCATCTGTTGCCGTTACTTTGGTTACAAAGGAGCCTCCTCCCCCAAGAACATGTAGTGCAGCTTCATCAGAGCCACCTAATGATGTAATAATCGGTGCTTTATTATTTTTTCTTACAGTGATAGCTAATGTCATAGAAGCCGATACGTTGGGCCGCCCCCGGACATCTACTTCAGTTGTAATTCTGAAATGCATAATCGTTTCCTGTAAACGATCAGGTGCAGTAAAGAAAAAAGACCCCTTTGTATTAGTTGCCTCAACAGCAAAGTGATCCAAATCTTCTGTAAAATCACGAGTGGTTACAGTAGGTCCTGCCGTTTGTACCCAGGTAAATTGTTTAACTCTGGTCGATCCACTTGGATCTATTAGATTAGCTTCAGCAGAAAATTGTACTTTTACATTATCACCAGGATTAACTGTTTTAGATTCTACACACATTCTACTACTGAGGTCGAAATCTAAACATCTCCATACTGCATTAGATTGTGCATTAGCTAGCTGGGGGATAAACAGCAGAGCGAATAAAATTGCGACGGCAAAGAAGCAAGACAGGGATGCGGATAAAATGCTGGAAGGGTTTTTTAATAGTTTTGGGGTAATTATGTCCATAATTTAAATTTTTGGGGCTAAATTCTAAATTTATATCAGCATTTTATGCTACTTACAAATTACGTAATAATTTTTTTAATACACAAATATTTTTAAATAATTTACGGCTTTATGTTGATTTAGGTATCTAAAGATAAAAACTAAAAAGTTGCATTTTCTAGTTGAATCTACCGACATTTTGTAGTCAATTGGTATTCCTTTTATATTTCGAAAAAAATAGTGCCTTTGTTAAAGTTAAAATTTTAGAGCATGAAAAAGATAATTATAATAATTTTGTCAATTGGATTAATAGCCTTTTACTCTTGTAACTCAACAGAGGACAATGATGTAAAGGAAAAAGAAATAGAAAAATCAAGAACAAGAGCACGAGTAGAACATGAATAAACTCTACATAAACTCAATAGGAATAAAACGAGCCGTAGGGTTTGTTGGGCTAGTAAATCTTACCTACAACCAACCTGTTTAGATATGAACAAGTTACAAAGTTAGATGGGATAACTATGTCTAATTGGTAAACACAAAATATGTATATAATTGATAATAAGTGAGTTAACAAAAAAATGATTGAAATCACAAAAAACTAAAACCATTTCTAAAATTTTAATATTTTTGAAATAAGAAAGGATTCGCTTAAAAATCAATTAATATAGGTTGCCTGTGTAAAAAAGTAGATAATTGCAAATGATAAATTCCCGTTATTTCCATAATACATAAACTGTCTCTGGAAATAATTTTGGCGAATTCTCTAAACCCTTTTAGGTCGTTTGAAAGCTGAAAATGTTTCTCTTCATTGTTCATTACATCAAGTATGTTTTTGTATACGTCAATCCCTAAATAATCTGTATATTTGCCCATAAAATATTAATTTGTGGAGGAACAATTTTATTTAATTCACCAACCTATAAACGAGATATAGGTCTCAATGGTATTAACACCCTTTACCCTCTTTTTGTTCTTCCTGATTTTTGCTCAAATTTAATACTTTGCAAATTTAGGTTGGTATTAAATAAACTGAAACGAAAAAACGATGGCAATTATAATAACTGACGAATGCATAAACTGTGGTGCTTGCGAGCCAGAATGTCCAAATACAGCAATCTATGAAGGTGCTACTGATTGGAAATATACAGAAGGAACTGATTTGAAAAACGATATTGTTTTACCTAACGGAAAATCTGTGAATGCAGAGGAAGAACAAGAACCAGTCTCTGATGAAATTTATTATATAGTAGCAGATAAATGTACGGAGTGCAAAGGATTTCACGATGAGCCACAATGTGCGGCAGTTTGCCCCGTTGATTGCTGTGTTCCTGATGAAGATAACGTAGAAACAGAAGAAGAACTGTTAGAAAAACAACGATTTATGCACAATGAAAAATGACTCTACAAAAGAGAGATAAAAAACATCTGTGGCATCCATTAACGCAACACAAATTACACCCAAATCATCTGGCTATTATCAGAGCCAAAGGAGCGTTGCTGTTTGACAATAATGGCAACCAATACATAGACGGAATCGCCTCTTGGTACACCTGTATGTACGGGCATTGCAATGAGTACATCACAGGTAAAGTTTCCGCACAAATGCAACAATTAGACCATATTACTTTTGCTGGATTTACCCACGAACCTGCCGTTAAATTATCCGAAGAACTAATAAATATTTTACCTAAAAATCAACAGAAAATTTTCTTTTCAGACAATGGCTCAACCTCGGTAGATGTGGCTATAAAAATGGCACTGCAATACCATTTTAATCAAGGGGAAAAACGTGGAAAAATAATCAGTTTGGAAGGAGGTTTTCACGGTGATACGTTTGGAGCAATGTCGGTATCGGGATTATCGGTTTACAACGGTGCTTTTGAGGATTTTTTTATTGACGTTGATAGCATTCCTGTTCCAACGAAAGAAAATTTCACGGAAGTAAAAGAAAGGTTTATCAAACTGATTACAGAAAACAATGTTGCGGCATTTATTTACGAGCCTTTGGTGCAAGGAGCAGCGGCGATGAAAATGTTTGAAGGTGATTTATTAGACAAATTATTGGAAATATCAAAACAACACAACGTCTTGGCAATTGCCGATGAGGTAATGACGGGCTTCGGAAAAACTGGCAAAAACTTTGCGTCCGAATATCTAAAAAACCAACCGGATATTATTTGCTTGTCAAAATCATTAACCGCAGGTTTGGTACCGATGGCAATTACGAGTTGTAGCCAGAAAGTTTATAACGCTTTTTTGAGTGATGATATTTCCAAAGGATTTTTTCACGGGCATACATATTCTGCAAATCCAACTTCGTGTACGGCGGCTTTGGCGGGAATTGAATTGTTGCTGTCAGATGAAATTCAGGGTGATATTCAACGAGTTATAAAGTCTCATCAAGAATTTGACACGAGAATTAGAAGTCATCCGAAGGTAAAGGAAACACGTCAGTTGGGAGTTATTTACGCTCTGGATTTGAACATAGAGATGGAGCGTTATGGGGATTTACGTTATAAATTATTTAACTTTTTTATGGAACGAGGCGTGTATTTACGTCCACTTGGAAACACAATTTATATTCTTGCTCCTTACGTAATTACAGATGAGCAGCTACAGAAAATTTATAAAACGATAGAGGAAGTGTTGGGTAGTACAATCTGGTAAATCAGAAAACAATTTGAAAAGGATTTTTAATAAGATATCCAAGTCATTCCTGGCTTTATTACTTTTGATACTGTTTTAGAAGTAAATTTAACCTCTACTAAAGTTTTTCTTTTAACGTTTATATGTACCTTTTCAATAATATCCTCGTTTGGTTTGATAATTATTTTATCCTCTTTTTTAGTTATTGTGCAATTATAAGTTATAAATTTCCCATCTTCTTTTTCTGAAATAAAAGCCTTATTTAAAGTAACTTCCTCTAAGCATTTAAAATGCTCGTGGACATCATTGTCATTGGAATTTGCAAAAAACCAATCGCTTACCATATCTACATATTGTTCGCCTGCAATAAATTGATTATTATTATACCTTTTTGCATGATAATGAACTCCTGGAAAATTCAAAGGCTCAGCTTTTTCAATATTTTTGCTAATTTGAGTAACTTTTAAATATGGATTTACCATAAAAGCCCATCTAAGTTTTCCACTTGTTATATCAATCATTTGCATTGCAGCATCAAGTCCATTAAATGTTCTGACGAGATATTTATTATCGCCCGTTAGCAGATATGCATAATAGTTTGCATAAGTAACCCATGAAGACCAACCGTGTGGTGAGTTAAAGAAATTATTACTCATTACTACATCATATTGAGCTTCCCAAAATCTTAATGTGGCTGAACGCATTCGTGCATCTGGAATTAATAATTGCTCCAAACAATTATGCTGTTCAAGAAAGTACAATGCTGCATCTTTGTATCTGTCCCGCTCCTTTTTGTCTGTTTGTAAAAGCGCGAATTTTCCTAATTGTAACGCAGAGCAAGAAATCATTCCGTCTTCAAATGTTTGTTCTCCTTCAGTTTGAATGTCAGTCCTATTTCGTTCCAGTTCATCCATAGCCAGCTTTACGGAGTTGTATATTTTATCATAGCTCTCCTTATATTCTTGATTGTCTTTTAATGGAGTTAGTGCCTCCGTCAGTTCCATCAAACTCTTAGCAATGTAAATGACACTTGTATAATGTGTTTCTCCAGCCCTGTAAGCTCCATCGGGTGTTTGTGATTTTAATAGTTGGTCTGATAGCTTTACGGCTTTGCGAATATCATTTTCTTCGGCATAGAGATTATACCGGTCGACGAGAATACCAATCATTGAGCTTATATTTTGTATCCTGTGTTTAGATCGATAAGGTTCAAATTTTATTGTATCAAATACAAGAGGTAGAATTTTATTAAACTGCTTATCTGCTTTTCTTAAATTTTTATTATTAGGAAAATATTTACCTCCAGCATAAGCAGTGTAAAATCCATACCAACTTTCACAATGTGATTTTGAAGCCTTCTGTGGATAATCTACCACAGCCTTCATTGCGTTTTTCATATACCAACTATATGGCTTACGCACATAGAAAGTTGCTTCAGATTTTTTTCCGTTTTCTGATGATGCTTTTATATGATAAAGTCCTTCTATTTT
Source organism: Polaribacter sp. (assembly GCA_965261035.1). Taxonomy (GTDB): domain Bacteria; phylum Bacteroidota; class Bacteroidia; order Flavobacteriales; family Flavobacteriaceae; genus Polaribacter. The sequence goes on from OZ253439.1 coordinate 2,119,594, forward strand.
CGTGTCATAAAAAGAATAAAATGTCTGATTGTCATTTCTGAGGCTTGGTTTTACAACATAACTGCTTCCATCTGGTACAGATATTTCTACGGAGGATGTTTTTTTTGAATAAATTGAAAAATTAATTATATCCCCCTTTTTACAGGAAGTCATATCCATGCTAATGACTGGAGCTCCTGTAAGTTTTGAAACTTTTTCTTCAATCTGACCCAAATTATCTACCTCATCAAGGTAAATACGGAAGGTCTTAGATTCTCCTGGTTTTAGTTGCCACATATTCTGAGGATGTCTTTCTGGCAAGGGAGAGGCGTTGATAAAATCTAAGTTAACCGAAGTAATTCTATGACCCTCATATTGATAAGGTGGTGTACCCCAACTTTTAGAATACTCATGACTCCATGAAGCAATGGCATCAGGGCTTGCAACAACTAGAATTTTTCCAACAGGAGACATAAGATAACCCCAGAAATGTGTTTTCTCACAACGTAATAGAGTTGGGAAAAGCTTATCTTCCCAATCAGGAAAATTATCCATATAGGTGTCTAAGCCCAATCTTAGCCCTAATTTAGTGGGCTGAAACGGTTGGTGTCCATTGTTTTTAACAGTAGTCTGTATTAATAACTTTCCGTGATCGTTCTTATACTCAAAAGATAGACTCAAATCGTCATAGTTTGTGATTATCTTATTATAAATAAATTTAGTTTCGGCAGGAACAATCACGCTATCTCCTATCTGTAGATACCATGTGGGACCAGAAAATTCATTGTCATTAAAGGCTATCTTAGTATTAGTTTCTTTAAAAATCAAATTTTCAATTATACCTCCTTTTCTAAGAGATAACTTCCAATTATCACTTTCAATAGTAGAAGTATATTGCGAAAAAACTGTACTCGCAAAAAGTGTCAGGATAATTATATTTAATACATTTTTATTCATAATTTTTAATCTTTACAATAAAAGTTACTTCGAACTTTTTTATTAATTTTCAAATTTAACACTTTATTTCTGAAATCACAAAGATATATTTTATGCCAATTTAACTACAATACGAATTACGATTGAACAATTTGATAATTAATCTATTGTTCTTCCTGATTTTTTGCTCAAATTTAATACTTTGCAAACTTAGGTTGGTATAATAACTTCTTTGTTTTTACAACTGATTTCTAATTTTTATTAACTCTGCTTTTACTGCTTCTAATCTGCTGATTATTTCGTGGTTGTTAATCGTTACTTTAGGGTTTTTTCTCAACTTTTGTTTTGCTCCTTCCAGTGTAAAACCACGTTCTTTTACCAGATTGAATATCAACTTAAAATTGTCAATATCATCGGGTGTAAACAGCCTGTTTCCCTTTGCATTTCTTTTAGGTTTGATAACATCAAATTCTTTTTCCCAAAAACGAACTAAGGAGATATTTACATTAAATGCTTCAGCAACTTCTCCTATTTTATAGTACTTTTTTTCTGGTAAATCTATATGCATTGTTTTGTTGGTTGTCTGTTGTTGAATTGTGTAACTGACCACTGAAACTTTTCATTTTTAGTTTTTAACCTCTATTTTCTTTTCCAAATTTTTGATCGATGTATAAAAACTGATGAGTCCTTTTTCCATTCTTTATAGCCTATGTTCTGATTATCTGTGAGCCATTTGATTCTCTTGTCAATATAGGAATGAAGTTCTTTATCTTCAACGGAAATTGTAAAACCACCAAGTTCAATCTTGGGGTCAAGTGCGGTAACCACAAAAGTGCCTCCGGAGTCGTAGGAGTAGTCTTGGTTGCCTATTTCTCCTCTAGCAATCGCATCTATACGACCATCTGAAAGTGCCTCAAAGAGCTCTGCTTCCCCAGTTTTATTGCCAAGATAAATCACCTGCGGCGTGGTTTCCAGAGGAGGATAAATACATTGTCTGCCAGAAAGATTGGAAGACACCGACGAAGCGGTTATAAAGTAATTCTTACTGCCGTCGGCTGTTATCATTCCCTGTGGCGTATCAATACGAGTGCCAGCAGTAAGCACTCCGATAGCATCTGTAAGTCCAGTCAATTGCAATAGGCGAGATTCCCCTGTGGTGCCAGCCAGTACTCCGATACGTATATCTTTGCCCAGATTGTCATAACTGAAAATTCGTTTTTCATCTTCGACACGCACCAGTAGAGATTGGCGAAAGGCGATATGACCTGAAGTAAAGGACACTTTATTTTTGCCCGTAGCATCTTTGGTACGGGAATCTATAATGGTAATGCCGCCACCTACAATGTCATATTTAGGACTGGCTGATTTTAACCAGATATTGTCCCAAATTGTAATCGGGTGGCGTGTAAAACACAATTTATCGCCTTCCATAGATTCTAAAGCAGTTATCAAATCTGCTTCATAACCCAAGTGAATATTGAATCCACTGGAGACAGAATCCCTACCAGCATTATAACTGACCGGTGCAAAAGACGTATAGAAACCAAAATTGAGGTTGCGTATATTATCCTCATCTACTTTCGGCAGACTAGTACAAGAAATATAATATAATAAGGATATGCCGAGCAAGACTGCCCTGACAATCCTATGGATAGCAACAGGCGAAAAGTTAATGGACATTGTCATAAATATGTGTTTATTTTGTAATAAAATTGGTGTAAATGATTACTAATATTATCCCACAAAGATAACAACTTTTGCTGTTTTACTTATTTTTTGTTTTTAACAGTTTCCGGCTTGTCGTTGGTGAGGTTGTGGAGTTTATAAACTAATTTATTTATTTTTCTGATATTTGTTCGCATTATAAATTGATTTTTGCGGTCAACCTATATCAGGGACGTACAGTGAAAAGCATGCAACGGTCAGAAACTTTTAGTTTTTCACTTGTTCCCTTTCTCCAATTTATAATTTTTCCAATATTGCATTAGTATAAAAGAGCAAATCACAGAAGATGCGACTCCTTCAATAAGCAAAGCAAAAACAATATGATGCAATTCTAAATTACCTTTTCCCCAAAGAAAAGAGTCTTTAAGAACCTCCATAAATTGTGGGTTTACAAAACTCACATAGATAATCAGACCAACAATAGTAACTATTACCGCCAAAACAGATGTAAAAATACCAAGTGATAAATTATCTAAGTAAGACGTATTTTTGTTTTTATAAATACTGTCTTTTATGGAAGAATTAATTCCCCACACCACAAAAATAAAGTTCAAAAACCGCAATTCAGAAACATTTTCTAAGCCAAAAAGTCTCATAGCAAAGAAATAAACAACAATCCCTAAAACTATTTTTAGAGAATTTTTAATGATAATTTGATTCGTAGCCATAACAAAAGATTTTATTAAAAATAAATAATGCCACCAAGTTACAAAATAATTAATTACGAATTACAAATTAATCAATATACGAATTACGAATTTAGAATTACGAGTTAGTTATTGGTTTCCAGCTCAATTCGTAATTCTTTTCGTCTTGCCTTTTGACTTTTGCCTAATTTGAGAACTTTTAACTTTTAGTTTTTAACTTTCAGCTCCCAGCTTCCAACCTGATTTTTATACAATCAAAGCCTCTTTTAAAACTGTAACAGGATGTTTTGCAATTCGTTTTGTACCGTCAAAAATCTGATGTCTGCAACTTGTACCAGACGCTACAATCTCTGTGTTTTTGGGCATATTTCTCACCTTTGGAAACAGCGTATCTTCGCCAACTTGCATACTTATTTTATAATGCTCTTTTTCATAACCAAATGAACCTGCCATTCCACAACAGCCTGTATTTAAGATAGATACACCATAGTTTTTTGGAATGTTTAAAATTGAAAACGTAGCAGATTTCCCTGACAATGCTTTCTGATGACAGTGTCCGTGAATTTTTATAGTTGCAGATTCTTCCGTAAATAATTTGTCATTAATATTGCCTTTTTCAAATTCTATATTTAAAAATTCGTCGATAGTAAACGTGTTTTTTGCAATTTTTTCTGCGGATAATTTATCACCTGCAAGCCTAATATACTCGTCTCTAAATGTCAGAATTGCCGATGGCTCAATTCCTATCAACGGATTCTCTTCTGAAATAATATTTTTAAAAACAGCAATATTTTTATTAGCAATCTCTTTAGCCTCCTTTAAAAACCCTTTTGAAATAAAACTTCTTCCGCTTTCATTATGATTTATAATTTGAACATTATAACCCAGTTTTTCTAACAAAATAACGGTATCCTTTCCGATTTCTACATCATAAAAATTGGTGAACTCATCACAAAACAAATGTATCTTTCTAATATTCTTTGATTTTGACTGATTTTTATACCAGTTTCTTAAAGTTTTTGGAGCCAATTTAGGAACTGTCCTTTCCGTTGCAACGCCCATAATTTTTTTGGCTAAAGTTGTATCTAAAACCAAATTGGTTAGTGCAGGTACAATACTCCCTAATTTGTTATATTTCACGTTGTTAGCAAATAATTTACTTCTAAATGAATATCCGTTTTCCTCTTGATATTGATATAGAAATTCCGATTTTAACGCAGCGACATCAACATTACTCGGGCATTCAGAAGCACAGGCTTTACAACTCAAACACAGGTCAAAAACCTCTTTTAATTCTATATGATTAAATTTATTTTTTCGATTAGAATTTGTCAAAAATTCACGTAAAGTATTTGCTCTGGCACGTGTGGTATCTTTTTCATTTTTGGTTGCACGATAACTCGGACACATCGTTCCGCCAGCAGAAGGAGGTTTTCTACAATCGCCCGAGCCGTTACATTTTTCAGTGAGTTTTAAAATCCCTTCGCTGTCAGAAAAATCCTGAATAGTTTTTATATTTGGCTCATTTCGGTCAACTTCGTATCGCAAGTTTTTATCCATAGGAAAAGCATCGGTAATTTTGCCTTTATTAAAGACATTATTTGGGTCAAATGCTTTTTTTATCCTGCGTAATAATTGATAATTCTTGTCGCCAATCATCATCGGAATAAACTCTGCACGGACAATTCCGTCGCCGTGTTCTCCGCTAAAAGAACCTTTGTATTTCTTGACCAATTCGGCAGTTTCAGTGGTAATTTTACGAAATAGTTCTACATCAGCAGATTTCTTTAAATTCAAAATAGGTCGCAGGTGAATTTCTCCAGCTCCAGCGTGTGCATAATACACGGCTTTTTGCTGATATTTATCCATAATTTCCGAAAATTCCTCGATATAATTTGGCAAATCGTTTAAATCTACGGCGGTATCTTCTATACAGGCAACGGCTTTGCGGTCTCCCACCATATTTCCTAATAAACCCAGACCAGCTTTCCGTAAATCCAGAACTTTTTTGATGTCATCTTCGTAAATTTTCGGGTGATGATAGCCGAAATTATTTTGTTTTAAATAGGCAATTAAATTATCGGACAAATCTTCGGCTTCTTTGAGTGTTTCTGCTTTCACTTCCAGAATTAAAACTGCTTTTGGGTCTCCTTGCAAGAAGAAACGATTTTTGGATTGTTCTCGGTTATTTTTTGTGCAATCTAAAATGACTTTGTCTATCAATTCACAAGTAAATAAATGGTGTTTCATCGCAATTACAGTCGCTTTTAAACTCTCATTTATACTGTTAAAATGAGAAGCTATCACGATGCTTTTAGCAGGAGGCAAATCGTCTAACTGAATTGTAATTGCTGTGGAAAAAGCTAAAGTTCCTTCGCTACCAGACAATAATTTTGCAATATTTATACTCGATTCTGTTCCTCCAAATAAATCTGAAGTTAAAAATTCATCAACTGCATATCCCGTATTTCTTCTGTGAATACTTTCTTTTGGAAATTGATTTTTTATCTCCTGTTGATTGTCGGCATTTGATAATTCAGTATAAATTGACTTGTAAATTTCTCCTTCCAAAGAATTTTCTTCAGATTTTTGTTTGAATTCTTCCGAAGAAATTTTACAGAAAGTGGCTTTTGTTCCGTCGCTTAAAATTGCATTTATAGAAATGATTTTATCACGTGTAACGCCGTACCTTATGGAAGTGCTTCCCGATGAGTTATTCCCTACCATTCCGCCAATCATACAGCGATTGGAGGTTGATGTGTTCGGTCCAAAAAATAATCCGTAGAGTTTTAGAAACAAGTTGAGTTCGTCTCTGATAATTCCAGGTTCTACTGTAATTGTTTTTTGCTGCTTGTCAAAGGATAAAATAGCGGTAAAATATTTGGAAGTATCTACCACAATTCCGTCTCCAACGCATTGCCCAGCTAAGGAAGTTCCTGCCGTTCTCGGAATTAAAGTGATTTGTTTTTCAATGGCAAAAGCTATCAAATTTTGAATGTCTTTTACGTCTTTTGGATACGCTACCGCCAACGGAATTTTTCTGTAAACAGAAGCATCGGTAGCATATATATTTTTGTGCAAATTATCAAAAAACAATTCTCCTTTTAAAGAATTATTCAAGGTATTTAAAGCTAAATTATCAATCATTTTTTATTGGTTGTTGGTTACTGAACACTAATTCGTAATTACAAAATCAGGTGTACTAATTTTTTAGTTTGAAAGAAATCTTCTTCAAAAAAGTCGGACAAATTATAGACGGTTGTTTTGGGGAAGTTTTGTAATTCTTCTGTTAAATTCCCACCTTTTAAGTACAAGATTCCGTTTTTAATATTGTGAGTATGTTTTTTATCAGCTCTGTTTTTTACCCAATGTACAAACGTATCCATCTGAGCGACAGCTCTACTTACAATAAAATCGTACGTATCTTCTATGTTTTCTACTCTGCAACATGATGTTTTTACGTTTTGCAAGCCCAAGCTTTCAATAACTTCATCTACTACTTTTATTTTTTTACTTATGCTGTCAACTAAATGAAACTGTGTTTTTGGGAATAAAATAGCAAGTGGAATTCCGGGAAATCCTCCGCCAGTACCTACATCTATCACTTTTGCACCGTCCCTAAATTCTATCACCTTGGCAATCGCCAGAGAATGCAATATGTGTCGTAAATACAGCTCGTCTATATCCTTGCGAGAAACTACATTTATTTTTAAGTTCCACTCTTTGTACAAATCTTGTAATTTGGCAAATTGCTGAAGTTTTTTCTCATCTAAAAAGCTAAAGTATTTTTGTATTATTTTCATATATAATTTTGAATTACGATTTATGAATTAGTGTTCAGTACCCAACTTCCAACTGAAAACTGCCCACTAAATACTCCTATTTCCTAACCTCTAACTCAATAATTTCCATATTTTTAATTTTTTCTTTATCAATAACAAAACGGAGCATAGTTCTCACTTTGTGAAACCCGTGATTTCCTGCTGCTCCGGGATTGAGATGTAGTATATTTAGTTTTTTGTCGAACTGCACTTTTAGAATATGAGAATGTCCACTGATAAAAATTGTGGGCGGTGTTTTTCGTAATTCGTCCCTAATTCTTGCGTTATATTTATTCGGATAGCCGCCAATATGTGTCATCCAAACGGATACATTTTCTACTGTAAATTTGTTATCTAACGGAAACTCTAACCGAGCATTTGCGTCATCAATATTTCCGTAAACAGCACGTAGAGGTTTTAGTTCTTTTATGGAGTCTGTTACTTTTAAATCGCCAATATCACCAGCGTGCCAAATTTCATCGGCTTGCCTGCCAAAGTTTAAAATCTGAGCGTCGATATAGCTGTGAGTATCTGAAAGTAAGAGTATCTTTTTCACGGTTTAATTATGTATGATAACAAAATAAATTTATGTAGTTTTGGACAACACAAAAGTACTGGTTTTTTGAGATATTTTATAAAATTTTCATACAACGGAAAAAACTACCACGGTTGGCAAATTCAACCAGATGCTAATTCTATTCAAGAGGAAATTAATAAGGCGGTCAGCGTTGTTTTACAAAAAAAAATTTTAGTAGTTGGTGCGGGCAGAACTGATACAGGGGTTCACGCAGAACAGATGTTTGCACATTTTGATTTTGATAAAAAGTTAGACAATAAATACGTTTATAGATTAAATTCATTATTGCCAGAAGATATTGTGATTTACGATATACGGCAGGTTTCAGATGATAAACACGCACGTTTTGACGCATTGAGTAGAAGCTACGAATACAGAATTTGGTTAGGAAGAAATCCTTTTTTACTGGATATGACTTGGCAGCTGCGTCACAAAAAATTAGACGTTTCTAAAATGAACAAAGCAGCTTCTATATTGTTGGAATACAGGGATTTTCAGTCTTTTTCAAAAGTAAAGACAGGAGTAAAAACATTTAACTGCTCGGTAACGACTGCCGTGTGGAAAGAGCAGGGAAATATGTTGATATTTCATATTTCCGCCAATAGATTTTTGAGAAATATGGTGCGGGCAATTGTAGGAACTTTGATAGATGTTGGTTCTGGAAAAATATCTATTGAGGATTTTAGAAATATAATTTTACGCAAAAATCGTTCAGATGCAAGTCTTTCTGTGCCGTCAAAAGGATTGTTTTTAACAGAGATAAATTACTAAATTAATGAGCAAAAAGAAATCAGGAAAAGCCTTTGATGCTAGGGTATTTGGAAGAATATTAAGTTTTGCAAAGAGGTATAGAGTGCATTTTATAATTACCACTTTTTCGGTGATAACATCTGCTTTATTATCTGCTTTCAGACCTTATTTACTGATAGAGGCTGTAAATAATTTTACCGAGACAAAAAGCGAAGCAGGTTTATTAAATTTTATATTATTGATGTTGGCAGTATTAATTGCCGAAGTATTATTGCAGGCTTTGTTTATCTATTTTGCAAATTGGATTGGTCAGCACGTAATCAGAGATATCAGGGCAAAAATATTCCGGCATATTTTGCAGTTTAAAATGACATATTTTGATACTACTTCTGTTGGAAAATTAGTAACCAGAGTGGTCTCCGATATAGAAACTATTGCAAGCTCTTTTAGTCAAGGATTGTTTATGATTATCAGCGATTTATTAAAAATGATTGTAATTGCAATTGTAATGTTGGTACTAAACTGGAGACTCGCATTAATTGCGTTATCTGTTCTGCCAATATTAATTTACGCAACCAAGTTATTTCAAATTGCCATAAAATCTACATTTGAAGAAGTTAGAACTCAAGTAGCAAATTTAAACGGATTTGTACAAGAAAGAGTAACAGGAATAAAGATAGTTCAGCTATTTAGTAGAGAGAAAATAGAGTACAAAAAGTTTATAGAAATTAATGACAAGCACAAGAAAGCACATATAAAAGCTGTTTGGCACTACTCTATTTTCTTTCCAATTGCAGAAATATTATCATCAATTGCCATCGGATTATTAGTTTGGTATGGAGGTTTGGAAGCCGTAGAAAATAATAATGTCCAATCTGGTGATATTATGGGATTTATTATGATGACACAAATGTTGTTTAGACCACTGCGTCAAATAGCGGATAAATTTAACACCCTACAAATGGGAATTGTTGCAGGAGAAAGGGTATTTCAGGTGATAGATACCGAGAGTAGTATCGACAAAAGTGGCACTTTAGAGGCTTTAGATTTAAGAGGACACATTCAATTTGAAGATGTTCGTTTTAGTTATATAAAAGACGAGGAGGTACTAAAAGGAATTTCTTTTACCGCAGAAAAAGGACAGACAGTTGCCATTGTAGGAGCAACAGGAGCGGGAAAATCTACGATAATAAATCTGATAAATCGTTTTTATGAAATTAATTTTGGAGCAATTTGTGTTGACGGAATACCTGTAAATGATTACAATATTGCCTCCCTTAGAAATCAAATTGCTATCGTTTTGCAAGATGTATTTCTGTTTTCGGATTCTATTTTTAATAATATTACCCTAAAAAATGAGAACATTACATTAGATGAAGTAAAATTAGCAGCAAAACAAATCGGTATTCATAATTTTATTATGACTTTGCCGAGAGGCTACGATTATAATGTAAAGGAAAGAGGAGTGATGCTTTCTTCAGGACAACGGCAGTTAATTGCTTTTCTAAGAGCGTATGTGAGCAAGCCGAGTATTTTAATTTTAGATGAAGCCACCTCGTCAGTAGATTCTCATTCAGAGCAGATGATACAATTTGCAACTGACACAATTACAAAAGGTAGAACTTCTATTGTAATTGCACATAGATTGGCAACGGTAAAAAAAGCAGATAAAATTATCGTAATGGACAAAGGTCTTATAGTAGAAGAAGGAACTCACAGGCAATTATTATCAAAAGAAAAAGGATATTATAAAAACCTATACGATAAACAGTTTAGCACAGAGGAATTTCCGATTTACGAATTTTGAATTACGAATTAAGTTGGAGTCTGGAAACTAACAACTAACAACCGTCAACCAATTCGTAATTCAAAAATAGTTTATGTATTTTTGGAGTCGATATTAAATAATTAAAATATGAAATTACTAGAAAATAAAACAGCGATTATTACGGGAGCTACCAGAGGTATCGGTAGAGGTATTGCCATTATGTTTGCCAAGCAGGGAGCAAATGTGGCGTTTACATATAGTTCCTCTGTAAATGCGGCAGTTGAATTAGAAAACGAATTAAAATACTTAGGAGTTAACGCCAAAGGATACCAATCTAACGCAGCAGAATTTGACGCAGCACAAGAATTAGCAAAAAATGTGCTGGAAGAATTTGGTGCTATCGATGTGCTAATTAATAACGCAGGAATTACCAAAGACAACTTATTAATGCGTATTTCTGAAGATGATTTTGATAAAGTGATTGAAATCAACTTAAAATCAGTATTTAATCTGACAAAAGCAGTAATCCGCCCGATGATGAAGCAACGCAAAGGCTCTATTATAAATATGAGTTCTGTGGTTGGACTAAAAGGGAATGCCGGACAAAGCAATTATGCAGCCTCTAAAGCAGGAATTATCGGATTTTCTAAATCCGTAGCACTAGAATTGGGTTCCAGAAATATCAGGAGCAACGTGATTGCCCCCGGCTTTATAGAAACGGAAATGACCGCCAAATTAGACGAAGCAATCGTACAAAACTGGAGAGATAATATTCCGCTAAAACGTGGTGGTTCTCCAGATGATATTGCAAACGCCTGTGTATTCTTGGCATCAGATATGAGTGCCTATATTACTGGACAAACACTAAGTGTTGACGGCGGTATGAGTTGAGAAGAGAGACTATAATTACGAATTTTGAATTACGAATTACACAATTTGATGATTTGACTTAGATTCAATTGATAGTGTAAATTTTTGAAGGGTTTTTCGGGGGATGTCTAATTAATAGTTAAAAATAGTTACATTTGCAGCTAAATTTTTTTATACAAAAACAAATATGAAACACATTCTTGTTCCTATAGGCTCTTCAGAAAATTCTGCTAGTACACTACAATACGCGATTGATTTTGCTAAAATTACAAATGCAAAAGTATTTGTGCTAAGGGCTTATAATTTGATTTCTAAAGCAGGTACAATTATAAATATAGATGAAATTTTAGAAAAAGAATCTAATTTATATATGCGTTCGGTTATTAATCTTGTAAACAGAAAAGGTGTAAAAATAAAATTGATTGCTGCAAAAGGAAATGTTGTAGATTCTATATCTTCTGTGGATAAAGAAATAGGAATAGATTTAGTTGTAATGGGACCGAAGAGCAACTATGCAGGAGAAGATGTTTTTTTGGGAAGCACCTCAGGAAGTATTGTTAAACAATCTAATATTCCTGTTTTGATAGTGCCAGAGGCATACGTTTTTAAACCAGTAAAAACTGTTCTTGTGGCATTTAAATCTGGAATTATAAATAAACGAGATGCTTTAGACCCTTTAAAACATGTGGTAAGCGATTTTAATCCTGTTGTAAATCTATTATTGGTGAAAACACCCGGATATACCGACGAAGACTTGATAATAAACAAAGAATTGGATTCCATAAAATCATCATTGACAGTTACAGAAGATGAGACTACTTTTAGAGGAGTTTTAGAATATTTTCAATCTAATAGCCTAGATATGTTGTGTGTTTTTAGACGAAAACGAGGCTTCTTTAAGAAACTTTGGACAAAAAACACTGTCTTAAAAAAAGAATTTTATTGTGCCGTACCTTTGTTAGTTCTTAGAGGCGAGCAGTAAATTAAATCTCTTAAAAACTTTAGGGGGCATTAGCTCAGTTGGCTAGAGCGCTACGCTGGCAGTGTAGAGGTCATCGGTTCGATTCCGATATGCTCCACTAAAAATTAAATTAAACATTTGCGGAAAATAAAAAACCCTCCAAAAACTTGCAATAGCAATTGAATCTAAGCTACATTTTAAGGTGTAACTAATCATGTAACAATAAACAGAGTTTATAATTCTGTTAGCCTTAAATTTTTTCAGCACATACAGATATGCGATGAGACAAGTCCAATAAAGCATTTTTAAATTGTTCTAAATTCGTAATTCGTAAATAACTTCACATCATTTTCTGAAACTTTTTTTTCTCCAAGAATAATTAAGCGTTCCACAACGTTGTGTAATTCTCTGATATTTCCTGTCCAATTATATTCTTGCAACAGCTTTATCGCTTTGACAGAAAACTCTTTTTTGGCTACGCCTTGTTGTTTGGCTATTTTTTGCAAAAAGAAATCTATCAATAACGGAATATCTTCTCGTCTATCGTTTAAGGTAGGAACTTCTATTAAAATTACGGCTAATCTGTGGTATAAATCTTCTCTAAAACGCCCTTTGGCAATTTCTTTTTTTAAATCTTTATTTGTAGCGACAACAACACGGACATCCACTTTTATATCTCTGTCGCTACCAACTCTGGATATTTTATTTTCTTGTAAGGCACGCAATACTTTTGCTTGTGCAGATAAACTCATATCTCCGATTTCATCTAAAAAAATTGTTCCACCATTAGCGGTTTCAAACTTTCCTGCTCTGTCTTTATTTGCTCCTGTAAAACTTCCTTTTATATGCCCAAACAATTCGCTTTCTATCAATTCTGATGGTATTGCAGCACAGTTTACTTCAATCATTGGAGCTTTAGAGCGTTCGCTTTTTTCGTGTAACCAGTGTGCAACCAACTCTTTTCCTGTGCCGTTTTGTCCGGTTATCAATACTCGTGCATCTGTTGCTGCAACTTTTTCAATAATACCTTTAATTTTAGTGATAGCAGAACTTTTACCAATCATTTCGTAATTTTTACTCACTTTCTTTTTTAATAGTTTGTTTTCTACAACCAACTTTTTTTTATCCAAAGCATTGCGAACTGTATTTAGTAACCTGTTTAAATCTGGTGGTTTTGAAATATAATCAAACGCTCCCAACCGCATTGTATTTACGGCTGTGTCCAAGTCCCCGTGACCAGAAATCATAATTATTGGTATTTCTGGGTTTATCTTTTTAGCTTTTTCTAATACCTCAACGCCATCCATTTTTGGCATTTTAATATCGCATAAAATCAAATCGTAATCTTTGTTTTTTATCATCTCAATTCCTAACAATCCATCTTCAGCTTCTTCAACCTGATAGGAGTTATTTTCTTCCGAGATAATTTTACTCAAAACTCTGCGGATAGCAGCTTCGTCTTCTATAATTAGTATTTTACTCATATTTAATGATTTAATGAAACAATATAATTTAGACAGTGTTCAGTTAGACACATTAACAGTCACAATGATTGTATAGAGTTCGCGAAGCTATTTTGTGTGGCAACAAAATAAAAAACACGGATTTAAGCACAGGGCAAAAATGACAAGATAAAAATAAGGAAGTAAACAGTACCTGATTGCTTAATTATTGTTATTTATTTTGTGATTTTAATAAAACGTACTCTGCTACCCAAAAACAGGTTCAGTGGTAGTATCTCAAACTAGTTTATCATTAAGCCATACTTTTGTGCAAACTACAAAACTGCTTCCTTATATGGAGTTCTGTTTTAAATATATCTATATCATTTTCGCTCCACTTAACTACTGTTGTCGCCTTATTAGATGTCTCTGTAATGCTTAGCCCAATGATAATCTATATATTTTTTCACTGTTGTCCGATAAAAAAAGCCTCAATTATTGAGGCTTTTTTCGTATAATACGAACAAACTTCAAAATAAGTCATATTATGAGCAAAGGTAACATTTTTTTCGGACAGCCTATTTTTAGTCAGATGATTGGATTATTAGATAGGAATAAAGTTAATAAACGAGCAGAGGAAAAGTTGTCAGATAGGTATTGTAAACGCTTCAACACCTTTCAGCACTTGATTACTATGATTTAGAGTTACTTCTGGTTGTAATTCTTTACGAGAGCTCTGTGGCGGTATTGTAAGCTATGGAGATAAAATATCTTATTGCAAACTTGATTACTCTCCAAGACGTAGCACACTTTCGGATGCCAATAAGAGGCGTGATTGCAAGGTATTTGAACTTATCTATCAGGATTTAGTAAAAGAGTATCTTCCGAGTTTATCGGACAGCCATAACCCACATTATTCATCAAAAAACAGGAACAATATGTGTAAAGCGTTATCTTTGAGCAAATAATCAAAGAAATAACGCAAAAAACATATACCCAAAAATGAGTAATAAGAATACAATATTTTATCGAGGAAATACAGGAATTTCAGTTGATTTTTCAGCAGAAGAAATTAGTTCAGACGGAGCCTTAGTTCTTTTAGAAAAAATGGAGCGTAAACACAAAGTCATCAAGTACTTTAGTTCATTTCTTCCGGATACTCGTAATCCATTATTAATAACTCATAGCACAGAGAAGCTACTCAAACAACGTGTTTTTATGCTCATGCAGGGCTATGAAGATGCCAATGATGTATCTCACTTAAAGAACGACCCTTTGTATAAAGATATTTTAGAAGGTGATTTAGCTTCTCAACCTACTATTTCAAGGTTTGAAAACAGTTTGGATAAACATTCCATTTTCAATCTATGCTATGCTTGGATAGACCGCTATGTTCTTAGCCTAAAAGGACGCTCAAGTATTACTATTGATGTAGATGCCACAGATGACCCTACTTATGGAGCACAACAATTATCTATGTTTAATGGATATTACGGTCAGTTTATGTATAACGAATTGTTTTTTCATGATGGAGATACGGGACAAATTATAGTTCCGGTACTTCGTCCGGGTAACAGTCATTCGAACATCAGGCCAAGAGTTGGCACAAAGAACAACAATGCTATTCGAAAATAGAAAGTACGGGATTAGGAATGAATATCCGCCACTTTGTGAGCAATATAGAGGAGAAAGATGCACGAGAGATTTACTTTGGATTTTATGTCAAACGAGGAGAAGCCAGCGAAAATAGGATTAAAGAGGTAAAGAATATGTGTTTTTCTGACCGTCTATCCAATCACGGATTTTGGGCTAATTTCTTTCGGTTACTCATCAGCAGTCTTGCTTATGAGATGTTCCTTATTTTGAAGACCAAGATTAAAAAAACAACTTTTAAAGAAGCCAAAAAATGGCAAATAAATTCTATAAGAACCTATCTGCTCAAAATAGGAGCTACCGTCAAGAAAACAAAAAGAAGAATTTATTACCGTTTATCAAAAGCATTTGTGCATCAAGAACTGTTTTATGAACTAATATTTCAGTAAGGGTTGTTTGTCGCAGATAAACAACATAGGGATACCTACGCCTTGTTGCCAAAAAATATGATTTATTGCCAAAAAAGTAACGGATAATGTCAAAAAAAAGGCTAAAGAAATTGAAAAATTATAAGAAATAATACTTGATAAAAATATAGGGCTAAGAAAAATAGAAATTATAAAAATTATAAACCTGATGAATAATGCGGGTTAATTTTTTTAACAATAGAAATACTAATGCTAACGCTGAATCTTTTAATGCTAAAATTAAACTATTCAGAGCTAATTTAAGAGGAGTAACTGATACCGAATTTTTCCTGTCCAGATTGCATAAACTTTTTGCTTAATTCCCGTAAATTTAATGTGACCCCTTATTAGCACGCACTTGAAGGTGTTTTTCTAACAATCTATCATAGGTTCCATCGGCTTTCATTTTATCTAAAGCCTTATTGCACAAGAAAATAATCTCTCGGAAGTTGGGTGTTTTGGGTGATACTCCAAAAAAATTATGTTTAGTATCGATGGCTTCGGTTGAATAGTAAAAAAGCGTAGAGTCAGAAAAAAGTTTGCTGGAGGTATATTGTGCCACTAGTTCATCTTCTAAGGTAGCTTGAATTTCTCCAGAGCTTAGCTTCCTCAGAACATCCTCTATGTTTATCGAAACATTTCGGTGAAAATTTTCTGCCTCTAAAAATATTTTAGGATAGGCGTAGCCTTGAACAACACCAACCTGCAGTCCATCAAGGTCTTCAATAGTTTCAATTTTTTCGTCCCTATCAGACCTGCTGATTAGTGCTAGCCTACTTTCACCAATAACTGAACTATAGGCAATTGTTTTTGCCCGTTCTTCCGTGTACCAAAGTCCAGGAAGTATATCGATTTCGCCTAGCTTGATTTGCTCGAGTGCCTGCGACCATTCAACATCTCTAACTTTTGTCTTAATGCCCGCACGACTCATAGCCTCTTGAATAAGTTCTACAAAAAACCCATGACCAGGCAGATCATATCCCACGTAGGGTGTCCATGTGTACGCTGCGATAACAAGAGGTTCGTCAAATTTAGATGGTTCATTTTTTTTGGAACAGGAAACAAAACAGCTACAAACAATAATGTATAATAATAATTTTTTCATAATATTTCGTTTTTAGTTAAAAAATTGTAACTACTCAGGTTGTAATCAATCCTTAAAAAGAAATTACTTCTTTTCTAAGGCTCCGCAAATTAAAGACAAAAAAACTACTCTTGCAAATAAAAAGGTTATTTTTTTGGATAAAACGTAATTATTCAGCCAATTTAGGTGATTAGTTTCACCACGTTATTGTTTATTTTTTGGTTATTTTAAACGTTTATGGTGTTTATGACGGGCTTGTTAAACTGGAAATAACTTTAGGACGAAGTCCGTTAAAAAGTTATTCCATTTCAACAATGCCACTAATTAATTGCGAAAGCAACAAATTTAGAATTATTCGAGAAAATTGGAGTATCAGAGAACACAATTAGTAAATGGAAAAACAGAGAGATTTTTGAAGATAGAAGTTCAAGACCTAATAAGATTCATTACTCACTTAGCGAAATAGAAATGCTTTGCCGTTGAACTAAGGACAATTACTTGGTGGTCATTAGATGAGATTACAGAAGCTATACGCCCTGAGGAGCTAGTAAAGATTAGGAGTGCTGTTTATAGAACTTTTGTTCGTGAAAAAGTTAATACTGTCCCTAAAAAATAAAGAGAAAAAGCGAAGAAATTCAAAGAATACGACCCCGGATATTTACATATGGATGTTACGTATTTGCCAAAAATAAATGGTTCAAAACATTATCTTTTTGTAGCCATAGATAGAGCTACCAGAACCTTATATTATAAAATATACGACGCTAAGACAAGTGCAAATACAGAGGCATTTATGATAGAATGTATAGATTTTTTCCCTTTTGGAATTACACATGTTCTAACAGATAATGGACTTGAGGCAACCTCTATTAATTGATTTTTAAGTCAATCCTTTCTTATTTCAAAAATATTAAAATTTTAGAAATAGTTTTAGTTTTTTGTGATTTCAATCATTCTTTTGTTAACTCACTTATTATCAATTATATACATATTTTGTGTTTACCAATTAGACATAGTTATCCCATCTAACCTTGTAACTTGTTCATATCTAAACAGGTTGTAGGTAAGATTTACTAGCCCAACAAACCCTACGGCTCGTTTTATTCCTATTGAGTTTATGTAGAGTTTATTCATACTCTGCTCCATAAAACCAAATACATGTTCTACTCGTGCTCTTGTTCTTGATTTTTCTTTATTTGATTCTTTTTGTACCTCTGTCAATGGTCTGTTCTTATATCCTTTTTCATTTATTTTGTTATTTACCTCGTATTTTTTAATTGTTTTTTCCTGCTCTTCTCCAGTATAGGCACTGTCTGCCCAAAGGTCTTGACCTTTGTCCTTCTCGGTCAATAACTCGTCTAATGTTTGAGAGTCGTGTACCGAAGCGTCTGTCGTTGTATAAGTGTCAATAAATTTGTGCTTGTTATCAACCTTTGCATGGTTTTTATATCCATAGTGTGTTTCGTTATTCTTTTTTGTCCAACGAGCATCTACATCTTTTTGACGTTTTTTATTAGGTTGTTTATCCCAATCTTTGGGAGTTTTACCTTCTTTTATTTCTTTGTTCTTTTCTTTGCTATTACGCTGTCTTGGTGCTTCTACAAAACTTGCGTCAATAATTTTTCCTTGATGTGCTATTAATTCATAACGTTCCAATAGAGTGGTAAATCTTTCAAATAACTCTTTTTCAAGTCCTTTTTTTATCAGCTTATTTCTAAAATCCCAAACAGTCTTTTCGTCGGGAACTTTGTCATTTAAAGATAATCCCAGAAAACGACAAAATGTCAATCTATCCAATATTTGATATTCTATTTGAGAATCGCTCAAATTATAATAGCGCTGTAGTATCAATATTTTGAACATCAATAGAGGGTCGTATCGTTTTGGACCAGAATTAACCATTCTCTTTTTGTGTATTTTCTCAATAGTCTCTCGAAAATACTCCCATTCTACGACTTTATTCAATCGCTCTAATGGGTCTCCTTGTTTACTGAGTTTCTCAAGCCTATAACTCTCTGAAAATAAGGAAGTTGTATTAAGTGTCTTGTATTTATTCATATTTCAAAGTTACAACTAATTATTTGATTTTCAAAATGTTAATTGTAGAGGTTGCCTTGAGTTTACCAATAGATTACTAAAAAATAAAAAGGGAGAATATTGTACAAAACCAAGTAAATTAGATGATATTTGTCAGGATAATAACATAGACCATAGATGCACTAAGCCATTCACGCCAAAGACAAATGGAATAGTTGAGAAAGCAAATGATATTATAAAGAAAGGTACTATCAAAAGAACAAAGTATAATTCTTTAGAAGAAATGAACATTGATTTAATGAATTTCTTAGTCCATTATAATCTATACAGAAGGCACGGAAGTTTAAGAAGAGAATTAAAGGTAAAAACGCCTTTTAATGCAGTTGAAAAATGGTATGAATTAGACCCCTGAAATATTTAAAGAAAAACCTGACAATTTTAAAAATAAAATACTAAATTTGAAAATTATTAAAACAAGTTGCAGACAACAACCTTGTGAAACGTTGCATTTGGGGGTTGAATCTACCCTCTTAAAATAAATTCAAATTTAATTTTTTTAAACAGAAAGGTATTTATATTTTTGCACCCTAAATTAATAATCAAGGTCGAGAACCTTAAAAATTTAAAAATATGTCAGTAAAAATTAGACTACAAAGACACGGTAGAAAAGGGAAAGCATTTTATTCAATTGTAGCAGCTGATGCTCGTGCAAAAAGAGATGGTCGTTTCTTAGAAAAATTAGGAACTTATGATCCTAATACAAATCCAGCAATTATCGAATTAGATATTGATAACGCTGTAAAATGGTTACAAAACGGGGCACAGCCTACGGATACTGCGAGAGCAATTTTATCTTACAAAGGAGCACTATTGAAAAATCATTTGGCTGGAGGAATTCGCAAAGGTGCACTCACCGAAGAGCAAGCAGAAGAAAAGTTTCAAGAGTGGTTAGAGCAAAAATCAGATATAATATCTGCTAAAGAAGATAGCTTGATCAAAGCTAAGAATACTGCTAAAACAAAATCTTTAGAGGCTGAAAAGACTGTAAATGAAGCTCGCATCGCTACTGTAAAAGAAGCTGAAGTTACTACAGAAGAAACTGCAACAGAAGAAAATACCGCAAAGTAGATTCAAATTTTAACGAGATGCGTAAACAAGATTGTTTTTATTTAGGCAAAATCGTTAGAAAACACAGTTTTAAAGGCGAAGTAGTTGTAAAGTTAGACACTGATGAGCCTGAACTTTATCAAGAAATGGAATCAGTTTTTGTCGATTTAGGCAATAATTTGATTCCATTTTTTATCAAAAAAAGTTTACTTCAAAAAGGAAATCAACTTCGTGTTCAATTTGAAGGAATATCCACCGAAGAAGAAGCCGATAGTATTTTAAAATCAGATGTATATTTACCTTTAGATTTATTGCCAAAACTGGAGGAAGATAAATTTTATTTTCACGAAATTATTGGATTTAAAATAGTTGACGTTAATTATGGAGAAGTTGGTATTATTCATGGAATAAACGATAAAACTTCACAACATTTATTTGAAATTATCAGTGGAGACAGAGAAGTTTTTATTCCGATGGTTGATGATTTTATAAAAAAAGTTGATAAAAAAAACCAAATAATCGAGGTAGAAACTCCAGCAGGATTAATAGATTTGTATTTAAAATAAATTAGAGAGGTGGCCGAGTGGTCGAAGGCGCACGCCTGGAAAGTGTGTATACGGCAACGTATCGAGGGTTCGAATCCCTTCCTCTCTGCGAGCCTTTGTAACTGTCCTGATTACGAAATAGTTGCAAAGGCTATTCTAATCTAAAGAATTCCCCGATTCTTGCATTGGGTGTTGCATATAGTTATCAGTATAATTGGCGAGATTATTATTTTTGTAAAATAAAAGAAGATAAGCATATAATTAAGAGCCATAATAAAAGTTTGCTGTTGTATTATTATAGTATGTCCTGCAAAATATCGTCGAGATGTATTCACCTACCGATAAATATGATTCCAAACGAAGCTATAAGAAGGCTGAGGGTTACTTTCCTGGAATTGCTTCGATTAATAACTTACCTGTCTATATTGAAAACCGCAATGGCAATTCCAACGTTAAGTACAAACAAGAAGAAACTCTTGTCCGTACCTATAAAGTTCTTTCTGACGCAGGTATTAAAATTAAACATAGTCGAATGGATTGTGGTTCTTTTACTCAGAAAGTGAACGCCTGTTTGATGAGATGAATAACGATTTTTTACAAGAAAACACCGTGTTCCTTATTATGATGGCTATATGTAGAAACTTGATTTTATCAAACCTAACTATCGATTAAAAAAATTCATATTCCGATTTATGATTGTTCCTGCTAAATGGATTAAACAAGGAAGAATAAAGGTTTTAAAACTGTTCTCAGATAAAAAATATCACCTCTTACTGTAATAAAAAATAAAATAAATAATACTTCAAGGGATGGGTACATTTACTTTAAAAATACAACCCACTGATAATAAGTATATTGAAATCAGAGGCTAATTCTGTTATATAAATACTCGTAGTGACATGAAAAATAATACTGACTCAACATAATAGTCACTCAAATTTGTGCTGTCAGAGAGAAATATGAACTTCTAAAAGAAACTTTTAACCTAAAATTGACTACTAAACATAAAAATATAAACCTAATTTTTAGCCTGCGGATTTAAAGAATTTTCCACTTTTTTTATAAGGTGCAAATTTATATATTGCCTTTTTATTTTCACAATAAAAAGATATGAATTTTATAATGTTCAACATTTTTATTTATATAATCTTTATAATCAATAAAGTATGACGAAATATGTTACTATATCCAATAATCAAAATGACACTCTTTTTATGTTAATAAAGTCATTTACAAAGTCAGAAAAGCGTCAGTTTAGCTTGTTTGTAGGCAGGTTGGAAGGAAATAATGAGGCAAAATTTTTCTCTTTATTTAAACTTTTAGAAAAAATGAATGTGTATGATGAGAAAAAAATTCTTAAAAGTGGTATTGTAGCAAAGCAACAATTATCAAATCTAAAAGCACATTTATACAAGCAATTATTAATTAGTTTGCGATTAAATCCAGCACATCAAAATATTAGAGTTCAGATAAGAGAGCAATTAGATTTTGCGACAATTTTATATCAAAAAGGATTGTACAAACAGAGTTTAAAATTGTTGGACAAAGCTAAATTAATGGCAATTGATAATGATGAAAAAAATATAGCTTATGAAATTGTAGAATTTGAGAAAGTTATTGAAACTCAGTATATTACTAGAAGTATAAGTACAAGAGCAGATGAGCTTTCTGAACAGGCAAAAAACTTGAGCAGGCAAAATGTAATTACTAGTAAACTCTCAAATTTATCGCTTCAATTATACAGCCTTTTGCTAAAAACTGGACCCGCAAAAAATGATAAAGAGTTTGATAAGATAAATAATTATTTTAATGCTCGTTTGCCAGAATGCAACTTTACAACTTTACCTTTTAGAGAGAAATTATGGTTGTATAAAGCGTATGTTTGGCGTAGTTTTTTAACACAAAATTTTTTAATGTGTTACAAATATTCTCACAAATGGGTTCAGTTATTTAGAGAAAACACAAAGAGGATTTCTCTGCATCCTGTGTTTTATTTAAAAGGGAAGAATTATCTATTAGAATCTCTTTTTTTTCTAAAATATTACTCTAAATTTAAACGAGAATTACAGATTTTTGAAGACGAAATAAAGGAGGATAATTTTCCCTTAAATAGTAATACAGAGATATTAATTTTTCAGTATTACAGTGCAAATAAACTGCATTTACATTTTTTGGAAGGAACATTTAAAGAGGGCAGATACTTGGTTGATATTATTGAAAATAAGATTGAAATATACAAAAACCGATTGGATAATCATCATATTGTGGTCTTGTATTACAAAATTGCATGCCTGTATTTTGGAATGGGTGAAAATAAATTATGTATCAAATATCTAACCAAAATTATAGATTCTAAAAACATAAACGCCGCCGAAGATTTACAGTGTTTTGCACGTATATTAAGCCTGATTGCTCATTATGAATGTGGATTGGATTATCATTTAGAAAGGCAGTTTAAGGACACTTACAAATTCTTGTTAAAGATGGAAAATTTGCAAGCCGTACAAAAAGAACTTATGTTTTCTATCAAGGGTTTGGTAGATGTATATCCGCATGAAATAAAAAAAGAATTTAAAAAAATCTACGCACGACTCAAAAAATTTGAAAATCATCCGTACGAAAAAAGAGCTTTTCTGTATTTAGATATTTTATCTTGGCTGGAGAGTAAAATTGAAAACAAAACCGTTGGCGAAATTATCAGAAGTAAATTTCAAGAATTTACTAGGTAATTATTTTTTTTAAAGGCATAAAAATGAAGATAATTAAACTTGATGCCGTTGATTCTACAAATTCTTTTCTAAAAGAAATGGCACAAAAAATTCCTTTGGAAAATTATACCACAGTTATGGCTTCTCATCAAAAAAAGGGAAAAGGACAGATGGAAACTCAATGGATTTCTGAGCCGTATAAAAATTTATTGTGTAGCGTTTTTATCGCTTTTGATAAGTTGCTTATAGTCAATCAAATATTGTTGAATTATGCGGTATCCATCTCCATTTTAGAGGTTTTAGAAAAGTATAATTTGCCAAAATTACAGATTAAATGGCCAAACGATATTTTGTCATCTGGCAAAAAAATATGTGGATTGCTGATAGAAAATACGGTACAAAACGGGGAAATAAAATCAACGGTAATCGGCATTGGAATAAATATAAATCAAACTCAGTTTTCTGAAAATTTATCAAATGTAACTTCTATAAAAAATATTGTCAAAAAAGAGGTTGATATAGATAAATTGATAAAAGAAATATTGAGAAAATTAAAAATAAATATTGGATTTGCAAATAATTCAGATAAAAATTTGCTAGAAAAAAAGTACTTAAATGTTCTGTACAAAAAAGATATTCCTACTGTTTTTAAAGATAGTAACGAGGTTTTATTTACGGGAATAATAGTTGGTGTTTCTTCTTTTGGTAAATTACAAATTAAATTAAAAGATGATTCTATCAAAGAATTTGGGATTAAAGAAGTTTCTTTCGCTTGATTTCGGTTGTTTAACTGCGTAATTGTTTAAATGTTGAATTATCAAATTGTGAAATTATCAAATTGTGAAAACTAAAAAAATTATACTAGGCATAGATCCTGGAACCACTATTATGGGCTTTGGATTGATTAAAATTATAGACAAAAAAATGGAGTTTATTCAAATGAATGAGTTACTTTTAAAAAAATACGACAATCATTATATAAAATTAAAACTTATTTTTGAACGAACGATTGAATTAATTGACACCTATAATCCAGATGAAATTGCTATTGAAGCTCCATTTTTTGGAAAAAATGTACAGTCTATGTTAAAACTGGGGAGGTCGCAAGGAGTTGCTATGGCGGCTGGTTTGTCTCGTGAAATTCCAATAACCGAATATTTGCCAAAGAAGATTAAGAAGTCAATTACAGGAAATGGAAATGCCAGTAAAGAACAGGTTGCGAGAATGTTACAGAGTTTGTTAGGGTTAAAAAAATTACCGAAAAATTTAGACTCAACAGATGGTTTGGCAGTGGCGGTTTGTCATTTTTATAATTCCGGAAAAACAGTCGGCACAAAAAACTATGCAGGCTGGAGCAGTTTTGTAAAAAAAAATCCAAATAAAATTAATTGACAACGAGATGTTGTGTAGATTAATTGAAAATTATCAAATTGTGTAATCGTAAATCAAAAATCCTGATTCACGTCCCAAGATTCGAGAATTTCTTTTAAAGTTTTTATAAACATTCCTCCCAAAGCTCCATTTACCACTCTATGATCATAAGAATGAGATACAAACATTTTTTGGCGAATTCCTATAAAATCTCCGTCAGGAGTTTCTATAACTGCGGGGACTTTTCTTATGACTCCCAAAGCCAAAATGGCTACCTGTGGCTGGTTGATAATTGGTGTTCCCATTACGCTACCAAAGTTACCCACGTTGGTAACAGTGTAAGTTCCACCCTGTATATCATCTGGGCTTAATTTATTTTCTCTGGCTCTTATTGCCAAGTCGTTTACTGCTTTTACCATTCCTACCAAATTTAATTGATTGGCATTTTTAATAACAGGAACAATCAAATTTCCATCTAATAAAGCCGTTGCCATTCCTAAGTTAATATTTTTCTTTTTCAATATATTATCTCCGTCCACCGCAATATTAATCAACGGATATTTCTTAATGGTAGAGGCAACTGCCTGCATTAGAATAGGTGTAAAAGTCAACTTCTCTCCTTCTCTTTTTAAGAAAGCATCTTTTACCTTTGCTCTCCACTTTACAATATTAGTAACATCAATTTCTATAAACGATTGCACGTGTGCAGAAGTCTGTAATGAATATACCATATATTTAGCGATCAATTTGCCCATACGACTCATTTCAATAACCTCATCTTCTCTATTTACAGAAATTGTAGCAGATTCAGATTGAGCTATCTCCTCAGATTTTATCTCCCTAATCTTAATATTATTAGGTGTATTATTTCTGTTCTCTATATACGATAAAATGTCATTTTTAGTAACTCTACCATCACTTCCTGTACCGTAAACAGTTTCTAAATCTTCTATAGAAACGCCTTCAGTTTGTGCAATTTTTCTAACCAATGGAGAATAAAAGGGTTTATTTTTCGGCAACTTTGCCACTGGAGATAAATCAGGCTTTGTGGTTCTTTTTACTTCTACAACTTCTTCTGGTTTTTTGGCTGTGTTTTTGTTACTATCGCCGTTCTCTATTGATGTTGTAATCGTACTTTCTCCTTCAATTTCTATAATTGCAATTGTTTCTCCCACAGTAACCAAAGCGTCTTTTTCAAACAAAATCTCAACGAGCTTTCCTTCTACCTCACTTGGCACTTCAGAATCTACCTTATCCGTAGCAATTTCTACAACTGCCTCATCTAATTTTATAGTATCTCCAATTTCTTTTAACCAAGATGTAATTGTTGCCTCTGCAACACTCTCTCCCATTTTGGGCAACTTTAGCTCAAATATAGCCATAGATTGTTTATTTTGTAGATTGCGAAGGTAGTAAAAAACAATGATTTTTAAGTAATTATTTTATTAAAAATAAAACTGGTAAATTCGCATTCCAAGAAAAGACGAACAAGATGCTAGACAAACTACATATTATAAAACAACGTTTTGATGAGGTTTCAGATTTAATCATCCAACCAGATATTATCTCAGACCAAAAACGTTATGTAAAATTAAACAAAGAATATAAAGATTTGGGAGATGTTGTTGCTAAGTCAAAAGAATATGAATCTTTATTAAACAACATAGCAGAAGCAAAAGAGATTATTTCTGACGGAAGTGATAAAGAGATGAGCGAAATGGCAAAAATGGAGTTAGATGAAGCCAATAAAAAAATTTCTAAATTGGAAGATGAAATAAAATTCCTGCTAATTCCCAAAGAACTAGAAGATTCTAAAAATGCGGTAATGGAATTGCGAGCAGGAACAGGTGGTGATGAGGCGAGTATCTTTGCTGGGGACTTATTTAGGATGTATAGTAAATACTGCTCCGATAGAGGTTGGAAAGTAAGTACAGTAGATTTTAACGAAGGAACTAACGGCGGATTTAAAGAAATTCAGTTTGAAGTTGCCGGAGACAATGTCTATGGAACACTAAAGTTTGAAGCAGGCGTGCATCGTGTGCAACGTGTGCCACAAACGGAAACTCAAGGCAGAGTTCATACATCTGCGGCGACGGTAATGGTATTTCCAGAAGCAGAAGAATTTGATGTAGAAATTAACCCAAAAGATGTACGGATAGATTTTTTTTGCTCTTCAGGACCCGGCGGACAGTCTGTAAACACGACGTATTCTGCGGTGCGACTAACGCATATTCCGACCGGTTTGGTTGCACAATGCCAAGACCAGAAATCTCAACATAAAAATAAGGAGAAAGCATTTAGAGTATTGCGTTCTCGTTTATATGACCAAGAATTGGCAAAAAAACAGGCAGAAGATTCTTTAAAGCGTGGCTCTATGGTTACTTCAGGAGATAGGTCTGCAAAAATAAGGACTTATAATTATCCTCAAGGTCGTGTAACAGATCATAGAATTGGACTGACATTATACGATTTGCCAAACATTATCAATGGAGATATTCATAAGATTATAGAAGAATTAAAATTAGCAGAAAACACAGAAAAGCTAAAAGAATTAGGGGAAACTATTTAGAACCTGCAAGGTTTTGAAAACCTTGTAGGGTTTCAATTTTTAATATGTTTTTATCAAAATATCAAAATAAGTTTAAACTAGAATATGTCAACATTTATAGATTTAGGGGTTCGCAAAGATTTTATAGAATCTTTAAAGGAATTAAATATCAAAACACCATCAGATATTCAAGAAAAAACTATTCCTGTTTTATTAAATAAGAACACAGATTTCATTGGTTTGGCACATACAGGTACAGGGAAAACTGTTGCTTTCGGTTTGCCGGTTTTACATCAAATAGATGCATCTAAAGATGTCATGCAAGTATTAATTTTATCACCTACAAGAGAATTGGTTCAGCAAATTAAAAAACAACTGTTCAAATTTACTAAATATTCTAAGGATAAAATTTTTGTTGAAGCAGTTTATGGAGGAGAAAAAATAGACCGTCAGATTAAGAATTTACAAAGAGTTACGCATATTATTGTTGCAACTCCCGGACGGCTGATTGACTTAATTGAAAGAGGGGAAGTTAATCTAAAAGAAATAAAAACTTTGGTTTTAGACGAGGCAGATGAGATGCTGAGTATGGGATTTAAACAGGATATAAATCGGATTTTAAAATATACGTCGGGCAAGAGAAATACGTGGTTGTTTTCTGCCACGATGCCAGAGGAAATTCAAAAAATCATTAAAAAATATATGTCGCCAAGTGCGGTTAGAATTTCTATAAATGAAAATAGTTTGGTAAACGAAAATATTACGCATCAATATATAAAAACTACCATCAAAGAGAAAACAAATTTGATTGTTGAATTTCTTGAGAAAAGACCTGATGACAGGGGGATTATTTTTTGCAGAACCAAAGCGGGTGTGCAAAATCTAACCAAACAACTAAAAGAAGAAGGCTTTTATGTAGATGCTTTAGAAGGAAATATGCAGCAAAAAGAACGAGACAAAGCTATGCGAGCGTTCAAAAATGGAAGTGTACAATATTTAATATCAACAGATGTTTCTGCAAGAGGAATTGACGTAAATAATTTGGCTTTTGTTTTGCATCATCAGTTGCCAGAGCAATTGGAATATTACACGCATAGAAGCGGCAGGACTGCCAGAGCGGGGAAAACAGGGTTTTCATTGGCTTTTATATTGCCAAGCGAATTGCAACATATACACCAAATTCAGAAAGAATTGGGAATTAAATTTACAGAAATTTCATTTTAAAAAAAATGGATTTGATTTATATTTTAGACATTATAGGAACTTTTGCATTTGCTATCAGCGGAGCTTTGGTTGCGTATAAAAAAAACTTCGATTTATTTGGTGTGATTATTATTGCTTTTGCCACGGCGGTTGGAGGAGGAATGATGCGTGATGTTTTAATTAACTCACATCCAATAAATTGGATTGGTGATTTGAATTATATCTGGACAATTTTGATAGCTGTTGTTTTTACTTTTCTTTTTAGAAGCAAAATAGCTCCTTTGAGCAAAACTCTATTTTTATTTGATACGATAGGCATCGGTGTTTTTACTTTGTTGGGAACGGAAAAAGGGTTGTCGTATAATCTTAATCCTTTTATAACCATTGTTATGGGGATGGTTTCTTCGGTTATGGGAGGCGTTATCAGAGACGTGCTTACCAATCGAGTTCCATTAATTTTTAAAAAGGAAATATACGCATCTGCCTGTTTGCTTGGCGGAACGATTTATTTGATTACTAATTATTTTCAAGTACCTGAGAATATAAAGTTTATAGCAACTATTCTAACGGTAATTGTAATTCGGTTATTGGCAGTGAAATTTCATTTACGGCTTCCTAAAATTAAAGATGATTTATTTGGGAAATAATGTAACATCAATTTGACCACAAACCTATCAAATTAATTATCATTAGAATTAAAATATAAACGATTATATTTGCACCAGATTTTTGAATCTGTTATAACCTTAATTATACCAGAAAATGAACTCAAAAACTAATGTTTTAATACTAAAAATTGTCATTTTACAATAATTTTAGTTTAGTATCTCAACAATGGCAACCTATGTTTATATATCATTGGGTGAAAATAATTTAACAGATTAAAAAAGTTTATATATGGCAGGGTCGCAAGAAACCTTTGGAAAAAAAGAAAGAGAAAAAAAACGTTTAAAAAAGCGTAAAGATAAAGCGTTAAAGAAAGAAGAACGCAAAGCAAGTTCTAAAGAAGGAAGTGGGCTTGATAGTATGATTGCCTATGTAGATGAATATGGTTTTGCCACCGATGTCCCGCCAGACCCATCAAAAAAGATAGAAATAGATGCAGAAAGCATAGAAATTGGAATCCCTAAAAGAACTGAAGAAGAAGAATCTCCAATAAGAAATGGTAGAGTTGCTTTCTATAATAATTCTAAAGGATATGGTTTTATTAACGACCTAGATAATCAGGAAAAATATTTTTTTCATGTAAACAATATAATTGACGAGGTGAAAGAGAGTGATAAAGTTACTTTTGAGCTAGAGCGAGGTATGAAAGGAATGAATGCTGTAAGAGTAAAAAAGATATAATTTTTATTTTGAGTACTATTTTAATTCAATTGGAAAAACCCTCAATCGAATTTTTTTTAACTATTTACACAATATTTGCAATAACATTTTAAAAACATCGTACCTTTGTACTTATAAAATGTTTAATACAGTGTCAGAGATAATTACAACAACAGAGTTAGAAGAACGCAAATCAGGGAAAGATTTATACAGCTACCAGAAAGGAGCAATAGACAAAATATTCAGATGCTTTGAAGAATCTTCTGATGATTATCATGTACTATATCAACTCCCGACAGGCGGAGGAAAAACAGTAATATTTTCTGAAATTGTCAGACAATATTTAAAACATCACAAGAAAAAAGTGTTAGTGATGACGCATAGAGTGGAATTGTGTAAGCAAACTTCGGCAATGCTCACAGAATTTGACGTAAAAAATAAAATTGTTGATAGCACCGCAAATTTAGACGACCAAAATAAGTACAGCTGCTTTGTTGCAATGGTAGAAACCCTAAATAACAGATTGAATGATGATAAATTAGACATCTCTGATATTGGCTTAGTTATTATTGATGAGGCACATTACAATTCATTTACGAAGCTATTTAAGTTTTTCGAAAAATCATTTATACTCGGAGTTACAGCAACACCTTTAAGCTCTAATATTAAATTGCCAATGAGAGACAATTACGATGAACTAATTGTTGGTGAAACAATAGATTCTTTAATAGAAAATGAGTTTTTAGCACATGCCAATATTTTTTCTTATAATGTAGGTTTAACCTCTTTAGTTGTAGGCTCTAACGGAGATTATACTGTAAAATCTTCGGAAGATTTATACACAAATACACGAATGCTCAACAAATTATTACAAGCCTATGAAGAAAGGTCTAAAGGTAAGAAAACATTAATATTCAACAATGGTATCAATACTTCAATACACGTGTATGAAACCTTTAGAGCCGCCAAATATCCGATTGCACATTTAGATAATACCAACACAAAAAAAGAAAGAGCCTTAATTTTGGACTGGTTTAAAAAAACACCTCATGCAATTTTAACATCCGTAGGTATTTTAACCACTGGATTTGATGAACCAACGATTGATACAATTATTTTAAACAGGGCAACAAAATCCTTGACATTATACTATCAAATGATTGGACGTGGCTCCCGTATTTTAAAAAACAAATCATCTTTTAATATAATTGATTTAGGAAATAATTTTTATCGTTTCGGACCTTGGGGAGCAGATTTAGATTGGCAAAAAATTTTTAGAGCTCCGGATTTTTATTTGGACAAACTACCTAGTGACGAAGAATTAGAAGATAATCTTAGCTATCAGATGCCAGATGAATTAAGACAGAAATTTATAAATTCTAAAGATGTATCTTTTGATATAAAACAGACGTATTCAGATTCTGTTAAAAATAAAGAATCTACTAAAGTTATTTTAGAGCGTTCTATAGCTCATCACGCAAAAATATGTGTAGAAAATAGCGAAGATGTTTATGACGCATTAGACTTAGCCAAGCAACTGGGTGATGATATAGATTTTAGATTGCAGCGTTACAGCAAATGTATCAGCAAGAGTACAAAAAACTTTATGGATTGGTTAAGAAACGATTATAGAATTAAATTACGCTTGTTTTTACGCAGTAATTTTGATGCTCTTTTTGAAGAAATTCACGGAAGACCAGCAGAATGAGGGTTATGTAGTGTTCAGTGGTCAGTTATCAATTGTTGGTTTTTAGTTTATTAGCCAAGAGCCATAAGTTGATTGTCTAATTGCCTCGCTTTTAACTTTTAGTTTTAAAATATTTATAAAATGAAATCATTTACAATTACAGAAATCAATGAGATTTTAAAAGGAGAATTGGTAGGAAATACAAATCACCAAATAAACGGACCCGAAAAATTAGAGAACGCAAATGAAAATCAAATAACCTTTATTGGGAGCGATAAATATAAACGTTTGTGGGAAACTTCAAAGGCTTGTGCCGCCATCATAAATGATAAAATAAATGTAGAACCGGGTAAAAACAGAGCCTTAATTAAAGTTAGAAATGCAGATTTAGCAATGGCTAAATTATTAGAAGTTTTCAACCCACCAACTCCAGAATTTGATATTGATATTCATCCGACAGCTATTATTCACAAAACAGCAACTATTGGAACGGATTGTAAAATCGGAGCGGGCTGTTACGTAGGAAAGAATGTTATTTTAGAAAATTCAGTCGTTTTATACCCGAACGTTACTGTATTAGATGAGACCAATATTGGAAATAATACAATCATTTGGTCTGGTACGGTAATCAGGGAACGCACTAAAATCGGGAATTACTGTATTTTTCATACCAATGTCAGTATTGGCTCGGACGGATTTGGATATAGACCAAAAGAAGACGGCAAAGGACTGGTAAAAATACCACAAATAGGAAACGTTATTATCGGTGATGATGTAGAAATCGGAGCAAACACGAGCATAGACAGAGGTAAATTTAGCTCTACCATAGTTGGTGATGGTTGTAAAATTGACAACCTTGTACAAATCGGACACAATTGCGTTATGGGACGTTCCTGTATTATGTCAGGAAATAGTGGCTTAGCAGGTTCTGTTACTTTGGGTGACGGCGTTGTTATTGGCGGCAGTGCGTCTATAAAAGACCATGTTACTTTGCATTCTGGAGTTACTGTCGGTGCAGGTTCTGGAGTTATAAGTGATGTTGCTGCCGGAAAAACAGTTTTAGGATACCCTGCTTGCGATGCTAGAGAGAAGATAAAACAATGGGTAGCATTGAGAAAACTTGCAAGAAGTTAGTTTCCAAATTAATTTATACTTATGAATCTATCTCGTAAGAAGATACTTATTGTATTGGCTTTTTTTGCTATTTACGTCATCTGGGGATCCACATATCTGCTAAATAAAATTGCTGTTTCAGAAATATCACCATTAATTCTTTCTTCAATACGGTTTGTAACCGCTGGAATTTTAATTTTTATTATTGCCAGAATAATGAAAATACCTATATATATCACCAAAAAACAACTATTAAACTGCACCTTAGCAGGATTTTTATTCCTCGTTTATGGCAACGGAGTTTTTATCTGGGCTCTAAAATATGTAGATAGTGGTTTTGCAGCTTTAGAAGCATCTATACAGCCACTAATTATTTTATTGCTGATGCGAATTCTATATGGTAAAAAAATACAGCGGATGTCTGTTGTCGGCGTTGTATTGGGAGTTATTGGAATTTATTTATTGGTAAGTCAACAAGAATTAGCAAATCAGGAAGGAAGTGCATTGGGAATTTTTATGATTTTTACCTGCGTAATAAGTTGGAGCTCTGCAAGTTTATTCGTCGCCAAATCTGATTTACCTTCCAATTTTTTTGTGAATTCCGGATATCAGATGCTCACCAGCGGTGTACTATTATTTATTTTTAGCTTTTTACTTGGCGAAAAATGGACTTCTCCCTTGGTATGGAGTAGCTATGTACAAATATCTATGTTCGCACTAATTGTATTTGGCAGCATCGTTGCTTTTACCTCGTTTAATTATTTATTGAAAGTAGTTTCCACAGAAAAAGTAGCAACTTCCGCTTACGTAAATCCGCTAATTGCATTACTGCTGGGCTGGCATATTTTAGACGAGAAAATTACATTACAATCTATTATTGCCGCAATGTCATTGCTATTGGGAGTTTATTTTATTAATTCTAAACGATAAATTTAACCTAATTTTAAAATTTGTAATCAATTCGGAATTACTTGTTCAACATAGTTTTTTTTTAATACCTTTGATTAAATTAAAGCATGATTTTAAAAGCGGATAATATTCAAAAAATGTACGGTAGCCGAAAGGTTGTCAAGGGAATTTCTTTAGAAGTTTCTCAAGGAGAAATAGTTGGTTTATTAGGACCAAATGGAGCTGGCAAAACTACTTCTTTTTATATAATTGTCGGAATGATAAAGCCAAATGCAGGTCATATTTATTTAGACAATAATGAAATAACACAAAATCCTATGCACAAACGTGCCAGAAAAGGTATTGGTTATCTGGCACAAGAGGCCTCTGTGTTTAGAAAATTGACTGTTGAACAAAACATCTTATCTGTATTAGAATTTACAAACAAAACGAAAGAAGAGAGAAAGGAAAAATTAGAAACTTTAATTGAAGAATTTGGTTTGGGCAATGTCCGTAAAAATAAAGGAGATTTATTATCTGGTGGCGAACGAAGAAGAACGGAAATTGCACGTTGCCTAGCTTCTGACCCTAAATTTATTTTATTAGACGAGCCTTTTGCCGGCGTAGATCCTATTGCGGTAGAAGATATACAAAATATTGTAGCACAACTCAAAAACAGGAATATTGGTATTCTAATTACAGACCATGATGTGCAAGCAACTCTTGCTATTACTGATAAAACTTTTTTGATGCACAATGGTAGCATATTAAAAGAGGGAACGCCCAAAGAACTTGCCGAAGATGAAACAGTACGCAAGGTTTATCTCGGTGAAAATTTTGAGCTGAAAGAAAGAAAATTTTAGTGTTAATATTCTTTACAAAGAACATAAAATATGTTTTCTGCAAGCTAAAATAAAAAATAACGTCTATATTTTAAGTAAAATTTATATTCAACTAATAAAAAAAATTATGAAATCTTTTTTTACAGCAGTACTTCTATTTTCTTTAACTATCTCTAACTCACAGAATAACTGGACATTAGACAAAGCACATACTTCTATACGTTTTGAGATAGGTCATCTACTAATATCTGAGGTTGAAGGTAAGTTTACCAAATTTGACGGTGAAATATCTTCACCAAAAGACGATGACTTCTCTGATGTTAAAATCAGTTTTACAATTGATTTGAGTAGCGTAGATACAGGAGATAAAAAAAGAGACAATCACCTACAAGAAAAAGTTTTTTTTGACACTAAAAATCATCCAAATATGATTTTTAAAAGTGTTTCTGTCAAAAAAGTTTCTGACGGAGAATATACTGTTAAAGGAAATTTTACATTACGAGGTGTTACCAAAGAAATTGTTCTAAACATGATTCACAACGGGACTATTAAAGACCCTTTTGGTAGCTCCGCGAGAGCTGGTCTAAAAATAAATGGAATCATCAACAGAATTGATTTTGGCATAGAATACAACAAAACTATGATTGGAGAAGAAATCAAAATAAATTGCAAAATAGAACTGACCAGATAATTGTTGAATTGTCAAATCCTCAAATCACCAAATTGTGTAATCGTAAATACAAGATGCCGACTACTTCTTTTTTTCTATTTTCTCATTTTCTTTTGATTCCGAATTTTCTTCTTTAGAGGCTTTTTTAAATTCTTTTATTCCTCCTCCTAAGCCTTTCATTAGCTCAGGTATTTTTCGTCCGCCGAATAATAATAATATCCCTAAACCGATAATAACCCATTGCCAAGGACCTGTAAAAATAAATATAGTAAGTGCGTTCATTATTTTAATTTTTAAAGGACAAATGTACAAAAAGCTTTTTATACTTAACAACAAGACATCTATAAATTTAATTTATTTGCTCAATGATACCGCCAATAACTTTCTTTGTTTTCAATATTTCAGGTGTTCCTTTGTAAAAGATAGTTCCACCAAAACTCACTTTTGCATCTAATGTTTCTCCAATAAGAACCTCCGCTTTTCCACCTAATGAAGTTCTAATGATAGAGGTATCTGTCGCCTTTATTTTAAAGCCATAATAAACTCCTCCGGTATTAGCCTCTATATTCTGATTTTTAGTTGTCCCTGTTAATTTAACAATTCCGCTAGAAACAGATTTAACCGTTAAGTGTTTGATATCCACTATCATATTAATTAGAGCACCTTCTTGAGCCTTAACCTCTAATTGTTGTTGCTTAAAATTCTTAGCCGTAACAGTAGCACCCTCGTTAGCATCAATTGTATTTATTATATTTTTATAGAATAAAGTAACTTTAACCTTGTTATCTGCCAAAATTTCTGGAAATTTTAAATATATTTTTAATGTGTTTATTTTGTTCGTCAACTTAACTTTATACGCCTTTTCTCCCGTTATAACTATTTTAGCAACGTCAGATTTTATCAGTTCTAAATCAATTCCATTATAAATCTTTAGTACGGAAAAATCATCAATACTCCTTGTGATTATTGTTTGTGAATATGTAACAACACTCAATAGTAAGCAGATAAACGTTATTTTTATCATTGTTATTTAGAAGTAAATTATAATTTTATTATTTGCTAAGATAGTGTTTTTAACTTATTAAGAATATTCCACATCATTTTGTTTTTCGGTCTTGATGTCCTGCGGTCTTGGTTCTTGACTCTTTTTTATCTCAGTCAGACAGACAATATCAATAACTTATCAAATTAAAATCCAAATGTTTGCGTTCTAAATCGGTTTTCTTTACTTTTACTACAACCTCATCGCCGAGCTGAATTATATTTTTTGTAGATTGACCAACAACTGCATATTGTTTTTCGTCAAAAATATAGTAATCGTCTTTTATATCGCGAATACGCACCATTCCTTCGCATTTGTTACTTTTAATTTCCACATAAATTCCCCATTCTGTAACTCCAGAAATTACACCTTCAAATTCCTCATCTTTATAATTTTGCATATATTTTACCTGCATATATTTGATGCTATCTCGTTCAGCTTTTGCAGCTAACTCTTCCATTTGCGAAGAATGTTTACATTTTTCTTCATATATTTCTGGTTTTGGCGTTGCTCCTCCGTCCAAATAATGTTGTAACAAACGATGAGTCATCACATCTGGATAACGTCTAATCGGGGATGTAAAATGACTGTAATAATCAAATGCCAAACCGTAATGACCAATGTTTTTAGTAGTATAAGACGCTTTGCTCATCGTACGAATAGTTAAGGTTTCTATCATATTTGCCTCGCCTTTTCCGCTGACGGCTTTCAATAATTTATTTAAGGATTGCGATGTTTTTTCTTTAGTTTCTGTATTTATTTTATATCCAAATTTGCTAATTATATTTTGTAGTGATGATAATTTGTCAATATTCGGCTCGTCGTGAATACGATATATAAATGTTTTTTTGCTCGGTCTCCCTTTTTTCTGACCAATAAATTCTGCTACTTTTTTATTGGCTAACAGCATAAATTCTTCAATCAATTTATTGGCATCTTTAGATTGCTTAAAAAATACACCTGTCGGATTTGATTTTTCATCTAAATTAAATTTAACCTCAACTCTATCAAAGGAAATAGCACCTGCACTCATCCTCTTTTTGCGAAATTTTTTTGCCAATTCATTTAACCTTAAAGTGGCTTCTACAATAGTGGGATTTACTTCGTATTCTTTACCTGTAATTGAAATATCAACAGGTATTTTATAAGGCTTATCAATATCTATTAAATTACAGTTTTCTATAATATTTTGTGCCTCCTCATAGGCAAAACGCTGGTCTGAATATGTAACCGTCCTACCAAACCACTGCTTCACAATTTGTGCTTTCTCATTAATTTCAAACACCGCAGAAAAAGTTAATTTCTCTTCATTCGGACGCAAAGAACACACTCCATTTGACAGCATTTCTGGCAACATAGGTATAACTCTATCTACCAAATAAACAGAAGTTGCCCTGTCATAAGCCTCGTCGTCCAAAATAGTTTTCGGCTGTAAGTAATGAGAAACATCCGCAATGTGAATACCTATTTCATAATTGCCGTTTTTAAGTTTTGTAAACGACAAAGCATCGTCAAAATCTTTAGCGTCTTTAGGGTCGATTGTAAAGGTCAAATCGCTACGCATATCGCGTCGTTTAGCTATTTCTTCTTTGGTGATTTTTATCGGTAAATTTTCTGCTTCATTTTCCACTTCTTCTGGAAATTGATAAGGCAAACCGTATTCCAATAAAATAGAATGAATTTCGGTGTTATGCTCTCCTAGTTTTCCTAAAATTTTAGTTATTTTTCCAAAGGGATTTTTAGATTTTTCTGGCCAATCAGTTATCGTGGCAACCACTTTGTCTCCATCTTCTGCATTGTTTATTTTATTTTGTGAGATAAAAATATCGGCATACATTTTCGGGTTATCTGGCAATACAAATCCAAAGTTTTTATTTAGCTGTAAAACTCCTACAAATTCTGTTTTTTCTCTTTCTAAAACCTCTACAACATCGCCTTCCAATTTTCTACTGCCACGCTTATTGTACGTATAAACCTTGACAATATCTTTGTCTAAACCTTTGTTTAGATTTATTGATGGAATAAAAATATCATCTTTAAAATCATCAGAAATAAAATACGCATTTCCATTTGATATAAGGTCTAACTTACCAATACTGTATTTTCTGTCTTGATTGATTTTAAATTTTCCTCTCCCCGTTTCTTTGATTTTTTTTGTAGTGGTAAGTTCTGCTAATTTTCTTAATACTTGCGTTTTACCGTCGGTATCCGAGATTCCTATTTTGGCGGCAATCTGTTTATAATTATATGATTGACTGGAGTCTTCATTTAATATTTTAAATATATTTTTAGTTAAATCTTTAATAATTTTACCTTTTTTCTTGTGTCTTCTTTTGTTTCTTGACATAAATTGGTTGATTTGTTTTTGATGTGGTTGAG
Source organism: Polaribacter sp. (assembly GCA_965261035.1). Classification (GTDB taxonomy): domain Bacteria; phylum Bacteroidota; class Bacteroidia; order Flavobacteriales; family Flavobacteriaceae; genus Polaribacter. The sequence continues at coordinate 2,157,680 of OZ253439.1, forward strand.
AAAGGTGAATTTAAGAAATAATGATGTTATTGTTAATAATTACGAAGACAATTATTTGTTTCTAATCAACTTTGTATATAGTATCAAGGCTATAAATTTTATTAGTATTTTCGAGGTAGAAAACTGTTTTAAACTTAGAGTCATCACCCGTTTTTATAATTGAAGAAAATTTACTTCTATTTTCATCACTTTTCGAAAGTTCTGAGAAATAAAAACCTTCAATTACATTTTTTATTATTTGACAAAAACAATCAATAGATGGCATTTCTATATCTTCCCTATAATTTCCGCCAATAAAAATCCCATTTATAGAAAAATGTTTCAATGCGTGAAATAACCCTCCCGTAAACTCATACTTTCCATTGTATTCTCCCGTTTTCTGTAATTTATTAAAAAACTTTAGCATTAAAATTCTTTTATCTAATACGATTCCTTCGCTATCAACGCTATCAACAGGAATGGCATAATCGACAAACATTTCTTTGTAGTTACCTTCAAGAAATTTACTATTCTGTGAATTTCCTTTAACCTCAACGATATAGCAACATGATGGCTTTAAAAGGTTTTCATATTCGTCCAATCTACCTTTCCAATTTGCGTGTGTACATTGATTATAGAATCTCTCACTGTCATAAAGACTTTTAATGACGTCTTTAGCACACCTTTGCGAACATTCTTGTGACAAAGATTTGAGTGAAATATCTATCCACGGAGTAGTAATAGCGTCTTTAAACTTATTAGAAAATACTAAGTAAAAACATCTATTATTTATAATTAGTCTTTTATAATTATTGATTGAGAACTTAACAGTTCTACTGTTTGAAGCAGAAAAATTATCAGTTTTATTATCATGTTTCCACAAACATTCAGCTTTTGAAGCAATATGGTTTCTTACAACTTCATATTCATTTCTATAATAGTGATTTTTTTCTTTCTGCTTATTCATAGTTGTCTTTCTAAACGTAATTAATTTATACACAAAAGGAGATGAAAAACCTGTTAGCTTTTTTACTTTTAGAGCATCTATAATTAGACGTTGGAATAAATTATTTACATAGATAATCAAGAATATTTTTTACTTGAAAAAGATTTATCAATTTCAATTGCTTTGTCTCTACATTCATATGCTTTATCTACTTCGCCAAGTTTATAATGACAAAACCCTTTTGTAAAAAAAACATCAGCATCATTTGATGTGCTTTCAATTAGACTTTTAGCTTTATTAATTGCTTTTTTGAAATTGCCTGTATTTGCATAATAATAAAAAATCACATCATTAACTTCCCTGTCTGTAGGAAATTTTTCTTCTGCAATACCAATATATTTTAGCCCTTTATCTTGTCTTTTCTTGACATTAGTGTGGTAACTTATTATTCTTATAATATCATGTATTTTTATATTACCTTCAGATATTTTTCTTGTAATTTTGTTTTTTAAATAACTAACTTTCAGTTTATTAACTAAAGTTGCCATTAAATAAAAAAAGAACCCTGACATTAAACCGCCGATTATCACACCTAACATATTTTTATTTTAATAGTTATGTGTACAAATGTACTGATTTATTATTTTGAAGATAAGAAAATATTTTAAGTTGCGTAGATCCAAATTAAAAACGCAATATCTAGTGTATTTGAAACAGTCATTATAATCATCCTTAATCAAACAATTTTATATATTCTCTAAACAAATAAATTTTCCCTCTTTTTGCTCCTGTTATTTCATTTATTATTTTGAGGTTTTCTAATTCATCTATTAATTTATACACAGAAGGAAACGAAAGGTTTGTTATTTCTTTTATTTTTAGGGCGTCTATACTTGGGTGCTGGAATAGATAATTAATAATTATTTGAGCATTATTTAAACGGCTTCCTAACGTCTGAATTTTAATTTTAACTTCTTTTTGTAATTTAAGAATGCTATCAAAAGTACTTATACTGCTCTTGGCAGTTTCAATAACGCCAACTAAGAAAAATTTAAACCATTGAGTTAAATCATTTTTACTTCTTACTCTCATTAAGTTATCATAGTACAAATCTCTGTTTCTCTCAAAAAAATCAGAAAGATATAAAATAGGTTTTTTTAGGATTCCTTTTTCTACTAAATATAAGGTAATCATTAAACGGCCTACTCTTCCGTTTCCATCTAAAAATGGATGAATTGTTTCAAATTGATAATGGATTAATGCTATTTTTAGTAAATCGGAAAAAAACAATTCAGGATTGTATACAAAATTTTCTAAATCTCCCATATATTCATTTATACTCGAATGAATTGGAGGTATAAAAGTCGCATTATTGATACTACTTCCACCTATCCAATTTTGGCTTCTTCTAAATTCTCCGGGAAGTTTGTGTTTTCCTCTAACTCCTTGCAATAAAATTTTATGAGTTTCCCTTATTAAACGCGATGAAAATGGCAATTTTTCAAGGCTTGTTATTGCGGAATTTAACGCCTCTATATAATTTTGAACTTCTTCCCAATCGTCTCTTTTTTCATCATTTACATCTTCTTTATCTAATAGAGCATCTTCAATATTTGTTTTAGTCCCTTCAATTTTACTTGATTGAGTAGCTTCTTTTAAGACGTGCATACTTATAAATAAATCAATATTTGGAATATATTCAGAATACATATCGAGCCTTCCAAGTTGCCTGTCGGCTTGACCTAAAAGATTTAATAATTCCATATTGTCTATATTCCATTCCCTATTTATATTATAAGGTTGAAAACTTTTATAAGTACCTTGGTTTATATGATTTCCTGCTTTGAAGTTTTTCACTATAATTCTTAAATTAAAACTTTATCAAAGATAACCCTTATTTAAGAATTATGCAAAAAACTTAAATAAGGACATTGCTATTTTAAGTTTTAGAGCAAAAGCTTAAATAAGGATATTGCTATTTTAAGTTTTAGAGCAAAAACTTAAATAAGGACATTGCTATTTTAAGTTTTAGAGCAAAAACTTAAATAAGGATATTGCTATTTTAACTTTTAAGGCAAAAGCTTAATTCATTTTCAATCTTTTTTGTTTAAATTCATATAGCCAGTCAAATACTTTGTCTGTTTTATCCCAAATTGACCACGCTCCATATGTATAAGCAATAGCCTCATTTTCGTCACCTATCCCAACATATTGTGGTTGTTCATCTGGCATTTTTTTAAACCCTAACATATAATCAATTACAAATGGGTTGCTTTTATATGCTTGTAGTAAACTTTTTTCGCTTTCTTGCGTTTGTCCTAACTTTTTAAATTTATATAGAGCATTATTATAATTCCAAACTGCACAATCTTCTTCTTCACTTTTTTCTATAAAAGATTCAAAACCTGTCAAGTCGTTTTTATCTAATAATAAAGTTGACAATAAATATCTAACTCCTTGATTATCGCTAGGGTTTAGTTCTAACATTTCCTCATAGATTTCTATTGCTTTATCAACTTCTTTTTTTGCATAAAAACAATCGGCAAGCCCCGCTTTTGCTCGCATGTAAGGACGTGTCTCAATCATACCCCAAAAGTACCCTTTTTCTTCTTTAAAAAATTTCTTTCCAAGTTTTCTTTCTCCTGATTTTATAGCTTTTTCAAACCTTAAAATTGCCTTGTCAATATCTTTTTCAATCCCTGCTAAATAATTGTGGGCATCAGCGTTATTTGGGTCTAGTTCAAGTGCCTGCTTTATTAATTTTTTCCCTTTTAAAACAGGTTGCTCATATGCCTCATAAACCAAGTCTTGTGAACGTGTTTTTTTATCGGTCATTTCAGGTAAATCATCGAGACTTTTTCCAACCATACCGTCTAAAAAGTTTTGCAATTCATCTTTTGATTTAAAATCTTGTTTTTTAATTTCTTTCATTAACTTTGCAAAGTCTTTTTCTGTATTCATTCTATCAGTCTTTTTCTTTTTGCTCATAATTATCTGTATTTTGTTGAATTATTCAATCGTAATTCGAATACTTTTCTACTTCTGTTAATTTTTCATAAACTCGTCGTATTAATTCTCTTTTTTCTATACTAAGTTTTCCGTCATTATATTTGTTTTTTTGGATATTAAGCCAGCGATATAATTTTTTCTCACTATCTGAGCCACCTGAATATGGCAACCTATTTTCTTTATTTATAAAATCGTTTAAATTATTTATACTTTCTCCCCAACTTCTTTTATCATCTTTTTTTATTCCAGAAGTTTCTATAAAACTATCATCATATTTTTTTGTTGATAATCCAATATTTGAACCTTTATAAAAAAGATATAAACCGGATTCTTCTAACTTTAAATTTTGCGAAATACTATATTTATTGGACTTTGGTCTAAACTTTAAAACGTGGTTCGTTATTTCTGATAGGTGCTTCGGAGTATTAAAATGTGATAAATATTCTTTCACAATACTCCTAATCGTACCTCCTTTAAAATTATCCAATTCCCCTTCCCATTTTTTCAAACCAAATATACTTTCTCTGCCAATAGGTACAAAGCCTTTCTCTCTTTTCATACAGGCTCTAATTTTAATTTCTTCGGTGTTGTAATTTGGGTGAAGTTCAATTACTTTTTCGACAATTTCTGTCACTTTAGACGACTTGCCTAATTGCTCAAGAGCTTCATAAGCATATTCGTGCGCTTGTTTAGAGGTGTTTCTTTTAAAGACAATATTCTCATTTAAGTCAAGAGATAATTTAAATTCCCCATTGACTATTTTTTTAGCCAATGGCAATGCCGAATCTAAAATCTCAGTATTGTTGTTAATTAAAAATTTAGACAAGTAATTTTTAAAATTAAAAGAATATGATTTTGTAATCCTAGCACTTAATCTACGGTCAATATCATAAGCAAAAGAATTGAAATCTATTTCTGAAAAGATATGTTCACTGAATAAATATAAATTGCTCCAATTATATCTAGTATTATAATTAAAATGTTTTGACTGCAATACGTCTTTAATATTTCCCACCAATAAAAATCTATCGTATAAATACGCAAACAATATGTAAGTGATAAATTCTTGCGATAAATTTATATTATTGCTCGTGTTGATAATATGTACATTATCCGAATTTATTTCTATTTGATTTGAGTTAATATCAATATTATATTTCTGTAATAAATCCTCATTAAAGTTTTGTATAAATAATAGTTTTTTGAATAAACCCTCAATGCAAATTTTTCTTATTTGTCTTACTCTTTCTGTTGATAAATCAACTTCTATAGCAATACTATCAAGAGTTAATTCCTTCTGGTTTTGATATATTTTCAGAGCTTTCTTTACTACGGCTGTTTGCTTTTCATTAAAAAAAGCATTCTTATTTAACAAAAAATCTGTAAGTAAAAATATTGATTCAGATTCTAATATTTCATCTGGAATTTCTGAGATAGAAAATGTACTCTTGATTAGAAAGTTGTTCTTTAACGAAATTGACTGTTTTTTATCTTTGGATTCTACAACCTTAAAAATAAAGTCTTTTATTATTTTAATGTATATTTCTAACTCTGGAATTGATTTTAAACCAATATTCCCTATTTTACTTAGACTAAAACTTCCATTCAAGAATGTCTTTTCGGCAAAGTTCCCTATTTTAAAATTACCTTTTAGATAAATAGAAATCGCATTTCTACTTCGTACAGACAGGCTGTTTGTGTTAACAGAAATAAAACCGTTTATCACATCTCTTTGAACTCTTGTTAATTCTGATATTATTGTTCTAAATTTTTCATTTTCAGAATCAGTCGATTTGTAGATGTTACATATTTCAATTAATTCTTCATTAGATTTCATTCCACAATTTCGGAGGTTATAAAATGATTTATGGTTGAAGTAATGTTCTTTTATGTCTTGAACAGTGTGTAATTCATTGTATTTACAAATGTTATAAGACCGAACACTTATTTTTTCTTTTATATAGATTTCATCTATTGTCATCATCTACCTGTTATAAATTCTTTTCTTTTTTGTCCTTTTTAATTTATGCCCAACAATACACAAGATAAAAAACACCTAAATTATTCCCTCTAAAATTTTACTGCTGTTCCAGATGCGGTAACCATTAGCATTGAACCAGAAGAACCGACTGTTTCGTAATCTAAATCGACCCCAATTACAGCATCAGCCCCGAGTCTTTTAGCCTGTTCTTCCATTTCATGTAATGCAGTATCTTTAGATTCACGCAACACTTTTTCGTAAGAGCCAGACCTTCCCCCAACAATATCTCTAATTCTAGCAAAAATGTCTTTAAACAAGTTTGCTCCAATAATTGTTTCACCAGTAACAATACCTAAATATTGTTTTATTTGATGTGTTTCTAATGTATTTGTAGTAGAAATTATCATAATTATTCTTTTTTGTTTTCAGTAGAAGATTTTTCAATTTGATTGGCTGCAACCAAACTTGTAACCATATCGTTTAGCATAGAACTTGCTGCATTTGGGTTGTTTGGCAATAAAATTAAATTACTATTTGTATCAGCACCGATAGACTGCAAAGTGTCGTAATGTTGTGTAATTACTATCAAGGCAGAGGCTTCCTGCGAATTAATTCCCGCTCTGTTCAAAACATCTACAGATTCCTCTAAACCACGAGCAATTTCTCTTCGCTGGTCAGCAATACCTTTTCCTTGCAATCGTTTGCTTTCTGCCTCTGCTTTTGCACGCTCCACAATCAAAATACGTTGAGCATCTCCCTCATATTGTGCAGCAACTTTCTCCCGTTCGGAGGCATTAATTCTGTTCATAGCTTCTTTTACCTGTGCATCCGGGTCTATATCTGTTACCAAAGTTTTGATAATATCAAACCCGTAATTGACCATTGCTTCTTGTAATTCTGATTTTACAGCGATTGCAATATCATCTTTTTTGACAAAAACATCGTCCAATCTCATCTTCGGAACTTCGGCACGTACAACGTCAAATACATAAGAAGTAATCTGGTCGTGAGGATATTCTAACTTATAAAAAGCATCGTAAACTTTATCCTTTATCACAACATATTGTACCGAAACTTTTATTTTTGTAAACACATCGTCTAAAGTTTTTGTTTCTACTACAACGTCTAATTGTTGAATTTTTAGGCTTACTCTTCCTGAAATTCTATCAAAAACCGGAATCTTAAACTGCAATCCTGATTGACGAATACTGTGGAATTTACCAAATCGTTCTACAATTGCGGCGGTCTGTTGTTTCACCACAAAAATAAACATTAGAAGTATTAAGCCAGATAATATGATAAATGGAATGAAAAATGCCATAACTAAATTTTTTATAGATTAATTGATTAATTTCTTCCGCAAGGTTTTCAAAACCTTGCAGGTATAATATTGCAAATATTTAACGGGATAAAAGTACAATAATTTTTCTATTAATCGCTTAAATTACGTTTTTATCTTTTATTTGGTTGACAAGACAGCGTCACTCCACCGTAACATCGCCTTTTGTTACAATGGCAATAATTTTTCCATCTCTGGATTTTATCTCCTGAATATTGCTCACCACTTTTTCATAATGACCTTTATTTGTTGCGATAACAACGATTGGCATATTTACATCAATTAAGGCAATTTGTCCGTGTTTCATCTCTGCCGCAGGATAGCCTTCTGGCATGGATATAAGAAATTTCTTTTAGTCTTAACGCACCTTCCAAAGCCACAGGAAAGTTAACTCCTCTGCCCAAATACAAACAATTTGAAACATCTTTATAAATAGACGCAATATATTTTACCTGCTTATCAATATTTAATAACTCCCCTATTTTATTGGGAATTAATTGTAAAGTTTGCAAATAAGAATGAAGACGTGAGTTTGAAATTGTCCCTTTTGTTTTTCCTAATTTTAAAGCTATAAGAGATAATACGGTAATTTGAGTTGTAAATGCTTTTGTAGATGCAACTCCAATTTATGGTCCGGCGTGCGTATAAGCTTCAGCGTCCGTTTCTCTGGCGATAGACGAGCCAACAACATTGCACACTCCAAATACAAACGCTCTTTTAGATTTTGCTAATTTAATTGCCGCCAAAGTATCGGCTGTTTCCCCTGATTGAGAGATTGCGATAACAATATCTTTTTCTCTGATAATCGGGTTTCTATATCTAAATTCAGAAGCGTATTCTACCTCCACAGGAACACGAGCAATGTCTTCAAATAAGTATTCGGCAACAATCCTGCGTGCCAAGAAGTACCGCAAGCAACAATAATAATTCTATCTGCGTTTAAAAATTTTTCTATGTAGTCATCAACGCCAGACATTTTGATAACCCCTTCGTCGGCGAGCATTCTGCCTCTGTAAGTGTCGATAATTGCTTTTGGCTGCTCATAAATTTCTTTGAGCATAAAGTGGTTGTAGCCACCTTTTTCTATTTGCTCTAAGTTTATTTTTAACTCTTGAATCTTTATGTCGATCAAAGAATCGTCTTTTATCTTACAGATTTTTACGTCTTTATTTAATTTGATAATCGCCATTTCTTCATCTTCCGGATAGATGACTTCTTTGGTATACTCAACAAATGGCGATGCGTCTGAGGCTATAAAAAATTCTTTGTTACCTTTTTCCAATACCAATTGCAATCGGGCTTCCCAAACGTGCAACTACACATTAAAACTTATTATTTTTTCTTTGAATATGAAATTTTTAGCTGTGGCCTTCTTAAACTATCTGATATTAAATGGCTTAAAATAGTTACCGCCTTTGGATTCCAATTATATGTTCTTACAAGAGTGTCTCTTACAGGCAAATCTGTGGGGTTAAAAACCCTTAGCTCCAACAGTGGATTGTAGTCTGATTTTCTGTTTAATAAATCTGAAACATATTTAGTAATTCTAAAAGTATATTTGTTTGGTTTTTTTTCTGACAACTCTAATTTTCCTCCAAAAACACCTTCCCCCTCCACTAAAATATCTATTATCTGGCTTGGGTTTCGACTATATTTTTTATATAAAAACAGCCTCTGTGGTGTCGCAATAGTATCAAACTGTACAACGTCCTGATTTACATAAAAAGTTAATGAAGCATCATTAATTAGCCAATTTTTTCTTCTCAAATTATCTATTTCATTCGAAGTAAACAGTTTAATTTCAGCCTTATTACCAGCGGTGCCTTGTATAATAATATTCTCATTTTCAGGATATGTTTTATCAGTCATTTTATACACACTGTTGCTAAAATTTGATAGAGAAAATGAGTTTTTTACCTTTTCACCTACTAAGGAATCGCCCTTATTCACAGTGTTTGTATAATATATTTCTATTGATGGTCTTAACTCTAAATTGGAAAAATCAAAAGAAATTAATGAACCCTTATCACCTGAAGCCTCAATATATAAACCTCTAAAATAATTATTAAATGCCTCTTGTGATTCAAATTTTGATGACCCATATTTATCCAAAAAAAGTTCCTTAATCTTATCTTCTTTTAGAGGAATTCTAGCAAAAGGTATATTTTTATCAAGTCTTACGGTGTCGGTTGCATAAACTGCTCCCGAATTTAATCTCCTCTTTATATAAATCACCGTATCATTTGAGTTCGGCTTAAATTGATAATTTATCTCTGCGTTAAGTTCGCCAGATATTTTTTGATAAGTATGATTTGATTGGTAACTATTTTTCTTTGAAGGATTAGAAGGGTCTAACTTGCTTAGATAAGTGCTAGATTGATATATATTTAGCGTAAACGCTTTCGTTCTATCGCCAATTATAGAATCTAACGTAAATTCATTTTTTGTCCCGCTTTTTAAAGTTGCCTGATATGGTAATTTTAGAAATACAGTATCTATGGTTGAAATAGTGTCAGCTCCGTTTATTTTCTTTAATCCCGCAGTAATTGTTAGTTGAGAAATTATTGATGCTTCAATTTTTTCATAATTTGCATTATTGTAAACACCTAATAAATATTGCCCCAAAGTCCCTATTTCCAGCCCGTCTGCTCTTACACTTTTAATTTCTTTATTTGCTATAACTACTTTTAGTATTGTGTCTTTTATACTAAATTTATTGTTGTCAATCACGGATATTCCGATGTCTTTAAAATCTTTTTCACAAGAAATAATTCCGACTAATATAATAAAAATGCCCAAACAGGCACCTTTTTTTGTTATTGCTTTAAACATAAAATAATTGTTATTTTTCTAATACTTGGTTAGTATAAAAATCTAAATAAGCCTCTGCTAATGTTTCTTCTGATTGATATTCTAAAACGGGTTTGTTTGCGTTATCAATAAAATTATTCAAATCGTCAGAAATAAATCTATCTCCTTTAATAATTGCGTCAGAATTTTCAATTGCACTTTTGATGATATTTGTGTGGTTAGCTATTTTTATAATGTCTGTTTTATCGCTATCAAGTTTATCAAATTTTAATTTGTCTATCAACAGTGGGTTTAACGCACCTTCAAAACCATTATTGTAAACGGAACTCACTATTTTGCTTTGAGTAAAAATGGGGTCTTCTTTGTAATATTCTTTTATATACAATGGCAATAAGGAAGCCATCCATCCGTGAATATGGATAATATCCGGTGCCCAATTTAGCTTTTTTACTGTTTCCAGTACTCCCTTAGTAAAGAAAATTATTCGCTCGTCATTGTCGTCAAATAATTGGTCGTTTTCATCTGTAAAGACAGCTTTACGCTTAAAATAATCATCATTATCTATAAAATAAACTTGCATTCTCTCTTTGGGAATAGAACCTACTTTAATTATCAAAGGTATATCCATATCATTGATAATTAAGTTTATTCCAGACAACCTAATTACTTCGTGCAATTGATGTCTTCTTTCGTTTACTACTCCAAATCTTGGCATAAAAATACGTATCTGAGCATCTTTAAGGTGAGCGTTTCTTGCAACTTTAAATGTGGTTGATGCCATTTCTGTTTCTGATAAATACGGCACTACCTCAGATGAAACATATAATATCTTCTTATCCTTCATTTATATATACTTTTAAATAGGGACTGCAAAGTTACAAATTTTTATGGTAAGTCTATGTTAAAATAGTAAGTTTGCACACAGGGTAGATTCAATGGTTTAATCGTTGAATTATTAAATTGTTAAATCGTAATTCATATTTAATAATGAAAAAATACATATTGCTAATTTTATTCACCTGCTTATTGGGGGCAACGTCAATTGAGGCACAAGAGGTGTGGAAAAAAATTTCAAACAAAAAAACTTTTATTGACTTAGAATTAGACGGTCAAAAAGTAAAACCTACAAAATTTGAGTTGTACGAAATAGATTTAAAATCATTAGATATTAGACTTATTAAAACTAAATATAGAGAATCAAATAATGCAAATAAAGTTATTATAAAACTGCCAACACCATTAGGAATTCAACAGTTTACTGTGCAAGAAGCACCTGTTTTTTCTGATGAATTGGCAGCAAAACATCCAAATATAAAATCGTATGTCGGTATTGGCATAGACGACCCTACGGCAATTGCGAGGTTTAGTAAATCTGCCGTTGGCTTTCACGCTATGATATCATCAGGAAATTACCCTATGTATTTGATAGACCCTTATACAAAAGATAAAAAAGTGTCAATTGCTTATCATAAAAGAAATGCGGCGAAAAGTAACTTTAAATGCTTGGTTACAGAAAATAAAAAATCATATAAATATAAATCGGTAAGTATAAGCGACGGAAAATTAAGAATTTACAGGTTAGCTTTAATCACCACAGGAGAATACTCACAATTTCATTTAAACAGGCAAGAAGTTAGCGATTCTGCTACCGAAACAATTAAGAAAAACGCCGTTTTATCAGCAATAAATGTTTCTATGACTCGCGTAAATGGAATTTTTGAAAGAGACTTAGGAATAACTATGAGAATTATTGATAATAATACAAATCTTATCTTTTTAGATGCAGATAAGGATAACCTTACAGATGATGACTCAGAAATTTTATTGGATGAATCACAAATTTTATGTGACAAAATAATTGGCTCTAAAAATTATGATATTGGTCATGTTTTTACTCGTGGTGACGGAGATTCAGATGGCTTGGCTGGATATGAAGTAGTTTGTAGAAATGGAGAAAAGGCAAAAGGTGTTACAGGTCTCGGTACACCAATAAATGACCCTTTTGATATTGATTTGGTGGCACATGAAATGGGGCATCAATTTGGAGCAAATCATACACAAAGTAATAAAGGTTGTCAGAGAAATAATTCTACTGCTGTGGAGCCGGGAAGTGGCTCAACAATAATGGGTTATGCAGGCTTCTGCAAACCAAATGTTCAGGATAATAGCGATGCCTTTTTTCACGCAGTTAGTATAGCAGAAATTCAAACTTTTATAAATAATAGTGCAATGTGTGCCGTAAAAACAAACACAAATAACACTATTCCAATAGCAAATGCAGGAAATGACTTTGTAGTTCCTAAGTCCACTCCATTTATCTTAAAAGGAAGTGCAAGATATTCAGGTTCAGAAAATAGCTTAACATATAGTTGGGAACAAATAGATAATCAAGCTGCAGAAATGCCGCCATTATCTACAAATATTGCTGGTCCAACATTCAGGTCATTACCTCCTAAAACCTCTTCAAAAAGATATATGCCGTCTTTATCAACAGTTTTGGCGGGCAAAATTTCTTCCAAGTGGGAAGTAGTTCCTTCTGTGGCAAGAACATTAAAATTTTCATTAACAGTTAGAGATAATATGGCAAATAGCGGAGCAACAGCAAGAGATAATATGAAAATTACTGTTGATGGAAATTCGGGACCTTTTGCGGTAACTTCACAAACTGACACAATTACTTTAAAAGGAAATTCTATACAAACTATAACTTGGGATGTTGCAAATACCGTATCATCGCCTGTAAATTGTAAAAACGTAAATATCTTACTATCTACAGACGGCGGATTAACATATACAATCACGATAGTAGAAAACACACCAAATGATGGAAAGCAACAAATAATTATTCCAAATATTACAGCTACACAATCGAGAATTATGGTTGAAGCTAATGATAATGTTTTTTATGCAATAAATAGTTCGATATTTTCTATTGATAGTACAGCTTCTATAAAAAAGGATTTCTCTTTTCTTAACTTTAATTTACACCCAAACCCATCAAAAGGAAAAATAACAATAAATTTTAACCTTATTTCAACTCAAAAAATAACTATTAAATTATTTGATATAAGAGGTAGGTTAATTAATACACAGCATTATTCAAATGCCGAAAATCATTTTTCTAAAGAAATATATTACAAAGTGGCATCTGGCTTATATATTTTACAGATTGAAAATGGCACAAAAAAGATTATTCGAAAAGTTATTATTGACTAAATTGAATTACAATTCAACAATTACATAATTCAATAACAATGACTATCAACTGCAAAGGAACACTAATTGATTTTTCCACACCACGAGTAATGGGGATTCTAAATATTACCCCGGATTCTTTTTTTGACGGTGGCGTGTATAAAACCGAAAAAGAGATTTTACGCAGAGTCGAAAAAATGCTAACTGATGGAGCCACTTTTATTGATGTGGGAGCGTATTCTTCCAGACCAAATGCAAAACATATTTCGGAAGATGAAGAACTCCAAAGAATTGTCCCCGTAATTGAATTACTGATAAATAATTTTCCTAAAATCATTATTTCTATAGACACTTTTAGAAGTAAGATTGCTGAAAAAACAATTAAATCTGGTGCAGCAATTATTAATGATATTTCTGGAGGAACAATGGATTTTGAAATGTTTGAAACCGTTGCAAAACTTCAAGTTCCGTATATTCTAACACATATATTGGGTACTCCACAAAATATGCAGAAGAACCCTAAATATGATGACATAACTAAAGAATTGATTTCATTTTTTGCAGAGAAAATTTTTAACCTTCGCAAGATGAAACTAAATGATATAATAATTGACGTTGGTTTTGGTTTTGGAAAAACTGTTGAACACAATTTTAAATTGCTTAAAAATTTAGCATTATTTAGAAATTTAGAAACCCCTATCCTAACAGGAATTTCGAGAAAATCTATGCTGTATAAGCCTCTTAAAATCACAGCAAAAGAAGCGTTAAATGCAACAACATCTGCCAACACAATCGCCCTGTTAAACGGAGCAAATATTTTGCGTGTTCACGATGTAAAAGAAGCGATGGAAACGATTAAGATTGTAGAAAAACTTTAAAGAGGCAAGAGCCAAGACTCCTAAACTCTTGGCTTTCGCCTCTCAAAATCCCTTTTTTATAAATTTATTACTACTTTTACCCAAAAGCAAACAATATTTATGTTAGATTTTATGAATTTTACTTTTTTAGACGTTCTAGATATACTGCTAGTCGCAGTTCTTTTATACTACACATACAAACTTTTAAAAGGCACGGTTGCTATTAATATATTTGTTGGTATTGCATTTATTTTTATAATATGGAAGATTACTCAGTCCTTAAAAATGGAGATGCTAAGTGGAATTCTCGGTTATCTGTTAAGCGGTGGAGTTATAGCTTTAATTATTGTATTTCAGCAAGAAATCAGAAAATTTTTATTGATGATTGGCACAACCAATTTTTCTAAGAAACGAGACTTTCTAAGAAAACTAAAGTTTATACAGCCAGAAGTTTTCACCGAAATAGATTCAAAAACCCTAATAGATGCCTGTAAAATTTTATCTAAAACAAAAACAGGAGCCTTAATTGTTTTAGAACGTACGAACAATTTAGATTTCCTAATCAACTCCGGCGATAAGATGAGTGCCTTTGTAAATAAGGCTATTTTAGAAAGTATTTTTTATAAAAATAGCCCATTGCACGACGGAGCTACGGTTATTAGAGATAATTTTATTATTGCAACCCGTGTTGTTTTACCACTTTCTGACAGCAAAATTCCTGCAAGATTTGGGCTTAGGCATAAAGCCGCCATAGGTGTTACCGAAAAAACAGATGCACTATGCTTGTTAGTTTCCGAAGAAACAGGAGAAATATCTTACATAAAAGACGGGGCTTTTCAACTGTATGAAAACTACCAAGAACTTATAGAAAAACTAAAATCAGATTTGAGTTAATGACCTTTTATATACACAATAGTCTAAAGGTCTGTTTTTTACTCGTTCTTTTGCCTTGCTAATAGACAAAATAACTTCGTAAACTATTTACACTTTATTTCGGAACAGACCATAAGCAAACTTTTCCTTTATTTTTGTTCCCAACATTGTATCAATAAAGTATATTTGCCTAAAATTTAATTATTTATATTTTACAAAAACAGATGTCTAACTTTTTTGAACTCCTCCAAACAAAGTTATATTTGCTAGAAATTTACACAAAAAAAATGAAAATTTACCGAATTATTTTAGTGTTATTAGTCTTATTTTCTTCGTGCAAATCTAATAAAATTACTTTTGGAACAGTAGTTAAAGCCAAAAAAATATCAACAAAAAAGATTGTAAAGAGACATACGGTGGCAAAACTTAAAAGCAAGACCGTTGATGCTAAACTTAGAATCGCATATAGTGACAAAAAAAACAATCACACATTTTCTGTGAGGTTAAAAATTAAGAAAGATGAGGTTATATGGCTGAAAGGAACAAAATTTATAACCGTTTTTAAAGCAAAGATTACCCCGACCGAAGTGAGTTATTATTCTCCGTTAGATAAAACCTATTTTACAGGAGATTTTTATATGTTAGAAAGATTATTGGGCGTTAAGATGACCTTTACGCAACTGCAGAATATATTGTTGGGTCAAGCAATTTATGATATTAAAGGTAAGAAATATTCATCTACGATTGATGAGAATTCTCACCTTTTAAGTCCAAAGCGACAAGAAGAATTATTTGAAGCATTTTTCTGGGTAAACCCTCAACATTATAAGTTAGACAGGCAATCACTAAAAAATAAAGATGATGATAAATCGCTATATATTTTTTATAGAAATTATTCTAAGATTGACGAAGTTACTTTTCCAAAAAAGATAGAAATTAAAGCTAAGTATGCGCAGAAGTTTACAAATATATATTTAGATTATAAGTCCGTGCAATTTAACACTATCCTGAATTTGTCGTATAAAATTCCGACCGGATATAAACAGATTACCTTTAGATGATAGAAAAAATCTCGTATAATTTAATTTTCATCCTTTTATTATCTCTAAGTGTCTTTAGCATAAATGGTCAAACACGGAAGGAGTTGGAGGTTCAACGCAAAAAACTTAAAACAGAAATAAACAGGATTAATAAGTTACTTTATACTACTCAAAGAAGTGAAAAAAACGCACTTGATGACTTAAGAGATTTGAACCAAAAAATAGCAATTAGGTATAATTTTATTAAATCAATAAATAAAGAAAACAGTCTTTTATCAATAGAAATAAAGCATAATAAAAAGAAAATAGATAGACTTTCTAAGGAACTAAAAGCGTTAAAGAAAGATTATGCCGATATGATTTTTAAATCATATAAAAGCAAATCTAAACAAAGTCTGATTATATTTTTGCTGTCCTCTAGTAGTTTTCAGCAAGCGTACAAACGGCTACAATATATGAAACAATATGCACTGTTTAGAAAAAAACAAGGTGAGCAAATTAGCATACAAACAGTTGATATACAAAAACTAAACGATTCTTTGTTGTTTAAAAAACAGGTGAAAGACACATTGATACTAGAAGAAAAAGAGCAAAAAAATAAGATAGAATCTGAGAAGAAAAACAAAATAATATTAGTTTATAAAATAAAGAAAAAAGAGAAAAGGTATATTAGGGAAATAAAAAATAAACAGAAAGAAGAGCGAAAAATAACTGCCAAAATTGATAAGATAATTAGAGATGCTATTGCAAAATCTAACATAGAAAAGGGCAAAAAAACATCCGATATATTTGTGTTAGCTTCAGAAGCAAAGGCATTGGCTGTTGAGTTTGAAGAAAATAAAGGAAATTTGCCTTGGCCAGTAGATAACGGTCTGATAGTTAAGCGTTATGGAAAGCAAGCGCATCCAAATTTAAGAGGAATAACAATTACAAGTACGGGCTTACATATTGCCACCGACAAAGGAGAAAATGCTAAAAGCGTGTTTAATGGGAAAGTGCTGGCGATACAATTATTAAGCGGAGGAAAAAAAGCAGTTTTGGTACAACACGGAAATTATATTACTACATATAACAACTTAGAATCACTGTTTGTAAAAACGGGCGACGCAATAAAAACTGGACAACAGGTTGGAAAAATATTTACCAATAAAGTTACTGGAAAAACTATACTTATTTTTGCATTGCACAAAGAAACAAAAAGACAAAATCCAGCAAATTGGATTATAAAAAGGTAGGTTTAGTGGTTGTGTCAAAGTTTAATTGTGTAATTGTTCAATCGTAAATCTAAAATCCAAATGAGAAGGAGAAAGAAAAATTATATTTTTGAAAACATAGAAGTTATAGATGCCGGTTCGTGCGGAAAAACAATTGCGAAAGCTCCTGACGGAAGAGTTATTTTTTTGACAAACACCGTTCCCGGAGATGTGGTAGATATAGAGACTGGACGCAAACGTAAGGCGTATTTTGAAGGAAAAGCCATATATTTTCATAAATATTCTGACAAAAGGACGGACCCCGTTTGCGAGCATTTTGAGAATTGTGGCGGTTGCAAATGGCAGAATATTAAATATGAAGACCAACTATTCTACAAAGAAAGAGAAATTACTAATAATTTAATCAGGATTGGGCATCTGGAATTGCCCGAGATTACTCCTATTTTGGGCTGTGAGAAAACCTATTTTTATCGAAATAAAATGGAGTTTTCTTTTTCCTCAAATCGATGGCTAACTTATGAAGAAATAAAATCTGACGAAAAAATAGACGATAAAAATGCTTTGGGATTTCATATCGCAGGAATGTGGGACAAAATATTGGACATAAATAGATGCCATCTGCAAGAAGAACCTTCCAACGAAATTAGAAATTCAGTTAAGTTTTTTGCTATCAAAAATGATATTTCTTTCTTCAATCCAAGAGAGCAGAGCGGGTTGCTACGAACAATGATGCTTCGCATTACTTCTACTGGCGAAATTATGCTGGCTATCCAGTTTTTTGAAGATGATAAAGAAAAGCGGGAATTATTATTAGAATTTATCTGTGATAAATTCCCGGAAATCACCTCGTTACAGTATATTATTAATCAGAAAGCTAATGATACAATTTATGACCAAGATATAATTTTATACAAAGGACGTAATCATATATTTGAAGAAATGGAAGGATTGAGATTTAAAATAAATGCAAAATCTTTTTATCAAACTAATTCTAAACAAGCCCACGAATTATATAAAATTACACGCAATTTTGCTGGATTGACAGGCAGCGAATTAGTATATGATTTATATACAGGAACAGGAACTATCGCACAATTTATCGCTAAAAAAGCACAAAAAGTAATCGGCGTAGAATCTGTCCCAGAAGCCATTGAAGACGCAAAAGAGAATGCTAAACTCAATAAAATTACAAATACAGAATTTTATGTGGGCGATATGAAAAATGTTTTTACTTCCGAATTTATTGACAAACACGGACATCCAGATGTAATTATCACAGACCCGCCACGCGACGGTATGCACAAAAAAGTGGTAGAACAAATCTTAAATATCGCTCCAAAACGCGTCGTGTATGTTAGCTGTAATTCTGCAACTCAAGCACGTGATTTGGCTTTGATGAAAGAACAATACAAAATCGTAAAAACCCAAGCGGTAGATATGTTTCCGCAAACTCACCACGTAGAAAATGTGGTATTATTAGAGTAGTTACAAATCATATTGCCATTTATTTATGCCTTTTATTTTGTTAAGTATTTTTTTTGTGTGATATTTGCAACTGGGTTTCTACTTGGTGAGCATCTTTAATAGCTTTTTTTAAATTAGCTACTAAGGTACTGCAAGCCAAGGAGATTATCCTAATTTTACAATAATTATTTTTAATATATTTTACTGGTGATCAAATTGTTAAATCAAACCTTAACGTAGTATTGATTGTAGGTAAAGAAACTTTTAAAACTATTACTAATTAATTAAAACAGATATTTATGGACTCAGGAAACATTGTATTTATGATTTTATGTACCAGCCTAGTGATGCTAATGACACCAGGACTGGCTTTTTTTTATGGCGGTTTAGCTAGCAAGAGGAATATATTAGGTATAATGATGCAAACTTTTGTATCATTAGGAATTACTACAATACTATGGGTTTCTATAGGCTACTCACTGTGTTTTAGTGGCGATATTGGAGGTGTTATTGGTAATCTTGACCTAGCTTTTTTGAAAGGCATATCCTTTGACGAAGCATGGGGAGATGACGGCTTATTTCCAACCTATATCTTTATCGCATACCAGATGATGTTTGCAGTTATCACGCCAGTACTAATAACCGGAGCATTTATAAACAGAATTACCTTTAAAGCTTTTTTGATTTTCTTAGTTTTTTGGCAATTATTTGTTTACTATCCTTTTGTACACATGATTTGGGGCGGTGGCATTATGGCAGATTTGGGCGTTCTTGATTATGCTGGTGGCATTGTAGTACATATAACAGCTGGTTTTGCAGCACTTGCTTCTGTAATTTATGTAGGCAAAAGAAGAGATCAAAAATCACTCCCTAATAGTATTCCCTTGGTTGCTATTGGTACAGCCTTACTTTGGTTTGGATGGTACGGTTTTAACGCAGGAAGTGGACTATCTCCTAATAGTATTTCAACTCTGGCATTCTTAAACACTGATATTGCAGCATCTTTTGCTGCAATTACTTGGATGATTATAGAATGGATTAGGGAAGGAAAACCAAAGTTTGTAGGTTTTCTTACAGGTGCAATTGCTGGTCTTGCCACTATTACTCCTGCAGCAGGTTTTGTTCCTCTTTGGGCGGCAATGATTATTGGTGTTTTAGCAGGAATAGGATGTTATATAGCAGTTCAATTCAAAAACAAACTTGGCTGGGACGATGCTTTAGATGTTTGGGGTGTTCACGGATTTAGTGGCATGATAGGCACTATTTTACTAGGGGTATTTGCATCAAAAGCAATTAGTTCTCAAAGTGGATTAATAGAAGGAAATATAGAGTTTTTTATAGTCCAATTTGTAGCTGTTGTCGTCTCAGCAGCTTATGCCTTTTTGTTTACATACGGAATGTTATCGATAATCAATTTTATAACCCCTGTAAAAGTTACTGAAGAACAAGAAGAACACGGAATAGACCATATATTTCACGGAGAAAAAGCTTACGACGAAGGAGCCTTCTAAATAATATTATAAGAAATTTAGTGATTCCTTACATTTCAACTTATGGCTTTTGGCTAATAAACTAAAAGGTGAAAAGTGAAGTTGGAGGTTGAATACTGACCACTAAATCGTAATTCGTAATTGTCTTGGAGGCTGGAAACCAGCAACTAACAACCAACTCATCACTTTAAAGAGGGTTCTATTATATAAGTTTTATCATTATTTGTAATAATTATATATTTGTTTTCTGCTATTTTACAGATTTTTCTTGCATTGATATGTTTAGGAATATTAAGTTGGTTTACTTTTTGAAATTTTCCATTCTTAAAAGAAGATAATATCCCTCCCGAATTTGCCATTGTATTTCCCAACTCATTGACATATCCATTGTAATTACCAACAAAAATTATGTGTGGATTTCCATCATTTTCTTCGACATAAAAATCTTGGATTGTACTTAATTGAGCTTCCATAGGAAGAGGCTTACCCGTAAATGAGTTTCCGTTATTTAGATAAACCATTGAGCGAAGCTCGTAAATCTCTTTTGTTTCCATAATTTCATTTTCCGATTTTCCGGTTAAATCTTTAATGTTTTCTACAGACGAAAATTTTTTATAACTCAAAAACTTCTTTTTTATGTAGGGCATTTGCTCGACTAACTTGTCTTTTGAAGCAAAGGGGACATATTTTCCAAAGAAATCATAGAATATAACCGGGTCTAATTGTCCATTTTTGTCAAAATCATCGAGATAGAGTTTTACAGGTCGTTCTTTGGAGGCTTTTAGTTTAAAATTTAATCCCGCATTGCCGGCGATAATGTCTTTATATCCATTGTTGTCAATGTCTATAACAGCAATCGTGTTCCACATTCCTTGCGAGCTTTTCAACCCAAATTTACTTGTTTCATTAGAAAAAGTGCCATCGCCTTTATTAATCATTATTGTAATTGGCATCCAATCGCCAACAATTATGAGGTCAATTAATTCATCATTATTAATATCTTCCCAGTAGCTATCGGTTACCAATCCCAATTTTAACTGTTCTACAACTTCCACATTATTATTCCCTGTATTTTTTAAAATAAAACTATTTGGCGACAATCCATATCCACCGGGTACCGACCTGCTACCCAAAAATAAGTCATCATCGCCATCTCCGTCAAAATCTGCAACAGATATATTGCTTCCGTTGGTGCGAGGCAACAATGATTTTAGTTTTTCAAATTTTCCGTGTCCATTATTTAGGTAAATTCGGTCTTCATATTGATGGTCTCCTTCTATTCTGTCACTTCCTCCACTTACGACATAGATATCCAAATCACCGTCGCCGTCAAAATCTAATACCTCAGCGTCCACATCTTCATAAATACTATCTACACGAAATACGGAGGTAGTATCTTTTTTATAGAGGCCATTTTCCTGCATCAGGTAGAGTTTAGCAGATTGATATTTTGCACCTCCAATAAATATATCGGTTAACCCGTCAGAATTAAAGTCAGATGAGATAGCTGCAGGTCCTTCAATTGATAATTTTTCGGGAATTAGAAACTCTCGCTCGTAATCAAAAAAGGTGTTTTCTCTATGGGTGAAATCAAATGTTTTATAAACGGTAGAACTAATTATTGGTTTTTTATGATTGTGATTTATCGTATTTCGTTTTGTAATTGTTTGGTGTTGGTTAATCAATAAATTATTTTCTGCCTGAATTGTCCCGTCGAGCCAAGATATATATACGGAGTCTATCGTGTTATTTTGTCCTAAACCAAAATGGATTTTTCGTGAAGATGAAGATTGAAATCCTCTAGTAGTAGTTAACTCCTTTAGATATTTTGTTCCGTTAGAATATAGATAAACTTTTGCACCCGTTGGGTTTTTATATTGCTCACTACCTTTTAAAGACAAAGAAATAAAGTTATTATTTTTTAAAGAGGCACTCTTATTTTCTAACAGGGTTGCTTTTTGATTTATATTATTTATTACAATATCTAAATCGCCATCATTGTCTAAATCACTATATGCTGCCCCGTTGGAATATGTAGGCGTAAAACCAGCTTGTACAGATAAATTATCAAATTCTAGATTTCCTTTGTTCCTAAAAAGAATATTAGATATTTTTATTTCAGGCATTTTATCTATCAATTTCCTTTCGATTAAATCGTGTTTGGTTTGGTTGTAATTGCGAAAATCTATCGAACTTAAATATTTAATATAGTCCAAATCGTTGGGTCGTTTGTATATTCCATTTGTAATAAAAATATCGGTCAAGGCATCATTATTATAGTCTTCAAGTAGAACTGACCAACTCCAATCGGTAGCGTGAGTTTTGGTTAGTAAGGCAATATCGCTAAAAGAGTTATCACCATTATTTAATTGAAAATTATTTCTTGCGTACTGTGTTTCAAAACCGAAAGTTTTTTTGATTTGAGTAACTTTATCTGAACCCTCTCCGCCAGATTTTAAGAATATTTTACTCTCGAACGGCATCATATCTAATGTAAAGATATCTAGCAGACCGTCGCTATTAATATCTGAAATATCTACGCCCATAGTAAACTTCGACGAGTGATTCAAATAATTATTGATGGACTCTTTAAATGTTTTATCGCCTTGATTTATATATATGTAGTCGTTTTCGTGAAAATCGTTTCCGACATAAATATCAATTAATCCGTCTTGATTAATATCGGACGTTATCAATGCGAGACCGTATCCTAAGGCACTGCTATAAATCCCTGCTTTTTTGGTTACATCTTCAAATCTTAAGACACCCTCATTTAATTTATTTTCATAAAGTCTGTCGCCCGATAGTGAGTCTGATTCAAATCGTTTGTCTATTCTTCCATAACTTCTCGGCGTGTGAACTGAATGATTTAACAGATACATATCCATATCTCCATCATTGTCATAATCAAAGAAAGAGGCTTGAGTAGAGAAGCCAGTAAAATCAAGTCCATATTGAGTGGAAGACTCTGTAAAAGTTAAATCTCCATTATTTATATAGAGTAGATTATGAGCTTTTAGACCTTTATAATTGCCGATTTTAGAAACGTAAATATCTAAGTATCCGTCGTTATTTACATCTTCCATTGTAACTCCAGTTGACCAAGTTGAATCGATAATAATTTCTGAAGTTTTGGTAATATCTTTAAATTTTAAGTTGCCCAAGTTTAAATATAACTTGTCAGGAGTCTGATTTGCAGTCAAGTAAATATCTTCCAGACCATCATTATTTATATCACCTATGGCAACGCCACCTCCGTTATAATAATATAAATACTCTATGATATTTATATCTTCCGTGTAGTGTAAGTCGTTAGAAAATTCTATCCTGCTACTTTCTGAAGCAACCGATTCAAAATATATAGATGCTCTTTCTACAATGGATTTATTTTTTATATCACATCCTAAAAAGATAATAATGGACAAGACAACTAAGAGATATTTATTTTTTTGCATACAAATCATTTTGATTTACGAATTTTGATAATTCTCAATTTTCAATTATTTACGATTATTCACGAATTTTGAAGGATACTTTTTTCTTAGGTCTTCTATTTTTACGACTACATCTTTGGAGTCTTTAGCATAGGCTATAATTTGTCTGTTGGCATCTACTTTGACATGTACATTTTTGTCAATTTTATTTAAGTTTATCAGTATAAAGTCATTGCCAGGATACCATTTTGAAAGAGAATCTAAAACGGAAAGCAAAAGTTTATCGGCTGTATAAGTGCCTGTCCATAAAGACCAACCCGTATAATCGAATAACATATCTATTCCTGTCATCTTATTTTTTTCGTCAAATATTCCGTAGAAATTCATATTTATTGACGATTTCCCTTCGTTTTTAGCTTTTATAACATATCGTGCATAATTGTTGTTTGGTCCCTGAAAAACTAACCCCTGTTTGTTGAGCTCCCAACAACGGCTAAAGAAATCTTTCTTGCTATCTCCAAATCTCAAATTAAAAATTAAGGAATCATTTACCGTGCTTTTTTTAGATTCTTCATTAATTAATTTATCGTATTCGGAATTGCTACAGGAAGTTATAGCTATTTGAATTATAACTGACAAAAATACGATTATCGCTTTATTGTGTTCCATGAATTACGATTTTTAATAATTTTCAACTTCCAATCTAAAACATCATCAGGGTTATTTTTATAATTTTCTAAGCGATTATCTAGTTCCTTTTTAGTGACTTATGCTTATTTTATACATGGTTTTATTTTTTTATCCTTCTACTAATCACTTCAATGCTTCGTTTTGTGTGTAAAACCCCAAAAATAATAATATGTTTATGCTCTTCTTCTATTTTATAAAAAATCGCATACGGAAATCGAGTTACTAAAGATTGTCGTAATTCTTTATATTTACTTTGATAATGTTTAGGATTATTACTTATATAATCCATCTCTTTATAAACCTCTACTTTAAATTCTTTTGCTAATTCTATTCCTT
This sequence comes from Polaribacter sp., assembly GCA_965261035.1. Classification (GTDB taxonomy): domain Bacteria; phylum Bacteroidota; class Bacteroidia; order Flavobacteriales; family Flavobacteriaceae; genus Polaribacter. Next base: position 2,182,338 of record OZ253439.1, read on the forward strand.
TTCTTTTATACCATTCCTCGGCTTTTCGTAAATTCGCACTAACAATTGGTAGTAACGTAATTTTATAAATCATCACCAATCACTCTTTACATCTTCCCAATCTAAAACATCATCAGGGTTATTTTTATAATTTTCTAAACGATTATCTAGTTCCTTTTTAGTGACTATGTCTATTTCCTGATATTCTTCTTTTTGACGCTTTAAAACACGTTCTAAATCATCCATAATATTTTCTTTATCCACAGCAAATAATTCCTGTATAAAATTATATTTTCGCATCTCTAAATCCATAACGTTTATTTTTAACTTAATTCGTAATTCATTTATTAGTTGTTTTCAATTTTAAATAGTTCTATTAATTTTTCGTTTAATTCCTTCTTTGTGTCAAAATCTATATTTCCTATTTTTCCAATTATTAAGCTTTTATCAATAGTTGCTATTTTTGATAATTTTTCTTTAATCCATTACCTTGTTTTGGTTCTATAGTAATGTCCGTCTTTCCTTTACAATGTAATTTGGTGGACATAAAGCAGGTCGCTTTTTGCTACCTTTTAAATCAGTAAAAGAAAATGGAAGCAAAACAATGTCTCCTTTTACCATCAGTACTTTTCAATTAAATCGTTCTCGCTATAAACACCTTCTTCGTCATTTAAAAAGGAAAAACACTTTGACTAATTAACATATTCTTATCCATAATTAATTCTCAATTTTCAATTATTTACGATTATACAATTATACAACTTTTAAACTTAAAAAAAAATCCTAAAGCGGTAGATTTTCTTTAGGATTTTTTATTGTTTTTTTGTTGTATTCTAATAACCCGGATTCTGGGTAAGAGTTCCTTCACTGGCAGTAATTTGTTCTTGTGGGATTGGAAATAATGATTTATAAGCATCACTATTTGTTTTTTCCCACCATGAGTCATCAAATTTACCAAACCGTATCAAGTCTTGACGGCGTGTAACTTCCATAAACATTTCTCTACCGCGTTCTGCTAAAAATTCATCAGCAGTAAGAGAGGTCATAGCAGAAACTCCTGCTCTTGCTCTAATGGTATTTACGTCATTTAATGCGAGTGACCAATTATTACTACTAGCTCTTGCCATCGCTTCACCCCGTATTAAGTATAAATCTCCAAGACGAATAACAGGGTAGTCATTACTTGCATTATTTCTTTGAAATTGCTTAAAGCTAAATTTTCCCAAGCGAGCCCCACCTTTTCTCGACGCATTAGGTTCTAATTCGTTGACGTCTGAAGTGTAATCTAATTCTAATTCTCCGTCAGAAGCGGCATAGTCAATAACCAGTGAACCACCATAATCTAACTGAGGACCTACTATAAAGTTTGCTGTTTTACGCTTATCTCCATCTTCATAAGAATTGTAAAAGTCTTCTAACGCACTATAACCATTCCATGGCTGAGATTCTATGTTCCATGTAAATTGACTGGAATAGTGCAGAGTCATATGGGCATACTGCATTCCTCCACCAGTTACTTCGTCAAATGGTACTGACCAAATCATTTCAGGGTTTTTCTCATTATTTGGTGCAAACATCGCTGCGTAACCGGTTAGATTAGCAGGGTCAGAAGCCACTGCTGGTCTTCTTCCCAAATTCGTAATAGAATATGAGTCTCCAGCTAAAACATAAGCTGAATTATCTATGACATAGGAGGCTGCGTCAGCTGCTTCTTGATATTTGGCAGTTCCTGTATAAACCTCTGCATTTAAATATAATTTTGCCAATAATCCTAAAGCAGCATATCTGTTAACTCTATATGGGTTATCTTCTACGCCTAAATTACTATTTAAAAAATCCATATCCGCAGTAACGGCAGTTATACCAAGAGCTTCTAACAACTGACCTTCCACAAAGTCAAATACCTGAGATCTTGTAGATTGAGGAGGATTCTGTCCAGGTGAAGTAACTATTTTTACATTGCCATATAAATCTAACAGGCGATAGTAAAAGAATGCTCTTAAAACCATGACCTGAGCTGTTTGATTTCCGTCTAACGTATTACCAGTATCTAAGGCATTATTACATTCTGCAATACCCGAATACTGTTGATTCCACGCACTATTTACTGCTCCACTAGCCGGAGTAAATGTATGTCTGTGCATATCAATCCATATACCACCGTCATACCAATCACCACCTTTTTGAGTTACTGCCATTTCGTCAGTAGAAACTGACTGAACTGACCAATAACCACCATGATTGGCAGTTCCAGTATCTAATAATTTATTAAATGCTCCACTTATGGCACTTCCACCACCGCCAGCTCCTCCACCAGTATCAACTCCAGCGATATCTACGTCTGTTACTATGTCCCCAATTAAATCTTCTTCTAGGTCTGTGCAAGAAGTTGCGACGATTAGTGTGCCGCACAATAGGATTGATTTTAAAATATTTTTCATCTTCGTGTTTTTTAGAAATTAATATTAAGTCCAAGAGTGAATGTACGAGAAGAAAAATAGTTTGTTCTTCTGTCAATGCCGGGAGCCAGTATGTCACCTCCCAGTGATGGTTCAGGGTCTGAACCAGTATAGTTTGTTATTACAAACAAATTCTGTCCGCTTCCCGTCAGCTGAAATCCACTTATATATTTGTTATCCTCCAAATCAAATCCATAGGATATGGATATGTTATCTAATTTAAAGAAATCTGCTTTTTCAACGTATAATGAACTGAAAATTGCACTTGTAATTTCAGAATTAGCAAGTTTTGTATTGGTCAGGTTATATGAACTTTGACTAGAAATTCTGGGTTCGTAGAATGCTCTAAATGTATTTACCAAACTATGTCCGAACGCTCCTCTAAAGAACGCATTTACCTGCCACTTTCCAAACGACAACTGATTTGTCCAGCCTAATTCAAAGTTGGGAATACCATTGCCTAATTTCATAAAGTCAGCATCCGGATCCAGTGCACTATCCTGTCCTGTAATTAGTTCTCCGTCACCGTTTAAGTCTTTGAATTGTGGTACGCCATCAACAATTTCACCTGAGAATACAGGTCCCCAGATTTGCCCAATGTCATCACCGGGTCTAACAAGAATCATATTCGTTGAATTCTGCCCTGGCGAGCCTAAGTTACCTCTAGTTTCTCCATCTTCTAAGACGTATTTTTCTAGTTTTGATTTATAAGAAGATAAAATTATACCAGAGTTATAAGTTAAATTTTCTTTTTTGATAATATCATAATTTAAAGCAAGTTCAAAACCGGTAGTTTTTAAATCCCCGGCATTGTCAAATCTTCTTGTGGCACCTATTATTGACGAAGATGCTTCAATCGTACGGTTTAAAATAAAATCTGTTACATCTCTGGAATATATATCTACGGTAGTGCTTAATCTTCCCATATTAAATTCAACACCGAGATTAGTTTCCGCTTTTTGTTCCCAGCGTAAATCTGGGTTATGATCTCTGTCCGGAGTACCAGTAATTGCTGCTCCTGTATTAGAGTCATATGTCAAAGGTCTTACGTCTTGTGAAAGTCCTATCTCACCGGGTATTGCACCGGTAACTCCGTAACCTAAACGAATTTTTAATAAGTCCACGCCATCCAACGACAAGTATTTATTTATGTCAACACCAATACCTGCGGAAGGGAATAGCCCCCATCTTTCACCTTTACCAAATCTAGAAGAACCTTCTCGTCTCAACGAAGCACTAAAAAATATAGCATCGTCCCAAGTAATACTAACTCTTTCAAAAAAGGCAATTATTCTGTCATCTTTTGTTGCATTACTGTTAGCTGATACAAATCCTTTCTCTCTTAAATCAAAAGAATGCTCAATAGCATTGATATAATCTATGGTGGTATCGGGGAAATCTCCTAATCCTAAAGAGTATCCGTAATAATTAGATTCCTGAAAAGAATATCCTCCGATAAATGTTAAATCTAAATCGCTCCAAGAGTTTTTATAGGTGCCGAACACTTCGAACAGTTTAGAATCAGATTCATCTGAGAATAAATTAGCACTACCCTTTCTAGTAGGACTCGAGGCGTTACCTCCTCTTAGTAATGTTGTGGGGGAGTATCTCTTCCCAAGATATTTAGATTCTTGTGTCCCGTAAATTATTTTTGCTGAGATATTATCGGTAAAATCGTAATTAAATGCTACATTATAGCTGTAACTCTTTCTCGACCCTGTGTTTTGAAGTTGATTTTGAATAGATACGGGATTGTAACTATCAAACAAACCAAGTGTTTCAAAATAACCTCCATATTGTTCTCCATTAAATTCAAAAGGAGCATCTTTGGCAAATACCGGAGCAGTCGGGTTGTAAAGAGTGGCGTATTTCATAATCTCTCCGCTTCCCCAATCACTATCTCTTTTCGTATAAGATGTGTTGAGTTCTACTTTTAATTTATCGTTTAGCAATCGTGTAGAAGCACTTGCTCTTGTATTAAACTGTTTAAACCCTGTATTTTTAACAATTCCACCAACATCTCTAATATTAGTAGAGCCTCTGTAGGTGGTATTATCATTTCCGCCGGATATAGACATATTATTAATTCTTGAGGTACCTATTCCAGTAACTTCATTAACCCAGTTTGTTTTGCTACCTAAATTTGTCAGTCCAGCGGCAATAAATTCGTCAGCACTCATAGTATCTATAGAATTAAGTATAGATGATGACGCAACGGAGCCATTGTAACTTACATTTACGCCACTTCCAGTCTTTCCTTTCTTAGTAGTTATAAGTATTACGCCACTAGAACCTCTGGTACCATAAATAGCTGCGGCAGAGCCGTCCTTTAGTACATTGATGCTTTCAATATCTTGAGGGTCGACACTTCCCAAAGATGCACCAACTACACCGTCAATTACAACCAAAGGAGACGTATTTGCCCCAACAGTAGAAACGCCTCTCAATCGAATGACGGGACCTGAGTTGGGATTACCACCTTTGTTGTAGATACTTAAACCGGCAACCTTACCTTGTAGTAAGGTGGCAGGACTGTTTACCGTACCTTTATTAAAGTCTTCTTCTTTAACGACAGTAACTGCTGAGGTTATCTCCTTTTTGGTAGCTGAACCGTATCCAATTATGACAACTTCCTCAAGTTGTGTCGCATCTCCTAAAAGAGTTACATCTACAGAGCTTTGTCCGTTGTAAACAATTTCCTGAGACACAAATCCAACATAAGAAAACACCATAATATCTCCGTTATTCACTTGAATTTGGTAAGTTCCATTAAAATCTGTTGCAGTTCCTTTGGACGTGCCTTTAATAAGAACATTTACTCCCGGAAGTGTTTCGCCGTTTTGGTCTTTTACGACACCTGTTACAGTTTGTTGTTGTACCAAGAGCCGGAGGCTGGCCGGAGGCTGGCCGGAGGCGTCTTTAATTTGTACAGTAAAATTAAATAATGAACTCTCAACTGTATGTGCAAACGTGATGCTAACAGTAACTGAGATTAGGATGATTAGTAATGTGATTTTTTTCATAATTAGTATTATTATTTTTATCAAAGTGTTATCACTTTAGGGGTGCTAAGGTACATCTTTTTTGTAACTATACAACTTTTTTTATTTAACCCTTTAAATCCGCAAGCTAAAAATTAGGTTCATATTTCTCTCTGAAAGCACAAATTTGAGTGACTAATATGTTGGTCAGCATTATTTTTCATGTTACTACGAGTATTTATATAACAGAATTAGCCTCTGATTTTAATATACTGATTATAAGTGAGTTATGTTTTTAAAGTAAATGTATCTATCCCTTGAAGTATTAGTTATTTTATTTTTTATTACAGTAAGAGGTTATATTTTTTATCTAAGAACAGTAATAATCTGTATATTTGTCCATTAAATATTAATTTGTGGAAGAACAATTTTATTTAATTCACCAATTTTTAAACGATATCTATGTCTCAATGGCATAAACATCCTTTACCCTCTTTTTGTTCTTCCTGATTTTTGCTCAAATTTAATACTTTGCAAGCTTAGGTCGGTATAAACTATTAGATGAAAGTTACACATATTCCTTTTCAAAAAACAGATTTTTTTTCAAAAATAATGACAGATTATTTAGAAAAAAAAGAGTTACTAAAACCGTATTACAATAATTTCCCCGATTTAAATGGATTTCGAAAACAAATTCAAGAGAAAGAAATATCTGTTCAGCCGGAGTTGAGAAATATTTTAGTAGATGTTTTAAAATCTCAATATAAAAACACAAAAATATCAGCAGAAACAGAGCATAATATCAAGCTACTTCTAAAATCGAACACATTTACTGTAACAACAGGTCATCAGCTAAATATATTTACGGGACCGTTATATTTTTTGTACAAAATTATATCGACAATTAATTTGTGCGAAGAATTGCAAGAGGAATTTCCAAGAAGAAATTTTGTGCCAATTTATTGGATGGCAACAGAAGACCACGATTTTGAAGAGATAAACTATTTTAATTTTAAGGGAGATAAGATAAAATGGAATAGAGCTAATGGCGGTGCTGTTGGGCAGTTTTCTACAGATGGATTGCAAGCTGTTTTTGAGAAGTTTTCTACACAATTAGGAAACAGCAAAAATGCAAAATATCTGAAAGAATTGTTTGAGAAAGCGTATATAAATCACGAAGATTTATCTAGTGCGACCAGATATATTACCAATGAATTATTTGCCAAATATGGTCTAGTAATTATTGATGGCGACGATAAAAAACTAAAAAAGAGTTTTATTCCTTATCTAAAAAACGAGTTGATAGAAGGGACTTCTTATGAGTCCGTTTCTAAAACAATTTCCAGCCTTGAAAAACTGTATAAAATTCAGGTAAATCCAAGAAAAATTAATTTGTTTTATTTGAGTAAAAACTCCAGAGAGCGTATTATTAAACAGGATAATAGGTATTTGGTAAACAACACCGATATTTCTTTTTCTGAAGAAGAAATTGTTAAAATCCTCTGTGAAACGCCCGAATTATTTAGCCCAAATGTAATTATGCGACCTCTGTATCAAGAGGTTGTTTTGCCAAATTTATGCTATATAGGTGGCGGTGGCGAATTGGCGTACTGGCTGGAATTGAAAAAATATTTTGATAACTCTTCAGTTCCTTTTCCAATTTTATTATTGCGTAATTCTGTTCAAACTATTTCTAAAAATCAAAAAAAAAAATTGAATAATTTGAACATTAATATAAAAGAAGTTTTTATAAAACAGAAAGATTTACTTCCTATAAAGGTAATTGAAAATTCGGATATTGATATTAGTTTTTCAAAACAAAAAGAGCAGCTGAAAGAACAGTTTAAAAAGTTAAAAAGAACAGCAAAAAAAACAGATATTTCTTTTCTTGGAGCTGTAAATGCACAAGAAAAAAAGCAAATAAATGGCTTAAATTATTTAGAAAAACGTTTGCTACGAGCAGAAAAAAGGAGACAACAAGATTTGGTTTTACGAATCACAGAGCTACAAAATCAGCTATTCCCAAATGGAGATTTAGAAGAGAGACAATGTAATTTTTCTGATTATTATTTGGAATATGGAGAAGAATTTATAGAGGCGTTAAAAAAATCTCTAAAACCATTGCAATTAGAATTTACTGTTTTAGAGTTTTAATGAAATCAAAAAAGACAATCAGGATTATATCTTTAGTTCCAAGTCAAACGGAATTATTATTTGATTTAGGCTTGGAATTTACCCTTTCCCCTTTACTGGCTAATTAATATATGTATGTTAATTTTTGGTTTTAACTGTTTTTTTAAACAAAGGAATTCCAAGTGGTGTTTATAACTGGAGATTTTATGCTTCATTAGTAGGACTTTTGACATTTCTGTTCTTTTTTGTTGCCGTACTGATAGAGCTAAGAAAGAGATTACGAAAGCCTGACAGACCCTAAGCTCGGAATACCAACAACCAACAATATGATGAAATTAATGACAATTCCTTATTTAGAATCAATATAGATTTAAATTTAAATCTATACAAGATTTGTTATTTACATTTTATTTTTGTAAGATTTGCAGGAGATTTAATTTAAAAAAATGTACTAAAAATAGGATTAGGATTATTAATTGTAATGATAGCCTTATTTTCCTGTGAAAATGAAGATACAGTAATTCAGGAAGAGCAGGACATTTCTGAAATGGCAAAAGATGAGGTTTTTATTAATTTAGTTAAAAACAATGCAAATGTAATTAATCAAATCTCGAATATTGAAAGAGCTAAAGAGTTAACTTCAAAAGATTATGATTTATCAAATGAAGAACTAAATGAATTATCAGTATCACTTGGTTTTGCTGACTTAAATGCGTATAAAAAATTCTATAAGGGACAGAGAAAATCTTTAATTGAACTCAATAAGAAATATAATCTTGAAAGTTATGATGATTTCACAATTCAGGAATTAATATTAGAAAGTGGTGCATTAGAATTAGAAAGGTTTAGCAACAAATCTCAATCTATACGTAGTTTAAATTCAGTTAGACTTAAAACAAATAATCCTGAAAGTGATAACCTACTTGCTACTTGTGAAAAATTAGTTAGAATTCGTGATACAATGTTGGACGAATGTGATAGATACGTGATTGGTCTGGACGAAGCTTGTAGTGCGGCAGTTATGATTGCTTACTGGGTAAAATCTAACCATTGTAATAAACTGATTAAATAAAATACTATTATGAATATTTCAGCAATAAAAATGGTGTCTAAAGAATTGAAAAGGATATTGATATACTTTTGTTTTTTGTTTATATACTTATCAAGTTTTGTGGGTATGGTTATCGGTATTACGCATTTTTTTGTAGGATTAAAAAACCCAAAACTTGGACTTAGTAGAATAATATTATACATTGTAGATTACAAATTCAATTCTAAAAACACATAGAAAAGCGTCGCTTAATACATAAACTGAGTAGAAAACTAAAAATGTCGTATATAAATTGTTTAATCGTAGTTACTGACAACTTTTGAACGAGAACGCAGAGAACGAGAATATGACATTTTACCAGCACAACTATGAGTGTGTTTGCACTTCCTACAGATAAACCCTTTTCCCCACTTTATATTTGACAAGTAAATTAATCAATCTTCTGCGGTCTTAAATTGCCCTTGAAAATCAAATAAGGACAGGCTTTTGTATCTTTGCTCCATAATTTTAACTATTAATTCGTAATCCAAAAATCATAATTCGTAATTATTTTTTAACCCTATACAGGAATTTTGTCGTCTTAGAATTATAATAGATGTCTATTTTAGACAAATTATCAAGTTTTTATGCACATTTTTGACAAAATAATTAAACTTTCTCAAAAAATAGCAGCCTCGCTGTTGAAAAATGAAAGTTCTACAGATTTAGAAAATTCTAAAGTTTTCAGTAAATCAGATAAGGGGTATATATTAAAGAATCTGACTGATGGGTTTGCTATTAAGGAACGGTTTAACTTGGCAAATCAAATTGACAAAGACGCTGATTGGAAAACGGTTAAAAGCCAAACGGGTGTGCCAGTTAGAAAACTTTATTGGAATTATGCCGCTGCAGTCGCTATTGTAGTTGGAATGTTGGCATCTGGTTATTTCTTTAAAGATAATTTATTTGATGATTCTTTGGAAAATAAATCGATAATAGTAACGACTATTCAGAAGGGTACAGACAAAGCCACACTTACGTTGGATGACGGTTCGGAAGTAGCTTTAGAAAAAGGCAAGTCATTTCAAACAAAAAATGCTAATAGCAACGGAGAGCAAATTGTATATGGCAAAACTGATAATAGAACTTCAAAAATTAAAATTGCTTATAATTACTTAACTATTCCGAGAGGTGGAGAATTTTTTATAAAACTATCGGATGGAACTAAAATATGGCTGAATTCGGAATCTCAACTAAAATATCCTGTGGCATTTGCCGACGGTGAAGCTCGCCGAGTGGAATTGATATATGGCGAAGCCTATTTTGATGTGTCTGCAGCCAATCATAAAGGGCATGAATTTAAAGTCGTTACGCAAATGCAAGAAATAAAAGTACTGGGAACAGAATTTAATGTAAAAGCATACGAGGATGAAGATAATATTTACACCACATTAGTAGAAGGAAAAGTAGCCGTAAGTTTTGAAGATTATAAACAAAATTTGACACCTAGTCAACAATCAAATCTCAACCTTAAAAATAATTCTTTATCTGTAGCAAACGTAGATGTCTATAACGAGACTTCGTGGAAAGATGGTGTATTTAGTTTTGAAGGTAAATCACTTAAAGATATTATGAAGGTATTATCCCGTTGGTACGATATGGATGTCGTTTTTAAAAATAAAGAGATTGAAAGAGAAGAATTCAACGGTATTTTAGGTAAAGACCAAGATATAGAAGAAATACTATCTAGTATTGAAAATTTTGGGATAATTAAAAATTATGAAATTAAAGATAAAAAAGTAGTATTAGAATAAAAAAAAGGGAGCGAAGTAAAGACGTTTCGCGGTATCAAACTTCGCCCCTTCATTGTGTATTAATTAAATGTTTAACTAACACCCGGCAAATCTATGAAAATTAAATTAACTAAAGTTCGTTCTCAAGTTCGAAAACGATTACTATTTACGATTATGAAAACGTATGTTTTTTTGCTATGTACAGTTGTTTTTGGTATAACTACAGAAAATTCGTTTTCGCAAGAGAAAGTAATTATAAGTTCACATCAATTAGTTACGATTGACCAAGTATTTAAAATCATAAAACAACAGACAAATTATCGTTTTATTTATCCTAAAAATCTGTTTAAAGATACACCGAGAATACAGCTAAAAAAAGGAAATATAGAAATAGGTAAACTGTTAAAACAAAGTTTATCTAGCAATAATCTTAATTATAAGTTGACAAAAAACAATACTATTATAATTGAGAAAATGGCTGTAATTGATATTGAAAATTATCAACAAAAAGAAATCAAAGGAACGGTTAAAGATAAAAATGGCGAATCTTTGCCGGGTACTAATATCATAGAAAAAGGTACTACCAATGGTGTTATCACAGATTTTGATGGAAAATTTACATTAAAAGTTACCAATGAAAACGCTGTTTTGGTTGTTTCTTATCTAGGTTTTGTTACTCAAGAAGTAGCCGTAGGTCAGCAAACCGAGTTGTCCATTACACTTATAGAAGACACAAGTTCTTTGGAAGAAGTAGTCTTAGTTGGTTACGGTTATCAAAAAAAGAAGACTATTGTAGGAGCTATAACTTCGGTAAAACCATCCGATTTAAAAATTCCTTCTAGCAATCTTACAACGGCTCTGGCGGGAAGAGTATCGGGGATTGTGAGCTATCAGTTAAGCGGTGAGCCGGGAGCAGATAACACAGAATTTTTTATTCGTGGAGTGGCTTCATTTAACGGTCAGAACGGTCCACTGATATTAATTGACGGAATAGAATTAACTGTAAATGATTTGGCTAGATTGCAACCAGACGATATCGAGAGTTTTTCTATATTAAAAGACCCGACAACCACTGCTATATATGGTGCACGTGGAGCAAATGGTATTATTCTGGTAACGACAAAGCAAGGAACAAAGGGACCTCCTAGGATAAGACTCAGAGTAGAAAACTCCTTTAGTTCTCCCGTTTCTAAATTAGACATCGCCGACCCTTACACCTATATAAGCCTACAAAACAAAGCAGCCAGATATAGAGGAGGACTTGCTCCATATACAGAGGCACAAGTGTTAGGTGTAAAAGAAGGGTTAAATAAAAACGTTTTTCCAACGGTAAACTGGCAAGATGAGTTATTCAAAGATTATGCAACCACGCAGAGAATCAATCTAAATGTTTCGGGAGGTGGAGAAATAGTGAAATATTATGTGGCAGCCTCCTTAAACAATGATAATGGTACGTTAAAAGTTGATCCGCTTAATGATTTTAACAGTAACGTAGTTTTTAAGAACTATTCATTTCGTTCAAATATAAATATTGCCCTGAGCAAAAGTACAGAAATGATTTTGAGATTAAATTCTACATATGATGACCTAATCGGTCCTCTTAAAGGAGGTAATGATATATACAAATCTGCATTAAAAACAAGTCCGGTAAGGTTTCCTGCCAAATTTGACCGCACTCCTGCAAACAAAGATGTTCCGTTTATCCTGTTTGGAAACAGTTCCGCTGGTAGAGGAGCCTCTGGCACGATAGACATAGGAAATTCCGAAAACCCTGTATGGTTCAATCCTTACGCAGAATTGCAAAGAGGGTATTTTACTAGGATACGACAACTAAATCTGATGCAAATAGAATTTAAACAAAATTTAGATTTTATTACAGAAGGTTTAAGAGCCAGATTTTTGGGAAATATCAACTCTACTTCACAGTTTGAAAACAGAAGAGCTTACAGTCCATTTTTCTATGAATTAGAGTATGTAAATCCAATTAATGCTGATGAATATAGAGAGAAGTTAATTGGTGAAGGAGGAAGTGAAGTTCTAAACCTCGAACCGTCTAGACGGATAAATAATTCAGTACAGTATGTAGAAATTGCCACAGATTATGCAAGAACATTTGCTGAAAAACACGCTGTTACGGGCTTGTTGGTAGCGATTGCCAGAGATTATTCAGATGGTCAGGCAACGAATTTACAACTATCTCTTCCAAGTAGAAATGTTGGTATTTCTGGCAGATTTAATTATGCGTATAACGGGAAATATTTTGTCGAGTTTAATTTTGGATACAACGGCTCTGAAAGATTTGCCAAAAATAACCGTTTTGGCTTTTTTCCATCATACGGAATAGGTTGGCTGATTTCTGAAGAACCCTTTTTAGAGTCTTCTTCTGTTATAAGCCATCTAAAACTACGTGCTTCTTATGGGTTAGTAGGAAATGACAGAATTGGTAACAGAAGAGAAGACAGATTCTTTTATTTATCACAAGTAAACTTAGATAATAATGGTCGTGGTCATACTTTCGGAGAGGAATTTGATAATCGTATATCAGGAGTTTCTATCAGTAGATATGCGAATCCTAATGTAACATGGGAATTGGCTGAAAAGCTAAATATCGGAATAGAAACGAACTTTTTTCAAGATGCACTTAAATTAACTGTAGATGTATTTGGCGAAACAAGATCTAATATATTACAACTTAGAAGTGACATTCCTTCAACGTTAGGGCTTTCCGCTGATCTTCAAACTAATGTAGGAGAAGTAAAGGCATGGGGCTTGGATAGCTCTATGGATTTTAACTTTAGCCTGAGTGATAATTTATGGCTGACAGGCAGAGCTACTTTTACTTATGCGGATAATAAATATACAGTATTTGAAGAACCTAACTATGCGAATATTAATGCCCCGTGGAGGTCATATGTCGGAGACAATGTAAGACAATCTAGAGGTTTTATAGCCGAGAGGTTATTTGTTGATGATGACGAAGCGATTAATTCTCCGAAGCAACTAAACTTGACACCGGGTAAAGACTACGGTGCAGGAGATATCAAATACAAGGATTTGAATAAAGACGGTATAATATCAGGTTTGGACAGAGCTGCCATAGGCAATCCGACAGTACCCAAAATTATATACGGTTTTGGTTTCTCTGTGGGATATAAGAAATTTGATATAAGTGTGTTTTTTCAAGGACTGGCACAAACTTCTTTTATGTTGAATCAGGATATAGTGGGACCCTTTTTAAATGTCATTGGCAATGACGGTGCAGGAGGTGGCAATGGGAGTTTAGGAGAAAATGCCTTATTGCAGGCTATTGCAGACAGTCACTGGAGTGAGGAGAATAATGATATATATGCTCGTTGGCCCAAATTATCTACAACAAGAGTAAGAAATAATTCACAACACAATACTTATTGGCTGAGAAACGGGGCTTTTTTAAGACTGAAACAGGTCGAGATGGGATTTAATTTATTAAAGTCTGGAAATAAACTATGGGGAATGAACCTGTTTAGAATATATGCAACCGGTACCAACCTGCACGTATGGAGTAAATTTAAAATGTGGGACCCCGAACTGAAAAGAGAAGGATTTAATTATCCGTTACAAAGAGTTTTAAACTTTGGAATTCAAGTAGGATTTTAATTAATGGTACATTACAATTTGAAGAATATAAAATCACACAAATGAAAAATAATAAAATTAAAATAGCACTGATTGCTTGTACTTTTTCCATAATGCAAGATTGCCAAGAATATATAGATGTGGTACCTGATAACATTGCTGTTATTGAAGACGCATTTGCATCTAGGCTTACTTCTCAACGCTTTTTAGCAACTTTATACAATCATAGTCCTTCTATGTTGCCAAGAGGAGGCTGGTGGAGTGGAAACACGACTACTGAAGATGCGGCACTACCCGCCAGTGATGAGATATGGCTTAATTCTGCCGCTAGAACAAGAGGAATAGGTGGTGATAATATACCTGTAAATCAGATTCTTACAGTAGGTAATAATATACAAAGACCTTATTTAGATGCCTGGGGGTCTGGTGCTGGAAATAATATGTTTATAGGTATAAGAGATTGTAATATATTTCTAAAAAACATTGATGTCGCCTATGACCTCGAAGAAGATGAAAAACAAATATGGATAGCAGAAGCTAAGTTTTTAAAGGCATATTTTAATTTTTTTCTGATGAGAATGTATGGACCTCTTCCTATTATCAAAGAGAACCTTCTCGTATCCAGCCGTTTGGAAGAGGTAAGAGTAAGTAGAGAAAATGTGGATAAAGTAGCCGATTATATAGTAGAACTCTTAGATGAGGCAATATTATCCTTACCTGATTATGTAGATGACCTGATGAATCTCGGCAGGGCTACTAAAGTGATGGCAGCTGTACTTAAAGCACGTACATTGATGTTGGTGGCAAGCCCATTATTTAACGGAAACCCTGACTATGCAGGTTTCGTGAATGCCGAAGGAGAAGAGTTAATTTCCACAACTTTTGATCAGGCGAAATGGGAACGTGCAGAAGCAGCATGTTTAGAGGCTATTAATATCTCTACCGAAGCAGGGCATATGTTATATACCACCCCCGTGCCACCACCTGATTGGAGTGATATTACTCGTATAAAAATGGATATACGAGGTAGCATAACCGACCCATGGAATAATGAATTGCTATGGCCCAGTGGTGAAAATACGTATAGTATTCAGTTAATTTCCAGGCCAAGATTATCTCAAAGAGCATCTATAAACAAAACTGCTACGGGATATTGGGCACCTACAATGAGAATAGCAGAAATGTTCTATTCTAAAAACGGGGTACCTATTGATGAAGATACTTCCTATAACTACGACGGAAGATTTAATATTGTAGAGAATGTAACCGATCACACCCATTATATAGGCGATGGATTTGATGCACCCTCTTTACACCTAAATAGAGAGCCAAGATTCTACGCATCTCTTGGTTTTGACGGCGGTGTATGGTTAGGAGATCAAGTAGGTAGCAAGCTACTAGAAATAGACGAACACGTAGTAAGAGCAAAAGAAGGTGAACTTTCTCATAAGCCCGGGGTTGGACAGTTTGCATTTTCTCAGACAGGGTATTTTGCTAAGAAATTATCTAATCCAAAGACTTTTCAGGGAGGCACAGGCGAAACAAATGTATTTGTAGAAAGATACCCTTTTCCTGTGGCTCGTTTGGCAGGGTTATATTTGTTATATGCCGAGGCGTTAAACGAAAACGGAAAAACTACAGAGGCACATATTTGGATAGATAAGGTAAGAGAAAGAGCTAATCTACAAGGAGTGGTTCAATCTTGGGCAAATCACTCCCGTAAGCCTGCAAAACCTACCACTAAAGAAGGATTTAGAGAGATAGTACAACACGAACGTATGATTGAATTGGTATTTGAAGGACAACGTTTTTGGGATATTCGCAGGTGGAAAAGAGGTATCGAGTTTTTAAATCGGAGTATAAGAGGATGGAACAGACTCTCAGACAATACACTAGGTTATTATAGGGTAACAAGCTTTTGGTCGCTTGAATTTACTAAACGTGATTACCTGTGGCCTATTGGTCAGCAAGACCTTCTTAGAAACCCTAATTTAATACAGAATCCAGGGTGGTAATTTTTTTAATTTTAAAAATATAAAGACATGAGATACGCGAAAAAAAAATATTTTATAATGTTAACAGTTTTTACAGCAGTTATCATGACATTTACTTTTTGCAATGAGGAGGACCGTTATACTCCTTTTCAGAATGACGGAACAAACCCTCCTGTGGTTACTGATATTCAAGTTGAGAATCTTTCAGGAGGAGCAAAAATAAGTTATAGAGTACCAGAGGGTAAAGATGTTTTGCTGATAGAGGCAAAGTATAAATTAGACGACGGAACGGAAATTTTCTCACGGTCATCTATCTTTAAAAACTTCCTGATTATTGAAGGATTAAGAAAAATTGAAACACAGTCCGTAGAACTCACAACTGTTGACAAAAGTGGTAACAGGTCAAAAACTATAAAAGTAGATATTAACCCTACAACAGCACCTATAGATTTGTTTTTCAACTCACTTACAGCGATAAGAGACTTTGGAGGAGTTGAGCTTGTATTTGATAATACACTCGGAAACAAGTATGAGATACAATTATTTGTAAAAGATACTATTGCTGTAAACGAAAGTGGAGAACCTCTGTTTACTCATAACCGTTCTGTGTTTATAGAAAGTCCTCAAACAACTACAGCTGCATTTAGACCATTTGAGTCTAAAGAAGCGATATTCAAATTTGTGGTATTAGATAAATGGAATCAGGTAACGGATACTTTGTCTGTATCTATTACGCCTATACAAGAAATACAGATAGATAACAGTCTTTTTAGCGGACATATACTTCCTAATGATGGAACGTCTTTACAGTGTTGTGGAAATAATTTTTTCGTGGACCAACTATGGGACGGCGAAGTTCATTGGAAAGATATTTATCATACCAATGATAATAAACCAGACCCTATTCCAGCTTTACCTCCTTATACTAAAAAAAATAGGGTCCCTTTTACCATTGATTTGGGGCAAAAAGTAAATTTGAGTAGAATAAAAGTCTTTAATACAGACAATGGAACGAGTGGAAAGTATTTTAACAGAGGGAATATGAAGAGATTTGAGGTATGGGGAATAGAATCTCTTCCCGATGATTATCACGGTAATGATTTCGTAGGCTGGGACCTATTAGTAAAAGATGGCGAAGAAGTAAAGCCGTCGGGTCTTGGTTTTTTTAAGGAATCTGCCGAGGATTCAGCTTTTGGTGCTGCCGGGATAGATTTTAAAACCGATCCAGAACCGACGGTCAGATATATTAGATTTATCGTTCTTGAAACCTGGGCCCCGTCTTCCAACTGGGTTCAGGTTGGTGATATTGAGTTTTACGGACAGGTTGTAGAATAATTGATGTTAACTTAATAAAAAAATGAAAATGAAACATAGTATAAACAACAATTGGGTGATTTTATTTATAGTGATTTCTATGTTATCTTGTGAGTCTGAACGAGATAGCTTTAAAGACTTGACATCTGAAGGCGAACAGGTAGTTATAGGAAAAGTACGAGGTGCAAAGGTAAGCTACGGAATCCATAAATTAAAGTTCGATTTAGCAATTAATGCCGACCCAAAAATAAAGAAATTTACCTTTAGTGAAGGTGAAGAAGAAATAAGAACTTTTGATTTGGTAAGGAACAACATCGGAGCAGACACAATAACTCTTATCTTAGATAATCTTAAAGAAAAAGTATATGACTTTAATATTGTAGCCTCAGACAATGAGGGTAATAAATCTTTAACTTATAGGCTGACAAGCACAGTTTTTGGGGATAGATATATAGCAAATTTACCTTCCAGAGCAGTAACAAATATGACGTTTGACCCAGTTACCGGGATGGTGGAAGCTATGTTTTCAAAAAATAAAGAAAACATGAAAGAAACAAATTTAATTTATACTACCAGAGATAATATAGAAAAAACTATTACCATTCCTAATGATAGCGGAAGTTTAATTATTTCTGATTTTAAAACATCCGATACTCTTAAATTAGTATCCACTTATTCTCCCGTATTAAATGAAAGAATATCTTTTGAAGATTTTGTTTCTCCAGAAGTAAACAAGGTGACTTTTCCTTCCTGTGAAAGAGAGGCAGTGGCAAGTACTTCAGTAACAAATATGGATTTTGGTCAGAATGATAACGGAAGCTCGGGACAACAAACTTTTACAGTTAAATCCGATGATTGTATCACAAGTACTGAAATTTATGCAAAGGCAGTAGATAGCGAACAGTTTTTAGTCTCCTTATCCAGTAGCGGACCCTTTGAACCTTCGGTTTTGTTAGGTGATATTTCTTCAGAAAAAACAGTATATGTTAAATTTAATGCAGATACAGGAAAAAATAAAGTTTTTACTGGAAGCGTAAAGGTTGAAGGAGCAAATATAACTTCTCCTATTGTCATTGCTGTAACAGGTGAAGAAATAGGTAACATAAAAAGCGGACTACTCGTGTTAAATAAAGACAGAGAAGGACCTTTCAGAACCGTAGGATTGCCCGGAGATGCCGGACCACATCTAGGCTGGGGAGGCTTATTTCATGAAACCCTGTTTGATGGAAATTGGAGAACTCTAGCTCATTCACAGCAAAATGCCATTCCAGGAGTTTTTACTATTGATTTGGCTGCCGAATACGATATTGTTAAAGCAGGGTGGGTAGTCAGAGGAGATAAATGTTGTGGAGGCACCAGAGCTCTTAAAAAATATCAGATATGGGGCTTGCCCGACGTTGCGGATATAATGGACGCTGTTCCTACAGTTGAGTTGACCTCAGAAACAGAGAAAGAATGGGCTACATCGATGCTTGATAAAGGCTGGAAAAATATGGTTAACGCTTCATTGACAGAAAACCCAAATAGTAGAAGTGACGGAAGAGTAACACACCCTGTTCCTGTTCAGCCACCGGTACGATATATTAGAGTAGCTGTTTTTGAAACCTTTGGAAACGTTGGAAATTTTGATTTTGGAGAGCTTGAATTAACCGCTGATTTTGGTCAGTAAATATTAAGTTTCACAAGGTTGTTGCTTTCAACTTGTCTTAATAATTTTTAAATTTAGTATTTTATTTTTAAAATTGTCAGGTTTTTCTTTAAATATTTCGGGGGGTAGTTTATACCATTTTTCAACTGCATTAAACAGGAGTTTTATTTTTTCGCTTCAATCTGTTGATAGTTGCATTTAATTCAAAACCTAACAACAATATAATCGCATTTAGCCACACAAATAGCATCAAAATTAATAGGGTTCCGATAGACCCGTACAGCTCGTTATATTTGGAAAATTTGACCACATATATATTAAATAGATAAAATGTAAAGATAGATAGCACTGTGGTAAAAATCGCTCCTGCCGAGAAAAATGACGATTGTTTTCCTTGCTTAGTTCCGTAGTGATATAACATAGAAACAATGGTGAAAATCATAAAAATAAATAGTATTCCTCTGCCAATTTGTAGCCAAAAAAGTTCATTTCGCAACCACCCTCTCTCTTGAAGTTTGTCTAATCCTATTTGATAGAAAATGGTTAAAGCCACTGTTATCACTAAGAAAAATGACATCACCAATGAAGCTCCTAAAGAAAGAATATACGCTTTTATTACGTTTCGCACCTCTTTTATATGATAGGAATATTCAAATCCGCCGAAGATGGCATTTACTCCGTTTGCCATTAAAAAAATAGACAATATAAAGCCAAAGGACAGTAAGCCTCCATATTGATTATTTACAATATCGTCTAATACCAACCGAACAGCGTCAAAGGTTTTTGGTGGTAGGTTTTCAGAAATTAGGGTCATCAAACTTTCTTTAAATCCATCAATTGGGATATAAGAAATTAGCGTTAAAATAAATAACATAAACGGAAATATCGCCATAAAAAAACTGTATGAAATTCCGCTAGCTCTTGTGGTTAATGCTCCTTTTACGATTCCTATAATGTACATTTCTACAACGTCATATAGAGACATTCCTTGTAATCCCGGAATTTTTATTTTCTTTCCAAGTCTTGCCAATAAATTTACGATTGGTATTTTTTCTAAGTTGTCTTCTATTGATTTTATCATTTTTATTTAGAGTTATACCGCCTTTAAACTTAAGTCCATATTGTAAATCGAATGTGTTAATGCTCCCGACGAAATAAAATCTACACCACATTCGGCATATTTTTTAATAGTTTTTTCATTAATCCCTCCTGAAGATTCTGTCAAACATTTATCGCCGATTAATTCTACCGCTTTACGAGTGTCTTCATAATTAAAGTTATCAATTAAAATTCTATAAATCCCATTATTTTGAAGAATTTCTTTGATTTCTTCTAAATTTCTAGCTTCTACAATAATTTTAATTTCTAATTCTTTGTCGGTCAAATATTTTTTTGTTTTGTTGATGGCTTGTGTAATTCCTCCTGCAAAATCAATGTGATTATCTTTAATCATCACCATATCGTATAGTGCAAAACGGTGGTTTTCTCCTCCTCCAATTTTTACTGCCCATTTCTCTATGGCACGAATTCCTAGTGTAGTTTTTCTGGTATCCAGAACTTTAGTTTTTGTGCCTTCTAATAAATTTGTAAAAAAACGTGTTTTGGTGGCGATACCACTCATACGTTGCATAGAATTTAAAACCAAACGCTCCGCCTGCAAAATAGATTGCGATTTTCCTGAAACATAAAAAACAATATCTCCATATTCCACTTCTTCTCCGTCTTTAATTAAAGTATCTATCTGCAAATCAGCATCTACATATTCAAATATCATTTTTGCAAACTCAACGCCTGCAATAATTCCCTCTGCTTTTACCAATAATTTTGCTTTTCCTTTCGCATCCGCAGGAATGCAAGATAACGAGGTATAATCTCCTTTTCCAACATCTTCTCTGATGGCATTGGCAATTATAATTTCTAATTCTTTTTCAAACTGTTTTTTTGAAATCATCTATACAATAATTATTGATGCTAAATTAATGTTTTTGCGACAAAATGTTATGCACCCTTTAGATTTAGAGTAACTATGTCCAATTGGTAAATACAAAATATGTATATGATTGATAATAAGTGAATTAACAAAAGAATGATTGAAATTACAAAAAACTAAAACCATTTCTAAAATTTTAATATTTTTGAAATAAGAAAAGATTGGCTTAAAAATCAATTAATAGAAGTTGCCTTTAGTTAAAGTGGCGTCTTCGTCATCTTTTATTACAAGATATAATTAATAAGGATAATCCGAATAAAAATAGATATTGTAATTTTTTCACAATTATTTTTTTTAAATTATAAGAGGCAAAATTACGAATTAAATAAAACAATAATAATAAATTTATTTTAAAAAACTCTGGGTAGATGCAACTAAGTTATACCTACTTTGACCATAAAATTAAAATAGTTATTTTTGTCCAATATAAAAAAGTTCGTTCCAATGAAAAAATTACAATTAATTATTATTTTTACACTAGCAATTTATGCTAATTGCACAACAAAAAAAGAAAATCACAAGAAGCCAAAATTAGTTATTGGTATTGTAATAGATCAGATGCGTTATGATTATCTGATTCGTTTTGCCGATAAATACAGCGAAGATGGTTTTAAGAGATTATTAAAAGACGGTTTCTCTTTAGAAAATGCACACTATAATTATATTCCTACTTATACTGCGGTCGGTCACGCCTCCATTTATACTGGGACAACTCCCACAAATCACGGAATTATTAGTAATAATTGGTACGATAAATACCTGAAAAAAAATATCTATTGTGTAGATGACACCTCTTATAAAACTATTGGAAACGATGGTTCGGCAGGGAAAAAGTCCCCATTCAGAATGCAAACTACGACTATTACCGACCAATTACATCTCGCTCAAAATATGAATGGAAAAACTATCGGAATTGCCATAAAAGACAGGTCATCAATCCTGCCTGCTGGTCATACTGCAAATGCAGCATACTGGTTTGACGGTGGTTCTGAAGGAAAATGGATTTCAAGCTCTTTTTATATAAATTCCTTGCCTAAATGGGTCGTAGAGTTTAATAATTCTGGAAAAGTTGACGAATATTTAAGTAAACCTTGGAATACTTTATATGATATTTCAACATATACAGAAAGTTTAAGCGATGATAATATTTTTGAAAAAACTTTTAAAGGCGAAGAAAAACCAGTTTTTCCTCATAATGTTCCAAATTTACGTGCAGAAAATGATAATTATAGCCTTATAAAAGGGATTCCTGCTGGCAATTATCTAACTACAGATTTTGTAAAAGCGGCTATTATTGGAGAAAATTTGGGCACCTCTGAACATACCGATTTTTTGGCTGTAAGTTATTCGTCTACAGATTACATAGGTCATCAATTTGGCGTGGCATCCAAAGAAATAGAAGATACTTATCTGCGATTAGATAAGGATTTGGCAGAGTTATTCTCATTCTTAGATGACAAAGTTGGAAAAGGTAATTACACCCTGTTCTTAACTGCAGACCACGCTGCTGTTCAAGTTCCTTCTTATCTGGAATCAATAAAAATTCCTGCAAACTATTTTAAAGCAAAAGAGTTTGAGGAATTTGTAAATAAAATCACTCTAAAATATTTTAAATCAGATAATTTAGTTGAAGATATTTCTAATTTTCAGATATTTTTAAATAAAGAAAATATTGAGACCTTAAATTTAGATGTAAATACGGTTGCTCAAAAAATATCAGATGAAGTTATCTATTTTGAAAATATTTATAAATCTGTAACCTCGAGAACAATGCAAAACACTACTTTTAGTAACGGTATTTTACATAAATTACAACAAGGATATAATCAAAAAATTTCTGGAGATATTCTGTTGATACCCAATCCTTCAACGATAAATAGCTCCTCAAGAAAGGGAACAACACATGGTTCGGGTTATAATTATGACACGCATATTCCAATTATATTTTACGGAAATGGTATAAAAAGCGGCTCTTCTAAAAAAGCATATACAATTATAGATATTGCTCCTACTATTTCAAATCTTTTAAAAATTGAATTCCCAAACGGAACAACCGGAAGAATAATTGATGAGATTTTTGAATGAGAGAAAAGATTTAGGACTGTAAGAGAATATAAAAGCAATTCGTAATTATCTTGACTCTTAAAACTAAAAAACTATATCAAAATAAAAACTACAATAGCAATAAAAACGACAATTTGCGTCCATTTTAGGAAGATACTTATGTTTTTATTTTTTTGAATAGATTCAGAAATTGAGCCTGATAGAATTGCAATAGCAGAAAATACAAGCAAAGAAACCAACATAAATAAGATGCCCAAAATATAAAATTGTATCACATTGCTTAACGTTTCGCTAAACAAAAAACCAGGGAAAAATGCCAGAAAGAAAATAGACACTTTCGGATTTAATACATTCATAATAAATCCTTGTTTGAATAATTGTAAAATTGTCTTTTTTGTAATATTTTCTTTTGATAACGTAATAGAAGAGTCGCTTTTAAAAACTTTATACGTCAAGAACAACAGATATAAAGCTCCAAATAATTTTATGATAAAAAATAATTTATCGTTTTCTTTGATAACGGCAGAAGCACCAAATGCCACCAAAGTTGTATGAACCAAACAACCTGTAATTAACCCAAATACAGTAGCCAATCCGTGTTTTTTGCCATTTACAATACTTTGTGTTAGCACAAAAATATTATCGGGTCCCGGAGAAAATGCCAATATAAATGATGCAATTAAAAATGGTATCAGAATATCTGTACTCATAAATTTACGATTTTATATTTACTATTTTTCAACTACCTAAATTATCATTCAAAATTGCTTTGCTAATTCTCTTTACCAAACCTGGTCCTTCATAAATAAAACCTGTATAAATTTGCACCAAATCTGCACCAGCTTTAATTTTTTCTATGGCATCTTGTCCCGAATGAATCCCTCCTACTCCAATAATAGGAAAAGATTTACCGCTTTTTTTTGATAAATATTTAATCACTTTCGTACTCCTTTCTTTAATCGGTTGTCCGCTCAAACCTCCGTTTCCAATTTCAGTTAATCTTTCTTTTGATACTTTTAATCCCTCCCTGTTTACAGATGTATTTGATGCAATAACTCCGTCAATCTCAGTCTCTGCAACCAATTCTATGATTTCATCTAACTGATTATTATTCAAATCTGGAGCAATTTTTAATAAAATTGGCTTCTGTGCAGCCTCCTTTTTGTTTAATTTTTGAACAGAACTTATCAGCTCCAATAAATACTGTTTATCATTCAGTTTTGCATGACTATCTATGTTTGGACAACTTACATTCAACACAAAATAATCTACATACGGATGTAATTTTGTAAAAACTTTGCAATAATCTTTAGTATAATTTTCTGGGCTTGTGTCCGTGTTTTTCCCTATATTTCCTCCAATGATAACCCGACCTCTATTTTTCTTTAAGTTTTTGATTACAGCCTCAACTCCATTATTATTAAAACCCATTCTGTTGATAATTCCCTCATCGTCTTTTAAGCGAAACAATCGTTTTTTTGGATTTCCGTCCTGACCTTTCAGGGTTATCGTTCCTATTTCTATAAAACCGAAACCAAAACCTGCCAATTCATTGTATAAAACAGCATTTTTATCAAATCCCGCTGCCAAACCAACTGGATTTTTAAATGTTAATCCAAACAAATTACGTTCTAATCTTTTGTCATTTACTTGATACGCTACTCTAATTATTGCAGATACCAACGGAATTTTATGCAAAAATTTAATAAATAAAAACGTAAAATGATGAACTTTCTCTGGGTCAGATTGGAATAATATAGTGCGAATTAAAAGTTTGTACATTTTGGTTGTTTGATTAGTATAAATTGGAGGCTGGAAAATGGAAATTGGAGTATAGAATAATTGTTTGTTTTCCAACTTCTGTTTCACCTCAAGGCAGCATCCAAATTTTTCTCAAATGTTTGCTGTAATTTTTTCATTATTTTATCTATTTGCTTATCAGAAAGTGTTTTATTTTCGTCTTGCAACACAAAACTTAATGCGTACGATTTTTTTCCTTTAGGCAATTTATCGCCTTGATACACATCAAATAAATCTACCTCTTTCAATATTTTTCTCTCCGATTGAAAAGCCAAATCGTACAACTCATTAAACAAAACTTTGTTATCTAATAACAGGGCTAAATCTCGTTTTACAGACGGAAATTTTGGTAAATTTGAAATTTTTATTACCTTTTTTCCTGCCAAATTCAATACATTTTCCCAATCAAAATCGGCAAACAACACTTCCTGTTTAATTCCAAATTCTTTTAATACAGAACGCTTTACAAGCCCTACTTCTACTAAATTAATTTTGCCTAAACTCATAGAAATTCCCTCAGAAAAAACATCTAATTTTGAAGGAATAATATTTAACTTATCAATTCCCAACCTGCTTAACAGACTAGTTACAACTCCTTTAAGGTAAAAGAAATCAGAAGGTTTATTGGGAAGTATCCAACTTTCTTTTGTTCTGTTTCCTGTAACAAATAACGTTAAATGTTTATTCTCTTGATACCCTTTTTCGTACTTGTGATAAGTTTTGCCAAACTCATAAAATTTTAGTGCATTATTTTTCCTGTTGATGTTGTAAGCAACGGATTCCAACCCACTAAATAGCAACGACTGACGCATAATTTTCAAATCGTTGCTCAATGGATTTAATATCTCCACGTTATACTCTTCCTTTAGATTTTCTGACAAATTAATATAATCTGCTTTTGTCAACGAATTTGCCATCATTTCGTTAAATCCTTGTGATGTTAATTGGCTAGCTACACTATTTTCAATCTTTATTTTATTGTTTGTATCAAAAGAAACAGATGTGTTCAATTTGTGTGAAAATATAATATTATTATATCCGTAAATCCTTAAAATCTCTTCTATAATATCTGCTTCACGTTGTACATCTACTCTGTAAGATGGGATTATTAAGCCCAAATATCCTTCTGTTTCGCTCTTTATTTTAATTTCTAACGAAGCTAAAATATTTTTAATTGTTTCCTTAGGAATTTCTTGCCCTATCAGTCTATACGCGTTTTCATAAGATATAAACACCTGAAAATCTTCAATTTTATTTGGATATAAATCTATAATATCAGAAGATAATGTCCCGCCAGAATATTCTTCAATTAGTAGGGCTGCTCGTTTTAATGCGTATTCTGTCATATTTATGTCAATTCCACGTTCAAAACGAAAAGAAGCATCAGTATTTAGATTATGACGTTTTGCTGTTTTACGAATATAAACGGGATTAAAATAAGCACTTTCCAAAAATAGTGAAGTTGTATTTTCTGTAATTCCAGAATTAATACCTCCATAAACGCCGGCAATACATAACGGGTTGGATTCTGAATCGCAAATCATAATGTCTTCTGCATTTAATTTTATTTCAACCTCATCTAAAGTTTTAAATTTTGTTCCCTCATCTAAAGTTTTAACTATGATTTTGTTTCCTGCGATTTTTGAAGTATCAAAAGCATGCAATGGCTGTCCCAACTCGTGTAATACGTAATTAGTTATATCTACAATATTATTTTTTGGTGTTATTCCAATAGATTTTAACCGGTTTTGTATCCAATCAGGGCTTTCTTTTACTTCTATATCTGTAATCGTAATACCACAATAACGAGGTGTTAATTCATTATTTTCAACTTCTATATCAACATTTAATTTTCTTTTATCTACATAAAAATCACTTACAGAGGGCGATATTAACTCCATATTAATACCTTGCTGCATTAATCCTGCACGCAAATCTCTTGCCACGCCAAAATGACTCATCGCATCTGCTCTGTTTGGCGTTAAGCCTATTTCAAAAACAAAATCAGTTTCAATATTAAAAACTTCAGAAATTAGAGTTCCCGTCTCTATTTTTGAGTCTAAAACCATAATTCCGTCATGACCCTTACCTAAGCCTAACTCATCTTCGGCACAAATCATTCCACAACTTTCTTCTCCTCTAATTTTTCCTTTTTTGATTTTAATTTTTTTTCCTTTATCATCATAAAGTACAGTCCCAATAGTGGCAACTGGCACTTTCTGCCCTTTAGCAACATTGGGAGCTCCACACACAATTTGCACGGGTTCTCCTGCTCCTAAATTGACTGTGGTTATTTTTAATCTATCCGCATTTGGGTGTTGATTACAGGTTAGAACTTCTCCCACAACAACTCCTTTCAAACCTCCTTTTATAGATTCTATAGCTTCAATTCCTTCTACCTCCAAGCCTAAATCAGTCAGCAATTCTCCTGCCTTGACCACTTCCCAATCTATTTGTAAAAATTGCTTTAACCAATTGTATGATATTTTCATATATTTCTGATTAATTTTAGGTTGCGAATTTACGTATTTTATAGTTATTTTCTTACATTATATCAATTTTACCTGCTAGGTAGATTCAACCCCCAAATGCAACTTTTTTATTTACAAATTTGTAAAACTATATAATGATAAGCCTATACTAAAATTTTAATAGTACTTTTTGCTATTAATTTTTTATTTTGACAGATTTAGAATTAATATGCTATTTTATTTTAGAAAACTTAATATGATACCACTAAAAATTTAGTTATGCCAAAAATAATAATGTTTAAATATGGAATAGACAGGCTAACAGTTGATAAAGTAATAGCCATTTCGCAAGGGAATTTAAAGGCAACTTTAACTTCCGAAGCAATAGAAAAGGTAAACGAATGCAGAAAAAAGGTTGAAACAATAGCCAGTTCAGATAAATCTGTTTACGGAATTAACACAGGTTTTGGACCATTGTGCGACATACAAATATCTCCCGAAGAAACCAGCAAACTTCAAGAAAATTTATTAATCACGCACGCTGTTGGTGTTGGAAATTCTATCGATAAAAAATTGTCAAAAATGATGATGATTTGTAAAGTTCACGCTTTGTGTCAGGGTTTTTCGGGTATCCGCTTGGAAGTGATTAAACGCATCGTATATTTTATTGAAAATGAATTATTACCCGTAGTTCCTGAGCAAGGCTCTGTTGGTGCTTCAGGAGATTTAGCTCCTCTGGCACATTTATTTTTACCGTTGTTGGGTGAAGGTGAGTTTTGGAATGAGAGGCGAGAGACAGGAGGCAATAGCAAGGACGAGATTATCACCGCAAAAGAAGTGTTATCAAAACACAATTTACAGCCGTTTAAATTACAAGCAAAAGAAGGATTAGCCTTAATTAATGGAACTCAATTTATTTTAGCACATACGATTAGAGGTTTACATAAAATGAGCTATCTACTTGATTTAGTAGATGTTGCAGGTGCAATGAGTTTAGAAGGATATCAGGGAAGTATATCTCCGTTTAAAGAGGCTCTGCATACAATTCGTCCGTTTAAAGGAAGTTTAAAAGTAGCCGAACGTATGCGTATGCTACTTAAAAATTCTAAAAATATAAAATCACACGAAAACTGCGAGCGTGTTCAAGACCCATATTCTATGCGTTGTATTCCGCAGGTTCACGGAGCATCGAGAAATGCATATTATCACTTAAATGAATTGGCAGAAATTGAAATGAATTCTGTAACCGATAATCCGATTGTTTTAAGTGAAACGGAAGCTATTTCGGGCGGAAATTTTCACGGGCAAACGCTTGCAATGGCAATTGACTACGGTTCGTTGGCAGCTTCAGAATTAGGAAATATTTCAGATAGGCGTTGCTATTTATTACTGGAAGGAAAATTCGGTTTACCTCGTTTATTAACCGAAAGTGGCGGATTAAATTCAGGGTTTATGATTCCGCAATACACTACGGCAGCGTTGGTTACAGAAAATAAATCTTTGTGTTTTCCCCCTTCTGCTGATAGCATTCCGACTTCACTGGGGCAGGAAGATCACGTTTCTATGGGAAGTATTTCTGGGCGTAAATTCAATCAGATTTTAGAAAATATTGAAAAAATAGTAGCCATCGAATTGATGTACGCAGCACAAGCATTGGAATTTAGAAGACCTAACAAATTCTCGAAAATTATAGAAGTAAATTTTAAATTAATTAGAAGTAAAGTCGCAAAATTAGAAGACGATAGAGTCCTAAAAGATGATATAAACGAGATGATAAAATTAGTTAAGAATGAAAAATTAAAAACCAACGACTAAGTTACATAAACAAATGACATTTCAAGAAAAAATATTACAGGGTATCCCGGCAAAGTTACCTGTAAAGAAGAAGTATCCAGCAAATATAAACAGAGCTCCTAAGAGAAAAGATATTTTATCGACAGAAGAAAAACAATTAGCTATTCGTAATGCTTTGCGTTATTTACCCAAAAAATGGCATAAAATGTTAGCGGTAGAATTTGCACAGGAATTACAAGATTTTGGACGTATTTATATGTACAGATTTAAACCAATTTACAAAATGCACGCAAGACCTCTGTCTGAATATCCTGCAAAATCACCGCAGGCAGCGGCTATTATGTTGATGATACAGAATAACTTAGACCCCGCAGTGGCACAGCATCCAGAGGAATTAATTACCTACGGAGGCAACGGAGCAGTGTTTCAAAATTGGGTACAATATTTAGTCACATTACAGTATTTGGCAACGATGACAGATGAGCAAACATTACACATATATTCTGGTCATCCTATGGGATTATTTCCCTCCTCCAAAAATGCACCGAGAGTAGTTGTTACCAACGGAATGATGATTCCTAATTACTCAAAACCAGATGATTGGGAGAAATTTAACGCACTCGGAGTTACGCAATACGGACAGATGACTGCGGGTTCGTTTATGTATATCGGACCGCAAGGAATTGTACACGGAACAACTATCACTTTGATGAACGCCTTTCGTAAAATTTTACGCAAAGGAGAAACTCCTGAAGGTAAAATATTTCTAACCTCAGGATTGGGCGGAATGAGCGGCGCACAACCCAAAGCAGGAAATGTTGCAGGCTGCATCACGGTTTGTGCAGAGGTAAACCAGAAAGCCGCAGCAAAACGGCACAAACAAGGTTGGGTAGATTTATTGATTGTAAATATAGGTGATTTGATTACTCGTGTAAAGCAGGCACAAGAAACCAAAGAAGTCATTTCTATTGCCTTTATTGGGAATGTGGTAGATGTTTGGGAGCGTTTTGATAGGGAGAATATTTTTGTTCACGTAGGCTCCGACCAAACTTCCTTGCATATTCCTTGGACTGGCGGATATTATCCCGTAGGCGTTTCTTACGACAAAGCAAATAGATTAATCCGTGAAGAACCGAGAGTATTCAAAGGAAAAGTACAAGAAACACTACGTCGTCATTCGGCGGCTATAAATAATCACACCGCAAAAGGCACGTATTTTTTCGACTATGGAAACGCCTTTTTATTAGAAGCATCTAAAGCAGGAGCCGATGTAATGGCAGAAAATAATATCGATTTTAAATACGCTTCTTATGTGCAGGATATTTTGGGACCTATGTGTTTTGACTACGGATTTGGACCTTTTAGGTGGATTTGTACTTCGGGAAATCCAGAAGATTTAGATAAAACTGATGATATTGCGATGAAAGTATTGCAAGAAATTATGGAAAACTCTCCGAAGGAAATTAAGTTGCAAATGCAAGATAATATCACTTGGATAAAAGATGCTAAAGATAATAAAATGGTAGTCGGCTCGCAGGCTCGTATTTTGTATGCCGATGCCGAAGGGCGTTCTAAAATTGCGGAAGCCTTTAATAATGCCGTTGCGTCAAAAGAAATTGGAGCGATAGTAATAGGCAGAGACCATCATGATGTAAGCGGGACAGATTCGCCGTACAGAGAAACCTCCAATATTTACGACGGAAGTAAATTTACCGCAGATATGGCAATCCACAATGTAATTGGAGATAGTTTTAGAGGTGCTACTTGGGTTTCTATTCACAATGGCGGTGGCGTTGGCTGGGGCGAGGTGATAAATGGAGGTTTTGGAATGCTGTTAGACGGAACTCCAGAGGCTGAGGCTCGCCTAAAAAGTATGCTGTTTTACGATGTAAATAACGGTATAGCAAGAAGAAGCTGGGCTAGAAATGACGAAGCCTTATTTGCCATCAAACGAGAAATGGAGCGTACGCCAGATTTAAAAGTAACAATCCCAAATAAAGTTGAAGACACTATTTTAAAAGGTCTCTTTTGATGAGTATATTATTCAAAAATATTAAAGAATTAGTGCAAGTTAGAACCGAGTCTATTTCGTTTGTTTCAGGTAAAAAAATGAAAGAATTGCCGACTATCAAAAACGCTTATTTATCAGTTGAAAAGGGTAAAATTTATGATTTTGGAACGATGAACAACTGCCCGATTATTAAGGCTGATAAAATAGTTGATGCTACTGGGAAGATAATTTTACCGTCGTGGTGCGACTCGCATACGCATATTGTATATGCAGGAAATAGAGAAGGAGAATTTATTGACCGCATCAACGGATTATCTTATAAGCAAATAGCAAATAGAGGAGGTGGAATTTTAAATTCAGCCAAAAAATTGCGAGAAACTTCAGAAGAAGAATTATATCAACAGAGCAAATTGCGTTTAGAAGAAGTGATAAAATTGGGTACAGGAGCCGTTGAAATTAAATCAGGCTACGGATTAACAATGAGTTCTGAATTAAAAATGCTTCGTGTTATCAAGCGGTTAAAAGAAAATTACCCGATAGAAATTAAAGCTACTTTTTTAGGAGCTCACGCCGTTCCAGCCACTTACAAAGAGAATAAACAAGGCTATTTGCAAATGCTTATCAAAGATATAATTCCTAAAATATCCGAAGAGAAATTGGCAGAATATATAGATATTTTCTGTGAAACCGGCTATTTCACTGTAAAAGATACCGAGCTTATTTTAAAAGCAGGAAAAAAATATGGTTTAATTCCTAAGATTCATGTAAATCAATTTACTGCCATCGGAGGTGTGCAAATGGGCGTAAAATACAACGCACTGTCTGTTGACCATTTAGAAGAAATGAGAGATGAAGACATCTCTGCTTTACAAAACACTAAAACTATGCCAGTGGCTCTACCAAGTTGCTCTTATTTTTTGAGTATTCCATACACTCCTGCCCGTAAAATGATTGACGCAGGTTTGCCTTTGGCTTTAGCCACCGATTACAATCCGGGTTCAACACCTTCTGGAAATATGAATTTTGTGGTTTCTACGGCTTGTATTAAAATGAAAATGACTCCCGAAGAGGCGATAAATGCGGCTACAATTAACGGTGCGTACGCAATGGGATTAGAAAATACAGTCGGCTCAATAACAGTAGGAAAACAAGCAAATTTGTTACTTACAAAACCAATTAATTCGTATGGATTTATTCCGTATTCTTTTGGAAATCACCAGATAGAAAAAGTGTATTTAAGAGGGGAGTTATGTTAAAAACTAAAACACTTTTCCCAAATTCATAATCCTGTATTTAGAAGGGGTAACGCCTTTTGCATCTTTAAATTTTCGATTAAAATTGGAAATATTTCTAAAACCACATTCTTTAGAAATATTAGCAACCAGTTCATCGTTTCTATTCAACAAACGACAGGCGTTTTCAATTCTGACTTCTATTAAAAACTGAAAAAAGGTTTTGTTTGTATGTTGCTTAAAATACCTACAAAACGCATTTGGTGTCATACTAGAAACCTCAGATATTGTATGTAAATCAATTTCTGTATGGAAATTACTCATAGTAAAATCCATAACATCACTCATTCTTTTTCCTTGATTATTAGAGTATTTCTTTTGATGAAAAAAATTAGATAGAGAGCTAGTTTCAGATTTTAAAATTAGGCTCATAATTTTAAGAAATATAATAAATCTATCTAAATTTGAGGATTTTTTAAGAGATAAAAACAACTTTAAAAGCTGTTTTTTATTTGTATTGACCCTACTTCCAACATTGCTAATTTCAAATAAATTAGCAACTTCATCAAAATCTCCGAGAGAGAAGAAATTTTCGCCAAAAGAGTTTTTAGTAAAGAAAAGCGTAATCATAAAAGATTCTTTACAAGAACTAATATCACTTTTAAATACATGGGGCAGGTTGCTACCAATTAGCAGAATATCTCCAGCTTTATAATCATTAATAGTGTTGCCAACGATTAAAATCCCCTCTCCTTTAACGATAGCAGAGAATTGTATTTCTTCATGTTCATGCAGTTTGTCGTATAATGTCTGACCAATATCTTCCTGATAAATCAAAGAGACATCTTTTGATTTTGGTATTTTAAAGGGTAGGACTTTCATTAGTTTGTTGCTTTAATTTTATGCTAATATAAACTAAAATTAATAACAAAGTAATATAAAATTAACTATAAGGCAACAAAATTTATGCTTATTAAAGAGAAAATAATACCATTATTTGCTAATATTAACAATACATAATATTTTAAATGTAACCTATTTTTGTAAAAAACTATTTATAATGAACATACAATGGAGTGGCGTTATGCCAGCAGTAACTACCAAATTTACAGATGAAGACACTTTAGATTTGATAAATTTTGAAATTAATATCAAAGCACAATTAGAAGCTGGTGTTAATGGAATTATACTCGGAGGTACTTTAGGAGAAGCAAGTACATTGACAGAACAGGAAAGAAAAATATTAATAAAAAAAACTGTTGAGATTGTAAATGGTAAAGTTCCTATAATAATTAATATCGCAGAACAGACAACCGTTTCTGCAATTGAGGCGGCACGTAAAGCAGAAGAAAATGGAGCAAATGGATTGATGATACTCCCTCCGATGCGTTACAAAGCCGATGACAGAGAAACCGTAACTTATTTAAAAAAAATAGCAAATAGCACAGCATTGCCAATTATGATATATAATAATCCTGTAGATTATGGTATAGAAGTTGCTTTAGATATGTTTGAAGAATTATCAGAATGTAAAAATATACAAGCGGTAAAAGAATCCACCAGAGATATTTCTAATATATCTAGAATGAAATCTCGTTTTGGTGATAGATTTAAGATTTTTAGTGGTGTAGATACACTTGCTTTAGAAAGCCTTTTGATGGGTGCAGACGGCTGGGTTGCTGGTTTAGTTTGTGCATTTCCTGCCGAAACAGTAGCTATTTATAAACTATCAAAATCAGGAAGAACTCAAGAAGCAATAGAAATTTATCGTTGGTTTTTGCCTTTGCTAGAATTAGATATAAATACTAAATTAGTACAGAATATTAAACTAGCAGAAGTAGCTACAAGGATTGGCACAGAAAATGTACGCGAACCTCGTTTGCCACTAATAGGAAAAGAAAGAGAAAACGTGTTAGCAATTATTACAAAAGGATTAGAAAACAGACCAACATTACCAGAATATAAACATTTATAAAAAATGATTACAGGAAAGAATTATATAGGAAATCAACTTTCTGCAAAAGGAACAAAAACGTATAAAACGTTTAATCCACAATTAAATACCGAAAATGATGCTGTTTTTTTTGAGGCAATTTCAGAAGAAATAAATCAGGCAGTTATATTGGCTTCAGAAGCGTTTAAAGAATACAAGAATATCTCTGGAGTAAAAAAAGCACTTTTTTTAAGGACAATCGCTGACGAAATAGAAAACTTAGGTGATGAGTTGATTGATATGTATATTTCAGAAAGCGGATTGCCAGTCGGAAGAGCAGGAGGAGAACGTGGAAGAACAGTCGGACAATTACGCACTTTTGCAACGTATATTGAGGAAGGCTCTTGGGTAGAAGCAAGTATAGATATGGCGGAGCCAGAACGTCAACCAATACCAAAGGTAGATTTGCGTAAAATGTTAGTACCGTTAGGACCAATTGTAGTATTTGGTGCATCTAATTTTCCACTGGCATTTTCTACCGCCGGAGGAGACACAGCTGCAGCGTTAGCTGCAGGCTGTCCAGTGATTGTTAAATCACATCCTATGCACTCAGGAACTGGAGAATTAGTGGCTTCGGCAGTTATTAAAGCAGCCGAAAAAACAGGAATGCCTAATGGTGTTTTTTCCAATTTGAACAGTAGCGGAATAGAAGTTGGTCAGAAATTAGTAAAGTACCCAAAAGTAAAAGGAGTTGGTTTTACAGGGAGCATCAGAGGGGGAAGAGCGTTATTTGATTTGGCTTCTCAAAGACCAGAACCAATTCCAGTATTTGCAGAAATGGGAAGTATTAATCCTGTTGTAATTTTGCCAGAAGCACTAAAAATAAAAGCCACAGATTGGGCAAAAACGTATGCGGGGTCAATTACTTTAGGAGCAGGTCAATTCTGTACAAATCCAGGGTTATTAATTGGAATTAAAAGTGATGGATTGACAGAATTTACAGGTGTTCTCGCTAAAGAAATTGTAAAAATAGAGCCTTCGTGTATGTTGCACCCAAATATTATTAAGGCATACGAAAAGAATAAAGAAACAGCAATTTCACAAAAAGGTTTAACCGTTTTAGCCGATTTTAATAAAACCGCTAAAAATAACTACGGAAGACAAGTTGTTTCTAAAGTAGATGGAAAAACTTTTTTAGAAAACCCTACATTGCATCAAGAAGTGTTCGGACCATTTTCTTTAGTAGTTGAATGTGATAACGAGGAACAATTAGAGCAAATTTTAGAGCAGTTAGAGGGACAATTAACAGGGACTATTATTGGAGAAAATAAAGATATTTCTGATAATAAAAAAATTATTATAGCAATGCAAAATAGAGTTGGCAGAATTATTTTTAATGGCGTTCCTACTGGAGTAGAAGTCTGTCCTTCAATGTTGCACGGAGGTCCGTATCCTGCTTCTACAGACGCAAGATTTACTGCCGTTGGCGTGGATTCAATCAAGCGTTGGGTAAGACCTTTTAGTTACCAATCTTGTCCAAATAATTTGTTGCCAGATGAACTGAAAAACGAAAATCCGTTAGGGATTTTGAGAAATATAAATGGGGATAAAACTACTTTGGAAGTTAGTGAATAAAAGTTGTTGGTTGCTGGAAAGCAAGTTAAAAACCGACAACCAACAGCCAAGAACCAAACTAAATATTTTAAACAATTTAGAATGTACACCACGCCATATAAGCATTTTGGTAAATTAACTTATGAAATGTGGCGTGCTTGCAGGTTGGTTGTAGATACCGGAATTCACGCCAAAGCTTGGACGAGAAAACATGTTGTAGATTATATGACATCAAATACGGCGTTGTCAATTCACGAAATAATTTTAGAGCAAGGGGTTACATTGCCAATATTAGAAAAAAGAATTATAAGCTATATAGAAAGGATAAAAAATGAGTAGAAAAACATTTTTTTGTGTTGACGCACATACTTGCGGAAATCCGGTTAGAGTAGTAGCTGGCGGAGGTCCAAATTTAATCGGTGCAAATATGAGCGAAAAGCGTCAGCATTTTCTAAAAGAATACGACTGGATTCGCAAAGGTTTGATGTTTGAACCTCGTGGACACGATATGATGAGCGGGAGCATTTTATTTCCGCCACATAATCCTGAAAACGATTTTGCTATTTTGTTTATTGAAACCTCTGGTTGTTTGCCGATGTGCGGTCACGGAACGATAGGGACGATTACTATTGCGATAGAAGAAGGTTTAGTAACGCCAAAAATACCCGGAAAAATTAAGATGGAAGCACCGGCTGGTTTGGTTGAAATTGAATATCAACAGACTGGAAAAAAAGTAGGTTGGGTAAAATTAACCAATGTAAAGAGTTTTTTATCAGCAGAAAATTTAACTATTGATTGTCCAGAATTGGGAAAACTTACTTTTGATGTTGCCTACGGCG
The DNA here is from genome assembly GCA_965261035.1 of Polaribacter sp. Taxonomy (GTDB): domain Bacteria; phylum Bacteroidota; class Bacteroidia; order Flavobacteriales; family Flavobacteriaceae; genus Polaribacter. The sequence goes on from OZ253439.1 coordinate 2,219,032, forward strand.
GAAATTATTACGCAATTATAGACCCACAGAAAAACTTTTCTGGTGTTCATAATTTTACGGCGAGCAGAATTATTCAATATTCGCAAATTATACGAGATAGAATTAATGATAAATATCCAAATATGTTTGTTCATCCAGAAGATGATACAATTCGTGATGTTACTCATTTGCTTTGGACAGGAAATCCGATTGACTCTACATCATCAGGGAGAAATGCGGTTTTTTACGGAGATAAAGCCATAGACAGAAGTCCTTGCGGAACGGGAACATCAGCGAGAATGGCACAATTATATGCCAAAGGAAAACTCAAAAAAGGAGAAAAATTTGTTCACGAAAGTTTTATCGGAAGTAAATTTATTGGCTGTGTTGAGGAAGAAATAACTTTGGACGGAAAATTAGCAATTATTCCGAGTATTCAGGGTTGGGCGAAGGTATTTGGGTATAATACTATTATTATTGACGATGAAGATGACCCGTATGCACACGGTTTTCAGGTAATTTAATCTAACTCCACTAAAAATTTAGTTATGCCAAAAGTTTGTTATTGTATCATTTTGTATGTCCTGCAAAATATCGTCGAGATATATTCACTATTAGACGAGCGGATATTATGTTAATAAGTTGGTCAATATGGTAGTTTTGAGACAATATAAAAATGGATACCCCGACGCAAGCATCGGGGTATCCATTCAAGATTCCAGTTTCTAACAACTAATCTTTAATTACCTTTTCAGTAAAACTCTCTTTGCTCGTTTTTATATTTAACAAATAAATCCCTTTAGCAAAAGATGAAATATCAATTTTGCTCTTTCTTGTGGATAAAACTCCTGTTTTAAGAGTTTGACCTCTTATATTTAGCAATTTATAATATGCTTTTTCATTGACAGTAATATTTAAAATGCCGCTTGTCGGATTTGGTGAAATAGAAATATCTTTTACACTAAGTTCATCACCTATAGCTGCTGTTTTGCCCAGCATGACAGTGAGATCAAAGGGCGAAAGCGCCGCGTCCACTTTGTTAATTGTAGCACTTACAGAAGGATTACCATCACTATCTTTGTCAATTATGATGCTAGATGAAAATAATTCTCTTCCACCCTTATTATTATTAATTGATATTGTGTATGTACCATCAGCCAAGGGTGTGTGTTTCCAACCCTTTCTGAATGTACCATTTGAGGATATATTATTTCCTCCGACTTGAACATTATTTAGTAAAACTTGAACAGATGAAATACCTGATGAGGTTCCCTTAAATTTTGGTACTCCAGTTTGGATTGTCACACCCCTAACAAAATCCACGTATTGTGAACCATTAAACACTTTGAGGAGGGACGCTGATTTGTTTGGTGTATTTTGAGGTGATGAGTGCATTCCCACTTCGTCAGATGCTCCCGTTATCGCGCCATCATCATCAGCTGCCGACATTCCTCCAGCTACATTATTAATATTAATGCGGACAGTATCTGTATGAGATTTTGGTGCCTCGGCATTATCGGTTACGGTTAATGTATAGACTAAAGAGATTTGCCCAGTGACCTCTGGTGCAGTAAACGTTGGGGATGCGACAGTAGAATCAGATAACGGTGGTATCACTGGACTAGAATCGGATGTTGGAGAATCAGTTAAAGCCCAAAAATAGGATAGTGTGTGTGCATCGGGATCAGATGATCCTGTACCATCAAGGGTGACCAAAGTATTTTCATCAACTGACTGATCAACTCCAGCATGGGCAATGGGTTGTACGTTATGGCTAGTAACTCTAATGGTTACTTCATCAGGAGTAGATTCAGTACCGTCATCGTCCGTTACAACCAGTGAAAACACGAGCGTTGCGCCACGTGCACTTGTTGGAGGGGTAAAAAATGTCGGGGATGCTACTGCATCATTTTCAGCAAATCCCTTTAGTTCAAAATGAGTACCTCTAACAAAAGTCCATTTATACGAATCTATTGTACCATCTGGATCAGATGATCCTGTACCATCAAGGGTGATTCTACTCATTTCACTAGATGTCTGGTCATATCCAGGTTCATCAACTGCACCTGGCGTGTCATCTTGACTACCCCGGACAGCGCTTCCCGACCCAATGATCTGATCAGGCCCCGCATTGGCAGTTGGTGGTGTGTTGGCAGGGTTAATGGTAATGGTAACCGTATCTGTACCAGATTTAGGTACCTCGAAATTATCTGTTACTGTTAATTCAAATGTTAAAAGGGTTTTACCAGTGACATCAGGTGCAATAAACGTTGGAGATGCTGTATTACTCTTAGATAGTGTTGCTGATAGGTCACCAATTTGAATCCAAGAATAGGATAGTGTGTCACCATCTGGATCAGATGATCCTGAACCGTCAAGGGTGACGACAGTAACACGCTCATTAACTATCTGATCAGGCCCCGCACTGGCAGTTGGGGGTGTGTTGGCTTCCTTGACCTGATTGGTTTGTGCCGATGCCAGCGTTTCAACACGGTTTCCGGCATCGGTATAACGTACTATCACCTTGATTTGCTTGCCAAGCTGGGCATTGGTCAGGGTGAAGGTTTCTGCGGTGGCAGCGGCAATGTCATCGCCCCCGGCCTGCCATTGATAGCTGAAGGATAACGTTTCGGGGCCATCCGCATCGCTAATCCCGCTGGTAACCGCTGTCAGGGTATCCCCTACAGTTGGCGTAGCGCTGAGGGTAGTCTGATCTTCAGGTAGCGGACGGGTGGCGGTTACGGTATTACCATCGAGCAGCATACTGATGCTAAGGTGACCCGTTGGGGCTTTGTTTTCTGCTGATACTTCGTTAGTTACTTGTCGCCTATCCTTTCTAAATACATTGCCTGCCGCATCCGCAATACCCGTGTCTTTTGTGGCGTATTCCAGCAGTACCGTTTCACCTTGTGCAATAGCGGAGGTTAGTTCTAAGGTTAGTGTTTTTTCATTTGCTGTTAGCGTTGTCACAGCGATTGTTCTGGCACGTTTGCCCGCAGTAACTGTAAAGTCAGCAGCCACGGCATCGTTGATATTTATAGCTTCGTTGAAGGTCAGCGCTATGCTATCGCCGGTCGTATTGGTTTTTGCACTTACGGCAACCGGCGCCCTTGTATCTGGTTGTACCAGGTTCGTTACCGCTTTGTTAGTAAAGCTCGCAAGGGGCGTGTTTTGCCCCGTAACCGTTATGCTACCTGCCCCCTTAGTGTAGGCCAGGGTGATGGTCTCGCTTTCGACAATATCAGCCGACAGGGTGAGGAGAAGCAAAGTAGTAACATCATTGAATCTACCCACCGAGCTTACCGTTGGATTTGATGCCGCTCCTGCTACGCTAAAGTCAGCCCCCGACACTTCGTCGAGAGTTGCATCACCAGAGAAAACGAGAAGTATTTCATTGGCTGATTGCGTAAGGATTTGATTTATAGGCTCTGCCGGAGTCTGGGCATTGCTCGGCTGGGCGATAAACAGCAGGGCAAAGAAGGTAGCGGCAAAGAAGCGCGACAGGGGCGCGGATAAAATGCCGGAAGGGGTTTTCAATAGTTTTGGGGTAATTATGGTCATAATTTGAATTTTAAATGTTTAGTATTTAGTGTTTTGTAATCAATTTAGTATTTGTTAATTATTATTTACACAATCTCCTAAAATAAGCTAAATCTGTATTTGCAGAAATATCTAATTTTAATATAATGATTATATGATAAAAAAATTGCTTGCATGCTATTTGCGGACTTAATTTTTAAGAGCTAAAATTTGCATATTTGAAAGCTAAAAATGAAATGCTTTGCAAATCTCTTAATAATTTTTTTAATACACAAATATTTTTAAATAAATCGTAAAAAAGTCAATATTTATAGTATTTTTTTAGTTTATTTTTTTGTAAAATACTAATAATCAGTAACATAAATGATTATTAAAGTTTTGTTAATAAATAATATAATTTGTTTTTAGCTTGTTTCGGCAGCTTTTCGCTCTAGTTCTGCTTGAAACTCTTCCATAACAGGTTTTACGGTACTGTCTGGTATGTCTGAAACTCTGATATACATAAGTCCGTCAACAGCGTCATTAAACTTTGGGTCTACATTAAACGCCACCAAACGAGCATTCTGTTTTACATATTTTTTAATCAAGACAGGAATACGTAATGCTCCTGGCTCAATTTCGTCAATAATTTTATCAAACTTATTCATATCTGCTTTTGTGGCATCAAAAACAAAGTCTTTGTCTGTGTCTTTTAGTGTTACCTTAAACTCCTTTTTAGGAAAAATATATTGTGCGATATAAGGGTCGTAATAATGAGATTTCATAAATTCTATCATTAAGGACTTTGAGAATTCTGAAAACTTATTGCTAATACTTACTCCTCCCATTAAATATTTATATTCTGGATATTTAATCGTAATATGTACTATCCCTTTCCATAGCAAAAACAAGGGCATAGGTTTTTGCTGGTATTCTTTTATGATAAAAGCCCTTCCCATTTCTATAGTTTTTCTCATCATAGTATATAACTCTGGCTCAAATCGAAACAATGTATGAATATAAAAACCTGAAATTCCATATTTTTTGTATATCTCCTTTCCAAGCCCCATTCTATAAGCTCCTACTAAAATATTTGCTTCTCTGTCCCATAAAAGTAAATGGTGATAATATTTGTCAAACTTGTCTAAATCTATTGATTTATTTGTTCCTTCGCCTATATGTCTGAAAGTAATTTCTCTTAGACGACCAATCTCTTGTAGTATATTTGGTATTTCTTTTGCTTCAGCAAAAAAAACTTCATAATTTTTACTTTCAAATAACCTCTCGCCTTTTTCTCTTAGTCCGCTGATCTCTTTTATAAATAAGCTAACGTTCTTTTGCGGTATAATTTTTTTTGGAGATTTGGGTATTTTAAGTTTTTTTGCGGAGAAGATATTAGGTGTTTTTTTTTCAAAAGGATTTGCTAGCATATATGTTTTCTTTCTGATAAATTCATAAAAAGAAGAAATATCGGCGTAAGTGTTTTGATTTTTAACAGAAATTACATTTCCTATACGGACTTTAATAACTCTGCTTTTTTGCGATAACACTTCAGAGGGCAGTTTGGCGGTTCTAAAAGAATCACTTATCTTGGAGAGGATATAAAATAGATTGCTATTCTTTGCGTGAAAATAAATTGGGATAACCGGAACATTTGCTTTTTTAATTAATCGTACAGCTCCTTTTTCCCAATCCTTATCAACTATTAGTTTTCCATCTTTGTAGGTAGAGACCTCTCCTGCTGGAAAAATACCAAGAGGCTTTCCTTCTTTTAGATGCAACAACGATTCTTTAATCCCTGTAATGCTAGACTTAGCATCCTTATGATTTTCAAAAGGATTTACTGGCATCACATAGGGTTTTAAAGGATTAATTCTATGCAATAAAAAATTGCCGATAATTTTATAATCCTTTCGCTGTTCTATCAATAATTTTAACAACAAAACTCCATCAATTCCTCCTAAAGGATGATTAGATATTGTAATAAAAGAACCGTGTTTTGGAATTCTTTTTAGGTCTTCTTCTGGTATTTCAAAATCAATTTGAAGTTCTTTTAAAACACCGTCCAGAAATTCTAAATCAGACTTGTGTTTATGATTGTTGTAAACCTTGTTTATTTTAGAAATGCGTAGTATCTTAATTATCAGCCACCCAATAAAGATTCCTACAAAACCAAATTTGACGATTCCTAAAACATTTGCAATTTCTTTAGAGGAAACTAAACTCATTTATTAAAATTGAATTGCAAATATAGTGAATTTTGAATTACGAGTTTTGAATTTTGAGTTACGAATTAAGCTAATAACCGACAACTAACAACCAATTAGTAACTCGTAAAAACAGGAAAGAATCAAGACAAGATAGAAGTTACGAGTTAATAATTATTAACAAGAAACTGCCTATTGAACATTGAGTACTAAAAAAACGAATTTTTAGCTAATTCAAATTTAACTCAACTACAGCATTTGACTTGGTTCTAACCACCTTCAATGATTTAGAAAAAGCCAATAAAAACTGAATCGTTTCTTTTTTTAGTTGCTTTTTAACAGAATCTTTTTTAGAGTAAACTTGCATCATACTATATATTTTATTGACCATTACTCTAATAACGAAATTTTCCTGTTTTTATTACTAGCTTACCAAAGTTATTTTATTTTGTTCTATTAATTTTCTCAAATTAATTAGAGCATAACGCATTCTACCTAAAGCTGTATTGATGCTAACCTTAGTGTTTTCGGATATTTCATTAAAACTCATATCATCATACATACGCATAATTAGCACTTGTTTTTGTTCTTCTGGAAGTTGGCTAATCAAGCCTTTTATATCTTCATAAATCTGCTTTTTTATAATACTGTTTTCCGCGTTCAAAACATCATCTCCCAAAACAGAAAAAACATCAAATTCATCTGTGTTTTTAAATATTGGCATTCTATAAGATTTTCTAAAATAGTCTATAATTAAATTGTTAGAAATACGCATTACCCAAGGCAGAAACTTACCCTTTTCAGTGTAGTTTCCTCTTTTAAGCGTTCTTATGACCCTGACAAAAGTATCTTGGAATATATCCTCTGATATATCACTGTCTTTAACTTTACTATAAATAAAACCAAACAAACGCTGTTGATGTCTTTTTATTAAAATTTCGAGGGCTTTCTCATCACCATTAATGTAGTCGTAAACTAGAGAACTGTCTGTGGCTGAATTCTTACGCATAATAAATCACTTTCTATGAAATCAAAGGTACTTACCGATTTCTATTTTTTAAAACTTAAAAGTAATTTTGTTCTATTATACGATTAATATTAGTGATAAATAAGGAGGCAAATGTCAGAATAATTTTTCTAACACACAAATAATATTTCATTTTTAATGAACTTATTTTAAAAACTCTTCCAAAAAATGGTACTTTTAGCACCTATTTTTTTATAAAATGACATTAGATTTAAGCACCGTAAACCCAAAGGAAAATATAATCATAAAAGGAGCAAAACTTCACAATCTGAAAAATATTGATGTAGTTATTCCTCGCAATAAATTAGTTGTAATTACCGGACTCTCTGGCTCTGGCAAATCGTCATTGGCTTTTGACACCCTCTATGCCGAAGGTCAAAGACGCTATGTGGAAAGTTTGTCTTCTTACGCTCGTCAGTTTTTGGGAAAATTGCACAAACCAAAAGTTGATTATATAAAGGGTATTGCTCCTGCGATTGCCATCGAACAGAAAGTAAATTCTACAAACCCGAGATCTACGGTCGGTACTTCTACAGAAATTTATGATTATATGAAATTGCTATTTGCTAGAGTTGGCAAGACCTATTCCCCTATTTCAAATAAAAAAGTAGAAAAACACACTGTTTCTGACGTTATCAATTATGTAAAAACCTTTAAAATAGGAACAAAATTAATACTCCTCGCTCCTATTTATACCGATAAAAAAAGAGACTTAAAAACGCTTTTAAACATTTTTCTACAACAAGGTTACGCAAGAATAAAGACAAATGATAAAATAATTAGAATTGATGATTTTTCAATTAAAAGAAATAATAATAAAAACCTGTATCTGGTAGTTGATAGAATAATCTTAAAAGATGATGAAGATTTTTATAATCGCTTAGCAGATGCGGTTCAAACTTCCTTTTTTGAGGGAAAAGGTGTTTGTTTTATAGAAAATATTGAAACAAACGAGAACTCCAAATTTAGTAATATATTTGAATTAGACGGAATTATATTTTTAGAACCCAACACACATTTGTTTAGTTTTAACAATCCGTATGGAGCCTGCCCAACTTGCGAAGGCTACGGGAGCGTTATTGGAATAAATGAAGATTTAGTAATTCCAAATACAAGTTTATCCATTTATGAAGATGCTATTGTTCCTTTTAAATACCTGTCGTTTAGAGCTTATAAAGGAGATTTAATTACAAATGCTTATCTGTTTGATATTCCAATTCACAAGGCTTGGTTTGAGCTGACGGAAGCCCAAAAAGAATTAATTTGGAACGGAAATAAAAGTTTTAAAGGAATTCATCATCTGTTCAAAAAATTAGAAGATAAAAGCTATAAAATTCAAAATAGAGTTATGCTGTCCCGTTATCGGGGGAAAACAACCTGTGCCGATTGCAATGGCAAAAGATTGCGTAAAGAAGCAAATTATGTAAAAATATCTGGCAAAACTATTTCTGATTTGGTTACAATTCCTATTGATGAATTGAGTGCTTTTTTCAAAACTATCAAACTTGACAAATACAGAGCAAAAATTGGCAAACGCCTGTTGACAGAAATTAACAACAGACTGCGTTTTTTGGAAGACGTTGGTTTACAGTACTTAACGCTAAACAGAACTTCAAATACATTGTCTGGAGGAGAAAGTCAGCGTATAAATTTAGCGACTTCAATAGGCAGCAGTTTAGTTGGTTCTATGTATATTTTGGACGAGCCGAGCATCGGTTTGCACCCTAAAGATACCGAAAAATTAATTGGAGTACTCAAAAATCTTAGGGATTTAGGAAACACAGTAATCGTAGTGGAACACGACGAAGATATTATGAAAACTGCTGATTATATTATAGATATTGGTCCAGAAGCAGGAACCTACGGAGGGCATATTGTAGCAGAAGGAACGTATAAAGATATTATAAAATCGGACTCTCTAACTGCAAAATATTTGAATAATAAATTGATGATTGAAGTTCCGAGAATCAGAAGAAAAATTAACAGTTTTATTGAAATTATTGGAGCGAGAGAACATAATCTAAAGAACATAAATGTTAGGTTTCCATTGAATAACTTAACAGTAATTACTGGAGTTTCTGGAAGTGGAAAAAGCACATTGGTCAAAAAAATTTTATCTCCTGCGATGCAGAAAAAACTGATTGGAAGCGGAGAAAAAACTGGGCAATTTACCGAGATTAAAGGCTCTTTAGAAAGTGTAAAACATTTAGAATTTATAGACCAAAATCCTATTGGTCGCTCATCTCGTTCAAATCCTGTAACTTATATAAAAGCCTATGATGATATTCGTAATTTGTTTTCAAATCAGAAATTATCAAAAATCAGAAATTACAAGCCGAAACATTTTTCATTTAATGTAGAAGGAGGTCGCTGTGAGGTTTGCAAAGGAGGAGGAGAAGTAACTATTGAAATGCAGTTTATGGCTGATGTTCACCTGCAATGCGACACTTGTAAAGGGAAGCGTTTTAAGAAAGAAGTGCTGGAAATTACTTTTTATAAAAAATCTATTGATGATATTTTAAATTCAACTATTGACGACGCTGTTTCATTTTTTACGGAGCATCAACAAATGAAAATAGTTCAGAAATTAAAACCTTTGCAAGATGTCGGCTTGGGATATGTTCAATTAGGGCAATCGTCTTCCACCTTGTCTGGCGGAGAAGCACAACGCATAAAACTGGCTTCGTTTTTAGTGAAAGGAAATACAAAAGACAAAGCCTTATTTATTTTTGACGAACCTACCACTGGATTGCATTTTCACGATATTAAAAAATTATTATATTCCTTTAATTCTTTGATAGAAAAAGGACACTCAATTATTGTAATAGAACACAATATCGAGTTGATAAAATGTGCAGATTATATAATTGATTTAGGATTAGATGGCGGTAAAAAAGGAGGAAATCTTATTTTTCAAGGAACTCCCGAAGAATTAATTAAAAATAAAAAATCATATACCGCAAAATATTTAAAAGAAAAGTTAACGAATTGATAATTATACGATTTGACAATTTGACGATTACTAAATTGGTTGTCAGCTTAATTCAAAATTCAAAATTTGTAATTACCCTGACTGCCAACTGAATACTAATTAGAAATTCGTAATTATTTTCATCTCTTCTCTTTATACGGAAGAAAATTATAAAAACAAAAAATCCTTATAAATCATAATAGATTAACAAGGATTAGAAGTGAGCCCGATAGGATTCGAACCTATGACCGCCTCCTTAGAAGGGAGGTGCTCTATCCAGCTGAGCTACGAGCCCGTAGTTTCTTCAGTTAGTCGGGGTGGCAGGATTCGAACCTGCGACCTCCTCGTCCCAAACGAGGCGCGATGACCGGGCTACGCTACACCCCGAAGATGTAATTGATTGCGGAGAGACAGGGACTCGAACCCTGGCGACAGTTTCCCGTCGACAGATTAGCAATCTGCTCCATTACCGCTCTGGCACCTCTCCTTAAAATAATAACAATTTGATTATAAAATTGCGATTGCAAATGTACAACTACAAATACAATATCACAAATCTTTTTTATTTCCCCCCAAATATTTATTAATCCGGATATTCTATTCTTAAATGATAGATATTCATAAGTTTCTTTTTGATTACTTTTTTTATCTTCTCTATTTCTCTAAATGTAATATCAGAATTAATAAATTGATTATCAGATTTTTGTTTCTCTACAATTTTGTCTATTAAATCATTTATAGATTGCGTTGTTGGACTTTTTAAACTTTTTGAAGCTGCCTCTGCTGCGTCACAAATCATCAAAATTGCAGTCTCTTTAGAGAAAGGAATAGGTCCTTTATATTGAAATTTATCTAAACTTATCTCATCTACCTCTGGATTTGCGTCTTGTTCTTCCTTATAAAAATAATGCACCAAACTCGTACCGTGATGTGTTCTTATAAAATCTATAATCCTATCTGGCAGTCTGTTTTGCTTTGCTAATTCTATTCCTTTTATAACGTGATTTATGATAATAGAAGCACTGTCTGTTGGAGATAAATCATTATGTGGATTGACGCTTGTTGATTGATTTTCAATAAAATATGTTGGGTTTAGCATCTTTCCAATATCGTGATATAAAGCACCCGTTCTTACTAACATAAAATTGGCTCCTATTTCATTGGCTGCTGCTTCTGCCAAATTTGCAACTTGCATAGAGTGTTGAAATGTTCCAGGAGCTTTCTCATTGAGTTCTCGTAGCAATTTGGAGTTTGTATTGGACAGTTCTAACAGAGTAACATCGGAGACTAGTCCAAAGGTTTTTTCATATATATAAATAAAAAACACCGACAAAAATGACAGAAGTCCATTTGCCGAAAACAGCATAAAATAAGTCCAATTTAACTCTGATGCGCTCCCTTCTTTGATAATTGAAAACGAAAAATATGTAATCATATATATAACCGTAATCTGCCCGATAGAGATAAATAAATTTGCTCTTTTATACAACTCAGAAACTGTAAGAATTGTAACAATACCAGCAATAATATGAAGGTAGATAAATTCAAAACTATTAGGAACAATAAAGCCCAATAATAAGATGGTTAGAACATGAACAAATAACCCTAATCTGGCATCAAAAAAAGCCTTCAAAATAATTGGTAAAATACTTAACGGAACAACATATAGATAATCAGAATTGTACTTTACAACTAAGGTCTGTATTAATACCATCAAAAAAACATTGAAGAATATAAATGTAACTTTGTTGTTGTTCATATAAATTTGTGGTCTATACTTTTGCAAAAACAACAACAACATCAGAAATGCTAGTGATACTAAAATAGTATATCCAAAAACAACCCAATTATAGTTAGACTCTGTCCAAACCTTAGATTCAGATTCAATTTTTAATGAATTTAAAATAGCTAACTTTCTTCCCTCTACAATATCTCCTTTTATAATTATTAGTTCGCCAGTCTCTACAAGCCCTTTCGTGTAAGAAATATTTTTAAACGATTCTTCCAAATATTTTTGTGTAAAAGCAATATCATAAGAAACATTAGGTTTTAATATTTCAGACAATATATTTAACAACCTATTTTGTCCATAAGTGTAAGGCTTATAGCCAATATTATCGGTTATAATTTTAGATACATCTTTAGAAAAAAACAATCTGCTGTACGCTACTCCTTCTACTTCGTTAGATTTTCTTATGTAAACAATTTTATCTTTATCAAAAATTCTATCGCTACTATAATCTTCTAAGAAACCTGTTTTATAAACTCTATTTATTATAAAATTACCTATTGATACTAATTTTGTAAATTCATCTGTGCTGATAGAATTGTCAGTTTGCATAGAATTTATTTTATTCGTGAAATTTTCCTTTGTATTTGCTACAGACGTTATGTTATACTCAAAATAATGATTCTTATTTATTGTTAATTCTTGCTTTTCTAATGCAACTTCTTTATTACTTTTTCTAACTGAAAAATTAAAGGTAGCGTACAGATTATCATATTGCCAAGGCTTACCTTTGTTAAAATCATACTTAAATTGACCTCCTTTTGGAAAAAAATATACTATCGAAAAAACTGATAACAAAAACAGTAATGCCTTGTATATAATGGCATTATTCTTATATATTCTATTTATTAATTGCTTCATAATTCTACTGTCTTGGTTACTTGGTTGTTAATTGTCAGCTTAATTCGTAATTATTTTCGTCTTGGCTCTTTTTTCTATTCTCTTTTCAATAAATTAGTTATTTTTGTAAGGTAAAATTTAATTTACAAAATTATAATATATATTCAAATATGAAAGAGGTAGTTATTGTCTCGGTTGCTAGAACGCCCATCGGGAGTTTTATGGGAAGTTTATCTTCAATTCCTGCTCCGAAATTAGGAGCAATCGCAATTAAAGGTGCTTTAGAAAAAATAAACTTAAACCCAGAAATGGTTGAAGAAGTTTATATGGGAAATGTTGTTTCTGCCGGTTTGGGTCAAGCTCCAGCAAGGCAGGCAGCCATTTTTGCCGGCATACCAAATACGGTTCCTTGCACAACAATTAACAAGGTTTGTTCCTCTGGAATGAAAGCTATTATGCTTGCCGCTCAAACAATCGCTCTAGGCGATGCCGATATTGTTGTAGCCGGAGGAATGGAAAATATGAGTTCTATCCCACATTATCAATACGCAAGAAAAGGAGCCAAATTTGGCTCTATAAAAATGGAAGATGGGATGCAAAAAGATGGACTTATAGACGCTTATCAGCAAGTAGCAATGGGAGTTTGTGCTGATGAATGTGCCATTGAATACAACTTTTCTAGAGAAAATCAAGACGATTTTGCAATAAAATCTTACAATCGCTCTGCAAAAGCATGGAAAGAAGGAAAATATGACGACGAAATTGTACCCGTAGAAATTCCTCAAAGACGCGGAGAACCAATTATTTTTTCTGAGGACGAAGAGTATAAAAACGTAAGAATAGACAAGATACCTGCTTTACGTGCTGCATTTACCAAAAACGGAACTGTAACCGCTGCAAACGCATCAACAATTAATGACGGTGGAGCAGCTTTAGTTTTGATGTCATCAGAAAAAGCAAAAAAATTAAATATTACTCCACTTGCAAAAATCAGAGCCTACGCAGATGCTGCACACCAGCCAGAGTGGTTTACAACTGCTCCAGCAAAAGCATTGCCAAAAGCATTATCAAAAGCAAATATTTCTATTGATAAAGTAGATTACTTTGAATTGAATGAGGCTTTTGCCGTTGTAGGTTTAGCAAATACAAAGATTTTGGGAATTAATCCCAACAAAGTAAATGTGAATGGAGGAGCTGTTTCTTTGGGGCATCCGTTGGGTGTTTCTGGTGCTAGAATTGTCATTGCTCTAACGTCTATTTTAAAACAAAACAACGCGAAAATTGGTGCTGCCGGAATTTGTAATGGCGGTGGTGGTGCCAGTGCAATGGTGATTGAGAGAGTTTAGTGTAAAAAGCTGGAGCTAAAAGCAACCAAATTATGAACTACGGTATATGTAATTTAAGTATAATCCCTTTAAGGCTCGAGGCTTCTGATTCTTCAGAAATGGTCTCTCAAATATTATTTGGTGAAGATTTTGTAGTATTGGAGAAAAAAGAAAAATGGAGTAAAATTAAACTTGATTTTGACTCTTACGAAGGTTATATAGATAATAAACAATGTGAAGAAATTTCAGAAAACGACTATAAAAAGTTGTTAAAATCTAAGAAATATATGGCTGGCGAACTGATTAATTCTATCAACAGTAAAGATGGAGGTTCTACAAATATATTTATTGGCTCTACGCTGCCATTTTATAATGATACTAACTTTAGGATAAACACATCGTCATATACTTATAAGGGGAGTGTTTATCATTATAAATTGCCTAAAAAACACATTTCAAAGACTGCTTTGTTATACTTAAATGCTCCTTATTTATGGGGAGGAAAAACACCTTTTGGGATTGATTGCTCTGGTTTTACTCAAATGGTTTATAAATTGTGTGGGTATAAACTATTAAGAGACGCAAAACAACAAGCCACTCAAGGTAAAATATTGGGTTTTATTGAAGAAAGTGAGCCAGGAGATTTAGCTTTCTTTGATAATGAAGAAAGAATTATTACACACGTTGGAATTATAATAAAAGACAATTATATAATTCACGCTCACGGAAAAGTAAGGATTGACAAGTTAGACTCCGGTGGAATTTACAATACAGACATTAAAAGGCACACTCATAAATTGAGAATAATACGAAAAATGATTTGATGATTACACAATTTGAAAATTTAACGATTAAACCATATTTTTAATAAATTCATCAGTATTTTTCTTTGTATTAATCACATTAAAATCAGGTAGTGGCTTAAATCCGTTGGCTCTCTTTGTAAGTACCTGATTTATAATAGTACTTTTTAATATACATTCCAATCACATTATCGTGAATTTGTTCATTTTTGGAAAAACAAATGGTCTTCCTGTTAAGTCTTTTTATATGAGTTCTTTAGATCCGCAAGCTAAAAGTTAAAAAGGTCAAAAAGTTCAGTAAAAATAGTATCTATAAGACTTTTTTCTGCTGTCAGAGAGAAATATGAACCTCTAAAAGGAACTTTTAACCTAAAATTGACTACTAAACATAAAAATATAAACCTAATTTTTAGCCTGCGGATTTAAGGTATAAATAAATATTTTGATTCTTTAACCAAAGAAGATTTTACTCAGGATAATTATACTGTTAAGGTTCACTTATTTTCTAATATTCTAGATATTGATTTGTTTTCTTTAACTCAATTAGTTGGATTAATAAAGAAAACCTTTGAAGGAGAAAATTATTTTGTTTGTGCCAGTCCTTTTGTGCATACGTTAAAAACAAGCAGACTTAATAGTTTTGTTAAATCATTCTCAACAAACAACAATTTTAATCATATTAAAGAAATTAATGAACGGAAAGGTGAATGGATTAATAGTTGGACTAGAGTAATTAGGATATTTAAAGTTGATATATAATATCACTATAAACAAAAAGAAAATAAAGTGCCAAAACAATAACAACCTTGTAAAATTTAACAGTTATTGATTTCCTTTTTCTAAAACTCACCTAATACTTTATGTAAGGCTTGCTGATTTTCTACAAACCTCCATTTAACTATCTAATAATTAGCTATTTACTTAATATTTTAGTATCCGCTCAAAAAACAATGTCACATCAGGTTTTCTATTTTATTAAATCGGTTAGTGTTACCCTTTCTTGATTTTAACTAATTCATTTGTTTTTTTTAGTTCAATAATTTCTTGTTGTAGATTTTCAACTAGATTAAGCGATAAATTAAGTGTGTTTTTTAATGATGAGTCTTTTATTAACGATGTGTCAATTTTAGATATTTGATTAAAAATCTTTTGATTTTGCATGTGTAAATATCTAAAAAAGTAAACTAAAAAACACTATAAATATTGACTTTTTTTACCGCTTTATAAACTGGTTTTATTTGACTATATTTGTGAGAAAAATAGGTTGCCACTGTTTTTTGAGAGGATACATTTTTTTTAGTATTTTTGCATTTTAATTTTAACTAAAATTTATGTATCCAGAAGAATTAGTAAAACCAATGCGAGACGAGTTAGTTAACGCAGGTTTTGAAGCCTTACACACCGCCGAAGATGTTGATAATGCTTTGAAAAAAGAAGGGACAACTTTAGTTGTAGTAAATTCTGTATGTGGATGTGCCGCAGGAACCGCAAGACCGGGAGTAATTACTTCTCTGAAAGCAGATAAATATCCAACACACCTTACAACTGTCTTTGCCGGTGTAGAAAAAGAATCAACACAAAAAGCCAGAGAATATATGATTCCTTTTCCTCCGTCATCTCCAGCAATTGCCCTGTTTAAAGATGGAAAATTAGTACATATGTTGGAGCGTCATCATATTGAAGGAAAATCTGCCGAGATGATTGCCCAAAACTTGGCTAGTGCTTACGAAGAGTTTTGTTAAGCTGTTAGACGCTGGAAGTTAGAAACCTACAACCTACAACTGACAACCAAAAACAAACAATGACTACTTTTGAAGACTTAAATTTATCTAAACAATTATATAACGCTATTTCAGATTTGGGGTTTATAAACCCAACACCGATTCAGCAACAAGCATTTTCTGTTGTTAGGTCTGGCAAAGATGTAGTTGGAATAGCACAGACAGGTACTGGCAAAACCTTTGCATATATGATACCTATTTTGCGAGATTTAAAATTTTCTACACAGCTACACCCGAGAGTGTTGGTGTTAGTGCCAACAAGAGAATTGGTATTGCAGGTGGTTGAGGAGATAGAAAAGCTAGCAAAATACATAAACTTACGCGTGTTAGGCGTTTATGGCGGCACAAATATTAACACTCAAAAGAGAGCAGTTGCCTCTGGCACAGATATTATTATAGCAACTCCGGGGCGTTTATACGACTTGGCTTTAAGCAAAACATTGCAACTAAAATCTATTCAGAAATTGGTGATTGATGAAGTTGATGTAATGTTAGATTTAGGATTTCGTTTTAAGCTGTTAAATATTTTTGATGTTTTGCCCAAACGCAGACAAAATGTAATGTTTTCTGCTACAATGACTAAGGATGTTGACGATTTGATTACAGATTTTTTTAAATCACCAGAAAAAATATCTATTGCAGTTAGCGGAACACCTCTGGAAAATATTGCTCAGAAAGGCTATGACGTACCTAATTTTTATACAAAAGTAAACCTTATAAATCACCTGCTAAGAGATAAAGAAATATTTACAAAAGTGCTAGTTTTTGTCTCTAATAAAAGAAGTGCCGACAGGCTTTTTGAATCCTTAGACGAATCGTTTGCGGATGAAATTTGCGTAATACATTCCAATAAAACTCAAAATTATAGAGTTCGTTCTATACGCCAGTTTGACAGCGGAATGAATAGGATATTGGTAGCTACGGATGTAATGGCTCGGGGGTTGGATTTAGATAAAATTAGCCACGTTATTAATTTTGATACTCCTATTTTTCCAGAAAATTATATGCACAGAATTGGAAGAACGGGCAGGGTAGAACATGAAGGAAAAACTATTTTATTTTCAACCGAAAAAGAACAGGAAGACAAAGAAGCCATTGAAAGGCTGATGAATTATAAAATCACTAAAGTAGAGTTTCCATCAGAAGTAGAAATTGCAGAAAGATTAACTCCAGAGGAGCGTCCGAAAGAAAAGGAATATTACAATCCTATCAAAAGAAAAACTGACGAATTTACTCCCGGACCAGCTTTTCATGAAAAAAGTGAGAAGAATCGTAAAATAAATCAAGGAGGTTCTTACAGGAGAGAAATTGCAAAAAAATATAAAAAACCCAAAACAAAAGGGGATAAAAACTACAATAAACGTAATAAATAAACACAAAAAATTATTGTATATTAGTAGCTACCCAGGTGGTCTATAATATGTAATTTACTAATTATTAGTCTTTTATAAAAAATTTAGTTGATAAAATAAATTTACATAAATAGATTTTTGTTTTTTAACTAACTTATAATAAGCAGATTAAATCACCTGAGTAGTTGCAAATAAAATACTAAATTTAAAAATTATTAAGACAAGTTGTGGACAACAACCTTGTGAAACTTAACATTCTTTAACTTGCACCAGCTAACTATCTGCTCGGGAGACCACAAATGGGGTTAACCCCATTTGAAAAACCCTTCAAAAACCTCGCACTATCAATTGAATCTAAGCATTTTATAATCAGTTTCACCCCACTTTATAGAAAGGTAATTTAACTATAGTAGCAGGAATTGCTTTTTTGCGAACCTGAATAAAGATTTCATTTCCGAATTTTGACACTTCTTTTAAAACATAGCCTAATCCTATTCCCTTTCCCAAAGACGGACTCATAGTCCCAGAAGTAACGTTTCCTATTTTGATTCCCTTGGCATCTACAATATCATATCCTTGGCGAGGAATTCCTTGTTCTGTTAATTCAAAAGCAATTAATTTGCGAGTTACTCCGTTTTCTTTTTGAGCTTTTAGCACTTCAGAATTTACAAAATCTTTAGTAAATTTGGTAATCCAACCCAAGCCAGCTTCGATGGGTGAGGTTGTATCATCAATATCATTTCCGTATAAACAATATCCCATTTCCAAACGCAAAGTGTCTCTGGCTGCTAAGCCAATCGGTTTAATTCCAAAACCTGCACCAGTTTCAAAAACTTTATTCCAAATTTGTTCAACTTCGTCATTTTTACAATAAATCTCAAACCCTCCAGAGCCGGTATATCCTGTTGCAGAAATAATTACATTTTCTATACCAGCAAAATCATTAATTTTAAACGTATAAAATTTAATTGCTGACAAATCTTCTGATGTTAACGATTGCATCACTTCAATAGCTTTCGGTCCTTGAATAGCTAAAAGAGAATAATCGTCAGAAATATTTTTTAAATCAGCTCTAATAGATGTATTGTGTGTAGAAATCCAATTCCAATCTTTGTCAATATTAGAAGCATTAACTACCAACAGATAAGTTTCTTCTTTAATTCTATAGCAAATTAAATCATCAACGATACCGTTTTTATCATTGGGAAAGCAGCTGTATTGTGCATCGCCAATTTCTAATTTAGAAGCGTCGTTTGATGTTACTTTTTGAATTAAAGTCAGGGCATTTTTTCCTTCAACCAAAAATTCTCCCATATGACTTACGTCAAAAACGCCGACATTATTTCTAACATTTTCGTGTTCTGTATTTATCCCTTCATAAGAAACAGGCATATTATAACCTGCAAACGGAACTATTTTTGCCCCAAGAACTTCGTGTATATGAGTTAGTGCTGTATTTTTCATTCTAATTATTTAGTTATTTTGTTTATCGTTTTTAAAAACCGTGCTAAAGTATTATTTAATTATGAATTACTATTTGAGAATTAACCAACACATTTTCAGAATTTTAGGCAGGTGGCGTTTGTGTGTTTAGCACTGCTCAAAAAGGTGAGTGTCCCCGTTTTTTTATCAATTGAAAACACAGTAATATTGTTGCTTTTTTGGTTGGCTACTAAAAGGAATTTGCCCGTAGGATCTATGGTGAAGTTTCGTGGCCAATCACCGCGAGTACTAATATTTTGAATCTTATCAATAAGCCCATTCTCTTTGTTTCTCTTGAAAACTACTATCGAATTTTCCCCTCGATTAGAGCCGTACAAAAATCTTTCATCTTTTGATAAGTGAATATCTGCACTAAAATTCTCCCCTTTGTAATCATTTCTTAATGTAGAAATGTCTTTGTGTGTTTTTGTGTAAATATTTTTATTTCTTTTTAAAGTGGCGATTGTTCCCGCATATTCGTTGATGATATAGATAAAGCTACCGTTTTTTGCCATCGTAAAATGTCTTGGACCTGAACCTGCTGCCATAGATATACTATTTCTATGAATATACTTTTTGTTGTCAAATGAATACTGCTCAAATGTGTTAATCCCCAAATCGGCAACAAACAATTCGCTCTTATAAAATCTAGCAGAATGCGTATGAGCAGGCGTGTTTTCTTTGTTTAAATATACTGTCTGACTCACTGCTTTAAGCTCTCCTGTTTTAGAAATGTCATAAATACTAAAGTTTCCGCCACCATAATTAGAAACGACAATTTTGTCCTCTTTTTCGTTTAGTGCTAAATGGCAAGGACCACTTCCATAAGAACTAAATTCTGATATTTTTTTAAAAGTACCATCATGGCTAATTTTGTAAGAGCTTATCGCTCCGCCTTTTGTTTTTTTATAATTATTTGATTCGTTAACGGTAAATAAAAAGTTCTTTGTACGTGATAACACAAAATACGATGGATTTTTTGTATGGATAATCAATTTTTTCTCGGTGAGTTCACCTGTGTTGGTGTTAAATTTAAATTGATAAATCCCTTCACTACCTCCTTTGCTATAGCCGCCAACGTATAGGTTAGTAATAGTTTGAGACTGCATAGTTATTGATATAAAAACAAATAGAATACTTAAAGAAAAACGCATATTAGTTATATTTTTTTTAAATTTATTGGATATAAACCCCAAATGTACTTAATTTTATATAAATTATAGTGCAATAGTGCAAGATATTAATTGAATTTCCTTAAATCCGCAAGCTAAAAGTTAAAAAGGTCAAAAAGTTAAGTAAAAATCGTATCTATAAGATATTTTTAATTGAATATTTTTTACTTATAGGTGAAAAATAATATTATCATATGAAAATTACATACTCTACAGATACTGTAAGTGCTTTTGGTGGATTAAATTTTGTAAATAATTCTTTAGGTGACAGAGGTTTGCAATCTAGAGACATTTATCAGTGAAAGCGGTGTAGAACATGATTTTAACATAAATATGAAGATGAATAATCTCTTGGTGAATCTGTTAGTTCTTACAAATCAGTTGGATACTAACAATAAAGATTACGTTTTAGATTATGACAATCAATTTATTCCTACCGATAAATATGATTCCAAACGAAGCTATAAGAAGGCTGAGGGTTACTTTCCTGGAATTGCTTCGATTAATAACTTACCTAACTATCGATTAAAAAATATTCATATTCCGATTTATGATTGTTCCTGCTAAATGGATTAAACAAGGAAGAATAAAGGTTTTAAAACTGTTCTCAGATAAAAAATATCACCTCTTACTGTAATAAAAAATAAAATAACTAATACTTCAAGGGATAGGTACATTTACTTTAAAAACACAACCCACTGATAATCAGCATATTGAAATCAGAGGCTAATTCTGTTATATAAATACTCGTAGTGACATAAAAAATAATACTGACTCAACATATTAGTCACTCAAATTTGTGCTTTCAGATAGAAATATGAACCTCTAAAAGGAACTTTTAACCTAAAATTGACTACTAAACATAAAAATATAAACCTAATTTTTAGCTTGCGGATTTAAGGTATAGGCTTATCATTATATAGTTTTATAAATTTGTAAATAAAAAAGTTGCATTTGGGGGTTGAATCTACCGTCTAATTCATACCATTTTTCAACTGCATTAAAAGGCGTTTTTACCTTTAGTTCTCTTCTTAAACTTCCGTGCCTTCTGTATAGATTATAATGGACTAAGAAATTCATTAAATCAATGTTCATTTCTTCTAAAGAATTATACTTTGTTCTTTTGATAGTACCTTTCTTTATAATATCATTTGCTTTCTCAACCATTCCATTTGTCTTTGGCGTGAATGGCTTAGTGCATCTATGGTCTATGTTATTATCCTGACAAATAACATCTAATTTGCTTGGTTTTGTACAATATTCTCCCTTTTTATTTTTTAGTAATCTATTGGTAAACTCAAGTCCATTATCTGTTAGAACATGTGTAATTCCAAAAGGGAAAAAATCTATACATTCTATCATAAATGCCTCTGTATTTGCACTTGTCTTAGCGTCGTATATTTTATAATATAAGGTTCTGGTAGCTCTATCTATGGCTACAAAAAGATAATGTTTTGAACCATTTATTTTTGGCAAATACGTAACATCCATATGTAAATATCCGGGGTCGTATTCTTTGAATTTCTTCGCTTTTTCTCTTTCTTTTTTAGGGACAGTATTAACTTTTTTACGAACAAAAGTTCTATAAACAGCACTCCTAATCTTTACTAGTTCCTCAGGGCGTATAGCTTCTGTAATCTCATCTAATGACCACCAAGTAATTGTCCTTAGTTCAACGGCAAAGCATTTCTATTTCGCTAAGTGAGTAACGAATCTTATTAGGTCTTGAACTTCTATCTTCAAAAATCTCTCTGTTTTTCCATTTACTAATTGTGTTCTCTGATACTCCAATTTTCTCGGATAATTCTAAATTTGTTGCTTTCGCAATTAATTAGTGGCATTGTTGAAATGGAATAACTTTTTAACGGACTTCGTCCTAAAGTTATTTCCAGTTTAACAAGCCCGTCATAAACACCATAAACGTTTAAAATAACCAAAAAATAAACAATAACGTGGTGAAACTAATCACCTAAATTGGCTGAATAATTACGTTTTATCCAAAAAAATAACCTTTTTATTTGCAAGAGTAGTTTTTTTGTCTTTAATTTGCGGAGCCTTAGAAAAGAAGTAATTTCTTTTTAAGGATTGATTACAACCTGAGTAGTTACAATTTTTTAACTAAAAACGAAATATTATGAAAAAATTATTATTATACATTATTGTTTGTAGCTGTTTTGTTTCCTGTTCCAAAAAAAATGAACCATCTAAATTTGACGAACCTCTTGTTATCGCAGCGTACACATGGACACCCTACGTGGGATATGATCTGCCTGGTCATGGGTTTTTTGTAGAACTTATTCAAGAGGCTATGAGTCGTGCGGGCATTAAGACAAAAGTTAGAGATGTTGAATGGTCGCAGGCACTCGAGCAAATCAAGCTAGGCGAAATCGATATACTTCCTGGACTTTGGTACACGGAAGAACGGGCAAAAACAATTGCCTATAGTTCAGTTATTGGTGAAAGTAGGCTAGCACTAATCAGCAGGTCTGATAGGGACGAAAAAATTGAAACTATTGAAGACCTTGATGGACTGCAGGTTGGTGTTGTTCAAGACTATGCCTATCCCAAAATATTTTTAGAGGCAGAAAATTTTCACCGAAATGTTTCGATAAACATAGAGGATGTTCTGAGGAAGCTAAGCTCTGGAGAAATTCAAGCTACCTTAGAAGATGAACTAGTGGCACAATATACCTCCAACAAACTTTTTTCTGACTCTACGCTTTTTTACTATTCAACCGAAGCCATCGATACTAAACATAATTTTTTTGGAGTATCACCCAAAACACCCAACTTCCGAGAGATTATTTTCTTGTGCAATAAGGCTTTAGATAAAATGAAAGCCGATGGAACCTATGATAGATTGTTAGAAAAACACCTTCAAGTGCGTGCTAATAAGGGGTCACATTAAATTTACGGGAATTAAGCAAAAAGTTTATGCAATCTGAACAGGAAAAATTCGGCATCAGTTACTCCTCTTAAATTAGCTCTGAATAGTTTAATTTTAGCATTAAAAGATTCAGCGTTAGCATTAGTATTTCTATTTTTAAAAAAATTAACCCGCATTATTCATCAGGTTTAGAATTTTTATAATTTCTATTTTTCTTAGCGATATATTTTTATCAAGTATTATTTCTTATAATTTTTCAATTTCTTTAGCCTTTTTTTGACATTATCCGTTACTTTTTTGGCAACAAGGCGTAGGTATCCCTATGTTGTTTATCTGCGACAAACAACCCTTACTGAAATATTAGTTCATAAAACAGTTCTTGATGCACAAATGCTTTTGATAAGCGGTAATAAATTCTTCTTTTTGTTTTCTTGACGGTAGCTCCTATTTTGAGCAGATAGGTTCTTATAGAATTTATTTGCCATTTTTTGGCTTCTTTAAAAGTTGTTTTTTTAATCTTGGTCTTCAAAATAAGGAACATCTCATAAGCAATACTGCTGATGAGTAACCGAAAGAAATTAGCCCAAAATCCGTGATTGGACAGACGGTCAGAAAAACACATATTCTTTACCTCTTTAATCCTATTTTCGCTGGCTTCTCCTCGTTTGACATAAAATCCAAAGTAAATCTCTCGTGCATCTTTCTCTTCTATATTGCTCACAAAGTGGCGGATATTCATTCCTAATCCCGTACTTTCTATTTTCGAATAGCATTGTTGTTCTTTGTGCCAACTCTTGGCCTGATGTTCGAATGACTGTTACCCGGACGAAGTACCGGAACTATAATTTGTCCCGTATCTCCATCATGAAAAAACAATTCGTTATACATAAACTGACCGTAATATCCATTAAACATAGATAATTGTTGTGTTCCATAAGTAGGGTCATCTGTGGCATCTACATCAATAGTAATACTTGAGCGTCCTTTTAGGCTAAGAACATAGTGGTCTATCCAAGCATAGCATAGATTGAAAATGGAATGTTTATCCAAACTGTTTTCAAACCTTGAAATAGTAGGTTGAGAAGCTAAATCACCTTCTAAAATATCTTTATACAAAGGGTCGTTCTTTAAGTGAGATACATCATTGGCATCTTCATAGCCCTGCATGAGCATAAAAACACGTTGTTTGAGTAGCTTCTCTGTGCTATGAGTTATTAATAATGAATTACGAGTATCTGGAAGAAAAGAACTAAGGCTCCGTCTGAACTAATTTCTTCTGCTGAAAAATCAACTGAAATTCCTGTATTTCCTCGATAAAATATTGTATTCTTATTACTCATTTTTGGGTGTATGTTTTTTGCGTTATTTCTTTGATTAATTGCTCAAAGATAACGCTTTACACACATTATTCCTATTTTTTGATGAATAATGCGGGTTAACAACAAAGAACGCTTTGGTGATTGGGAAATAGATTTAATTATAGGAAAAGGAGCAATTGTTACAATAGTTGAAAGAACTACTGCTTTTTTCTTAATGAAAAAGCTACTTTTTGGTAAAAAAGCTGAAGAATTAGCCGATACTGTTATTGATATGCTAATGCCTTATAAGAAATTTGTTCATTCAATTACTTCTGATAATGGAACTGAATTTGCCGAACATATAAAAATGTCTAAAAAATTATTAACAGAGTTCTTTTTCGCACATCCTTATTCTTCATGGGAAAGAGGGTTAAGCGAATATACTAACAAATTAGTTAGGCAATATATACCAAAAAAATCAATATTCAGTCTATATAGCGAGAAGGAAATCAAAGACATACAACATAAAATTAACCGAAGACCAAGAAAAAATCTAAATTATGATAATCCTAAAAATATATTTTATAAATTTGTAAATAAAAAAGTTGCATTTGGGGGTTGAATCTACCATGCGTTAATTTACCAGAATTAGGGTTAATATATCAAAGTTATTACGTATCTTTGTAAACACTTGTAATATTTTTAAATTATGACAACAACAGAAATTAAAGAATTGTTTGAATTAACGGCACAAAGAGTTGCTCAGATTAAAACAGAATCAGCACGTGATATTGCTCAAATTCGTAAAGAAGCAGAAAATATTCGTAAAGAAACGGAAGGCATACGTAAAAAAAATGATGAGGAAACCGCTCAAATTCGTAAAGAAACGGAAGACATTCGTAAAGAAACGGAATACAACAGAAAAATTGCTGAAAAACGTGCAGATGAAGACTTTAAGAAGATGAGAGAAATTCTTGAAGAAACAGAATATGCTCTTAAAAAGACATCAGGTCACTTAGGTTTTTATACAAAAAAAGTAGCCAATATTTCAGAGGAATATTTTTATCGAGGCTTGAAATCAAATATAAGCGTTGGCGGTATAACCTTTGATACTATTGTTAGAAATATAGATATTGACGGAAAAGAGTATGATATTATCCTTGAAAATGATAATGCTGTTATGCTTGTTTCAGTAAAGACAACTATCAATTCAGATAATGTTAGAGAAGATTTACCTAAAGATATTGTTATATTGAAAAATTCATCTCGGTATAAATCTACTAACAAAAAATTCTATGCTACAATTGCAGGATTTACTGGAGGCGACCATAAGCATATACTCAGCTCAGCCAAGAAAAAAGGGATATTTGTTCTCGCTCTTAGCGAAGAACATCAACCAACATTAGTTAATGCTGAAGTTTCTCCTACGGTTTATTAGAAAGTTAAAAGTTAAATTTAGTTAAAATAGTAAAAGCCGTCAAATGATGGCTTTTTTACTATGCTTTAATTTACCAGAATTAGGGTTAATATATCAAAGTTATTACGTATCTTTGTAAACACTTGTAATATTTTTATATTAGGATATAGTGATTTTAAATTTAACAAAATAACAAACTTGTGAAACTTAACAACTATTAAATATGAAGATATTAAAAATTCATACTAAAGACAACGTTCTAGTAGCCTTATCAGATTTAAAAAAAGGAGAAGAAATCTCTTTTGAAAACAAACTGTACACGCTTCAAAACACGATAAATTCAAAACATAAATTTGTTACCGAAGATATTCCAAAAGGAGGTTTCGTCTATATGTACGGTGTTTTGGTTGGTAAGGCTACTCGTTTTATTCCAAAAGGAGGGAAGATTTATACGGGCAATCTCGTGCACGAAACGGAAAAGTACGCACTGAATAATATCGATAAAAAAAAGGTGTGGAAATCTCCTGATTTATCTAAGTTTACAGATAAAACATTTAACGGATACCACAGAAAAAATGGAACAGTAGGAACTGAGAATAATTGGTTGGTAATTCCTTTGGTTTTTTGTCAGAATAGAAATATAGATGTATTGAAACATTCTTTGGTTGAGAAATTAGGCTTCGGTAGAAAAAAACATCTCGGGTTGAATGTTGATAAATTAATTGAGGCATATACTTCTGGAGCAACGATATCAGAAATTTTAGAAGAAGATATTATAACTTCAACAGAACAATATACCAAAAATCCATTGTTTCCAAATATAGATGGAATCAAGTTTTTAACGCATAATGGTGGTTGTGGTGGTGCAACTTCAGATTCTGTTACATTGTGCAATTTATTGGCAGGATATATCAACAATCCTAACGTAGCAGGAGCAACCATATTAAGTCTAGGCTGCCAACACGCGCAATCGAGTATTCTGCAAGATGCTTTACAAAAAATGTCAGGAGAATTTAGCAAACCGATATATGTTTTGGAGCAACAACAAAGCGTTTCAGAAAAAGAATTTTTGGCAGAAGCCGTTAAGAAAACTTTTATAGGATTGATAGAAGCCGATAAAATAAAAAGAAATACCGCCGGATTAGACAAATTAGTTATAGGTTTAGAATGTGGAGGCTCCGACGGTTTTTCAGGGATTTCGGCAAACCCTACTTTGGGTTACGTATCTGATTTGGTGATAGGTTTAGGAGGGGCTACTATTTTGTCTGAATTCCCAGAATTGAATGGTGTGGAGCAAGAGTTAATTAACAGATGTACGGGTACGGAGATAGCCAAAAAATTCTCAAAAATTATGTCAACCTACAATAATAGAGCGGAGGCGTTGGGTTCTGGTTTTTCTGCAAATCCGTCTCCGGGAAATATCAAAGACGGATTGATTACAGATGCAATAAAATCAGCAGGAGCAGCAAAAAAAGGAGGAAGTTCTCCTGTTGAAGATGTTTTGGACTACACAGAGCAAGTAGCCAATCCAGGCTTAAACCTTTTATGTACGCCAGGAAATGATGTTGAATCTACAACAGGTTTGGCGGGTTCAGGAGCGAATATTATTCTGTTTACCACAGGATTGGGAACGCCGACCGGAAATCCGATAAGCCCGGTAATAAAAGTTTCTTCAAACACCAAATTGTACAGAAAGATGAATGACATTATTGATTTTAATACGGGAGAAATTATTGACGGCACAGCAACTATTCAGACAAAAGGAGAGGAATTATTAGAATTTGTCATCAAAGTAGCCAGCGGAGAAATACAAACCAAAGCTAGGAAAATAGGTCAGGACGATTTTATCCCTTGGAAAAGAGGAATGTCATTATAAAAATAAATAAAACATAAAACTATATTAAGATGAAAAAGTTAATTTTACTATTGTCGTTTGTGATTATATCAAATACAATTATTTCTCAAAGCACCTATGTGCCTACGAAAGAAAATTTGGAAGCCAGAAAATGGTTTGATGAAGCGAAGTTCGGACTCTTTATTCATTGGGGAGTTTATAGCGTTTTGGGAGATGCGGAATGGGTGATGCATCAACAAAATATTTCAATTGAAGAATATAATAAATTGCCTACTTTTTTCAATCCAATTGAATACAACGCCAATGAATGGGTGAAAATGGCAAAAGATGCTGGAATGAAATACATTACCATTACCAGCAGGCATCACGACGGTTTTTCTATGTTTGATTCTAAGGCAACGGATTATACTATTGTTAAAAAATCGCCCTATAAAAAAGATGTTTTAAAAGAACTGTCGGAAGCCTGTAAAAAGGAAGGAATTAAACTATTTTTTTATTATTCATTGTTAGATTGGCATCGTGATGATTATTTTCCAAGAGGAAGAACAGGTACACGAATACCTGGGAGAGGCGAAGGTGATTGGAACGTATATATTAATTTTATAAAAGCTCAATTAACAGAGTTGTTGACCAACTACGGAGAAATAGGAGGAATTTGGTTTGACGGTGATTGGGATAAAAAAACTGCAAATTGGCATTATGATGAAATTTATAAATTAATTCACGAGTTACAACCTCAATGCCTTATAGGGAATAATCATCACGAAGCAACAAAGCAAGGCGAAGACTTTCAGATGTTTGAAAAAGATTTGCCAGGAAAATCAACGCGTAGTTTTGCCAGCAAAGCAGAGGATATTGGAGTATTGCCAAAAGAAGTATGTGAAACGATTAATAACTCTTGGGGCTTCAACCTAAAAGACAAAAAACATAAAAGCGAGAAGGAACTTATTCAATATATAATCAAAGCAGCGGGATACGGAAGCAATTTGTTATTAAATGTAGGACCTATGCCAAATGGCAAAATTCAACCAAAACACATAAAATCGTTGGCTTTGATGGGCGATTGGTTAAAGATAAACGGAGAGACAATTTATGCTACAAAAGCAGGTGTCATTGCTCCTACGGAAGAAATTGTTTCTACCCAAAAAGGAAATAAAATGTATCTTCACATATTAGAAAATAAAGATGTGTTTTTTATTCCTGAATTTAAAGAGAAAATCAAATCGATTGTTTTTTACAAAAGCAGAAACAAGGTAAAATTTAAATTAGATAGCTACGGTTTGCTGATTAAAATTCCAGAAGAAGAAAAAGACCCGATAGATACTATTTTACAAATTACATTAAAATGACAAAATTTAGCTTAAAAGGAAAAACGGCAATCGTAACGGGTGGTGGTAGCGGAATTGGAAAAGCTATTTCTAAAACGTTTGCTTTGCAGGGAGCGAAAGTCCATATTTTGGATTTCAATTTAGAAGCAGCCAAAGAAACTGTCGCTGAAATTAGTGTGTTTGGAGAAAAAGCAGAAGCACATAAATGTGATGTTTCTAATCAAAAAAATGTCAATGCTATCATCAAAAAAATAAGCGAGATAGGTTTAATTTCTATTTTGATTAACAATGCTGGTATTGCACATATCGGAAATGTGGAGGCTGTGGAAGAAATAGATTTAGACAATTTGTACAATGTAAATATTAAAGGCGTTTACAACTGCACCAAAGCCTGTATTGCTCCATTAAAAGCAAACGGAGGCGGTGTGATTTTGAACTTAGCATCTATAGGTTCGTCTGTGGGTCTCAATGATAGATTTGCTTACTCTATGACCAAAGGAGCGGTATTGACAATGACCTATTCAGTGGCAAAAGATTATATATCAGAAGGTATTCGTTGTAATTGTATCTCGCCAGCACGTGTACACACTCCTTTTGTAGATGGCTTTTTATCTAAAAATTATCCTGGACAAGAAGAAGATATGTTTAAAAAACTTTCAGAAACACAACCTATTGGAAGAATGGGAAAACCTCAAGAAATAGCCGACTTAGCCTTGTTTTTATGTTCCGACGAGGCAGGATTTATCACAGGAACTGACTATCCAATAGACGGAGGGTTTATAAAATTAAGTTAAAAACTAAAAGAGATTAGAAAATGATTTACGATTACACTATTTTCGTATATTAATTAATCATTAAACTATTTAAATTATGAGCAACTTTTTAAAATTAATTTCCGTATTGTTTCTATTTCTATGGATTGCGTCTTGCAACAATAATAATCAGAGTAAAGAAAAACAGCCAAATATTATTTATATTTTGGCAGATGATTTAGGCTATGGAGATATAGCGGCATTCAACAAAGAAAGCGGGATTAAAACACCTTATTTAGACCAAATGGCGAGTGAAGGCATGAAATTTACAGATGCACACACACCTTCATCTGTCTGTACTCCAACAAGATACGCACTTTTAACGGGAAGATACGCTTGGAGGTCAAGGCTAAAGAAAGGCGTGCTTGGCGGAAAATCAAAAGCGTTGATACCATCTAGTAGAACTACAATTGCATCTCTACTAAAAAAACAAAACTACCAAACAGCTTTTATTGGAAAATGGCATCTAGGTTGGGACTGGGCGTTGTTTAAAAAAGACTCCATAGATTTCTCAAAGCCTGTAACAAACAACCCGAACGACCTTGGGTTTGATTATGCTTATGGACATTGTGGCTCTTTAGATATGGCTCCTTATGTATATGTAGAAAACGGAATGGCGACCGCGATACCAACAGAATTTACAGTTGATAAAGGTCGTCAAAGTTGGTGGAGAAAAGGTTTGACATCTCCAGATTTTGTACATAAAGATGTAACGCCCAATTTTATTAGAAGAGCCGTTTCTTATGTAGCAGAAAAAGCAAAAAATAAAAAACCTTTCTTCCTGTACGTGCCATTACCTTCACCTCATACACCGATATTACCAAGCAAAGAATTTCAAGGAAAAAGTGGTTTGGACAATCCTTATGCAGATTTTGTAATGATGGTAGATGCCTACATCGGGAAGCTATTAGAACAAGTAAAAAGCTCGGGTATTGAAAACAATACGATGATAGTTTTTACAAGTGATAATGGCTGTTCTCCTGAAGCAAATTTTAAACAACTCATTTCAAAAGGACACAATCCAAGTGGAATTTATAGAGGACACAAAGCCGATATTTTTGAAGGAGGACATCGTGTGCCATTTATCGTAAAATGGCCACAAGTAATTGAACAGGGAACAACTAACGAGCAAATTATATGTATCACAGATTTTGTTTCTACCGTTGCGTCAATTACAAATTATAAATTAAAAGATAATGAAGCTGAAGATAGTTTTAATATGATGCCCTTGTTAACACAAGATTCTACTGGAGATGCTTTCCGTAAAACGGTCATTCACCATTCCATAAATGGAAGTTTTGCAATCCGTAAAGGAAATTATAAATTGATTATGTGTTCCGATTCTGGAGGCTGGAGTTTTCCCAGACCAAACACAGGAGAAGCAAAGGTGCTGCCAGAAATACAATTATACGATTTGAGCAATGACCCCGGAGAAAAAAATAATTTACAAGAGGATTTACCAGAAATTGTGGAAGAATTAAAAGAATTATTGAGACAACAAATTTTAGAAGGAAGAAGCACAGCAGGATTAAAACAACAAAATGATACAGGAACACATTGGAAACAATTGTGGTGGATGGAAGAATAAAACTCAGATTGGGAGTATTTATTATTTGAATTTAAGATTGAAAATAACGATGAAAAAAAATTGTATTTATTACAACCAATTAAATGTTTCTTTAACAGCAAATGGAGAAAACTATAATATTGTTTTCAGAGTCTTTAACGATGGAGTCGGATTTAGATATGAATTCTCACGAGATAAAGAAATTTTTATAGAGAAAGATAATAGTGAAGTTGTTTTTAAAAACAACGGGGAAATATGGGTTGCAAATGGAGAAAAGCATAATGTAGGTCATCTAAATTTAATCGAAGGTAATCTTCCAAGTATATTATCTCCTCCAGTTGTATATCAAAATAAACAAGTGGTCGTGTCTATAACAGAATCTGCTATTTTTGATAATGCACAGTTTAGAATAAATGTAAGAAGAGGAAAATTGGGTTTTTTAATGGGAAAATCTAAAATATTAAATAAGCACACGAGTTGGAGAACAATTATTGTTAAAAATCTAAATCCGCCTCCTTTACAAAACTTTTTTTGGCTAAAACCGGGAAAATCACTTTGGGATTGGAGAGTGTTAGGTCATAAAACAACTGATGGATTTGTTTACAAACAAGAAAATGAAAGCTATATTAGATTTGTAGATTTTCATAACGGTCCAGTTACCCCAAGTGGAGATGACAGAACTTATCCTAATTTAGTGACGAAAGAACTTTGTCATATACAATCTGACGCAAAAAAATCCTATTATCCAGAAACTGCAGTTTCAGCGTGTTTTATCAATCAAATAGCAGGACCCTTAGACCAAACAAACGGATGGTATAATTTGAATTTAGCGCATAAGAATAAAAAAGTTTTTGAAGAAATATCCTCTACAGTAGTGGCAGAAAATGCAAAATTAGTAGTTTATTATAGCCCACTTACAGTATTGCCAGATGCACCTGATGGCTATAAGAAAAAAGTGATTTATTTGAATTTGTAAGAAAACTCCCCGACAGTTTTGACGATATGAAAGTTATAAATGACATGATAGGAGAAAGCATTACAGTGGCACGCTCTAAAGATAAAGAATGGTTTGTCGGAAGTCTACAAATCGTACCCCTCGAAGTTTAGATATACCTTTAAATTTTCGTAAAAAAGGAATAAAATATACGGCTACTATTTATTCTGACACAGATAGTAGCCATTTTTAAAAGAACAAAGAAGATTATAAAATAAAAACAATGATAGTAGATGGTACTACAATTATTCACGCTAAATTAGTCGCAGGAGGAGGACATTCAATGTGGATTAGAATAAAATAAATAAAACATGAAATTAATACGATTTGGAAATGTTTGTCAGGAAAAGCCGGGAATTCAACTGGCAGACGGAACGAGAATAGATGTAAGTAAATTTGGAGAAGATTTTGACGAATCTTTTTTTGGAAGTGGTGGCATAGGCAGATTGAGGTCTTGGTTAGTATCAAATAAATCAAAATGTCCTGTCATAGGCGAAGAAGTCCGTTTGGGAATACCATTGGTAAGACCCTCAAAAATTGTTTGTGTAGGTTTAAATTATGCAAAACACGCAGCAGAAAGCGGAATGGAAGTTCCTAAAGAACCTGTTTTGTTTTTCAAAGCAACTTCAGCTTTGATTGGTCCTAATGATGATATTATGCTCCCAAAAGGAAGTACAAAAACAGATTGGGAAGTAGAGCTTTCTATCGTAATTGGCAAAAAAGCATCTTACGTTGAAGAAGCAAATACCGTAGATTATATTGCAGGCTATGTATTGCACAATGACGTAAGTGAAAGAGCGTTTCAGCTAGAAAGATCTGGGCAATGGGTAAAAGGAAAAAGCTGCGACACCTTTGCTCCAATAGGTCCGTTTATTGCTACGACTGATGAGATTAAAAACCCCAATAATTTGAACTTATGGCTAAAATTAAACGGGAAAATAATGCAGAATAGCAACACTTCAGATTTTATTTTCAACGTACAGAATGTGGTAAGTCATATCAGTCAATTTATGACTTTATTGCCTGGTGATATTATTTCTACAGGAACTCCATTTGGGGTAGGTTTAGGGCTAAATCCCGAACTTTATCTAAAAGCAGGAGATGTTGTAGAGTTAGGGATTGAAGGCTTAGGAATATCTAAACAAAACGTGATTGCGTATAAGAGTTGAAAAAGAGCCAAAAGAAAAGATAAGTGAAAAACTATAAAGTGAAAAGTGAAGTTGGAAGCTGGAAATCAGCAACTATTAACCAACTATTAAATCATTAATACAAATTGTAAATAACAACCTTGTGAAACTAAAAAAAAAATGAAATATTTATTAAAAGGACTAATGCTTTTTTGCCTTTTGGGCTGTAAAGAGAACTTACAAAAGGTCATTTCAGAAACTAAAATTGGTAAAAAGCCGAATATTATTTTTTTGTTTTCGGATGATCAGAGTTTTAAAATGATCCATGCTCTGGGAAATAAGGAGATTATAACGCCTACGATGGATAAATTGGTAGAAGAAGGAGTAACTTTTACACATACATATAATATGGGAGGATGGAATGGTGCGATATGTGTTGCCTCAAGAGCTATGATTATTAGTGGACGTTCTATATGGAGAGCAAAACAAATTTCGGACAATTATTCTAAGAATGAAGATATAGATAAAACATTGCCCAGATTAATGCAAACCGCAGGGTATGATACGTATATGACTGGGAAATGGCATGTGCAGGCGAAACCAAAAGAAATTTTTAATCATGTTGGTCATGTGTTTCGGGGGATGCCTAATGGTACGCCCGAAGGGTATAATCGTCCACAGCATGTAAATGATACCGTATGGAAACCATGGAAGAAAGCATTTGGCGGTTATTGGAAAGGCGGAAAGCATTGGAGCGAATTGGTAAAGGATGACGCAGTATCTTTTATTGACAGTACAGTCCAAAAAGAAGCTCCGTTTTTTATGTATATTGCATTTAATGCACCTCACGACCCTAGGCAATCTCCTAAAAAATATGTAGATATGTATCCGCTGGATAATATTGATATACCCAAAAGTTTTATGCCTTTATATCCATATGCTGAAACAATGGGTGCGGGTAAAAATTTAAGAGACGAAAAATTGGCACCATTTCCAAGGACTGAACATGCTATAAAAGTAAACAGGCAGGAATATTACGCAATAATCTCTCATTTAGATGACCAATTAAAGGATATTATTGAAACATTAGAAAAGAAAGGCTTAAAAGAAAACACCTATATCTTTTTTACTTCAGATCATGGTTTAGCCTGTGGAGAACACGGTCTTATGGGAAAACAAAATATGTACGATCATAGCATAAGAGTTCCTTTAATGGTTGTGGGACCAAATATACCTAAAGGAAAAAAGATTGAATCTGATATTTATTTGCAGGATATTATGGCTAGTGTGCTGGAAATTGCCGGAGTACAAAAACCAACATATGTAGAATTTAATAGTTTTATGGATTTGGCAAAAGGAACTAAGACTGAAAGTAAATACAATGCTATTTATGGTGCCTTTAAAAAAGAATCACAACGTATGATTCGAAAAAATAATCATAAATTAATTCTATATCCTAAATCTCAAAAGATTTTATTGTATAATCTGGAAAATGACCCATTAGAATTAAATAATATAGCAGACAATCCATCAAATTTTGAGAAAATAAAGGCAATGTTGACCGATTTAATTCAATTACAGAAAGATATGGGAGACGACCTTGATTTAAAATTAATTTACAGCAAGTTGTTATAAATAATCGTAGTTATTTACAAATGAGAATCGACAGCCATCAACATTTTTGGAGATACAATCCTGTTCGGGATAGCTGGATAGATAAAACTATGGGGGTGATTAGAAAAGACTTTCTTCCGGCGGATTTAAAACCAATTCTCAAAGAAAATAAAATAGATAGCTGTATTGTTGTTCAAGCAGACCAATCAGAAGAAGAAACGCAGTTTTTGCTGAACCTCGCCAAAAATAATTCTATAATAAAAGGAGTTGTAGGTTGGGTAGATTTGTTAGATTCTAATGTTGAGGAAAGGTTAGCTTATTTTTCTAAAGATTCAAATTTTAAAGGAGTTCGTCATATCGTTCAGGGAGAATCTATCAATTTTTTATTGAGAGAAGATTTTCAAAGAGGAATAGGTAAATTGGCTCAATTTGGTTTGACTTATGATATTTTGGTGTATCCTAATCAGCTTAAAAATGTGATAGGTTTTGTAGAAAAATTTCCAAATCAGGTGTTTGTGTTAAATCATTTTGGGAAACCCAATATAAAAGAAAAGAAGATTGAAGGCTGGAAAAATAATATAAAAAAGCTGGCAATTTTTAATAATGTATATTGCAAAATTTCAGGAGCTGTAACCGAAGCAAATTGGAATAAGTGGAAAGAAACAGACTTTAAAGATTATTACGACGTTGTTTTTAAAGCCTTTGGTGCCAAGAGAATTTTGTTCGGTTCTGATTGGCCTGTATGCTTGTTAGCCGCCGAGTACAGAGATGTTCTAAAAATTACCGAAAACTATTTATCCCTGTTTTCTGAAGAAGAAAAAAATAGAATTATGGGATTGAATGCTGTTGAAATATATTTATGATTACACAATTTGATAATTTGAAAATTACGAATTACGATTTTTGATTTACGATTACATGATTACACAATTCAACAAAAAAAAAGAGATGAATCTAAATTTACAAAAAAAAGTAATTATAGTTACAGGAAGTTCTAAGGGAATTGGGCTTGGGATTATTCAATCTTTATTAAAAGAAGGAGCTATACCTGTGATAATAGGCAGGAATAAGGAAAGTATTTTGGGGGTAGTAAAAAATATTGAAGAAAATGGATTTGAGGTATTTTATGCTTTTGCAGAATTAACCAAACCCGAGCAATGCAAAGCAGCCGTTGAAAGTGTAATTGAAAAATACGGCAGAATTGATGGCTTAGTCAACAATGCGGGAGTAAATGACGGCGTGAGTTTAGAAAACGGAAATTACGAAGATTTTATGATTTCCTTACAGCGTAACTTAGTTCATTATTATTTGATGGCACATCACTCGTTGCCTGAGCTTAAAAAAAGCAAAGGAGCCATAGTAAATATTGGTTCTAAAGTTTCAGTAACTGGGCAGGGAAGCACTTCCGGTTATGCTGCTTCCAATGGTGGCAGAAACGCCTTAACGAGAGAATGGGCTGTAGAATTATTGCCATATGGCGTTCGGGTTAATGCTTTGATAGTTGCTGAATGCTACACTCCATTGTATAAAAAATGGATTAGCACTTTTCCTAACAAAGAAGAAAAATTACAAGAAATAAGAAAGAATATTCCATTAGAAAGTAGAATGACAACTGTTGAAGAAATTGCGGATACTGTTGTGTTTTTACTCTCTGATAAATCTAGCCATACTACGGGGCAATTACTCTTTGTAGATGGCGGTTATACACATTTGGACAGGTCATTGACGTGAAATTGTTGAATTGTGTAATCGTAATTCAAAAAATAGTAAGTCATTTAAAATATAAGAAATGAAAAAAATTCCAGTAGTCTCGAAAAAAGTATTAATTCCATTTATTTTAGTTACCTCTTTGTTTGCACTGTGGGGGTTTGCTAATGCCGTAACCGACCCGATGGTAAATGCCTTTAAAAAAGTGTTAGAATTATCAAATACACAAGCATCTTGGGTGCAAATGGCATTTTATGGAGGTTATTTTTGTATGGCTTTACCTGCCGCAATGTTTATGCGTAAATATTCTTACAAAGTAGGAGTTCTAATAGGTTTATCATTATATGCAGCAGGAGCATTGTTGTTTTATCCGGCGGCTATAACCGAACAATTTTGGTTCTTCTGCTTAGGATTGTATGTGCTGACTTTCGGACTGGCATTTTTAGAAACCGCTGCAAACCCATACATATTGGCAATGGGAGCAAAGGAAACTGCAACGCAGCGGTTAAATCTAGCACAATCTGTTAATCCATTAGGGTTAATTGCCGGCTTATTGATAGCAAAGTATTTTGTATATGACAATTTGCAATCTGATGATATTAAAGATTTTGGTGCTTTAGATGAAGCGAAAAGAGCTCTGATTAGAGTCTCCGATTTAGCGGTAATTCGCGACCCGTATGTGATTTTGGGATTGTTAATTTTAGCTGTTTTTGTCTTGTTTATAATCAGTAAGATGCCACAGTCTAAAGAAGAAGGAGCTATGCCCAGCCTGACGGAGAGTTTTGGAAAACTTCTAAAGAATAAGAAATATGTTTTAGGTGTTTTAGCTCAAATTTTATATGTAGGAGCTCAAATTATGACGTGGACATATATCTATCAGTATGCAGAAGCTATCGATTTAAAGAATGTCGATACCGAAGGTTATGAAAAAGTAGATGTATTCTCGTATCAGTTTTTAGCTTTTGTATTATTTACTGTGGGTCGTGTCATAGGCACTGCATTATTACGTTATATGAGTTCGGGAAAATTATTGATGTATTTTGCTCTATTAGCAGCAGTTTTTGTAGGTGGAACTATCTTTATTGAAAGTATGATAGGCTTGTATTGTCTGGTAGGTATTTCTTTTTGTATGTCTTTGATGTTCCCAACAATCTACGGAATAGCCTTAAATGACTTGACGGAAGAACAATCTAAAGTTGGTTCTGCAGGATTAGTAATGGCGATTGTTGGCGGAGCTTTACTGCCGATGATACAAGGAAGTATTATAGATGCCGGCGGCAGAGGAGTTGCCGACACCACTATTATGGGAGTTTCAGAAGTGAATTTTTCTTTTGTACTTCCATTAATTTGTTTTGCTTATATCGCTTGGTACGGAATGAATATATTTAAGAATTATGAATTATGAGTTAGTTGTCGGTTTCCAGTGTTCGGTGTTTAGTTTCCAACTTAATTCGTAATTGTCTTTCAGCTCAATCAAAGAGACTGTAAACCCAACTTTGTCTGAACAGCTAAAAAGGTAATAACCATAATAAACAACAAATCCGCAAGGCTTATCTCAATCATCCCTACACGCTAACCACAGGAGAATATACCTTGCAAATAACTACGCAATACGGTGGTGGAGCAGATGTTAGAAACCCTCGTACAGGTGTATTTAATAAACCTCTTACAATATTTAATTATCTCATAGAAGCTATGAGAGGTGTTACCGTATAGAGTAAATTTGAATTACACTCCCCGAATTACGAATTAGTGGTCAGTACTCAGTTTTCAGTATTTAACTGCCAACTACTCACTGAAAACTGACCACTCCTTAGATTCAATTAGTAAATGTAACTTTTAACTTTTCGCACTTAACTTGCTTTGTTTTTGTACTTTTGCGTTTCAAAAATCAGTCCAAGACCAATATAAAACCAAAATAAATCAGATGAACACGCCAGAAAGATATACAATTACTGCTGCTTTGCCTTACACTAATGGACCTGTACACATCGGTCATTTGGCGGGAGTTTACGTTCCTGCGGATATTTATTCCCGTTATTTACGCTTAAAAGGCAAAGATATTATTTTTATCTGCGGTTCTGACGAACATGGAGTGCCTATTACTATTAAAGCAAAAAAAGAGGGAATCACTCCGCAAAAAGTTGTAGATAAATATCACGAAATTATAAAAAAATCATTTGTTAATTTTGGTATTTCTTTTGATAATTATTCGCGTACATCTGCCAAAATTCATCACGATACAGCTTCAGAATTTTTTACCAAATTGTATAATGACGGGGAATTTATCGAGGAAGTTACAGAGCAATTATACGACGCAGAAGCCAACCAATATTTGGCAGATAGATTTATCATCGGAACTTGTCCTAAATGTGGAAATGATGAAAGTTATGGAGACCAATGCGAGAAATGTGGAACCAGCCATAATGCAACAGATTTAATCAATCCTAAGTCTGCGATTACGGGAAATACTCCCAGCCTAAAAGAAACAAAACATTGGTTTTTGCCTTTAAATAAACACGAAGATTTTTTTAAAAAATGGATTTTATCAGAACATAAACAAGACTGGAAACCCAATGTATTAGGGCAGGTAAAATCTTGGATAGATGACGGATTGCGTCCACGTGCTGTAACTCGAGATTTGGATTGGGGAATTCCTGTGCCTCTCACGGAAGCCGATGGAAAGGTGCTGTACGTCTGGTTTGACGCACCTATCGGATATATTTCTTCAACCAAAGAATGGGCAGAAAAAAACGATAAAGACTGGAAACCATACTGGAAAGATAAAGACACTAAACTGGTACATTTTATCGGAAAAGACAATATTGTTTTTCACTGCATTATTTTTCCTGCGATGCTAAAAGCACACGGAGATTATGTATTGCCAGAAAATATTCCTGCCAACGAATTTCTAAATTTGGAAGGAAATAAATTATCAACTTCTAAGAATTGGGCGGTTTGGCTACACGAATATTTAAAGGATTTTCCAAACCAACAGGACGTGTTGCGTTACACTTTAACGGCAAACGCTCCCGAGACTAAAGACAACGATTTTACGTGGGAAGATTTTAAATCAAAAAATAATAATGAGCTGGTTGCTATCTTCGGGAATTTTATAAATAGAGTGGTTGTTTTGACCAATAAATATTACGACGGACAGGTGCCGAGTCTCGGAGAATACACCAAAACCGACAAAGAGGTTTTAGATAATTTAAAGGAATTTCCAAAAATGATTTCCAAATCTATTGAGCGTTACAGATTTAGAGAAGCATCTCAAGAATTGATTAATTTAGCACGTTTAGGAAATAAATATTTGGCAGATGAAGAGCCGTGGAAAGTAATTAAACAGGACGAAAAACGCGTGCAAACCATTATGTATATTTCCTTGCAAATAGCCGCCGGATTATCAGTTTTGTCCGAGCCATTTTTGCCATTTACTTCAGATAAATTAAAAAATATGCTCAATGTAGGTTTTGGTAAAGGCAAAGTCTATTTTACTTGGGACGAGGTGTCTTTAAAAAACGAATTGCTTCCTGATAATCATCAGATAGGAAAATCGGAATTGCTATTTTCTAAAATTGAAAAGGAAGAAATTACAGCTCAATTAGAAAAATTGGAAGCCACAAAAAAGGTAAATAATCAGGATAATAAGGTGGTAGAACCTCAAAAGGAAATGATTAATTTTGATGATTTTTCCAAATTAGATATTAGAGTAGGCACGATTATAGAGGCTGAAAAAATGTTAAAGACAAAGAAGTTATTAAAATTAGAAGTAGATGTAGGAATTGATGTGAGAACCATTGTTTCGGGAATTGCAGAAAATTTTAGTCCAGAAGATATTATCGGTCAGCAAGTGGCTGTTTTGTGCAATTTATCACCAAGAAAATTAAGAGGAGTAGAAAGTCAAGGAATGATATTGATGACAAGTTCTGCTGACGGCAAATTAGTTTTTGTAGAACCCGCAGAAAAAATTAGCGTTGGAGAGCAGATTTATTAGAATAGTTTTTATTGGTTGTTAGTTGTCGGTTTTCAGCTTAATTCGTAATTCTTTTTGTCTATTTTCTGTTCTCTACTCTCTGTTTCAATTTTAAAGTTAAATAAATTTTTAAAACCACTTATTTAGAATACATTTGTAGTCTAATTTTAGACGGGTATCAAAAAGAGTCATCAGTTCAAAAAAATCAAAACTTATAAATAAGCAAATAAATGAAGTTTATCGTATCAAGTTCGCAATTATTAAGTAAATTGCAAGTTTTAGGAGGAGTTATTAACAGCAACAATACCATGCCTATTTTAGATAATTTTCTGTTTGAGCTAACAGAAAATTCTCAACTAAAAATCTCTGCTGCAGATTTAGAAACAACCATAAGTTCTGTTGTGGATGTAGAAAGTGACAGTTTTGGATTAATTGCTGTTTCTGCACGTTTGATGTTAGACACTCTAAAAACATTTGCTAGCCAGCCTTTAACGTTTAAAGTCAAGAAAGAAAACATCTTAGAGATTAGTTCTAATCAAGGTAAATATGATATGGCTTTTTTTGATGGAAAAGAATTTCCTAAACCTGTGGCACTGCCTAATGCTATAAGCATAAAAATTCCTGCAAAAATTCTATCAACGGCAATTTCTAAAACTATTTTTGCTACTGGCAATGATGACCTACGCCCGGTAATGAGTGGAATTTTATTTCAGTTTAGTTCAGATAATTTAACATTTGTAGCAACGGACGCTCATAAATTAGTAAAATATTCGAGAACAGATGTTACCGCAGACCAAGCAGCAGAATTTATTATGCCTAAAAAGCCATTAAATTTATTAAAAGGAGTTTTGGGAGATGCTGAAAGCGACGTTATTATTGAATATAACGATGTAAATGTAAAGTTTAAGTTTGATAAATTAGTGCTAATTTGCCGTTTGATTGATGGTAAATATCCAGATTATGAAGTTGTCATTCCAAAAGAAAATCCAAATAAATTAGTGATTGATAGAGAATCTTTTTTAAATTCTGTAAGACGTGCATCTATTTTTTCTAGTAAAACTACACACCAAATTCGCTTAAAAATGGCAGGAAAAGAATTAAATATTTCTGCGGAAGACTTAGATTATGCAAACAAAGCTGATGAGCGTTTAAGTTGTGATTACCAAGGCGACGATATGCAAATAGGGTTCAATTCTCGTTTTTTAAGCGAAATGCTAACTAACTTAGATTCAAAAGATATTTCAATAGAAATGTCTTTGCCAAACAGAGCGGGTGTTTTGACCCCAATTGACGGCACTGATGAAGGAGAACAAATATCAATGCTTGTAATGCCGGTAATGTTAAGTAATTAATGGGTAATTGTGTAATCGTAAATCAAAAATCGTAATTCTCAATCTCCCAGCAATTCTATAATTTGTTCTGCAAGTTCTTTACTGATTCTATCTTGTGCCTCTACGGTTGCTGCTCCAATATGAGGTGTAAGAGAGACATCAGAATTCATTAGTATTTGGATTTCTGGGTTTGGTTCGTTTTCAAAAACATCTAAACCTGCATATTTTACTTTACCACTTTGTATTGAATTTATCAAAGCAACCTCATCAACTGTGCCACCACGAGACGCATTTATAATACCTACGCCATCTTTCATAAGTTTGAATTGGTTTTCTCCAATAATATATTCTTTTTGATTTGGAACATGTATCGTGATAAAATCCGAGTTCTTCAAAACTTTATCTATCGGTTCTGTTTTTATGTTTATATCTACTGATTGCCCATCGTAAAAAGGTATATTAATTATTTCGTTTACTACAATTTCATCTGCTGCAATTACTTTCATCCCAATTCCTAAAGCAATCTTAACAACCTCCTTTCCGATACGCCCAAGACCAATAATTCCTAAAGTTTTACCTCTTAATTCTATTCCGTTAGAAAAGTTTTTTTTTAAATCTTTAAAACGTGTATCTCCTTCTAAAGGCATCTCCCTATTTGACTGATGTAAGAAACGAACCATACCAAATAAATGTGCAAAAACTAGTTCTGCAACTGAGTTTGAAGATGCATTAGGTGTATTGATAACGTGTAATCCGTTATCTTTTGCATAATCTACATCAATATTGTCCATACCAACACCTCCACGACCAATCAATTTAATACTCGGACAAGCGTCTATTAATTCGGCTCTAACCTGTGTTGCACTTCTAACTAAAATTGCGTCAATAGTGTTTTCATTGATATAACTTTCTAATTGATTTTGTGCAATTTTTGTTGTTATTACCTCAAATCCTTTGTTCTCTAAGGTTTGTATTCCA
Source organism: Polaribacter sp. (assembly GCA_965261035.1). GTDB lineage: Bacteria > Bacteroidota > Bacteroidia > Flavobacteriales > Flavobacteriaceae > Polaribacter. Next base: position 2,262,170 of record OZ253439.1, read on the forward strand.
CTTTGTGAAATTCCGTCGTTTGCTAATATCTTCATTTGTTTATTTAATATTGTCATCACTAAAAATAAAATGACGTTTTAGAATTTTATCCTTTTCTTTCAAGCTCTTGCATTACGTCAACCAATACTTGTACGCTGTGCAAAGGCAGAGCATTATACATACTTGCACGGTAGCCGCCCACACTTATATGACCTTTTAAACCGTTGATTCCCGCTTCTTCCCATAGAGTATCAAACGATTTTTGCAAAGATTTATCTGTTAATACAAAAGTTGCATTCATAAAACTTCTATCTTTTTTATTTTCTACAACTCCGCTAAATAATGAATTTCTGTCAATCTCGTTATATATTAAGTTTGCTTTCTTATTATTTACCTTTTCAATGAACGAAATTCCGCCCAAATCTTTTAACCATTCTAAAGTTAGCATAGAAACATATACCGAAAAAACAGGAGGCGTATTAAACATACTATTTTTGTTGATATGTGCCTGATAATCTAACATAGAAGGAATCGTTCTTTCTACTTTTCCTAAAATATCTTCTTTAACTACAACTAATGTTGCTCCTGCTGGACCTATATTTTTCTGTGCTCCAGCGTAAATAAGGTCAAATTTTGAAAAATCTAATTGGCGGGAAAAAATATCAGAACTCATATCACAGACAATGGAGCCGTTAAATTCTGGAAAATGGTTTATTTGAGTTCCAAAAATGGTATTATTACTTGTACAATGAAAATAATCTGCATCCGAAGGGATTTTATATCCTTTGGGAATATAACTGAAGTTTTTATCTTTTGATGACGCAACTTCTACTAATTCACCAAATAGTTTTGCTTCTTTTATCGCTTTGCTACTCCAAGTTCCCGTATTTAAATAAGCAGCTTTTTTATTTAATAAATTATAGGCAGTCATTAAAAACTGAGTACTTGCTCCTCCTTGCAAAAACAGAGCTTTATATCCTTTATTTTCTAAGCCTAACAATTCTAAAGCCAAACTTCTGGCATTTTCTATTACATCTACGGAAGACTTGCTTCTGTGTGAAATTTCTAATAAAGAAAGATTATCATTATTAAAATTGATAATTGCTTCTGATGCTTTTTGTAAAACTTCTTGTGGTAGAATACAAGGACCTGCACTAAAATTATGTTTTTTCACTTTATATTATTGTTTAGCTTTTGATTTCTGGTTGTTGGTATGACAATTGACAGGCCACAACTACATTTCCTAATAATACGTATATCGTTTCCTGTGCAAATGTAAACAATTTTATACTTATCAGTATGAGCAGGTAATTTAAGTCTAAATTGAAAAAAATTTAGCGCAGAAAGACAAAAAAACCACTGGGTAGATTCAACCCCCAAATGCAACTTTTTTATTTACAAATTTATAAAATATATTTTTAGGATTATCATAATTTAGATTTTTTCTTGGTCTTCGGTTAATTTTATGTTGTATGTCTTTGATTTCCTTCTCGCTATATAGACTGAATATTAATTTTTTTGGTATATATTGCCTAACTAATTTGTTAGTATATTCGCTTAACCCTCTTTCCCATGAAGAATAAGGATGTGCGAAAAAGAACTCTGTTAATAATTTTTTAGACATTTTTATATGTTCGGCAAATTCAGTTCCATTATCAGAAGTAATTGAATGAACAAATTTCTTATAAGGCATTAGCATATCAATAACAGTATCGGCTAATTCTTCAGCTTTTTTACCAAAAAGTAGCTTTTTCATTAAGAAAAAAGCAGTAGTTCTTTCAACTATTGTAACAATTGCTCCTTTTCCATCTTTTCCTATAATTAAATCTATTTCCCAATCGCCAAAGCGTTCTTTGTTGTTAATTATATCGCTTCTAAACTCTATTGAAACTTTATCTTTAATTGTATTTTGTTTGCCTGAAACTGGACGTTTTCTGTGCTTTAACTGATGTCTTAGATGTTTATATAAAGTACCCTCTTTAGCTTTATCTAATCTAAGATATTGATAGATGCGTTCATGCGAAACCATATCTATTCCCTCTGATTTACAATAACCAGCTATCTGTTCTGGAGACCATTGCTCTTGTTCTATTTGCTTTTTTATATACTTCTCTACTGATGGAGTAAATTTTCTATTACTAGCAAAGCGTTCTTTTCTTTCTGTAGAGAGTTCCTGTGCAAAATCAGGATTATACCTGCCTCGTTTATTTGAATTACGTTTTAACTCCCTATAAATGGTAGTTTTGTTTACTTTCAAAGATTCTGCTATAAAAATCTTTGATTTACCACAATTTAGGTATGCTTTTATTTGATACCTTTGTTCTTTAGTTAGGTGCTTCATATTTATTGACTTTTAGTAGAGTACAAATATAAGACTTAATAAGGAGTAACTGAGAGAAGGTAATTAAGCCTTCGCTCTTTTGCTCCGTTTCGCTACGCTTCACTCCACAAAAGAGCGAAGGCTTATAAACGAATATTAATCTTATAAAAATACTCCTAAAAGTTGCATTTACTAATTGAATCTAAGTAGACTATAGATGCACTAAGCCATTCACACCAAAGACAAATGGAATGGTTGAGAAAGCAAATGATATTATAAAGAAAGGTACTATCAAAAGAACAAAGTATAATTCTTTAGAAGAAATGAACATTGATTTAATGAATTTCTTAGTCCATTATAATCTATACAGAAGGCACGGAAGTTTAAGAAGAGAATTAAAGGTAAAAACGCCTTTTAATGCAGTTGAAAAATGGTATGAATTAGACCCTGAAATATTTAAAGAAAAACCTGACAATTTTAAAAATAAAATACTAAATTTGAAAATTATTAAAACAAGTTGAAAGCAACAACCTTGTGAAACTTAACAGCTATTTATATTAATAGCAAAGTAAAATGATAAAACTATTAATTCTTGTTCAAAAACAACTTCACTACCTATATTTCATTGGTCTATAAAGTCATATAGTTGTTTTCCTTTTAAGTAGATGTCAAAACTAAAGTCTTCGTTTTTATAATTGAAAATTGTTGAAAAGAAGGTGGGGGGGATATTTGTATATTTGTGGTTGAATAGTTACTATTCCTTTCGTTTTTTAAAAATATCTATCGCACTAAAAAGAGCTTCTTTAAACGAGCTTGGGTCTGCGGCATTTTTACCTGCAATTTCATAAGCCGTACCGTGGTCTGGTGAGGTTCTAATTTTTGATAATCCCGCTGTGTAATTCACGCCATTTCCAAAAGACAATGCTTTAAAAGGAGCCAATCCTTGGTCGTGATACATAGCTAGAATCCCGTCAAATTGTTTGTAGGTACTAGAGCCAAAAAAGCCATCTGCCGCATAAGGACCAAAAACCAATTCTCTACTTTCTCTAATTTCTGCTATTGTCGGTCTGATAATTTCGTCATCCTCTTTTCCAATAACGCCATTGTCGCCACAATGCGGATTTAACCCAAGAATAGCAATCTTAGGTTTCATTATTCCAAAATCTTCTACCAATGCTTTGTTCATAATTGAAACTTTCTTTTTTATTAATTCTGGAGTAATATTTTTAGAGATTTTTGAAACAGGAATATGTCCAGTAATAAGACCTACTCGCAATTCTTCAGAAATTAAAATCATTAAACTTTCTCCTTCCAATTGATTTTCTAAAAACTCCGTATGACCGGGAAAATCAAAAGAATCTGACTGAATATTTTGTTTGTTTATCGGAGCGGTAACTAAAACATCTATTTTATTTTTTTTTAGATGATTTACTGCTGCTTCCAAAGATTTTAAAGCGTATTCACCAGAAATTTTTGTGGGAGTTCCTAAATTAATTGGAATTTCTTCTCTCCAAATATTTAGTAAATTAATTTTACCATCAACTGCTTGATTTATTGACATAATTCCGTTTATATAGGTTTCAGAATTCAGTTGTTTTTTATGAAAAGAGAGCATTTTTGTAGAACCAAAAATAACTGGAGTACAAAAATCCAACATCCTTTTGTCTTCAAAAGTTTTTAAAATTACTTCGATACCAATTCCATTTGTATCTCCAACCGATATTCCTACGACTATTTTTCTTCTTTTTTTCATGCTTTTTGGCTCAATATTGTTTAGTTTTGATTTTTATACTATTTTGATCACAAAATGGCATTACAAAAATAACTAATTAATTTTAGAACTTATGTTTACCGGAATTATTGAATCTTTAGGGCTTGTAACTCGCATTAATAGAGAGAAAAAGAATATAAATTTCACTATAAAATGTGATTTTACGAATGAACTAAAGATTGATCAAAGTGTTTCACATAACGGTATCTGCCTAACAGTTGTAGATATTTCTAATGATAAATATACTGTAACAGCCATCAAAGAAACGATACAAAGAACAAATATCGGCAGATTGAAAGTTGGAGATTTAGTCAATTTAGAGAGGTCTATGAAGTTAGGAGATAGATTAGACGGGCATATTGTACAAGGTCATATTGATGAAACGGGCATCTGTAAATCAATAGAAAAAGAAAGCGGGAGTACTGTTTTTACATTCCAATATAGCTCTAAGGTGAATAATATTACTATAGAAAAAGGCTCGATTACCATAAATGGCGTGAGTTTAACCGTTGTTAATTCAAAGAAAGAAACGTTTAGTGTGGCTATAGTTCCTTATACATTAAATCACACTACTATCAAAAATCTTAAAGTAGATGACGTAGTAAACTTAGAATTTGATGTAATAGGAAAATATGTAGCCAGGTTACAATTTTTGTAATTACGAATTACTATTTTTCAATTTTCAATTAATTACAACCAACCCCTTATAACAAATTATTTTAATGACATATCGAGAAGTAGTAGATTGGATGTTTTCTAAATTACCAATGTATCAAAGAGAGGGCAAAACGGCATTCAAAAAAGATTTAACCAATATTTTAGCGTTTTCAAAAAGATTAGGGTTTCCAGAGAATAAATTCAAATCAATACATATTGGTGGCACTAACGGAAAGGGGTCAACAAGTCATATTATTGCTTCAGTCCTGCAAGAATCAGGATACAAAGTAGGGTTATATACATCGCCACATCTAAAGGATTTTACCGAGCGAATTCGCATTAATGGGAAGGAAATTACTAAAAATAAAGTTGTTAAATTTATTGTAAAACAAAAAGATTTTTTGGCTAAACAGAAATTATCTTTTTTTGAGATGACAGTAGGAATGGCTTTTGATTTTTTTGCTGATGAAAATGTAGATATCGCAATCGTGGAGGTTGGCTTGGGAGGACGATTAGATTCTACCAATATTATAACTCCAGAAGTTTCTGTCATTACAAATATAGGATTAGACCACACGCAATTTTTGGGAGAAACATTGGAAGAAATAGCTTTTGAAAAATCAGGAATTATAAAAAAAAATATTCCTGTGGTGATTGGAGAAAAGCAAATAGAAGTAGAAAATATTTTTATAAATAAAGCAAAAGAAACAAATTCTAAAATAGTTTTTGCTTCGGATAGCAGTGTAAATTACAAAACAGATTTGCTAGGAAATTATCAAAAAATCAACATAAAAACAGCCGTAAAAACTATTGAGCAATTGGAAGAATTTGTAGTTTCTGATAAAAACATTTCAGACGGACTGCTAAATGTAATCAAGAATACAAGTTTATTAGGACGTTGGCATATTTTACAAGAAAAACCAAAAGTAATCTGTGATACCGCTCATAACAAAGAAGGTTTGACCTTAGCTTTAAATCAACTTAAAAATGAAACTTACAACAATTTACATATAGTTTTAGGAGTTGTAAAAGATAAAAATATGGAGGATATACTTCCTCTGTTTCCTAAAAATGCAAGGTATTATTTTTGTAAACCCAATATTCCCAGAGGAATGTTGAGCAAAGAATTGCAAAGTAGAGCAAAAGAATTTGGTTTAGAGGGATATGAATTTTTATCTGTAAATCAGGCTTATACATTTGCAGTTGAACAATCTTCGGCAGATGATTTAATTTATATCGGAGGAAGTACTTTTGTGGTGGGAGAAATTAGTTGGGTTTAATTGTGTAATCGTTAAATTGTGTAATTGTAATTCAAAATTCACTACTTTTGAGGCTTTAATCCTATCATAAAAATAAAACAAATGAGTTATGCTATTAAATCTGGGGTAGCCACAGGCGATGACGTTCAAAAAATTTTTAACTTTGCAAAAGAAAAAGGCTTTGCACTTCCTGCGGTTAACGTTACTGGTTCTAATACTATAAATGCTGTACTGGAAACTGCAAAAGAATTAAACTCGCCGGTTATTATTCAATTTTCGAATGGCGGTGCACATTTTAATGCTGGTAAAGGATTATCTAATGAAAATCAAAAAGCAGCAATTGCGGGCGGTATTTCTGGTGCAAAACACGTTCATCAGATGGCAGAATTATATGGAATTCCTGTAATTTTACATACAGATCACGCTGCTAAAAAATTGCTTCCTTGGATTGACGGCTTGTTGGATGCCAGCGAAAAACATTTTAAAGAAACAGGAGTGCCGTTGTATAGTTCTCATATGATTGATTTATCTGAAGAACCGATTAAAGAAAATATTGAAATCTGTAAACAATATTTAACTCGTATGAGTAAAATGAGAATGACCTTAGAAATTGAATTAGGAATTACGGGAGGAGAAGAAGATGGCGTTGATAATTCTGACGTGGATGTTTCTAAACTATACACGCAACCAGAGGAAGTTGCCTTTGCTTATGAAGAATTATTAAAGGTTAGCAATCGATTTACAATAGCTGCTGCTTTTGGTAATGTTCACGGTGTTTACAAGCCTGGAAACGTAAAATTAACACCAGAAATATTAAAAAATTCGCAAGAATATATTTCTAAAAAATACAATGTTCCTCACAATACAATAAATTTTGTTTTTCACGGAGGGTCAGGTTCTAGCGTTGAAGAAATCAGAGAATCAATTGGTTATGGAGTTATAAAAATGAATATTGACACAGATTTACAATATGCTTTTACAGAGGGCATTAGAGATTATGTAAACACAAAAAATGACTATCTACAAAGTCAAATAGGAAATCCTGAAGGCGGAGAATTGCCAAACAAAAAATATTATGACCCCAGAGTGTGGCTACGTGAAGGGGAAATCACGTTTAAAGAGCGTTTGAAATCTGCTTTTAAGGATTTGAACAACGTAAACACACTTGCTTAATAGATTAAATTTTAATAGCAGAAAAAATTTAAAACAACTAAAATAATGGCTTGGTTTAAACGTAAAGATAAAGGGATACAAACTTCTACGGAAGATAAAAAGGACACTCCCAAAGGATTGTGGTACAAAACTCCCAGTGGTAAAATTATAGATACTAAGGAATTGGAAAGAAACCTACATGTGAGCCCAGAAGACGGATACCACGTGAGAATAGGGAGTAAGGAATATTTCAAATTATTATTTGACGACAATAAATTTGAGGAATTAAATCCAAAATTAATCTCTGTAGATCCTCTAAAATTTAAAGACACTAAAAAATATTCGGATAGGTTAAAAATTGCAAAGAGAAAAACCAAACTAAATGACGCTGTTAGAACAGCTGTTGGCAAATCTTTGGGCAAGGATATTGTCATCGCTGCGATGGATTTTGCATTTATTGGAGGGTCGATGGGTTCGGTAGTAGGCGAAAAAGTTTATAGAGCAATAAATTATTCTATCAAAAATAAAATTCCGTTTTTGATGATTTCAAAATCTGGCGGAGCTAGAATGATGGAAGCCTCATTATCACTAATGCAATTGGTAAAAACATCTGTAAAATTAGCACAACTGGCAGAGGTTAAAATTCCTTACATATCTTTGTGTACAGACCCTACAACAGGAGGAGCAACAGCTTCTTATGCAATGCTTGGAGATGTAAATATTGCCGAACCAAATGCTTTAATTGCATTTGCAGGACCTAGAGTTGTTAAAGATACAACCGGAAAGGAATTACCAGAAGGGTTTCAACGCTCAGAATTCTTATTAGAACACGGTTTTTTAGATGGAATTTATGAGCGTAAACATCTAAAAAAGCAAATAAACTTATATATAGATTTGATACAAAACTTGCCTGTAAGAGTGTAGAAAAAAGAAAAATAATAAACACTTGTGATATGTTTAGACGAGTAGAATTGACAGAAGAAGATTATTATTTAAACGAGCAAGGTTACAGGGTTTTTACCGAAAAGTATCATCTAAAAAGAGGGCATTGTTGTAAAAGCGGATGCAAACATTGCCCATACGGATACGATAAAAAAACAGACCGTTTTATCCCGATTTGACCATAAAATATTGCATATAATGTGAATTACGATTTTAGATTTACGAATTATCGTAACTATTCAGCCATAAATTTAGAAATTTCTAAAATTTCATTCTAAATCACTTTTAGTTTTTAGCTTCCTTTATAGGAATATTTTTTAGAATCTCTAACAGGAATTTCCAAAATTTTTGTGTTGATGAAATACCTACTTTTTCGTCTGGTGAATGTGCTCCTAAAATTGTTGGTCCAAAAGAAACCATATCCATTTTAGGATAACTTTGCCCTATAATTCCGCATTCCAAACCTGCATGACAGGCAGCTACGATAGCTTTTTCTCCATTTAATTTTTCATATAAATTGGCTATAATTTTTAGAATATCTGAATTGACATTTGGCTGCCAGCCTGGATATGAACCCGAAGTTGTAATTTCAAAACCAGCTAACTCAAAAGCTGAGCGCAGAGAATTTGCCAAGTCTAATTTCCCTGTTTCAGAAGACGAACGAGCTAAACATTCAACTTTTATTTTTCCATTTTTTGCTATAACTTTTGCAATATTATTTGAAGTTTCTACCAAACCTTCTACATCTGGACTCATTCTATACACTCCGTTTAAAGCAGTATAAACAGATTTTATAAATTTTTCCTGAACACCTAATTCCATTATTTTTTTTGGAGATGAAGCTTCTTTTAATTCGATTGAAAGTTCTAATTCTATTATTGAAAACTCTGCTTTAATATTGTTGATAAGTTCATTGATTTCAAACAGAAAAGGTTCTTTAGAAATGTTGTCTATAACGAATGTAGCAACGCTTTCTCTTGGAATGGCATTTCGCAAACCTCCACCACTAATTTCAGAAATACGCAATCCAAAATTCTCAAAACCATCAAACAACAGACGATTCATAATTTTGTTTGCATTTCCCAATCCTTTGTGGATAGATATTCCCGAATGACCTCCGTTAAGCCCTGTTATAGAAATAGAAAAAGCCGTTGTATCTTTTGGAGTATTTTCTTGTGTATAAGTTCTCGTAGCTGTGATATCAATCCCGCCGGCACAACCCATACCAATTTCGTTGTCTTCTTCAGTATCTAAATTCAATAAAATTTCTCCGTCTAAATAGCCTGCTTTCAAGCCTATTGCACCGGTCATTCCAGTTTCTTCATCAATAGTAAACAAGGCTTCAATCGGTGGATGTTCAATATCGGCAGATGCCAGAACGCTCATAATTGCGGCAACTCCTAAGCCATTATCGGCACCTAAAGTTGTGCCGTCTGCTGTAACCCAATCTCCTTTGATGTGCATTTTAATTCCTTCGGTATCAAAATCAAAAAGGGTGTCCGAATTTTTCTGATGTACCATATCCAGATGGCTTTGCATCACTACTGTTTTACGATTTTCCATACCCGTAGTAGCAGGTTTTTTAATAATCACATTTCCCACGTTATCAACCACAGTTTCTAAGTTGAGAGTTTTGCCAAAATTTACCATAAAGGCGATTATACGTTCCTCTTTTTTTGACGGGCGAGGAACTGCGTTCAAATCAGCAAAATTATTCCATACTGCTTTGGGTTCTAAATTTCTTATTTCTGAATTCATTAATTTATGTTTTACGAATTAGTGGGCAGTATTCAGTTGGCAGCCCTCCAGCTTTGATTCAATGATTTGACAATTTGACAATTCAACGATTACACAATTCAACAACTTCCAACTTGTCTTGGTTTTTGGCTCTTTCGTCTTTTCTATATTCTCTTATTTTATCTCAACAATAACTTCTTCTGTTTTTTTACGAACTTTAGCTAGGTCTTTCATATAATCATCTTCGGCTCTAAAACCGACAGGCAAAACTAAAACAGGAAACATATTTTGTTCTTCCAAATTTAGAATTTCACTGTATTTCTTTGGGTCAAAACCTTCCATAGGGCAAGCGTCAATTTTTTCTACAGCAGCTACCACTAGCAAATTTCCTAATGATAGATAGGCTTGGTTTTTTGCCCACGCAAAAATTTCATCATCAGTTTTTGACATCAATGATTGTTTTAAATATTCTTTGAAAGGCGTTAAAATAGCATCTGATGTGTTTCTGGCTTTTTTAACTAAGTTAAAATAGTTTTCTACATCATTTGTAGTTAATTTATTTTGAGTGCAAATTACTAAAATATGAGAAGCATTTTCAATCTGTTGTTGGTTCATAGAATGTTCTACTAATTGTTTTTGTAGTTTTTTATTTTGGATTATTGCCATTTTTATAGGCTGTAATCCGTAGGAAGTTGCGGTCAGATTAAAGGCTTCTTTTAATGTGTTTATTTGTTGTTTTGTAAGCGATTTGTTTGCGTCAAATTTTTTTGTTGCATAACGCCAGCGTAAACTTTTTATAACGTCCATTTGCTATAAACTATTTCTGCAAAAGTACTATAAATTATAATTTTTGAGTTACGAATTGATAATTTATTAAAGTTGATATTTATTTCTTACCTTTGAGATTTTTATGCAAAAATTACCAAAACTTATAAGATATAAAGAGAACGTTGAGGTTAAATACCATATCTACAACAGCATCTTAGCAACATTACCTTTTGACAACATTACTAAAACTGGGGTGCTTCTGCCTTTGTTTCACAATGTTTGTAAGGAAGGATTCTCAAATAAGAAAAACCCAGAAGAGATTGTAACTTATTTTTTCAAAGTATATGGTTCTAATTTATCAGAAGAAGAGAAAATAAACTTATTGTTTAAATTTATACAATACATAGAGCGTCAAGTAGTTTTATTTGACGCTATTGAAGACGCTTCCTTTAAAATAGTCAACAATATGGACGGGGTGGGGACGCTTAGATATAGTAAAGAAACAGCAGCTTTAAGGAATAAAGAAAAGGATTTGAAAAAATATCTAAACTCCTTTAAAATTAGAATTGTGCTAACAGCTCATCCTACGCAATTTTACCCGGGAACTGTTTTAGGAATTATAACAGATTTGACAAAAGCTATCCAGAAAAATAACTTGATTAAAATAAATCAGTTGCTATCACAATTAGGAAAAACACCTTTCTTTAAGAAGAAAAAACCTACCCCTTTTGATGAGGCAATTAATTTGATATGGTATTTAGAAAATATTTTTTATCACTCTGTCTCTAAAACGTACAGCTACATTAAAAATAATATTATTGATAATAAAGATAACGAAGTAATCAATTTAGGTTTTTGGCCCGGCGGAGATAGAGATGGAAATCCTTTTGTAACGACAGAAATTACATTGGACGTTGCTAGGCGATTACGACAATCTATTTTAAAAAATTATTATAAAGATATGCGGTCTCTAAAAAGAAGGCTAACGTTTTATGATGTAGATCAGATAGTTGCGGAATTGGAAGCAGTTTTGTTAGAAAATATTATCAATCAGGGAGTTAACACGATGCCTCCTCTACATAAATTTATTGATAGACTTAAAATTATTAAAGAAATTCTTATAAATAAACATCAGTCTTTATATGTAGATTTTGTAGATGAATTTATTAATAAAGTGCGATTGTTTGGGTATCATTTCGCAACTTTAGACATCAGGCAGGATAGTAGAATACACCATAATGTATTGAATAATGTGGTTGAAATGTGTATAAATAATAAGGAAAGTGATTTGTTTTCAGTAAATTATTTCAATCTTTCTGATAAAAATAAAATAGAAATACTTTCTAAAATTAATGGAGATGTTGATGTGTTATTATTAAAAGACGAGATGACAATTAAGACATTAAATTCTATAAAATTGATTAAAACTATTCAGCAAGAAAATAGAGAAAAAGGAGCGAATAGGTATATAATCAGCAATACGCAAACCTCATTAAATGTTATAGAAGTTTTGTCTTTATTTAATTTGTGTGGATACAATCACAGCATTCCTGTGGATATTATTCCTCTGTTTGAGACAATAGATGATTTGAAAAATTGCATAAAAGTAATGGAAGAACTCTATACTAATGTAGCTTACGTAGAGCATCTTAAAAGTAGAAAACTAAAACAAACCATTATGCTCGGTTTTTCTGATGGGACAAAAGATGGAGGCTATTTAATGGCAAATTGGTCTATCTTTAAAGCTAAAGAAGAATTGACAAAAATATCTAAAAAACACAATATTAAAGTTATATTTTTTGACGGCAGAGGAGGTCCTCCAGCAAGAGGAGGAGGAAAAACTCACGAGTTTTATGCCTCTTTAGGAGAAACGATAGAAAATGAAGAAATTCAATTAACCGTTCAGGGTCAGACAATTAGCTCAAATTTTGGAACTTTAGATTCTTCTCAATACAATTTAGAGCAGCTATTAAGTTCCGGCATCTCAAATAAGTTATTGAATAATTCAAATAATTCTATGAATAGAGATGAGATTAAAATCATAGATGATTTGGCAACTATCAGCTACAATGCCTATGTAGATTTTAAAAATCACCCCAAATTTTTATCTTATTTAGAAAATATAAGTACATTAAAATATTATTCAAAAGCAAATATAGGAAGTCGTCCTTCCAAACGCTCAAACTCTAAAGAATTAAATCTATCGGACTTGCGGGCAATACCATTTGTAGGCTCGTGGAGTCAACTAAAACAGAACGTTCCCGGCTTTTTTGGCTTTGGCACCGCCTTAAAAGGGTATGACGATAAAGGAAAAATGGGGGAGTTAAAAGACCTGTATAAAAAATCAAAATTCTTTAGCGCTTTGATAAAAAACAGTATGATGTCTCTTTCTAAATGTAATTTTCAATTAACTCAATATATGAGTGATGATAAGGATTACGGTAGTTTTTGGAATATTATTTACGACGAATTTAAAACTACTAAAAAGTTAATCTTAAAAATATCCAACCATAGTGAACTAATGCAAGATAACCCTGTAGATAAAGCATCTATTGATTTGCGTGAAGATATTGTACTGCCACTTTTAACTATTCAGCAACATTCTTTAATTAAAATTAAAGAGCTAAAAAAAGATAAAACAGCAAATAAAACTCTTTTAAATACTCATGAAAAAATAGTAATGAGGTCGTTGTTTGGGAATATAAATGCTAGTAGAAATTCGGTGTAATTGTTTAATTATCAAATTGGTAACTACTGGGTGCATAACATTTTGTCGCAAAAATATTAATTTTACGAATCTTAATCACAAAAAAATAAAATATACTAACCTCACGTTCAACACATCTATGTAGGAAGTAGAATAAAGCTCTAATTCTCGAACCTTATTCTCTAAATCCTTGATTCCATAAGTGCTATTTTTCCCATTTCAACTATTCTACTTCCCCCTTTTATTTAATGTTGAGTATTTATATATCCAGTTATAAATTGATGTCTCCGACAATTTACCTAACTCTCACACTAAATTTACCACTCTCAAATTCTTCTACTAAGTTTCGTTTAAAGTCTTCCAAAAACTTCCGATATTTGTTTATTTTTCTGATATTTATTCGCATTATAAATTGACTTTTGCGGTCAACCTATATCAGGGACGTACAGTGTTCAGTGTTCAGTTTCTAATTGGTAAATTGTAAATCCAAAATTATTTTCATAAAATTCTTGTCTGTTAAGTTTCTTTATATTACTTTTAGCCTATGAGTTACACAGCGACATTGGAAGATGAAGACAAAGAGATAGCAAAACGCTATAAAGATTTATTAAAAGGTTCGTATCAATATTTATCAAGAGAAGATAAAAAGTTGATTCGAAAAGCCTTTGATATTGCCGTTGATGCACATAGAGAGCAACGTAGAAAAACGGGCGAACCTTATATTTATCATCCCGTGGCGGTTGCCAAAATAGTTGCCTACGAAATAGGATTGGGAGCTACATCTATTGCGGCGGCGTTATTGCACGACGTTGTAGAAGACACAAATTACACCATAGAGGATATTGAACATCTGTTTGGCGAAAACATTGCACGTATTGTAAGCGGGCTTACAAAAATATCTCACCTAAAAAAGGATAAAGATTTTTCTATTCAGGCAGAAAATTTTAGAAAAATGTTGCTAACCTTACACGATGATGTTCGTGTAATTTTAATAAAAATTGCGGACAGATTGCACAATATGAAAACTATGGATGCTATGCCTGTGGATAAGCAGATAAAAATTGCGTCTGAAACCTTATATATTTATGCTCCGCTTGCACATAGACTAGGCTTGTATAATATTAAGACTGAATTAGAAGATTTAGGATTAAAATATACCGAGCCAGAAGTATATACCGATATCTTAAGTAGAGTAAAAGAGAGCAAAGAAGAGCAACAAAAATATATAGACTCTTTCACAGAAATACTACACAAATCTCTAAAAAGAGAATCTTTTATCTATGATATTAAAGGGCGTTCTAAGTCTATTCTTTCTATTCGTAGAAAAATGCTTAAACAAAATATATCTTACGATGAAGTATACGATAAATTTGCAATTAGAATAATTTTTAAACCTATTTCTGGCGATGAGAAATTTGATGCGTGGAAAATATATTCAATAGTAACAGACCATTTTAAGCCAAACCCTTCTCGCCTTAGAGATTGGATTGCTCAACCAAAATCTACAGGATATGAGGCGTTGCATATTACAGTTATAGGACCAGAAAACAAATGGGTTGAAGTACAAATTCGCTCTGAAAGAATGGACGAAATTGCTGAAAAAGGATATGCAGCACATTTTAAATATAAACAAGGAGATGTTAAAGAAAATGGATTAGAAGATTGGCTCAATAAACTAAAGGAAACCTTAGAAAGCCAAAGTTTAGATGCTGTTGATTTTGTTGAAGATTTTAAATTAAACTTATATTCTAAAGAAATTTTTGTTTTTACTCCTAAAGGAGATTTAAAATCACTGCCAAAAGGAGCTTCTGCCTTAGACTTTGCGTTTTCCATACATACAGACGTCGGATTGAGATGCAGAGGAGCAAAAATAAACGGCAAATTAGTTCCTCTAAGCCATACTTTAAACAGTGGAGACCAAGTAGAAGTACAGATATCATCTGTAAATAAACCAAATGTCAGATGGTTAGATTTTGTAATTACTGCCAGAGCCAGAACAAAAATAAAGGTAGCACTAAAAGAAGAAGAAAAGAAAATTGCAGCAGAAGGAAAAGTTATTTTAAATAGAAAATTACGCCATCTTAGAATTACTTTAAATGATAGAGTAACTAATCAAATGGTTAGTTATTTTTCTTTAAAAACGAGTTTAGATTTGTTTTATAGAATAGGTAACGGAGCCATAGATAACAGACAATTAAAAGATTTTATAAGTCAAAAAAACAATGCTTTTATCAGTTTTTTTAGAGGTAAACTAAAGCGTAGTACTTCAAAAAAAATTATTGAAAAAGAAGAAATAACCAGTAAATATGATGCCTTAGTTTTTGGTAAAGAAGACGAGCGATTAGATTATAAGATTTCTAAATGCTGTAATCCTATCCCCGGCGATTCGGTTTTTGGTTTTGTAACGATTAATGATGGTATAAAAGTTCATAAAAAAGACTGTCCTAATTCTATTTCGTTGCAATCCAATTACGCGTACAGAATTATGTCTGCAAAGTGGATAGACTCTTCTAAACAAGAGTTTAAGGCTATTCTGCACATAGACGGTATTGATAAAAAAGGCATTATAAACAACCTGACAAAAATTATTTCTAACAGTATGGATGTGCATATTAATACTATTAATATTTCAGAAAACGAAGGCGTTTTTGAAGGAAAACTATCAATAAGTGTCAAAAATAAAGTACAACTTAATAATCTTATCGTAAATATTAAAAAAGTTGACGGTGTAAAAAGAGTAGAACGCGTCAATACAATGTGATGGGAATTTTTAATTACGAATTATCAATTACTATTAAATCATTAAACGATTGAATCGTAAATCAAAAATGGAATTATTTTTTACTTTAGCACAATGCAAAAACTCAATCTTCCGCCCTGCTCTTTCAAGTCCAAAAGGAATGAGAGGCACACATTAATTTTTGACGAGTTAAGAAAAAAATATCTGGTACTAACTCCAGAAGAATGGGTTAGGCAACATTTTGTTCAGTTTCTGATTAATAAAAAGAAATATCCTGCTTCTTTAATTGCTTTAGAAAAACAATTTACAGTCAATAATTTGAAAAAAAGAACAGATATTGTTGTTTTTAATAGTAGTGGAAATCCTAATATTATTGTAGAATGCAAAGCACCTAATATAAAAATCACTCAAACTACATTTGACCAAATTGCACGCTACAACATAAAACTAAACGCCAATTATCTAATTATTACTAACGGACTGGAACATTATTTTTGCAAAATGGATTTTAAGAATAAAACCTATGTTTTCTTGGAAGACATTCCTGAGTATCATTAATTGTTTAATCGTAGAATTGTTGAATTGTCAAATCGCACAATCGTAATTCATATAACAGAATTATTTTTTGGTAATCTCCTTGACCAACGATGTTAATAATTCTTTCATTTTATTTTCAATATCAGTATATTTATCTGCTTTTTTACCTATATAAGAAATCATAAAAACACAAGGGACTTTAAGCTTATCATACACCAAATATTTTTGTTTTCTGTAAGATTCTCTCATCAAACGTTTAATTCTGTTTCTGTCAACTGCTTTTTTAAAATTCCTTTTAGGCACTGACATACCCACCTGCACATAGAAATTAGATATGTCTCTTGTTTGAAAATAAACCATACGAAGTGGAAAAGCTTTTAAAGATCTTCCTTCCTTATAAAGTCTTTCTATTATCTTTCTGCTTTTCAGACGTTCGTCTTTTTTAAAGGTATAGTTCATTGCGACAAATTTAAATTGAAAAAGTATTATATCATAATTCTATATTTATTATTTTTGAAGAATTATAAAACACTCACCTATGCCTCAAGATTTATTTCAATCTCCAGATTATTATAATTTAGACGAATTATTAACAGAAGAACATAAATTAGTTCGAAACACCTCCCGAGAATGGGTAAAACGTGAAGTCTCTCCAATTATTGAAGAATATGCACAACGTGCTGAATTTCCTCATCAAATTATTGGTGGGCTGGCAGAAATAGGAGCATTCGGACCATATATTCCAGAAGAATATGGCGGTGCTGGACTAGACCAAATTTCCTACGGATTGATTATGCAAGAAATTGAAAGAGGAGATTCTGGTATTCGCTCCACAGCATCTGTGCAGTCATCATTGGTGATGTATCCTATTTGGAAATATGGAAACGAAGAACAACGAAAAAAATATTTGCCAAGATTAGCTTCCGGAGAATGGGTTGGTTGCTTTGGTTTAACAGAGCCAAATTATGGTTCAAATCCTGCGGGAATGGAAACAAAATTTAAAGATATGGGAGATTATTATCTTTTAAATGGAGCAAAAATGTGGATTTCTAACGCACCTTTTGCACAGATTGCAATAGTTTGGGCAAAAAATGAAGAAGGAAGAATTCACGGATTAATTGTAGAACGAGGAATGGAGGGTTTTTCTACGCCAGAGACTCATAATAAGTGGTCTCTCCGTGCTTCATCAACAGGTGAATTGATTTTTGATAATGTGAAAGTACCTAAAAAAAACTTATTGCCAAACAAGTCTGGTTTAAGCGCTCCTTTAGGTTGTTTAGATTCTGCACGTTATGGTATTGCTTGGGGAACAATCGGGGCTGCAATGGATTGTTACGATACGGCTTTGCGTTATAGTAAAGAACGCGTACAGTTTGGAAAACCAATCGGTCAGTTTCAATTACAGCAGAAGAAATTAGCAGAAATGATTACAGAAATTACCAAAGCACAATTATTAACGTGGAGATTAGGTGTTTTACGCAACGAAGATAGAGCGACTTCTGCACAAATATCTATGGCAAAACGCAATAATGTGGATATGGCGATTAACATCGCTCGTGAGGCTAGACAAATATTGGGCGGAATGGGAATTACAGGTGAATATTCAATTATGCGTCATTCTATGAACTTAGAAAGTGTAATTACTTATGAAGGAACTCACGATATTCATTTGCTAATTACAGGAATGGATATTACCGGATTAGATGCCTTTAGATAAAAAACTACGCTCTAAGAAGCAGTTTTTAATAATATATTTGGACATCTTTTACAATTAACACCCTTCTTTTTATATTTCTCACAGCATATGTTTTTAGGTTTTATACAGCTTTCTGAACAAACACTATCGCAAACTAATATTGAACTCATAGGCTTAACCTCCTTCTTTTCAGTATAAAAAATAATCATCTTGTAAAAAGATGCGACAAAAGTAGTCTTTTATTTAGAATAAATAAAAATTGTGTTAAAATTATTTTGTAGCGTTATTGTCAAAAATTAAAATAAATTCTATAACTTTGCAACTACTTTAAGTAGCAACGATACATAATTTATTAAAAACTAAAAACAAAATATTATGAAACTTAACAAACTCAACTGGCTTTTGATTATTTTCTTAGGATTAGCAGTATCCTGTACCTCAGAAGACCCAATGGATCCAATACCACCAGTAACAGGTTTAACATCTGGCTCTGCTGACCTTTCTAAATACGTAGCAGTAGGAGCTTCTTTTACCGCTGGGTTTACAGATGGAGCTTTATTTAAGGCTGCCCAAGAAAACACATTTCCCAATATTCTATCTAAAAAGTTTGCAATGGCAGGTGGAGGTGATTTTAAACAACCTTTGATGAATGATAATTTTGGAGGATTATTATTGGGTGGAGGTATTATTCAACCACCTAGACTTTATTTTAATGGAAAAGTTCCTACTAGATTAACCGATAACAACCCCACAACCGAAGTTAGTGATATACAAACTGGACCGTTTAACAATATGGGAGTTCCTGGAGCAAAAAGTTTTCATTTAGGAGTAAATGGTTATGGTAATGTAGCCGGTGTTGCAATTGGTTTAGCAAATCCTTATTTTGTAAGAATGGCATCAAGTCCAAATGCAAGTATATTAGAAGACGTTTTAGCACAGAGTCCTACCTTTTTTACACTTTCTGAAATAGGAGGTAACGACGTGTTGAGCTATGCTCTTTCTGGTGGAACAGGCGTTGACCAAACAGGTAATATAGATCCAAGTACTTATGGAGCAGATGACATAACTGACCCAAATGTTTTTGCAAGTACTTTTACTGGAATAGTAGATGCTTTAACTTTTGGAGGAGCAAAAGGAGTTGTGGCAAATATACCGTATATTACATCTCTTTCACATTTTACTACTGTACCTTATAATCCAGTGCCTTTGAAAGCTGAACAGGTTGCAGAATTAAACCCCCAATTGAAACAATTAATTACTATTTTGACTATCTTAGGACATTCAGACAGACTTAAGCTCGTAACCGCTGGAAAAAATAATAGATTATTAATTAAGGACGAAACATTAACTGATTTGTCTGTCCAAATAACAGGGGCAGCGACACAAGCAGGAATACCAGCGTTACAAGCTAAATTAATAGGAGGTTTATATGGTCAAGTTAGGCATGCAAATGATACTGATTTATTTACACTACCTACGGCCTCTATAATAGGTAAAGAAAAAGAAGGTATTCCCGCACCATTTAATGTCATCGGAGTTACTTATCCTTTAGAGGACGTTAATGTATTAATACCTAGTGAGCAAATGGCTATTAAAACAGCAATTGATGCTTATAATTCAACAATAGAAAGTGTAGCTACAGCTAAAAAGTTAGCCTTTGTTGATTTTAAATCTGTATTAGAAGAAGCATCTAATACAGGTGTTCAATTTGATGAATTTAACTTAACTACACAACTGGTTCTCGGTGGCTTGGTTAGCTTAGACGGGATTCATCTAACGGCAAGAGGATATGCTTTAATGGCTAAAAAAATCTTAGAAGCTATAGATGATAAATACGGTTCTAATTTTAAAGATGTAGATGGCGGTTTACCAAAAGCAGCAAATTATAACACAACTTATCCGAAGTAAAATGAGGGTTATTGTTTAATTGGTTGCTGGTTTCCAGTCTCTAATTCGTAATTCAAAATTACATTACAACATTTTGTGGTCAATTTGGCATAAAATCTATTTAGTGAAAAAGCACTTTCTCTTAGTAGTCAAGATTTCGTTAATCTCTGTATATCTAATTTTTCTGGCAGGTTCGATTGTGAGGATGACTGGCTCTGGAATGGGTTGCCCAGATTGGCCCAAATGCTTTGGGTATTATATTCCACCCACTTCTGAAGAACAGATTACTTGGCAGCCAAATGCGTTCTACAAAAAAGGAATGATAATTATTAGAGACAAAACTCTGTTTGTAGCACAAAAGGACATAAAAACCTCAACAAAATTTAATATAGAACAGTGGGAAAAATACACCAAACACAATTACGCAACCTTTAATAAATATCACACATGGACAGAGTATATAAATCGCTTAACCTCTGTCATTTCTGGAATTTTCTTTTTGCTATTAATTTTTATTTCCACCAAATTTTGGAAAGAGAATAAAGAAATTACCGTTATTTCTTTTTTGGCTTTTCTCTTAATGCTGATTGAAGCTTGGCTAGGAAAAACAGTGATAGACTCCAATTTAAAGCCTACAATAATTACAATCCATATGATTGGCGGATTATTAATTATTGGTCTTTTGGTACGATTATTATTTATTGCATCACCTCAAAAGAAAACGGTCTCCTACAATTCTCTGTTTCACAAACTAATTATTGCCTCAGTATTATTCTCATTCATACAAGTTGCTTTAGGAACTCAAGTGAGGCAATTTATTGACGAACAAATAAAATTATTTGGGTTTGAAAACAAAAATTATCATTTACTGAACCCCAATTTTAAATTTTACTTCCACAGGTCTTTTACCGTAGCCATTGTGCTAGTAAATCTCGGATTATTTTATTTAAATCAGCTTAAAAATTTGGGTTATAGACTGGTAAATTGGATTATTTTTTTAATTTTATTAGAAACGATTACAGGTATTTTAATGTATTATGCAGATTTTCCTTTAGGAACTCAGGCGACACACTTGTTGACAGGTGCAATTTTGATTGGGCTACAATTCTATTTGTGGTTACAGAGCAGGAAATATCAGGCAAAATCTACTTTGACCTTTGTAAAGTAAATGAAAATTCCGAGCCTTCGCCATATTTACTTTTCAATAAAATAGTTTCATTATAAGCCTCTATTAAGTGCTTTACAATAGACAATCCAAGTTCCGCTCTTTTTGCCATATTTAATATCACTTTTTTTCATAATCAGTGTGATTTATTTTTATGCAAAATTATATATAAAAAACGGTAACGAAACTAATAATTAACAGAGACTTAAAATATTAACACTTTATTTAATCATACATTAACCTAAGATTAATCTATCTAAGACATTATATTTACAGAACACTAACGATATTTGTTTGAGTTTTTAAAGAAATTTTTGTTGGCACTTTATGCAGTCAATTTGGCATTATATGTCAATATTTTTTTGTACTTTTGTAAAAAGATGAAACTCGTTTTACTTACTATTAGTTTATTAGGATTAGCCTTTGCCGGAATTGCCATTAAGATTTGGGCTAAGAGAGATGGAAAATTTTCCGGAACCTGTGCAAATCAAAACCCAATTCTAAATAAAAGAGATGACGTTTGTGGTTTTTGCGGAAAAACCCCAGACCAATTTGACTCGTGTTCTGAATAATACAACTTTTGATTATAAAATAGTTAATTGTTCAATTCAAAAATCGTATTAAATATTATTTCAAAACTTACGCATTGAAAATAAAAGAAGAAAAATTATTTAAAATCATTCAAAAAGCCAAAGAAGGAAACCAAATTGCTTTCAATATTTTGTTGGATAATTTTTGGAATAGCGTATATAATTATCAAATAAAAAAGAATCAAAACGAAAACAATGCAGAAGATATAACTATCCAGACTTTTTCTAAAGCCTTTGATAAAATATCTTCTTTTGATAAAAAATATCAATTTAAGACTTGGTTAATTACCATTTCAAAAAATGTTTATATAGATTATTTACGCAAAAAAAAATCTCAAATTATCATCGAACCTTATAGAGAAGACAACAATAATTCCTATAATATAGTTGATGATAATCCAACGCCTGAGGATAAAATAATTACAGAACAGAACTTGGCAAAACTTTTAAAAGACATCAAACAACTAAATCCTAAATATCAGGAAGTCATCACCCTTAGATATTTTCAAGAGTTGAGGTATAAAGAAATTTCTGAGCAAATTAACGAGCCGATAAACAACGTAAAAGTAAAATTATTGCGTGCCAAAAAATTATTGGCAGAAATTATTAAGAAATAAAAGAATGTTAAATCGTAAACAATTACACATTTTGATAATTTGGCAATACAAGATTAAACAATTACGAATGAATAACCAACAACCTGCATACAAATAAAAGAGAAAACTAACCCAAATAAAACTATATAAAAATGAAAAAACTAACACTATTATCTTTAGGAATTATTATTTTATTTTCGTGTACAGAAAAAAAAGGCACTTCTAAAAATACTGTTTCCTTTTCTAAGGAAGAAAAAGTAGATTCTATCAACATCAAAAATTTATTCAATTCGGCTTTAATGGAAGGAAAATCATACGAATGGTTGCGAGATTTAACATCGAATGTTGGAAACAGATTATCAGGTTCAGAAGGTGCAGCAAAGGCTGTTGTTTGGGGAGAAAAATTGATGAAAGAAATAGGTTTAGACAGCGTTTGGCTACAGCCTGTTATGGTTCCTCATTGGGTAAGAGGTGAAAAAGAAGTGGCTAATTACAGCGTAAACGGACAGAAAATAGATGTCCCTATTTGTGCTTTAGGAGGCTCTATTTCTACTTCCAAAAACGGAATAAAAGCTGAAGTTATAGAAGTAAAAAGCCTAAGAGAAGCAGAAGAATTAGGCAATAAATTAAGAGGAAAAATAGTGTTTTTTAACAGACCTTTTGACAATTCTTTAATCAACACATTTCAGGCTTACGGAGGATGTGTAGATCAACGTTTCTCTGGTGCAAGAATTTGCGGCAAATTTGGGGCAGACGCTGTTATTGTACGCTCAATGACCAATTCTGTAGATGATTATCCACACACAGGAACTATGAGTTATGGAGAATTATCAGAAGAAAAATATATTCCAACCGCAGCAATTAGCTCAAGAGCAGCAAACATTTTAAGCAATCATCTAAAAGAAAATTCAAAGCTAAAATTTTATTTTAAGCAAAGCTGTAAAACTTTGCCAGACGCTCCGTCTTTTAATGTAATTGGAGAGATTAAAGGCTCAAAAAATCCTGATAAAATTATAGTAGTAGGTGGTCATTTGGATTCTTGGGATTTGGGAGATGGTGCTCACGACGACGGAACAGGAATTGTACAATCTTTGGAGGTTGCTTACTTGTTTAAAAAGAACAACATCAAGCCTAAAAACACAATACGAGTTGTCTTTTTTATGAATGAAGAAAACGGAACGCGTGGAGCAAAAGAGTATGCAAGAGTTGCTAAAACAAAAGGAGAAAATCATATCGGAGCATTAGAATCTGATGCAGGAGGACATACTCCAAGAGGTTTTTCAATTGATGCAAATTACAAAAATATACACTTATTAAAAAGCTGGAAAAAACTCCTTGCTCCTTATGGTTTACACGATATTGACAAGGGCGGTAGCGGAGCAGATATTAGCCCTTTAAAGTCAGAAACTGTTACTTTGGTTGGTTATCGTCCGGACTCGCAACGCTATTTTGACTATCATCATTCGGTAAATGATACCTTTGATAAAGTGAACAAACGTGAGCTACAATTGGGGAGTGCTTCTATGGCAAGTATCATATATTTGATGGATAAATATTTGTATAATTACGAATTTTGAATTACGATTTAACAACTTTTAGCTTCCAGTAATCTCCGTTACAAATTCATCAATTTTATCAATTCCTTTTGCGTCTAAATATTTTATAAACGCCGAACCTATAATGGCTCCGTTGGTATATTTGCAGGCTTTGTCGAATGTAGATTTGTCAAAAATTCCAAAACCAATTATTAAATTACTTTTCAGATTCATTGCTTTTATTCGCTTAAAATAATCAATTTGTTCCTGCGAAATCTCGCCTTTTGCTCCCGTAATTGAGGCTGAAGCCACCACATAAATAAACGATTTTGTGAGTGCATCAATTTTTCTTATACGCTCATCCGATGTATGTGGCGTAATCAAAAATACGTTTGTAATTTCATGATTTTTGAATACTTTTTGATAGTGATTTTCGTATTCTATCATCGGTAAATCTGGAATAATAATCGTCTCTATTCCGCAATCTTTTACTTTCTGACAAAATTTATTTTCACCGTATTTTATAATTTGATTTAAGTATCCCATCAACACCAACGGAGTTTTGTTTGTACTTTTAATCTGTTCTAACTGATTAAAAACCACATCTAAATTCATACCATTTTGCAGTGCGATTTGACTGCTATTTTGAATAGTTGTTCCATCAGCCAACGGGTCTGAATACGGCAAACCAACTTCTATAAAATCTATTCCACTTTCACTTAATTTGGCAATGATTTTTGTGGTATCCTCTAACTCTGGAAAACCTGCCGTAAAAAATATAGAACACAAACGCTCTTTTTTATTTTTAAATATTTGATTTATATTCTTCATAATATTATGCTAATTCCAATGCTTTTTGTCTAACTTTAATCTCGTTGGCGCAATTACGTCCCAAAGCTGAATTATGCTATTCATCGCCTTCCAAATCATTAATATATGTTTCCAAATCTTTATCTCCTCTGCCCGATAAATTTACCACAATAACTTGGTCTTTTTTAAATTTTATTTTTGATAAAACTGCCAGTGCGTGTGCACTTTCTAATGCCGGAATAATTCCTTCAATCTTTGTCAATTCATAAGCAGCATCTAAGGATTCTTTATCAGTTGCGTTCATAAATTTTGCGCGTTTAGTCTTATGCAAAAAAGCGTACAAAGGACCTACCCCCGGATAATCCAACCCTGCGGAAATAGAATAAGGTTCTATAATTTGCCCGTATTCATCTTGCATCAAAATAGTTTTACTTCCGTGAATTATGCCAACATCTCCAAGCTGAGAAGTCGCTGCACTTTTGCCAGAATCTACTCCTAAACCCGCCGCTTCCACAGCAATCAATTCTACATTTTCATCTTCCAAATAATGATAAAAAGCACCCGCCGCATTGCTTCCTCCACCAACACAGGCGATGATAGTATCTGGATTTTCTTTTCCCGTTTGCTCTTTTAATTGAATTTTTATCTCTTCGCTAATCACAGCTTGCAGACGAGCCACCATATCAGGATACGGATGAGGACCAACCACAGAACCGATTAAATAATAAATTTCCGGATTCTGAATCCAATATCTGATAGCCTCATTTGTCGCATCTTTTAGAGTTTTGCTTCCGCTGGTAGCGGGAATCACGGTCGCTCCCAGCATCTTCATTCTAGCAACGTTTGGAGCCTGACGTTCAATATCAATTTCTCCCATAAAAACTATACATTCCAAATCCATCAAAGCACAAACAGTGGCAGTCGCAACTCCATGTTGACCCGCACCAGTTTCCGCAATAATTTTGGTTTTTCCTAACTGCTTTGCAATCAAAATCTGACCGATTGTATTGTTTATTTTGTGAGCTCCCGTATGATTTAAATCTTCACGTTTTAGATAAATTGTAGCTCTATATTTTTCCGATAATCGTTTTGCTAAATACAACGGACTCGGGCGACCGACATAATTTTTTAGCAAGTCTTTGTAGGCTATTTGAAACTCATCAGATTGAATGATATTCAGATAGTTATCTTCTAATTCCTTTACATTTGGGTATAATAATTCAGGAATAAAAGCACCTCCAAATTGTCCATAATATCCGTTTTTATCAGGTTGATATTTCATTTATTTAGTTGTTAGTTGTCGGTAAATCGTAAATTATTAAATTGTCTTTAAATTCTTTAAGTTTTTCTATGTTTTTTAACCCTGCTGATATTTCAAATTTGCTATTCAAATCTAACGCGTAGCAATAATCCGATTTCTGTTCTTTTAAGAATGATTTCATGCTTTTAACCTGCTCTAATCCAATTCCTCCACTTAAAAAAAATGGTTTTGTCAAATTGTATTTTTCTAAAATTCCCCAATTAAAAGTTTTTCCACTTCCTCCACGTTCTTTTCCTTTTGTATCAAACAGAAAATAATCAACTACACTTTCATATTCCTCTATTTTATCAAAATTAAAATTATCATCAACAGAAAATACTTTTATTATTTCAACGGGAATTTCTTTTAAGCACAACTTTAACTTGCTGATATATTTAACCTTTTCATCTCCGTGCAATTGAATTGCTTGCAGGTCGTATTTATTAATTTTTTCTACAACTTCATCTAAATTTGCGTTTACGAAAACGCCTACTTTTTTAATCAACTTTGGAAGTTTAGGAATAATTCCGTCAAAATTTCTTTTTGATTTTTTGTAGAAAATAAACCCCAAGTAATCGGGCTGCAACTCAGCTACCGACTGGATATTTTTCAAATATTTCATTCCGCAAACTTTTAGTTTCATTGATTTTGTTAATTGTTTAATTATGTAACTGTTTATTTGTGTAATTGTTTATGATTCAACAATTTAACAATTACCTAATTTGACTAATAAACTCTTGACAGGCTAACCCGGGATTTTCTTCTTTCATAAAATTTTCTCCAATTAAAAACCCTTTAAAACCGTATTCTTTTAGCCCCGTAATTATTCTTGGGTCGCTAATTCCGCTTTCAGAAACTTTAATACAATTATCTGGAATTTTACTCGCCAATTCAATAGATTTTTCTAAATCAATCTTAAATGTTTTTAAATTTCTATTATTAATTCCAATAATTTTATCGTCTAATTCTATCTTGTCTAAATCTTCTTGCGTATGCACTTCATACAATACTTCCAAGCCCAAATCACCGGCTAATTTTCCGTAATTTTTGAGTTCTTTTTTCGTTAGACAGAAAGCTATCAATAATACGACATCTGCTCCAATAGCTTTGGCTTCAACGATTTGAAACCCATCAACGATAAAATCTTTTCGTAAAATTGGCTTAGTTGTATTTATAACTCTTGCCTCCATCAAATCTGCTATTGTTCCTCCAAAAAATGAAGTGTCAGTTAAAATAGATTGCGCCGCAACATTTGCTTCCAAATATCCGTTAGTAACATCAGAAATGGTTGCGTTGTCGTTCAGAATTCCTTTAGACGGTGATTGTCGTTTAAACTCCGCTATAATTCCCGTTGAATAAGCGTCTATCAACTCCTTTTTTAATGAAATAGTCTGCCTATTAAAATTTGGGCTTTCAACTAATTTTTTTAAAGAAACCTCTGCTTTTATTTTTGCAACCTCCTTCTTTTTAAAAGCGATTATTTTATCTAGAATTGTCATTTTGTATGTCTTTTATAAGCAACTTTAACTAAGATTTTTTCTAAAATTGTCAAACTAAAATCAAATTTTAAAATGCTCTTAATAAAGTTTAATTTATTTTCGTTGAGTTGGATTAATTTTTTTACTACTATATCTAATCGAAATAAAGCCTGAAATAATAAAAACTCTACGAACTACGTCTGAATAATCTCTTGTTATTGTTTTGAATCTATTAGTAGCATTATATTGCTTTTTTACAAATTCATATGCTTCTTTAAAACTTTAAAACTTGTTATCTTTAATGGTGTTTATGAATTCTGTAACATTTCCATTTTTACTAAACATTGCTATAATAAATTGCTCATAACTTAGAGATTTGTTTTTCTTCTTAAGAGTGATTAAAATCTGTAAAATAAAGCAGAAAAAATTAAAATCATTACTTACATTTCTGTATGGATTTTTTCTATTACATCTTATTGCCTGAATAGAAAATGCTTGTTGTTCATCAATTTCTCCTTCTATTAATTGTTTTGCAATAACAGAAAACTTAAAAGGCTTATTTTTACAGTACAGTATTTACTCATATTCTCAGGTTCTGGTTTTAGTGTGACACCATATAACTTTGGCTTTTCCCATTTCACTAAATTTTCATAAACATGATAGAATCTGCTGTACTGTCTTGAGTTATATGGAGGATCAATGTAGGCAATATCTCCTTTTATTTTTCTTGAAAGTTTATTTGCATCTTCTCTATAAATCTCGATATTTTTAAAATCTTCTGTTTTTATAATTTTGAGAATAAGTGGGTTTTTCTTTATTGGCTTCTTAATATATGCTTCAAAATGACCTACAGTATTGGCTATTTTGTCAATATTGTAAATTAATGTAGCAATTAATATAGTGTACTCTTTCTGGGTCAATTCATTTTTATGATTTTCAATATCTTGTCTGATGTAACCAATTTTCTTTGCTGTTTCCAATTCAAAAAACTTACCCCCAAATTGTTTAGAAAAATAATTTTCTTTAATCTTGCCTTCTTCTAAAGTGTTGTAATTGTATATTATTTCTGTAATTTTTTCTTTGTCCCAAAATTCTGATTTAAAGAATGCCTTATAGATAACATTATTAGAATACAAAATATCATTTACGATGACTCTATTATATTTTTGCATTGCTTTTCTTGCAACACTTGCTGTTCCTGAAAAAACATCGATAAATGTTTCTATATTTTGGGTTTCTTTTTCGATAATTCCTATTATCCAATCAGTTAATTTAGCTTTATTTCCTATATATCTTCTACTTTCTATTTTTATTTTTTCAATATTTTTGTATTCTGTAAAAAGAGATATCCCATATTTAATTTTTTGTTCAGCAAGTTGAAATCCTTCAAGCCCAAAATCTTCATTTTTGATTTTATAAATAATTTTATCGCTGATTAAGTTTTTAATTAGGTCATTCTCATTAAAATTGTAAAATAATGCCAGTTTTTTAACTTGTCCTTTTGTAGGTAGCTTTTTCCCGTTTTCAATTCTACTAAGCAATGTATAATTTATTGTAGTTTCGTCAGCTACTTCTTGAAGATAAAAACCTTTATCTTTTCTAATTTTTTTTAGTGCCTCTCCGACCGATGTTAAAGTATCCAACATTTATTTGACGTTTTTTGACAAATTTAAAAATATTTTATGAATATTGAAAAAAATCTCTGCTTTTATTTTTGCAGCCTCCTTCTTTTTAAAAGCGATTATTTTATCTAAAATTGTCATATTTAACTCACTAATTTATTTAAGGATTCTTTTGCCTTTAATCCAAATAAAGATTCTTTTGCTTCTTCAAAAGCTGTTTCGAAAAATTTATTTTTATCGAGTATTTTTAAAGCGAATGCCGTATTGATTAGAACCACATTATTTTGCTGCTCCGTCCCTTCTCCGTCAATGATGTTTATAAATATTTTGGCAGCTTCTTCAACAGTATTTCCTCCAAAAATATCAGGTTGTAAAACACGTTTCTGACCTAAATCTTCTGGTGAAATTTGCTGTTCTGTCTGTTTGGTAAATAGCTTAAAATCACCTGTTAATGATATTTCATCGTAGCCATCTAACGCGTGTACAACACCGTAATTTATATTAAATTGTTGAAACATATAGTTATAAACTCTTGCAACTTCCAAATTGAAAACGCCCACTAATTGGTTTTGTGGTCTGCTCGGATTTACCAACGGCCCCAACATATTAAAAAACGTTTTTACACCTAATTCTCTTCTAATTGGAGCAACAACTTTCATTGCTGAATGAAATAATGGTGCGTGTAAAAAGCAAATATTTGCTTTCTCCAATTGATGTTTTAAAACACTTTCGTCATTTGTAAACTTATATCCCAAAAACTCCAACATATTTGACGAACCTGATGCAGATGAAACCCCATAATTCCCGTGTTTTGCGACTTTATTTCCTGTTCCCGCCACGATAAACGAGGTTAAGGTAGAAATATTAAAAGTGTTTTTGCTATCTCCACCCGTTCCACATAAATCTATTGTATTAAAATCCGATAAATCTATTTTTACTGCCAATTCCAACAAAGCTTCTCTAAATCCTGAAAGCTCATCTACCGAAACAGGTCGCATCAAAAAAACTGTGATAAACGCTGCAATTTCTGCCGCATTATATTTTTCTTGTGCAATATTTATCAAAACTTCTTTAGATTGCTCTTTAGATAATCTTTTTTGTTCAAATAAAGTGTTTAATATTTTTTTCATCTTTTTAATTGGTTATCCTGCAAGGTTTTAAAAACATTGTAGGTGTTCTTTAGTATTATCTTTTTTAGCACATAGTAGTTTCGTTTCAATCTAATATTTCAATTATTTCAACAAAATTCTCGGTATTTAATATTTTAACTTTATCTCCATTTCCTTTATCTATTATTGAAACTGCTAAAGGAGATATGTAGTTAATATTTTGTATTCCATCAATAGTATTGT
This sequence comes from Polaribacter sp., assembly GCA_965261035.1. GTDB lineage: Bacteria > Bacteroidota > Bacteroidia > Flavobacteriales > Flavobacteriaceae > Polaribacter. The sequence goes on from OZ253439.1 coordinate 2,292,770, forward strand.
TTGTTTGATCTTTTAATATTTGTACAGTGATTTCTTTACTATTGGTTAGGAATTTGAGTTTTACCCTACTATTTAGTTTAACAGTTCTTCTTATACTGGATAAATTTGGTTTAAGGTTAGTACCTTTAATTTTCAGACTATTTTCTTCAATAACACTCCATTCATTCTCATAGTAAGAATTATCGATTGGTTTCCCTAATGAAGTAAAACTCTTATATACTAATCGCTCTATTTTTTCGTATATTTCAATTGGTAATATTTGATATTCTAAATTTGTAAAATCACTATAAATCACTTTATATCCTTGCAAATGTAATTGTTTTCTGTTGGAAATGCCTTCAGTTAGGTGTGCTTTGAATTTTTTAATTCCATTTTCATAAAAATGAAGTGCAATTATTTCATCTCTTTTGATGATTTCAAGAAATAATAAAGTTGCATCAACATTTAACCCGTTTTTATATTCTTTGTCTATTCGTTTAGAAAGTAATGCTGAAATTAATACCTTGTTTAAGTGTCCATTATCATAACCTTGAAGTAAATATCCACCTTTCTCACTTTCTTTTATTGGAATAGAAGTTGCTGTAGGATTTTCATTGCGTTCTAAAAGATATGTTCCATCTAAATTTAAATTGAAATAACGCAATATTTTATCTTCCCCAATATTGTCTCTGTTTTCAAATGTTTTCTCTTTTTCAACTATGTGAGCCTCATCTTCTAATTTATTATTATATAATTGATGCTTAGGAAATGCTATTGTCTGTGGAGCTTCTTCAATATCTTCATTTTTATCAACCTCTGACAAAGTAATAGTTTTTTCCTTTTTTGTGTTTTTCTCAATAAAATTGACCATTTTTTCAATTTCATCACTTGGATTTCGTTTATATGCTGAATATAATATCCTATACACTTTCCAACCAACACGTTCTAAAAATTCTTGTCTTTCTACATTGTAAGTATTCTCCTTTCAAAGTATTTAAATCTGAAATTTTCTTTTCAATGTTAAGATGAAAATTATCTTTAAGAATTGAGCTAATATTATTTATGCTGTTTTCAAGAGAAAATCTTGTTTTATCAATTTCTAATTGAATTTTTGTAAAAACTAAATCGTCAAAAGTTGGAGGAATTTTGTCTAATAAAGATTCTAATGCTTTGTCAGTTTGTGCAGTAACTAATACTCTTTTTCCTTGAGCAAGTAAAGAACATAAAATATTTACAATTGTATGTGATTTTCCTGTTCCCGGAGGACCTGTAACAACAGTTATTCTGTTTTTTAAATAATTATCGTAAATCTGTTTTTGCTCTTTGTTATAGGGTAGAGGAAAAAAAACTGAAAAATCTTGTTCTGCATTTAAGTTTGAGTTATTATCTCCATGTTCTTTATATAATTCATCAATAAAATAGTTAGGCTTTATGTATGAATTTGTGTGCTTGTTATTAGGTTTCCTGATTAATAAATTGAATAATTTTGCATCATTTTCTTGATTTTTATTAGTATTAATAATGCCTTCTGTTAATTTGTCAAAAAATCTCGGTTTTTGTCTTTTTATGTTTATTGACGGAGAAAACGAAAATTTAAACGAGTCAATATTGACTGTATCTGATACAGGTTTTAATATAGAATTTTCAAATGTCGAGTTGTCGGATATTTGTTCTAAAGTTACAGAAATTATTTCCTTAAATCGCTCTTCGTAAATGTACTGAAATCCGTTAATATCAACTCCTTCTTCAAACTTATCTACAATATTATTTAAAGTGCTTTTTTCAATTGGAGTATTGTTTAAAAAGAAAAAATCGACATAAGGCTTTTCAGTATATGAAAATGATAACCTTATTTCATTGGACATTAATAGTTCTATTTTTAAAGGGAAGTGAAATAGATGTTGATTAATTTTTGAAATACTATTTGTTTTGCCTCTTCTTACTTGTTTAGAATATTGAATCAATCCAACACTCAAAACGATTTCTATATTTGAATCATTATTTATGTCATTATATGCTCGATATAATTTAGAATATATTGCTTTGTTACTTGTAAAAGTCTCTATCTTTTTGTTCTCTCGAATTCCTGCTTCCGAATTTTTAAATGTGATTAGATCATTCTCACTTTCACTTTCACTTTCAAATTTAATTTTACCTAAAAATTCAAAAGGAATATCTACTTGTGGTTTTGAAGGTTTCTTAAGCGAAAGAATTATGTCTTTTATGTTACATTCTTCGGTAAATAATTCCGTTAGTGTTGTTTCGCATAGTTTTTCAGTTATTAATTTTTGAATATCATCAATCCATATAAAATTTGGTGAGATTTTTCCTGCGAATATATTTTTCACACCGCGTTCCAATAGTTTTTTGTACTCTTGTAAAAATGTAATGTAGTTAACTAGTGCACTCATCTAATTTTTTGTTTTATGTTGTTCAGCAGAGGTAGTATAGACTTCCCAAACAACGTCCAAATATACGACATTTGTTACACAGACTTCCTGTATCTGTCCTAACTTTTGTGTAATTGTTTGACCGACAACGTTTAGTTTTTCACTTTTAACTTCCCTACGCTTTCTATAAAATTCTGTATTATTTGTTTTCCTAAAGGAGTTAAAATACTTTCTGGATGAAATTGTACTGCCGAAAGGCGGGATTTGTAGTTCATTTGAATTATATCTAGTGTCCAAACATACGACATTTATCTATAATCTCAATTAAATATAGAATTAAGTTTTTGTGTTGCTTTCATATCTTTTTTATCCGTCATTTGATTAAGGTTTCAATTATCAATTATCAAAAGCGGTTCTCATTTTGCCGTCTGCGGCTTTCATTTTTAACTGTCCGATTTTTTGGGTAAATAACGCAAAGCATTACGAATAGCTAATTGTTTTTCTTCTGTCGATAAAATATCTTTTCTCTTAGGAGCTCTGTTTATATTTGCTGGATATTTCTTCTTTACAGGTAACTTTGCCGGGATACCCTGTAATATTTTTTCTTGAAATGTCATTTGTTTATGTAACTTAGTCGTTGGTTTTTAATTTTTCATATGTCTTTATCTTTTCTTGCTGTTTCCCTTTATTTACAAGGATTATCAGTGTTTTTGTTTAATTTTTGAATAGAAAAACCCTTACCCACTTATGGGATATTTAGTATTCTCAACTATTTAATAAGTAGCAAATACGTTAAGAAAATTAAAATTTCATATTCATGCTCTATGGCGATACTCTTGGGTGCTTAACGTTTGTTGTCAGTTTCATTTTCGGGGTTTCCATAGTTTTATGGATATTTCAACCTCCAGTAAAAATCGACCTTTTAAATTATGCTACATATATTTCTTTTTTATAAATCCAAATGTACTATTTTTTCTATTTGTAATCACTATTGCTTACTCAAAAGTCATTCACTTGGGTGTTAAAAAATTATCATGAATGTTTCGTTGTTCTTTTTTGTCCAACGAGCATCTACATCTTTTTGACGTTTTTTATTAGGTTGTTTATCCCATTCTTTGGGAGTTTTACCTTCTTTTATTTCTTTGTTCTTTTCTTTGCTATTACGCTGTCTTGGTGCTTCTACAAAACTTGCGTCAATAATTTTTCCTTGATGTGCTATTAATCTATAACGTTCCAATAGAGTGGTAAATCTTTCAAATAACTCTTTTTCAAGTCCTTTTTTTATCAGCTTATTTCTAAAATCCCAAACAGTCTTTTCGTCGGGAACTTTGTCATTTAAAGATAATCCCAGAAAACGACAAAATGTCAATCTATCCAATATTTGATATTCTATTTGAGAATCGCTCAAATTATAATAGCGCTGTAGTATCAATATTTTGAACATCAATAGAGGGTCGTATCGTTTTGGACCAGAATTAACCATTCTCTTTTTGTGTATTTTCTCAATAGTCTCTCGAAAATACTCCCATTCTACGACTTTATTCAATCGCTCTAATGGGTCTCCTTGTTTACTGAGTTTCTCAAGCCTATAACTCTCTGAAAATAAGGAAGTTGTATTAAGTGTCTTGTATTTATTCATATTTCAAAGTTACAACTAATTATTTGATTTTCAAAATGTTAATTGTAGAGGTTGCCTCTTGTTTGTTATTTGTGTAATTGTTTAACTGACCACTGCCAACTGACTACTAAATTACTTTCTCCAATAATCGTATATATATTTTAATTCCTTCTTCTATTTCGTTTAGATAAATAAATTCATCTGCGGTATGTGAGCGTGTGCTATCTCCGGGACCTAATTTTAGCGACGGGCAGCTCAACGCCGCTTGGTCTGATAATGTCGGCGAACCATATGTAGTTCTTCCTATTGATATTCCTGCTTTTACCAAAGGATGATTAACCGGAATTGACGATGAATTTAACTTTAAACCTCTTGGAACAATACTATCGCACGGTGAATTATTAATTAATATTTCTGCGATTTCACTGTTTGAATATTTATCATTTACACGAACATCAATCACTAATTTTACCTCCGATGGAACTGCGTTATGTTGCTTCCTTGCACTGATTTGCGTAACTGTCATTTTAACATTTCCCAATGCTTTAGAACTCTTTTTAAATTCAAAATCTCTAAACCATTTTAAAATATTTATTGTATTATAAATTGCGTTATTATCGTTAGGATGAGCCGCATGACCCGGTGTTCCTTTCACTAAAGCATCAAAAACCACTAACCCTTTTTCAGCAACTGCCAAATTCATTAAAGTAGGTTCACCAACTATTGCCACATCTATTTTTGGAATGACGGAAAGCATACTGTTTAAACCATTTTTTCCGCTGCTCTCTTCTTCGGCGGAAGCTACCAAAACCAAATTATATTTTAGGTTTTTATCACCGTAAAAATGGGTGAAAGTCGCAATTAAAGACACCAGACAACCTCCCGCATCATTGCTTCCCAAACCAAATAATTTGCCTTCCTCTACAATAGATTTAAAAGGATTTTTAGTGTAGCCATTATTAGGTTTTACGGTATCGTGATGAGAATTTAACAACAAAGTTGGCTTGCTTTTATCAAAATATTTATTGACCGCCCAAACGTTGTTTACTTCTCTTTTACAAGGAATATTATGCTGTGTAAACCATTTTTCAATATGTATTGCTGTTTCGTTTTCTTCTGATGAAAAAGATTCTGTTTCAATCAGTTTTTTAAGGAGATTTACGGCTTCTGTTGTTAATTCTTGTACTTTCATTAGGCTTGTATTGTTGTAAATTTTAACGTTTTATCAAAAAGCATTTTTGGTTTTCCTATACACACTTTTTTTACATTGTTTTCTACAGCATAAAAACAATTATCCAATTTTGGTAACATACCGTCTGATATTATGCCTTTATTTTTTATGGTTTGATAATTTTTAGTATTAATATTCTCAATCACCGAATTCTCATCATTAATATCCTCTAAAACACCATTTTTATCGAAACAATAATATAATTCGGTGTTAAAAATAGTTGCAAAACTGATAGCCAATTCTGAAGCAATAGTATCTGCATTTGTATTTAGTAATTGCCCATTTTTATCATGAGTGATAGCACAAAACACAGGTGTTATATCATTATTTAAAAGCAATTCCAAAATATTTGTATCAACTTTTAAAATATCTCCGACAAAGCCGAAATCTACGTCTTTTACCTGTCGTTTTTCAGATAAAATGGTATTTCCATCTGCTCCAGAAAACCCGACAGCGTTGCATCGTTCTGCTTGCAATTTAGCAACTATATTTTTATTTATCTTTCCTGCATATACCATCGTGATAATGTCTAAAGTTGGAGCGTCGGTAATTCGTCTGCCGTTAGTCATAGCAACAGGAACATTCATTTTTTCTGCCAGTTTAGTGGCTGATTTTCCACCGCCGTGAACCAGTATTTTTGGAGTTTTTATCTCTGCAAAACCTTCGATAAAACTATCTAAAGCTAGTTTATCATCAATAATATTTCCTCCTATTTTTATGATTTCTAATGTTTTCATAATTACAAATTTTCTAAAATTTGTTTTAGAATAATTTGTGCTGCAAAAGTTCTATTATTTGCCTGTTGGATTACCACAGACTGTTCGCTATCTAACACAGCGTCTTCTACTACAATATTTCGTCGTACAGGCAGGCAGTGCATAAATTTTGCATCGTCTAATTTATCTTTTGTCATCATCCAATTTGCATCTTCACTCAATATTTTGCCGTAATTATTATAGCTACTCCAATTCTTTACATACACAAAGTCGGCATTTTGTAGGGCTTCTTCCTGATTGCAATTAATCAGTGTATTTTTAGTAATATTAATATCTAATTCATAGCTTTTTGGGTGAGTTATAGAAAAATTAACCTCTAAATTTTGCATCATTTTTACAAACGAATTAGCAACGGCTTGTGGCAGTGCTTTTGGATGCGGAGCCCAAGAAAGCACTACTTTTGGTTTTTGTTTGTTTTTTAATTCTTCAATAGTAATAGCGTCCGTAAGTGCTTGCAGAGGATGTGCTGTGGCACTTTCCATATTTATTATAGGAACAGTTGCGTATTTCACAAAGCTATTTATGACGAATTCCGAAGCGTCTTTTTGCTTGTCAACTAAAGTTGGAAACGCTCTTACAGCAATAATATCCGCATATTGTGAAATTACTTTAGCGGCTTCTTTTATATGCTCCGACGTATTTAAATTCATTTCTGTTCCGTCTTCAAATTCCAAATTCCAAGCATCGTTTACGTTGAGAATCATAACTTCCATTCCCAAGTTTTTTGCAGCTTTTTCGGTACTCAAACGTGTTCGTAAACTCGAATTGAAAAACAACATCACTAAAGTTTTATCTCGCCCCAAATCAGAAAATTGAAACGGATTTTGTTTTAACTGAATTCCCTGATTTATCGTCTCCGTCAGATTAGGAATATCCTCTATATCTGTATATTTTTTCATCTTTTATAGCTCTTGTTTCAGTGCGTCAATAAATAAATCTATATGATTTTTTTGAATGGTCAACGGCGGAAGAATTCTCAAAAGATTAGGGTTTTTAGCACTTCCTGTAAATATCTTATGCTTAAATATAAGTTTTTTTCTGAGCTCTGAAATATTAAAATAAAACTCTAAGCCTAACATTAAACCTCTTCCTTTTATTGTTTTTAATTTTGGTAATTCCTGTGCTTTTTCATCAAAATAACGAGATATTTCTTTGGCGTTTTTCATCAAATTTTCATCTTCCAAAACCTCCAAAACAGAAATTGACGCAGCACAAGCCAAGTGATTACCGCCAAAAGTTGTTCCCAATAATCCAAAAGATGCTTTAATTTTCGGGTGAATTAAAATCCCTCCAATCGGAAAGCCATTTCCCATACCTTTTGCCATTGAAATAATATCAGGTTTTATATTGTGTTTTTGAAAAGCAAAAAAATCACCTGTTCTCCCAAAACCGCTTTGAACCTCATCGGCAATTAAAATAGTATTGTACGTTTTACAAAGTTTTTCTAATCCTTGATAAAATTCTGTTGTACTTTCGTCTAGCCCTCCAACACCTTGAATACACTCGATAATTACCGCACAAATATCATTTTTAGAAAGTACTTTTTCTACCGCTTCTAAATCACCCAATTCCACGAATTTTACAGCTTGTTGCGAATTTATAGGTGCTATAATTTTTGAATTATCGGTTACAGCCACCGCCGCAGAAGTTCTCCCGTGAAATGAATTTTTAAACGATAATACTTTTTTTCTATTTGTGTGAAATGACGCTAATTTTAACGCATTTTCATTGGCTTCTGCACCCGAATTACACAAAAATAATTGATAATTTTTACACTTAGATAATTGCTCTATTTTTTCGGATAATTCTACTTGCAACTGATTTTGAATAGAGTTGCTATAGAATCCTAATTTACTGAGTTGATTGCTAATATTTTTTATATACGTCGGATGTGAATGTCCGATAGAAATCACAGCATGTCCCCCGTATAAATCTAAATATTTTGTGTTGTTTTCATCAAAAATATACATGCCTTTTGCAGTTACAGGCGTAATATCAAACAGAGGATAAACATTAAATAAACTCATAATTGTTCAGTTTTAATTGTGTTAATTTTATTGAATGAAGCCACCATTCCCTGAATTAAAGAAGAGCTTAAACCCTTGTGTTCCATTTCATTAAGTCCTTCTATAGTACAGCCTTTAGGCGTTGTTACTTTGTCAATTTCCTGTTCCGGATGATTATCCGTTGCAATTAATAAACTGGCAGCACCTTCGCAGGTGTGCATTGCGAGTTCCTGTGCTTCTTTAGCGTCAAAACCCAACTGAATTGCAGCCTGTGTTGTAGCTCTGATTAATCTCATCCAAAATGCAATTCCGCTCGCACAAACAACAGTTGCAGCCTGCATTTGTGTTTCTGGAATAACTATGGAAGTTCCTAATCTGTTAAAAATGGCTTCGGCAATTTTCACTCGTTTTTCTCCATTTCCGTTGCTACACAAACATGTCATAGATTTTCCAACCGCAATTGCGGTATTTGGCATCGCTCTGATAACAAATTGCTTTTTCCCAACAATAGCTTCAATTTTAGAAATACTATATCCTGTAATTGTTGAAATAATAATGTGATTTTCGGTTAATAATGTAGCAACCTCTTTTAATATTGCTTCAAAATGTATCGGTTGCACCGCAAAAATTAAAATATCCGATTTTTGTATCGCCACCGAATTATCTGAAGTTACGCTGACATTTTTATAATCTTTAAAATCTCGGATAGTTTTGGTGTTCCTCTTTGTCAAGTAAAGTGTGGTGATAGCATTAGTTGTTATCAATCCATTTGCGATGGATTTTCCTAAATTTCCTGTTCCTATAATTGATATTTTCATTATGATTTTTGATTTATGAATTGTTTTCCATCTTCCATCTTCCGACTTCCAGCTTCTATTTATTTTCAAAAAAAACTTCCTTTTAATTTTAATCCTTTATCTTCGGCAAACCCAAACATTAAATTCATATTTTGAACAGCTTGTCCGGATGCTCCTTTTAAAAGATTATCTATTACACTTGTAATCAGCAGCTTGTTATTGTATTTGTGCAGATAAACAAGACATTTGTTCGTGTTTACAACCTGTTTTAAATGCAGCTCATTATCAGAAATAAAAGTAAATACGGCATCTTTATAATAAGATTTATACATCTCTTTAGCTTCGTCTAAACTACCATTAAAATTTGTGTAAACCGTTGCAAAAATACCTCTCGAGAAATTACCTCTATTTGGCATAAACACAATTTCTGAATTAAAATTAGTTTGCAATTTATTTACCGATTGATAAATTTCACCCAAATGCTGATGAGTAAAAGGCTTATAATACGAAAAATTATTGTCTCTCCACGTAAAATGCGTAGTTTTAGACAATGACGTTCCTGCTCCGGTAGCTCCAGTTACGGCGTTAATATGGACATCATCAGTAATTAAACTTAGCTGTGCTAAAGGCAATAACGCCAGTTGAATAGCCGTTGCAAAACAACCCGGATTAGCTATATATTTTGCTTTTTTTATATCCTCTTTTTGTAGTTCTGGCAATCCATATACAAAGGTTTTATCATCAAAAAAACTGTCTTCTTTCAGTCTAAAATCATTGCCTAGATCTATAATTTTAGTGTTTTCTGAAAATGAATTTTCCTTCAAAAAGGTTTTTGAATTTCCGTGTCCTAAACACAAAAAAAGCACGTCAACTTGGGGATTTATTTTATCGGTAAAATTTAGATTTATAGAACCGACCAAATCTTGGTGTACGGCACTGATTTTATTTCCAGCATTCGATGTGCTATAGACAAAATTTATTTCAACTTTAGAGTGAAAAATCAATAATCTAATCAATTCTCCTGCGGTATATCCCGCACCTCCAATTATTCCTGCTCGTATCATTTTTTATTTACGTTTTGATATATTTTACTTTGATTTGCATAAATTTTAATAAATCCTTTGGCATCATCTGCAGTCCAACTTTTATTTATCTCGCCATAGCTACCAAAATCGGCGTTCATTAAATCGTGAGGTGACGTAACTCCATCTAAAACAAAGTGATACGGCTTTAAAGTAACTACAACATCTCCGCTAACTTGCTTCTGGCTATTTTGTAAAAACGCCTCTATATTTCGCATCACAGGGTCTAAATACAAGCCTTCGTGAAGGTGTGTGCCATACCAATTAGACAAATAATCTTTATGCTGTAATTGCCATTTTGTAAGTGTATGTTTTTCCAACAAATGATGAGATTTTATGATAATAATAGCAGCGGCAGCCTCAAAACCAACTCTTCCTTTTATACCGACAATAGTATCGCCAATATGCATATCTCTTCCGATGGCGTATTCAGATGCTATATTATCTATCAATTCTATATTTTTTTCAGGGCTGTTTTCTTTTCCATTTATAGCAATTAATTCTCCTTTTTTAAAAGAAAGAGTTACTTTTTCTTCACCTTTTTTTGTCAGCTGCGACGGATATGCACTTTCGGGCAACGGTAGATTGGATGTCAAAGTTTCACTACCGCCAACACTCGTCCCCCAAAGACCTTTATTTATCGAGTATTTTGCTTTTTCCCAAGGAATATCAATATTATTTTGCTTTAAATAATTTATTTCTTCCTGTCTTAAGAGTTTATAATCTCTAATTGGAGTAATAATTTCAATTTCCGGTGCTAAAGTTTGAAAAATTAAATCAAATCTTATTTGGTCATTTCCTGCTCCAGTACTTCCGTGGGCAATATATTTGGCACCGATACTCTTCGCGTATTCAATAATTTCAATGGCTTGAATAATTCTTTCCGCACTAACAGACAAAGGGTAAGTGTTGTTTTTTAATACATTTCCATAAATAAGATATTTTATCACCTTATTATAATAGGTGGCAACGGCATCTATATTTGTATAGCTACTAACGCCTATTTTATAAGATTTATCTTTAATAATGTCGATTTCATTTTGGGTAAAACCTCCAGTATTTACGCTGACGGCGTGTACTTCAAACCCTTTTTCTTTGGATAAATGCACCGCACAATACGACGTATCTAATCCGCCACTATAAGCTAATACTAATTTTTTCATAGATTTTATTTTTCTTTAAATATACGGTTTCCTTAATTCTTTTTAATCTATTAAAAACTCTTTCTTTTATTCTCTTTTTTACTTTCTTATCTTTTGATTTTGGGTCAAATAGCATTCCTGTACACAAACACATTTTTTGTTCCATCCGCTGAAGCACATCATAATTTTTGCAGGTTTGACAACCTTTCCAAAAGGATTGGTCATCAGTTAATTCTGAAAATGTTACTGGCTTGTATCCCAGTTGACTATTCATTTTCATAACAGCCAAACCTGTGGTTATACTAAACACTTTTGCGTTGGGAAACTTTCTTCTGGAATGCTCAAAAATTTTATGTTTTATCAGCTTTGCTATACCTTGACCTCTGTAATCTGGATGTACTATTAAACCCGAATTGGCTACAAACTTACCGTGTCCCCATTTTTCGATATAACAAAAACCTGCAAATATTTTTCCGTCTAAAGCAATAACTGCATTGCCGTTTTCTATTCTGGGAATAATATATTCTGGCGTTCGTTTTGCAATTCCTGTACCTCTTACATTGGCAGAATCTGCAATGGTTTTGCAAATAATATCTGCATAAATAATATGTGATTTATCAGTGATAATAATATCCATAATTTTGGATTTTAATTAATTTAATTTAACTTTGAAAAAATATGATTTGAAAGACAGAACCGGACTCACCTGAGTTCTAAAAACATAAGACACCCTTACGGGCGACGAGGGAAAAACAGGCGTACAAAAACCTTGTTATTTCTATGAATAACTAAGTTTATAAACGATATGAATGGGATTTTGTACAAAATAAAAAAATAAAATTACGTATAATAAAATGTTCTGTTGGCTTTTTATTAACGACGACGACGTAAGCGAACAGGACTACTGGGAACAGTATCACGTATTTTACTTTTTAAGATATTCATTTGGCAAATGTACAACTTATTTTTAAATAAAAAATTGGTCGGCAGATTTTCCGTGGGTAAAGTTAAAAACTAAACTTTACTCGCTCAAAATCCTACAAGGTTTTCAAAACCTTGTAGGTCGTCTTCTCTTGGCACTATTTTACTTTTATCATTCTTTAAATCAAAAAAATACGATTTTACTGGACAGATAAGTATTTTTTTGTCTATCTTTGGTTTTATAAGACAACAGTTATTTATAATCAAATTGGTGTAATAAATCTATGAAAAAAGCATTGGTAATTTCAGGAGGAGGAAGCAAAGGGGCTTTTGCAGGAGGTGTCGCTCAGTATTTAATAAATGATATGAGTAGGAAATACGACATTTTTATAGGGAGCTCTACGGGCAGTTTGATGGTTTCTCATCTGTCTTTAGGAATGGTTGATTCGCTCAAAAAAATATATACTTCTACGGGGCAAAATGATATTTTTAGTAACAATCCTTTTGTCGTTAAAAAAATACACGGCACAAATGTGATTAGTATTAATCACCTTAATACTTTATGGAATCTTATAAATGGGAGAAAAACTTTTGGGGAAAGTAAACACTTGAGAAAACTGATTAAAAACAGTATTACTGAAAAAATGTTTAATCAGATAATTGAAAATAATAAAGAAGTAGTTATAACTATTTCTAATCTGTCCACAAATAAAGTTGAGTACAAAGATTTAGTTGATTGTACTTATTTGGATTTCTGTGATTGGGTTTGGGCTTCTTGTAATTATGTTCCTTTTATGAGTTTATTGGAAAAGAACAGCTATCAATATGCCGATGGCGGATTTGGCAATTTAGTTCCCATTAGAGAAGCTATTTTACGCGGAGCTAAAGAGGTTGACGCAATTATCTTGGAAACTGAAGTTACACAAATTAACAAGCTAAAATCTAAAAATCCATTTTCTATATTGTTTGATGTATTTGATTTTATGCTACAAAATGTAGGTCAACACAACGTTACGATTGGAAAATTATCTGCAAAAAATAGAGATGTAAAGCTGAATTTATATTACACGCCAACTGTGTTAACCACTAACTCATTGATTTTTGATAAAAAATTGATGGGAGAATGGTGGACAGCAGGCTATAACTACGCAAAACTGAAAGAGAAAAACGCAGTGAACGAGTTTAGAAGCGATATTTAGTTGTGTAATTATTAAATAGTGTAATCATATTAAAACATTATGAAAGCAGTTATTCAAAGGGTTTCCAGAGCAAGTGTAGCAATTGAATTGGAAGAAGTAGCATCTATAAAAAGTGGGTTGTTAGTTTTGCTTGGAATATCAGGAAATGATACGCAAGAGGATATTGACTGGCTTTCAAAGAAAATTGCGAACCTCCGTATTTTTAATGATGAGAACGGCATAATGAATAAATCAGTGATTGATAGCGGCGGAGATGTTATCGTAGTAAGTCAATTTACGTTACAAGCAACCACAAAAAAAGGGAACAGACCTAGTTATATAAAAGCAGCAAAACCAGAAACTGCCATCCCTTTGTATAAAAATTTTGTAACAGAATTAGAAAATAACCTCACTAAAAAAGTACAGACTGGTCAATTTGGGGCAGATATGAAAGTAGAACTAATAAACAATGGTCCGGTAACTATAATTATTGATACAGAAACGTAGCCTTTACTTGGAGCATGAATTTACCGTTTATTTTGTCAATAAATAGCGTAAACCAAGATTAAATGTTTGTCCTAATCCGTTATCTCTACCTCTTACAAAATTACCGTAAGATATTTCTAAATTTAGAGAGCTACTTAGCTGGTACTTTCCGCCTACACCTAATAATGTGTAATTTTGAGTAAATTTATTCCCCAAATCAAACAGCTCATAATGTTGTGCATTTACATAAATAGTAAAATTATTCGAAGGAAAATAACTTAAAAATACACTTAACGGAACTGCTAAACTATTGTTAGCATAACGTTCTCCTGAATTTGCATCTGCACTTGCATCTTTAGATTTCTCTCCAAAATGATATGTAAAATCTAATTCTGCAAAGAACTGAAAGTTGCCATTTCCAAAAGTAGTATCATAAAAATACCTGTTTTCAAACACATAACTTCTCTTGTCTAAATAAAGTCCCGGTTTATCTTTAAATACAGGAAAATAAAATGTGCTTTGACCAGAAAAATTGGAAATACTTTTAAATGGCTGATATTTTACGCTCAACCCAATATTAGAAATTCCGCTTTTGGAGTCTTTATTGTCATTCCCAAAAGAAAATACACTCGTTGCACTTTTACCTGAAAAAGTATTTGATTTTACGTTTACAATAAGCCCTACATTTATTCTAGAATTCTTAGAAACACCAGTATATGTCTCTAAAGTTGTTGTAAAAAAGTTGCTTCTATCTTCTTTTTTCATAACTCCAGCATCGTCTATTTTAGTTTGGGTATATAAATTATTGAATATTTTAAAATCCCAATCTCCTTTTTTCAATAATTTGGAGGGTGTATATGATTTTATATTACTTTCTTGAGAAAATACTGAAAATGTGATGGCTACAAAAGCCAGTGTGATAATTGTTTTTTTCATTTATTATCTGTTTTATTTATTGTTTATTCAAATTCCAGTTGTACGGAAAATATTTTAATTTAAAATTAGTTGGTATTTTTTCTGTTCGGTATTTATTTATAAAATCAATTTCGGTAGTTCCATTCATCGTAAAATCTTCTTTGTACCACTTTAAAATTTCTGAACCTTTAATGCGTTTTTTCTTTGTATTTACTTTTATAAAATAATCTCCGTTTAAGGCTAATTTAGTTTGTACATCCAACTGTTCGTCTAAATTTTCTGGCAAATAGACTTCGTCAATCAACGGCGGACAGCCAATTGCACCGCAAACTAACACAAAATGAAAGCGTGCGTCTTTAAACTCTTTTCTCAACAATTCATTTTCAATATAATTGAGCGTAACATTTTTTCCTGCTAAGTTATAGGTTGTTTTATCAAAAAAACCAGCATTATCTAACGGCGATTTTGTAGGGTAATTATCAATAATTCCTTTGATGACAGATAAATTATAAGCATTAATCCAGAATGCCTGATAAACTTTAGCATCATCTTTTAAAACTTTAATTTTTTCTGCCAAACTCAATAATTCATTCAAATTATTTTGACTGGAGTGAATTGCCGAATAATTAACCTTTCCTTTATAAACATTTGCCTTTAGAAAAGCGTCTGTTTTACTAAAAAAACTGGTTATGTCTTGCGAAAATGATTGTGTTAAACAAAATACTAATACTAAGGTTGCTATACTTTTCTTCATAATATATTTTTAGATAACGGCTAAGTCTGATAAAAAAGAATTACCTTACAAATTTAGATAAAGATAGAAGTTAAAAGGGAGATTAGAAAAAAGAGTCAAAAATCAAGATAGTTGACTCTTACAATTTTTACTTTACTTCAAAAGAAATAGGAGGATCAAATTTCATAGTTGATAGATGAACATAAAAATGGCAATTATATACTTCTCTTTTGCCTAAATTTAGTTCCAATTTAAAACCATCTATAATATAACTTCCTTTACTTAAAAGTGTTATTTCTAATTCTAACACATAAGAATTTGTTTCTGGTTGATATAAAAATATATTACCACCATGTTCATGATTTTTTCCTGTTATAATTTTACTAGGATTAATAGTAGTAATATCATTTGGGCCTGTATATAAATTACTAAAATTACCACTGTGTTCTCCAAGAAGTAAGGCTTCATTTTCTTCTGTCCTTTTAAATAAATCAGAAATAACTTCTTTATCATCATATAATCGTGCCTTTGAATCTATAGTAAATTTAATAATTATTTTTTCACCTGAACTATAACTGTCTTTTAAAGGTGTAATTGAAAAACTATCATTTACACCAATGGTTGTAGCTATAGGAGTTTCGCAAGGAGTAGGGTCACAAAAGGCTTGTATAAATAAAACCCAAACAGATATTCCAAAAATATAATATCCTATTTTTTTCACAATAAGGTTTTTAGTAGCTATATAAACTAAATAAATGGTCAACTCTAATTGAAATTTGTGGATATTTACTTTTAATTGCGTTTTTTAAGTCATTACCTTACCGAAAAAACTGTTTATATCCTGCGAAAATAATTGTGTCATGCAAAACACAAATGCTAAAGTTGTTATATTTTTCTTTATAATATATTTTTAGATAACGGCTAAGTCTGATAAAAAAGAATTACCTTACAATTAATAAAAAAACTTAGATTCAATTAGTAAATGCAACTTTTAGGAGTATTTTTATAAGATTAATATTCGTCTATAAGCTGTCGCACTTTGGGTGTTTTAGGGTACGACAAAACATTTCTTTTTTATTTTTATATTTGCATTAAAGATACGAAAAATAATGATAAAACATAATATCAACCGAAGACCAAGAAAAAATCTAAATTATGATAATCTTAAAAAGTTGCATTTGGGGGTTGAATCTACCCTTTCAAAAAAAATTAAAAAAGTTTTGTTAGTTATAAAATAGTTTATACATTTGCACCCGCCTAGAGAAATAGGTAAAATATTATTAAGAGATTTTGGAATAATTTAGATAAGTTAGTTCGATTCTAACATTTCTACAAAAATTAGTAATCATCACACAGTGTTCATTAAGCAGTTATTAACTAAATATTGAATTAAAGGCTTAACACTAACAAGAAGTTCATTGAAAGACATTGAAATTGACAGCGTAAACAAAGAGTAAGATTATATGGATTTAGATTCATAATTTTTTTGAGACTACAACATCCAAGTTATAAAAACATACGATGAAGAGTTTGATCCTGGCTCAGGATGAACGCTAGCGGCAGGCTTAACACATGCAAGTCGAGGGGCAGCATTCACTTCGGTGAGATGGCGACCGGCGCACGGGTGCGTAACGCGTATAGAACCTACCTTTTACAGAGGGATAGCCTGAAGAAATTTGGATTAATATCTCATATTATTAATAATTGGCATCAATTATTAATCAAAGATTTATCGGTAAAAGATGGCTATGCGTCCTATTAGTTAGATGGCGAGGTAACGGCTCCCCATGGCTACGATAGGTAGGGGTCCTGAGAGGGAGATCCCCCACACTGGTACTGAGACACGGACCAGACTCCTACGGGAGGCAGCAGTGAGGAATATTGGGCAATGGAGGCAACTCTGACCCAGCCATGCCGCGTGCAGGAAGAAGGTTCTATGGATCGTAAACTGCTTTTATACAGGAAGAAACGTTTCCACGAGTTGGGGATTTGACGGTACTGTAAGAATAAGCACCGGCTAACTCCGTGCCAGCAGCCGCGGTAATACGGAGGGTGCAAGCGTTATCCGGAATCATTGGGTTTAAAGGGTCCGCAGGCGGTCAATTAAGTCAGAGGTGAAATCCCATAGCTCAACTATGG
Organism: Polaribacter sp.; assembly: GCA_965261035.1. Lineage (GTDB taxonomy): Bacteria > Bacteroidota > Bacteroidia > Flavobacteriales > Flavobacteriaceae > Polaribacter. The sequence goes on from OZ253439.1 coordinate 2,310,163, forward strand.
AACTGCCTTTGATACTGGTTGACTTGAGTTATACGGAAGTAGATAGAATGTGTAGTGTAGCGGTGAAATGCATAGATATTACACAGAATACCGATTGCGAAGGCAGTCTACTACGTATATACTGACGCTCATGGACGAAAGCGTGGGGAGCGAACGGGATTAGATACCCCGGTAGTCCACGCCGTAAACGATGGACACTAGTTGTTGGGATTTATCTCAGTGACTAAGCGAAAGTGATAAGTGTCCCACCTGGGGAGTACGGTCGCAAGATTGAAACTCAAAGGAATTGACGGGGGCCCGCACAAGCGGTGGAGCATGTGGTTTAATTCGATGATACGCGAGGAACCTTACCAGGGCTTAAATGTAAATTGACAGGTTTAGAGATAGACTTTTCTTCGGACAATTTACAAGGTGCTGCATGGTTGTCGTCAGCTCGTGCCGTGAGGTGTCAGGTTAAGTCCTATAACGAGCGCAACCCCTACCATTAGTTGCTAGCAGGTCATGCTGAGGACTCTAATGGAACTGCCGGTGCAAACCGTGAGGAAGGTGGGGATGACGTCAAATCATCACGGCCCTTACGTCCTGGGCTACACACGTGCTACAATGGTATGGACAATGAGCAGCCACTATGCAAATAGGAGCGAATCTATAAACCATATCACAGTTCGGATCGGAGTCTGCAACTCGACTCCGTGAAGCTGGAATCGCTAGTAATCGGATATCAGCCATGATCCGGTGAATACGTTCCCGGGCCTTGTACACACCGCCCGTCAAGCCATGGAAGCTGGGGGTACCTGAAGTCGGTCACCGCAAGGAGCCGCCTAGGGTAAAACTGGTAACTAGGGCTAAGTCGTAACAAGGTAGCCGTACCGGAAGGTGCGGCTGGAACACCTCCTTTTTAGAGAAAAGGTGTTAGTTACAAAAGAATGTTTTACTCTTTGCTGTCAATTTTAAAAAAATAGTTTTTAGCCTGTAATATTACATTAAAATTAGCATTACATTTAAAAAAAGAGAAATAGAATTAATAAATCCAATATTGAAACTTAGAGAGCGACATTTAAATAAAATAAAACGATAGATTTATTAGTATCAAGTTGGAAATAAAAAAGAATAAATCAAAATTTAGTTAAACTTAATAAAGTTAAAATAAAAACTTTATTTTTAAAAAGAGAAAATATGAATATTATACAAATTGTAAGGAGACCTTAATTTATCAATATTTTTAGCATCATTAGTATTGTTTGTTTCCTGTAATCAATATGAAAGAGAATTAATAGGAGATAATAAAATAGATGTGGCAACTTTAAAGTCTTTGCACCAAAATATAGCACTAAAATTTAATAGTGCTAAAGGAAATAACGCTAAAGAATCTAATTTATTAAATAAATCAAGTGCCTTTGTTAAAAAAGGCTTTGAAAAAGCTTACGTAGAAAATATTAATTATGTAAATAGAAATGGATTTAGAATTATTATTTAAAAAAAACAATATAGATACTGAAGTAATATATGAATTGGATTTTTTTATAAAAAATCAAACCAGTAGGAATGTATATCAATTATTATTAGATAAATTTCAAGTTAACACTTTAGAGAAAGCAACTTTTTTGTTTAATCTTGTAGAAATTTATAATCTTGTTGAAAGTGCATTAAAACTAAATAAGAAAACTGTTTTATCAAAAAGTAAGGGTCAAATGATTTCTTGGGGCTGTGCATTTGCAATAGCTGGTACGGTTGCAGTTACAGCTGGAGCTACATTTGTTACTGGAGGTGCTTCTTTAATATTGTTTTTAGCTACCAAAGGCCTTGCTACTGTTGCAATAGTAGAAGCCTGTGGTGATGGTTGGGGAGATATTTAAGTTATATAAGAGTTATGAAAATCTTCAAAACTATCCTTCTGCTAGTGTATATCATTATTGAAATATTAGCTACTATTTTTTATTTAAATAAAGAAATGAGTGCAAAAGTTTTTTTTTTAATTGCAGTTTCTATGTCAATGATGATAGGATTATATTTTCTCGATAAACATAAAATGAAAAGTAAATAACGTGGTATAACAAAGATAAGTGTTGGGGAGGCAACAATTTAAAATAGTTTCGTAGCTCAGCTGGTTAGAGTGCTACACTGATAATGTAGAGGTCGGCAGTTCGAGTCTGCCCGAGACTACTTTAATTTACGATTGATGATTTACAAATTACGATTTGATGATTTGACAATTATACACTTTTATATTAAATAATAAGGAAATTTTAGAAACAAGAAATTAAAAATATATTAGAATGAGATAGATATTAAAGATAACATCACTTATATTACTATTAGTAACAATATATTCTTGTAGCAAAGAAAGTGGTTTAGATAATTCGAAGTTAGATTTGAGTGAGATAGAAGTTCTATCTGAATTTGGCAAACAATTCCCTAAAGAATACTCAAATTTGGAAATTAAGAATATGCAAAATAGAGAAGGTAATATTATTACAAATTTAAAAAACTTGAATCCTCAAGATTATTTTACAATACCAATAATTGAAAATAATAAAGTCATCGGTAGAATCTTCTCAAATAAAGGAAAAGTTTGATATCTTGATTTTACAAATTATAAAAAAGAAATAATTATTTATAATGTTAATAACCCGTCCAAATTTGAGAGTATTAATACGGTTTATAATGCAGAAATTGATAAGTATGAGATTAGTCTAAGCTTAAGAAAATCTAGTAGCAGATTTTGGTGTGGTGCAAGATGTACAGTTGCGGCATTAGCAATAGCTGCTGCTGATGGACCATCACCTTTGATGGATATATTAGCTGTAGCGTATCAAGTCTCTTGTTTAGCTGAATGTGACGGGCATTAAGATAAATTATAAATATTAAAGTTAAAGTAGATACGCGATTAATTACATTTATTATATTGCTAATAATTTTTATAATCTGTGAAATTTTATAACAAAAAAACGGGGAAAATAACGGGTATCACTTTGACTATAATATTATTTATACTTTTAATAATAGAAATATTGATAAATAATAATTAAGGTGTATTTGTGAGTTCATTAAAAATAAATTATGAATGTAATCTCAGAAGTAAGGAAATTTTAGAAGCTGAGTAGTTTTAAGTTCCGAATTCGTAATTCAAAAAGCGGGGGATTAGCTCAGCTGGCTAGAGCGCCTGCCTTGCACGCAGGAGGTCATCGGTTCGACTCCGATATTCTCCACAACAAAGCTATATATTTGGATAATTATTTCAAATTTTGCTTAATAATTGTAGCTGAATTATTTATCAGTTGCGATTCGCAACGTTCATTGGCATATTGGTAAAATGATATCGTAAGAAATCAAATAGATAGAGAATGTTTAGATTAATCTAGACAAAATTTATAAAAATAAAAGAGTTCGTTCTAGCAGAAATGTTAGAGCAAAAAGTACAATAAGCTAAATAAGGGCGTATGGCGGATGCCTAGGCTCTCAGAGGCGATGAAGGACGCGACAAGCTGCGAAAAGTTACGGGGAGAAGCACATATTTTATGATCCGTAAATATCCGAATGGGGCAACCTGTTATGTTGAAGACATATCACCTCGTAAGAGGGGCAAACCCGGAGAACTGAAACATCTAAGTACCCGGAGGAAGAGAAAACAATAGTGATTCCGTTAGTAGTGGCGAGCGAACGCGGATTAGCCCAAACCAGAATTGTTACGGCAATTTTGGGGTTGTAGGACCACGATATTCGATGCTAATAGAATTAGAACAGTTTGGAAAGACTGACCGCAGAGGGTGATAGTCCCGTATAAGTAAAAGAAGTTATTGATAGTGGTATCCTGAGTAGTGCGGGACACGAGTAATCCTGTATGAATCCACCGGGACCATCCGGTAAGGCTAAATACTCCTGAGAGACCGATAGTGAACTAGTACCGTGAGGGAAAGGTGAAAAGAACCCTAAGTAAGGGAGTGAAAGAGATCCTGAAACCGTACGCCTACAAGCGGTCGGAGCACATTAACTGTGTGACGGCGTGCCTTTTGCATAATGAGCCTACGAGTTACTGTTATTAGCAAGGTTAAATGTTTCAGACATGGAGCCGTAGCGAAAGCGAGTCTGAATAGGGCGCATAGTTAGTAGTAGTAGACGCGAAACCGAGTGATCTACCCATGGGCAGGTTGAAGCTGTAGTAACATACAGTGGAGGACCGAACCAGTTGACGTTGAAAAGTCTTTGGATGACCTGTGGGTAGGGGTGAAAGGCCAATCAAACTCGGAAATAGCTCGTACTCCCCGAAATGCATTTAGGTGCAGCGTTGTGGTAGAAGTTTTATAGAGGTAGAGCTACTGATTGGATGCGGGGGCTTCACCGCCTACCAATTCCTGACAAACTCCGAATGCTATAAAATATACACAGCAGTGAGGGCATGGGTGCTAAGGTCCATGTCCGAGAGGGAAAGAACCCAGACCATCAGCTAAGGTCCCTAAATATATGTTAAGTTGAATAAACGAGGTGAAACTGCCCAGACAGCTAGGATGTTGGCTTGGAAGCAGCCATTCATTTAAAGAGTGCGTAACAGCTCACTAGTCGAGCGGTTTTGCATGGATAATAATCGGGCATAAACATATTACCGAAGCTATGGATTTGTGAATTTATTCACAAGTGGTAGGGGAGCATTGTAATCTGCGTAGAATGGATACTGTAAGGTATCCTGGAGCGATTACAAAAGAAAATGTAGGCATAAGTAACGATAATGCGGGCGAGAAACCCGCACACCGAAAGACTAAGGTTTCCTCAGCGATGCTAATCAGCTGAGGGTTAGTCGGGTCCTAAGGCGAATCCGAAAGGAGTAGTCGATGGATAACGGGTTAATATTCCCGTACTTCTTATAATTGCGATGGGGTAACGGAGTAATGAAAGCACCGCGTACTGACGGAATAGTACGTTGAACTGAGTAGGTATTGGAACTGTAGGCAAATCCGCAGTTTTAGCTAAATCAGGATAGTACCACGAGTTTTCGGATGAGTGGATAGTTGTGCCTAAAGGCTTCCAAGAAAACCCTCTAAGCGTCAGGTTATAAGAACCCGTACCGTAAACCGACACAGGTAGTTGGGATGAGAATTCTAAGGTGCTCGAGAGATTCATGGCTAAGGAACTAGGCAAAATAGACCCGTAACTTCGGGAGAAGGGTCGCCCATCTTTAATGGTGGGCCGCAGTGAAAAGGTCCAGGCGACTGTTTATCAAAAACACAGGACTTTGCTAAATTGCAAGATGATGTATAAGGTCTGACACCTGCCCGGTGCTGGAAGGTTAAGAGGAGGGTTTAGCCTTATGGCGAAGGTCTGAAATGAAGCCCCAGTAAACGGCGGCCGTAACTATAACGGTCCTAAGGTAGCGAAATTCCTTGTCGGGTAAGTTCCGACCTGCACGAATGGTGCAACGATCTGGACACTGTCTCAGCCATGAGCTCGGTGAAATTGTAGTATCGGTGAAGATGCCGATTACCCGCAGCGGGACGAAAAGACCCCGTGAACCTTTACTATAGCTTAGTATTGACTTTGGATAAGTAATGTGTAGGATAGGTGGGAGACTATGAAGTGGCGTCGCTAGGCGTTGTGGAGTTGCCCTTGAAATACCACCCTTTGCTTGTCTAGAGCCTAACTCATATAATGAGGACAGTGCTTGGTGGGTAGTTTGACTGGGGTGGTCGCCTCCAAAAGAGTAACGGAGGCTTCTAAAGGTACCCTCAGTACGCTTGGTAACCGTACGTAGAGTGCAATGGCATAAGGGTGCTTGACTGAGAGACATACAGGTCGATCAGGTTGGAAACAAGAGCATAGTGATCCGGTGGTTCCGTATGGAAGGGCCATCGCTCAAAGGATAAAAGGTACTCCGGGGATAACAGGCTGATCTCCCCCAAGAGCTCATATCGACGGGGGGGTTTGGCACCTCGATGTCGGCTCGTCACATCCTGGGGCTGGAGAAGGTCCCAAGGGTTGGGCTGTTCGCCCATTAAAGTGGCACGCGAGCTGGGTTCAGAACGTCGTGAGACAGTTCGGTCTCTATCTGCTGTGGGCGTTAGAAATTTGCGTGGATCTGACTCTAGTACGAGAGGACCGAGTTGGACTGACCTCTGGTGTACCAGTTGTTCCGCCAGGAGCATTGCTGGGTAGCTACGTCGGGAAGGGATAAGCACTGAAAGCATATAAGTGCGAAACCCACCACAAGATGAGATTTCTTTAAAGGGTCGTCGGAGATTACGACGTTGATAGGCTACAAGTGTAAAGGCAGTAATGTCATAGCCGAGTAGTACTAATAACCCATAGGCTTATGTACAAGTCTCCCTTTTTTAACGAAAAGGGAGCGAAACTCTTTTTTTTACTATTAAGATTTAAGACGATATTATTTGACCAATATGTTAATTTTTACAGTGATAAGTAATTAGCCGAAGTTGTCAGTATTCAGTTATTAACTGGAAACTGAACACTAAGTACTAAAAACTAAAAACTGAAAGACTTAAGGTGGTTATAGCGATGGGGCTCACCTCTTCCCATTCCGAACAGAGAAGTTAAGTCCATTTGCGCCGATGGTACTGCCCGTGTGGTGGGAGAGTAGGTAGTCGCCTTTCTTTATTGCTGATTTAAGTCAGTAATTATAAATCCTCAATATTTATTTATTGAGGATTTTTTGGTAGTGTCATAAATAAATTGAGAATGTTTATCTTTATAAAAAAAGATGGAACATTTTCAAAAATTATCATGTCGCTATTGTGCTTCAACAGATTTACAGAAAAATGGTAAGAATCAACAATCAAAGCAATGTTATCGTTGCAAATCTTGTAAACGGAGTTTCATATTAAATTACACCTATAATGCCTATAAAACAGGAGTCAGAGAACAAATAGATGAGATGTTACTAAACAGTTCAGGAACTCGAGATATTGGTAGAGTTCTTAAAATAAGTAAGGATACGGTAACAGCTCACATTAAAAAAAACGACAAAAGTGAACCCATATTTGCTCGATAAAGAAAAAGTCAAAAATTTTAATTCTTTGGAAATAAGTTTTTATTGCACAGCAGAGGCAGACGAGTTTTGGTCTTATGTTGGAAGCAAGGCTAATCAACGCTAGACTTGGTATTTGATAAACAGGAACAATAGCGATATTATTGCTTGGGAAAATGGTAGAAGAACTGATAAGGTATTTTTAAAATTGTTAGATTCTGTAAAAAATATTCCTATTAAAATTTGTCATACAGATAATTGGGGAGCATACTCAAAATTATTTCCAAAAGAATACCAACACATTATTGGTAAAGGTTTATGACACTACCTAATTTTGTTTATAATCTTCAAAACTTACGGCTACTTTTCCTTCTACTAATGTCGTGTAAATATTATCTTCATCCTCGTATACTTTTACATTAAATTCTGTTCCCAGTACTTTTATTTCTTGCATTTGCGTAACGACTTTAAATTTATGCCCTTTATGATTGGCTGCAGACACATCAAAATAGGCTTCCAATACACTCCCGTACTCTCCATCGCTACATGGGTTATCTTATTCGACTTTAACCAATCACGCATCGATTCTATCGAACTTGTGAAGCTGTCGTAACTTTTAGTAACTTCTCTTATTCCTGTACCGCGTATGGTAGCAACAATTGTTTTTTTGTGGACATCTATGCCACAACCCCGATTTACTATTTGTTCAAAAGAAATTTCCTGATTTTCCATGACTATTATATTTAGTGAGCATCAAAAATAATCATTCCCTTGTGTGTTAAAAAATTTTTATCATGAATGTTTCATATGATAATATTATTTTTCACCTAAATAAGTGAAAAATATTCAATTAAAAAATCTTATAGGTACTATTTTTACTGAACTTTTTGACCTTTTTAACTTTTAGCTTGCAGATTTAAGGTAATTTAATTTTTAATATTGGTTTTAGCTTTTTATAAGCTATTCTTTTTTGCGCTTTTACCGTATTTATTGATATATTTAATTCTTCAGCGATTTCGGCATTGGTTAAGTTTTTTATATTTAATCGCATTATTTTAGCACACTTATTTGGCAATGTATTTATTGCATTTTCAATGATGGTTGAGGTCTCAATAATAACTGTTTCTCTCAAAAAAAATGACTCCGTTTCTAATTTATGCATCTCATCAAACGAGTAATTTTTTGTTGATTTATAACGGCTACTTTTTAAATAGTCGAGCGATTTGTTTTTTACAGAGGTGTACATATACGATTTTATACTATTCTCACTTTTGAACGTAATCTTATCTTCCCATATTTTTATAAACACATCTTGAGCTATATCTTTTGAGTCCTCTAAGTTATCTACATACTTATTGGCAAACAAACACAGCGACGTGTATAACTTATCAAAAAGACTTTTATACCCTTTTAATGTCAATTTAAACCTGTATGTTTCTCCCATTTAGTTTGACTAAATTCTTGCCAAATGTAGTAAATAAAAAATACTATTCGTCAAATTGTGTAATTGTTGAATTACGAATAAAAAAAAGCCAAAAGTTCACAACGGTCAGAAACTTTTCACTTTTAATTCTTATTTTTGTTTGAAATGAAATTCCCAGAAAATATAAAAAACAAGTTAAATCAGCGAAAAGAAAATAACACATTTAGAAAGTTAGGAAAGCAGACAAATTTAGTAGATTTTTCTTCAAATGATTATTTAGGTTTTGCGAAATCTGAAATAATTTTTGACAAAACACATCAGTTTTTAATTGATAATCACATTAAATTAAACGGAGCAACAGGCTCTAGATTATTGTCTGGAAATCATATTTTGTACGGTGAGGTTGAGCGATTATTATACAAGTTTCACAACTCGGAAGATGCTTTGATTTTTAACTCAGGTTATGATGCCAATATAGGTTTTTTTTCATCTGTACCACAGCGTGGAGATATTATTTTGTACGATGAGTTTATTCACGCATCCATCCGTGATGGGGTTAAGTTGTCCAATGCAAAAGCATATAAGTTTAAACATAATGACTTAGAAAACTTGGAAGAAACCCTTTCTCGTTTTACCCAAAATAACATGGATAAAAATAAATTATCACCTGAAATTAGAAATCTAAAAAGAGAAATATATGTAGTTATAGAATCCGTTTTTTCAATGGATGGAGACACGCCCGATTTAGCATCAGCATCAAAAATTTGTAAAAATCACAATGCTCATTTTATTGTTGATGAAGCACATTCTGTCGGAGTTTTAGGAGAAAATGGCTGTGGCGAAATAAAAAGATTAGGTTTAGAAAATGATGTTTTTGCACGAATTGTAACTTTTGGAAAAGCGTTGGGCTGTCACGGAGCGGCTATTTTAGGTAGCAAAGAATTAAAAGAATATTTAATTAATTTCTCTCGTAGTTTTATTTATACCACAGGATTGTCTCCACATTCTTTGGCTACGATAAAAACAGCTTATAATCAGTTAAATACCCGTTTGAGTAAAGAGGGTAATTATTCAAAATTAAATACCAATATCCAATATTTTGTATCAGAAGTCAAACGATTACAGCTCCAAAATAAGTTTATAAACAGTAATTCTGCCATTCATTGTTGCGTGATTTCTGGAAACTCAAAGGTAAAAGAAATCGCCAAAAAATTACACGAAAATGGATTTGACGTAAAGCCAATTTTATCACCAACGATATCAAAAGAAAAAGAGAGATTACGTTTTTGCTTACACAGTTATAATTCAAAAGAAGAAATAGCTAAAGTTATAGAATTGCTTGCTGATTTTGTTTTAGAGTAGAAGCAGTATTTAGTATTCAGTAGGAAGTTGCAGTATTCAGCAGGAAGTGTTCAGTTTTTAGTTAGATACTGAACACTGCAACTGCCAACTGAATACTGACTAATTTCTAAAGAAATTTATGTATTTTTGTAGTCAATTACTATAACTGTTATGATACTTATAATTGGAATAACTGGAGGCACGGGGAGTGGAAAAACCACTGTTGTTAATCAGATTGTTAAAGAACTTCCGGCAGATGAAGTTTGCGTTATTTCACAAGATTCTTATTACAATTCAACAGACCATCTAAGTGATAATGAGCGTACTAAAATAAATTTTGACCACCCCAGAGCAATAGATTTTGATTTGCTGATAAATAATCTAACGGATTTAAAAAACTCTAAAACCATTGAGCAACCCATATACTCTTTTGTTACTCACAATAGGATTAAGGATACAGTAAAAACGTACCCAAAAAAAGTAATTATTGTTGAAGGAATTTTGATTTTTAATAATGAAAAACTAAGAAAACTGTTTGATATTAAAATATTTGTACACGCTGATACCGATGAGCGGTTAATCAGAATAATTAGGCGAGATATTAACGAGCGAGGCTGGGATATTGACGAAATCCTTACGAGACACCAAAATATGCTAAAACCGATGCACCAACAATTTATAGAGCCGACAAAAAATTATGCCGATATAATCATTCCAAATGACAGGTACAATACTGTTGCCGCAGACATTGTAAGAACTGTTATTAGCAATAAATTGTAAAATGACATTCAAAAAATTTAAAGAGCATCGGCTAGTAAAATTTGTAACCAATATATATGTTATTATATTGTTTACATTTATATTTTGGATGCTTTTTATCGATGAAAATTCATACCTTATTCACTTAGAATTTGATAAAGAAATTGATAAGTTAGAAACTTCAGTTGAATTTTATAAAAACAAAATAAAAGAAGATAAAAAAATAATAAAAAATTTGCAGGATTCTACAGAATTAGAGAGATTTGCCAGAGAACATTATTTGATGAAAAAAGAAAATGAGGACATCTATATAATTGAATTTGATACCATTAAAAAATAATGAGCAGTTTTTTGTTTGACGAATTTGACACTACAAACTCCACAGCTTGGAAACAAAAAATTCAAGTTGATTTAAAAGGTGCAGATTATAACGATTCCCTCTTGTGGAAAGCTGACGAAGGTATAACTGTAAAACCTTTCTACACTAAAGACGACATAAAATCGGAGTTAGATAAAACTCCCAATTTTAAATTTAATATTTGCCAATCCGTATTTATTGGTGATGAAAAGATTGCAAATTCTATCGCAATAGATGCCTTAAAAAAAGGTGCAAATGCAATTGAATTTATTGTTAAAAAATCATTTGACTACAAAACATTATTAGAAAAAATATCTATAAATAAAGTTCATATTTACTTTAGATTTCATTTCCTAAATTCTGATTTTACAAATAAATTATCTAATTTTTTAAATTCAAAAACTGCTTACTTTCAAACAGATATTATTGGAAATCTTGCTGAAACTGGCAACTGGTTTTTTAATCCAAAGAAAGATTTTAGAGAGGTTAAAAAAGTCGTAAATAATTGTAATAATAGCTTAGGAATTGATGTTTCGCTGTATCAAAATGCGGGAGCAACGATAACCCAGCAGCTTGCTTACGCTCTTGCACATTCTAATGAATATCTAAATAATTTTGGGAAAGATATTGCCAAAAAAATACATTTTAATTTCTCGGTAGGAAGCAATTACTTTTTTGAAATAGCCAAACTCAGAGCCTTTAGAATTCTTTGGAATACTCTTTTAAAAGAATATTCAACAGAAAATAAAAACGTGCATATTTTTTCGCAACCAAGTCTCCGCAACAAAGCAATCTACGATTATAATGTGAATATGCTCAGAACAACGTCAGAATGTATGAGTGCAATTTTAGGAGGTTCAAATACAGTAAATAATATCGCTTACGATACTATTTATCACAAAAAAAATGAATTTGGAGAACGTATAGCAAGAAATCAATTATTGATATTACAACAAGAAAGTTATTTAGAAACCGCAAATAAAATAGCTGATGGTTCTTATTATATAGAAAGTTTATCGTTACAAATTGCAGAAAAAGCATTGTTTATTTTCAAAGAAATAGAAAAAGGAGGAGGCTTTCTAAAACAACTAAAACAAGGAATTATACAAAGAAAAATTGAAGAAAGTGCAATTAGAGAACAAGAAAAATTTAACGCAGAAGAAATTGTGCTTTTGGGAAGCAATAAGCAACCTAACAATAATGATAAGATGAAAGAATATTTGGAATTGTATCCTTTTGTGAAAATAAAATCGAGGAAAACTTTAATATCTCCTATTATCAGAAAAAGAATAGCTGAAAATTATGAAAAGCAACGATTAGAACTAGAATAATATGGGAGAAAAAAGCCGTATAAAAGAAGCAAGTAATTAGTAATAAAACGATAAAATAGAGATAATGAAGTTGTCCGAAATTTTAAAAGATTCAAACTATAAGCTAACACAGTTCACGACAGAACAAATTGAAAAGCTACAAAATACAATTCTCGTCAAAGAAATTAGAGGAAAAGATGTTCCGTATGTCAACTGCTTAGTTCGCAGAAAAAAATATACAATTAAAACCAGAAGAAGTAGTAAGACAACTGTATTTAATGGTTTTAAATGAGGAGTATTTGTATCCATTTGAAAGAATGGAAATTGAATATTCTGTAAGTTTTGGGCGTGAAAAAAAACGTGCTGATATCGTAATCTTTGACAAGCTAAACACACGTTCTGTATATATTATGGTTGAACTTAAAAAACCAAAACTAAAAGACGGAAAAGAGCAGCTAAAATCTTATTGCAACGCTACTGGGGCGCCAATTGGAGTCTGGAGTAATGGAGATTCTATTTCTTTCTATCACAGAAAAGACCCAAATTATTTTGAAGATTTATCGGCAATACCAAAGGCAACCGAAAAACTTTCAGATATTTTAACTGAACGTTGGACTATTGAAGAGCTCGTTAAGAAAGATAAGTTAGTAACCGAAAAAAAATCATTAAAAGATTTGATTTTGGAAATGGAAGATGAAGTTTTAGCAAATGCTGGTGTAGATGTTTTTGAAGGGTTATTTAAACTTATTTTTACCAAACTATTTGACGAAATGGAAAGTGGCAGAAGTAAAATGCGTCATTTAGAATTTAGAAATTATGGAGAAACAGAACTAAAAGAAAAAGACATCTCTAAAAGTCATTTATTTACAACAGAAGAGAAGCCTGTAGAATGTACAAATTATGTACAAAACAAAGTTTTTGCTATTGATTTTGATGAAAAGGCTGTACGCGTAGCCCGAACTCTAAATCTAATTGCAGGAGATGGACAAACCAATGTTTTACACCTAAACACCCTAGATTATGAACGTTGGGATGAAAAAATAAAAGATGAAGAATGGATAGATACTTATAACAACGGCTGGAAAAAATTAAGAAGCATAAGAGTAATCAAAAACAAAAACAGAGATTTTAAGTTTGATGTATTGATGGCAAATCCTCCATTTGCAGGAGATATTAAAGAAAGTAGAATTCTGGGAAAATATGAATTGGGGGAAAAGCTAAATGGTAAATACCAAACTAAAGTTGGCAGAGATATTCTATTTATTGAACGTAATTTAGACTTTTTAAAACCCGGCGGAAGAATGGCAGTTGTGTTGCCACAAGGACGTTTTAACAATAGCTCCGACAAGAACATACGTGATTTTATCGCTGAAAAATGTAGGATTTTAGCTGTAGTTGGTTTGCATGGAAACGTTTTTAAACCACATACTGGAACAAAAACATCTGTGCTTTTTGTACAAAAATGGGACAGTAAACTGTGTCCTAAAAAAGAAGATTATCCTATCTTTTTTGCCACAATGCAAGAGATGAGTAAAGACAATAGCGGAGAAAAAATATTTGTAAGGAAAAAAGATTATCCAAATTCCCATTCTTTGAAAAGAACTTCACAAAGCAAAGCAGTTAATTCCCCTCCTTTGGAGGAGTGGCAGTCGGAGACTGACGGGGTGGTCAAATATCGTAACAGCAAAAACTATTTCAATTTACCTTACAATTCCAAATTAAAAAACAGAGCAAAAGCCTTACGAAAAGCAGGAAACTTATCCGAAGTATTGTTCTGGAAAGAAGTAAGAAATAAGCAATTCAAAGGATTTGATTTTGATAGGCAAAAGATTATCGGAAACTATATTGTTGATTTTTATTGTACTAATTGCAATGTGGTAATAGAAATAGACGGAAGTAGTCACGATGATAAACAAGAGTATGATGCAAAACGAGATGCTTATTTAGAAAGTTTAGGACTAACCGTTATTCATATTACTGATATAGATGTGAAGAGAAAATTGAGTGGGGTTATGGATATGCTCTTTAACTACCCCACCTTATCAGGCACCCCTCCAAAGGAGGGGAATGAACCACTCCGTCCTGCAGGCATCCCTGAAAAAGAAGGGAATGAACCTCCTCGCACTGCGGAAACCTCTCTAAAAGAGGGGGATTTAGCGAAAGAACCCATAGACCACTACGAAACAACTACGGCAAATTTAGAAGAATACCTTTTAGATACACACGGACATTTAATCGTAAAACACGACCTTTTTAACCACGACAATTTAACAAAAGACGGAATTGCCGAAGCCTTTACAGAATTTGCTAAAAAAGAAAAGCTCTCTTTTGTGGGAAAGCTCTAAGCCCTTTTAACGAAACTCTATATAAAGAGTTGTTGGAAGGGCTGGAAATTAGTGTTTTGAATTTTAGAAAAATCAGGGAATTAATATTTGGTAGTGAGTTTAATAGTAATAAAAAACAAATTGCTTTAAAAAAGATAGAATCTAAAAAAACAGTTTCTAACTATTTTAATTTAAAATTAGAGATTGTATCTGATATTTCTAATGTTTTAAGCTATGATTTAACTCATTCTATCGGTAATTTTATTCATGATATAGAAGTGTCAAAATTAATTATAGGTCAAAGAAAAAAAACAAATAGTGGTGATTTTATAATATCTAGATTAAGATCATACTTAAAAGAATTTGCAGTTGTTGAGTTTAGAAACAAAGAGCAGGTTTTTTCAAGTGAATATTTAGTTTATGAACCTACAACTAATGAAATATCATCATCATCATTAGTTGCTTTTTGCTTAACTAAAGAAGTACAAACAATTTTAAACTGTAGTCAATATGGCACAGCACATCCAAGATTTTTTGAATTTATATTTAATGAATTGCCTATTCCTAATGTGTTATTGCTATTAAGGCAACCTCTATTAATTGATTTTTAAGTCAATCCTTTCTTATTTCAAAAATATTAAAATTTTAGAAATAGTTTTAGTTTTTTGTGATTTCAATCATTCTTTTGTTAACTCACTTATTATCAATTATATACATATTTTGTGTTTACCAATTAGACATAGTTATCCCATCTAACCTTGTAACTTGTTCATATCTAAACAGGTTGTAGGTAAGATTTACTAGCCCAACAAACCCTACGGCTCGTTTTATTCCTATTGAGTTTATGTAGAGTTTATTCATACTCTGCTCCATAAAACCAAATACATGTTCTACTCGTGCTCTTGTTCTTGATTTTTCTTTATTTGATTCTTTTTGTACCTCTGTCAATGGTCTGTTCTTATATCCTTTTTCATTTATTTTGTTATTTACCTCGTATTTTTTAATTGTTTTTTCCTGCTCTTCTCCAGTATAGGCACTGTCTGCCCAAAGGTCTTGACCTTTGTCCTTCTCGGTCAATAACTCGTCTAATGTTTGAGAGTCGTGTACCGAAGCGTCTGTCGTTGTATAAGTGTCAATAAATTTGTGCTTGTTATCAACCTTTGCATGGTTTTTATATCCATAGTGTGTTTCGTTATTCTTTTTTGTTCAACGAGCATCTACATCTTTTTGACGTTTTTTATTAGGTTGTTTATCCTAATCTTTGGGAGTTTTACCTTCTTTTATTTCTTTGTTCTTTTCTTTGCTATTACGCTGTCTTGGTGCTTCTACAAAACTTGCGTCAATAATTTTTCCTTGATGTGCTATTAATCCATAACGTTCCAATAGAGTGGTAAATCTTTCAAATAAC
Organism: Polaribacter sp.; assembly: GCA_965261035.1. Lineage (GTDB taxonomy): Bacteria > Bacteroidota > Bacteroidia > Flavobacteriales > Flavobacteriaceae > Polaribacter. Next base: position 2,326,059 of record OZ253439.1, read on the forward strand.
TCTTTTTCAAGTCCTTTTTTTATCAGCTTATTTCTAAAATCCCAAACAGTCTTTTCGTCGGGAACTTTGTCATTTAAAGATAATCCCAGAAAACGACAAAATGTCAATCTATCCAATATTTGATATTCTATTTGAGAATCGCTCAAATTATAATAGCGCTGTAGTATCAATATTTTGAACATCAATAGAGGGTCGTATCGTTTTGGACCAGAATTAACCATTCTCTTTTTGTGTATTTTCTCAATAGTCTCTCGAAAATACTCCCATTCTACGACTTTATTCAATCGCTCTAATGGGTCTCCTTGTTTACTGAGTTTCTCAAGCCTATAACTCTCTGAAAATAAGGAAGTTGTATTAAGTGTCTTGTATTTATTCATATTTCAAAGTTACAACTAATTATTTGATTTTCAAAATGTTAATTGTAGAGGTTGCCTTAAATAATAGTATAAATAAACTTTTTAAAAAGGCATTTAATGTAAGATACCAATCAAAACAGTACTATACCTAAGCCGAACAAATCCTTTTAAAAGAAATAGGCTTACAAGATTTTAACTCAAGTAATTCCCCTCCTTTGGAGGGGTGGCAGTCAAAGACTGACGGGGTGGTTTCGGTCAACATCAAAAGTTTTAAAGATAGTTTTGGTACAAGTGGTAGATTAGATGCAGAGTATTATCAGAAGAAATATGAAAGGATTGTAGATAAGGTGAAAAATCAATCTTATGACATACTTTCTAACCTTGTTGAAATTAAAAAATCTATAGAACCGAGTTCTAAAAATTATACGGAAAAAGGTTTGCCATTTATGCGTGTTGCAGATTTATCAAAAAATGGTTTATCAGAACCTCAAAAATATATTTCAGATGGTTTTGTAAAAGAAAATCAAGACAAAATAGATGATTTAAAACCAAAAAAAGGAACAATTCTATTTTCAAAAGATGGTAGCGTTGGTATAGCTTATCATTTAAGAAAAGATTATAAGGGAATTACTTCTGGGGCAATATTACATTTAAAGGTCAAAGATAAAGAGAGAATTATACCTGAATATTTAACACTTGCTTTAAATTCTAAAGTCGTACAAATGCAAGCAGAAAGAGATGCGGGCGGTTCAATAATTCTACATTGGCGTTCGAGCGAGATAGCAAATGTGGTTATGCCTATTATAACTTTTGACAAACAACAACAAATAGCCAATTTAATAGAAAAAAGTTTTGCATTAAAAGAACAAAGTGGGCATTTATTGGGAGTAGCCAAACAAGCAGTAGAAATTGCTATTGAAAAAGATGAATCCGTTGCTTTGATATATATTAAACAACGATTAAATTAAAAAGTTAATTTTATATGAACAGAAAAAACATACAGAATTTAGCATTAGACACCAATATTTCAACAGATAAAAAAAGTTTTAAGCACGAAGATTTTGCTGCTGGAATTGCTCCTTATCTACGTGGACCTTACTCTACAATGTATGTTCGCAGACCGTGGACAATCAGACAATACGCTGGTTTTTCAACTGCTGAAGAAAGCAACGCCTTTTATAAAAGAAACTTAGCAGCGGGGCAAAAAGGACTGTCCGTTGCATTTGATTTAGCCACACATAGAGGATACGATTCTGACCACGAACGAGTGCAAGGAGACGTTGGAAAAGCAGGAGTGGCAATAGATTCCGTTGAAGATATGAAGATTTTATTTGACGAAATTCCGTTAGATAAAATGTCTGTTTCTATGACTATGAACGGAGCTGTACTCCCTATTTTGGCTTTTTATATCATTGCTGCAGAAGATCTTTCTGTAGGAGCTAATCCAAAATATGATGCCAATTGTTTTGAACAATAAAAGCTCTTAAAACCATCCGTAGAAATAATTAATAATACAGCTGCTCGCTCTCCAATACCTGCAATTGATTTTATGTTACTCAGTAGCGTGGAATGATTTTTTTTAATCAATTCTATCACTTTATTTTCTAATTTATAAATTGCAATAGTTAATTTATCTATTTGATTATCAATGCTTTTAATCCGTCTAATTTATTTTTTAAACTCGCTCTAATAACTATGTATTGCTCCATCATTTGATACACATCTTTGCTTTTTGATAAGTCTGATCCCATAGGTTCCCACAACTCAATAGTTTGGGTTCTTCCATAAAGACTAATCATTTTAGCATCGGCTTTATCGGTCTTATTTCGTTTTAAATTCATCTGTATAAATCGCTTTATACTCAATGAATTTACTACCGATACTGCAATGGATTTACTGTGTAAAAAAGTAGCCAACTGCAAATGATAAATACCCGTTACTTCCATGATACATAAACCGTCTCTGGGAATAATTTTAGCGAATTCTCTAAACCTTTTTAGATCGTTTGAAAACTGAAAATGTTTCTGTTGACTGGTCATTACATCAAGTGTTTTTTTGGATACGTCGATCCCTAAATAATCTGTATATTTGTCCATTAAATATTAATTTATGGAAGAACACTTTATTTAATTCATCAACATTTAAACGAGATCTAGGTCTCAATGAATTGTACGAATTTAAATAATTAAAAAGAGGGGGATTTCGAATTGAACGAGATCTATGTCTCAATGGTATAAACATCTTTTATCCTCTTTTTGTTCTTCCTGATTTTTGCTCAAATTTAATACTTTGCAAACTTATGATGGTATATGCTTCATAAACTTAGGAGTGTTATGGGGTTACGAGATGATGAATACAAATTAAGTGATGAAATCGAATTAGATGAAGGTTTTTTTGAAACAGTATCAATATTTAGAGATAAAGATGAGCCATTAAAAAGGGGAAGAGGAAGCCAAAGGCAGACAATAGTCTTAGTTAGCATAGAATCTAAGCCAGTATCTGCTGGGGACAGTCATAAAAAATACAATACAAAAAAGAAAGTCAAATTTTTAAAGAAGAAAGTTGTAGATTCTTTGAAAAAAGAAACAATTAAAAAAGTGGTAGACAGCATACTTGAAAAAGGAACTAAAATAGTGTCAGATGGTTCAACAAGCTATGTTGAATTTAATGAAGACTATAATCTTGACAGTAAAGTTGTGAAGAAAAAAGAAATTAATACAATACTCCCTTGGGTACACAAAGCTATAAGCAATGCCAAAAGGTTGTTGTTGGACGTGCACCATAGAATAGATGATGATTTCCTGCAGAACTACCTGAATGAATTTTGCTGTAAATTTAATCGAAGGCATTTTGAAAATCAATTTGACAGACTAATGATAGCATCCGTATCGTACAGATGGGATTGGCTTGGGGAACCTTACGAATAAGCATAAAGTTTAATTATCAAATCATTTTTGTATCAGATGGCAGAATTCATCAGAATTTATAACGAAAATCCCAATCTAAAGGAGATAAGTAAAATTGTAAAAATAATTAAAAAAGGAGGTTTAGTTATTTATCCAACGGATACAGTTTATGGATTAGGTTGCGACATAACCAATATCAAAGCTTTAGAAAAAATAGCAAAGATCAAAGGAATAAAATTAGAAAAAGCAAATTTTTCTTTTATTTGTAATGATTTGAGTCATCTATCAGATTACGTAAAGCAGATAGATACACCGAGCTACAAGATATTAAAAAGAGCTTTGCCTGGACCTTACACATTTATTTTACAAGGAAGTAGTTTTTTGCCAAAAGGATTTAAAAAACGCAAAACAGTTGGTATTCGCGTTCCCGATAATAATATTGCTATAGCTTTAGTGGAAAATTTGTCAAACCCAATTGTTTCTACATCTATCTATGACGAAGATGAGGTATTGGAATACACGACAGACCCAGAATTGATTTTTGAAAAATGGCATAATTTAGTTGATATTGTTATCGATGGAGGTTATGGAGGCAACGAAGCCTCTACAGTTATAAATTTGACAGGTGATAAACCAGAGGTAATCAGAGAAGGAAAAGGGAGTTTAGATATTTTGTAATGCAGAAATTGGAAGTTAAAAGTTGTTGAATTGTGCAATCGTGTAATTGTTGAATTATCAAATTATCAAATCGTAATTTAAAAATTGTAATTCAAAAAAAGTGCGTGTAACTGGAGTCGAACCAGCACATTCTTGCAAATACAAGCCCCTCAAGCCTGCGCGTCTACCAATTCCGCCATACACGCTTAGTAAAGATAAAATTAAGTAATTTTTTCTTAATTTTACTTGTGACCGGGCTGGGGCTCGAACCCAGGACCCTCTCCTTAAAAGGAAGATGCTCTACCAACTGAGCTACCAGGTCTTTTGTTTTCCTTCTAAAAAGGAGTGCAAATGTACTGTGATTTTTTAGAAAATAGGGGGTTTTTAATAAATTATTTTAAGAGATATTTGTTTTAACATAATTTAGACAGATGAAAATTGTTTTATCAGGATATATGGGTAGTGGAAAATCCACAATTGGAAGGCTTTTGGCTAAGAAGAAAAATATACCTTTTATAGATTTAGATACTTATATAGAAGACAAAGAAGGCTTAGCCATTAAAGAAATATTTTCTGCTAAAGGAGAAGTGTATTTTAGATTGCAAGAAACAGTTTACTTAAATCAAATATTAGAATCTAATCAAGATTATGTTTTGTCTCTGGGAGGAGGAACTCCTTGCTATGGAAATAATATGAAAATGATAAATAATGCTGACGTAATCTCAATTTACCTAAAAGCAAGTATTAATACTTTGGCTAATAGGCTACAAACTGGAAAGAAAAACAGACCCCTAATCGCAAGCCTAAATAAAAAAGAATTGAAAGAATATATTGGCAAGCATTTATTTGAGAGAACACATTTTTACGAACAATCAGAAAAAATAGTTTCTATTGATGATAAAAATAAAGAAAAAATAATTGCCCAAATAGAATTTATAGTAGGCGGTTTTTAGTGTTCAGTATTCAGTGGGCAGTTTCTCACTGAATACTGAACTGTTCGTCCCTAAATAAGGTTGACCGTTTTTAACATTAATTTTTCTTTTTTTCTCATAATCGGGCAATTAGGATTCAGAGGTTTCGTTTTGCTTAAAACGGGACAGGTTTGATACCTCTCCTATTTTACATTCACTCTCGCTACCAGTATAAATAGTTTCCGTCGGCCTGTTTTGCTTTGGTAAATTTAACACATATTTTTCAAACTCAATAGGGCTCATTTTTAATAGTCTAAATCCGTTGTGAATTCGCTTTGTATTGTAGTGCATAACAGCCTTTTTAACTTGATTTTTTAATTGTAAAAATGTCTTAGGTTCCCAATGATCTAAGTACTCCTCTTTTATTGTTCTATTAACCCTTTCTGCGCAAGCATTATCTTGTGCTATTAGCCCCATACTTACCTGAGTTTCAGCACCTTTTAATGATTTAATATAATCTTTACTAGTATATTGACTTCCTCTATCTGAATGGTGTATCGAAGGAGGTTTATAGTTTTTGAATGACATTTTTAACGCCTTAATATTTGAACTCGCTCGCATATTATCAGACACATTATGACCCACTATTATTTTGGTATATACATCCAATATAAACACTGAATAATAAAAACTACCCGACACTTCTATTTAACTTCTCTTTTCTTTCATTGAACCAGCTGATGGTGGAGTATTTGAGTTTTTTTATCCACTCCCAGTTCCTCTCCAGCTAAGCATATCATTTTATCGAGATAATCTATCTTTATCTGCTTTTGTCCTACTATTCGCTCTAATTCTCGAACCTTATTCTCTAAATCCTTGATTCTATCAAGTGCTGCTTTTTTCCATTTCAACTATTTTTTATTTAATGTTGAGTATTTATATATCCAGTTATAAATTGATGTATCCGACAGTTTATGTAATTTACCTAACTCTCTAACACTAAATTTACCGCTCTCAAATTCTTCTACTAAGTTCCGTTTAAAGTCTTCCGAAAACTTCCGATATTTGATTATTTTTCTGATATTTGTTCGCATTATAAATTGACTTTTGCGGTCAACTTATATCAGGGACGTACATGTCTGAAGTTTTAAAATAATTACGGTTTTTAAATTATGATTGACGAATTACTAATTGGTTGTTGGTTTCCCGCTTCCAACAACTAATTCAACAACACCCTCATTTTTACAAGGGTAGGCACAGAATAACCATAGACTTTAGATAGATTTATGCGAAAAAGAATGGGCAATGTGCTTGTTATAATTAATATTTTTATTATTTTTGGCAAAAAAATAGAATATGTCAACAATTAGATTTAATGCAATTAAAGAAACCTTAAGCAGAAAACCTGTATCGATTTTAGAAAAAGGCAGTCATTCAGAAAACTTTGGAAAAAATGTTTTTAATGAGTACGCTATGCGTCAGCATATGACAAAAAGTGCTTATAAAAGCGTGATGGATGCAATTGAATTTGGAACAAAAATAGATAGGAAAATAGCAGATCAAGTATCCGCAGGAATGAAATCTTGGGCATTAGCCAAAGGAACAACACACTATACACATTGGTTTCAACCATTAACTGGTCTTACGGCAGAGAAGCATGATGCTTTTTTTGAGCCTATCGGCAATGGCAGAGCAATAGAACAATTTGGAGGAGGGCAATTAGTTCAGCAAGAGCCAGACGCTTCTAGTTTTCCTAGTGGAGGAATTAGAAATACATTTGAGGCTCGTGGTTATACAGCTTGGGACCCAACATCTCCTGCATTTATTTATGGAACAACTCTGTGTATCCCTACGGTTTTTGTCTCCTACACGGGTGAAACATTAGACAATAAAGTCCCTTTGTTGCGTGCTTTACAGGCAGTAGATACGGTAGCCACTGGTGTATGTAGATATTTTGACAAGAATGTAACCAAAGTAAATGCTTTTTTAGGTTGGGAACAAGAATATTTCTTAATAGACTCAGCCTTAGTAGCTTCAAGACCGGATATTATTCTAACAGGACGAACCTTATTGGGGCATTCTCCTGCAAAAGGACAACAATTAGACGATCATTATTTTGGCTCTATCCCTACTAGAGCTTTAAATTATATGCGTGATTTAGAACAAGAATCTATGCTGTTGGGAATTCCAATTAAAACCCGACATAACGAGGTTGCTCCCAATCAATTTGAGTTAACTCCTGTTTATGAAGAAGCAAACTTGGCGGTAGATCATAATTCATTACTAATGGATGTGATGAGTAAAGTTGCAGAACGTCATAAATTTAAAGTATTACTTCACGAAAAGCCATTTGAAGGAATTAATGGCTCTGGAAAACACAATAATTGGTCTTTATCTACAAATACCGGAGTTAATCTATTGAGTCCGGGAAAAACTCCAACGAAAAATTTACAGTTTTTAACATTCTTTATAAATACAATCAAAGCAGTTTGTGATTATGAAGAGTTGATAAGAGCATCTATTGCAAGTGCAAGTAATGACCATCGTTTGGGAGCTAATGAAGCTCCGCCCGCAATTATCTCTGTATTTATAGGTTCTCAATTATCAAAGGTATTAGATGAGTTAGAAAATGTAACGAAAGGAAAACTATCACCGGAAGAAAAAACAGAGCTAAAATTAAACGTAGTTGGTAAGATTCCAGAGATTTTATTGGATAATACTGATAGGAATAGAACGTCTCCATTCGCATTTACTGGAAATAAATTTGAGCTGAGAGCTGTTGGTTCTTGGGCTAACTGTGCTACACCGATGACGGTATTAAATACTGTTATGGCAAAGCAATTAAAAGAGTTTAAAAAAGAAGTAGATTCTTTGATAACAACAAAAGGCTTAAAAAAAGATGAGGCTATTTTTAATGTATTAAGAGAATATATAAAATCATCAAAGAAAATTCGTTTTGAAGGAAATGGCTACGGGGAGGAATGGGAAAAAGAGGCAAATAAACGTGGTTTAAGCAGCAACAAAACAACACCAGAGGCTCTAAAAGTGAAAATTTCTAAAGAAACTATCGCACTTTATCAAGAAATGGGTGTAATGAGTAAAGAAGAAGTCGAGGCTCGTCATGAAATAGAATTGGAAGAATATATTTTACGTATTCAGATAGAGGGAAGAGTGTTAGGTGATATTGCAAGAAATCATATAATTCCTACCGCTATAGAATATCAAAATACATTAATTGAAAATGTAAATGGGTTAAAAAATGTTTTTGGAAGCGATTTTAAAAAATATGCAAAAGAGCAGATAGATTTAATAAAGAAAATATCATATCACATCACAGAAATCAATTCTAAAGTGGAATATATGACGGAGGAGCGTAAAAAAGCAAATAAACTATGCGGTCAAAAAGCTGCTGACGCTTATTGTAATAATGTAAAACCTAATTTCGATAAAATCCGTCTTCATTGTGATAAATTAGAGATGATGGTCAATGATGAATTATGGCCATTAACAAAATATAGAGAAATGTTATTTACTAAGTAAAATAGAAGTTGTCTATTGTTGGAAACAGCAACCAACAACTAAAAAACAAACAAGTGAGTAAAGAAATTTCTAAACGTTACTCCCAAAGAGGAGTGTCTGCATCTAAGGAAGATGTGCATAATGCAATAAAAAATATAGACAAAGGGTTGTTTCCAAAAGCATTCTGCAAAATTGTCCCAGATTATTTGACAAATGATGAAGATTATTGTCTAATAATGCACGCCGATGGAGCCGGAACAAAAAGCTCGTTGGCATATATGTATTGGAAGGAAACAGGCGATGTCTCCGTTTGGAAAGGAATTGCTCAAGACGCACTTATTATGAATATTGATGACCTATTATGTGTCGGTGCAACCGATAATATTATGTTGTCATCTACCGTCGGAAGGAATAAAAATTTAATCCCTGCCGAGGTAATATCAGCAATTATTAACGGAACAGAAGAATTGATTTCAGGTTTAAAAAAATTCGGAGTTACCATTCATTCCACAGGTGGAGAAACTGCTGATGTGGGCGATTTGGTAAGGACTATTATTGTAGATTCCACAGTTGCAGCAAGGATGAAACGTGCCGATGTAATTGATAATGCAAATATAAAAGTTGGAGATGTTATTGTCGGATTAGAATCATTTGGGAAAGCATCTTACGAAAAAGAATACAACAGCGGAATGGGAAGTAATGGGCTGACTTCTGCACGGCACGATGTTTTTGATAAATATCTGGCGGATAAATATCCTGAGAGTTTTGACTCTGCTGTTCCCTCTGATTTGGTGTATTCTGGAAATACAAAATTGACGGATAAGGTAGATAATTCCCCAATAAATGCGGGTAAATTGGTTTTGTCGCCAACGAGAACTTATGCACCAATCATAAAAGAAATTTTGTCAAAATATAATTCAGATTCTGTACGCGGAATGATACATTGCTCGGGCGGAGCTCAAACTAAAATTCTTCATTTTGTCGATAAATTACATATTGTAAAAGATAATTTATTTCCAATTCCACCACTATTTAAGTTGATACAAGAGCAGTCTAAAACAGATTGGAGAGAAATGTATCAAGTGTTTAATTGTGGACATAGAATGGAATTATATGTGTCTCCAGAAATAGCAGAAGATATTATTTCTATTTCAAAATCATATAATGTGAACGCACAAATAGTGGGTAGAGTAGAGGCTTCTAAAACTAAAAAACTCACTATAAATAGCGAGTTTGGGGTGTTTGAGTATTAATTTACAACTTATTTTCATTCAGCAATTTATTTCCTATTGCACAGTGCAAGCATCTTTTCATTGTGCAAAAGCTATTTTTAAGTTCTAGCAGAGCTTGGCTTTCAAAAGCATTTTTCGATTTAATTTTTAATTCATCAAACTTAGAAATTATACTATTTTTTTCTGATTTTATTTGCTTTATCAAACCCAAAAAGTCATCTTCGTTTATCTCTCCTTTGCTTTTTAAATAGCTGAATTTGAGTGGTATAATTGTATTTATCAGCAATAAATCAACAAAAGATTTTGATGTTTTTTTAACTCTTTTATGAGATGTTTTTTTAAAAGTGTAATGTGTCTTCCAAAATTCAGATAACTCAACAGAAAAGAAATTATAATAATCTTCAATTTTTGTAAAACTCATCAATTCAGAAAATAAGTTTTGATGCTTGTGATATATCTCCGCTAATTGAGCAATTCTAACAGTAGGAAAATTTGTAGGACGCATCCTAAAAAACTTAAATTCCTCTTTATTTATTGGGTTTATTTGATATTTAGATTGCAGAAACTTATATTCATTTTTTAATTCCTGATAATAAGAATCTTCTATGTTTTCTGATAAAAACCCTGCCTGACCAAACAACAAAGCGTTTATACTAATCAAATCAAATCGCTCTTTTCTAAGTGTTGAAAAATTGATGGATTTTGCCAATTTCAAAAATGTATCTCCATTAACTTTTAACCCATAATTTTTAGCTAACAGTTGAAAAAGTACCGCTTCATAATCATTATTTGTTATGGATAGTAACTCATTTATGATAATTGATTTTTGCTCTAATCTTTCAAAATACAATCTTTCTAACCAGTTTTTTATTACAAATTTATCAACTGTGGCAATTAATTTTTCACAAGGAATCCACTTTAAATTTTTTGAAAGTAACCTTTGATAATTGCTTAGTAACTTGCTGTCAATGAGGTTCTTCAATTCTAAAGTAGGAATTGGCTTGTTGTTTTTGTCAAATATTTCGGTGTCATATTCCCAGACAATATGCAATATTATCGTGTCATAATTTGAATCAATTTCGTGATTATGAACATACCAATCGGAAGATTTTATATGGATTTCTATATTTCCTGCCCACAACAAATCGTCGATTAATATCTTAGAATTTAAAAAATCTGGTCCAGAATTTATGTTATGTACGCCTGAATTTAGTATTTTTATTTGGCTATTATTTGTAGTTTTCAAATCAACCATCGAAAACAGCTTATATTTCCAAACATAATGTAGAAAATCTTCTTTCATAACAAGTTTTGCTTGTTAGTTGTCAGTTGTTTGTACAACTTCCAGCTTCTAACCTCCAGCCTCTAACTTTTATTTTTATTGACTGTATCTTTTTTTATTTTTATAACCTCATTCATATTGTCATTAGGAACTGTAACGGACAGGATATAATGTTTTATTTTCCATTTATTATTAGTCTTTTCTAAAACGCCAGAACCTCTGCACAAACCCATCCACGTGTCAAGTAATTCATCAAACCAGACAACATCAGTGCTTTTGCTAAAATATATATTGCGCTCAAGTGCTTTAAAACTCCACGCTTTTCCTTTGTCAAAATAAGGCTTGCTAAAAGCACTAAACTGCTCCTTGTTCCAAACCTCATTAGCGTCCGTGCCAATATAAACGGAGACACTGTCCAGTAAATCAAAATAATTGAAATAATCGGCATCTTGTGCCGCTTTGTGCCAAGAATCTAATCGCGTGTCTATTTCCTTTTTTAGCGTTATTATCTGTTGTTTAGTCAGTTTTTTTTGTTTTACACAGCTTATTGCTAATGTGCTTGCCAGAAGTAAAATGATTATTTTTTTCATAATTTTGATGTTTATTTTTATTGTTAATTACTGTTTTTATAATTTTAATTTAAAGTATCCAACTCTATAATATTTATTTCTATTCCGAGTTCTTCTTCCAGTTCTATTTGAGAATAAATAGCGTTTATTTTTGAATTAGTTGCAGAATAAGCCTCTATAATTTTTTTGATTTGATAATTGACTTCATTTGTGGTAATAGCAGAAATATATGTCATATCTTCTAAGCGTAAAATTTCATTTTCCAAAACATTTATTCTGACTTTAAAAGCCGGTGTTATTAAATCTTTGGGACTAATATTCTTTTTCAATAATTTTATCAAACTAGATAATTCTAATGCATTGTTTAACGCCTCGTCTGCGGAAATAGAGTAAAATTTATTTAAAAGACTGTCAAGAGAGTTGTACTCTTTCCACGATATTATTTTTTCCATTGATGAGCTTTCGAGGGGCTCAGTAAGAGAATATTTATGTACAACACTTAGTTTAGGTTTTTGTTTTACAGGATTATCCGCACTTTTTTTCTCTTTACAGGAGATAATAAATAGAACTAAAAGAAGGTAAAAATATTTCTTCTTCCTTATTGAGGTATAGATATTTGTGAAATGATAGTTCATTGATTTAATCGTGTAATTGTTCAATTGTAATTCATAATTCGTAATTCAAAACTGTCTATTTTCTCTTCAATTGTATGACTGTAATTTCTGGCCAAATTCCCATACGTCCCGGAAATGCGTGATAGCCAAAACCTCGATTTACATTTATATATCTTCCAAATTCTTTATACAATCCTGCCCATTGTTTGTAGATATACTGCGATGGACTCCAACGAAAAAATCCCGGAATTTCTATTCCCATTTGAAAGCCGTGTGTATGTCCGCTCAAAGTTAAATGATAATTAAAATCATCTTCCTTAATTTTGTGTTCCCAATGAGATGGGTCGTGGCTCATAACTATTTTAAAATCCTCTTTTCTAACGCTTTTTGATGCCTCGTTTAGGTCTCCTGCTTTATTAAATCCTTTTCCCCAATTTTCTACTCCTATCAACGCAATTTTCTGTCCGTTTTTCTCAATATATCTATGCTCGTTTGTAAGTAAATCAAACCCTATCTTTGGATGTAAATTCTTTATATTTTCAAAATTATGCACTTTATCTTTTGGCGTTTCCCATTCCACATAATCACCGTAATCGTGATTTCCTAAAATAGAATATTTTCCAAAAGGAGCTTCCAATTTGTTAAACATAGAAATCCAATTATCCATTTCATCCGATTTATTATTTACAATATCACCGGTAAATAAAATTACGTCTGATTTCTGCTCGTTAATCATATCAACTCCGTATTGAATTTTATCCCTATTGGTAAAACTTCCCGAGTGAATATCCGAAATATGCGTAATAGTAAAATCGCTAAAAGCCTCTGGCAAATCTGCAAAAAACAACTGATATTTTATAACCTTATAATTATATCTTCCTTTTATAATTCCGTAGATAAAAGAAGCAAACGGTATTGCTGCCAAACTCAACGCCATTTGAGAAATAAATTTTCTTCTGCCCGCCAAAGGTTGCGTTTCTCTTTTAGATAAGTAGAAAATTAGTTTTTGAAATATTCTGATAATATCCTCGCCAAACATAACAAAAAGTATCACTATTTTTGGGATTAATGAAGTTAATAACATCCCAAAGGCAAATTGAAATTCTATCGTCTGTCCTGCACTTTTTGGCGTGGTAAAAAAGATAAAAAAAAAATTGATGTAAATAGCCAATCCAACCAGAATCCAAGACCACCTGATAAATTTACTTTTTGTCAGAGTTTTTACCGTTTGAAAGGCATAAATTTCTACAATAAATAAAACTACAGAAACAATAATTAAAGGAAGTAACCAACGTAACATAAATCAGTATTTAAAAATATCCTAAGTCTAAAAATTAGATTGCCAAAGTACGTTATTTTCTAGCAAATATGTTTAATCGTTTAATAGAAATCGTATATCAAAAATCAAAATTCGTAAATTCAGCCATTAGTACGCTCTTTTATCATTACCTTCATAAAAATTGATAAACGCTTCGTTCACTACTCTGTAACCTCCATTAGTTGGATAATCTCCTGTAAAATACCAATCTCCCAAATTATTTGGACACGCCTTATGCAAATCGCTAACAGATTGGTATATAACTTCTACATCTGCATTAATTTCTGATGTTTTTAGCATTTCTGCTATTTTTTTTGACACCTCTTTTTCCGAAAACGGAGCGTATATTTCTTTTACAAAATTTACAATCTCATCATCAGGCTTTCTTCTCTGTGCAATAGATTTTTTATAAACCTCATCTACAATATTTGACTTATTAGTTTCTTTTAGTAATTCTAAAGTAGCTTTAAAAGCGATAAAATCTCCTATTTTTGCCATATCAATTCCGTAACAATCCGGATAACGAATTTGTGGAGCTGAAGAAACTACCACAATTTTCTTAGGCTGTAATCTATCTAAAATTTTAATAATACTTTTCTTTAGGGTTGTGCCACGAACAATACTGTCATCAATAATCACCAAATTATCGGTAGGTTTTACAACCCCATAAGTTACATCGTACACGTGTGCTACCAAATCATCTCTGCTGCTATCATCTGCAATAAATGTTCTTAATTTCACATCTTTAATTGCTATTTTTTCAAAACGAGGCCTTTCTGATAAAATTATAGTAACCACTTCGGCAGATAATTTTCCGCCTCCGGATAGGATAGATGCCGTTTTTTGTCGATTTAATACATCTTCCGCAGCCTCCATCATTCCATAAAAAGAGGTCTCGGCAGTATTTGGAATATATGAAAAAACCGTGTTAGAAATATCATCATTAATAGACTCTAAAATCTGCGGAAAGACTAATTCTCCCAGTTTTTTTCGCTCTTTATAAATTGAAGCATCACTTCCTCTAGAGAAATAAATACGCTCAAACGAACAAGATTTATTTGGTTTTTTTTCCAATATCGGTTTTACAGAAGTTTCCCCACTTTTCTTTACTATTAATGCACTTCCTCTTTCCAATTCTTTTACCTCATCTATATCGACATTAAAAACTGTTTGAATCACCGGGCGTTCTGATGCCACCACCACAACCTCTTTATCTTGATAATAAAACGTCGGGCGAATCCCCGACGGGTCTCTTAGCACAAATGCGTCTCCATGCCCCAATAAACCTACCATTGCATAGCCTCCGTCCCAGTTTTTGGAAGAGCGTTGCAAAATCCTTTGAAGGTCTAAATTTGACTCAATAAATGGAGAAGCCTCTTTTTTATTTAATCTTTCTTCTTTGGCTTTCAAATACAAATCTGACACTTCCTCTTCCAAAAAATGTCCGATTTTTTCCATTACCGTAACCGTATCCGTAAACTCCTTTGGATGCTGACCTAATTCTACCAATTCTTCCAATAATTGTTTAGAATTTGTCATATTAAAATTTCCAGCAACTATCAAATTTTGATGCCTCCAGTTACTTTGACGCAAAAATGGGTGTACGCTTTCTATACTATTTTTTCCAAAAGTCCCGTAGCGAACATGTCCAAGAAATAAATTTCCAACATAAGGCATATTCTCTTCCTGCCATACAACATCATTTTTTCTTTTTGGGTTTTCTTCTAAAACACTATTTAATCTGTTATTAATTTGTGTAAAAATATCCTGTATAGGCTGTGGTTTATTCGAACGAACTCTACTGATATATCGTGTGCCGGGTTTTACATTAAATTTCACACTCGCAAAACCAGCACCATCTTGACCGCGATTGTGTTGTTTTTCCATCAACAAATACATTTTGTTAATTCCGTAGAAAGCAGACCCGTATTTGTCTTTGTAATGTTGTAACGGTTTTAATAATCTAACCATTGCAATTCCGCACTCGTGTTTTAAGGCATCGCTCATTTAGTTGTTGAATTGTGTAATTGTTTAATTTTCAAATTATTTTCTTTGCTCTTTTTTCTAGCTCTCAGCCTCCAACTTTTAACTCCTAACCCAATTCTATATCAAACTGTGTTAATTCTTTAAATGCTTCTAAGCGGTTTTTCACTTCATCATCTGCTAATTCTTGCATTCTTTCCGTTCCAAATTTTTCTACGCAAAACGATGCTAAATTAGAACCGTAAATAATAGCGTTTTTCAGGTTTTCAAATGAGATGTCTTCGGTTTTTGCCAAATATCCACAGAAACCTCCGGCAAAAGCATCTCCTGCTCCCGTAGGGTCAAAGACTTCTGCTAATGGCAATGCTGGTGCAAAAAACATTTTTCCTTCACTAAATAACAAAGCTCCGTGCTCTCCTTTTTTTATCACCACATATTTAGGTCCCATTTTATGTATTTTATCAGCTGCTTTTAATAGTGAATATTCGCCACTTAATTGTCTTGCCTCTTCGTCATTAATCATAATTACGTCAACTATTTTTAAAACCTTATGCAAATCATTAAGAGCAATATTCATCCAAAAATTCATAGTGTCTAAAACCACCAATTTTGGGCTTTCTTCCATCTGGTCTAAAACTGATGCTTGCGTTAATGGATGTAAATTTCCTAACATTACAATTTTTGAATCTCTAAAATTTTCTGGAACTTTTGGTTTAAAATGTTCTAAGACATTTAATTCTGTAACCAATGTGTCACGAGAATTCATATCATTATGATATTTTCCGCTCCAAAAGAATGTCTTCCCTTTCTTTATAATCTCAATTCCTGTGGTATCAATCCCTTTAGAATTCATCATATCTAAATATGATTGCGGAAAATCTCCTCCAACAACAGAAACAATTCCGGTATGAATATTAAGCCGAGATGCCGCCAAACCGATAAAAGTTCCGGAGCCTCCTAAAATTTTATCTGTTTTTCCAAAAGGAGTTTCAATAGCATCAAACGCAACCGTACCGACTATTAATAATTTACTCATTTATATTATTTTTTTACTGTAATTTCGCGCCTCTACACAAAAGTAAATGTAATCTGTGCAAAGGTAAGTTTAAAAAATGACTATCAAAGAAATACAAGAAGAAATTATTGACGAATTTTCTATGTTTGAAGATTGGACGGAACGATTTGAATACATTATTGACCTTGGCAAATCGTTGCCTTTAATTGATGCTAAATATAAATTAAAGGAAAATTTAATTAAAGGCTGTCAATCAAAAGTTTGGCTGTATTCTGAAGTAAAAAATAACTCTGTTATCTTTACTGCTGATAGTGATGCTATCTTTACCAAAGGAATTGTTGCTCTACTTCTACGTGTTTTCTCCAACCAAAAACCACAAGATATTCTCTCCGCAAAAACCGATTTTATCGATAAAATTGAACTTAAAGAACATTTGTCTCCCACACGTGCCAATGGCTTGGTTTCTATGATAAAACAAATAAAACTGTATGCTGTTGCGTATCAGAGAAAATAAGTGAAAAGTGAAAAACTAAACGCGAAGAGTAAAGCAGGTAACCATTAAATCATTGAAAGAAGAGCAAATAATCAAGAAAGTATTTAGATATAAAACACATAGGAAGTTTTTTTATCAATACATTTGCCAAAATTAAACATTTAAACGACTAAGTTTATCACTTTTAGTTTTTAGTTTATAAAAAGATATATTATGAATTTTTTATCAATAGTTTGGGATCCATCAATAGGGATAAATTTAGGTTTCTATGTTGTAAGGTGGTACAGTATTATGTTTATTCTATCCTTTATTTTAGGATTGTGGCTGATGAAGAAAATATTTGTTAATGACAATATTCCAGTAGAAAAATTAGACTCATTATTTATGTACACATTTCTTTCTATGTTGATTGGAATGCGTTTGGGCGATGTGTTTTTTTATAACTGGGATTATTATCAACATCATCTATTGGAAATAATTTTGCCAATTAGAGAAAACGCAAATTCTACTATATTATTTGGCTTGTTAGAAGGATGGGAATTTACAGGTTTTAGAGGATTTGCCAGTCACGGAGCAGCAGTTGGGATAGTTACTGCACTGTATTTTTACAGCAAAAGAGTGATAATAAAACCATTCTTATTTACATTAGACAGAATGGGCATAATGGTTGCTTTAGCAGGGTTTCTTATTAGATTGGGCAATTTTTTTAATTCAGAGATTTATGGAAAACCAACTGGGAGTAATTTCGGAGTAATCTTTAAAAAAGCTGGCGAAACAGTGCCGAGACACCCAACACAACTATATGAAGCATTTAGCTACCTACTACTTTTCTTTATATTGTGGAGATTGTATTGGAAGACAGATGCTAAAGAAAAAACAGGATATTTATTTGGTATTTTCTTTGCTGGCTTATGGTCTCTACGCTTTGTGATTGAATTTTTAAAAGAACCCCAAGTTGACGGAAGAGAAGATTGGGTTTTCAATTCTTTGAACACCGGACAAGTATTGAGCATTCCTCTTGTTTTGATTGGACTATATTTTATTTTTAAGCACAAAAATAAACAATAGATTTTCAGGTTTAAGACTGCACAAGTAATTTTTAAGTATGAAAAAATTAAAAGAACGTTGGCAAATTAAAAGTAATTGGCAAATTATAACAATATTAATCGTTTTCTCTTTAAACGGCTCTTTTGCAGCTTGGGTAGCCAAGCCAGTAGTTACAGAATTTTTCGGTTTAGACCCAAATATTATAAGTCCTTGGTTGTATATTTTAGTACGTATTTTATTAATTTTCCCTATTTATCAAATCACTTTACCTATCGTTGGCTGGTTTTTTGGGCAATTTCAATTTTTCTGGAATTTTGAAAAGAAATTTTTAAGCAGGTTGGGATTGGGATTTTTATTTAAAAACAAATAGTTGTTTGAATTGTGTAATTATTGAATCATCAAATTATCAAATCGTAATTCGTAATTCAAAACTCCCCCCACTATCAGTTAAAATATTAAGCATATCAATCGCGGTTTGGGCAATTTTTGTTCCGGGACCAAAAACACCAACAGCTCCTGCATCAAATAAAAACTGATAATCTTGTGCAGGAATCACACCACCGACAATAACCATAATATCTTCTCGTCCGTAGCTCTTTAATTCTGATATTACTTGCGGCACTAATGTTTTATGTCCAGCTGCCAAAGAAGATATTCCCAAGATATGAACATCATTTTCTACAGCCTGTTTTGAAGCTTCTTTTGGCGTTTGAAACAAGGGACCAATATCTACATCAAATCCTAAATCGGCATAACCTGTCGCAACAACTTTGGCTCCTCTGTCATGGCCGTCCTGCCCTAATTTAGCAATCATTATTCTTGGTCGCCTTCCCTCCAATTTGGCAAATTTATTTGCCAATTCTGTGGCTTTATTAAATAATTTATCGTCTTTTATTTCTTTACTATACACGCCAGATATGGTTTTATTAACCGCTTTATACCTGCCAAAAACAGTCTCTAAAGCATCGGATATTTCGCCCAAAGTGGCTCTTTCTCGGGCTGCTTTTATTGTCAAATCTAATAAATTTCCATCACCTGACATAGCGGATTTTGTTAAATCTAATAGTGATTGTTGAACTTTATCATTATTTCTTTCTGATTTTATTTTTTCTAATCTATTAATTTGAGATTGTCGTACAGCCTTGTTATCAACTTCCAAAATATGGAGATGCTCTTCCTCTTTTAATTGATATTTATTAACCCCAACAATAATATTCTGACTGCTATCAATTCTCGCTTGTTTTTTCGTAGCAGCTTCTTCAATACGCATCTTCGGAATTCCCTTTTTAATAGCTTTTGTCATTCCGCCCAATTCTTGAACTTCTTCAATTAATTTCCAAGCCTTATCGGCAATATCTTCCGTGAGTTTTTCTACATAATGGCTTCCTGCCCAAGGGTCAACAGTTTTAGTAATATGCGTTTCTTCCTGTAAATATATTTGCGTGTTTCTGGCAATTCTGGCAGAGAAATCAGTTGGCAGTGCGATAGCTTCATCTAAAGCGTTGGTGTGTAAACTTTGTGTGCCTCCAAAAGCTGCCGCCATTGCTTCAATGGTTGTTCTAGCAATATTATTAAACGGGTCTTGCTCTGTCAAGCTCCAACCACTGGTTTGACAATGCGTTCTTAATACTAGTGATTTTTGGTTTTTTGGATTGAATTGCTTTACAATTTTTGCCCATAACATTCTGCCAGCTCTCATCTTGGCAATTTCAGTAAAATGATCCATTCCTATTGCCCAAAAAAAGGATAATCTCGGTGCAAAAGTATCAATATCCATTCCAGTTTCAATACCTTTTTTTATATATTCTAATCCATCTGCTAAGGTGTATGCCAATTCAATTTCGGCAGTTGCACCAGCCTCTTGCATATGATACCCAGAAATTGAAATTGAATTAAATTTCGGCATATTATTACTCGTATATTTAAAAATATCAGCAATAATTTTCATAGATGAATCAGGCGGATATATGTACGTGTTACGCACTATAAATTCTTTTAGAATATCGTTCTGAATTGTTCCTGAGAGTAATTTTATATCTACATTTTGTTCTTCTGCAGCAATGATATAAAAAGCCAAAATAGGGAGTACAGCTCCGTTCATAGTCATAGAAACAGACATTTTATCTAACGGAATTTCATCAAATAAAATCTTCATATCTTCAACAGAATCTATTGCCACTCCTGCTTTTCCAACGTCTCCTTGCACTCGTTCGTGGTCAGAATCGTATCCTCTATGTGTGGCTAAATCAAATGCAACGGACAGTCCTTTTTGCCCCGCTGCTAAGTTTCTTTTATAAAAGGCGTTGCTTTCTTCAGCAGTTGAAAAACCAGCGTATTGTCTAATTGTCCACGGCCTGCGAACGTACATTGTAGAATAAGGACCACGTAAATATGGAGCAATTCCAGCAGCAAAATTTTCGTGTTTAAAACTCTTTTTATCTGTTGAAATATTGGTGTCTAATGCTAAATTCTGTATGTTTTTTCTGTTCATATAAAATTAACTTTTTAATTTAATCGTTGTTTAATATACATCAAAGCAACGGATTCATCTTTTTCAATAGCAATTTCTACTGCTTGTTTGGCTACTCCCAATAAATGCCCACTTTGTTCTTTTAATGCAAAACTTTTTTCTATTAAATTGGCTATTTGTTGTTGTTTGTTTGTTTTGATTTTTGGGATAGAAATATTTAAAAATTCATCTTTATTGATACTTGTCAAAATTGTACCTGAACAATTCTGTTTTAAAATATTCTGCATCAATTTAGATTTGAATAAAACCAATAAAGTTTCGGAATTAATAATTTCAGAATTGATTACATAAAAGCCCGTTGAACATAAAGCATTATCATATTCTTTGGAACTAATGCACAAGACTCTAAACTACCTTCAATTGAACTTATAATCACATCTCCAGTGCATACTTTCCTTCTAGCCCTTGACGGTAGTTGTTAAGTTTCACAAGGTTGTTGCTTTCAACTTGTTTTAATAATTTTCAAATTTAGTATTTTATTTTTAAAATTGTCAGGTTTTTCTTTAAATATTTCAGGGTCTAATTCATACCATTTTTCAACTGCATTAAAAGGCGTTTTTACCTTTAGTTCTCTTCTTAAACTTCCGTGCCTTCTGTATAGATTATAATAGACTAAGAAATTCATTAAATCAACGTTCATTTCTTCTAAAGAATTGGCTCAACTTTAAAATTGAGATGTATCACAAATTTTCAAATAATCAACTTCAATATTACTATAAATCCTATTTAGCATCGGCCCTTTGTAAAGACAATGCAAGTACAGTTTTTATCCATTGTGGAGAATCACTTATCTTTTATTTTCTGCCAATTCAGATATTTCTGTATATATTTTGTTGACACCCTTTTTAGATTGTAATTGAGGAAGTTTTTCATATGTCTTTATCATTTATTGCTGTTTCCCTTTATTTACAAGGGTTATCAGTGTTTTTATTTAATTTTTGAATAAAAAAATCCTTACCCACTTATGGGATATTTAGTATTTTCAACTATTTAATAAGTAGCAAATACGTTAAGGAAATTAAAATTTTATATTCATGCTCTATGGCGATACTCTTGGGTGCTTAACGTTTGTTGTCAGTTTCATTTTCGGGGTTTCTATAGTTTTATGGATATTTCAACCTCCAGTAAAAATCGACCTTTTAAATTATGCTACATATTATTTCTTCTTTAGAAATCCAAGTGTACTATTTTTTCTATTTGTAATCACTATTGCTTACTCAAAAGTCATTCACTTGGGTGTTAAAAAATTATCATGAATGTTTCATTCTACTGTGTAAACTTATTAATATATTGAATGTGATAACTACCTTTTCCCCTTTACTGGCGTTTAAAATATGATGTTCAATATTTTGTTTTTTAGTGAATGATTTGTAGCTGTTATGACCATCACTACAAAGTATCGTTCTTTTAGAGGTTCTATCTCCTATTGCTTGCTCCAATTCATCAGCTGAAATCCTACACATATTAGTAAATCTATATTCTGAATTTCCTTCTCTACCTATAATCGTCAAAACAACTGCTTCTTGATTTGTTATCCCTTTTGACGGTCTGCCTCCTCGTTTTCTGGGAGCTCTATGCTTACATTTAGTTCCTTTTTGACTATGCAAATAAAAGGTTTCATCTACCTCTGTAATAGTGCCAGCATTAAGACCTATTTTCTTAGAGCTATTTATTAAACTCAAATTTGATTCAAGTGTTTTCATAAAGCCAGGAATCAAATGTTTCTTATGAATTCCGTTTACCCACGTTCCAGTATATTCGGTAAATCCTCGTTTACAGTCCTTACATTTATATTTTATACAACCCTTATTTTCCCCGTTTTTATAATAGTTAGAACCTTGACAATGTGGGCATTCAGCTCTTTTGTTATCTAACGCATCTCCTCTTAATTGTAATAATTTTGAATAATCCGACTCTATTTTAATCCTATTCAAATCTTTTAGTAAGTTATCTTAGATTCAATTTAAAAGTAAAAACCCTTTAATTTTGGTTGCAGAATCTCTTGAAAAACCCGGAAATATTGGTGCTTTATTGAGAACTGCGGATGCTGCAAATATAGATGCCGTTTTTATAGCCAACCCCAAAACAGATTTGTACAATCCGAATATTATTAGAGCCAGCGTTGGACGCTTATTTACAAATCAAATTGCAGTTGGAAGCTCATCAGAAATTATTGCTTTTTTACAAAAAAGCGATATAAATATATATTGTACGACGTTGCAAAATTCTAATATCTATTTTAAAGAAAATTTTACCTCTGCAAGTGCCATTATTGTAGGAACAGAATCTGTGGGTTTATCACAAGAATGGAGAGATGTTGCAACACAAAATATTACTATACCAATGCAGGGGAAAATAGATTCTATAAATGTTTCTGTTACCGCTGCGGTTGTTGTTTTTGAAGCGAAAAGACAGCGTGAGGGGGTGAGTTAAATTACGAGTTTTGAATTACGAATTGGTTGTCAGTATTCAGTACTCCGTTTTCAGTATCTAACTGCCCACTGAAAACTGACCACTCTCTTTTAACTTCCTCTCCAATTCTGTATCGTAATTGGTTCTAATAAAATAAACACCTTTTGTTTTGTCATCTTTTACTTTGTTGATTTTTATATCCCAAGTTAAAGCTATTGCAATGCCTTTTTCTTCATTTACTTGGATGTCGTAATTTGAAGCAACTAGATTGTGTTTTTCTTTTAGTCTCCTTATGCGTTCCCACACTTTGTTGATACGCTTTGTACCGCCCTTTTTGGTGATGGCTTTTCTAATACTGCCGATGTCTTGTTCAAAGTGTTGTTTTAATTTATCATTCATAGACTGCTCTTTAGTCTGCTTAGCTTGACTTTGAACATACGTCCAAGTGTCACTGTACTCTTTTGAAGTGAAAATGGATAGTTTTTCCTTACTTCTTCCGTAATATGCTTGTCAATGCTAAGTCTGCTTTTGGCTCATTCCCAAGGAGATAAAACATTCCTTTAATTGCAACTTCTCAAGTACCTGTTTACATAAATGCTCTGACCCAAAAGTTTTTACATCCTTTATTTCCAGCCCTTTAATGTCGATATTGTGATATTCTGCCAAAGCAGGCGCCGGAGGAATGGACACAGCATCCTTTACAGGAATACACCCATATTTTAAACAGTATTTTTCGTAAAATAAATCAGCCAATTCCTCTAATTCTTTAGGAGGATTGATAGGAAAAATAGAATCCATAGCAAATATTTTTGCTTTTAATATCTCTAAAACAATAGCACGATTAATCTTGTTTGCAAGCAATGGGTTAGATCCCAAGTACAGAATACCTCTTTGTTTTACCTTTCTATCAACCCTTATGGATTGTGCCAAGGTATATTGATAGAAGATTTTACTGTCCTTGCTACGTTGTTTTTTTATGGCTCGTATAAATATGGGGCAAAGATAGCATAATTATATATACAACACAACCGTACTACACTACAAACAAAAACTCAAAAAATAATACCTGTTAATCAGGAAGTTAGCTCTAAATATCTTAAAATATAGACTTTTTTAAATAAAAATAACCAAGTTGGGTTAAAGCAAGGAGAGTTTATTGTATTCGCTGGTGGAGAAGATAGGAAAGTACAATTCAAATTGCAAGCTATTCAAAAAGCACGACCCAAACATGTAACACATTGTTCTGATGCCGATATACAGCAAAATTTTGAACAAATTTATAAAGAAGCTAGATATAATATTTGAATTAAACTAAAACCTCCTACCATAACTTATAAATTAACAAAGCGAACAATTCTCTTTCAAAATTTTGTGGTTAAAAATAGCTAAATCTCAATTTTCAGAACTCTTGAATTAAAAGATTTTATAAAATGAAGAAGCAAAGTTAATATCCCTTTGTCGTTAAACTGTTCTCTAATTAATTTATAGGCTCTACCCATTTGTGCTTGAACTGTTTTTGGAGAGATATTAAGACGATCAGCTATTTGAGCATGTGTTAGGTTTTCATATTTACAGAGGGTAAACACTTCTCTACATCTTTTAGGGAGCTTTTCAATGACCAATTTTAGCTTTTCAATTCTTTTTAGATTTATTTCATTATCTTCATTAATAGCTTGTCTAAGTCGTTTATATTTCCAAGCATCTAAGGTGTTTTCTTCGCGCTTATCCTTACGATGTTTGTCTATATAGGTATAATAAGCAGTTCTATATAAATAACTGTTAATGTATTCTATGGTATCTAATTTTTCTCTTGAATTCCAAAATTTTATAAATGTCTCCTGTAAAATATCCTCAGTTTCATGCTCATTTTTAGTAAACCCATTAATATAGGCAGATAACTTTATATAATACAAATTATGAATAACTTTAAAAGCTATTTGGTCACCTTTTTTAATAGCAAGGGCTAATTCTAATAATTTTTCTTTATTATTCATACAAAAATGTCGAAGCAAATTTATAAAAAAATCATTAACTTTTATCGGACAACAGTGAAAAAAAATAAAAAATTATTTTTTTAGGCATTTTAAAAAAGCTAGCCGTCTTATTAATAATTAAAAGAAAATTTTGTGAACAAAAGAATAAAAAAAATAATTGAAAACTATTTTGATAGTAAAATTTCTGATAGCGAAACTAAGGAGCTTATTGCATGGATTGAAAAGGGGAATGAAGATGTTTTTAATGAATATGTGAGTTTAAATTTTTTGCTAGATCAAATAAAATTTATAGCAAAAAATAAGCGTATTTCTTCTTGGGAAAAAATTGCTTCCAAGATTAATAGTGATAATTTAGCAAAGGTTGTTCCGTTATACAAAAGAAGCATATTCAAATATGCAGCAGCCTTTTTAATATTTGCCTCTGTTGGGTATTTCTTCTTATCAAAAGATAATACGGTAAATAATGTACCAATTATTGTAGATAACAATATTGAAATGGGAACAGATAAAGCTACCTTAACTTTAGAGGATGGCTCAGAAATAGCCTTGGAAAAAGGGGGAGTCTATGTTTCAGATAATTTAGCAAGTAATGGTGAAGAAATTGTTTATAAAGCTACAAAAACTTCTAAATCAGAAATAGCATACAACTATTTAACCATTCCAAGAGGAGGTCAATATTTTGTGAAACTTTCGGATGGGACACAGGTTTGGCTTAACTCAGAATCTAAACTTAAATATCCTGTACATTTTATTAAGGGTGCTGCTAGAGAGGTTGAGCTGGTTTATGGAGAAGCCTACTTTGATGTTTCTAGGAGTACAAGTGCTAGGTCTTCCACATTTAAAGTGCTTTCAGGAGCTCAAAAAGTTGAAGTTTTAGGGACTGAATTTAATATTAAAGCGTATAAAGATGAAAATTCTACATATACCACTTTAGTTGAAGGTAAGGTTGCTGTTTCTTCTGGAGAGGAAACTATTTTTTTAAAACCTAAAGAACAATCTAGGATAAGTGCATCTCTAAAAGGAATTTCTGTTGTTTCAGTTGATGTTACGAGTGAGATTTCCTGGAAGAA
Source organism: Polaribacter sp. (assembly GCA_965261035.1). Lineage (GTDB taxonomy): Bacteria > Bacteroidota > Bacteroidia > Flavobacteriales > Flavobacteriaceae > Polaribacter. The sequence goes on from OZ253439.1 coordinate 2,351,967, forward strand.
TGGTGTTTTTAGTTTTAAAAACACATCTTTAGAAGATCTTATGAAAGTAATTTCTAGATGGTATGATGTGGATGTAATATTTCTAAATAAGAACCTTAAAAATATAACCTTTAGAGGTGTTTTAGGAAAAGATCAAGATATTACTGAAATTTTAGCCACTATAAAAGCTATGAGTGTAGTGAATAATTATGAAATAAATAATAAAACAGTGATACTAAAATAATAAAAATTTTAACTAAATAAGGGAACAAAGTTTAGACCGTCGAAAGTATAAAGCTTGTGTTCCCTTGATATCATTAATTAATTAAACTAACTAATAACATGCAAATTTATGGAAATTAATTTAAGAAATGGAATTTTCTTCTTAAATTCAGGCTTTTTTAAAAGAAAATTATTAATTATGATGATGAGATTTTTTATCTTTTTATTCTGTATGACTCTTTTTAGCATGAATCCAAACAATGCTATCTCTCAAAATTCTAAAATAAAAATAGAGAGCGATAGAACATTAAGTGTAGATGAGGTTTTTGATCTTATCATGACTCAAACAAACTATAAATTTGTTTATCAAGAAGGTATATTTGCAGGCTTCCCGAAAATACGTATAAAAAAAGGGATTGTTCGTACAAGTAAATTACTAAAAAGAAGCCTGTTTGATGGGAATCTGGATGTTATGATTACAAAGAGTAATACCATACTGATAAAAAAGAAAGCAACTTCAGAAAAACTGCAAGAACAGTTAAAAGGAGTGGTAAGTGATGAGGCAGGGGAGCCATTGGCTGGTGTGAGTATTTACCTTAAAAACGACCCAACAAAAGGATGGTCTACCAATTTTGATGGAGAATTTGCTATTGTTGTACCTGTAGGTAAAACAATAATTTTTTCTCATGTTGGGTTTGTTACTCAGGAACATGTGTTAACCAGTGCGTTGGGTAATACGCTTAATATTACCTTAAAAGAGGCATTAAACAAATTGGATAAAGTGGTGATAACTGGCTATACTAAAACAAAGAAAACTGTTTCTTCGGCGGCTGCATCTAAAATCACTAAAAAGCAAATTAACAGACAGGTCACTACTAATTTAGATCAGAAATTAGAAGGAATGGTTTCAGGATTGTCTATAGCTTCTGTAACGCCAGATGGTGGAGAGAACAGATTAGAAATTATTATTAGAGGTAGGAGTACTATAGATGAGCCAGTTAGTAATAATGATGAATCTGAAAGAAGACAAGCAAGAGATTTTGCCAATAGGCAACCACTTATCGTAGTAGATGGCTTTCCATATGAAGGTCATTTTAACGATATTGATAGTGAAACTATAGAAACGTTAGATGTTTTAAAAGATGCAGTCGCTACCGCACTTTGGGGAAATAGAGCGTCTAATGGGGTTATTGTTATTACGACCAAAAGAGGTGTAGCTGGTAAAGCAAATATTAGTTTTACTTCAAGATTAATAACAGGTACTAAACAAGATTTAGAGGGCTTAGGTTTGGCTTCTTCTGCTGAGACTATTAAAGTGTTAAGTGCTTATCAAGAATTGGAGGGGCTTGGTTTTTCTAATCGATTGAGGAATATTGCAAACGGAACCAGAAAATATGGAAACGTAAATGCATTTGAAAATATTTGGTTGTTGTATCATAGAGGTAGTATAACCGAAGGAGAGAGAGATGCACAATTGATGAACTTAGGTCAAGTAGACAACCATAGCGATTTTCAAAACAATTTGTTGCGTTCAGGAATTGTGTGCCAAAACTCTTTAAGTGTAAGAGGAGGATCAGAAGAGATACGGTATAGTTTTGTTGGAAGTCATGTAAATGAAGAACGCCCCGATGTTGGGGATGATTTTAATCGTTTAAACTTGGCTTTAACTACCAATTTAAAATTGTCAGAAAAACTATCTGCGAATTTAGATGTTGCTTTAGCTACCAGTAATCAGGAAAATAATGGTATAGGTTCATCTGCTTTGTTTACAGGAGCAGAAACTGCGGTTAAAAGATTCTCTAGATTAACAGATAATGCAGGAAACCTTTTATCTATTTTAGGAGTAAACTCAGAAGATGTAAATGATTTTAATACCGCTGGATTTGACAGAGCTACCTATAATCCTATCCTCGATCAAAAGTTGAGAGATAATAGTATTAAAGGTTTAAATTTAAGACTATCAGCAGGTTTAAATTATAAAATAACGTATTGGTTGGGCTTAGATTTAAAATACCAACATAATAGAATAAGAACAACCACTAGAAATAATAAAGGAGTTAATTTATTCGAAACTAGAAGGAATAACAATTCCTATATAACAGATATAAACTCTGCTAATGGTATTGTTCGCGCCGTTCCTTATGGAGGTACTTTAGAAAGAAATGAAAACCTAACAGTAAATAATATTTATAGAGGTACTTTGTCTTTTAATAAGGCTTTCAATGGTGTGCATACGTTAAGTGCATTGGCGGGAATGGAAGCTGCAGAATCTGTTTTTAATGGAAATAGACAGCATTTTGTAGGTTATGATGATCGTACAGGACAGTTTAATAATAATTTTAATTTGAGTGAATATGGAAGTAGAGGAACTATATCTGGAACGGTATTAGGAACAGGGAATTTCAGGAATCGAGAATTTTTTGATGAAGATATCATAAATAGAAATATTTCTTCTTTCACAAATTTTGGATATAATTATAAAGATAAATACAATTTTGAAATCTCTGGAAAAATTAACCAAGCTACGGCTTTTGGTCTTAAGGTCAAATTGAGAAAACCTTTGTTATGGGGTACTGGTATTTCTTGGAATATCCATAAAGAAAACTTCTTTAAAGCTAATTGGGTAGACGAGTTAAAACTTAGATTGTCTTATGGTGTAAATGGAAGTATTAGACGTGGTCTAACTAGTGTAACCACTATTAGATTGGCTATCCGAAATCGCTTAAACGGTCAACCTTATGCTTTAGTGAATAGACCAGGAAATAAATCTTTATCTTTTGAAGAAACTACGACTAAAAATATAGGATTAGATTTTGGTTTATTTAAAAGAATTAGAGGAAGTGTAGAGGTTTATGAAAGATTGTCAGAAAATTTGTTTACCCCTAACGAGATTAGTTCTACTTATGGTCAAGGAACTCAAATTTTTGCTAATAATGGGAAAATTAGCAATACTGGTTTTGAACTACAATTAACCACGGATATTATTGATACAGAGAATTTAAAATGGAATACTAATGTAAACTATAGTTATAATAAAAACGAGGTAATTGCTTTTGGTGTAGATAATTCAAGCTTTAATGCAGGTACTTATTCTATAGTGTATCGTAATGGGGCAGAAAAACGAATAGGACAGCCGTTAAGCTCTCAGGTAAGATACAATTGGGCAGGTTTAGATGACGAAGGAAATCCTCAAATTTATGATAAGGATTTAAATGTAATTGGTTTTAAGGAGTTTCCGGAAGTTTACAATGATTTGGATTCAGATGCCTTAGTGTCTACAAAACCATTTGTGGCACCTTCTTTTGGGGGGATGACTAATACTTTCACATATAAAAAATTCACCTTATCCTTTTTAATGACTTATAAATTTGGTCATGTATTTCAGGAAGATTTGAATAAAAAATACCCATACCTATCTCTTGGAGGGGGTCATGATGCATTTCATGAAGATATAGCCAACGCTTGGGAAAATCCTGGAGATGAAAATACTACAGATATTCCTGCGATACCAAGAACAAAAAATAGTTTTGAGTTCTTTCCAGTTTTCAAGCTTATACATGGAGAAAATGGAGGATTACGTAGAACGATGTTCACCGATTCTAATCTTTTTATGCATGATGCAGCCTTTGTAAGGTTAAAGGATATTACACTAAACTATCAATTAGATAAAGAGTTTGTAAAAGATTTAGGGATTAATTCGGTTAATTTTTTATTTCAAGCAAGGAATTTAGGTTTATTATGGACTGCTAATGATCAAAATATAGATCCAGAATCTGTACCCTTATCAGGAAGGAGTATAACCTTTGGAAGAAGTTTTCCTATAGCGTTTAGACCTGGAATTAAAATACCTGTTTCACTTGTTTTTGGAGTAAAGTTAAATTTTTAATATAAAAAGATGAAAAAATATATTTATACAATATTATGTATGGTCTTATTCTATTTTTGTGATGAATATGTAGACATACAGCCAAGAGGAGAAAAAATAGGAACATCATTAGAAGATGTTAATCTCTTATTGAACCAAGGAGAGAATCTTTCAGATTTATCTGGACAAGCATTTGGTACGGTAAATTATATACCTACGATTATTAATGACAATATAAGAGCTACTGCGGAAGATTTAACTAATATGAATGTGATTTCTCAAGGTTCTGCATTACGCTTTGCAGGAGAAATTTTTCTTTTAAAAGATCAGTTTTATAGAGATAGTGAACGCGATGGTCACTGGGGTGGTAGTTATAATGCCATTGGTATTAGTAATTACGCTTTGGGTTTATTAGAAGCTATGTATCTTACCGATACCAGAGATATTGCACTTAAAGCAACATACCAAGGGGAAGCATTTGTGCATAGAGCATTTCATTATTTTAGGTTGGTAAATATTTACGGACCTCATTTTGGACTTACAGAAGCCGCTGTTCCAGAATCTGGAGTGCCTATTATTACAAAATTTGGAGACCATAGTCTTTCTATTGTTCGTAATTCTGTGGAAGAAGTATATGCTTTAATCGTAGAAGATTTAGAAAAAGCGATCAGCTTATTACCAGAGCAAAATATTAGAAGAGATAGACCAAGTAAAACAAGCGCTTATGCATTGTTGTCTCGTGTATATTTACATATGGGAGATTATGATAAGGCACTACAAAATGCACAAGCTACTTTAGGTATTCAAAATACCTTATACGATTATAATACTTTAGTTGGGAATTTAAGACCTACAAAATTAGAAAATGTAGAGCATGTATTACTTAAAATTTCAAAAGTAATATTAACAGGAGCGTACCCAAATACTTACCTTTTTAATAGGTTTTCGCCTGAATTAGAAGCTTTATACGAGGCAGGAGATTTGCGTAGGAAAGAATTCACGGTTTATGATGGAAGTTTAAGCTTTGGAGAAGCTAATTTTAATCGTAACCGAAGATTAACTGTGGGGGTAACGACGCCTGAATTAATGCTAATTAAAGCAGAATGTATGGCAAGACAAGAAAATTTTTCTGGAGCGATGTCAGTATTAAACATCTTAAGAGCAACAAGATATGCGACAGCAGTAGTTGCAACCAATGGACATGAATTAAATGCGGCAAACAAAGGTGAAGCTTTGGTGCATATCTTAAATGAAAGACGTAGAGAGTTTCATGTTAATGGCTTGCGTTTCTTTGATATTAAGCGTTTAAATGCAATTGAAAATGCTGGTATTTCTATAACAAGAGGAGGTGTTGCGCTAGCACCTAACAGCATCAATTGGGCTATGCCTATAGGAATTGATGTAATTAATAACAGCAATGGAGATATAAAACAAAACAAAAGAGAATAATTATTCAAACTTGATTAGTAAAGTAGCCGAAGCCATGATATTAGTGTCATGGCTGACCGCTACGCTTGTAATAAAATATTTATTTATCTTAATTAAATTAATTGTACTATGAAGAATTTTTTGATTGTATTGTCTGCCCTTACAGGCTTGTATTCCTGTGAGCATATAACAGAACAGGTAGAAGGAGGATACCTATTAAATGTTACAATGAATAACTATGTAGAACCTTATATCTACTTTAATAACAAGGGTGAATTGGATTCTGTAGCTGTTAAAAATAATAAGTTCACTATTTCCAATAAATTAGAGAAGCCAACAAGAACTAGGTTTACTGGGAAATTAGATAAAGAGGCTAATTTTACCATTTATTTGGAAAACTCGAAGATAGATGCAACAGTTAATTTTTATAATGAATCATCAGATAATTCTTTAAAAGTAGTTGGTTCTGCTGCCCATACTCTGGTAAAGCGGATTGATGATGATGTAATTAACTATTCTAACCAAAAATACAAGGGAGCTAGTCGAAAAGCATTGGCATCCTATAAAGCAAAATCATTTAGAACTCTTTTAGAAGGCACGCCTAGTTTTGTAAATGATATTGCTTTTAATAAGGCATATTTGTTTTTCTTCTTCGATTTAAGTTCGAAGCATTTCCCAGTAGAAGAAGCAGAAAAATTACTTGCTTTATTTGAAGAAAAATTTAGTAAAAAAAAGCGTTTTATAGCAATGAAAGAAAAGACTATTGCTGCTAAGAGGAGAGAAGTTGGTGAGAAATTTATGGATATCACCTCGAAAAACACTAAAGATATAGATACAAATATTAAGGAATATTACGGCAAAAGTTATATACTGGTAGATTTCTGGGCAAGCTGGTGCGGACCTTGTAGAAAAGAAAGTCCAACTTATAAAAAAGCGCTAAAGATGTATAAAAACAAAGGTTTTCAAATTGTAAGTTTTTCCTTAGATAAGGATAAGAGTAAATGGATGACTGCTATAAGAGAAGATAAAATATATCAATTTATACATATTTCTGATTTATTAGGACATCAGAGTCCATTGGTTAAAAATTATGCCATTAATGGAATTCCTGATAGTATATTGTTAGATAAAGACGGAATTATTGTAGAAAATGGTTTAAGAGGAGAAGGTCTTTTAGAAACCTTGGAATATTTGTATTCAGAATAGCAGAATACGGTTTATTAAAACTAATGTTTTGATGCTAACCTCTATATTCAGAAACTTTTTATTGTTTTTTAATCATAATTTATATTGGTAAAAGGCATATTTTTTTTTAAAATGGGAATTATAGTCTTTTGCCATATTGTTGGTTATTATTATTTTATTCATCAGTAAATAAAATGAACAGTAATATTTGTTTACAACTTAGTGATTTTTGTAATGTAAAGTAGTATTAAAGTTTCGGGTAGTGGCTTAAATCCGTTGGCTCTCTTTGTAAGTACCTGATTTATAATAGTACTTTTCGATATACATTCCAATCACATTATCGTGAATTTGTTCATTTTTGGAAAAACAAATGGTCTTCCTGTTGAGTCTTTTTATATGAGTTCTAACATTGAGATTCTTACGCTCAATTTTCCAAGTTTGGTCTTTTCCTATGGTGTGCATACTGCTTGGCAGAAGCCTGCTGTATGCACCCCAATCATCGGTATAATATTGCCCAATTGGAGTGTCTTTGAGCAGGTCAAGAAGTTTTTCAAAACTCTTATCAGTGAGTCTTCCATTTACCCAAGCTAAAATAATTCCCGAACTTTTATCCATCGCATACCAAGTCCATCGTTGACTATCTTTGCTACCCACATAAGACCAAAACTCATCTGCCTCTGCTGTGTAATGAAAATTTATTTCCAAAGAATTAAGATTTTTGACTTCTTCTTTATCGAGCAAATATGGGTTCACTTGTGTCGTTTTTTTTAAGTGAGAAATTACTATTCTTATTAATTCCTAGTATTCTATCAGTATCTCTAACGACAGAACTATTTAAAATCAACGTATCTATTTGTTCTTTAACGCCTAGCTCTCTAGCTTTATCTGTAATTGAGTTGAAAACTCTTTTTACAAGATTTACAACGCCAGCGCTGGGTTCCATTTTCACTATGACCATTCTTTTGAATAGATGAATAATTGCAATCAGGACAGAGGATATCAGTAGTATGTTTCATACTGCTAATATAATCATTTCAACTGGTTTAAGCCACTACTACCATTTCTTTATAAGGCAGAACTGTTTTAAATCCTTTCTCCTTAAAATACTTTGGAGTATCTTTATTTCCTGTTACCAATACAAAATCTCCTCCCCAAGCTCCAAGACTTTTTATCTCTCCAAAATAATCAGAAAAAAGTTGCTTTTTAATAGGTTTTTTATTGATAATTAAGCTAATTATCGTTTCGTGCTCAACTATGATTTTTTCTAAATATTTTACTGATTTTGCTTTCAAGAATTCATCTGAAAGCGTAGAAATTACTGTAATTTCTTTCTCTATATTCCGATTATTATTCCGGTACTGTGCAATTTCTTCCTCACTATTTTGCTTTTTATTTAGATGAACAAAATAGAGTTCGTCTATGTAGTCTGGATTAAAATTAACGCCAGTAACAATTTGTTTTTTGTCTTCTAATTGATAAAAAATAGGCGTATTATTTTGTGCACAAGCAATATCGTAGGCACTTCCAGAGAAAGTATTCCATATTAATTTATACGCATCAATACCTGCCCAAGAAGCGATATTATTTATCAAAGTAGATGAGCTTCCTAAGCCCCAATTTCTTGAAAATGATAAATTAGTTTTCGCTACAAAGCCTTTGCTAGTCTGTAAAAACTTCGGATTTAATTTTTGAGCTATCATTAAAATATCTTGTAAAGTTTCTGCTATAAACTCAGTACTCCCTTCTTCTAATGAGCTAAAAGTACAATTTATCAAACGGAGTTTTGGCAAATCAAAAGCAGCTTTAAACCAACATTTGCCAGTGTGCGTAAAGCTCTCCCAAATCAATTGTGGCTCTGCAATATATTTTATCACTAAATCCTGCCCAAATTTTGTTGGAACTGCCAGAGATTTTGCTCCGTCTAACACCACATATTCTCCCGTTAATAATAATTTTCCGTTGCTATAAAATTTATTCAAACCTTTGATTTTGTTTAGTTGTCGGTTGTCAATTGTTGAACCGTGTAATTGTTTTCTTTGTTCTATTTTCCAACTTTTAACTTTTCATAAGCTTTTACCACTGCACTATGCGAAACCGTTTTATTTTTAAAATACGTTACAATTATTTTCTTTTCTATATCGGTTGCCCCCAATTGATTTAATATATTCGTCAAGTGCATTTTCATATGTCCCTTCTGAATACCTTTTGTTGTTAACGTTCTTAAAGCAGCAAAATTTTGTGCTAAACCTACTGTTACAATAATTTGCATCAACTCTTTTGCAGATGGTTTTTGTAGCATATCTAAAGACAATTTTGCCATTGGGTGCAAGGCTGTAAGCCCTCCAACAGTTCCGAGTGCCAGTGGAATTTCAATCCAAAAGCGAAATAGATTGTTTTTAATTTCGCAATGCGTTAGGCTTCTATAACTTCCATATTTTGAAGCATACGAATGTGCTGCTGCCTCTATGGCTCTAAAATCGTTTCCAGTAGCCAGAACAACAGCGTCAATTCCGTTCATAATTCCCTTGTTGTGGGTTACAGCTCGATAAGGTTCTATTTGTGCAATTTTCACTGCTTGACAAAATTTCTCTGCAAATTTCTGCGAATTTTTATAACCTAAATCATCAATTTTACAACTCACCTCTGCTTTTACAATACATTCTGGAGTATAATTAGAAAGGATGCTCATTATAATTTCTATATCGTCTTTTCTAAAAGTATTGGCAATCGTTTCTAAACACGAATTGATAAAATTAGCACCCATACTATCTTTAGTTTCAAAAGTAATATGTAGTTGATAATAATTATCTAACTTATCAGTTTTGTTGTTTAATTTTATATCTAAAATTCCGCCGCCACGCTTTTCCATATTTTTGGTGATAGAATTTGTAGCCTTATATAAATTACTTTTTTGCTGATTAAAGTACTCGATTAACTCCTTTTCTTCTCCCGAATACATAAAATGAACCTGACCAATTTTAGTTGTAGAAATCACTTTTGTTTTAAATCCGCCACGAGTACTCCAAAATTTTGCAGCCAAAGAAGCCGCTGCAATAACAGAACTTTCTTCAATAACCATAGGAACTACGTAATCTTTTCCGTTAATGATAAAATTGGGAGCAACACCATAAGGCATATAAAAATTTGAGACAGTATTTTCTATAAAGTTGTCGTGTAATTGTTGTATTTTTTTATCTATATTCCAATACTGCTCCAGGGTTTTTGCAATTTCGGGTTGATTGTAAAAATAGATTTTTGACAACCAATCTATTTTTTCTTTTTTGGTTAGTTTGGAAAACCCTGAAATAATTTTGGACATTGAATAACGCTTTTTAAGGTAGAGCAAAGGTAACTGTTTTTGAATTACGATTATACAATTTGATGATTACACAATTTGAGGTAGATTCAACCCCCAAATGCAACTTTTTGGTTTACAAATTTATAAGGCATAACTAAATTTTTAGAGGTATTAGATTAAGCTTTCCAAAATAAAATAGCACATTGATCCTAAATCTGTCAAAATTTAGAAGTAAAAAATCATTAAGATTTGGTGAAAAAATGTTTAATAGCGTAATTGTTGAATTGTCAGATAATCAAATTGCCAAATTGTTCAATCGTAAATCAAAAATCGTAATTCGTAGTTTAAAATTGAGAATTGAAAATTTAACATCTTAGGATAAAATTAGTTAATAATAAGTTAATTAAAGTCCTTCAGTTTTTTAGGCAAAAAATACTTCTTATTTTTGTTTTTCATAAATTTATAAAAACAGGGATATGAAGACAAAATTTTTAACACTCGGGTTGATAGCTGTGTTTACATTAACTTCTTTGGCACAGTCTAAAGAAAAAGTTACAATTACTTCTTATAGTAGTTTAGTAAGCATATCAAATTCTAATGAATCGTATAAATTTAGAGCTCGTTTTGATAAATCAAAGACAGATGATGTAAAAAAAATATTGCTTGCCAAATTGTCAAATAAGGATTCAGGAATAAGTAAAAAAAAACATTTATGGGTTGAAAATATTGGTGGAGATGACGTTTTTAAATGTGAATTGACAAAAGGTAAAGTAAAAATATCTTTAGACAAAGATGACGTTTCTACAAGTTATTACAATAAAATACGTGCTTTAGGAAATGAATTGAAAGCATTAATTTATGGCACAAGCTCAAAAGAAGATTCTACATATGCAGTAAAGCGAGCAGAAAAAAAACTAAAAAGAGCTAAACGCAATTTAGACCGTGCAAAAAAAGAGCTGGAAAAGGCTAAAAAGAAAATCAATTAAATGCGTTTATCGGCGGATAAGTTTAGAAAGCAGCAGTTTTTTCATTCCTAAATATGTTGTGATAAAATTATTATCTGCTTCTTTTATACTATTTTTTCTAAGTCAGGCTTTATTTTCGCAAGATAAAAAGACATCGATATCTGGCCTTATTGAAAACACGTCTTTTGTGGGTGTAGAAAATGTACACGTCATTAATCTAAACACAAAAAAAGTAGCTATCACCGATGCAAAAGGTCTTTTCAAAATGAACGTTACAGAGGGAGATTCGCTGTTAATTTCTAATATTCAATATCAAAAAGGAAAAGATAAAAATGACCTCTAAAATTATCAAAGAAAAGAGATTAGAAGTTTATTTATTAGTTGCTGTCAATCAATTAAAGGAAGTGATTCTCAAAAAGAAATTGATAGGTGTTTTGGAAATTGATGTTCATAAAAAACCAAAAGATACTATTCCAAAAATAACATTCCAAATGCCAATTTTTTCCGAAGAATATTTAAGTCAAGTAGATATGAGGAGGCCTGTTAAATCTATAAATTATAAATATTTAACAGACCCAACATCTGGAGTTATGGGACTTGGAGCTAATATTGGCATACTAGATAGGTCATCTCTTAAACTAAGGATTTTGCGAAGAAAACTTGCTTTTAAAAAGAGTTTTCCTCTAAAAATTAGGTTAGAATTTGGTGATGATTTTTTATTCAAAAAATTAAAAATACCAAAAGACAGGTTTTATCACTTTTTAGGATATTGCAACCCGATGGGAATTGAAGATTTATACAAGCAAGGAAAAATTTTAGAAGTGATTAAAATTTTACAGGAAGAAAGTAAATCATATCTTAAAATAATAGTAAATGAGAATTAATGCTCGTATTTTGAAGATAAAAAAAATCTATTTAATTTTATTTCTCCTTACTCTTTTCGCTTTTGCAACGCATAAATATTATTTAAGCCTAACCCAAATAGAATACAATAACAAAACAAAATCTGTAGAAATAATTATAAATATCTTTATAGATGATTTAGAAATCGCTTTAAATAAAATTCACTCGAAAGATTTTCAGTTAAATACAAATAAAGAATTTATAGATTCTGATATTTATTTTAAAGAATATTTGCAAAATAATTTAAAATTGAAGGTAAATAACAATTCTGTTAACTATAATTATATCGGCAAAGAATACGACGGAAATATTGTTTTCTTTTATCTGGAGATTGAAAATATTGAGAGTGTGCAAAGCATAGAAATTAAAAATACTGTGCTGATAAAACATTTTCCAAAGCAACAAAACCTTATAAAATCAAAGGTTAATAAGAAACGCAGAAGTGTATTGTTGAGTAAAAATAATAATAAAGGTTTGTTAAAATATTAATTCGCTTATAAAAATTCATATATAATTATTACCTTCCCCAAATTATTTTTTATAAATTAATAACATAACAGATGAAAAAAATCACATTATTAGCATTTTCTGTTCTTTTTCTAACGGCTTCTGCTTTCGCACAAGACGAGAAAAAGGAGGTTCATAAAGGACACACAGACCAGAACAAGTTTAGACAGATGAAAGATCTTTTGGCTACGCCAAATAATCAACACACTGCCTCTGGAGCACCGGGACACCAATATACTCAACAAAAAGTTGATTATATAATGGACATTCGTTTGGACGAAAATACAAATCGTATTTATGGCGACGAAAAAATTACTTACCACAATAATTCTAAAGATTATTTAGAATACCTATGGGTTCAGTTAGACCAAAATATGAGAGCGGATGACTCTAAAACACCAGATTCTAAATCTGTAGGAGCTTCCGAATTTATAACGCCCTCAAATTTCAAAAAAGATTTTATGAGTGATAAAAAAGGTTTTGGTTTTAATATAGAAACGGTAGAGAGCAATGGCTCTAAATTATCTCATACGATAAACAGGACAATGATGAGAATTAATCTGTTGACAGCATTAGCTCCTGGCGAAATTTTTAATTTCAGAATTAAATGGAATTATCTGATTAACAATTCTGTAAAAGATGGAGGTCGTTCTGGTTTTGAATCGTTTCCTGACGAAAATAATAATTATACAATTGCACAATTTTTCCCTCGTTTGGCAGTATATGACAACGTAGAAGGATGGCAAAATATGCAGTTTTGGGGAAGAAGTGAATGGGCTTTAGAATTTGGAGATTACGACGTAAAAATAACCGTACCCGCAGACCATATTGTAGATGCGACAGGTGAGTTGCAAAATGAAAAAGATGTTTTAACAAGAGAGCAACGCAAACGTTTTAAAGAAGCAAGAAAATCTTTTACAGACCTAGTAATGATTGTAACGCAAGAAGAAGCTGAAGAAGCTGAAAAAGGTCGTTCTACAGAAACAAAAACTTGGCATTTTAATGCTAAAAATGTAAGAGATTTTGCCTTTGCATCTTCACGTAAATATATTTGGGACGCAATGGCTGTAAATATTAACGGAAAAACTGTAATGGCAATTTCTTTATATCCTAAAGAAGGAAATCCTTTATGGGAAGAGCATTCCACAAGAGTAGTTGCAAATACCTTAGAAGAATATTCTAAAATGACTTTTGATTATCCGTACAGCAAAGCAATTTCTGTACATGCAAAACGTCAGGGAATGGAATATCCGATGATTTGTTTTAACTACGGAAGACCAAATCCAGACGGAACATATTCTGACAGAGTTAAACACGGAATGATTGGCGTAATTACACATGAAATTGGGCATAATTTCTTTCCTATGATTGTTAATTCTGATGAACGTCAGTGGACTTGGATGGACGAAGGATTAAATTCATTTGTGGAAATTTTAGCAGAATTAGATTACGACTCAAACTTTGATACAGGAAATTTGCCAAAAGATATTGTACGATATATGGGCGGAGACCAAAGTAGAATTTCTCCAATAATGTCTCAAGGAGATTACGTATATCAATTTGGTCCAAACGCATATACAAAACCCGCAGCTGGATTATATATGTTGCGTCATACGATTATGGGAGAAGAATTGTTTGATTATGCTTTCAGAACCTATTCTAAACGTTGGATGTTTAAACACCCTACACCAGCAGATTTTTTTAGAACAATGGAAGATGCATCTGGTATGGATTTAGATTGGTTCTGGAGAGGCTGGTTTTATACCACTGATTTTTCTGATATAGGAATTAAAGAAGTAAAACCTTTATACTTAACGGATAAGCCTAACGAAAGAACCACAAAGCTTATGGAGCAATACAAAGATTACTTCTCAGGTTTAGGAGATTTAGTGTATATGACAGACAAAAAAGAGGATGCAAATGCTGATGTTTTAGCAAATCATATAGATAATGCAAAAGATATTCCTCAATATATTTATCAAGTAGAATTTGAAAAACCGGGAGGTTTGGTGATGCCAATAATTGTAGAATTAACTTATGCTGACGGCACAAAAGAGAGAAAAATATTTCCTGCTCAAATATGGATGAAAGATGACAACAGAGTTTTTAGAGTATTTGCTTCAACTCAAGAGATTACCAGTATAATTATAGACCCAGATTTAGAAACCGCAGATGTAGATGTAACAAACAATAGCTGGCCCAAAAAAGAGCCTAGCAAATTTGATAAGTTTAAGAAATCGATAGAAAAATAAAATATTATTTATTTTCTGATAATTACAAAAATCCAACTGTAAAAAGTTGGATTTTTTTGGTATGAAACAGACCCTAAAGTTAGCTCGTTACCTGAATTAATTTATTTCTATATGCGTTTAACAATTTAGATTTTGAAATAAATCCGATGTACTTTTTGTTTTTTAAGACAGGTAAATTCCATGCACCACTTTCTTTAAATTTTTGCATTACTTTTTCTGTTTTGTCATTATAAAAAATAATAGAGGTAGCACTTTTCATCACGTCATAAACTTTCACAGTTTCGTAGAGTTTTTGCTCAAACATCATAGGGCGAATATCATCTAAAAACACCATTCCTAAAAGCTCCTGATTTTCATCTAACACAGGAAAAATATTTCTGTTTGATTTTGCTACTGCTTTTTTTAGCAGTTCGCCTAAGGTAATTTCTGGGCGGACAGACACGAAATCGGTTTCAATAATTTTGTCAATTTCCATCATCATTAACACATTTTGGTCTTTGTTATGTGTCATAAGTTCTTTTCGTTTTGCCAATTCAGAAGTATATATATTATGTGGAATATATGCTTTTGTTATCAGAAAAGAAAAGGAAGCGACAATCATCAAAGGAATAAAAAGCTCATAACCTCCTGTGATTTCTGCGATTAGAAAAATAGCCGTTAGTGGAGCTTGTAGCACGCCAGCCATAAGTCCTGCCATACCAACCATAGCAAAATTAGTGGGCGATAATTGGTGATTAAATAGCTCGCTATAATTAATAATTCTGGCGAAAATATACCCTGAAATACTTCCGGTAAATAGGGTAGGAGCAAAGATTCCTCCAACTCCTCCTGCTCCAAAAGTGAGGGACATCGCTACCACCTTAAAAATAACTAAGCCGACAAGGAATCCGATGATAATCCAGAAATTATCCGTTTCAGAATGAAATATATTATTGATTGTTACCTCCGCAATATTGCCTCTCAAAATATTGTTTATAGTTTCGTATCCTTCGCCAAAAAGAGGAGGGATAAAAAATACAATTATTCCGAGTAAAATACCCCCTATAAGTAGTCGTTTGTAAGGGTTTTTAAATCGTTTAAAAAAAATACCAAATCTGAAATATATTTTGCTAAAATATATGGAGGTTACGGCAGAGGCAACACCCAAAAGTATATAAAATAACACATCATTTAATTGAAACATATCTTGTATTTGGAAGTGAAACAACACGTCATTTCCCAAGAAAAAGTAGGAGGTCAGAACTGCTGTTATTGAAGCTAACAGTAGCGGAATCATTGATGCGATTGTCAATTCTAAACTAAAAACTTCTACGGCAAATATGATTGCAGCGATAGGTGCTTTAAAAATTGATGACATAGCTCCGGCAGCGGCGGCACCAATAAGCAAGGTCCTTGTGGTTTGATTTAGGTGAAAAAGCCTAGAAAAGTTTGACCCCAAAGCAGCTCCAGTTGCCACAGTTGGTCCCTCAAGCCCCACAGAGCCACCAAAACCAACAGTAAGAGGCGCCGTTATTAATGATGCCCACATTTGATGTCTGGGCAAAATTCCTTTTAGTTTTGAAATTGCGTATAAAGTGGACGGAATTCCGTGTCCTATATTTTTTTTTACAATATATTTTATAGCCAAAATAACTAATAATAAACCAAGTATTGGAAAAATAAAATAGAAAGCCTGATGAATTTCTTTTATAAATTCACCTTCGAGGAGTTGCTGAATTAGATGGGTTATATTCTTTAAAATGATTGCACCAAGACCCGCCAATAACCCAATAATAGCACTTATAATATTAACAAAATGTTTGTGAGGAATATGTTTGTATCTCCAGATGAGAATTTTAGTAAATATGCTTTTAGATTTGGGCATTAATTCCGTTTTTTTTAATATCTTTTATTAAATGTGTGCTGCATGAACTAATTACGAATTACGAGTCCAATCTAAAATTGTAAATCATAATTTATTTACGTTTTATTCTCTAAATCCAGAATAAAAGAGTAATCTCTGGCTATTTCTTTTAAGACATCAAACCTTCCCGAAGCTCCACCATGACCTGCTCCCATATTTGTATGCATCAATAATATATTTTTATCCGTTTTTAATTCTCTCAATTTTGCAACCCATTTTGCTGGCTCCCAATATTGCACCTGAGAATCATGCAAACCAGTAGTTATCAACATATTTGGATATTTTTTTGCTTCTACTTGGTCATAAGGTGAATAGCTTTTTATATAATCGTAATATTCTTTATCATTCGGATCTCCCCATTCGTCGTATTCTCCGGTTGTTAAAGGGATAGTGTCGTCTAGCATAGTAGAAACTACATCTACAAAAGGTACTGCAGCTATCACGCCGTTGTACAATTCTGGATTTATATTTACAATCGCTCCCATTAGCAGTCCGCCAGCCGAACCTCCCATAGCATATAAATGTTTTGCTGATGTATAATTATTTTTTATTAAATATTCAGAACAGTCTATAAAATCTGTAAACGTATTTTTTTTGTTTAATAATTTACCATCTTCATACCATTGTCTCCCTAAATATTCGCCACCTCTGATATGTGCTAATGCAAAAGCAAATCCTCTATCCATTAAACTTAAACGAGTTGTGCTAAATCCGTCAGAAATAGTATGACCATAAGAGCCATAAGCATACATTAACAACGGAGTATCTTTATTTAATTCGGTGTCTTTCCTGTAAACTAGAGAAACTGCCACCTTTTTGCCGTCTCTTGCTGTTACCCAAATCCTTTTGCTTGTATAATTATTTTTATCAAACTTTCCGCCCAAAACTTCTTGCTCCTTTTTTATTTCTTTTGATTTAACTTCCATATTGAAGTCTATTATGGAAGCCGGAGTTGTCATAGAATTGTATGAATATCTTAAAATATCAGTGTCAAAATCTGGGTTATAACAAGTATCTGCCGTGTATGTTTCTTCGTCAAAAGGCAAATAATAATCTTTGGTATCGTCCCAACGTTTTATTCTGATTTTATTCAGCCCGTCGGTACGTTCTTCTATCACCAAATAATCTTTAAAGATTGAAACATCTTTGAGCAAAGTTTCATCTCTATGCGGAATTACATCTCTCCAATTTTCTTTAGAAGTTTTATCAACAGGCGTTTTCATCAATTTAAAATTCTTTGCTCCGTCTTTGTTAGTTAAGATATAAAAGCAATCTTCAAAGTGAGAAATGCTGTATTCTAAATTACGTTCTCTAGGTTGAATAACTCTTAATTTTCCGTTGGGATTATCTGCATCTAACACTTGATATTCGGTGGACAACCTGCTGTAAGAAGAAATCACAATGTATTCTTCAGATTTTGTTTTAGAAATTGATACGGCAAAAGTTTTATCTTCTTCATAAAATACTTCTAGATCTTCAGAAGGATTTGTGCCCAAAATATGTTTGAAAATTTTATAACTTCTCAAAGTTATAGGGTCTTTTTTTGTATAAAAAAGTGTTTTATTATCATTTGCCCAAACAGAGCCTCCTGTGGTATTTGTTATAACATCGTCACAAATTTTGCCTGTTTCTAAATTTTTAATTTGCAAAACATATTGTCTTCTGCTAATTGTATCTACGGCAAAGGCAGCTAATTTATTATTTGGACTAATATTTAAACCTACTAACTCAAAATAATCATGTTCTTTTGCTAAATCATTTACATCAAAAAGTATCTTCTCTTTTGCTTCTAACAATTCTTTTTTACGAGAATAAATAGGATATTGTTGTCCTTTTTTATAGCGTGTAATATAAAAATGCCCATTTTTTTTGTAAGGAACTGACTCGTCATCTTCTTTGATGCGAGATTTCATTTCTTCAAACAATTTTGTTTTAAAATTATTTGTATGATTAGTAATTTTATCATAATAAGCTTTCTCTGCTTTCAAATAATTGAAAACTTTTACAGTTTGTTTATCCTTGTCTTTTGCATTTTTCTGTTCGTTAGACAAACGCATCCAAAAATAATTATCTATTCTTTTATCGCCGTGTATTTCTAATTCTGTTGCGATTTTATCAGCTATTGGAGATTTTATGCCCATATTTTTCATCAAATCTGTTTTGAAAGAAGTTGCAAAAGTAATACTAAAAAAGAGAGTATAAAATAATATTTTATAGATTGAAACTTGGTATATTTAACTTATATTTGCATCATAATGTAAATTACGAATTACGGGCTAAGTTAAAAACTAAAAGTGAAAAGTTGCCAATCAGGGCAATTATGAGTTACGATTTTTGAATTATGAATTGGTTGCTAGTTTCTAACTTCCTGCCACCAACTTCCAACTTCTAATCCTCAATTTTCAGCTTTTAGTTTTTAACTTTTAACTTTCTACTATGTACGGAGATATAAAAGAGCAATTACAAAGAGAATTACAAGAAATAAAAGACGCTGGTTTGTACAAATCGGAGCGTATTATAACATCATCTCAAGATGCGGTTATTAAAATTTCTACAGGAGAAGAGGTGATTAATTTTTGTGCTAATAATTATTTGGGGCTGTCAAACAACCCAGAAGTAATTCAGTCAGCAAAAGATACGATGGATACTCACGGATTTGGTATGTCGTCGGTTCGTTTTATTTGTGGAACACAAGATATTCATAAAGAATTAGAAAAAAAGATTGCAGAATTCTATCAAACGGAAGACACAATATTATACGCCGCTGCTTTTGATGCAAATGGCGGAGTTTTTGAGCCGATACTCTCTAAAGAAGATGCTATTATTTCTGATAGTTTAAATCACGCGTCCATTATAGATGGCGTTCGTCTGTGCAAAGCGGCTCGTTATCGTTATGATAATAATGATATGAAATCTTTAGAAAATCAATTGATTGAAGCAAATAAGCAAAATCATCGGTTTAAAATTATTGTTACCGACGGCGTTTTTTCTATGGATGGAATCGTAGCAAAACTTGATGAAATCTGTGATTTGGCGGATAAATATGACGCATTGGTTATGGTTGATGAATGTCACGCCGCAGGATTTATCGGAAAAACAGGAAGAGGAACTCTGGAGCTGAAAAATGTAATGGGAAGAGTAGATATAGTAACGGGAACATTGGGAAAAGCTCTGGGTGGAGCAATGGGAGGCTATACAACGGGCAAAAAAGAAATCATTGAGATTTTGCGTCAACGCTCGAGACCGTATTTGTTTTCAAATTCGTTAGCCCCCGCAATTGTAGGAGCTTCATTAAAAGTTTTTGAAATATTGTCCGAAGACACCTCTTTAAGAGATAAATTGGAGTGGAATACCAACTATTTTAGAACTGAAATGGAAAAGGCGGGTTTTGATTTAGTTGGAGCAGATGCAGCAATAGTGCCAGTAATGTTATACGACGCAAAGCTTTCACAAACTATGGCTAATAAATTGCTCGATGAAGGAATTTATGTTATTGGCTTCTTTTTTCCGGTGGTGCCAAAAGAAAAAGCAAGAATTAGAGTACAACTCTCCGCAGCACATAATAAGGAGCATTTAGACAAGGCAATTCAGGCATTTACTAAGGTTGGAAAGTCATTAGGAGTTATTAGTTACGAATTATGAATTACAATTTGGCAATCACACAATTCAACAAAAAATATCTTTAATTAATTGCTTATCCAAATTTAATTTTTAGATTTGCCCCATACAAATAAAACTATCATAATAATGATGTTACAAGACGTTTATCAAGGTTTCTATTTTTACTTTTATTTTTTTAATAAGAGATGAAACTTTATGCTGTATTTTTAACTAAAAAATAATCTAATAAAGTTTCGAAATGTCGAAACTTTTTTTTTGCAATAAAATGAACTCAATAATCGCAATACAAGGAGCAATAGGCTCTAACCATCATAAGGTTGCTCTCAACTTTTATGGTGAGGAAATTACATTAAAAGAATGTTTGTCTTTTGATGCTTTGGTGGACAGCTTGTTAAATAAAACCTCAAGTCAGGGAATAATGGCGATAGAAAATACTATTGTAGGCTCAATTATTCCGAATTATGCGTTGATAGATAAAAACAATTTACATATTTGTGGCGAGCAATATTTGAATATTCATCATCATTTAATGGCGTTACCAAATCAAAAAATTGAAGATATTAAAGAAGTTTCTTCGCATCCAATGGCTCTATTGCAGTGTAAAGAATTTTTAAAAAAATATCCGCATATAAAATTAGTTGAAGATGTAGATACGGCAGAAGTTGCTAAAATAATTTCTAAACAACAGCTAAAAGGTGTAGCAGCAATAGCACCAATAATTGCCGCAGAAATATTTGGATTAGAAATTATTGAAGATGAGATACAAACCATTAAAGACAATGCAACTAGATTTGTTATTGTTCAAACAGGAAAATCAAATAATGGAATTGATGAAATAAATAAGGCATCTATAAAATTTGAATTAGACCATAAAAGAGGGAGTTTGGCGACAATTCTAAACGTGATGAGCGATTGTAAGTTAAATTTAACCAAAATACAATCACTACCAATTATAGAAACCCCTTGGAAATATTCATTTTTTGTAGATGTTACTTTTGATAAATATAGTGACTATAAAAAAGCAAAAGCTATTTTAGAAATTATGGCTGAAGATTTAAAAGTACTCGGCGAATACAAAAACGGGAGATTATGATAAAAGTTGCAAAGAGATTAGAAACAGTCCAAGAATACTATTTTTCTAAGAAATTAAGAGAAGTCAGAGAGTTAGTATTAAAAGGGAAGCCAATTATTAATATGGGAATTGGAAGCCCAGATTTACAGCCACCAACAGAAGTTATTGACGCAATAAAAAACAGTGTTAATGATAATAATGCTCATAAATATCAGAGTTACCAAGGATTGCCCGAATTACGAGAAGAAATTGCTGCATTTTATAAAAATAAATATGACGTTTATGTAAATTCAGAAGATGAAATTTTGCCTCTAATGGGAAGCAAAGAAGGGATTATGCATATTTCTTTGGCGTTTTTAAACAAAGGAGATAAAGTTTTAATTCCAAATCCGGGATATCCGACCTATACTTCGGTTACGAAATTGGTGGAGGCAGAACGGATATTTTATAATTTAGATGAAACTAATAATTGGCAACTAAATTTTGACGAATTAGAGAAAGAAAAATTAACGGATGTAAAAATAATGTGGGTTAATTACCCGCATATGCCAACTGGAGCAAATGCCAAAAAAGAAACCTTTAAAAAGCTAATTGAATTCGGTAAAAAACACAAAATTCTGATTGTAAATGACAATCCTTATAGTTTTATTTTAAATGATAAACCGCAGAGTATTTTACAGGTTGAAGGTGCAAAAGATATTGCTTTAGAGCTGAATTCGTTGAGTAAAACATTTAATATGGCAGGTTGGCGAGTGGGAATGGTTTTGGGAGATTCACAGTTTTTAGAGAGCATTCTAAAAGTGAAAAGCAATATGGATTCTGGTATGTTTTACGGAATTCAGAAAGGAGCGATTAAGGCGTTAGAATTATCGGATGATTGGTTTAAAAATCAGAATAGAGAATACGAGCAAAGAAGAAAATTGACTTGGAAATTGGCAGATAAATTAAATTGTACTTATGATAAAAAATTAGCAGGTTTATTTGTTTGGGCAAAATTATCCGTAGGAAAATCATCAGAAAAAGTTATTGACGAATTATTATACGAAAAATCAATATTTATTACTCCGGGAACAATTTTTGGCTCTAAAGGAGAAGGCTATATTAGGTTTTCACTATGTGTGCCAAAAGAAAAAATAAAAGAAGCAATTAATAGATTTTAAAGAGATGAATGTATTTGTAATCGGATTGGGATTAATTGGCGGAAGTATGGCTTTGGACATAAAAACTAACTATCGGGATGCTGTAATTTATGGGATAGATTCAGACAAAAATCATTTGAATGAAGCCTTTGAATTGGGGATTATTCAGAAAAAAACAACGTTTGAAGAGTTGGAAAAAGCGGATATTATCATCGTTTCTATTCCTGTAGATGCTTCTTTGGAAGTTATTCCGAAAGTATTAGATTTCGTAAAGGATACCACTTTGGTTATTGATGTTGGCTCTACCAAAAAATTGATTTGTGAGGCGATAAAAAATCACCCGAAGAGAAGAAACCTTTTGACGACGCATCCAATTGCTGGGACTGAATTTTCGGGACCTAAAGCGGCGACGAAAGGTTTGTTTAAAGAAAAAGTAAATATCATTTGCGAAGTTGAAAAAACAGCTTTCAAATTACAGGAAAAAGCATTGAAAATTTTTTCTAAATTGGGTATGCGTATCAGATATATGGATGTTATTTCGCACGATAAACACATTGCTTATATGTCGCATTTATCGCATATAAGTTCGTTTATGTTAGGAAAAACGGTGCTTGAAAAAGAAAAAAATGAACGTGATATTTTTGATATGGCTGGCAGTGGATTTGAATCTACGGTTCGTTTGGCAAAGAGTTCGCCGGCAATGTGGACGCCTATTTTTGAGCAGAATAAAATCAATATTATTGAAACCTTAAATGAGTATATTATTAATCTTAAGCATTTTAGAGAATTGATGAAACAAGATAATTTTACTGAAATTTACAACGAAATGGAGAGTACAAATCATATAAAACAAATTTTAAATGGCATAAATTAAAAGCCAAAATAATTAAACCTATGAAAAATAAAAAAGAATTAAAAATTTGGTTGGACGAATTAAATTTAAGTCATCCATTAGTGATAGCAGGACCTTGTAGTGCAGAAACTGAAGAACGGGTTTTAAAAATAGCACACGAATTAAAAGACTCTGATGTAAATTATTTTCGTGCAGGAATCTGGAAACCGAGAACACGTCCGGGAAATTTTGAAGGCGTAGGAGCATTAGGCTTAAAATGGTTGCAAAAAGTAAAGGCAGAAACAGGAATGAAAACTGCGACCGAAGTTGCAAATGCAGCACACGTAAAACTAGCTTTGGAACATGATATAGATTTGCTTTGGATAGGAGCAAGATCTACCGTAAGCCCTTTTATTGTTCAGGAAATTGCGGAAGCATTAAACGGAACGGATAAAATTGTATTGGTAAAAAATCCTGTAAATCCAGATTTGGCACTTTGGCTTGGAGGTATTGAAAGATTATATACGGCAAATATTAAGAATCTGGGAGTTATCCACCGTGGATTTTCTACTTATGAGAAGACTAAATATCGTAACATTCCAGAATGGCAAATAGCTATTGAGTTGCAAAATAAGTTTCCAGATTTGCCATTAATTTGCGACCCTTCTCATATTGCAGGAAAAAGAAGTTTAATTTTTGATATTTCCCAAATGGCTTTAGATTTAAATTTTGATGGACTAATGATTGAAACACATACAGACCCAGATGATGCGTGGAGTGACGCAGCACAACAAGTTACGCCAGATTCTCTAAAACAAATTATGGAAGATTTGAAAATAAGAAAAGTTACAAATACAGAGAAAGATTATAGAAATTCATTAGATAATCTTAGGGCACAGATAAATATAGCGGATAATCAATTAATTGAAATTTTAGGAAAGAGGATGAAGGTTTCTGATAAAATTGGTGTTCTAAAAAAGGAAAAAAATGTAGCGGTTTTGCAGTCTAGAAGATGGAATGAGATTTTGGGAAATATGATTTTGGAAGGTGAAGAAAAAGGATTGAGCGAAGAATTTGTTTTAAGAATGTTTAAAGCAATACATCAGGAATCTATAAATCATCAGGAAAAAATTATTAAAGGAAATATATCTAAATAATTTTTTTTGTTAATTAATAAAAATAGTACTAAATTTGCTGAGATAGTTTTGATTTTTTATTTTAGATGAGCGAAATAGGAAAAGCAATTGATTTGTTGGAAGATAGGCTAAAAGCTTTGCTTACAAAATATGAATTTTTGAAAAAAGAGAATAAAATTCTATTTCAAAACGTTAATCAGTTGGAATATCAAGTAGATAAGAATCGGCAATTGCTTGCAAATCAGAATAAAAAATATGAGTTGCTCAAAATTGCAAAAACTATAGAAGGCAGTAATGGAAGCATTAGAGAGACAAAACTCAAGATAAATGCTTTAATTCGGGAAGTTGATAAATGTATTGTTCAATTAAACCAATAGAGAGGTTAATTAATGTCGGAAAAGTTAGAGATTAATATCCAGATTTCTGGTAGATTGTACCCTGTTAGCGTCAATAGTACTGAGGAGGAGGGGATGAGAAAAGCAGCATCAAAAATAAATAAATTAATTTCCTTGTATGAGCGAGATTATGCTGTTAATGATAAGCAAGACGTGTTGGCTATGTGTGCATTTAGGTTTGCGTCCCAGTTAGAAATATCGTCTTTAGAAGGAAAGACAGATAAAGTATTGAAAAAAGTAAATGAATTAAACAAGATGTTAGATAATCATTTAGAATAAGTTCTTTAAAAATAAAAAGTACTGCCTGCGTTAGTAATTTGTTTGATAAACTCAACACTATTCAATTATGAAGGATGAGTCTTAGTTGCAAAAGTAAGCCAATTTATTTAGTTGGATCCTTGACCAATTAGTTAGTCCTATAGAATTTCAATTGGAGTTTATAAACCCTTTCTAATGTGGGCTTTTTTTTGTGCAAAATTATCTTGTAACACTAATTGTCAAATTGTGTAATCGTAAATTGTAATTTACAAATTTTAATTCGTAAACAAAGTTGCAATAGATTAAATAAAAAAATTATGGATGGACATATAATACCTATATTATTAGGGTTGTTAATAGGATTAATAACAGGTTTTCTAATAGCTAAATCTTTAGAAAAAATGAAAGTAAGCAAACTTATTAAGCTGACAAATAAGGAAGCTGTTTCAATTATTAAGGAAGCAAAAGTGGATGCAGAATCACTTAAAAAAGATAAGATTTTACAGGCAAAGGAGAGATTTATAGAATTGAAATATGAGCATGAAAAAGTAATCTTTCATAAAAACAAAAAAATATCAGAGGCAGAGAAGAGAGTGCGTTATAAAGAGTTGAAAGCATCTTCGGAACTAGATAGGAATAAAAAATTAAATAGGTCTTTAGAATCAAAAGAGAAAGATTTTGAGTATAAACTAGATTTTTTAGAAAAGAAAGAATCAGAAGTAGAAAAAGTGCATAAAAAACACGTTTTATTGTTAGAACAAATATCTGGTTTTTCTCCAGAAGAGGCAAAAAAAGAATTGGTAAGTTCTCTAAAAGAAAAGGCTAAGGTAGATGCAATGTCTTTTATTCAAAGTTCGTTAGAAGAGGCTAAATTAACAGCAGAACAAGAAGCTAGAAAAATTGTTCTAAATACAATTCAAAGAGTAGGAGTGGAGCAGTCTATAGAAAACTGTGTTTCGGTATTCAATTTAGAATCTGACGAGGTGAAAGGAAGAATAATAGGTAGAGAGGGAAGAAATATCAGAGCCATTGAAGCTGCTACTGGTGTAGAAATTATTGTAGACGATACTCCAGAAGCAATTATATTATCTTGTTTTGACTCTATAAGAAGAGAGGTGGCTCGCTTGTCTTTACATAATTTAGTAACTGACGGACGTATTCACCCTGCAAGAATTGAGGAGGTTGTTAGGAAAACTGAAAAGAAAATTACTCAAGAAATTATTGAGGTGGGCAAACGTACAGTTATAGATTTAGGAATTCATGGATTGCATCCGGAGTTAGTAAAAATAGTAGGACGTATGAAGTATCGTTCTTCCTATGGTCAGAATTTATTGCAGCACTCTAGAGAAGTTGCAAATCTATGTGGTATTATGGCATCAGAACTCGGTTTAGATGTAAAAGCCTCTAAGAGAGCAGGGTTACTGCACGATATAGGCAAAGTACCCGAATCAGAAAGTGAATTGCCACACGCACTTCTAGGAATGGAATGGGCAGAAAAATATGGCGAAAAACAAGATGTATGCAACGCTATTGGTGCTCATCACGATGAAATTGAAATGAAAAGTTTAATCTCTCCAATAGTTCAAGTTTGCGATGCTATTTCTGGAGCAAGACCCGGAGCAAGAAGACAAGTATTAGACTCGTATATACAGCGATTAAAAGACTTAGAAGATATAGCTTTCGGGTTTACAGGTGTCCAGAAGGCGTACGCTATTCAGGCAGGTAGAGAGCTTAGAGTTATGGTGGAAAGTGCAAAAGTAAACGACGAAAAAGCAGCAGAATTATCATTTAATATATCGCAGAAAATCCAAAATGATATGACTTATCCCGGGCAAGTAAAAGTAACTGTCATTAGAGAAACTAGGGCAGTGAATATTGCTAGGTAAATTGGAAGTTGGAAGTTGGAAGTTGGAAGTTGGAAATCAACTGAAAACTGCCCACTAAATTCACTTCAAATGCTTCCCTCTGGGATGAAATTTTTCTAAGACATCTTTTAAATATGATTTGTCGAGATGTACGTAAATTTCAGTGGTTGTGATGCTTTCGTGTCCCAACATCTGCTGGATTGATTGTAGGTCTGCACCGCCTTTTAGCAAATGTGTGGCAAAAGAATGACGCAATGTGTGAGGTCCTATATTCTTGTTTAAATTAATTTTGACAGCTACGTTGTTTAAAATGATAAATATCATCTGACGTGTTAATCCTTTGCCGCGCCTGTTTAAAAACAAGGTGTCTTCATGATTTTTTTGTACATAAATATTACAACGTATATGTTTTACATAAGAATTTATATACTCTTGAGTGATGTAATTAATCGGTGTAAATCGTTCTTTATTTCCTTTCCCTAATACTCTTATGAAACCTTCTTCAAAAAATAAATCGGACAATTTAAGATTGATAAGCTCGCTAACACGCAATCCGCAACTGTATATTGTCTCAATAATCGTTCTGTTTCTCTCTCCTTGTGGTTTGCCTAAATCAATTGAGCCAATCAAATCGTTAATTTCATTTTCAGAAAGTGTATCGGGTAATTTTCTTCCTATTTTGGGTGCTTCTATCAAATCAGTAGGATTTTCTTTTCTGTAATCTTCAAAAACTAAATAATCAAAAAAATTTCTGATACCGCAAATAATCCTAGCTTGACTGCTGGCAGAAACATTCTTGGCAATATTATATATAAACATCTGTAAGATTTCTAAGTCTATAGATATGGGAGAAAGTACAATATTGTTATTCTCTAAAAATAAAATTAGTTTGTTGATGTCTCTTGTATAACTTTCAATGGTATTTTTTGAGAAACCTCTCTCTATTCTTAGAAAAAGTTGATAATCTGTGATTGCGTGTTGCCATTTCATAGAAGTCAAAGCTAATCATTTTAGTTTTATCTGATAGAAAATAAAAAAGTTAAAAACTAAAAGCGAAGATAGAGACTGGAAGTTGGAAACTGAATACTGAACACCGACCACTAATTTGTAATTCAAAAACCGTAATTTTCTTTTTTAGTTTTTAACTTTTAATTTATTTTTGCCCTATGGATAAAGATTTTAAAATGGTGGCTACCACTATGTTTGGTTTAGAGGAAATTTTGGCAAATGAGTTGCGTAATTTAGGAGCACAAGATGTTAAGGAAGGCGTTAGAAACGTCTCTTTTAAGGGTGATAAAGGTTTTATGTACAAAGCCAATATTGCCTTGAGAACGGCTATCAGAATTTTAAAACCGATAAAATCTTTTAAGGTATATGACGAAGAGGAATTATACAAAAATATTCAGAAGATAAAATGGGAAAAACACTTTGATGTAGAAGGCACGTTCTCTATCGGAGCGGTAGTAAACTCTAACAATTTTACAAGCAACTCACATTATATAACTCTAAAATCTAAAGATGCCATTGCGGATTATTTCAGACATAAATACAGCAAAAGGCCCAATGTAGATTTAAAATACCCCGACCTTAAAATACACGTGCATATACAAAAGGATTGGTGCATTATTTCTTTAGATAGCTCTGGAGGTTCTTTGCATAAAAGAGGCTATAGAAGTGCTACAAATATCGCACCGATTAATGAGATTTTGGCGGCTGGTTTAGTCCTACTTTCTGGCTATACTGGCGATGAGAATTTTATAGACCCAATGTGTGGCTCCGGCACTATATTGATTGAAGCCGCTATGATTGCCAATAATATTCCAGCAAATATAAATAGAAAACATTTCGCTTTTGAAAATTGGAAAGACTACGACGAAGATTTATACTTTCTAATACAAGATGTATTGCTGAAGAAAATACGAAGCTCACACTTTAAAATAATGGGATTTGACAAGGCTCCTTCTGCCGTTGTAAAAGCTAAAGAAAATATTGTAAATGCAAATTTGGACGATTTTATTGGCGTACACCATATAAATTTCTTTAACTCAAAGAAAGAAGTATTTGGCAAAACTACCATATTATTCAATCCACCTTACGGAG
The DNA here is from genome assembly GCA_965261035.1 of Polaribacter sp. Taxonomy (GTDB): domain Bacteria; phylum Bacteroidota; class Bacteroidia; order Flavobacteriales; family Flavobacteriaceae; genus Polaribacter. The sequence goes on from OZ253439.1 coordinate 2,380,892, forward strand.
AGCGTTTGAATATTGACGTAGAAGAATTTTATAAAAATATTGGCGACACATTAAAAAACGGTTACCCAGATTCTACGGTTTGGTTTATCACTTCTGATTTGCAGGCATTAAAGCACGTTGGACTGCGAACTTCTAAACGTATTCCCCTGAAAAATGCCGATTTAGATTGCCGATTGGTAAGATATGATATGTATGAAGGCAGCAGAAAACACAGTAAGGAGAGTAGAGATGAAAGTTAGAATAAACTCTTAAATATTTGTAATACAGCTATTTGACTATAATAAAAATTTGTAATTATACTTGAATTATACCCTGAAACAAAAATATAAATATAATTTTTATATTTTACAAGTATTTATGTAAATTTGTAACCTTTTTGCAGGCGTGGTGGAATTGGTAGACACGCTAGACTTAGGATCTAGTGCCGCGAGGTGTGAGAGTTCGAGTCTCTCCGCCTGTACATCTAAACCCCTTTATTTTAAAGGGGTTTTATCATTTTTCATCAAAAATAGTGTCAAAATTGTGTCAAGGATTTTTTTTAAAAAATACTTCAGATGGTTAAATAATTTTTTTAGTACATTTGATTAATTATAAAACACCAAAATTATGACAGGGACACTAAACAAAGTAATGTTAATCGGGCATTTGGGAGGCGAAGTAAAAACGCACTATTTTGACAAAGAAAACTCCATAGGGAGATTTTCAATTGCTACAAATGAGACCTATACAAACCGTCAGACGGGAGAGAAAGTTACAAATACGGAATGGCATAACATTGTTGTACGTAACAAGTTAGCTGAAATTTGCGAGGAACATCTAAGCAAAGGAGATAAGATATATTGCGAAGGGCGAATTAAAACTAGGCAATGGGAACAAGAAGGCCAGAAAAAATACACTACAGAAATTCACGTAGATAAGATGACCTTTTTATCGACTAAAAAACAATTAGATGACAAACAACTAGATGAAGATATTGATGATAGTGATGACGAAAAAAAGGGTGATTTGCCATTTAATACTAATTTGATTAATTGATTGTTGAGTCGTTTAATTGTTGAATTGTTCAATCGTAATTCAAAAATCGTAAATCAAATTGGCATAATACATTAAAATTTTAAAATTTGGAGTCCGAACTCACGAGCTTATATTTTTTATTTGAAACCAATTTTAATTGGCTAGCAACTATCAATGTCATAGTATTGATAATTTTATTGATTTTTTCTGGATTAATTTCTGGAGCTGAAGTAGCATTTTTCTCTCTATCTCAAACGGCGTTAGACAGGCATTCAGAAGAAACAAAGGGGAAAAGCCTTGTGGTAAAATTGCTCGAAAAACCTAAAAAATTATTAGCAACTATCTTAATTACAAACAACTTTATCAATATTCTAATTGTGCTGTTATTTGCATCGTTAGGAAAAGAATTATTTGGTAATTTTGATTATTATATAAATTGGTATTACGTTAAATTACCTATTCGTTTTTTGATAGAAGTCATTTTGGTAACCTTTTTAATTTTGCTGTTCGGCGAGGTTTTACCCAAAGTATATGCCACGAGAAAATCAATGCAATTTGCTAATTTTATAGTAAAACCAATTAATATTCTAAACACGCTATTAACCGCTTTTAGCTATCCATTAATTCTCTTAACCAGAGTTATAGAAAACAGGCTTGGCGGGAAAAATGACACCTTTTCTGTAGAAAAACTATCACAAGCGTTGGAACTAACCTCCGACAGAGGTGCAACCGAAGATGAGCAAAAAATATTAGAAGGAATTGTAACTTTTGGAAACACAGAAACGGTGCAAATAATGAAGCCTCGCATAGATATTTTTGCACTTTCTGATGATAATTCTTACAAAGATGTTTTGAAAAAAATTCTTAAAGAAGGATATTCAAGAACTCCAGTTTATAATGAATCTATCGATAAAATTATTGGAGTTTTATATGCCAAAGATTTACTTTCGCATTTAGATAAAACTAATTTCAAATGGCAAAATCTTTTAAGAGAGCCTTTTTTTGTCCCAGAAAACAAGAAGTTAGATGATTTGTTAGGTGAGTTTCAGGAAAAGAAGAATCACTTAGCCATAGTTGTTGATGAATACGGAGGGACCAGCGGAATTGTAACTTTAGAAGATGTTATCGAAGAAATAGTTGGCGATATAAATGACGAGTTTGATGATGAGGATTTACAACACTCAAAATTAGATAATAATAACTATATTTTTGATGGGAAAATAACGATTAAAGATTTTTGCAAAGTACTAAATATAGAAGATGAAGATGTTTTTGAGGAAGAAAAAGGAGAGTCAGAAACTTTGGCAGGATTTATTTTAGAAATTTCAGGGAGATTCCCTAAAAAAGGAGAGAAAATAACCTTTTCCGAATATATTTTTACCGTAGAAACATTGGATAGAAAAAGTATAAAGCAAGTAAAAGTAACACGAATAAATGCGTAATTGCGTCATTATTATAATTGGACTAATGCTAATTTCTTGCAAAGAAGATGTGCTACCAAAACCAAAAGGATATTTAAGATTAACTTACCCAACAGCCACTTATAAAGCCGTGAAGGAAATAAAACCTTATACTTTTGAAGTTACGGAAAAAACAATCGTTTTAAAACAGCCAAATCATTGGATTAAAATTAAATACCCCTCCTTAAAAGCATCTATAAATATTACGTACAGACCCGTAAAAAACAACATGATTGAATTGTTGAGAGAGTCCGAAAAATTAGTTTTTAAGCACACCATAAAAGCTGACCAAATACTGACAAAAGATTTTATAAACGATAAAAAAAGAGTATTTGGAAGTATGTACGAAATTTCTGGCAACGCCGCTTCGCAAATTCAATTTTATATTACAGATAGCACTAACCACTTTATAAAAGGTGCTTTATATTTCTATGCAAAACCAAATTATGATTCCATTTTACCTGCCGTTCATTATATAAAAAAAGATATTGTACGATTTATAGAAACTCTGGAGTGGAGGTAAACTAAAAGTTAATTCAGTTGGCGGTGTTCAGTTTACTTCCTACAACTAAGTAAATCAAATATGGTTGCGGTACTTTTAGCGATAATTTTATACCTTAGCGACCATAAAAACAAACAAAAATGAGTACAGTAGGAATTATTATGGGAAGTGATTCAGACCTCCCAATTATGCAGGAAGCAATTGATATTTTAGGAAGTTTTGACATTCAAATTGAGGTGGATATTGTATCTGCTCATAGAACTCCAGAGAAATTATTTGACTACTCAAAAAATGCACACAAACGCGGTATAAAAGTTATTATAGCAGGAGCTGGCGGAGCTGCCCATCTGCCGGGAATGGTGGCTTCTATGAGTCCATTACCCGTTATTGGAGTTCCCGTAAAAAGCAGAAATTCTATAGATGGATGGGACTCTATTTTGTCTATTCTACAAATGCCAAGCGGCGTTCCTGTGGCAACTGTTGCTTTGGACGGAGCAAAAAATGCAGGGATTTTAGCCGCACAAATTATTGGAGCATCCGACAAATGCGTGTTAGATAAAATTATAGAATACAAAAAAGGTCTAATGATAAAAGTTGAAAAAGCAAGTGAGAAGTTAAAAATTAATTACGATTAAACAATTACACATTTCAAAAATAAGTAATTCCTTAAATCCGCAAGCTAAAAGTTAAAAAGGTCAAAAAGTTCAGTAAAAATAGTATCTATAAGATTTTTTTAATTGAATATTTTTCACTTATTTAGGTGAAAAATAATATTATCATGTGAAAATTACATACTCTACAGATACTATAAGTGCTTTTGGTGGATTAAATTTTGTAAATAATTCTTTAGAAAAAGTAGATATTTTTAATTGGCTCAACTTTTTAATTGCGATGTAAATTTGTATATTAGCCAAAAATATAAAAGATATGGACACAAAACAAGTAAGTAGCTATTTTACAAGTTTATCAAAATCCAATCAGGATAACTTACTAAAAGATTTGAATAGGATTAAAATAGAGTCGGATTATTCAAAATTATTACAATTAAGAGGAGATGCGTTAGATGACAAAAGAGCTGAATGTCCACATTGTCAAGGTTCTAACTATTATAAAAACGGAAAAGATAAGGGTTGTAGAAAATATAAATGTAAGGACTGTAAACTAGTATTTACCGAATATACTGGAACGTGGATAAACGGAATTCATAAGAAACATTTGATTCCTGACTTTATGAAAACACTTGAATCAAATTTGAGTTTAATAAAGAGTTCTAAGAAAATAGGTCTTAATGCTGGCACTATTTTTAAATGGCGGCATAAGTTTCTATCGTTACAGGAATCAGTTGAAGAACAAAAACCTTTTAAAGGTATAACAGAGGTAGATGAAACCTTTTATTTGCATAGTCAAAAAGGAAATAAATGTAAACATAGAGCTCCCAGAAAACGAGGAGGCGGACCGTCAAAAGGGATAACAAATCAAGAAGCAGTTGTTTTGACGATTATGGATAGAGAAGGAAATTCAGAATATAGATTTACTAATATGTGTAGGATTTCAGCTGATGAATTGGAGCAAGCAATAGGAGATAGAACCTCTAAAAGAACGATACTTTGTAGTGATGGTCATAACAGCTATAAATCATTCACTAAAAAACAAAATATTGAACATCATATTTTAAACGCCAGTAAAGGGGAAAGGGTAAAAGGTGGTTATCACATTCAGCATATTAATAGTTTACACAGTAGAATGAAAAGCTTCTTTAATTACAATCTAAAAGGGGTGTCAACAAAATATATACAGAAATATCTGAATTGGCAGAAAATAAAAGATATGTTCAGTGATTCTCCACAATGGATAAAAACTATATCATGGTTGTTTCTGTTGATGGGGGTTGGTGTAAGTGAAATGTATAGCCAGAATTTAATAACCAATTCAAATTTTGATACTGGTGGAAATTCTACGTTTGCGTTGAGTCCCTGGTATACGGTGGGTGCACAGGCTGGAGTGTATGAGACTGACAAATCTACCTCTAAACCTAAAGCTGTTCGGTTGTCGGGTGGCGGTTCTATTAAACAAATAGTTACAGGTCTAATCTCTAACACTAGTTATAGGTTCTCATGTTGGGTTTATACCAGTGGAGCCAGTAAAATAGCTATTGGTGCTAAAAACTATCTTACTTCCACAACAGGAGAAGTGACTAAATTAAATGTTAATTCAGGTTATGAATTAGTCTCTGTTGATTTCACTACAGGAAGTAGTTCAACTTCTGCCACCGTCTATTTTTATACAAATCAATCCACCGTTTATGGTGATGATTTTTCTTTAAGAAAACTACCTCTTCCAGCAGATCTTTATGTGGTAGACGGCACGTTTGAAAGCGGTAATTTAAATGCATGGCATACGTCGTCTTTCTCCTTTTTTCCAACTAGAGGGAGAGGGAATGTAGAGATTACTAGTACTGCTAGCGAGGTATATGGTGGAACTAAAGCTGTGAAATTATCTGGTAGAGCGGGTTTAAGTATTTCTCAATCCGAGTTAGGATTAAAAGCAGGTGTTTTTTATAATCTAAAGGCATGGACAAAGGTTAGTCGTCGTCATGCTCGATTGGGAACAACTCAAGCAACTCTGAGTATTCAGAATTTCACTGATGGAATTGTGAATACAACACAGAGCGCAAATACAACAAGCAGTAGTTATGAACAGCTGTCGATTACCTTCACTACAGGCGCATCCCCATTTGGTGCATCTTTGAGTTTTAAAACAAGAGGTTCAGGTACGGCTTTTATAGACAATATTACTATAACTGAGGTGAGAGCTTTAGACCCCACCGATGAAAGTACAGTGTCTAAGGAGACTATGTTAAGTAACCCGGAACGTGGTTTTAGATTTGAACAGATTGTTAAGTTGCCAGATTTGAATAACCCTTGGTATCTTAGTCAGATATATGATCTTGATAATATATTATCTGATTGGGAAACTAAAAGAGATGCAACTGATGGTCATGTACGTTTATCGCAATGGTATGTTTATTTGTCTGGGTACAAAGATTCAGCACTACCTCAGCAGGTATTGTATAGCCTTCAAAGATGCTTTGAAGTTTTTAGAACAAACGGATACAAAATGTTGTTACGTTTTGTTTATCAAGCACCTGAATCTCAAGCTCCATACAGGAACATAATTCCAACTGCTAGTAGAATTATAGGGCATTTGGATCAATTGAGACCTTTACTTGAGACCAATAAAGATGTTATTCATGTTTATCAAATGGGCCTAATTGGTGCATGGGGAGAATGGCACTCCTATGGTAGAGCTTATTCTCAAAAGGATAAAAATAATATAGTCGCTAAGGTACTGGAAGTACTGCCTGCCGAAAGACAAGTTCAGATGCGAGATATACGCGATCGAAAAAAGATTAGTACAAGTTCAGTTTCTAATACGATTAAGGATTCCAGAATAGGGTTTCATAATGATTTTTTTGGAGATTCAAATACCTATGCGTCTACTTCTTCAGGTTATTATGGTAGTGGAACCTATAATACAGTAAAAGATAAATCCCCTTATTTGATCGTCGATGGAGAATCGGGATGGTCTCGGGACTGTAATGATAGTGATACATGTGTTTGGCAGGTGAGTGAATTATTTGATGTATATCCAGTATTGGTGCAGTTTTTAGATCACCATTATACAAGTTATAGCCTAGAGCATGGATATCATGCTAATAATGCTTATTGGAAGAGGTTTTTACTATCAAAGGAAAAATTTGATGCTCTACATATTCCTTATCATTCAGAATTTTTTACTGACAATAATGGAGCAGCGACAAGTCGTACTGCTTATGAATATATCCGGGATCATTTGGGATATCGATTGTATTCGAAACCTGCCAATGATAGTTATAGTTATACTAAGAATGGCAATTCTTTTAGTTATACAATTAATATTGAGAATTATGGATTTTCTGCTATACACAATCCCAGAGAAGTTTATGTTGTTGTACTAGATGGTTCGAATAATGTGATAGCGAGCGAGCTTACTAGTGCTGACCTTTCTAATTGGCAACCGTATATACCTGGCGATGCCAGTAGGATTACGCTCAGACATAGTTTTACCGGCACATTAGATCTACCTGCTCTGTCTGCCGCTTCAAATTACAAAATTGGACTTTGGCTTCCTGATCCTATATTAAAAAATAACAAAAAATATGATATATTATTAGCTAATAGAACAGGGCTTATAAGGGTGGAAAATGTCACTCAAAAAATCAATGTAATTAAGGATAATATTAGTTTAGGTTGGAATCATGCACCAGTTATTACATATCAAGATGGCGTGAGTGAATTTGATTTAGATTTAAATGAAAACACACAAAATGTAGCAACTATAACGGCTACAGATGTTGATGCGGATACTACATTAGCCTATTCGCTTTCTCAGCATGATAGTGGAGTTTACGATATAACGGAGAGTGGTGTTTTAACATTCAAGGCTGACTATATTCCAAATTATGAAATGCCGAGAGATGATAGAAATGGTCTCCGTGCCAATGGTAATCAAGGGTATTGGACTTTAGTAACAGTTTCTGACGGGTCATTAACAGATGAAATTCTTATCAAAGTAACAATTCAAGATGTAAATGAAGCACCAACACTAGCTGACGCAACATTTGAACTTCCTGAAAACTCGATAAATGGAGCAAGTGTTGGAAATATTGGTCAAGACCCAGACACAACAGCTCCTAATAATACGTTAACTTATTCAATTACAGGAGGAAATACAAATGATGCTTTTGCAATTTCAAACACAGGAGCAATTACAGTTAATGGAGATGACAAAATAGATTTTGAAACAACAGAAATTTACATACTTACAGTTAGAGTAGCTGACGGAGGAACAACTCGATCCTTAATAGACACGGCAACAATTACTATTAACGTAACTAATGGCAACCTCTACAATTAACATTTTGAAAATCAAATAATTAGTTGTAACTTTGAAATATGAATAAATACATGACACTTAATACAACTTCCTTATTTTCAGAGAGTTATAGGCTTGAGAAACTCAGTAAACAAGGAGACCCATTAGAGCGATTGAATAAAGTAGTGGAATGGGAGTATTTACTAATTGAATCTAAGTCCTTTCGGTATTAAAAAATTATCATGAATGTTTCATTTCATTAATTTTTTTTATTTTTACTATACACAATCTACTATTTAAAAAAAGAATCTACAAACTCATATTTGTTAAAAACTTGCAGGTCGTCAATTCCTTCTCCAACGCCGATATATTTTACTGGAATTTTAAATTGGTCAGAAATCCCGATAACAACTCCACCTTTTGCAGTCCCATCTAACTTAGTAACTGCTAGCGAAGTAACTTCTGTTGCTTTGGTAAATTGTTTTGCTTGTTCAAAAGCATTTTGACCAGTAGAACCGTCCAAAACTAATAAAACTTCGTGTGGAGAATCGGAAACTACTTTTTGCATTACTCGTTTTATTTTTGTCAATTCATTCATTAAATTCACCTTATTATGCAAACGACCAGCTGTGTCTATAATAACTACATCTGCATTTTGAGTAACTGCAGACTTTAAAGTATCAAAAGCAACAGATGCGGAATCAGAACCCATTTCTTGACGAACGATTGGCACCTCTACCCTATCCGCCCAAACTTGTAATTGGTCTATTGCAGCAGCTCTAAATGTATCTCCAGCTCCTAAAACAACTTTTAATCCTTTCTTTTTAAACTGTGCTGCAAGTTTGCCGATAGTAGTTGTTTTTCCAACTCCATTTACTCCGACTACCATTATCACGTACGGTTTTTTGTCATTTGGAATTGAAAACTCTGTGGCTTCTCCGGTATTTGTTTCAGATAGTAGTCCTGCAATTTCTTCTCGCAGAATTTTGTTTAGTTCATCTGTGCCTAAGTATTTATCTTTTGACACACGGTTTTCTATTCTATCTATAATTTTTAGTGTCGTTTCTACACCGACATCCGAAGAGACTAAAACTTCCTCTAAATTATCTAAAACATCTTCATCTACTTTAGATTTTCCTGCAACAGCCTTTGATAATTTAGAAATAAAACTTACTTTAGTTTTATCTAAACTTTTGTCTAATGTCTCTTTTTTTTCTTTTGAAAATATTTTTTTTAAAAAACTCATATTTTAAATTATGTGAAGCCTATTAGTATCCTTTAGGATTTTTCAAAAGTACGTAATTCTCATACATAAAAAAACTACTCTCATTTTTAGAAAGTAGTTTTTGTATTTTTATCTCGCAAATTTGCTTTTTTGCTTTTCACCTAATTATTTACTTCTTAGCTAAAAATTCTTTTATTTTAGAAGTATCTATAATTGCTTCAACAAATGTATAAGCTCCTGTTTTTGGAGATTTTATCATTTTGATAGCTTTTGATAATCTTTTTGAACCTGTTTGTAACGATGCTACTGATTTCTTTGCCATAATTTATAAGTTTTTATTTGACATTTTACGTGAGTAAAACATCTAATTATTTAATTTCTTTGTGAACTGTCATTCTCTTCAAGATGGGATTGAATTTTTTAATTTCTATTCTATCCGGAGTGTTCTTTTTATTTTTTGTTGTAATGTATCTAGAAGTTCCTCTTTCTCCTGAAGCTTTATGCTCTGTACATTCTAAAATCACTTGGACTCTGTTTCCTTTTTTTGCCATTTCTATATACGTTTTCTAAAGGTATGTTTATTTTTTTAAAAATCCCTTTTCTCTTGCTTCTTTAAGAGCAGCAAAAATACCTTTTTTATTAATGTTTTTTAAAGCAGACGCAGAAATTTTTAATCTAATCCACTTATTTTCTTCTGGAATATAAAAACGCTTAACCATTAAGTTAGCGTCAAATTTTCTTTTAGTCCTGTTTAGGGCGTGAGAAACATTATTCCCAACCATTGCTTTTTTACCTGTGAGCTCACAAATTCTAGACATATCCTGACGGTTTTTAGTACTATTTCTAATATGAGGTGCAAATCTACAAAAAATAACACACTTAGTCAAACGATTCTGGTTATTTTTTTTTGCAACATTTCTAAAGATTTATTAACCGTCCTATTTATCACTTTTTCTCTTGGCTGACCAAAATCAAATTCCTCAGAAAAAACACCGCTTTCACAAGCCAAAGCAATATAAACTAAACCAACCTTTTCGCTGTTATTATCAGCCGTTGGACCCGCATTTCCTGTTACTGCAATCGCGTAATCCGTGTTTATTTTCTTTCGTGCAGATTGTGCCATAGCTTCTGCCACCTCTTTGCTAACGACTGTATGCTTCTCAATTAATTTTTCTGAAACATCCAATAAATTTTTCTTGGTTTCGGCAGAATACACAATAAAACTACCTTTATAGTAAGCAGACGACCCTGCAAATGAAACCAACTTTGAAGCTATTTTTCCACCGGTCAAACTCTCGGCTGTGCAAATTGTTTTATTCTGTAATTTAAGAAATTCTCCTACTCTCTTTTCTATAGATGAATCATCATCAAAACCAATGATAATATCAGAAATGTGCTTATTCAATTCTAAAATTTTTGTCGATAAAGTTTCTTCTAATAATTGTTTATTATCGCCTTTGGCAGACAAACGCAAACGCACTTTTCCGAAAGATGGTAAATATGCAAGTTTTATAAATTCAGGCAAATTGTTTGCCCAACCAGCAATTCGTTCTGCAATAATACTCTCTCCTTGTCCATAAGTAATTACGGTTTTATGTATGATAAATGGCAATTTGAATTGACTTTTAATTCTTGGTAAAACTTCAGTTTTCATCAACTCTTTCATCTCATACGGAATACCGGGAAGCGATACAAATATTGTTTTATTTTCATAAAACCACATTCCAGGTGCAGTTCCAAATTTGTTTTTTAGCAAAGTAGCTTTAGACGGTAATTGTGCTTGATAGCGTTGTATTTCTCTGTACGGATGCTTAATTTTTTGAAACAACAATTTAATATGCTCAATAACCTCTGTATATTCAATAACTGTGTCATCGTTAAAATATTTAGAGATTGTTTTTTTGGTAATATCATCTTTGGTAGGACCTAATCCACCTGTGATTATAATAATATCTGCTCTGTTTTCGGCTTCTTTTAAGGCATTCATAATGTGCTGTTTATCATCTTGAATGGAAGTAATTTGATATACTGAAACTCCGATTTTATTCAATTCTGTCCCAATCCATTGCGAGTTGGTATCTACAATTTGCCCAATGAGAATTTCATCTCCGATAGTTATAATTTCTGCTTTCAATTTTTATGTTTTTATCTGTTGTTGGTTGTTGTTGTCGCTTGTTCAATAGTGGAATTATCAAATTATTTAATCATCAAATTGTTAATTCGTAATTCAAAAATCGTAATTATCTAAATTCTATTTCCTACCAAAATCTGCAGGAATTTCTCCCCAAACTTTAGTTTCCCATTTTAATATTGGGTTTTTAAAAGAATTTTCATCTAACCATTTTTCTGCACGAAGTATTAAATCTTGCAGATTTTTGTTCTCTTTGGTAAATTTAACATTGGTTTTACATTTTTTTTGACGCACCCAACTCATAGCAATTTTGGAATCCGAATAGATAGGTAATTTGTCCTCTTTTTTGCCTTTCAGCAAGGCTATTCCGTGTACTAAAGCTAAAAATTCTCCAATATTATTTGTCCCATTTTCAAATGGTCCCTTTCTAAAAAGGGGTTCTTTATTATTTGTTGATACGCCACGATACTCCATTTCCCCGGGATTTCCACTACAAGCAGCATCCACAGAAATGCTTTCCAAAATTGGTAAACCATATTTTTTCTTTTCAGCTTCGGTTAGAATTGCCTTTTTGGTTTCTTTGCCTTTATAATCGTCGTAATTTTTGGTAAAGGCTAATTCTGCTTCTTTTTTGTTGATAAAAGCCTTGTATTTAGCACCTTTAAAACCATATATATGTTTTTTACAAACACTCCACGAAGAAAAAACACCTGTTTTACTACCTTGCCAAACTACATAATATTTCTTTTTGCTCATTGCCTTTTTAATTGTTTAATCGTGTAATCGTAAATCTAAAATCACTTTCTCAATCACTTTTGGAAAATGTTTGTACTCCAAAAGATGTATTTTTTGTGCAATATCTTTGGGAGTATCATTTGTATCAACTGAAATTTTAGCCTGAAAAATAACAGCACCTTCATCATAATTTTCGTTTACAAGATGAATTGTGATTCCAGTTTCAGATTCGTTATTTTCTTTGACAGCAATGTGTACTCGCATTCCATACATTCCTTTTCCTCCGTATTTTGGTAGTAAAGCAGGATGAATATTTATTATTTTATCAAGAAAAAGTTGAATTATAGATGTCGGTATTTTCCATAAAAAACCAGCTAAGATAATGTAATCTGCTTCCTTTTTTAGCTGATTTGCAATTTTATCCGAAGAAAAAAAATCGTCTTTAGAGAAAAGAATACAGTCAACTTTCAAACTTTTGCACCTGTCAAAAACTTTTGCATTTTTATTATTGCAATACACTTTGGCTACCAAAGCAGTTTTAGTAGCTTTGAAATGGTTTATAATATTCTCTGCGTTAGACCCCGACCCTGACGCGAAAATAACAATACGTTTCATTTAGATGAATTTTGGACACTGCAAAAAAAAGAATAATTATCAATTAATGCGATATGTTTTGTGGAATATTAAAATATTTTTCTATTTTTGGTTCGCTAAGTTCTACTAAACTAAGTATAGAATTATATCAAATTTATTGGAAAATGTCGTGCAAATTGCCTTAATCGTAATTGTCTTGGAGGCTGAAAAACAGATAAGCCTAATTTTCGTATAAAAAATTAGTATTAAATAATTAAGAGTTGTATTTTTGCGTCAATTTTAAATTTTTAAAACATATAAGATTATGTCAGACATTGCATCAAGAGTAAAAGCCATTATCGTAGATAAACTAGGAGTTGACGATAATGAAGTAACAGCAGAGGCTAGCTTTACAAACGATTTAGGAGCAGATTCTTTAGATACTGTGGAATTAATTATGGAATTCGAAAAAGAATTTGATATTCAAATACCAGACGACCAAGCAGAAAACATTGGAACTGTAGGTCAAGCAATAAGCTATATAGAAGAAGCAAAAAAGTAATTTTATATGCGATTAAAACGAGTTGTAGTAACTGGACTTGGTGCATTAACACCGATAGGTAATAATATAGAGAAATATTGGAATGGTTTGGCTAACGGAGTTAGCGGGGCTGATCCTATAACTTATTTTGATACTGCTAAGTCCAAAACTCGTTTTGCTTGCGAATTAAAAAATTTTAAAGCAACTGATTTTATTGACAGAAAGGAAGCTCGTAAGATGGACCGTTTCACACAATATGCAATGGTTGCTTCAGATGAAGCAGTAGCAGATTCTGAGTTAAATTCTAAAAATTATAATCCTGATAGAGTTGGTGTTATCTGGGGAGCAGGCATTGGAGGGTTAGAAACTTTCCAAAACGAGGTATTAAACTTCGCTGCAGGAGATGGAACGCCAAGATTTAACCCTTTTTTTATACCTAAGATGATTGCAGATATTGCTCCTGGGCAAATATCTATTAAAAATGGTTTTAGAGGACTAAACTTTGCGACAGTCTCCGCCTGTGCATCTTCGTCAAACGCTATTATAGACGCGATGAATTATATCCGTTTAGGAGAAGCAGATGTCATTATAACAGGAGGCTCTGAAGGAGCAGTTACCGTAGCTGGTATAGGAGGTTTTAATGCGATGTACGCACTTTCTACCAGAAATGATGACCCAAAAACAGCGTCTAGACCTTTTGATAAAGGAAGAGACGGATTTGTTTTAGGAGAAGGAGCTGGAGCACTTGTTTTAGAAGAATATGAACACGCAATTGCACGTGGGGCAAAAATATACGTAGAAATTATCGGAGGAGGGTTATCCTCTGATGCACACCATATTACAGCACCACACCCGGAAGGATTGGGAGCTAAAAACGTGATGTTAAACTGTTTGAGAAACGCTGGTTTAAAGATAGAAGACGTAGACGCCGTTAATATGCACGGAACCTCTACTCCGCTTGGAGATATAGCAGAGTCTAAAGCAATCAAAGAAGTATTTGGCGAACATGCGTATAATATAAGCCTCAACTCAACAAAATCTATGACTGGTCATCTGCTGGGTGCCGCAGGAGCTATTGAAGTAATTGCCTCTATATTGTCAATAAAAAATGGTGTTATTCCACCAACAATTAACCATTTTGCAAGTGATAATGAGATTGATAGTAAATTGAACTTTACGTTTAACAAAGCACAAAAGAGAGAGGTAAAAGTGGTTCTTAGTAACACATTTGGTTTTGGAGGTCATAACGCTTGCGTAGCTGTAAAAAAAATGGATTAGCCTTGTTTGTATGAATTTTATTCGTAGGATAATAAAATTTAAGTCAAAAGAAGATAAATTTTTTTATTCCGAATTAAAAGAGTTATTGTCCTTTTGTCCAAAGGAAATAAGCTGTTATAAAAAATCCTTTGTTCATAAATCTTTAAAACTGTCAGATAAGGATGGAAATCCTATTAATTATGAGAGACTGGAGTTTTTGGGTGATGCTATTTTGGGTTCTATTATTGCCTCCTATTTATACAAAAAAGTACCCGAAGGGGCTGAAGGATATTTGACACAGATGCGTTCTAAAATAGTAAGTCGGGAACATCTAAATGAATTAGGGAAGGATTTGAGCCTAATAAAATTCTTTAAAGGCAAAATAACCGAAAAAAAAATAGGGAAGAATATTTATGGAAATATTTTTGAAGCTCTTATAGGTGCTATTTATTTAGATAGAGGATATAATTATTGCGAAAAATTTATTTATCAAAAAGTGATTATTCCTTATGTAGATATAGATAGGCTCGAAAGAAAAATTATTAGTTATAAAGGATTAATTATCGAGTGGTGTCAAAAGCAAAAAAAAGAATACGTTTTTGACACATACGAAGATTCTAGAAGTAAAAACAGTAAATTTTTTAGTGTTAAAATTAATATTGATGGAGTTTTTGTAGCAAAAGGAAAAGCAACTTCTAAGAAAAAAGCAGAAGAGCAAGCGGCTAAAAGAATGTTTTTTGCAATGCAAAACGAGATAACTAAATCATAATGGCAGTGTTCAGTATTCAGTTGGCAGTTGGACACTGGAAAGCAGCTGAATATTGAACACTGCCAACCGACAACTAACTAACATGCACATACACTCCTTAGTATTAGGTGATTTTTCTGATAATAATTATACCTTAATAGGGATACATACAACTTTAGAAGAATTTAAACTTGCATATTTTTTAAATCTAAAATTAAAGACAAAATTTGCAAAAGCAAAATATGATTTGGATTTTGAGAACAAGAAAAGTAACGCATCTTTTCCTGTCTATGAATATTTAAACACTAAATTTAATCACAATTGGTTTTTAATTGTAAATAAGTATAAAAGTAAATCAAAACCCATTAAAACAGGTTTGTTTAGCAGTAGTAATATAATCACTCATCTAATATCAGAAAAGAAGGAGATAGATTTTTTTTTAAAACTGGAAGGTAGTTTTGATGACGAGTTTATTGTTGACGCTGTGGTAAATATCAATAAAATAAGTCAAGTGATAACGTCTTATACAATAAATCCAAACACATTAAAATCTAAAGAATTTTTAATTTTTTAAGTATGCCAAAAAACAAAAAAACAAAAATAGTAGCCACCTTAGGACCTTCAATAAATAACAAAGAAATCTTAGAAAAAATGGTAGATGCTGGAGTTAACGTATTCCGGATTAACTTTTCACATGCAGATTATGACAATGTAAAATCTCGTATCAAAGATATTAGAGAAATAAATAAGGAAAAGGATTATAACGTTGCTATTTTAGCCGACTTGCAAGGTCCTAAGTTACGTGTCGGCATTATGGCAGATGATGTGTTTCTAAAGGAAGGAGACACATTTACTTTTACCACAGAAAATTGCGAAGGAACTTCTAAAAGAGCATCTATGTCCTATCAAAATTTTCCCAGAGACGTTAAAGATGGAGAACACATTTTAGTTGATGACGGAAAACTAATGTTTGAAGTAATAAGCACCGATAGAAAAAAAGAAGTGATAACTAAAGTACTGATTGGCGGAGTTTTATCGTCTAAAAAAGGTGTAAATTTACCAAACACAAATATTTCTTTACCGGCATTAACAGATAAAGATGTGAAAGATGCCGTATTTGCATTGGAGCAAAACGTAGATTGGATTGCACTTTCGTTTGTGAGAAATCCAGAGAATTTAAGAAAATTACATGATTTAATCAAACAGAAATCTTCTTATAGAGTTCCCGTAATTGCCAAAATAGAAAAACCAGAAGCAGTAGAAAATATAGATGCTCTAATTCCGTATTGCGACGGCTTGATGGTGGCTCGCGGAGATTTAGGTGTAGAAATACCAATGCAAGAAGTGCCATTAATTCAGAAGAAATTAGTTCAAAGAGCAAAAATTGCAAGAATTCCTGTGATTATCGCAACCCAAATGATGGAAACGATGATTACAAATCCTGTCCCTACAAGAGCAGAAGTAAACGATGTTGCCAACTCCATTATGGATGGTGCAGATGCCGTGATGCTTTCTGGAGAAACATCAGTCGGAGCACATCCAATAAAGGTGATACAAAAGATTACAGAGATAATTGGAAGTGTAGAAAGTTCTCCACTTATTAAAGTTCCGCAAACTCCGCCACATATCAAGACAGACCGTTTTATCACAAAATCAGTGTGTCATCACGCGGCGTTAATAGCGAATGATATAAATGCAACTGCAATTTCTACCCTTACAAATAGCGGTTATACTGCTTTTCAAATCTCCTCGTGGAGACCAAAATCTCACGTGTTGGTGTTTTCGTCTGAGCGTAGAATCTTAAACAAAATGAGCTTGCTGTGGGGAGTAAAATCTTTTTATTACGATAGAAATGTAAGTACCGACGACACTGTTGTTGATATAAATAAAATAGCTAAAGAAAGAGGTTTTGTAAAAAAATCAGACTATGTAATCAATCTAACGTCTATGCCTGTGGAAGCTAAAGGAATGGTAAATACATTGCGTGTTTCTGAAATAAAATAGGTGTTGGAAGTAAAGTTGAAAGCTCGAGGTTAGAAATCGTAATTCAAAATTCGTAAATCTGAAGACTAAAGTATGATTCAATACGATACTATTATTGCTTTGGCAACGGCATCTGGCGTTGGAGCTATTTCTGTAATTAGGCTTTCTGGCGAAAAATCTATTGATATTGCTGATGCTTTGTTTAAATCAGTAACAAAACAAAAGTCGCTTATCAATCAAAAAACGCATACAATTCACTTAGGTCATATTGTTGATAATGGTGTGATTTTAGATGAGGTTTTGGTTTCTGTTTTTAAAAACCTTCGTTCTTATACTGGCGAAAATGTGATAGAAATTTCGTGTCATGGCTCTGTATTTATTCAGCAGAAAATAATTCAATTATTTTTAGAAAACGGTTGTAGAATGGCAGATAACGGCGAGTTTACTATGCGTGCTTTTCTAAACGGAAAGATGGATTTAAGTCAGGCTGAAGCGGTAGCAGATTTAATTGCGTCAAACTCTGCGGCATCGCATCAAATGGCAATTCAGCAGATGCGTGGCGGAATTACCAATGAATTAAAAGAACTTCGTGGACAATTATTGGATTTTGCTGCTTTAATTGAATTAGAATTAGATTTTTCCGATGAAGATGTAGAATTTGCCGATAGAACCAAATTTAAAGAATTGGTAGCTGAAATAATAGTTGTTTTAAAGCGATTAATTGATAGTTTTTCCTTTGGAAATGCAATGAAAAATGGAATTCCTGTCGCAATTATCGGAGAGCCTAATGTAGGAAAATCGACCTTGCTAAATACATTGCTAAACGAAGAAAAAGCCATCGTCTCCCATATTGCAGGTACTACGCGTGATGCTATTGAAGATGAACTGATTATTAACGGTGTCGCTTTTCGATTTATTGACACCGCAGGGATTAGAGAAACGCAAGATATTGTAGAAAGTATCGGGATTAAAAAAGCCTACGAAAAAGCTGAAAACGCACAATTGATTATCTTTTTAGTTGATGTTACAAAATTTTCAAAATCTACCGAAGTTTTTTTGGGAGAAATCAAAAAAATACAAGCTCGTTTTCCTGATAAAAGATTGCTCGTTATTGCAAACAAAATTGATAAACTCTCTAAACAAGAAATCGGTAAGCTGCAAGTACAAATTTCTAACCTTATTTTACTTTCTGCAAAACAAAAAATAGGGATTGATGCTTTAAAATGCGAATTGACATCCTTAGTAAACACAGGTGCTTTAAGTAATAATGAAACTATTGTTACAAATTCACGTCATTTTGAGGCGTTGAATAATGCACTTACAGCAATAACTTCTGTACAAAACGGGATAGAGTTAAATATTTCTGCCGATTTATTTTCAATAGATATTCGTGAGTGCTTGCGTTATCTCGGAAATATAACTGGAGAATACGACGTTGATAAAGATATTTTAGGACATATTTTTTCTAATTTTTGTATTGGAAAGTAGTTGTACCAACCTAAGTTTGCAAAGTATTAAATTTGAGCAGAAATCAGGAAGAACAAAAAGAGGATAAAGGGTGTTTATACCATTGATACCTATATATTGTTTAAAGGTTAGTGAATTAAATAAAATTGTTCTTCCATAAATTAATATTTAAGGCATAACTAAATTATTAATGGCATCAGATTAAGTTTTCTAAAATAAAATAGCATATTAATTTTAAATCTGTCAAAATTCAGAAAACCTCTGCTTTTGCTAAAACAGGTTGAATTCTACCAGCTGAATTTAATCTGCAATACCTAATATCTTTCGTAAAAAATCAGCAAAATTTGTTATAATAAAAAATTAATTTCCAAATGTATCATTAAAATTTTAGTATAGCCTAAATAATAGACCAAGAAAAAAATTAGAATATAGAACTCCTAAAGAAGTTTTTTATCAATACATTTACCAAAATAAAAAACGTGCACTTGGGGGTTGAATCTACCCCTTATTAAAAGAAAGGCTCAACCTCTTAATTGCGATGTAATTTTTGTACCTTAGCCACAAATATTAAAACATATGAAAAATTTCATCCCTGCATTTTCTTACGACGAACCCGCTAATAGCATAAAGGTGTGTATTGAGAAAATAAAAAAAGGCTTTCAGGATGACCTGTACCAAAATGAAACGAGCATTTCCCGACAAGTGGTGGAGCCAATTCTGCGCAAGTTGGCATGGCCTACTGATAATGCTGGTGTGGTTTGCTATGAATACCCGCTACAAGGAAAAAAAGCGGATATAGCGTTGCTCCATAAAGGGAAACCAACCGTCATCATAGAAGTAAAACGGCTGGGGGCTGCCGGGGGTGCTGAAAAACAGTTGTTTGAGTATGTTTTCCATGCGGGTGTTTCACTTGCGGTTTTAACGACTGGCAAGGAATGGGAGTTTTATTTGCCACTGAAACCGGGTGATTATCAAGACCGCCAAGTGTATAAATTGGACATTTGTGCCCGAGAAACAGAAGAATCTGTCAACCGCTTGATGCGTTATTTGTTTTATCCGCACCTGTGTTCCGGGCAATCCGTCAAGGCGGCTGAAGCGGATCATGGTGATAAAGCCCGAGCCAAAGACATTCAAGACGCGCTCCCGACAGCGTGGGCACAGATGCTGTCCGAATGTGATGCGCGTTTAATGGAGCTTCTGCAAGACAAAGTTGGAGATATATGTGGCTTTACGCCGGATGCCGATGTTGTGAAGAAGTTTATCGGGCAACAGGTGGGGAATATCGTGCCGTATCAACCGCAAACCCGCCCTGCTCCGGTTGAGATGGCACATACAAAACCCATAGAAGCCAAGAAAAAGCCCAAAAAACTGGTTGGCTTTGAGTTGCATGGTGCGATACATGAAGCACGCAATGGTGCTGATACTTTGCTCAAAGTTTATGAGGCACTTATCAGACGAGATGCTTCTTTCCCGGATAAATTTATGCAAAGTGTTCCTGGCGGCAAGAAAATTCGTTGGATGGCGCATGAACAGCGCGATTTATACGCCAACCCTGTACCTTATGAAGGTCAATCTCGTCAACTGTCCACTGGGCATTGGATTAATACATGTTGTAGTCGAGAAACGATTGAAAAAATTATCCAAATCGCCTGTAAAGTAGCTGGCATTGATTTTCAACGCGACTTTAAACTGCTTTATAAATAGTTTTGCAACTAATCAGTTATTCATTTATGAAAACAGGTTTTACAGTATTTCTTTTTTTAATTTTTTTCTACTGTGCAGAAGCACAAGTTGGCGGAGAAAACGTATATAAGTTTTTGAATATTTCTACATCTGCTCGTCAAATTGCTTTGGGAGGAAAAGTTTTGACGCTAATGGACGACGTTAATCAACCTATTTGGAATCCTTCAGTTATAAATTCAAGTTTGGATAATCAGATAGCGGTTAACTATACGAGTTATTTGGCAGGCATCAATATTGGTTCAATTTCTTATTCAAAAATGATTGGCAAACGATTGGGCAATCTGCATACTAGTATCAAATATCTGAATTATGGAACTTTAATAGGAGCAGATGAGGAGGGGAATGAAACTGGAAATTTTGAAGCTAGTGATGTGGCATTATCAATCGGTTATGCACTTAATTTACCTTGGAATAATTTTTATATAGGCATAAATGTGAAGGTTATTAATTCTATAATCAGTAATTTTTCGTCCATTGGAGTGGCAACAGATTTGGGTATTTTGTATAGAGATGAAAGGAAACCTTTTGTTATCACTTTGGTGGTTAGAAATATAGGTACACAAATTAAATCATTCAATGGTGTGTTTGAAAAATTGCCGTTAGAAGTTGCTTTAGGAGGTGCTTATGAATTAGAGCATGTGCCGATAAAATGGCATTTAACGATAGATAATCTGCAACAGTGGAACGTTTCTGCGAGTAATCCGTCAAACCAAATATCTGATATTAATGGAAATATAACAAAGGAAAATATATCGTTTTTAAATAATGCGATAAGACATTTTATTGTGGGTGTAGAATTATTTTCTAAAAAGGCAATTAATTTAAGATTGGGCTATAATTTTAGAAGGTCAAAAGAATTAGAATTACAGAATGTCAGAACTTTTGGAGGTATGTCATTCGGTTTTGGTTTAAAAATGAATAAATTTAAGCTAAATTATGCGTATTCAAAAATCCATACCGCCTCTAATGTCAGTACGTTTAGTCTGCAAATGGATTTGTACTAAAACCTAAAATATAACTGCGACTTATCCATAATTTTACACTTAACTTAACACTAAGTAGAGTATTTTTTTTAACTTTGCAACTCAACAAAACAGCAAAAATGAGTTTAATTGAATTAGACGCAATTTCCCCAATTGATGGCAGATATAGAAATAATATATCACAATTAGCGAGGTATTTCTCAGAAAAATCACTTATAAAATATAGGGTAAAAGTAGAGATAGAGTATTTTATAGTACTTTGTGAAATTCCTTTGCCACAATTAAAGGATTTTGACAGCGATTTATTTTTTGATTTACGTAAAATTTACACCAATTTTTCTGCGGAAGATGCCCAGGAAATCAAAGACATTGAAAAAATAACCAACCACGATGTTAAAGCTGTAGAATATTTTATCAAAGAGAAATTTGATGCGTTAAATCTACAATCATACAAAGAATTTATTCACTTTGGATTGACCTCTCAAGATATTAACAACACAGCAATTCCGCTTTCTATTAAAGATGCAATTGAAGAGGTTTACAAGCCTATTTATCGGAAACTTTTACAAAAATTAGAAGAATTAGTCATAGAATGGAAAGATGTTTCTATGTTGGCGAGAACTCACGGTCAGCCAGCATCTCCTACCAGATTAGGAAAGGAAATTGACGTTTTTGTAACTCGATTAAAGGAGCAATTTAAGTTTTTAAACACCATCCCCAATGCGGCAAAATTTGGTGGAGCAACAGGAAATTACAACGCTCATAAAGTTGCCTACCCAACGATAAACTGGAAAAATTTTGGCTATAATTTTGTACAAAAAAAATTAGGATTGCATCATTCTTTTCCTACGACTCAAATTGAACATTACGACCATTTGGCTTCTTTGTTTGATGCTTTGAAAAGAATAAATACAATAGTTTTAGACTTAGATAAAGATATTTGGACTTATGTTTCAATGGATTATTTTAAGCAAAAAATTAAAGCCGGAGAAATAGGCTCATCAGCAATGCCACATAAAGTAAATCCTATTGATTTTGAAAACTCTGAAGGTAATTTAGGTATTGCAAATGCAATTTTTGAGCATTTATCTGCTAAGCTTCCAATTTCTCGTTTACAAAGAGATTTGACAGATAGCACAGTTTTACGTAACGTTGGAGTACCATTTGGTCATACGATAATCGGTTTTTCTTCTACACTAAAAGGGTTAAATAAATTACTATTAAATAAAGAGAAATTAGAGCAGGATTTAGAAAATAACTGGGCTGTGGTTGCGGAGGCGATACAGACAATTTTGCGTAGAGAAGCATATCTAAATCCGTATGAAGTACTAAAAGGATTGACGAGAACAAATGAGAAAATAACTCAAAAATCTATCGCTAATTTTATTGATAGTTTGGAGGTTTCGTCAGAAATAAAAGAAGAATTAAAGGCTATTACACCTGCTAATTTTACGGGGATTTGATAGCAGGATTAGACAGGTTAAAAGGAAAAAAGATATGACGTACTTTAACGAACTAAGGGAGCTGACCAAGTTAATTCCAGATACAATAGTTGACTTTTCTATTTCAAGAGATAAAACATCTCCCCCAACACAAGCTTCTTCTAATTTTATCATCAACAAAGAACAAGGAGATTGGGCAGAAGATTTGATATTTAGAGCAATAAATGAAACATCTAAAAACTATGTCGCAGTTAGATATGGAAAATCAGATGACATAATTGCTGGTGAAGAAGGATTTGACCAATTCTACAAGGATTTTCAAGATGAATTAGATACTATTGGTAAGCGACCAGACCTGCTAATTTTTAAACAAGAGGACTTTGACGAAAGTCTCGGTTTTGATATTGGAAAAATTGAACATTCAAAACTAACAGACTATGTAAAAAACGCAATTGCTGGTTTAGAAATTCGTTCAAGTGCATTTCTTATAGATAAATATGAGCAAGAAATGCAAAGTAGAACTGCCACCCATCTTGAACAAGCATTGATAGTGAAAAACACCATTCTTGAACAGTTTTCAGACTTACTCGAGCAACCTAAGAAAAAGCACTTTATAGACATATTAAACAGCATAAATTCTGAAACTATTTCCGCTATTAACTTTAGAAGACCAAGCTGGAAAGCAACAGAAAGATTGCAAAAATTATCATCGCTATTCAAAGACCTAAAAAACCATATAAACATTGTACAAAAAAGAGACTATTTGAGTATCACATCAAAAATTGAGGATGTTAAGGTTGTTTATAAGTGGGCAGAAACTTTTAATGTTCCTCACTATTACTTTCAAGTATTTTTTGATAAATCTTATAGAATTTCATTTAAGAAAATTTTAACCTTATTAACTGAACCAGAAAAAGAGGGAGAATATTATGAGATTAGTCAAGATATAAAGAATCAGAATAAGACGACAGTTAAAATAAACACTACATATACCCATCAAGTTGCGTATAAAATACTCGAACCAGAACACACCAGTGTTAGACGAGAAATGGGAAGAGGTCGATTACTGTTTTATGTAAGTTTTAAGAAAGGGACGGCATATTTAGACATAGGTAGTTTAATAAAACTGCTCAACATAACGGATTTTTAAGATGGGTATTGAGCAAACATATACTGAAAAAATCAACTTGTCCCATCGTAAAAAATTTGCTCAATTTTTTACTCCTCAACCAATTGCAAGTTTAATGTCAGATTGGCTACTTGGAAATAAAAAACTAAAAGAAGTATTAGAACCTGCTTTTGGTTTAGGTATATTTTCAAGAACATTATTAAACGAAAATATAGAGCTAAATATCAAAGGTTTTGATATTGACGAAACTATTCTTAGTGAAGCTAAAAAAATATTCGATTGTCAAAAAAATGTTTCATTAAGACTGGAAAATTATATGTATAACGATTGGAAAAACAAGTACGACGGAATTATTTGTAACCCTCCTTATTTAAAATTTCACGATTATGATAACAGGCAAGTTTTAAAAGAAGTTGAAGATAAATTAAAATTCAAGTTTAATGGATTCACTAATGTTTACACTCTTTTCCTATTAAAATCGGCTTTCCAATTAACAGAAAATGGACGGGCAGCCTATATAGTGCCGTCAGAATTTTTGAATGCCGATTATGGTAAATTAGTAAAAGAATACTTGCTCAAAACAAATTTATTAAGACATTTATTTGTCATAAATTTCAAAGAAAAAGTTTTTGATAATGCTATTACAACTGCTTCTATCCTGCTTTTGGCAAATGATAAAAATGATTCAGAAGTCAATATTACGACAATAAAATCTACGTCAGATTTAAAGTTAATCAAAAAATACATTGAGGCTTACCCTAATCAAAAAGGGGAGTTTTCATTTAATCCTAAATATTTAGACCCTAATATTAAATGGAGAAAGTATTATCAAGTTCAAAACGCAATCAATTATAAGAATCTTGTGCCTTTTTCAACTTACGCAAAAGTTGTAAGAGGTATTGCAACTGGTTCTAATGAATATTTTACTTTCAAAACATCTAAAGCAATTAACTTTTCTATTCCACAAGAAAATCTATTACCGTGCATCTGTAAATCTAAGGACGCAAAGGGCAATTTTTTCGCTTTAGAAGATTTTGATAAATTGACAAAAGATGACAGACTAACGTATCTATTTAACGGAATAAATTCTGAACACCCAAAAGTTAAGGAGTATATTAAAAGGGGTGAGCAAGAGAAGATTAACGAGAAGTATTTAACCAAAAGCAGAAAGACTTGGTATGCTTTAGAAAATCGCCCACCTGCCCCTATTTGGGTTTCTGTATTCAATAGAAATAATATTAAGTTTATTCGTAATGAAGCAAACATATCCAACTTGACTACCTTTCACTGCGTATATCCCACGAATGGAGATTTGTTTTCAAACAATAAAGTTAGCACAGACCTTTTATTTGCATATTTATTAACGGATATTGCGAAAGAAATATTTAGTGATAATAAGCGGGAGTATGGCAATGGATTGAATAAATTTGAACCCAATGATTTGAACACATCAAAAATGCTCGATTTATCAATACTCACAGAGCATAACATTATTCAAATACTGAGGTTATATGTAAATTTCAAAGAAAGCCAAAACGAAAAGATTATCAAGCAAATAGACAAAATTTTGCGAGATAAATTTAAAAAAGATAATTAACTTAGGCATTTACTCACTAATATTTTTAATGTAACAGGGTTGAGCAATAACCATACGATTTATTAAAAGGACAGGCTTTTGTATCTTTGCTTTATAATTTTAACTATTAATCCGCTGATCTACTCATATTTTTTATATTTGCAAAGTGTCTAAGTAAAAAAGATAATCTATAACTTTCTCACAGATTGGAACTATGTTATATGTTGCCTCTGCTAATATTTTATTGTGCAAGGCAAAGCAAAAAAAGCAACCTATTTTGAACAGAACAGAAACATTATACCAAATTTTTAAGTCTAAATTGACTGTATTTGTTATGTTAAAAAACCTTCGTTTTTTGACTTTTTTGATTGCAGTTTTAATGTTTTTTTCTTGTTCGGAAGTGGTGATAAAAGACAACAATAATCAGTTTAAAATTGGTATTTTTGAAATTCCTGCTGGCGAGGGTTATAGCAAAACTATTATCACGAGAATTGATAGTTTGCAGATAGAGGAATATTCCAAAATTACACTTATTTCTAACGATAGTACTACAAAAAAACGTACAGAAAAGAGAGTTGATACTTTGTATATAAAGTGGAAAAATAATTTTTCATACACTCTGCAAATGAAAAACCCAAAAAATAGTTTGGATAAAGACCCAATTTTTGTGAGAATTACAAAAGTAACCGATTTTTCATATAATTTTACAGCTAAAATTGGCTATTCTAAATTTGAACAGAAAGGAACGCTTTATAAAGTATCTAAATAGTAAAAATGTTGAATATATAAATTATTCCTTAAATCCGCAAGCTAAAAGTTAAAAAGGTCAAAAAGTTCAGTAAAAATAGTATCTATAAGATTTTTTTAATTGAATATTTTTCACTTATTTAGGTGAAAAATAATATTATCATATGAAAATTACATACTCTACAGATACTATAAGTGCTTTTGGTGAATTAAATTTTGTAAATAATTCTTTAGAAAAAGCAGATATTTTTAATTTTATAGATAACTCTTTAGGTGACAGAGATTTACAATCTAAATACACTTACAGTGATATGGTTAAATTTTATCTTTTGATGACACTCTGTGGCGGAGAATGTGCAGAGGATATTACCATTAATCTGCATAAGGAGCTTAAACTAATCACCTAAGTATTTAAGAAGTATAGTTTTGTTCATAACAAAATAAAGGGCAAAGGTAGCGATTTACGAGTCTAATCTAAAGATCGGTAAATCCATCCACTGCGGTTTTATTTTTTAACGACATTTTGCACTCAAATATGTAGGGATTAATTACTTTTGCTACAATTAATTTGTGAACTTTCTACTAAACGTATTATTTATGCTGATTTTTGAAAAAAAAAACGCTTTAGAAGACTGCTTGTCATTTATTAGGCAACAAAACAAGCAGATTGGTTTTGTGCCAACTATGGGAGCATTGCACAAAGGACACATCTCTTTAATAGAATCTTCCAAAGAAAATAATGATACAACCGTTGCTAGTATTTTTGTAAATCCCATACAATTTAACGACAAAGAAGACTTAGAAAAGTACCCAAAAACCTTAGAAAACGACTTAAAGCTCCTTAGAAATATTGATTGTGATATTGTTTTTATCCCCGATATTAAAGAAGTTTATACTGATAATGAGCCATTAAAGTCTTTTGCTTTCGATGGCATAGAAAATCAAATGGAGGGTGAATTTAGAAAAGGTCATTTTGACGGTGTAGCAACAATTGTACAGGCTTTTTTTAAAATTATAATCCCAGATAGAGCTTATTTTGGAGAAAAAGATTTCCAGCAACTGCAAATAGTAAGGAAGCTTGTTCAAAAAAATAAAATACCCGTTCAAATAATTGGTTGCCCAATTTTTAGAGAAGATGATGGTTTAGCGATGAGTTCAAGAAATATTCACTTAAATAAAAATCACAGAGAAACAGCTACTTTTATTTATAAAACACTCAAAAAAGTTCAAAAAAAAATTGATGTAGAAAATCCTAAAGAAATAACTGAATGGGTAGATAAGCAATTTAAAAAACAACCCTTGTTAGAGTTAGAATACTTCAATATTGCTGATGAAGAAACCCTAAAAACAGCCAAAATAATTGACCCAGCCAAGAAATACAGAGCTTTTATAGCGGTGTTTTCAGATAAAATTAGACTGATTGACAATATTTTTTTAATTGTGTAATCATCAAATTCTATATTTAATTACACTTTATTTATGGGATAATTACATTAATGTTATATTTGCTATATGAAATTCAATCCAAATTATCAGATAACTGCACGCCTTACTAAGCATCTTTTAGAAATTGAGAGGCATAAGGAAGCAATTGATATTCTTCCTGTAACGGCTAACCTTATCGCCTCTCTCCGAGAAACGGCTCGCTTACAATCTACCCATTATTCTACACAAATTGAAGGGAATGCACTCACCCAAGAACAGGTACAAAAGGTTGTAAAAGAAAAAAAAGGAGGTTTTCCCGGACGAGAAAGAGATGAGCGAGAGGTCAAAAATTATTTCCTAGCATTAGAATATGTCGAAGATGAATTAAAAAACGATGCTGATTTTTCTAAAAAGTTAATCCAATCAGTTCATAGTTTAGCTTGGAAAGGTACTAACAGGTTGTCGCCTTATCGTAAGGAGCAAAATATAATCAGAGATGGTAGCAGTGGGGTCATTGTGTATATGCCTCCTGAAGGAAAAGACGTGGATAAACTAATGAAAAACTTAGTTGATTGGACTCGAGAAATTATTGATAATCAAGAAGCATTTGCACCTATTATTGCTGGATTGGTTCACTACCAATTTGCAACCATACATCCCTATTATGATGGAAATGGAAGAACAGCAAGACTACTAACAACTTTTGTTTTGCATAAAATGGGTTATGATATGAAAGGCATTTATTCTTTAGAAGAATATTATGCTAAAAACTTACAGGGATATTATCATGCCTTAGATATTGGAGATAGTTATAATTATTATGGAGGTAGAGAAAAAGCGGATATCACTCCTTTTTTAGATTATTTTTTAGAAGGAATGGTAATTTCATTTAAAAGCGTTCGAGAAAAAGCACAACTACTTAATGACTTAGATTGTTCGATAGGAGAAACAAGAATTTTACAAACAGATAAATTACGAGAATTACGACCCCAACAAAGGCAAATATTATTATTATTCGTAAAAACAAAAGAAACTTCTTTACAAGAAATTGCAAATCATTTAGGGTTAAAATCAAGAAATGCCCATTCCTTAGTGAAGAAATGGATTTATAATAATTTTGTTCAAATTGCCAATGAGCCAAAAAGAACTAGGACTTACATGTTAACAAAACAATGGGAACAGCTCATATTAAGTACAGTAATGTTGGATAAGTTAGATGATGATATAGATAAAACAAGAGAGAAAAAAGAATAATGTATTAGATATTGATAGCAATATATTTACCAAAATCAAAAACTTGCACCTGGGGGTTGAATCTACCAATTTTCAAATCATCAAATTTTTAAATCGTGTAATCATCAAATCATCAAAATCGTTTTGAGAACTAACAAATTTTGTTTCTATCTCTATAAAATAAATCAGTTTTATTTTTTCTGACAGCCTAACGAAATCTTTTTCTGTGGTCAGAATTATTTTTTTGTCGGATGATATTTCTTTAAAACTACGATTTATTTTGTGTAAATCCTTAGAAGTAAACTGATGATGGTCTGGAAAATTAAGATGCTTAAACGAGCAGTTTTTATTTTTTAAATAATCCAATAACGGGCTTGGGTTTGCAATTCCTGTTATCAATAAAATCTCGTAATCAGACAATACATTTGTATTAATAATTACATTCTGATTGCTTTTTAATACGTCATTATACGAAATTGTTGTAAAGAAAATGTCTCCGCTAAACGTTAAATTCAACTTTTTTACAATTTCTTCTTGTTGATTTTTACTTAAATTTTTTGGGCATTTAGTAACGATGATAACATTTGCTCTATTCGCTCCTCTTCTGCTTTCTCTTAAATTTCCTGTGGGCAATAAAAAATCATCGACAAACAAATCATTATATTTAGTTAATAAAATATAAAAACCTGCTTTTATCTTTCTATGCTGATAAGCATCGTCTAATAAAATAATTTCGGGTGCATTTTTCTGTTTTAATAATTGTTGAATTCCGTTTGTTCTATTCGTGTCCACAGCAACAATAATGTCATCAAATTTTTTAAAAAATTGCAGAGGTTCATCTCCAACATTTTCGGCAAAATGAGAGTTATTTACTACCAAAAACCCTTTAGATTTTCTCTTATATCCTCTGCTTAAAACAGATATTTTGAAATCTTCTTTTAAAAGTCTGATTAAATATTCTATTTGAGGCGTTTTTCCTGTGCCTCCAACATTCAAATTACCTACAACAATTATCGGTTTTCTAAATGATATAGATTTGAGCAAGCCAATATCAAACAATAAATTACGAATAGCAGTAATTAAATGATATATTATCGAAAAAGGAAATAATACAAAACGAATTAATTTCATTATCACGAAAGTAATTAAAAATCTTAACTTTGAAATCTGTAAACATAAATTTAATTTGAAAATATTATGACGATAAAAAATATTACAGAAGTAATAGAAGAATCTGCTCCGCTTTCCTATGCAGAAGGTTTTGACAACGTGGGATTATTGATTGGAAATTACAACACAAAAGTTACCGGAGTCCTCGTTACGCTTGATACTTTAGAAGAAACTGTTGATGAAGCAATCGCTAATAATTGTAACTTAATTGTTAGTTTTCACCCGATTATTTTCAGTGGATTAAAGAAACTAAACGGCAATAATTATGTTGAACGAGTTGTTGTGAAAGCTATCAAAAATGATATAGCAATTTATGCAACTCATACGGCTTTAGACAATAGTAACAACGGAGTTAGTGCAAAAATATGTGAAGTTTTAGGTTTGACAAACACCAAAATTCTAATTCCTAAAAAAGGAATTATCAAGAAATTAACAACTTATGTTCCCGTAAAAAATGCTGAATCTCTAAGAAATTCTTTGTTTTCTGCTGGGGCAGGAAATATCGGAAATTATACCGAATGCAGTTTTAATAGCGATGGCTTAGGGACTTTTAAAGGAGCAAAAAATTCAAATCCAACTGTTGGTGAGATAGGTGTTTTACAAGAAAATAAAGAAACACTGATAAGTGTAAATTTTGAGTCTCACCTTGAGAAACAGGTTTTGAATAATCTGCATAAAAATCATCCTTATGAAGAAGTTGCTTATGAGATAATTACGCTCAATAATATTCATCAAAATATTGGTATGGGAATGATTGGCGAATTGAAAGAAGAAATGAATGAGAGTGATTTTCTGCTATTTGTCAAAGATAAAATGAGAACAGCTTGTATTCGTCATTCGGAATTATTAAATAAACCTATAAAGAGAGTTGCCGTTTTGGGAGGCTCTGGAAGTTTTGCAATTAACAGTGCAATTGGCTCAAAGGCAGACGCTTATATAAGTTCTGATTTTAAATATCACGAGTTTTTTAAGGCTGAAAAGAGCTTACTTCTGGCAGATATTGGACATTATGAAAGCGAACAATTCACAAAAAACCTTATAGTAGAACTTCTTACAAAAAAATTTACTAATTTTGCGGTCGTTTTATCAGAGAAAAGTACAAATCCAATTTATTATATTTAAACATGGCAAAGAAAAAAGAAGTTACAGTAGAGGACAAGCTAAGAGCACTTTATGATTTACAATTAATTGACTCTAGAATTGACAAAATTAAGAATATTAGTGGAGAGCTGCCTTTAGAAGTTGAAGATTTAGAAGATGAGATTGCCGGTTTAAACTCTAGGCTTTCAAATTTTGCTAAAGATATATCTAACTTAGAAATTGATATTAACAACAAAAAATTATTAATTGAAGAATCTAAGATGCTGGCTGAGAAATATGACAAGCAACAAAAAGAGGTTAGAAATAATAGAGAATTTGATGCTTTAGCAAAAGAAATTGAATATCAGGGTTTAGAAATTCAATTAGCTGAAAAAAATATAAACGAATATTTGGCAAAAATTGAGCAAAAAAAGATTACTATTAGCTCTACTGGAGAAAAATTGGCGAGACAGGAAGACCATTTATCTCATAAAAAGGCTGAATTAGATGACATCTTAAAGGAAACCGAGAAGGAACAAAAAATGTTAGACAAAAAATCTATTGAGTATTCCAAATCTATTGACGACAACTTGTTAAGTGCATATAAAAGAATTAGGAATAAGGTAAAAAATGGTTTAGCAGTTGTGTCTATTGAAAGAGGTGCTGCTGTGGGTTCCTTTTTTACAATTCCTCCACAGGTACAAGTTGAAATTGCTACTCGTAAAAAAATTACAATTGATGAATATAGTGGCAGAATTTTAGTTGATGCTACTTTGGCAGAGGAAGAAAAAAATAAAATAGACAGTTTGTTTTCTTAAAAAAAACTAAAAGTGAGGTTGGAAGTTGTAGGCTGGAAGTTAGACGTTGGACTGCAAGCTGGTTCATTGAATTATTAAATCATTGAAAAAAGAACTATCACGCTATGTTAAAAACACTTTGGTACACTATTTTTAAACTGTACGCAGAGGTGGGATTGTTTTTTTATACACAAAAAATCAGTACTGTTGGCAAAGAGAATATTCCCAAAAAAGGTGCTGTTCTTTTTGTTGTTAATCACCCAAATGGATTATTAGACCCCATATTGGTTTCTACAAACACACCGAGAATTATACATTATTTAGTTAAGGCGGGCGTTTTTAAAAATCCATTAGTAAAGAAATTATTGGGTACAATAAACTTAATGCCCATTTATAGAATGAAAGATGGGCTAAAAGAAGTTTCTAAAAATACATCTGTTTTTAATGATTGCTTTGATATTCTAAATAATCAAAAAGCATTGATGATATTCCCAGAGGGAAGTCAAGACAGAAGACGTGCTATCAGACCAATTACTAAAGGTTTTGCAAGAATTGTTCTTGGTGCTATAGAGAAATATCCTAATTTAGAAATATCTATAATCCCTGTTGGCGTTACTTATCAAAATGTGGGTCAATTTCCTTGCAGAGTTGCTATACATTATGGAAAACCAATAAATGTGGCGGATTTTTATAATATAGAAGATAAAAACAATTCTGTAAACAGTCTAAAGGAGGAAATTACAAATCAATTAAAAAAATTATCTGTTCATATTTCTGATGATAAAAATTATGACTTGACTATCGCTAAATTAAACAAAAGCAACGTAGATTTTACAAATGTAGAACGCATCAATAAATCAATCTTAAATAACGATTTTATTAAATATAAAAAGAAAAGAAACTATGTGAAATTTATATATTACTTGTTGATTTTAAACAGTTTGATACCTTGGTTAATTTGGAGAAAAGTTTCTAAAAAAATAAATAACGTTGAATTTATAGATACTTTTAGGTTTGGTTTGGGGATTAGTCTATTTCCTTTTTTTTATCTTCTACAAGTCTTGATAACATATCATTTTTATAGCATAAACATAGCGTTATATTACCTGATTTTTACAGGAATTATTGTACTTATTTACGTTAAGTTTTCCCCTACTTTACTAAAATAGCATTTTGGATTATTTGCTGTATTTTTGTTCTGATATCCTCAGTCATTAAAGCTCTATTTTCCATTGTTGGATATGTTCTGTTTGACAAGAATACATATAAAATACCGCTTTCTGGGTCTGCCCAAGCATAAGTTCCTGTAAATCCGCTATGACCAAAACTTCTATCAGAAACGCAGCCACAGGTTGCCTCTACATTTGGATCTAATTGAGGCTTGTCAAATCCCAAACCTCTTCTTACCCCATTATCTTCATAATATCTTTTGTTAAATTTATGTATAGTTTCTGCTT
This sequence comes from Polaribacter sp., assembly GCA_965261035.1. Taxonomy (GTDB): domain Bacteria; phylum Bacteroidota; class Bacteroidia; order Flavobacteriales; family Flavobacteriaceae; genus Polaribacter. Next base: position 2,414,224 of record OZ253439.1, read on the forward strand.
TAAAAAATCTTTTACCTCCATAAAATCCTTTTTGCAAATACATTTGCATCATTTTTGCAATATCATTAGAATTAGAAAAAAGCCCTGCATTTCCACTAACTCCACTCATCATTCCAGCTCCCATATCATGCACATATCCTTGCAGTGTTTGATGCCTGTAATAATTATCAACTTCTGAAGGGACAATTTTAGACGCATTAAATGTATTTAAAGGGTTGTACGTAAGAGTGTTAGCTCCTATAGGTTTGTAAAAATAGTGATTGTTTAACTTATCCATCTCTTTATTATATTTGTTCTTTAGATACTTTTTAAACAAGTAAAAGATGAGACCGCTATATACATATCCTTCTTTTTCCAGTTGAGGCACATCTGCAATTCTTTTATAAATAGAATCGGTGTATGAATCTATTAAATATAAATTTTCGGCAACTTTAATTGAATATTTTTCAGTCTTTTTTGCTCGGTATAATTCTTTTAACGGTTTTTTAGTAATACTATCAATAGTTTCTATGTAGTATGGAATCCAAGGAATAATTTTAGCATTATGAGACAACGCCTCTTTAATAGTAATTGTCCCTTTGTTTGAGTCTTTTAAGTAAGGCAATATCTCGCTAAGTTTTGTGTTGAGGTTTAGAAAACCATTTTCCTCACTTTTCATAATCATTGGCAATCCTCCTAGTATTTTGGTCAAGGAAGCAAGGTCGTACATATCTGTCAGTTTTACTTTCCTTTTCTCATTGTAGGTGTGATGCCCAAAACTTTTATGATATACTACCTTTCCATATCTCGCCACCAAAACCTGTAATCCGGGCGACATCTCTTGTTCTATAACAAGGCTTGCTATTGAATCTATTTTAGATAATTTTGAGAAAGACAAATCCACCTCCTCCGGAATTCCATATTGTAATCTACTTAGTGATGAAGTAGATAAACCATACCCTTCTCTAAAACTTTTATTAATTGTTACGGACAATTTTCCTTCCATTCTCAACGCTCCAAAAATTTGTTGTGCAGAAATCTCCTGAGCTATTTTACTGTTTTGATAAGACACTATAAGTCCCTCTATATTTGTAAATCTTTTTATATCTGATAAACTATAAGGACTCGCAAATACGTCTAAAATAACTTTTTTATTTCTCGCTATTTTTTGAATTTTGAGTAAATCTTCGCTCTTAAATTTAAAACCTTTCCACGGATTTGCATTTGAAGTATGATAGCCGATTACAACCAAGTTATAGGGTTTTAATTTCTTGATTAAATCAGGAAGATTATCACCCGAAACAACATCAACTTTTGTGTAGTTTTTGAGCATCTTTACAAAAGAGGTATTTTCCTTTTTTCCAATCTTCACATAAGCTATTTTATTTTTGTCCAAATTTTGAATTGGAATTATATTTTTGTCATTTTTTAATACTGTAATAGATTTTTCCACTAATTTTCTATGCAAAACAACATCGGCGGTTGAGTTTAAATCTTTATGTAAATTGTTTAAATCAATCGGAGAATAATTGTGCAATCCAGCCCAATATTTTGCTTTTAAAATTTTACGCACAGAATGGTCTAATCGTCTTATAGTTAGCGTTTTATTTTCTATTGATTTTTTAAATAATGCAACAGTTGCTGGTACGTCTTGTGGAATTAACAGCAAATCATTTCCCGCCAAAATTGCCGCCAAATCTATTTCTGAAGAAGTAGAATAATTTGCTGCACCTTTCATATTTAAGCCGTCAGTAATTATCAATCCCAAAAAACCAAGTTTATCTACAAGTAAATCTGTTACAATTTTTTTTGATAATGACGAAGGTAATTTTTTGTTTGATTCTAAACTTGGAACGCTTAGATGAGCCGTCATCACACTTGCTAATCCTTTGTTAAACAGTTTTTTATATGGATATAATTCTACCTTATCCAAACGTTTTTTATCAAAATTAATTACGGGCAATATATAATGCGAATCTGAAGAGGTGTCTCCGTGTCCCGGAAAATGTTTTGCACTCGCCAATACATTTTCACTTTGCATTCCTCTTGTAAAAGCCATCGCTTTTTGAGTAACATTTTTTTTATTTTCACCAAACGAACGATTTCCAATAATTGGATTATCTGGATTTGTATTAATATCTACAACGGGTGCAAAGTTGATATGAATTCCTAATCGTTTGCAATGTTTTCCTAACTGTTTCCCGAATTTCTCAATCAAATCATTATTTCTAATGGCTCCTAAAGTCATATTCCAAGGGTAGCGAAATGTATTTTTTAGACGCATATCCAAACCCCATTCTCCGTCAAAGCCAATCATCAAAGGAATTTTGGACAACGCCTGATATTTGTTAGTTAATATCGCTTGTTTCTTTGGAGTTCCCTGCATAAATATCAGATTACCGATATGGTAATTTTGTATCAAATCTGTAATAAATTTTTCATGCTTTTTATCCTTGTTAGAATACGCCTGAATCATAAATAACTGACCAATTTTTTCTTCAATAGTCATATTATTTACAATGCTGTCAACCCATTTTTCTTGGGCTTTGGCATCAGCAGTTATCAAAGGATCTAATGATTGTGATTGTATTGCGTTAAGGCAAATAAATATTGCTAAAAATAGTTTATTTTTCATATTATTTTTGTAATTAAATTTGGTATCAGCAGGTTTTTTTGATAGAATGAGTATATATTTTTCAAAAGTATAAATTTTATTTTTAAAAAGAACGTTTGTGATTTAAAATAATTACATATCTTTGCTCACATAATTTCAACTACGCATATATAATATTGTTTAGAACTTTAACGATATTACAGATATAATCAAACAAAATTAAAAAAATCATTCTTAAATCTTATTTTAAGAATTCTTAATAATCTAAAATTTAATAATTCAAATAATGTTCAAAATTTCTGAACTAAAAGCAAAAACTCTTGTAGAACTACAGGAAACTGCTAAAAGTATTGGTCTATCTAAAACAAGTAAATTAAAAAAAGAAGACCTCGTGTATCAAATTCTGGATACACAAGCCACAAAATCTTCAGCTCAAGATAAGCTAGCTAAGAGGGTAGTGCCTAAAAGAAAAAGGGTTGTAGCAAAAGTTTTTCAAGACAAAAACAAAGAGACAACTGTCGTTTCGGAATCTATTCCTAAGAAACCACCAGTTGCAACAGCTCCTTTTGTTAAGACTAAGAAAAAATATGATAAGGAAAGTGTTGCCGTTGATAAACAACCTGTTCAGGAAAAACCCGAACAGCAAAATAAACACGAAGACAAAAAACCTGAAAATGGCAGCCAAAGGCATAGAAATAATCATCAGCAAACCAACAAAAACAGAGAGAAAATACCCAAACATAATAGGAGTAACACTCGATATAAAGACCCAGATTTTGAGTTTGACGGAATTATAAAAAGCGAAGGAGTATTGGAAATGATGCAAGATGGCTACGGTTTTTTGCGTTCTTCTGATTACAATTATTTATCATCTCCAGATGATATTTATGTATCGCAATCTCAAATTAAATTATTTGGGCTAAAAACGGGCGATACCGTGAAAGGAAATGTGCGTCCACCCAAAGAAGGCGAAAAGTATTTTCCTTTAATTCGTGTTTCAAAAATAAACGGATTGAACCCAAATATTGTTAGAGACCGTATTTCTTTTGAGCATTTAACGCCGTTGTTTCCAGATGAAAAATTAGATTTAGCAGAAAAAGGAAGCTCTTTATCTACTAGAGTTATGGATTTATTTTCTCCGATAGGAAAAGGGCAGCGTGGTATGATTGTATCACAGCCCAAAACTGGTAAAACGATGCTTTTAAAAGATATTGCTAATGCGATTGCAGAAAATCATCCGGAGGTTTATCAAATTGTTTTATTAATTGATGAGCGTCCTGAGGAGGTTACAGATATGAAAAGTAGCGTTCGTGGAGAAGTGGTAGCTTCCACTTTTGATGAATCTGCTGATAAACATGTTCGCGTAGCCAATATTGTTTTAGAAAAAGCAAAAAGACTGGTAGAATGCGGTCATGATGTAGTTATTTTATTAGATTCTATTACGCGTTTGGCAAGAGCTTATAATACTGTTGCTCCTGCTTCTGGCAAGATTTTATCCGGTGGTATTGACGCAAATGCTCTGCACAAACCAAAACGCTTTTTTGGTGCTGCTCGTAATATTAAAGATGGCGGTTCTCTAACAATTATTGCCACTGCTCTAACAGAAACTGGCTCTAAAATGGACGAAGTAATCTTTGAAGAATTTAAAGGAACTGGTAATATGGAATTACAATTAGAACGCAATATTTCTAACCGTAGAATTTACCCTGCAATTGATTTGATTAAGTCTAGCACAAGACGTGATGATCTATTATTAGATACTAAAACAGTACAACGTATGTGGGTGTTGCGTAAGTATTTAGCCGATATGAACCCTGTTGAAGCAATGGAGTTTATTAATGAAAGAATTAAATTCTCTAAAAATAATGATGAGTTTTTAATCTCTATGAATGGATGATGACAATGATTTAATCGTAAATCAAAAATCCCCATGGCTTTAAAAAAATCATTGTCTTTATTATTTCTGATAGTGTTTTGTAAAACCTTTTCACAAAACATCAAAAGCATCCAGCTGAAGCCTTTAGAAATCAATAATTTTTCCACAATTATTCCTTTGGGAAAAACGTTAGAGCTTTCTTTTGATGATTTAGACGCAGACCAAAAAGAATATTATTATAAAATAGAACACGCTACTTTTCAATGGGAACCAAGCGATATTCTATCAAATGAATATATTGACGGGTTTAATCAAAATCGTATTCAAGAGTATGAGAATTCATTTAATACATTACAATCTTACACGCATTATAAGGTTCAAATACCGAATTTAAGTACTAGAATTAAAAAAAGCGGAAACTATTTAATCTCTGTTTTGGACGAAGATGATAATGTTGTTTTTACAAGGCATTTTACCTTGTACGAAAATATAACAAATGTTGCTGTTTCAGTCGTAAGAAGCAGAGATACAAAGACCATTAATAAACAACAAACAGTGCAGTTTGTTGTGAATTATAACGGAATTAATATCAATAATCCATCACAAGAAATTAAAGTTGCTGTGCTACAAAATAATAATTGGCAAACGGCTATCACAAATTTGAAGCCTCAATTCTACAAGAGGCAACAGCTTGAATATAAGTATATTAAAAAATCTAATTTTTGGGGAGGAAATGAATTTCTGAATTTTGACAACAAAATTATTCGCAACAGCAATTTACATATTGCAAATGTTGTTAGGAAAGATATTTATCATAATTATTTGTATAGTCAAGAAATACGAGCCAAAAAATTATATAGCTACAATCCAGATATTAACGGGCAGTTTGTTATTAGAACTTTAGAAGGCAATAATCCCAATACAGAGGCAGATTATGCAATGATGCACTTTGCCTTAGAATCTAAAGAAATCAAAAATAAAGAGGTATATGTTTATGGAGCATTTAACAATTATGCAATATCTGAAGATAACAAAATGAAGTACAATTCCGAAAAAGGAGTTTACACTTCAGAAATTTTATTGAAGCAGGGGTTTTATAATTATTGTTTTGTTACTAAAGGCGGCGATGATATTATAAATTTATATGACATTAGCGGTTCGTTTTATGAAACAGAAAACGAATATACTGTACTTGTTTATTACAGACCTTTTGGAGAATATTACGATATAGTAATTGGAGTTGGAACAGGTTTTTTTAATCAAAAAAACTAAATAATGGAAAAACACAGAGCAGGTTTTGTAAATATTATAGGTAATCCTAATGTAGGAAAATCTACCTTGATGAACGCCTTTATAGGCGAAAAATTATCTATAATAACTCCCAAGGCACAAACCACCCGACACCGTATTTTAGGCATTGTAAATGATGATAATTATCAGATTATTTTTTCTGATACCCCGGGAATTATCCAGCCAGCATACGAGCTTCAGGAATCTATGATGGACTTTGTAAAATCTGCTTTTGATGATGCAGATGTGCTAATTTATATGGTAGAAGTTGGCGAAAAGGAGCTAAAAAGTGAAGTGTTATTTAAAAGAATAATCAATAGTAAAACTCCTGTTATTTTGCTGCTAAACAAAATAGATAAGTCTAACCAAACTGAGGTTGAAGAAAGAATAGATTATTGGAAAAATAAGGTACCAAACGCTTTTGTTTATGTAATTTCTGCCTTAGAAAAATTTAATATCGAGGTAGTTCTCCAGAGAATTATTGAATTACTTCCAGAAAGTCCTGCATTTTACCCTAAAGACCAATTAACAGATAAGCCAGAACGCTTTTTTGTTAATGAAAAAATTAGAGAAAAGATTTTAATTCATTACAAGAAAGAAATCCCATATTCTGTTGAGATAGAAACAGAAAGCTTTGTAGAGAGTGATGATATTATTAAAATTCGTTCACTTATTATGGTTGAGCGAGAGACCCAAAAGGGAATTATTATCGGGCATAAAGGCTCTGCAATAAAACGAGTAGGCTCTGAATCAAGAAAAGATTTAGAAATATTTTTTGATAAAAAAGTTTTTATGGAGCTGTATGTAAAAGTTAATAAAAATTGGCGGAGTAATAAAATTCAGTTAAAACGATTCGGCTACAAAGAGTAGGGATTTTTGATTTACGATTTTTGATTATACAATTTGAAAATTTGTAAGTCAAAAATTGTAATATTTACTAAATGTTGAAACATTTCCACTTAAATCTTTTATACTAATTTTTAAGTGATAAGTTTCTCCTGAGATAAATGAAACATTTTCTATATCAAACTCACGAGTGTTATCGTCAGTATCAATTTTGAGGTCATTAATTACTCCGTTAATTGTAATTTCATTTTTATCGAACCAAAAACTATAAGTCATTGTTTCGTTCTCTGCGTCGGAGACTTTTACAGCAATTTTGTTATTGCTACCCTGCGGGTCAAACGACAGAATAGAAGGTATAAAATTTACAATACCTAAGCCGGGAGTACTGGCAGAAAATATTGAGTTTGCTGATGTTTCCTTGCCTTTATTAATAGCGATAACAGACCACGTATAAGCCGTATTATCGGGTAAATTTGACACAGGTACATCAATACTCGTACTTGATATTGTCTTCTCATAGAGTGTGTTATTATCACTTCCTACAAGTTTAATTTTATACGAAGTCGCATATTGTGACGCAGACCACGTATGAGTTCTGCTCTCTACACATTTCGCTTGGTTAGCAGGTGAAACAAGAGAAAAACTACCCGGTTTTTTTGCTTCTTCAGGTGGAGATGGAGGTAATGGTGGAGTTGGTTCGTCACCGCCACCTCCGCCACCGCAGGCTATAAAAAAGTTTGCGATAAAAAGCATACAAATTGTTGATAGAATATTTTTCATTTTTTAGTCATTTTAAAGTTAATAATATCTCCAGATTTATCGCCAGAAACTCTTACTATATAAAAACCTGCGGATAAATCTCTCGTAGAAAAATAGACAACGCCATTTACAGGTTTATGATTTTTATTATACACCTGTTGTCCGTCAGGTGCGAATACCTGCACATTAATATCAGATGATTCTAAACCTGCAATATGGAATAAATCTCCCGCTGGATTTGGGTAGAATTTAATATCTCCGTTTGGAATAATAATCCAATTTTCAATCAGTCCACGACATATGTTTTCTGGAATTATTTTTATATGATTTTTTCCAGTAGATAGATTTTCTACGACAATATCGTATTCGCTTTCGTCAGAAAATGTTTCATCCCTTTGGAATACGTCATTTACATAGATAGAATATTTTTTATCACCTGAAACTGTAAATACCGATGATTTCCCTAACTGATTAACGGATTTATTGGTTCCAGAAACTGGAGTTGCACCATTGACAGCAACCTGAAATCCGGGAATATCTTTACCAATTCCATCGGTTGAGAATTTTGCAGTGATATTATACATACCAACGGCTAAGTTTTCAATGACAAAAGGCTCGTTAGCTAACTTGTTTTCAAATGTTTTATTATATGAATTTGGTCCCGTAACGACAAAATTAAACATATGTGACGAGACATTTTTTATACTTATTTTTCCATTATTTATATTTGGACAACTTGGTGTTGTACTTGATATTTCAAAGTTGTTTGATGATACTTGAGTACAACCTATGGCATTGACATTATCTCCAGATGTAGTGTTGTTACATTGGTCAATATTATCAAATACGCCATCATTATCTGTGTCAACTTGCGATTCAGAGCAACCGCTTTCATTTACAGATTCACTTGATGGAGTGTTAAGACAGGTATCTACATTATCAAATACGCCATCATTATCTATGTCAATTTGCGATTCAGAGCAACCATTTTCATTTACAGATTCGCCTGATGGGGTGTTGCTGCATTGGTCAATGTCATCAAATATACTGTCTCCGTCTGTATCGGTTTCTGATAATAAACAACCGCTTGTATTTACAGGTTCGTTTGACGGAGTATTAGGACAGGTATCTACATTATCAAATACGCCATCGTTATCTGTGTCAACTTGCGATTCAGAGCAACCGCTTTCATTTACAGATTCGCCTGATGGAGTATTATTACACTTATCGTCATTATCTGAAACGCCGTCTACATCAGTATCACCAGCAGTAAATATAGAATAATCTTCAACCTCGCCAAAGCGATCTTCACCACAAGAAGTTATCTGATCTAAATTGTTTCCCAACCTAACTCGTAGCCTAAGAGCTACATTAAATACTGCAGATTCGGGTACTGTTATTTCACTACTATAGGGTCCTGCCTTGGAGGCGCGTAATACTTTTTCTGTATCGTCATCAAAAACTCCATCATTATTCCAGTCTATCCAAGCCGCAAGAATATTCTTTGCTAAATGGTCTTTATTAGTCTCTACTGTTAGCGTAAATTGATTACCTGCTAAAACAGTACTAGATACTTCAGTGTAATCTGAATAAGGATTATGTGCCGAACTATTATCCACCTCACCAAATCTAACACGGGTAATATAAACAAAATCATTCTGGTTAGATGCAGTACAATACATGGGATTAGAGATGAGAATCCCATAATCAGCTGTGTTTCCACTATCATATTTTCCACAAGAAGTTTCTCCTCCTTTTCCGTCAACAAAATGCCCAACAACACGAAGTCCAATTTTTTTACCCACTTTGGCATTGGTGGGAACAGTTATATCAGTAGTGAATTCATATTCATCATTTGTATAATCCGCATCGTTAACTTCTTGACTGACAATCATTTCATCTTGTGACCAGGCGCTATCAAAATTCCAGTCAGCCCAAACACGTACTCTGTTGACATCAGTAGTTCCTCCATTACCTCTTTGAGTTTTAATAGTTATTGGGTAAGTGTTGCCAACAATCAAAGTAGTTGATATAGAATCATAATAACTTCTTGGCCTGCTATGAGCAGGTACGTGATCTATAGTTCCTATAGCTACGCGATTAACGTCAAAATATCCCCCGAATCTTCCATCGATTTCGCAGTATTTCAATATAGAAGTTATATAATCCCTTTTGGTAATCGTCCGATTCGTTCCGTTCGCTGTGGTTATTTCAAGAGAAATATCATAAAATCCTTCTTCTGGAAATATGATACCTGTTGGACTTCTATCTGTTGAGGAAGCAGGCTGTCCTCCTTCAAAAGTCCATTGATAGCTTGTTATAACATCTCCAAAGTCTGTTATAGTAATATCAGAGAAAGCTACTTCTTGACTAAGATTAACTGTGGTGGAATTCGTATAGAAGTCCATACTAAACGGAGTGTTTTCATCTATAATTTTTAACGTGTAATCTTCAGATTCACCGCTATCAACAGTAGAGCAAGATTTATCTCCTTCGTTCCCCATTACAAAATGAGCAAGTATTCTGAATATTGTATTTCCCAAATTTGCAGAAGTTGGTACTTCTATATTTGTAGTATAGGTATAATTACCGTGTTCATCTGCAAATCTATTATTATAAACGTGAGAAATTATCAATTCATCATCCTCTAATATAAAATTGTTGTTCCAATCAAACCATCCTTGTATTCTAATATTATCGGTAAATCCACCATTACCCTTATTAGTGGTAATAGTAATAGGGTAAGACTCTCCTTTTTTTACCGGATATATAGCAATTTTTGTAAAATCAGGAGCTGAAAACGGGCCGGGAGTATATATATCTATCTTTCCGTAGCCAGTTGGATTTGTTCTTCCGTCAAATTCTACATTTGTTATATGGGAATAAATTGCAAACCGAAAATTACTATCACAAGCTTCAGTATATTCGTCATTAAAGTTAATTTTAAGATTATCCAGTCCACTCTTATATAATTGTGACACACCTCCGGCAATCATAGGATTTAGAAAAGTAAATGTTAGGTTGCTAATAGAATTTTCCAAATTGTGATTGGAGGCTGCGTTTTCAAGGTGTATAGTGGCAGTAGTATTACTGGTAATTTGTATTCTAGGGGTTACTCCTTCGGGCAGATTAGTAACTGTATAATCTGTGTTTAAGATAAGGTCTCCAGAACTATTTGAAAATGTACATCCAATACAAGTAAGGTCAATAGTATCTTCGATAAGCCCGTCATTTGGATATCTTTCTTCAAGTACAATTGAGGATGCAACAATACGAGGACCCAGATCAGAAGACAATCCTGTGGCTTGAATATTTGCGTTAGTCCAAAGTGTGTTTCGGGCGGGTGAGTTTTGCAAAGCATTATTCATTCTTTCCACCTGTCCCTGAGTAAACATTTTATAGCAATCTGTATAGTCCATAAAATTTTCATTGTTAATTTCCTGTTGCAAACAGTTATGGATTACTGCGCAAGCAGTTTGTGAAGAGTTTTTTTTATGAGAAGGAGTATCTGCAACACCATCACCTTCCTCAGGGTCATCACTACATACACTTTTATCAAAAGTATGTGGCAAATCAAGATAATGTCCAAATTCATGAGTAAGTACAGATCTAAAATTTTCATCGGTGTTACTAGCCAGATAACTCCCATTATATACAATTCTTGCTATGTTTTCATTGGTCATACCTGTATTGGGATACCAAGCAACACCTGAATTATTATGAGTACCATCACCATACAGGTCTCTTGTGATATAAATATTACAATATTTTAAATTATCCCATGCTACCCGTGGTACCATAGGAGAGCTGTAATGTCCCATTCCTGAAGCTTCGTTATAGAAAAGAACTCCAGTTGTTGGGTTTCCGTTAGGATCAAGTTGAGCTAGTTTAAAAGTTATGTCAAGAGGTTGCTTTATGGCATCAAAAGGTGCATCAATAGTAGTGTAATCATCGTTTAAGCCTTGAAAATCTTCGTTGGTTCTACGCAAGGCATCTTTAACAATATCTATAGTTACAGTAGTATCGCCGTTAAATTCAGTTCCAAAAACGTGAAATACTACAGGAATAACATACGGCTCTGCTTTAGATTTTTTGAGTGTAGATATTTTTTTTCTTAAAATATTACTTTCTAACAGGGCGTCGGCATTATGTTTATACATTATTTCCATTTGCTTTTCTGTTCCGCAAGTATTAGCATTGAAAGTTTGGGCATTGGCTTGCCAAAACATCGAGGGAATGAAACATATAATAAGAAATATATATGATAACTTTTTTATTTTAGTTATTGCCAAATATCTAAAAATATAGGGTAATATATTTTTTTCCATAATAAAAGAAGGGGCTATAAATTTATTTTTTGGCTAAGATACAAACAATTTTTTTAATATACAAATCCAGTTTGAAAATTTAGGGGTGCATAACATTTTGTCGCAAATATACTAACCTCGCGTTCAAATATATCTAAGTGGAATAAAGCTCTAAATCTAATCTGCCAAACTAAGATTGTAGCCTAAAACGACAAAATGTTATGCACCCGTTTGTTAAAACAAATATCTAAGACCATAATATTTTATTATATTGCGGACTTTTAGTTATCAGAATTTCTGCTTTTTGCGGAAGCAATAAAATATATAATTATGACATTTACCGAATGGTTTTTATTTTTTCTACTAATTCAAGTAATTCATTTTCTATCCACTTGGAAATTGTACATCAAAGCAGGAAGAAACGCTTGGGAAGCCGCAATTCCTGTTTACAACGCTGTTATTTTAATGAAAATTATCAACAGACCAAAATGGTGGGTTCTTCTATTATTTATACCAATAGTCAATCTGTTGATGTTCCCTATCGTATGGGTGGAAACTTGCAGAAGTTTTGGTTTTAACAAGAGAAAAGACACATTATTAGCTATATTTACTTTGGGTTTTTACATTTTCTATATAAATTATACAACAAATACCGATTATATTGAAAGCAGAAGTTTAAAACCCCGAACGGTTTTAGGAGAATGGATTGACTCCATTTCATACGCTATCATCGCGGCAACCATAGTTCACACGTATTTTATGCAGCCATATACAATTCCTACTTCTTCATTAGAAAAAACGTTGATGGTCGGTGATTTTCTTTTTGTGAGCAAATTTCATTACGGAGCAAGAATACCTATGACCGCAGTTGCTGCACCTATGGCTCACGATACAATTCCTATTGTTGGGATTAAATCTTTTTTGTCTGGTGACGAGGAATTGACACACAAAACATCGTGGAAAAACAAATTGTCATTACCATATATGCGGTTGCCGGGTTTTCAAAAAATAAAACGAAATGAAATTGTTGTATTTAGCTGGCCCGCAGATTCTTTAAAATCAATGTGGAGAGATAATTCGGGAAAATTCACTTATAAACCTATTGATAAAAAAACCAATTATGTAAAACGTTGTGTTGCCGTTCCCGGTGATTCTTTGGAAATCAGAGATGGATATATTTATATTAATAGAAAGAAAACCGTTCTTCCGGACAGAGCAAAACCTCAATACTTTTTTACCGTTGATACAGAAGGAAAACAGTTTAGTAAAAATGACATTAAACGCTATAATATTAGAGAAGGCTACAGAAGAGGGAACAAATATATCGTTAATTTAACTGATAAGGAAGCGGACAAATTAGGTAAAAATTCTATTGTAAAAAGCGTTACTAAAAATATTGAACCTGACGATGGTATTTTTAATGAAAAATTATTTCCGCACAGCTCGTTATACGCTTGGAATCAAGATAATTATGGACCAATTTATATACCAAAAAAAGGAGAAACGGTAGCTCTAAACGCAGCGTCAATTCCTTTTTACGAACAGATTATCAGAAGGTACGAAAACAATGATCTTACAATTAATGGTGATGATTATTATATCAACGGAAAAAAAGAGACTTCCTATACCTTTAGACAGGATTATTATTGGATGTTGGGAGACAACAGACAGAACTCTTTAGACGCACGTTATTGGGGTTATGTCCCTTTTGACCACGTGGTTGGAAAACCAGTATTAATTTGGTTGAGTTGGAATCCTAACGCTCCGAGTTTTATCGCCAAACTAAAATCTATACGTTGGGATAGGGTGTTTACAACTGTTGGCGGTGATGGCAAACCTGTTTCATATTTAAAATATTTTTTAATCGCTTTGGCACTGTATTTTGGAATTAATTACTATATAAAACGGAGAAGAGACTGGAAGTTAAAAGTGAAAAGCTAAAAGTGAAAAGTTTTTTCAGTGGTCAGTTTTCAGTGAGCAGTTGTTGGAATTAAATTAAGAATTAAAAATCGTGATTCAAAATTCATAAATCCACAATGTCCTTATTTTTACCAACATATTTTTCACCAATTTCTCAGTATTCTGCGATTGTAAAATCTGACGAAATTGTATTTGAAACGGAAGATAATTTCCAAAAACAAACCTATAGAAATCGCTGTTATATTTATGGTTCTAACGGAAAACAGTTGCTAAATATTTCTGTTAAGCATCCAAAAAATAAAGAGAGTAAAAAAACAAAAGACACATTGGTAGAGGCAAATTATCCTTGGCAAAGTCAGCATCTAAAATCCATACAAACAGCGTATCTGAATTCTCCTTTCTTTGAATTTTATCGAGATGATTTAGAGCCAATATTTACAAAAAAATACAAATTCTTGTTAGATATAAATATAGATACTTTTTTGTTTTTTATAGATGCTTTACAATTACCAAACAAATATTCCAAAACCAAAGAATTTACAAAGGTAGAAAGTAAAAATGATTATCGTTTTTTGGCAAATGCAAAACAAAATCCTGTTATAAATTCTGATAAATACATACAAATGTTTGATGATAAACACGGTTTTATTCCTAACTTATCTATGTTGGATTTACTCTTTATGGAAGGTCCAAATGCAATTAGTTTTTTGGATAAAATAACGTTAGAGGCTGGAAGTTAGAAACCAACTTCCAGCCTCCAAAAACAAACAAAAAGGATGCTACTACAATCCCTAACGCAACATTTGAATATCACAAAAACATATAAAATAATGAAAACTATTTGGGAAGAAATACAAAAACGAATATTAGTCCTCGACGGAGCAATGGGAACAATGCTACAAGAATACAATTTTTCAGAAGAAGATTTTAGAGGAAAGAGATTTAAAGATTTTTCTGCTCTTTTAAAGGGGAATAACGATTTATTATCGCTCACACAACCTGAAGTTGTCAAAGAGATTCACCGAAAATATTTTGAGGCAGGAGCAGATATTGTAGAAACCAATACTTTCTCTGGAACAACCATTGCTATGGCAGATTATCAGATGGAAGATTTGGTTTATGAGCTAAATTATCAATCGGCAAAAATAGCTAAAGAAGTTGCTGTGGAAATTACAAAAAACCAACCTGAAAAACCGAGATTTGTAGCAGGTGCAATAGGACCGACAAACAGAACGGCAAGTATGTCTCCAGACGTAAACGACCCCGGATATAGAGCCGTAACTTTTGATGAATTACGAATTGCATACAAACAACAAACCGAAGCCTTGTTAGACGGAGGAGTAGATATTTTATTGGTAGAAACAGTATTTGACACATTAAATGCAAAATCAGCGTTATTTGCTATCGAAGAAGTAAAAGACGAGCGAAATATAGACGTTCCAATTATGTTAAGCGGAACAATTACAGATGCTAGCGGGCGTACACTTTCGGGGCAAACGGCTGAGGCTTTTCTAATTTCTGTTTCACATATACCGTTGCTTTCCGTAGGTTTTAATTGTGCTTTGGGAGCAAATTTATTACAGCCACATTTGGAGGCAATCGCTTCCAAAACGGAATTTGCAATATCTGCTCATCCCAATGCAGGTTTGCCAAATGCCTTTGGAGAATACGACGAAACACCCGAAGAAATGGCAAATCAAATAGAAGAATATCTGAAAAAAGATTTAGTAAATATTATCGGAGGATGCTGTGGTACAACTCCAGAACATATAAAAACTATCGCAGATTTGGCGATGAAATATGAGCCGAGGCAGTTGTTGGTTAAACAACTAAATAATGAATAATTAAAAATTATGAAAAACTAACATACAAACAACTTTTAGTTTATGACAACAACTAAATACCTGAAATTATCAGGTTTAGAGCCACTAATTATTACACCAGAAAGTAATTTTATAAATGTTGGCGAACGAACAAATGTAGCAGGTTCTCGTAAGTTTTTACGATTGATAAAAGAAGAAAAGTTTGACGAGGCTTTAGCAATAGCAAGACATCAGGTGGATGGCGGAGCTCAAATTATTGACATCAATATGGACGACGGTTTGATTGACGGAAAGGAATCGATGGTCAGGTTTTTAAACCTAATTGCAGCAGAACCAGATATTTGTCGTGTTCCTATTATGATAGATAGCTCCAAATGGGAAATAATTGAAGCAGGCTTGCAAGTAGTGCAGGGAAAATGTGTGGTAAATTCAATCTCTTTAAAAGAAGGGGAAGACAATTTTATTAAGCAAGCAACATTAGTGAAACGGTACGGAGCGGCAGTAATTGTAATGGCTTTTGACGAGGTTGGACAGGCAGATAATTATCAAAGGAGAATTGAAATTGCAGAGCGTTCTTATCGTGTTTTGGTAGATAAAGTTGGATTTGCTTCCGAAGATATTATTTTTGATTTAAACGTATTTCCTGTGGCAACAGGAATGGACGAGCATAAGAAAAACGCTACCGATTTTATAGAGGCAACTCATTGGGTTCGTCAGAATTTACCAAACGCAAACGTGAGTGGAGGAGTTAGCAATGTGTCGTTTTCTTTTCGTGGAAATAATGGCGTAAGAGAAGCGATGCACTCGGTGTTTTTGTACTACGCCATCAAAGCAGGAATGAATATCGGGATTGTAAACCCCACAATGTTAGAGATTTACGATGATATTCCTAAGGATTTATTAGAACGTGTAGAAGACGTAATTCTAAACCGAAGAGATGACGCAACAGAGCAATTATTAGATTTTGCTGAAACAGTTAAAGACTCCAAAAAAGAAAAAGGGTTAGACGAAACGTGGCGAAAAAATCCATTGCAAGAACGGATTACTCATAGTTTGGTCAAAGGAATTGACAAATATATTTTGGAAGATATTGAACAAGCTCGTCTATCAGCAGATAAGCCAATTGAAGTTATTGAAGGAAATTTAATGATTGGAATGAATGTTGTAGGAGATTTATTTGGTGAAGGAAAAATGTTTTTGCCTCAAGTTGTAAAATCAGCGAGAGTTATGAAAAAAGCTGTTGCCTATTTGAACCCGTTTATCGAGGAAGAAAAAGGCGAAAAACAAAAAGCTATTGGAAAAATATTAATGGCAACCGTAAAAGGCGATGTACACGATATTGGCAAAAATATTGTGAGTGTTGTGTTGGGATGTAACAACTATGAGATTGTAGATTTGGGGGTTATGGTTCCTCCGGGAAAAATAATTGAAGCCGCCAAAAAAGAAAATGTAGATATTATCGGGCTGTCCGGTTTGATAACTCCTTCCTTAGATGAAATGGTGTATTTGGCGAAGGAAATGGAGCGTCAGGATTTTAATGTTCCTTTGTTGATTGGCGGAGCGACAACTTCAAAAGCACATACTGCGGTAAAGATAAATCCGGAATATAAAAATGCTGTTGTACACGTAAATGATGCATCAAGAGCAGTGACCGTTGTGGGTGATTTGCTGAACAAAAACACAAAGAATGAATATGTTGCCAAATTAAAAAAAGAGTACGATGAATTTAGAGACAAGTTTTTAAAACGCGGAAAAACAAAGGCTTATATTTCTTTGGAAGAAGCTCGTAACAAAAAATTTAAAATAGATTGGAACGCGACAGCTATTGTAAAGCCTAAGGAATTGGGAACGCAGACTTTAGAGCAACTTAGTTTAAAAGAATTGCTACCTTTTATAGATTGGAGTCCGTTTTTTAGAAGTTGGGATTTACACGGCAAATACCCGGATATTTTAACAGATAAAATTGTAGGAGAACAAGCGACAAGCCTGTTTTATGATGCTAAAAAAATGTTAGAAAAAATTATCACGAAACAGCTATTAAAGCCCAAAGGAATCTTCGGATTATTTGAAGCAAATACAATAAATGACGATGATATTTCAATACAAAAAAAAGGAAAAGAAGTAGCTGTTTTTAGAACTCTTAGACAACAGTTGAAAAAGCGAGAAGGCAAACCAAGTTTTGCGCTTTCTGATTTTATTGCTCCAAAAGAATCTAGAAAATCAGATTATATGGGTGCTTTTTGTACAGCTATTTTTGGGGCAGATGAGTTGGCAGGGATTTATAAAGAAAAAGAAGATGATTACAACGCAATTATGGTACAAGCACTTGCTGATAGATTTGCCGAAGCATTTGCGGAATATCTGCACAAACAAATCAGAACAAAACATTGGGGATATGCTAGCAAAGAAAAATTATCTAACGAAGAGTTGATAAAGGAAACTTATAAAGGAATTCGCCCTGCGCCGGGTTATCCGTCATGTCCGGATCATTTGGAAAAAGAAACTATTTGGAGCTTGCTAAATGTGGAAGAAAATATTGGTGTAACCCTGACAGAAAGTATGGCGATGTGGCCTGCCGCCGCTGTGTCTGGATACTATTTTGCAAATAAAGAGGCTATGTATTTTGGATTAGGGAAAATTACAGACGACCAAGTTAGAGACTTTGCCGATAGAAAAGGAATTTTAATAGAAAAAGCTAGAAAGTGGTTGCGTCCAAGTTTGGCAGATGATTAAAAGTAGAAGTTGGAAGCACAACTGACACATCTGTTGCTTATTAGTTTTTTATAAAATTAGATGTAATGATAATTTAGGTAGTGGTTTAAATCCGTTGGCTCTCTTTGTAAGTACCTATTTCACTAGTGTTTTTTGAACAAAATAAAACTAAAAAATATTTTTTAGAATTACTTCAAAAACAAAAAACAGAACCAAGAGCCAAAACAATTATGAATTTTGAATTACGAATTAAGCTGATAACCGACAACTAATTCATAAATCAAAAATTCGTAATTCTATTTTTATTACTTTTGATATCTTAAAAATAAAGATTGAATGGGAAATTTTACTAAGTGGTTAGGTGCAGGATTAGGGTTTACTTTAGGAGGGCCGATAGGAAGTATAATCGGTTTTGTGGTGGGAAGTTTTGTCGATGGTTTTTCTAAAGAAGATATTTTTAGAGAACAACAAGACGCACAATCGAGAAAAGGTTCACATAATACACAGTCTGGAGATTTTGAAATAAGTTTGCTAATCTTAGCGTCTATTGTAATTAAAGCAGACAGAAAAATTGACCAACGAGAATTAAACTTTGTAAGAACTCAATTTGTTGGCATATACGGTAAAGAACGTGCAAATAATGCGTTCAAATTGTTTAGCGGAATTATAAAGGAAGACATTTCTGCACATCAGGTTTGTGTACAAATTCGCCAACATATGCCACACGCATCAAGATTACAATTGCTACATTTTTTATTTGGCATTGCAAAAGCAGATGAGTTTGTAACGGCATCCGAAGTAGATGAAATAAGCAAAATAGCAGGTTACTTAAATATCAACCAGTATGATTTTGAGTCGATTAAGGCTATGTTTTATGACGGGTCAGATAATGCGTATAAAATATTGGAAATCACAAAAGATGCTACCGATAGCGAATTGAAAAAAGCCTACAGAAAGATGGCAAAAAAATATCACCCAGATAAATTACAAAATTTAGGAGAAGAACATATAAAAGGAGCAAAAGAGAAGTTTCTGCAAATACAAAATGCCTATGATAAAATTAAAAAAGAAAGAGAGATTTAGGCAGTTGTTAGCTGTTGGAAGTTAGAAGCTGGAAAACCGACAACCAATAACCAATTTTTAATATACTTTTGTATCGACTATGATAACACAAGAACAACTCAAAGATATTTTTAACCGTATTGGTAAATTAAAATCGTACTTAGATATTGAAAACAAACTGATTGAGATAAGTAACGAAGAAGAAAAAACTATAAGCCCAGATTTTTGGAACAACCCAAAAGAAGCTGAAATATTTATGAAAAATTTACGTCTAAAAAAAAAATGGGTTGATGATTACAATACTGTTATTACTTTGTGTGATGATATAAATGTATTGGTCGATTTTTATAAAGAAGGCGAAGTTTCTGAGAAGGAGGTGCAAGAGCAATTTGACAAGACAACAATTTTTTTGGAAAACATAGAATTTAAAAATATGCTTTCCGAAGAAGGGGACAATTTAAGTGCTGTAATTCAAATTACGGCAGGTGCTGGAGGCACAGAAAGTTGCGATTGGACAGAAATGTTGATGAGAATGTATATGATGTGGGCAGAGAAGAATGGTCTAAAAATAAAGGAATTAAACTATCAAAGTGGCGATAGTGCAGGCGTAAAGACAGTTACTTTAGAATTTGACGGCGATTATGCTTTTGGATGGCTTAAAGGAGAAAATGGAGTTCATCGTCTGGTAAGAATTTCTCCGTTTGATAGCAATTCCAAGCGTCATACCTCATTCGCGTCTGTTTACGTATATCCAGTTGCAGATGATTCTATAGAAATAGAAATCAATCCTGCCGATATTGAAATTACCACAGCCCGTTCCAGTGGTGCTGGCGGACAAAATGTGAACAAGGTGGAAACCAAAGTACAGCTAACACACAAGCCAACCGGAATTAAGATTTCCTGCTCTAATTCTAGGTCGCAACACGACAACAGATCAACTGCTTTACAGATGTTAAAATCTCAATTATACGAAATAGAATTGCACAAAAGACAAGCTGCCAGAGCAGATATTGAAGCCAGCAAGATGAAAAACGAATGGGGAAGTCAAATTAGAAATTATGTAATGCACCCGTATAAATTGGTAAAAGACGTAAGAACTTCTTACGAAACCGGAAATGTTGATGCCGTAATGAACGGTGAAATAGATGAGTTTTTGAAAGCCTTTCTAATGTTAAACGGACAGAAATAAAAATGATAAAAATATACCACAATCCACGTTGCAGTAAATCTAGACAAGGGTTAGAAATTATTAAAAATTCGGGCAAAGAATTTGACGTAATAAAATATTTGGAGAACATTCCAACCGAAAAAGAGTTGTTGAAAATTATTAATTTATTACAGATTAATCCCATAGATTTAGTGAGAAAAAACGAAATAATATGGAAAGAAAACTATAAAGGAAAAGAATTATCTAACGATGAAATAATCAAGATAATGATTAAAAATCCTAAGTTAATCGAGCGTCCAATTGTTGTAAATGGCGAAAAAATTGTGATAGGAAGACCTCCAGAAATTATTAGAAATATTATTTAACACCAATTTTTGCGATGATATTTTTGGTTAAAAAACCAAAAAACCCTTGTGTTTACAAGGGTTTAAAGTATTTAGTAGCGGGAACAGGACTCGAACCTGTGACCTTCGGGTTATGAGCCCGACGAGCTACCTACTGCTCTATCCCGCAGTTTCAGGACGCAAATGTACAAATATTTTTACTTTCTACCAAGACTTATTTGAATTAATTTTGGCAGTGTTAAATTGGTAAAAATATATTGAAAACAATCAAGATTTAGACAATGAAAGAAAATATAAATAAAAACCTGATATTAATATTCATGAGAAATCCCAAATTAGGAAAAGTAAAAACCCGATTGGCAAAAAGCATCGGAGACAAAAATGCTTTAGAAATTTACAAACTGCTACTCAATCACACCCAAAAAGTTACTGTAAATTTAACCTGCGACAAAGCGGTTTATTATTCTATAAAAATACGAAACAACGATATTTGGGACGAAAATATCTATCAAAAATATAAGCAAAAAGGAGAAGATTTAGGTATTAAGATGCACAATGCTTTTGAAGATTCTTTTAAAAAAGGCTACGAAAAAGTCATAATTATTGGCAGTGATTTGTACGATTTACAAGAACATCATATAAATAAAGCTTTTAAGTCTTTAGATAATAACGACGTTGTAATAGGTCCTGCGGAAGATGGAGGTTATTATTTGTTAGGAATGAAACAACTACATAATAATGTTTTTAAAAACAAAAAATGGGGAACAAAAACAGTTAAGGAAAATACATTAGAAGACTTAAAACAGAACTCAATTTATATTTTAGAAGAACTAAATGATATTGATGTGTATGATGATTTAGGAAAACACGACCAACTGTTGGAATGTATTAATATTTAAAATTATCACAATGAAAACATCACTACTTTTTAGTACTATTTTAATAGTATTATTTACTGATAATATCAGCAATGCCCAGTGTGTTGCACCTGCTTCTAACTTTGGAAATAATAGTGGTGTTCCTTCGTATAACGTTACTGGAGACGTAACTGTAACTCTAAATGCCGGAGGACAAACAATTACATTGGATTTAGGTGCAAATTTTAAAACGACTCCTGGTCCAGATGTTAAGGTTCATTTAGTAAAGTCTAAAGGTATGTCAAATACTGATTTATCATCTACTCGACTATCTAAATTGGAATACATTTATTTTGGTTTGGTAAGTGGAGGTGGTGTATCTCCAAATGGAGCAAAATCGTTTACTGTAAATGCACCTGCTGGAACAGTTATTGAAGATTATGACACCGTGTTTTTTTACTGCGTTCAATTCAATGCGTTTTGGGATTTAGGAAAATTCACAGCTTTTTCTCCCGCAAACTGTAGTGTATTAGGAGTTGAAGAATCTATTTTCTCAAAACAAATAACAATCTATCCTAATCCTGTAGTGGACAAGCTACATATAAATAATAGTAACGCCAACGTTGTTGGAATTAAAATTTATTCTACTTTAGGCAAACTTTTATTTGAAGATAATATGTCAAACAAAAAAACTGTCAACATTTCCTATTTAAGTTCTGGTATATATTTTATGGAAATTTCTTCGGGTGATAAAAAACTAATTAGAAAGATTGTTAAAGAATAGTGTTAAAAAAACAGCATCTACAAGAAACCGTTCAATACCTACAATCCAAAGGAATTATCAGCCCGGAAATAGGAATTGTACTGGGTACGGGCTTGGGAAAATTAGTCGATGAAATAGATATAGAACAGGAAATTTTATACTCTGAAATTCCACACTTTCCACAAGCAACGGTAGAATTTCATTTAGGAAAACTTATTTATGGGAATTTATCTGGTAAAAAAGTGTTGGTAATGTCGGGTCGTTTTCATCTGTACGAAGGCTACAATCTTTGGGAAGTTACTTATGGAATTAGAACAATGCACCTGTTAGGAATTACGACTTTGTTAATTTCTAACGCTGCGGGTTCTATCAATTTAAAATATAAAAAAGGAGATTTAATGTTGATTGATGACCATATCAACCTTCAGGGAAGCTCGCCGTTAGCATTTAAAAGTGCTGGAAATTTTGGAGATTTATTTGCAGATATGTTAGAGCCATATTCCAAAAAATTGAACACACAACTAAAAGAAATTGCGGCACAGTACGGCATTGACTTAAAAGAAGGTGTTTACGCAGGCGTTGTTGGACCTCAATTAGAAACCAGAGCAGAATACAGAATGTTGCAAATTTTAGAAGCCGATGCGGTAGGAATGAGCACAGTGCCGGAAGTAATCGTAGCCAAACATTTAAGGTTGCCCTGTGCAGCTATTTCCGTATTGACAGACGAGTGCAATCCAAAGAATTTAAACCCTGTAAATATTGAAGAAATTATAGCCATCGCAACACAAGCAGAGCCAAAAATAATTATATTATTTAAAGAATTAATAAGAATTAAATACTAATTTGACCATAAAATGTTGTGTAAATTAATTACGAATTTTCAATTACGAATGAAAAGAGAGCCAAGAATCAAAACAAGCTGGAAGTCGGAAACCAACAACCAATAACTGACAACCAACAACTTTTAGTTTTTCTTATCTTTGCAGTTAAATAAAACTTTGGCTCATTTTGTTAAAAAAATTTAAAAAAAGTATTGAAATTGATTTTTCTTTTATAGAAAATAAAAACCTCTTAATTGCGGTTTCTGGAGGAGTGGACAGCGTTGTGCTGACCCATATATTGCATCAATTGGATTATAATATTTCTTTAGCACATTGTAATTTTAATTTAAGAGTAGCTGAAAGTAACGCTGACGAGGAATTTGTAAAAAAATTAGGAAAGAGACTTAATTTAGAAGTTTTTACAACTCATTTTAAAACCGAAACTTTTGCAAAGATAAACAGACAATCTATTCAAATTGCAGCACGAAATTTACGCTATGCTTGGTTTGAAGAGCTGACAAAAAAGCATAATTTTAATTATGTTCTAACGGCACATCATACGGATGATAATTTGGAAACTTTTTTAATAAATTTAATTCGCGGGACAGGTTTGGACGGTTTTACGGGAATTCCTGCTGTAAATAAAAATATTATCCGTACGTTGTTGTCGTTTTCTAGAGAAGATATTGTCAGTTTTGCCAAAGAAAACAATATTGAGTGGCGAGAGGACAAAAGTAATGCCTCAACAAAATATATCAGAAATAAAATAAGACATCAAATTATTCCTGTTTTAAAGGAGTTTAATCCTGATTTACTGGACTCATTTCTAAAAACGACTGAACATTTACAGGGAAGTCAACAGATTATTAATGATTGTGTTTCTAAAGTTGAAGATACAGTTTTAAGCAAACGAGAAAATGGGATTATCAAAATTGATATTTCAAAATTAAAATGTTTTAAAAACCCGAAGGCATATCTGTACGAAATTTTAAAAAATTACAGCTTTACAGAATGGGATAATGTTGCCCATTTATTGGACGCACAATCTGGAAAACAAGTTTTTTCTGCTACACATAGATTGTTAAAAGACAGAAACTTTCTGTTGCTTACAGAAATAAATCTCACTTCTAAGGAAGGTCAGGAACATTTTTTAATTGAAAATACGACATCAGAAAACACAAATCCTATTCATCTAAAATTTGATATTGTAGCTGAGAAATCTATAGAAAACAATCAAACTATTTATCTCGATAAAGACGCTCTTACGTTTCCGTTAATAATCAGAAAATGGCAAAAGGGAGATTTTTTTTATCCATCTGGAATGAAAGGAAAAAAGAAGCTCAGCAAATATTTTAAGGATGAGAAATACTCACTTTTAGATAAAGAAAACGCGTGGTTGCTTTGCTCCGAAAATAAAATTATTTGGGTGATTAACAAAAGACAAGACAGCCGGTTTTTAATTAGTTCTGGGGTGAAAAATATTCTAAAAATATCTTGTTTAAAACTATCTAGCTTAAATATCTTTAGTTAATGATTTTACAATTTTGTTGTCCGATAAAAATTCCTTTAAGATAACTTTTACAGCAGTATATACGGGTACGGCAGTAATCATTCCTATAATTCCAAAAATCAATCCGCCAATAATTATTATCAGAAAAATTTCTAAAGGATGAGATTTTGTCGTTTTTGAGAATATAAAAGGTTGGCTAAAGAAATTGTCTATCAATTGAGCTATAAAATATCCAATCATCACATAAATTGTGGTCGGCAGAATTTGGGTTTGAAAATCTTGTCCGAGGTTGCTAGTCATTGACAATGCAAACATAATTACCGCTCCAATTAACGGACCTATGTATGGAATTAAATTTAATAAAGCACATAAAAACGCGATTACTATGGGGTTTGATATTCCAAAAATAAGCAGTATAATTGTGTATAAAACAAACAAAATGGTGATTTGTAGCACTAATCCAATAAAATATTTTGAAAGTAAATTGTTAATTTTTTCTATTGATTTTGAGAAGCGATTTTCGTCTTTATTCGGAATCAAAGTCATCACTGAATTTTTGAGTAATTGACGGTCTTTCATAAAGAAAAAGGAGATAAATAATACTGAAAATAAGCCTACGCTCAACGAGCCTAATGTACTGACAAGCGAGTTTAACAAATTTGGTATTGCCTGAAATCCAGAAAATAAATCAATGTTTTTTAACTCGTTTAAAAGATTTATATTTCTTTCTTTAAAATAGTTGTCTATCTGACTGATAATATTTTGTAAATTTTGTTGTAGCTCATCGGTTTTTAATAAGGATAAATTTTCTCCTTGTTTGATAATTAAAGGGATAAACAGTCCTATCAACCCAACTAATAATGTGACTAGAAGAACCATAGCAGCAATTACTGATAGAGTGTTTGGGAGCTTCAATTTTTGTTTTAAAAACCGAATTATTGGTCGAGCAATTAGTGAAATTATTGTAGCGATTACAATGTAAATAATTACCGATTGTATTGTGTACAAAAAGTAGATAAAAAGTGCAATTACCAGTATAATTGTTAACGCTCTTATGATTCCGTTTGCGATATTTTTTGATGTCATACTCGGCAAATATAATTTTTTCTAGTTATATCCTTTTACTTCTCCCATATTTAACTCTCCATTTTTTAGTTTGTGAGTTGTAGGCAATTTTGTTCCAGATTCTGTTATTTTCCAGCCGTCCCAAGTTGATTCCACTCCTCCACCTGGCATGACGGAAACCCACATTTTATAGCTTGTAGGAATTCCTTGGCTATCTAAAATCCACAGATAGGAATCTCCCGGAGTAGAGCCGCCAGTCGTGTAGGTGATTAACAAAGTGTCTTTGCCTTCGTATTTTACCAACCTGCGTTCGATTCCTTTTTCAAAAACTTTGTGAGGAGCAACTAGCCAAAAGCTATCGTTGTTAAAATAATTTGTAGCCTTTTTTATTAATTCTTTGTTTTCAACTTTAATTTCATCGACAAAAACTTCACTTTTTTCTGGAGATTTGGTGTGAAGGATTACTTTATTTTTGCTCCATTTTACTTCTACAATATTGTTTTGTTTGTCCCATTTATAAAAGCGACTTCCTCTAAAACTCCATTCCAAAAATCGTGTGTTTTTGTACGCCATATGATTTATTGCTTTTAGCATTTTGGTAGCCAGTGCATCAGCCTCTTTTCCTTGTGTTCCAGTTAGTAAAGTCTCCACATATTCTCCTTTCTTTCCGGTTGGTGGAGCTGGTGAAGTCTTCTTGTTTTTTAAACAAGAAACAGCTATGGTTAGGGTAATTATTATCGCTGTAATTTTAAATATATTTCTCATTTTGTGTTTTATTTTAAGTTTAATTGTTGAATCGTGTAATTGTTGAATTGTCAAATCGTAATTCTTTTTGTCTTTTCTCCACTTTGTATCAATATCTAAGAAAAATCGTTTTTTATTTTTTGATGTAGCTCCAATTTTTTTATAAAACTTAATGGCTCTAACGTTAAAATCTGGGGTCTGCCATTGAATTAAATTACAGCCTAATTTTTTTCCTTCTTCTTGAATTTTTCTAATCATTTTTTCACCTATTCCCGCTCCACGAGCAACTTCTTTTAGATATAGGCAATCCATATAAATATATTCGTTTGCATCCCAAGTAGAATATTGTTTCATATAAGTTGCATAACCAATTAATTTATCACGATTTTCTGCGACCAAACAATGCAGTTTTGTGGTTTCCGAAAACAAATCATCTGCTAATTGATTAGCTTTATTATCTTTGGAATATTCGCATTTTTCATAAACAGCATGAGCATCACACAAATCAATAATTTGATGAATATCATCTGGTTTAGCAAAACGAATATGTGTTTGTAGGTTCATTTGTTGAATTATGTAATCGTAAATCAAAAGTCGTAATTCGTAATTACAAATATTTGTTTTTCACCACTTCTATATGCCAAATTTCATGTCCTAAAATGATAAAAGCTGCTGCTCTGGCAGATAATACTCCTCCGCTAGAATTTCCAATAAAACTTAAATTTTCATTTGTCAAACTATTTAATAAAGCTATTGAATTATTTCGGTTTGTCTCATATTCATTTAGCAAATCTTTAATTGACTTATTATCTGCTCCAGAAGGTTTTACGTACTGATTTTGGTCAAAATCAGATAAAGGTGTTTTGTCTATTCTGGCAATCCTGAAACATCTATATGCAAAGATTCTTTCCGTGTCTATAATGTGCTGTAAAATTTCTTTTACACTCCATTTTCCTGACTGATATTTATACATCAATTTTTCTTTTGGAATGGATTTAAAAAAACCAATCACATTGTTTTTTCCTATTTCAAATCCTTTTAGAAGCGTAGTTGTAGGAGAAATTTTATCAATATATATATTATAATAAGAGTCAATTTCTGCGGAGGTTAATATTTCTTTTGTCATTGTAGTTTCAATTATACTCATCAAAGATAGTGAATTAATTGCTAAGACACTATAAGTAAGGGAGTTATTCTAATTTTATAGTAATTATTTTTAATGTATTTTACTGGTAATCAAATTGTTAAATCAAACCCTAACGGAGTATTGCTCTTTAAATATTCTAAATAAAGAAATAGCAAGTTTACATAGTGTTGATTTTACTTCTTTAACCTATTTGTAAGCAGGTTTTGTTATTTACATCTTCTATTTCATAAGCATTCGTTGTGCTAATATTACTTATAATATTTGATATAAAAGTAGTTATTCTTTTATAACCTCACGCAGGATATAATCGGTCTCTTGTTCCATATTATTTAAAAATATTCGTAAAAGATTAAAAAACTAACCTAATACTTTATGTAGTCAACAATTTCCAATCCATAGCCAATCATACCTACACGTTTATCTTGCTTTGTATTAGAAACTAAACGTAGCTTATGGATATTAATATCGTGTAAAATTTGTGCTCCAATTCCAAAATCTTTCGTATCCATAGGAATTTTTGGAGCTTTTAATTCTCCTTTAGATTGCGATTTTTTAAGAATCGATAATCGGTTTAATAAGTTTAAAGATTGATTTTGCTGGTTGATAAATAATATAGCCCCTTTTCCCTTATCAGTTATAGCTTTAAACATTTTGGATAATTTTTCGTCAGGATTATTTGTCAACGTTCCCAAAATATCATTGTTAATTAATGTAGAATTTATCCGAGTAATTACAGGTTCATATTCAGACCAAGAGCCTTGTGTAAGTGCTATGTGAACTTGATTATTAGTGGTTTGTTGATAAGCTCTTAATCTAAAATCACCAAAACGGGTTTTAACATCAAAATCTTCTTTCTTTTCAATTAAAGAATCGTGTTCCATTCTGTAGGCGACCAAATCTTCAATGGAAACAATTTTTAGATTAAACTTTTTTGCAACGAGCGTCAGCTCGGGTAGCCGAGCCATAGTTCCGTCTTCGTTCATAATTTCAACAATAACTCCAACGGGTTCAAAGCCCGCCAATCGTGCAAAATCTATGGCAGCTTCTGTATGACCAGTTCTACGCAAAACACCACCTTCTTTTGCTTTTAGAGGAAATATATGTCCGGGTCTTGCCAAATCATAAGGTTTTGTGCTTGGATTTATAATCGCTTTTACGGTTTTTGACCTGTCTTTAGTAGAAATTCCGGTTGTTACGCCACTTCCTTTCAAATCTACAGAAACGGTAAATGCGGTTTCTAACGGGTCGGTATTATTGTGTACCATCATACCTAATTTCAACTCTTTACTGCGTTTTTCTGTAATGGGAGTACAGATTAATCCACGACCGTGTGTTGCCATAAAATTAATCATTTTTGGGGTAACTTTTTCAGCCGCAGCAACAAAATCTCCTTCATTTTCTCTGTCTTGGTCATCTACAACAATAATGACTTTTCCGTTGCGAATATCTTCAATAGCTTCTGTAATAGAGTTTAGTTGTATGTCTTTAGAATTTGTATTATTCATTCTTTTTTGTATTGATACCGGGAGTTAGTTTCTTAATTATTTTTGTGATAGGGTTTAGAAATGCGTCAATATTAAATATTTCCATATCCTTTGTGGCTCTTATCGTTAAAAAAATACCGAGAGGAATCATAATTATTGCTGATAACCAAGAGCCTAAAAATGCTGTAACAGAGCTTTCTTCAGCTAAATTTCTGCCAAAAGTGTTGGTAAAAAAATACATAATGTAAACACATATTGCTAATATCATTGGTAAACCAAAACCACCCTTTCTAATGATAGAGCCAAGTGGTGCTCCAATAAAAAACAAAATAAGACAGGATAATGAGAAGGCAACTCTATTATAAAACTCTGTATCATAGAGGTTTAGAATTTTTCTTTTGTATTTTAGGTGTGTTTTTTTATTTTTTATAATTGATAAAGCTCTCTCTGTTTTTGAAATAGAAGTTCTTAAAATTCTCAATCTTGTTTTTTTATCAAAATTATCAAGAATTACGGGTGATAAATTTTTGTTTATCAAAGAATCTGGGTATTTATATAATTTTTTTGCATCCGCATTTATATAAATATTTTTTGCTCTTCCTTTTAAATATTCATCATAATTAATTTTAAAATGCGGTATGGTGTCTCTTAGTTGATTTAAACTTAACATATGATAACTTTTTAATTTACCGTCTGTTTTGAGGTCTTTTGAAAACGAAGAAATATCAATATTAAAAGAGTATTCATCAAAAGAAGCTGTGGAGGCGGGCATATTTTTTTCAAATTTATAGCTTAGATGGTCTTCAAAATAATGTCCATCATATAAAATTAAGGTCATATATCTGCTTCCTTGTTTGGAAATAATTTTTCCCCGCTCGGCAGTAATTATTTTTTTATTGCCTTTTCGTTCGGATAAATCATAAATTATTACTTTTTTTAATAAGTTTTCTTCTTCGCCATATTTTTCATCAAACTTAATATGATAATTAGGAATTTCTGTGTTAAAACTTCCCGGAATTAGAGCTAAAGTTGGTTTTTGTTTTTTAATATTGATAAGCAAGTTTTTTTGCTTAAACATAGCATAAGGATAAATATTATTTAAAAATAAAAAATTTATTGCACTCATAAACAGCGTGAGTACGACGAGTGGTCTTACTAAACGATGTAGAGAAACTCCTGCAGATTTTGCTGCCGCAAATTCATAATTTTCAGCGAGATTGCCAAGAGCCATAATGGAGGAGAGGAGTATGCCGATTGGAAGAGCTTGAGGTGTAACAATCAGTGAGGTGTAAAACAAAAATTTGAAGATAAAAATAAGACCTATTCCTTTGCCTGCAATATCGTCAAAAGATAGCCATAATACTTGCATTACTAAGACAAATAAAACAATCAAAAAAGTTGCCACAAATGGTTTTAAAAAACTCTTTAATATATATATGTCTAAAATTTTCATTTTTAAAATATGTTAATTATTGGCTCTGTATCTATTAAGTTTCACAAAGGTTGTTGTCCACAACTTGTCCTAATAATTTTCAAATTTAGTATTTTATTTACTGTTGTCCGATAAAAATTTCTTCATTCTTTTAAAAGCCTTATAAAATAGGTGTTTCTACTGTTTTTTGGGGCTTACTTTTCTGTTTTAAAAAAATAAACGTTTTAAAAAATCATAACGTACTGATAATAATAGACTTAAAAAATATCCAAGTCTTTAAATTTTGACCTGTAAAAAATCATTAACTTTTATCGGATAACAGTGTTATTAATTACCTTAAATCCGCAGGCTAAAAATTAGGTTTATATTTTTATGTTTAGTAGTCAATTTTAGGTTAAAAGTTCTTTTTAGAAGTTTATATTTCTCTCTGACAGCACAAATTTGAGTGACTATTATGTTGAGTCAGTATTATTTTGTATGTCCTGCAAAATATCGTCGAGATATATTCACTATTAGACGAGCAGATATTATGTTAATAAGTTGGTCAATATGGTAGTTTTGAGACAATACAAAAATGGATACCCCGACGCAAGCATCGGGGTATCCATTCAAGATTCCAGTTTCTAACAACTAATTTTTAATTACCTTTCTAGTAAAACTCTCTTTGCTCGTTTTTATATTTAACAAATAAATCCCTTTAGCAAAAGATGAAATATCAATTTTGCTCTTTCTTGTGGATAAAACTCCTGTTTTAAGAGTCTGACCTCTTATATTTAGCAATTTATAATATGCTTTTTCATTGACAGTAATATTTAAAATGCCGCTTGTCGGATTTGGTGAAATAGAAATATCTTTTACACTAAGTTCATCACCTATAGCTGCTGTTTTGCCCAGCATGACAGTGAGATCAAAGGGCGAAAGCGCTGCGTCCACTTTGTTAATTGTAGCACTTACAGAAGGATTACCATCACTATCTTTGTCAATTATGATGCTAGATGAAAATAATTCTCTTCCACCCTTATTATTATTAATTGATATTGTGTATGTACCATCAGCCAAGGGTGTGTGTTTCCAACCCTTTCTGAATGTACCATCTGAGGATATATTATTTCCTCCGACTTGAACATCATTTAGTAAAACTTGAACAGATGAAATACCTGATGAGGTTCCCTTGAATTTTGGTACTCCAGTTTGGATTGTTACACCCCCAACAAAATCCACGTATTGTGAACCATTAAACACTTTGAGGAGGGACGCTGATTTGTTTGGTGTATTTGTAGGTGATGAGTGCATTCCCACTTCGTCAGATGCTCCCGTTATACTACCACTAGTATCCTCACTAGCATCAGCAGTTGGTGGTGTGTTGGCATTGGCGGTGTTCAGCGTGATGATAACGGCAGCGGATGCGGCTGATTTGCCCGAACCATCGGTTGCGGTTGCGGTGAATACGTTGGCTCCTTCTTCTAGCATAACGGTGATTGTCCATGCACCACCCGCTGTGAGTACGTTATCGTTCCCAATTGCAGTGGTTGCCGCCCCTCTGAATAGTTGCACAAAAGAGGGTCCATTAGCGGTTCCAGTCAGCGTGAATGATGCCGTATTGACCGTTTGTGCTGCGGTGGTGATGGTTGCGCCGTGGGAAGTATCCCTGACCCGAGTGATGGTAATTGGTTCGGAGGACTTTAATATGGTGGAGTCTCCTGATCCTGCCGTTGCTGTTACTACGATTGTGTACTCTCCAAACCCGATATCCAGATAGAAGCGAATAGTCCATACACCATCAGAGCCGGCCGTTGTAATAAGATTAGGATACGCAGTGCCACGGCTACTTGGGCCTTCTGGAGTAACGATGAGACTTGGCAATACGTTTGCACCCGGCGAAGCGGTTCCAGTCAGCATGACAAAATCCGTATTGACCTCTGTGCCGGACACTGGAACATTAATGACGGGTTTAGCCGCTGCGGTGGTGCCCGGTGCTGCATTGACGACAATGGTTAGCGTAACAGTATCCAAACCACTGCTATTAGTCGCAGTGATAGTATAGTTAGTTGAAGCTGAAACCGCTGTTGGCGTACCTGATATGGTGCCGTTGCTTGTGTCAAGTGTTAGTCCTTCTGGGAGTGTTGGGGCGATGCCGTAACTGGCAACCGCACCACCGCTTGAAGTGATCGTTATATCCGCAATAGCCGTACCCACTGTTGCCGTTACTGCGTTGGTGCTGATACTAATACTCGGAACGGCTACGGGTGCTGCATTTACGACAATGGTTAGCGTAACAGTATCCAAACCACTGCTATTAGTCGCAGTGATAGTATAGTTAGTTGAATCTGAAACCACCGTTGGCGTACCTGATATGGTGCCGTTGCTTGTGTCAAGTGTTAGTCCTTCTGGGAGTGTTGGGGCGATGCCGTAACTGGCAACCGCACCACCGCTTGAAGTGATAGTTATATCCGCAATAGCGTTGCCCACTGTTGCCGTTACGGTAGCTGTGCTAATACTAATACTCGGAACGGCTACGGCTGCTGCATTTACGACAATGGTTAGCGTAACAGTATCCAAACCACTGCTATTAGTCGCAGTGATAGTATAGTTAGTTGAATCTGAAACCGCTGTTGGCGTACCTGATATGGTGCCGTTGCTTGTGTCAAGTGTTAGTCCATCGGGGAGTGTTGGGGCGATGCCGTAACTGGTAACCGCACCACCGCTTGAAGTGATAGTTATATCCGCAATAGCGTTGCCCACTGTTGCCGTTACGGTAGTGGCGCTAATACTGATAATCGGAACGGCTACGGCTGCCGCATTGACGACAATGGTTAGCGTAACAGTATCTGCACCACCGCTATTAGTCGCAGTGATAGTATAGTTAGTTGAAGCTGAAACCGCTGTTGGCGTACCTGATATGGTGCCGTTGCTTGTGTCAAGTGTTAGTCCATCGGGGAGTGTTGGGGCGATGCCGTAACTGGTAACCGCACCACCGCTTGAAGTGATCGTTATATCCGCAATAGCGTTGCCCACTGTTGCCGTTATGGTAGCGGAGCTAATACTAATACTCGGAACGGCTACGGGTGCTGCATTTACGACAATGGTTAGCGCAACAGTATCCAAACCACTGCTATTAGTCGCAGTGATAGTATAGTTAGTTGAAGCTGAAACTGCTGTTGGCGTACCTGATATGGTGCCGGTGCTTGTGTCAAGTGTTAGTCCTTCTGGGAGTGTTGGGGCGATGCCATAGCTGGCAACCGCACCACCGCTTGAAGTGATCGTTATATCCGCAATAGCGTTGCCCACTGTTGCCGTTACTGCGTTGGTGCTGATACTAATACTCGGAACGGCTACGGCTGCTGCATTGACGACAATGGTTAGCGTAACAGTATCCAAACCACTGCTATTAGTCGCAGTGATAGTATAGTTAGTTGAAGCTGAAACTGCCGTTGGCGTACCTGATATGGTGCCGGTGCTTGTGTCAAATAACAGTCCTGCTGGAAGATTTGGATCGATGCCATAACTCGCAACCGCACCGCCGCTTGAAATGATCGTTATATCCGCAATAGCCGTACCCACTGTTGCCGTTACTGCGTTGGTGCTGATACTAATACTCGGAACGGCTACGGGTGCTGCATTTACGACAATGGTTAGCGTAACAGTATCCAAACCACTGCTATTAGTCGCAGTGATAGTATAGTTAGTTGAAGCTGAAACTGCTGTTGGCGTACCTGATATGGTGCCGTTGCTTGGGTCAAGTGTTAGTCCTTCTGGGAGTGTTGGAGCGATGCCGTAACTGGTAACCGCACCACCGCTTGAAGTGATCGTTATATCCGCAATAGCCGTGCCCACTGTTGCCGTTACGGTAGTGGCGCTAATACTGATAATCGGAACGGCTACGGCTGCCGCATTCACGGTGATGGCTACCGTCGCGGTAGCCGTGCCACCGCTATTGGTGGCGGTGATGGTGTAGGTGATTGCTTCTGCAACTGCCGTTGGCGTACCTGAAATGGTGCCGTCGGTTGTGTCAAATAACAGTCCATTGCCAATGGCTGGGTCGATGCCATAGCTGACAACCGCACCGCCACCTATTGGGGTGATGGTTATCGGCATAATCGGACTGCCCATGTTGGCAACCAGCGTAGCGGGGCTGATACTGATACGCGGGGCAACAGTATTAACGGTGATGGTGACGCTGGCGGTAGCCGTACCACCGCTATTAGTGGCGGTGATGATGTAGCTGATTGCTTCTGCAACCGCCGTTGGCGTACCTGAAATAGTGCCCGTGTTAGCGTCAAATAACAGTCCTGCCGGAAGATTTGGATCGATGCCATAGCTGGCAACCGCACCGCCGCCGCCTGTTGTTGAATCGATCGTTATATCCGCAATAGCAGTGCCCACTGTTGCCGTTACGGTAGTGGCGCTGATACTGATAATCGGAACGGCTACGGCTGCCGCATTGACGGTGATGGCTACTGTCGCGGTAGCCGTACCACCGCTATTAGTGGCGGTGATGGTGTAAATGATTTCAGGTGCAACCGCATCTGGCGTGCCTGAAATGGTGCCGGTGGTTGTGTTAAACGACAGTCCATTAGTGATAGCCGGCATGATGCTGTAGCTGGCAACCGTACCGCCTGTTGAAGCGATGGTTATCGGCACGATAGCACTGTCCACGGTGGCAACCAGCGTAGCGGGGTCGATACTGATACTCGGGACGGCTTCATTGACAGTGATGGTGATGGTGACACTATCGCTGACGCCGTTTCGATTGGTCGCCGTGATGGTGTAAATCTCCGTACTAGCGGACATCGTTGGTGTGCCAAAGATGACACCATCTGCACTATGGCTCAGACCGGTGTTCTCAGACAAAGTTTGACCATTCGCGTCTTCGATGGTGTAGGAGTTGACGTGACCACCGTTATTGGTAATGGTGATGGGGTCAGTAGTAACGGCGATGCCTACGGTGAAGGTCAGCATACCAGGGCTGACACTGATGTCGGGGGCAGCCACTCCCTGCTGAACGGTTAGTAAGCCCTGGATGCTATCGCTGCCAGCGGAATTGGTCGCCGTGATGGTGTATGATATAGCCCCCGCGGTGGTCGCAGCAGTTGGCGTGCCCGAGATGGTGCCAGTGGTGCTGTCAATGGATAGTCCGGCTGGCAGGTCTGGACTGAAGCTGTAGGTGGCTGCACCACCGCTATTCAGAATGGTGATGGGGCTAATGGGCACGCCAACGGTGAGGTTCACTCCGAAGGGGGTAGCTGAGGGGGGAATGTCGGGAGCAAGCACTGCCGCATTCACGGTGATGGTTACTGTCGCGGTAGCCGTACCACCGCTATTAGTGGCGGTGATGGTGTAGGGGATTGCGTCTGCAACCGCATCTGGCGTACCTGAAATAGTGCCAGTGCTTGTGCTAAATAACAGTCCATTGCCAATGACTGGTTCAATGCTATAGCTGTCAACATCACCACCGCTTGAAGTGATGGTTATCGGCGTGATAGCAGTGCCCGCTGTTGCCGTTACTGTGGCGGGGGTGATGCTGATACTCGGGGCGGTGGTGGTGTTCAGCGTGATGCTAA
This sequence comes from Polaribacter sp., assembly GCA_965261035.1. Classification (GTDB taxonomy): domain Bacteria; phylum Bacteroidota; class Bacteroidia; order Flavobacteriales; family Flavobacteriaceae; genus Polaribacter. The sequence continues at coordinate 2,450,308 of OZ253439.1, forward strand.
CCGCAGCGGATGCTTCGGATACGTTACCGGCGGTATCGCTTGCGGTTACGGTGAACAGGTTGGCTCCTTCCGTTAGTGTTACATCAAGCGTCCAGGTGGTATCCGTTACGTTTGCGGCACCAATGGAAGTGCCATCTTTGAGCACATCAACCGTGGCACCCGCCTCAACGGTGCCGGTAAGCGTGAATGCGGCATCGTTGACCGCTTGTGCTTGAGTGCTAATGGTAACAACGGGCGCTGTTCCGTCATAAGTAATGTCAAATGATGCGGCAGGGTTTCCGTTTGTGGCAAGGTTTTGCGCTGCACCAGCGGCAATACGCACGGTAATTAGCCCGTCATTAGACGGTGTTATCGTAAAAGAAGCACCAAGGCTAGAACCGTCTGGATTGCTACTAGTGACCAGATATGAACCTGCCGTTATAGTTCCGCCGCTAACCGTAATATTAGATTCTTCAAATCCGGTCAGCGATTCTGAGAATGTTAGATTGATCGGGATTGGATTAGCATTCGTTGGACTTGTTGCAGTAGATGCTATCTGTATAGTCGGTTCTGTTTGGTCTGGGGCTATTATATTGCTCGTGTCCACATCTGTAGCAGCAAAGTCTATAACAATGCCATTGCTGCTGATACTGCCGGTACTGAACACCCCGCTAATGCTACCTGCTGTTCGAGTGTATGCCAGTGTGACTGCTGCATCTTTGGCAATGTTACCCGATAAGGTGAGAATCAATACAGTACTATCATCTGCATCTACAGCAAGCGCGGTGACTGTTATCCCTGCCGCTGCCGCTCCTGACAAGCTAAAGTCACCCGGTGCTGCACCATTGTTGGTGAGTTGTTGGTCAAAAAACTGTAGCCTTATTTTATCGCCTGCTGCTGTTGCGATAACGCCATCTGGGTTTGGGCTTAGTGCTTCCACCGTCGTGACCATTCGGGTAACTGCCATTGCCGGGTTGTTAGCCGCATCGGATACGTTATAGGTGATGATGTAAGTGCCCGGTAGAGAAGAATTTAAGGAAGCGACCTCAGCGCCATCGAGGGTAAAGCTCGTTGTGATTGAGCTCGTAATATCCCCACCAGTGTTATCGTTTGCCGTTGCCCCGGCATCGGTATAATCCGTGCCTCTGACGAGGGTTAGGGCAGCATCGCCAGTTAGCGTGATGGTTGGTGGCGTGGTGTCAATGGTTAATGTGTAGTCGCCAGAAGCGGTGTTGCCATTACCCGCAGTATCCTCGGCAATATTCTCGGCAATGGAGACGATGACGGTGCCGTCAAGGTTGCCTTTTAGCACCTCAAATTGGAAAAACAGCCCCGTACCATTAGCACCACCGGTAAGGCCGGATGCCGCAACAGCTGCCGTGCCGGTTACGGTAATATCATCGATCTCAAAACCGCTAATAAGCTCACTAAAGGCGACTTCATAGCGTAGCGTGGTGGCATTTACTGTGTCGCCATTAGCTATATTAGCTGACTCCGGTAAAGATGAGATAGCTACGCCGGGTCGGGTGATGTCCGGTGCATTGACGGTGATGGTTACCATAGCGGTAGCCGTGCCACCGCTATTGGTGGCGGTGATGGTGTAGGTGATTGCTTCTGCAACCGCATCTGGCGTACCTGAAATGGCGCCGTCGGTTGTGTCAAATAACAGCCCATTGCCAATGGCTGGGTCGATGCCATAGCTGACAACCGCACCGCCACCTATTGGGGTGATGGTTATCGGCATAATCGGACTGCCCATGTTGGCAACCAGCGTAGCGGGGCTGATACTGATACGCGGGGCAACAGTATTAACGGTGATGGTGACGCTGGCGGTATCCGTGCCAGTGGTATTGGTAGCCGTGATGGTGTAAATCTGCTCACCAGCGACCACCGTTGGCGTGCCCGAGATTTCGCCACTGCTGGTGTCAATGGATAGTCCGGCTGGCAGGTCTGGGCTAATGCTGTAGCTATCCACCGCACCACCGGCTGCGGCATCAATGGTGATGGGGGTAATGGCGACAGCTTGGGTGGCGATCAGTGCCGTTACACTGGGGCTGATGTCGGGGGCGGCTACGGCTGCCGCATCGCCGCTAACAGTAACCGCAAAGGTCTGTGTAACCGGCTGTCCGGCGGTGTCGCGAGCAGTCACCATGATGTTGGTTGTGCCGAGTGCTACGGGCGTAATGGTTAGCGTGCTGCCGCTGATGGCAACGCTGGCAATGGCGGGGGTAGCGGACGTGGCTGTGTAGGTCAGGGTATCGCCCGGGTCGCTAAAGAAAGTAGCCACCTCCAGGGTGAGCGGGTTAGCCGTTCGTGCTAACGATTGTCCTGGAATGGTGCCACTGGCGACTGGCAATGCGGCATTGATGGGGGCGAGACCCATAACGCTCATTCGTGTGGTTTGGCTAACCGAAGCCATTTCGTTAAAAATATTCGTGGGCAACGAAACCCACGGGTTACCGCCTAATGTGAGACCAATCAAGGATAAGCCCTGAAAAATACCAATTGGCAAGGTGCGTAATTGATTATTCGTTAAATTCAAGTTCCTCAGTGCTGGCAGATCTTGAAAAAGATCCGCTGGGAGGGTCGTTAAGCCACCGAAGTTGTTGCTGTCGGAGATGTCGAGATTTAGTAACGCGGTTAAACCAGCAAAATCACTTCTCTTTGGGGGGACGAAATCAAACCCGCCAAAATGGACTAAAGAGGTAATTCCCGCCAAATCTGCCGCAGTAATGTCGCCACAAGCACTTTTACCATCCACATTTTGGATGATTACTTCCTGAACTTTGGGGTGACGCATGCACACGGTTGGGTTGGGAAGGGGAGAGCTAATAACAGTTACCATAAAGGTTTGTGTAACTGTTTGACCGATAGTGTCTGCGGCAGTTACGGTTATGGTTGTTGTTCCTATGGCTATTGGCGTAATGGTTACTGTGCTACCGCTAACCGCAACGGTGACAGTGGCGGTATTATCGGATTGCACGGAAAAGGTCAAGGTATCGTTTGGGTCGATAAAGTTAGCCACCACATTCAGCGTGTGAGGTTGAGCATTTACCGCCAGGTCAATATTGACAAGTACGGTCGCAATGGTTGGGGCTGGGTTGTTGACAACTGGTGCCGCATTGACGGTGATGTTGACCATCGCAGTAGCCGTACCAGCACTATTAGTCGCAGTGATGGTGTAGGTGCGTGAAGGTGCAGTCGCCGTTGGCGTACCCGAGATGGCACCAGTGGCAGTGTCCAGTGTCAGTCCGGCTGTCAGTGTTGGACTGATGCTGTAGCTGTCAACCGCACCGCCACTTGAATCGATAGTGATATTCGCAATAGCAGTACCCACTGTTGCCGTTACTGTGGCGGGGCTGATACTAATACTCGGAACGGCTACGGGTGTCGTATCAACAACAGTAACCGCAAAAGTCTGCGTAACCGTTTGCCCTGCTGTATCGGTGGCAGTGATGGTGATGGTTGCACTGCCTGCGGCTACAGGCGCAATGGTTAGCGTGCTGCCGCTCACCTCAACGGTGGCAGTGGCAGTATTATTAGATTCTACGGTATAGGTCAACGTATCGCCTGTGTCGCTAAATTTATCCGCCACATCTACAGTTTGAGGACTGCCATTTTCTACGAGGTTAGTAATGTTGGCAATCGTGCCTACGGTTGTTGGTGCTGCGGCGTTAATTGTGGTTCCCGTGGGAAGGGTTATTGCGTTTCGTGATACATCGGCAAACAGGCTTGCGGGGAGCGAAGCAGGCAGTGAGTTGTTCGATAAATTGAGAGTTGTTAAACTGGTTAAGCCCGCGAAAATACCAGATGGCAAGGAGGATAATTGATTGTTATTTAAAAAAAGTCTTTCTAAAGCTGATAGCCCAGAGAAAATATCAGCGGGAATAGTCGTTAATTGGCTGAATCTAAAGAAGAGTTCTGTTAGCCCAGTTAAGCCAGCAAAATCGCCACTCTTTAGGTTGCTACCGGCTAGATTAAAAGGCGAATTAGGAATAGAGGAAAATGATAAGTCACGAATGTCCGCCAACTCTGCTGTAGTAATGTCTGCACAATTGGTTTTGCCACTCACTTCGGAGATGATTAAATTCTTAACTACTGCGGTGCGTGAACAAAGGTCTGTTGGGGCTGTGTTGGTAATGCTTATCGTAAAAGTTTGTGTAACTGTTTGATCTGCTGTATCGGTGGCAGTGACGGTTATGTCTGCTGTTCCTATGGCTACAGGGGTAATAGTTACTGTACTACCGCTAACCGCAACGGTGGCAGTGGCTGTATTATTAGATTCTACGGTATAGGTCAACGTATCGCCTGTGTCGCTAAATTTATCCGCCACATTGACGGTTAGAGGGACACCTAAATTTGTCGTTTGTGCTGGAATGCTTCCAACGGTTGTTGGCACTGCGGCGTTAATTGTGGTTCCTGTGGGAAGTGTTATTGCGTTTCGTGGGACATCAGCAAACAGGCTTGCAGGGAGCGAAGCAGGCAGTGAGTTGTTCGATAAATTGAGAGTTGTTAAACTGGTTAAGCCCGCGAAAATACCAGATGGCAAGGAGGATAATTGATTGTTATTTAAAAAAAGTCTTTCTAAAGCTGATAGCCCAGAGAAAATATCAGCGGGAATAGTCGTTAATTGGCTGAATCTAAAGAAGAGTTCTGTTAGCCCAGTTAAGCCAGCAAAATCGCCACTCTTTAGGTTGCTACCGGCTAGATTAAAAGGCGAATTAGGAATAGAGGAAAATGATAAGTCACGAATGTCCGCCAACTCTGCTGTAGTAATGTCTGCACAATTGGTTTTGCCACTCACTTCGGAGATGATTAAATTCTTAACTACTGCGGTGCGCGAACAGAGGTCTGTTGGGTCAGCATCTTGAGCATTAACGCTTACCATAAAGGTTTGTGTAGCCGTTTGCCCTGCTGTATCGGCGGCAGTGATGGTTATGTCTGCTGTTCCTATGGCTACGGGCGTAATGGTTACTGTGCTACCGCTCACCTCAACGGTGGCAGTGGCAGTATTATTAGATTCTACGGTATAGGTCAACGTATCGCCTGTGTCGCTAAATTTATTAGCAACATTTACCGTTTGAGGGCTGCCACTTTCTACAAGGTCAGTAATATTGGCAATCGTGCCTACGGTTGTTGGCACTGCGGCGTTAATCGTAGTTCCCGTGGGAAGTGTTATTGCGCTTCGTGGGACATCGGCAAACAGGCTTGCAGGGAGCGAAGTAGGCAGTGAGTTGTTCGATAAATTGAGAGTTGTTAAACTGGTTAAGCCCGCGAAAATACCAGATGGCAAGGAGGATAATTGATTGTCATCTAACTTGAGTGTCGTTAAGGCAGATAGCCCAGAGAAAATATCAGCGGGTAGGCTGGTAATCTCATTGAAATCTAAATCGAGTCTTGTTAGTCCGGTTAATCCCGCAAAATCGCCACTCTTTAGGTTACTACCTCTTAGAGAACTAAAGGAACCCAACCCAAGAAAATTTAATCTGGTAACTCCCGCCAAGTCTGTCGAAGTAATGTCTGCACAATCGGTTTTGCCACTCACCCTGTTGACGATAACATTCTTAACTACTGCGGTGCGTGAACAAAGGTCTGTTGGGTCAGCCTCTTGAGCATTAACGCTTACCACAAAAGTTTGTATAGCCGTTTGCCCTGCTGTATCGGCGGCAGTGATGGTTATGGTTGCTGTTCCTATGGCTACGGGGGTAATAGTTATTGCGCTACCGCTCACCGCAACGGTGGCAGTGGCAGTATTATTAGATTCTACGGTATAGGTCAAGGTATCGCCTGTGTCGCTAAATTTATTCGCTACGTTCACAACGCGAGGACTACCCATTGCCACGAGGTCAGTGATATTATCAATCGTACCTACGGTTGTTGGCACTGCGGCGTTAATCGTGGTTCCCGTGGGAAGGGTTATTGCGTTTCGTGGTACATCGGCAAACAGGCTTGCAGGGAGCGAAGCAGGCAGTGAGTTGTTCGATAAATTGAGAGTTGTTAAACTGGTTAAGCCCGCGAAAATACCAGATGGCAAGGAGGATAATTGATTGTCATCTAACTTGAGTGTCGTTAAGGCAGATAGCCCAGAGAAAATATCAGCGGGTAGGCTGGTAATCTCATTGAAATCTAAATCGAGTCTTGTTAGTCCGGTTAATCCCGCAAAATCGCCACTCTTTAGGTTACTACCTCTTAGAGAACTAAAGGAACCCAACCCAAGAAAATTTAATCTGGTAACTCCCGCCAAGTCTGTCGAAGTAATGTCTGCACAATCGGTTTTGCCACTCACCCTGTTGACGATAACATTCTTAACTACTGCGGTGCGTGAACAAAGGTCTGTTGGGTCAGCCTCTTGAGCATTAACGCTTACCACAAAAGTTTGTATAGCCGTTTGCCCTGCTGTATCGGCGGCAGTGATGGTTATGGTTGCTGTTCCTATGGCTACGGGGGTAATAGTTATTGCGCTACCGCTCACCGCAACGGTGGCAGTGGCAGTATTATTAGATTCTACGGTATAGGTCAAGGTATCGCCTGTGTCGCTAAATTTATTCGCTACGTTCACAACGCGAGGACTACCCATTGCCACGAGGTCAGTGATATTATCAATCGTACCTACGGTTGTTGGCACTGCGGCGTTAATCGTGGTTCCCGTGGGAAGGGTTATTGCGTTTCGTGGTACATCGGCAAACAGGCTTGCAGGGAGCGAAGCAGGCAGTGAGTTGTTCGATAAATTGAGAGTTGTTAAACTGGTTAAGCCCGCGAAAATACCAGATGGCAAGGAGGATAATTGATTGTCATCTAACTTGAGTGTCGTTAAGGCAGATAGCCCAGAGAAAATATCAGCGGGTAGGCTGGTAATCTCATTGAAATCTAAATCGAGTCTTGTTAGTCCGGTTAATCCCGCAAAATCGCCACTCTTTAGGTTACTACCTCTTAGAGAACTAAAGGAACCCAACCCAAGAAAATTTAATCTGGTAACTCCCGCCAAGTCTGTCGAAGTAATGTCTGCACAATCGGTTTTGCCACTCACCCTGTTGACGATAACATTCTTAACTACTGCGGTGCGTGAACAAAGGTCTGTTGGGTCAGCCTCTTGAGCATTAACTGGCAGAGAAAAAGCCAGACTTAGAATAAGGAGAGGGAGAGTGTTTTTGTAATTACAAAGATTGGCTAAAGACTGCCATAATGTCGGGGGGGGGGGGGGTAACTATATGATTATTAAGGGTTTTTATGGTAAACGATGATTTCATTCGGAATCTCCTCCTGTTAAATGGGTTATTATATGACGTTTTGTCAGTCATAGGTGTTTCTTTGGGTGGGTGTATAATGGGTTTCATAAGTATGGGTGTTTAATTGGTTTAAATTATTTGCCAAAGATAGTTTATTTTTTTAAAACATTAACTACTATTCAATAAAAGATTTTTTATACTCTTCTAAATCTGTAATTGTTTTTAAATCAACCCCTTTCCTAGCGTCATCTATTGATTTTCTCGTTGTTTTGTTTGGGATATCCCTAACATCTTTATAGAATAAATACACAACATAATCGTTCAGACTTCTTTTTTGAGACAAAGCTTTTTCTTTTAATTTTTCTAATAAATCGGTATTGATTCTAAATGCTGTTTGAGTTTTCATCGTCTTGGAATTGAAAATTATTGCTCCAAAGATAGTTTATTCAATTGAGAATGGAGGTTGGAGGTTACTCTGCTTGTCAGCAATGTGTTTTTATTTTTTTTACTATCTTTGTTGAAAAGTGTTATTAAATAATAATTATGACAACAACAGAAATTAAAGAATTGTTTGAATTAACGGCACAAAGAGTTGCTAAAATTGAGGCGGAGACAACGCAAAAAGTTGCTAAGATTGAGGCAGAGACAACGCAAAAAGTTGCTCAAATTCGTAAAGAGGCAGAAAGTATTCGTAAAGAAACGGAAGGTATTCGTAAAAAAAATGATGAGGAAACTGCTCAAATTCGTAAAGAAACAGAAGGCATTCGTAAAGAAGCAGAAAATATTCGTAAAGAAACAGAAGATATTCGTAAAGAAACGGAATACAACAGAAAAATTGCTGAAAAACGTGCAGATGAAGATTTTAAGAAGATGAGAGAAATTCTTGAAGAAACAGAATATGCTCTTAAAAAGACATCAGGTCACTTAGGTTTTTATACAAAAAAAGTAGCCAATATTTCAGAGGAATATTTTTATCGAGGCTTGAAATCAAATATAAGCGTTGGCGGTATGACCTTTGACACTATTGTTAAAAATATAGATATTGACGGAAAAGAGTATGATATTATCCTTGAAAATGATAATGCTGTTATGCTTGTTTCAGTAAAGACAACTATCAATTCAGATAATGTTAGAGAAGATTTACCTAAAGATATTGTTATATTGAAAAATTCATCTCGGTATAAATCTACTAACAAAAAATTCTATGCTACAATTGCAGGATTTACTGGAGGCGACCATAAGCATATACTCAGCTCAGCCAAGAAAAAAGGGATATTTGTTCTCGCTCTTAGCGAAGAACATCAACCAACATTAGTTAATGCTGAAGTTTCTCCTACGGTTTATTAGAAAGTTAAAAGTGAAATTTAGTTAAAATAGTAAAAGCTATCAACTCTGCTGTAGTAATGGCTGCACAATTGGTTTTACCACTTACTTTGGAGATGATTACAGTCTGAACTACTGCGGTGCGTGAACAAAGGTCTGTTGGGTCAGCCTCTTGAGCATTTGCTGGCAGAGAAAAAGCCAGACTTAGAATAAGGAGAGGGAGAGTGTTTTTGTAATTACAAAGATTGGCTAAAGTCTGCCATAATGTCGGGGGGGGGTAACTATATGATTATTAAGGGTTTTTATGGTAAACGATGATTTCATTCGGAATCTCCTCCAGTTAAATGGGTTATTATATGACGTTTTGTCAGTCATAGGTGTTTCTTTGGGTGGGTGTATAATGGGTTTCATAAGTATGGGTGTTTAATTGGTTTAAATTATTCGCCAAAGATAGTTTATTTTTTTTAAACATTAACTACTATTCAATAAAAGATTTTTTATACTCTTCTAAATCTGTAATTGTTTTTAAATCAACCCCTTTCCTAGCGTCATCTATTGATTTTCTCGTTGTTTTGTTTGGGATATCCCTAACATCTTTATAGAATAAATACACAACATAATCGTTCAGACTTCTTTTTTGAGACAAAGCTTTTTCTTTTAATTTTTCTAATAAATCGGTATTGATTCTAAATGCTGTTTGAGTTTTCATCGTCTTGGAATTGAAAATTATTGCTCCAAAGATAGTTTATTTAATTGAGAATGGAGGTTGGAGGCTGGAAGCTACTCTGCTTGTCAGCAATGTGTTTTTATTTTTTTTACTATCTTTGTTGAAAAGAGAGGGAGAGTGTTTTTGTAATTACAAAGATTGGCTAAAGACTGCCATAATGTCGGGGGGGGGGGTAACTATATGATTATTAAGGGTTTTTATGGTAAACGATGATTTCATTCGGAATCTCCTCCAGTTAAATGGGTTATTATATGACGTTTTGTCAGTCATAGGTGTTTCTTTGGGTGGGTGTATAATGGGTTTCATAAGTATGGGTGTTTAATTGGTTTAAATTATTCGCCAAAGATAGTTTATTTTTTTAAAACATTAACTACTATTCAATAAAAGATTTTTTATACTCTTCTAAATCTGTAATTGTTTTTAAATCAACCCCTTTCCTAGCGTCATCTATTGATTTTCTCGTTGTTTTGTTTGGGATATCCCTAACATCTTTATAGAATAAATACACAACATAATCGTTCAGACTTCTTTTTTGAGACAAAGCTTTTTCTTTTAATTTTTCTAATAAATCGGTATTGATTCTAAATGCTGTTTGAGTTTTCATCGTCTTGGAATTGAAAATTATTGCTCCAAAGATAGTTTATTTAATTGAGAATGGAGGTTGGAGGTTGGAAGCTACTCTGCTTGTCAGCAATGTGTTTTTATTTTTTTTTACTATCTTTGTCGAAAAGTGTTATTAAATAATAATTATGACAACAACAGAAATTAAAGAATTGTTTGAATTAACAGCACAAAGAGTTGCTAAAATTGAGGCGGAGACAACGCAAAAAGTTGCTAAGATTGAGGCAGAGACAACGCAAAAAGTTGCTCAAATTCGTAAAGAGGCAGAAAGTATTCGTAAAGAAACGGAAGGTATTCGTAAAAAAAATGATGAGGAAACTGCTCAAATTCGTAAAGAAACAGAAGGCATTCGTAAAGAAGCAGAAAATATTCGTAAAGAAACAGAAGATATTCGTAAAGAAACGGAAGATATTCGTAAAGAGGCACGAAAACTTGCAGAGGAAGATTTTAGTGAAATCAGAAAAATTCTTAATAGAACAGAAAGAAATATTGAAAAGACATCAGGTCACTTAGGTTTTTATACAAAAAAAGTAGCCAATATTTCAGAGGAATATTTTTATCGAGGTTTGAAATCAAATATAAGCGTTGGCGGTATGACCTTTGACACTATTGTTAAAAATATAGATATTGACGGAAAAGAGTATGATATTATCCTTGAAAATGATAATGCTGTTATGCTTGTTTCAGTAAAAACAACTATCAATTCAGATAATGTTAGAGAAGATTTACCTAAAGATATTGTTATATTGAAAAATTCATCTCGGTATAAATCTACTAACAAAAAATTCTATGCTACAATTGCAGGATTTACTGGTGGCGACCATAAGCATATACTCAACTCAGCCAAGAAAAAAGGGATATTTGTTCTCGCTCTTAGCGAAGAACACCAACCAACATTAGTTAATGCTGAAGTTTCTCCTACGGTTTATTAGAAAGTTAAAAGTTAAATTTAGTTAAAATAGTAAAAGCCATCAAATGATGGGTTTTTTACTATGCTTTAATTTACCAGAATTAGGGTTAATATATCAAAGTTATTACGTATCTTTGTAAACACTTGTAATATTTTTATATTAAGATTGATTTTAAATTATGACAACAACAGAAATTAATAAATTATGACAACAACAGAAATTAAAGAATTGTTTGAATTAACAGCACAAAGAGTTGCTAAAATTGAGGCGGAGACAACGCAAAAAGTTGCTCAAATTCGTAAAGAGGCAGAAAATATTCGTAAAGAAACGGAAGGCATTCGTAAAGAAACGGAAGGTATTCGTAAAAAAAATGATGAGGAAACTGCTCAAATTCGTAAAGAGGCAGAAGGCATTCGTAAAAAAAATGATGAGGAAACTGCTCAAATTCGTAAAGAAACGGAAGGCATTCGTAAAGAGGCAGAAAATATTCGTAAAGAAACGGAAGATATTCGTAAAGAAACGGAAGACATTCGTAAAGAGGCACGAAAACTTGCAGAGGAAGATTTTAGTGAAATCAGAAAAATTCTTAATAGAACAGAAAGAAATATTGAAAAGACATCAGGTCACTTAGGTTTTTATACAAAAAAAGTAGCCAATATTTCAGAGGAATATTTTTATCGAGGCTTGAAATCAAATATAAGCGTTGGCGGTATAACCTTTGACACTATTGTTAGAAATATAGATATTGACGGAAAAGAGTATGATATTATCCTTGAAAATGATAATGCTGTTATGCTTGTTTCAGTAAAGACAACTATCAATTCAGATAATGTTAGAGAAGATTTACCTAAAGATATTGTTATATTGAAAAATTCATCTCGGTATAAATCTACTAACAAAAAATTCTATGCTACAATTGCAGGATTTACTGGAGGCGACCATAAGCATATACTCAACTCAGCCAAGAAAAAAGGGATATTTGTTCTCGCTCTTAGCGAAGAACATCAACCAACATTAGTTAATGCTGAAGTTTCTCCTACGGTTTATTAGAAAGTTAAAAGTGAAATTTAGTTAAAATAGTAAAAGCCATCAAATGATGGCTTTTTTACTATGCGTTAATTTACTAGAATTAGGGTTAATATATCAAAGTTATTACGTATCTTTGTAAACACTTGTAATATTTTTATATTAGGATATAGTAATTTTAAATTATGACAACAACATAAATTAATAAATTATGACAACAACAGAAATTAAAGAATTGTTTGAATTAACGGCACAAAGAGTTGCTAAAATTGAGGCAGAGACAACGCAAAAAGTTGCTCAAATTCGTAAAGAGGCAGAAGGCATTCGTAAAAAAAATGAGGAGGAAACTGCTCAAATTCGTAAAGAGGCAGAAAATATTCGTAAAGAAACAGAAGATATTCGTAAAGAAACGGAAGATATTCGTAAAGAGGCACGAAAACTTGCAGAGGAAGATTTTAGTGAAATCAGAAAAATTCTTAATAGAACAGAAAGAAATATTGAAAAGACATCAGGTCACTTAGGTTTTTATACAAAAAAAGTAGCCAATATTTCAGAGGAATATTTTTATCGAGGTTTGAAATCAAATATAAGCGTTGGCGGTATAACCTTTGATACTATTGTTAGAAATATAGATATTGACGGAAAAGAGTATGATATTATCCTTGAAAATGATAATGCTGTTATGCTTGTTTCAGTAAAGACAACTATCAATTCAGATAATGTTAGAGAAGATTTACCTAAAGATATTGTTATATTGAAAAATTCATCTCGGTATAAATCTACTAACAAAAAATTCTATGCTACAATTGCAGGATTTACTGGAGGCGACCATAAGCATATACTCAACTCAGCCAAGAAAAAAGGGATATTTGTTCTCGCTCTTAGCGAAGAACATCAACCAACATTAGTTAATGCTGAAGTTTCTCCTACGGTTTATTAGAAAGTTAAAAGTGAAATTTAGTTAAAATAGTAAAAGCTATCAAATGATGGCTTTTTTACTATGCTTTAATTTACCAGAATTAGGGTTAATATATCAAAGTTATTACGTATCTTTGTAAACACTTGTAATATTTTTATATTAGGATTGATTTTAAATTATGACAACAACAGAAATTAAAGAATTGTTTGAATTAACGGCACAAAGAGTTGCTAAAATTGAGGCGGAGACAACGCAAAAAGTTGCTCAAATTCGTAAAGAGGCAGAAAATATTCGTAAAGAAACGGAAGGCATTCGTAAAAAAAATGATGAGGAAACTGCTCCAGTTAAATGGGTTATTATATGACGTTTTGTCAGTCATAGGTGTTTCTTTGGGTGGGTGTATAATGGGTTTCATAAGTATGGGTGTTTAATTGGTTTAAATTATTTGCCAAAGATAGTTTATTTTTTTTTTAAACATTAACTACTATTCAATAAAAGATTTTTTATACTCTTCTAAATCTGTAATTGTTTTTAAATCAACCCCTTTCCTAGCGTCATCTATTGATTTTCTCGTTGTTTTGTTTGGGATATCCCTAACATCTTTATAGAATAAATACACAACATAATCGTTCAGACTTCTTTTTTGAGACAAAGCTTTTTCTTTTAATTTTTCTAATAAATCGGTATTGATTCTAAATGCTGTTTGAGTTTTCATCGTCTTGGAATTGAAAATTATTGCTCCAAAGATAGTTTATTTAATTGAGAATGGAGGTTGGAGGTTGGAAGCTACTCTGCTTGTCAGCAATGTGTTTTTATTTTTTTTACTATCTTTGTCGAAAAGTGTTATTAAATAATAATAATAATTATGACAACAACAGAAATTAAAGAATTGTTTGAATTAACGGCACAAAGAGTTGCTAAAATTGAGGCGGAGACAACGCAAAAAGTTGCTCAAATTCGTAAAGAGGCAGAAGGCATTCGTAAAAAAAATGATGAGGAAACTGCTCAAATTCGTAAAGAAACGGAAGGCATTCGTAAAGAAGCAGAAAGTATTCGTAAAGAAACGGAAGATATTCGTAAAGAAACGGAATACAACAGAAAAATTGCTGAAAAACGTGCAGATGAAGATTTTAAGAAGATGAGAGAAATTCTTGAAGAAACAGAATATGCTCTTAAAAAGACATCAGGTCACTTAGGTTTTTATACAAAAAAAGTAGCCAATATTTCAGAGGAATATTTTTATCGAGGTTTGAAATCAAATATAAGCGTTGGCGGTATAACCTTTGATACTATTGTTAGAAATATAGATATTGACGGAAAAGAGTATGATATTATCCTTGAAAATGATAATGCTGTTATGCTTGTTTCAGTAAAGACAACTATCAATTCAGATAATGTTAGAGAAGATTTACCTAAAGATATTGTTATATTGAAAAATTCATCTCGGTATAAATCTACTAACAAAAAATTCTATGCTACAATTGCAGGATTTACTGGAGGCGACCATAAGCATATACTCAGCTCAGCCAAGAAAAAAGGGATATTTGTTCTCGCTCTTAGCGAAGAGCACCAACCAACATTAGTTAATGCTGAAGTTTCTCCTACGGTTTATTAGAAAGTTAAAAGTGAAATTTAGTTAAAATAGTAAAAGCTATCAAATGATGGCTTTTTTACTATGTAAATATTAATTTAATAATTGCACCATCCTTAAAATCTTTGGACAATTTTTCTTCTCTAAAATCGCCTTCTACTAACAAGCCTTGATGAGCCTCCATAATGTTATCTACCAAATGCAGACCAATTCCCATCGAGCTTTCATCTTTTCTGCCTGTAATAAAAGCCATAATTGCAGATTCAAAATCAATAGTAAATCCTTTGCCGTTATCTGCTATCACTAAATGGATTTGCTTGTCTTTTTTATAGGCTATAATTCTTATTTTTTTATGCTCAATATCCTGATAATTGAGCCAATAAATAGCGTTATCAAACAAATTGTTAAGTACACCAATAATTAAATTCCTTTTAACCGATATTTTTATATCTGGTATCAATTCTTGCTGCACTTCCACCTTATGAAACTCAAATCTTGCATTAACATTAAAAATTGATTTTTCAATAATTTCTTTTATGCTCACCAGCGAAATCTTTTTATCTAATTTAATAGTATCTTTATAATTATTAACTGTTTCTTGTAGGTATTTGGCTATTTTTGGCACGCTTATCCAATCCTTTTCCGCAATGCTACGGTCTAAGTTAGCGATAATTTTTTCAAGTTCATGGATAACAATGGTTAGGCTTATTCCCGTATTAGCGGCATTCATAAAAATATCTTTTGTCTTGGCAAAATCTTTAGCAAAGCCATCTAACGTTTTGCTGATTTTTTCCTTTTCACCTTCCTGTAAATCAGAGCACTCAATAACGTTCTGAATTTTGTTTATTTTGTTTTCAATACTTGCTTTGTTTTCTGGCGGTTCTAGATAAGTTCGAATAATTTTTGCTTTGTCATCTTGACGAAAGTTACTAATAATATCTATGACTTCATCTAATATTTTTTGCAAGGCGGTTAAGGAAGCATTATTGATAAATCCCTCTCTATTGGTCTTTTCTAACAATCCAGCACTTTCGCTTCTGTTTAACCGAATAGAGGCAAGGATTTGATTAGAGCTTATTTTTCCAGCGGGGCGATTGACTCTTTTTAAGTCCAACTCCAAAATATCCTGTCCTTTTTCACCATAATTAAACACCCTAAAATTATCCCTATACACTCTAATTCCACCGTTATTCTTCATATAATCTTTGGTAAAAACCTTATCCTTTTTTGACATTTGCTTCTGTGTATTCCATAAGGTATTGTCATAGTCATAGACAAATCCTGAAAAATTAATTTCACCAATTTCTAATTTTTTATAAACCTTTAATTCTTTATCAAAACTTAATTGTTCATTATTCTTTCCGAGTATTTTTCTCAGTAATACAATATCGTTATTTATATTAATTTCTCTAGCATCCACTTTATTCAAACCCAACCAAGGCTTAAAGTTATAGGTAAATTTTGCCACCAAGCCATTTTTAATTGTTACATCAAAATCAAACAGAGCGTTATTTCTGATATTATTTACCTGTTCTTTTAAGTCGTTACTAAACAATTCATTGTTTACTTTTAGCGTAATATTAAATGTTTCAGTATTACTAAAAGGGGCTATCAAATTCGTTAAATCATTAGAGATTTGCTTAAAATCTTTTTCTGCCCAGTCCTCTTTTAAGTCTTTTATAATAATTTTTGTTCCGGTTTGGCTATTAAAAACTTTGGGTTCGTTATTCTCCACAACCTCAATAGGTGGTAAATCAGAAAGGCTGTTAGCGGCTTCAAAATCTCTCCAGCTAATCTTTAAATAGATTTCTTGATTGTCTTTGTGTTTCGTATAAACCTCAATCAAATGCCCCAGCTTATGGGAACCAAGTCGCCCAACACCTTTCTCACCAAGGGGCATTCTTTTAAATTTAGGTGTTAATTCCCCGCCTTTTATGTTGTCTTTCTTGTGGCTTACGCCGGGTTTAAGCCATATATTTTGAATAGTGAATAAATCCATTCCACAGCCATCGTCTGTTATGCTTATTTGCGCATTGCTAACTTCTACCTCTACTTTGCTAGCATCGGCATCATAAGCATTTTTAACCAACTCTGACAGAGCAATTTTCTTATCGTGAATTAATTGCTCACCCAAAAGAATGATCAAATTCGGAGAAAATTCAAAATTAAAATTATGCTTCATAATAACTTCCTTATTTGTTTTGCCAAAGCTCGAGATAATATCGGGGGAACGGCATTGCCAACCTGCGTAAATTGTGCGGTTCTTGGTCCTTCAAAAAAATAATTATCTGGGAAAGACTGTATTCTTGCCGCCTCTCTTACCGTCAAACTTCTATTTTGCTGGATGTCAGGGTGGATGTAATGATGTCCGTCTTTAGCAATATGTGCCACCATAGTATGGCTATATGGCATGTTTCCAGCAACCACCTTAAAGCGATCTAAAAAAGATTTTATATTCTTATGGGTTATTAGTTCACTAGGCAACTTACTATACTTCAATCTTTCTTTGCTGCTATTCCATGCTTGGACAACTATTTTATAAATCTCTAAATCTCTTTCATTGTGCGGTCTTGATTGGTGGCACGTTAGAATATTGTCTTGTTCGTTTCTGATATTAAATTTTTTAAGATAATCATTAGTTTCAGCGGCGTATTTCGTTGAATGTTTTCCAGCCTGCAATTGAGGCAAATCTTGTAATAAATCCTTAACAAAATATTGGTTTTTCGCTTCTACCATTTCATCAAAATTAAACGCTATATCTAAATCTTTTTTTATGCCTATCAAGATAACTCTTTTTCTTTTTTGCAATACGCCGTACTGACTAGCATCCAGTACTTTATATGCGATGTTATAGCCTGCTTCTTCAAATCCTTGTTTGATAGTGTTAAATAAATTTCCTTTATCCAGTGATAGAAGCCCTAAAACATTTTCAAATAAAAATATCTTTGGTTGAAATTCTTTCAAAAAAGAGATGTAAAATTTATACAAATAAAGCCGATGGTCATTTGCTTTATAGCCGTTTTCAAATTTCCCAATTATTGAATAGGCTTGACAGGGAGGTCCACCTAATATGACATCCAATTTCTGGCTACCCAGTTGTTCTCGTATTCTCTTCTTTATGCCTTGCATATTAGCCTTGTTTATTTCCTGATGTATCGTTTGACTTAAAACCTCTTTTGGAATTTGTGAATACAAAGCATCTTTATCAATTTTTCCTTTAAGATAATCATTGTAAGTATCTGCATTATTATTGTTCACTAAATAATGGTATGCCGAACGGGTCTTTAATGTTTCACAGCAATGCTTATTTATCTCTACCGTTGCTATTGGATTAAATCCTTCTGATATAAACCCCTCACCCAGTCCGCTCGCGCCAGCAAACAATTCTATGAAATTCATATTTTTACTCATTTTTTATCCTTAAATACCTTATTTTTACAACCACAAATATACAAATATCTCTTATTCATTTTACATCTTACTTTTCAGCAATTCTCAATTCTACATTTTCAATTATAAAAACGAAGACTTTAGTTTTGACATCTACTTAAAAGGAAAACAACTATATGACTTACCACCATTTTTAGAATATTACTCCAAAATATTAAGTTACGTAGGATTACAGCGTTTAACAGATGTCAATCAAAATCAATATGTGCAAGGATATAGAAAGCCCAGCAAAAAAACTACTAAAAAAATAGAAAGAAAATTACACTAATTTGCTGAAGAATTAAATCAAGTGCAATTTGTTTAATTAATAGATTTCCCACACAAGTTAATATAACCAGTTGGCAAAACAAAAATTTGAATAGCTACAAAAGTTTGTGCTATGGCTTTAATTAAGGATTATTAGGATTATAAGCATGGCAAACCAAACAAGGAGTTTTCAATGTTCTTAATATTCCTTCCGACTGCAAAGTAAATGATTTAGAGGTACTATCCATAGATTAAACAAAACTTACACGTGAATGAAATGATTGTGTGTAAGAGCTGTCTCCAGGCTCACATAATTGAATAAGATAAGTTCCCGCTTCATATTTAGCTTCAGAATCAAAAAAGGCTTCTTTGTCTGAATCAAATACTCCAACAACCTTATCTTCCATTATAACTAAATGTTTCCCGTTGTGCTTTTTAACAAGTTTGTCTTGGTTATCAAGATAATATTTAAACTCTTTATCTAACATAATAAGTTGGTAAATGCTAATTTGTGCTTGCAAATTTACAAAAAATAAAAATACTTAACAAATACATTTCGCATGCACTATTAGGGTAGATTCAACCCCCAAATGCAACTTTTTTATTTACAAATTTATAAAATATATTTTTAGGATTATCATAATTTAGTATTTTATTTTTAAAATTGTCAGGTTTTTCTTTAAATATTTCAGGGTCTAATTCATACCATTTTTCACTGCATTAAAAGGCGTTTTTACCTTTAGTTCTCTTCTTAAACTTCCGTGCCTTCTGTATAGATTATAATGGACTAAGAAATTCATTAAATCAATGTTCATTTCTTCTAAAGAATTATACTTTGTTCTTTTGATAGTACCTTTCTTTATAATATCATTTGCTTTCTCAACCATTCCATTTGTCTTTGGCGTGAATGGCTTAGTGCATCTATGGTCTATGTTATTATCCTGACAAATAACATCTAATTTACTTGGTTTTGTACAATATTCTCCCTTTTTATTTTTTAGTAATCTATTGGTAAACTCAAGTCCATTATCTGTTAGAACATGTGTAATTCCAAAAGGGAAAAATCTATACATTCTATCATAAATGCCTCTGCATTTGCACTTGTCTTAGCGTCGTATATTTTATAATATAAGGTTCTGGTAGCTCTATCTATGGCTACAAAAAGATAATGTTTTGAACCATTTATTTTTGGCAATACGTAACATCCATATGTAAATATCCGGGGTCGTATTCTTTGAATTTCTTCGCTTTTTCTCTTTCTTTTTTAGGGACAGTATTAACTTTTTTACGAACAAAAGTTCTATAAACAGCACTCCTAATCTTTGCTGGTTCCTCAGGGCGTATAGCTTCTGTAATCTCATCTAATGACCACCAAGTAATTGTCCTTAGTTCAACGGCGATAAGCATTTCTATTTCGCTAAGTGAGTAACGAATCTTATTAGGTCTTGAACTTCTATCTTCAAAAATCTCTCTGTTTTTCCATTTACTAATTGTGTTCTCTGATACTCCAATTTTCTCGAATAATTCTAAATTTGTTGCTTTGCTCTTGCTAATTTATAAATTATCCCCGTAAATTTAACCTGTCCCATAAAAACTGTACTTGCATTATCTTTTCAAAGGGCTGATACTAATAGGATTTATAGCAATATTGAAGTTGATTATTTGAAAATTTGTGATACATCGCAATTTTGAAGTTGAGCTAAACAATTCAACAATTATTCACCATTCAATTTTCTTTTTTCCTATTCTTTCTAAATAATCATTTGTTTTAGAAAAATGCCTGTTTCCAAACCAGTAACCACGATTCGCACTCAATGGAGACGGATGTCCTGAGGTTAAAACACAATGTTTGTCAGCGTCAATTTTTGCACCTTTCTTTTTAGCAAAACTACCCCAAAGTAAAAAAACGATATGCTCGTTTTGTTTGGAAGTATGGGTAATTATAGAGTCGGTAAATTGCTCCCAACCTTTATTTTGATGACTTCCTGCCTCATTTGCTCTGACCGTTAATGTTGAATTTAACAATAAAACGCCCTGCTTTGCCCATTTTTCTAAATTTCCACTTTTCGGATATGGTTTTTGGAGGTCTGTTTCTATTTCTTTAAATATGTTGATGAGCGATGGAGGGTGTTTAATTCCGTCATAAACCGAGAAACACAATCCGTTTGCCTGCCCAATTCCGTGATATGGGTCTTGTCCAATAATTACTGTTTTTAAATCATCAAAAGCACAAAAATCAAAAGCTGAAAAAATATTTTTTCCTTTCGGATAACAAATTGTCTTTTGGTATTCTGATTTTACAAAATCCGCTAAATTTTTAAAATAAGGTTTTTCAAATTCTGATTGTAAGATGTTTTTCCAAGAATCGGATATATTTACCTGCATAACTTTCGTGTTTTTATTAATTACGAATTACGATTGAACAATTACACAATTTAACATCTACATTCTATCCATTTTTTTAAGCTGTAAAAATTTTTTGGAGAAACTCCGTGCCCAATTGGATATTCTGAATATACGTTTTTTAAATTATTGGCGGATAAAAATTCAGGTGCTTTTCTTGCCCAGTCTACAGGCAAAACTTGGTCTGAAGTTCCGTGAGAAATGTAATAATCTGTCGTAATATTTAACTCGGAAATAGTAGCGGGCGATAATTTATCGTCCATACATCCGCTCAAAGCCAATACGTGTTGCACTTTGTTCGGGTAATTTAAACTCAACGCATAACTGAGTATCGCTCCTTGACTAAATCCAAGTAAAAAAGTATTGTTTTTATCTGTATTATAAGTAGATTTTATTTTGTCAATAAAATCGGAAATTTTTGTTAGAGATTTTCTGGCTTCATCTAAATCAGAAAATTTACCATTATCATCATCAAAATTTATAGAATACCAAGCATTGCCTCCAAAGGGTATATCGTAAGGAGCTCTTGCACTGACAATTAGTAACTTATCTGGCAATTCTTCTGCAAATGAAAATAAATCTAATTCGTTGCTACCATATCCGTGCAATAAAATTAAAAGCGGTGGATTTTCTATTTTTTTTTTTGGTTTACGAACGACATAATGCAATCCAGAATTCATTATCTTTTTATGTTTTTAATTTATAATAAGTTGATTATTTGAAAATATCCCGTAGGCTTTTCCTTTTAGTTTTTTGTCCAAAAACACATTATTTTTAGAGGTTGATAGTATATTTTCTTCAGTAAAAATGTATGCAAAATCAGGATTAAATAAAGTAATATTAGCAACCTTACCTACATCAATTATTGTATGTTTAACATTAAATATTCTTCTCGGATTTTTTGTCAAACAATCAATAATATTTTCTATAGATAACACTGAATTTACAGCACCAAAAAGACTTTCTAAGCCGATTGTTCCGTCTTTGGCAGTGCTAAATTCAACCTTTTTATTTTCTATATCTATTGGATTATGGTCTGAAGTTATGATGTCAATAACACCTTTTTTTATTCCTTTAATAAGTGAATTACAATCTTCTTTTGTCCTTAAAGGAGGAGTTACTTTTATGTTTCCGTCAAAGCTAAACAATTCGTCGTCTGTAAGAAATAAATGATGTGCAGCTACGCTACAAGTTACATTTAACCCTTTGTTTTTTGCCTCTTTGATTAAATCCACAGATTTAGTTGTAGAAATTGTTGGTATATGAAGTTTTCCGCCAGTATATTCTAACAGAAATAAATCCCTAACGATTTGAATATGTTCTGCCAAAGCAGGTATTCCGTTAAGTCCAAGTTTTGTGCTGTTTAGTCCTTCGTTTGCCAATCCTTCTTTGGCAATTGATGTATTTTTAGGAAAACTCAACACCAATCCGTCAAAATTTTGGGCGTATAGCAGTGCTATTTTCATTAAATTATCATTGGAAATAGGCTTGTTATAATCTCCAAAAGCAACTGCACCAGACTGCTGCATATCAAACAGCTCTGCCATTTCTTTACCTTTGCTTTGTTGCGTTAGCGAGGCAATTGGATACAAATTGGTGGCATATCCGTTAGCTTTATTTATCAAAAATTCTACGGAAGATTTATTATCGATAACTGGCAAGGTGTTTGAATTTACCGCCACAGCCGTAAACCCACTTTTTGCTGCCGTATTAAGTCCATTTATGATAGTCTCTCTTTCCTCAAACCCGGGTTCGCCAAAAGAAACGCTTGTGTCAAACCATCCGCAGGAAATATATAAGTTTTCTAATTTTACAAGGTTGTATTCCTGTTTGGAAGGAATTGAATCTGCAATTTTTTTGAGTATGCCATCAGTAATTAAAATGTCCTTTTTTTGTTTGTGAAACGGGCTGGAAGAGTCTATTATAGTAGCTGACTTTATAAGCGTACTCATTGTTTAAATAATTTTAAAATCAAAATTTCAGGGGACAAATATACAAATTGCTATAATTAAAAACCATCTCTGAAGCTAAGTAAATTTATTTATGTCCATTTTTTCTGCTTAGATTCAATTAGTAAATGCAACTTTTAGGAGTATTTTTATAAGATTAATATTCGTTTATAAGCCTTCGCTCTTTTGCTCCTTATTAAGTCTTATATTTGTACTTGATTAGTTTCACCACGTTATTGTTTATTTTTTGGTAAGTGAAAACAAATGATTAGTCAAGATCAAGAAAGGGTAACACTAACCGATTTAATAAAACAGAAAACCTGATGTGACATTGTTTTTTGAGCGGATACAATAATTACAAATTATGAATTACGATTGGCGAACAAACATCTCCAGCTTAACTTTTCGCTTACTTTCCAAATTAGATTACCATCAAATTACATCCTCGAACATCAGAATTGTCAAAACGCCCTAAAACTTCGAAAGTTCCATTAGTAAAAACTTTTCCTAAATCTCGGGTAGCAATAAAAGAGCAGGAGTTGTAATTTGCTAAATCAATTACATTAATGCCACCTGTTTTTCCTTTTTGTTGAATTGTTAGTGCATCTTCTGTATCACGAGTTAAAATTTTCATCCACGGTGGAGATTCAAAAACTCCGTTTCCTTTAGAATATCCTTGGCTTAATAATTCGGTCATTCCATATTCTGAGTGAATTTTATCAACTCCAAATCCGTTTTGCAATATTTTGTGCAATTCGTTTCGTATTATTTCTTTCCGTCGCCCTTTCATTCCTCCAGTTTCCATTACGACTGTATTTTTTAAATTAAATTTATGTTTTTCGATTAAGTCTAATAGTGCGAAAGAAACTCCTATAAGCAAGATTTTTTGTCCGTTTTTATCAAGTTTTATGATTTTTGTAGCTAATTCATCTATCTTATCTAAGTAGAAACCACTTTCTATTTTTTTTGAACGCAGTATCAAATCATCAATCATATATATTAGAGACGAGCATTCCCGCTCTAAATAACTTGGCAACAAAGCCAAAACGACATAGTCTTCTATATTTTGGTAAAAGTATCTAAATCCTTTTTGATAGCTTTTTTCATAGACAGAAATATCAGAGATAAAATGTTTACTGGGATTTTTTTCTGTAGTTCCAGAGCTAATAAAGGTCTTTTTAATTTTATCTTCCGAAGAAATAACACGGTGTGTTTTAAAAAATTGAATTGGCAAGAACGGGATTTTTTCAATTATTTTTATATCGCTCGGGTGTATATATAGCAAATCACAGAAAGACCGATATACCTTATTATTTCTGAATTGATGCCTGAAAATTTGTAACGCAATCTCTGTAAATTCTTGCTCTGATTGTATATTAAAAATGATGTCTTTCATAACCTTTTATAAAAAAACTAAGTGAAAAACTAAAAGTGAAAAGTTGTTGAATCGTGTAATCGTAATTCGTAATTCAAAACCGTTTTAGTTCTCTTCAAATTTGTATTACAAAGATATAATTATTTTGATGTACTTAAATAGTAGATTATTATATATAATTATTACCTTTGCAAAAAAAGTAAATACTATGTTTGGAAATAATAAAATACATGAAATAAGAAAAATTAATTTACGTCTTAAAAAAGATAAATTAAGAGAATTGTTAATAAAAAAGAATATCGTTTATAAGAAATAGGTGTTTTGTATAAACGTTTTAATAATCGTTATAAAAAATATAAAGATATAAGTATAAATTTAGACTTTTTATTCAGATAGATTCTATCTTCCTAAATTCAATTAGTAAATGCAACTTTTAGAAGTATTTACTAGTTGAATTTAGGGCGGTAGATTAAAGTTGATATAATATACACGCAAATTATATAATACGGTCTATATTTGTTGCATCACAAAATTAAAATTATGACGTTAATAAAATCAATTTCAGGAATTAGAGGAACTATTGGCGGAGCTGTTGGAGAAAATCTAACACCAATAGATGCAGTAAAATTTGCATCAGCCTACGGTACTTTTATCCTTAATAGAAATATTGAGAAGGAAAAAATAAAAATTATTTTAGGTAGAGATGCCCGTATTTCTGGTAAAATGGTATCTAATTTAGTCGCAAATACGCTTATTGGCTTAGGAATTGATGTCGTTGATTTGGGCTTATCTACAACGCCTACTGTAGAAATTGCTGTTCCGATGGAAAAAGCCGACGGTGGAATTATTTTAACCGCAAGTCATAATCCGAAAGAATGGAACGCCCTAAAATTGCTAAATGAAAAAGGAGAATTTTTAAATGCTGAAGAAGGAAAACAAATCTTAAAATTGGTAGAAAAAGAAGATTTTAATTTTGCTAAAGTTGATGATTTAGGAAGTTATCGCACACACACAAAATACATAGAAAAGCATATAAAACAAGTTTTAAAATTAGATTTGGTTGATGTTAAAGCAATTAAAAAAGCTAAGTTTAAAGTAGTGGTTGATGGTGTGAATTCTACGGGAGGAATTGCAATTCCAGCTTTGTTAAAAGAGTTGGGCGTTAAATGTGTAAAATTATATTGCAAACCAAACGGAGAGTTTCCTCACAATCCAGAGCCTTTAAAGGAGCATCTGACAGATATTTCTGAATTAGTTGTAAAGAAAAAAGCAGATTTGGGGATTGTTGTAGATCCGGACGTAGATAGATTGGCATTTATAAATGAGGACGGCTCTATGTTTGGCGAAGAATATACATTAGTTGCCTGTGCAGATTATGTTTTAGGAAGATTGGGTGGCGGAAATACTGTTTCTAACCTGTCCTCTTCAAGAGCATTAAGGGATATAACGGTCAAATATGGTGGAACTTATACCGCAAGTGCAGTAGGAGAAGTGAATGTTGTGTCTGCAATGAAAAAAACCGATGCGGTAATTGGAGGAGAAGGAAATGGAGGAATTATTTATCCAGATTCACATTATGGCAGAGATTCCTTAGTTGGCGTGGCGTTATTTTTATCGCATCTTGCACACACAAAAATGTCTTGTAAAGAATTAAGAGATAGCTATCCGAGTTATTTTATGAGCAAAAATAAAATCCAATTAACACCACAAATAAATGTTGATGACATCTTAGAAACAATGGTTTCAAACTATAAAAACGAAAATGTAAGCACCACTGACGGAGTTAAAATTGATTTTGCTGATGAGTGGGTTCATTTGAGAAAATCTAATACAGAACCAATTATTAGAATTTATACAGAAAGTAATTCGCAAGAAAATGCTGATTCTTTAGCGGAAAGATTTATAGAGGAAATAGAAAAAATGAGTTAAACACTAAAAGTATTTGGCTTTTATACGGGAAACATATACCTTTGTAAGGTATTAGTTTAATGGAATGAAATTAACAAAAGAATATATTAAAACTGTAAAGAATAGAGGAGAAAACTCAATAAAAGAATTGATTTCTCAATTTAAAAATGACAATCCCAAAATTAATTTTATTCTTGATAATTTAGGTACTTTACCCAATAACTATAACAGTAAATGGCTATTTGATTTGACTAAAAACAACAATCCTAAAATCAGGATGTCAGCAGTTAAAAATATTGGCAAACTCAAATTAAACGGTGAACTTAAAGACCTTTTTTTACTTTTAGAGACCGAAGAAAGAACAGAAATTCGCAGAGAAATAGTTTCTTCAATCGGACGACAACGCGACGAAAATGCACAAGAATTTTTGATTCAAACTTTAAACGATAAAGACCCAAAAGTAGTTTGTCAAGCTATTCGTGCATTATTAGTTTTTAAGGGTAATTCTGAAATTGCCGAAGGACTAAAAACTCTCAAAAATCATAAAAACGAAATGGTGCAGGCTGTAATTGAAAAAGAATTTTATACCTCTACAGAAAATAAAAGCAAATTACACCATACTCAAACCTATGATTTTTTAAAAAATACGATTGTTCACGGTGACGTTCAAGAAATTATCAAGTTGGTTCCTGATGATAGTATTCATTTAACATTCACATCTCCTCCGTATTACAATGCGAGAGATTATTCCATTTATCCAAGTTATAAAGATTATTTGTTATTTTTAAAAGAAGTATTTAAAGAAGTCCATCGAGTAACCAAAGAAGGTCGTTTTTTGTTAATAAACACTTCGCCAATAATCATTTCTCGTATTAGCCGACAGCATTCGAGTAAACGCTACCCTATTCCGTTTGATTTGCATAATTACATTATGAAAATGGGGTGGGAATATATTGACGATATTATTTGGCTAAAGCCTGAAGCAAGTGTAAAAAATCGTGTTGGCGGATTTCAACAACATCGTAAACCTTTGGGATATAAGCCAAATACTGTTACCGAAATGATAATGGTTTATCGCAAGAAAACAACCAAATTATTAGATTGGAATATTCGCCAATATCCAAAAGAAATTATTGAAAAAAGCAAAGTAGCCGATGATTTTGAGACTTCAAATATTTGGAAGATAGACCCAATTTACAGTAAAAATCATTCTGCGGTTTTCCCTGCGGAATTATGTAAAAAAGTATTGCAATACTACTCTTTTGAAGGGGATTTAGTTTTTGACCCGTTTGGCGGAAGTGGAACTTTAGGACGAGTAGCAAAAATCTTAAATCGTTATTTCTTTTTAACAGAATTAAATGATGATTATTTTGATTATATAAAATCTACAAAAAAATCAAAATCACTTTTCAAGGAAAAAGAAACACAATTCTTAGAATCTGCTGAATTTAAACAAATAGCTAATGACGCTCACTGACCAAGTTACCAAAAAGATTATCAAAAAACTGATAAAAGGTGATAATTATCGTATCGAGATTGTAACACTTATTAATGCTGAATTTCTACAATTTACCATAGATTTTTTTAAGAAAGTAGCTTATGCCAAATTGAAAAATGGAGATATTTCAGCTGATTGGTACAAAAAAGAAATGTTAGCTTTAGATTTATCGCCTGACGAAATAGCGATTAATTCAGGACTAAACAAAAAGACGATAACCAAAATAAATCACAATTAGACAATTTACAAGTTAAATGGGTAGAATTACGAGAAGAAAATGGTTTTATGCGTTTTGAAAAAGTGTTGACTGCTTTAGAAATTCCTAACAATCAATTGAACGAAAACTTGGATAGTAAATTAGATAAAATTTTGAAAGAACTATTCAAATAATATGTCATATAATACAGTATAAACTTAGCAGTATTTATAAGTGTAAAATAAAAATTAAAGAACTCAACAAATAAACAATTCAACAACAATGAAACCCTTAGAACAATATTTTAATCAGTTTCGTAAAAACATAGTTGGTATAAATCAAACATTTCAATCTCCTTATGGAAAGCAAAAATTAATCTATACAGATTGGACAGCCAGTGGAAGATTGTACCGCCCTATTGAGGAAAAATTATTAAATGAATTTGGACCATTTGTAGCTAATACACATACAGAAACATCAACGAGTGGAGCCGCAATGACATTGGCATATCATAAAGCAAGAGAAATTATTAAGCAACACGTAAACGCTAACAAGAACGATGTTCTAATTTCCGAAGGTTCGGGTATGACTGGAGTTGTAAATAAATTCCAACGTATTTTGGGATTAAAAGTAGCCGAAAGTTTAAAAGAATACACCGCCATTCCAGAAGAATTAAAGCCAATTATTTTTATTTCACATATGGAGCATCACTCTAATCAAACATCTTGGCTTGAAACTATTGCAGATGTAGAGGTGATTCCTTGTGATGAGGAAGGTTTAATTTGCCTAAGCAGTTTTGAGAAAATAATAAAGAAGCATAAGCATAGAAAACTAAAAATTGCTTCAGTAACAGCTTGTTCTAATGTAACTGGAATAAAGACAGAATATTATAAAATAGCAAAATTGATTCATAGTTATAACGGTCTGTGTTTTGTAGATTTTGCCTGCTCCGCACCTTATGTAGATATTGATATGCACCCAAAAGATGAGCAAGAATATTTAGATGCAATTTTCTTTTCGCCGCATAAATTTTTAGGAGGTCCGGGAAGTTCAGGAGTTTTAATTTTTAATAAAAAGCTATATAAAAATTTGATTCCAGACAATCCCGGTGGAGGTACAGTCAGCTACACGAATCCTTGGGGAGACCACGATTATTTTGATGATATAGAAACAAGAGAAGACGGTGGTACTCCAGCATTCCTTCAAACTATAAAAGTAGCCTTGTGTGTAAAATTAAAAGAAAGAATTGGTACTGAAAAAATAAGAAAAAGAGAAGATGAAATTAATGCCGTTATTTTTAAAACTTTAGAGGAAATACCAACTGTTAAAATATTAGCTGAAAATCACAAAGAAAGGTTAGGAATATTTTCTTTTTATGTTGAAAATGTACATTTTAATTTAATTGTTAGGTTATTAAATGACAGGTTTGGTATTCAAACTCGTGGAGGTTGTTCTTGTGCGGGAACTTACGGTCACTTTCTGTTAAACGTAGATAAAAAAACATCAAAAGCAATTGAAAAAAAGATTGTAGAAGGGTGTTCGGTAGAAAAACCGGGCTGGGTTCGTTTGTCTATACATCCAACAATTACAGATGAGGAAGTTACATTTATTTGTGAGGGATTAAAAGCTGTTTGTGCTAATGTAAAGGAATGGTCTAAAGACTATTCTTATGACACAGAAAAAAATGATTATTTCCATAAAACTGCAAAATCAATTGAAAAAGAATTAGTTGAAATATGGTTTTCTGAATTTAGATAGAGGGTTAATTGTTGAATCGTCAATCTGAAATAGTAATTCATAATTCAAAACTTCCACCGCACAAATGCCTCCATAGCGGCGTAATGAGACATTCCCAACATATCGTATAAATTGGCTGTTTCTCTGTTTCTATCTTCTGCTCGTTGCCAAAATTCTCTACTATCTGCTCCTTGAAAAACAACACCGTCCTTTTGAGATTGATGTTTAAAAATTCCGTGTCTCTTTTCTAAAACTTGGTCGGGTCCCATCGGAACAGCCATTTCAATCTCGTCAATACCCCATTCTTGCCAAGCTCCTCTGTACAACCATACCCAGCAATTTTCCATAAAACTCTTTGATTTTAGTTTTCTTATTGCTTCAAAAATAGCATCTAAGCAAACTTTATGCGTACCGTGCGGGTCTGCCAAATCTCCTGCAGCATATATTTGATAAGGTTTAATTTTTTCTATAATGTCTATTGTCAATTTAATATCATCTTCTCCCACAGGTCTTTTTTCGATAGTTCCCGTTTCGTAGAAAGGAAGGTTCATAAAGTGTATCTGCTCATCTGACAAGCCTATAAAATGGCTTGTGGTTCGGGCTTCTCCTTTTCGTATTAATCCTTTGATAATTCTCACTTCGGGAATATCTATTTCACTGTCTTTTTTATTTTTTAAAAACGCTTCTGCTTTTGTGTATATATTTAAAGATTCGTCGCTTTTTATATTAAATCTTGTGTTGTAATCGCAAACGAAGCTGGCAAATCTAAGTGCTTCACCATCTGCTACCGCAATATTCCCAGAAGTCTGATATGCCACATGAACCTCGTGTCCTTGCTCGTGTAATCTTTTAAACGTACCGCCCATACTAATAATATCATCATCTGGGTGTGGACTAAAAATCAAAACTCTTTTTCTTGCAGGCTCTGCTCTTTCAGGTCTATTGCTGTCGTCTGCATTTGGTTTTCCTCCGGGCCAACCCGTGATTGTATGCTGTAATTTGTTGAATATTTTAATATTTATATCATACGCAGGACCTGAGTCTGCTAAAAGGTCGCTCATTCCATTTTCAATATAATCTGCGTCGGTAAGCATCAGAATAGGTTTTTTCAAATGCAGTGCCAGTCCTAAAACTGCTTTTCTTATTAATCTATCTGTCCAAATAACTTCCTCTACCAACCAAGGCGTACTGATTCTCGTTAGTTTTGAGGCAGCTCCTTCATCTGTAATAAAAACAGCATTATTGTGTTCTTGCAAGAAAGAAGCGGGGATTTTATTGCTAACCCCTCCTTCGGCAGATGCTCTAATTATATCTGATTTTTTTTCACCCCAAGCCATTAGAATTACACGTCTGGCTTCCATTATTTTTTTTATTCCTAAGGTAATTGCAGTTCTGGGAGTATTACTTAGTCCTGAAAAGTCGCCACTTGCAGCTACTCTCGTGATATGGTCTAAAGCTACCAATCTCGTTTTAGAGTTTTGTAATGAACCTGATTCATTAAATCCAATATGTCCGTTTCCTCCAATTCCCAATATTTGTAAATCTATACCTCCAGCAGCTTTGATTTTATCTTCGTAATCTTTACAATAGTTAGAAATTTCTTTTTTAGATAAAGTTCCATCAGGAATATGGTAGTTTTCAGCTAGAATATCTATATGGTCGAATAATAATTCTTTCATAAAACGAACATAACTATACACAGAATCTGGCTTCATCGGGTAGTATTCATCTAAATTAAATGCAATTACGTTTTTAAAGCTCAATCCGTCTTCTTTGTGCATCCGCACCAATTCTGCGTACAAACTTTTCGGAGAGGAACCCGTTGCCAATCCCAAAACACAAGATTTATTGCTTTCTTGTTTTAGTTTGATGAGATTTGCAATTTCTTTAGCAACGGCTTTTGATGCTTCTGCCGAATCTTTAAATACTACTGTGTCTATATTCTCAAATCTTTTTTCAAAACCTGTGGATTTATCTATGTTACTTTTTAACATTTATTACTTTTTTAAATTTAGAATGTGTTTTTATTTATAATACTCTAACCTCATCATCTTCGGCACCGTGTGTTAATCTTTTAAGAGGTTTTAAAATAGCAATAATCAAAATACCAAAAGCTACGGTAAATATTGCTATCCCAGCAAAAATTGTAAATTCTCCAAGCTGAGAGGCTTTTTCTCCAACTATACCGGCAATTTTATTGCCTAAACCGGTTGCTGCCCAATATACACCCATCATCAATGCTGCATATTTAACAGGTGCTAGCTTAGTTACAAATGATAATGATACTGGAGACAAACAGAGTTCTCCAATAGTGTGGAAGAAATAAGCTAAGACTAACCAATACATTCCTGAAGTCCCTGTGCTTTCAAACTGTTGAGATGCTCCTACCATAAAAAGGAAACCAAAGCCCATAATAATAATCCCCATTGCCATTTTAAATAATGATGACGCTTCTCTGCTTTTTAATTTTCTTCTAGCCCATATATTAGCAACTATAACAGCAAATAAAATTATAAATCCAGCATTAATTCCTTGAAAAAATTCTGTTGGCACTTCCCAACCAAGCATCATTCTATCTGTTTTTGTTTTGGTATATAGGTTCATCAAACCTCCAACTTGTTCAAAAGCTCCCCAAAACACAATTACCAACATAAATGATAATAGTAACACTATATACCTGTCTTTATCAGTTTTATTGTCTAAATTTTTATAAATCATCATCATCATTCCTGTAACCAGAGATAAAAATATAAATAATCCTCCGTATCCCCAGTGGTCTGTACCTTCAAAAGTAAATCCTGCGTAAACAGAGAGTGCAAGTAGAACAGATACAATCGTTAATTGAAGAGGAGAGTTTAGTAATTGAGAGAATAATTGAGCTAAACTAATATCAGATTTTTTATCCTCCACAGTCGGTTTGTTCCCTACGGTTACTAAATACTTTTGTCCGAGGAGATATACCATCAACCCTAAAAACATTCCAATTCCTGCCAAACCAAAACCAGCGTGCCAGCCATATTCTTTTACTACTAAACCAACAGCAATAGATGAGAGTAAAGCCCCTAGGTTAATGCCGACATAAAAAATACTAAAACCTTTATCCCTTCTTATGTCTTTTTTCTTATATAATCCACCAACCATAGACGAAATATTAGGTTTTAACATACCTACACCCCCAATTATAAATCCTAAACCTGTATAATATGTCCATAACGCATCAACAGCCAAAACACTATGACCTATAACAAGTAAAATACCACCAAGTAATACGGTTTTCTTCTGACCTAAAATTTTGTCAGCTATTATTCCTCCCGGAATTGAAGATATATAAACCAACATAGTGTACCAACCGTACAACGAAAGTGCTTCGGCATTACTCCAACCTAACCCAGATTGGACATTGTTTTCCATAGTTTCAGCCGTCATATAAAGCACCAAAAGAGCTCGCATTCCATAATATGAAAAACGCTCCCACATTTCTGTAAAGAATAATACATACAATCCTACTGGATGCCCAAATATTTCTTTTTCGTGAGCTTGTTTTACTGTTAATTCTGTCATAATTTATATTTTAATTTATAGTCATTTCTTTTAGATTTTCTCCATACTCATTTTTTCCAGAATTACCGTCTGTTACTAAAAGAACTAAAAGCCAAATAGCTCCAAATAAATGGAATTAGCGAAATCAAGTACATCCAACCACTTTTACCTACATCGTGCAATCTTCTAACCGTAACTGCTAGTCTTGGAATAAATATAATTAAGGTGTAAAGAACATATAGATACCCAAAAAATCCAAAGCCTCCTATTTTTTCTTCTATTATTATTGTTCCTAAAATATTATCCATAAATATTGCTACACTGCTAAAAATTATATTAAATAACACGAACATCCAATATTCTTTTCTTCTTGCTCTTCCACTAAAATCAGCGTACTGTTTTAATACTTTTAAATTACTGTTGTCCGATAAAAATTTCTTCATTCTTTTAAAAGCCTTATAAAGTAGGTGTTTCTACTGTTTTTTGTTTTTTGGGGCTTACTTTTCTGTTTTAAAAAATCATAACGTACTGATAATAATAGACTTAAAAAATATCCAAGTCTTTAAATTTTGACCTGTAAAAAATCATTAACTTTTATCGGACAACAGTGCTTTTAAATACCAATCCATAATTTTAATTTTTGTTATATTATTTTCTTAAATTCTCCTTGATAAACGCTGTCATTTTAGTATATAAATGCAAACGAGTATTTCTACCTTCATAAATTCCGTGAGTTCTGTCCGGATAAATAAACAAATCAAATTGTTTATTTTCTTTTATCAGAGAGTTTACCATTCTCATAGAATTTTGAACGTGAACATTGTCGTCTCCCGAGCCGTGAACCAAAAGGTAATTTCCTTCTAATTTATCAGCATAATTTATCGGTGAATTCTCATCATAACCAGCGGGATTTTCTTCTGGAGTTCTCAAAAAACGCTCTGTATAAATAGTATCGTAAAAACGCCAGCTCGTTACGGGGGCAACGGCGATGGCAGCTTTAAATATATCATTTCCTTTTAACAGACAATTTGTACTCATATGTCCGCCAAAACTCCAGCCCCAAATTCCGATATTATTTTTGTCGATATATGGTCTATTTGCTAGTTTTTTTGCTACGGCAATTTGGTCTTCAGTTTCTAATTTTACTAAGTTTAAATAGGTTACTTTTTTAAAATCACGACCTTTTAAGCCCGTTCCTCTGCCGTCAACACAAACAATAATATAACCTTGTTGTGCCAACATTTGATGCCAATAATCATTGCTCCCGTTCCAACGATTTGCAACTTGCTGTGAACCCGGACCTGAATATTGAAACATCAACATTGGATATTTTTTGTTTTCGTCAAAATCTACGGGTTTTATCATCCACATATTTAGGTCGTTTCCGTTGATATTAATCGTAGAAAATTCCTTTGGACTCATTTTATATTGAGCAATTTTCTCTTTTAATTCCGCATTATCCTTAATAACTTTTAATAATTTTCCTTTTGCATTGTACAAAGAATAAACCGTCGGCGTGTTTGCATCTGAAAAGGTATTTATAAAATAATTTAAGTTTTTACTAAATGAAGCTCCGTTGGTTCCCGAGGGATTGCTCAATATTTTCTTCTTTTTGCCATTTAATTTAATGCTGTAAACACCTCTGTTAATCGAACCATTTTCTACAGATTGATAATAAATTGTGTTTTTCTTTTTATTATAGCCGTAATAATTAGTTACTTCCCAATTTCCTTTTGTAACCTGATTTTTGAGCTTTCCATCTTTGTCATAATGATAAATATGATTGTAACCATCCTTTTCACTCGTCCAAATAAAGCTGTAATCTTCTAAGAAAGTAAGATTGTCGTGAATATCTACATATGCTTTATCCGTTTCGTTTAATACAACTTTTAAAGACAAATCCGTAGCATTTACAAACAATAAATTCAAATTATTCTGATGACGATTTAAAGTTCTAACTGACAAAGTGTTAGGTTCTTTTGTCCAATTAATTCTGGGAATATATTCGTATTCGCCAAGATTAACTTTTCGGGTTGATTTATCGTCTAAATTAAAAATATGTAGGGTTACCTTTGCATTTTCCTGACCAGCTTTAGGGTATTTGAATTTCTGTTGATTTGGATATAATTTACTGCCAAATAAATCCATAGAAAATTCTGGCACATTACTTTCGTCAAAGCGTAAAAAGGCTATAAAATTACTGTTTTCATTCCACTGAAAAGCTCTTACAAAAGCAAATTCTTCTTCGTAAACCCAATCTGTAATTCCATTAATAATGTGGTTCTTTTTTCCGTCGTTAGTTATTTTGGTTACTTTATCTGTTGCTAAATTTTTTATAAATATATTATTGTCTTTAGCATAGGCAACTTTTTTACTGTCGGGAGAGAAAGTAGGTTCTTGAATATCATTATCAATTAAACTTAGTCTCTCACTTGCAATATCATAAACATAAAAAGTTCCTGTATAAGAATAGCGGTATATTTTGTTAAAATCTATCCCAAGAATCAATTTAGTTTCGTCATTATTAAAACTGTACGAGCTAAAACGAGAAGACGGAAAGTTTTTTAAAGTCTTGCTATCTACGATAGTTTCAACTTTTTTTAACGTTGCATAACTGTATTTATCAACTGATGAAGATTTGGTATTTCTATCATAATCCAATAAAGTATAAAAATTTCCATTCATAGAATTTAGTGAGTTCATACGGTCGGTGGAGAATGTGCCGTTCCAAATTTCTTCTAAGGTAATATTTTTATAATCAGAAGATTGGGTTGTTTGCGATTGGCTTTTAGAAGCCTCTGAGTGTAGAAAACAGGCAGTTAAAACTGCAAAAAGAATTATTTTTTTCATTTAGTATGTATTTGTTTTTAAGAAAATATTGCCAAGTTTACGTAAAAATATACAGAAACCAGCATATAAATTTAAAAATTAAAAAAAGTAGTTTTAACTAACAAGTGCAACTCTTTGATTTGCAGATTTATAAAATAGATTTTTAGGATTATTATAAGTTAAATTTTTTTCTGGGTGGAAAAGTGTTTTTTTGTCTATTTTTGGTTTTATCGGACAACAGCCTCTAATTAATACTTAAATTCCAAATCAATTGTATCTCCCTCTTTTAATGTTAGCATATCAAATTCAATTGTAATTTTATTATTTCTTTGTTCAAATTTGAATGGCATCTCTTTTTTATGTATTCGTAAACTAATTTTTGATACTGTTTTGCTTTCAGGTATATGTACACTGACAGACCTAATCGTTAGGCTACCAAATTTATGTTTCCAGTTACTAAATTTGTACCTCCTTTCGGAAAAGTACACATAATCGTTCCTGCTTCTTTTGGCAATGCGTAAAAACGAACATTTTTAATAGTTGCTGTATCTAAATATTTGCCTATATTACGTTGGTAATTGTATTTAAAAATAGATGATAAGGCTGTTTTAGTTTTATCTTGAGGCAGAATTCTTAGCAATCCCGCTTGGAGTGTCCAAGATTGTCCTAATACTTGATCTAAATGACAGCCTTTATTAGTATTAAGAGCGTCTAAGTGCTTGGTATCTAATTCGTTTATAAAGAATTCGCCGTTAAATAAACTCTCAAGCATATTTTTATATCCTAAATCCGCAATTATCTGACAACGAGTTGCAAATTCCTTATCTTTCATCTCATTCCCCAAAGCAACGCCAACTTGCAAAGTTGCATTGTAAAGACTGGTTATCCACGATATTTTTCCATACCAAGGTCTATCTAATGTATGATACTGAAACCCTTCAATGATTCCGTCTGGAGTTTCTGTTTTTTCGCTATCCTGAGTGATTAAATATTCAATTCCCGCCTTAATCTTTTGCCAATTTTTCTTCAAAAATTTTGAATCTTTAGACATAGTATGCTCACGATATGCTCGCAATAAAGTTCCTGCATGTCCATCAATAGCACAACCTCTTCCGTCGTGTTTCCCAATGTGAGAATGTTCAGCTCTATAGCCTACAAAACCAGCGTCATTCCAAGATAATCCAAAATCTATTTGACCTCTCAATTGTTTTGCCATATTCGGAAAAACTCTTCCCATAGCTTGCTCGTAATGAAACACATGGGTGCAGGTGCCTTCTCCTAGATAAACTCCTTCCAGTGCGTAAAATCTACCTTCGTTATAAATATCGTCCGTAATATCATCAAAACGATAACATGATGTAGTTGCCAGCGTACTTGTGTTGATAAAGGTTCTATCTAAAAACCAATAAGGTAAACTAGAATCATACCATGTTTTATTCCAATTCTTTGTAGT
The DNA here is from genome assembly GCA_965261035.1 of Polaribacter sp. GTDB lineage: Bacteria > Bacteroidota > Bacteroidia > Flavobacteriales > Flavobacteriaceae > Polaribacter. The sequence continues at coordinate 2,487,215 of OZ253439.1, forward strand.
GCCAAACAATGTTTCTTTTTGCTGATTTATTTTTGACGCAACATCTGCTGAAGATTTAAATTTCTTACTGTAGTAATATCTCAAATTATTATGATTTCTTAATTTGGGCATTTTCACCTTATAAAGATTAGGGAAGTACCAAGACAAAATAAAAGTAACCGTCTTTTCCTCATTTTCCTTTAAATGTAATTTTTGACCGATAGCACCCGTAAACATCTCCTAAATCTGCACTTGCTTTTATTTCTTTTGAGGGGCTAACAAAAAATATCGCTAATATATATACTAAAGATAATTTTGCTTTTAATCCCATTCTTGTTTTATTGATTTTTAAAATGTTAAATTGTTGAATTGTGTAATCATAGAATTTTCAAATCGTGGAATTCGTAATTCCAAAAGGTTCTAAATTTCACCAAATAACTTTTCTTTCCAATTTTTCCAGTGATATTTCTCAGAAAAGACAAAAAGAATTATTGGATACAAGACTAACACAGAAAAAAATATTTCAAATCCAGCTTTGGGCTCCGATATATCGATATAGAGAGCGTCAGTTTGAAAAACAGTCCAATCCGACGACACCAAAAAAGCAACGACAATATTGTTTGACGCGTGCAACCCCAATGCCAATTCTGTGCCTTCATCCATTAGGGTGATAATTCCAAAAAGCAATCCTGTGCCGATATAAAAAACCATTGTGATGTGTCCAAGTTTTTCTACTTCTGGATTTGCTCCGTGTAGAAGTCCAAAAATTACGGACGTTATTATCAACGGAAACCATCTATTTTTGGTTAAAATCGCAAATCCTTGCATCAGATAACCTCTAAAAACTAATTCCTCAGCACTTGTCTGAAATGGCAAAAATAGAAATGAAACCAAAAGTAATATACCGAACGGGACTGCTTTAAAATTCCAGATATAGTTTTCTGGTGACAAGAAAATTCCAATTAAAATTACTGCTACAGAAATTGAACCCCAAAGAGCAAAAGCAAAAAATACTCTTTTCCAGTCTATTTTTTTTCTTGAGGTAATAACTGAAATAATACTCCTTTTATGAAGATATTTTACACATAAAAATAAAATTATAATCGCAATTATAAATGTAAAAATCATTAAAAACAGAAATAGATTTGAGTCCATTCCTATGTTCATAAAATTGCTTGAAGCTCCTTTTAGAAGTCTATTAATATCATAACCTACGGTAATTAAAGCCGCAATAATCAACGGAATACTTGCAAATTGCATTCCTATAAAAACGAGAGATATGGTCAAAATATAAAACCACACATTGTTATTTCCTTTGTAAGCTAACTGTAAAAAACTCATATTTGTTATTACGGCGTTATGCCAATTTGACTATAATATTATTTACTATTTACGAATTTTGATTTACAAATTACACGATTAAACAACTAAACAACAGACTCTAAATTAAAATCCCAATTTTTATTAATATCATAGTGTAAACTTCCTTTTTTAACGTTTAATGGTGAGTCAAAATTATTGGCAAACAAGTCGCCTGTCCCTAAACCTTGCGGCATATTATTTTTCAACTCAAACGTCCATTGTGCAATGGCATTCAAACCAACGTTACTTTCCAAAGCACTCGTTATCCACCAGCCGATGTCATTATTTTTTGCGAGACTAATCCACTCCTTACTTCCCTGAAAACCACCAACTAAACTCGGTTTTAGAATGATATATTGCGGTTTGATAGTTTGTAAAATTTCTTTCTTTTTTGCCAAACCAAAAATACCAACTAATTCTTCATCTAATGCAATTGGAATTGGAGTTTTTTCGCACAAAATTGCCATCTCTTCAAACTGACCTTGCCTTATCGGTTGCTCGATTGAATGAATCTCTAATTCTGATAATCTCTTTAGTTTTTCTAACGTATTTGAAGGGTTAAAAGCTCCGTTTGCATCTACTCTTAATTCTATTTCTTTGGGCAAAAATTCTTTTCTGATTGAAGCTAATAAGTCTAATTCTGTTTCAAAATCTATTGTGCCAATTTTCATTTTAATACAAGAAAAGCCAGCGTTAATTTTGTCCTTAATTTGAGTTCTCATAAACTTTTTATCTCCCATCCAAACTAATCCATTTATTGGAATTGACCGTTTATTTTTAGTAAATTCTGATGGGAATAAATCGAATTTTGTATCACTCCTTAAAGACAAAAAAGCCTGCTCTAACCCAAATTGAATGCTGGGAAACTCCAAAAGTTCTCTTAGCATAATTTCTAATTTAAGATTTATATTTTTACAAACCCATTTTAGTTTCTCCTCGTAATCTTGCCTGTCGTCTGTACTTAAGCCTCGTAAAATTCCGCATTCTCCAACGCCTTGTTTTTTATCATCAGAAAGAAATATAAACCACGTTTCTTTGGTTTTTAAAATCCCTCGTGATGTCCCACTTGGGCGTTTAAAATTAAGAGTATATTTTTGGTAAGTCGCCTTTATCAAATCAGTTAGAGTAAAAATTTAGTAATAAATATGTACTTTTGACAGTAATCAATAAAATTATATTAGATGTTCGGAGCAAAAATAAATAAAACCTTTCAATTAAACGGAAAATTATTTCTTTCGGTTGATGAGCTTTTAGAGTATTCAAAAGGTGTTTCTGTACCTATTTATAATTTTTTATCGGATTGGTTTTCTGCGGATAATTTTATAAAAATAAAGACTTCCGGCTCTACGGGAAAACCAAAATTGATACAAATAAAAAAAGAATATATGGTTAATTCTGCGTTGGCAACAGGTTCTTTTTTTGATTTACAAGAAAATTCTACAGCTCTATTATGCCTGCCTGTAGATTATATTGCAGGAAAAATGATGTTGGTACGGGCGTTGGTTTTAGGTTGGAAATTAGATATTGTAGAGCCAACTTCCAACCCGTTAGAAGGAGTTAAAAAAAAGTATGATTTTTCTGCTATGATTCCTATGCAATTACAAAATTCGTTAGAAGATATTTATAAAATTAAAAAACTTATCATCGGCGGAGGAATTGTATCAAAAAAACTGAAGACTAAAATCAGAGACGCAAAAACAAAGATATTTGCTACTTACGGAATGACAGAAACAAGTACTCATATCGCTGTTAAAAAACTAAATTCTATTTATGACCAGAACGAGAAGCGTTATTATACGGTTATGCCTGATATAAAAATTTCTAAAGACAACAGAAATTGTCTAATTGTTTTAGCTTCTAAAATCTCTGATAATCAAATAATTACCAACGATATTGTGAATATTATTTCGGAAACTGAATTTGAATGGCTTGGGCGTTTTGACAATGTAATTAATTCTGGTGGTGTAAAATTACATTCAGAGCGAATAGAAGAAAAATTATCAAAAGTTATCTCACAACGTTTTTTTGTAGCTGGAGTTGAAGATATAATTTTGGGAGAAAAATTGATATTGATTATTGAAAAAAACGCCACTTCTATCAACGTTAAAAAATCTTTAATTGAAAATTTAAAAAGAGAATTTAAAAGCTTAAAATCGTTGTCAAAATTTGAAATCCCAAGAGAAATTTATTTTCTAAACGAGTTTGTAGAAACAAAAACAAAAAAAATCCAACGAAAAAAAACGCTGGATTTTATGTTTAACACTAAATTGACTACATCTCCATAGAATGGTAAACATTTTGAACGTCGTCATCATCTTCAAGTTTTTCTAATAATTTTTCTACATCAGCTTGTTGTTCTTCAGAAAGTTTACTCGTTGTAGTTGGAATACGCTCAAAATCAGATGACAATATTTCAACGTTATTTTTTTCAAAAAAGGATTGGATAGCACCAAATTGTTCAAACGGAGCATAGATTATAATTCCTTCTTCATCGTCAAAAATTTCTTCAACCTCAAAATCTATTAATTCCAGCTCAAGTTCTTCCATATCAATAGATATGTCTTCCTTTTTTACCGTAAAATTGCAGGTGTAATCGAACATAAAAATCACAGAACCAGAAGTTCCAAGACTACCGTTACATTTGTTAAAAGCTGCACGAACATTAGCTACAGTTCTGTTATTATTGTCAGTTGCTGTCTCCACAACAACAGCAATTCCGTGAGGAGCATATCCTTCAAATAAAACTTCTTTATAGCTAGCGGTGTTTTTATCAGATGCTTTTTTTATTGCACGCTCAACGTTTTCTTTTGGCATATTTGCAGCTTTCGCATTTTGGATAACCGCCCGCAAACGTGAGTTTGATTCAGGATTAGCTCCTCCTTCTTTTACTGCAATAACGATGTCTTTACCTATTCTGGTAAATGTTTTAGCCATCGCTGACCAGCGTTTCATTTTTCTCGCTTTTCTAAATTCAAATGCTCTTCCCATTTATTAGTTATTAGTTATTGGTTGTTAGTTATTGGTTGTTAGTTATTGGTTGTTAGACGTTAGAAACTGGAATGTCTTGTTTTTTCTATCTAATTTCCAGCTTCACTTTTCATTTATCTTGACTCACACTCACACCTGTATCACTCCTAAATTAAAAGGTTTTTCAATCGGAGCGTGATTGGCAGCTTCAATTCCCATTGAAATCCACGTCCTCGTATCTAACGGATTGATGACTGCGTCAGTCCAAATTCTTGATGCTGCATAATATGGTGAAACTTGCTCATCATATTTAGATTTTATCTTGTTAAATAATTTTTTTTCTTCCTCTTCTGTGATTTTTTTGCCTTTTTTATTTAGGGAAGTTGTTTCAATTTGCAACAAAACTTTAGCTGCGGAATTACCGCTCATCACAGCCAATTCTGCACTTGGCCACGCTACAATTAATCTTGGGTCGTACGCTTTTCCGCACATAGCGTAGTTTCCTGCTCCGTAGGAATTTCCTATGACGATTGTAAATTTTGGCACAACCGAATTACTAACGGCATTTACCATTTTTGCACCGTCTTTAATAATTCCGCTATGCTCACTTTTGCTTCCTACCATAAATCCGGTAACGTCTTGTAAAAAAACTAATGGAATTTTCTTTTGATTACAATTTGCAATAAATCGTGTAGCTTTATCAGCAGAATCAGAATATATCACACCACCAAACTGCATTTCTTTTTTAGCAGTTTTCACTAATTTTCGTTGATTAGCAACTATTCCGACTGCCCAGCCGTCAATTCTAGCGTAACCTGTGATAATTGTTTTTCCGTAGCTTTCTTTATATTGTTCAAATTCAGAATTATCAACTAAACGCTTGATTATCTCTAACATATCATACTGTTCATTACGAGCTTTAGGAAGAATTCCAAAAATATCTTGTGGGTTTTCTTTTGGCTCAACAGATTTTTTTCTGTTAAAACCAGCTTTGTCATAATTACCTATTTTATCCACGATATTTTTAATGGTATCTAAGGCATCTTTATCATCTTTGGCTTTGTAATCGGTAACTCCACTAATTTCGCAATGTGTGGTCGCTCCGCCCAACGTTTCGTTGTCAATGCTTTCGCCGATGGCTGCTTTTACTAAATAGCTTCCTGCTAAGAAAATACTTCCTGTTTTATCTACGATTAAGGCTTCATCACTCATAATTGGCAGATAAGCTCCGCCAGCAACACAGCTTCCCATAACTGCAGATATTTGGGTAATTCCCATGCTGCTCATTACGGCATTATTTCTAAAAATCCTTCCGAAATGTTCTTTGTCAGGAAAAATTTCATCTTGCATCGGCAAATAAACACCCGCAGAATCAACTAAATAAATAATAGGTAATTTATTTTCAATGGAAATCTCTTGAGCACGCAAATTCTTTTTTGCTGTAATCGGAAACCATGCTCCAGCTTTTACGGTGGCATCATTTGCAACTACAATACATTGTTTTTCCTGTATATATCCTATTTTTACGACAACTCCACCAGACGGACAACCGCCGTGTTCCTCATACATTCCTTCTCCAGCAAATGTAGCAATTTCTATACTTTTTGTATCGTCGTCTAACAGATAATCGATGCGCTCACGAGCAGTCATTTTTCCTTTTTCGTGGTGTTTGTCTGTACGTTTTTGTCCGCCGCCTAATTTTACTTTAGCAAACCTTTTATGTAAATCTGATATTAGAAGTTTATTATAATCTTCGTTTTTGTTAAACTTGATATCCATTTTGATGTGTAAATTTAAAGATGCTAAAATAAGAAAAATGAAACATTAAGCACTAGGAAGAAGGCAAAAGGCACTCAACTAATGGCTTTTGGCTGATAAACTAACAGCCAACTCTGTATTAAATATAGAATATAGTTATCAAGGTTTTTTTATCTCTCATTACTTTCTCTTAACAAATTCATTTTTTTGTTCAACTCTCTGTTTTCTTCGAGTACATCTATATACTTATTTTTATAATTTAAACTATATACTTCTGATGTTCTTTTTGCTGTGTTATCAGAAGATAAAAGCATTTCTTCATCATCAAACAGTAGCCAATTTATGTTCAAGTCATTATAATTTTTAACTATTGAATAGATGAGTAATTGCAATCAGGACAAAGGATATAGTAGTATATTTCATGCTGCTAATATAATCATTTCAACTGGTTTAAGCCACTACCCAAATAGTTATCAACAAACTTGACAAGAGTAATGATTTTTTCAAAAACTTAAAAAAACACTGTTCATAAGTTAAAATAATTGTTAATAGCATAGAGGTTTTTTAGAATTAAATAGAAAAATCTTTAAATTTATAGCTGAATAGTTACAGAAATAGGATAAAAACACTTTTAGAATTCCATTAAATAAATTACTTTTGCAAACTGAAAAAGGAAGGATAAAACTTCCTGTAAACAAAAAATAACTAACATTAATTGAATATGTCTATAATAACAGGTAAAGTTTCTCAAATTATTGGTCCAGTGATTGACGTAGAGTTTAGTGCAGAAAACATTGAGCTTCCAAAAATTTATGACTCATTAGAAATTAAAAGAGCAGATGGTTCTATATTGGTTTTAGAGGTTCAACAGCACGTAGGCGAAAATACTGTACGCACCATTTCTATGGATGCTACCGACGGATTGAGCAGAGGAACAGAAGTAAAAGCTACTGGCAATCCAATTCAGATGCCGATAGGTAAAGATATTTACGGACGTTTATTTAACGTAACTGGAGAAGCCATTGATGGCTTAGGAGATTTGCCAAAAGAAGGGAAAGACGGTTTGTCAATTCACAGAGCAGCACCAAAATTTGAAGATTTATCTACTTCTACAGAAGTTTTATTTACAGGAATTAAAGTAATTGACTTGATTGAGCCTTATTCAAAAGGAGGTAAAATCGGTTTATTTGGTGGAGCTGGAGTAGGAAAAACAGTATTAATTCAAGAGTTGATTAACAACATTGCAAAAGGACACGGAGGATTATCTGTATTCGCAGGAGTTGGAGAAAGAACTCGTGAAGGAAATGATTTATTAAGAGAAATGTTAGAATCTGGAATTATCCAATACGGCGAAGATTTTATGCACTCTATGGAAGAAGGCGGCTGGGATTTATCCAAAGTAGATAAAGAAGGAATGAAAAATTCTAAAGCAACTTTTGTATTCGGGCAGATGAATGAACCTCCCGGAGCTCGTGCTCGTGTTGCCTTATCTGGACTGACAATAGCAGAATATTTTCGTGACGGAGCAGGAGGATCACAAGGAAAAGATGTTCTTTTCTTTGTAGATAATATCTTCCGTTTTACACAAGCAGGCTCTGAAGTATCTGCCTTATTGGGACGTATGCCGTCTGCGGTAGGTTATCAACCGACATTGGCAACGGAAATGGGTGCGATGCAAGAGCGTATCACATCAACCAAAAAAGGCTCTATTACATCTGTACAAGCAGTTTATGTACCTGCCGATGATTTAACAGACCCGGCACCTGCAACAACATTTGCTCACTTAGATGCGACCACGGTATTGTCCCGTAAAATTGCCGAGTTAGGTATTTATCCTGCGGTAGATCCTTTAGATTCTACTTCCAGAATTCTATCTGCTGAGATTTTAGGTGATGAGCATTATAATTGTGCAACAAGAGTAAAAGAATTATTACAACGCTATAAAGAATTGCAAGATATTATTGCAATCTTAGGAATGGAAGAATTATCAGAAGAAGATAAATTAGCTGTGCACAGAGCAAGACGTGTACAACGTTTCTTGTCTCAACCTTTCCACGTAGCCGAGCAATTTACGGGTATTCCAGGTTGTTTGGTAGATATTAAAGACACCATAAAAGGATTTAATATGATTATGAATGGCAAGTTAGATAAATACCCTGAAGCAGCATTCAACTTAAGAGGGTCAATCCAAGATGCTATTGATTCTGGAGAAAAAATGTTATCTGAAGGATAAAAATAAAAATAGTTGTTAGTTGTCGGTTGTTGATTTTCTAAGCAGTAACCAGCAGCTAACAACTGACAATCAAAAAAAATATGTTTTTAGAAATTGTAACGCCAGAAACTACTTTATTTTCATCGGATATTGACTCTGTTTCAGTACCTGGTTTAAATGGTGATTTTCAAATGTTAAATAATCACGCACCGATAGTTTCAATATTAAAAAAAGGAACTGTTCGTGTTCACACACATACTCAAACTCACTTAGAACTTGACGAATTAACAGGACACTTAGTGCCTCATGCTGATGATGATAAGATTTTAACATTGCAAATTAATTCTGGAACTATCGAGATGAAGGAAAATAAAGTTACTTTGCTGGTTGAATGATTTGGCTCAACTTTTTAATTGCGATGTAAATTTGTATATTAGCCAAAAATATAAAAGATATGGACACAAAACAAGTAAGCAACTATTTTACAAGTTTATCAGAATCAAATCAGGATAGTTTACTAAAAGATTTGAATAGGATTAAAATAGAGTCGGATTATTCAAAATTATTACAATTAAGAGGAGATGCGTTAGATGACAAAAGAGCTGAATGCCCACATTGTCAAGGTTCTAACTATTATAAGAACGGAAAAGATAAGGGTTGTAGAAAATATAAATGTAAGGACTGTAAACGAGGATTTACCGAATATACTGGAACATGGATAAACGGAATTCATAAGAAATATTTGATTCCTGACTTTATGAAAACACTTGAATCAAACTTGAGTTTAATAAAGAGTTCTAAAAAAACAGGTCTTAATGCTGGCACTATTTTTAAATGGCGGCATAAGTTTCTATCATCACAGGAATCAGTTGGAGAACAAAAACCTTTTAAATAACTAAAAAATAAACAATAACGTGGTGAAACTTAACAAGTACCTAATTACCTATTTTAATTAACTACATAAAAAGAAATAAAATGAGAGTTGCAGTTATTGGAGCTACTGGAATGGTAGGAAATGTGATGTTACAAGTATTGGAAGAGCGTAATTTTCCAATTACTGAGCTGATACCCGTAGCTTCAGAGCGTTCAGTTGGAAAAATAATTTTATATAAAGGAGCCGATTACACTATAATTGGGCTGGAAGATGCCATAAAAACAACCCCAGATATTGCCGTTTTTTCCGCTGGAGGAGAAACCTCTTTGGAATGGGCTCCAAAATTTGCAGAAGTGGGAACGACTGTTATTGATAATTCTTCGGCTTGGAGAATGGACGATACCAAAAAATTGATTGTTCCAGAAATAAATGCCTCTGAATTGACCGAAAATGATAAAATAATAGCAAACCCAAATTGCTCCACTATCCAACTAGTAATGGCTTTGGCTCCGTTACATAAAGAATATATTATAAAAAGATTGATTATTTCTACATATCAATCTATTACCGGAACGGGAGTGAAAGCTGTACAGCAATTGGAAAATGAATTTGAAGGGAAAAAAGGTGAAATGGCATATAATTATCAAATTCATAAAAATGCTATTCCACATTGTGATGTGTTTGAAGCCAACGGCTACACCAAAGAAGAGATGAAATTGGTGCGTGAACCTCAAAAGATATTGAACGATAAAAACATTGCAATTACTGCAACTTCGGTTAGAATACCCGTAGTCGGTGGACATAGCGAGAGCGTAAATATTGAGTTTGAAAATAATTTTGATATAGAAGAAATTAGAAATCTTCTAAGAAAAACTCCCGGAATTGTAGTGCAAGATAATGTTAAAAATAACGAATATCCAATGCCATTTTTTGCAGAAGGAAAAGACGATGTTTTTGTGGGAAGAATTAGAAGAGACGAATCTCTGCCAAACACCTTAAATATGTGGGTTGTATCTGATAATCTACGAAAAGGAGCGGCTACAAATGCTGTCCAAATTGCAGAATATTTGGTTGATAATAATTTGATAAAACTTTCTGAGATATCGAGTGTAATTCGTAAATCAAAAACCAACAACCAATCCGTAATTCCAACTTGTTTTATATCTAATTAATTTTTATAACAATATCATCTAATTCATAAGTTCCGTCATTAGAGCTAGATTTATTTCCGGTATATTTGAAAGCTATATAACCAATTCCTGTGTAAGATGATAAATCTATATTTCCGGAGCTGACCCAATCTCTGAAGTTTGCAGAATTTGGAACAATTTCAGCCGGCAAAACAGTCCACGTAGCGGAGGTTATAGTGGCTTCTGTTCCGTTCCAGTCTGTAGAAATAAGTGCTTCTAAAGTACTGGAATCAGCAAAACTGTTTGAGGTTTTAAAGGATAATACTTCGCCCATTTTATCATCAAAATTAATTTCAGAAGTGATTAGCCACGCAATATTGCTCATATCACCAGAGCGAAAAGCACCCATTCTTGCAGATTTTCCTAAAGAGTTTGCGTCAGAATATGATTCCCAATCTTTGCTGCCAGCTTCCTTATAGTTTGTCCAGCCCGTTAGAGATATTGAGCCAGTAGTAGTGGTTTCAAAATATTCTTCAAAAAATGGGTCGCATCTGCTTTCTGTAAAATCAATATCAGAAGGAGTGTTAATTATAAGAACATAGTTTTCTGCGGCAAAATCTTTTGTTAATACTGCATTGATAATCCCTTTTTTAGCGGGAATAGTATGGGCTTTAAAACTGGAAAAAGTACTCGTTTGCAATAGTACATTTTCACTTGTTACACAATCTGTAAGAGTTCTTAATCCGTCAAATTGGTCATTAGCTTCTGACGAAAAAGTTTTTTCAATTTCAGATTTTTGAAACTGTATGCCTGCCAATTTAATAAAAGTGTTAATGTTTCCTTGCCCAAAATCAGAAATTGCGACAGTTCTCGGCACGATAATACCCACTTCTGCAGACCTGATTATATATTCGGTGTAATTGGTTGCAGAAATTCCTTCTAATCTTCTCGTACCTCTCACGCCTAAAATAAATTTACCGCCGATGGCATTTGTAGGATTAATAGCATTCGCAGGATTAATACCTCCTCCGCCATCATCATAAGAAACGAATAAACCGTCTAATTTTACATATACTTTTCTGCCAAATTCGAAAGCCTCGCTCAATGAAGTTTTGTCTATTAAAATTTCAATTCCTGCGGTTGGGTTTTCGGCTTTATCTTGGACGATTAATTTTTTGTAGAAGCCTCCGGTTTTATCACTGGAAACAACATATCCAACAAAATAAGTAGGTTCTGGGTTTACTCTAAATTGATAGGTCAACTTATCATTATTTGTAAATTCCTGAATTAATGCAGATTGCACCGCAGCTACACTTGATGTTGCGGTAATATCGGGTTCTATTACTGTAATATCTGGCACTTTAAAATCTCCGTCTTGCACGCAGGAAGTTACGATTAAAAATAGTGTAAAAATATTTATTACAGTGTAAAATTTGGTTGTTTTCATAATTATTATTTTTTAAAATCTAAGGTTAACATTTAAAAAGTAGGTAGTTCCTCTGCCATACCAATATTTAGCACCAAAAACAGGTTTTTTTAGAGCTTTGTCGTCTCTTAATTCTCTAAAGTTGGCATTTCTGCCTTGCTCAAATCCGCCTGTTTTATATTTTGTATTTAATAAGTTGCCGACACTCGCAAATACGCCGATATAATAATCTTTAATTTTCCAAGATTTACCGCCAACGGCGTTTACAACATTATAATTATCAAACTTTTCTTGTTGGAGTAATTGTCTTGCTAAAACGGGGTCATAATCGTTAAAAGGAATTCCTCCATCGTCAGAAAAATTGCTGGTTTTTGTTAACGGAGCAACATCTGTATAAGCATTTCCAAAGAAATTTATCGTAGCTCCAACCCACCAATATTTGGGGTCTCTATATTCAAATCCGATGGAATACGCCTGTTGCGGACCTGCTGCCAATTTATAATTTTTTAGGTTGGACGGTCTCGCTTTGAAAGGAACAAAATCCTCTGCTTCGGAAGTTAATTTTAATGTAGGATTATTATCATAAGTATATTGACCAATGTTGGCAGCTCCTTTTAGTTTTATGGACGAAGTTACTTGTGCCTCCACGCCAATCTCTGCTCCGAAGTGTTCTTTGTAAATTCCTGTCAATATTTCCTGTACAAAAGCTGTAAAATCATTTCCGCTACCTCCAACGCCGTCTGCATAATAAAAAGAAACTTCAGTAGCATCTTTTATTTTGGCGTAAAATCCGGTTAATTTAGCCTGTATAATTGGAGTTCTTAGAATATAACTCACGTCGGCAGATAATATTTTTTCGTTTGATAATTCAATTACAATATCATTATTAGACCTCGAATTAGAAAATGTATTGCGTAATGTCGGTGCTTTTGTTAGATAACCAGCGTTGAAATCCAATAAATGCCTTCCTGTGATTTTATAAGTTACACCTCCTTTTGCTCCAAAATTGCTAAAATTTTGTTCTTCTGATTTTCCTAAAGACTCATTATTATCAGCAAATTTTCCATTCTGATATAATCCGTTTCTTTGATGCGATGTGTTATAAAAACTGGCTGATGCGTAAAAATCAGCCTTATTGTATTTGAATTGTGCTTGTGCAAATCCATCTATAATAGTAGAATTAAGAGTAAAATTATATTTGAATCTATCGCCCACATTTACAACTTTGTTTGGATTTAATAAATCACTTTGTTGCCTGTCTATCCCTCTTTGAAAAGTATCTACGTCTAAATATCCTGTGCCGCCTAATAAATCTAAAACTTCTGCAAAATTTTCCGATTTTAGATTTCTGTATCTTAAAGAAGTATTTAGCGTGATATTATCGGTCAATTCGGTTTCAAAAATTGAATTTATAGATAATTGTTTGTCGTCATTTCTATCTTCGTACAAAACATAAGATGAATTTCCGCCGTTAAATAAATTTAAATTCCCTCTGTACAAACTATTCCAGTCTAATTGTCCGTCGGATAAAAATTTCTGTTCTAATTCGTAAGCTGCACTTAGGTTGTCTCTCCGTATTTGATAACTCGGCAATTTCTGATAATAATCCGGGCTTGGATTAGAGCCTCCCAAACCGACAATAGACGGAATGCCGTTATTTACGCCATCAATTTTGCTTCCTCTGTAATCAATTCTGCTATTGCCAACCTGTCCAAATTGATAGGCTATATTTGTGTTTAGAGTAGTTTTTTTATTAATATTCCAATAATGATTTAACATTAAAATTGGTTCAACAACTTTTTTTACACGAGAATTTCTGATTTTTCCATTCTGAAATCCCCAGTAAGAATTGTATTTTATTCCTCTTAAATCATATATTTCTTGTGTGCTTGCTGATGATTTTCCTCTTTTGTTTGAGGCATAAATTCCTGTAAAATTAACGTTGTGATTATTGTTAATTTTCTTTTCTACAGAAATAAATACAGAATTTGCATCGTAAAAAGCTCCGTCAGAAAAACCTTCGTCAGCGGCTCTCCTACTGGCGGCAACAGTAAATGCCCAGTCATTTTTTGTCAACCCAGAGGAATAAGAAGCCATAATTCTGTGTACATAACTTCTGTTGGAAGATGCGTAAGAAACACGTCCGCCAGATATAGCTTCCGAAGCTCGGACATTAATATTTGTAGAGCCTAAAACTCCCCCAAAAGTATAGTCAGAAGGAGTTAATGCGGTACTAAATTCTTGATTTCTCATCACGTCGTTAAGACCTCCCCAATTACTCCATTGAGGTCTTCCGTTGTAAATTTTATTCATTTCTACACCGTTTATGAGCAGAGTGGCGTTTTCAGAATCTAATCCTCTAATTTTAAAAAATGAGGGGCTAAACTCGTAAGCAGCAGCTCTTAAATAAGCATCTTTAGAAGATTGTAACAATCCAGAAATATTGTCAGCAGCATTACTATCGTCATCTAATTCGTCATCGGTAATTATAATGGTGCTTAAATCTTGCTCTTCTGAAATATCTTTATACAACAAAATTGTACCCAAATCGATAGTTTCACCAGTTAGTTGAATGGGGAAATTTTGAGTTTCATATCCTTTTAATTTAATCTCTACAACATAATCCCCATCAGTTAAATTTTGCAAAACAAAAACGCCTTTGGAATTGGTTTTTACAGGTGAATGATTATCAGCTCGTACCAAAACACCTTGCAAAAAGTTCTCGGAATCGCTACTAACTACAATTCCTTTTACAATATTTTGCGAATAAACTTCAAAATAAAATAGTACAACCAAGGTTAGTGCTGAAATAATTTTTCCCACAATCGTATGTTTTTTATAGGTTAAAAATAGTCAAAGAAAATTTCTATAAACTTAACGAAAATTTAATTATTTCCTTAAATCCGCAATCTAAAAGTTAAAAAGGTCAAAAAGTTCAGTAAAAATAGTATCTATAAGACTTTTTTAATTGAATATTTTTCACTTATTTAGGTGAAAAATAATATTATCATATGAAAATTACATACTCTACAGATACTGTAAGTGCTTTTGGTGGATTAAATTTTGTAAATAATTCTTTAGAAAAAGCAGATATTTTTAATTTTATAGATAACTCTTTAGGTGACAGAGGATATTACCATTAATCTGCATAAGGAACTCAAACAAGTTAAGGATTTTAATGTTAGTTCGGCAGACACTTTGCTTCGCATGCAAAAAGAGTTGACTACTCCTAAAGAGACATTTATCATTTTCAAGGATAATATCATACTCTTTTCCGTCAATATCTATATTTCTAACAATAGTGTCAAAAGTCATACCGCCAACGCTTATATTTGATTTCAAACCTCGATAAAAATATTCCTCTGAAATATTGGCTACTTTTTTTGTATAAAAACCTAAGTGACCTGATGTCTTTTTAAGAGCATATTCTGTTTCTTCAAGAATTTCTCTCATCTTCTTAAAGTCTTTATCTGCACGTTTTTCAGCAATTTTTCTGTTGTATTCCGTTTCTTTACGAATGTCTTCCGTTTTTTTACGAATTTGAGCAGTTTCCTCATCATTTTTTTTACGAATGCCTTCCGTTTCTTTACGAATTTGAGCAATATCACGTGCTGATTCTGTTTTAATCTGAGCAACTTTTTGTGCCGTTAATTCAAACAATTCTTTAATTTCTGTTGTTGTCATAATTCTTTAATTTCTGTTGTTGTCATAATTTAAAATCAATCTTAATATAAAAATATTACAAGTGTTTACAAAGATACGTAATAACTTTGATATATTAACCCTAATTCTGGTAAATTAAAGCATAGTAAAAAAGCCATCATTTGATGGCTTTTACTATTTTAACTAAATTTCATTTTTAACTTTCTAATAAACCGTAGGAGAAACTTCAGCATTAACTAATGTTGGTTGATGTTCTTCGCTAAGAGCGAGAACAAATATCCCTTTTTTCTTGGCTGAGCTGAGTATATGCTTATGGTCGCCTCCAGTAAATCCTGCAATTGTAGCATAGAATTTTTTGTTAGTAGATTTATACCGAGATGAATTTTTCAATATAACAATATCTTTAGGTAAATCTTCTCTAACATTATCTGAATTGATAGTTGTTTTTACTGAAACAAGCATAACAGCATTATCATTTTCAAGGATAATATCATACTCTTTTCCGTCAATATCTATATTTCTAACAATAGTATCAAAGGTCATACCGCCAACGCTTATATTTGATTTCAAGCCTCGATAAAAATATTCCTCTGAAATATTGGCTACTTTTTTTGTATAAAAACCTAAGTGACCTGATGTCTTTTCAATATTTCTTTCTGTTCTATTAAGAATTTTTCTGATTTCACTAAAATCTTCCTCTGCAAGTTTTCGTGCCTCTTTACGAATATCTTCCGTTTCTTTACGAATATCTTCCGTTTCTTTACGAATACTTTCTGCCTCTTTACGAATGCCTTCCGTTTCTTTACGAATTTGAGCAGTTTCCTCATCATTTTTTTTACGAATTTGAGCAGTTTCCTCATCATTTTTTTTACGAATGCCTTCTGCTTCTTTACGAATTTGAGCAGTTTCCTCATCATTTTTTTTACGAATGCCTTCCGTTTCTTTACGAATGCCTTCCGTTTCTTTACGAATATTTTCTGCCTCTTTACGAATTTGAGCAACTTTTTGCGTTGTCTCCGCCTCAATTTTAGCAACTCTTTGTGCCGTTAATTCAAACAATTCTTTAATTTCTGTTGTTGTCATAATTTATTAATTTCTGTTGTTGTCATAATTTAAAATCAATCCTAATATAAAAATATTACAAGTGTTTACAAAGATACGTAATAACTTTGATATATTAACCCTAATTCTGGTAAATTAAAGCATGGTAGATTCAACCCCCAAATGCAACTTTTTTATTTACAAATTTATAAAATATATTTTTAGGATTATCATAATTTAGATTTTTTCTTGGTCTTCGGTTAATTTTATGTTGTATGTTTTTGATTTCCTTCTCGCTATATAGACTGAATATTGATTTTTTTGGTATATATTGCCTAACTAATTTGTTAGTATATTCGCTTAACCCTCTTTCCCATGAAGAATAAGGATGTGCGAAAAAGAACTCTGTTAATAATTTTTTAGACATTTTTATATGTTCGGCAAATTCAGTTCCATTATCAGAAGTAATTGAATGAACAAATTTCTTATAAGGCATTAGCATATCAATAACAGTATCGGCTAATTCTTCAGCTTTTTTACCAAAAGGCAGCTTTTTCATTAAGAAAAAAGCGGTAGTTCTTTCAACTATTGTAACAATTGCTCCTTTTCCATCTTTTCCTATAATTAAATCTATTTCCCAATCGCCAAAGCGTTCTTTGTTGTTAATTATATCGCTTCTAAACTCTATTGAAACTTTATCTTTAATTGTATTTTGTTTGCCTGAAACTGGACGTTTTCTGTGCTTTAACTGATGTCTTAGATGTTTATATAAAGTACCCCCTTTAGCTTTATCTAATCTAAGATATTGATAGATGCGTTCATGCGAAACCATATCTATTCCCTCTGATTTACAATAACCAGCTATCTGTTCTGGAGACCATTGCTCTTGTTCTATTTGCTTTTTTATATACTTCTCTACTGATGGAGTAAATTTTCTATTACTAGCAAAGCGTTCTTTTCTTTCTGTAGAGAGTTCCTGTGCAAAATCAGGATTATACCTGCCTCGTTTATTTGAATTACGTTTTAACTCCCTATAAATGGTAGTTTTGTTTACTTTCAAATATTCTGCTATAAAAATCTTTGATTTACCACAATTTAGGTATGCTTTTATTTGATACCTTTGTTCTTTAGTTAGGTGCTTCATATTTATTGACTTTTAGTAAAGTACAAATATAAGACTTAATAAGGAGTAACTGAGAGAAGGTAATTAAGCCTTCGCTCTTTTGCTCCGTTTCGCTACGCTTCACTCCACAAAAGAGCGAAGGCTTATAAACGAATATTAATCTTATAAAAATACTCCTAAAAGTTGCATTTACTAATTGAATCTAAGGGAAACATACGGATTAGCATATTACTGAATACTGACCACTGAATACTGCCTTTTGCCTAATAATCATAATTTTTTTTATCTTGTCTCTATTTCAATTCGTAAATTTTTCTCTTAAAATTTTATACGACTCCGATTTTAATGTTTTTACTGTTTGAAGTTTAATTCCTAAATTCTCAGCTATTTCATTATTCTTTAGACCTTTAAGACTTAATATTATAATTTCTTTTTTTCTTTTGGGAAGTTGTTCTATAGCTTTATGAAGTTGTAGTACAATTTCTTCTTCTAAAATTTGGTTTAAAAATAAATTATCATCCTCCAAATATTCCAAACTGCTTGCTGCATACTTATCTCTGACTTTGTTGTGCTTTATGATATTATAACATCTGTTACGAGTTGATTTATATAGATATGCTTTTAATGACATTTCGTCTGGAAATAATTTTTTATTTTCCCATATAGATACAAATATACCCTGAACTAAATCTTCGCATTCTGCTCTTGAGTGTAAAAAGCGATTAGCGTATAATACAAGAGAATTATAATACACATCAAATATCTTCTTTAAGTAATTCTTCGTGAGTATGTTGTTATTGGAAGTCAATCAGATGTTAAAATGGTTAATTTAATCTAAATTTATGTCAAAAGTACATAAAAGTTACAGACTTAATTGTTTAATTAAAACAAATAATAATATTATTTCACTGTTGTCCGATAAAAAAAGCCTCAATAATTGAGGCTTTTTTCGTATAACACGAACAAACTTCAAAATAAGTCATATTATGAGCAAAGGTAACATTTTTTTCGGACAGCCTATTTTTAGTCAGATGATTGGATTATTAGATAGGAATAAAGTTAATAAACGAGCAGAGGAAAAGTCGTCAGATAGGTATTGTAAACGCTTCAACACCTTTCAGCACTTGATTACTATGATTTAGAGTTACTTCTGGTTGTAATTCTTTACGAGAGCTCTGTGGCGGTATTGTAAGCTATGGAGATAAAATATCTCATTGCAAACTTGATTACTCTCCAAGACGTAGCACACTTTCGGATGCCAATAAGAGGCGTGATTGCAAGGTATTTGAACTTATCTATCAGGATTTAGTAAAAGAGTACCTTCCGAGTTTATCGGACAGCCATAAATCTCTAATCATCGATAAAAAGGTTTATTCTTATAGATTCGACCACTATAAGCCTGTTTCAGCCTATTTTTGAGTGTGTTGGGCGTAAATCTATTAACGGAAAGCGAAAAGGAGGGATTAAAAGCCATCAAAAGTTGGATATGCAAGCAGGTATTCTTGTAAAAGTTTATCACAGTCATGCCAAAGAACACGATTCTCTCTTTATCCAACATCAAGATGTGGTTAACAAGGGAGAGGTTGCAGTTTTTGATAAAGCCTACAATAACTACGCCTTATTTGATAAGTGGAATAATGAGGGTACTTACTTTGTAACTCGCCTAAAAGACAACGCGAAAGACACCCTGATAGAAGAATACGACCTTGAACCTGCCACTTCTGACCAAGTTTTAAGAGACGTGAAGATAGCTTTGGAATACGAACAAGATGGCGAGAGAAAGCAAGTAGAACTAAAGTTAGTTTCCTATTATCACCCCGAAAAAAATAAGGTGTATTATTTCTTATCCAATCTATTTGACGAAACTCCAGATAAAATAGCATTATTGTACAAAAAACGTTGGGAAATAGAGCTGCTATTCAAAAAAATTAAGCAGAATTTCCCTCTGCAATATTTCTATGGAGATAACCAAAATGCCATACAAATACAGATATGGTGTACTCTTATTGCCTTATTGCTGATTACATTTATGAAGAGACAACTAACCAAATCTTGGAGTTTTTCTAATTTGGTCAGTCTGTTGCAGAAACATCTGTTTACTTATGCTAAATTCACAGATTTTTTCAATAATGTAGATGTATTTGCCAAAGACTTCGTAAAAAACAAAAGAACTCCAGAAGAAATACAGACAAAATTACAATTTGAATAAAATAATAAAATGGGGGGCTTGCTTTTTAAAAATCAAAAAAATAATCCCATTTTACTGGGTAGAAAAGTCTTTTTTTTGCCTATTTTTGGTTTTATTGGACAACAATAATAAAAAAGTGTAACTCAAAAAATAATTCTATTTATTTATACAACAAGTTTTTCTACATTTGCAGAGTTTTTTACTAAAAGAGAAACGACAAGTTTACATCTAAAAACAATCAATGGAACAAAAAAAATTTGATGCAAATTCATTTATCGGAATACTATTATTAGGAGCTATTGTTCTTTGGTTTTTGTATAATCAAAAAAACGAAGTTAAACCCGACCAAACTGAAATAGAGCAGGTTACAGATTCTCCAAAAACAAAAAATCCTGCCACACAAAATGTAATTATAGACAATTCAGTATCTAAGGATTCGTTAAAAAATATAATTCTGCAAAATAAGTTAGGTACATTTGCTTACGGAGCTCAAACTACAAAGGAAGGTAGCACTGTTTTAGAAAACGACGTTTTAAGACTGATTATTGACAATAAAGGCGGACAAATTATTGAAGCACTTGTCAAAAATTACAAGACTTATGATTCTCTACCTTTATATTTAATTAAGAATAAAAACGCTTCTTTTAATATCAATTTTGGCACGACAGACAACAGAATTTTAAACACAAAAGATTTATTATTCACTCCATCAAAAACAAAAAACGGAGAAAATGAAGTGCTTTCTATGAAACTGAAAGTCTCTGAAACACAATTTTTAGAGTACAGATATGAAATGAAACCCGATGATTATATGTTAGGTTTTACGGTGCGTTCTCAAGGTTTAAGCAATGTGATAAACCCTTCCAATGTTATTGATTTGGAGTGGAATTTGAAAGGCTATCGTCACGAAAAAAGTATGGATACTGAAAATATGTATTCAGAATTCAAATACCGTTTTGATGATGATAAAATTGATTATCTTTCAGCTGGAAGCGACGATAATGAAATTGTAAACAATCTAACTTGGGTTGCCTATAAACAACACTTTTTTACATCTATCTTATTGTCTGACAAGCCTTTTAATAAAGCTGCTTTAATATCTTCTAACTTAGTTAAAGACAAAGTTATTGACACCGTTTTTACAAAAAGATTTGAACT
This sequence comes from Polaribacter sp., assembly GCA_965261035.1. Classification (GTDB taxonomy): domain Bacteria; phylum Bacteroidota; class Bacteroidia; order Flavobacteriales; family Flavobacteriaceae; genus Polaribacter. The sequence continues at coordinate 2,508,096 of OZ253439.1, forward strand.
AAAAACACCTTTGATTTTAAACGGTGGAGAGTTAAATTACAATATGAGTTGGTATTACGGACCTACAGATTATCAGATTTTAAAAGGTTATAAAAACACACAATTAAGTGAAATTATAGATTTAGGCTGGGGAATTTTCGGGTGGATTAACCGCAACGCATTTATTCCGTTATTTAATTTTCTAAGTAGTTTTGGATTTGGCTACGGGCTGATTATTATTTTAATGACAATTGTAGTTCGTATTGTAATGTCTCCTTTAGTGTATAAATCGTACGTATCTAGTGCAAAGATGAAAGTTATTCGCCCAGAAATGCAAGCGATTAATAAGAAATATCCGGGAAAAGAAAACGCTATGAAACGCCAGCAAGAAACTATGGCTGTTCAGCGGAAGTCTGGAGTTAGTATGATGTCTGGCTGTATTCCGGCTATATTGCAAATGCCAATATTTTTTGCTTTATTCAGGTTTTTTCCTGCAAATATAGATTTAAGACAGCAGAGTTTTTTATGGGCAGAAGATTTATCATCTTACGATGCTATTTACAAATTGCCTTTTAATATCCCTTTTTATGGAGACCATATAAGTTTGTTCCCGATTTTAGCATCGCTTGCTATTTTCTTTTATATGAAAATGAATCAAAGTCAGCAGGCAAATATGCAGGTACCTACGCAAGAAGGAATGCCAGATATGCAAAAGATGATGAAAATGATGATTTACTTCTCTCCTGTTATGATGTTATTTTTCTTTAACAATTATGCGAGCGGTTTAAGTTTGTATTACTTTATTTCCAATTTATTAACTATTGTAATTATGTTAGTAATTAAGTATTACGTAATTGATGAAGAGAAAATTCTTGCCAAGATAGAAGAAAACAGAAAACGACCTGAAAAGAAAAAAGGAAAATTCAGACAGCGTTTAGACGAAGCTATGAAACAAGCACAACAGCAACAAACAAAACAGAAAAAAAGAAGATAATTTGAATTGTTTTTTTATTTACGATTTTAGATTGAACACGTAAATCGTAATTCAAAAATAGTAAATTATTAAGACAGTTGCAAACAACAACTTTGTGAGACTTAACAAACTAAAATTTATATATTATGCGTATTAACTTGCTCTTTATTATTTTTATTTTATTCTGTAATAGTGGTTTTTCTAAAAAAAATATTAAACCACCCGCTCTGGCAGAATGGAAACTATTTTGGAATGATGAATTTGAAGGCAAAAATATAGATAATACTAAGTGGACGCTTTGTAAACGTGGATATGCAGATTGGAAAAATACTATGAGTAACGACCCTCGTTTACTTGTAGTTAAAGAAGGTATTTTATTTCTTAGAGGGATAGCTAATGATAATAAAGATAAAGACCCTGCTCCCTATATAACCGCTGGAATTACTAGTAAATCAAAATTTAATTTTACATACGGTAAGGTTCAGATTAGAGCTCGTTTTCAATCTGCTAAGGGTGCTTGGCCAGCGTTGTGGATGCTGGGAGAAGGTCAGTGGCCCAGTGCCGGTGAAATAGATATAATGGAACATTTGAATTTTGAAAATAAAATTCATCAGACATTACATAGTGATTTTACCCAAAGAAATAAGAACAAAGAGAATAAGCTCGGTCCTAAGAATACAACTACTGTGCAGATTGACCGTGATATGTGGAATACCTACGGATGCGAGTGGAATTCAGAAAAAATTGTCTTTACTGTTAATAATAAACCTACTTATACTTATCCGCGAGTTCCATCATTAGGGAAAGATCAATTTCCGTTTCATGTCCCATCATATTTCATGCTCACTATGCAAATTGGTGGCTCATGGGTAGGAAAAGCAAATCCCTCCGACTATCCTGCTGTTATGGAAGTTGACTGGATACGAGTTTATAAGCGAGAATAGTGATTATATTTTAAGTTAACGGCAATTAATCTCTGCTAATAATATCACCAGAGCCGATAGATTTACTATCTACATATTTTGGTTTTCCTTTGTAATAAATATCCCCAGAACCTGAAACTCTTGCTTTAATTTTATTGCTGGTAGTTGTTTTTATAGTACCTGAACCCACAATATTTGCATAGACAGAAACAGCTTTCAAATCATAAGCACTAATATCTCCAGAGCCAGAAACAGAGCAAGTAAAATCTGTTGTTGTTCCCATAATTTTAATGTTGCCAGAACCTGTAACTGAAGAGTTTATTTCATTAGCATCTATATCTAATTTTATATCCCCAGAACCGGCTAATTTTAAAGAAATATCATCAGTCTTAATTTTTTCTTTGCCAATTATATCGCCAGAACCAACTAAATAGATTTTACTAATATCTTCGTAAGGAACCGTTATTTCTAGTTTTTTTCTAGTGCTTATGCTTCTTACATGCTTTTTGAATTTTATTTTTAAAGTATTATTGTCAGAAACTTCTGTAATAATATAACCGATAATGTTTTGTTCTCCTTCAATTATAATTTGCCCTTCTTTGCCTTTTACGAGAACAACATCAAAGAATCCAGTAACACTAATAGCACTGTAATCTGAGGTTGTACGTGATTCTGTAATAACTTTTCCGTTGCCTTTAATTCTTTTACTATTAAACCAATTTTGAGCGTTTATAGAAAAACTAATTGATAGAATAATACCTGTGATAATTGCTTTTTTTATAATTTATTACTGTTTTAAAATATGTTGATTATTTTCTTTCAAAGAAACATTTGTATTGTAAAGCTATATATATTTCTATGGAAATATCGTTTAACTCAATGCACTTACGGAATGCTTTTACAACTTCTTCGTAGAAATTTAGTTTTAAATTAATCTCTGCGTATTTACGCCAATATAATGAGTTGTATTCATCAATGCTTAAGGTTTTGTTTATGTAATACAGTGCTTTTTGACATTCTTTTTTTTGCAGGTGCAGGCTTGCGAGTAGAAACCACCCTTTTTCTAACAACGGGTCTTCATTGACTGCTTTTTTATAATAGCTGATTGCGGTATCTAAAGCATTTAATTTCTCATAACATTCACCAATTCTAACGTAAACAAATGCTGTGGGATCATCTAATTCAAGAGTAATTAAATAATTTTCAATCGCTTCTTCGTACATCTGTAATTCTTCTAATGTTTTTGCTTTTTCCAAATATCCGCCGATAAAATATTCATCAATTAAAATTGTGTAATCAAAGGAAGTAAGAGCTTCTTTAAACATATTTAACGTAAAATATTGCTTTCCTAATTGATGCCAAGCGATTTCTGAATACGGATTTTTATCCAAGTAATTGTTTAAAAATATAATTGCTTCTTTGTGATTATCATCCATATCAAAACAATACATCAGGTTGTAGAATGACGAGTAATCCTCTAAATCTACACTAATACAGCTTTCAAAATTTAATCTGGCATTTTTAAAATCATCTAAATATAAATATTCCATTCCTATCATAGACCAAATATCTGCGACATCTTCAACATAATGCAGTGCTTTTTCTAGCGTGATAATTGCCTTTTTGTGTTCATTACACTTAGAATAAATAATAGATTTTTGTATCAGAACTTCCTCATTATTAGGTTCTACAGCTTCTAATTCTTCCAAAAGATTTGTCGCTTTTTGTATTTCATCATCAAAAATTAACAATTCTACTTTTAGAAGTCTTAATATAACGGACGCGGGATGTTGTTCTAATCCTAATTTTACTGCTTTTTTTGCTAAAGAATGCTTACCGTTATCTAAATAATAATGTATAATATCTTCAAATTCAGCCGAATCGAAGAAGTATATATTATTGGTTTTTAGCATAGATTCAAATTTTGATAGTGACATAACTCGATTAATTAATAAGTGGTTATCAATCATAAAATACTCGTCTAAAGGTACGACAAGTATTATTCCGTTTTTATCTACTTTAATTTTCTTTTCAACAATTTAATTAACAAAAAATTAGCCCCATTTGTTTAATGATTTAATCGTTGAATCGTAATTCACACAACATTTTGTGGTCAATGAGGTTAATTTTTTTGTAGTTCTTTAATTTGCTTGTGAATAATATGATTGTTAATTGAAGTATAACTATTGATTAAAGTTCCTTTTTTATTAACCAAAATAGTTCTAGGTAATTTACTGGTTAAGAAGATATTAGCTTTGCTATATTGGTCAATGTAGAATTGATTTTTTATGTCAATCCCTTTTGCTGGATTAGAATTGGTTGATGTAATTTTAACACCTACAAAATTTACTTTAGGAAATTTTTTGGTTAAGTAATTAACCCTTGATGATAAATATATATTAGATGTGTGTTTAGGACTCCAAAAATAAATAATACTGTTTTTATGTCTGATGATTTTTTTTATACTGTGAGTTTTTTTATTGTAATCTATAATTTCAAAATCTACCAGATTGCTGCCTTTACGCAAATTTTTTACGTCGTTTAGTAGGCGTTGCACCATTTTTTTGTCATTAGTATTTGAACTTAATTTAAAGAATGTATGGAAGGCTTCGTCATTAATATTGCAAATAGAATTTATATTAAAATCATTGATTAGCATTTCTTTTAAAAAAGTGTTCTTTAGTTTTTCTTTATAAATATTTTTGTCTATGGAATTGAGAAGGGCAACAATAAATTCTTTTGTGCCGCTTCTAAACCCCTGTGTATGAACATTATTACACAGCCTTCTAACTATATATCTGCTGTAAGCACCAAAATAGAGTAAATCATTATTATTTATATCTATGTTTTCTCGGTATTTATAAAACGAGCTACTTGTTTCGATATATATATTGTCGCTTACTTTCCTATGGATGTTAGAATACTTCTCAAACTTACTGTAAATAGGATATTTAGCAGCTACATCTAAAAGGTTTAAGTAGCTTTTGGTTAATTTTGTATTTTTTAGTCTGAAAGCATCAATTTTTTTCTGCCTTAGAGCAAGAATTGAATCGAGTTTTGATTTAAAAATATCTGATTCTAAGGAAAAGAAAGAATGAAAATTGATAGCTTTGTTATCTTTTTCATTCTCTAAAAAAAAATCTATCAAGATATTATTTTTTTCTGCACCTATACCGCTAAAAACTAAGGACTCATCAAAAACTCCCCAAGTATTTAATCGTATAAGAATACTATCTTTGGGCTCTATATATACGTATTGACGCTCTAATCCGTGTACGAAATAATAAAGCCCTTTTTTAAAATTTATATATTTACCTATAAATTTATTATCGCTGTCGAGAAATAAACTATCAATAACCTTATCTTGACTGTATAACAACACAAAATTAGTTTTAGGATTGATAATCTTTCCTCCAAAATAAGTTACAGTTTGTTTATAGTCTGTTTTACAACCAATAATTAGGGTAATTGATAAAATGAAGAGAAGGTATTTTAAAAATTTAGTCACTTTAATAAAAAATTGTCTAAAAACAAAGGTATTCATTTGTTAGATAAAATCTGTTAATGACCTGTTAAAAGTTTACTGGATTTAAATTAAACTCAAAACAGCATCTATTTATTGAATAATTGAATATGTTTGCTAAGTAAAATTATTGGTTAATGGACTTCAATTATTTTCTATCAAAAATCAATTATCTAAAAAGCTCCAAATTGGGTGGGTTAAATGCTCAGTTTCGTATGGCTCCTAAAATGAGGTTGCAATATAGTGAGGATAAAATTAAATATAATAAGCCAAAAAAAGCAGCTGTTTTAGCATTATTTTACCCAAATAGGAGAGGAGATACCTGTTTTTTATTAACCCAACGAGCAAATTATAAAGGCATACATTCTTCACAAATTAGTTTTCCCGGAGGCAAGGTTGATTTTATTGACAAGAGTTTAAAAGAAACTGTTTTAAGAGAAACTTTTGAAGAGGTTGGAGTTGAACAAAACAACATTACTATTATCAGGCAAATTACGGATGTTTATATTCCGCCGAGCAACTTTCTAGCAGCTCCTTTTATGGGATATACCAATCAAAAGCCCATATTTACCATCAATAATGAGGTGGAAAGAACTATCGATGTTTTAGTTAAAGATTTATTAGATGACACTTTCATAAGCTCCATCAATATTAGCACTTCTTATGCCAAAAATATAGACGTGCCTTGCTTTAAATTAAATAATTATGCTGTCTGGGGAGCAACAGCAATGGTGCTAAATGAAATTAAAGAATTGTTAAAATCTAATATATAAGTATTCTTTTGTACCTTCGCAGATAACTATAAACTGTTTAATTAGATGTCATTATTTAAGAGAAATCCTTTTGGTCACATATTAATTTTAAAAAAATGGATTATACGGATTTTAGGAGCTATCTCACATGGTAGATACAGGCGTTTTAATGATTTACAGATTGAAGGCTCAGAAATCATTAGAAATTTACCTGATAATAATGTTTTGTTTGTCTCGAATCATCAAACTTATTTTGCAGATGTAGCCGCAATGTTTCACGTTTTTAACGCCTCACTAAAAGGTAGAGTTGATAGCATAAAAAATATTGGCTATGTATGGAATCCGAAGTTAAACATTTATTTTGTTGCGGCAGGAGAAACAATGAAATCGGGTTTACTACCCAAAATATTCGCTTATGTTGGCTCTATTTCTATTGATAGAACTTGGAGAAGCGAGGGTAAGAACGTAAACAGACAAGTAAAAATGTCGGACATTTCTAATATTGGAAAGGCACTAGACGACGGCTGGGTAATTACCTTTCCACAAGGAACTACCACCGCTTTCAGACCAATAAGAAGAGGAACGGCTCATATCATAAAAACGTACAAACCTATTGTTATTCCTATTGTTATTGATGGTTTTAGACGCTCTTTTGACAAAAAAGGATTGGCTATTAAAAAACGAGATGTACTGCAATCTATGGTGATAAAAGAACCTCTAAAGATTGATTATGACAACGAATCTATAGCCGATATTGTTACTAAAATTGAATATGCCATTGAGCAACACCCTTCTTTTTTGAAAGTAATTTCCGTAGAAGAATATGCCAAACAAGAAGAAGAATTAAATAAAAAAAGAGATTTTTGGAAATAGGTGTTCAGTTGGCAGTATTCAGTGATTTACTGTACGTCCCTGATATAGGTTGACCGTAAAAGTCAATTTATAATGCGAACAAATATCAGAAAAATAAACAAATATCGGAAGTTTTCGGAAGACTTTAAACGGAACTTAGTAGAAGAATTTGAGAGCGGTAAATTTAGTGTTAGTGAGCGGTAAATTTAGTGTTAGTGAGTTAGGTAAATTATCGGATACATCAATTTATAACTGGATATATAAATACTCAACATTAAATAAAAGGGGAAGTAGAATAGTTGAAATGGAAAAAAGCAGCACTTATAGAATCAATTAGCCATCCCCTGTTTTTTTAGTTTTTCTGCTTTTAGAAGAATTTTAAAAAATTAAATTGCTGATTATCAATGATTTAAATAACGTGTTTTTTTAGGAAGTTCAAAAATATTTTTCAGGCTTATTTTAACCTAAATTATCAGTAAAATCAATACCTGAGAAACTATTAAATATATTTTTCGGGGGATGACTAAATTATTGGTAAAGATAATACTTGGAGAATTGAACGTAAAAACCTGAATTTCAGAACGCATATTAAACGATTAAATCGAAAAACAATATGCTTCTCTAAAAACTAAAAAATACATGATAAGGTTATAAGCATGTACATTGAAAGATACTATTTTCAAAAAAGTATATTTAAAGAAAATTACATAATCAGTATGTTTATGACACTACCGATTTTCAATGCCTTTTCCCTGATTACTTACCCGCCCAATCATCAATCCATTCATTCACAACGGCAACCCAGTCGTCATTGTCATTCATACACGGTATTTGTTTGTAAGTTTTTCCGCTACTTTCCAAAAATTGTTCTTTTCCTTTTATTCCTATTTCTTCCAAAGTTTCCAAGCAATCTGACACAAAAGCAGGTGTAATTACGGCTAATTTTCTCTTGCCTTCTTCTTTAGCTAAACGATTAAATTCCATATCGGTATATGGTTTTAACCAAGGATTTTTCAACAAACGAGATTGAAACGAGTTACTATAAGTTCCTTTCTTTAGCCCAAGTTTTTCTGCAATTTCTTTTGTAGTTTCAAAACATTGATGACGATAGCAGGTTTTATGAGCAACAGATACTGTTTCGCAACAGCTTTCATTTATTTTACAATGGCTCTTGGTCGGGTCTGTTTTTAAAACCTGATGTTCGGGCAATCCGTGATAGGAAAACAAAATATGGTCGTATTCAAACCCTTCCAGATTATTCTTCAAATTGTTGCTCATCGCCTTTATGTAGTTTGGCTCATTATAAAAGGCAGGCAACACTTCTGTTTTTATGTTTGGATGATTTTTCTTGCGGATTTCTTCGGCTTTCACTTCTGCAGTTTCTGTTGATGACATCGCATAATGCGGATATAAAGGGACAATCAAAATATTATCTACGCCTTTGTATGCCAGTTTTTTAAACCCTTTTTCAATACTCATCGTCCCGTAGCGCATTGCTAACGCAACAGGAATATCAGTATTATTGATTACTTTCTCTGCAAATCGCTCCGAAATTACAACCAAAGGAGAGCCTTCTTTCCACCAAATTTTTTTATACGCTTCGGCAGATTCTTTTGGACGTGAACGCAAAATAATCCCTTTTATCAACAAAAAGCGTTTCCAATAAGGAATATCAATAACACGCTCGTCCATCAGAAATTCGTCTAAATATTTGCAAACATCTTTAACTTTTGTACTGTCTGGCGACCCTAAATTTATAAATAAAATTCCTTTCATTTTTATGTTTTATACATTAAAACTGTATTGGCAGATTCAACTAGCAAATGCAATTTTTTGGGTTACAAATTTATAAAATAGATTTTACAATAATTACAAATAGCTAAACTATTGACAATCAAAGAATATCATTTTTTAATGCGTTTGACTTAGTTTACATAGGATTTATATGCGAGATTTTATCGATTATTAATAAAAGTTTTGCTTAACAATTTATTTACGATATTTGCATTTCATTCTGTGCATAAGGAAGTTATAATTTTTTTTTAATCTTTAGCACATAAAATAATATAGCAATGAATAAGAATACTATCCTTTCTTGGGCAACATTTATAATGATTATTGTAGGTTTAAGTTTAATTGCTCTTGGATCTTTTAGATATAATCAGGTGGCAGGCTGGGGTTTTGCTACGGTTGGAGTAGGTTTTTTTTGTATTGCATGGGTGTTTAATGCTTTAAAAGGCAGAGTCTAAACTACAATAGTCCGTTAAGGTTTTTGATTTAATTTTTACATAAATACACAGCATATTGATTATAAACGTGCTACGTATTTTGTTGTACATTTATACATTATTGATAATGAGGTATTTATGATTTTTGAGATAAAACCTAAAATATAACACTTAAAATAAGCGTGTTAAACCAAACCTTAACGGAGTATTAACTAACTCAAGTTTCGCAGGAACTAAAAGTTTAAGAATCAAGGGTATAATATTAGGAAAAGCAGCATTTTTATTTTGTTAAGTTACTATATATAAGTATCTTAGCGGAGTATTTCCAAACACGTAAAAATGCTGCAGCACAAAGATATTAAAACTTTATCAGAACTAACATCAACTTTTTGTGATACGTACAAAAAGTCAAACTTTTTTACAGACTACGTTAGTGTATTAAAATTAGGAAAACTACATTGTGTTTTTAGCACAGTCAAACAAAAAGGAATATCAGGTTTATCACTGATAAATATTCTGCTTAGTCTTCCATTTTTAGACAAGAAGAATGTGCATAATTTTATAAATAGTAGCTGGCAATCTTATACAAATTATGGGAAGGACGCTTATTATCGGCTGAAGAGCAATTATAAAATAAATTGGCGTAATTTTCTTTTGGGCGTAGTTAAGCAATCTGTATCAACATTAGATGATTGCGGAACTAATACAGGAATTAAAGCCTTTATTTTTGATGATACTACTATACAAAAGACAGGATATAAGATAGAAGGAGTGTCAAAAGTTTGGAATCACGTGATAAATAGGAGTGTATTAGGCTATCAACTTTTGGTGATGGGATATTACGATGGCACTATGTTTATTCCTATAAATTTTTCATTTCACCGAGAAAAAGGGAAAAACAAAAAAATTCTTTATGGCTTAAAACCAAAGCATTATAAAAGGCAACATAAAAAGAAACGCCCTAAAGAAAGTCCTGGTTTTAGAAGAAAAAAAGAGCTGAATATCAGCAAAATAACTATGTCTGTTAGTATGTTAAAATCGGCTGTTAAAAAAGGGATTACCTCAAAATATGTTTTGACAGATAGCTGGTTTACTTGTTGGGAAATGGTAGAAACTGCCATAGATAATAATTTGAAATATATAGGTATGTTTTGCAAGGTAAAAACAAAGTTTATGTATAAAAATAAAGCAATGACTTATAAAGAAATCAGAAAACTTAACCGAAAAAATATAAAGAGAAACAAGAGGTTTAACTTGTACTATATCAGAGCAGTAGTGTTGTGGAATGGAAGGCCTGTGGTACTTTATTTTACACGAAAAGGTAAGCGTGGCAATTAGAAAACACTACTGAATACAGAGCTATCGTCCAATTTTAACAAAACAGTAGAGGTCTATCAAATACGTTGGAGTATTGAGGTGTTTTTTAAGGAAAGTAAGCAATTATTAGGACTTGGTAAAAGTCAAAGTACAGATTTTGATACACAAATTGCAGATGCCACAATTGTTATGATTCAGCATATATTTCTATCGATAAAAAACCGAATGGAAAACTACGAAAGTCTCGGCAAACTTTTTGAAAACACTAAAGCTGAATGCCTTGAGTTAAAATTACATGACCGATTGTTAGCTTTACTTATAGCTATTGCAGAAATAATAGATTTACTTTTGGGTGATGTAGATAGTCAAGAAATAATATCAAAAGTAATAAATAATCCTGAGGCTTTTGAAAAATTGAAGCTCATTATAAATCCACAAAAATTTGTACTCAAAAATACGGCTTGAAAGCCCGTTTTGGAAAGTCATAACCTAATAAATTGAAAAACAATTAATTAATGTGTTGTGATATGCAAAATTATAAAACTAAAATTCAATGTTTATAGTATCTTTGGAACTGCGAAACTTGAGTTAACTAAGAACATAACAATTAAACAACTGGCTAATGAGCGATGACAAGAAAGTCATTTTTTCGATGAATAAGGTTTCCAAAACCTATAAAAGCACAAACAAACAAGTACTAAAAGATATTTACTTAAGTTTTTTTTATGGAGCTAAAATCGGAATTCTCGGATTAAATGGCTCAGGAAAATCTACTTTATTAAAGATTATTTCAGGTGATGAAAAGAATTATCAGGGAGATGTAATCTTTTCTCAGGGTTATAAAGTTGGATATTTAGAGCAAGACCCAAAATTAGACGAAACAAAAACAGTAATAGAAATTGTAAAAGAAGGCGTCGCAGAAACAGTAGCAATATTCGATAAATACAATAAAATAAATGATATGTTCGGCTTAGAAGAAATATATTCTGATGCTGACAAAATGGATAAACTGATGGCTAAACAAGCAGAACTTCAAGATAAAATTGACGCTTCTAATGCTTGGGAATTGGACATAAAATTAGAAATAGCAATGGATGCCCTACGAACGCCAGAGTCAGACAAGTTGATTTCTCTATTATCAGGAGGAGAGCGACGACGCGTAGCATTATGCCGTTTATTATTGCAAGAGCCAGAAATTTTATTATTAGATGAGCCTACAAATCATTTAGATGCAGAATCTGTACGCTGGTTAGAGCATCATTTGGCACAATATAAAGGAACCGTGATAGCAGTAACTCACGATAGATATTTCTTAGACAATGTTGCAGGTTGGATTTTAGAGTTAGATAGAGGAGAAGGAATCCCTTGGAAAGGAAATTACTCATCTTGGTTAGAGCAAAAATCAAAACGATTAGCACAAGAAAGTAAAACGGCATCAAAACGACAAAAAACACTGGAACGAGAATTGGAATGGGTAAGACAAGGAGTAAAAGGTCGCTAAACAAAGCAAAAAGCACGTTTGAAAAACTACGACAAATTGATGAGCCAAGACCAAAAACAGATGGATGCAAAATTAGAAATATACATTCCTAATGGTCCTCGTTTGGGAACTAATGTAATTGAGGCTAAGGGAGTTTCAAAAGCATTTGGAGATAAATTATTATATGAAAATTTAGAATTTAACTTGCCACAAGCCGGAATAGTCGGAATTATAGGACCAAACGGAGCAGGAAAAACTACTGTTTTCAAGATGATTATAGGCGAAGAAAACCCAGATAAAGGCTCGTTTAAAGTAGGAGAAACTGCAAAAATAGCTTATGTAGATCAAGCACATTCTAATATAGATTTAGAAAAGTCTATTTGGGCAAATTTTTCTAATAAACAAGAATTGGTGCTAATGGGAGGAAAACAAGTAAATTCTCGTGCGTATTTAAGTCGGTTTAATTTTACTGGGAGCGAGCAAAACAAAAAAGTTTCTACACTTTCGGGAGGAGAGCGTAACCGCCTACATTTGGCTATGACTTTAAAGGAAGAGGGGAACATATTGCTGTTAGATGAACCCACTAACGATTTGGATGTAAACACTTTACGAGCTCTTGAGGAAGGATTAGAAAATTTTGCGGGTTGTGCCGTGATTATTAGCCACGACCGTTGGTTTTTAGACCGCGTTTGTACACATATTTTGGCTTTTGAAAGTGATAGTCAAGTGTATTTTTTTGAAGGAAGTTTTTTCAGATTATAAAGAAAATAAAAAGAAAAGATTAGGAGAAGATTTGATGCCGAAAAGAATTAAGTATAAAAAACTAATCCGATAAAAATAAATTGATTACAAATCGGTATAAAATCAAAAAAACACTTAATTATGTGTAAAATTATGTATCACTATAAGCTATATTCTATATGATAAACTCTATAGAGAAGAATTTAGAACGAGGGATAAAATTATTAAATTCCATCTCAGATGATCAATACAGTAGCACCTCTGTAGCTCCTTATCATTCAAGTATTGGTAGCCATATTCGTCACATATTAGATGTGTTTTCCTGTATATTTAATGGATTAGAAACAAAAACTATAGATTTTTCTGACAGAGAGAGAAACCAATTAGCAGAACAATATACTGCGGAAGGAATATCGTATTTTAATAATATTATATCTCAATTACGTAAGCTAAAACATTCTGATTTTAACACAATAATTGTTGTTTCTGATGATTTGGGGTTGGGTAGAATCACTACAAACTATACATTGGGAAGTGCTTTAGTTCAAGCACACAGCCATGCAATTCATCATTTTTCGAGCATAGGTTTTATTATTAACCAGTTGGGTATTGAATTGCCAGACAAAGATTTTGGCTACAATCCAACTACACCTAAGTTTAATGATTCAGTGATTTAATTGTTTAATTCATAATTCAAAAACATATGGCATAACCTATTTATTTTAAGTTAGATAACCCTCTAATCTTTCTGGTATAGGCTTTAAGCTTAAGTATTTCTGCAATAATTTTTATAGTACTTTTATATGGAACACGATGTTCTTTATGATTCGTAGTCGCTATCTCAAATAGTGATTTCCAGTGGGCTCTAATAGATTTTAAAGCCTTAAAATAGGTGTAACTTTCCGAGTCATAAATATGTGTGGGCTCAGATATAATTCCATTTATTTCTATAATTTTAAAGTTATTTCCGTTTTCTAATTCTTCAAATGTATTGTATTTTATATCAATTCTGCCATAATACCAACCAGTAATGGACGTGCTTAAATCATCAAAAGTTTGTTCCACTTTTTTAGAAATTAAATGATTTCCATTGATAAATTGTGTTCCCTTAGAGTGATTTCCTATGGAAGTAAGAATAATTTTTTCTTCCTTGTTTGGGATTTCGTACAGCTGTTCTTTATGTATTTCTTTAAATAAATTGAGATATAATTTAGCTCTATTATCTGCAAGAATTAATTTTTTCAGACTAGAATGTCCATCACCAATAACGGTCAAAAAATGTTTTAATGTGATAGAGCTAACCTGCCCTTTTTTCTTACTAGGATTTCTGTGATAAAATATTCCACACTCATTTTTGTAGTCTAAAAGCTCTTGAATAATTATAGTAATAGGATATTTTTTAAGATATATTTTTAGTTCATTTTCTGTGTTTATTTTCTGTACCAACAATCCCCTGAAGCCAATATCTGGCTTTGCAATCAGCGGAAAACAGATTTTATTTTGTTCAATATCAGAAATTACTAAATTAAATTCTGTATTTGCAGTTACTAAAATAGTTTTTGGTCTGTATTTTTCTGGGATTAATTGGATGGTTTTAAACTTGCTTTCTGTTCCATTTCCAGAATTTTTGATGCCCGGATTTGTTGCACTAAAAAAAGTGAAGTGCCTCGCTTTTGCAGTTAAGTAGCAGGCATAAGGCAAGTTAGGAATATAAAACATCGAGGGGCTCCAATATTCCCATTTATAGAATTTAGTTAATTTAATCAAAAATCTACGAATTAAAAAGTGCGTCTAATAATGTTTTAAATGTCTTGAATGCTAAAATAAGTGTTATTAATATCAGAATTACAGAAACACCAAAAATAATAAAAGCAATCCAAATACGCTCTTCAGACAGCTTGTTTAATGCTTTAAAGGCTATGGTCAATGATATTGGGGATATTATCAAAAGTAAAATTAAAACAATTAATTGTCTAAGCCCTTTGCTGAGTAAATTCTCGTTAACGCTCATTTTTGTAATTTAAAATTGCTTTTCTAACATTTTTGTGTTTAGCTAATAAATTTTTAGCAGTTTTTTTGTCAATATTTAATTCTATGGCTAATATTTCTGTTCCTCTCCCTACAAGTTTGTTGTTAGATAATTGCATATCTACCATTTTGTTTCCTTTAATTTTTCCTAATAAAATCATAGTAGAAGTAGAAATCATATTCAAAACCATTTTTTGAGCTGTGCCGGCTTTCATTCTTGAACTACCAGTTACAAATTCAGGATTGACAACAATTTCTATAGGAAATTTTACGGTTTTAGATAAAGGACTATTTTGATTGCAAGTAATACAGCCCGTTATAATATCGTTTTTATTACAGGTTTCTAAAGCAGAAATTACATAGGGAGTTGTGCCAGAAGCCGCAATTCCGACAACCACATCTTTGCTAGAAATATGATATTTTTGTAAATCTTCCCAACCTTTAGTTTTGGAATCTTCTGCAAATTCTACGGACTTTCTTATAGCTTTGTCTCCGCCGGCAATCAATCCGGTAACTAACTCGTGCGAAACGCCGAAAGTTGGAGGACATTCCGATGCGTCTAAAATTCCCAACCTTCCGCTTGTGCCGGCTCCGATATAAAATAATCGTCCGCCATTTTGTAGCTTTTCTACAATTTGATAAACCAGTTTTTCTATTTGTAGCAACGACTTTTCTACCGAAAAAGCAACCGTTTTGTCTTCGTCATTTATGTGAATTAATAATTCTAATACTTCCATTTTTTCTAAATGATTATATTTAGAATCTTGCTCTGTTGTTTTAATAAAACTCATAAATCAAAGGTAGTAAATTAATAGGTATTTTATTTATGTTTTTTACATTGTTATTTTATATTTTTGAAATGAAAAAAAGTAGCAACTTTAAATATTGGAAAACTAATTATGAAAATTATACATATAGATAGCAATCATCCGCTATTATTAGAGCAATTAAATAAATTTGGTTTTATTAATGAAGAGGATTATACATCGGCAAAAAGTGAAATAGAAAGCAAAATTCATCTGTATGATGGAATTATTATTAGAAGTAGATTTTCTATCGACAAAGAATTTTTAGATAAAGCCACTAATCTAAAATTTATTGGACGTGTTGGCTCTGGGCTTGAGAATATTGATTGTGATTATGCCAAAAAAAAAGGTGTACACCTGATTTCCGCTCCAGAAGGAAATAGAAATGCTGTTGGAGAACACACTTTAGGGCTGCTTTTATCACTTTTTAACAAGCTAAATAAAGCCGACAAGGAGGTCAAAAACGGAAAGTGGTTGAGAGAGGACAATCGTGGAACTGAATTAGACGGCAAAACGGTCGGTATTATCGGCTATGGAAATACGGGAAAAGCATTTGCGAAAAAACTCTGTGGTTTTGATGTAGAAGTTTTGTGCTATGATATTAAAAGTGATGTTGGTGATGAAAATTGCAAACAGGTATCTCTGTACGAGCTTCAAAAAAAAGCGGATATTCTAAGTTTACACCTTACGCAAACCCCATTAGCTACTAATATTATTGACACTAATTTTATCAATAAATTTAAAAAACCTTTCTGGATATTAAACACCGCTAGAGGGAAATTGATTGTTACAAAAGATTTGGTTACTGCCTTAAAATCAAATAAAATATTGGGAGCTGGTTTAGACGTTTTAGAATATGAGAACTCATCTTTTGAAAATTTGTTTGCACAAAACGATACGCCTAAATCTTTTAGTTATTTAGTCAAAGCAAAAAACGTGTTGCTGTCTCCGCATATTGGTGGCTGGACCGCCGAAAGTAAACGAAAATTAGCACAAACAATTGTTGATAAAATAAAACAAATTAGATAATTGCTGTTGAATTACGAATTCACAATTAATTCCATTTATTCGTAACTCAAAAATGTGGCTTGAAAGTCCGTCTTGAAAAGTTATAGCCTAATAAATTGAAAAACAATGAATTAATGTGTTGTGATATGCAAAATTATAAAACTAAAATTCAATGTTTATAGTATCTTTGGACCTGCTAAACTTGAGTAACTATTATCAAAGAAAATATAATTTCTATTTTGATATTGGTATTTCTTATTGGTGGTGCTATTGCTTGGGGACTTAAAGCGCAGGAGGGGATAGGCTAGGTTGGAAGTTGGAAACTGATTTGTATACTAAATATTAAAAAAGTTATTCGTAACTTTGCTAAGCCTTTAATCTAAGCACATCTCTTTGATATGAAGAAAGTATTGTTATTCTCGTTTTTATTGTTTGCCTTTACCGTTAATTCACAAGATAATTTATGGGAAGAAGCTTCTAAGTCTCATCTTAAATCAAAAAGTAAACAGATAAGACCTTCTAAATATAAAGTTTACAAATTAGACTTACAATTATTAAAAGAGGAGTTAAAAAAAGCCCCTAAAGAACGTGAAAATATTAATATTTCAACTGTCGTTCTGCGTTTTCCAGATGAAAATGGAGTGCTAAAACAATATAAAATTACTGAAGCATCGGTAATGGACGTACAGCTACAAGAAAATCATCCTACGATAAAATCTTATATAGGAAAATCCATTGATAACTCAAATTCAATAATAAGGTTTAGTATTTCGCCTTATGTTGGTTTTAGTGGGATTATTTTAAAAAGTACTATTCCACCGACTTTGATAGAGCGAGACGGAAATTATTATCAGGTTTTTTCAAAAAAAGATGCTCCTACTGAAGAAAATCCCTTTAAATGTGGAGTAATTGACCAAGTTGAATCTAAAAGCAAGAAGAACTCATTAAAAAAAAAGACTTTAATTAACGGTAAATTAAGAACTTATCGTTTAGCTATGGCAACTACGGGGGAATATTCTCTATTTGTCTTAAATGAGTTGGGCATATCCAATTCAGTATCAGATACAGATAAAAAAAGTGCTATTTTAGGTTATTTGAACAGTATAATGACAAACGTAAATGCTGTGTTTGAAAGAGATATAGCTATAACAATGCAGTTGGTCGCAAAGAATACAGATATAATATTTTTAGATGCCGCAACGGATTTTTACAGCAGTACTTCTACGAGAAACCAAGAAGCCTGTGATAATATTATCGGTAATTCTAATTATGATATTGGACATCTTTTATATGTGGGTGGAGGAGGATGGGCTTCTTTACGTTCAGTCTGTGGTAGTGGTAAAGCAGGTGCAATTTCTAGTAGCACTAGTCTTAGACACTACGATGTACTTCTTCATGAAATGGGTCATCAATTTGGGGCTAGTCATACTTTTAATTCTATAAATTATAGTAACCAACTTAACCCTACAACAGCAATTGAAGTAGGTTCTGGTCGTACGATTATGTCTTATGGAAGAGGTTCTGAAAGATTATTTTACCACTCTGTCAGCATTGAACAGATGAGAAATTTTGTACAAGACAAAGGTAATTGTGCTTCTATAACAAATACAGGAAACACACCACCAACAGCAGATGCAGGCGATGATTATATAATTCCAAAATCAACACCATTTTTATTAGAAGGGACTGCTACTGACTCTGATAATTCAACTCTAACATATACTTGGGAGCAAGTTGACTCTGAGGAAGGTATTTTGCCACCTGTTTCAATTGCACCTCGAGGACCCGTTTTTAAATGGTTACTTCCAACGACCGAACCAAAAAGATATATGCCAAATATTAATACTATTCTCAATGGGGGAACAGCCTACAAAGTAGGAAATGGAGATGAGTGGGAAGTTATACCTTCTGTTTCTAGAGATTTAAACTTTGCATTTCTTGTTAGGGATAATGACACGAGAGGCGGAGAAACAGATTCAGACCAAATGACAGTTACTGTTGACGGTAATTCTGGTCCTTTTCTCGTAACATCAGATAATAGTCCAATAACTTGGTATTCAGGTTCAACACAAAATCTTACTTGGGATGTTGCAAATACAAATACTGGTGCAGTAAATACTCCAACTGTAGATGTTTTGTTTTCTACTGATGGAGGAATTACATATACGAAGGTATTAGCATCTGATATAGCAAATAATGGTTCTTATGGTTTTAAAGTTACCTCAGATATGGCTACAACACAAGGTAGGTTTATGATAAAAGGACACAATAATATATTTTTAGATGTAAATAATGCCGATATTATTGTTGAGGAAAAAGAGTTTTTAATGAATATAAAGGATATGAAAAAAGATATATGTTTAGCGAATTCAAATTCTATCTCTTATAATTTTATCTATAATTCATATTTAGGTTTTAATGGAACAGTAAATTTTTCAGCAAGTGACCTAAATGGAGCATCAATTTCTTTTTCGCCTGCTTCAACCAGTGCTGACGGAGCTAATATAACTATGACAATAAATAATATAAGTGCAACAAATATTGGGTCAAATATCATTTCAATAACTGCGACTTCAGGCTCTATTTCACATACGAATCGAGTAATATTAAATGTATTTGACAACTCTTTGAAGACTGTTAGTTTAACATCGCCTTCTAATAATGCTACAAGTGTTTTGAAGCCTTTTATTTTTCAATGGAATGCAGATAATAATGTAAATTCGTATAGAATTGAAATTTCCACAGATAATAGTTTTTCAAATATCGTAGAAAGTGCAACTGTTACCCGTAACTCTTTTGCTTCAACTATATTAAATTATAGTACAAACTATTTTTGGCGTGTAAAACCAATAGACACCTGCGTCAATGGAGCTTTTTCAACCGTATTTAGTTTTATGACACAATCTGAACATCTAAATAACACCTATATTCCTGATGATAATTTTGAACAGGCACTTATAGATTTAAAGTTAGATTCTGGTACATTAGATAATTACGTCCTTACCGCAAATATTAAAACTTTTAGAAGTTTAGACATTCCAGGAAAAGGAATAACAAGTTTAGAGGGTATTGAGAATTTTACAGCTTTAACAAGTTTAAGTTGTTGGGACAATCAATTAACGAGTTTGGATGTTTCTGCAAATACGGCTTTAACTGATTTAAGTTGTAGTTCCAATCAATTAACGAGTTTAGATGTTTCTGCAAATACAGCTTTAACTGATTTATCTTGTGGAAAAAATAAATTAACGAGTTTAGATGTTTCTGCAAATACAGCTTTAACTGATTTATCTTGTGGAAAAAATAAATTAACGAGTTTAGATGTTTCTGCAAATACAGCTTTAACTGGTTTAGGTTGTAGATCCAATCAATTAACGAGTTTAGATGTTTCTGCAAATACGGCTTTAACTGTTTTATCTTGTGGTGAAAATCAATTAACGAGTTTAGATGTTTCTGCAAATACGGCTTTAACTCGTTTATGGTGTTCTTTCAATCAATTAACGAGTTTAGATGCTTCTGCAAATACGGCTTTAACTCAATTATGGTGTCATAACAATCAATTAACGAGTTTAGATGTTTCTGCAAATACGGCTTTAACTCGTTTATGGTGTTCTTCCAATCAATTAACGAGTTTAGATGTTTCTGCAAATATGGCTTTAACATCCCTAGAAGCTCAAAATAACAATTTAACTTTTTTAAACCTTAAAAATGGAAATAATATTAATTTTATTTGGGGATCGGTTGATAATAGTTTTGATGCAAGAGGAAACCCAAATTTAACCTGTATTCAGGTAGATAATGCAAGTTATAGTATAGCAAATTGGACTAATGTCGGTAACTCTTCTAGTTTTAGTGAAGATTGTTATGATAATACAGATATAGATAATGACGGTATTTTATATGTTAATGATGTTTGTCCTAACACGCCAACAGGCGAATCTGTAAATGGAAATGGCTGTTCTGAATTACAAATTGATGCAGATGGCGATGGTGTGCCTGATTTTGATAATACTGATATATGTCCTAACACGCCAACAGGCGAATCTGTAAATGAAAATGGTTGCTCTAAATCGCAAATTGTATATATCCCTGATGATAATTTTGAACAGGCACTTATAGATTTAAAGTTAGATTCTGGTGCATTAGATAATTACGTCCTTACCGCAAATATTAAAACTCTTAGAAGTTTAGACATTTCAGGAAAAAGAATAACAAGTTTAGAGGGTATTGAGAATTTTACAGCTTTAACTCAATTATTGTGTGATTCCAATCAATTAACGAGTTTAGATGTTTCTACAAATACGGCTTTAACTGTTTTAGGATGTTGGGACAATCAATTAACGAGTTTAGATGTTTCCGCAAGTACGGCTTTAACTAGTTTAAGTTGTTCTTCCAATCAATTAACGAGTTTAGATGTTTCCGCAAGTACGGCTTTAACTAGTTTAAGTTGTTCTTCCAATCAATTAACGAGTTTAGATGTTTCTGCAAATACGGCTTTAACAAGTTTAAGTTGTAGATCCAATCAATTAACGAGTTTAGATGTTTCTGCAAATACGGCTTTAACTGGTTTAAGTTGTTCTTCCAATCAATTAACAAGTTTAGATGTTTCTGCAAATACGGCTTTAACGGGTTTATGGTGTGGTGGCAATCAATTAACTAGTTTAGATGTTTCTGCAAATACGGCTTTAACTCAATTATGGTGTTATTCCAATCAATTAACGAGTTTAGATGTTTCTGCAAATAAGGCTTTAACAAGTTTAAGTTGTTATTCCAATCAATTAACGAGTTTAGATGTTTCTGCAAATACGGCTTTAACGGGTTTATGGTGTGGTGGCAATCAATTAACGAGTTTAGATGTTTCTGCAAATAAGGCTTTAACAAGTTTAGGTTGTAGTTTCAATCAATTAACGAGTTTAGATGTTTCTGCAAATAAGGCTTTAACGTGGTTAGATTGTTATTCAAATCAACTAAATAATTTGAACATAAAGAATATGAATAATAGAGCATTAAATAATTTTGATGTAACAAATAACCCAAATTTAACCTGTATTCAGGTAGATAATGCAAGTTATAGTATAGCAAATTGGACTAATGTCGGTAACTCTTCTAGTTTTAGTGAAGATTGTTATGATAATACAGATGTAGATAATGACGGAATATTTAATAATATTGATACCTGTCCTGACACGCCAACAGGCGAAGATGTAAATGGAAATGGCTGTTCTGAATCACAAGTTGATACAGACAATGACGGAATATTTAATAATGTTGACCAATGTCCTAACACGCCAACAGGCGAAGCTGTAAATGAAAATGGCTGTTCTGAATCACAAGTTGATACAGACAATGACGGAATATTTAATAATGTTGACCAATGTCCTAACACGCCAACAGGCGAAGATGTAAATGAAAATGGCTGTTCTGAATCACAAATTGATACAGACAATGACGGAATATTTAATAATGTTGACCAATGTACTAACACGCCAACAGGCGAAGCTGTAAATGAAAATGGCTGTTCTGAATCACAAGTTGACACAGACAATGACGGAATATTTGATAATGTTGACCAATGTACTAACACGCCAACAGGCGAAGATGTAAATGGAAACGGCTGTTCTGAATCACAAATTGATACAGACAATGACGGAATATTTAATAATATTGATACCTGTCCTGACACGCCAACAGGCGAAGATGTAAATGGAAACGGCTGTTCTGAATCACAAATTGATACAGACAATGACGGAATATTTGATAATATTGACCAATGTAATAACACCCCATCTGGAGGTGACGTAAACGCCATAGGTTGTACTCAATTATCATCAAACAACTTTGAAATATCAAGTACAACACCAAGTTGTCCAAATATAAATAATGGAAAAATAAGTATAAAAAATATCTCGTCGCATATGTTTAATTTTGTCGTTACGGGACCAAATTCATATAATAAAACATTTGAAAACAAGTTAGCTAACGAGCCTTTTGTCATTGAAAACTTGGCTGTTGGTATGTATAATATCACTGCAAAATTCTCAACCGATGGAATTGGTAAAGATATTCCCGGATTTCAGGTTGCTGTCAATGGTGCAACTCCAGTTTCTGGAACCAATAAATCCGTTAATCGGTTAGGGAAATCATCGGTATTTACAGTTTCGGGTGATAAAAAATATTCTATCTATGTAAATGACGTATTCCAAAGGGATGAAACATTTTCTGACGAAAGCGAATACGATATTGTCGTAGAAAATCTATCTACTGGAAAAAATCATATAAAAATAATTCCAGAAAACATATGTCGTGGACTGATTGAAAATTGGATTATTATTCCGAACGGAGATATTAAATTCTACCCAAATCCAGCGGGAGATTTATTCCATATTGCAGGTTTAGAATCATCTGATATAAATGTGCAAGTGTTCGCACCTGACGGACAACAGGTGTATAATAAAAATCATAAACCTGTAAATGGCGTTGTCTATTTTTCTACGAGAGATTTATCCGCAGGTTTTTATATAGTAAGAGTTTCTGGCGATAAATCTGGAGATATTATTAACTTTAAAATGACTAAAAAATGAAAAATATTCTATCAACAATTTGTATGCTTTTTATCGCAAACTTTTTTATAGCCTGCGGTGGCGGAGGTAGCGATGTGGCATTTACCTAATTATCGAATGATTGCCATATTTATACATAACATGGGATAGTTTCTTACACTTGCTCACAACCGCAAATATAAGCATAGCTATCAGAGCATAATCATCTGCAAAGCAGGTGGCTTCTTAAACTGAAGTCAATAGAAATTAAAAAATACTTGTAGATTTAAGGTTTACCACAAAAACTTTGTCGGGAGTTTTATTGTATTCAAAGGCAGAAGTATTTAGTTTTTTGTTGATATAAATTGCACACATAGTATTGGAAACATGATAAATATTACCCTTAAAATGTTCGGGGATACCATCTAAAATACCCGAAAGAACTTCAGCACGAGGCATTTCAGGATTGTAAGCATAATCGTGCCAAACAACAATAGAGTTTTCCTTAACTAAATGCTTAAAAACTTTTTCGGTATCATTTTTAACGAAATCGTATTTGTGATTTCCATCTATAAAAATCAAATCAAATTTTTTATTTAGTGCATCAAAATCATAGTGCAAAGAATTCCCGTATAAATGATGAATATTTTCTTTTCCTTTGGAAAAAAACTCGTGCAAATTAGCATATTTATCAGTCATTCCTGATGCGATAATTTCTTCTTTTGATAAATTCAGAGTATAACATTCTTTGGCAGTTTCAGCAATATTTATAACGCTTTCTCCTCGCCAAGTGCCTATTTCAAAGTAAGAACAGTTTTTTATCTGGCGAGCCAATGCTTTTAAAAGCATAATATCTGTCGGCAAAGAGCCTCCACCAAGATATGTGAACGTGTTTAGTGTTTCGTTAAAATCAGGAATTAAATCATTTATTTTTATGACAGGCAAATGGACGGTATCTTTATGGTATTTTTTAAGATATTTCTCCCACACTTGGTCACTATCTAAAATAAGATTAATAAGACTGGGCTTTTTTACAATTAAAATAATAAATCTAAGTAATTTTTTAACCTTGTTCATAAAAGTATAAATTGTGTAATCAAATCGGCGTAACTTACTGTTTTAAAATATGTTATCTTACGTTTTTATTCCAATTCTCACAGTGTAATCAATTCTGTTTAATAATATATTTATTTTATTTTCGCTAAAATATTCATCGACGGCTTTTCTGCATCCTTGCCAATGTCCATAATCATCTATAATCAAAACTCCGTTTAATTCTAATTTAGGAAACAAAAACGTTAATTCGTGTTTAGTAGATTCATACCAGTCGGTATCTAAGTGAAGTAATGCTATATTTTCATCTGGAATACTTTCGGGGATTGTATTCTCAACTTTTCCTTTTATATAAATTATGTTTTTTTCTAAAAATTTTGTCAACTTAAAATTATTTTTAACATCTGATAAATCAGCTAAACACCATACAGAATCTTCCTTATTGTCCTTATTTTCTTTTAATAATGATGAGGCACTATGTCCTTTTAAATCAACATCACTTTTTGTGGGTTCAGACATTCCTTCAAATGTATCATATAAGTATATTTTTCTGTCTGCTATATTACGATTACTAAGCATTTTTGCGATTAGCATAAAACTTCCTCCACGCCAAACGCCACACTCTACAAACGAGCCTTTAATGTTGTTTGATAAGATGTAATTAACAGAGCAATACAAGGCATACATCGGCTCTACAGATGTCATCGTATAGGGCTTACATAAATTATATATTTCCCAAAATTCAGAATCTTTTATATCTGAATAAGGAGTTAAGTTTTTGTCTATTTTCTTTATAGAATAACCTAATTTATCTGCTAATTTTTTTTTATATATTTTCATATTACAATGTGTAATTACAATTTTGAAATCGTGTTTTTTTCAGCTAATTTCTTTTTATACAAATAGAGGAAACTAATAGCAGTTATAATACTTGCAAACCACATAATAAATGCTGAAGTAATCGCAGCTCCTTTAATGCCATATTTTGGAATTAAATAATAATTTCCAACGATATTAAAAGCAATGCCAATCAACGATATATACAAATTGATGTTTATTTTTCCGATAGAACACAATAAATTTCCAAACAGTCCTCTAAAAATAAGTATTGAAGAAACTCCAATAATAAGAATGACAAAACTGCCGCTAAATTTTACAAATTTTTGGTCAAATAACATTAAAATATCTTCTGAAAATGAGTAAGAAAGTATGCAGACAACAATGCTAATTGCAGTAAATAACGTCATATAACCTTTAATGTATTTGTAAATATAACTCCTGTCAAAAATCTTTTCGGTAAAAGTAACAAAGTCTGTATTTACAAAAACCTTAGGTAAAAACAATATACTCAACGGAATAATTGAAATATATCTATAGCTTGTTACATCTTCAGAATTAGAAATTAGAATTCCAATTAACAAAATATCAACTACTACTAATAATTCTCCTATCACGCCCGTTAAACTTGCAAAAAAACCATATTTCCAGAATGTTGTGTCAACAACTTTTAGCTTGTATTTTTCAACTGATTTTATGTTTAATTTAAAAAAAAATATAATCCCCGTTGCCAGAGGTGTTAAAATCAATGCAGCAACATAACCGTTTTCTTTAAAAAAATAACTTAATAAAAGCACACTAAAAACTAAGATGATGCTGTGTAAAATCTCTGTGTAAGCAAATAATTTGTTGTTGTGTTTTAATCTGAGTTGTATTTGAATAACACTGAGTAAATAACCAGAGACTATAATTAATGACAAAGTTGCTAAATAAAAGCTTGTCTTTTCAAATTTAAAAGGGATAAAAAAGCTAGCTAAAATAATAATTGCAACTAATAAAAATGATAATCCCAGACCTCTGTTGAAGACATAAACAAAAAGTGTGTCTTTGTCAGTTTCTTCTTTTAAAAGTGCACCATAACGTATTAAGCTTTGGTGCAAACCAAAGCCTCCAATTGGTTTTAAAAATTGAATAATACTAAATGCAAATAGAACGACTCCTAGCTCTTTGTTAGAAATTAATTGTAAAGCAATCCACGAAGCAATAAATGATAATCCTTTTGCAGAAATTGTAGCTAAAAAAATATAACTGCCATCTCTGCTTAAAAAACTTTGTATGTAATTTGTTAGTAATTTCATTTATTTATCAAAGAAAAATTGAAACCATAATTCGGTTGAAACCAACTGCCATATTTTATTTTCGTCATTTGATGTTTCAATAATTTCAACAGCTTTTCTGTTAAAGATATATCTTTTTTTTAATTGTTGAATTGTGTTAAAAACAAAATCCTTTAAATCTGTTGAAATCCAGTGTTTTAAAGGCAAGGACAATCCTTTTTTAGACATTTGTAAATAACTTTTAGAGATATATATTTTTGCAATTTCTTTTAAAATATACTTTTGAACCCCGTTGTGTAATTTATATTTAGTCGGAATTCTAAAAACTGTTTCTATAAATTGGTGGTCCAATAGAGGAAAACGCCCTTCCACAGAAAAAGCCATAGTAGATTGATCTACGGCTCTCATTTGATGATTGCTAATGTATGATTTTTTTACTCTTTCATAGAGTAATAGTTTATTATAAACGTCATATCCACCAAAAAGTTCATCGCCACCCAAGCCACTCAACACCACTTTTAGATTGTTTTTTGAAGCCATACTTGCCAAGGCGAAATTGGCAGATAAATTATGGTAAGGCTCTTCATAAAAAATGGTTGTTTTCGTAATGTTTTTAATGGCTTCAGATGTACTTGCATAGTGTATAATATGATTAAAATTATGTAATCTTGCGGTGTCTTTTGCTTGCTGTACTTCATCAAAATCTCGATACTCTTTAAAGCCGAGAGTGAGTGCTTTTATATTGGGATTAGATTTAGAAGCCATAACAGAAATCATTGTAGAATCTATGCCTCCGCTCATAAAAGTTCCTACTTCAACATCGGAAACTAATCGATAATTTACCGCTTTTAACAGGCTTTCTTCAATCAATTCTACTGATTGCTTTTTTGTCAGAGAAAAATCTTGTGTAAAATCAATAATTTTTAATTGGCGGAAACCAAAGCCAACTTTAAATTTATAATTGAGAGAATCATTAATATGTTGAGAGTTTTTATTAATTGTATCATCTCCAAAAAAAGGAGTATAACTGTCAGAAAACAACGTATATCCTTCATTATCTGGACCTCTATGTATTAAGCTTTGAGTCATATCAATCAATGAGTCAGAGCTTTCTTTAGGATTATGAAGATTTATAATTCCAGATATTCCACACATAATTACTGGTTTAGACTTTTTATATATAAGTCGGTAAACTCATCGCAAATCTGTTGTTTTCCAAAATTACAGGCTACATAATTGCTCATTTCTTCTTTTCTTGAAAACTGGGAGCGATTATTATATGCACTGATAATCTCTTTTAAAAGGCTATCCTCATCTCTATGGGGAATTAAAATTCCAAAGTTTTCTGGAAAGTATTCTTTTATTCCACCAATATCTGAAGAAATAACAGGGGTTCCACAGGCAAAGGATTCTAAAATTACACAAGGCAGGTTTTCATAGTTACTGAAAAGTACAAAAATATCAGAGTTTTTAATGTGATTGACCAATATATTTTGAGGTAAATGATCTATAAATTCACAATGATTTGGAGAAATATCTATATCATTAGCATACGATTTATAAGTCGAAGAATTATTGCCAATTAGTTTAAATTTGAAATTTGGAATATGATGTTGTAACCTTGAAACAACTCTTAAAATACCTGAAATATTTTTGTGTTTATCAATCATACTGGAAACGTGAACAAAGGTAAACACCTCATTTTTGTATTTGGATGGCGTAAAAATTTCTATATCTACAACATTAGGAACTTTTTTGTACTCCCCTTTCAATCCAAATAATTCCATTGAATTTTTTAAATCATCTGTTACTGGGCAACAATACGCAGAATTTTTTACTATAATTTTAGATAGTATTTTTTTAGTATTACTTATTTTTTTAGATAAAGGATATTTGTAATTTGTCCAGTGTTCAGAAATTACAAACGGAATTTTCCTAAACCATTTTAAATGCAGTGCAAACAAGCCAAAAGGGTATAAAACATTAACGTGTACAACATCAATTTTAGGAGTCAATTTTAAAATTTCTAAATAGGATAATAAGAACCTATATGACTTTACAAACATATTTTTACTGTACTTTATATAAGCAATATGAGTAGATATTCCGTTTATAGTTTTTGAGGATATCTCTATATTTTTTGTGCTATTTTTATCTGATACAATATGTAAAACAGAAACATTATGTTGCAAACTAACAGCTTCTGCACACCTTTGTATAAAGTCGCCATTGCTTGGTAAAACTCTAGATGGATACCAGCTACAAAGAAATAATATGTTCAATTTTTTATTTGACAAGATAAAATATAGGTAGAAAATACGATAATATAATAATATTTAAGAGAAACTTAGCTTTGTGTAGTTTTAACTATAAATTACAATTTTTTTCACATCAATTTGGTAGTTTTTTACTCAATAATCCGTAGGCAAAAGCTCCTAAAGTAGCACCTAATAGCACTGCGGCAACTGTTATAAAACCATAGCCTAACAGCACAAAAATTGGTCCGGGACAAGCACCTACTAACGCCCAGCCTAATCCAAAAATAGTTCCGCCAATTAAAGTTCTTACAAATTCCTTATTTTTAGGTTTTACAATAATTTGCTCGCCTAAATAATTTCTTGTTTTCCCTTTTTTAAACAGTTGCATAACGATAATTCCAACCGCAATTGCAGAGCCTATAACCCCATACATATGAAAAGATTGAAACTTAAACATCTCATATATTCTGTACCAAGAAACTACTTCCGACTTGCTCAAAATAATTCCAAATAGAATTCCGATTACTAAAAATTTTATATTCTTCATAGATTGTTGATTGTTAGTTGCTGATTGTTGGTTTCTAGCTTTCAGCCTCTATTCTCTACCCTCTTCTTCTCTAAAAATAGCATTAAAATAATAACGGGATTAGAAACCATGTCATTATCAATCCTCCTGTAAAAAAACCGATTACTGCCAATAATGACGGCAATTGTAAATTGCTTAAACCTGTTATTGCGTGTCCGGAAGTGCAACCGCCGGCGTATCTGGATCCAAATCCTACTAAAAATCCACCGACCAATAATACTAAAATTCCTTTTGCAGAAAACAACATTTCGGTACTGAATATTTCTGGAGGCAAAAATGTATTTCCTGCGTTCTCAAAACCTAATTCTGATAGTTCGGAGACTGTTTTTGAATTTAAAATAATATTGTTATTTGACATTAAATACTCAGAAGAAATATATCCTCCGGCAATGATTCCTACAACAAAAAATAAACTCCACATTTGATTTTTCCAATCTTTTTTAAAATAATCTGTAGCCTTTCCTGCACCGGCAATACTACAAAATGTTTCTAAATTTGACGACACTCCGAAACTTCTTCCGAAATAATACATCAAAAATAGAACAAAAGCTATCATCGGTCCAGCAACATACCAAGCCCAAGGTTGTATAATAAATTCCATTAATTGTGTAATTGTGTAATTGTTCATTCCTAATTCGTAATTAAAAAATCTGTTTATTCATATAATTCATTATTTTATCAGTTGCTCCAACACTTTCTCGAACATATTTCTGGTTGACCGCTCCTAATTTCTCTCTAAATTCTCTTTCTGATTTTAACTTCGTAAAGATAGCCGAAAATTCCTTTTCATTTGAAATTACCTTACAGCCACTTAGAAACACCAAATCTACAACTTCTTTATATTTTTTATATTCTGTGCCAATAACAATCGGAATGCCAAACGTTGCTGGCTCCAACACATTATGAACTCCACTTTTTGTAAAACCACCTCCTACGTAAACCACATCTGCTGACGAATAAATTTTAGCCAAAATACCGACAGTATTTATAATAAAAACGTTGTATTTTGATAAATTAACACCGTCTTTTTCAGAAAATAGAATTGTTTTTTTATCGATTGATTTTTGCAATTCCAAAATATCTTTCTTATTGATATTATGCGGTGCGATGATAAATTTATCATCATCAGAAGCGTAATTATTTATATAATTTACCAATAATTTCTCGTCTTCTTTCCACGTGCTTCCAGCGACAATAGTATATTTATCGTTTTTAAATTCCGATATAAAATCAAGATAATTATCTTGTCGTAAAACCTGATAGACACGGTCAAAACGCGTGTCTCCACTTATTGTGATATTATTTAACCCGATACTTTCTATTAGAATTTTAGAGTCTTTATTTTGAACAAAAAAATGGCTGAAAGCAGATAAATGCCCACGCATCCAACCTCCATAATTTTTAAAAAATATTTGATTTTTTCTAAAAATTCCTGAAACTAAAATAGTTGTAATTTGTCGTTTTTTAAGTCCGTTTAAAAAGTTGGGCCAAAATTCATATTTAATAAATATTGCCAAATTGGGTTTTACTAATTCAAAAAAACTATCTACGTTTTTTTTTGAATCTAACGGCAAATAACAAACGACATCTGCAAACGTATAATTTTTGCAAATCTCATATCCTGAAGGAGAGAAAAAAGTTAGTAAAATTTTATATTGGGTATGTTGCTTTTTGATTTTTTCTATAATCGGTCTTCCCTGTTCAAATTCTCCGAGAGAAGCAACGTGAAACCAAATAAGTTTTTTTTCCTTTTTTAAAATAGATAATTTACTGTAAGTTTCTTTGCGTCCGCTTACAAATAGTTTTATTTTTCTACTGAATAAAGATATTATCAACAAAAAAAAGGCAACGATATTAACAATACAATTATAAATAAAATTCATAGACCGTAAATGTATAAATTAGAAGTGAAAAAAGGCAAAAGAGTAAATTAGTAGTTAGTCTTCTTGCCTATCGCCTCTCTTTTCACTTGCTTCCAACTACGGTCTAAAAGATATTTTGCGCATACGCAAACTCTCTGGAGTTACTTCTAAATATTCATCATCTTTAATATATTCCATACATTCTTCGAGAGAAAAATCGGTTTTTGGTGCAATTTTCATCGCCTCGTCAGTACCTGATTTCCGCATATTTGTAAGTTGCTTTCCTTTAATTAAATTCACGCCCATATCTTCGGATTTGCTATTTTCTCCAACAACCTGACCGATGTAAATTTCCTGATTTATATCTATAAAGAAACGCCCTCTGTCTTGTAGCCTATCAATGGCATAAGCTGTGGCTTTGCCGGCAGCAGCAGAGACAATTGCTCCTTTTGTTTCTTCGGTAGAATCGCCTTTAAATGGTCCGTATTCGCTAAATCTATGGTTTATAATTGCCTGACCTGAGGTCGCTGTTAGAATCCTGTTACGTAATCCTATCAACCCTCTGGAAGGAATTGTAAATTCTAAATGCTGTAAATCGCCTTTAGGTTCCATTATCAATAAATCTCCTTTTCTTAAAGAAACTAAATTAATGGCTTTTGACGCAACATCTTCCGGAACATCGATAGATAATGTCTCATAAGGTTCGCTTTTTACACCGTCAATTTCTTTTATAATTACTTGTGGTCTTCCAACTTGTAGTTCGTATCCTTCACGACGCATTGTTTCTATCAAGACAGACAAGTGCAAAACTCCACGTCCGAAAACGTTAAATTTATCTTCTGAATCTGTTTCACCTAGACGTAAAGCCAAGTTTTTTTCTAACTCTTTAAACAAGCGGTCACGCAAATGACGAGAAGTAACAAACTTGCCCTCTTTACCAAAGAAAGGTGAATTATTAATGGTGAATAACATACTCATTGTAGGTTGATCTATCTTAATTCTTGGCAGTGCTTCTGGATTTTCTAAATCAGCAATTGTATCTCCAATTTCGAATCCTTCAATTCCTGTGATAGCACAAATATCTCCGCTTCTAACTTTAGAAACTTTGGCTTTTCCCATTCCTTCAAAAACGTGTAACTCTTTAACTCTCACCTTTTTAGTAATGCCGTTAACTTTGCACAAAATATAATCTTTACCTTCTTGTAAGTCTCCTCTATACACGCGTCCGATTGCGATTCTTCCTGTAAAAGAAGAAAAGTCTAATGATGTAATTTGCATCTGCGGAGTTCCTCCTTTATAAGGTGCTTCAGGTACATTCTCAATCACAGCGTCTAAAAGGGCTGTAATATCTTGTTTTTCTTCTTTCCAGTCTGTACTCATCCAGCCGTTTTTGGCTGAACCGTAAATTGTCATAAAGTCTAATTGGTCTTCTGTGGCTTCTATAGCAAACATCAAATCAAATACTTTTTCATGTACCAAATCTGGGGTGCAATTTTCTTTGTCAACTTTATTTATAACCACAATTGGTTTTAAGCCTAACTCAATCGCCTTGCTCAAAACAAAGCGTGTTTGTGGCATCGGACCTTCAAAAGCATCAACCAACAGCAAAACGCCGTCAGCCATTTTTAGTACACGTTCTACCTCTCCTCCAAAATCGGCGTGACCGGGTGTGTCAATTACATTAATTTTTACACCGTTATAATTTACCGATACATTTTTAGACAGGATAGTGATTCCTCTTTCGCGTTCTAAATCATTATTATCTAATAATAAATCTTTACGTTCTTTGCGGTCATCTAAAATTTTAGCTTGGTCTATAATTTTATCAACCAAAGTAGTTTTTCCGTGATCTACGTGTGCTATAATAGCAATATTTCTAATGGATTGCATAGTTGATTTTTTTGAATTTGCAAAAGTAGTGGTTTTGATTGAATTTAAGAAACTAAAATTTGGGAGGGTGGTAAAGTAGATTCAACCCCCAAATGCAACTTTTTGGTTTACAAATTTATAAAATAGATTTTTTCTTGGTCTTCGGTTGATATTATGTTGTATAGCTTTGATTTCTTGCTCATTATATATATTAAATATTGATTTTTTTGGTATATTGTCTAACTAGTTTATTAGTATATTCACTTAAACCTCTTTCCCGTGAAAAACAAGGGTGTGCGAAAAAGAACTCTGTTAATAATTTTTTAGATATTTTTTTATGTTCGGTAAATTTAGTTCCATTATCAGAGGTAATTGAATGAACGATTTTTTTGTAAGGCATTAACGATTAAACAACTTCTCGCTTTTAATTTTTATCTTTACCCACTTAAATCAACATAGAGCTGAAATATTATGGGGCTAAGTTGCTTGAAAATTTAACGGAGTATTGAATATACAAAGTTAATCTTCGTCTGTACAAAATTAAGAAAACTTTTTTCTATTTATACAGAGTTGAGTTTACAGTCTCATATTTATTCATTTACTTTAAAAACCTGAAGTTTGTCGTTGTTATTTCCTACCAAAATTAATTTCTGATTTTTATCATTTAACAATCTTACTTTCTTAGCATCGCCCCGTACAAAAAATCCGGTTTCACGATGATTTAACGGGTTAAAATTATTTTTTCCATCTCCAAGAAGTACTAATCCTATACCTGCATCATTCCGTGTTGTTTCAATTTCTGAGACAAATAAGTTTCCTACTAACATTATATCTAAATTCCCATCTGTATTAAAATCATTTACAAATATATCATTTACATTTGAGAATTGGGCATCAATCGGCAGTTTATAAATTTTAAATTTCCCATTTCCCAAATTCTCAATAAAAGAAGATGCAAAAGTCTGTGCTTTATAATGCAAAGCACCATCTAATTTTTTTTTATCGTATATTTCTTGAATTTCTAAAGAGGCAAAAATATCATATTTTTTAATTTCTTTATCTAAATCAGGAACTTGTTGTACTGAACATGAAAAACCTCTTAAGGGATAATGTTTTCCATAATTATAATACCCTAAAACTATATCATTGCTACCATTTCCGTCAAAATCTTCATAATACACATCAAAAGGTGCTTCTTCGGAGGCCTTGTATTTATAATTTAGACCTAAATTACCAGCAATAAAATCCATATCTCCATCTTTATCAAAATCGCCTTGTTCAATACTAAACCACCATCCTTTTGTCTTTTCTAAATCTATAATTTCTTCTTTGACAAAATGACCTTTATCATTTTTAAAAATTGTTATTGGCATCCACTCACCTACAACTATCAAATCTAAATCATTGTCATTATCATAATCTGTCCATATAGCGTCTGTAACCATTCCTACTTCTAACATTTTGATAGCCTTAGTTTTTGTAACATCAATTAATTTTCCATCAATGTTTTCTAACAATTGGCTATTAACAGGAGTAGGATATTCCCGTGGGGCTAACCTACCCCCTACAAAAACATCAATGTCTCCATCATTATCAAAATCTGCTGAAACAACAACGCTTCCGCTTATATTTTTACTGTTTAACAAATCTGTTCTTTTTGAGAAATTTCCTCTTCCGTCGTTAATATATAGTCTATCTTTATAATTATTATCGCCTTTCTTGTATTCATTTCCACCGCTTACGACATATAAATCCTCATCACCATCACTGTCAATATCAAAAAACAAAGCATCAACATCTTCTTTTGATTTGTCTAAGCCAAAAGAAACACAGGTTTGTATTTTAAAATCACCTTCTTTAGTTTGAATAAATAATCTACCGGGATATTCTGCAGCACCTCCTACAAAAACGTCTTTTAAGCCGTCATTATTTACATCTTCTACAGCCAAAGAAGGTCCAAATTGAGACATTTTATGAGGTAATAATATTTGATATTTAAAGTCGTCAAAATCATTCTCCTGATGAGTATACTTAATTTTATTACTATCTGTAATATCTGAGAATA
Source organism: Polaribacter sp. (assembly GCA_965261035.1). Taxonomy (GTDB): domain Bacteria; phylum Bacteroidota; class Bacteroidia; order Flavobacteriales; family Flavobacteriaceae; genus Polaribacter. The sequence goes on from OZ253439.1 coordinate 2,543,049, forward strand.
ATGGTTGTTTTTCTTCTGTTTTCTCATCTCTTGCCTTAGAGCCATCATCCATAAAAACAATAATTTTTTGATTTGCTGACACAACATTTAACACTGATTTTGTGTCATTTGGCCAATTAATTACCACCTCATCAACTTTAGTTTTATTTCCCAACCCAAAATGAACAATTGATTCACTTGTTGAATAAATTCCTCTAACGTTAGTTGTTTCAAAAGTCTGAATTATATTATCTATTTTTATATTTATTCTGGCACCAAAAACAGGTTTATTATTCTTATCTTTTAATTCTAATCTGAGAAAATTATTTTTTGAATTATTTCTATAAATAAATGCCTTATCGTTTATATTATTTATTACTAAATCTAAATCACCGTCATTATCAAAATCTGCGTAAGCTACACCATTAGAAAATGATTTTTGATTAAGTCCCCATTCCTTAGTAACTTTTTCAAAATCATAATTTCCGTTATTTTTAAACATAAAATTGGACAATCTTTCTGAAGGCAATAAACTAAGGGTTTTATCTAAATCCAATATATCCCAAATTGATATTTCTCCTCCATTTGGATTTTCTTTTACCCACTTGGCTGCTGTTTCAGTAACAAAATTCCCAACAGCTTTAGAGGCATCAGTATTTCTGATATCACGCAAAAGACCATTTGTTATATAAACATCTTTTTCGCCATCATTGTCAAAATCTGCTATAAGGTTTGCCCAACTCCAGTCGGTAGCTGCAATGCCAGCTAATTGTGCAATTTCACTATACGTATTATTTCCATTGTTTAAATGAAGGTTATTAAACATATATTGGTAATGACCTCCATTATTGGCTATATTCCAAAATAATGAAGGTTTCATACCACTCATATTAGATTTTAGTCTAAAATTATCTTCTGCTACCATATCGAGAACAAATACATCTAAATAACCGTCATTATTAATATCTGAAACATCAACTCCCATACTGTAGTATGACATATGACTTAGAGCACTATTTACAATATTTGTAAACGTTCCATTTTGATTATTAATATATAGTGCATCAGGTACGTAAAAATCATTTGACACATATAAATCTGTCCATCCGTCATTATTTAAATCACTTGCTGATACAGAGTTTGGGAAGCCTGCTTTTAATAGACCTGCTGATTTTGTTACATCTACAAACTTTATTCCATCAATATTTTTATAAAGTTTGGAGGAGTATTTAGTCTGTAGTAGTTTTGTTCCAAAATACTCCGAATAACTTCCCGGGTTTGGAGGTTGATTAAGTATAAATAAATCTAAGAATCCATCTTTATCATAATCTAAAAAAACGGCATGTCTTGTTCGCTCTGAGTTATCAACTCCATATAGATATGCCATTTCTTTAAACTTAGCATTTCCTTGATTAATATATAATTTATTTTTTCGCAATTCATGCTGGTGGTCATAAAGTTCTTTAGTTACATATATATCTAACAAACCATCATTATTTACGTCAGCCACAGTAACTCCTGTTGACCAACTACCGTCATTTGTTATTCCAGCTAATGTCGTTATGTCTTTAAATTTAAAATCACCTTGATTTAAATATAGTTTATCATTGACTAAATTACCTGCGAAATAAATATCTTCTAAGCCATCATTATTAAAATCGCCAATACCAACTCCAGCACCTCCATAGAAATTTGAATATAACAATATGTTTTTATTTTTGTCATCTTCAATTTGATTATTAAAATAAATTCCTGTTTTATTGGATGACAATAAAGTAAACTGTGTTATGTCCTGTCCATAACTAGTTGAAGTAAAGAAAGCAAGAAAGGGTATAAAAAAAAGTACCTTAGTTATTTTATTAAAAACTTTCATAAAACAAAGATGAAAAAAAGGAAGAATTTAACGTTTCTTCCTTTTTATAAATTGTAAGAACTATTCTTTATCCCACCAAACTCTTGTTGTAAGCTCATCTGGACCTTGAGCTGCTATGACAGCGTTATAGTTATCTATATTATTAGTTTGCTCACTTGTTGAATAAGTAAGCCTTCTTGGGATTGTACCGTTAGTCACATTTCCTGGGTAATTAACAGGAACTAAAACAGGAAAACCTGTTCTTCTCCAGTTAGCAAATGCTTCATATTCATTTAAAAAAGTAGCAGCCCAGTATTGTGTATTTATTTGTTCTAGTGCATTTGTTGCGTCATAAGGGTTATTTGTCAGATAAGTAGTAATATCGGAATCACTAATAATAGCAGCATCTCCATATAATGATAACATTTTCATTGCTGCAGTAACTCCCGCGTTATAATGTTCTTCTTGATTTCCTCCAATCCCCCAACGAACAGCAACTTCAGCTAACATAAACTCAACCTCAGCATAAGTTTGAAAAAACATTGGTGCATCTTCCCCTGTTATAATGTTTCTATTTGGTTCAGTATATTCATTTGTGTTCTCCTCACTGGTCATTGATAATAATAATGCGGAATCCAATCCATTCGGCAATCCTTTTTGGTCAGCAGGGTCAGTACTCCCATCACTTCTACGAGCTCCTAAAATTGGTAATCTTGGATCACCTATTAGAAAATCTACAAAAGTTTTGCTTAAGCGTGGATTTCCGTCGGCAGAAAATACTTCACCAATTCCATTTTTGTTTATCCCTTCTGGACCATCTGTATGTTGTATATAAGCAATATCATCATTAGATTCCATTACTCCTCCTGATATAGCCTTGGTAACCCATGATTGAGCAGAAGCAGGATCTACTTTTATTAAACGTAGTCCCAATCGCAACATCATTGAATTTCCAAAACGCTTCCACTTAGTCTGGTCTCCTTGAAATAAGATATCTGCATCTCCATATTCCGAAGTTCCGGAACCCAACAATGCTACTGATTCTTCTAACTCTTTTAACATATCTGCATAAATTTCACTTTGTGCATCATATTTAGGATTAAATATTCCTGAAATTACTGCTCTACCAGCTTCGCTATACGGAACATCTCCATAAAGGTCAGTTAATCTATGGTACACAAAAACTTTCATTATTCTAGTGATAGCTTTCATTTCGTCGGGCAAGCTCTCCTCTTCTAACTGTACCGTCATATCTTCCAGTGTTTTTACCGCATTTCCATAAATACGATCTATCATTGAAGAAGCATAGCCTTTGTTCCATGTGTACTTATCTCCTGACCAATATCCAGCAGTTGTCGCTATATGCTGAATCATAGTAGATGAGTAAATTAAACCTGCTCTCCAATTCTCATAACGTTCTCCAGAGGTAAATAGCTGTGCCGCAGTCAACTTATTATTAACACTGACCTGTACCGGCTTAGTTGGGTTTATATTAAGTTCTTCAAAACCATTATCGCATCCACTTAATAAGAATGCAAATAATATCATACATACTGTTTTTTTCATAATCGTCGTTTCCATAATTGTTATTTTTTTTAGTTATAAATTAGTTATTTTTTTATATTTTTTATCGCACCCTGATGTGCAGTCTGTATAGGTAGAATTGTGATTTGGATGTACAACAATATTTCGTACACTAAATGTTTGAGCATTATTTCCCGGGTTATTCCGTAAGCTAAAGCCAACTTTTACTGTTATATTAGATGCACTTATTCCACTTGCACAATGTGCAGCAGTCAAAACATAACGATTATTAATTATACTTCCAGCACAGTAATGCCTATCAGAACCTTGAATGCTAACTTGGTAAGGAACATTTTGAATTTCAATTGGGAATCCATTTGTTATTGCTTGAGTATCCTGTGCTTTCAGGTTGAGTACAGTAACGATTGTCAAAAACAATGCAATAATAACTTTTCTCATAATTCTTATATTTTAAAGTTTATAATTGGTTAGTAACAATAAAGTATAAACTTCGTTCTAATGTAGTCTATACAATGTTACAATCGGTTTATCTCTTTTTTGCTAATATAACTTCCACTATTGCTATTGAGTCAGTTAAAAAGCCTTTTTTATGATAGCAACGATACATGCTATCTTCTGTTAAGCGGTAGCTTATCACAATTTCAGTTTTAGAATTAGAACCATTTCTATTAGAGTTCTTAATTTTCGATAACTTAGAATATAATTTAGGTGTATATATGTTACCTCTAAGTGTTTCAATAACATAGTCACATTTAGAAGTTCCAAAACCTGCATCATAATAATAATAAAGAGTAGCATTTTCAGTGATAATACTTTTATCTTCATTATCATTTCCGCAACTTAATACTGCTAAGGTACTAAAAATTAAGATTATTGTTTTCATGATTACTGTTGTTTTTTTAAGTTATAAATAAGATAAGCATACTAAAAATTAAGACTAAAGTTTTCATGATTATTGTTGTCTTTATATTAGCGTTTTATTTCGGTTACATTTTAGCATAGCCTATTTTTATTTTCTTTTAAAATGTAGGTCTGATCCATCAACATAGGACATTCCCAACACCATTATTCCATTATTTAACGAATATGTCCATTTTTTACCATTTATTTTTACAATTAAAGTTTTAGAATCACCCTCTATAGATGAAATACTAAATTGACTTAGACATTTACTCACTAATATTTTTAACGTAAACAGGGTTGAGCAATAACCATACGATTTATTAAAAGGACAGGCTTTTGTATCTTACTCATATTTTTTATATTTACAAAGTGCCTAAGTCAAAAAGGTTATTTAAAATTGTTGTAAACAGTTTTATTCTATCTTTATCTTTTTGAATAGAAATGCACAACCTTCAGGACAAGCAAGCTCTTTAGGAACTAAAACTAAATCATTTTTATTAAACGAATAAAATAATCTAACAAAAATCCCACTTGGCTTATTTTAACAATTATTTATAGTTATTTCAACAATATCCTTTGTACACTGTCATTCGAAACTTTATTTAATTTAAAAATCCCTTGATTTATATTATTTTCACAAGCAGTAAATTCATTAGATTCATAATTCAAGTTTTCTCTAAAAATAATATTATGCCCATTATCTATATTTTCCCAATAATTGGGAGAATCATCAATATTATTTAGAAGTTCTTTTTATTAATTGCCAAGATCCAACTATAGAAGTTTCTTGTTTATTTCTGTTATCATTGTCATTACAGCCTGATAATGAGATAAGTATACTAAAAATTAAAACTAAAGTTTTCATATGTCTTTATCTTTTTTACTTCTTCCCTTTACTTACAAGGGTTGTCAGTATCTTTGTTTACACTATTGCTTACTCAAAAACCATTCCACTGGACGGCAAAATACTTGTCTATATATATTTTATAATTTAATATTTAAATTTAATCCATAGCTTCTGGTAGCTGGAAGTCCAAAATATTCCAGTCCCTGAGCATTACCTACATTGTATGCAGACTCAGGGTCTATATTATCCACACTTCTCTTTAAGAAGAAAAGGTTTGTCGCTATAAATGATATATTAGCCTTAGTGATAAATGTTCTTTTTAAAAACCTTTGAGGAAAGTTATACCCTATACTTAATTGTCTAAATTTTATAAAATCTGAATCCTCAACAAATTCTTCAGCAATATCATTTATTCTACCATAATAAATTTGTAAATCTTCTACTGCCACTGTTTTTGTAAATGGTTGATTTGTTTTTCCATTTATTCCCGAAACTGAAAGGCCTCCTTCTCTGCCTTCGAGTGTATCACTATGCAAACCATTACCATAGGTTACGGAATTTGTTCCTGAAAAAATCTGTCCGCCAAATTTACCATCAATTAAAAAGTTTAAAGTAAAATCTTTATATGTAAAGGAGTTAGATAATCCTAAATTTATAGGAGGAACACCCTCCCCAAGTATTTTACGTTCACCTCGTTGTGCTAATGGTACGCCGTCGTCACCTATATCATAAACTATAGTACCGCTGTCATCCTGACATAAGAAACTCCAAACAGCGTTCCGTAACGCTCGCCTACTATCTGCTTTACTTCAATATTTCTCGTTCGTGGTTCTCCTAAAGAAATAGCACCATCAGTCGCATTAGTTGCTACTATAGTACCTATATTATTTGCTCCGTTAAAACTTATATTCCATTTAAAATTATCTGTTATAACTGGAGTTCCAGAGACTAAGAATTCAATTCCTTTATTTTCAATAATACCAATATTAGCTAAAGCATTTGCCATATCCTGAAAATACCGAAGCAGAAACGGGTACAATATCATTGGTTGTTTTATTCTTATAGTATGCTAAATCTAATGATAATCTGTTACCAAACAGGCGTGCATCAATACCAATTTCCGTTTCGCTTTTATTAAACGCAATTAAGTTGGCATTTGGAACTGAGCCGTTAGTAATATTACCTAATGGTTGCCCTTGATGACCTTGCCCAAAAATCTGGTAAGTTAATGCCAACTGGTAAGGACTTTGTGCTCCACCAGCTACTTCGGAGTAACCTCCGCGCAGTTTTAAGAAGTTTATACTCTCGGGCATCTCAAAAGCTTCTGATAATATAAGACTCGCACTTATTGACGGATATAAGTCATTATTTGGAGTTGTCTTCCCGGAAAAGATAAGGTAGAAAACCAGTCATTTCTTCCTGTAAGGGTTACATAAGCTAACTTATTATACGAAAATTCTACAGAGCCATAAAGTGAACCTATTTTTCTTTCACCAAAGCCCCTACTTCTAGATTGATCTACAGTATTTGCAATATCTTCCAATCCAGGTACAATAAATTTACTTCCGCCAAGGTTTAAATTTTCGGTTTTTATATGATTACTATTGCACCTACAAATGCCACTACATAAATTTTATCGGTAATATTTCTTTCCGCTCCTAAAATAACATCTGCATCAATTTGAGTATATCTTATTTCATTTTCACCTATTCCGCCCAAAGGCTTGTAGCCAGTCCCAAAAGGTTCTACTGAGGTTCTTTTAATAGTATAATGATCAGCACCAACCCTGCCTGTAAGATATAACCAATCTGTAACATCGTATCGTAAAGAACCAGAAGCAATAATTCTATTCTTTTTGTCCTCATTTCTAAAATTAAAGGCAGCAAAATACGGGTTTTGGAGCATTTAAAGAAAATGATTTTCTGTCCAGACCAGAATTTGGTATAATATCATCGTTTGATAAATTAGAAGCAGAAAATCTATAATTCATATTATCACCCGCACCAGTAATTGCTATTGTATTTATAAATGTAGTGGCTTGTCTGTAAAAATAATCTATGTTGCTACCAACATAAGAATAAGGTCTGGATTCGCCATCCCATTGTGCAACACTGGAGCCGTCTAATCTGGCTCCCCAAGAAGATAAGCCTATTTCTAAGGCTTCAGCGGTATTTGCCGGTTTAGCTCCAAATCTACCATGACCATACTCTGTTTGATAATTTTGCAATGAAGTGTCAACATTTTCAAAAGTGGCGGAGCTGCTCAATTCTATTCCAAGTCCTTGTTGACCTTTTCCAGATTTAGTTGTTACAATAATTACACCATTAGAAGCTCTTGAACCATATAACGCAGAAGCAGCACCACCTTTTAAAACACCTACAGATTCAATATCATCGGCATTTAAACTGGAAATACCATCACCTCCATCTGACCCTCCCCATATGCCAGCTGAACCATTATTCACATTACTTACAGGAATGCCATCTATAACATATAACGGTTGATTATCGCCATTTAAAGAACTGGCTCCTCTGATAATTACCCTACTGGAACCACTTGCTCCGGTTGCATTCTGAGTAACGTTTACACCTGCTACCTTGCCTTGCAGAGAATTTATAGCATTGGGTTGTTTAATCGTGGAAAGTTCTTCTCCGTCAACTTGAGTTAAAGAATACCCCAAAGCCTTTGTTTCCTTTTTAATCCCCAGTGCGGTAACAACTATTTCGTCAAGTGTTTCTGTATCTTCATCGAGAGTTATATTAATTATTTCTCTGTTGCCTACTACAATTTCTTTAGTTTGGTAACCGACAAAAGAAAATTGTAGTATCGCAGCCTCATTCGGCACTTTAATATTATATTTTCCATCAAAATCTGAAGTTACACCGGTACTCGTTCCTTTTAATAGAATATTAGCTCCGGGTATAGGGATATTGTTTTTATCTGTTATAACGCCCTTTACAGCTCTTTCTTGAGAGGTTCTGTATTTGGAGGGGGGGGGGGTAAGGGTTTCGTTATTTATGGCTATATACCCGTCTATTTTCGCTAAAAACAGTAACCCGTTAGAGTTTATATAATCTATATCATCAGACAACTCACTCGCACTTTCTATATTTAAAGCTAACGTTGTGTTTTCTAAATAGGCACTTGCCTGAAGTTTAAACAATAAAACAACCAGTAAAAATACAGTTAGCTTCATTTTTAATCCTGTGTTAGTAAGGTTGTAGAAACAATACAACGGTCTTACTTTCTTTGTAATTACTTTCTCCATCATTTTTATATAATATTAATTAAACTTGTTTAACACTCTCTTAAGTATGAAAGAGTATCTGCTCTCACATAACTAAAATACGACTAATTTTGCTTTATATATAGCGTCAATTACTTCGCATACTGCCACAAATATAAACTAAATTTATAACTAATTTAATTCAATTTAGTATAATTAGTGAACAATAATTTCATCTATAAAAATCCAAGAGTTATTACCATATCCGTTTTCTTGATATGGAATAGCCCGATTAATACCTTTAATTCGAATAGATGTAATATTCCCCTTTGTTTTTGGGGATATATGTATTGTCTTTATTGGGTCGTCATCTAAATCTACTACTACAGTTTCTGTTGATTCAGATGGCTTGCCGTCTAAACTACAGGAAACTTCAATACTGCTAGGTGGGTAAATCCAATTCGCTGGGTCATAAATATAGCGTAACTGTATTTCTTTTGGAGTTATCGCAGTGGCGAAAGAAAGTTCTATATCCATAGTAATGCTATCAAATCCCGCCCATTTTTCGTCCGAAAAAGATATAGAACCTAACTGCCCATCTATTAATGTTTGATTTCCGTTTAATACACTAAATTTTTTACTTACAGGACTATTGATAGTAACTGTAGCATTAAGACCTTTATGAACACGTACGTTCTCGATACTGATATTGCCTTTGGGCTTTCCATTTTTATATGCAATAGCCTGTATGGTCATATTATCGGTAACAGATATAGGTTCTTTGTAGAGTTTACTATTTTGAGTAGGTGTACTATTGTCAGTAGTATAAAATATATCTAAGTTTTTGTGTTTGGTAGATAGCACAACCAACACCGATTCTTTAGATTTAGTTAGAGAAACAGTAGAGGACACATCATAGAATTTCTTACTGTCTATCAAGGAGATTCCTTTTAACATTGGTTCGTAATGCAATATGGAATCTTTAAAACTCCATGTTGTAAATAGATGTCCTAGCATATTTGGGCTATCTTGTGCATACGAGTATTTAATAAGCTTTTCTACAGCAGTTATCTTTTTCCAACTGCAAGGAAGTACCCGAAATCCTTTTTCAATAAACATAGGAATTGATGGATAGCTATTTCTCGATTCATAATGCCAGTCGCATAGTATTACGTCTTTTGGTATCTGGTCTATTGCGTCTGCAGTACCATTGAGAGAGGATTCCCAACTGCCGTATTTGTATTTGGTGCCATCGATTAGCCTATCTGCCCAGATAAACATTTCTATACCTTTTTCTTTTACGATATGTGTATGGAAATCATTTACCACTTTGGCAAAGACCTCGGCTGGGTTTTTGTCTTTAGTGCTTTTTGCATACGGAGAGTTTATCAAAAATATTTCGTCCATACCTAAGTGAATTCCGTCTGCGTCAAAAGCAGCAGTAATCTCGTCTATTAAAGCAAAAACAATTTTGTTAACTTTTGGGTTGTAAGGATCCCACTCTCTACAATAAATATTTTCATTGTTCGGGTATGCATTCGGAGTTAAATCTAGTTCTGGATACACAGTCAACAGAGGAAAGGTAGTTTCTGCCCAAGATTGGTGACCAAATGCCTGAAATTGTGGTATAAGACGTATGTTATTTTCTTTACAAACTTTTGCTAGTTCTTCTGCCGCTTCCTTTGTTACAAATTCTTTTGCTCTTAATTCTGTGTGAGACTGAAAATCAAAATGATAATTTATTTCTAAAAACAAAACATTAATTCCTAATTTGGATAATCCCGGTATCTGTAGAGATAACTGATGAATTTTGGCATCCGAAGTGTAACTCAATAAATGAATAGCTTTCCACTTTGTGTTTTTTGCAAGCGGATTCTTTTTAATGTTGGTACACCCAAAAAACAACGTTAAAAATAAAAAATAAGTACAGACCCTAATCATTTCCATCTAATTTTATTCAGTATTACACTGACCCCAAATTTACAAGAGAAGATTTTTGTGAACAAAATTATTTCGACCAACGACCAATTTAAAAGGGTGTTGGGTGTTAAAATAGAGCCGAGACAATTACGATTTACGAATTACAATTACACAATTAACCAATTCAACAATTATAATTTACAAAGATGAGTTTAAAATTTTAGATTTAACTGTATCTATATAAGTTCTTCCAATAACGTAGCGCATTCCATCTATTTGAACACTATTTCCTTCTATTGCCTCAACTTTATCTATGGCAATGGTGTATGATCTATGTATTCGTATAAAACTTTCGGAGGGTAATTTGTTGGTAAAACTGGTCAAGGTATGATGAATTATATATCTACCTGTGGTTGTATTTATCTTTAAATAATCACTGAGACTTTCAACAACTAATATCTCATCTAAGAAGATTTTTTGATTTTTCTTTTTATCTATTTTAATAAAAATATAAGGTCTTTTGTTTATTTTCTGTTGTAAGTTTATTCTGCTAAAAATTTTATAAACTCTATTTATAGCTTGCATAAATCTTGGAAAAGGCACCGGTTTTATCAGATAATCTAACACATCAAGTTCATAAGTTTCTACGGCAAATTCTTCGTGGGCACTTGTTATAATTATTAACGGAGCATTTTTTATAGTTTTAATAAAGTTTATACCGTCTAATAATGGCATATTTATATCCAAAAATATTAAGTCTATTTGATTATCTTTTAAAAAATCTATTGCGTCAATTGCATTGCTAAATGTATTTACAATCTCAATATCATTGATATACTCTAAGTAATTCTTAATTACGTTAATTGCTAACGGCTCATCATCAATTATCAAACATCTTATCCTCATTTATACTTCTATTTTGAGTTCTACAGTAAATAAATTATCAATATTGCTTACAGACAAATCATATTTATCTTTACCATACCCTAATTCCAGTCTCTTTTTTACATTTTTTAGTCCAATTCCACTATGACTAGTCTGATTTATACTTTTTTTATATTCTGTAAACGCAGGAATTGGATTAATAATTCTAAAATAAAGAAGATTCTCTTTAATTTTAAAATCTATATCCACTTTTACTTTTACAATATATTTATTTACACCGTGTTTAAAAGCATTTTCGACAAAAGATAGCAACAATATTGGAGCAATCTTTTTGTTTCTAATATCTCCGGTTATATTCATATTAAGTTCTAAAAGTTCTCCTCGCCTCATCCTTTCCAGCTCGATATAGTTTTGAATACACATTATTTCTTTTTCAAGACTTTGACGTTTTTCTTTAGTTTCGTACAGTAAATATCTCATTAATTCTGAAAGCTTTAAAATTATTTTTGATGTTTTTTCGGACTTTTCTATCGACAGCGAGTATATATTGTTTAATGTGTTGAAAAAGAAGTGCGGAGAGATTTGAGTTCTTAAAAATAGAAGTTCCGTTTCGAGTTGAGCTTTTTCTAAATTTATTAATCTTTTGTGCTCTTTTATCCAATCAAAAGTTATCTTTATAGCAGTTACAAATGCCATTACATAAAGTTCGCCAATCATCATATCTATGGAATAATCTATGGTTAGACTATTGATGATTTTGGGACCTTCAGGCCACACATTTTCACTGACCAGAAAGTATGTTAAATTAAATTTGACCACTATCATAAAAAAAAGTGCAAATAAAACTAAGAGCGAGTACAATAAATACTTTCCCTTGTAAACAAACTTTGGCATTAAATAATAAATATTTACATAACATAGCACCATATGGATAGGAAATCCAATAAGGTTAGTTCTCAAAGAATAAATAAAATCATCAAAATATCTTCCCCAGCGGAATGTGTTAAAAAGGAAATAAATCAGCCAAAAAATCACATGGTACTTCAGCGTAATTTCATATAATTTTCTAGACTTCATGTTTATCTTTTTTTTGACGTTCGGCATAGTTATTATGTCATTAGTCTAAATTTCATTTCTTAAACAATTTATTTTTTATACTCTTGCTATACATAAAAATAATAGTAAAATGAAATCTTTTAAAAAAACAAATATACTATATTACAGTTTAATAATATTCTTTATTGTTTCTTGTAATAATCAAATCAATAAAAATAAGAATTATTTTACAAAATATGTAAATCCTTTTATAGGTACTGGAGCTCACGGTCATACATATCCGGGTGCTACTGTCCCTTTTGGAATGCTTCAGGTAAGCCCAGATAACGGAATTTCAAAATGGGACTGGTGTTCTGGTTATCACTATTCGGACTCTATAACCATAGGTTTTAGTCATCTACACCTAAGCGGAACAGGAATCGGCGACCTAAAAGATATACGTTTTATGCCAATAAATAAAAAAGTTAATCTTTCTAAAACCATAAAAACAAGAGATGATATTCTCTATAAATCAAGTTATTCTCACAAACAAGAGTCGGCTGAGGCTGGTTATTACAGCGTCTTTTTAAAAGACCACAATATTAAAGTTGAACTTACGTCCGATTTAAGAACTGCATTTCATCAATATACATTTGCCAAAAATGATATGCAATCTGTAATTATTGATTTAGGTTATGTTTTTAATTGGGATAATCCTGTGCTTACACACATAAAAATAGATGATGAGTTTACAGTATCTGGCTACAGACACAGTACAGGCTGGGCTAAAAATCAGAAAGTTTTCTTTGTAGCTAAATTCTCAAAATCTATTAAAAATTTTGATTTGATAACGAATGAAGAATACATCGATAAAAATAATGTTACCGGAACTAGAACCTCTTCTCAACTTTTTTTTAACACTTTTAATAAAGAACGCCTTCAAGCTAAAGTTGGTGTTTCTTCAGTTAGCATTGAAAATGCTTTAGAAAATATATTAGAATACAAAGGGAATTTTGACTTTGATGCAGTTAGAAACAAAGCTACGAAAAGTTGGAATAATTCACTTTCAAAAATAAATGTAGAATCCACTAATGATTCCCTAAAAACTGTATTCTATACAGCGTTATATCACACTCAAATTGCACCCGTTACCTTTAGCGACGTTAATGGAGAATTTAGAATGGAAAATGACAGTATCCTAAGAACAGAAAAAAATACGACCTATTCTACTTTGTCATTATGGGACACTTTTAGAGCAGAACAACCGTTACTTACTATTTTGACACCAAACCGAGTAACTGATATTATCAACTCTATGCTAGCTTATTATGAGAACAAAAAAATACTCCCCGTCTGGACTTTATACGGCAATGAAACCAACACTATGACCGGATATCATTCAATTCCTGTAATTGCAGAAGCATATATAAAAGGCATCAGAGGTTTTGATATAAACAAGGCTTATGATGCGATGAAAAATACCATGATGCAAGATGAAAGAGGCTTATCTTACTATAAAAAACACGGATATATTCCTTATAATTTATTAGACGAATCTGTCACCATCACATTAGAATATGCTTATAATGATTGGTGCGTTGCTCAAATAGCAAAGGCGTTAGGCAAGAATGAAGATTACAATTATTTTATAAATCGTTCCAAAGCATATCAATATCTATTTGATAAAAATACAGGATTTATGAGAGGCAAATCAGAAGCAGGTGATGCGTGGCACGAACCTTTTGACCCTAAATACTCTTCACATAGAATACATACAGATTATACCGAAGGCAATGCGTGGCAACATAGTTGGTTTGTGTTGCACGATGTTGAAAATTTAATTAAAATGCACGGAGGTGATAAAAAGTTTACTGACAAATTAGAGCAATTATTTACAGAATCATCAGAAATAACAGGAGAAAATATGTCAGCAGATATTTCTGGATTAATAGGGCAGTATGCACATGGTAATGAGCCAAGTCATCACATTGCATATATGTTTAACTACGCCAATAAACCTTGGAAAACACAATATTGGGTAAGAGAAATTTTAAAAACACAATATAATATTAGCCCCAACGGATTAAGCGGAAACGAAGATTGCGGTCAGATGTCAGCATGGTATGTGTTTAGTGCTATGGGATTATATCCGTACAATCCGGCTTCAGGAGAATATCTGATAGGAAGCCCCATTTTTGAAAAGGTTACAATTAAAGTTTCTGACACCGCATCATTTACTATACTTGCAGATAATGCTTCTGACGAAAATATATACATTCAATCTGCTACACTTGACGGAAAAGAATTTAACAGGATTTCTATTACTCATAAAAAGTTATTGCAGGGAGGCATACTTCATTTTAAAATGGGTAGCGAACCTAATAAACAATGGGGAATTACGAATTAGTGGTCAGTTTTTAACTCTAATATTATGAACAAAATTGACATATCTATAATAGCGATATACGTATTATTTACTTTATTTGTTGGAATATGGGTTTCCAAAAAAGCTTCAAAAGGGTTAAAACACTATTTTTTAGGAGGTAATAATATCAAGTGGTATTATTTAGGACTTAGTAACGGCTCCGGTATGTTTGACGTATCTGGCACTGCGTGGATGGTGGGGATTTTATTCTTGTACGGAGTTAAAAGCTTTATGTTTATGTGGCTGTGGCCCGTTTGGAATCAGGTTTTTATAATGATGTTTTTGGCAGTTTGGATTAGAAAGTCAAATATTATGACAGGGTCTGAATGGATTTTAACCCGATTTGGAGACGACAGAGCAGGAAGAGCATCGCATATTATAGTAGCTGTTTTTGCTGTGATGGCTACAATTGGTTTTATAGCATATTTCTTTGAAGGCGTAGGCAAATTTATGGAAATAATTCTTCCTTGGGATTTAACTTTACAGTTAGGTGAATTATCGCTACTCTCATCTAGCCAATCATACGCACTGATAATCATCTTGTTAACTACCATTTATACTGTAAAAGGAGGTATGTTTTCTGTGGTGGCTACCGAAGTATTTCAATATGTAATTATGGTGATAGCCGGCGTATTAGTTGCAGGATATACTTTTTATACAATAAGTGATGCTGAAATTAATGCTGTAATTACCGAAGAATGGAAAAACGTATTTTTTGGCTGGGAACTAGAAACTCATTGGAGTGAAAAATATCAGGTTTTTAATAACCTAATAGACAAAGAAGGCTTTAAAATGTTCGGAGCATTTGTAGGAATGACTTTATTTAAAGGATTTTTTGCCAGCATAGCAGGACCGACACCGAGCTATGATATGCAACGGATTTTATCTACCAAAACCGTAAAAGAAGCCGCGTATATGAGCGGATTTACAAACCTAATTCTGTTTATTCCCCGATATTTATTAGTCTCTGGAATTGTAATTATAGCTTTGGTAACTTTGGCTCCTATAATAAATGAAAATCCATCACTAAACGGAAATTATCTAGAAATTTTATTGCCAAAAGTTATTAATTTTCATGTTCCCGTAGGAATTAAAGGATTGCTGTTAGCAGGGCTATTGGCAGCATTTATGTCAACTTTTTCAGCCTTTGTAAATGCAGGACCAGCATATATTGTAAATGATATTTATAAAAAATATTTCAACCCTAATAAAACCAGCAAACACTACATAAAAGTGAGCCACATAGCCTCATTTACGGTAGTAGGATTAGGTGTTTTTATGGGGTTTTTTGCGGATTCTATCAATTCACTAACCCTGTGGATAAGCTCCGCTCTTTTTGGCGGATATGTCGCAGCTAATTTTTTAAAATGGATTTGGTGGCGTTTTAATGGCTGGGGTTATTTCTGGGGAATGTTAGCAGGTATTATTGTAGCTAGTTTTCAATTTTTTATAGACAAATATAAAACGAGTTTCGCCCAAGATTCTCTGTTGTATGAACTGTCTAACGTTCAGGCTATTTATTTGTTTCCGATAATTTTTAGCTTTTCGCTATCAGGAGCATTTTTAGGAATGTATCTCAGTAAACCTACAGATATGAAAACATTAAAATCATTTTATAAAACCGTAAACCCTTGGGGCTGGTGGAATCCAGTTTATAAAGAATTAAAAAATGACGATATAAATACACAAAAAAATACTGACTTTTGGAGTGATATGCTCAATTGTGCAATAGGAATTATATGGCAATCAAGTATGATATTAATGCCTATATATCTTATAGTTAGAGACTATTCTAAATTATCGGTTACTTTTGTTATCTTTGCAATTACATCTGTAATACTTAAATTTAGATGGCTAGATAAAATAAGAAAATAGAGACAAGACAATAAAATCGGCGGTTTTCAGTGGGAAGTCTTGATTCTTAAATCAAAAATTGTAAATACAAAATGAACAATATCCCTTGGCGAGACAGACCCGATAATAATACTGATATTCTATGGAGATATACGGACAATCCAATTATTAACAGATATGATATTCCGTCTTCAAATAGTATTTTTAATAGTGCTGTTGTACCTTTTAAAGATGGCTATGCAGGCGTGTTCAGGTGCGACAATAAGGCTGTGCAGATGAATATATTTGCCGGCTTCAGCAATAATGGAATAGACTGGGATATAAACCATAATTCTATTATTATGAAGGCTGGAAATACCGATATGATTAATTCTGATTATAAATACGACCCTAGAGTTGTGTTTATAGAAGACAGATATTGGATAACATTCTGTAACGGATACCACGGACCAACAATAGGCATCGGATATACCTTTGATTTTAAAGAATTTTTTCAATGTGAAAATTCCTTTTTACCATTCAATAGAAACGGTGTGCTATTCCCTAAAAAAATAAACGGAAAATACGCAATGCTAAGTCGCCCTAGTGATGATGGACATACACCGTTTGGAGATATATACTTGAGTTATAGCCCAGATATGAAATATTGGGGAGAGCATCGTTGCGTAATGAAAACAACTCTTTTTGAAGATAGTGCTTGGCAATCTACTAAAATAGGCGCTGGTGCTACACCAATTCTCGTAGATGAAGGTTGGTTAATGATTTATCACGGAGTTATTAATACCTGCAACGGATTTAGATATGCAATGGGAACGGCTATCTTAGAAGAACAAAACCCTCACAAAGTGAAATATCGAACACAGCCATATTTATTAAGCCCCGCAGAAAATTATGAGCAAACAGGCGACGTACCTAATGTAATATTTCCTTGCGCAGCCTTACACGATATAGAAAAAGATAAATTAGCAATTTATTATGGAGCCGCTGACACCGTAGTGGCAATGGCATTCGGTCATATTAGTGAAGTGATAAATTTTACTAAAAAAAATAGTTTATAACTAATCAATTATGTATTTAAAATTTACGATTTCAATTATATTATTAGCATATTTTTCGTCTGCGAGTTATGCCCAACATAAAAATAAAATAACCCCTAAAAGTTATATCGCTTATAATACATTAGAACCCATAATTATTGACGGAGATACGTCTGATGTTTCTTGGAACGATACAAAATGGTCTGATTACTTTATTGATATTGAGGGTGTTAAAAAACCAAAATATAAAACAAAAGTAAAAATGCTTTGGGACGATAAATATTTCTATATCTTAGCAAAAATGGAAGAACCACACGTGTGGGCTAATCTAAAAAAACACGATACAATTATATTTTATAATAATGACTTTGAAATTTTTATAGACCCAGATGGAGATTCTCATAATTATTATGAACTAGAAATAAATGCTTTAAATACTACGTGGGATTTATTTCTTTCAAAACCTTATAGAGAATCAAGTGGCATTGTTTTAAATGATTGGGAAATATCGGGGTTGAAATCTGCTGTTAAAGTAAATGGAACATTAAACAAACCTGAAGATATTGACAAAGGATGGATATTAGAAATTGCTATCCCGTGGGCAGTTTTTAAGACATCTTATTTTCATAAAAATGTGCCAAAAAATGAATTTTGGAGAGTGAATTTTTCAAGAGTAAATTGGGAACACAGCATTAATAAAAGAATCTATTCCAGAAAGAAAGATGCTGACGGAAAATACTTGCCCGAATATAATTGGGTGTGGTCATCACAAGGAGTTATTAATATGCACGAACCCGAAAAATGGGGATATGTATATTTTTCTTCTAAAAAAACAGGGGAAAAAGATACTTTTATAATCCCTAAAGATGAGAAAATAAAATGGAAATTATTCGAATTGTACAGAAGCCAAAAAGCGTATTTTAAGAAAAATAAAAAATGGGCAACAACATTAGATAAAATAATAAATAACGATTTACAAATTGAAAATAAAATTCTAATTCCAACCCTCGAAAATCACAGTCAAGGTTGGAATATTATAATTAAAAGTCCATTCTCTGGACGACAATTAATCATACGAGAAGATGGAAAATTTACAACTAAATAACATAAATATGAGAACGATTAAAATATTATTTTTTGTCCTTTTAATAAGTGCAATTTCTTGCAATATTAAAGAGAAATCTGTAAAAAAATCAAATTTTAAATACTGGACATGGATTACGGCTGACAAAAACAAATCTGACGAAGACTTTAAAAAAGAATTTAAGAAGTATAAAACTAATGGGTTAGATGCCGTTTTAATCAATACACATACAAATCCTGTATTGTTAAAACGACTGACTCCTTTAGCAAAGAAGGAAGGTTTAGAGGTACACGCGTGGATGTTTACCACCAACAGACCGGGAGATTCCATAGCGTTAAAACACCCCGATTGGTATATGGTGAGCAGAAGCGGAAAATCATGTTTTGATGACCGTCCGTATGTAGATTATTATCAATGGCTTTCGCCCAGCCATCCGGATGCCAGAAAGCATATTTTAAATTTGGTAGAGGAATTGGCTAAAGTAGAGGGTATTAGCAGTGTTCATTTAGATTATATCCGTTATCCAGATGTGTATTTGCCAATAGGTTTGCTACCTACATACAATTTGGAGCAGGAAGAAGAATTACCCGATTTTGATTTTGATTATTCAGATGCCAGCGTAGAGAAATACGATAGAATACATCATAAAAATCCAAGAGATATGAAAAATCCAGCCATTGATATGGAATGGAAAAACTTTCGCTTAAATGAAATAAAATCTTTGGTAGATGAAGCGTATGAAGTAGTACACAAGCACAACAAGAAATTGACCGCAGCTGTTTTTCCGTATCCAGAAATGGCAGACCATATGGTACGTCAACGTTGGGATAAATGGAAAATTGATATGGTATTGCCGATGATTTATCACAATTTTTATAATGAAGAATTAGATTGGATTGGGTATGCAACTGCACAAGGCGTAAAAGATTTAAAAGGCAAACCAACAGAATTACACACCGGCTTATATCTACCTACGATGAGTGCAGAAGATGTAAAAACAGCTATTCAATTAGCTAAGGATAATGGGGCATCAGGAGTGTCATTTTTTGACGGAAATGCCTTTACAAAAGAGCAATTAAAAGTTATAAAAGAATCCAGAGAATAATACGGTTTTTGATTTACGATTTCAATCTAAAATCGTAACTCCAACAACCGACAACCAATTTGTAACTCAAAATTCGTAATTCAATTCTTATATTCAATTGCTAGTGCAAGTTTTTGAAGGGTTTTTCGAATGTGTTTAACCCTATTTGAAAAGTTCCCAAAAAAGTTAAAAATTTGCACTTATGAAATACAAACAATTAAACCCTGAGCAAAGGCATACAATAGAATGTTTTCTTAAACAGAAAATTAGCAAGAGAACTATTGCTGTTTCTCTAAATATGAATGAATCGAGTATTCACAGAGAAGATATTAAACGAAATTCTAAACCCAGAGGGTGTTCTTACACTGTCAAGCATGCCCAGATGTTAGCAGATGAACGGAAGAAAGAAGGACGTTATAAGACTGTTTTTTCTCACTCGATGAAGCGATTATTATTGAAAAGATGACTAGAGAACAGTAGTCTCCCGAGCAGATAGTTAGCTAGTGCAAGTTAAAGAATATATCAATGGTTTCACATCAAAGAATTTATCAGGGTGCATAATTTAGGTAGGTTCAACAATTAAACTATTAAATCACAAACGTTCTCATCATCATAAAAACAAAAGAACCTACTACAAATCCAACTAATGCCAGCCAAGATATTTTTTTTAGATACCAGAAGAAATCTATTTTTTCCATTCCCATAGCAACTACACCAGCGGCAGAACCTATAATTAGCATACTTCCGCCCGTTCCTGCAGAGAACGCAATGAAGTGCCATAATGGGTCGTCTAATGATTCTGAAAACATTCCTAAACTTGCTGCCACTAAAGGCACATTGTCTATTATTGCCGACCCAACTCCCAATAGCATAACTACCAAATCTGAAACTTTAGATTCTGATAATTCTGTTCCCATCATTGGAGCTGCTGTTTTTAGCCATTCTGCAAATCCAAATAAAACCCCTAAAGATTCTAACGCTGCTACCGCCATTAAAATCCCCAAGAAAAATAAAATACTGGGCATTTCAATTTTTGATAATGAGTGATGAACCGGGCTATAATGAGCAACAGCATCAGATTCTTCGGTGTCAAAATCTGTCATAGAAAACTTTGCTCTACTGTATATTTCTGCAAAAGTTGCCACCACAGCCAAAGAAAGCATCATACCGACATACGGTGGCAGATGTGTTACAGTTTTAAAAAATGGTACAAAAACAATGGCTCCCAATCCTAAATACAGCATAACTTTACTGTGTTTTCCGAGTTTATTTTCATCATCTGTCTTATCATCTTCTATATTTCCTTTGAAGGCGGGTAAAAAACTTGCAATAAATGAAGGTATCACCATACAGAATAATGATGGAATTAATAAATAGGAAATCAACATTCCTGTGCTTACTTTCTTACCTATCCAAAGCATTGTAGTTGTTACATCTCCAATTGGAGACCACGCACCACCGGCGTTTGCTGCTATTATAATTAATCCTGTAAACCAGATTCTATCTTCTCTCTTTTTGATTATTTTCTGTAAAATAGAAATCAATACAATGGTGGCTGTTAGATTATCTATAATTGCAGAGAGGATAAATGCTAAGATTGAAAATATCCATAGAATTTTTCTTTTGCTCTTTGTTTTTACCGCACTTTTGATTGTAGAGAAACCATTAAAATAATCAATAATTTCTACGATAGTCATCGCTCCTAAAAGGAAAACTAAAATTTCTGCTGTTTTGCCCAAATGATGTAGCAATGTTTCTTCTACTAAGTGCATTTTGTCCTCATGTGGTAATGAAGGAAAGTTATCAACTAAACTATGTTTTGCAGAATTAAACCATTCAGAAAAATTATCTACACCCAATACTACTAACGCCCAACATATAGCCATCATAACCAAGGCTGGGATTAATTTGTCTATTTTCAAACTGTGTTCTAACGTGATGGCTAAATACCCAAGCACAAACACCATAATTATCATCAATTCCATATTATTATCTGTTTAAATTAATTCTTTTAATGCTATTTCGAATGCAGTTTCGCTAATTTTAGTTTTTGATGCACTTTTTGCGAATGTTTTTTGCAATGCTTTTTTAATAATGTTTGAGGTATCAGAAAAAATAGCCTCGTCCGTTATTTCTACTCTGCGTTCCATAAAGTAGGCAAATACTCTCGCCATACCGCAGTTAGAAATAAAATCTGGAATCAAACTTACTTCTCTATCTGTATTTTCCATAATTGCTCCAAAGAAAATTTCTTTGTCTGCAAAAGGCACATTAGCCCCGCAACTAACTACCTCCAAACCTGTTGCAATCATCTGATTTATTTGTTCTTGCTGAACCAGTCTTGACGCTGCACAAGGTACGAAAATTTCACAAGACAAATCCCAAATACGCTTGTTAATTTCTTCAAATAAAATCATATTATCAGCCACCAATGTGTTGCCATCTTTATTAAGAAATAAATCTTTAATTTCTTCAAATGAAAAGCCGTCTTCATTAATTACACCGCCAACTCTGTCTATTATTCCGACCACTTTAACTCCCATTTGTGCTAAATAATATGCAGCAGCAGAACCTACATTTCCAAATCCTTGAACAACAGCCCTTTTGCCGACAACAGTTCCTCCATAAATATCGTAATAATGACGAACAGCTTCGGCAACACCATAGCCCGTAATCATGTCAGCAACTGTATATTTTCTGGAAACACTTGGCGAAAGATTTTCATCTTCCAAAACCTTAATTACTCCGTGACGCAACTGCCCAATTCTGTTAATTTTATCGGATTCAGTCGGCTTAAAATGTCCGTTAAAAACCCCTTCCTGCGGATGCCAAACCCCACAATCTTCAGTCATAGGAATTACCTCATTAATTTCATCAACATTCAAATCTCCACCAGTTCCGTAATAGCTTTTTAGCAACGGTGAAACGGCTTTGTACCAACGCTCCAAAACTCCTTTTTTGCGAGGGTCTTGAGGGTCAAAATTAATTCCCGATTTAGCACCTCCAATGGCGGGTCCAGAAACTGTAAATTTTATCTCCATTGTCTTGGCAAGAGACATCACTTCGTACATATCCAAGCCTTTTCTTATTCTTGTTCCGCCTCCAGCAGCTCCTCCTCTTAATGAGTTTATAACTGCCCAACCTTCTGCTTCTGTTTCAGTATCTTTCCAATTAAAGACAATTTCAGGTTGTTTATTTTCGTATTTTTTTAATAACTTTTTCATCTGTATTTACTTATAATTTAACATTCTTTTCTCTTTCTATTCACTTAATTATAAGCAGCTAAAGTTGATTCATTTTTGATATATAATTATAATTATTAATCAATAGATTAATCGCACGATTACTCTCAGCGACAAACTTACTGCAAAAAAAATGATTGTGCTAACAAAAAGTGAAAATAGAGAAAGACAATTACGAATTCCGATTTTGAATTGGTTTTCAGGTTAAATCAAAAATCAAAAATTGTAACTCAAACTTGTATTGCTTCTTTTTTCTATTTGATGTATATTTGCCCGAATTATGGCAAAACAAGAAGAACAATTTAAAAAAGTACTGTCGCACGCAAAGGAATACGGTTATGTATTTCAATCCAGTGAAATTTATGACGGATTAAGTGCAGTATATGATTATGCTCAAAACGGAGTAGAATTAAAAAATAATATTAGAAATTACTGGTGGAAAGCAATGGTGCAAATGCACGAAAACATTGTAGGTATTGACGCCTCTATTTTGATGCACCCAACTACTTGGAAAGCCTCTGGTCACGTAGATGCCTTTAACGACCCTTTGATAGATAACAAAGACTCTAAGAAGCGTTACAGAGCTGACGTTTTGATTGAAGATTACTGTGCTAAGATTGAAACAAAAATTGAAAAAGAAATTAAAAAAGCAGCAAAACGCTTCGGAGATTTTTTTAATAAAGAAGAATTTATCTCGACCAATTCGAGAGTTATAGGGTATCAAGAAAAAATTGATTCTATTTTATCCAGAATGGGAAAATCTTTAGAAAATGAAGATTTATCTGACGTAAAAAATTTGATTGAAGAATTAGAAATTACAGACCCATTAACAGGCTCTAAAAACTGGACAGACATAAAACAATTCAATTTGATGTTTGGAACAAAACTTGGAGCTTCCGCAGAAAATACGATGGATTTATATTTACGCCCAGAAACAGCACAAGGTATTTTTGTAAACTTTTTAAACGTTCAAAAAACTGGACGGATGAAAATCCCATTTGGAATTGCACAGACAGGAAAAGCCTTCCGTAACGAAATAGTAGCACG
Organism: Polaribacter sp.; assembly: GCA_965261035.1. GTDB lineage: Bacteria > Bacteroidota > Bacteroidia > Flavobacteriales > Flavobacteriaceae > Polaribacter. The sequence goes on from OZ253439.1 coordinate 2,567,014, forward strand.
TCAGTTTATTTTTAGAATGCGTGAATTTGAGCAGATGGAAATGCAGTTTTTTGTAAAACCTGGAACTCAAAAAGAATGGTACGAAAAATGGAAAGAAACCAGATTAAAATGGCACCTCTCTTTAGGTTTGGGTGCCGAAAATTACCGTTTTCACGACCACGATAAATTAGCACATTATGCAGATGCTGCCACAGATATTGAATTTAAATTTCCCTTCGGATTTAAAGAATTAGAAGGCATTCACTCTCGCACAGATTTCGATTTAAAAGCCCACGAAAAATACTCCGGCAAAAAATTACAATATTTTGATAATCAGTATAATATGAGTTATGTGCCTTATGTAATTGAGACTTCTATCGGTTTAGACAGAATGTTTTTAGCAGTGTTTTCAAACTCTCTGAAAGAAGAAAAATTAGAAAACGGAACTACCAGAACAGTATTAAAATTACCTGCCATTTTAGCACCGATTAAAGCCGCTGTTTTGCCATTAGTAAAAAAAGATGGTCTGCCAAAAATTGCACGCAAAATTGTAGATAATCTAAAGTGGGATTTTAATATTTCTTATGATGAAAAAGATGCCGTGGGTCGTCGCTACAGAAGGCAAGATGCAAACGGAACGCCATTTTGCATCACGATAGACCACGACACCTTAGAAGATAACAAAGTTACTATACGACACAGAGATACAATGGAGCAAAAACGAGTAAAAATTTCTGAATTAAAAGAGATAATTGCCAAAGAGATAAATATAAAATCTTGCTTGAAATAAAAGGCTATATCAAAATTTTAATGGTACATCCGGAAATTAATTTTCTATTATGACAGATTTTGTAATTAATTTGGTATCACGCCACTTAATTACAAAATGAAGTATAAATTAATGTTGAATTATGTAATCGTGAAATTCGTAATTCATAATTAATTTATGGAATAATTTTTGTGTGTATATTTTCGTTTAAAATTATTTATTATGAGACAACTAAAATTATTTTGCTACCTTTTTGCCATAGGAATATTTGTTTGGGGATGTGGTTTATCTCCAGTAAAAAGCAATCTTACCAAAGAAGAACCAGTTGTAATAGCCAATGATAGCTTAGAATATGAGATTATAATTATAGATATTGGCTTCACTTCATATCTAAATTCTGTTGCCAAACCAATTAGTTATCACTCTCAGAATTACTTGGAAAACAAAAATATATTTTATGTGATTAATTGGAATATTAGAGCCAGAAACCCAGCAAGATACAATCCCAATATCTACGAAAATGTAATTGATTATGACCCAGAAGTTGACTATGGACTCGAAGTAAACTACAAATTATATTGGTATTTTAAGTTTGCCGAAGAAAAATATAGAATGAGTTTACGTTAGAGTCTGTTCCGAAATAACCTACAGGTTATTTCGGAACAGACTCTAAGTATCCTGCCAATCTAAAAGTTTTGTTAATTTTTTTGCCTTAGGCGGTAATTATAATAAATTCACAACCTAAAAATAACTTAACTATGCGAACATTATCAACAATAACCAGTTTATTTGTTTTTGCTATTTCTTCAATTTTTGCTCAACAGGCTACTACTCCTGCAAATGCCGTACAAGAATCCTTGATTAGAAAGGAGAAACTTACCGTAAACTCAATCGTTAAAAACATTAAATTTACAAATATTGGTCCCACAATTATGAGCGGCCGTGTGGTGGATATTGATGTAAACCCAAACAATACAAACCAATTTTATGTCGGCTACGCCTCGGGAGGTTTGTGGTACACAGATAATAATGGAACTTCTTTTACGCCAGTTTTAGACAATTCGCCCACCCAAAATATTGGGGATATTGCTGTAAATTGGAAAAATGGAACAATCTGGGTTGGCACTGGAGAAAATAATTCTTCCCGCTCCTCTTACTCGGGTATTGGAATTCTAAAATCTACAGACAAAGGGAAAACTTGGGAAAATATTGGACTTACAGATTCTCATCATATAGGTAGAATTATTATTGATAAAAACAATCCTGATAAAGTTATAGTTGGCGTAATTGGTCATTTGTATTCTCCAAATATTGAACGTGGAATTTACAAGACTTTAGACGGCGGTAAATCGTGGGAAAAAGTGCTTTATATAAACGATGATACTGGAATAATTGACATTAGCGTATCTCAATCCAACCCGAAAATTTTATACGCTGCTTCTTGGGAGCGAAATAGAAAATCGTGGGATTTTGAAGGTAACGGAGACGATTCTGCCATTTATAAAAGTGTAGATGCCGGTAATTCTTGGACAAAAATAACAACAGAAAATAGTGGTTTTCCAACCGGAGATGGAGTTGGCAGAATTGGTCTATCTACTTTTAATGACGATATTATTTACGCTTTATTGGATAATCAGTCCAGAAGACCTGAAAAAGAAAAGAAAAAAGAAACTGGAATTCAAAAAGATGATTTTAAAAAAATGTCTGTTGATGAGTTTCTTAAACTCGATGATAAAGAATTGAACACTTATCTGAAAAGCAACAATTTTGATAAAAAAGAAACTGCTAAAACAGTAAAATCATCTGTAAAAAGCGGAAAAATTAAACCCATTCATTTGGCTACTTATTTAGAAGATGCAAACTCTAGGTTGTTTAATTCTCCAGTCATTGGTGCAGAAGTTTACAAGTCCATAAACGGAGGGAAAACTTGGAAAAAAACGCATAAAAATTATCTAAATGATATGTATAGTTCTTACGGATATTATTTTGGAGTGATAGGCGTAAACACTTCTGATGAAAACACCATATATATTGGCGGTGTTCCTTTGTTAAAATCTGATGATGGTGGCAAAACTTTTAAATCAATCGCCAAAGAAAATCTGCATCCAGACCATCAAGCACTTTGGGTAAATCCAAATTTAAAAGGACATCTAATCAACGGAAATGACGGCGGAATAAATATCACTTATGATGACGGAAAAAACTGGATAAAAAATAATCCACACGCCGTTGGTCAGTTTTACTCTATAAATGTAGATAATCAAAAACCTTATAATGTTTTTGGGGGTTTGCAAGATAACGGCGTTTGGTATGGACCAAGTACGTATAGTTTTTCTAAAGGTTGGGAAAGCTCAGGAAATTATCCATACAAAAGAATTGGTGGCGGAGATGGAATGCAGGTGCAAATAGATAATCGTAACAATAATATTGTTTATTCAGGCTCTCAATTTGGGTATTATTACCGCGTAAATTTGAAAACAAAAAAACGTATTTATATTCATCCAAAACATGAATTAGGAGATTCTCCGTATCGCTATAATTGGCAAACTCCGATTTTATTATCGCCACACAATCAAGATATTTTATATATGGGAGCAAATAAATTATTGCGTTCTATGGATAAAGGCGTTAGTTTTCAAGAAATTTCTGATGATTTGACGGCTGGCGGAAAAAAAGGAAATGTTCCTTACGGCACTTTAACCACGATTTCTGAAAGCCCGTTGCAATTTGGTTTGATTTATACAGGTAGTGATGACGGTTTAATTCACATAACAAAAAATGGAGGAAGCACTTGGCAAAATATCACAAAATCGTTGCCTAAAAATTTATGGGTAAGTAGAATTATCGCTTCCAAATACGAGAAAGAACGTGTTTATGCTACATTAAATGGTATGCGTTTTGATGATTTTACCAGCTATGTTTTTATGTCTGAAAATTATGGACAAACGTGGAAAAATATCAGCGGTAATATTCCGACATCCGCAGTAAATGTAATTAAGGAAGATACTGAAGATGAGCAAATTATATATGTAGGGACGGACAATGGTTTGTACGTTTCTTTTGATAACGGCACTTCTTGGAATGCTTTTAAAGATGGATTGCCGAGCGTGGCGATTCACGATTTGGTTATACAATCTGAGGCGAAAGAATTAGTTGTCGGAACTCACGGAAGGAGTATTTACAAAGCAGATATTTCTGTATTGCAAAATTACAGTGAGTATGCGGATAAGTCAATTCATTTATTTAAAATATCAAATATTTATTACAACAAAAATTGGGGAACTTCGTGGAGTCAATGGTCAGAAATAATGATTCCCGAATTGAGTATTCCTTTCTATTCGAATTCAGGTAAGGAAGTAACAATAACTGTTTTTGCAGATAATATAAAAGTAAATTCGTTTACTGCTAAGGCGAGCAAAGATTATAATTTTGTAAACTATGATTTATCTATGTCCAAAAAAGGCAGAAAAGCATATCTTAAAAAGCATAAAAAAGCTGTAATAAAAAAAGCTAAAAACGATGTTTTTTACTTGCCAAAAGGAAGCTATTTTATAAAAATAGGTGATGAGAAACAAGTGTTTGAAATAATAGAGTAGTTGTTGAATTGTTCAATCGTAATTAACCTAGATAGCTGCATAAAAAAAGGGATAAACCAAAATGTTTATCCCTTTTTTATAATTTAAAAGTATCTATTTATTATTCAGAAGTTTCTGGAGCTTTTGTTTCTGTTGTATCAGCGGTTTCTTCGGCAACTACAACATTATCGTCAGTAACTTCAGCTGTTTTCTTTCTACCTCTACGGGTAGTTTTCTTGGCTTTTTTACTATTAGGGTTGTAAATCTCGTTGTAATCAACTAATTCTACCATTGCCATAGGAGCATTATCTCCTTGACGGTTTCCTAATTTGATAATACGAATATATCCTCCCGGTCTGTCAGCAATTTTTACAGAAATTTCTTTAAATAATTCTGCCACTGCATATTTATCTCTAAGATAACTAAATACAACACGGCGGTTGTGAGTAGTATCGCTTTTAGATTTGGTAATTAGTGGTTCTACAAATCTACGTAAAGCCTTTGCTTTTGCTTCTGTAGTATTAATACGTTTGTGTTCTATTAAAGAACAAGACATATTGGCTAACATAGATTTTCTATGTGCTGTTTTTCTTCCTAAATGATTAAATTTCTTTCCGTGTCTCATTGTCTTATTTGTTTATCAAAACGTAGTTTGAATATTATCACTTACGTTTTAAATTACAGGTATTAATCTTTATCTAATTTATATTTATCTAAATCCATCCCAAAACTTAGTCCTTTAACGACTACTAATTCTTTTAGCTCTATCCATGACTTTCTGCCAAAATTACGGAACTTCATCAAATCATTTTTATTAAAAGATACTAAGTCTCCTAATGTATCTACTTCTGCGGCTTTCAAGCAGTTTAAAGCTCTAACTGACAAATCCACATCCATCAATCTAGTCTTTAATAACTGACGCATATGCAGAGACTCTTCGTCATATGTTTCTTTTTTCAAAATTTCATCTGTCTCTAAGGTTATTCTCTCATCTGAGAACAACATAAAGTGATGAATTAGAATTTTTGCCGCCTCTGTCAATGCGTTTTTAGGGCTTATGGAACCATCTGTATCTATATCAAAAACCAATTTTTCGTAGTCCGTTTTTTGTTCTACACGATGGTTTTCAACGGCGTATTTTACATTTTTTATGGGAGTGTAAATAGAATCTGTAAAAACTGTACCCAATGGTGCTTTTGATTTTTTGTTTTCTTCTGCTGGTACAAATCCTCTACCTTTTTCTATGGTGATTACCATGTCTAATTTAACAGATTTATCCATATTACAAATTACTAAACTCGGGTTTAGCACCTGAAAACCAGAAATAAATTTCTGCAAATCTCTAGCAGTTAATTGCTCCTTTCCTGAAATATGAATGCTAACAGACTCTTCGTCAAAACCTTTTATTTGTTCCTTAAAACGAACTTGTTTTAAGTTTAAAGTAATTTCTGTTACATCTTCTACTACTCCGCTAATTGTAGAAAACTCATGCTGTACACCATCAATTTTTAATGATGTTATCGCAAACCCTTCTAAAGAAGATAATAATACTCTCCTCAATGCATTGCCCACCGTAAGTCCAAAACCGGGTTCTAATGGTTTAAATTCAAATCGTCCTGAAAAATCAGTAGATTTAATCATAATTACTTTGTCGGGTTTCTGAAAATTTAAAATTGCCATAGTGTTTTTATTATTTAGAGTATAATTCTACAATTAATTGTTCTTTTATGTTCTCGGGGATTTGTGTTCTTTCTGGTGTTTTTACAAAAGTACCTGCTTTTATATCAGCATTCCAGCTTAGCCACTCATAAACATTATCGGTTGATGCTAAAGAATTTTCTATAGATTCTAATGATTTAGATTTTTCTCTTACAGCAACAACATCTCCTTCTTTTAGAGAATATGAAGGAATATTTAAAATCTCTTCATTTACGGTAATATGACGATGAGAGACTAGCTGACGTGCAGCTCTACGAGAATTAGCTATACCAAAACGATATACTACATTGTCTAAACGAGCTTCACATAATTGTAATAAAACTTCACCCGTAACTCCTTTGGATCTAGATGCTTTTTTAAACAAATTACGAAATTGACGTTCTAAAATGCCATAAGAGTATTTTGCTTTTTGTTTTTCTTGTAACTGGATTGCGTATTCAGATTTTTTACCTCTTCTCTTTGCGTTTCCATGTTGTCCCGGAGGATAATTTCTCTTTTCAAAGTTTTTATCTTCTCCGAAAATTGCCTCGCCAAATTTACGAGCAATTTTAGTTTTTGGTCCTGTATATCTTGCCATTTCTTAGTTATTATGAAAGTAGGGATTATGAATTAAGGCGTTCTCCTTCGATAATCATTAGTCCTACTTAGGTTAAAATATTTAATTATTAATTATACTCTTCTTCTTTTTGGAGGGCGACATCCGTTGTGTGGCATTGGAGTAATATCAATAATTTCTGATACTTCAATCCCGTTGTTGTGCAATGTTCTTATCGCACTTTCTCTTCCGTTACCTGGTCCTTTTACGTAAACTTTTACTTTCCTTAATCCAGCTTCGTAGGCAACTTTAGCACAGTCTTCCGCAGCTAATTGAGCAGCATAAGGAGTGTTCTTTTTAGAACCTCTAAATCCTTGCTTTCCTGCAGATGACCATGAGATTACGTCACCTCTTTTGTTTGTTAAAGAAATAATAATGTTATTAAATGATGCGGTGATATGTGCTTCACCAACTGATTCAATAATAACTTTACGCTTTTTTGTATTTGCTTTTGCCATATTTGTTTTATTTTATTTTAAAAAATATCATTTTTATACTTGCTTGTATGGTATGGGCATACCTAAACTTTGATTAAGCACGTGTGTCACTTTTCTGTTTTTGAGTTTATTTTCCTAATATTACGATTAAACCACCCCTTTTTTTTCCAAATTAAGATTGTTATTACCATTATATAAAAACAATTTCGGAAAGAAGTCTTGAGTACCTAATTTTTCAATTTTACTACCATCTAAAAAAGTATAATCATATTTAAGTTTAAGTTTATTTAACTCATCCTCATTACCGTAATCAATTACTATAATTTGAATTTTTTTATCTAATGATTTAATTTTTTCCAAAGCAATCATACAATATCCACATCCCGAACTTGATATCAATAAAAGTTTATACCCCTTATTAATTTCAACTTTATTATCATAATTTTTTATAATTGATAATACGTTTTGTGAATAGATGTTAAATTGAAATAATATACTAAAGATAAATAAAGTAAATACTTTTCTCATAAATACAAGGGTAATAATTTATTCGTAAATCTCCTCTGTCGCAATAGCACGATCTCTAATTACGCAAATCCATCTACTTATTTGCTTTACAACCACCTCTTTTAGGTTTATATCCTTCAAAAATTACAGGTCTTTCTCTTTGAGAACCCTTTTTTTTATTTTTAAAGTCGTCTTTTCTTCTTACAGAAATATCAAAGTTTTTCCAAAACTTACCACTTGATTCGTCATCAAGTTCCTTTTCAATTCCAGTATAAATAGCTCCAATAAATTTTCCGTCTTCATCAAAAGTTAAACTTTCTATAAATTCATTGTATAGCCCCTTATTGATATTGAATTTAGAATCTATATTTAAGGATTTTATAGTTTCCTTTAATACAAGGTTTTCATTTTGTTCTAATAATCTATCATCGCTGTTACACGAAACTAAACTTACTAATAATATACCCCTAATGTAAATTTTAATATACTCTTCATTTTTTTACTGTTTTTTTTTAAAGAAAGTCATTCTATTTCCTAAACTTCCTAATTGTTAAAATCATTTTATTTTTGATACTCATAATATCATTAGTTTACTTTCTTTTTTAATGTCGTTTTTCAAATTCCGACGTTGGATAGTCAGCACACGTTTTTAACCTTATTTAGTAGCTTTCTTTTTGTTAGCTACGGTTTTTCTTCTACCTTTTCTTGTTCTAGAATTATTTTTGGTTCTCTGTCCTCTCAACGGAAGACCAGTCCTGTGGCGGATACCTCTGTAACATCCAATATCCATCAAACGTTTGATGTTTATTTGAATTTCAGAACGCAATTCACCTTCAATTCTAAAAACTCCTACTTGATCTCTAATTTTTGCAATTTGGTCATCAGACCAATCTTGAACCTTGATGCTTTCATCAACGCTTGCATTTGCTAAAACTTGTTTAGCTCTACTTTTTCCTACTCCAAAAATATATGTTAAGGCTATAACTCCTCTTTTGTTTTTTGGTATATCAATTCCTGCTATTCTTGCCATATTATCCTTGTCTTTGTTTAAATCTAGGATTTTGTTTATTTATTACATATAATCTGCCTTTTCTACGCACAATCTTGCACTCGGCACTTCTCTTTTTTATTGAAGCTCTTACTTTCATCAGTACTTGTTTTTAATATCTATAAGTGATTCTCGCCTTTGATAAATCATAAGGACTCATTTCTAATTTTACTTTATCTCCGGGTAATAGTTTTATATAATGCATACGCATCTTACCAGATATATGGGCTGTAACGATATGCCCATTTTCTAATTCCACACGAAACATAGCATTTGATAGCGCTTCTGTAATTGTTCCGTCTTGTTGAATTGCTGGTTGTTTTGCCATATTATTTTAATGCTTTTCTATTACCGGTTCCTGTTTTCATCAAACCGTCGTAATGACTATTTAATAAATACGAATTTACTTGTTGTATTGTATCCATAGCTACGCCAACCATAATAATTAATGATGTGCCTCCATAGAACATAGCCCAACTCTGTTGTACGCCAAATTGTACAACGATAGCTGGTAATATTGATAATGCAGCTAAAAATAACGAACCCGGAAATGTAATTCTCGATAAAACAGAATCTAATCTCTCTGCTGTATCTGAACCTGGTTTTATTCCTGGAATAAAACCGCCACTTCTTTTTAAATCATCAGCCATTTTATTTGTCGGTATTGTAATTGCGGTGTAAAAGTAACTAAATACTATGATTAACAACGCAAATAATACATTGTACCACAAACCGTTTATATCCTGTAATTCACTTAGAACAGGAAATTTTCTCGCCAAAGCTACTGGCGCAAACATAATTGCCTGTGCAAATATAATTGGCATCACTCCTGCTGCATTTAACTTTAACGGAATATATTGCCTTGCTCCTGCTACAACATTCTTAGTATCTCCAACGGCTTGTCTTCTTGCATATTGTACGGCAATCTTACGAACTGCCGTTACCAAAAGAACCGACAGCAAAATTACAACAAACCAAACAATTATTTCAATTAATATCATCATAATTCCTCCTGCTCCTGCATTTGTAGTTTTGGATACTAATTCTTGCATAAATGCTCCCGGGAGATTGGCTATAATCCCTACGGTAATCAATAACGATATTCCATTGCCAACTCCTTTGTCGGTGATACGTTCTCCTAACCACATCGCAAATATAGTTCCGGCGGTTAATAAAATAATTGACGAAAACCAAAATGTTGCTCCTCCAACTAAGAAAGCCTCTTCTGGCAAACCAAAACTGGTTTTAATAGCTGTGATGTATGCTGGTGCTTGTGCTAAGGTGATTGCTATTGTTAACCACCTTGTTATTTGTGTAATTTTCTTTCTTCCACTTTCTCCATCTTTTTGTAGTTTCTGTAAATAAGGAACTGCTACTCCCATTAATTGTACTACAATAGATGCAGAAATATAAGGCATTATTCCCAGTGCCATTACTGATGCTCTGGAAAATGCTCCTCCGGTAAATGCGTTTAATAATCCTAAAAGACCGCCAGATGTTTGGTCTTTTAATGCTGTTAACTGCAATGGATCTATTCCTGGTAAAGGGACTTGTGCCATAAAACGATAAACGGCTAACAAACCTAAGGTTAGAATAATCTTATTTTTAAGTTCTTCTATTCTCCAGATGTCTTTTAAGGCTTTTATAAAATATGTCATTTATTTAAATCTTATAAAGAAACTGCTTCTCCTCCAACTGCCTCAATAGCAGTTTTTGCAGTAGCAGTAAATTTGTGAACAGTAATATTTAATTTAGCTTTCAGCTCTCCACGTCCTAGTATTTTTACTAATTCGTTTTTACTAACTACTCTATTAGCAACTAAAATATCTAAAGTTACTTTATCAGTAATTTTACCTTCATCTACCAAAGTTTGTAGTTTGTCTAAATTTATACCAACATATTCCTTGCGGTTAATGTTAGTAAATCCAAATTTAGGAACACGTCTTTGAAGTGGCATTTGCCCTCCTTCAAATCCTACTTTTCTAGAATAACCCGAACGAGATTTTTGTCCATTATGACCTCTGGTAGAAGTTCCTCCTTTACCAGAACCTTCTCCTCTTGCAATTCTTTTTCCTTTTTTTACAGATCCTTCTGCCGGTTGTAAGTTATGTAAATTCATCTTATATAAATGTTTTATTTAATTTCTTCAACAGAAATTAAGTGCTTAACTGTATTTACCATACCAATAATTGCAGGAGTTGCCTCGTGTTCTACAACTTGGTTTATTTTACGCAAACCTAACGCTTCTAAAGTTCTTTTCTGACTTTGAATACGTCCTATTTTGCTCTTTACTTGTTTAACTCTGATTTTTGTCATCGCTCTTAGATTTATCCGTTAAATACTTTTTCTAAAGAAATACCTCTTTGCTTTGCTATCGTAACAGCACTACGCAACTGCAATAAAGCGTCTAAAGTAGCTTTTACAACATTGTGTCCGTTAGAAGACCCTTGAGATTTTGATAATACATCGTGTACACCAACAGACTCTAATACCGCACGTACAGCACCACCAGCAATAACTCCAGTACCGTGAGAAGCTGGTTTTAAAAACACCTTTGCTCCGCCGTATTTACCTTTTTGTTCGTGCGGTAATGTTCCGTTTAATATTGGAATTCTTACCAAATTTTTCTTAGCATCTTCAATTGCCTTTGCAATGGCAGACGCTATGTCTTTAGATTTTCCTAAACCGTGACCAACTACTCCGTTTCCGTCTCCTACAACAACAATTGCAGAGAAACCAAAAGCTCTACCTCCTTTTGTTACTTTAGTAACACGTTGTACACCTACTAAACGGTCTGTAAGTTCTATTCCACTGGGTTTAACTCTTTCTACATTTTTATAATTCTGATACATAATAAATTCATTAAAATTTTAAACCAGCTTCTCTGGCAGCTTCTGCTAATACTTTTACTCTACCGTGATATAAATATCCGTTTCTATCAAAAGCAATAGTTTCTACACCCACTTTTGTAGCCTTTTCTGCAATAGCTTTTCCTACTGATGCAGCAACCTCCGATTTAGAACCCGAAACGATGTCTTTATCTCTTGATGATACATACGCCAATGTTTTACCTGCAACGTCATCAACTATTTGAGCGTAAATCTCTTTGTTACTTCTAAAAACAGATAATCTGGGTTTAGTAGCAGTTCCAGAAACAATCTTTCTGATTCTATTCTTTATTCTATGTCTTCTTTCTATCTTTGATAATGCCATAATACTATAAATTATGCAGATTTACCTGCTTTTCTTCTCAATACTTCTCCTACAAACTTAACTCCTTTTCCTTTGTAAGGCTCTGGCGGACGGAAAGAACGAATCTTTGCCGCAATATGACCGACCAGCTGCTTGTCAAAAGAAGTTAATTTAATAATAGGGTTTTTGCCCTTTTCTGAAATAGTTTCTACCTTAACTTCTGGAGCTATTTCCAAAACTATATTATGCGAAAAACCTAAAGCCAAATCTAATTTCTGACCTTGGTTAGAAGTTCTATAACCTACTCCTACTAATTCTAATTCCTTAGTATAACCCTTACTTACACCCTCAACCATATTATTGATTAACGACCTGTACAAACCGTGCTGTGCTTTATGTGGCTTGCTATCTGAAGGTCTGTCTAAAATGACTTTTCCTTCCTCAATCTTTACAGTAATACCGCCAGAAACTTCTTGAGATAACTCTCCTAACTTTCCTTTTACCGTAACAACTTTTCCCTCAATATTTACCTTAACACCTGACGGAATTACTACTGGACTTTTTCCTATTCTACTCATTTAATTTCTTTTTAGGTTTCTTTTATTTGCTTTTTCAAATTTTTATAAATCTTAAAATTATAAAGGTTGCAAAGGTAATAAATTAATTTGACAAATTAATGATAAGTTTGTTTCATCTTTTTATTTTTTTGATTATACAAATTTAAAACAAGCTGTCATTCTTTCGCAATTAATTAGTAGCATTGTTGAAATGAAATAACTTTTTAACGGACTTCGTCCTAAAGTTATTTCCAGTTCAACAAGCACATCATAAACACTATAAACGTTTAAAATAACCAAAAAATAAACAATAACGTGGTGAAACTAATCAAATAGTCTTTGCAGAAGAGGTGATGCGGTTTTACAGTATATATCGTCCGGTTTATTTAATTACTGAAGCTATTGTAAGCTATGCTTCATTAATTTCTTTGGGAGTACTTCTATCTATTTTTATTCTTACATTATTCAAATTAGAATTATTTAAAAAATCTTTTTTACATAGGGCTCAATTTTTGGGTATTTTAATGAGTTATACAATTTTATTTGGTTTACGTTCAGAATTACATACCATACACAATTGCAATAATAGGCTATCTTATTTGGTATTTATGCTCTGAAACTACTTTATTAGATAAGGTATTATTATGGAGTAATTTTATTTTGTTAGAAGTTTTCCCTATAGATATTATTTGCCCACCAATCATATCAAATTTTATACTTGGAAAATTAAATTTAGGAGTTATTGTATTTGCAATAACATGGGGCTTTATGGTTTATAAAACATATAGCACAAAAGTAGAAAAGCAACAAAAAATTATCTCTTTGTGGTGAAACTAATCAACTATACGCAACAAGGCGTGTAAAACATTGGGCAATAATTAATTAAACTAAAGTTGTGTGCAATCGGGAAAACGAGAAAAATTAACTTATTTTTAAACCGTAGTAAAAAAATAGCAGACAGAGTTTAAATTACGCTCCCCTCCCTAATCGTAATTCCCTCAATTATACCCCATATAAGGTGTCTGTTTTTCGCTGAAAGATATTCTATAATTTTCCAGTTCTTTTAAAATAGGTTGATACACTTCTTTATCAACAGGAATCTGTATGCCGGGAGTGTTTATCTCTCCGTTCAATATCTTTAAAGTAGCAATTGCAACGGGCAAGCCAACAGTTTTTGCCATAGCGGTATATGTCTGGTTTTCACCAAAAACAGTCATACTGCTTTCTATTTGATATTTTTTGTTATCAAGTTCATAACCAAACTTATGGTGCATAACAATCATATCTTTGTCGTCTTTTTCTAAACTCCAGACATCGGATAGTATTTTCTGCAAAATTTGTGCTGGCGTTACATTATCTAAGCCTATTTTCTTAGTTGAGCTAAAAATATCTAACTCCAATAATCTTCCCCACATAATATCATCTTGGTCTATTTTTAAATAGGAACGAAGTTTTAATTCTACAGAATCTCTGGGGTTGTAAGCCAAAAATAAGTTAGTAAAATCACGATAACTCATATCTTTAGAGTTTTCAATAGTATAAGTATCGTCAGTCATACCAAGTTGTACAAAGGTATTCCAAGCCCTAGAAAATCCGACTTTTCTAATCGTGCCTCTATACATAGTTGGAATGGCATCTAACCCATAAATACTTCTGTATTTTAAAGAATCTCTGTTGGGGTATGCTTCAAATTTTCCGACACCGTCAATATTCAAAAACTCGGTTCTTCTAAATAATTTATGATAAGGAATGTATTTATAAGTGCCTTCTTGTATAAATTTTGCAGCTCCACCTTGCCCTGCCAAAACCACATTTCTAGGATTCCATGTAAATTTATAATTCCATAAATTATTGTTATTTTCTGGAGCAACCAAGCCGCCAGTAAAAGATTCGAACAGCAACATTTTTCCTCCTTTTCCCCGAATTTTATCTATAATTTGCATAGCACTCATATGGTCAATGCCGGGGTCAACGCCGATTTCATTCATAAAAACCAGCCCTTTTTCTTTTGCTTGATTATCTAAAGATTTCATTTCTTTGGAGACATAAGAAGCTGTTACAAGATGTTTATTATAGGTGATGCAATCCTTTGCTATTTCATTATGATATCTGGCGGGAAGCATAGAAATAACGACAGTTGCCTTTTGTACAGCCTCAATTCGTTGTTTTTCTTCAAATATATTTAGTTCAATAGCTTTGGAATTAGGATGGTTTTTGACTGTATTTTTAGCACTATCTAATGAAATATCTCCGACAGTTATTTGCAGGTTTTCTTTGATAGACTTATCTAATAAATATTTTATAAGTGATGCACTAGACCTGCCGGCTCCTATTATTAGTATATTTCGCATCTCTAAATTTTATGTTGATTTTATTACTTTTGACCTCAAAGTATTCCGGCAAAAATAATAAAGCTAAAATACACAATTCATCAAAAAAAAACTAATATAAAAAACAAAAATATGTATAAAAATTTAACAATCACCTCATTATTAGGATTATCAGCAATTATTTTAGGAGCTTTTGGTGCACATACATTAAAAAATAAATTGTCAATAGATGAGTTAAATAGTTTTGAAACAGCAGTTCTCTATCAATTTTATCACGTATTAGTTCTGCTAATTGTAAATACCTGTAAAGAAATTTCTATCAAAAACAAAAGAATAATAAGCCTTTTCTTTTTTACAGGAATTATATTTTTTTCAGGCTCAATATATCTGATTCAATTGACGAAAATTACCGCCAAGAATATCTGGTTTATAACCCCATTAGGAGGGCTATTTTTTGTTGCGGGTTGGCTACTTATGATTTTGGCTTTTATAAAAAAGAAATCAACAACTGATGTTTGATAAAAATTAAATTTCAACAACCTTTTCTATGTAAAAATAATCTGTACTTTTGCCCTTATTATATTAATAATCAGTTAAAATATTAAAAATGGTAAATATTGGTTCAAAATCAATTTCGCTAGACAATTTAGGTATTTCAAATGCAACGGTACGTTATAATTTAACATCCGATGAATTACACGCAATTACTATAAAAAATAAACAGGGAGTTGAAGCTAATTCTGGAGCCTTAGCAATTAACACTGGAGAATTTACGGGACGCTCTCCGACGGACCGTTTTATTGTAAAAGACCATATTACAAAAGATGAAGTTTGGTGGGGAAACATAAATCTGCCTTTTGACCCAGATAAATTTGATAAATTATACACCAAAGTAGCCAACTATCTATCTAACAAGGAAATATTTGTTAGAGATAATTATGTCTGTGCAGACGCATCTTATAAGCTGAATATCAGGATTGTAACCGAGCATACTTGGAGTAATATGTTCGCTCACAATATGTTTTTGCGTCCAACAGAAGAAGAATTAAGCTCTTTTTCTCCAGAATGGATTGTCATAAATGCACCGGGATTTATGGCAGATACAGCTGTTGATGGAACTCGTCAGCACAACTTTGCTATTCTAAATTTTTCTAAAAAAATTGCACTAATTGGAGGAACGGGCTATACAGGAGAAATAAAAAAAGGGGTTTTTTCTGCACTGAATTTTATTTTGCCCGTAGATAAAAATACGTTGCCAATGCACTGCTCTGCCAATGTAGGCAAAGACGGAGATACCGCCATTTTCTTTGGATTATCTGGCACAGGAAAAACAACCTTATCGGCAGACCCCACAAGAAAATTAATTGGAGATGATGAACACGGATGGACAAATAAGAACACCATTTTTAATTTTGAAGGCGGCTGCTACGCAAAAGTAATTGACCTAACTGAAAATAAAGAACCAGACATATTTCACGCGATAAGAAAAGGAGCAATCCTCGAAAATGTGATTCTTAAAGAAGATGGCTCTGTAGATTTTGAAGACACCTCAATTACGCAAAATACACGAGTAAGTTACCCAATTTATCATATTGATAATATTCAAGAGGGTTCAATTGGTAAAAACCCAAAGAATACATTTTTCTTAACTGCTGATGCCTTTGGTGTATTGCCTCCAATATCTAAACTAAATCCGGGTCAGGCTGCATATCATTTTATCTCTGGATATACAGCAAAAGTTGCAGGTACAGAAGCCGGAGTTAAAGAACCTTCTCCGAGTTTTTCTGCTTGTTTTGGAGCTCCTTTTATGCCTTTACATCCCACGAGATATGCAGAAATGCTGAGCAAAAAAATGCAAGAATCAGATGTAACTGTTTGGCTAGTAAATACAGGTTGGACTGGTGGTCCTTACGGAGTTGGAAGAAGCAAATAAAGGAAATTACCATATACATTCTGTATTTGGCGTTTCGCAACCTAGAACTTGTCCTAATGTGCCAACAGGAGTTTTAAGCCCAAGAGCTACATGGAATAATGATGATGGATACTATAAAACGGCACAGAAATTAGCAGACTCGTTTAGAAATAATTTTAAGAAATTTGAGGAGTTAGCAAGTGAAGAAATATTAGCAGGAGGACCTTTAATGTAAATCAAAAATCATCTATTACTAATTATCTTTATTAAAATCATCAACTATATTTTTAATTGCGGCATCAATCTTGTCTTTATTTGTATTGTAATTCAAATTGAATGGTTTTTTATAGGGAAATTGTTCTATCATCAATGTAGAAGACGGGAATGCAAATTCTACTCCCAAGGCTTTTGCCAATTTAATTATTGTAATATGTAATCTATGCTTAGATGATTGCTCCACGCCCCATTCCAAAGATTTGAAATAAACATTAATCATAATTAACAAGGCTGAATCTCCAAAACCTGTAAACTCCACATTGTAAGACTCCGAGCGCGTTTCTGGGTGTGCAATAATAATTTCTTTTACACCTTTAACGAATGCTTCAATTAATTCGGGAGGTGTGTCATATCTTAATCCTAAATTAGTTTTATAACGTCTGTATAATCTCAATCCCTTATTGTTAATTGTAATTTCAGCTAATTTGCTATTTGGAATTTGAAATATAGATGTATCTGCAGCACGAATTCTAGTAGAACGAAACCCGACTTCTTCAACAGTTCCTACAATTCCAGTTGTCTCAATCCAATCGCCAATATGAAAAGGCTTGTCTAGGAAAATCATAACTGTTCCTATCAGGTTTTTAACCGTATCTTGTGATGCTAGTGCAACTGCCAAAGCCCCGATAGATGCCCCAGCAATTACTGTTGTTGCGTCTATCCCAAATAGTGTTAGGAGCTTTAATCCTCCTAAAAAAATAACTATTCCAGTTAAAAAATTATTTAAAATTGGCACTAATTGGTCGTCTAATTTTCCTTCTGTTCTTTTGGTAAACTCTGCGTATACGCTCATAATAACTTTAACTAACTTTAAGAATACATAAATCCAAAAGATAGTTTTAGAAATATTTAATCCTAAAAACGTCCATTTATTAATCTCTAAACCAAACTGTAATGACGGGAAAACAATCTCAACAAATGCAATAGTTACCAGCAAACTAATTGGGTGTGCTAATTTTTTTAACATATCTTCTACTCCGTCACTATGACTTTTGGTGATTTTATATTGTATTTTTCGCAATACGTAATATGCAGTTATCCTAGACAACAGAAATAACAAAGTAGCTACCAACAATAAAACTATAATAGCAATTATTTGCCACAGTTCTATTCCAAAAACTTTTTTATGCCTAGCATTTGGCATTATTTCATGAATTTTCTGCACATACCAAGGAAATACCTCATTGTACAATATATCTATATTTCGGATTGTTTCTGAAGAATACAACCATTTATCGTCAATTTTTTCTACCGAAATTAAAGGCATAATATCTGGAAACAACAGATATTTATACGGTTTTATATGACTAATAGTATTACTATAATTTGGATTGGCTGGGACTTTATCAAAATCTACAAATAAGCCTTTACCGTCTAAAATTTGTTTTAACCGAATTGCCTTTTCTATTGCTGCTTTTCCTGTATATCCTCGAATTGTTTTAGCCGATTTTTCTGGCTGATAAGAATCTATCTGTAAAAAATATAAATGTGTGTAAATAGTCGCATTTGGATTTTTTAAATCAACCTCCGTAGAGTCTTGTCCATAGATACCTACGGAAAGTAGTGCTATTAAAAATAAAAAGTTTCTCATTTTTTTGAATTACGAATTTTAACTTCCAAAAGTAACATCTATTCTTTAAACCAACCTGAATATTTTACATAATTATTTGCAATTCTGTCTATTTCTCCAGAAATCAGTTCTTTAGAAGTATCTTTTACTTTTTTGGCGGGTACACCTGCATAAATACTTCCGGATTTTACAATTGTGTTTTTTGTAACTACAGCTCCTGCTGCGATAATTGAGTTGCTCTCCACAACACAATCGTCCATAATAATACTTCCCATTCCTACCAAAACGTTGTCCTTGATAGTGCAACCGTGTACAATAGCATTATGTCCAATAGAAACATTATTGCCAATTGTGGTTGGCGATTTTTGATAAGTAGCATGAATTATAGCTCCATCTTGTACGTTTACTCTGTTGCCCATTTTTATAAAATGAACGTCTCCTCTAATAACCGCATTGTACCAAACACTGCATTCTGTCCCCATTTTTACATCTCCAACGATAGTCGCATTTTCTGCCACAAAACAATTATCCGGAATTTGAGGATGTTTTCCATTTACTGATTTTATTATCTTCACGTAATTATTTTTTCTGAAATTTATTGGATTGCTACTTAAATATATTACACCACAAAGTTAAACAAGTCTATAAAATTAATCACAATAAATAATATTATTGTTGTCCGATAAAACCAAAAATAGGCAAAAAAAAGACTTTTCTACCCAGTAAAATGGGATTATTTTTTTGATTTTTAAAAAGCAAGCCCCCCATTTTATTATTTTATTCAAATTGTAATTTTGTCTGTATTTCTTCTGGAGTTCTTTTGTTTTTTACGAAGTCTTTGGCAAATCCATCTACATTATTGAAAAAATCTGTGAATTTAGCATAAGTAAACAGATGTTTCTGCAACAGACTGACCAAATTAGAAAAACTCCAAGATTTGGTTAGTTGTCTCTTCATAAATGTAATCAGCAATAAGGCAATAAGAGTACACCATATCTGTATTTGTATGACATTTTGGTTATCTCCATAGAAATATTGCAGAGGGAAATTCTGCTTATTTTTTTTGAATAGCAGCTCTATTTCCCAACGTTTTTTGTACAATAATGCTATTTTATCTGGAGTTTCGTCAAATAGATTGGATAAGAAATAATACACCTTATTTTTTTCAGGGTGATAATAGGAAACTAACCTTAGTTCTACTTGCTTTCTCTCGCCATCTTGTTCGTATTCCAAAGCTATCTTCACGTCTCTTAAAACTTGGTCAGAAGTGGCAGGTTCAAGGTCGTATTCTTCTATCAGGGTGTCTTTCGCGTTGTCTTTTAGGCGAGTTACAAAGTAAGTACCCTCATTATTCACACTTCCTAATGAAAGTGTTAAAGAGTAAAACCCTTTGCCGCCTTTATTATAACCGCCAACATAAACAGTCCCATCTGCTGCAAAAACTGGACATGAATAACGTATTCTGGCATTGGTATAGAATTCTCCTTCTATGTCTCCTGTTCCAGAATTAAGACGGAAAATTCTTCTGCTATAAAAAGATGCTGATCAATTTAAAACAGGGCAGCATGCTTTTTGTGTGATATGTTCTATGACGGACACTATTGTTAAAAGAGATTTAGAGATTATTTATCATCTAAATCAAATTGTTAAATTGCAACCTGAGTAGTTATCTTATTTCTTCTTCACTTTCACTAAATATATTCTTTCTATTTTGATTTTCTTTTTCAATGTTTGTTTGTCTGTTTCTCCAGATTGAATTATGCGTACGATATCCATTCCCTTTGTAACTTGACCAAAAGCAGCAAAACCTTGACTGTCGGGATTGCGTTTGCCTCCATAATCTAATTCAGGTTGGTTATTAATACAAATAAAAAATTCGGAAGCAGTAGTTCCTACCTCAAGTCTACCCATAGAAACGGTACCATCTTTATGTGTTAACCCAGTTTTTAAGGTTGTTTCATGTGCAATCTCAGGAAAATAATTTTCTTTGCCTGTAAAATCACCTTGTATTACTTCAATTTTTACTGGGTTTATGGGCTGATTATTTAACCGCACTACTCTATAAAAATATGCGTTTTCAAATTTTGCTTGCCTTACATATTTTATAAAATTGGCAACTGTAATAGGGGCTTTGTCTGGATATACTTCAAATTCAATATCTCCAAGCTCAGTTTCTATACAGTATAGACTTTTTGAAGTTGGCAAGCAACTAATTAAATTAAGGAGCAATACAATTCTAAAAATAGTTTTTGTTATTTTCATTTCTAAATTATTTTACAACAGGAATAATAAAATTTGTTCGCATACTACTATCAAATCTATCTACTACACCTCCATCTTTATAATTAATAGCAAAACTTATTTTAAAGGAATCGCCGACTTTTAAATCATTAATAGATATATTTTTTGAAAAACCTTTGACTAATTCTATTGAAGATAAAGTGATAGTCGAAGGAAATTGTGAAATAATAGTTAGCCCAGTCACCGAAGATTCTTTGGTAGCACTATCTGTATATGTTTTATTGATAGCGATAGATTCTACATGTCTTTTTCCTTCTTTATAACTTACTTTAAAAGTAAGTTTGTAAGAATTTACATTTGATAGAGTAAATTCTGTTGCACTTGTATCTACATCTAAAAGAACACCGTATTTGGTTCCATCTAAAAAATTTGGGACTATTTGGTTTTCATCAGTATTACACGAAAGGTTTATACTTAGTACCAGTATAAAAAGATAGTTTATTATATTTTTCATTATTTAAAATTTTTCAGTTTACTTGTCCCAGAAAACAAAATCATTATTTTTTGTCAATGTTGGTGGTTCGATGCTAGATGGATAAGGGAATCGGTTTAATGTTACATTTGTTTGAACAACTAATCTTAAATCATTTGGAAACCCTGTTCTTCTCCAATCATTGTATTGTTCCATGCCATTTCCAAAGAGATGTACATATTTTTCCATCATAACTAGTTTTAATTTATCAGAATTATTTGAAGCATTGAATATGGCTAATTTGTCTGTAACGTAGTTATTAATCTGATTTGTTGAAATACCTGGACCAACGCCTAATTCATTTACTTTTTTCATAGCTTCACGTATTCCTTTCTCAAACAAGGAAGGAATATTGGCAGAAGTGGTAATGCCCATTGTTAATCCAGCCTCTGCTTCTATAAATAGGCACATAGCGTAAGTTATCATTCTATAAGTTCCCGCGCCTTTTAGCCCTAAATTACTTGTGGTTATTCCTCCAGATTCGTTATCATATTGTCCCCCACAAGGATAGACTCCGTGAAAAGTTCTAATATCTTGATCTTCAAAGGTAGATAAACCATTTGGGTTTCCTGCATCTCTTCCTACAAAGGTTCTTGATTTCTGGTTATAAAAATAGTAAGGAATCCTAGGGTCTTCATTTCTTTTTAGTAGATTATTAAAATAATTAGAAATTCTGTTATCCAATCTAACCTCATAATCATCTACAAAAAGTTGCATTCTATTTTCAGGAGATGCTGTATTACCAAAAACTAACTGAAAATCATCTGCACTTGATTGAATTAAGTTTTTCTGTGCTATCAAAGCTTCCATTTTACTAGCAACACTATTATCTACCAGTCTTATTTGGTTGTACATTTTTAAAAGTAATGTATTGCCCATACGACGCCATTTGTTTAGATCTCCTCCGTAAATCACATCTTCAGACGCTGGTGACCCCTCAGATGTTTTATCTAAATCGACTAAAGATTCTTTAATAAGAGATTCTAAATTGGTATAAATGCTTTTACCAGAATCATAAGTAGGGGCTTTAGAATTTGGATTAAATGCTTTAGAATAAGGAATATCATTCCAAAGATCAACCATAAGACTAAAAGTATATGCTTTCATTAGTTTAGCAATACCCACATAGTGCCATTGCTTCTTTTCTGTACCTATTACTATAACTTCTTCTAGGTCTTTCAATCCTCCGCTATAAAGATTACTGTTCCAAATATCATCTATGGTTGTTCTATTTACTGTAAAATTATCATATCTGGTATTTACGCTTGTCTGTACAGCACTAGATGTAATTGCATTTACTAAACTAGAAAAAGGTCTGATTACGGAAACTTGACCGTGAGGCAATAACTCTATCACTGTTGCAGTAGTGGGATTATTGGGATTTTCATTAATATCTAAATCACAAGACAGAAATAAAGATAAAATTACAGATATAACCAGTGTGTGTTTTATATGTTTCATATTATAAATTATTATTTTGGATTAAAATGAAAATTTGATATTTAATGCAATATTTTTTACTGTTGGAGGAGCGTATTGCTCAACACCTTGTGCATTTCCTGCACCATAAGTAGATACTTCAGGATCCAGATGAGGAAAGTTAGGTGCTTTAAACCATATATTTCTAGCTAAAAAAGTCATACTTAAACTTCCAAATGGTAAATAGTTCAATATTTTTTTTGGAAATACATACCCAAAACTTAGTTCTCTTAACCGAAATACAGTTGCGTCAAAAATTAAAGATTCAGCACTAAAGCGATATTGATTTCTCTGCGTACCGTTTGTAGCACCACTCCAATAGTTTTGTGGAGATATTTGTATATTATTGGATATTTTGTTCCCTTCTGAGTCTAACAATGGTTGGGTTGCATCTTTAGGGTCTGCTAAATAGCCAGGCAAAATATAAGTTCTATCCCTATCGGTGGTTTCTTTTGTTAGTCCAAAACCTCTTAAATAGCCGTTAGATAAGGAAAGAATATCTCCCCCTTGTTTCCAATCAAACAAAAACCCTAAACGAAATCCTTTAAATGATAGTGTATTGTTAAGTCCAACTATAAAATCTGGATTAGGATTACCAACAATTTTCTGTCCAAGAGCTTTGGTAGGGAGTCCCGTAAGACCGTTGATTAAAAGATTTTCTTCCTTATCCCTATTCTGAACCTCACCTTCTATAACACCGTAGGGGCTTCCTACTCGTAATATATTACCATAGTCTGGCTGTCTATTTCCTGGATTAATTTGATTCAATCCATCAATTAACTTTTCAACTTTACTTATATTTTTTGAGAAAGTGCCATAAATATCCCAGTTAAGTCCTTTTGGATTTTGGAAAATGCTTATATCTAATCCTATCTCTATCCCTTTGTTAGATATTTCTCCAGCGTTTAACGTTTTAGTACTATATCCGCCAGAGGAAGGAATTTTTACACTAAAAATTTGGTCTTTGGTTCTTTTAGAGTAGTAAGTCACATCAATTCCTATCCTTTTTTTAAATAGACTAAGTTCCGCCCCTATTTCGTATTCTGTTGTAAACTCAGGTTTTAAACCTTCATTTCCTAAATTATCCCCTATCTCTAATCCTGAAACACCCTTAAAAGGAAATTGAAGACCGGAACCTGTTCCATTAACAGTATTAATTGTAGAAAGTAAGTAAGGGGCTGCATCATTTCCAATTTGAGTATATGCCAATCTAAGTTTTCCAAAAGATAAGATTTCAGACTCAAAATTAAAAGCCTCTGTAAAGTTAAAAGTTGTTGACACAGACGGATAGAAAAAACTTCTTTTTCCTTTAGGTAACGTAGAAGACCAATCGTTTCTTCCCGTAATATTTAAAAATAAATATCTTTTATAAGACAATACAATATCGCTAAAAAGACCTACAATTCTTCTTTTTGTGAGGATAGATTGACTGGGGACTATCGACTCTGTATTTGTAATTCTAGAAATACCTCTTTTAATAATCCCCGTACCTTTAATATTTAAAAGGTCTGTTTTTCGTTGATTGTAGTTATGCCCAATAACAACTCTTAAGCTCAAATCATCGGTCAATTTCTTAGCCCCTGTAATGATTAAATTAGATGATAATTCAGAAAAAGAAATATTATTATTGATAATGCTTCCTGTGGTAAAAAAACTTCCACTAGGAACAATTTGCGTCCGCCTATCCGCGTAAGTATTAATACCAATCTTATAAGAAACATTTAACCAACTATTTAATTTATAATCAGTTGATACATATCCATAAACTCTGTCAACATCACTATCATAAGGACCTTCTTGAGCTAACCATCTCGGATTATCCCAAAAAGAGTACTTGAGCTGATTTCCTGTTTTATTTATATACGGAAATCCTGTTAAGTCATAACTTCGTGGAATAAATAATGTTTGTCTATTAATGCTAGATAATGTATTATGACCTCCAGATAAAATTCCGTCCTGATGTGTATTTACATAGCTAAGTGAAACCTTTAATTTAATTCCATTTTCTAATTTGGTGAGTCCAGAAAATTTTAAAGAAGTTCTTTTAACTCCAGTGAAAGGAATAAAACCTTCATTATCTACATTACTAGCAGTTACGGCAAAAGCATTTTTGCCATCTCCTCCTTGAACACGCAATGATGTTTCTTGCTGAAATCCAGTCCTATAAAAATCTTTTACATTATTAGCAAAGGATTTGTAAGGCACTTTTTCTCCAACAAGGTTTACATATTTAATTATTCCATTTTCTAAAAATAGTCCGCCGTTTCCTGCAAGATTTGGGTCATCAAATGCGGGTCCCCAAGATTCTGTGGCTTTAGAACTAAAGGTGTATTTTCCATTACTAAAATTTCCTTGACCGTATTTATTTTGATAATCAGGTAATCGAGAAATACTTTCAGCACCAAGAGTAGTAGAAACCTCTATTTCAAATCCTTTTTTAGATTGGCTACCAGAATGCGTAGTAATAATGATAACGCCATTAGATGCTCTTGATCCATATAACGCTGCTGCTGCACCTCCTTTAAGAACCGTCATACTAGCAATATCATTTGGGTCTAAATCTAATGCTCTATTTGAATAAGTAGATGAAGCGTCGGCAGGGTCTGAAGTATTGGTTGTAGAATTATCAAAAGGGATACCATCTACGACAAACAAAGGCTGGTTATTACCTGTCGCTGAGTTATTTCCTCGAATAATAATATTGGTAGATGAACCAGCTGCACCTCCAGAACCTGATATATTTACTCCAGCTACTTTTCCGCTCAAGGCTTTTAATACATCCACTTCTGCTTTGTTAGATATCTGTTCTCCTTTTATCTCTGATACAGCATAGGACAATGATCTTTTATTACGTTCTATTCCAAAAGCAGTTACAACAACTTCATCTAAAGCACTTGCATCTTCCACAAGTGTAATGGAGATTGTGGTTTGTTTACCAATGCTTATTTCTCGAGTAGCAAAACCCAAATAGGAAATAACCAAAACAGCGTTTTCATCGGTAACTTTTAATGTGAAATTTCCGTCAAAATCTGTGGTAACACCATTAGTAGTGCCTTTTTCTATAACATTAGCACCGGGCAGAGGTTCTCCGTTTTTATCTTTAACCGTTCCTTTAATTTCTTTTTGTTGCTTTTCAATAACTTTTATTTTAGCAAATGATTCTCTTTCTGACGATGTTTGATAGGGAGACTTATACAATAAAATTTTATTATTATCTATTTTATAGCCTATCTCTGTGTTACTTAACAGTAGTTTTAAAATATCTGTTATATGTTTTTTCTCAACTTTTAAGGAAACTCTTCTTTCTACATTTACCACTTTAGTGCTAAAAATAAATTTGAATATCGTTTCCGATTCAATTGTATTAAAGACTTCAGATAAAGTTACATCATTTAAATCTAATGATATTTTTGATTGAGAGTATAAATTCTCCGCCTGTAAAGTAAACATTGCCATAAAAATAAAAAGAGTAATAATATTTCTATTCCTTATGGATAGATTAATTGTGTTTAGTACTGTTTTTTCCATACTTCATATTTTATGTTATTATAATTCGTTTAATTGTTAAATGATTGTTGGTTTCCTGCTTAATTCGTAATTTATATTTTATTCTATAATTATTTTATTATTTATTACGCTATATTTTACGTTGTATATTTCATCAAAATAATTTAATACATCTTCAATAGTTTCTTTATCTACATCAATATTCGCATTAAATGTTTCTTTTGCTAATTCACTGTTATTGCTAATGATTTTTACATTGTAAAGTCTTTCTAATTTCTTAATTATATCTTTAAATGAAGTATTTCTGAAGATGACATTACCTTTAATCCAAGAAGTATAAATATCAGTATCAACCACAGAGGTATTGATTGTATTTCTATTTCTGTTAAAACTACCTTTTACAGATGGTTTCAAAAAAGTGGTGGTTTCTGAACTAAAAGGAGTATTCTTATTGTGCATGCCTACAGAACCCTTAACTAATACTACATCAATAGCACGGTCTTCACGATAGGAAGTTACATTAAACTCAGTCCCTACTACTTGAATATTTAATTCATTGGTATTTACAACAAAGGGCTGAGATTTGTTTTCAGTAACATCAAAATAAGCCTCTCCAACGAGGAATACCTGTCTGTTTTTTCCATCGATAAACTGTACGGGATATTTAAATGATGTTCCAGCATTTAGACTTACCTCTGTCCCGTCAGATAATTTAACTCTAAACCTTTTCCCGTAAGGAACTTTTAAAGTATTATAAGCTAGTTTCTTAATTTTAATTCCACTGTTATACACTATTTGAACTCCCTCTTGTTCTGCTAAGATATTCCCTGAACTACCGACAACTTTAATTTTACTGTTTTCCGATATATCTTTTACATTACCGTTTTCTAACTCTATGGTTGTATATTCTTCTTCGGGAATGAGTATTTTATTTGAACTACTGCCAAAAAAACCTAGTTGTAAAGAATATATTATGCCCATAAGTAATACGGCAGTTGCAGCATATTTTAATATGGACTTAAATTTAACTCTGTAAAGAGTCTTTTTTCCTCTTCTTATTTCCTTTAATAAATTCTCTTTTATTTCTGACGAATCCGAATTATTCATACTAATGGTTATAACATAATTGGCTTTAACAAATTCTTCAAATATTAAATGATTTGCTGGCTTTTTAATCCACTCGCTCAGCTTATCCAACTCTTCAGAGTTCACAGATCTGTTTAAATATTTTATAATAATATTTTCTATTTCTTTTAAAATCATATTTAATAGCACTTCTATAACTAATACAAAGCTAAATCAGGTATCCCTTGCTTTTTTTAATTTTTTTTTACCTTTGTTTAAAAATTTAGATGCCATTTTTTATCAAAAAACTACAAAATGACGGATTTTAATGACAATGCGATACTAATTAAAAGTCTTAAAAAGGGAGAAGAAAAAGCCTACGTGTTTTTGGTAGATTACTACCATAAAAGGTTGTACGCCTACGCATTAAATCTAATAGGTGATTATGCTATGGCACAAGATATTTTACAAAATGTTTTTTTAAATACGTGGAGGCACAGAGCAAAATTAAACACAAAATATTCAATTGAAAGCTTTTTATATAGAGCTGTTTATAATGAATTTATTAATGAGTACAGAAAAAATAAGGCAATAACACTACTGGAGCAGAAATATTTAGACTCTTTAGACAACGCAGTATATGAGATTGACGAAGGCAACTTACATAAAATGACATTATTAGTTACTAAAGAAGTAGAGAAATTACCCACAAGGTGCAAACAAATATTTATTTTAAGCAGACGAGAAGGGTTGACTAATATTGAAATTTCTAAACATTTAAACATCTCAATTAAAACAGTTGAAGGTCATATTACCAAATCTTTTAAAATACTGCGTAAAAAACTTGGAGATGAGATTCATCTGATATTGTTCTTGATATTCCCGAATTGGTATAACTCTATAATGATACATTCATGAGTCTTGAAAATCAATTAGTTATACTTTATAAATGTAATTGTTCAATCGTGTAATTGTCAAATTGTCAAATTGTTGAATCTATCCGAAATTATAAAACAAATATATATTCGAATGTTATCAAAAATTTTCCTACCTTGCGAACCTAATAATTAATCTCTTTACAAATGATTCACTTTAAACAAACAAACAAAATTTTAGTATGTATGGTAATAATATTACTGTGTATAGCATGTTCAAACTCTAAAAACGAGACTGTTAACCCTGCAATAATTCCAATACCCTTATCTCAAAATATTGGAGAGGGTTCGTTTATTATTAATAATAACACCGAATTAAAGTATGACAATGATTTTAAATCAGTTGCTGTATTTTTAAAATCATTTATAGAAAATGGAAGTGATATTTCTTTAAAATCATCAGAATCAAAACATACAATTTCTTTTATAAAAGACTCTGACATCAAAAATACTGAAGGCTATCGCTTAAAAATAACAAAGCAAAATATTACTATTTTAGCAAGTACGCCTAAGGGAGCTTTCTATGCAGTTCAGTCCTTAAGACAACTCCTTCCTCCTGATTTTGAAGACAATAGCTATAAAAAAGATGCAGTTGCTGTTCAGTGTATAGAAATACAAGATGAGCCTCAGTTTAAATATAGAGGAATACTCTTAGATGTTGGCAGACATTTTTTTTCTGTAGATTATATTAAAAAATATATTGATTTGATAAGTATGCTAAAAATAAATACTTTTCACTGGCATCTAACAGAAGACCAAGGCTGGAGAATTGAAATTAAAAAATACCCTAAATTAAATACAATAGCTGCATATAGAAATGAAACTATAATTGGTCATCACGGGGATAAACCACATAAATTTGATGGAAAAAGATATGGAGGATATTACACTCAAGAACAAGTAAAAGATATTGTAAAGTATGCTGCAGAAAGACAAGTAACCGTTATACCAGAGATAGAGATGCCAGGGCACTCCCAAGCTGCAATTAGTGCGTATCCAGAGTTAAGCTGTACAGGAGAACAAGTTGAAGTAGCTACAAAATGGGGAGTAACTGGGGGTGTTTATTGTCCAAAAGAAAATACTTTTAAATTTTTAGAAGATATAATAGATGAAGTTGTAGCTCTATTTCCCGGTAAATATATTCATATTGGTGGAGATGAAGCTCCAAAAATTGGTTGGAAAGAATGTGAGCAATGCCAAAAGTTAATCAGAAAAGAAGGGTTAAAAGATGAACATGAGTTACAGAGTTATTTTATTTCAAGAATGGAAAAATATATTAACTCTAAAGGGAAACAAATTATTGGTTGGGATGAAATCTTAGAAGGTGGCTTAGCTCCGAATGCAACTGTAATGTCTTGGAGAGGTATTAATGGAGCTATAGTTGCAGCAAAACAACAACACGACGTGATTTTAACACCAAATACTCATTGTTATTTTGATTATTATCAGTATGAGGATAAAGAGAATGAACCTTTGGCTATTGGCGGCTTTTTACCTTTAGAAAGAGTTTATAGTTACAACCCTATTCCTAAAGAATTAACAGAAGAAGAGGCAAAATACGTTTTGGGAGCACAAGGAAACCTATGGACAGAATATATTGCAAACCCAGAAAAATTAGAATATATGACTTTTCCCAGAGCGATTGCTTTAAGTGAAGTTGTTTGGTCAAATCCTAAAAACAAGGACTACACTAATTTTAAAAGTCGCTTAGAATATTATCAAAAAAGATTAGACATCCTAAATGTTAATTACGCAAATCGCCCGAATAAGGTAACAGAACAAAAAACAGACAATTAGAAGTTAAAAACTAAAAGTGAAAAGTCTGCAACGGAGAAACTTTTCACTTTTAGTTTTTAATCGTTTTTTGGGTTTAATTCCCCGACGCTCTGCGTCGAAATAAAAAAAGGAATTCCTATTTGGTACCTCGTACGCTCTGCGTCGAGATAGTTCATTTTATCGTAATTAGTAACTAAATACGTAATTGTTTTTGCGTTATTCTGGATAGTTGGGTTCATTTTTGAATCAACTCCTTTTTGAATCATTTCACTGTGATTATCAGAAGAATGTCCCCCTAATATTGGAGCAATCACCAATCCGATTAAGCAAGTTAATTTAATTAAAATATTCATAGATGGTCCAGAAGTGTCTTTAAATGGGTCTCCAACTGTATCTCCGGTTACTGCTGCTTTGTGAGCTTCGGAGCCTTTATAAGTCATCTCTCCGTTAATTATCACTCCAGCTTCAAAAGATTTTTTGGCGTTGTCCCAAGCGCCACCTGCATTGTTTTGAAAAATTGCCCAG
The DNA here is from genome assembly GCA_965261035.1 of Polaribacter sp. GTDB lineage: Bacteria > Bacteroidota > Bacteroidia > Flavobacteriales > Flavobacteriaceae > Polaribacter. The sequence goes on from OZ253439.1 coordinate 2,597,540, forward strand.
AGTACTCCACTCACGGTAACTCCTGCCATATAGCCCCCAAGCATTTCAGCAATAATCATATTATCCATTCCAAATATCATCGGTATAAACGTAATTGCCAAAGGAAAGCCGATAGTTAATAAGCCGGGAAGAATCATTTCTTTTAAAGAAGCTTTTGTAGAAATATCTACACATTTATCGTATTCTGGTTTTCCAGTTCCTTCCATAATTCCAGGAATTTCTTTGAATTGACGTCTTACTTCTTGTACCATTTCCATAGCCGCTTTTCCTACGGCATTCATTGCTAAGGCAGAGAATACTACGGGAATCATTCCTCCGATGAATAGCATCGCTAAAACAGGTGCTTTAAAAATATTAATTCCTTCTATACCTGTAAAGGTTACATAGGCTGCAAAGAGTGCTAATGAAGTTAGTGCGGCAGAGGCGATTGCAAATCCCTTTCCTGTTGCAGCAGTTGTGTTTCCTACCGAATCTAAAATATCCGTGCGTTCTCTTACGATTGGGTCTTGATTGCTCATTTCTGCAATTCCTCCAGCGTTGTCTGAGATTGGCCCGAAAGCATCTATTGCTAATTGCATTGCCGTTGTTGCCATCATAGCAGATGCTGCCATTGCAACTCCATAAAATCCTGCAAATGTGTATGATGCCCAAATTGCAGCAGCAAATAATATAACCGAATAGAATGTAGAAATCATTCCTGTTGCTAATCCTGCGATAATATTTGTTCCCGCTCCTGTACTTGATTTTTTAACTATTTCTAAAATAGGCTTTTTACCTAATCCTGTGTAATATTCTGTTATTGTGGATATTAACCCCCCAACTATTAGTCCAATAATGGTTGTGCCAAAAACACGAATAGCCGTAATTTCTTTTAATCCTTCGCCAAAAAAGTCCATTTTCATTGTTTCTGGCAACATCCAAGTAACTAAAACATAAGATGCAATCGCAACCATAATAATTGAAGCCCAGTTACCAAAATTTAAAGCTGCCATCACCTTATTTTCTTTTGCATCGTTGTCTTTAATTCTGACAAACATAGTTCCTATCATTGAGATAATAATTCCAACTCCTGCAATTGACATCGGTAATAATATTGGACCAATTCCGCCGAAAGAATCTTCGATATTCCCTCCCATATCACGAATTACGTAGTTTCCTAACACCATTGCTGCTAAAACTGTTGCGACGTACGAGCCGAACAAATCTGCTCCCATACCGGCTACATCTCCAACATTATCTCCAACATTATCTGCAATTGTAGCAGGATTACGAGGGTCGTCTTCAGGAATACCAGCTTCTACTTTTCCAACTAAGTCTGCTCCAACATCTGCAGCTTTGGTGTAAATTCCTCCGCCCACACGAGCAAACAATGCGATTGATTCCGCTCCAAGAGAAAAACCCGCAAGTGTTTCTAATACAACAGTCATATCACCTGTGGAAGTCCAAGTGCTTTTCATAAAGTAATGAAAGAAGAATATAAAAAATGCCGTCAAGCCTAAAACTGCTAAACCAGCGACACCCAATCCCATAACTGTACCGCCACCAAAAGATATTTTTAGAGCGTTTGGCAAACTTGTACGTGCAGCTTGTGTTGTTCTTACGTTTGTTTTTGTTGCTATTCTCATTCCCATATTTCCTGCTAAAGCGGAAAAGAACGCTCCAAAAATAAATGCAATTACGATAAGCCAATGTGTTGTTTCAACAAATTGAGATACAGCAAAAAGTAAGACACTTACTATTAGAACAAACACAGTTAAAAGCCTGTATTCTGCGTTTAAAAAAGCCAAAGCACCTTGGTATATATGGTCTGAAATTTCTTTCATTTTACCATCTCCGGCATCTTGTTTTAGCACCCAGTATTTTTTTATTTGGGTATAAACTAAACCCACTATTGCCATTGCAATTGGCATCCAAATAATTGTTGATTCCATAATTTTATTATCTACTTAATATTAATATCTTATGCGGTGGTAAATGTAATAAAACCAAAAGTAATAATCCCTATTTAACCAGAAAATATCGTGTTTGGATTTACGATTTTTGAATTACGAATTGGTTGTCGAAATTACGGTTCAACAATTCAACCTATTGAACATTAATTAAATAGCAAAATCCCTATTAGTTTTATGTTCACTTTTTTTGTAACGTTCTATACATTTGTCAACAATTTCATAGGCTTCATCTACATTTCCCCATCCGCCAACATCAACTTTCTTTCTAATTAGCTATCCCCCGAAAAATACATTTAATAGTTTCTCAGGCGTTGATTTTACTGATAATTTAGGTTAAAATAAGCCTGAAAAATATTTTTGAACTTCCTAAAAAACACATTATTTAAATCATTGATAATCAGCAATTTAATTTTTTAAAATTTTTCTAAAAGCAGAAAAACTAAAAAAACAGGGGATGGCTAATTTCTTTCTAAATCTTGAACCCCGCGTATCTATTGATATTAAATTAGATAATGGACAAGTTGGGTTAAATAAGGTTTTAGATGTTACAGCAACAAAATTTAGGTACTTCTTATTTTTATTCCGATAAGAATAAATATCAAATCAATGCTGAATTTAACGTATTTTTAAATGATTTTATAGGCAATCAAAAGCCCCGTTTCATACCAAATGTTAGAGGGTTTGCAAGCAGGGAAAAACTATACTTGGAGCTTATTATATCAGCAAAAACTGAATTCGTTTTTAAATTTAGACTTTAATTATTTGGGTAGAAAAAGTGAGAATTATGCCGTAATTCACACAGGTTCAGTGCAACTACGAGCTAATTTTTGAGATGTTTTAGGGTTTTTTATTCTGGCTATAAATTAGGAACATAATAATTAAAATCTATAGTTCAATGATAAATTGAAAATAGTGCCTAATTGACTAAAATGAGAACCTTCATAAGTCATTTGAGAATAGCGTTGGTTAAATGTAATTAAATTAGTAGGTGATTTTTTAACTTTAGTTCTGTCTATGCTTAGGTCTAGTATTTTTTTACCAGTAGCAGTAGCGTCTGTAAACTTCCACTCTGGAAGAACATTAAATATATTATTGATGTTTAATGCGATAGTAATTTTATCTGTTGCATTAAAATTAATTCCTAAATCTGTTACAATTTTTGGTTTAAATTCTGTTTTTAGGTCAGATTTTCCATTTTTCTTTGCGTTATTAGGGATATCATTTTCATCAACAAACAATTTTTCAAGGTCTTGCAGTCCTCCTTGAGCAAATTTAGCTTTTCCAAAATATGTGTTGTTTAAAGAAAAATTGAACTTATTAATTCTATAGTCTGCTCCTAAAATCCATTTAGTTTTTGGTCTGGAAGTAAATAAAAATCCTTCTTGAGTTTCATTTACTACAGATTGATTAGCACCAGAAATTAAATCGGGGTTATTAACCTCTCCGTCTCTTCCATTTTCAATAGTATAATTACCAGATAAGTTGAGATTTAATTTACCCGAGCCTAATTCCAGTCCTTTGTAATTAAGGACTACATCTAAGCCAGAAGTTTTTGTATCTAAGGCATTTACGAAGAAACTTAAATCATTTAAGTTATTGGCTTCTAAAACTTTATCTAACGCAGTATTTCCAGCTTCTGTTTTTACAATCTCTGTACTTAAAACAATTCTGTCTTTTATGGCAATATTATAATAATCTATTGTAAAGTTTAAACCGTTAGTTATTTTTCCTCCTAAACCTACAGTAAAATTGGTCGATTTTTCTGAATCTAATTTTGGAATATCTAAGGCGTTAGCTTGTGAAGAAACATTATTTACCAAACCGCCTACCTGAAGACCTTTTCCAGCCACAAAGGTATATTGTACTTTTTGTATATAAATCTGATGTAGTGTAGGAGCTCTAAATCCTGTGGAAATAGAACCTCTTAAAGTATATTTATCATCTGCAAATTTATAACGGGAGCTCAATTTTCCAACATAAGCATTGCCAAAATCTGAATAATTTTCTGCTCTTGCTGTTGCATTTACTAAAAAATCATTTGTAACGTCCCATTCAAAACCTAAGTATCCGCCAATATTATAACGTATAAATTCTCCAGAATTTTCTGGTCTGCTCCCAGCAAAAGAATCTGCACCACCAGCATCATAAGATGATAATTCACCTTTAAATATTTCGAAGAGTTCAGACCTAAATTCAGAACCAAAAGCTATGCTTACTTTTTTCGATAATATTTTAGAGATGTCTATATTTCCTACATTGTGAGAAAAGCTAAATCCTCCCGCGTCAAAAGAGCGTTTACTGTTTTCTCTGTATAGTTCAGAGCCTTGTGTAAGTTCACCAGAATCAACTTCTCCATTTTTATTTTCATCAATCCAAACAGAAGGAGAATACACATTATTTCTGTTATGAGAGTCATTTATTTTATAGGTTTGGGAGTTTCCGCCAGTAGTAAAGCTGACATCTATATTCCAGCCATTCTTTTTAGTTTTAAATCCAGCAGTGGCATTGTAGTCATTTAGGTCTCCTTCAAAAGTAGGAATATAACCGTCGTAATTATTTGGTTTTCCCTTAGAAGGAAAAAATTTTGATAAATAAGGGTAATCTTCTAACGTTCTCCAATACGGAACTCTGTAATTGGCATAACTATTTCCTTTTTTATAAACATAGGCTACATTAAAATATAGTTCAGTATTATTGCTTACGTCATAAGCTCCATTTACTAAAAATTTAGCAGCAGCTGTTTTAGGTGAGCCATTAATGTTTCCCGCATCAGGTCTTCTTTTTAGAAATTCATCAACTACAGCTCTTCCAGAGATCGGGTCTTCTCCTCCTGAAACAAAGTCATCAAACTCTCCTTGTGCATCTACCGTGCCTGGCCTATTTGCTAAGTTTATTTTGGAAAAATCAACAGTATAATTTATAAAACCTTTATCGTCACCAATACTAGATCCGTTATTTATACTAACGCCAATCATTTCGCCATCTCCTTTACCTGTAATTCCTGTACGTAAAGTAGCTGAGCCATTTTTATAATCATTTTTTAAAATAATATTAACTACTCCAGCAATTGCGTCAGAACCGTATTGAGCAGATGCCCCATCTCTTAATATTTGTACAGATTTTATGGCATCTGTTGGTATTCCTGAAATATCTGAACCGGTTTCACCACGTCCTACAGTTTTGTATGTATATACTAGAGAGCTTAAGTTTTTACGTTTACCATTAATTAAGATTAAAATCCTGCTAGGTCCCATATTCCTGATTTCATATGGATCTAATAGTGAAGTAGCATCGCTTACGGGTGTTTGTATAGTATTAAATGACGGTATTTTATATTGTAGCGCTTTGTCAAAAGAGTTTTGTCCTGTAGAAACTAAGTCTTCTGCGGACAGTATATCTACAGGTAAAGGACTAGAAACATTACTTCTAGGTGGAGTTCTTGTGCCGGTAACTATAACTTCATCTAATTGTAGTCCTTCCTCAAGAGTAATATTAAAGGTTTTTTTATCATTAATTGGGACTTCCTTTGTTTTATAGCCTGTATAACTTACAGCTAAAATTGCTCCGTCTTTGACAGTTAAATAGAACTTTCCGTCAAAGTCTGTTGTAGTTCCGTTTGTTGTGCCTTTTTCTATAACGTTTGCACCTGCTAAAGGTTCGTTATCAGAATCTTTGACAGTTCCTGAAATTTTGTTTTGTGCAATTGCAAAGCTAATACTAAGAATGGCACATAATAGTATTATTTTTTTCATAAAAATATGTTTAAGTTAATTTAGAAATTATTCAACGCTGCAAATATAGGTGTTTTATTATTATATTTCAGAATAATTTAGCTATCCCCAAAAAATATATTTAATCCTTAAATCCGCAAGCTAAAAGTTAAAAAGGTCAAAAAGTTCAGTAAAAATAGTATCTATAAGATTTTTTTAATTGAATATTTTTCACTTATTTAGGTGAAAAATAATATTATCATATGAAAATTACATACTCTACAGATACTGTAAGTGCTTTTGGTGGATTAAATTTTGTAAATAATTCTTTAGAAAAAGCAGATATTTTTAATTTTATAGATAACTCTTTAAGTGACAGAGGTTTGCAATCTAAATACACTTACAGTGATGTGGTTAAATCGTATCTTCTAATGACACTCTGTGGCGGAGAATGTGCAGAGGATATTACCATTAAAAATATAAACCTAATTTTTAGCCTGCGGATTTAAGGTAATCCTAAAAATATATTTTATAAATTTGTAAATAAAAAAGTTGCATTTGGGGGTTGAATTTACCTTGCGGTCAATCAGGTATAATAGTATTGAAATTAATTTTGTAACATTGTAAAATTAATTTGCATCAAAACAATCATACGATGAAAAAAATAATTACAACAACAAAAGCACCTGCACCTATTGGACCTTATAGCCAAGCTGTATTAGTAGGAAATACTCTTTATACTTCTGGGCAAATTGCCATTAATCCAGAAAACGGAAAATTGGTTTTAGATGATATTGCAACAGAAACCAAACGTGTAATGGAAAATATGAAAGAAGTATTAGCCGCCGCAAATATGAGTTTTGAGAATGTTATTAAAACGTCCATTTTTATTTCTGATATGAATAATTTTGCAGCTATAAATACTGTTTACGGAACTTATTTTGAAGAATCCACTGCTCCGGCAAGAGAGACTGTAGAAGTTGCAAATCTCCCTAAGTTTGTAAATGTAGAAATCAGTGCAATTGCTGTTGGAAGCAGTGTTTAGTAGATACTGCCAACTATTTTCTCATTCTACTTATCGTTAGTCCGTCTCTTATTGGCAGTAATATTGTTTCTATTCTTTCGTCAGAATTTAGTAGGGAATTGTATTCTAAAAGAACTTTTGTATCCATATCTTTTGGGTCTAATTTTTCTAAAACTTTTCCGCTCCAAAGCACATTGTCGGAAAGTATGACTCCTCCTTTGTTCATTTTATCAATAATCAGATGAAAGTAATTTATGTAATTAGATTTATCGGCATCAATAAATACTAAATCAAATTTTTTATCAATTTTGGGAATAATATCAATTGCATTTCCAAGATAACTTTTTATTTTGTTTTTAGTTCCTGATTTTTCAAAATACTTCTGCTGTAAACCGAATAATTCTTCATTCTTATCAATCGTATAAAGCACTCCGTCTGATGATAATCCTTCTGCCAAGCACAAGGCAGAATATCCTGTATAAGTTCCTATTTCTAAGATAGTTTTTGGCTGTATCAACTTAGAAATCATTGATAAAACCCTTCCCTGAAAAGCACCGCTCAACATTCTTGGGCTTAATACTTTTTGCCAAGTTTCTCTGGCTAATTCTTGTAGTAATTGCGGCTCTTTTTGAGAGTGTTTTAGAGTATAATCCTCAATATTTTGGGGTAAAAAATTCATCTGAATTTGGTTGCTGGTTGCTGGTTTCCAGCCTCCAACTTTTAGTTTTTAACTTACTTAGTATCTCTGTCCAAATAATCTGGAATACCATCTCCGTCTGCATCGTCGTTTCTTGGGTCGCCATCGTTATTTGCATCTTCATCTTTGGTTAATGTCCCATCATTATCATCGTCATTATCGCGAAAGTTTGGAACTCTATCTCCGTCTGTATCTACTCTTCTTGGGTCGCTTTCTTTATCTGCGTCTTCAATCTCCAATATGGAAGCCAGACCGTCATTATCGTGGTCGGTATTTTCAACTATATCCCATAAATTTATGTAATAAATTAAATTAGAATTTTCGGAAATACCTGCAGTTCCCACATTTCTGTAAGCCAACCCAGAGGGAATAAATAAGACTCCTTTTCCGCCATTTTCATAATTAATAGGACCATTATTAGTAATGTTTTTTCCTCCTTTGAAGTGAGTAAAACCGTACAACCAGCCTCTTACGGCAATTGATACAGGGTCAAACCATTTTCCTGTATTTGATTCCTGAATTAATTTAAATGTTTTTGTATCAGATAAATATCCTAAGTGATATGTTACAAAAATAGAGTCCATTATTGTCGGGAAGCCTTTTTCAGGTTTAGGATTTCCCTCTCTTGCTACATAATAATAAAGTTTATAATCAACTTCGTATTCGGTAATGTTTTCTGTCTTTAGTTTAGAATCATCTATTAATGCCGTTTTCCCTGTGGTTAAAGGCTTTATAGAATCAATAGAAGTATCGTAGTAATGATTTTTAAGGTAATTAATTAATGAATCATTATCTATTAAAGATTGTGCTTTGTGGTCAAAATTATCACTAGGATTAGTTTTGCCACTACAAGCATATATCAAAATAGAAGCAATCGCTACAATTATAAAATATTTAATTTTTATCATCTGAAGTCATAAAATTTAAGGTCGCAATTTACGATTTTCATATCTTTGTAAAGAGATAAATATCAAAGTTTAACTTTTTATATGAGAATAGATAAGTTTTTATGGTGTATCAGGCTTTATAAAACTCGCAGTTTAGCCGCAGAAGCCTGTAAAAAAGGGCGTATTAAAATAAAAGGTAAGAATATTAAACCGTCTAAAGATATTTTTGGAGATGAGCTAATTGTAGTGCGAAAAAACCAAATAAACTATAGAATTAAAGTTATTGATACGCCTCCCAGCAGAGTTGGAGCCAAATTAGTTGACCTTTACAGAAAAGATTTAACACCCAAAGAAGAGTTTGATAAAACAGAACTTCTAAAATATTCTAAAGATTATTACAGGAAGAAAGGAGCTGGAAGACCCACAAAAAAAGATAGAAGAGATATTGAGGATTATTATAATTCTCCTTTATAAGATAATTGATACCTTTGTATTCTAATTCTTCAAAATTTCAATGGCTACAAGAAAAAATATTATATTAGATTCTACTCAGGTTCAACAGAAAATTAAGAGAATTGCATACCAAATTTACGAAAGTAATAGTGGTGAGGAAGAAATAGTCTTAGTAGGGATAGCTTCTAACGGATATACTTTTGCTGTTGAATTAGAAAAATATTTAATAAAAATCTCTGCTTTAAAAATAACTATGTGTGAAGTTATTATAAACAAGAAAAATCCGTTAAGCCCAATAAAAACTTCTATTGATGTAGAACAATACGGTGGCAAATCTCTGGTTTTGGTCGATGATGTTTTAAATTCTGGGTCAACTTTAATTTATGGTGTTAAACATTTTTTAGAAGTTCCTTTAAAACGTTTTAAGACTGCAGTATTGGTTAATAGAAATCACAAAAAATATCCTGTAAAAGCAGATTTTAAGGGCGTTTCTCTTTCTACAACGCTACAAGAGCACGTTGTTGTAGAATTTAATACAGATAAAACTATTGCTTATTTAATGTAAATATTTTGACCACAAAATACCGTGTATTTAATTGTTGGAATTACAATTTATAATTAGGGCTTGCTGATTTTCCATAAATCTACCAACCCAACTTATTAACAATATATTTTAGAAAACCCTCAAATTTATGTTATTTTTGCGTAACATAAGTTAATAAATTAATAATACTAATTTGACCATAAAATTGGTATAACATAAATAAATTAACACCTAAATTTCTGCGAGGAATAATGTCAGATATTGGATGTTTTTAACTACCTAAATTAACCATAATAAAATCTAAAGTAGTATGTATGTAATAAAAAGAGACGGCAAAAGAGAGCCTGTAATGTTTGACAAAATTACAGCAAGAATTAAAAAAATGTGTTACGGGCTAAACGAAATTGTTGACCCGACCAAAGTAGCAATGCGCGTTATTGAAGGTTTATATGACGGAGTTACTACATCAGAATTAGATAATTTAGCTGCAGAAATTGCAGCAACTATGACCACTGCACACCCGGATTATGCAAAATTAGCAGCCAGAATTGCGGTGTCTAATTTACATAAAAACACCAAAAAATCATTTTCAGAAACGATGAATGATTTATATTATTACATAAGTCCACGTACGGGTAAAAAAGCACCATTGTTAGCAGATGATGTATATGAAATTATCAAAAAAAATGCAGAAAAATTAGACTCCACTATTATATATAACAGAGATTTTAATTATGATTATTTTGGGTTTAAAACACTTGAGCGTTCCTATTTATTAAAACTTAATGGAAATATAGTAGAGCGTCCACAACATATGTTAATGCGTGTTTCTATAGGAATTCATAAAAATGATATTGACGAAGCAATAGCTACATATGAGTTGATGAGTAAAAAATATTTTACCCACGCAACGCCGACATTATTTAACGCCGGAACTCCAAAACCACAAATGTCCTCTTGCTTTTTATTACAAATGAGAGATGACAGTATTGACGGCATTTATGATACTCTAAAACAAACTGCAAAAATATCGCAATCTGCGGGAGGAATTGGTCTATCTATTCATAACGTAAGAGCGACAGGCTCGTATATACGAGGGACAAACGGAACATCTAACGGAATTGTGCCAATGTTAAAAGTTTATAATGATACGGCACGTTATGTAGATCAAGGAGGAGGAAAACGCAAAGGTTCTTTTGCTGTTTATTTAGAGCCTTGGCACGCTGATATTTTTGATTTCTTGGAATTGAAAAAAAATCATGGGAAAGAAGAAATGCGTGCAAGAGATTTGTTCTACGCAATGTGGATTCCAGATTTATTTATGAAACGTGTACAAGAAAATGGAACGTGGACTTTAATGTGTCCAAACGAATGTCCACATTTATTTGATTCTTACGGAGATGAGTTTGAAAGATTATACGAAGGTTATGAAGCAGCCGACAAAGGAAGAAAAACCATAAAAGCACGTGACTTGTGGGAGAAAATTTTAGAATCTCAAATAGAAACTGGAACTCCATATATGTTGTATAAAGATTCGGTAAATCGTAAGACAAATCATCAGAATTTAGGAACTATCCGCTCGTCAAATTTGTGTACAGAAATTATGGAATACACAGCAAATGATGAAGTTGCAGTTTGTAATTTGGCTTCCATTGCGTTACCGATGTTCGTTACAGAAAGAGAAAACGGAGAGAAATATTTTAATCACAAAAAATTATTTGATGTAACCAAAAAAGTAACACGTAATTTGGATACAGTAATTGACAGGAATTATTATCCCGTAAAAGAGGCAGAAAATTCAAACTTCCGCCATAGACCAATCGGATTAGGAGTTCAAGGACTGGCGGATACATTTATAAAATTAGGCTTGCCTTTTACTTGTGACGAAGCCAAAAAACTGAATAAGGATATTTTTGAAACTATATATTTTGCAGCGGTAACATCATCTATGGAAATGGCAAAAGCAAAAAAGCCGTATTCTACATTTAAGGGTTCGCCAATGTCAGAAGGAGAGTTCCAATTTAATATGTGGGGAATTAAAGATGAGGATTTAAGCGGAAGTTGGGATTGGGCTAAATTGCGTAAAAGCGTGATAAAACACGGAGTTAGAAACTCATTATTAGTAGCACCTATGCCGACGGCTTCAACTTCTCAAATACTTGGAAACAACGAAGCGTTTGAGCCATATACGTCAAATATTTACACACGAAGAGTGCTTTCTGGTGAGTTTATCGTTGTAAATAAACATTTATTAGAAGACTTGGTGGAATTGAATTTATGGGACAATGATATGAAAGAAGATATTATGCGTGCAAACGGTTCTATTCAACATATTGAAGCTATTCCACAAAAATTGAGAGATTTATATAAAACTGTTTGGGAATTGAGTATGAAAGATATTATTGATATGGCACGTCATAGAGGATATTTTATCGACCAATCTCAATCGTTAAACTTATTTATGAAAGACCCCGATTTTTCAAAATTAACCTCAATGCACTTCTACGGGTGGAAATCTGGTTTAAAAACGGGAATGTATTATCTGAGGACAAAATCGGCTGTAAATGCAATTCAGTTTACGCTTTCTAAAGAAACTAAACAGGAAGATAAACCGATTAGTACAAAGGATTTTAAGGCGATGGTAAATGCGTCTAAAAATGCTGACCCCGATGATTGTGAGATGTGTGGGGCTTAGGTTAGTTTTTGGTGTGGTTTTTATGGCAAACTAAAGATGAATTTTTTTATTGAATAATAAATTGTAGATTGCAGGCATTATTAATATACCCACTATTGTGGGTATATGTGGGGGTTGCCTGCAAGCAAAAAAACTAAAAAAACTAAATATGGATTTATTCAACCAAGGAGATATATTCGCAACAAACGAATTAAAAAAAACTAAATTTGATTTGCCAGATGCGGATGTTACGTTTTATAAAAGCTTTTTTTCACCAGAAGATAGTAATAGATTATTCAAAAGTTTGACTAAGTCAATTCAATGGCAACAAGACCAAATTAAATTCTATGGGAAATTAATTGATTTGCCGAGATTAACAGCTTGGTATGGCGACTCTGGATTTTCTTATACATATTCTGGAATTCCAATGAATCCATGCTCTTGGAATGAGGATTTATTGTTTATAAAAGAAAGAATTGAGAAAGAAGCGAATGTTAAATTTTCAAGTTGTTTATTGAATTTATATCGCACTGGAAAGGATAGCGTAAATTGGCACCAAGACAATGAGAAAGAACTTGGTCAAAATCCAATTATTGGCTCGGTATCGTTTGGCGAAACACGCACTTTTCAACTAAAACATTTGGATAGGAAAGACTTAAAGAAAGTTGATATTCCGTTGACTCATGGAAGCTTTTTATTAATGAAAGGAGCAACTCAACATTATTGGAAGCACCAAATTCCAAAGACCACTAAACAAATTAAGCCAAGAATAAATTTAACCTTTAGAATTATTAAATAATGTATAATCAGATTCTACAAGGAATAAAAAGTAAACATGGACTAGTTTCCGATAATGATGTTAAGAACTGCTTTCAAAGCATGCAGCCCCAAGTTAAATCCCTACGACAAGCATTTAGGACTTTTCCTGTTCGTTTTGATTACACTAATTATAAAATTCAACAAGCATATATGTTTGCTTATTATCCGCATTATACTGAATTACTTGAGTATGCACTTAATTCTTCAAAGGATAGCTTGAGAATTAACCTTCCGACTAAATTATTTTTATTTGGTTCTGGACCTTGCCCTGAAATAATAGGTTATTTAAAATTCCTAAACGGACAAAATGTAACAAACAATCTCTCATTAAGCGTTTCAATTTTTGATATTGCCTCAACTTATTGGAAATACAGCCGTGATATAACATTTAATCAAATAATTCCAATCTATCAAAATGGTCATTCCATCTTAAGTTGGAATTCAAAAAATTTTAAAGTCAATGTGCCTTTAGGAAATGTGAATTTAGCAGATGAACCTCACCTTGTTGTATACCAAAACTGCTTAAATGAGATTGATTTATCGGATTATGATACAATAAAATCGAATTTCACAAAACTCTATGAAAATCTGCCTTCGGATAGCATTATAGCTATTATAGATTTTCACGAATATCCAGATGTGGTTAATTTGATAACTGAAATTCAAACCAATTTATCTTCCAAAAATGGATTTAAGCTATTGAGAGATATAAATTATGGTGTAATAAATAGAATTTCAACGTACCGAAACCCAACGCCAATTATTAAAGAAAATCTGTTAATAGGAATAAATGGATTAATTCCGAGAAGCTGGGTGAAATTTACATATTCATTGATAAAAAAAGAATAATAAATGTCGCCAACATTATGTAAATTACATTAAAAACAATAATTTACACAGATAGTTAGCACAAATATTTAAAATCTAACCACTCTAAAACACAGCAGAGTATATAAAAAATAACTGTTTAGTTCCAAAAGTACACAATAAGCGCTGCTTAATACACAAAATGAATAAAAAACTCAAAATGTTTTATAGAAGAAATTTAAATATTTTAATTCAATAGGCTTTTGATTAAACCAAAAAAATTTTGGTCGATTATAATTAATCATATCCTAAAACTTAAAAATGAAGTAAATTGATTGAGAAAAATAAATAACTAAAAAGTTAAAAAATAAACTCACAGGTTTATCTTATGAAAATAATTTGTACATTTGTACCTTGCTTATACGCATTCAAATACGACGAAGACTCTCTAGACGAGTTAGAAAGAGTATTTGATGAATGGGCAGACTCAATGTTTTTGAATGATTTTTTTGAGAAAAATAAAAAAGATATTACAATTTCTATTGAAGAAGCAATTATAAAAGTAAATAGCGAAGCAATATTTTTAAGAAATAAATTAATAAAACTGGCAAATAAAAATCCAAATGAATTAAATCAATTATTTAAAAATTTAGACAACAATGAAACTACTGCCAAAGAACTTAGCAGGCAAAAAGCCCCAAATAGATGGCTCCGCTTATATGCTATCAGAATAGATAAAAATAATTATGTTATAACTGGTGGCACTATTAAACTGGACGGAGGTAATATAAAATCTAACAACCTTTACCGAATGCAAGACAGACCGCATACCAAAGACGAATTGATTAAAATTAATAAATGTAGAGATTACCTAAAAAACGAGGGAGTAATTGATAACTATAGTTTTCAAGATATTTTCTTTTAACACTTTACTACTATGACAAACAACAAACTAGATAAATTTAAAGCATTAATTTCAGATGAAAAGTCTGGATGGCTAAAAAAGGCTAAATGGCGTCAAGAAAACCAATATTGGTTAGATATTTCTTTTGCAATTTCAGTCAAAATGCTTTCTGTGCTAAGAGCAAATAAGAAAACAGGAATTTTTCCAAAAAGTCAAAAAGAACTGGCAATGGCAATGTATTGTACACCTCAATATGTCAATAAATTATTAAAAGGTGCAGAGAAATTGAATATTGAAACAATTTCAAAAATTCAGAAAGCATTAAAAATTATCATTATAAACGATAATTTTGAAAGTAAAAAAACAGAGATAGTGGCACAAAAGGAAGAAGTATTTTCAGTGCGAAAAGAAACTGTAGATAAAAAATACAAAAAATCAAATGGTGTAATTGATTACGATTTTAAAGAGAGTATAACTCGTCTTAAATCAATTTATTATGGATAAAATAGGCTTTGGTCTTAATAAAATCAACACACAACAATTTGCTATTATAGAAGATGTTTATAATAGTGAAGATAATGATATTATCATCGAAACAAGTCTTGGTTTTGGTGTAGATTCAGAAAACGCGTCAATAATATCATCAGTTAAAATCCAGTTTCAACAAAACAAGAATCCTTTTTTAATTATTGAAGTTTCTTGTGAATTTGATGTTGTTGATGAATCTTGGGATAAATTTAGCAACACAAATTCAATTATAATCCCTAAAAGATTTATGGCACATTTAGCTATGATTACTGTTGGTACAACAAGAGGTGTTTTGCACGCTAAAACAAAAGACACAAAGTTCAATGTATTTATTTTACCTACAATTAATGTTGCTGAAATGGTAAAAGAAGATAGTGTGTTTGAAAAATGATATATAGTATGATACTAACTAAATAGCATAATCGTGAAAATGAAAACATTGTTGTTTTAGCAAAAAGTTAATGGTGTACTTCCCATATCTAATAGAAAAATGAAAAGCACATTTTTTTATTAGATAAAAAGTTATATCTTGCAAGCATTATTAATATACCCACTATTGTGGGTATGTGGGGGTTGCCTACAAGCAAAAAACTAAATATGGATTTATTCAACCAAGGAGATTTAGCCATCCCCCGAAAAATACATTTAATAGTTTCTAAGATATTAATTTTACTGATAATTTAGGTTAAAATAAGCCTGAAAAACATTTTTGAACTTTCTAAAAAATATGTTATTTAAATTATTGATAATCAACGATTTAATTTTTTAAAATTCTTCTAAAAGCAGAAAAATTAAAAAAACAGAGGATAGCTAACCAAGGAGATCTATTCGCAACAAACAAATTAAAAAAAACTAAATTTGATTTGCCAGATGCGGATGTTACGTTTTATAAAAGCTTTTTCTCACCCGAAGATAGCAATAGATTATTCAAAAGTTTGACGAAGTCAATTCAATGGCAACAAGACCAAATTAAATTCTATGGGAAATTAATTGATTTGCCGAGATTAACAGCTTGGTATGGCAACTCTGGATTTTCTTATACATATTCTGGAATTCCAATGAATCCATGCTCTTGGAATGAGGATTTATTGTTTATAAAAGAAAGAATTGAGAAAGAAGCGAATGTTGAATTTTCAAGTTGTTTATTGAATTTATATCGCACTGGAAAAGATAGCGTAAATTGGCACCAAGACAATGAGAAAGAACTTGGTCAAAATCCAATTATTGGCTCGGTATCGTTTGGCGAAACACGCACTTTTCAACTAAAACATTTGGATAGGAAAGACTTAAAGAAAGTTGATAATCCTAAAAATATATTTTATAAATTTGTAAATAAAAAAGTTGCATTTGGGGTTGAATCTACCGTATTGAAATTTTATAGTAAATAGCATCAGCGTAAAAATAATTTATTATCTTTGGAGAAATATATTTTTTGTACTTATGCAAGACGAACTCTTAAATTTGAATACGGATTAAACAAAAAAAGGAGTTAGCCGAAAATCCTTAAAAGAGTAGGTATAATTAAAAATTGTAAAATTATGGATATTTCTAATGATTTGAACAACTTCAAAGTTGAAGAATTTGAAAAAGATGAAAATAATGCTGAAAAACTTTTTGCAGAAAGAAATAAACCAAAAAAAAAGAAACCAATAAGAGTAACACCGCAGACAACAAAAACTGTTCCTTTTGAGTTATCTGATATACCTGATGAACATTTTATGGACACTGTAGATTATGTTCCTGATGGAGAACAATCAACACCAAAAGACCCAGATGATTACTCTGAAGAGTTTTTAAGAAAAAATGATGAAGCAGTAAAAAAGATTTATGAAGATATAAAAAGAAAAATAGGTAAAGCTCCTAATTTCGAGGAATTAGTTAAAATTTATATAGAAAAAAAAGGAAGTGATGAAGCAATACAATTATATAATTTTTTTAAAAGAGGTTGGATAAATAATGAATATCAAAAAGCAGATTTTGATAATATTTTTGAATATCTGTTTACAAATAGTATAGATGAAGCTATTAGTCATTTTGAATCAGGATTAAATAAAACCACTGAAACTAAAGAAGAGCCTAAATCTGTAACTAAAAAATTATTAGAAGCTGAACAGCTTTTTGCAGAAAGAAATAAACCAAAAAAAAAGAAACCAATAAGAGTAACACCACAGACAACAAAAACTGTTCCTTTTGAGTTATCTGATGTACCTGATGAACATTTTATGGATGCTGTAGATTATGTTCCTGATGGAGAGCAATCAACACCAAAAGACCCAGATGATTACTCTGAAGAGTTTTTAGAGAAAAATGATGAAGCGGTAAAAAAGATATATGAATCTATAAAAAGAAAAATGGGCAAAGCTCCTAATTTTGAAGAGTTGGTTAAAATTTATATAGAAAAAAAGGGAAGTAATGAGACAATACAATTATATAATTTTTTTAAAAGAGGTTGGATAAACAATGAATATTCTAAAACAGATTTTGATAGTATTTTTGAATATCTTTTTACAAATGAAATAGATGAACATGCAAATTTATTCAATAATGAAGAATCAAACCAAACAACAAAAGAAGAACCCAAATCTGTAACTAAAAAATTATTAGAAGCTGAAAAACTTTTTGCAGAAAGAAATAAACCAAAAAAGAATAAACGAAAAAAAAAGAAACCAATAACAATAACACCGCAAACAACAAAAACTGTTCCTTATGACTTATCTGATATTGCTGATGAACATTTTATGGATGCTGTAGATTATGTTCCTGATGGAGAAGAATCAACACCAAAAGACCCAGATGACTATTCTGAAGAGTTTTTAAGAAAAAATGACGAAGGTCTAAAAAAGACATATGAAGCTATAAAAAGAAAAATTGGCAAAGCTCCTAATTTCGAAGAATTAGTTAAAATTCTTATAGAAAAAAGAGGAGCTAATTCAATAATACAAGTATATAATCTTCTTAAAAAAGGTTGGATAAATAATGAATATCAAAAAACAGATTTTGATAGTGTTTTTGAATATTTGTTTACAAATGAAATAGATGATTATCTTGATCATATACTATCGAATGAAACTACTGAAACTAAAGAAAAACCTAAATCAAGAGCTAAACAAATATTAGAAGTTAATAATAATTCTGTACCAGAAGCTGAAGCAAAAGCAATAGATCATGTAAAAACAACAGGAAGCCCTGTTATACAAAGTGATGAAGAAGGTAATGTGTTAAAAGAAGGTGAAATCTCGGTTTTTAGAATAGCTACTCCAAAATTAAAATTTGCTCATCTGTCTTTACCTTATAAAAGAAAATTTTTTTATGATGAAGAAGGAGAAATTATAGAAGATAATATTAAAGATGTTGGAAATGAATTAAATGTAGGACAAATGGACACAACACATCTGTTAGACCCTAATTTATATAATCCTGGAGAAAAACTTGATATAAGAGTTGCAGATAATTATAAAGAAGTTTTTGTTACAACATGGGACGAATATTGGAGAGCTGAAGAAAATCCTAAAACTTTTGAACAATGGGCTAATGATAATAATGTAGAAGAAGGTAGCAAAGAATGGATAGAGAAAGTCCCTATGGCATTATATAACAAAAAAGGTGAATTTGTATCATTTATACATGACCCACTTTGGTATAATGAAAATAATATTGCAATGGAGAACTATCCTGATCTGCAAGAACATTTTATACAAGAAGCAAGAGCAAACATAAATAGCATAAGACATAAAGTTGCTAAAAATCAATCTACAGAAGTTCAAATTACTGTTAAAAGAATAGGTACGTATCAAAGTCATGATAATAATGAAACTGCTCCTTTAAATGAAGAAGACCCAACTATGGAATTGGCGATTGCAGATAAAGATGGCATTTTAAGATTAAATGGTGATAAACCGCTAAAAGGCAAAATAACACCTTTAGGTAAAAAGGAACAATATAATTCTGGACATGTTTATCAATTAAGAAGAGGCGTTACTTCTGATCAATTAGTTCCTTTACCTGTACGTAGATCTGACTTAAAACAAGAACATCAAGATTTTTTAAATACTATTATTGAAGCATATATAAATAAAGACAATAAGAAACATAAAAATATTATTGATAAAATAGAAAACTTATACATTGAAGATAAAGTTAAGTTATCAACAAAATTATCATATATAGTTAAAAATTATATAAGAACAGCTTATATAAATGTTAATAAAACAGAAGAAATTCAAAAAATTTTAAAAGATATTCCAGAATTTGTTCCTTTTTTATTTTTTAGTGGTGATGCAATAATTTTTGGTGTAAAAGGACTAACACCAGTAGAAAACGGATTTTACAAATTACATCCAGATGACACTTCTAAACATATAGACTTTACAAAAGAAGCTTTAGAATATTTAAAAAATGATGTAATTACTAAATTACTTTATAATACTTCAATAAAAGGTTTAGCTGAAAACACAACTACTTTTACAATAAATAAAGCAGGTGAAATTATAGAAGGTAAAAAATATAGAGATTTTACAAAAGATAATTTAGAAACTTCTATAAAAGCATTTAATATTGGTACAGAAGAAAAACCTAATTATATTACTTTTATACAGCCTGTTATACATTTTGAAGAGGTTAGTCAATTAGATAACACAAAATCTTATAAGATTAAACCTTCTCAAGAAATACTTGATGTGCTTGCTGATAGAGTAAAAAGAGGAAGACCACTTACACAGAGAGAAGAGGAAATGTATAGAGATCATCTTGATGGGGGGGTTCAGGGAAAAGAAGAAATTATTTAAGAAAACGAGAGGGCGTTTATCATTCACAGATTTTTGCTACAGAAAAAGGAGTTATTAAAATAATTATTTTAGACACCCGCTACTTCAGAACAGGATTGACAAAATCTATTGACACAAAAAAAAGATACCAGCCCAATACATACGGAAAAGGGACTGTTTTAGGTGAAAAACAATGGGAATGGCTAACAAACGAATTGACAAATTCTACGGCAGATTTTAATATTATTGTTAGCAGTATTCAATTTTTGCCTGATAAACACGGCTTCGAATCTTGGGGAAATTTTCCGCACGAAGAGGATAAATTTATCAATCTAATAAATTTATCAAAAGCGAAAAGGACTATAATTTTATCTGGCGATAGACATATTTCTGAGTTTTCTATTTCTAAATTTGAAGGATTATCGTATCCTCTAACAGATTTTACATCAAGTGGATTGACGCATTCTTACACGGATTTTTATGGCGAATTTAATCCAAATAGAGTAGGATATGTTGTTTCAGAAATCAGTTTTGGAGTCCTTAGAATAAATCTATCTACCAAAAAAGTTACTATGCAAATGAGAAGAAAAGATAATAAATTGCAGCAAGAATATATTCAAAAATATAACTAACCTGTAAAAATTAAAACCTGTACATTTGTAAAAAATTTTTAAATACAAGAGATGACAACAAATAGAACATTTGCAATGATTAAGCCTGATGGAGTAGAAAACGGACACATCGGAGCAATATTAGAAAAAATTAGCACTGCAGGATTTAGAATTGTATCGCTAAAATTAACTCAAATGACCAAGGCAGATGCAGAGTCTTTTTATTCAATACACAGAGAACGACCATTTTTTGACGAGTTAGTAGAATTTATGACACGTGGAGCAATTGTTGCCGCAATTTTAGAAAAAGATAACGCCGTAGATGATTTTAGAGCTTTAATCGGTGCTACAAATCCTGGTGAAGCCGCAGAAGGAACAATCAGAAAATTATATGCAACTTCTATTGGAGAAAACGCCATACACGGTTCTGATAGCGATGAAAATGCTTATATTGAAGGAGCTTTTCATTTCTCCGGCAGAGAGTTATTCTGACTATAACGTAGAATTGGTTGTTGGAATTACGATTACACAATTTGATGATTGAACAATTCAATGATTAAATAATAAAGACGTTAAAAACCAATTTTATCAGCAAATTAAAAATTAATTAATTATGAAAAAAATAATCATATCTTCAGTTTTTGTTATTTGTTTATTTATTACTAACAAAACACAAGCACAATTTGAATATCCAGTAAAATTGCCAAACCTAAGCCAGAAGGCAAAAATATACCAAGAGGTTGGCGTTACTGAAATTACAATAGAATACAATAGACCTCTGGTAAAGAACAGACAGATTTTTGGTAAATTAGTGCCTTATAGAAAAGTTTGGCGTACTGGAGCAAATAAAAATACTTCTATCAAATTTTCTACGGATGTTACTATTGATGGAAAGACTATAAAAGCTGGCAAATATGGACTGCACACCATACCAAACAAGGACAGTTGGACAATCATTTTGAATAATGATAGCAATGCTTGGGGAAGTTATTTTTATGATAAAAGCAAAGATGCTATTCGTTTTTCTGCGACACCAAAAAAAGCTTCTCACCACGAGTTTCTTACTTTTAATTTTAATGACGTAACAAAAAACAAAGTTACAGTTGAGTTTATTTGGGCAGAAACAAGTATTGCTTTTGACCTCACTGTAAATACTGATGAATTAACAACTAAAAGCCTTAAAAGTCAATTAAATTCACGACCTTGGTGGGGCTGGACAGGATTGTACAATGCCGCTAAATATTGTTTGGACAACGACACAGATTATGAAGATGGTTTAAAATGGATTAATAGATCTATCCAAAATAACAAGAACTTTTCTAATCTAAATCTTAAATCTCAACTTTTAGAAAAACAGGGAAAAACATCAGAAGCAGAAATTACCTTATCCAAAGCATTGAAAATAGGCTCTATAAGAGATTTACAAAGGGCTGCATTCTTTAAATTTAGAGCCAAAGATAAAAAATCTGCTTTAGAAATACTGAAACATAATATTATAAATCGCCCAAAAAATTATCAATCATACTCAATAATGGCTTGGGGACACACGCAGGCTGGTGATAAAAAACGTGCTGTAAAAATGTATAAAAAAGCACTAAAGTTAGCTCCAAAAGATAAAAAAGATGAACTTAAAAAAGCCATCGCCAAATTAAAGTAACCATAGATGAACATAAGGATACATCTTGCATTTTTTATTTGCCTATCTACAATGGGATTTGGTCAAAATAAAATAATTATTCCTGATAATTTTGTTTATCTAAATGATATTGAACCGACAATAAAATCAGAATTAAGATACGCTACGAATAATAATTTTATAGGAAAACCAATAAACGGGTATAATAAAAACAAGATAATTGTAACGCTTTCTACGGCAAAAGCTCTACAAAAAATACAAAAACAATTGCTTCTTTTTAATCTAAGTTTAAAAATTTATGACGCTTACAGACCACAACAATCTGTAAATCACTTTGTCAGT
The DNA here is from genome assembly GCA_965261035.1 of Polaribacter sp. Lineage (GTDB taxonomy): Bacteria > Bacteroidota > Bacteroidia > Flavobacteriales > Flavobacteriaceae > Polaribacter. The sequence goes on from OZ253439.1 coordinate 2,619,891, forward strand.
TGGGCAAAAGATTTAAAGGACACTTTAATGAAAAAGGAATACTATCCGAATATTGAAAAAAAAGAATTATTTAAACTGGGCTATATTGCTTCAAAATCTGGTCATAGCAGGGGAAGTACTGTGGATTTGACAATCATTGACTTAAAAACTAATAAAGAATTGGATATGGGAAGTTCGTATGATTTTTTTGATAAACAATCATATCCAATGTATTCTAAAATAAACAAAGAACAGCGTTCTAACAGGTTGTTACTAAGACAATTAATGACAGATAATGGTTTTGTCCCTTACCCTAATGAGTGGTGGCATTTTACCTTAGAAAAAGAGCCTTTTCCGAAAACATATTTTAATTTTTCGATTGAATAACTGAGTTTTGGAATTATTCGGCACTATTTTTGTGCGTCAAAAGATATATTTTCTTATCAATGAAAAACCAAAAACAATACTTTCTGTTAACCCTGTTAATTATTTTTAGCAATTCTATCTTTTCGCAGATAGATAAAAAAGGTGTTCGTAAATCAGTAAATGTAAACCCAATTAAATCAATAAAAAAACGAGATTCTCTAAATATTGATTCCTCTAATAGTTTTAAAAATGCCTATAACAATTCTAAAAATAAAAAAACTAAGGCTGAAAAAGAAAGAGACTTAAAAAATAAAGGCATTATAAGTCAAGCAAAATTGAGCGAAGAGAGATGGAATGAATCTTATAAAAGCATAAATAATCAATACAAAAGAGTAGATCAATATTTGGGAAATTTTAGAAGTAACTCAAAATATGTTAAAATAATTTGCAGAGATTATCAATATCCTGACGGAGACAGGGTTACCGTGTATATAAATGATATTCCTGCCGTGCATAATATAATTTTAACACAGGATTATCAAGAATTTAGAATTTCACTTGTAAAAGGAGTTAATAAAATTGCTTTTAAAGCACTAAATCAAGGAACTTCTGGTCCAAATACAGCTGGGTTCAAAGTGTATGACGATGCTGGAAATATTATATCTTCTAACGAATGGAATCTCGCTACTGGTGCTGTTGCCACGCTTCTAATTGTAAAAGATAAATAGGTGTAGATGAGAGGAAATTACGAATTATGAATTACAAATTATAAGTTAATATGGATTTTATAAAAAGAATATTTAAGGGTAATGGAATTGCAGCTAAAAAAGTCTCAGAATCTAATATAAATTGGATTTCGCTGACTTCTTTATCTCAATTAGAGCAAATAAAAGAGCAATCTAAATCAGAGGCAGTCGTTATTTTCAAGCACTCCACAAGATGTGTAATTAGCAAAATGGTTATTGAGCTATTTGAAAAATCATTTGATGAAGAAATGAAAAACTTTAAAGTATATTATTTGGACTTATTAAATTATAGAGATATTTCTAACGAAATAGGACGCCAATTTCAAGTACCACATCAATCTCCACAGTTACTCATTATTAATAAGGGAGAAGCTGTTGAGCAGTCATCACACCACGGCATTACTGAGATAGATTTGAGAAAGTATATGTAAATAGTTGTTGGAATTACGATTGAACAATTATTGTTGTAATTTGACCTTATCTGCGTCTGTCCAATTCCATTTACCTGTTATCGTTCCCTTTTCTAAAGTCATAATTCCGGGGTTTGACCTAATCATAGTTTTTAATGTGATTTCGTCGCAGAATAAGAAATAGAAAGGCAGTTTATACTTTTCTTTTACACTTGCCAAATCATCTTCAAAAGAAGACGAAACACCGTATATTGTATAGCCGTTTTCTAATGCTTTTTGTGTCAATTCTTTTATTGATTTAAATCCGTTAGTGTCCGATTTGTCTAATCTATAAACTATAATTAGCATCACTTTTTCTTTTGATAATATATAGTTGGTTAAATCTTTATCTGCAGACTCTAAAAAAAAATCGTGTATCGGCGGAATTTCTCCGTCTTCTTTGTATTTCATTCCTTCAATAATATTGTTGCCAACTGCATAGGGTCTGAAATCTATAATTGGCAAGTGCGACAGCACATAATAAGTAATGTACATAAATCCACCAAATGAAAGATACGTGATTATCTTAGAAATTCTTTTAGAAAAAATTAATTTTATGTCCTTTATTCTTATCAATAGAAAAGCAATTAACACAATTAGAATGATATTTTTATAGAACGTTTCCCAAGGCGTTAGTTTTATGGCATCACCAAAGCAACCACAATCTGTTACTTTGTCATAAAAAGCAGAATACCAAGTTAAAAACAAGAAAAATGTTGATAAAATTAGCAAACTCCAAACAGCTACTTTCCGTTTATATCCGAGCAATAAAAGTACTCCTAATAAAATTTCTAAAATGATTAATACTATTGAAAACACGAGTGTGTATGGAAGTAAAAATTCTATATCTAAAACACTTTCGCTAAAATATTCTTGAAATTTATATTGAGAACCGATAGGATCTATCAATTTTACAAACCCTGAAAATATAAACATAACTCCGACCAAAATTCGGACTATATAGACTATTATTCTTGTAATCATTGCTTTAATTGTTTAATCATTAAATTGTTGAACTGTGTAATCGTAATTAATTTAAATGTATCATCGCAAAAACTGCATAATTAATCATATCCTGATAATTTGCATCAATTCCTTCCGAAACGATAGTTTTTCCTTTGTTATCTTCAATTTGTTTTACGCGTAATAATTTCTGTAAAATCAAATCGGTTAGAGAACTTATTCGCATTTCTCTCCATGCCTCGCCGTAATCGTGATTTTTATTCCCCATCAATTCTTTGGTTATTTTGATATGTTTATCGTACAGCTCCACAGCATTTTCGGTAGATAAATCAGGGGTTTCTGTAATCCCTTTCTCCAATTGAATTAACGCCATAATAGAGTAATTTATAATTCCAATAAATTCAGATTTCTCACCTTCATCAACTTTACGAACAAGGTTTTCCTGTAATTGACGTATTCTTTGTGCTTTTATAAATATTTGATCGGTCAGTGATGGCAAACGTAAAATACGCCACGCACTACCGTAATCGCTCATTTTTTTGACAAACAAATTCCTACATATTATTATAACAGCATCGTATTGTTTGGAAGTATCCTGCATAAGTCTTTTTTAGTTGTTGGTTGTTTGTTGATAGTTATTGGTTTTTAGCCTCTAATTCGTAAATCTAAAATCTAAATTGTCTTGATTCTATTTTCTATCTTCTCCAAAAGTGCCATATAAAATCCATCAAACCCTGATTGATGTGCCAGCACTTTTTTATCTTTTACAAAAACAAACTCTTTTCCCGAGTCTGATTTTAAAAATATTTCTATCTGCTCCTGATTTTCTGACGGCAATATTGAACAAGTTGCATATACTAATTTGCCCCCATATTTTACCATTTTTGAGTATTGTTGTAAAACTTCTTGTTGCGTTTTTTTTTTATTTTCTATAAATTCTGGTTGCAACTTCCACTTAGAATCTGGGTTTCTACGCAGCACACCCAAACCCGAACAAGGAGCATCAATCAAAACTCTATCTACTTTGTTATGTAGTTTTTTAATAGGTTTTGTTGAATCTATCACACGTAAATCTATATTGTGTACTTTGTTTCTTTTTGCTCTTATTTTTAGTTTCTTTAATTTACTTTCATAAATATCCATAGCAATAATTTGACCTTTATTTTGCATTAAAGAAGCTAAGTGCAAAGTTTTACCGCCCGCTCCTGCACAGACATCAACCACTTTCATACCCGGCTGAACATCCAAATAAGCGGCTACAAGTTGAGATGATGCGTCTTGCACTTCAAAATATCCTTTTTTAAAAACTTCTGTTTTAAAAACATTTGCCCTTTCTGTAAGTTTTAACGCATCTGTATAATTTGGAATAGTTTCTGTAAAAATATCTTCTTTGGCAAACTGTTTTTGTAAATTTTCTTTGGTGATATTTAACGTATTAACTCTCAAAACCACATCTGCTTGCTTGTTTAGAGTTTTTATTTCCGCAGTCCAAATATTTTCTCCCAACTCCTTTACGCCAATATTATCTATCCAATCTGGAATAGATTCTCTGAACTTTCTAATTTTAGATAATTCGTCAAATCTTCCTTTTATTCTCCTCGTAGGAGTTGGCTCTATTTGATTCCAATCAGGAAGACTTATTCCTTTTAGAACACACCATACAGAGAACATTCTCCACAAATTAGGTCTGTCAAAAGGCTCTTTTACTTCAGCAATTTCTGCGTACAAACGTTTCCACCTCACAATTTCGTAAATAGTTTCCGCCACAAATTTACGGTCTCTACTTCCCCAACGCTTATCTCTTTTTAATGCCTTTTCTACGGCTTTATCAGCGTAAACACCTTCATTAAAAACATCGCGTAAGCTGTCAATTACTGCGTAAGTTAGGTTTCTGTGTAATCTCATCTATTATAATTTGAAACAAAAAACTGATTTTTATTCAGTGTGCTAAGTTACTAATAATCTCAAATAAAGCATTAAATTTATATTCCAAAAACGACTTAATTATAAATCCCTATATTTGTTTATATTTACAAATCTTGAATTACGATTTTTAGATTTATGATTGAACAATTCAACAATTAAAGCATTAATCAAATGGACAGAAGAAGATTTATCAAAAATAACAGCTTTTTATTAGGCGGACTGGCAACAATACCGTCAGTAGGTTTTAGTTTAAACCCTTTTTATTCAGAACAAAAATTTGTTTCGAACAGACCTCCCGTCAGTGAGCGAACGTTTATAAGCAAAGAAGTAGAAAAAACAATTAAAAAAATTAAATCTTTGATTGCAGATGAGAAAATTGCTTGGATGTTTGAGAATTGTTACCCCAACACATTAGACACCACTGTAGATTACGGAATTATAGATGGCAAGCCTGATACGTTTATCATTACTGGCGATATAGATGCTATGTGGCTAAGGGATTCTACCGCACAGGTGTGGCCGTATATGCCTTTGATAAAAAAAGATGACAAGCTCAAAAACTTAATTCTCGGTTTAGTAAACAGGCAGGTAAAGTGCGTGCTAACCGACCCTTATGCCAACGCATTTTATAAAGATTTAACCAAGAAATCAGAATGGGAAGAGGATATTCCAAAACTTATTCCGGGCGTACACGAGCGAAAATGGGAAATTGACTCGCTGTGCTATGTTGTTAGACTTTCTCATAGATATTACGAATTATCTGGAGACACCTCAGTATTTGACAAAAACTGGGACAAAGCTATGAGGCTGATTGTGAAGACTTTCCGAACAGAACAGCGTAAAAACGGCACTTCTCCGTACAAGTTTATCCGTAAAACTACTTCTATGATTGACGCACCTGTATTTGATGGCACTGGCAGACCAACTAAACCAATAGGTATGATTTGTTCTATGTTCCGACCGTCAGATGATGCTACTTTATATCCTTATCTTATTCCGTCAAATATTTTTGCCGTTCTTTCCCTTAAACAACTTTCGGACATCTATAATAATGTGCTAAAAGACAGTAAATTTGCAAAGGAATGTAGTGATTTTGCTACAGAGATAAATGATGCTATTAAGAAGTATGCTATTTCTGAACATCTAAATTTTGGAGATATATATGCCTATGAGGTAGATGGTTTTGGCAACAAAGTATTTATGGACGACGCAAATGTTCCCTCACTTATGTCGCTGGCATATTTAGGAGCACACAAACCTACTGATGTTATTTACAAAAATACAAGAGCGTTTTTGGTCAGTGATTCCAATCCATATTATCTAAAAGGCAAATTTGCCGAAGGACAAGCAAGTCCACATACGGGAAAGGAAAAAATATGGCATATGGGGATTACTCTCAGGGCGATGACCTCTACGGATAAAAAAGAAATAACACGTTGCTTAGAAATTATTAGAGCCACCGACGCAGATACAGGATTTATGCACGAAGCATTTCATAAAGACAATCCTAAGGATTTTAACAGGTCTTGGTTTGCTTGGGCAAATACACTATTTGGAGAACTAATTATAAAAATTCAAAAGGAAAATCCAGATATTCTGTCAATAAATTATGAATTATGAATTTACGATTTTAAAATTAGAAGTTGGAAGTTGGAAATCAACAACTATTAAACAACTACCAGTTATCTCATTAATTCTTATCTTTGCTCCTTATGATTTTAACTTTTTATAAATATCAAGGAGCCGGCAATGACTTTATAATAATTGACAACAGAGCAGAAAAATTTCATAGAGACAATGTAAAACTCATCAACAATTTGTGTGATAGATATTTTGGTATCGGTGCTGACGGGCTAATATTATTAGAAAATGATGCCAAAACAGATTTTAAAATGATTTATTTTAATGCCGATGGAAATCAAAGCTCTATGTGTGGAAATGGCGGGCGTTGTATCGTAGCTTTTGCTCATAGATTAGAGTTATTTAAAAATAAAACCTCCTTTATGTTTATGGCGATTGACGGATTGCATCACGCATCTATCAAAAATAACGTTGTTTCGCTACAAATGACTGACGTTGATGATGTTACAATTTATGATAATTATATATTTACAAATACTGGCTCTCCGCACCACGTACAATTAGTTAAAAATATCACCGATTTTCCTGTATTTTCCGAAGGAAGAAAAATCAGAAATGATATTTATGGAGCAGAAGGAAGTAACGTGAATTTTGTTGAACAAATTGATGATTCAACATTTAAAGTAAGAACCTATGAACGCGGTGTTGAAGACGAGACTTTAGCCTGCGGAACTGGAGTAACCGCCGTTGCAATTGCAATGCACAAAACCAAAAGGACAAAAAATAATTCGGTAATTCTGTCGGTAAAAGGAGGAGCTTTAGAGGTTTCATTTGATGCTGTTAATGATATTTATAAAAATGTATTTTTAAAAGGAGACGCAACCTTTGTTTTTAAAGGAACTATAGAAATTTAATGAACACTTTACAAGGAAAAACAATAAAATTAAGAGCCTTAGAACCCGAAGATTTACAATTTTTGTTCAGCATAGAGAACAATGAATTATTTTGGGAGATAAGCCATACTCAAACGCCTTTTTCCAAATTTATATTGAAGCAATATCTGGAAAACTCACATTCAGATATTTTTGAAGTCAAACAATTACGTTTAATTATTCAGGAAAACCTAAATAATAAAAGTGTAGGAATAATTGATTTATTTGATTTTAATCCGCAACACAAAAGAGCTGGAATTGGAATTCTAATTCATCAAAAATATCAAAATAATGGATTTGCTTCTGAATCTATAAAATTGCTGATAAATTATTGTTTTACACACTTGAATTTGCACCAATTGTACGCGAATATTACTTCCGAAAACACAAAAAGTGTGGCTTTATTTAAAAAACACAAATTTAAACAAGTCGGAATCAAAAAAGATTGGATTTGCTCTCAAAAAATATTTAAAGACGAAATTTTGTTCCAACTTATCAATGAATAGAAAAATTATATACGGAATTATAACCGCTTTTCTTTTGACAGGTGGAATTATCAGTTTTAATTATTATCAAAAAATTTTTGATAATAATATTACTAAAGATATAGAAATTTACATTGGTTCGGATTACAATTTGATAGATGTAAAAAAACTTTTAACTCCGTTTTCAAATTATCCAGACACTTTTATATGGCTGGCAGAAAAGAAAAATTTTATAAATCCCAAAGGTGGAAGATACGTTTTAAAAAAAGGAATGTCTGTAAATGACGTAATAAATCTTTTACGAAGCGGAAATCAAATGCCAATTAGGATTAGTTTTAACAATCAAAATACATTAGAAAAACTGTCCGGCAGAATTGCACAACAGATTGAGGTAGATTCAATTTCCATATTAAACGCAATGAAAGATTCTGTTTTTTTGTTCGAAAATAATTTTTCAGGAAAGTCTGCCTTAGGAATGTATATTCCGAACAGCTATGAACTGTATTGGAACATTACTGCCACAAGTTTTAGAGACAGAATGCTTAAAGAATATCGTATGTTTTGGACAAAAAGTCGGATGAAAAAAGCAAAAAAAATAAACCTTTCAGAAAGCGAGGTAATAACTTTAGCATCTATCGTACAAAAAGAAACTGTACAAAAAAACGAAAGACCAATAGTAGCTGGATTGTATTTGAACAGGTTAAAAAGTAATTGGGCTTTGCAGGCAGACCCCACAATTATATTTGCTTTAAAAGAAAAAAACGGGGAATATTTTGTTGTGAAAAGAGTTTTGAAGAAAGATTTGAAAATAAATTCATCGTACAATACTTATAAAAATAGAGGATTGCCTCCTACATTAATTGCGATGCCGGACATTTCTTCTATTGATGCGGTTTTAAACCCAACTAAACACGACTATTTTTATATGTGTGCGAGTGTAGACAAAATCGGATTTCACGAATTTGCATCTTCTCTAAGCGAGCATAACAGAAATGCGTCAAAATATCAGCGGTGGATTAGCAAAAGAGGAATTAAACGTTAGAAGCTAGAAGTTGGAAGCTTGAATTCGTAATTTTTTCTTTTTTCTAACTAAATTTTTAAACTATTTTAAAAGTTAGTACCTTAGCGGTTTATTTCAATAACCAGTATAAATATAAAATAAATGTCAGATATAGCTACTTTAAACATAAATGAAGAGTCATACGAATTTCCACTGATTAAAGGGACGGAGAACGAAATAGCAATAGATATTAAATCATTAAGAAACACAGCAAAAGGCGTTATTACCATAGATTCTGGATATAAAAACACAGGTTCTTGTGAAAGTTCTATCACGTTTCTAAACGGAGAGGAGGGAATTCTTCGTTATAGAGGATATTCTATCGAAGAATTAGCACAAAAGGCAACTTTTTTAGAAGTAGCTTTTTTGTTGATTTTTAGAGAATTACCAACAAAACAGGAATTGAATAGGTTTCATTCAGATATTAAATCTCAATCTATAGTTGATCAAGACATTAAAAAAATTATAGATTCGTTTCCAAAGAATGCACACCCTATGGGTGTTTTGTCTTCTTTGACAAGTGCCTTGGTGGCTTTTAATCCTTCGTCGGTAAATGTAGATTCTAAAAAAGAAATGTACAATGCCATTGTAAAAATAATGGGGAAATTCCCGGTTTTAGTAGCGTGGACAATGCGTAAAAAACAAGGTTTACCTCTAAATTATGGAAGCAATAATTTGGGATATGTAGAGAATGTTTTAAAAATGATGTTTGAAATACCTAATGAAAGTTATGAAATTAATCCGATTGTAAAAAATGCTCTAAATAAACTGCTGATATTACACGCAGACCACGAGCAGAATTGTTCTACATCAACCGTTAGAATGGTTGGATCTTCGCATGCCGGATTATTTGCTTCTTTATCGGCAGGAATTTCTGCTCTTTGGGGTCCATTACACGGAGGAGCAAACCAAGCGGTATTAGAAGTGCTTCAAGAAATTAACGACGGCGGAGGAGATACAAAAAAATATATGGCGAAAGCTAAGGATAAAAATGACTCTTTTCGTTTAATGGGATTTGGGCATAGAGTGTATAAAAGTTTTGACCCGAGAGCAAAAATCATCAAAGCTGCTGCAGATGAAGTTTTAAATGATTTAGGGATTGAAGACCCTATTTTAGATATAGCCAAAAAGCTAGAACAAGAAGCTCTAAACGACGATTATTTTGTACAGCGCAAACTATATCCGAATGTGGATTTTTATTCTGGAATTATTTATAGAGCTATGGGGATTCCCACAGAAATGTTTACTGTAATGTTTGCCTTAGGCAGATTGCCAGGTTGGATTGCACAATGGAAAGAGATGCGTTTAGGGAAAGAGCCTATCGGTCGCCCACGCCAGATATATGTTGGAGCAAATAGCCGGTCTTTTGTAGAATTAGATAATAGATAAATTATGAAATCAATAAAAATTATAAAAAACAGGTCAGATATTGGAGCTGGATCCAGAGGCTCCGATATGGGTATTGACGCAATAGAAATTGCAGCAATCAATAAAAATAACGATTATTTTGATAAATTTGAGTTTGTTGATGTAATCACAGAAAATGAATCTATTTACAATAAAGTAAATAATTCTTTTGCAAAACGAATTGGAAATGTGCTAAATCAATGCACACGTTTAAGCAATCACGTAAAAGTTAGTCTGCAAGAAGAAATATTTCCTATTGTTATCTCAGGAGACCACTCCTCTGCTTTGGGGACAATCAGCGGTGTAAAAGCAGCTTTTCTATCAAAAGAAATTGGAGTGATTTGGATTGATGCTCACGCAGATATTCACTCTCCATACACATCTCCTTCGGGTAATATTCACGGAATGCCGCTTGCAGCCACGCTTGCAGATGATAATCTAGAATTCCAAATAAATGAAGTTTCCAGAGAAACATCAGATTTGTGGGATAGGATGAAAAATATTGGAGTAAGAGGTGCAAAAGTTAAAGCTGAAAACCTTGTGTATTTTGGAGTTAGAGACACAGAAGAACCTGAATACAAGCAAATTGAAAACCTTGGAATTAAGAATTACACAGTTTCTGAAGTTAGATATAGAGGATTAGAAATATGCGTAAATGAAGCTATGCAAAAACTATCAGATTGCGAAGCCATTTATATATCTTTTGATGTTGACAGTATGGATTGTGATATGATTTCTTACGGCACAGGAACTCCTGTTTCAAAGGGATTTGACCCAGATGAAATAACAAAAATTATCAATCAAATTGTAGAAACTAAAAAAGTAGTCTGTATAGAATTTGTAGAAGTAAATCCATTACTAGATTTTAAAGGAAATAAAATGGCAGAAACTGCTTTTGAAATCCTCAATAAAGTTACTGAAACAATAAATACTAACAATATTGGTGGCTAAATAAATTATCCCTATTTGACCTAAGGGTCTGTTCTGAAATAACATATAGGTTACTTTGGAACAGACCCTTAAATCTAAAAGCTCCTATCAGGATGAAAAGGATTTAGGTCTAATGATGTTTTTTTATCAGAGATAATTTCCGAAACCAATTTCCCTGTTGCAGGACCTAAGCTCCAGCCCATCATTGCATGACCAGTGGCAATTGTCAGGTTTTTACACTTCGAGGATTTACCAATATAAGGTAGCCCATCTGGCGAACACGGTCTTAATCCGCAAGTTGCATTTTCTTTTTCTTTTGTGGTGATTTCTAACTCGTTATAATATTCTTTAGCCGCATTTGCAATTGAATTTACACGAGTTGGATTAATTTTATGATTAATTCCTGCTATCTCCATCGTACCCGTAAAACGTGTAAAACCATTCATTGGAGTTACGGCAACTTTGACTTCAATTAAAATTGCCGGAGTCTGAATTCCTGTATTTCTTTTAACATTTATACTGTACCCTTTTCCTGCTTGTATCGGAATTTTAATTCCTAATTTTTTAGTGATTAAAGGACTCCAACTACCAGCGGCTAACACAACTTCATCTGTATGAATTTCTTTTTTATCAGTATTTATTTTTAAGATTTTACCCTCTGAAATCTGAGTGTCTTTCACCTCTTCATTTGACAAAAAATCAACGCCTTTACTTTTTAAAAAGACTAGCATTTCTCGCATAAATTGATTTGGAGTCATATGTGCGTCGGAGTTATAATATACAGCTCCTTTTATATTCAAATTGGCATTTGGTTCTAAATTTTCTACTTCCTTTGATGATAAATTCCTAACATCTAAACCTTCCTTAATCGCTCTTTTGCCAACGCTCCACTCATCTTCTCCTGCCTTGTCTGTTTTATAACACATCAGCAAACCTTTCCTTTCGTAGTGAAAATTTAATTCATTAGAAAATTTAATTTCTTCGTATAACTTCCTGCTAAACAGGTTAATATCCTTTATAACTGGAATATATTTTTCTACCTTACTTCTTGTTGCAGATTTCTTAAAAGCCCATAGCCATTTAAAAAAATCAATGTCAAATCTCGGCTTTACATAAAACGGACTTGCAGAATTAAACATCCATTTAATTCCTTTATTAATCATTCCCGGAGCTGCCAAAGAAATAATATGACTTGGCGTAATATAACCTGCATTTATATACGACGCTCCGCTAGAAAAATCTGATTTATCTATAACGGTTACTTTATGCCCTTCTCTTTGCAAATAATATGCAGAACACAGCCCGATAATTCCTCCTCCGATAATAGTACAATGTTTCAATGTTTTGCTTATAAGAGTTTAAAAAACTTTGTAGGTAATAAATAAACTTTTCTTTATGTCCAGAAACATTTTGTCTATACCTTGTTGGATATGCTAATCAGGAATAATATTTTCACTTTTAATCGAGAAACTAAATAAAAAGTTTAGTAATCCATCTAAACTGCAATTACTTTTATCTATTATTACAAACTCTTTATAGCAAACCCCAAACATTATAGAATAGAATAAAAACTGACAACAATATAAAAATAGAACTAGTAACTTTAATTAATATATTTTTAGTTTTAACAGACTTTATTAAAAATATAATTGATATAAATAAAAGTATAATATTAATAATACCGAATATAACTTGATTAAACTCTATATTAAAAAACATTTTATTATACTCATTAATTCTATCTGAATGACTTATTTTTGGATACTTATTAAATGCATATATCCAAGAAAAAAACTGTAAATCGGTAAAATGGAAGAGATTATTCCTGTTAGTAAATTTTTCATTGTAGTGAGTTTTCAATTTTTACCAAATAATGAAATACCCAATACCTACATGAGAAAACAGAAAATATTTTTATTTTTAAACGTTTTGTTTTCATCTGTTGTGTATCTTAATTGCTCCATAAATGCCAAATATAATACATTCTAAGCTAGTATTTAAAATTTTTAACAAAAGGTAACGGCAGATTCAACCCCCAAATCATCAAATTGTGCAATCGTAAATTCCTAATTCAATTTTTTTTAATACTTTCGTATTTAAAAAATATCATTCTATGATTCTTGCCAAGAATATCCATAAATATTACGGAAATGTTGAAGTTTTAAAGGGCGTTAACCTCCATATAAAGAAAGGAGAAATAGTTGCTATTGTCGGTTCTTCAGGAGCGGGAAAAACCACATTGCTACAAATAATAGGCACCTTAGACAAGCCATTAAAAGAACAAACGTTTGAATTATCTTTAAACGGAATTTCACTCAAAGATTTGTCCGACAAAAAAATCTCCTCCTTTAGAAATAAACACATAGGATTTATTTTTCAATTTCATCAATTATTACCTGAATTTACTGCGTTAGAAAACATCTGTATCCCCGCATTTATTGCCAAAAAAAGAAAAAGAGAAACCAATGAAAAAGCAATGAAAATTCTTACTTTCTTGGGTTTAGAAAATAGAATTCACCACAAGCCAAATCAACTTTCTGGTGGAGAGCAACAACGGGTTGCCGTAGCAAGAGCTCTAATAAATAATCCGTCGGTAGTTTTAGCTGATGAGCCTAGTGGAAATTTGGACTCGGAGTCGGCAAAAAACTTACATAAATTGTTCTTTAAACTACGTGATGAGTTTGGACAAACCTTCGTAATCATTACACATAATGAAGAATTGGCAAATATGGCTGATAGAAAATTGATAATGAAAGACGGCGTGATTATTTGAGTTTTGAATTATGAATTACGATTACACAATTTGACAACCAACAACCAATTAATTATGACAAGAACAGAGCTTAAAGAATTCCTTGACGAAAAGGTGATTCTGTATAACAACCCAAGATTTATTGAGTCCGACCCAATTCAGATACCACACAGGTTTTCAATTAAAGAAGATATTGAAATTGCCGGTTTCCTATCCGCTACAATTGCTTGGGGAAATAGAAAGATGATTGTAAAAAATGCTATAAGAATGATGGATTTACTAGACAATTCTCCCTACGATTTTGTTATAAATCATCAGGAAAAAGATTTGAAACCATTTTCTATATTTGTGCACAGAACATTTAATCCGATTGATTTTGAGTGTTTTATAAAGTCATTAAAAAACATTTATTTAAATCACAACGGGCTAGAAGATGTTCTAATGATTAACGATGGTTATGACACGTATAAGAATGCAATTTACAGTTTTAAAAAGGTGTTTTTTGAAATTCCTCATCAGCAGAGAACAGAGAAACATATTTCAGATCCTATAAAAGGCTCAGCAGCAAAAAGGATAAATATGTTTTTACGTTGGATGGTAAGAAATGACGATTGTGGCGTAGATTTTGGCATTTGGAAAAAACATTCCGCAGCTAATTTGTCATGCCCCTTAGATGTACATTCCGGAAGTGTTGCTAGAAAATTAGGGCTTTTACACAGAAAACAAAATGATTGGAAAGCACTTGAGAAGTTAGATTTTACTCTGAGAGAATTTGATAACTTAGACCCGTCAAAATATGATTTTGCTCTTTTTGGTTTAGGTGTTTTTGAGAAGTTTTAGAAAGAGAGAGGAAGTGAAAAGTTAAAAACTAAACCACTATGGACTTAAAGTCCATAGTGGTTTAGTTTTTTATCCCAAAAAAGGATATTTATAATCTGTTGGTGTTACAAAAGTTTCTTTAATTAAACGAACAGAAGTCCAACGCAAAAGATTTTGTGCAGAGCCCGCTTTGTCATTAGTTCCAGAAGACCTACCACCACCAAAAGGTTGTTGACCTACAACAGCTCCTGTCGGTTTGTCATTTATATAAAAGTTTCCTGCAGCATTCTCTAACACTTTAGATGCTTTTTCTACAATATATCTATCCGTAGAAAAAATAGCTCCAGTTAAAGCGTATTCTGTGGAATTGTCAACTAATTCTAAGGAGTCTTCCCATTCTGAATCTTCATATACGAAAATGGTCATCACAGGTCCGAATAATTCGGTTGTCATAGTTGCGTAAGTAGGTGATTTTGCTACAATTACGGTAGGTTCAATAAAATATCCTACGGATTTGTCATGATTTCCTCCGATGATAATTTCTGCATCAGCATCAGTTTTTGCAGCATTGATATAACTGGCAATTTTATCAAAAGAACCTTCGTGTATTACAGCGTTTACGAAATTAGAAGTGTCTTCTGGAGAGCCCATTTTGATGCTTTTAGCCTGTGTAATCAGATACTTTTTTACATCTTCCCACAGAGAAGCAGGAATATATGCACGAGAAGCCGCAGAACATTTTTGTCCCTGATATTCAAAAGCACCTCTCGTGATAGCTGTTGCTACTTGCAAAGGATTTGAAGAATTGTGAACCCAAATAAAATCTTTTCCTCCAGTTTCTCCCACAATTCTTGGGTATGTTTTGTAATTATGAATATTGTTTCCTATTTGTTTCCATAAATTTTTGAAGACATTTGTAGAACCCGTAAAATGTAATCCAGCAAAATCTGGCGAATCCAATACTGTGTCTGTAATCATCACGGGGTCGCCGTAAATTACATTAATTACACCGTCAGGCAAGCCGGCTTCTTTAAATAAATCTACAATCACCTGTGCCGAATACGCTTGATGATCTGATGGTTTCCAAACGACAACATTTCCCATTAACGCAGCGGCTGCAGGCAAGTTAGCGGCAATAGATGTAAAATTGAAAGGAGTAATTGCATATACAAAACCTTCCAACGGACGATATTCAACTCTGTTCCAAATTCCGGGAGCAGAATCTGGCTGGTCTTTGAAAATATCTGTCATATATTCCGCATTAAAACGGAAAAAATCAATCATTTCACAGACGGCATCAATCTCTGCCTGATGTACATTTTTGGATTGTGCAATCATTGTAGAAGCACTCATTTTGGCACGGTAAGGACCCGCCAATAATTCAGCAGCTTTTAGAAAAATAGCCACACGCTCTGTCCAACTTGTGCTAGACCAAGCCTGTCTTGCCTGTAAAGCTGTGGAAATAGCATCATCTACATGCGATTTTTCTGCCGTATGATATTGACCAACTATATGTTTATGATTATGCGGAGGTGTGATATTTTTAGTATTTCCTGTTCGTATCTCTTTGCCGTTAATGTGCATCGGTACATCTATGTTGCTATCATACATTTTTTTGTAAGTTGCTAGAAGTTTCTCTCTCTCTGGAGACTCGTGAGCATATTCCTTAACTGGCTCATTTACAGCCTTCGGAACATTAAAAAACCCTCTTCCCATTGTGTATATATTTTAGTTTATTTTTTATAAAAAAGTAAAAACCTGCAAATGATTTATTATTTTGCGACAAATTCGTAGCAATAAAATCTGCTTTTTTTGATTTTTTAAGAATGCAAAGGTATGATTTTATTTGTAATTACGAAAAATCGTAGGTGTGCATAACATTTTGTCGCTTTAGGTAGTAATCTTAGTTTGACAGATTAGATTTAGAATTTTATTCCACTTCCCACTGTCTTGATTCTTGGTTCTTTTTTCTATTCTCTCTGGTCTATTTTCTTGACTCCTTTTTCAGCTTTTTAACGAATCTGCATATTCAATTAAATCTACAATTTTAGTAGAATATCCCATCTCATTATCATACCAAGAAATTATCTTTACAAAATTATCGTTTAAAGCAATTCCTGCATTGGCATCAAAAATTGAAGTTCTTTTATCTCCGACAAAATCTTGAGAAACTAGCATATCTTCCGTATATCCTAAGACACCTGCCATTTCATTTTCTGAAGCCTTCTTCATCGCTTTTTTAATGGCATTATAAGATGTATTTTTTTCTAAACGGACTGTTAAATCTACTACAGAAACATCCATAGTTGGCACTCTAAATGCCATTCCTGTCAATTTTCCATCCATTTCTGGAATTACCTTTCCAACGGCTTTTGCTGCTCCGGTAGATGACGGAATTATATTGTGAATTGCTGCTCTGCCGCCTCTCCAATCTTTGGAAGAAGGACCGTCAACAGTTTTTTGAGTGGCGGTGGTGGAGTGTACAGTAGTCATTAAACCCTCAACAATCCCAAAATTATCATTTAACACTTTTACGATTGGAGCTAAACAGTTTGTTGTACAAGACGCATTAGAAATAATGGTGTCTTCTGTTGTTAATTTATTATTATTAACTCCCATTACAAACATTGGTGCATCTGGCGACGGTGCAGAGATTATTACATTTTTTGCACCTGCTTCAATATGTAAATTAGATTTTTCCTTAGATGTAAAAAAACCTGTACATTCTATTATGTACTCTGCTCCTACTTCGTCCCATTTTAAATCTGCTGGATTTCTTTCTGCTGTTATTCTAATTTCTTTTCCGTTGACAATTAGCTTTCCGTCAACTACGTCAACAGCACCTTTAAATAACCCGTGAACCGAGTCGTGTTTTAACATATATGCTAAATAATCTACTTCTAGCAAATCATTTATTGCTACTACTTGTACGTTTTTTCTTTTCATTGCAGAACGAAAAGCCAATCTTCCTATTCTTCCAAATCCGTTAATTCCAATTTTAATCATTTTTTTACTGTTCTTATTTATTTATTATTACGCGTTGGTTGTTAGTTTCCAACTTCACTTTTCACTTGCTTCCAGCTTTTTTTAGATAGTTATTATATCAGACATTCTTAGCATTTCTTTATTTATTCTATGCTGCCCTTTTATTGCTTTTTCTAAATCTGTAGATTCCACTTTATTATTAATTAAACCAACCATTAAGTTACTTTTTCCTTCTAACAATAATTCTACGGATTTTACACCCAATCTACTAGCCAAAACTCTATCAAAACAACTCGGAACTCCTCCTCTTTGTATGTGTCCTAACACAGAAACTCTCACCTCATATTCTGGCAGATTCTTTTCTACATAATCTGCTAATTCAAAAACACTTCTACCTGTTTTATCTCCTTCTGCAACAACGACTATACTTGATGATTTTCCAGCTTTTCTACTTTTCTTTAACGATTGTAACATCTTTTTTAACCCCAGATTTTCCTCTGGAATTAAAATCTCTTCTGCCCCCGCACCAATACCTGCATTTAAGGCTATAAAACCCGCATCTTTTCCCATAACTTCTACAAAAAATAGCCTGTTGTGTGATGATGCCGTATCTCTAATTTTATCAATAGCCTCTACAACTGTGTTTAACGCAGTGTCATAGCCCAAAGTATGCGTAGTCCCGTAAATATCGTTATCTATTGTGCCGGGAATTCCTATAACCGGAAAATTAAACTCTCTATTAAAAATAACGCTTCCTGTAAAAGAACCGTCTCCGCCAATAATTATAAGCCCATCTACTTTTTCCTTTTTTAATTGAAGAAATGCTTTTTTACGCCCTTCTTTAGTCCTGAATTCTAAAGACCTTGCAGATTTTAAAATAGTTCCCCCTTTTTGAATTATATTATTTACACTTCTTGCCGACATAGGTGTAAAATCCCCCTCAATTAATCCTTGATAACCTCTATATACACCCACACATTCTGTTTTGTAAAATGCACAGGTTCTTACAACAGCTCTGATTGCTGCATTCATTCCCGGCGAATCTCCACCAGAAGTTATTACCGCTATTTTATTTATTTTTTTCATAAAAATTGAAAATACAAGTGAAAAGATAGCGAAGAATTACGAATTTAGAATTTTTCACTCTTAGTTTTTCACTTTTCTTGTTGGTATAATATTTTTTACATCAGTTCCGTATAATCTCCTATACTTACCGATGTAAAATCTCCATTATATTTAGCAAAATTACCAATCATCGCATTGTCTAATTTTGCATTATCAATAGTTACATTAGTTTGAATTAGAGAATTACTTATCACAGAGTTTTTTACCGAGCTATTTTCTCCTATAGAAACAAAAGGACCTATTGTAGTGTCCTCTAAAACAACATTATTGCCTACATAACACGGTTGAATAATCTTTGAATTCTCTAAAACAACCGACTTAGAAACTAAGTTCTTGTTCTTTTCTAACGCAAATTGCAAAACTTTTTTATTGGTATCAACCGTCGAATCCTTTTTGCCACAATCCATCCATTCATCAACTTTGTTAGTGATAAACTTTGCACCTTTTTGTTTTAAAAACTCCAAAACATTTGTCAGCTGATATTCTCCGTGTTCTTTAATATTATTATCCAACAGATGTTTTATCTCATCTTTAACTTTTTTGCCATCTTTAAAATAATAAATCCCAATAATCGCTAAATCAGAAACAAAAAAAATTGGCTTTTCAATAAAATCAGTAATAATTCCGTCCTTTAATTTTACAACTCCAAATTCGTTGGGGTTTTTTACCTGCTTTACCCAAATAGCTCCATCTACATCTGGATTTAACCTAAAATCTGCCTTAAACAAAGTATCCGCAAAGGCAATAATACAATTTCCCTCCAAATAATTTTTGGCACAATAAACTGCATGTGCCGTTCCCAAAGCCTCCTCCTGAACATAAACACTTCCTTTTGCACCTAATCCCTCTGCAATCTTCAACAATTTTTCCTTAGTATCCTTAGGAAATCCTCTTGCTGAGGAACCAATAATAAATGCTATTTTTTCTACCTTTTTATTTACGACCGATGCAATATCTTCCACTAATCTTTGCACAATTGATTTACCAGCTATAATAGTCAACGGCTTTGGAATGGTTAGTGTGTGTGGTCTTAATCGGGAACCAATTCCAGCCATCGGTACTATAATTTTCATAAGCCAATTATTTTAAGCTCGGCAAGGTATTATTAATTCTGATTATTTACAAATTTTAGCTGTAAAAAAATTACGATTGAACAATTTGATGATTTGACAGTTACATAATTCAACGATTTATCTTTCTACGTTTTCGGAATGATTACTGTAAAAATAGTTCCTTTATCTTTTTCTGAGATAAATTTTATGGAGCCGTTATACGCTTCTATTATTTTCTTTATCATTGGTAATCCAAGCCCCATTCCACTTGTTTTTGTGGTAAACTTGGGCTCAAAGATTAGATATTTTACATCTTCCTTTATGCCTTTGCCATTGTCTGTAATAGTAATTTTAATCATCTCTTTTTTTAGAGAAACGTTTACTTCTACACTTGGTTTTTCTTCGTCCTTCACTGCTTGAACCGCATTTGTTACCAAATTTGTTATAATCCTGATTAACTGTGTTTTATCTAAATTAACAAGAAGCTCCTTTTCTGTTGTCGTATAATTTATATACTCTTCGTTAAAAATATCCAAAGCTAATTTGACCACTTCTACTACATCAATTTTTTCCCTTTTTCGTGTAGGCATCTTGGCAAAATCAGAAAATGCAGATGCGATAGAATCCAAAACATCTATCTGCTGGATTAAGGTTTGGCTGTATTCTTTTACTTTATATTTTGCAGCCGGGTCTTCTGGATTAAATCTTCGCTCAAAACTTTGTACGGTCAAACGCATTGGCGTTAGCGGATTTTTAATCTCATGAGCCACTTGTTTTGCCATCTCTCTCCACGCTTGTTCACGTTCGCTTTTTGCTAATTTTACAGCACTTTCTTGTAGCTCATCAATCATACTGTTATATGCGTTTACTAGAATATTTATTTCTGAACTCGCAGACTCTAATTCTATCTTTTCGTTTTGTTTATTCAATTTAGTTTTCTGAATTTTATCTGAAATTGTTTCGATAGAACGCGTAATATAGCTTGACAAAAAATACGCTAAAGATATAGCTATCAAAAACATTAACAGATAAACAAAGCCCAGATTGTACATAAATTCTTTAAGCTCCTTTTCTTTCTCCGAATTGTCTTGAAAAAATTTCAGCTGTAAAATTCCAATCCTTTTAAATTTCAAATCTGTTATATAAGAATATGATGTTTCATAACTTCCATTCTTGACCTTATAATTATTAAATATTTTATGTGATGGTTTTGACTCTAAATCATTTAAAACAAATCTTGTAATTTCTTGTTTTATCGTGTCATTAAACGGTTTTATGATTGACGTTTTAAGCAAATTACCTTTTAAATTGAAAATAGAAATATCTAACTTATGAACTAAAGATATTTCAAAAATTTGCCTTTGAAATATATTGGATAGATTCTCTGCACTAACAGGATTAGAGCTTTTTCTCTTTAATAATTGCTCGATATTAGTTTTTACAGCATTTTCTTTTCTGCCAAAACGACCTATATTATACTCTTTTATTTCCTTGTCGTATTGATATATCGTAAGAACAACAGTAAGCACAGAGGTTATAAATACCAATAGAATCATAACAATAAATATGCGTATTCGCAGTGATATGTTCTTAATACTTATCAATTTTTTAGATGTTTATTACTGTCTTTTGATTTACGAATTGCGATTTACGAGTCCAATCTAAAATCATAATCCAAAATTCGTAAACATCAATATTGCTCTTTTTTATTAGGAAAGTTTCTACTTTTTACATCAGCAATATATTGCTTAAAAGCATCTGCCATTTGTGTGTATAAATCTAAATATCTACGTAAAAAACGAGGGTTAAACTCGTAAGTCATTCCCAACATATCGTGCATTACCAAAACCTGACCGTCAACACCGCCGCCAGCCCCAATTCCAATCACAGGGATTGTTAGAGATTCAGCTACTTTTTGTGCCAATTTTGCGGGAACTTTCTCTAAAACTAAAGCAAAACAACCTAATTTTTCTAATAATTTTGCGTCTTCAATCAATTTTTCAGCCTCTTCCTCTTTTCTTGCTCTTACAGTATATGTGCCAAATTTATAAATAGATTGAGGCGTTAATCCTAAGTGTCCCATTACAGGAATTCCAGCAGTTAAAATTCTAGAAACAGACTCAGAAATTTCACTTCCACCCTCTAGTTTTACTGCGTGTACACCAGATTCTTTCATAATTTTGATGGCAGATTCCAAAGCATTTTTGGAATTTCCTTGATACGTTCCAAAAGGCAAATCTACAACAACCAAACAACGTTCTACAGCTCTTATAACCGAACTCGAGTGATAAATCATTTGGTCTAATGTGATAGGAAGTGTAGTTTCGTGTCCAGCTACCACATTAGATGCAGAATCTCCTACCAAAACCACATCAATTCCTGCACCATCTACAATCTTTGCCATAGTATAATCGTAGGCAGTTAGCATTGAGATTTTCTCTCCATTTGCCTTCATTTCCACTAACGATTTGACAGTAATTCTTTTATACTCTTTTTTTGCTACGGACATTTTGATTTACGAATTATGATTTCTAAATTACGATTTCCAGCCTCTAACTTCTAACTTCCAGCCTCTAACTTTTAGTTTTCAACTTTAATCTTAAACGCTTTTTCCTGCGGATAAATAGCCATATCTGCTAATTCTTCTTCAATACGCAACAGCTGATTATATTTTGCCATTCTATCTGAACGGGAGGCAGAACCTGTTTTAATTTGTCCAGTGTTTAGTGCAACGGCAAGGTCTGCAATGGTAGTATCTTCAGTTTCTCCCGAACGATGAGACATTACCGATGTATATCCTGCATTGTGTGCCATATTTACAGCCGCAATGGTTTCTGTTAGCGTACCAATTTGATTTACTTTTATTAAAATTGAATTTGCAATTCCGTTTTCAATTCCTCTTGATAATCGCTCAACGTTAGTTACAAATAAATCATCACCAACCAATTGAACTTTGTCGTCAACCTTGTCAGTTAAGTACTTCCAGCCTTCCCAATCGTTTTCATCCATACCGTCCTCAATAGAAATAATTGGATAATTAGCAGCCAATTTTGCCAAATAATCCGCCTGCTCTTTGCTTGTTCTAATTTTTCCTTTTGCTCCTTCAAATTTGGTGTAATCATATTTTCCGTCAACATAAAATTCTGCAGCAGCACAATCTAAGGCAATCATAATCTCATCACCCAATTTATATCCCGCATTTTTAACAGCTAATGCAATGGTTTCCAGAGCGTCTTCGGTTCCGTCTAAAGTTGGAGCAAAACCGCCTTCATCTCCAACAGCAGTTGATAAACCTCTGTTGTGTAAAACTTTTTTCAAATGATGAAAAATCTCCGAACCCATTTGCATTGCTTGTGTAAAACTTGAGGCTTTTACTGGCATCACCATAAATTCCTGAAAGGCAATTGGAGCATCAGAATGAGAACCTCCGTTGATAATATTCATCATCGGAACGGGCAGTGTATTTGCTGATACGCCTCCGATATAACGATATAAAGGTATTCTTAATTCATTAGCAGCAGCTTTTGCAACAGCGAGTGAGACTCCTAAAATCGCATTTGCTCCGAGATTAGCTTTGTTTGAAGTTCCGTCTAAATCAATCATAATTTGGTCGATTCTGTTTTGTTCAAATACCAAAACCCCCAATAATTTTTGAGAAATTAATTGATTTACATTATCAACAGCTTCATAAACTCCTTTGCCCATATAATTTTCTCCTCCGTCACGTAATTCAACCGCTTCGTGTTCTCCTGTTGATGCTCCAGATGGCACTGCTGCTCTACCCAAGACGCCGTTTTCCGTTACCACATCTACTTCCACAGTAGGATTTCCTCTCGAATCAAAAATTTGACGTGCGTGAATGCTAATTATTGTGCTCATTTGTTTTTATTTTTAAATTTATTAATGTTTTCTATAAATTGGTCAAACAGATATTCTGAATCATTTGGACCTGGACTTGCCTCCGGATGATATTGTACTGAAAAACAGTTTTTATCTTTTAATTGTATCCCCGCAACGGTATTGTCATTCAAATGTATATGCGTAATATCTATATCTGAATGTGCTTCCGTATCTTCACGATTAATAGCAAATCCGTGATTTTGAGAAGTTATTTCCCCTTTTCCTGTTACCAAATTTTTTACCGGATGATTAATTCCTCTATGACCATTATGCATTTTATAGGTAGAAATTCCATTTGCCAACGCAATTATCTGATGACCTAAACAGATACCAAATAACGGTAAATTTCTTTTAATAATTTCTTTTGCTACATTTTGAGCGTCTGATAGAGGTTCAGGGTCTCCGGGGCCGTTGGAAATAAAATATCCATCAGGATTCCAAGATTCCAATTCTTTAAAACTTGTATTATACGGATATACTTTTATATAAGCATCTCTTTTTGATAGATTTTTTAAAATATTCTTTTTAATTCCGATGTCTAAAGCCGCAATTTTATACGTTGCATTTTTATCACCGACAAAATACGGTTTTTTTGTAGAAACTTTTGATGCTAACTCTAAACCATTCATATCTGGAGTTTCTGACAACTGCTTCTTTAAGGCTTCGACATCATATACTTCCGTTGAAATTATTGCATTCATAGCTCCATTTTCCCTGATATAACTTACTAAAGCCCTTGTATCTACATCGGATATTGCGACTAAATTATACTTTACAAACCAGTCTTTTAAGTTCCCGTCCGAATCTTCTCTAGAATGTGTAAAACTAAAGTTTCTGCAAATTAGTCCAGCGATTTTAATTCCGTCAGACTCCATTTCCTCGTCGTTTACTCCATAATTTCCGATATGAGCGTTGGTAGCTATCATTAATTGCCCAAAATAAGATGGGTCGGTAAAAATTTCCTGATAACCTGTCATTCCAGTATTAAAACATATTTCACCTGTTGACGTGCCTTCTATCCCAATAGATTTCCCATGAAAAATAGTTCCGTCTGCTAATAAAATAATTGCTTTTTTGTATTGTTTGTATTTCATTTTTTGTTGTTGTTATGCTTTGTTTTTTAAAATCGTACCATTCCTTAGTTATTTCCATAATCTGTGTAATAGATAACTCATTCGTAGGGGGTTCAAACGTGTAGTGACAATCGTAGAAACCGCTGTATAGTGTTTTAAAAATTTCTTTTGCTACATTTTTTAGATGCTCAATTTCTTTTAATGTTTCAGGTTTAGCATATTTAAAATCATAATGACCATATATCTTGTCACGTCTTTTTTTAATTTTAAATATAAGTTCTATATTATCGTTTATTTTATTTTCTAATCCTTGAATACTAATTTTTATATCATTTTTTGAAGTAAAACATTTAGTACCACCTATTTTGTTTTTTTCTATGTTATCTTGGAGTAATGATTTTACCTCATTACTGTAACAATCATTTTTCAGTTTATTAAATAGTTTGGAGAAACTGCTTTTTTCTCGCTCCAAAAATATCTTGCATAAATTTGAAGTACATACCAAATAGCATAGTAATTCATAATGGCGTAAGAAAGGATGAATTATTCTTATCTTTTTATACTTTTCATCCTTTTTATATTGTTTCTCCAAACTTATAGCATCTTTATTATTTGAAATAAGAATTCCTAATTCAAAAACTGTCTCTTTTAGGAATTCAAGACGAGTATCTAATTCCTCTTTTGTAAAAAAATCATTGCCTTGGTTAATATACATGAATGTTTGAATGTTAGAAAGTGCTTCTTGTCATTTTCTCTTAAAATTTTCTATAGAAATAACCCCCATTATTTTTGATCCACCATTTTTATTGACAAGCACCTCAAAAGGAAGAAAGTACAAAAAACCTTTCATATTATCTTTATAAGGCCAGTAATCATCTTCGAATATGTAAAAGTCAACAACTCCGTATTTCTTCTTACTTACAGTTTCAATAAATATACGCATTTCCATTCCTTCGGTATCTTCTAAATGTTCAAACATCTCGGTATCTTCTAAATGTTCAAACTTCAGAAAAGTAGCTCCTTCATTTTTATAATTGTAAAATATTTGGTAAGATTTATAAAAAGAGTCATATTCTATGTTAATTACTCTGCCAATAGGCTTTTTAAAAATCTGTTTATCGGTTTCTGCATCCTTAGCAATAAGGTAGATTTCTCCTCCTTCAAACTCCACTTTTGATGAGTTTTGCGAAAGAATTAAATGAGGAATAATTAATACTACTAATAACAAAAGTATTTTATATTTTTTCATATTCTGTTTTTTTAAATACAACAAATTTATTTAACAACTTGTTGTACAATGACTTATATGTTTTGTTATGGGCTTTTTTAGTTCTTTTTTTTGATATACGTTTTATTCCCATTGCTATTTATATAATATTTTCCACCCCTTGAACCTGTACGAATTGTTCTACTACTGCCTGAATTATATGAAGGTGTTAAATAATTATAAGTGCTTGGTTTTTTTTTTGATTTTACATACGTCTTATTCCCGTTACTATTAATATAGTACTTTCCACCATTTTTTCCAGTATAAATCGTTTTCCCACTTGGACTGCTTGAAAGTGTTGAGTAATAACTATTTGAGTATTTATAGGTTGAATTTGATTTATAAGTTGGATATGTACTATAAGTTGAATTTGACCTATTTGTTCTTTCCTTTGCAGTTTTTCTTGCGTGTTGTTCTTTTGTTAAAAGTTGCATATTAGAAGGATCATCTGTTCCGCCTTCTGAAAGAGGTTTTATGTGGTCAATTTCATAGCCATACGGTGTTGAAGTGTACCCCATATTTTTTAAAAACTTTGTTTTATTAGATTCACTTCTTTTTACCATTGGCTTTCCTGTTGTAGAATATTTTTTACTGTAATAATATTCAGTATTTCCAATTTTATAGGTTTCTTGTGCAAAACCTGAAATGCAGAACCCAAGCAAGAACAGAATGAAAACAGTTATTTTACCCATTATTATATTTTTTAAAATTAATTAATGTTTTTTATCTTTTGGTAGATTAGGGTCGTTTCCATAACTATCCTTATCTCTAATTTTTCCATCTCTATCGTGAATAACAACTTCTGATTTTTGATTTATCGCAATTCCTCGTGCAAAATTAATTGCTTGTTTTTGCGTGTCAAACTTTTTAGTTGCTTTGGAATTACCTGAACCTTTTACAGTCCAGTCTCCATTTTTCTTTACAACGTGTTGATTTTTACCCATTTTTACGTTTTAATATAGTGTATTTATGAAATACCCCGTTTCCCGCGTAGTCTTTTTTATATGTTCCTACGTGTTAAGTTCCACAGGCTTGTTGTTATTCAACTTTTTATATTCCAAAGATAGTATTTTATTTTTAAGTACTATTGTCTGATAATTTGAAATTATGAATTTAAACCAAACACTACTCACTAAAACTCACACTCTACTTAATTCGTCCATTAGTGCTCTACGTTGTGGATACTCTTTTTTAAAATTTTCTATTAAAACATTAACTTGCTTACCTGCTCCTAATTTTTTCATTCTACGCAAATATCTACAGGCTTCTTTATAATGATTTCTCCCTATATTTACTTTTATATAATTTGTAATTCCTTCGCTATAAAACTGCACTAATTCAGGAGTGTAATCTCTTGATAAATGTTTTTCGTTTTCTTCAATATTTTGTAATGAGGTATTTTGTCTTAGAAGATTTAATAACTTATCCCACCATTTTTCTTTAATATAAATTTTTCTTATCAATTCGGTATTTATGCTTCCTCTTCTACGATTAGACGCAATATCTTTGATTATTTCTTCTACAAACGGATGCCATTTATCATCTTCTATATTGCTTTTTAACACTTTATAATAATTCTGTTCAGCCCTAAAATCATCAATAAATAGAAAACGAGCATATTCAATTATTTTAGGTGTATCTTTTTGGGTTTGTGCAATTTTTAATAAACAATTATACCAATCTTTTACCAAGCCCGGTTTATTTTTTTCATTGTATTTAATTCCGTCTTTAGATAGTTTAATGGCTCTTTCAAAATTATTGTTTTCTAAGGCAAGGGATATCTCTTCCTGTCTAATTGATGAATTTGAAATGTGTTTCTCAATAAATTTATGAACTTCTCTTTCACTTTTATATTTCCTGATTAAATATAGTTTAAGAACTTGAGCTTCTTCTCGTTCATATTCTCCCTTAACAGAGTTGAGGCACTTTAATATCTCATCTGCCTCACTTTTATTTTTAATTAAACTACAAGCGACATTAATAATTCCTAAATGCCAGCCCCAACCGTAAAACAGTCTTTTTTTAAACGTGGAAATACAGTATTCAAATAGTTTATCTCTTATATCTTTTGGCAATTCTTCTAATGCCACCTTAGACAACATTTCTACTGAAGAATCTATAAAGTATCCTAACTCGCCACTACTATCGTCTGCGTATTGAAGAGCCTCCGTCATTTCTTCGAGCAATGCTGTGCTGATATTAATTACATTTTGATAATTACCATTTTCAAAATATTTTTCAGCATTGGTTAAAAAGGATTCGGTAGTTTCTGCCACATATCTCATATCAGACCAACCAATCCAACCGTCTCTCCCTGCGGCTACCTTTAATATAGATTTTATTTGCTTTAGATAGAATTCTTTCGATTGATTTTCGCTAAGATGACCAAACGACGCTAAAAAGTAGTTCCTGAATTTTCTATCCTTTTTACTGTTACCCTTCACAAATTCCATCAATTCTTCGTGCGAAATTGCTTTTAGAAGTTCTTTTATTTGTTGAGTGGCAGACTTTGTTTTTTTCTTTCTGCTTTTTTTAGATATGCTCTTGTCAAACGCTAATAAATCTTGCTGCATATAAAAAATAACAGCTACAATATGTTTGCATACTGGTCCCATATCATAAGGACAATCACAGTTATGTTCTGTAATGATGTTGTTTTTAATTCTTAGTTGAACGGTATATTCTTCAGTTCCAGAAACGCTCGCTTCAAATTCTTTGTCAGAAATTTTTTCAAATTCAGTTATATACCCTTTTTCAAAATACAGCAACCCTCTTTTAAGAATAGTTTCGTCTATTATTTGCTCAAATTCGTCTATGGGTATATTCATCTTTGTTCTAATTTTTTAGACTCTATCTAATAACCAGTTTTTTAGTCGCAATTTTATCAGTTTCTATAACTTTCATAATATAAACACCCGTTTTAATTCTTGAAATATCCAATTGTTTTTTATTACCATCAAATTTTTGAGAAAAAATACGTTTTCCCAATATATTATAAATAATAACTTCTTTTTCGGCATAGCTGGAAGTTGCAATCGTTAAACGTCCTCTTTTTACAGGATTTGGATATATGGTAAAGCCGTCTATCCTACTTTTTTCAATTGAAGCAGTTGCCCCTCTCGGCGTTACATCTGCCCAAGAAGTGGAAATACGTAGCTCGTCAAAATTGATTGTCGGAGTTTTAGTATTACTGTCTTGACGTAATAAAAATCTATCCAAGTTTGTGGGTGATGCTCCTGACTCGGTTAATGTTGCCGTAGGAATTGTTCCTCCTGAACCAAATGAAGCAGAATCTGGGTTAATCCAAACCATTATTTGGTCTGCTGTAAAATCATACGCTAAAACAATAAATACTTCATCTCCCGGAGTGTGTGCGACTGTGTGATAATTACTTGCTGTAGAACCTGAACTAACTCCTATATCGTACTTAGAATCATCTGCACCATTTTTCTTAACCCATAATTTAACAGGAAAACTTCTACTATTTGCTGCTAATGCAGCAAAATAACCGCCCGCAGAATTTGTAGCAGAGCTTATATCTGATACTGTAAAAATAAAAGATGCGTAAATTGTATCTGAGGAAGTCTCAGGGAAAGTAATATAAGAATCGCTACCCGAACCAGCAAAACTCACCATATTTCCTGTTGGTTCAGCAAATTGACCTGTATTATATGGGTTTAACAATGTTCCGCTGACTAACTTTATTTCATCTGTTAAGGTTGATGAGTTTATCCAATAAGGGTCGGAAACCAGATCTGTATCAACCGCTTGATTAAATGGCTCATAAATTGGAAAAGTTTTTGGGGCAACGCAATTATTAGGGCTGGTTATATCAATAGTCTTATTGCATAAACCACCCTCAACCGTTACTGTTATAGTTGTACCTTCGGTAATTCCTGTTATTTCTATCGTTCCTGTTGAACTCGAAGCAGGACTATCTCCTTCTATATTTCCAGATGTTGTAGTTACATTTAATTGTGAATCTCCACCACCCGTATAAGGTATTGAGACGTTATATGTATCAGAAGAATCTACGTTTCCTGTAAATGTATCACAAGTGGTTGTGGCTGTTCCAAAATTAAATCCGCAGGTAGCGGCAACACCATATCGGACTTTAAAATTATCTAATCCAGCGTAATCAGAATCTCCATTTTGTTTTACTCTTACTGTAATTTTAACGCTATTTACTGCGTCTGGAACAGATTTAGTATATAAAATCCAAACACCTGTATCTTTACCTAATTCTTCAACACCTTGACTAACAATCATCATAAAAAATTTCAACTTTTAGATAATCCGGATTATCAAATTCGTGAGTTATGTAATAAAAAGAAATCGCTACGCCTGTTCTATTAGATATATCAACATTTTCAAATGTAAGCGTGTGTTCAGAAGATGAGCCTCCATTATTGTTTTCTAAATCTCTTATTCCCCAAAAATTTGCTCCATTTTTTGGTGCATTTACAGGAGTTTTTACTGTTGTTACAATTGCCCATACATCATTGCTAACATTATATCTGGAAGGAGATTCTGCATAAATCCAATCATCAGTTCCTCCTTCAAAATCCTGAAATTTTAAAGTTGTTTGACCAAAAGAAATGGCAGTAAAACAAAAAGTTAGCAAAAATTTAAAAAAGTATTTTTTTTTCATAGCTAAATAAATTTAAAAGGTAAAACGACTGTAAAGATATAAAGTATTTTGCTATTTATTACATTTTTATTCCTACTGCTGTTGGATTTACGAATTACGGTTTTAGATTTATGATTCAACATTTAAACGACTAAACATTTAAACACATCTAATACTTATATTTGTCTTTCCAACGATTTTTTAGAACCTCTCTAAAGTTATTTTCTCTAGTATTATTTCCTGGTTCGTAGAGAGTTGTATTAATTATTTCGTCTGGCATAAATTCCTGATTTACAAAGTTATTTTCGTAATTATGAGAATAGTTGTAGTCTTTGCCATATTCCAAATCTTTCATCAATTTAGTTGGTGCATTTCTCAAAGAAATAGGCACAGATAAATCACCTGTTTTTCTAACTAATTCCTGTGCTTTTCCAATAGCTTGATAAGAGGCATTACTCTTTGCAGAATTTGCCAGATAAATAGCACACTGACTTAAAATTATTCGAGACTCTGGGTAGCCAATTACAGAAACTGCCTGAAAAGTGTTGTTTGACAATATCAAAGCCGTTGGATTTGCATTTCCTATGTCTTCGGAAGCTAAAATTAATAACCTGCGTGCAATAAACTTTACGTCTTCGCCGCCTTCAATCATCCTTGCTAACCAATATACCGCAGCATTAGGGTCGCTACCTCTTACAGATTTTATAAACGCAGAAATTATATCGTAATGTTGTTCTCCGGTTTTATCATAACGCATCGTGTTTTTCTGAACCTTTTCCAACACAAATTTATTTGTAATAACCACAGGGTCTTCTTTAGAATTTACCAATAATTCAAAAATATTTAGAAGTTTTCTTGCGTCTCCGCTAGATACTCTTAGCAAGGCATCTGTTTCTTTTAATTCTATTTTTCTTTTAGAAATTATGACGTCTTCTTTCATCGCTCTTGCCAATAAAGCAATCAAATCTTCCTTGTCAAAAGAGTTTAAAATATATACCTGACATCGTGAAAGCAGAGCAGGAATTACTTCAAAACTTGGGTTTTCTGTTGTAGCACCAATTAAAGTAATCCACCCCTTTTCTACTGCAGCTAACAGTGAATCTTGTTGAGATTTGCTAAAGCGATGAATTTCATCGATAAATAAAATAGGGTTTTTGGAGGTGAATAAACCTCCACTTTGTTTAGCTTTTTCTATTATTTCACGTACATCTTTTACTCCAGAATTAATGGCACTTAGCTTGTAAAACGGACGTTCGGATATGTCAGCAATAATATTTGCCAAAGTGGTTTTTCCTATTCCCGGAGGTCCCCACAAAATCAAAGAAGGAATAATTCCTTTTTTAATATGCTGAGTTAAAATTCCATTTTTGCCAACTAAATGTTGCTGGCTAATGTAATCTTCAAGTGTTTTGGGTCTGATGCGTTCTGCTAATGGCTGATTCATAAATCAAAAGTAAGAAAGATTTTTGATTTACGACTAAATAACTAAAAATCAAACTTATAGATAAAACCTCCAAGAACCTGAAAACCTTCTACAGTAAAATTAGCATAACGCTGGTAATCAGAATTTAAAACATTGTTAACCCAACTTGGCTATTTTTATTTAAAAAAGTCTATATTTTAAGATATTTACATCTAACTTCCTGATTAACAAGTATTATTTTTTGAATTTTTGTTTGTAGTGTGGTACGGTTGTGTTGTATATATAATTATACTATCTTTGCCCCATGTTTATACGAGCCATAAAAAAACAACGCAGCAAGGACAGTAAAATCTTCTATCAATACACCTTGGCACAATCCATAAGAGTTGATGGAAAGGTAAAACAAAGAGGTATTCTGTACTTGGGATATAACCTATTGCTTGCAAACAAGATTAACCCGCATTATTCATCAAAAAACAGGAATAATGTGTGTAAAGCGTTATCTTTGAGCAATTAATCAAAGAAATAACACAAAAAATATACACCCAAAAATGAGTAATAAGAATACAATATTTTATCGAGGAAATACAGGAATTTCAGTTGATTTTTCAGCAGAAGAAATTAGTTCAGACGGAGCCTTAGTTCTTTTAGAAAAAATGGAGCGTAAACACAAAGTCATCAAGTACTTTAGTTCATTTCTTCCAGATACTCGTAATCCATTATTAATAACTCATAGCACAGAGAAGCTACTCAAACAACGTGTTTTTATGCTCATGCAGGGCTATGAAGATGCCAATGATGTATCTCACTTAAAGAACGACCCTTTGTATAAAGATATTTTAGAAGGTGATTTAGCTTCTCAACCTACTATTTCAAGGTTTGAAAACAGTTTGGATAAACATTCCATTTTCAATCTATGCTATGCTTGGATAGACCGCTATGTTCTTAGCCTAAAAGGACGCTCAAGTATTACTATTGATGTAGATGCCACAGATGACCCTACTTATGGAGCACAACAATTATCTATGTTTAATGGATATTACGGTCAGTTTATGTATAACGAATTGTTTTTTCATGATGGAGATACGGGACAAATTATAGTTCCGGTACTTCGTCCGGGTAACAGTCATTCGAACATCAGGCCAAGAGTTGGCACAAAGAACAACAATGCTATTCGAAAATAGAAAGTACGGGATTAGGAATGAATATCCGCCACTTTGTGAGCAATATAGAGGAGAAAGATGCACGAGAGATTTACTTTGGATTTTATGTCAAACGAGGAGAAGCCAGCGAAAATAGGATTAAAGAAGTAAAGAATATGTGTTTTTCTGACCGTCTGTCCAATCACGGATTTTGGGCTAATTTCTTTCGGTTACTCATCAGCAGTCTTGCTTATGAGATGTTCCTTATTTTGAAGACCAAGATTAAAAAAACAACTTTTAAAGAAGCCAAAAAATGGCAAATAAATTCTATAAGAACCTATCTGCTCAAAATAGGAGCTACCGTCAAGAAAACAAAAAGAAGAATTTATTACCGTTTATCAAAAGCATTTGTGCATCAAGAACTGTTTTATGAACTAATATTTCAGTAAGGGTTGTTTGTCGCAGATAAACAACATAGGGATACCTACGCCTTGTTGCCAAAAAATATGATTTATTGCCAAAAAAGTAACGGATAATATCAAAAAAAAGGCTAAAGAAATTGAAAAATTATAAGAAATAATACTTGACAAAAATATATGGCTAAGAAAAATAGAAATTATAAAAATTATAAACCTGATGAATAATGCGGGTTAATATCAATAGATACGCGGGGTTCAAGATTTAGTGGTACACTACATATATTTTTATTGGTGTTATATTTTAGGTTTTATCTCAAAAATCATAAATAGCTCATTATGAATAATATATAAATGCACAACAAAACAAGTAACACACTTACAATAAATACGTTGTGTGTTTGTATTAAAATTGAATCTAAATCCGTATGTTTGCCTAAATGCAACTAGTTATCTATTAGTTGCAGGGTATAATAAAAAAAGAACATTATGAATAGAATTATTATTCAAGAAAAGAATTTAAAAACATCAATTTTTAATATAGTCATATTTTTATTTGGAACACTATTGCTTTTAAACTCTTGTACTATCAAACCAATTAATGAATTAAGTAAAAAAATAAATATTTCACTCCGAAGTAGTAACGAAATTGACGAAAATGAATGGAATGAATTTATTGAATATATAATTGGAAACAAAAAAGATTTACCCAATTTAATAGGAAAAAACGATACCGTAAATAGTATTAAACTCATTGAGTTAATTTTATCTGTAGCTAACAAAAGACGAGGAGACATACAAGAACCAAAAATATTCAAACCAGATGTTGAGTGTGAAAAAGCAAAAATAAAAGTATTCATTGAAAATTCTGGAAGTATGGATGGATATGTTCGTAATACGACTGAATTTAAAGTGGCTCTTACTGAGTTACTAGTTCGAATACAACATAAATATGGTGAAGAAAACTTAAATATGAATTTCATCAACACAAAAATACATCCTTCTCAAGTTAATAATGTAGGTAACTTTGTTAAAAAATTAAAACCCAGTAAACCTCCTTATAATACAGGTGGAGAAAGGTCAGTAAGTAAGCTCAATGAAATTTTAGGAATAATGATAGATAGCACAGCACAAGACAATATATCTATATTAATTTCCGATTGTATTTATTCTTTAGATAGTGGAGAAGCTCTTGAACTTCAAAAAAGTTTAACTAAAAATGTTTTTCTTCAAAAATCAAAAGAGTTTGATTTTTCTACTATTGTTCTTAAAATGAGTTCTAAATTTAATGGTTATTATTATGATAAAAATAATGGAAAAACATATTTAAATAATAAATCAAGACCTTACTATATATGGATAATTGGTAAGGGGAATCTAATATCACTATTTTCAAAAAATATTGAACCAAGCTCTTTAGCCGGTTTTAAAAGCAAATATTTTCTGTCAAACTCAACAAAAAATAACCAACCGTTTTATACTGTTTTAAAAAAAACTAACAAAATAGGAGGCTTCAAACTAAAAAACAACAAGATTATTGATATTAAATATGATGGTGGAAACGGAAGGCTTCAATTTTCTATAGCAATAGATTTGAATAATATTCTTGTTGACCAAGCATATTTAACGAATGCAGAAAATTATAACCTAACTTCTGGATTTTCAATAGAAAGCATTGAAAAAGTTGATAAGAGTAAATGTCACCTGTCGGATTGGCTTACTATTAAAAATATAACCGCAAATTACATAATAACAGTTTTAACAACAAGTAAATATCCTATCCAAGATTTACAATTAGAATTATCTAACAAAATTCCTTCTTGGGTTAGCGAAAGCAATAGTATTGATGATATAGATATAACAAATCAATTAGACAAAACATTTGGTTTATTGTATTTAATACAAGGTGTTTCAGAAGCTTATACTTTTAAAAAACCAAACAACAAATCATACTTTAAAATAAACATACCAATTAAAAAAAGGTAACAAACTATGAATATAAATGAAATTTTTGCACCTCTATTTGAATTCTTCCACTATTCCGCTCCTTTCTCTGACGATTTATATCAAGAAAGACTATACTCTTCGTTAGGCTTGAGTGGAATACTATTGAGCTTACTACTTGTAATAACATTCTATTTTATTATTAATCGACCGAGTTTTTCTGGCTTCCGTCATTGGTTAATAATCTTAGGCGTAAACTTTGTGCTTGCGTCAATTATTGGTACATTACTTCCTCGAACAAAACTTACAGTTATAGGAATAGAATACGAACTAATTGAATACATAACGTTTGGGTTTAAAAACGCAATAATTTCAACACTTTTTTTTATTGTTTGGACATATTGTTTGAAGTGGTGGTACGGTAACGCAAGAGGAACCCCTAAAATTTTTGGTAAATTTTAAACAATAACGTGGTGAAACTAATCAAATAAATTATTATGGCTAAATTATATATATTCGGAATTGGTGGTACGGGTGCAAGAATTATCAAATCCTTAACTATGCTACTTGCGTCTGGGGTTAAAATAGATTTTGATATTGTCCCCATTTTAATTGATCCAGATAGTGATGGTGGCGATTTGGATATAACAATTAAACTTTTAAGAGATTATCAGAGCATTCAAAAATCTATAAATGGATATAAACATAATCGGTTCTTCAAAAATAAAATTTCAACACTAAGTGACATTGCTGTTCAACAGGATAGTGGAGCAAAATCTCTTGATGGCTTTCTTTTTGATTTAGATGGTGTCCAAAACGACAAGTTCAAGGATTTTATTGATTTCAATTCTTTAGATTCAAATAATAAAAACCTTGCTAAACTATTGTTTTCAGAAATAAACCTTGAAGCTAAGCTAAATGTTGGGTTTAAAGGAAATCCAAATATTGGGAGTGTTGTTTTAAATCAATTCACAAAATCAGAAGTGTTTCTGTCTTTTGCAAATAGTTATCAGGCAGAAGATAGAGTTTTTATAATAAGCTCTATTTTTGGAGGAACTGGAGCCGCAGGATTTCCCCTTCTACTCAAAAACATTAGAAAAGGTTCAGTAAGAGGAAACAACTACGTCAACTTAAAAAATGCAAAAATTGGAGCTATTACTGTACAGCCTTATTTCAAAGTAAAACAAAATGACAATTCTGAAATAGATAGTCACGGTTTTATTACTAAAGGCAACCTCTATTAATTGATTTTTAAGTCAATCCTTTCTTATTTCAAAAATATTAAAATTTTAGAAATGGTTTTAGTTTTTTGTAATTTCAATCATTTTTTTGTTAACTAATTCATTATCAATAATATACATGTTTTGTGTTTACCAATTAGACATAGTTATCCCATCTAACCTTGTAACTTGTTCATATCTAAACAGGTTGTAGGTAAGATTTACTAGCCCGACAAACCCTACGGCTCGTTTTATTCCTATTGAGTTTATGTAGAGTTTATTCATACTCTGCTCCATAAAACCAAATACATGTTTTACTCGTGCTCTTGTTCTTGATTTTTCTTTATTTGATTCTTTTTGTGCCTCTGTCAATGGTTTGTTCTTATATCCTTTTTCATTTATTTTGTTATTTACCTCGTATTTTTTAATTGTTTTTTCCTGCTCTTCTCCAGTATAGGCACTGTCTGCCCAAAGGTCTTGACCTTTGTCCTTCTCGGTCAATAACTCGTCTAATGTTTGAGAGTCGTGTACCGAAGAAGCATCTGTCGTTGTATAAGTGTCAATAAATTTGTGCTTGTTATCAACCTTTGCATGGTTTTTATATCCATAGTGTGTTTCGCTGTTCTTTTTTGTCCAACGAGCATCTACATCTTTTTGACGTTTTTTATTAGGTTGTTTATCCCAATCTTTGGGAGTTTTACCTTCTTTTATTTCTTTGTTCTTTTCTTTGCTATTACGCTGTCTTGGTGCTTCTACAAAACTTGCGTCAATGATTTTTCCTTGATGTGCTATTAATCCATAACGTTCCAATAGAGTGGTAAATCTTTCAAATAACTCTTTTTCAAGTCCTTTTTTTATTAGCTTATTTCTAAAATCCCAAACAGTCTTTTCGTCGGGAACTTTGTCATTTAAAGATAATCCCAGAAAACGACAAAATGTCAATCTATCCAATATTTGATATTCTATTTGAGAATCGCTCAAATTATAATAGCACTGTAGTATCAATATTTTGAACATCAATAGAGGGTCATATCGTTTTGGACCAGAATTAACCATTCTATTTTTGTGTATTTTCTCAACTGTTTCTCTAAAATACTCCCATTCTACGACTTTATTCAATCGCTCTAATAGGTCTCCTTGTTTACTGAGTTTCTCAAGCCTATAACTCTCTGAAAATAAGGAAGTTGTATTAAGTGTCTTATATTTATTCATATTTCAAAGTTACAACTAATTATTTGATTTTCAAAATGTTAATTGTAGAGGTTGCCTAAAACAAAAGCAGCCTTGCATTATTATGCTAGGAATATTACAGGAAATAATTCTATAAACTCTCTCTACTATATTGGTGATACAGCGAATAATATTTATGATAATACAGAAGGAGGTAGAAAACAAAAAAATAATGCCCACTTTATTGAATTAGCTTCTGCTCTTTCAATTATAGATTTTGCTAATACAGAAAACATTCACTTAGAAACAAATAACGGAATTGCGTTAGACCCAAAATATAAGGAGTTTGCTACAAAAGATAATTCCCAATTAAGTTTTAATGATTTATTTGAAGGAAGTAAAAAAATTCTAATGTCAAACTTAACAGAGTATTTTTATTTTAATTTATTTTTAAAAGAAAAATTAAAAGGAGAATTAAACCATCCTTATGCAAGAGAATTCACTAATAAAATTGATGATAACTTTTTAGATCAAACTTTTTATAAAACACTATCCGATTTCAATACTAAAAATAGGATTTGGTTAGCAGAATTATCTAGTAATCGAGTTTCTTTTTCTCCATTTTGGATAAAACCAATTGTAAATGAACATAATGAAGTAGCTGATTTTAAGATAGAGACAAAGAGTATTTTTACATTAATAAGAGGAACTACAGAAAGAAAAAACAAGTTTAATCTATTCGCTATGAATAACTATAATCTATTTATTCATCATTTAAATAAAGTTTCTCAAAAAATTGGTGATGCTCCAGATACTCCAAGACGTTTTATGGGAGTGTTTTCGGAAGGAACAAAAACATTGGTAAAGCAAAAATTATTATAATTATGGAAAAAATATATAGATTATTTCAAGGTAAACAAGGTTTACGAGATTGGGAAAGCAGAGGAGAGCATTATGGACATTCTGTGATTGAAGATATTAAAAATCCTGATGGTGATATTTCAAAAAAAGCCCCTACCTCTATTCCAAGTCCCTTTGCAAGAATTGATTTAGTTCGTTCAGCTTTTAAATATGTTGTAGATAATGATAATTTTGATAATGATACAATTTATCACAAACTAGTATCTGACTGTTTTGATGTTGCCGAAATGTTTTTCAATATTGATAAATTAGGAGGAAAAGCACAAATTAGAACTTGGGATAAAGATATTCATTTAGAAAAATTGTTAAAGTCAGATAACTCAAAACATCAACTTTTTGGAGAAACACTTGATTTGTTTTTAAAACAAGATACCCAATCAAATAATTTTAATGAATTGAAAAAAATGTATTTCATTTTATATGATAATAAAATTGTTGGAGGGACTTCTCCAACAACATTATTTTTCACTTCTGCCAATGATTTAAGTTTTGCCAATATTAAAAATGGAAACGACATATTTTTTGACGATAGATTAAAACCTTTATACAAAAGAGATTCTGAATTTCAAAAATATATTTACATTCTATTTAAGGCACATCCAGAGCTTTCAACTAAAATGAAAGATTTCTCAGATTATTTAGAGCAAAACATAGAGAAGAAGCTATATAGTTCAGATAACACTCTTTATAATGAAATTAAAAAAATTGAAGAAACGGAGACTTCTGTATTACTATCAATACTAAATAGCACTTATGATGCAATTAACACAGGTATAGCAGGAGATAATATTGAAATTTTTGGTATCTCTTTAAAAAAAAAGAAAATTGGAAATACGTGGGAAATAATTGAGAAACATAGCCAATTTTTGATTGATTCAAATAAAGCAAAAGTAAAACCACTTGTACTTCAGAATAAATTTTCTGAACCTCTTATTTATACAAACCCAAATGTAAAATGGAATAGCAATTGGGATGTACCTTACTTTGACAAAAAACCAATTAATGAAAGAACATTACCCGAACAACTTGATAAATATCCATATTTGACGGTAAGTGATTTTTTACAACCTCATTTAATCCGATTAAACTATCCTATTAATAAAGAGAAATATTTTGACGGTAACATTCGATATGAAGAAGGTGGAGATAAAACCAAAAATTTTATTTTACCAATAACAAGTCAATTTTTCGATTATTTCGACACATCCGATTTACAAAACAATATGTCAGATGGAAAGCCAATGTTTGAAATGATTGTTTATGCTCATTCAGTTGTTGTATATTTAAGAATCCCTATTAATGGAAACTTAATGAGTAAGTACATCACGTTTAGTAGAACCTATGACAACCCTACAAAAAAAGAAGACGGAACGTTTGTAGCGAAAACTCCTGATGCTACAAATAACAAGGGTTGTGCTATTGAAAATATTTTATCTGTAGCAATTTATCCTTTTGTAAAAACAGGGAAAAATAAAGATGCTTTTTACAGAATAATGTTTTTAGACAGAGATACAAAACACTTAAAATATGATTTAAGTTTTTATAAGAATAACAATAACTCAAACATAAAATACAAAGCAAAGAAATCAAGAAGTATCAAAGAAAAAATGAATGTCCAAACGGATTTCTATGTACTCAACAATGAGTTTGATTATATAGGTGTTAAACACAATGATGCTTCTGGAATAATAATTCCAAAATTAGAACAAGTTGGTAGTGGTTCTAATTCTTTTTCATTTGCAATTGATTTTGGAACTACAAATACACATATTGAATACAAAATAAATAATGACTCTAATCCAATGCCATTTGAAATTTCAAAAGATGATATTCAATTTGCTACTTTATTCTCTCCTGAAATTATTGACAGTTCTAGTTCTTCATATACAGATGCCAGGCTAATGTATGAATTTATTAGACACGAATTATTGCCTGAATTGATAAATAAAGAATCTGAATTTAGTTTCCCTATTAGAACTGCTCTAAATGAAAATATAAACTTAAATTTATCTAAACCAACATATTCTTTAGCAGATTTCAATATTCCTTTTGATTATGAAAAATATGCTTCCAAACCTAATTCTAAAATATCAACAAACCTAAAATGGTCTAACGATAATGATAACTTAATTAGAATTGAACGCTTTTTTGAAGAATTATTATTATTAATAAGAACGAAAGTTTTATTAAACAATGGATATCTAAACAGTACTAAATTAGTTTGGTTTTATCCCTCTAGTATGCCGGCTACAATGTTAGACCGCTTAAATTCTCTTTGGCATAAACTTTTCAAGAAATACATAACAACGCAAACTACTCCAATAAAAATTTCAGAATCAATCGCTCCTTATTATTACTATAAAAAGAAAGAAAATATAGTTGCTTCTGATAAGCCTGTAGTTACAATAGATATTGGAGGGGAAACAAGTGATATTGTGATATTCCAAGGTAAAAACCCTACGCTATTAACATCAATTCGTTTTGCGGCAAATGCTATCTTTGGTGATGCCTACGGCGGCTCCCCGAAGAATAATGGTTTTGTAGAAAAATATAAAAATGTTTTTGCTAGTTTATTACATGACAATGAACTCTTTAATTTAGGAGGTGTTCTTGAGCAAATCAACGAAAAGCAAAAATCAGAAGACATAAGTACCTATCTTTTTTCTTTAGAAAATAATAAAACGATTAAAGAAAATAATATTCCTATATCCTATAATAAAAAACTAGGAAAAGATGATGATTTAAAAATTGTATTTATCACTTTTTATGCTTCTATAATTTATCATTTAGCAAAGATGATGCACGCTAATAAACTTGATATTCCAAGATATATCGTTTTTAGTGGTACAGGTTCTAAAATATTATCTATTACTGATGGTAGTCTTAATCTTAATAAACAGGAAAAGTTTACAAAACTAATTTTTGGCAAAATATACGCTCAAAAAATAGAAGCAGATGATGTAAATAAAATAGAGTTAAAACAAGATAAAAATCCAAAAGAAATTACTTGTAAAGGAGGTTTATTGTTAGATACTGATGTAACAGAAATTGAAGATATCAAAACAGTATTACTTGGGGATAATGAAAATACTCTTGTCCCTAGCAAAAGCCTTAAATACACACAAATTCAAGACAATGATAAATTGAATAGCGTAGTAACAGAAGTTACATCATTTATCGATTTGCTTTTTGATATTCATAATGAATTTAATTTTACAAAAAACTTTGGTGTAAACGCATCTAATATTAATAATTATCAAGAAATATTAAAAGAGGATTTGATGCAACATTTAAAATCTGGAATAGAAAAGAAAATTGATGAGCTAAATGGAAACACAAATATAGATATAGAAGAATCTCTATTCTTTTATCCTTTAGTTGGAGTACTAAATAAACTAGCGTGTAAAATAGCAACACAAGATAAAAACTAAAAAATGATCAAAAAAATTAAATTATTTGTGTGTAGGCTATTAACTTTCTTTAGAACAATAAAAAGTCTTAAAGATGAGATAGAAAAGGTAAAATCAGAGTTTTCAACAATGAATGGGAAAATTTCCGATTTAAATTCCGCTATATTAAAGATTCAAAATGATATTAGTTTACCAACTCAAAACGAAAAAACAACACCTATTCCTAAACCAATAAAACCAGAAGAAAGAAGACAAGAAATACTCTTCGCCCCTGCGCCAGACAAAGATGGTTCTTTTAATGTTTCTGCAGTTGTTTCATCTGAAAATAAAACTTCTAGCTTTTATAAATTTACCCTTTCAGATGGTCAAAAAGCCAAGTTTGAATTTATTAATAGTGAAAGAGCAATAATAGATGCTCTAAACTCTTATGAAATGATTTTAAAACCTGTTTGCAAATTTAAAAATGCCTTAAATCAAAATGCAAAACGTATTAGAACAACAAAAGAAGGCATTGTTATAAAACAAAATGACAAATGGGTTCTTGACACCAAAGCAGAAATAAGTTATGGATAATATTACGATATTAGTATTAATATTAGAATTTGTTGTAGTTGGAATTATAGTAGTTTTTCAAGCTATACAAGCCTTAAAAACACGTAAAAAAATAAATAATTTACGTTCAATTATACCAAAAATAGATTTCTTTGAAATCAAAAAATATAATATTCCTGTTGAATATTTACAAGTATATCCACCCAAAGAAATACTAGATAATTTGTCCATTTATGGAACACAAATAAATAATGACAATACAACTTCAAATCAGATAAATGAAACAGATAATGGAGAAGAAGAATTCACAAATGAAATAAGTTTATTGACTTAGGCACTTTGCAAATATAAGAAATATGAGTAAATTAGCGGATTAATAGTTAAAATTATGGAGCAAAGATACAAAAGCCTGTCCTTATTTGATTTTCAAGGGCAATTTAAGACCGCAGAAGATTGTTTAATTTATTTGTCAAATATAAAGTGGGGAAAAGGGTTTATCTGTAGGAAGTGCAAACACACTCATAGTTGTGCTGGTAAAATGTCATATTCTCGACAATGTACCTCTTGTAGATACACAGAATCACCAACAGCACAGACCTTATTTCATAAGGTTAAATTTGATTTATTAAAGGCATTTTATATTGTATATTTTGTCAGCACTAATAAGAAAGGAATTACTTCAACAGAGTTGAGTCGTAAATTAAATTTGAGACAAAAAACATGTTGGTCATTTAAGCGAAAAGTAATGAAGTCAATGAAGAGTTCAAAGGACTTTCCAATGAAAGATAATGTAGAGGTTGATGAAACCGTATTTGGAGGGCAAGAGCAGGGAGTTAGAGGAAGAAAGAACAAAAACAAAAAACTTGTAGTTGTAGGTATTGAGAAAAAACGAAAAGGAGTTAGTCGGCTTTATGCAAGAGTAATAAAGAGTGCAAGTGCAGAAAATTTAGGTAAGTTCATGAAAGATCATATTGCTTCTGAAGCCAAAATAACAACTGACAAATGGACGGGATATCAGCCCTTGAAAAAAGATTTTAAAAACCTGACACAGATATACTCAGGAGATAAAGGAGGTAATTTTCCTGAATTGCACAGAGTTATAATGAATCTTAAAGGATGGTTAAGAGGTGTACATCATCATGTATGGGATTTACAAGATTATATAGACGAATACTGTTATAGATTTAATAGAAGTTTTATGAGCGAAAACATATTTGACAACTTAATAAATCGTATGGTTATTGCTCAACCCTGTTACATTAAAAATATTAGTGAGTAAATGCCTAAGTCAATAAGTTTAATAAACCCCAACGATGATAGTAATTCAATTTTTGAGAGCCTTTTGCGTTCGATTAATGTCTATTTATTAAGAAATAAAGGAGTAACAACAGATTTTAACCTTATAAAAGACATTACAGAGCGAAACATTGATACAGAAGATGAGGATATAAGTCAA
Organism: Polaribacter sp.; assembly: GCA_965261035.1. Classification (GTDB taxonomy): domain Bacteria; phylum Bacteroidota; class Bacteroidia; order Flavobacteriales; family Flavobacteriaceae; genus Polaribacter. Next base: position 2,663,972 of record OZ253439.1, read on the forward strand.
ACGGTTACTATTCCTCTGTATTTGGGTTTAATGGGAACTATGCTTGGAATTATTCTTGGTCTGATTAACCTGCTTATTGTTTCAGACAATGAAACTTTTGAAATTCAAGGTTTTTTAGCTGGTGTTTCAATAGCTATGTCTACTAGTTTTATAGGTTTATTATTCACAGTACTTAATTCGATTTATTATAAAAATGCGAAAAAATCAGTTGAAAAGGCAAAAAATCATTTTTACACTTTTATCCAAACAGAGTTACTTCCTATTTTAAATCAAAGTGTTTCTTCAAGTGTATTTATGCTGCATACAAACCTTGTTAAATTCAATGAAGATTTTACTGTAAATATAAACCGATTATCAGGTTTGTTAAATAAAAATTATGATGCGGTAATTGCACAAGATAACATATTACAAAATTTAGAAAAAATTGACATTACAGAATTTGCAAAAGCAAATGTGAAAGTTCTAAAAGAATTAAAAAAGGGAACAGAAGATTTGTCAAAATTCAATAAATATTTAAATATCTTAAATTCAACTGTTTATAGCACCTCCAAGTTATCATATTCTTTTGAATCTTTATTAAGTAGAGTAAATAATTTTGAAGGACTTGCAAAAAAATTAGATTCTCGTATAGAAGAAAGTAATAAATTAGTTCAATTTTTAAATGATCATTACGGAATATTAAGCGAAAGAGGCGATTTAATAAACGATTCAGTTAAAAAAGTAGATGATGTTTTAATCAAATCACTGGTTGAGTTACAAGACCATACAAATGCAAAAATTACTTCTATTAAAGAAATAACAATCAAGGAAGAAGATTTAATGACTAAAGCATTTGCGGATAATAGAAGTCATTTTTCTAAGCTTTCTTTATTAACGAATTTGAATCAGTCAATTAATGAAATTAAGTCCAATTCAAGGAAGCAAATCGATTCGGTTAACGATCAAATTAACTTATTGAAAGAGAGACTTGACAAGACAAATGATGTTTTAAATAAAATTAATAATAGAAGTTTTGCTCAGCAAACTCAAAGTATAGCCAACTCAATTAAGGAAGTTTTTGGCTCCAAAATTAAGAAAGTTTTTAGCTCCAAAAAGTAATTTAAAAAATGAAAAAAAAGAATGGAGATATCTTTTGGATAAGTTTTTCAGATTTAATGATAAGTTTATTCTTTGTTGTATTAGTACTATACGTATTAACGTATATAATGTTGAAAAAAGAACAGAGAAAATTAGAATCTACAATTGAAGAATTAGAACAGAGAAAATTAGAAATTACAATTGAAGAATTGACTTAGGCACTTTGCAAATATAAGAAATATGAGTAAATTAGCGGATTAATAGTTAAAATTATGGAGCAAAGATACAAAAGCCTGTCCTTATTTGATTTTCAAGGGCAATTTAAGACCGCAGAAGATTGTTTAATTTACTTGTCAAATATAAAGTGGGGAAAAGGGTTTATCTGTAGGAAGTGCAAACACACTCATAGTTGTGCTAGTAAAATGTCATATTCTCGACAATGTACCTCTTGTAGATACACAGAATCACCAACAGCACAGACCTTATTTCATAAGGTTAAATTTGATTTATTAAAGGCATTTTATATTGTATATTTTGTCAGCACTAATAAGAAAGGAATTACTTCAACAGAGTTGAGTCGTAAATTAAATTTGAGACAAAAAACATGTTGGTCATTTAAGCGAAAAGTAATGAAGTCAATGAAGAGTTCAAAGGACTTTCCAATGAAAGATAATGTAGAGGTTGATGAAACCGTATTTGGAGGGCAAGAGCAGGGAGTTAGAGGAAGAAAGAACAAAAACAAAAAACTTGTAGTTGTAGGTATTGAGAAAAAACGAAAAGGAGTTAGTCGGCTTTATGCAAGAGTAATAAAGAGTGCAAGTGCAGAAAATTTAGGTAAGTTCATGAAAGATCATATTGCTTCTGAAGCCAAAATAACAACTGACAAATGGACGGGATATCAGCCCTTGAAAAAAGATTTTAAAAACCTGACACAGATATACTCAGGAGATAAAGGAGGTAATTTTCCTGAATTGCACAGAGTTATAATGAATCTTAAAGGGTGGTTAAGAGGTGTACATCATCATGTATGGGATTTACAAGATTATATAGACGAATACTGTTATAGATTTAATAGAAGTTTTATGAGCGAAAACATATTTGACAACTTAATAAATCGTATGGTTATTGCTCAACCCTGTTACATTAAAAATATTAGTGAGTAAATGCCTAAGTCAATTGAAGAATTAGAACAGATACTACAATTAGAAAAACAATTTAAACCCTTGCAAAATGATGATGATTTTATATATTTACCAAAGTGTAAAAAATACATTTCTAGGGAATTAAGTAAAATTGAAATATTTGAACCAAACAAAACCATTATAAAAGATATATATAAAACTTCTACAATTAAAGTTGGTCAAAAGTTAGAATCTTTATTGAAAAGATTAAATAAAGACAATAGTGATTTTTCTTATTTAATCATTATTGAAGGAAATATGGCAAATAGTTGGGATAGAAAGTTTAATAGAAACGATTCTTACGGCTATACAACAAGTTATAAAAGAGCATTGGCTGTTTATAATCTATGGAATAAAAATAATATTAATTTAAGAAAATATAATTCTGAAATACTAATCAGCGGAAGCGGATTTAATGGCTTATGTCGTGATACAATAGAAGAAAATAATAAACGATTCTCGATTCAAATAGTTCCTAAAATTGAATACTCCAGATAATTATGAAATTTTTAAAAACATGTATATATATAGTACTAACCACTGCTTTAGCAGGCTGTAATGGTTGTTCAAAATCTGCTCAAAAACTCAAAAACTCAAAAAATGGAAACTCAAGAACAGAAATAAGAACTAAGCGAACAGGGAAGACTATTGTAAAGATGAAAAAAAGAAATGGTGTATATTACATTCCTGTAGAATTAAATGGTTCAAAAATGGATTTTATTTTTGATACAGGTGCAAGTATAATTTCTATTTCAGAAACAGAAGTTAATTTCTTATTGAAGCAAAAAACATTAACAAAAGATGACATTATTGGAACTGCAAATTTTAGTGACGCAAATGGAGACATTACAGAAGGGACTATTATCAATTTAAAAACTGTAAAAATTGGTAGTGTTACTTTAAATAACATTAAGGGATCAGTTGTTCCTAATTCTATTGCTCCTCTTCTTTTAGGTCAGTCAGCGTTTGAAAAGTTTGGTAAAATATCTATTGATTATAAAAAAGGAGAAATAATCTTAGAATAATGAATAAGACCTTTTACATATACGTATTTTCTATTTTAACAGTGTTATTTTCCTGTGAATTAAAAAGTAAACAGAAATTTGATAAAAATAGAAAGAGTACTCCTAAGAATGATATTTTAGGAGGCACAAAATTATTTTCGACATAAAACAAAAACACTAACTTAAAAATAGCATCTTGGAATATACAAGAGTTAGGAAGAATTAGAGCAATTAATTAAAGACCTTTACAGAAACAATACTCCGTTAAATTTTCAAGCAGCTCTAGCCCCATAATATAAGATTTCCTTAATTTTTTCTTTATTTTTATATAAGTTCGGCTTAATACCGAACACGTTAAAAAATCTATTTAGTATTAACTCATTGTGATGTATTGTTTTAATACCCGCCATAGAGAATGCTCCTCTTTGGTCTATAGAGATATATGTCCAGTGAGTAATCTTGGCAATATTGACTGCTGTAGGTGATACGTTAAAGTGAAAATGTAATTTATCTTCCTTTCTTGCCTGATAATGATTTAGCCCAGTATGTTATTTAGCATCCCTAAATGCAAACTCTATTTGAAATTGAGTGAGATAGTATTTTAAAAGCGTTTCTGCTGATAGGTTTAAATCTGTACAAAAATATAGTTTATGTTTCCACTTTCCTTTTTTGTTAGTGTAATCAACAACAAGGTTGATTTCTCTTTTTAATGATTTTGAGAATACAGTTGCTTGATATATTTTATTTTTCTCGGATACTTCCACAGCTGTAAAATGCCCTTGTTTAATATCATTATAATTAATTTTACCATCATGTTTTTTAGGTCTTCCCCTGCCCGTTTTGGGTTTTCCTTTGTAGATGTACCGCAAATCTGCATCATTTCTAAGTCTGCTAACGGTCTCAAATCCATTGTCATAAAGTTTAGAAACAAAGCCATTTTTAGAAAAATACGCATCAGCTACAACATACTTAGAGATAGAAAGAAGATACGATTTTCTTTGAACCAAAATATTTGCATAATGCTCCAGCAAACTCTCGGATTGTAAATCATTTGGAGTTTGAACAGCCTCTAAATGAAAAGCCGTGTAGTTATCTATATCAATAGCAGCTATACCAGATACTTTCAAATCCCATTTTGTCTTTACTGCAACACCTGACCAATAATAACCTACTCTTGAGGTGGATTTCCCAGATTTACTAACATAACTTGGGTCAAACGCTATGGTTAAATGTTTGCCAGCGTATTCACTAATCAATTATTTGTTAAAGTTTAGAAAATCAAAAGGCTTGTTAAATTGGTTTCTGTAGTGTTGCTCCCCTCGGGTGCCATAGTGACCTGGTTAAAGGAAATTTAGACGTCCTTTTTATGCTAAGAAACAGCCCTAAAAAGTCAATCATAAAATCATATTGCCATTTATTTATCCCTTTCATTTTGTCAAGTATTTTTTTTTTGTGATATTTGTAACTGGATTATCTCCTTGATAAGCATCATTAACAGATATTTTTAAATTAACTGCTAAGACACTATAAGTCAGGAAGTTATTCTAATTTTACAGTAATTATTTTTAATGTATTTTGCTGGTAATAAAATTGTTAAATCAAACCTTAACGGAGTATTGTATTTAAAACATAGCACTTAAAATAATAACTTTGTCATCGATAGAAAATAAAAATATAATGCAAAAATTTATAGGAACAGGAGTTGCTTTGGTTACACCATTTAAAGCTGATAAATCAGTAGATTTAGACGCTTTGGAGAGATTGGTAAATTATCAAATAGAAAATGAGATTAATTATTTGGTAGTACTCGGAACCACGGGAGAGCCAGCTACACTAAATGAAAAAGAGAAAGAAGCTGTAAAAAATAAAATTATAGAAATAAATAACGGGAGGTTGCCTTTGGTTTTAGGAATTGGAGGAAATAATACTGCTGAAGTCGTAGAAGAAATAAAAAGCACTGATTTATCTGATTTTGATGCAATTTTGTCGGTTTCTCCATATTATAATAAGCCAACTCAAGAAGGAATTTATCAGCATTTTAAAGCCATTTCAGGAGCTAGCAAATTGCCAATTATTTTATACAATGTTCCGAGCAGAACAGCGTCCAACGTATTCCCAGAAACTATTATCCGATTAGCGAACGATTTTAAAAATATTATTGCTGTAAAAGAGGCTTCTGGAGATATGGTTCAAGCAATGCGAATTATACAAAATGTTCCCAAAGACTTTTTAGTAATTTCTGGTGATGATATGACTGCATTGCCAATGACTTTGGCAGGAGGCTCGGGAGTGATTAGCGTAATAGGACAAGGTTTGCCAAGGCAATTTTCTAAAATGATTAGATTGAGTTTACAGGGAAAAACAAAGGAATCTTATCAAATAAAATACAAAATTATAGACAGTATTGATTTAATTTTTGAAGAAGGAAATCCCGCAGGAATTAAGGCGATGTTAAAGAGATTAAATATAGCTTCTGATGAGGTTCGTCTGCCTTTAGTAAAAATATCTGATAAATTACAAAAAGAAATTGCTACCTTTGTAGATAATTTGTGATATTGTACAAATTGTTTAATCGCAAATCAAAAATCGTAATTCGTAAATCAAAAAATCATGTTATCAAAAAGAATAGAAGAGTTTTTAAATAAGCAAGTAACTGTTGAGGCGGAGTCATCGCAGGTGTATTTGGCTATGGCATCTTGGGCAGAAACACAGGGATTTGAAGGGGTTTCTCAATTTATGTACGCACATTCTGACGAAGAGCGTCAACATATGTTAAAATTAATAAAATTTATTAATGAACGTGGTGGACATGCAAAAGTCTCTCAATTAATAGCTCCACCAACAGAATTTGGTTCATTTAAAAGTATGTTTGAAAATTTATATGACCACGAAGTAATGGTTTCTGAATCTATAAATGATTTGGTAGAGGCTTCTCTTCAGGAAAAAGATTATGCAACGCACAACTTTTTGCAATGGTACGTATCCGAACAAATTGAGGAAGAAGCATTGGCTAGAAATATTTTAGACAAAATAAATTTGATTGGCGATGACAAAAGTGGCTTCTATTTGTTTGATAACGATATAAAACAGCTTATAACTACTGAGAGCAAGTGAAAAACTAAATTGGTTGTCGGTTGTTGGAAGCTGGAAAACCAACAACTTTTTTTTAGTTTTAGCAATTCATAATTATTCACTAATTTTGCCAAATGTTTAAAACATATAATATAGTTTATATAATTATCTTTAGTTTACTCTCGGTTTCTTGTAATCAATACCAAAAAATATTAAACAAGGGAACGGTAGAGGAGCAATATAAGTTTGCTACAAAAATGTACGAAGCCAAAAAATACAACAGGGCATTGACTTTATTTGAGAAAATCATACCGTCTTACAGAGGAAAACCTCAAATGGAAAGGATTAAATTTATGGTTGCTCAATCTAATTTCAACACAAAAAGTTATGAATTGGCAGGATATTATTTTGATAGATTTACTAAAGACTATCCGAAAAGTTCTAAGAAAGAGGAATCGTCATATTTATCTGCGTATAGTTATATGTTGGCGTCACCGGTTTTTAGCTTAGATCCCACGGCTACTTATAAGGCGTTAAACTCCTTTCAGAGTTTTATAGATACATATCCTGATTCCAAAAGATTGGCGGATGCAAATAAATATTACCAAGAAATCCGGTATAAATTACAAAAAAAATCATTTGAAATAGCAAAAGGATATTATACAACTGCTGAATATGACCCGAGAAACTATAAAGCATCAGTAGTAGCTTTTGATAATTTATTGTCTGATTATTTAGGATCAGAATTCAAAGAAGAAGCACTGTATTACAGGCTAAAAGCGGCACACGATTTAGCTATAAAAAGTACGTTTAGAAGAAAAGAGCAACGCATTAAAGATGCGATTAAGGCTTATAATAAGTTAAAAAGGAATTTTCCTGAAACAAAATATACAGAGGAGTTGGACAAAATGCTAGCCACTCTGAAAGAAGAACAAAAACAATTAATAAAAGGCTAAATTATGGATTACAAAGAAACAAAAGCCCCAACAAGTACAGTTACTTATAACAGAGATTCTATTGAAGCACCAACAGAGAATATTTATGAAGCAATATCAATTATTGCGAGGAGAGCTAACCAGATTAATGGCGATTTAAGAAGAGAATTGCAATATAAGTTAGATGAGTTTGCTACTTATAACGACAGTTTAGAAGAAGTTTTTGAAAATAAGGAACAAATAGAAGTTTCCAAATTTTACGAAAAATTACCCAAAGCTACTGCAATTGCCGTAGAAGAATGGCTGGCAGGAGAAGTATATCACAGAACTACAGAAACGGAGTAATGTCTGTTTTAGGCAATAAAAAAATTATATTAGGGATAAGTGCTGGTATAGCTGCTTATAAAACAGCTAATTTGGTTCGTTTGCTTATAAAATATGGAGCAGATGTCAAGGTGATTATGACCCCTGCATCTAAGGATTTTATTACTCCACTCACACTTTCTACACTTTCTAAAAACCGGGTTCATTCAGCTTTTTACGACAAAGAAGATGAAAATGAATTGTGGAATAATCACGTAGATTTAGGTCTTTGGGCAGATTTTATGCTTATTGTTCCTGCAACGGCTAATACATTGTCTAAAATGAGCAATGGCACTTGCGACAATCTATTATTAGCCACGTATTTATCGGCAAAATGTCCTGTATATTTTGCTCCCGCAATGGATTTGGATATGTACAAGCATCCATCAACAAAAGAAAGTTTAGAAAAATTACAGAGTTTTGGTAACCTTATAATTCCCGCCACAAGTGGAGAATTAGCGAGCGGTTTGGTAGGCGAAGGAAGAATGGCAGAGCCAGAAGACATCGTCTCTTTTATGGAGAAAGACATTCTGTCTAAACTTCCATTGAAAGGAAAAAAAGTGCTAATTACTGCTGGTCCAACCTATGAAATTATTGACCCCGTTCGTTTTATAGGAAATAATTCTTCTGGCAAAATGGGATTTGAAATTGCAAAAGAAGCTGCCAACTTAGGAGCTGAAGTGTATTTAATTTCTGGACCGTCAAACCAAAAAATTTCACACTCATTTATTGACAAAATTGATGTAAAATCTGCCGAAGAAATGTATAACGCCACTCATATACACTACGCAAATTCAGATATTGCCATTTTATCTGCTGCGGTGGCAGATTACAAGCCAAAAAATGTTGCCAGCCAGAAAATAAAAAAGAAAGAACTCTTCTCATTACAGATAGAGTTGGAGTCAACAAAAGATATTTTGGCTTCTTTGGGAGCCGTTAAAAGCAAACAATTTTTGGTAGGATTTGCTTTAGAAACCAACAATGAATTAGAAAATGCAAAAACTAAATTGAAGCGTAAAAATTTAGATATGATTGTTCTTAACTCCTTGCAAGACAAAGGAGCTGGTTTTACGACGGACACCAATAAAGTTACAATTATCGATAAAAATTTTAAAGTTATTACATTTGAATTAAAACCAAAATCGGAAGTGGCTAAAGATATTATAAACGAAATTTTAAAGAAAATTGATGCGTAAAGTTGTACAAGTAATATTATTTTTTATAGCTGTTTTTTCTATAAATGCACAAGAATTAAATTGTGTAATAAATATTAATTCCAATAAAATTTCCGGGTCTAATAAACAGGTTTACAAAACGTTACAAACAGCTTTAAATGAATTTGTAAATCAGACCAAATGGACAAATAAAAACTTTAAGCTGCAAGAAAAGATAGATTGTGCATTTACTATTATAATAAATTCGCAGCCCAATACGAATACGTTTAACGCAAGCATCCAAGTTCAAGCAACAAGACCTGTTTACGGCACCTCATATTCATCTACCATATTAAATATTAAAGATGACTATTTTGGTTTTAAGTACACAGAATTTGAGCCTTTAAATTATAATACAACCTCATTTGAATCAAATTTAATTTCTACAATTGTATATTATATATATGTGATTTTAGGAGTAGATTCAGACACTTTTGCGTTAAATAGCGGAACTTCTTATTATAAGCAAGCAGAGGATATTGTTTTATTATCACAACAAAGTGGTGGAAATGGATGGGAAAATAAGACAGGAAAACAGAACCGCTATTCGTTGATAAATAATTTGATTTCATCTAAATCAGAAGAGTTTAGGAATGTGCTATACAGCTATCATAGGGAGGGAATGGATGTTTTTTCTAAAGACAAATCTAAAGCGAAAGAAGTGATAGAAGATGCTCTTATAAAAATGGAAAATATTCACAACAAGATGACAGGAAATCATTTAATAAGAATGTTTTTTGACTCAAAATCTGATGAAATTGCAACTATATTTTCAGATGGACCGAGTACACCTAAATCAAAAAAACTACAAGAGGTTTTACAAAGAATTTCCCCAACAAATAACTCTAAGTGGCTGGGAGTTAAGTAAGTTAATTTTTAGTTTTTAACTCACTTCACTTTAATCTGAAAAGCCTGTTTTCCGTTTATTATTCCTGTTAAGACATCATTTTCTACAACTTTTCCAACTCCCGATGGAGTTCCAGTAAAAATAATATCGCCTTTTTTTATAGTGAAATATTGCGAAACATACGAAATTAGTTCATCTATTTTCCACAGCATTGCGTCAGAATTTCCGTCTTGAACTATTTTATTGTTTTTTAATAATTGGAATTTTAAATTTTCTAAATCAAATTCTTCCTTTGGGTAAAAATTTCCTATCGCGGCACTTCCGTCAAAAGACTTAGCCTTTTCCCAAGGTAATCCTTTTTCTTTGCATTCTGCCTGTATATCTCGGGCTGTAAAGTCAATTCCCAACCCTATTTCATCATAATATTTATGTGCAAATTTTGGTTCAATATATTTCCCTACTCTATTAATTTTTACTAAAATTTCTACTTCATAATGAATATCATCAGAAAACGACGGAATAAAAAATGGATTTCCTTTTGATAAAATTGCAGAATCTGGCTTTAGAAAAACAACTGGATTTTCTGGTTTTTCATTAGATAATTCTTCTATATGTTTGGCATAATTACGCCCGATACAAATAATTTTCATGTGTTTAAGTTGTTGAATTGTGTAGCCGTAAATCTAAAATCGTAATTCCAACTAACCTAAGGAATCCATTTTTTATCAAAATTTGGAGTTCGTTTTTCTAAGAAAGCATCTCTACCTTCTTTTGCTTCGTCGGTCATATAGGCAAGGCGGGTGGCTTCTCCAGCAAATACCTGTTGTCCTACCATTCCGTCGTCAGTTAAATTCATTGCAAATTTTAACATTTTAATTGATGTTGGCGATTTCGCTAAAATTTCTTGTGCCCATTCAAACGCTGTGTTTTCCAGCTCATTATGTGTTATAACGGCGTTTACCATTCCCATTTCATAGGCTTCCTGAGCAGAATAATTCCTCCCCAAAAAGAAGATTTCACGTGCTTTTTTCTGACCGACCATTTTTGTCAAATATGCAGAACCATAACCGCCGTCAAACGAAGTTACATCGGCATCAGTTTGTTTAAAAATTGCGTGTTCTTTAGATGCCAGAGTTAAATCGCATACCACGTGCAGACTGTGTCCGCCACCGACTGCCCAGCCAGGCACAACGGCAATCACAACTTTCGGCATAAAACGAATTAGACGTTGTACTTCTAGAATATTTAGACGATGATAGCCGTCATCTCCAACATAACCTTGATGACCTCTTGCCTTTTGGTCTCCGCCAGAGCAGAAGGAATAAACTCCGTCTTTTGTAGATGGTCCTTCCGCAGATAATAAAACAACTCCGATAGAAATATCTTCGCCTGCGTCATAAAAAGCATCGTATAATTCTTTGGTTGTTTTTGGTCTAAAGGCGTTACGCACATTGGGTCTGTTAAACGCAATTCTTGCTACTCCATTGCATTTTTTATAAGTAATGTCTTCGTATTTTTTTGCCGTTTTCCAATCTAATTTTGTCATGATTTAATAGTTAAATTGCGTAATTGTTGAATTGTGTAATTGTAAATCAAGAATCGTAATTATTAATTCGTAATTTAGTATTAATAATTTCTATATTTTGCTGATAGTTCAAAAACGTGTTCCAGTATTTTTTGTTCTTTTTTATCAAAAGTCATATTTCTCCGTTTCATTGCGACATCTGTAGCTTCAAAAACCTTTTTTAGCTGATATGTTGTAAATCCTGCTGTGCTTCCCCAGCTAAATGAAGGGATAAAATTTCTCGGAAAATTACTTCCAAAAATATTTGTACTCACTCCTATCACAGTTCCCGCATTAAACATCGTGTTAATTCCACATTTAGAGTAATCTCCCATCATCAATCCACAAAATTGCAGTCCAGTTTTGGCAAAGCCTTCAGTTTTATAACTCCACAATTTTACCTCATCATAATTATTTTTTAAATTAGAATTATTTGTGTCAGCTCCCAAATTGCACCACTCTCCTATCACAGAATTTCCCAAAAAACCATCGTGTCCTTTGTTAGAATAGCCAAATATAACGGAATTATTAATTTCTCCACCGACTTTACAATTATGCCCTACTGTGGTAGCTCCGTAGATTTTTGCTCCCATTTTAACAATTGAATTTTCACAGATTGCAAATGGACCTCTAATTAAACTTCCTTCCATTATTTCAGTATTTTTGCCAATATAAATTGGACCTTTTGATGCGTTTAATGATGAGAAAATCACGGAAGCTCCTTCTTCAATAAAAATAGCTTCTTTATTAATGCAATTAACGTCCTCTGGCACAGGCTGTGAGATTCTGTCCTTTGTAAGCAAGTCAAAATCTAAGTTGATTGCCTCGTCATTTAAAGAGAAAATATCCCAAGTATTTTTTATCTGTGGTATTTCATTTTCAAATTCAATTTGTTTGTACAAACTGAAATCTACTTCCTCTTGAGTGTCCGTAGTGTAAAAAGCGATTACGTCATCACCTTTAAAAATGGCTTCGTTTTCGGATAAGTTTTTTACTGACTTTACGAGTTCTTCCGTAGGCAAAAATGACGAGTTGATTAAAATATTTTGTTCAATTTCAACCATAGGGTGCTTTTCTTCCATGTATTCCTCAGTAATTGTGGTGGTGGTTAAACCTAAATGTTTTTCCCATTTTTCTCTAATGGTCAAGATGCCAATTCTAATATCAGCAACAGGTCTCGTGTAGGTGAATGGCAACAATGCAGTGCGTGCATCTCCATCAAATAGAATATAGTTCATTAAAATGTGTTTGTCTATTTTTACAAAGATACGGATTTTGAATTACGAATTAGTGGACAGTTTTCAGTAAACACTTCCAACTGACCACTGATTACTGCCAACTTCCTTATTTAGAAATATTTGTACCTTAGCAAAATGAAACTAATAATAATTAACGGGCCAAATCTAAATTTATTAGGAAAAAGGGAGCCAGAAATTTATGGTTCTAATTCTTTTGATGACTATTTTAAAGGGTTACAAAATAAATTTAAAAGTATTAATATTGAGTATTTTCAATCAAATATTGAGGGAGAAATTATTGATAAACTTCATAAAACAGGTTTCTCTTATGACGGCATAATCTTAAATGCAGCCGCTTACACACACACTTCTGTAGGCATTGCTGATGCCGTTAAAGGAATTAAAACTCCAGTAATTGAAGTCCATATTTCTAATGTGTATTCTCGCGAAAATTTTAGGCATATAAGTTATATCGCTCCAAATACTAAAGGAATAATTACAGGTTTTGGCTTGCAAAGTTATGAACTGGCGATTTATAGTTTAATGGAAAATGGAGGTTAATAGTTTACAGTAATTGTCTTACGTCTTGGCTCTTTTTTCATTGTTTAAATACGCAAGTTCTATAATTTTTTCGTTCGGATTAAAAGGGTTTAAATCATCTAAACCTAAATATTTTACAGCTACCTTAATTTTCTTATCCTCGCTAATTTCTAATGAACACCGTTCTTTTGTCAAAAAATAATCCGCAGCATCTATCATCGCTTGTATTGGAACCAAACCTATTAATTCTGAACCTGTAACTCTCAACCCTCGGTTTGTTGCAGATTTTACAGTTTCTTCAAAAACTTTGTGCATCGGAGTAATTTTAATGTTTGTCAGGTTGTATGAAACTTGAGCAATTCCGTATTCTTCAATAAACCACCCGAAGCCCTTTACGGCTTTTAATTTTCCGGGAATACGAATTGGCTTCTTATTTTTATCAACTATTTTTTTTCCTGTAATTTGATTTCCTTCACGTTGTATTCTTCCAGACTCTCTAACATCAAAAGCAATAGAGTTAGCAAGGCGAGTAGAAGTAGAATCTAAATTAACATTGTAGGCTATCAGAAAATTACGTGCAGAAATAGCAGTTACTCCAGATAAAATCACTTGGTTATTGTATTCTGGTGTACCAAAATCGGGCTTCCAATTTGGGTTTGCAAATTTTTCTTTAAGTCCTTCGTATTCTCCCGAACGGACTGTCGCCAGATTTTTTCGTTTATCAAAAGTAGCAGCATTTTCGTAGAAATATCCAGAGATACCTAACTCATTTCCAACACGTTTGCCGAGTTTATGGGCATAAGAGATTGTTTCTTCCATAGAAATATTGGCGATAGGAACTAATGGGCAAACGTCGGTTGCTCCAAAGCGAGGATGTTCTCCGGATTGTTTGCTCATATCAATCAATTCAGAGGCTTTTTTGATGAGTCTAAAAGCAGCTTCTATCACATTTTCTGGTTCTCCAGCAAAAGTAATTACCGTTCTGTTTGTTGTCTTTCCTATATCTACGTTTAAGAGTTTTACAGATTCAACGGTTTTTACCGTGCCTGCAATTGCGTTTATTTTTTTAATATCACGCCCCTCGCTGATGTTCGGAACACATTCTATAAGTTGTTTTCTCATATCTAAAGTGAGACAAAAGTAGAAAAAAAAGGCGAAAGTTGACAGTTTCCAGTGTTCAGGGGTGCATAACATTTTGTCGTTTTAGATAGCAATCTTAGTTTGACAGATTAGATTTAAGGCTTTATTCCACTTCCTACTTGACGTGTTGAACGTGAAGGTTAGCATATTTTGGTTTTTTATGATTAAGATTGATAAAATTAATGCTTAGCTGGAAGAGGAACTGGGAGTGGATATAAAAAAAACTCAAATACTCTACCATCAGTTGGTTCAATGAAAGAAAAGAGAAGTTAAGTTTTAGTATGAATCAGTTATATAAAGTTATTGGAATCAGTAAGCAGGCAGTGCATCAATATTCAAAAGCTCAAGAAATTTATCATAATAAGATTGAGGTTTTGATGTTAGAAGCGGACATATTACGTAAGGAACACCCTGGTTGTAGTGTAGAAAAAGTATATCTAACTCTTAACCCGCATTATTCATCAGGTTTAGAATTTTTATAATTTCTATTTTTCTTAGCCATATATTTTTATCAAGTATTATTTCTTATAATTTTTCAATTTCTTTAGCCTTTTTTTTGACATTATCCGTTACTTTTTTGGCAATAAATCATATTTTTTAGCAACAAGACGTAGGTATCCCTATGTTGTTTATCTGCGACAAACAACCCTTACTGAAATTATTGTAAATCAGAGGGAATAGATATGGTTTCGCATGAACGCATCTATCAATATCTTAGATTAGATAAAGCTAAAGGGGTACTTTATATAAACATCTAAGACATCAGTTAAAGCACAGAAAACGTCCAGTTTCAGGTAAACAAAATACAATTAAAGATAAAGTTTCAATAGAGCTTAGAAGCGATATAATTAACAACAAAGAACGCTTTGGCGATTGGGAAATAGATTTAATTATAGGAAAAGATGGAAAAGGAGCAATTGTTACAATAGTTGAAAGAACTACTGCTTTTTTCTTAATGAAAAAGCTGCCTTTTGGTAAAAAAGCTGAAGAATTAGCCGATACTGTTATTGATATGCTAATGCCTTATAAGAAATTTGTTCATTCAATTACCTCTGATAATGGAACTGAATTTGCCGAACATATAAAAATGTCTAAAAAATTATTAACAGAGTTCTTTTTCGCACATCCTTATTCTTCATGGGAAAGAGGGTTAAGCGAATATACTAACAAATTAGTTAGGCAATATATACCAAAAAAATCAATATTCAGTCTATATAGCGAGAAGGAAATCAAAGACATACAACATAAAATTAACCGAAGACCAAGAAAAAATCTAAATTATGATAATCCTAAAAATCTATTTTATAAATTTGTAAATAAAAAAGTTGCATTTGGGGGTTGAATCTACCCTGTCTTATTTTGACCATAAAATTGGGGTTAGTTAATTAAAAAAAAGCACTGACAATTTTAAAGTTTACGCTATTTTAGTCTATTTTTGCATTCACAAATATAAAATAATCTCAACAAAAATTAGTGTATATTTTTAAAACCATCTTAAATATTATTCCACGTCCAATTCTTATCAAATTAAGTTATCTGGCAAGACCTATTATTGCCTTTTATCTAAAGGGAAACACCTATACAGACCCTATTGACGGAAGAAATTTTCGTAAGTTTCTGCCCTACGGTTATGGAATTCAGCGTCCAAATGTATTGTCGCCAAGCACATTATCTCTAGAAAGACACCGCCTACTTTGGTTGTTTTTGCAACGAGAAACAGATTTTTTTACTGCAAATAAAAACGTTTTGCATATCGCCCCAGAGCAGTGTTTTTTATCGCTCTTTAAAAAACAAAAAAACTTAAAATATATAACTGCTGATTTGTGTTCTCCAATTGCAGATGTAAAAGCAGATATTTGCAATCTCCCATTTGACGAAAACTCATTTGATGTGGTTTTTTGCAATCACGTTTTAGAGCATATTACTGACGATACCAAAGCGATGCGAGAATTATACCGAGTTTTGAAACCCAGCGGAATGGGAATATTTCAAATCCCGCAAGACCTAAATAGAGAAATTACTTTTGAAGACGATTCTATTACTGACCCGAAGGAGCGTGCCATAATATTTAGTCAATACGACCACGTTAGAATATATGGACGTGATTATTTTGACAAACTTCGTTCCGTCGGATTTACAGTTGACGAAATAAATTATACAAAAAAAATCGCTCCAAAACTTGTAGAACGATTTTGTTTATCAAAAGGTGAAATATTACCTGTTTGCTGTAAATAAACTAAAAGTTAAAAGGGGAGTAACTATTCAGCCGTTATATGGGAATAATATTTTTTTATCAAAAGCGTCTTCAATAGAGCGGAGTACATTTTTATTATTTTTCTTCATAGTAGTTAACTGATTAGTTTCACCACGTTATTGTTTATTTTTTGGTTATTTTAAACGTTTATGGTGTTTATGACGGGCTTGTTGAACTGGAAATAACTTTAGGACGAAGTCCGTTAAAAAGTTATTCCATTTCAACAATGCCACTAATTAATTGCGAAAGAATGACAGCTTGTTTTAAATTTGTATAATTAAAAAAATAAAGAGATGAAACAAACTTATCATTCAAACGCAACAACAAATGTACGATTGCGAAAGGAAATTAGCAAGAGCAAAGCAACAAATTTAGAATTATCCGAGAAAATTGGGGTATCAGAGAACACAATTAGTAAATGGAAAAACAGAGAGATTTTTGAAGATAGAAGTTCAAGACCTAATAAGATTCGTTACTCACTTAGCGAAATAGAAATGCTTATCGCCGTTGAACTAAGGACAATTACTTGGTGGTCATTAGATGAGATTACAGAAGCTATACGCCCTGAGGAACCAGTAAAGATTAGGAGTGCTGTTTATAGAACTTTTGTTCGTGAAAAAGTTAATACTGTCCCTAAAAAAGAAAGAGAAAAAGCGAAGAAATTCAAAGAATACGACCCCGGATATTTACATATGGATGTTACGTATTGCCAAAAATAAATGGTTCAAAACAGTATCTTTTTGTAGCCATAGATAGAGCTACCAGAACCTTATATTATAAAATATACGACGCTAAGACAAGTGCAAATGCAGAGGCATTTATGATAGAATGTATAGATTTTTTCCCTTTTGGAATTACACATGTTCTAACAGATAATGGACTTGAGTTTACCAATAGATTACTAAAAAATAAAAAGGGAGAATCTTGTACAAAACCAAGCAAATTAGATGTTATTTGTCAGGATAATAGCATAGACCATAGATGCACTAAGCCATTCACACCAAAGACAAATGGAATGGTTGAGAAAGCAAATGATATTATAAAGAAAGGTACTATCAAAAGAACAAAGTATAATTCTTTAGAAGAAATGAACATTGATTTAATGAATTTCTTAGTCCATTATAATCTATACAGAAGGCACGGAAGTTTAAGAAGAGAACTAAAGGTAAAAACGCCTTTTAATGCAGTTGAAAAATGGTATGAATTAGACCCTGAAATATTTAAAGAAAAACCTGACAATTTTAAAAATAAAATACTAAATTTGAAAATTATTAAAACAAGTTGCAGACAACAACCTTGTGAAACTTAACGCTTAAGATACCTAAAAGAATTGGGAGTTGAAGTAGATGTTAAAACACAAGTTGCATAAAATAACAAAGGTCGTTCTTTACTGGAGGTTGAAATATCCGGTAGTGTCATAAATAAATTGAGAATTTTTATCTTTATAAAAAAAGATGGAACATTTTCAAAAATTATCATGTCGCTATTGTGCCTCAACAGATTTACAGAAAAATGGTAAGAATCAACAATCAAAGCAATGTTATCGCTGCAAATCTTGTAAACGGAGTTTCATATTAAATTACACCTATAATGCCTATAAAACAGGAGTCAGAGAACAAATAGATGAGATGTTACTAAACAGTTCAGGAACTCGAGATATTGGTAGAGTTCTTAAAATAAGTAAGGATACGGTAACAGCTCATATTAAAAAAAAACGACAAAAGTGAATCCAAATTACAACCATACAGGTATAGAAATAGAAGTAGTTATTGGAGTATCCACTGAATGGGATGAGTTTTGGTCTTATGTTGGAAGCAAGGCTAATCAACGCTGGACTTGGTATTTGATAAACAGGAACAATGGCGATATTATTGCTTGGGAAAATGGTAGAAGAGCTGATAAGGTATTTTTAAAATTGTTAGATTCTGTAAAAAATATTCCTATTAAAATTTGTCATACAGATAATTAAGGAGCATACTCAAAATTATTTCCAAAAGAATACCAACACATTATTGGTAAAGATAATACTTGGAGAATTGAACGCAAAAACCTGAATTTCAGAACGCATATTAAACGATTAAATCGAAAAACAATATGCTTCTCTAAAAACTAAAAAATACATGATAAGGTTATAAGCATGTACATTGAAAGATATTATTTTCAAGAAAGTGCATTTAATAAGAAAATTACATAATCAGTCTGTTTATGACACTACCAAACATCCATACAAAACTATGGAAACCCCGAAAATGAAACTGACAACAAATGCTAAGTCTTATAAACAGAGGTGGCAATACTACCTGTATGTAGTATGTTTATTTATTTGGCTGAGATATATATAAAAATTGGTTCTCGTAAGAAAAAATACAATTATTTTTCTTCATCAAATATTTCTAATGGTTTAGGGCAATCTTCACAGTCTTTATCCATAGTAAAAGGTTTAAGCCCTTTAGGTAATTTACTGTTTAGCTTAGAAAGAAAATTAGCTCTTAATTCTTCTGTCCTTATTTTAAACTCACTAATTGTTAGTGCTTTTTGTGTTTTTTTTGTCATATTAGGAACCTCAACTTTACCATCTCCAATAGATATTTTCTTAACTCTCATTTGAAAAAACCCCGTTGACTCATAGACTTCTAGTATTAGACCACTTAACCCATTTAATTTCCATGGACCAAATATTAATGGAATTGAACTGGTAAACCAAGCGGTATATGTACGACCTCTAAATTTCGTAGTTGCCTTTTGACACTCAAAACCACTTATTACCTTAGTCTTATCTGAAAGCACCCAATTTATTTTAAGATTATCTTTGACAAACAACTCCTGATTGTATCGTATTTCATTAAAATAAAAACCCTCTTTTAATGAGTAATAATAAAATTGAGGGTTTTGATTATCTCTTATTTCAAGCATAATTGTACCGTCTTCTTTTACTTCTTTACTCTTCTTAAATTTTGACTTTATCACCTCTTCACAATAAGACTCGTTTTGATTAAAATGCAAAACATAATCTATTGATTTAGCTTCTTCTCCATCATTAAAGTCAATTATCTTCTCATAAATAATTTTTCCACTTGTTGATGAGGTTTGAGAAAATAATTGAAAACTTACAACTAAAATAGTTATTGTTAGTATTTTTTTCATCTTTTTAAAATTCAAAACCCTGCCCAATACATTAAGCAGGGTTGTAGGTTATATTACTGTGTCGCTTACTTCTCTTCTGACTTACTTTCTAGTTCAAGGTCTGTATTACAAGGTACTTCTTGCCAGTCAGTACATTCTCTTCTAGTTTCCGAAATGTTCCAGCATACTCTCACATAGCAAGTATTAAGTCCTTCCTTATTGATGATTATTTTATACTCATAAAATAAATTGACAGAGTCATCAAATGTTGAAGTTTTTTTTACACCATCAGATGCAAAAGCAAAGTTTCCGATTAGCATAAAAGCTAATAATACAATTGTTTTCTTCATTTTATTTAATTTTTTAAGCATTTCTACTTGTTGATATTTATTTTGTAATTACTGCTGAATTATGTTGCTACCGCAACACCTTCCTTCGTTTAACATTAACATGGTTTGGATAAAACATTTTTTTGGGTTTAGTTATGTTTGCTTATTTATTCGGCTAAGGTATATATAAAAATTGGTTCTCGTAAGAAAAAATACAATTATTTTTCTTCATCAAATATTTCTAATGGCTTTGGGCAACCTTTACAGTCTTTATCATATTTTGGTACTTTAACCCGCATTATTCAGGGTCACATTAAATTTACGGGGATTAAGCAAAAAGTTTATGCAATCTGAACAGGAAAAATTCTGTATCAGTTACGCCTCTTAAATTAGCTATGAATAGTTTAATTTTAGCATTAAGATTCAGCGTTAGCATTAGTATTTCTATTGTTAAAAAAATTAAGGATATTATCAAAATTTGCTTTTACTGTATCTGTAGAGGTATAAAATGTTTCTAACTTTTCTTCAAATGTATCTTCAATCCATTTAGCAAAACGTTCTTTAACTATTAATCTATCGGTGTTTTCATATATACTTCTAAACTCAAGAGTGTGTTTATAAGCTGTTTCTAAATGTGAATATAATTTGAATAACAATGTTGCTCTTTGCTTTTGATTTTCTGTCCAATTATTGGGTTTTTTAGCTATAATGTACCTGCTTCTAGCTAATAATTTCTTTAACTTGTTTTCTCGATTCCATAGGTAGCTTTTCTAACACTTTAATGATGTCTTCTGAACGTGTTCCTTTTATAGAAGCGCATAGTACCTCCTTTAGATTTCCCTTTCTTATTCGTTACAAAAGTGTAGAGTTCTCCTTTAGAAAGACTCACTTCATCAATGCTTAAATATTCATCTATATTTTTGGGGAAAAGCATATAATCTTTTGAATGAACTCTCTGTTTCCACTCATTAAAACCACTACTATACTTTTTGTATTGATGCCTTAACTTGTCTGATTTTATATCATAATAACTAGCAATATTACTAATGGTATCTTCTCGAGTATCTATCTGTATCTTTTAAGAAATCAGAAAGCTCCTGTGTTAATTTTGAACCCTCTGCTATAAATGAATAATCACTTCTAATCTCTTTTTTAGTTTCTTTATGACGCCACCTACGACGTTTTATAGTCAAATAAACTGCTTTTCCTCTCAAAGGAAAATCTTGAACTGTTTTAGATGATAAAAATCCTTTGGATTCATATTCTGATGACTCATAAGAACTAGGTAAACAATTTTTCTCCTCTAATCTTATAGAGACAAAAACCTTTTTTAAGGATATATCACACAGCTCTTCTACTTAAGTTATATCAAAATAATTAAGAAGTTCTTTAGGGAAAACATAACGTATAAAGTCGGGACACAAAAGCATATTTTTTTTCGCTAATTTATAAATTATCCCCTGAAATTTAACCTGTCCCATTATTTTTCACCTAAATAAGTGAAAAATATTCAATTAAAAAAATCATATAGATACTATTTTTACTGAACTTTTTGACCTTTTTAACTTTTAGCTTGCGGATTTAAGGTTTTATAAGAACAGACAACAGAGGCACAAAAAGAATCAAATAAAGAAAAATCAAGAACAAGAGCACGAGTAGAACATGTATTTGGTTTTATGGAGCAGAGCATGAATAACTCTACATAAACTCAATAGGAATAAAACGAGCCGTAGGGTTTGTTGGGCTAGTAAATCTTACCTACAACCTGTTTAGATATGAACAAGTTACAAGGTTAGATGGGATAACTATGTCCAATTGGTAAATACAAAACATGTATATAATTTATAATGAGTGAGTTAACAAAAGTATGATTGAAATTAAAAAAACTAAAATTATTTCTAAAATTTTAATATTTTTGAAATAAGAAAAGATTGGCTTAAAAATCAATTAATAGAGGTTGCCTTAAGATGAAAAAAAACATAAATAATCTCTTTATTTTATCATTTTTATTGATGATTTTTACGGCCAAGGCTCAAACTAAACCTATGAAATTAATTAAACCAAACTACATAGAAAAAGGTGATACCATTGCCATTGTTGCTCCCTCGGGGATTTTAAAGAACAAAGAAAAAGTTATTGAAAAGGCTAAGAAATTGCTAGAAAATTGGGGATTGAAAGTCGTATATGGCAAAAATTTATTCAATCAAAATAATCATTTTGCAGGAACAGATGATGAGCGTGCAGCAGATTTTCAGCAAGCCTTAGATAATCCTAATGTCAAAGCCATTTGGTGTGCCAGAGGCGGGTATGGTTCTGTGCGTATTTTAGACAAATTAGATTTTTCAAAATTCATCAAAAATCCGAAATGGATTATCGGTTATTCTGATATTACGGTGTTTCATAATTACGTTCATATTTTAGGAATTGAGAGTTTACACGCATTAATGGCAACGAGCTTACGAGAAAAACCAGAAGACATCACAGAAACAATTGAAACGTTTAGAAAAGCATTGTTTGGAGAGAAATTAAAATATACAATTTTGTCTTCCGAATACAACCAGAAAGGTAAAGCTAAAGGTCAGTTAGTCGGAGGAAATTTAACGTTGTTGATGACGATGTTAGGTTCTGATAATTCAATTTCTACGGACGGAAAAATTCTGTTTATTGAAGAAATTGGCGAATATAAATATCATATAGACAGAATGTTACAAAGTCTAAAACGTGCGGGGTATTTTAAAAACCTTAAAGGAATAATTGTGGGAGGAATTACAGATATTAAAAAGAATTCCACGTCTTGGGGAGAGCCGATTGAAAAGCTAATTTTAAACCATATTGACAATCCTAATATTCCCGTGTTGTTTGATTTTCCTTCGGGTCATAACAAAAATAATCAAGCACTAATTTTGGGAAGAATTATTGAATTGAAAATAGAAAATGAGCAGTCTGTGGTGAGGTTTAGAAGTTAAAAGGCACAAGGCACAAGTTAAAAGTGAGGCTGACCACTGAATACTGACCACTGGAAGTTGAAAAACAAAAAGAAACTGTAAAGTTTTTGCTGATTATTCGTCTAAGCGGTTAATTTGATTTACGATTATATAATTTAATAATTTGAAAATTTGACGATTTAACAATTACAAGATAAAACAATTAAACAAAACATCAATGTCAAAAACATATTACAACACAGAAGATTTACGTAAATTTGGAAACATTACAGAGTGGAACGAAGAATTAGGAAATAAGTTCTTTGAATATTATGAAAAAGTATTTGAAGAAGGAGCTTTAACTACTAGAGAAAAGTCGTTAATTGCACTGGCAGTAGCACATACAGAGCAATGTCCGTATTGTATTGACGCCTACACAAAGGACGGATTAGAACGTGGAATTACCAAAGAAGAAATGATGGAGGCAGTTCATGTTGGAGCTGCAATTAAAGGTGGAGCAACTTTGGTTCACAGTGTTCAAATGATGAATAAAGTGAATTCCTTAGAAATGTAAGAGGAAGTGAAAAACTAAAAGTGAAAAATTAGGCTGAAAACCAACAACCAATTCGTAAATCGTAAACCAAAAATTGCAAATACATTTCATTTATGTTAAAAAAATCTCTTTTAGCCAGAAATAATAATTTAGCTAATTCTAAACATCAATTAGAAGTTTTGTCAAACGGAATTTTTGCTAACGGTGAATTACCTACGTTTTCCAAAAAAATTAAGGAGACAAATCAATTCCCTTTACGACCAAAAAAACTTGAAATTCTGCAAATAAATTTGGGCTATATGTGTAATCAAGTTTGTGCACATTGTCATGTAGATGCTGGTCCTGACCGCAAAGAAATTATGACAAAAGAAACTATGAAACTATGTATATATGTCATAAAAAAAACAAAAGCACACACCTTAGATTTAACAGGCGGAGCACCAGAAATGAACCCAAATTTTAAGTGGTTTGTGGAAGAAGCTTCCAAAGTTGGGATTAAAGACTTTATCGTTCGTTCTAATCTAACAATTATAAGAGCCAATAAAAAATATTATGATTTGCCGGAGTTTTTTAAGAAATACAACGTGCATATTATTTCATCTATGCCACATTGGACTCGCGGGAAAACTGATAGACAACGTGGCGACGGCGTTTTTGATAAATCGATAAAAGTACTTCAAGAATTAAATGCTGTTGGCTACGGAATCATAAACAGCAATTTAAAATTAGATTTGGTCTATAATCCTTCAGGAGCATTTTTGCCCGGAGATCAAACGGCTCTGGAAAACAATTTTAAAAAAGCACTGACAAATGATTTTGGAATATCTTTTCACAATCTATTTGCAATTACCAATTTACCTATCAGCCGGTTTTTAGACTTTCTAATTGCCTCCGAAAATTATGATGATTATATGACCGCTTTGGTCGAAGCATATAATCCTGCTGCCGTAGAAAACGTGATGTGTACCAACACAATTTCTGTGAGCTGGGACGGCTGGTTATACGATTGTGATTTTAATCAAATGCTAAATTTAAAGGTTGATAGCAAGGTAAAACACATTTCAGAATACAATGAAGAATTATTGCAAAATAGAAACATTATTATCAACCAACATTGCTACGGATGTACCGCTGGTGCAGGAAGTAGCTGTCAAGGTATTGTAGTCTAAACGATAAGAAAAGTGAAATTGGAAGTTGGAAGTTAGAAGCTGGAAGCTGGAAACCGACAACCAAAAATCTATTAATCTCAATTAAAAAACATAAATTTGTACCCTAATTTTTGACTTATTAAGATGTTAGACAAAGTAAAAAAGTTGATTAGTGATGTAACTAATTTTGAAGCTACTTCTAAGGAAGAGATAGAAACTTTTAGAATAAAATATTTGGGAAGCAAAGGAGTATTAAAAGAATTATTTGCTGATTTTAAAAATGTGGACGCTGATTTGCGTAAGGATTTTGGTCAGGCATTAAACAATCTAAAAAACGCTGCAACTAAAAAGGTTGCCTCGCTAAGCGATGCTTTAGAAAACAGTGTAGAAGAAAAAAGTGCTTCAGGAGATTTAACACGCCCGTCAGAACCGATTGAATTAGGCTCTCGTCATCCAATTTCTTTAGTTAAAAATAAAATTATTGAAGTTTTTAATCGCATTGGATTTACGGTTTCGGAAGGTCCAGAAATTGAAGATGACTGGCACAATTTTACGGCATTAAACTTGCCAGAATATCATCCAGCTCGCGATATGCAAGACACTTTTTTTATCGAAAAAAATCCTGACACATTGCTAAGAACGCATACCTCATCGGTGCAGGTTCGTTATATGGAAAACAATAAACCTCCTATTCGGATTATTTCTCCGGGACGCGTATTTCGTAATGAAGATATTTCTGCACGAGCACATTGTATTTTTCATCAAGTGGAGGGATTATATATCGACACCGATGTTTCTTTTGCCGATTTAAAGCAAACACTTTTATATTTTACAAAAAAGATGTTCGGAAAACCCAAAATTCGCTTACGTCCATCGTATTTTCCATTTACCGAGCCAAGTGCCGAAGTAGATATTTACTGGGGATTAAAAACGGAAACCGATTACAGAATTACCAAAGGAACAGGTTGGTTAGAAATTATGGGTTGCGGAATGGTAGATCCAAACGTTCTGAAAAATGCCAATATAGACCCGACAAAGTATAGTGGTTATGCCTTTGGAATGGGAATTGAACGTATCGCTATGTTGCTGTACCAAATTCCTGATATTAGAATGTTTTACGAAAATGATGTCCGTTTCTTGGAGCAGTTTAAATCAGTTATTTAGTTGAGTTGCAAGGGTTTAATTTAATGGTTTTTCAAAAAATGAAGACTCCAGCTCTGTTTGTTTTACCGAAACCAAAATAAATTCAGTAGGTTTTCTCAACGGCTCTGATATATTGCCTTCTTTATCTTTTTTATGCCAAGTAAGAGATTTTGGCAACAAGAAACCGTCAATTTTTGCCCAATCATTATAACGAATTAGACTTCTCTTATCACTTGATTTTTTGCTAAAATATGTAACCGTATATTCCAGCCATTCCATTTGAAATGTCTCTGGATTGTAGTAAATATAATAATTGTCTTCTGGTGATAATCCTACTTCGCTGTTGTATGAAATTTTAATTCCTGCATATTGTTTTCCTTCAAAAACCAAAGGCTCTGTTTCCCCATAGACAATTCCGTCATCTGACAAGACAAAAGGCATCGCATAGAAATAGAAGTATAAATTGTAATAAAACTTTGGGTCTCTTTTAAATGCTGTGCTGTCTTTTTGAGACAACCAAACTTCTTTGCCGTCAAATCCTAAAGTATAATTTTCTCCTTTAATCAAACTCTTTCTGGAATGTAAATCTATGATATGCTGCTCTTTACCAATTTTGAAGAATAATGTTTTAGCTTTTTTCCAATTTTCAATACCTCCGTGTTTTTCAAAAACTTTAGATAAATTATTTGGGTAATTATTTTTTACAGTTTTAGCCTTTTCTTCTTCTTTTTTAGGGTTTTCTTTACATGAAATTGTAAATATTGCCACTAATATAAGTATGTATATTTTTCTCATCAAGGATAGATTTTAATTTAGCTTTATCTTAGATAAGTTCCAGCCCCAATAATAAATTTTTTGTATTTAACTACATAGCTGAATTTCTTTTTAACTTTATCTCTGTCTGTTTTATCTTTCCAATGATACCAATACCAGCCTTTTCCTCCTTGACCGTCTGTAGCTTTAATAAGTTCTTGGACAACATATTTTCCTCGTTCTCCTTTAATATCATAAACATTATCACGTTTAGTAAGCTCTTCGATAGTTCCATGAGCAGGCATAGTAACAATTTTAGTGTCAAGATGCGTAATATCAGCTACAAATATATACAACTCGTCGTCAATAAAATCGGCTGAAGGATTAGGTGCAGTAAAGGCAGTAAAAGCTTTTTCAGTACCATTATCTTCTGTGTAAGATACCGCCTTGTTTACAAAATTAATAACACGTGTTTTCTGAGCATCATCTAAGCAAATATTTACACAACTATCATCATCTTTTGAGCAAGAAATAACGATTAAAATGAACATACTGCACATTAAATGGATTAATATTTTTGATTTCATAGTTCTTTATTTTTTAATTAATTAATAGTGGCGAATGTATAAAAAATTAATGAAAAACCTTTCAAAAACTATACTCGCCTAATTTTATCTATCAAATAAAAATCAGCTAAGACCAAGGCGGTCAAAGCCTCCACAATAGGAACAGCCCTCGGCACTACGCAAGGGTCGTGCCGTCCTTTTCCTTTAATTTCTGTGGCTTTTCCTTTAGAATTTATAGTCGGTTGATTTTGCATAATCGTAGCCACAGGCTTAAATGCAACACGAAAATAAATATCCATTCCGTTGCTAATTCCTCCTTGTATTCCGCCAGATAAATTAGTTTTCGTAGTTCTGTCGGTGTTAAAAATATCATTATGCTCGCTTCCTTTCATCTTTGAGCCACAAAATCCGCTACCAAATTCGAAGCCTTTTACGGCATTTATAGACATCATTGCTTTTGCGAGTTCTGAGTGCAATTTATGAAAAATAGGCTCGCCCAAACCAACGGGAGCATTTTGTACAACACAAGTAATAGTTCCCCCAATAGTATCTCCTTCTTTTCTGACTTCTTTGATTTTTGTAATCATTTTTTCTGCTGATGCTTCGTCGGGGCAACGAACGATATTGCTTTCTGTTTTAGAAAAATCTAACTCCTGATAAGGTTTATCTACAAAAATATTTCCTACGGAAGACGTAAACGCATTTATATTGATGTGAGAAATTAATTGCTTTGCTAAAGCACCTGCGACTACCCAATTGGCAGTTTCACGAGCAGAAGTTCTTCCTCCGCCGCGATAATCTCGATTCCCATATTTTTTATCATAAGTAAAATCTGCGTGCGAAGGTCTGTAAACATTAGTATTATGGGAATAATCATCAGATTTTTGATTTGTATTTTTAATTACAAAACTGATAGAAGTACCTGTGGTTTTCCCCTCAAAAATTCCGGATAAAAACTCAACGGCATCTGGCTCTTTACGTTGCGTAACAATATTGGATTGTCCAGGTTTTCGTCTGTCTAATTCTTTTTGAACAGCTTTAAAATTGACGTGCATTCCTGCGGGAAATCCATCAATAATTCCGCCGATAGCAGCCCCGTGAGATTCTCCAAAAGTGGTGAGTTTTAGTAAGTTTCCAAAAGAATTATACATAGTGTTTGGTTGTTAAATCGTTGAATTGTTGAATCGTGTATTAGTCAATCGCCAAAAGTAAGTTTTTTTTAGGGAATAGTATTAAAGAACCACAATTTTACAGCCATAATAACAACCACCACTACTAAAAATATTTTTACAAATTTATCGCCTTTGTTTACAGAAAATCTACTGGAGAACCAAGCCCCTAAAGCATTTCCTATCGCCATAGTTAAACCCACAGACCAATTAATTTTATCATTTATAATAAAAATGACAATAGCACCTGCCATATATATAGATATGACAACTGCTTTGGTAGCATTTGATTTGATTAGCGATAGTTTATGCACATAATGAAGAAATAAAATCATAATAAATCCTAATCCAGCATTTATAAATCCGCCGTAAATTCCGAAGAAGAAAAAAGCTATACAGCCAATCCAGAGGTGTTTGCCCGTTGTTTTTTCGATTAAATCTTTTGTTTTAAGTTTTGGTTTAAAGACAATAATCAGCACGACAGCAATCATTACAAATGACAATATTTTATTAAAAGTACCGCCTTTTATATCAACGGCTATTCTGGCTCCAATTAACGAGCCTGCCAACGCTGAAATCCCCATATAAATACTGAACGGAAATGAGCTTACACCTTTGCTTTTAAAACCTGCTGTACCCACTAACATTTGAATAAAAATAGCAATTCTGTTGGTGCCATTTGCGACGCTGGGAGGTAGTCCTAAAAAAATTAAAACAGGCAAGGTTAATAGAGAGCCTCCTCCGGCTAAAGTGTTTATGATTCCGGCAATAAATCCTACGAGAATTAATAAAATTGTTTCTGTCATTTTTGATAAATACTAACTCGGTTGTAAAAGTAAATCTGTTTCAAATAGTTTTTTCAGTGTTAGCAGAGACATACTTTTTTGCAATTTTTAGTCAAGCGTTGGCACGTGCGAATTGCAAATTCGTATGGCTTTTGCGGTGGCTTTAATTCAAATTATTTCTAAAATTATCAAATACCATTTGAGGGGTGCATAACATTATTGTCGCAAAAATATTAATTTTACCAATCTTAACCCGCATTATTCATCAGGTTTATAATTTTTATAATTTCTATTTTTCTTAGCCATATATTTTTATCAAGTATTATTTCTTATAATTTTTCAATTTCTTTAGCCTTTTTTTTGACATTATCCGTTACTTTTTTGGCAATAAATCATATTTTTTGGCAACAAGGCGTAGGTATCCCTATGTTGTTTATCTGCGACAAACAACCCTTACTGAAATATTAGTTCATAAAACAGTTCTTGATGCACAAATGCTTTTGATAAGCGGTAATAAATTCTTCTTTTTGTTTTCTTGACGGTAGCTCCTATTTTGAGCAGATAGGTTCTTATAGAATTTATTTGCCATTTTTTGGCTTCTTTAAAAGTTGTTTTTTTAATCTTGGTCTTCAAAATAAGGAACATCTCATAAGCAAGACTGCTGATGAGTAACCGAAAGAAATTAGCCCAAAATCCGTGATTGGACAGACGGTCAGAAAAACACATATTCTTTACCTCTTTAATCCTATTTTCGCTGGCTTTTCCTCGTTTGACATAAAATCCAAAGTAAATCTCTCGTGCATCTTTATCCTCTATATTGCTCACAAAGTGGCGGATATTCATTCCTAATCCCGTACTTTCTATTTTCGAATAGCATTGTTGTTCTTTGTGCCAACTCTTGGCCTGATGTTCGAATGACTGTTACCCGGACGAAGTACCGGAACTATAATTTGTCCCGTATCTCCATCATGAAAAAACAATTCGTTATACATAAACTGACCGTAATATCCATTAAACATAGATAGTTGTTGTGTTCCATAAGTAGGGTCATCTGTGGCATCTACATCAATAGTAATACTTGAGCGTCCTTTTAGGCTAAGAACATAGTGGTCTATCCAAGCATAGCATAGATTGAAAATGGAATGTTTATCCAAACTGTTTTCAAACCTTGAAATAGTAGGTTGAGAAGCTAAATCACCTTCTAAAATATCTTTATACAAAGGGTCGTTCTTTAAGTGAGATACATCATTGGCATCTTCATAGCCCTGCATGAGCATAAAAACACGTTGTTTGAGTAGCTTCTCTGTGCTATGAGTTATTAATAATGAATTACGAGTATCTGGAAGAAATGAACTAAAGTACTTGATGACTTTGTGTTTACGCTCCATTTTTTCTAAAAGAACTAAGGCTCCGTCTGAACTAATTTCTTCTGCTGAAAAATCAACTGAAATTCCTGTATTTCCTCGATAAAATATTGTATTCTTATTACTCATTTTTGGGTATATGTTTTTTGCGTTATTTCTTTGATTATTTGCTCAAAGATAACGCTTTACACACATTATTCCTGTTTTTTGATGAATAATGCGGGTTAAATTAGATAATGGACAAGTTGGGTTAAAATATAGACTTTTTTAAATAAAAATAGCCAAGTTGGGTTAACCCTCTTTCCCATGAAGAATAAGGATGTGCGAAAAAGAACTCTGTTAATAATTTTTTAGACATTTTTATATGTTCGGCAAATTCAGTTCCATTATCAGAAGTAATTGAATAAACAAATTTCTTATAAGGCATTAACATATCAATAACAGTATCGGCCAATTCTTCAGCTTTTTTACCAAAAAGTAGCTTTTTCATTAAGAAAAAAGTAGTAGTTCTTTCAACTATTGTAACAATTGCTCCTTTTCTATCTTTTCCTATAATTAAATCTATTTCCCAATCGCCAAAGTGTACGTCCCTAAATAAGGTTGACTGTTTTTAACATTTGCACCTGTAAATATTATGCGTCTACCAGTGTTTGATACCTCTCCTATTTTACATTCACTCTCACCACCAGTATAAATAGTTTCCGTCGGTCTGTTTTGCTTTGGTAAATTTAACACATATTTTTCAAACTCAATAGGACTCATTTTTAATGGTCTAAATCCGTTGTGAATTCGCTTTGTATTGTAGTGCATAACAGCCTTTTTAACTTGATTTTTTAATTGTAAAAATGTCTTAGGTTCCCAATGATCTAAGTACTCCTCTTTTATTGTTCTATTAACCCTTTCTGCGTAAGCATTATCTTGTGCTATTAGCCCCATACTTACCTGAGTTTCAGTACCTTTTAATGATTTAATATAATCTTTACTAGTATATTGACTTCCTCTATCTGAATGGTGTATCGAAGGAGGTTTATGGTTTTTGAATGACATTTTTAACGCCTTAATATTTGAACTCACTCGCATATTATCAGACACATTATGACCCACTATTATTTTGGTATATACATCCAATATAAACACTGAATAATAAAAACTACCCGACACTTCTACTTAACTTCTCTTTTCTTTCATTGAACCAGCTGATGGTGGAGTATTTGAGTTTTTTATATCCACTCCCAGTTCCTCTCCAGCTAAGCATATCATTTTATCGAGATAATCTATCTTTATCTGCTTTTGTCCTACTATTCGCTCTAATTCTCGAACCTTATTCTCTAAATCCTTGATTCTATAAGTGCTACTTTTTTCCATTTCAACTATTTTTTATTTAATGTTGAGTATTTATATATCCAGTTATAAATTGATGTATCCGACAATTTATGTAATTTACCTAACTCTCTAACACTAAATTTACCGCTCTCAAATTCTTCTACTAAGTTCTGTTTAAAGTCTTCCGAAAACTTCCGATATTTGTTTATTTTTCTGATATTTGTTCGCATTATAAATTGACTTTTGCGGTCAACCTATATCAGGGACGTACAAATACTGAACACCGAACACTGCTCACTAAAAACCGCCTACTAAAATAACTTATTTAGGGTCTAAAATAACATCAATTCTATCAACGACATCTTGCAGATGATAACGGGTTAATGTATTTGGTGACTTGGTAATCGCTCTCTTAATATCTCGTTTTAAACGTTTCAATTCTCCTCTAACAACAGGTTTAATATCAGATTGACTAACAGTAACACTCGTTTGCTTAAAATATCCTCCAGAACTTGTAGGTCCTCGTTGATTTTTGGCATCATTCAATAAAAAACCTAACCTATCAATATGTGCTCTTTGTAGATTTCTTCTGTACGCATCAATAGACCTGACAGAGTACAATTCTGCCCAAATACCTCTACGCAAGTCATACATCAGACTCAATAAACTGTAGGCTTTTGTCCCGTTTAATGTTTGGTTTTCAATTAAACGAGCCATTCTACCTAATTTCAGGATCCGATTTAAAGTACTTACTTGTAAGCCTCTAATTCGTTCTCCAGAGCCAGAATATTGAACCTTGTCAAAGATATTTTTATCCAACAACCATTTTGGAGTGCTAAACAATTCTTTGTTGATAAATTGCATCGCTTTCTTCTGATGATTTTTGCTGACGTGCGTGTAAACTGCTCCCTCTTGGTCTGAAGTTTTATAATGTTCATATACACCACCAATATTTGTAGAAACATGTCCCATATAACGATTAAATTGACCTAATAACTGACCATACATTGTCTTTAACTCGCTGTAATTTTTACCTTTTTCGGTTGTCCATTCCTCCAATTTTGGTAAAATTATTTTTAAATTTTTGATACCATAAGTACTTGCTTTTATGGCATCATCACCTAAATCTTCAGTTTGAGAGCTCGGGTCTATAACGTTGGCAGTCTGTTGATGTCCGAAACGATATTTTGCATCGCCAGCATGCTTTAAAATCCAACTATCTAAGGTTGATTTTTCATCTTTTGCAGTTGTATTTAAGATAGGGCGATATCCCCAAGAAATTGCATATTTATCATAAGGACCAACATTTGGCATCAAAGCAACACCTTTGTCCTCTGGCTGTGCAATATAATTGAAACGTGCGTAATCCATAATGGAAGGAGCCGTGCCATATTTTTTGGTAAATGCTGCGGAACGCAAAGAATCTACCGGATATGCAACGCTACTTCCCATATTATGAGGCAATCCTATGGTATGACCAACTTCGTGAGCCGAGACAAAACGAATTAAACGCCCCATCACCTCATTTTTAAATTCGTTAGACCTCGCTTCTGGATTTATAGCCGCAGTTTGAATAAAAAACCAATTGTGCAACAATGTCATCACGTTGTGATACCAGTTGATGTCTGATTCTAATATTTCTCCCGAACGGGGGTCGCTAACGTGAGGCCCGTTTGCATTTGGGATTGGAGATGCCAAATATCGTACAACAGAATAACGTACATCTTCTGGACTCCATTCTGGGTTTTCCTCTTTTGTAGGAGGTATTTTTCCTATAATTGCATTTTTAAATCCAGCAGCTTCAAAGGCAACTTGCCAATCTTCAATTCCTTGTTTTATGTATTTTACCCATTCTTTTGGCGTGGCTCTGTCAATATAATAAACGATTTGTTTTTTAGGCTCTACCAGTTCTCCTTGTTTAAATTTTTCAACGTCTTCATCTTTTACTTCTAAACGCCATCTGTCTAAATAAGTTACGTTTTTACTTTTTTGTGCTTCTAAGCCGTAATCTGTTTGTGTGCTTGTAAACCAACCCACTCGCTCGTCAAAATAACGACGTTGCATAGGTTTTTTTGGCAATAAAATCATAGAATTACTCATTTCTAAAGAGATAGAACCGATGCTTCCGTTTGATGGTGGCTCGCTTGATAAATACGTTTTTACGTGGCGAGTTTCTATATTCTGAGGATAACTGCTAATTCTTTTAATATACGAACGGTCTCCGTCCATTCTAGTTACTTTATACCTTTTTCTGCTTCTTGCTGGAAACCCGAGTGCTTTTACGTCCGTAGAAAAAAGTTTAGCAGCGTCTATAACAGTTGCTGTCGAGTCTTTACTAAATGCTTTGATAGGAAAAGCAAATAAAATTGGCTCAAAATTAGAGTTTACAACCGCTTCGTGTACAGGTAAATCTTTATCAGCAACTACATTGTGCGAAACTACACGCAATAATATTTTTTTTCCTTGCTTTTGCCAACGTAATACCTGAGTATTTTGCTTGCCGCCACCAAAACCAAGTCCGTTTGCAGTTTTAGCAATTCTAGTAACCATCAGCATTTCTCTACCGAGTAAAGAGTCTGGAATTTCGAATAGATACTCCTCATCTTTTGTGTGAACATCAAACAAACCTTTATCTGTTTTGTGTTTTTTGGTAACCACTTTTTCATAAGGCAAGATAGCCCCTTTTTTAGGTTTTAGTTCTGATTTCGGTTTTGAGGCTTCTGTTTTTTTGTCGTCTTTTTTGTCTTTCTTCTTTCTTCTTTGTGCGTCAGCGGTTAAAGAAATTCCAAAAATAAGCAGAATCATCAACAATCTTGAAAGCATTTTCTGTGTCATAATAAATTGATTTATGTTATATAAGTTGCCGAAATTAGTAGTTATTTAGAAGTAATGCTCTTAATAAAATGTTAAAAGAGTGAATTGTATCAATTACGAATGGTTGTTGGTTGTTGGTTGCTGAATTGTCAAAATTGTGTAATTGCTAAACTAAAAAGTTGCATTTGGGGGTTGAATCTACCGATGGCTAATTAATTTTCTATTATGACAGATTTTGTTGATTTTTTACGAAAGATATTAGGTATTGCAGATTAAATTCAGCAGGTAGAATTTTACCTGTTTTAGCAAAGGCAGAGGTTTTCTGAATTTTGACAGATTTAGAATTAATATGCTATTTTATTTTAGAAAACTTAATCTGATGCCACTAAAAATTTAGTTATGCCGTTCTAAATAAAGCAATACCTTTGTGCATTTAAAATAAAGGTTCTATATCAAACACAGTGGGTAATCAAATTTAAGGTTACAGCAAATAAAGCAAGTTAGATAAATAGCACATAGTCAAGAGGCAGAGCGGTTGTCAATTACACAGCTTAACAATTAAACAACCTCTCATTTTTATTTTTTATCTTTACCCACCTAAATCAACATAGAGCCAAAATAAATAACTATCAAAATGAAAAAAATAACAGGAATTTTATTATTATTAGCAGTACTATTTTCTTGCAAATCAGAAAAAAAGCAAGAAGTAAACGTATATACGCATCGTCATTATAAATCTGACCGAGATTTGTTCGCTCAATTTGAAAAAAACACAGGAATTAAAGTAAATGTTGTAACCGCAAATGCAGACGAATTAATCCATAAAATGACTATTGAAGGAGAGCAATCTCCTGCGGATGTATTAATTACTGTGGATGCAGGGCGTTTGGTTCTCGCCAAAAATAAAGAATTATTACAGCCTATAACTTCGACTTTTTTGGACTCAATAATTCCTGCTCATTTAAAAGACACAAACAATAACTGGTTTGCCTTGACTAAAAGAGCACGCATTGTCGTGTACTCAAAAGACCGAGTAAACCCAAAAGAATTATCTACTTATAGAGCTCTAACCGATGATAAATGGAAGAAAAAAATATTAATTCGTTCGTCGGGCAATATTTATAATCAGTCTTTATTAGCGTCAATTATAGCAAATGAGGGGCAAGAAAATGCAACAGCTTGGGCGATGGGAATTGTGAAAAATATGGCACGTTCTCCAAAAGGAAATGATAGAGACCAAGTAAAGGCAGTAGTTGGCGGAGAAGGAGATATAGCAGTTGTAAATACATATTATATAGGAAAATTATTGAAATCTAAAAATCCCAAAGAAGTAAAAGCAGGAAAAGGCGTTGGGATATTTTTTCCCAATCAAAACGAAAGAGGAACTCATATAAATATAAGCGGAGCGGGAGTTGCAAAATATTCACCTAATAAAGAAAATGCTATTAAGTTTATCGAGTTTTTGGCAAGTAAAGAATCGCAGGAAGTATTTGCAAAAGCAAATTACGAATATCCAGTAAATACAAAAGCCAAAGCTTCTGAATTATTACAATCTTGGGGAACATTCAAAGAGGATAACTTGTCTCTGTCTAAATTAGGAAAAAATAACAAAAAAGCTGTGTTGATTTTTGATAAAGTTGGGTGGAAATAAAGTTGGAAACTGGAAGTTAGAAAATAGAAAATAGAACAAAGAGCTAAGAATCAGGATTGGAAGATGATGGTAGTCATAAAGTTAAATTAAGATGTTTATTATCATTGGTTTTCGAGAAAATAAACAATAACGTGGTTAAACTAATTATCTATACTTCACTACAAGATAAAAAAACGTGGCAATAAAACGCCAATAGTCAGACCACACTTATATACTTTAAACGAGAAAAGTGGTCATCCAGATAAAGAGTTATTAGATAAAAATATTATCATAAAAATTAATACAAAGAATAAAATTATATCTGTTGATGTTTCTGATAAAAATATTATTTTTCCAAAAAACGGAATCTTCGTTGCACTTGAATGGGTTGGCAATACAACCGATGTTGGCTTTGGACACAGTAAATTAAATAAAAAAAAAGATACGCTGTTTTCTTTTATGACTTCATTAGATTTCAAAAAACAAATATGGGAACCTCTGATAACACATAAAGGAGATAAAGCTATTGCTCATTTTGGTTTTGCAACAAGGGTTAAAGAATAGATTTTCCTATAACTTATAATTTTGATGATTTGGTTGAAATCAGACCATTACAATTCCAATTAGCACATAAAATTTAATTGAAAAAAACAGTATTTAAACATATAAAAAGAGACACAAACAAATGGTCAGTTTTATTATTGACCATTGTTCTCTTTGTGGGCGTTCCAATCTTTACTATTTTTTTTAAACTCTTTGACGGACCTGGAGAAACTTGGAATCACTTAGTTGAAAACCTACTACCCGAATACGTTAAAAACTCATTATTTTTGATATTTGGGTGTACTATTTTTACTTTACTTTTTGGAATCTCGTCTGCGTGGATTGTAGCTCGTTACCACTTCCTTTTTAGAAAACAATTAGAATGGTTGCTTATTTTACCTCTGGCAATTCCATCTTATATAACAGCCTACGCTTATGCAGGAATTTTTGATTACGGCGGCTTTATAGAAAAACTGTTTAATCTTTCCTCAAAAATAGATATTATGAATAGTTACGGACTTATTTTTGTTCTTAGCGTTTCATTATACCCGTATGTTTATGTGGCGGCGAGAGTTTTTTTTCTTAATCAATCGTATAATGTTATTGAAGCCTCAAAATTACTAGGAGCAGGAGAGTTTAAAACTTTTTTCAAATTAATATTGCCATTGGCAAGACCAGCCATTGTCGGCGGATTAATTTTAGTTTTAATGGAAGTATTAAACGATTACGGTGCAGCAAAATATTACGGCGTAAATACTTTTACCACAGCGATTTTTAGAGCGTGGTTTTCATTAGAAGAACCAGAAACGGCACTGTATTTATCGGCATTGTTGGTTATTCTTATTTTTGGATTGATTTTGATTGAAAAATGGCAACGTAGAAACACAGGGTATTTTAATTCAACAAAAAAGCATCAGCAGTTAAAAAGAATAAAAGTATCAAAAAAGCAGGAAGTAATCTTATTTTTTATTGTAGTAATTCCTGTTGCACTTGGATTTATTTTTCCAGTGATACAATTAATTTATTGGGCATTTTTAACCTATATAGAAGTTTTTACAACCGAGTTTTTAGTACTA
Organism: Polaribacter sp.; assembly: GCA_965261035.1. Classification (GTDB taxonomy): domain Bacteria; phylum Bacteroidota; class Bacteroidia; order Flavobacteriales; family Flavobacteriaceae; genus Polaribacter. The sequence goes on from OZ253439.1 coordinate 2,701,644, forward strand.
GCATTTCAAAGTTTAGGAATTGCCTTTTTAACCGCTATTCTTACCGTATTTTTTGCGTTACTGTTAATTTACGTATCAAAATGGAATAGATTAGAGTTCCTTAAATCGTTTGCAAAAATTGGTGTTTTAGGATACGCTATTCCGGGAGCTGTAATCGCCATCGGAATTTTTATACCAACTTTATCTCTTGACAAATGGCTAATTTCTCTCTTTAATAATTCATTAAACATTACGATAGGATTTGTAATAAACGGAACAATTATAGCTCTTTTATACGCCTATATAGTTCGTTTTTTGGCAGTGGCGTACAACCCGATAGAAGCCACAAGTTTAAAAGTAGGAAAATCACTAGCTGAAGCCTCTAAAATATTAGGAAAAGGAAATTTGAAAACATTTTTTAAAATAGAGTTTCCGTTGATAAAAACAGCAATTTTAAGTGGGATAATATTAGTATTTGTAGATGTGATGAAAGAATTGCCACTCACTTTAATCCTAAAACCATATAATATAAATACTTTAGCTGTAAAAGCATACGAATACGCAAGTGATGAGTTGATAGCAGAAGCAGCACTGCCCTCACTTTTTATCGTGATAATAGGAGCAATACCCGTGATGTTTTTAAATAAATTGGTGAATTGGAAGTTAAAAACTAGTAATTCATAAATCGTAAATCAAAAATGGAAATTCTACATATAAAAAATCTGACCAAAACATTTGACAACGGAAAAGTTGGTGCTTTAAAAAGCGTTTCATTTTCGTTGGAGAAAGGAGAAATTACGTCCATAATCGGAGAGAGTGGTTGTGGAAAAACTACATTAATTCGCTTGATAACAGGATTGGAAATACCGGATGACGGAGATATTTTACTACAAGAAACCATAGTTTCTTCAAAGGCGAAATTTGTTTCGCCCGAAAAACGAAATGTAGGAATGGTATTTCAAGATTATGCTTTGTTTCCGCATTTAACTGTCCTTGAGAATATTTTATACGGAATTTCAAATTACCCGAATAAAAAGAAAAGAGCTGTTGAAATGATAGATTTGGTAGGACTGAGAGGTTTTGAAAAACGGTATCCACACGAGCTTTCTGGAGGTCAGCAACAACGAGTTGCATTGGCAAGAGCTTTGGCACCAAATCCGCAGTTATTAATTTTAGATGAGCCGTTTAGTAATTTAGATGTTATGCTTCGCACACAATTACGCGACGAAATTTTTGATATTATTAAAAAAACAGAAATTACCGCCATCTTCGTAACACACGACACGAAAGATGCTTTGGCGATTTCTGATAAAATAATGGTCTTAGAAAACGGAAATTTAATTCAACAAGGAACTGCAAAAGAATTATATGAAAAACCAATATCTGTTTATGTGGCTTCGCTATTTGGCAGGATTATCAAATTACCCATCGACTTGTTGCAAAAATTTGGTTTTCAATCAGAAATATCTAACACATATTTTATTAGAGAACAAGATTTAAAATTGTCTAAGAATACAGAATTTTCTACGTTAGTAAATATTGAAAGTAGCGTATTTTTGGGAAATATGTATCAATTAAAAATCAATAAAAACAAGCATAAATTTATTTTTCAATCTGATAAAAAGCCAGCTAAGACGGAAGTTTTAATCGGTTTTAATAAAGGTGATTTGTTGGTTTTTTGATTTGCGAATTACACAATTTGACGATTACACAGTTTAACTATTAAACAACTTTATCACTCCTATTTTTCACGATATTTTATAATCAATTTGGTGCTAGTAATTTAATAATTCCGTAAATTGCAAGCCCTAATATTCTATAAAATTTACTGATGAAACAAATATCAATTTACAAACCTAAATACAAAGTAAGAATAGTAACCGCCGCATCATTATTTGACGGACACGATGCTGCTATTAATATTATGCGTCGTATAATACAATCCACAGGAGTTGAGGTAATTCATTTAGGACACGACAGAAGTGTGGAAGAAGTTGTAAATTGTGCTATTCAAGAAGATGCAAATGCTATCGCAATGACTTCATATCAAGGAGGACATAACGAGTATTTTAAGTATATGTACGATTTATTGAAGGAAAAAGGAGCCACGCATATCAAGGTTTTTGGTGGCGGTGGCGGTGTAATTCTTCCAGAAGAAATTAAAGAATTAATGGACTATGGAATTACGCGTATTTACTCTCCAGATGACGGAAGGAAGTTAGGTTTACAAGGAATGATTAACGATTTGGTACAACAATCTGATTTTGCGATTGGTGATGTTTTGGGTAAAGAAATAAATCATTTAAAAGAAAAAGAAATAGGAAGTATTGCTAGAATTATCTCTTCGGCAGAAAACTTTCCTGAAGTGGCAAAAAAAACTCTAACTGCTATTTATAAGAAAAATAAAAATTCTACTACTCCCGTTTTAGGAATTACAGGAACAGGAGGCTCGGGAAAATCTAGTTTAGTAGATGAATTAGTACGTAGATTTTTGATAGACTTTCCCAAAAAAACAATTGGAATTATTTCCGTAGATCCATCAAAACGTAAAACTGGAGGAGCTTTGTTGGGTGATAGAATTCGTATGAACTCAATAAATAGTAAACGAGTGTATATGCGTTCGTTGGCAACACGCCAATCTAATTTAGCCTTATCAAAATATGTGAACGAGGCGGTGGAAGTATTAAAAGCAGCAGAATTTGACCTAATTATTTTAGAAACTTCAGGAATTGGACAATCTGACACCGAAATAATTGAACATTCTGATGTCTCTTTATATGTTATGACTCCAGAATTTGGAGCGGCTACACAGTTGGAAAAAATTGATATGTTAGATTTTGCAGATTTGGTAGCTATAAATAAATTTGATAAACGAGGAGCATTAGATGCTTTACGCGATGTAAAAAAGCAATATATGCGCAACAATAATTTGTGGGACGTGCATCAAGACGATTTACTAGTTTTTGGAACAATCGCCTCGCAATTCAATGACCCCGGAATGAATACTTTATACAAATCTGTTATGGATAAATTAGTGGAAAAAACAAAAGTTGATTTAAAATCGTCTTTTGAAATTACTTCCGAAATGTCTGAGAAAATTTTTGTGATTCCACCAAACAGAGTACGTTATTTATCAGAAATATCAGAAAATAACAGAGCCTACGATAAGAATGTAGATAAACAGGTAGAGGTTGCTCAAAAACTATACGGAGTTTATCAAACTGTTCTATCATTAATGAATAATAGTACAGATGATTTTATTTCAAAAAACGGAATTGAACAAGACGAAATTTTAAAACAAGTAAAAGATGGTGAAAAGCCATTTATAAAATTGTTATTTGCACAGTTTGACAAATTAAAAATGGACTTGGACTCATATAATTGGGAAATTATCCTAAATTGGAGAACCAAAGTAAAGCTATATAAAGACCCTGTATATTCCTTTAAAGTAAGAGACAAAGAGATAAAAATAGAAACACATAGCAAGTCGCTATCACAATCAGAAATACCTAAAGTAGCAATGCCTAAATACAATGCTTGGGGAGATTTATTGCGTTGGAATCTACAAGAAAACGTGCCGGGAGAATTCCCTTACACATCAGGATTATACCCATTTAAAAGAACTGGAGAAGACCCAACCCGAATGTTTGCCGGAGAAGGTAGCCCCGAACGCACAAATAGGCGTTTTCATTATGTGAGTTTAGGAATGCCAGCCAAACGACTTTCAACGGCGTTTGATTCTGTTACTTTATACGGAAATGACCCGGGACTAAGACCAGATATTTATGGAAAAATTGGAAATGCAGGAGTTTCAATTTGTTGTTTAGACGATGCCAAAAAATTGTATTCTGGTTTTGATTTGAGCTATACAATGACATCAGTAAGTATGACAATTAATGGTCCTGCACCAATTTTGTTAGGGTTTTTTATGAATACTGCCATAGACCAAAATTGCGAAAAATATATTAGAGAACATAAACTAGAAAATAAAGTAGAATCAAAACTAAAAAAACTCTATGAAGATAATGGCTTGGAAAGACCTACATATCAAGGGAAATTGCCTGAAGGAAACAATGGTTTAGGCTTATTATTACTCGGGATAACTGGTGATAAAATCCTCCCTGCTGATGTTTATTTAGAAATAAAAAAAGCCACTTTATCACAAGTGAGAGGAACGGTGCAAGCAGATATTTTAAAAGAAGACCAAGCACAAAATACTTGTATTTTTTCAACAGAATTCGCCTTGCGCTTAATGGGAGATGTACAAGAGTATTTTATCGAAAAAAATATTCGGAACTTCTATTCGGTTTCCATTTCTGGGTATCATATTGCCGAAGCTGGAGCCAACCCAATTACACAACTGGCATTGACTTTGGCAAATGGATTTACATACGTAGAGTATTATTTATCAAGAGGAATGGATATTAACAAATTTGGTCATAATTTGTCATTCTTTTTCTCTAACGGAATTGACCCAGAATACGCTGTAATTGGTCGTGTGGCACGTAAGATATGGTCAAAAGCATTAAAATATAAATATGGTGCAAATTCTCGTGCGCAGATGTTAAAATATCATATCCAAACTTCGGGACGTTCGCTACACGCACAAGAAATAGATTTTAATGATATTCGTACCACATTGCAAGCCTTATACGCAATTTATGACAACTGTAACTCTTTGCATACCAACGCTTATGACGAGGCAATTACAACTCCAACCGAAGAAAGTGTGCGTAGAGCAATGGCAATTCAATTAATTATAAACAAAGAATTGGGGTTGGCAAAGAATGAAAACCCAATTCAGGGTTCATTTATTATTGAAGAATTAACCGATTTAGTAGAAGCTGCTGTATTGACAGAGTTTGATAAAATTACAGAGCGTGGCGGAGTACTCGGAGCTATGGAAACTATGTATCAACGTTCTAAAATTCAGGAAGAAAGTTTGTATTATGAAACCCTAAAACACACGGGCGAATTCCCAATTATTGGAGTTAATACATTTTTGAGTGCTAAAGGCTCTCCAACTGTTATACCTGCGGAAGTTATTCGTGCTACGGAGGAAGAAAAACAACTCCAGATTAAAACTAAAGAGAACTTAAATAAAGCAAATAAGATTGAAGTCAAAAAACAATTAGCAATTATTCAGGAAGCAGCGATTAAGAATGAAAATATTTTTAAAAAATTAATGGAAGCCTCTAAAGTATGCTCTTTGGGGCAAATTACTTCGGCTTTGTTTGAGGTTGGCGGACAATATAGACGGAATATGTAGAGGAGTTGGAAGTTGGAGGTTGGGAATCAACTTTAGGTTTAATTTATTTTGTGTTTTTTATGCCTGCCGTTACAATAGGGCATTATAAAAACTATATATTGTATAAAAAAATTGACTACTTACGTGGTATTCTGGTCATTACATCAAGTGTTTTTTTGGATACGTCGATCCCTAAATAATCTGTATATTTGTCCATTAAATATTAATTTATGGAAGAACACTTTATTTAATTTATCAACATTTAAACGAGGTCTATGTCTCAATGGTATAAACATCTTTTATCCTCTTTTTATTCTTCCTGATTTTTGCTCAAATTTAATACTTTGCAAACTTATGATGGTATCAGCAGATAATTTCATACATTAGCAGTCAATAAAATATAGAAAAAATGTTTTATATCAATAGAATTTATATTAGAAACCAAGTAATATTTAGTGCAATATTTTTACTATTAACGTTAGTAAATTCTTGTGATAAGGCACAAATTAATTTGATCCCAATTTCTTATAATCAATTTGAAACCTTTGTTAATCAAACAGGATATGTTACTGATGCAGAAAAATATGGATGGTCTATTGTTCAAATAGATGTTTATAAATTTAAAACGGTAAATAAAGCTAATTGGAGAAAACCTGATGGTATAAATGAACCTGTTTTGAAAGAATTACCAGTAACTCAAGTGAGCTACAATGATGCGAAAGCCTACTGCAAGTGGTCGGAAACAAGGCTTCCAACATACGAAGAGTACTGGGAATTAATAAAAGATGATAAACGAGTTGTCGTATCAGATAATAAACTTCCAATTTCTTCCATAGATAATGTAAATATTTTAGGTAATGTATGGGATATTACAGAGATCAGTCGAGGAGTTTCAGTCCGACTTGCTGGAGGCTCTTTATTTTGTTCAGAAAAAACTTGTGATGGAACGACCAAAGAAAGAGAATTATTTGTTGACAAAGAAACAGGGAATACACATATTGGATTTTGTGTCGTTGAATAACTTTTATCAAATTGTGTAATTGTTGAATCGTCAAATTATAAACTGTTATGAATACTAAAATACCTCAATTTAAAAAGAAGACAATCCTTATTGTTTTTTTAGTTTTTGCTATATATTGTAAAACTTTTGCTCAAGAAAGCAGACCCAATGTTCTCTTAATTCTTGTTGACGACCTCAAGCCCAATCTAGGTACTTATGGAGATATTAACGCAATAAGCCCCAATATTGATAGTTTGGCCAATATGGGTATGCGTTTTGATTTGGCATATTGTAATCAGTCTGTTTGTGCACCTTCACGATACAATTTAATGTTAGGGGCTCGTTCGTCTTCAACAGGATTATACAATTTTGGCACTGGATTTAGAGAGGTATATCCAGATGCGATAACTCTACCACAGCATTTTAAAAAATCAGGTTATCACACGGAATCTATGGGAAAAGTATTTCATATAGGTCATGGTAATACTAACGATGAAATATCATGGAGTATTCCTCATCACAAAGAAAAAGTAATAGAATATATAGTCCCAGAGAGTACGGGAAGGCAATTTACTAGGGAAGAAGCCTTTTTTCAAAATGCTAGAATGTACATTACAGATTTTCCCCCTAACAAGGCTTTACCGAGAGGTGCGGCTTGGGAATCTCCTGATGTTTTAGATGAAGCGTACGCGGATGGACGAGTGGCAACTCATGCGATTAATAGATTGAGAAAATTGTCCCAAAACGGAGAACAGCCTTTTTTTATGGCTCTTGGTTTTGCTCGTCCTCATTTACCATTCAGTGTCCCAAAAAAATATTGGAAAATGTATGACCCAAATAAATTACCAATGCCCGAATTTGAGGAAGACCCCGAAGGAGCACCATATTTTTCGGTAAAGAGGAGAGGAGAGATTAATCAATTTTTTCCAATACCAAAAGATAGTGAACCGTTTTCAGAGGAACTAAAACGCAATTTAATTCACGGATATTATGCCAGTATAAGTTATATGGATGCCCAATTAGGACGAGTTATTAGAGAGTTAAAGAGACTCAAAATGTTGGAAAACACCATTATTGTATTATGGGGCGACCACGGTTGGCATCTCGGTGATCATCGGTCATGGACTAAGCACGATAATTTTGAGCAAGCCAATAGAATTCCTTTACTATTTGTGGCTCCGGGAATAACTAATCCGGGAAGTTCAACGCTACAATTGGCTGAAACCGTTGACATATATCCAACTCTCTCGGAATTGGCGGGCTTACCTAAACCTGTTGCCCCTCAACCAATTGACGGCAAAAGTCTTGTTCCTGTTCTAAAAGATTCGGAGGAAAGAGTTAGAAACCATGCTTACCATTCGTACCCCAAAGGTGGATATATCGGTTGTGCTATTCGAACAAATAGGTATAGAATGGTGGAGTGGAAGAGGATTAAAAATCCAAATGCCGATAGAATTTACGAGTTATATGATTACGAGGAAGACCCTCTTGAAACGAAGAATCTCGCAGATTTCAAGAAGAAAGTATTACAGGAATTAATTGCGATTTTAAGAAAGCACCCCGAAGCAAAACTTCCGAGATAGGAAAACCTAAGTTTATCAATTAGTAAATGTTTTTTAATTGAAAATTGTGTAATCGTCAAAAACACCATACTTATTATCTTAAAATATCCCATACACATCGCATTATTAAATATTAACATTGTACTCTACATTTAATTTTAGAGACATATTTATGGATGCCTATTCTAATCAGTACAAGATATTTTTTTTGATATTTATGATTTTTGTTTGTTGTAATCCTAAAAAGAGATCTGAAAGTAAAGAAAGTATGGACGGGATAGAAATTATCCCAGAGTGGTTGAATCTAAATGTAAGTGAGGCACTTCCTTTAGATGGTCTAAATGTTTGGATACCTACAAATAATTTTCAAACTTCATCTCTAATTAGAGTTCCTAGATTTCCCAGGAAGTTTTCAGCAAAAGAAATTGAAGATAATGAATCGTTAAAAGATTTCCAAATAATTCCGCTTAAACAGGGCAAATTATTAGACTTAAAAACAGTTAGAAATGAGCAAACTTCTGCTCAAATAGCTATAGGTGCAAAACTAGATTTATACAATGTAAAAATTAAAGTAGGTAATCTTGTAGACTCGGATGGTGAAATTTTGAGTGCGGATAACATTCAGGTTAGATATGTAAAATATGTGCCTGTTCAGAGGTCTAGAAGTGAATATGTATGGTCGGCGAAATTAGAAAGTGTAATTGGAGAAGGAACTTCAGGAAATATGAACCCTAATGTAGTTGGAGATCCGTTGATAGATTTAAAATCTGTTGATATTCCCGCCTATAGGACACAGCCTGTATGGTTTACATTTAGAGTGCCAAAGGCTACTAAACCCGGCGTTTATGAAGGTTTGTTAGAAATTTTTAGCGATGAATATAAGGAAGTTTCTCATAAAGTCAGGTTAACTGTTTTAGATAAAATATTGCCCGACTCCGTAGATTATAAATTCCATTTAGATGTTTGGATAAACCCAAGTTCCATTGCAGGGTATTATAAATTAGAATATTGGTCTGAGGAACACTGGAATCTAATATCAAAATATTTAAAAGACTACGCATCAAGAGGTGGTAAAAATATAGCAACAACCATAACACACGAGCCTTGGCATGTCCCTTGGATTAATAAAACTACGCGATCACAAACAGCTTTCGGTTATAAAAGTATGGTAAAATGGTATAAAAATACCAATGATAATTGGGAATTTGACTATTCTATTTTTGATAAATATGTTACTATGGCTACCAAACTTGGAATCCACGGAGCTATAAATACGTTTTCAATGACTCCTTTTCATTCAAAACAAAGAATACACTATTTAGACAGGGAAGACAACGTAGAAAAAGTTATAGAGATTGATATTAGTGATTTGGCATACGAAAAAATATGGACAGATTTTTTAATTAGTTTTAAAAAACACCTTATACAGAAAGGATTGTTTGAGAGAACCTATCTAGGATTTGATGAAAAACCAGAAAAAGATTTAAAAATATTGTATAAAATAATTGAAAAAGCAGCTCCCGAGTTTATAAACAGAATAATGATAGCAGGACATCCTGAAGTCGGTGAGAAAGCAAAAGACCTATCCATATTTTATATGTTTTTTCCTGATCAACCATTAGAGAAAAGGGCTGCGGTTCCTGTTTTACCTACAATTGAAGACCGAAAAAATAATCGTAAATTAACTACATTTTACCTCTGTGGAGAACCTGACCATCCAAATACACTAACTTACTCCCCAGCAGTAGAATCACAATTAATTCCTTGGCTTGCCTTAAAATACAATACTGATGGCTATTTGAGATGGGCATATAATAATTGGACTAAAGACCCTTTTAAATCTCCAGTGTTTATTTATAATCAAGGAGATGATTATTATGTATATCCTGGAAAAGATGGTCCTATTTCATCTATTCGTTGGGAATTGCTAAAAGAAGGGATTGAAGATTATGAGCTTTTTAGAATTGCTAAGGAAAAAGGAAGTCTATCAGATAAAGCATTTGAAAAAGCCATAGAACTGGCTACTAGAAATCAAGATGGAAGGATTAAAAAAGTTAGCGATATGTTAGATGCACGAAAAATCATTTTAGAATAAAACTAAACAAAAACCCAAAAATCATTATTGATTTTTGGGTTTTCAATTACACAATTCAACTATCCAATCCTCATTCCTTCACAAACTTAAATTGTCTGTTATTTGATATTAAAAAATATAGCCCTTTAGGCAACTCAGATACATCAATTGAATTAACCTTTTTATTATTATTTTGTTTGATGACAACTTGCCCAAGAATATCTACAATTTGAAATGATCTTATTTCTGATACACCTACATTTTTAATCTTTAAAATATCTGGAACAGGATTAGGGTACATTACCAAATCATCTACATTAATGTCTTTAAGACCTGCAGTGGCAGCACTGGTAAGTGTTATGGGATACAAATCCCCAGCTAAAGAACCCCAATCACCGTCGTATAACCTAACTATGACCTTATAGTTTTTATCTGTTAAATTAGAGGAGATAGTAGTGCCTATAGGAATAGAAACTACTATATCAATAGGAACGTTAACTCCTGCATCAACTGAAAGACCATTACCACCGTTGTTATAAATTACATCTTCATTCCAATTATCACCGGTATAAATAGCTAGCCCTACAAGTATTATTCCAGCCTCTGGTAGTGCATGTGTATATGTACCCGTAATTGTTAAATCAGTTCCTACTACCAAATCTGCTGGAACAATGGGATTTATAGTAGGGGCTACAGTGGTAGTACCCATAAGTGTTATGTCTCTCATTTGACTTTTCAATACACTATTGGTTCCATCACTATTTACATTAATTAATTGAATTATCACTACGTGTTTATTATCTCCTAATAATGAGGAGGTGTCAGTAGTACTAGTAGGGATATCAACAGCGATTGTTTCATTAGTGGTAGTCGTTGCTATTGACACATTTTTCTCTTCATAAATACCAATATAACTGATAGCATCACTGATATAATTATTATCAGAATCACGTACCTGTACCTGCAAAGATATTTTTCCTGCAGTTTCTTTTGTATATTCAAGTGTAACTGACAATTCAGTCCCTACGTTCACTTCCGTAACAGTGGAGGTAGAGAAAGCTATGGAGTCTTGAGCATTCAATGTTAATGAAACACACAAACTAATTGCTAAAAATAATAATTCTTTTTTCATGATTTTAAATTAATATTAAGTTATTTATGTTTATTTTTTGCTTGTATAAGATGAGTTTTTAATTAAATGAATTACCATTTTAGATTTGTAATTCGCAAACCACAATCAATACCCCGTATTTTGCGTCAAAACCCCCGGTATTAACTCATTTGCAGGCTTTGGTAACAACCTATTGTTTTCAGTAACTCCGGGATGCACACTTATATTCACTTCAACCACCATTTTTCTTCTTACCAAATCGAACCAACGATTTGCTTCAAATGCTAACTCCCAATTTCTTTCATCTAAAACGGCTTTATCAAAATTAGATTTAGACATTCCAGATGACAAATCAAAAATTGCACTTGACATATTTATATCAAGTCCTAAAGCCCTTCTACGAACTTTATTGACAGCCTCCAGAGCAGCTTCAGACGGACTTCCCTCTGCCATATTAGCCGCTTCTGCATATATCAACAAAACATCAGCATAACGTAAAATAGGTCTAAAACCCTCTCCGTTACTTCCAGTTGTTCTGCCTGCATCTCTGTATTTTGCTATATGAGGTTGTACACCTGCAACAATCCAATTTATTCCGTTAGGAAAAACAGAAGTGAAAGAAGCGTCTTTTCTATGTCCCTCAGGAAATACATTAAAAAAACGGCCTTCACTAAAAAAATCTCCCCATCCTTTTTCTTCCCCATTTCCCCAATGCCTTGTCGCTTGGTGCAAATGACTTCCCGAAGAGCCTCCTTCTGCGATAGACCCATAAAAAGTAAATATAAATTCAGGGGTGGTTAATTTTTTTTCTTGTGTCCATAAATCAGCAAAATTGGTTTCTAAACTATATATACCTCCCATTATTAATTCTTCTGCTTTATCTCTTGCCAATGCGTAGTTAGATTCTTCTTCAAGTGGCCAACCCGCCATAGTTAAATATACTTTTGCTAATAGGGCTTTAGCAGCTCCTTGTGTAGGTCGTCCTTTTTCTGGGAAAGAAACAGGTAGTTTTGCTTCTGCATCTTTTAAATCAGATATGATAGAGGCGTAAATATCTGCAACTGTAGCTTGTTTTAAGTTTTCAATATCTCTTTGATTTTCAAAGGTAGTAAGTTGTATTTCTCCAAAAAAACGTACAAGGCTAAAGAATGAAAAAGCTCTTAAAAATTTTGCTTGTCCCTCCAATTCTCCTAATTTTTGAGTAGGTATTTTAGTTGCATTTTTTAAATTTCCTATGATTACATTTGCGTTTGAAATAGATTGATAACTTTGTCGCCAAAAGCTCTCAATCAAAATTTCTTTATCATTAGCATTTAAACTATTCAAATTCTTAAAAATATCTGCATCAGACCTAACATCTTCTGCTCCAGAAGATAATAGTATGTCAACTCCATAATCATAAGTCCCCCAACTAGAATACAGAGGTCTGAAAGCTCCTGCCAAAGCTGCTTCAAATTCACTTTCCGTAGTGAAAAAATTGCTTGGATTTAACAATGAAGAAGGCGTTTCTTCTAATTCTATATCTGCGCATCCTAAGGATACGCTACACCCAATTATTAAAATAATAAACGTTCTTTTTAAATTTAATTTATACTTTTTCATATCCTAAAATTTAATATCTAAACCTATTGTGAATTTTTTTTGAGAAGGGTAAGAAGCTAAGTCAACTCCTGCATAAGAACTTGAATTTCTGCCACTACCCGCATTGTTAGATTCGGGGTCAAACCCTAAATAATCCGTAAATGTGAATAAATTAGTTCCAGTAAAATATATTCTAGCAGAACTTATTTTAAGTGAGTTAGTTATTTTATCTGATAGTTTGTATCCCAAAGTTATATTTTTAATCCTTATATAAGAGCCATCTTCTACCCATCTGCTGGAATTACGTTGAGAACCAATTGGACTATGTCCGGGTATGTCAGTATCTTCATTAGTCGGCGTCCATCTGTTTAAAAGAACTGAACTCAATCCGTCTGGACCTTCTGTCAAAAACCTACCGAGGTTTAATATTTCATTTCCTTGTACTCCGATAACAAAAATGTTTAAACTTAAATCCTTATATCTGAATGTATTGTTAAAACCAAATGAATAATCAGGTAAGGCTCTTGCGATATTTACGTTATCTTCATCATTAATCTTTCCATCATTATTTTGGTCTATATACTTTGGTGAACCCGGAGTTACTCCGTATGCAGCTGCCAAAATGGACTCATCACTTTTCCATACACCTGCATATTCTTTTCCTCTAATCAGTCCGATAGGTTGTCCTACTTCAATGTATATAGCATCAGAGAAACCCGGAACTCCCGCACCACCGAGAGGTATCTCGGTTTGTCCATCGTTTAATGCTAAAACTTCATTGTAGTTTTTCGAAAAAGTTATATCGGTATTCCACTGAAAATCTCCTTTTGTAATTGGTTTAGCAGACAAGGCAATTTCTATTCCTTTATTTTCAACTTCTCCGGCATTTACAAATTGATCTACTGTACCTGAAGCCTGTTTTAATGTCCTTTTTAACAAAAGGTCTGTTGTGTTTTTCTTGTAATAATCTGCTGTTATAGAAAACAGACCATTATAAATACTCAAATCTATACCTATATTGAACTGTTTGGTAGTTTCCCATTTCAAATCAGGATTTGCTGCCTGTGTTGACAAACTGACACCAGTTGTAAGTGCACCGCCGTTGAATGAAAAATTAGAACCTGTAACTAATTGAGGTAATGATTGATAAGGAGATATTGCTGCGTTTCCTACTTCACCATAGCTGGCTCTTAATTTTAGATTATTAATATTATCCAATTCTTCTAAAAAACTTTCATTAGAAATATTCCACGCAAATCCTACTGAAGGAAAATAACCCCACTTATTATTTTCTGCAAATACGGAAGAAGCATCGGCACGTGCTGTAAGTGTTACCGAATATCTATCGTTATACGAATAATTTAACCTTGCCATATACGATTCTAAGGATTCTGTACTTTTCCCCGAACCAGACTTTACACTTTCGCTACCTAATTCTAAATTATTATAGGTTAAAGAATTTGTCAAAAATCCTTTTCCGCCAGAATAATTCCAATTGCTTTTTATAGCCTGTTGTTCAAAAACTCCCGTAAACTTAAGATTGTGTTTTTCCTTAAATATCTGCTCATACGTGAGTATATTGGTGTTTTGATATCTACTCCATTTGTTGTCTGATATATATCCCTCTCTGTCTATTTCTCCTCCATTAACTATTTTTTCATTGTAATAGAAATTATTTTCGCTATCATTCAATTGATAAGAACCGCTGATACGTGCTTTTAAGTTTTTAAAAATTTGATATTCAATACTCGGATTAAATATAATAATGTTTGAATAATCATCTCTTATAGGCTCCAAAGCCAATGCAACAGGGTTATATTCCGTTGTTGGTCCAAAACCACCTCCCGGTTGGGAATAAGTTCCGTCTTCCTCAAATATAGGTTTTGTCGGAGAAAATAACAGGGAAGCATATATAGGACTTCCTTGAGAATCTCTTGTATCTAAAACTGTTGGATTGTCTTTGGAAAAATTTGTAAAGGAATTTAAGTTTATTTTTAATTTTTCGCTGAGGTCTAAAGAAATATTAGAACGTATAGAAAATTTCTTGTATTTAGAGCCAATTACAATTCCTTTTGTCTCCAAGTAATCTCCTGAAATACTATATTTAACATAGTCTGTTCCTCCGCTAATATTTAGATGATGATTCTGTGAAATTCCTTCTCTAAAAATCTCATCTTGCCAATCCGTACCTCCATTTGCTGCAAAGTCAGATAATTGTTCAGCTGAAAATATTTCAGCCTTATCTGTTGCAACTCTATTTCTGTTGATATACTGTGCGTATTCAGAGGCGTTTAACAAATCTAATTTTTTACGGACATTATGTAACGTTATATAAGAATTGTAGGTGAAAGTTGGTCTTTTATTTTCCCCTTTTTTGGTTGTTATCAAGATAACTCCGCTAGCTCCTTGCGAACCATAAATAGCAGTTGCAGAAGCGTCTTTTAAAATCTCCATAGATTTAATATCATTAGGATGAACATCTCTTAAACTTGCTCCTTGCATTCCGTCTATTACAATTAACGGATTACTGCCCCCACCTATAGAACTTACTCCACGAATTCTGATAGATACACTAGAATTTGGAGAAGAATCATTGTTGTTAATTTGCACACCTGCCACCTGTCCTTGCAGAACTTCATCAATTCTTGCCAGCGGAATAGCTGTTAAATCAGATATTTTTACAGAAGTTACAGAGCCTGTAATGTCGCTCTTCTTTTGCGTACCATAACCTACCACAACTACTTCGTCTAACAATTCTGTATCTTCTTTTATCTGAATTTCTATAAACACTCTGTTATTTACAGGGATTTCAAGGCTTAAAAAACCTATTGAACTTATCTGTAAAACACCATCTAAAGGACTCTTAATAACAAAATTGCCATCAAAATCTGTAATTGTTCCAATACTTGTACCTTTTAAAATAATATTTACACCAGCTAAGGGTTGGTTGTCTCCTGCTGATTTTACGATTCCTTTAACGGTAATCTGTTGAGCAAACATAAAAGTTGCTGTGAATAATAAAGAAAGTAATGTGCTTAATTTATATCTCATAATACGTTTTGTGTTAGTTATTAATTAATTGAATTGTAACATTAAAATCTTGAAATCCCTGTGTCCTATTATTGTAGAAACCGCAAGGATTCAAATTGTCTGGAGTTACATCATAAGCATCGCCGGTTACCACTCTCATTTTTACTGTGCCTGAGGTAGCTCCTTGTGGAACTATTACAGAAAAAGAATTGGTTAGTCTGTTTGTTGGTGCATCATCATCCCCAAATTCTTCTCCAATAATAGCTACTAAATCACCTGTAGTACTAAAATTTGTGTCATTTCCCCAATCGATAAAAACAAGTGATCTTACCCAGGATGCATCTTCTTCAATATTCCATTGGTTTACATATGTCATGGTAAAATTGATTTTTGCACCAGGGTTTACAATCAATACATCATCATAAAGTTTATAAATAGGAATAACTGCATTTTCTTCTTGGACAAAAGAACCAGGAGTAAACGTACCTTCAAAATTTAAATTTTGAACGGCTCCAGAAGTGGTAATAGCATTTACCCAATAGTCTCCATGTTGCGGTATAGTACCATATACTAGACAATAATCAAACTCTAAAACAGGTACTCCATTTTCCAGAATTACTGTTAACGTTTTTATTATTGTTATTTGAGGCTCATCAGTAGTAGGAACTGTGGAAAGGATAATATCTACTTTACCAACTGCTATTGCAGTAACCAAACCATTGCTTGAAACTGTAGCGACGGAATCATCACTAGACGACCAAACCACAGATTGATTTGTTGCGTCTAAAGGAGTTAAGATGAAACCTAAGGTAATTGAAGGTACATTTATTATGGGCGTGGCAGTGAATTCTAATTTCTTTACTTTTCTAATAACCCTAATGTCAGTTGTTTTTATAAGGTTTCCGTCAATATTTTTAGCTGTCAACGTAGCTGAACCGACAGAAACTCCTTTAACTCCTACAACCAAACCATTTTCGCTTTGTTGTACGAGTGCAATTTGCTCATTATTGGAATTCCATGTTAAATTTTCGGTTGTATTTTCTGGAGTAGCACTTGCTATAATAGGAGAGACTTCACCTATATCTAACACTAAGGCTGTTTTACTCAATGAAACTTCTTCAAGTAAAACGACAGGCTCATCGTCTTCACAAGAATAATGTAACGTCATCGCGGTTATTAATACCAAAATAATCATTGATTTGATTGTGATTGATTTAAGTTTACTTCTTTTCATAGCCAAAAATTAGGTTTTATAAAATTCATTAAATTTACATAATTTTACATTGCTAAATTAGATAGGGTATTACAATAAGAGGTTACGTAAGTTCGTAAAATAGGGTAGGTGTTTCCAGTGGGCAGTATTCAGTGAAATACTGAACACCACCTACTGAATATTGAAAAGGGAGTGCTTACAGTTTATCTATTCTCTCTTTTTTAAATGCTTTTTCGCATAGGTATAAGGAGTCATTTTGTATTTCTTTTTAAACTCTTGACTAAAATGTCTTCTGTCTGTATAGCCTACATTAAAGCAGATATCTGTAATTGAGAACATATTTTTTTCTAAAAGTTGTGCCGCTCTTTTTAATCTGTAATCTTTGAAAAAGCCTACTATGGTCATTCCTGTCAGAGCTTTTAATTTTTTATAAACACTGGAATGACTCATCCCAATGCTTCTTGTCAGCTCATCTATGTTGAACTCGGATTCATCGATATGTGCTTCTATTATACTAACTAAGTCAGATAAGAATTTCTCGTCGGGAGAGTTTACGGTAATTTCCTTAGGGCTTAGTATTCCTTCTTTTAAAAATCGGTCTCTTAAAATTTTTCTATTATGCAGCAGATTTTTGATTCTAATATTTAATATATCTTCATTAAATGGTTTTGTTAGATAATCATCTGCACCTGTTTCGTACCCTTCTATTTTATCTGTAATCAAGGTTCTTGCAGTTAAAAGAATTACAGGAATATGACTAATTCTGACATCGGTCTTTAGTTTATTGCAAAACGAAATTCCATCCATTATGGGCATCATTACGTCACTAATGACTAAATCTGGAACATACTCGATGGCTTTTTCTAAGCCTTCTTTTCCATTGGAGGCTTCAAATATTACATAGACTTTTGATAGAATTTCTTTCAAATAATCCCGAATATGATGATTGTCCTCAATCAGGAGAATTGAAGACCCCGAAAAGGTTTCTTCAGAATTGCTATTTCTATGAGCTTTATCTAAAGATGTATAACTGAGAATATTTTCGTCATTTTGAGTAATCGTAGCAAAGTCTGATTCTTTAAAATGTGATTTTCCTAATGGGATTTTTAGGGTAAAAGTACTCCCTTTATGTAGCGTACTTTGAACTTTAATTTCACCTGAATGCAGTTCTACAATATCTTTTGCAATAGAAAGTCCAATTCCAAATCCCGATTTTTCAGGATTATTTCCAGTTTGATAAAATCGTTTAAATATATCGGGGGATTTTTCTTTTGAAATTCCTTTTCCTGTATCACTCACAGTTATTATAAGGTGTTTTTTACTTTCGGCAACCTCTATTTTTATAGAATCTCCAACTTTTGTGAATTTAAAGGCATTTGAAAGTAGATTGAAAATAGTTTTTTCGAGCTGTACAGCGTCATACCAAGCTAAAATTGTATCTTTTGAACTGATAAATTCATAGTTTATTCCTTTATTAATGGCGTGTTGTGAGAATGTTAAATATATTTCCTTTACAAAGGATACGCTATTATTTTTCGCTACATTAAGATTTACGTGACCTGTTTCTAATTTCCTGAAATTCAATAATTCATTTACCAAATTAAATAATTTGTCGGCGTTTCTTTTTATTACTGAAAGTTGTTTTTGTGCTGATATGTCAAAACTATTGCTTTTTAAAAGTGTATTTATAGATCCCGTTATTAAGGTTAGTGGAGTCCTTATTTCATGTGATATGTCCGTAAAAAAACGTTGTTTTAACTGGTGTAATTTATCCTCTTGTTCCCTTTGAATTTTTTCTGTCTTGAGTTTATTTTTCATTTCAGCCCATTTGAACGCATAATATTGGAGAGCAAATAAAAACAGAACAAATAAAATAACATAAAAGGTATAAGCCCACCACGTTTTCCAAAAAGGGGATAATATCTCAATATTTACTTTTGTTATTTCTTCTTTATTCCAATTAGAGTTTTCCTTTTTTACTTTAAACACGTAGTTTCCGTGTGATAAATTTGTATAAGTTATTGATTTTTGAGTCCCAATATTTATCCAGTCTTTATCAAAACCCTCCATTTTTATGAGGTAACTTATTTTATTTGACGGATAGTATAGTGCTGAAAAATTAAAAGTAAATACGTTTTGATTATGCTTTAGCACAATATTTTTTTCAAAAGAAATATGGTTTTTTAGAATCCCGTTTTTATCGGCTAAAACACTCTTGTTGAATAATTTAAAATCTGTAAACCTTACAGGTGGGTTAAAATTATTTGAAGGTTTATGATTTGGGTCAAAAGAAACTACTCCTTCATCTCCACCAAAATACAGCAATCCTTTATCATCTTTATACACAGAATTTATATGAAATTCTTCTGAAATACCTTTAAATTTATCAATAGTTTTAGAAATGTAGTCGTATTTGAATATTCCATCTTTGGTACTCATCCACAGGTTATAGTTGTCGTCTTCTATAATGCCTACAATCGTATTGCTATTGCTTGTATTTCCTATTTTAATTCGTTTAAACTTATGTGTGTTTATATCAAATTTATTTAATCCTTCTTTAGTTCCTAACCATAAATTTCCTTCGTGGTCTTTAATCAAACTAAAAACATAATTATTACCAATAGATTTACGGTTGTTTTCTTCAACTTTATAATGAGTGAAAATATCTGTTTTTGGGTCGTAAAGATTTAATCCACCACCAAAAGTTGCAATCCATATTTTCCCAAAATCTCCCATTAATATGTCAGTTACATTATCGCTACTAATAGAATTTGATGTATTTTTATTGAATCTTGAGTTTTTAAATTTCTCGTTTTTTGTATTGAAATAGCTCAATCCACCTCCCCAAGTGCCCACCCACAAATTTCCGTTTGGTAGTTCAATTATACCTCTAACATCATTATAAGGAAGTGAAGAGTTTGAAGTTTTATCTCTTTTATACTGTTTTATTTTTCCTTTTTTAAGCTCGTACAAAACAAGTCCGTTAGCAAAAGTTCCTATCCAATACTGTTTTCTATTTATTTTTTTGATACATTGTATATAATCTCCTCCAACAGAAAATTTAGATTTAGAATCGTATTGTTCAATCTTTTTAGTTTCCAAGTCATAAATGCTTAGACCTTTTCCGTCTGTTCCCATCCACAAACGAGATTTTTCCCTATAAATTGAAAGAACTGGAGAGGAGTTATATCCTTTTATATCACTGTAGAAAAAATTAACATTATCGCTGTTTTCAAGAACGTCAATCCCTTTCCATGCAGTTCCTATCCATATATTGGATTGGTTGTCTTCAAAGATTGCATTTATGGTATTGTTTGATAAAGATGTTTTTAAACGACTGTCATTGTTGTATTGTATTGTTGAATTTTTGGATTTTTTATCTGTAGATAATTTTAGTAATCCCTGACCATCTGTTCCTATCCAAATATTTTGATTCTTATCTTTTTTGATAGTTCTTACAATAGAAAATTTTTCGTTTAAATGTGGAGAAAATACTGTTGAAATTAGATTGTTTTTAATATTTAATTTTAGCAATCCATTTCCGTTTGTACCTATTAGCAATTCTTCTTTATCTATGAATAACAAAGAGTTTATAAAATCTAAAGATTTATTTTTAACTGATTTTATATTTGGACAAATACGTGTAAAAGTTTCTCTATCAGTATCAAATTTAATTAATCCTGCACCATAAGTTCCTATCCAAAAAACGTCATTTTTTTCTTCAATAATACTATAAATACCGGCTTCACCTGTAGGATCAGATTTGTTTGATTCATAAGTATAACGCTTAAAAGAATTAGTTTTTTCTACAAAAATATTTAGCCCATTTTCAGTTCCTATCCACATATTTCCGTTGCTGTCTTCTAAAAATGTATAAATATCATTTGAAGAAATGGAGTTGTTGTTAGTCGGAGAATTTTTATAGATAATAAATGTATCTTTTTTTGGATTATAGACACTAATACCGCCACCAATAGTACCAATCCAGATTTCACTTTTTCTGTTTACATACAATGTAGATATGTCATTGGAACTTAATTTGCTATTTTTTTGATTATATTCCTTAAATGTGTTGCTATCGTATCTATTTAATCCATTTTTTGTTCCAATCCATATAAAACCTAAACTATCCTGAACAATAGAAGTAATCCTACCATTAGATAAGCCTTGCTCCACAGTGAGGTGCTTGAATTTAACTCGGCTTTGTCCTGACAAAAAAGTAGAACATAACATAAAAATACTGAATGCTATTATAGATTTAATTGTTTTGGACACCTTAGTGAAATTACGATTTACGATTTGAGAATTTTTAGTTTTTCACTTAGTTTTCAATTCTCAATTCTCAATTATTTACGAATTACAATTTTCTGTGTATAGCTTTTTTCTTTATTTACTACTTTTACAATATAAATTCCATTTAACAATAAGTCTTGTATATCTATTGTTTCTTTACCACTAAACACATTGTATTCTTTTTTATAAACTATTTGCCCAATAATATTGAATAAAAAAAATTTAGTTCTTAAGCCCTTAGCCTCAGGAAGATATAAGATTAAAGATTTTTCTTTTGTCAATAAACTAGGATATACGACATCTCTGTTTTCTGATTTAATATTTTCTATATCTGTTATTGTTAGTGGTATTGGAGTTTTTGAAATTTTTGCAAGTTCTGTTTGCCCTCCTTCTACGTATGTTTCGACATATTGTCCTCCACTCGCTATTGTAAACTTTTTAACTATGTCATTTAAGTGTGTAATTGTTCCCGAATCGTCGCCAACAAAAACCTTTCTTAAAATTTTTATCTTCTCAAAATCTTGAATACCTTCTCTAAGCATCATCAATCGTAAGCTGGGTAAAAATTTGTAAAAAGGGTACTCCTCTTCATCTGTAGTAGCTAGCTCACGATAAATTATAAAGAAATCTCCTGCGGTATTTGATCCATCTCTAGCATCAAAAGTATCTACTAATCTCCAGTAATCGTATGCCCACCTAAGGTAACCGTCATAACCTTCTTTTAAACTATGCCATGCCATCCACGTCATTTCTGCTGGACTATTATCTGGAGTTACATAGTTATTTGGTTTTGTTTGGGAGCAACTAGTATAAAAAGTTGAAATTTTATTGTTTGGAACACTATCCTTGACGACGACATCTTCTAAAATTCCTGATAAGTCATAAAAATTTATTTTTTCATGTTCTTCATCATTGGCTTTTACACTTTTTTTAATCTTGTTTGCATGTGAATATGCAATTCCGAGCTTCCATTCACTATCATTTTCGAATACAAGTAAAGATATCCTTTTTAATTCATCTGTTAAACGAGGCTCATCCAAGTATAGTACTGTTTTATCAAACCATCCTTTTCTGTCTAAAACTATCTTAAACTCTGTTAAAAAATCATGCCATCTTGTGGCATAAATTTCAGATTCTAATGGCGCATTTAGAATTTTCATTCTAGTTGTTGCCTCGTCCCAATAAGGAATATCATTTTCTTCCCAACCTAAGGGAGAAAAACAGCTTATTTGTTTAGTAATTCCCCAAGACATCAATGAATCAACATATTTCTCAAATACTGTAAAGTCGTAGTCCCATGTATTGTCAGCTTTCTTTATCCATTTTACCATAGGTGATATAGTTGTAGCTGTAGTACCTAATGCATTCTTTTTTATATGAGCAGTAATTACTTTCTGTCCCGTGTCGGCAAGTAATTTATAGGCAGGTTTAAGCAAGGCAAAATGTTTGTCTGACCAAGCTATGATATCAGCTCGACTTCTTTCGTCGTTATAGCGTTCTAAAACGTTTGAAGGAAACTGCCATAAATCTAAATGAAAACTCCAATCAGAAACATCAGGGAGCGTATGATTTACAACGTTTAATTCTATTGAAAAAACTAATGGCGTGGCTCCTCCTCTTACAGTGAGAGTTCCCCTATAAATTCCGGTAGCTGTTGCAGTAGGTACATTTATGGTAATCCATAACTTTATAGGGTCTGAAGATGTTAAAGAAGTAGTTTCAGTATCAGAAAGAGCGTCTATCAATTCAATCATGTGCCTATCACGGTTAGTACTTCCAGCAGCAGAATAACCTACACAAGTTTTAGCAACCCTATCTCCTTTTACATATTTCCCAAAACTCAATTCTATATTTGAAGAAGGGATGCTCCCATTTCCATTTACACTGTTAAGAACACTATACTCATAAGTTATGCCACTGATTGAAGTATTGCTCCACAATACAATTTGTTTGTTAATTCTTTCTCCTTTCCACGCCACTGTACTCCATTGTTGAGTTGGGGTTATTCCTACTGGAAAACTTTCGTTTTTTTTATAACGTTTAAATTTAGATTCAAAAGACCCTGTTATTGTTTGTGCATAAGTTTGAAATAGAAATAAACTCGTCATAAAAACTATGAGTAGAGAGAATTTATTTTCTTTGAGATTGGAAAATATCATATCTGTAAAATTAATCAATTAATACCGCCAAATTATAAATATACAAAACAATTCTAGTTTTGTGTATTCGTAAAAATAGTAGGGTGTTTTTGAATTGTGTAATTGTGCAGTCGTAATTCAAAAAATCAGTATTAATTAAACATCACAGAGATTTATCCCGTTATTAATTAAATCAATTAATTTTTGTTGTTTGGCAAGCTCGTTTAAATGAGATTTAACTACATTTCTAATTGAAAATTTACTTTTTAAAGACAGTTCAAATAATTTTAAAGGCAACAACCAATCCGTAGGAAAATCACTTATAAGTTTATTAAAAATTGCAGTTATTTTATCTTCACTTACAAGGCTTTTTTCACGTATATTTCTAACCTCATCGTACAGTTTGTACAGTTTTTTGTCTTTTTTAGAATATGATATTTTATGTGTTTTTATTTTAGAAATATTTCCTAAATATTCAAAAGAATTTACGTCTGCCACCCCCGAATATGCAGAAACAATCTCCTTGCCAATTGCCATATCATAAACTCCCCATTCTGGCTGAAACAAGCTAAGCCCATTATAAGTTACGCTGCAATTATTGAATGAGATTAATAACTTACCTGTCTATATTGAAAACCGCAATGGCAATTCCAACGTTAAGTACAAACAAGAAGAAACTCTTGTCCGTGCTTATAAAGTTCTTTCTGACGCAGGTGTTAAAATTAAACATAGTCGAATGGATTGTGGTTCTTTTACTCAGAAAGTGAACGCCTGTTTGATGAGATGAATAACGATTTTTTATGGAAAAAATGCCTTTCTCTTTTTTACAAGAAAACACTGTGTTCCTTATTATGACAGGTATATGTAGAAACCTGTTTCATTTCCTAACTAATTTTGTCAGTAAAAAACTTGATTTTATCAAACCTAACTATCGATTAAAAAAATTCATATTCCGATTTATGATTGTTCTTGCTAAATGGATTAAACAAGGAAGAATGAAAGTTTTAAAACTGTTCTCAGATAAAAAATATCACCTCTTACTGTAATAAAAAATAAAATAAATAATACTTCAAGGGATAGGTACATTTACCTCAAAAACATAACTCACTTATAATCAGTATATTGAAATCAGAGGCTAATTCTGTTATATAAATACTTGTAGTGACATGAAGAATAATACTGACTCAACATAATAGTCACTCAAATTTGTGCTTTCAGAGAGAAATATGAACTTCTAAAAGAAACTTTTAACCTAAAATTGACTACTAAACATAAAAATATAAACCTAATTTTTAGCTTGCGGATTTAAGGAAATATTTAAAAGACTACGCATCAAGAGGTGGTAAAAATATAGCAACAACCATAACACACGAGCCTTGGCATGTCCCTTGGATTAATAAAACTACGCGATCACAAACAGCTTTCGGTTATAAAAGTATGGTAAAATGGTATAAAAATACCAATGATAATTGGGAATTTGACTATTCTATTTTTGATAAATATGTTACTATGGCTACCAAACTTGGAATCCACGGAGCTATAAATACGTTTTCAATGACTCCTTTTCATTCAAAACAAAGAATACACTATTTAGACAGGGAAGACAACGTAGAAAAAGTTATAGAGATTGATATTAGTGATTTGGCATACGAAAAAATATGGACAGATTTTTTAATTAGTTTTAAAAAACACCTTATACAGAAAGGATTGTTTGAGAGAACCTATCTAGGATTTGATGAAAAACCAGAAAAAGATTTAGAAATATTTTTTGATAAAAAAGTTTTTATGGAGCTGTATGTAAAAGTTAATAAAAATTGGCGGAGTAATAAAATTCAGTTAAAACGATTCGGCTACAAAGAGTAGGGATTTTTGATTTACGATTTTTGATTATACAATTTGAAAATTTGTAAGTCAAAAATTGTAATATTTACTAAATGTTGAAACATTTCCACTTAAATCTTTTATACTAATTTTTAAGTGATAAGTTTCTCCTGAGATAAATGAAACATTTTCTATATCAAACTCACGAGTGTTATCGTCAGTATCAATTTTGAGGTCATTAATTACTCCGTTAATTGTAATTTCATTTTTATCGAACCAAAAACTATAAGTCATTGTTTCGTTCTCTGCGTCGGAGACTTTTACAGCAATTTTGTTATTGCTACCCTGCGGGTCAAACGACAGAATAGAAGGTATAAAATTTACAATACCTAAGCCGGGAGTACTGGCAGAAAATATTGAGTTTGCTGATGTTTCCTTGCCTTTATTAATAGCGATAACAGACCACGTATAAGCCGTATTATCGGGTAAATTTGACACAGGTACATCAATACTCGTACTTGATATTGTCTTCTCATAGAGTGTGTTATTATCACTTCCTACAAGTTTAATTTTATACGAAGTTGCATATTGTGACGCAGACCACGTATGAGTTCTGCTCTCTACACATTTCGCTTGGTTAGCAGGTGAAACAAGAGAAAAACTACCCGGTTTTTTTGCTTCTTCAGGTGGAGATGGAGGTAATGGTGGAGTTGGTTCGTCACCGCCACCTCCGCCACCGCAGGCTATAAAAAAGTTTGCGATAAAAAGCATACAAATTGTTGATAGAATATTTTTCATTTTTTAGTCATTTTAAAGTTAATAATATCTCCAGATTTATCGCCAGAAACTCTTACTATATAAAAACCTGCGGATAAATCTCTCGTAGAAAAATAGACAACGCCATTTACAGGTTTATGATTTTTATTATACACCTGTTGTCCGTCAGGTGCGAACACTTGCACATTTATATCAGATGATTCTAAGCCTACAATATGGAATAAATCTCCCGTTGGATTTGGGTAGAATTTAATATCTCCGTTTGGAATAATAATCCAATTTTCAATCAGTCCACGACATATGTTTTCTGGAATTATTTTTATATGATTTTTTCCAGTAGATAGATTTTCTACGACAATATCGTATTCGCTTTCGTCAGAAAATGTTTCATCCCTTTGGAATACGTCATTTACATAGATAGAATATTTTTTATCACCCGAAACTGTAAATACCGATGATTTCCCTAACCGATTAACGGATTTATTAGTTCCAGAAACTGGAGTTGCACCATTGACAGCAACCTGAAATCCGGGAATATCGTTACCAATTCCATCGGTTGAGAATTTTGCAGTGATATTATACATACCAACGGCTAAGTTTTCAATGACAAAAGGCTGGTTAGCTAACTTGTTTTCAAATGTTTTATTATATGAATTTGGTCCCGTAACGACAAAATTAAACATATGCGACGAGATATTTTTTATACTTATTTTTCCATTATTTATATTTGTACAACTTGGTGTTGTACTTGATATTTCAAAGTTGTTTGATGATACTTGAGTACAACCTATGGCATTGACATTATCTCCAGATGGGGTGTTGTTACATTGGTCAATATTATCAAATACGCCATCATTATCTGTGTCAACTTGCGATTCAGAGCAACCATTTCCATTTACATCTTCGCCTGTTGGCGTTTTAGGACAGGTATCAATATTATTAAATATTCCGTCATTGTCTGTATCAATTTGTGATTCAGAACAACCGCTTTCATTTGCATCTTCTCCTGTTGGAGTGTTAGGACAGGTATCAATATTATCAGCTACACCATCATTATCATTATCACTATCTACATTACTACAATCCTCGTTAAATATAGTAGTACGATCAATAAGAGTCCAATTAGCTGTGCTCCACTCTGCATTATCCACTTGAATACATTTTAAATTGTTACTGTAAGCAAGAAAACGTGTTATAGACGAATTATTACCATTTTTTAAATTTAAGCTCGTTAATTGATTGTTACTACACAATAAATTAGTTAAAGCCGTGTTTTCAGAAACATCTAAACTTGTTAATTGATTGGAGTCGCATCTTAAAAATGTTAAATTTGTATTCTGTGAAACATTTAAACTTGTTAATTGATTAAAAGGAAGTGTTAAATTAGTTAAAGCCGTGTTTTTAGAAACATCTAAACTTGTTAATAGATTCTCGTCGCATTTTAAATATGTTAAATTTGTATTCTGTGAAACATCTAAACTTGTTAATTGATTGCGAAAACATTCTAAATTAGTTAAAGCCGTATTTTTAGAAACATCTAAACCTGTTAATTGATTGTAAAGACATGCTAAATTAGTTAAAGCCGTGTTTTTAGAAACATCTAAACTCGTTAACCTATTCTCAAAACAAGATAAAGAAGTTAAAGCCGTATTTTTAGAAATATCTAAACTCGTTAATTGATTTAGATTACAAGAGAACTTCTCTAAAGCAGTAAAGTTCTCAATACCTGTTAAGTCAGTAATTTCATATTCAGACACACTTAAACGCAAAATAGATTCAATATCTTTACTAATGACATAGCCATCTGACCCGTATGTATCATAGTCATAGCCTAAGTCAATAAGTGCTCGTTCAAAATTATTATCAGGTATATTTGTGATTTGTGATTGAGAGCAACCTGCTATATTTACAGATTCACCTGATGGAGTGTTAGAACATTTATCAACGTTATCAAAATCAGATACACCATCTCCATCTGTATCAATTTGTGATTGTGAACAACCTTTTTCATCTACAGATTCACCTGACGGAGTGTTGAAACACTTATCTATATGATCAAGCACACTGTCTTCGTCTACATCAATATAAGCAAATATAGAATAGTCTTCAACTTCGCCAGAATAAGTATTTTCGCCACAGGAACTTATAGAGTTTGAACTTTGCCCCAATCTAACTCGTAGCCTGAGAGCTACATTAGATACTGCAGATACTGGCGCTGTTATATTACTGCTATAAGGACCTGCACCAAAAGTGTGTAATACTTTTTCTTTATCATTATCAAAAACGCCATCATTATTCCAATCTATCCAAGACTCAAGGGTGTTAAGTGCTGAATGATCATTATTAGTCTCTACTCTTAGAGTGAATTGATCTCCTACTGAAATACTATCAGACATTATAGTATAATCTGAATAGGAATTATGTACTGAACTGTTATCTACATTGCCAAAACTAACACGGGTGATGTGGGCAGAATCATTCTGGCTAGATGCAGTACAATATGTGGGATTAGATACGAGAATCCCATAATCAGCTGTGTTTCCACTATTATATGTTCCACAAGAAGTTTCTCCTTCTTTTCTGCCAACTCTACTAATAGAATGCCCAATAACACGAAGTCCAATTTTTTTGCCAACTGCAGCGGTGCTAGGAACTGATATATTAGTGGTAAATTCATATTCACCATTGTCGTCATAGTCGGCATAATTGACTTTTTGACTAACAATCATTTCATCTTGTGACCAGACACCATCAAAATTCCAGTCAGCCCAAACACGTACTCTGTTGACATCATTGACTTTTCCAAGACCTTTTTGAGTTTTAATAGTTATTGGGTAAGTATTGCCGGCAATCAAAGTAGTTGATACCCTATTATAATAACTCTTTGATTGGCTATGAAAAGGTGCGTGATCTATAGTTCCCAGAGTAACGCGATTAACTCTAAATTCTTGTCCGAAATATGGATAACTAGGACAGTATTTCAATCTAGAAGTTATGTAATCTTTTTTGGTAATTGTTTGATTGGTTCCGTTTGCTGTGACTACTTGAAGAGTAACATCATAGCTCCCCTCTTTTGGGAAGGTAATGTTTGCTGGATTTTTCTCTGTTGAGGAAGCAGGTTCTCCTCCTTCAAAAGTCCATTGCCAGCTTGTTATATAATCATTGGGTTCTGTTATTATAAGGTTAGAGAAAGATACTTTCTGAGAAAAATTAACTGTGGTAGAATTTGCATATAAGTCCATATTAAATGGAGCATTTTCATCTATAACTTTTAGCCCATAATCTTCGAATTCACCTATATCAAGAGCAGAGCATGACCTGTTTCCTTTATGACCTTTTTCAGAAACAAATATTCTGAAAGCCATATCACCTAAATCTATAGAAGTTGGTACTTCTATATTTGTGGTATAAGTATAATTACCTTGTTCATCTGTGGATCTATTGCTATAAGAATGAGAAATCATCAATTCATTATCCTCAAGTATAAAGTTTCTGTTCCAATCAAACCATCCTTCTATTATGAGATTATCTTTAGATACGCCTCTTGTCCCCTTATTAGTGGTAATTGAAATAGGATAAGACTTTCCTTTTTTTACTGGATATATAGCTTTTTTTGTATAATCAGATACCCATTGTTTTTCATTTTCATAACCAAAAGATGGATTTGTTTTTCCATCAAATTCTACATTGGTAATATAGGCGTAAGCAGTAAAACCGACAGAGAGGTTACAAAACTCGGTATATTCGTCAATAAAGTTAATTTTAAGATTATCCAGTCTACTCTTATATAATTGTGACACACCTCCGGCAATCATAGGGTCTAGAAAAGTAAATGTTAGGTTGCTAATAGAATTTTCTAAATTGTGATTGGAGGCTGTGTTTTCAAGGTGTATAGTGGCAGTAGTATTACTGGTAATTTGTATTCTAGGGGTTACTCCTTCGGGCAGATTAGTAACTGTATAATCTGTGTTTAAGATAAAGTCTCCAGAACTATTTTGAAATGTACATTCAATGCAAGTAAGGTCAATAGAGCCTTCGATAACCCCATCGTTTAGATGTCGCTCTTCAAATGATAGACTGGACGAGAGGACTACACGAGGACCCAGATCAGAAGACAATCCTGTGGCTTGAATATTTGCGTTAGTCCAAAGTGTGTTTCGGGCGGGTGAGTTTTGCAAAGCATTATTCATTCTTTCCACCTGTCCCTGAGTAAACATTTTATAGCAATCTGTATAGTCCATAAAGTTCTCATTGTTAATTTCCTGTTGCAAACAGTTATGGATTACTGCGCAAGCAGTTTGTGAAGAGTTTTTTTTATGAGAAGGAGTATCTGCAACACCATCACCTTCCTCAGGGTCATCACTACATACACTTTTATCAAAAGTATGTGGCAAATCAAGATAATGTCCAAATTCATGAGTAAGTACAGATCTGAAATTTTCATTAGTGTTATCACCAAGATAACTCCCATTATATACAATTCTTGCTATGTTTTCATTGGTCATACCTGTATTGGGATACCAAGCAACACCTGAATTATTATGAGTACCATCATCATACAGGTCTCTTGTGATATAAATATTACAATATTTTAAATTATCCCATGCTACCCGTGGTACCATAGGAGAGCTGTAATGTCCCATTCCTGAAGCTTCGTTATAGAAAAGAACTCCAGTTGTTGGGTTTCCGTTAGGATCAAGTTGAGCTAGTTTAAAAGTTATGTCAAGAGGTTGCTTTATGGCATCAAAAGGAGCATCAATAGTAGTGTAATCATCGTTTAAGCCTTGAAAATCTTCGTTGGTTCTACGCAAGGCATCTTTAACAATATCTATAGTTACAGTAGTATCGCCGTTAAATTCAGTTCCAAAAACGTGAAATACTACAGGAATAACATACGGCTCTGCTTTAGATTTTTTGAGTGTAGATATTTTTTTTCTTAAAATATTACTTTCTAACAGGGCGTCGGCATTATGTTTATACATTATTTCCATTTGCTTTTCTGTTCCGCAAGTATTAGCATTGAAAGTTTGGGCATTGGCTTGCCAAAACATCGAGGGAATGAAACATATAATAAGAAATATATATGATAACTTTTTTATTTTAGTTATTGCCAAATATCTAAAAATATAGGGTAATATATTTTTTTCCATAATAAAAGAAGGGGCTATAAATTTATTTTTTGGCTAAAATACAAACAATTTTTTTAATATACAAATCCGCAATCTAAAAGTTAAAAAGGTCAAAAAGTTCAGTAAAAATAGTATCTATAAGATTTTTTTAATTGAATATTTTTCACTTATTTAGGTGAAAAATAATATTGACTTAGGCACTTTGCAAATATAAGAAATATGAGTAAATTAGCGGATTAATAGTTAAAATTATGGAGCAAAGATACAAAAGCCTGTCCTTATTTGATTTTCAAGGGCAATTTAAGACCGCAGAAGATTGTTTAATTTACTTGTCAAATATAAAGTGGGGAAAAGGGTTTATCTGTAGGAAGTGCAAACACACTCATAGTTGTGCTGGTAAAATGTCATATTCTCGACAATGTACCTCTTGTAGATACACAGAATCACCAACAGCACAGACCTTATTTCATAAGGTTAAATTTGATTTATTAAAGGCGTTTTATATTGTATATTTTGTCAGCACTAATAAGAAAGGAATTACTTCAACAGAGTTGAGTCGTAAATTAAATTTGAGACAAAAAACATGTTGGTCATTTAAGCGAAAAGTAATGAAGTCAATGAAGAGTTCAAAGGACTTTCCAATGAAAGATAATGTAGAGGTTGATGAAACCGTATTTGGAGGGCAAGAGCAGGGAGTTAGAGGAAGAAAGAACAAAAACAAAAAACTTGTAGTTGTAGGTATTGAGAAAAAATGAAAAGGAGTTAGTCGGCTTTATGCAAGAGTAATAAAGAGTGCAAGTGCAGAAAATTTAGGTAAGTTCATGAAAGATCATATTGCTTCTGAAGCCAAAATAACAACTGACAAATGGACGGGATATCAGCCCTTGAAAAAAGATTTTAAAAACCTGACACAGATATACTCAGGAGATAAAGGAGGTAATTTTCCTGAATTGCACAGAGTTATAATGAATCTTAAAGGATGGTTAAGAGGTGTACATCATCATGTATGGGATTTACAAGATTATATAGACGAATACTGTTATAGATTTAATAGAAGTTTTATGAGCGAAAACATATTTGACAACTTAATAAATCGTATGGTTATTGCTCAACCCTGTTACATTAAAAATATTAGTGAGTAAGTGTCTAAGTCAAAAGAGTTATTTGAAAGATTTACCACTCTATTGGAACGTTATGGATTAATAGCACATCAAGGAAAAATCATTGACGCAAGTTTTGTAGAAGCACCAAGACAGCGTAATAGCAAAGAAAAGAACAAAGAAATAAAAGAAGGTAAAACTCCCAAAGATTGGGATAAACAACCTAATAAAAAACGTCAAAAAGATGTAGATGCTCGTTGGGCAAAAAAGAACAACGAAACACACTATGGATATAAAAACCATGCAAAGGTTGATAACAAGCACAAATTTATTGACACTTATACAACGACAGATGCTTCGGTACACGACTCTCAAACATTAGACGAGTTATTGACCGAGAAGGGCAAAGGTCAAGACTTTTGGACAGACAGTGCCTATACTGGAGAAGAGCAGGAAAAAACAATTAAAAAATACGAGGTAAATAACAAAATAAATGAAAAAGGATATAAGAACAAACCATTGACAGAGGCATAAAAAGAATCAAATAAAGAGAAATCAAGAACAAGAGCACGAGTAGAACATGTATTTGGTTTTATAGAGCAGAGCATGAATAAACTCTACATAAACTCAATAGGAATAAAACGAGCCGTAGGGTTTGTTGGGCTAGTAAATCTTACCTACAACCTGTTTAGATATGAACAAGTTACAAGGTTAGATGGGATAACTATGTCTAATTGGTAAACACAAAACGTGTATATTATTGATAATGAATGAGTTAACAAAAGAATGATTGAAATCACAAAAAACTAAAACTATTTCTAAAATTTTAATATTTTTGAAATAAGAAAGGATTGACTTAAAAATCAATTAATAGAGGTTGCCTAAATACTCGTAGTGACATGAAAAATAATACTGACTCAACATAATAGTCACTCAAATTTGTGCTTTCAGAGAGAAATATGAACTTCTAAAAGAAACTTTTAACCTAAAATTGACTACTAAACATAAAAATATAAACCTAATCACTGTTGTCCGATAAAACCAAAAATAGGCAAAAAAAGGACTTTTCTACCCAGTAAAATGGGATTATTTTTTTGATTTTTAAAAAGCAAGCCCCCATTTTATTATTTTATTCAAATTGTAATTTTGTCTGTATTTCTTCTGGAGTTCCTTTGTTTTTTACGAAGTCTTTGGCAAATACATCTACATTATTGAAAAAATCTGTGAATTTAGCATAAGTAAACAGATGTTTCTGCAACAGACTGACCAAATTAGAAAAACTCCAAGATTTGGTTAGTTGTCTCTTCATAAATGTAATCAGCAATAAGGCAATAAGAGTACACCATATCTGTATTTGTATGGCATTTTGGTTATCTCCATAGAAATATTGCAGAGGGAAATTCTGCTTAATTTTTTTGAATAGCAGCTCTATTTCCCAACGTTTTTTGTACAATAATGCTATTTTATCTGGAGTTTCGTCAAATAGATTGGATAAGAAATAATACACTTTATTTTTTTCGGGGTGATAATAGGAAACTAACCTTAGTTCTACTTGCTTTCTCTCGCCATCTTGTTCGTATTCCAAAGCTATCTTCACGTCTCTTAAAACTTGGTCAGAAGTGGCAGGTTCAAGGTCGTATTCTTCTATCAGGGTGTCTTTCACGTTGTCTTTTAGGCGAGTTACAAAGTAAGTACCCTCATTATTCCACTTATCAAATAAGGCGTAGTTATTGTAGGCTTTATCAAAAACTGCAACCTCTCCCTTGTTAACCACATCTTGATGTTGGATAAAGAGAGAATCGTGTTCTTTGGCATGACTGTGATAAACTTTTACAGGAATACCTGCTTGCATATCCAACTTTTGATGGCTTTTAATCCCTCCTTTTCGCTTTCCGTTAATAGATTTACGCCCAACACACTCAAAAATAGGCTGAAACAGGCTTATAGTGGTCGAATCTATAGAATAAACCTTTTTATCGATGATTAGAGATTTATGGCTGTCCGATAAACTCGGAAGGTACTCTTTTACTAAATCCTGATAGATAAGTTCAAATACCTTGCAATCACGCCTCTTATTGGCATCCGAAAGTGTGCTACGTCTTGGAGAGTAATCAAGTTTGCAATGAGATATTTTATCTCCATAGCTTACAATACCGCCACAGAGCTCTCGTAAAGAATTACAACCAGAAGTAACTCCATAAATCATAGTAATTAATCAAGTGCTGAAAGGTGTTGAAGCGTTTACAATACCTATCTGACAACTTTTCCTCTGCTCGTTTATTAACTTTATTCCTATCTAATAATCCAATCATCTGACTAAAAATAGGCTGTCCGAAAAAAATGTTACCTTTGCTCATAATATGACTTATTTTGAAGTTTGTTCGTGTTATACGAAAAAAGCCTCAATAATTGAGGCTTTTTTTATCGGACAACAGTGAAAATAAATAATACTTCAAGGGA
The DNA here is from genome assembly GCA_965261035.1 of Polaribacter sp. Lineage (GTDB taxonomy): Bacteria > Bacteroidota > Bacteroidia > Flavobacteriales > Flavobacteriaceae > Polaribacter. The sequence continues at coordinate 2,736,160 of OZ253439.1, forward strand.
TAGGTACATTTACCTCAAAAACATAACTCACTTATAATCAGTATATTGAAATCAGAGGCTAATTCTGTTATATAAATACTTGTAGTGACATGAAGAATAATACTGACTCAACATAATAGTCACTCAAATTTGTGCTTTCAGAGAGAAATATGAACTTCTAAAAGAAACTTTTAACCTAAAATTGACTACTAAACATAAAAATATAAACCTAATTTTTAGCCTGCGGATTTAAGGTTATAAGTAAATTAAATACGTTATATTTTAGCTAATCCAAGGAATTTCCTTTGCAGTTAAGTTTTTGCCTAATTTGCGTGCCAATACGAAAAGGTAATCAGAAAGGCGGTTTAAATAAGTTAAAATGCTTGGATTTATATTCTCAATTTCATTTAAAGCTACTGCCAATCGCTCCGATCTACGGCAAACACAACGAGCTATATGACAGAATGACACTGTTTGATGTCCGCCAGGTAATATAAAACTATTTATTTGTGGCAATTCTAAATTCATAAAATCAATCTGATTTTCTAAAAAAAGAGTACTACCGGCATTAATTTTAGGAATATTTAACCGTTCTTTTCCACTTTTTAATGTTTCTTTTTCTTTGGGCGTTGCTAACATAGCTCCAAGTGTGAATAAGTCGTTTTGAATTTTGATAAGCGATTGTACGGAGTTGCTGTCAATATTTTGGTCGCGAATTAATCCGATATGAGAATTTAACTCATCTACCGTTCCGTAAGACTCTATTCTTAAATGATGTTTTGAAACTCTTGTTCCGCCATATAATGCGGTGGTTCCCGTATCTCCCGTTTTAGTGTAAATTTTCATTGTGTAATTTATTAATTGTCAAATAGTAATTCTAACTTGTCTTAATTCTTGTAATCTTGGCTCTACTAACTAAATAATTCTGAGACACTTTCTTTAGACAATGACTTTACGAAGCTATCTTCAGTTTGAATTAAATCATCTGAAACTTGTTTTTTATTTTGTTGATGTTTTACAATTTTTTCTTCTATGGTATCTTTACAAATCATTTTATATGCCATCACTTTTTTATTTTGACCGATACGATAACACCTGTCTATCGCTTGGGCTTCTACAGCAGGATTCCACCAAGGATCTACTACATAAACATAATCTGCGGCGGTTAGATTTAAACCCGTTCCTCCTGCTTTAAGACTAATTAAAAAGGTTCTTACTTTTTCATTATTTTGAAAATTATTTACCTTTTTTTGACGATTTTTAGTCTTTCCGTCCAAATATTCATAATTAATTCTTAATTCATCTAATCTATTTTTAATTAGTGCTAACATTTTTACGAATTGAGAAAAAATTAATATCTTGTGATTATTTGTTTTTTCTGTGATATGTTTTATAAGCTCGTCTATTTTTACAGATTCATTGGTATAATCTTCATCATCATTCAGCAGACTTGGAGAATCGCAGATTTGCCTTAACTTGGTTAAACCCTCTAAAACGTACATTTTAGATTTTCCCAAACCATCATCTTCTATTTTTCCTAATAAATAATCTTTATATTTATTTTTATAGGCTTCGTACAATTTACGCTGCTCCTTTCCCATAGTACAATACAAGAATTGTTCTGTTTTTGGAGGTAGTTCTTTGGCTACTTGTTCTTTTGTTCTTCTCAATAAAAAAGGGTCAATTAATGTTTTTAATTCTTTTGCTACATTTTTGTCTTTATTTTTATCTATGGCTGTAGAATATTCATTTCTAAAATGAGTTATTCCGCCTAAAAGACCCGGATTTACAAAGGTCATCTGTGCATACAAATCGAATGTATTATTCTGTATTGGAGTCCCTGTTAGCACCAATCTATTCTCTGCATCTAACACACGTACTGCCTTGTAACGTTTAGAATTAGGATTTTTTATAGCTTGAGATTCATCTAAAATAATATAATTAAAAGAGTACTTTTTTAGATAATCTATATCATTAATAACAATTCCATAAGTAGTTAAAACAACATCATATTTATTAAATATACTTGTGTCTTTATCTCTTTTACCACCTGTTAGAGTAAGTATTTTTAGGCTTGGACAAAACTTTAAAACTTCATCGTTCCAATTAAAAATTAACGAAGTAGGTACTATAATTAAATGTGGTTTTTTTGATTTATGTTTTGCCTTTAGATGTTTTATAAAACTTATTATTTGAATAGTTTTACCAAGTCCCATATCATCTGCCAAGCAACCTCCTAACTTAAAATCATCTAAAAAATTAAGCCATTTTAATCCTTCCTTTTGATAAGGGCGTAGCTCTGCCCGCAATCCTCTAGGCTTACGAACATTTTCAATTCTATCAAAATTGGCTATTTTCTCCTTTATTTTGAGATGATTATCAAATAGATTATTTTCGTTTTGTAATTCCTCATATAAAACATCTACTACTGAAAACTGATATTTAGAAACCCCAATAGTATTCTTTTTCACTTCCCCAGACCTAAATAAATGCAGATATTTTTCTAACCACTCTTCTGGTAATATCCCAATACTACCATCCTTTAAGCGTATATATTTGTCTTTATTAATTACGTTCTTTTTCAGGTCTCTAAGACTAACCGCTTGCTCTCCAAAAGCCACTGCTATATTTACGTCAAACCAGTCTATATCCGAACTTATAGTGATACTTATACTCGGTTTATTCTCATTGTATTTTAGGTTTAAATTCTTAAAACCAAAAACTTCAATATTGTTTTCTTTAAAGAATTCAAAAGCATTTATAAACCAAGCTTCCTCAGAAAATTCCTCTTGATTTAAAAACAAAAAGCTATTGTGTTGATTTTTAAACGCAGGATGTAAACCTCTTAATTGCTCTTCAAATATATCCTCAAATTCTTTATCTCTTAAAATAATCGTTGTACTGTTATTTTCAGCTTTAGTAAATTGATTTTTCCCGAACAGCTGCACCAATTGATTGTTGTATTCTATAACTGGTTTTATAATTATAAACTCATCTAATTTCGACAAATAAACTTGTTTTTTAAATCTCTTCTTATCAACTTTTCTTCTCATTTGTTTTCTGTGTTTATATATGATTTCGTGTTTTTCTTTCAGAGGAATTAGTATCTTTTTAGAAAAGTTTTCAAAATCACTTTTTACTGTTCGAATAACAGGGGATTCTCTAAAAAATGAAAGTGTTTTGCAAAAGTTAATATTCTTATTTAGGTAATAAACATCATTCTTTACTACAAATAAATAATTATATCCTATTCTTGCCTTACTGAGTTTTTGGCTTCTGCCGTCAATTATAATTATAGCTTCGGTTACAAAAAAATCCTCTTCTTCATATACCGTAAATTTTAGCTCGGCACTATTTGTACTGAATGAAATAGGTTCTAACGAGCTTCTTGTAATATGATACGTATTATTAATTAGTTCATAAACTAACTTATTTTCTAATTTGGGAAGTATATTTTGCAATTTATTATGTATAAAACTATCAGTCATAAACTCTATAGAATTTATTCTGTCTAAATATTCTTCGGATAAATAAAGCACTTTCTCAAGCATTTTTTTGTCGTCGTTATTACACTCTGAACTCTCAAATAGATAATTATTAAAACTTATTTCTCTTATTTTTGTGCTTAAAGCTGTTCCATCTTTTTTTAAATTTCCTATTAGTGGCACAATAGACACAGAAGGTCTGTACTCGTCGTCAATACTTCCAAAAGCAAAAGCAAAGGCAATTCCTGTTTTTTTAGTAGATTTAGATTTTTTATTCAAATATGGTAGCTCACCTTTTAGCATTATCTCGTCAGAGGATATTTGGTCAGAAAAAAGCTTAACGCTATCAAATTCAGTTTTCTTTATAATACCTTCTTTTTTTGGAACTATTTCCAAGCCTATATTTGACTGTTTAAAATCAAAATAATTCTCATATTTTTTATCTTCTAATGAAAAGCCAAATTGAGCGAGTAATATGTTTTTTTGAATATTAATATCTTCTTCAGACATTATAAGATGTGACAAATATTCCTTTATATAAAACAAAGCAGAAACCTGATGTTTACACAACCTGTATTTTATACATCCACACTGACTTTTTAATCCAATTTTATTATCTAACAACTCAATCGTTATTTTAAACGGCCTACCGCTCCAATAATCTCCACGTATTTCTAAAATTATACTTGAGTTTTCGGTATAAGCATCACAAATTAGTTCAGATTTTCCTTGTTTAAAAATACCTGCAGTCGTGTACTTTAGACCTATTTTAAGGTTTAAATTTTTTATATCTTCAAAACTTATTTGAAAGACTCCGTTTGATGATGTTATTAGAGTTATTTTTTCTTCTTTTGGATTTGTATCATTTTTATTTGATTCTAAAAATATATCTATTTCACTAGCCACAGCAACTTTATGCTTACACACATTTCCATGATCAAAGGGGCAAGTACAAGAGCTAGAAACCATACCTGATTGCACTCCATAAAAATTAACTTCATAAGTTTTACTACCTACAACCTCTGCTTTTACAGAAAGATAATCCTCTGAAAAATCTAAAGTCTTTACAATTATAGAGTTTGCTCTAGAGCGAGTAATTGGAGTTGTGTTTTCATATATATAATCTTTTAATCTCTCGTTTTTAATTTTCATAACTATTTTGGTTGTTCAATCGTGTAATCGTAATTCTTCTTCTATTCTACCCTAATTCCTGTACTTTTAATCGCCCCATATCCGCCAGCTACATCAATCACGTTATGAATTCCTCTTGCTTTTAATATTGACGAAGCTATTACAGACCGATAGCCACCGGCACAATGAACATAAAAATCTTTATCCGTAGGAAACTTATCTATATAATTATTTAAGAAATCTAATGGAGTACTTGGAGTATCTGTAATATGCCCTATTTCATATTCTACGGGTTTACGAACATCAAAAACAGGAGCTTTATTTTCGTTAATTTCTGTTTCTAATACATCAGCAGAAACTGAACGCAAAGTGTCAATTTCTTTCCCAGCTTCTTTCCACGTGTTAAAACTTCCGTCTAAATAGCCGAGTGTATTATCAAAACCAACTCTGGATAATCTGATGATAACTTCTTCCTCTCTTCCTTCTGGAACTACTAACAAAATTGGCTGCTCAATATCTTTAATCAAAGTGCCAACCCAAGGTGCAAAACCTCCGTCAACTCCAATAAAAATTGATTGAGGTATAAATCCTTTTATAAATTCTGATTGATGCCTCACATCTAAAATTAACGCATTAGTTTCGTTAGATAGTTTCTCAAAATTATCAACGGACAGCTTTCTTGCTCCTGTTTTAATAACGTCACTAACAGGCTTATAACCTTCTTTATTTAATTTTACATTTAACGGAAAATATGCTGGCGGTGCCAATAAACCATCCGTTACTTCTTTTACAAACTCTTCTTTGGTCATATCTGTTCGTAGTGCATAATTGGTTTGTTTTTGCCCTCCAATTGTACCAACTGTTTTTTTGCTTAAATTTTTGCCACAGGCAGAGCCTGCACCGTGAGCCGGATATACAATTACATCATCGGGCAGGGTCATTATTTTAATTCTTAAACTATCATACAGCATTTCTGCAAGTTTATTTTCTGTTAAATCTGCTGATTTTTGAGCTAAATCTGGTCTGCCAACATCTCCTAAAAACAATGTATCTCCACTAAAAATAGCATATTCTTTTCCATTTTTATCTTTCAACAGATAAGAAGTACTTTCCATAGTATGACCCGGAGTATGTAGTGCGGTGATTGTGATATCGCCTATTTTAAAAACCTCATTGTCTTTTGCTATATACGAATCAAATTTTGTTTCGGCATTTGGTCCGAATACAATAGCAGCTCCAGTTTGCTCCGCCAAAGTTACGTGTCCGCTGACAAAATCTGCGTGAAAATGTGTTTCAAAAATATATTTTATCTTTGCACTATCTTTTTTACTTCTTTCTATGTATGGCGAAACTTCTCTTAGAGGGTCTATAATTGCAACTTCTCCATTGCTTTCTATATAATAAGCTCCCTGTGCTAAGCATCCTGTATAAATTTGTTCTATTTTCATTGTTTTTTTATTTGGTTGTAAGCTAAATTAAAATATTTATAATTACTATTTTTTATTTTTTATTGTATATCTGTATTTAAATCCCAAAATATTGGTGGTTTTTATATGACTCACATTTAGTTTTCTTACTATTCTATAAAATAGTCCAAACTCTCCCATATTTTTGTCGTCGTAAGATATTCCTAATGTAATTCTAAATTTATCTAACCTGTTTTCTTGTTCTTTCTCAAAGTGATTATATATTTCTGCCGATAATTTTGGTAAAAACTTCCATCCTTTAATATTATAGCCCAAAATAGCTTTTAAGCGAAGATCTTGGTCAGCATAATCTCCTTCACTTTTGGACACCCCTAATTCATTTTTAGTTTGATAACGCAAACGGTATTTAAATGAAAAATTACTTACCTTATGCTTATATAACAAATCAAATTGATATCTATTATAGTTATCATAGCCTTGAATTTTTCCTGTATTATCATTTGAACTTATGTATCTAAAACTAGCACCAATAGCAAAGTGCTTTGTTAATGAGTAGTTAGCTTCTATTTGGGTAAAGTAAATATCAACTGTTGAGGCGTCTTCTTTTAAACGCAATTGTTCTTGCAAACCAAACTTCCATTTTTTATTCAATTTGTAGTTCAGTTCTATTGAAGTCCATGCTTCAAAGTCTCTAACATCGGAAGAAGTTCTACTTTGTGAATAGCCCATAGTAGATAATATTATAGCTAGCAAGATTAGAAATGGCACCTTTCTTTTTTTGATTATCATATATTAAGCCTGAATTATTCTTCCTTGTAGTAGATTATTATTGTTGCAGTATCTTTCAAAAAATCGATACTTTCAATATAAACTCTTGTAACATTTAACCCCGTACGTTCTTGTATATCTGTTATAAGTGCTTCCTTATTATCGGGTTTAACATTTTCAATTTTCTCATATAAAATACGTTTTGAAAATTCTTTAGTTTGAAGCCAATATTTTTCAAGCAATAGTATTGCTAATGTTATTAAAATATTAGCACCGAATATTTCGAAGTAACTCATTTTTGAATTAGCCAATGAGTTTATCACTGATACGCCAATAACGATAAACAGGTAAGTCATTTCTTTTATCGGAATTGTATCCGTTCTATATCGTATAATTCCAAAAATTGCGAATAGTCCTAATGCCATCCCTAAGTCCAATTCATATTTCTTTAGCGTAAAGCATAGAAGAAACACGATAATACTAATCATAAAATAGGTAAATAGGTAATCTCTGCACTTAGTTATTCTAAAATAAATAAACCGAATGATTATTGTTAGAAATAACATATTCACAGAAAAACGGAACAGCATTTTATAAAAATCATCGTCAAAAATTGGGATATCTAAAAACTCCATATTTAAACTGATATTTTGTTAATTTTAATTAATTTCTCTTTAAACTTATTATATTTTAATCCGGGATAAAGATTAACCATTCCTATACAATACTTACTTATACTATACGGATGTACTCTATGCTTTCGCAATGCTTTTACAATTGATGAGTTTCTGTCATAAGATTTTTGTTTCAGCTCTACTATAACAGTATCTTTATATGTTTTTTCTGAGGCACCAATAGTGAAGTTTAAATTTAAATCTATCGTTACACGCTCTTTGTTTTTTATACTTACTAAGGTAATTCTATTAAAATTATTCCATATAGATGGAAACAATTTATATTTTACCCCCGTAATATCTGTAATAAACGTAACAGATTTATTTGATAGTTTTGTTTCAAAATCTGTAATTCTAATCCTCGATTTGTTTGTATTTCCTTTACTGTCTTTTTGTTTAACTTCTAAAAAACACAAATTAGAATCTACGTATTTTCTAATTCTCACTTTTGTTCTATTTAACTTTCCATTATGATGATTATGATAAAATGTTTTAACTTTTGTATCAAAATACAATGAGTTATACATCATTATTCTGTTCTCGTCAATCTCAAGTATTCTATATTCCGTTGCGATAGAATTTAGTGTATAAATCAGTTCCTTTCTGCTAGTAATAAATTTTGTATCTACTCTTTTCATCAAAGCAACACTATCCATTTCTGTCAACGAAATAGGGTGAAATAAATTAGTTAGTTGCTCAATGCTTTGCTTCATTGTTACGTTTCAAAAGATTGTTGTCTATAACACCAAATTGATTACAAAATGTCGTATAAATAAATTGAATTATTTTTTGTTTGAATTAGACAAAAAACAGTAGCTACGGCTCTATTTTTTTTAACGACATACAAGCAAAAAGAACGATTTATACGCGACATTTTGTAGTCAAATTAGTATAATTTAGTTTAATAATTTTCAAATTTAGGATTTATTTTTAAAATACATAGGTTTTTTATAGTATTTTTAAAGGCTAAGTTATAAATAATAAGGACAATAGTTGGGTTATTTATATGTTTGATGTATATATTCTGCGTATTTTTTTTGATGCTCTCTATCTCCAGTTTTATAATATTTTACCGCTGTATAGATATTCATAAAAAAGTGATTTATATCTATAATATCCAACATTCCCGCTCTAAAAAAGCTATCTCTAACTGGACCTTTTACTCCTGCAAAATAAAAAACAACTTCTTTCTTTTTATAATATTTTATTCGTTCAAACAGCATCTCTACACCTGTGCTATCAACTCTATTAATACTTTCGGAATCTATTACCACCAGCTTTAACGCCTTCCCTTTTTTTTCTGCTAATTTATCTAAATTATCTCTAAAATAGCTTGTGTTTGCAAAAGATAATTGTGCGTCAAAACGTATAACTAACACGTCATCATCAATAATGACATTCTTAAAACGCTCTTTGTTTTTATAAAAATCTGAATCGGGTACTTTTCCCAAAACAGCAATATGAGGTCTTGAAGTTCTGAATATTAAAACTATAATTGAAAGACCAACTCCTGCAAATATTCCGTATTCTATTCCTAAAAATAATGTGGAAATAAATGTGCTGAATAACAGCCAAAAATCCAAGTTATTTGCTTTCCACAAGTGAATTGCTTCTTTAATATTTATTAAATTAAAAACTGCAACAATAATAATTGCTGCCAATATTGTTTTTGGCAAATAATAAAAAATTGGAGTTAAAAACAATAAAGTTATCACAACCATTAGTGCAGATATTATTGCCGACATCCCCGTTGTTGCCCCTGATTCCTGATTGATTGCCGAACGTGAAAAACTCGATGTTGACGGATATGCTTTAAATAACGACCCTGCCATATTACTAATTCCCAATGCAATTAGTTCCTGATTTGGTCTTATTTTATATTCATCTTGTTTTGATTCGAGAGTTTTTCCTATAGAAATTATTTCTAAAAACCCGACTAAAACCAATGTTATTACAATTGGCAATAGCTCTTTTATTTGATATAAATCTATCTGTGGAACGCCAAATGACGGCAATCCTGACGGAATATCTTTAATTATTTCAATAGTTGAAAATTGAGTTCCAAAATATTTTATAAACAAAATACTTGCTATAACAACAATTAGTGAACTTGGTATTTTTTTACTTACACTCTTTATTATAAGAATAATAGCCACAGAAATAACTCCAAATATAGTTGTATAAATATTTAACAAACTGATATTGTTCCAAACATCTTCAACCACATATTGTATTTGATTGCTCCTAATAAAATCTACACCCAATAAATTCCTAAACTGATTGAACCCAATTATTAAAGCTACTGCTGAAGTAAATCCAGATATTACAGGTTTAGATAGAAAATTGACAATAAATCCTAACTTAAACAGACCCATTAATAACTGTATCGCACCGACTACCAAAGCTAATAAAATGGCAATTTCTATATAACTATCGGAACTTACTAATGCCAATGTAGAAACTCCTGTAGCAACAATTAGAGAATCCATAGCAACTGGACCTACTGATACTTGTCTTGATGAACCAAAAACTGCATACATTAATTGTGGTACTAATGCAGTGTATAGCCCATAAATTGGCGGTAGTCCAGCAATCATTGCGTAGGCAATTCCCTGCGGAATTAAAATAATACCCACAGTAACACCGGCTATAAAATCACCTTTAAACTTAGATGTATTATAACTTGGTAACCATTCCAGTATGGGGATTAATTTCTTTATTCTCATTATCTAAAAAAGCCCGCCCTGTTGTTGTTTTTGTCTTCCTAAATGTTTGTATGCCATTTCGGTAACCTCTCTTCCTCTCGGTGTCCTTACAATAAAGCCTTCTTGTATTAAAAAGGGTTCATACACTTCCTCAATAGTTTCTCCATTTTCGCCAACAGCAGTTGATAAGGTAGAAATTCCCACAGGACCTCCTTTAAATTTGTCTATAAGGGTTGTTAATATTTTGGTGTCCATTTCGTCTAAACCGCGTGTATCTACTCGTAGAGCTTTTAACGCGTATTTTGCAATTTCTATAGAGATTTTACCATCTCCTTTTACTTGTGCAAAATCTCTAACTCTACGTAATAGTGCATTTGCAATTCTAGGCGTTCCTCTACTTCTCCCCGCTATTTCTATTGATGATTCCATAGATATTGGGACTTTTAAAATACTCGCACTTCGTTGAACAATAGTAGTCAATAATTCTTTTTTATAATAATTTAAACGACTGCTGATGCCGAAACGCGCTCGCATTGGAGACGTCAGTAATCCCGAACGAGTTGTCGCTCCAATTAACGTAAAAGGCTCTAAATTGATTTGTACCGTTCTGGCGTTTGGACCAGATTCAATCATTATATCAATTTTGTAATCTTCCATTGCAGAGTACAGATACTCTTCTACAACTGGACTTAACCTGTGTATTTCATCGATAAAAAGCACATCTCTCTCTTCCAAATTGGTCAATAATCCAGCTAAATCTCCCGGTTTGTCCAGCACAGGACCAGAAGTTACTTTTATTCCTACGTTTAATTCATTAGCTAAAATATGTGCCAATGTAGTTTTGCCAAGTCCAGGAGGTCCGTGGAATAATGTGTGGTCTAACGCTTCCTCTCTTTGATTAGCAGCTTCAACAAAAATTTTAAGGTTTTCTATAGCCTGATCTTGTCCTGTAAAATCATCAAAAGAAAGTGGGCGTAATTTCTTTTCTACCTCCAAATCTTCGTTAGATAAATTTGTGTTTTCAGGGTTTAAACTTTCATTCATTAGGCAAAGATAATAGAAATACTATTATACCTTATCTTAAGAAAAATAATAGTACCTAAATTCAATCATAAATTCAACTTAGATTCAATCTTAGATTCAATTAGTAAATGCAACTTTTAGGAGTGTTTCTATAATATTTTTTATATATTTGCCACGATTTTTGGTTTCATGTATTTTATATAGCTATGTGAATTAAAAGGGAATTTGGTGAAAATCCAAAACTGTTCCCGCAACTGTAAGCTCAGTTCTTTTATTAAAGAACGCTTGTAATTAGTCCTCTAACCACTGTTTAGCCTCTGTTTTTTCAGAGCAAATGGGAAGGTGTATTACAAGACGCAAGTCAGGAGACCTGCCAAATATCACGAATAAAAACTTTCGGGATAGAGGTTAAATGAATACATATACAAGACACTTTTTTATATCAATACTTTTTTTGGGTAATAATTTATTATCCCAGAATAGAAGTGTCATTAAATTAGGTGAAGTCATCTTATCTAATTTCAGTCTTAAAAATTTCTCGAAAGGCTATCGCACAAAAATAATATCTGACAGTATAATCGCAAGAAATAACACCTCTCTAACAGATATTTTACGTTTCAACTCGTTTATCTATTTTAAAGAATATGGAAATGGTATGATTTCTTCACCGTCGTTTAGAGGAACTGGAGCTTCACAAACAGCGGTGGTTTGGAATGGGATAAATATTAATTCGCAATTGAATGGTCAAACAGATTTTAATACAGTTTCTATCAATTCATTAGATAATATAGCGGTTAGAAATGGTGGAGGAAGTGTATTGTTTGGCAGTGGAGCTATCGGAGGAAGCGTGCATTTGAACAATAATATTTTATTTAGAAAGCATAAATCTCACAAATTACAGTTGTCTTATGGAAGTTTTCAGACCCTCAATACATATTATAAAATGACTTATGCCACCGCAAGAAGTTATGCTAATATTACAGTAGAATTAAATTCCTCTGATAATAATTATAGATTTTTAGGAACGACAATAAACAACAATAATGGTGAGTTTTATAATTGGAGTTTTAGCGGAAATTTAGGCTATAAAATCAATCGGAAAAACCAATTAAAATTTTATACCAATACATTTTTTGCGGACAGAAATATTTCGAGAACACTTACGGCTCCATCAAAATCAAAATACAAAAACGTTACTTCTCGGAATTTACTGAAATGGGATTATTTCTTGAACTCAAAAGAATTGATAACCAGCCGATTTGCGTATTTATACGAGCAATCTATTTATTTTGAAGATAATACAAAGTTAGATTTACACTCTGTTGGAGAATCAAATAGAAGAATTATCAATATAAATTATAAGAATAATTTATCAGATAAAATCAATTTGAATGCAATTATTGGATACGAAGGAGCGAATGGAAAAGGCGATAATTTACACAACAAATCAAGGAATGTTTTTTCAAGCGTAGCGTTATTTAACCATCGGATAACCAATTATTTGACGTATCAAATTCAGTTTAGAAAAGAATTTATAGAGCGATATAGCCCGCCTTTGGTTTATTCTTTTGGGTTGGAAATAGAAGCCAATAAAATTTATACGGTCTCTTTAAATACGTCAAAAAATTTTAGAGTACCAACGTTTAATGATTTGTATTGGAAAAGAGGAGGAAATATGGATTTGAACCCTGAGACTTCCTATCAAATTGAACTTGGCAATAATTTTTCTTTTAAAAATTTAACTATTAAGTTAAATTCATTTTACATAAAATCTAATGATTTAATTCAATGGAGACCTGACGAAAAAGGATTGTGGACACCATTAAATGTTTCAAAAGCAGATAATTACGGAGGAGAACTTTCTGTTGAATTATATAAGAAAATTAATAATCATTTCTTTAATTTTTCTTCGAACTACTCTTTTACGATAGCAAAGGACAAGGATACTGATAAGATTTTGATATATGTGCCAAAACACAGAGCCAATTTTTGGTTAAATTATAAATATAAGGGTTTTTCGGCATATTATCAGCAATTAATCAATGGGAAAGTGTTTGTAATTGCAGATGCTTTACCAGCATATACGGTTTCAAATTTGGGAATTAATTACCAATTCAACTCCGTTAGTTATCATCCAAAAATTGGAATAAAAATAGGCAACTTATTCAATTATAATTATCAAAATTTACAAAACAGACCAATGCCTAACAGAAATATTAAATTAAAGATAAACTTAAATTTTTAGAAATGAACAAAAAAAGATTATTAGTAACAGCAATTGTAACAGGAGTATTTTTTGCGTCCTGTGTCAAAGAAGAGAAGCCTCAATTACCAAGAGGAAATTATGATGACGGAATTTTAGTGAGCAATGAAGGAGCCTTTACGGGAGGCACAGGAACGCTTAATTTTATATCAAATGATGGCACAGTTGAAGAAGCCAAGGTGTATAAAAATGTAAATAATGAGGATTTAGGTACTATTGTGCAATCTATCGGTTTTAATGAAGATATTGCATATGTTGTAGCTAATGTTGCAAATAAAATATCGATAGCCAACAGATATACAATGCAAAAAGAAGGCGAAATTACTGCTGATTTGGATAGCCCAAGATATATTGCTTTTGCTGACGGAAAAGGATATGTTACCAATTGGGGCGACGGAGGAGATTCTACAGATGATTATGTAGCGGTAATTGATTTATCAGCCAATAGTGTGGTACAAAAAATATCTGTTGTTGAAGGTCCAGAGCAAATAGTTTATAAAAATAATAAATTATATATTTCTCATAAAGGAGGTTGGGGTTCTGGAAATTCCATTTCAATAATTGATACTTCCTCCAATACTGTTGAAAAAAACTTAGAAGTAGGCGATATTCCCGATGAATTATTCTTTAACAGTTCAGGTGATTTGGTGGTTTCTTGTGAAGGAAAAGGGATAACCAATTGGAATCCAACAGAGTTATTAGCAAAAATAGTTAAGATAGATGTAAATACGAATGAAGTAAAATCTACTATTACATTTGCAAGTGGTATTTACCCCGATGTGATGGTAAATTACAACGGGAAAATTTATTATTCTGCTTCTGGGAAAATTTATGAGATGAGCGAGAACGCTACAAGTTTGCCTACGTCAGAGATTATTATAACACCAACTGGCGGAATGGCTGTTAATGACGATAAAATATACATTACAGACGCTAAAGATTTTATTTCAAACGGAACATTAAAAATCTTTGATTTGTCAACCAAAAATGAGTTAGAAGAATTTATAGTGGGGCTGATTCCTAGAAAAATTTATTTTAATATCAGCAAATAAACGGCTATCAGTCTATAAATTTAAACTAAATTATTTTTTGATTTGGATTCTAAACTTAACTCGTATATTATATGTGACATTTTGTGGTCAATTTCGTATTATTCTTTTGGAAATGCTTGCTTACTATACAAAAACAACAAAATTACACCGATAGTAATAAAAGAATCAGCTCCATTAAAAATAGCATTAAAAAAAGTAAAATTATTTCCTCCTATAAAGGGAAGCCAATTTGGCAAAATTCCATTCCAGATAGGGAAGTACAACATATCAACAACTCTGCCTTGTAGAATTTGACCGTAAGCATTTTCTGCAAATAAAGTAGCTGTCCCGTGTGCCGGCGTATCAAAGATAATCCCATAAAAAACGGAGTCTATTATATTGCCAACAGCACCAGAAAAAATCAAGGAAATTGCGATAATAACAGGTTTTATAGCGTTCCTTTTAATTGTTTTATACAGCCAATACAAAAGACCAGAAACAGCGACTAATCTAAAGATAGTTAAGAATAATTTTCCTGCTTTTCCGCCAAATTCAAAGCCCCACGCCATTCCGTTATTTTCAGTAAAATGAATTAAAAACCAATCAGAAAATACGGTTATCTCCTCTCCTATTGCAAAATGAGTTTTTATATAAATTTTACTGACTTGGTCTATTAGTACTGCCAGAAGAATAGTAAAAATAGCAATGTTCTTTTTTGACATAGATAAATTTAATTAGTTGGCAAATATAACTATATTATACTGATTTGACTACAATACGATTTACTAATTTTTAGTATTCAGTTGGCAGTGATTACTGAATACTGACAACTGCTAACTTTTAACTTCAAAGTTTCAGTTTTTCGGCAAAATAGTCGCAAAAATCTCTCATAGTTGCACTCATTTTTTGGTCATCGGTAGCACGCTCAAAAGTGGAAGACATAGCTACTAATGTTTGGTAAAAAAATTGCTTCATTTCATCTAAGGGCATATCTTTTGTCCAAATATCTATACGTAAGGTGTCTTTTTTAACATTATCCCACGCAGAAATCATCAATGCTTTGGATTCAGAATTTTTTATACCACCATCTTCTGCAGTCCAAAAAATGGTTTCAGGAATTTTGTTTTCGTCCAATCCTATTTTAAATTTTACTTCCGATGTATGTTTTATTGCCATTGTTTTTTAGGTTTATATTTTGATTTTCTAAATATTTTTTCTGCATCCATTTCCAATAAATTTTCTATAGACACATTATTGTATTTCATATAAGAACGTACTATTTGCCACCCAAACCACGTTCCAATTCTGCCCGGTGATAAATTGTCCTCTGCTCTGTAAAACTTCGAGAAAGGAGAATTGTCGAGAAATCTTTTATTCAATTTTGTATCTGTGCTGTACAGCAATTTATTTTCGATAAAATATTTCCAAATTTGAGCCTCATTATATAGTGTCCAATCTAATTTTATATCTTCATAGCCTATTTTTTCTTTGTCAGATTTTTCTGGAAGATAAACATCTAATAGGTATAATTTTTTGCCAGCTTCAATCATTTTACCGAGAAATGTTCTATCAGTTGACAAAGGAATTTGCGTTTTAATTATTTCATTAGCAACATCTACAACAATACGTTCTTTATGATAATTCTGTTTAATATATTTCGGAAAACTATCATAAAAAGGGTGATTTTTACCCATATAAACATCCAAAGAGATTAGCAATAAATCTTTTGTAAAAATCACTTTATTTTCATAATCTACATTGCTTAACAAAGTAATCACTTTTGGAATTTTAAACTGTGGATTATAATATAATATATGCTTAAAAAGGTTAATTAATTCCTCTTTTTGAATAATGAAATTGGAGAATATTTTTTGAGTTTCATCAAATAAATCTCTTTCATCTTTATCATTGCGTTTATTAATCCAAACGCTATCATTTACATCTTTTGAAAAAAATAAAGGATATTTACTTTTCACTTCTGAAAGTGCGTATATATCTGTGTTATAGAAATCTACATCAAATCTTGAGACAGATATTTTTATATACATATCACTTATATTTATTTTTTTTTCTGATAAAAAATCACAAGAAATTACAACTGTGGAAAGAAAAAAAATTAGAAAAAACTTTTGCATTATCTTTGTATATTGCGTCTTTGTTTAGAAATGGCAAAAGTACTAAAATAGTTTGTATATGAATGCAGAAAGAGTAGCAGAATACATTGTAAATTGGTTGTTAGAATACGCCAAAAACGAGAATGTCAACGGCTTTGTTGTTGGAGTTTCTGGCGGAATTGACTCTGCCGTTACCTCCACTTTATGTGCAAAAACGGGGCTACAAACCCTGTGTGTAGAGATGCCAATTCATCAGGCTGAAAATCAAGTTACCAGAGCAAATGAGCATATTTCACAATTAAAAAATAGTTTTAAAAATGTGAGTTCTACAAAGGTTGATTTAACGAGTACTTTTGAGGATTTTAAGGCTGTTGTACCAAAGGTAAAATTATCTGAAAAAGTAGATATATCTCTCGCAAATACACGTTCTAGATTGCGAATGACAACTCTTTATTATTTTGCTAACCTAGAAAGATTATTAGTTGCAGGAACAGGCAATAAAGTTGAAGATTTTGGCATTGGTTTTTTTACAAAATACGGAGACGGTGGCGTAGATTTAAGTCCAATTGCAGATTTGTTAAAATCAGAAGTTTATGAGCTGGGAAAATTTTTAAACGTTCCAAAATCCATTCAAAATGCACAACCAACCGATGGTTTATTTGGAGACAGCAGAACGGACGAAGAACAAATCGGAGCTTCTTACGACGAGTTAGAATGGGCAATGAAAATGAGAGAATCTGGTAAGACCGAAGCAGATTTTACAGGAAGAAAATTAGACGTTTATAAAATTTACACAAAATTAAACACCAATAATCAACATAAAATATTGCCAATTCCAGTTTGTGTGATTCCAAATTGAATTACGAGTTTTGAATTACGAATTTCAGTATTCAGTTTCCAGTATTCAGTGGTCAGTATTCAGTTTTTAACCTTCAGTTTCCCGTGCTTCCAAAACCACCAGCTCCGCGTTTAGTTTTATCTAAAATATTTACTTCTTGCCAATTTATTTGCTCGTGTTTTGCAATTACCAGCTGTGCGATACGCTCGCCATCATTTATTACAAAATATTCGTTAGAGAGATTTACCAGTATCACACATATTTCTCCACGATAATCAGCATCTATAGTTCCGGGAGAATTTAAAAGAGTAATTCCTTTTTTTATAGCCAATCCGCTTCTTGGTCTAACCTGTGCTTCAAAACCAATAGGCAATGCTATAAACAATCCCGTTTTTACAATAGTCCTTTCTAAAGGTTTAAGAGTAATTGCCTCTTCAATATTTGCACGCAAATCCATTCCTGCAGAGCTGTTAGTTTCATATCGTGGAATTTCGTGCTTTGATTTGTTAATTATTTGTACGTCCATAAATTATAGTTTCAGAAGTTGTTTAATAGTTTTTTAGTTGAAAAAAACACTCAAATAAAAGAAAAATTGTGAAGATAGAAAACCGATAGTTTTCAGGTAGATTAAACCATCAAAGTCCAAGTTTTTCATTTTTGCTGTTCTAATACCTCGAGGTTGCCTGCCTCGGAGTGTTTTATTTGATACTTCTGTGCTATAGCTTGAAGTTTAATTCCCCATGATTGCCCTGCCATCATATTTTTTTGCACCATACTGCCTTGCTTTGAAATGACTTTTTGTCCCAGCGGGGAGTTATAAAATTTAATCATTCCTTTTATATCTTCGTGTGAAAATTCTTCCATATAAATTTTACTGATAGCTTTGTATAATTCAGGAAGTGATTTATCGACTTCTTTTAAGAAATCCGCATGTTTTTCAGAAACTACCATTGCTACTGTAAGTTGAGATATTAGAGGAGCAACAGTTGGTTTTGTAATCATTTCAATTAATGTGTATGTGTCTTTTTCAAAAGCTGATTTTTCTTGTGCATTGCCATTTATAGAAGCTAATGCTACAAGTACTGCTAAAATAATTTTCTTCATTTTTATTTATTTATTTATTATTAATACTTAATTTTACATTACAAATAACCTTCTGAAACTCATCATTTCATAGACTTTATTTCCAATTGTTTCTAATTTATTTTCGTTTTCACGATTTATTAATGCTTCATCTATAAGGCTTACAGTCGTTTCCATATCGCTTTCTTTTAATCCGCGAGTGGTAACGGCAGCCGTTCCAATACGAATTCCTGAAGTTACAAAAGGACTTTTATCATCAAAAGGAACCATATTTTTATTGACCGTAATTTCTGCTTTTTCTAAGGCTATTTCAGCCTCTTTACCAGAAATGCCTTTGTTGCGTAAGTCTATCAACATCATATGATTATCTGTTCCGCCGGAAATAATATTATAGCCTCTATCTACAAATGCTTTTGCCATTACAGCTGAATTCTGTTTTACCTGAATTTGATATTTTAAAAACTCATCAGTCAGTGCCTCTCCAAAAGCGATTGCTTTTGCGGCAATAACGTGTTCTAAAGGTCCGCCTTGATTCCCCGGAAAAACTGCTGAATTGATTAAAGAAGACATTTTCTTTAGATTACCATTTTTTAATTTTAATCCGAAAGGATTTTCAAAATCTTTTCCAATCATAATCATTCCTCCTCTTGGTCCGCGTAAAGTTTTGTGCGTAGTCGTGGTTACAATATGACAATGAGGTATTGGGTCGTTTAAGATTCCTTTGGCTATTAAACCTGCTGGATGCGAGATATCTGCCATTAAGATAGCACCAACGCTATCGGCAATTTCTCTAAAACGCTCAAAATCCATATCACGAGAATATGCTGAAGCTCCGGCGATGATTAATTTTGGTTGTTCTTTTTCTGCGGTTTCTTGTATTTTATTATAGTTTAAAACTCCTGTTTCCTTTTCTACTCCGTAAAAAGAATTTTTGTATAATATACCAGAGAAGTTTACCGGAGAGCCGTGTGTTAAATGTCCTCCGTGCGATAAGTCAAGTCCCAAAATTTTATCACCCGGTTTTAAACAAGCCGCAAAAACTGCTGTATTTGCTTGAGAACCGGAATGCGGTTGCACATTTACATATTCTGCACCAAATAATTCTTTAGCTCTATCAATGGCGATTTGTTCTACAATATCTACTATTTCACAACCTCCGTAATAGCGTTTGTTGGGGTATCCTTCGGCGTATTTATTGGTCAGCACAGAGCCTTGAGCTCTCATCACTTGATTGCTAACAAAGTTTTCTGAAGCTATTAACTCTAAGCCGTTTAACTGTCTCTCTTTTTCGTTTTCAATAAGGTCAAAAATTTGATTATCTAATTGCATATTGTGCTTTTTATAAAGATTTTCAAAGGTAGTAAATATTATTTTGCAAATCACAACTTTATAGTATTTTTGATAAAAAATTTAACCCTATTATTTATATGCAAATAACAGCAAATAACCCCAACAGAAAATCTTGGTTAGAAGTTGATAAAAATTCCGATTTTCCTATTCAGAACATTCCATTTGGCGTTTTTATCACCAAAAATGACATAGTTACTGTCGGTACAAGAATTGGAAATACTGCTATTGATTTAAGTGCTTTACATCAATTAGGATATTTTAAAGGAATATCATTAGCTGAAGATATTTTTTTACAGGATACTTTAAATGATTTTATTTCATCTGGAAGAAAAATATGGCGTTCAGTACGTGACAGAATTTCAGAGCTTTTCGATGAAAAAAATATCACTTTAAAATTTAAGGAAAATCATAAATCCAACGTTCTTTTTGATATAAAAGACGTTGAAATGCAACTTCCTGTGGCTGTAGGAGATTACACCGATTTTTATGCAAGTAAAGAACACGCTACAAATGTAGGCTCATTATTTCGTGACCCAGAAAATGCACTGATGCCAAATTGGCTACATATCCCTATCGGATACCACGGAAGAAGTTCTTCTATAATCCCGTCAGGCACACCAATCAGAAGACCTTTGGGACAATCTAAACCAACAGAAGGAACAAATAATCCTAATTTTGGTCCATCAAAATTATTAGATTTTGAATTAGAAATGGCGTTTATAACAACCGATTCTAATCATCTGGGAGAGCGTATTTCTATTGAAGAAACAGAGGAATATATCTTCGGATTAGTCTTGTTTAATGACTGGTCTGCTCGTGATATTCAAGGGTGGGAATATCAACCTTTAGGTCCTTTTTTAGGAAAGAATTTTGCATCTACGATTTCTTCTTGGATTGTTACTTTAGATGCTTTAGAGCCTTTTAGAGTTGATAATCCAACACAAAATCCAGAGCCTTTGCCATATTTACAAGTTGACGGAAAGAAAAGTTACGATATTAATTTACAAGTTGGAATTCAGCCAGAAAACGCCGAAGAAACGATTGTTGCAAATTCTAATTTTAAGTATATGTATTGGACAATGGCACAACAATTAGCGCATCATACCGTAAACGGGTGCAACGTTAGGTCTGGAGATATGATGGGAAGTGGGACTATTTCTGGTCATACAAAAGACAGTTTTGGCTCTATGTTAGAATTGACGTGGAGAGGTCAAAATCCATTAAAACTAAAAAACGGTTCTGAACGTAAATTTATCAATGATAATGACACTGTGATTATGCGTGCTTATTGTGAAGATGATAAAGTTCGTATCGGATTTGGAGAATGTGTAGGTAAAGTTTTACCTGCTAATGAATAAGTAAAAAGCGAAAAACTAAAAGTTTCTGACCGTTACAAACTTTTTATTTTTAGTCTTTAAGGGGAGTGTAATTTAAACTCTGTCTGCTATTTTTTTACTGTCATACCTATTTACCAAACATATTTATTAAGTAACTACTCAGGTTGTAATTTAACAATTTGTTGGAATTGCCATTGCGGTTTTCAATATAGACAGGTAAGTTATTAATCGAAGCAATTCTAGGAAAGTAACCCTCAGCCTTCTTATAGCTTCGTTTGGCATCATATTTATCGGTAGGAATAAATTGATTGTCATAATTTCATATCGTAATATTATTTTTCACCTAAATAAATGAAAAAATATTCAATTAAAAAAATCTTATAGATACTATTTTTACTGAACTTTTTAACTTTTAGCTTGCGGATTTAAGGTATATCAAAATAATTAAGAAGTTCTTTGGGGAAAACATAGCGTATAAAAGTCGGGACACAAAAGCATATTTTTTTCGCTAATTTATAAATTATCCCTGTAAATTTAACCTGTCCTAATAAAAGTTTTAACTTTGTCTATGCAAAGTTCAGAACAATTATTTATCACTGTTGTCCGATAAAAGGTAATAATTTTTTACAGGTCAAAATTTAATAGACTTGAATATTTTTTAAGTCTATTATTATCAATGCGTTATGATTTTTGAAAACGTTTGTTTTTTTAAAACATAAAAGTAAACCCCTAAAAAAACAAAAAACAGTGGAAACACCTATTTTATAAGGCTTTCAAAAGAATGAGGAAATTTTTATCGGATAACAGTAACATTTAATAGTTTCTCAAGTATTGATTTTACTGATAATTTAGGTTAAAATAAGCCTAAAAAATATTTTTGAACTTCTTAAAAAAACACGTTATTTAAATCATTGATAATCAGTAATTTAGTTTTTTAAAATTCTTCTAAAAACAGAGAAACTAAAAAACAGGGTATGGCTAATTCCGTTTAAAGTCTTCTGAAAACTTCCGATATTTGTTTATTTTTCTGATATTTGTTCGCATTATAAATTGACTTTTGCGGTCAGCCTATATCAGGGACGTACAACGTACAAACAACCAACAACCAAATCGTAATTTAAAATAATCTTTGAAAAATGGCAGGAGAAATAATAAATAGGATAGAAAATAGCAAATTGGTTACTATTGACCTTGAGGATTTTTATCCAAAGGGAAAACGTTTTATTATTGACATTAAAGATTGGCTATTTCAAGAATTAATCCTTAGAGAGAGAGACTTTAGGGAGCAAATAAAAGATCATAATTGGAGTAGATACAAAGACTGTTATGTAGCGTTAACTTGTACTTCCGACGCAATTATTCCTTCGTGGGCTTATTTGCTTTTGACAACTAAATTGACTCTCATTTCTAAAAAAGTTGTTGTTGGAAATATAGAGTTATTGGAAACTGTTTTATTTCAAAAAATCATTGAAAATTTAGATGTTTCTAATTATCGAGATAAGTCAATAATTATTAAAGGATGTTCTAATAAACTAATTCCTGCGTCAGCCTACGCGATGCTTATAGGAAAGGTGCTTCCAATAGCCAAAACTATAATGTATGGAGAAGCCTGTTCTACCGTTCCTTTATATAAAATTAAAAAGCATTAATTACTAAAATATTGTGGCATATTTATTGTTCAGAAGCTTTATAACAAATTGATTAACATAATGATAAAAAGAATAGTTGTAGTTTTAGTTCTTCTTGTAGCGTTTACAGTAAATGCTCAAAGTCAGAAAAAACTACCAAAAGAGAGTTGGAAAAAAGCGGAAATATTACACTTTTAGGAAGTCAATCTTTCTTCTCTAATTGGGCTGTTGGGGGAAGTAATTCCACTGCCGTAACGTCAAAATTAAATTACAACCTTAAATCCGCAGGCTAAAAATTAGGTTTATATTTTTATGTTTAGTAGTTAATTTTAGGTTAAAAGTTCCTTTTAGAGGTTCATATTTCTCTCTGACGGCACAAATTTGAGTGACTATATGTTGAGTCAGTATTATTTTTTATGTCACTACGAGTATTTATATAACAGAATTAGCCTCTGATTTCAATATACTGATTATCAGTGAGTTATGTTTTTAAGGTAAATGTACCTATCCCTTGAAGTATTATTTATTTTATTTTTTATTACAGTAAGAGGTGATATTTTTTATCTGAGAACAGTTTTAAAACCTTCATTCTTCCTTGTTTAATCCATTTAGCAGGAACAATCATAAATCGGAATATGAATTTTTTTAATCGATAGTTAGGTTTGATAAAATCAAGTTTTTTACTGACAAAATCAGTTAGGAAATGAAACAGGTTTCTATATATAGCCATCATAATAAGGAACACAGTGTTTTCTTGTAAAAAAGAGAAAGGCATTTTTTTCCATAAAAAATCGTTATTCATCTCATCAAACAGACGTTCACTTTCTGAGTAAAAGAGCCACAATCCATTCCGACTATGTTCAATTTTAACACCTGCGTCAGAAAGAACTTTATAGGTACGGAGACAAGAGTTTCTTCTTGTTTGTACTTAACGTTAGAATTGCTATTGCGGTTTTCAATATAGACAGGGGAGTTATCAATCGAAGCAATTCCAGTAATCTTACCAATTCTTAATCACAAAAAAACAAAATATACTAACCTCACGTTCAACACATCTAAGTGGGAAGTGGGATAAAGTTCTAAAGGCAACCTCTATTAATTGATTTTTAAGCGAATCCTTTCTTATTTCAAAAATATTAAAATTTTAGAAATAGTTTTAGTTTTTTGTAATTTCAATCATTTTTTTGTTAACTCACTTATTATCAATTATATACATATTTTGTGTTTACCAATTAGACATAGTTATCCCATCTAACCTTGTAACTTGTTCATATCTAAACAGGTTGTAGGTAAGATTTACTAGCCCAACAAACCCTACGGCTCGTTTTATTTCTATTGAGTTTATGTAGAGTTTATTCATGCTCTGCTCCATAAAACCAAATACATGTTCTACTCGTGCTCTTGTTCTTGATTTTTCTTTATTTGATTCTTTTTGTGCCTCTGTCAATGGTTTGTTCTTATATCCTTTTTCATTTATTTTGTTATTTACCTCGTATTTTTTAATTGTTTTTTCTTGCTCTTCTCCAGTGTAGGCACTGTCTGCCCAAAGGTCTTGACCTTTGTCCTTCTCGGTCAATAACTCGTCTAATGTTTGAGAGTCGTGTACCGAAGCATCTGTCGTTGTATAAGTGTCAATAAATTTGTGCTTGTTATCAACCTTTGCATGGTTTTTATATCCATAGTGTGTTTCGTTGTTCTTTTTTGTCCAACGAGCATCTACATCTTTTTGACGTTTTTTATTAGGTTGTTTATCCCAATCTTTGGGAGTTTTACCTTCTTTTATTTCTTTGTTCTTTTCTTTGCTATTACGCTGTCTTGGTGCTTCTACAAAA
The DNA here is from genome assembly GCA_965261035.1 of Polaribacter sp. Taxonomy (GTDB): domain Bacteria; phylum Bacteroidota; class Bacteroidia; order Flavobacteriales; family Flavobacteriaceae; genus Polaribacter. The sequence goes on from OZ253439.1 coordinate 2,760,828, forward strand.
CTTGCGTCAATAATTTTTCCTTGATGTGCTATTAATTCATAACGTTCCAATAGAGTGGTAAATCTTTCAAATAACTCTTTTTCAAGTCCTTTTTTTATCAGCTTATTTCTAAAATCCCAAACAGTCTTTTCGTCGGGAACTTTGTCATTTAAAGATAATCCCAGAAAACGACAAAATGTCAATCTATCCAATATTTGATATTCTATTTGAGAATCGCTCAAATTATAATAGCGCTGTAGTATCAATATTTTGAACATCAATAGAGGGTCGTATCGTTTTGGACCAGAATTAACCATTCTCTTTTTGTGTATTTTCTCAATAGTCTCTCGAAAATACTCCCATTCCACCACTTTATTCAATCGCTCTAATGGGTCTCCTTGTTTACTGAGTTTCTCAAGCCTATAACCCTCTGAAAATAAGGAAGTTGTATTAAATGTCTTGTATTTATTCATATTTCAAAGTTACAACTAATTATTTGATTTTCAAAATGTTAATTGTAGAGGTTGCCTAAATCTAATCTGTACTAAGATTGCTGCCTAAAACGACAAAATGTTATGTGCACCTTTTGTTTTATAATTTCATTTCAGGAATATCACCTTCAATAATTAACGTCCCTACGGTAGCAGTTTTTATTTCTTCGACAGAAACTCCTGGAGCTCTTTCCAATAAATAAAACGCATTGTTTTTTATTTCTAAAACAGCCAAGTTTGTTACAACTTTTTTAACGCATCTAACCCCTGTTAAAGGCAAAGAACACTGTCTTAGCAATTTAGATTCTCCTTTTTTATTGGTGTGCATCATAGCTACAATAATATTTCCTGCCGATGCTACCAAATCCATAGCTCCACCCATTCCTTTTACCATTTTTCCGGGAATTTTCCAATTGGCAATATCACCATTTTCTGCAATTTCCATAGCTCCCAAAACGGTCAATTGCACGTGTTGACCACGAATCATTGCAAAGCTCATTGCAGAATCAAACAGAGAGCCTCCGTCTAAAATTGTTACTGTTTGCTTTCCTGCATTTATCAAGTCCGAATCCTCAGTTCCCTCAATAGGAAATGGACCCATTCCTAACAATCCGTTCTCAGATTGAAACTCTACATCTATTCCTTTTGGAATATAATTTGCGACTAATGTCGGTATTCCAATCCCAAGATTTACATACCATTTATCTCGTAATTCCTGTGCTATTCTCTGTGCTATTTGTTGTTTGCTTAACATATTTAATTTGAAAATTTGTTGATTTGTCAATTATTGTCTTTTTGGTGAAGATATAATTTCACTTATTATTTTTATGATTAACTTTAAATCTGATAATACTTTTTTTATGGGTTTGGGTAAAATTCTGATTCTTTACATAGTGGTAACCAGTATTATAATTCATCTGCTTCTCTAATATTTGCCCCAATTGATGTTCCACTCCTAAAAACCTGAGAAGCCATCTCATACTTATGTAGTTTTTTTAGTTGTTCTGAAAATTTAATAATCTCAATCGAAAGTTGAAATGTTAATCTTATTATGATATTCTCTTTATCGTTTCTCATCAAGTCATTTTCCTCAAATTATCAAATTGACACTAACGAACTGTCCGTTGCTCAATTCTTTTTTCATAACCTGTTCCCTTAAAAATTCTTTGAACAAAGATACCCGGCGTATGGATTTGATTAGGGTCTAACTCTCCAGCTTCAACTAATTCCTCCACTTCTGCGACTGTTATTCCTCCTGCCGTAGCCATCATTGGATTAAAATTACGTGCCGTTCCTTTAAAAATTAAATTACCAGCGGTGTCTCCTTTCCACGCTTTTACAAACGCAAATTGTGGGTCAAATGCGTGTTCTAGCACATACATTTTTCCGCCAAATTCTCTTGTTTCTTTCCCTTGAGCGATTTCAGTTCCGTAGCCTGCCGGCGTATAAAAAGCTGGAATCCCAGCTCCTGTAGCCCTACAACGTTCTGCCAATGTTCCTTGAGGAATTAAATCTACTTCCAGCTCTCCTGACAACATCTGACGTTCAAACTCATCATTTTCGCCAACATAGGAAGAAATCATTTTCTTAATTTGACGTTTCTGCAACAGCAATCCCAAACCAAAATCATCTACTCCCGCATTGTTAGAAATACAAATTAAATCTTTAATTCCTAACTTTACCAACTCTGAAATACTATTTTCTGGAATACCACACAAACCAAAACCTCCTAACATAAATGTCATTCCATTTTTTACTCCGTGCAGTGCTTCTTCAGCATTTTTTACTACTTTATTTATCATGTTTATTATTTTAAAAATCTGTATCTTCTTCTATAACTTTAGGTTCTTCACTTTCTTCCTCGTCTAAATCTTTCACCTTGTCATTACAATCTAATTTGATAGTTATTTTTTCTGGTTTTTCAAACTTTTCTCGACTTATATTTAGCTTTTTATCTGCATAACATTTTTTCATAAACAACGCCCAAGATGGCAAAGACATCGTCGCTCCTTGTCCTTTTCCTATTCCTTTAAAATGAATTGCATTGTCTTCTCCACCCGTCCAAACGCCCGTTGCCAAATTTGGCACAACGCCCATAAACCAGCCGTCTGTATGATTTTGTGTTGTTCCTGTTTTTCCTACTATTGGATTTGTAAACTTATAGGGATATCCTGTTATGTATCCTTTCCTTTTCCCTCCAGTTCTCAATCTAACTCCAGAGCCAAAGAGCGTAACGCCTTGTAATAAATCTAAAACTACATAAGCAGATTCTTCGCTTAAAACTTCTCTTGTTTTTGGTGTAAATTCTGATAAATTTGTTCCGTTTTTATCTTCAATTCTTTCAATCATCATCGGTTCTACTCTCAACCCTTTGTTTGCAAACATTGCGTAGGCACTCACCATTTCATATAGAGTTAATTCTGCAGAACCTAGCGCTATTGCTGGAGTTTCAGGTATTTCACTTGTAATTCCTGCAGATTTTGCCAAACGGATTACATTTTTGAGTCCAACCATATCAATCATTCTTGCAGACATTGTATTGACAGACTTGGCTAATCCTTGTTTTAAGGTTAATTGCCCTGCGTATTTATCGGGTGAGTTTGAAGAGTTTTTAGGTGTCCATTCTTCTAAAATTCCATATTTTCCCTTGGGAATAGTGTATGGAGATATTGGAAATTTATCACAAGGAGATAATTTTAATTGATTGATTGCCGTTGCATATACAAAAGGTTTGAATGTAGAACCCACTTGTCTTCTACCTTGCTTAACATGGTCGTATTTAAAATGTTTGTTATTAATTCCTCCAACCCAGGCTTTTATATGACCTGTTTGTGGCACTACCGAAATCAAGCCAGAATGCAAGAAATATTTATAATATCTGATTGAGTCATAAGGTGTTAAAACGGTATCTTTATCTCCTTTCCAATCAAAAACTTTCATTTTTCTTTTTATATGAAAAGATGCTTTTATTTTTTTTTCAGAAACACCTGCTTTCTTCATTCTTCGCCATCTCTCAGAATTTTTCATCGCTCTTTCTAAAATCATTGTGATTTGTTCTTTCTCCAAATTGTAAAAAGGAGCCGTTTTGTTTCTTTTGTGTTCTTTAAAAAAATAATTCTGCAAATTGGAGATATGCTCCTTTACGGCTTCCTCCGCATATTTCTGCATCCGAGAATCTATGGTTACATAAATTTTTAATCCATCTCTATAAATATTATAAGTTTGTCCATTAGGTTTTGGATTGTTTTTAACCCATTTTTTTAAAAAGTTACGCAGATGCTCTCTAAAATAGGTTGCATAACCGTCACTATGGCTTTCCGGAGTAAAGTTTATTTCTAATGGAAGTTTTTGAAGTGAATCTTTTTGTTTTTCCGAAATAAAATCATTCCTATTCATTTGTTTTAGAACGATATTTCTACGTTGTTCTACTTTTTCTTTTCTCTTAAGCGGATTAAATAAAGACGCATTTATTAGCATTCCGACCAACATTGCAGACTCTTCTATTTTTAGATTTTTAGGTTCTTTCTCATTTTTGGTGTATTGACGTTCT